>NZ_LT629845.1:1190798-1231770 GCF_900106785.1 Prevotellamassilia timonensis | reverse complement strand
TCACCTCTTCCCATTCCGAACAGAGAAGTTAAGCCCAACCGCGCCGATGGTACTGCACACCCGCGGGAGAGTAGGTCGCCGCCAACTTTATTTTCACAGCCTCTTTCAGTGTCACAACTGAGAGAGGTTTTTTTGTGTCTGCGCACATCTGAGCGTTTGCGAATCTGCCGAGGTCAGTAGTTGTCAGAAATGCGCTGCACGAAACGCTGCCTCTAATAAAACGCTAGCTCTAAACGCTAGCTCTAATGGGGGCGACGCGTCCCGCGTCGGGATAGAGAAAGTAGGGTAAAACGAACCCTGCTAAATAATAGCTGCATCTTTTCCCGACGCGAGACGCGTCGCCCCCATTAGAGCTAGCGTTGGGAGTTGCCTAATTATGCCATTCTGTGATAAACTCAAGCACCCAACGCTAGCTCTAATGGGGGCGACGCGTCCCGCGTCGGGATAGAGGAAGGAGGGTAAAACGAACCCTACCAAATAATAGCTGCATCTTTTTCCGACGCGAGACGCGTCGCCCCCATTAGTGCTTGCGTTTTGTGCTAGCGTTTAGAGGTAGCGTTTAGAACTAGCGTTTAGAGGTAGCGTATAGAGCTAACGTTTAGAGGTAGTGTTTGGCGATAGCGTTTAGATATAGCGTTTGGTGATAGCGTTTAGTGCTTGCGCTTTCATTCAGATTGACAGGTTGAAAAGCGAATTTAAGAAGCAAACACAGCATATCAGTATTTCCGTGAGCATAACGAGCGTTGTTATACTTGATGTTTTGTTAACCAAAAAAGTCTTATCTTGTTAATAATAGGTTGATATTAGATAATTGTTTATGTTTCCTTGGCGTTGATTTAACAATAGCTATATCTTTGCATTATGAAGAAATCGACGATATGGGTCATCGCGGGAGTGATGGGTTTCCTGTTCCTCGCGTTGATCTTTTTACAAGCAAAATACTTTGAAGAGGTAATCAATATGCGCAAGGAGCAGTTTGATGAATCTGTTACACGCAGTTTATATCAGGCAGCTCGCAATTTGGAACTCAACGAGACTAAACGTGGGTTGGAGCGTCGTTTTGGAAAACCAAATGCTTCGCAATCTAATGACTCGTTACAGACTGCAAACAATGGAGAAACTCCTTTTGAAGCAAGGATGCGGTCGACTATTCCGGCCAATGTGCCAAAGGGATTGTTTCTCGACAACTTGAATTCCAATTCTGTTGATGAATCTATACGCGACTCTGTTCGACAGCGCTACATTTATCAAAAAGCTTTGTTGAATGAGGTTGTATACTCTGTGATGTATACGCCGAGCGATTTGCCTTTGTCTGAGCGCGTGGACTTTCGGGCTTTGGATAGCGATTTAAGAGCAGAGCTAAGGAGCAACGGCATAAATATACCTTACCATTTTTACGTAACCACGTCAGATGGCAGGTTGGTTTATCGCTGTTCTGATTATACAAAAGAGGGCGACAGATACATTTACCGCCAGGTGTTGTATCCCAATGACCCCTCAGCTCAAAAGGGATTGCTTTACATTCATTTTCCTGACATGAAGAGCTTCTTATTCTCAAGTGTCAAGTTTATGATCCCGGCTATAATCTTCACCTTGTTGTTGCTGATAGTCTTTATCTTTACAATTTGGACAATCTTCCGCCAGAAGCGCTTGTCGGAGATAAAGAATGACTTCATAAACAACATGACGCATGAGTTTAAGACGCCTATATCTACCATTTCATTGGCAGCCCAAATGCTGCGCGACCCTTCAGTGGCGAAGAGCGAGACAATGTTCAAGCATATTTCGGGTGTTATTGTCGATGAAACCAAGCGCTTGCGTTTCCAGGTGGAAAAGGTATTGCAGATGTCGATGTTCGACCGCAAGGCTACCACATTCAAGAGTAAAGAAGTCGATGCAAACGCGCTTGTGCATGACACGGTAAATACTTTTCGGTTGAAGGTGGAGGCTGCTGGTGGCAAGATTGATGCCCATATTGATGCTGAAGATGCAATAGTGTTTGTTGATGAGATGCACTTTACGAACGTAATATTCAACTTGATGGATAATGCGGTTAAGTATAAGGCTGAGAACAGGGACTTGCATCTTGTGGTGACAACTCGTAATGAATCGGATAGCAAACTTGTCATTTCGATAGCAGACAATGGTATCGGAATCAAGCGAGAGGACTTGAAAAAGATTTTTGAGAAATTCTATCGTGTCCACACAGGCAACCGTCACGATGTAAAGGGTTTCGGACTGGGCCTTGCCTATGTACATAACGTAATTAAAGCATTGGGCGGTTCGATACATGCCGAAAGTGAATATGGCAAGGGAACGACGTTTGTAATAACGCTTCCTTTGATGGAGTAAAATAACTGAAATAAACAATATAAAATAGAATACGATTATGAATACCCCCGAAGAAAAAATGAGCGTTCTGCTTTGCGAGGACGATGAGAACCTTGGTATGTTGCTTCGCGAATATCTCCAGGCAAAGGGCTATGACACGGAACTCTGTCCTGATGGCGAGGCTGGTTATAGAGCTTTTACACAAAACAAATATGACCTTTGTGTGCTGGACGTGATGATGCCTAAAAAGGACGGCTTCAGCTTGGCACGCGACATTCGTCAGATTAACGAGGAGATACCTATCATATTCCTTACGGCAAAGACGCTGAAGGAGGATATTTTAGAGGGCTTCCGCATTGGTGCTGACGATTATTTGACCAAGCCTTTCTCTATGGAGGAATTGACGTTCCGTATTGAGGCCATTTTGCGTCGTGTGCGTGGTAAGAAGAGCCGTAACCGCACGCATTACAATATTGGTTCGTTCTCGTTTGATACGCAGAAGCAAATCCTCTCGCGTGGTGACGAGCAGACAAAGTTGACAACTAAAGAGAGTGAACTCTTGAGTTTGCTGTGTGCTCATGCCAATGAGATTTTGCAGCGTGACTTTGCGTTGAAGACCATTTGGATAGATGACAACTACTTTAATGCACGTTCAATGGACGTTTACATTACAAAGTTGCGTAAGCATCTTAAAGCTGATGAGAATGTCGAGATTATCAACATTCATGGCAAGGGGTACAAATTGATTACTCCCGAGCCAGAGGTTTGATGCTAAGGTACACAAATTAAATGAGTAAAGAGGTGTGTGGTTTTGTGCTGCACACCTCTTTCATTTTGTGATAATGAGTGCATTGAATGCTAAAAGGTCTTTCTTTTGTTGTTTTGGCATATCTTTTACAAAGTCAAGTTGTTGCGCACTTCGAGTTTTTCAGTAACTTTGCACAGGATAGACTGTGCCACGGTAAAGATTACAAATGAACTTGTATCTCTGCTCTCGGTTCGCACAATCTTTGCACAAAACATTACTCCCTAAATAAAGTATGAAACATAAATTGAATATCGCCTTGTTGCTGATGTTTGCTTTGGCATCAGTGTTTCAATCATGTAATGATGACGAAACCTATGCTGATAAGCGTAAACGCGAAAACAAACAGATAGCAGGCTTTATACAAACTGGAGCGCAAGTTAAAAGTGCTGATGATGAAGATGAATATTTGCTGAATATCCCAGGCAATATCAAGGTGATATCGGAGTCTGATTTTTACAAAAATGATAGCACGACCGATGTATCGAAGAATGAATATGTGTACTTTAACCGCACGGGTGTATACATGCAGATAGTGTCGAAGGGTGATGGTGAAAAGATTGCTGACGACAGTGAACCCAAACGTGTGCTTGTGCGTTACACCGAGTTCAACATTGCCGGCGACAGCATTCAGACATCAAATGGTCTGCAAAATGATCCGGACATAGTCAGTGTAACAAATACTTCGGGCACGTTTGCGGGTACATTTTTGAGTGGTGTGATGTATGATTCTTACAAATCTTCAGCAGCACCTCCAGCATGGCTCGTGCCTTTCACTTATGTCAAACTGACGCGTGACACGCGCAACTTGGCGCATGTGCGCTTGATTGTACCAGGTTCTTATGGTCAGGCAAATGCTTCGGCTAATGTCTATCCTTGTTTTTATGACATAACTTATCAGATGGGACGATAAAACGTCTTTTTGTGTTGAGACTAAAGGCTTATGATAAAGAATGGTCATGGCCTTTAGTCTCAATTTGTTGTTTTGTAACCTTATTCATAGCCTTAATAAAACCATGCCATTATGATAAAACAACTATGCTTGTTGCTCGTTTTGTTGTTGTCCCCGTCTTGCATGATGGCACAGATTGAGGACAAACCGTATATGACGTGGGACGAGTTTGTGCAGACTTATTATGAGGGAGAAAATGGTGAAGAAGACGAGTCCTTGCTTGAAGAACAAAGAGAAAGGTTGCAAGTGCTGATGCAGCACCCCATGCAAATTAACCGGTTGAGCAGGAGTGATTTATTGCAATTACCCTTTATTGATGAAACACAAGCAGATTCAATTTTGAGCTATCGAGAAAAACGTCATGGTTTCTTATCGTTGGGCGAGCTGATGCTGGTGAATGGTATGGATTATTTTACGCGCAGTTATTTGTCTTTGTTCGTGCGTTGTGATTCTGCCATGTTACAGTCGGAAGCGTATGTACAGCGCATGAGGGAACAGGACCGACTCATTGCCAAACTTGTACGTGGTACCCATGAGGTTGAAACACGTTTGAATATACCTTTGTATAGTTGTGCCGGGTATAAAGATGTTGATAATCCGACTGCTACAAACTATTATACGGGTAATGCCCTGCATCATGTTGTAAGGTATCGTTATCATTACAAACGTGAGGTGCTTTACGGATTGACCTTTGAGAAAGATGCGGGTGAGCCTGTTGCGGTGAGAGGTTTTTACCCTTATGATTATATTTCGGGGTACGTGCTGCTAAGGCCACGCGGCAAGAAATGGCGTGTTGTAATGGGAGACTATGATTTGCTGGGCGGATATGGTTTGTTGTATGGACGTCAGGTATATGGTAATAAGGCGCAGGCTTTGAGCAAGGTGAGCGGTAATGTAACAACCTTTCGCGCTCACACATCGACACAGGAGAGTGACTTCTTTCGCGGACTGGCAGCCAGTTATTGTAGCAAAGGGTGGCAGATGATGGCTTTTGTGTCATATCGAAAACTTGACGGAAGAACGCAGACTAGCACAGACACTGTACGTACTATTTTGACAACAGGATTGCATCGCACATTGTCTGAGATAAATTCACGTCGCACTTTGGGCTGTTTGACAAGTGGTGTACAGATAGTGTACAGCAAAAAGCAGTGGGGAATAGGTTTGGACGGCTATGTGGCACATTTCAATAGTGTGGTGTGGCCCAAGGTGCAAATTTATAACAGGCATTATTTTCGTGGACGTACTGCCGGCAATGTAGCTGCAAATTATTATGTAAGCCAGCGGCGTTGGAATTGCCAAGGCGATATAGCCTTTGATGCCAACGGGCACATTGCCACACAACATAGTTTGTCATGGAACGTTGGCACCAAACTGAATATAGGTGCACAATATCGGCAGTTCTCACCACGCTTTGTAAGTTTGTATGGCAAGGCTATACAACAAAACACGCGTGTGGCAAACGAACAAGGCTTGCTTGCCACCGTACGTTATTTGCCGCAAAAGAAGTTAGAACTAAGTGGTTATCTGGACGTGTTCCGCTTTCCGTATCCTACATTCAATTCGCGTTTCGACAATGCCAAAGGTGTTGAAGGCATGTTGCAGTCACTTGCGCAAATTGGTGCAGGCTGGCAGTTAATGGCTCGTTATCAGATCAGGTCGAAACAGCAAACTTACAATTACAAAAGCCAGGTGTTGAAGGAGTATGTGATGCGCCATAAAATACGTTTAAGTTCATTGTTCAAGGCCACTCGCGGTGATGTTGCTGTTCAGTTAGATGCAGCCTATACAGCCAAGCAGCGTGGTACATCGAGCAAAGGCATCATGGCTTCGTGCCGTGGCAGTTACAAGGCCAGCAAGCGGGTTACGGCCAAAGCGTTTATGGGCATATTCTTTACGGACGATACTGATTCACAGCTTTATGTGTACGAGCCTCAGTTGTTGTACACCAGTAGCTTTAATGGCTATGCTTATCATGGTATGCGGGGCGTGTTGTTGTGCAGTTGGCAAGTGCTAAAGTCTGTTGCGTTGTCAGTCCGCGCATCATCGCTTCATTATTTCAACAAAAGTAGCATCTCATCGCGTTTGGACTTGATATCATCATCATGGAAGAACGACCTCGCACTGCAGTTGCGTTGGATACTGTAACACTATAATTTGAAATGAAAAAAGTCTTTATGTTTTTGTTGGTTGTGACCATATTGTTTGCAGCCCGTGCTCAATCATCAATTAGTTTTCCTATCACGTTGCAGCATGTTGCGCCTTCAGTGATAGGGCCTGGCATTTATGCAATAAGTTCGTTAAATGCAGAGGGCACCGAATACTTTATGACCAGTAGCCTTTATCCTAATTCAAAGAAGGGAACGAAGTTGAAAGGTGAACGTTGCGTAGTAGATGCTGATGAGCGCGTAACATTAGGTGATGGCAACGCCCTTTGGCAAGTGGAGACGCTTGGCCAGGACAAGGTTGCGTTATACTCATACGCAGAACAAAAATATTTAGCGCGCAAGGCCGATGGCAAATTAGGTTTGACTTTTGCGCAATCCTTGTCAGACCGAGTTATGTGGACTTGTACCGTATTGCTCAACGGTAATGTGTTATTGTCCGATGGCGGGCGAACTTTGGCACTTGATGAAAATGATAGCCACGTGAATTTGTTCGACAACTATTCGAATGAGTATCTGCCCCATATGAAAAACGGCTTGAAACTTTACAAATTGGGGGCAGCAGTGTCGCAGGGAAATATGAAAATGCCAAAGAATGGCCATCGTTATTGTATCGCTTCAAACTATACGCTTTGCTTGAAAAATGGCAAAGAGCATAGTAACACAGATGCATTACTGTGCGATGGCAGTATAGCGCCATTTGAACAGTTAGCCGTGTGGACAGCCCATTTGCAGGGCGACAGCACCTTTGTGCTGAAAAATGACGAGGGCTATTTAGATTATAATTTGAATACCAATACCACCCAGTTCGTTTGGCGTTTGCGTAACGGCTATTGGCAGACAAACGAGGCAGAACCGCGTTATGTGAGTTATGCCGATGGCGCATGGGGCGTGTCAACATGGGCTGAAATGCAGCAGCCTGCATTACTGTCAGAAGTAGCCGAAGAGCCGGGTAGGAGTGTAACAGCGGCAGGCACATGCTTGTTGACGGGAGGCTGGACAACTTCAGGCTTGAAAAATCTGGACTTTGATGGTATAAAGTGCTTAGATGTTACAAAGGCCATATTGCCTAAAGATGTCAAAGCCTTTACACAACAACAATATAATTGCCCTGTGTTTGTAGGTGAAGCGCAAGCCGCAGCGGTGCAAAATGTATGGCATTTTGTGGTGCTGTGCAGGGGTACTGATTGTGAACTGCTCGATCAAAAATTAGTGATAACAGACAAGCAGCCACTTAATACAGACCGGGAAATAAGGATAGCTGAAGGCCAGGTAAGTTACAGACGAACAGCCGAAAACTCCAAGGCTTGGCAAACATTGAGTCTGCCGTATGATGCCGAGGTTATAACGGGGACAGTCTATGCTTGCACGGGAATGTCAGGTGATAGTTTGAGCTTTGAACAAGTCAAAGCATTGTCGGCACATACGGGCTACATTATAAAGCCTTCAAAAGATGGCGTGATAGAAGTATTGTCGGTAAAAGGACATATAGGCTTGACCAGTGCAGGCACGCAACAAAACTTGTTGAAAGCTAACGAATATGATTGGTTGGTAATAGCAGATGGTCAAGCTACTTGCTATATGCTGCACCCCACTTTGCAGAATTTTGTACCAGCACCATCTAATAGTCGTTTAGCTCCATTCAGAGCTTACATGCGCATGGTCAAAAGCAAAGCTCTACACATAAAAGTACGTTGAACCATTTCAGCTTGTGGTGCAAAGGTTAAGGCCTTATCCAGAAGGGTTTAGGCTTTTCTTTGTTGAATCGTGAAGTGCCAAGGCTTATGATACTGATTTTTGTGCCCTCGGCCTTTAACACCGCACGTGCACAGGCTCTTGTAGTACTGCCGGTTGTAATGACATCGTCCACAATCAGTACATGCTTGTTTTGCAGTGCCTCTGCATCGGCCAATTCGAATATGCCTTGCACATTCCTTCGGCGTTCGCTAATAGACATGTGTGTTTGCGTAGGATTGTCAACATTGCGTATGACAGACGTTGTGTCAATAGGAATGCCCGTAATAAGGCTAATGCCGTATGCAAGTCGTTCGCTTTGATTATAGCCGCGTTGCTTCATTCTTTGCGGTGACAATGGCACCGGCACCATACAATCAATGCCCTCAAAAAAATCAGTCCCTTGAAGTTCCTGTGCCATCATTCTGCCAAAATTCACTGCTATTTCAGGGTGGTTATGATACTTGAACATGAAGTAGATGCGGCAGTAATTTGATTTCGAACGATAGTAGAGCATGCTGTTGGCATGTTGTGTATAAACGGCATCGTCCCAAAGAATGCGCTCAAAAGTGCTGCCCTTTTTACCATGCAAATTAGTCATGGGCAACTCAAACAAACAGTTGAGGCACAAATCCTGTTCGCTTTCGAGCAGCCGTCGCCCGCACACGCAGCAGTAGCGTGGAAAAAGCGTGTTAAGAATGCTTTGACCTATATGCCGAAGGTGTATGTTCATGGTAAATATCGAAAAGTGTATTTGCTCCCTAAGTCTTTAACTTAGCGGTAGTTCACTTTATGCGTACAAACGTCATGTCGCCAGACACTTTCACGAGTTTGCGCCCCACAGCTTTTCGCACGGCATTTCCGCCTATGGCGTGGTAGGCATAGGTGTTGTCGTCTTTAATTTTCAGTTCAACATCTTGCGTGTCAGAGCCAATGTCATTGCTAAAGCGAATGTGGGCACAACTACCATCAATATGGCATTTTGTAATCATCCATGTGCCATAAATGCCATCCTTCATATAGCCGTGCATCTTGCCAAGAAAAGAAAATCCTGGAGCGGTAAGCGTTTCCTCGTAGAGGTTGATGTACAGATTAACGCCGAGCTCCTTGCAAAAGAAGTGCCCCTCAAACGGTCGTTGCGCCATGGCGCACATGCAGCTTGTCAGAGCCAAGAACAGCGTAAGAAGTGCTTTTTTCATTGTTTGCTAAAGTGTTTGAAGGGTTATCAATCCTCGTCATCATTGGTGCGCAAAATCATTGTTGTGGCCCCGATGGTAATGATATCGCCATCATTGATAATGACACGGTCGCGGTCGCCCAAAATTTCGTTTTGCAGGAAAGTGCCGGTGTTTGATGGCGCATCACGCAGTGTGAAGCGTGGAGTGCCGTTGGGCAGCAACTTGGCAGTAATGATGCAGTGCGTCGTATCCATGCTTGGGTCAACCGTCTTGATGGCGGCATTGGCATTAGAGCCTTTAACAAGTCGCCCAACAACGTTTTCGCCAGGGTACAGGGGAATTTCCTGCTTAAAGTGAAAGGCATTCTCCAACACTACCAATTTGCCAAGGACCGGAGTTTGTTCCGTGTCGTCCTCATCTTCTGTGGTCGCGGCAGGCTTGGGTTGAGGTATGCGTATTTTGAATTGTTTGTGGCACTCGGGGCATTCGAATACTAATACACGTCCTGGCTCATATTGAGTTTCGTCAAAAAGAATGGATTCGTCACATTTAGGGCAGCGTATACGTTTCATAGTGTTCTGTCATATTAGTTCAGCCATCTTCGTCAGCTTGTGCGAAGTATGTCTGTATAGTGTTAATAAAAAAAGGAATTAGGAACTTAATGTGTATTGTCTGTTGTCCTAATTCCTCTATTTAATTTCCATCACCCAAGCATCAGTAAAGGCTTCATGCCTTCGCAGCGTGTTGAGTGCTTTTTGTGCCTCATTTTCGTTGGCATAGTGTCCGTACACCACTCGCACCATTCTGCCGCGTTTATAGGCTGAGGCATCTTTCATGCCTTCTTGTTTCAACTTTTGTGCAAAATGCTGTGCATTGCTTTCGCTTATGGCACTTGCCAAAACCAGGGTGTAACGGCCAGCTTGCGTCGGCATTGTTTTAGCTGTCGGCGTTGTGTTGTTGGCGGTAGCAGCGCTTTCGGCTTGCGGCTGAACTGCTGGCTGAACGCTTTTGGCCTCCTGAGCCACATTGGTTGATATACTATTGTCTGAGTATGTATTGCTCAACAAAGCGTTAGTACTATCAGCATTTGTGGCAGCGTCTTGCATGACGGCAGGTCCAACCTCCTTAGGTTGAACAACCTTTTGTGTGGCGTTGTCAAATAACTGCTCATAAATGGCAGATGCTGCCTGCTTGTCATTCTGTGGCGAATTGCTGACAGGTGTTGCCCACAAGAAGTAGAAGAAAATGGTTACCACGGCAGCTGCCACGTAGTTAACCAATTCGCGGTTAATGCTGATGGTATAATTTTTCTCAGTGCGTTTGATGTGCACTTTCTTCTTGTCATGTGCAGCTGTGGCAGGCTTTTGCTTTTCGGCTTGTGCCACATTAGGTATGCTAACGGTGTCAAGGCCGTAAAGTTCGGGAGACAACACACCAGCCTCACATGGTGTGAAATTATATTTTCCGCCGATGCCAAGCGTCAAACGTCCAATACCCGAAAGCTCGTACTCGCCATTTTCTTGCAGTTCTTGTTTGAGCTGTTTAACTGCATCGTTGATGAGTTTGATCGTTTCGGGATAATTTGTGTCGTAAGCTTGCATGTATGACTGAACTAGCAACCCATCATTAAGTGTGAGTTGCTGATTAAAGCCCACAGTGCGGCATGGTGGCAAAAATAGTTGCTCACCTTCAACACGGCGTGCTGGCACATATTGTGTGATAAAACCACCCAATCCGGGCACAATTACACAATCATGCTTTAGCATAAGGCTTTCAATATGTCTGGAGAGTTCAATCATACTGCAAATTTACGCCTTTTATTTCGATTTATGCAAAGGTGCAAAGAGGTTTTTTTGTACTTTTTGTGCCGTATAAAAATGACAAACATGTTAAGTTGCTGATAAACAACAACTTAACATGTTTGCGTATGAAATGGGCCAATCTTCCGTATTGCGGAGTAGCTCTTGTAAAGGTTAATTATTAGAGCCACCCTTAAGGCAGTTTCAAGTCCATGCCAACGGTGATGTTGTTGGCGTCCTTGAGATGGTTTGCCTTGATAATCTTCTCAGCATACTCGTCCGAACCATAATATTTTCGTGCAATGCGGTAGACGTTGTCGCCAACTTTAACCTTGTGCGTGGTGGGCCTGGCTGTAGCCTCCTTTGCATGGGCTGCCTTTGCGGTTTTGGTGGCTTCTGTGTCTTCAGTCTTTGGCGCAGCAACTTCTGCCTGTGTGGTGGCTGGTTGTGTGGCGGTCTTTACAACCGTATCGGTGGGGCTGGTGCTCTTGGTTGTGTCAACAGGTTGCGGTTGCGCTTGGGGTGGCACAGACAGAGTGTTTGTAGCGTTGCTGTCGGCAGCAATGGGTTCGTCTATATTGTCGTTACAGTTAGGGCAGAGCATACGGTAGTAGCCGGCAAAGTAGCTTGCTGCCATCAATATTAAAATGCCCAGTATGGCGGTTGTCACCTTCCACCAGTTTCGTTTGTGCGGACCGGGCACTTCGCTATAAGTGTATCCAACTGAGGCATTCGTATTCTGATTGTCAGTGCCAGCACTGCTTGCCGTTTGATTGTTGATGGGGGCGGGCGTAGTTACCACGATGTCCTTTTCTTCCTCATCGTGTGCTTGCTCTGCAGTGTCGGTTTGTGCGGCGGGTTGCAGCTCTTGTCCTTCGCGGTGTTTGTCATCGCCCTTGCAGTTGTCCGGTTCCGCAGGCGCTTCGTCTTCTGCATCTACTACTTCTTTATCGGCCTCCGGTCCATTGTCGTTATCAATTATATCAGGTTGTTCTGGCTCATTTTTAGCATTGCCAGCGGTGGTGACTGGAGTCGTTGCCGTCACAGCCGGTTCCTGTTCCTCATTCGTGTTCGGTGTTTCGGCTGTGTCGGTTGTGTCTTGGTCCTGGTCGTCGCTATTGTCAGCACTGTCGTCGGTGGCAGTAGTGTCAATGTCGGCACTGTCGCCCTCGTCAAGCTCTTCTTCCTCCATTTCCTCATCAATCACTTCAAACTCCTTCGTGTCCGTATCGTCGTTCAAGTCAACAGCCTCGAAATGGGCAAATGGGCGATTGACAAGCTCTTTCATCGTGCTGTCTGGCGTGAACGAAACTTTGGTGTGGCCGCTTATCTGAAAGCGTTCTCCCGTGTTGATGTTAACACTCTCCCGTTCGCTTACGGCCACTAATTTGAAGGTGCCAAATCCCTTGATTTTAACAAACTTATCGTCGATAAGACCCTCTTCAATAATGTCAAAGAAAGCACGCACAAAGGCCTCGGCTGTTGTTTTGTCAACACCCTCGCTTTGTGCAATGTAGTCTGCGAAATCTTGTAACGTCAGTTTCTTCTTCATATTGTTGGCCACTTTTATTTCATCTTTTCCTTAAGCACGGCACTTGGTTTGAAGGCCAGCACCAGTTTGGGCGGAATGAGTTTGCGTTGTTTGTTGGCGGGGTTAACCACGACGCGTTCCATCTTCTTTTTTACTTCAAAAGTGCCAAAGCCTTGAACGGCAAGTTGTGTGTCATCGTCAAGTTTCTCGGCAATGCTGCCAACAAAAGCTGAGGCCATTTTTTGTGTGGCCTTTGCTGTCATGCCTGTACGTGCGGCAATAGCACTGATAAAATCTTTGTTATTCACAGAACTGCGGTTTTTGTAGTGTTATGTAACTCAAGTTTCGGATTTAGCAAGGGCGGGCTGAAAGCCCAATGTAGCACATAGCCCAGGGCAAGCGAAGCGGCACCCTGGGTATCGCGTGTTGGAGCAGTCGCGCCCTGTAAGGGCAAAAGTTTTAAGACATTGCGCAGGTATTGAACAAAATATACATACGATGTTCCTCTTTAAGATCGCTAAATCAGCTATCAAGCAAGGATAACAACATAAAGGGTTAAAGCTTTTGCCCTTACAGGGCGCGGAGACTTTACTATGCGGGAACCCCAGGGTGTCGCTTCGCTTGCCCTGGGCTATGTGTTCCATTGGGCTTTCAGCCCGCCCTTGCTAAATCCGAAACTTGAATTATGTAATGGTTCGCGTCTTTTTAATAAAGCAGATGCCCTGCATGGAGCATAGGTGTGTGCGAAATCAGTCAACAACTTCGCCATAAAGGTCAAACTCCTCGCTACCGGTGATTTTGACATTGTAGAAGTTTCCAATTACGAGCGGCTCATCTTCATTGCGTGCAATGAGCACTTCGCAGTCCACTTCGGGCGAATCGGCCTCCGTGCGTCCGATAAAGTATTCACCCTCCTGTCTGTCAACAATCACCTTAAGCGTTTGTCCAACCTTGTTTTCCGACAATTCGGTAGCAATGTCCTCTTGCAGCATCATCAGCCTGTCAAGGCGTTGCTCCTTCACCTCCTCGGGCACATCGTCGCGGTAATGTTTGGCAGCGTATGTGCCTTCCTCCTCGCTGTAAGCAAATGCTCCCATGCGGTCGAAGCGCGCTGCGCGTACAAAGTCCATCAGCTCGTCAAAGTCTTTTTCCGTTTCGCCGGGGAAACCAACCATGAGCGTTGTGCGGATACTGATGCCCGGCACTTCGCGGCGCATGGTGTCGATGAGTTCGAGCGTCTCAGCTTTGGTAATATGGCGCTGCATGCGGCTGAGCATATTGTCAGAGATGTGTTGCAGGGCAATGTCCAGATAATTGCACACATTGTCGTGCTCGCGCATAACGCGCAACAAGTCTGTGGGGAAGTGGGTGGGGTAGGCATAGTGCAGCCTTATCCACTCCACGCCGGGGATTTCTGCCATGCGCTCAATCAGTTCGGGCAGCCGTTGCGCTTTATAGAGGTCAATGCCGTAGTAAGTGAGTTCTTGCGCTATAATTTGAAACTCCTTTACGCCTTGGCCCACAAGTTCGCGCACCTCGTTCAGTATGTCCTCCATCGGGCGGCTCTTGTGTTCGCCGGTAATGATAGGAATGGCGCAATAGGCGCAGTGCCGGTTGCACCCTTCCGATATTTTGATGTAGGCATAGTGCTTGGGCGTGGTGGTGACGCGTGCAGCCTCGCCACAAATGGGGGTGCTCGGTTCATTGTCCTCCGCCTCCAAGTCGTTGATGAGTTCCTTCCAGTTAAATTTGCCGTAGAACTTGTCCACTTCGGGAATTTCCTCGCGCAGCTCGTCCATATAGCGTTCCGACAAGCAGCCCATTACAAACACCTTGTTAAGTTCGCCGTCGTTCTTCAACTCGCAGAGTTCAAGAATTTCGTTGATACTTTCCTCCTTGGCCGAGGCTATAAAGCCACATGTGTTGATGACAGCAATGTCGCCATGTGTGTGTTCGGGGTTATGGTGCACCATATAGCCATGCTCTTGAAACATGCTGAGCAGTTTTTCAGAGTCCACAAGGTTTTTGGAGCACCCCATGGTTATGACGTCAATGTTGTGCTTATATTGTTGCGTATTGTCGTTGTTCATTGTCTGTTATAGCGTCGAGTGTGTAGTGGTAGGGGGAGAATTGTATGTGCCTGTGGCGTGCGTAGGTATTTGAGCTTTAGTTGATATGCGCGTTGGCGTAATCAGCAAACAAACTGACAAGTTAGCGGGAGGGTGCAGGCAAGTTTGCCAACCTTTTTAAGTTTCTTGCCGTTCAAACTTTAACGTGGTTGAGTAGAGTATGACATACTTACCCGTCAACCCGTCAGCCCAAATCCTGTTATTTCAGCTCAGAGTTTTCAAAGAGCGAGTTGACAAACTCCTGCCGGTTAAATGGCTGCAAGTCGGTCATTTTTTCGCCAAGCCCGATATATTTCACAGGCACTTTGAGCTGGTGTGAAATGCCTATTACAACACCGCCCTTAGCCGTGCCGTCAAGTTTGGTTATAGCCAGGGCCGTCACATCAGTGGCTTTAATAAATTGTTTAGCCTGTTCGTAGGCATTTTGCCCGGTACTGCCATCGAGCACGAGCAATATCTCGTCGGGAGCAGAAGGCACAACCTTTTGCATCACCTTCTTTATCTTGGTCAGCTCGTTCATCAAGCCAATTTTGTTGTGCAAACGGCCTGCGGTGTCGATAAGCACCACGTCCGCCCCTTGCGCCTTAGCCGAATTTACGGTGTCGTATGCCACACTGGCGGGGTCGCTGCCCATTTGCTGCTTGATAACGGGCACGCCTACGCGTTCGCCCCAAATGACCAACTGCTCAACCGCGGCTGCGCGGAATGTGTCGGCAGCACCGAGCACCACTTTCAATCCGGCTTTCTTAAACTGGTAAGCCAGTTTGCCAATGGTAGTAGTTTTGCCCACACCATTTACCCCCACCACCATAATGACGTAGGGTTTGCGGTCGGTTGTAATGTTAAAGCCTTCAGTGTCGTCATTACCGCTTTGAGTGAGCAGCGCACCGATTTCGTCTTTCAATATGCTGTGCAGCTCGGCCGTGTTGACATATTTGTCACGTGCCACGCGCTCCTCTATACGGTGAATGATGTCGATGGTAGTGTCAGTACCAACGTCTGAGGTGATGAGTATCTCCTCAAGTTGGTCGAGCACTTCGTCGTCCACCTTGCTTTTGCCGGCAATGGCGCGAGTGAGTTTGCCAAAGAAGCTGGACTTGGTCTTTTCAAGTCCGGCATCAAGAACTTCCTTCTTTTCTTTTTTTGAGAAAATGCTAAATATACCCATGAATTTGTGTTGTTTTTATCACCTTCAGAGCCCGTATAGCAAACACGTTGCTATCATTGTTGCGGTGGAAGAAACTATTTGATGGGATTGCCCCAAAATATTTTTGCAAACTTACGAAAAAAGACTGAAAGAAACGAGAATTAGGCTCGAAAAGCAATGCCAGTGCGCCAGTGGGCTGCTTAAAGCAGCTCGGTGCGCAAGTGGGCAGACTGCAATGCTGAAGCCCCCGTGACATGCACATGCCGTATCTCCCACGGCACTTTTTGTGTAAATTGTCTGCACTCTGCACTTTTTGTCTGCACTGCTCTGACTTTCAAGCATTTACGCAGTGTATATAACCCCGAATTCTACCTACACTTTTACCTACACTGCCTGCACTTTTACCTACACTGTCTGCACTTTTACCTGCACTACCTACACTTTTACCTGCACTACCTGCACTTTTACCTGCACTACCTGCACTTTTGCTTGCACTGCCTGCACTTCTATCTACACATTTGTCTGCACTATCTACACTTCTGTCTGCACTGCGTTGATTTTCAAGTAGTTGCGAGTGTATATAACCCATTTTTTTGTCTGCACTGCCATCTGCACAGCCTACACTGTTGCACAACCATACACGTGTGAGCGTGGTGCGCGCAGTGCCGGTAAGTTTTAACGGCATAGGGCGAGCGAGAAACTTTTCGGAGCAACTGATAATTCGCCCTCCCTATGCTCGACAAGCACGTCTGCTATGCCATAAAAAGAGCACTGCCGTCTGCAACGCGTGCAGACGGCAGTGTATACAAAATTCAGACTTGTCTACACTGTGCAAAGCTCTGAAAATCAGTGCAGTGCATACAAAAAGTGTAGAGTGCAGACAAAACTCAAAAAAAAGATTTTCCAGACAATGAGGAAGGGGACTGTCGTGCTAAAATCCCTTCATTCGCGGGGTGGGGGCTATCCCTTAATTACCGCCACGGGCAGCAAACGCGTCTTGACTTTTACGAGGTCGGCTTCATTGTGAATGACTGTCTCAATGTCCTTGTACGCACCCGAAGCCTCTTGCATGTCGTCCTGGCAACGAATGGCATGTACAATGCCAAGCGATTCCAAGTGCGCCACCTCCTCGTTCAGGTTGAGGTTGTTGATTGCTGCCGTTCTCGACATCAGACGACCGGCGCCGTGTGAGCACGAACAGAAAGAGTCGGGGTTGCCCAACCCCTCTACAATGTACGAAGCAGTGCCTTGCGACCCGGGAATAATGCCCGTTGTACCCTTGCGGGCCAAGGTGGCGCCCTTGCGGTGCACAATCACGTCGTGGCCGAAGTGGTTCTCCCAGGCTGCATAGTTGTGTGCAATGTTAATCATTGGTTCGAAGGTTATGTTGGGCAAGGCGTCGGCCAGCACCTCTTCGATGCGCGTCATCATCACGCGGCGGTTACACAGGGCAAAATCGATGCAGTATTGCATCTCGGCCCAATAGTTGGTAAATTCAGGCGTGCGCACAGGCAAGAAGGGCAGTCCAATGTTGGGCGACACTTGAGAGTACCATAGCTTGTTGAGCTTGGCGGCCTTTTGGTTGTAGTAGTCGCCCACCTGCTTGCCCAGGTTGCGCGAGCCCGAGTGAATCATTATCCATAGCAGGCCCTCCTCGTCCTTTTGCAGTTCGATGAAGTGGTTGCCTCCGCCAAGCGTGCCAATCTCCTTCAGTATGGCTACTTGGCGGCGTTTTACTATCTCGAGCTTGTCGATGTCGTGCCCTTGTGGAAGCAGACTTTCGTCCTGCGCCAATTTGTGATGGTTCTTGCCCAATGGTATGCGCTTGCGTATGCCACGCATAATGCGCTTGCGCAATACTTCGGTTGAGATGTCGGCCACGTGCCAATTAGTTTTTACGGCACACATGCCGCAGCCAATGTCCACCCCCACGGCGTTGGGTATAACAGCGTTCACACAAGCCAGCACCCCGCCAATGGGCATGCCTTTGCCAGTATGCACATCAGGCATGATGGCCAGATGGTGATACAGAAAGGGGAGCGTGGTAAGGTTTGCAATCTGTTCCATTGCCGAATCTTCCACCTCATCGGCCCATATCTTTACGGGCCGGTCGTTAATCATTTTTACTTGCATAAAGTTTTGATTATTTATGAGCGGCCGCAGTTCATGCGTCTGGGTGTTTCTCTCTATAAGGACTATAGTTCTGTGAGGTATCACTCCCCAGAAAGACTTTGGCCGCTCAGTAGGTTAATTAAGGTGGTGCGTATAGCTCAGCGGTGCAACCGGGCGTTTCCCGATTGCGAGTGCAAAGTAATGAAGGTGCTCCGCAATGTTTCTGCGTAGCAAACAAAAAGTGATAAAAAACAACGGAAAAAGACGCATTTTGACCCATCTGCGCAGATATATTGCGCAGCTTTACCGGATTGCAGTATTTATTTAACGACAATAGAAATAATTAGGGTGTCCAGTTAAATCGATATCTAAAACGAGAACGTAGAACTGGACACCCTAACAAGTAATTATGCTGCGAATTTAAGGGAATGTACGAATTTAGTTTGTGCCTGACAAAAAATTGCAGATACAACCACTCTCATTGGTGGATTCTCCGTGTGTTCCATCACGTCCTCCTTTTTTATTGGGGTTATACTTCGGTTAATGTTCGTTGCGGGCGGAACTTTTCCGCCCGCAACGGCTTACTGCTTCCTCAAGGTAGGCAATGCTCCTTTAAGTTCGTAACGCCACTCTGAGCCTGCGTTCTGCAAGGCGCGGTTCATGGCATCAACGGCTTTCTGCCAGGTAACGTAAGTGCCGTCTACCTTCGTAGATTCGGGGGCGGTCTTATAGCCTCGTTCCTGATTGTTCTTCCAGTAGCAGGCGGTCACGGTGGTGTAGTTATCTCCCAACAAGCCGAAGATATGTACATTGCCAGTGCTACTACCCGTACTGGTTACGTTGCCCGTGGCATAGCAGGCACGAACGCCTTTTCCTCCGTTCATTCCCACCAGACCGCCGCCAGAGATATTCTTTTTGGGGGCTATTTCTATGATCACGTTGCCCGTGGCATAGCAAGCGGTCAGGGTGGCACCCCCATTCGTCTGACCTGCCACGCCGCCGACATAGACCGTTCCCTTCACTGTGGCAGAGGAGCTGCATCCGGTGATGGAACCGTTCCATTGAGCACCCACTACACCGCCGACGTACACCGTGCCGCTGACGCTGCCCGACACCGAGCAGTTTTCAATGGTGCCATCGCTATATCCTGCCACACCGCCGGCAAAGCCCGAACTGCGATTGCTTGTTATCTGTACGTCCTCCATCATCACGTTCTTCACCGTACCGGCATAACCGATAGAGCCGAACAGACCCACAAATTGGTCATTTGTCGTAACGGTCAGCCCCTTGATGGTATGACCGCCACCGTCGAAGGTGCCGGTGTATTTGTTGCTGAAACTTGTGCCTATAGGCATCCAGTCTTTGCCTGTGAGGTCAATGTCTGTGTCGAGGGTAATGTTAATGTCGCTCTTACCTCCGTTCACTAATTCGGCTACATTCATCAGGCCATCGGCGGAGGTCACGGTGTAGGTGCCGTTGCTCTCTATGGTATAGCCCAGGTCTTTTGCCGCAGCGAGGGAGACGGTGTAGGTATATTCACCGCCCGCCTGCCAGTCGGTAGCATTCTTCATCTTATAAACGAAGGTCTTGCCGTTAGTGAAGGTGCAGGTAATGAATGCCGTGCCAGCTGCCACACTTTGCGGGGCTACGATGGCGGTGTAGGTGTTGCTGCCCTTGTCATACGGGGTGATTTCGGCAGGGTTGTCGCCTTCGGTGGAGAGGCTCGTCAGTCGCACGGATGCCAGCCCCTCGGTGTAGTCCGTCAGAACGATGGTCACTCGCGCCGTGCGGTGGGTGAAGCGAAGCGTGGGGCTACCGTAGGTCACCGTCTGCCCGTCGGCTACGATGAGGTCGCTGCCCTCAAAGTCTTTCTGGGTACTTTGGTTGGATTTTACCTTTACCGCAGGTGGAATTGTCTCGCCAGCGGTGTAGGGCCACCACGCAGTGACGGTGATGTTGTTGTGGTTGGTCCAGTAGTACGGGTCGGTGGAGGTCAGCGTGGCGCTGGTGGGGTCGGCGGTGGAGGGCGTCACGTTGTACGTCTTCACCGTGCCGTCCATCATGACTGCCACGCTCTGCACACCCGTCCAATTGCCATCCGCGGGGGCACGGGTGCCGGCGATGGCTGTCGCGGCGGGATTCAGCCCCGTGGCGGTGAAGACGATGGGGGTGCCTTCCGCCCCTTCCGGTAGGAAGCCCGCTTCGTCCTGCGTGCAGGCGGCGAGTGAGAGGGCGAGCGCTGCAAGTGCAAAAAATCTTATCCTCATAATATCTGTTATTTTATTACTCTGGTTGTTTCCGTTGCGGGCAGAACTTTTCCGCCCAACGGTTTACTGCTTCATCAAGGTAGGCAATGCTCCTTTAAGTTCGTAACGCCACCTTGAGCCTGCGTTCTGCAAGGCGGTGTTCATGGCATCGACGGCTTTCTGCCAAGTAACGACAGAGCCGTCCACCTTCGTGGCTCCGGTGCTTTCCCTATTGTAGCCGATGCCTTGTTCATGATTGTTCTTCCAATAGCCGGCGGTCACGGTGGTGTAGTTATTTCCCAAAAAGCCGCCGATATGTACTTTGCCAGTGCTACTACCCGTACTGGTTACGTTGCCCGTGGCATAGCAGGCAAGGAGGCTGCTTCCTGCGTTCATTCCCACCAGACTGCCGCCAGCGATATTCTTTGCGGGGTTTATTTCTATGGTCACGTTGCCCGTGGCATAGCAAGCGGTCAGGGTGGCACTCGAATTCGTCTGACCTGCCACGCCGCCGACATCGACCGTTCCCTTCACTGTGGCAGAGGAACTGCATCCGGTGATGGAACCGCCTATTTGAGCACCCACCACACCGCCGACATACACCGTGCCGCTGACGCTGCCCGACACCGAGCAGTTTTCAATGGTGCCCCAGCTATATCCTACCACGCCGCCAATACTGCCGCCATATATTTGATTGCTTGTTATCTGTACGCCCTCCATCACCACGTTCTTCACCGTACCAGCTCTATTGAGCCAGCCGAACAGACCCGCATATTCGTCATTTGTCGTAAAGGTCAGCCCCGTAATGGTATGGCCGCCACCGTCGAAGGTGCCTTTGTATGAGTTGTCGTAGTCTGTGCCTATCGGTGTCCAGTCTTTGCCTGTGAGGTCAATGTCAGTGTCGAGGGTAATGTTAATGTCGCTCTTACCTCCGTTCACTAATTCGGCTATATTCATCAGGCCGTTGGCGTTATAGACCGTGTAGGTCTTGGTATTGCTGTCGTAGATGTAGCCCAAATCCTCGGCTGCGCCGCTCTCGCCGCCGCCGTCAGCCCAGCTGCCGATGGTGCAACCCTCTAACGTCAGGCCGGTGGCGTTCACCTTAACGGTATATTTATAGCGGCTGCCCGCTTCTAATACGACGTTGTTCTGCGGACGGAAGTAGAAGGTGCCGCCGCCGAGTTCCACCTTGACGAACGGCTTGCCTGCCGCAACGGTCTGCGGGGCGGTCAGTGCCTCGTAGGTGTTGCCGCTTGCATTGTAGGTCTTGATGGCGGTCGGGTTGCCGTTATCGGCGGACAGGCTCACGAGGCTCACCGTGGCACCAGCGACGCTCGTGAATCCCGTGCCGGGCTTCAGTTCGATTGTCACGCGTGCCGTGCAGTGGGTAAATTCAAGAGTCGGGTTGTTAAATTCCACCTTCCGGTTCTCAGCAGAGATGAAGTCGCTGTTCTGGAAGTCAGCCAGTTTGCTTTGGTCTTCTGCCACCTTCACGGCAGGCATCTGTGTGATGTCGGCCTTGTCGAAGGGGCACCATGCCGATACGGTAATCGGGTCGCGGCTGGTCCAGTAGTACGGGTCGTTCTCGCATGAAAGCGTGGCACTCTTGAAATCGGTAGAAGCCGTTACGGTGTATTCCTTTACCGCATCGCCCATCTTGAGTGCCACGGAAGTGACGCCCTGCCAGTCGCCGTCCACAGAGGCACGGGTGGAAGGGGCTGCCAGCGGCGTTGCTTCTACGGACAATCCGGTGGCACGGATGACGACGGGGTATTCACCTTCGGGCAGACGGTTATCGCCAGCAAGTTCGTCCTGCGTGCAGGCGGCGAGGGCGAACAGCAGTGCGGTGGCTGCGGGGATAAATAATCTATGTCTCATAATTCTTCATTCTAATCGATTAATTATTAACATCTTACAGGTCAGCACCCACATCTCCACCGTCTATATCGTTCCACTTTGCAATGGTGGCTTCGCTGACTTCAAGGACTTTGTTGCGTACCTTGACGGTATAGGTATAGTTGTTGCCCGCCTGCAGTGCGCCTTCGGGCATGGTGAGTGTGGCATGATATTCCTGACCTTTGTAATTCACAACCAACGGCAGGGATGCAACTGTCTGCGGGAAGAGGATGATCGATGAAGTGAGATTGCCGTCTGCCAGATTCATGGTCAGTTCTCCGGTCTGTAGTCCGTTGTCTGCGGTGGCAATACCGTCGGCCGTGTTGAACGTACCGGTGAGTAACAATCCGTCCAGCGTGTAACGTTCAGGCTTGACCACGCTGAAATTCACGCCGTCGCCCGCCTCGAAGGTAAGGGTTATCTGGCTCATGCGGTGGTGGAAGGAGTTGTCTTCACCGCCTTTGGCGGTTTTGTCGGTGAAGCTTACTACCGGGTTGCTTTTGTCTCCCGTGGCTCCTGAAGCAAAGAGGAAGTCGATGGCAGGCTGGTTCTGCTGCGCCGTGGCATCGGTCGTGGCTGTGAGGATGCCTCCCGCCGCGTTGTACGGATAGTAGGCGCGGAAAGTATGGGTCTTTGCATCTTCGATATAGATGACCTTTCCTTCTGCCTCAAATTTTCCGTTCTTCAGGATGAAAGGCACGTTGCCGTACTGGGAATCGTTGCCGATGTCGGTGATGCCGATACGGTCGCCGCCAGTCCAGGTGGTTCCGCTGGCGCGGGTGGCGGGGGCGATGTTGGCGGTAAACTGGGCGGCCACGGGGTCACCGTTCAGGTTCTCGTTGTCGTTGTTGCAGGCTACCAGTGCGAGAGCGAGCGCTGCAAGTGCAAAAAATCTTGTCTTCATTATATCTGTCATTTTATTGGTTAAATTCCATTTCAATAATTGCTGCACCTCAGCAATTATTTACAAATCGGCATTTACATCATCACCTTTCACTTCTTCCCAGCCGTTGATTTCGGCTTCGTCCACTTCCATGCCTTCGGGTGTCTCAACCAGCGTTCCGCCGAGGGTCAGCGATTTGCCCTTTCTGGTGTTGAACTCCTTGAGAGCTTCTGTGAGGTCGCTTTTCAGCGTGGTGGGGGTCGGGTTGCCGTCAGCATAGCGGATTCCACCCATCAGCAGTTGTTCCGTGCCGGTCACACCCAGCAGCCGCACCGTGGCTTTCCACTTGCCGGCATCGTCACCTTCGGTTATCTTGGTGAAGGGCAGCACGACGTTTGAAGCGGCTCCGTAGGTATCGGTAGCGAAATCGAGTGTTCTGGCTGCACCCGTCAGATGGGCAACAATCTCCGTGATGCGTCCGGCGGCATCACCCGTCGGTTTGACGACAAGCGTCAGTTCGCGTACCTGCTGCTTCATTGCGGCTGTCAGCGGATAGTCCTTGTCTTTCTCGATGCTCACCTGTTTCGTATAGGTGAAGAACCATCCAGGGGCATTGTTCACAAAGGCATCCGTGCCTGCCCGGTTTCCCGTGGCTGCGGCAATGGTGGCGGTGGTACCATTTACCGTGATTCCTTCAGCTGGGTTCCACACCGCAAGGGCGTAGCTGCCTGGAGCAAACATATGGTCGGGGGCATGGGTGGCGGAAGTCTCCGTACCCGTATAGTCGCCCATGGTGACCGTCCACGTGGCAGGTATGTTGATACCCTCACCTCGGGCCGACCAGTCGGCTGGCACTGTAATTTTCCCGTAGTCGGGATGCG
This sequence comes from Prevotellamassilia timonensis, assembly GCF_900106785.1. Lineage (GTDB taxonomy): Bacteria > Bacteroidota > Bacteroidia > Bacteroidales > Bacteroidaceae > Alloprevotella > Alloprevotella timonensis. The sequence goes on along the minus strand of NZ_LT629845.1, from coordinate 1,207,981 downwards.
GTGTGTCATAAAGCGTGTCCTTCACGCAGGAAGAGAGCAGCACGGCGGCTGCCATTCCCATCATATATATATATTGTCTTGCTTTCATACTCTATTCCTCCGTATTAGAATAACTTCCATACCAATGTCACACCGGCGTTGATGGGGCCACACCAATTTTTTGTCTCGTTGCCACAGCGCACGCGCACACCATCGATGACTTCATATTTTTCGAAATCGGCATTCAGGTAGCCCAAGCCGAGGTTGAAATCAAGAGCCAGTGCCTTGTTCAGCCGTAGCTGATAGCCGGTGGTGATGCCGCCACCCATCAGGTCGCCCTGCTTGCCTGTTTCGGAGAGCTTGTAGTTGAACTGTCCGGCCTTGAACATCGCGCCCAGATACCAGGCTTTCTTCTCACCCATATAGTAACGCACTTCCGGAGCCACTTCCCAGAGTGCATAGCGGCGGTCTTTGTCATTCCAACTCCAAGAAGTCCACGAGCCGTTTACGGCAATGCCCCACGATGGACAGATGCGCCATTCAAGTCCTAAATCGGGTGTCAGGGTAGCCCAGCGCAATAGGTTGGCACGCAGGGAGAGATGATAATCATTTGTGATTTTAGTTTCCGACGGCGTGCCGGCAAGTGTATTTTGTAGAGCGGCTTTCTCGGCTTCTGCCTTTTCAGCGGCAAGTCGGGCTTCTTCCGCTTTACGTTGCTCTTCGGCAAGCCGTTCCTGTTCGGCACGTTTCTCGGCTTCCGCCTTGCATCGTGCTTCCGCTTCCGCATCCTTCACGGCTGTTTCCTTTACCGGTACCGTCAGACGCACGGTAACAAAATCACCCTCATTCGCATGATTGCGGGTAATAAAATTCTCCTCTATTATTTCCGCGCGTGTAATCAGTTCGGATTTCACACGGTTGGCACGGATCTTCGCCGTGGCAAGGTTCTCTGTTTTGCTGCCCAGTGAATTACAGTAGCCGTCAACATAAAGTGGCAGCTTGCCGTCAAGAATTGTGGTTCTGTTGTTTTCGATACATTCCAACAGACGGGCAAATTCCGTGTCATTGCCATTCCAAGGCACGTAGAACATGTCCTTCTGCGGGACGAAACGAAAAGTGTAGGTCGTGTCTGTATTCTGCTGCGCAATGACTGGAAAAGTTACCGCCGTCAGCCACAGAAACAGGGTAAGAAAAGTGATTTTTCTGCTCATATTTACTTGCATTTATTATCTTGTCTTCTCCAAAGGTAATAAATGCCATCCTGTGCCCGAAATATCACAAGAACTTTTTCTGTAGTATTTCATGAAAATTGTCGTATGAGCATCTTTTTGCGAATTAGCACTTTTCGAATTGTCGAATAAGCACTTTTTTGTCGTTTGAGCACTTTTAGAAAATGGGGTTCTGTGACCTTTTTCAAGTTTTTTTACTACACAAATTATTCCCGATTTGCTTTTTTCCATTTGGCAGGCGTACATCCTTCCTTCTCGGAAAATAATTTGATAAAGTTACTGCGGGAAAGAAAACCAGAAGACTCAGCCAGCTTCTGTATATTGATTTCCGGATGCTCCTTCAGCATGTTTTTCGCATACTCCAACCGGAGACTGGTTATCCATTCGCGGAATGTCATTTTATACGTAGTCTTGATATAAGCGGAAAGATAGGTACGGTTCGTATAAAGTATTTTGGACAGTTCTTTTATGGTAAGTCCCTGCTGGACATATCCGTCTGTCTTTATCCAGTTGTCCACCTTCTCTATAAATTCTGTATAGGACACTGGAACTTCCTCATCTGAAACCATTTCGGGGGCAGTTCCCGAATTTGTCAGAAGTTCTTCTTCAGATTGTATATTCTGCTCAAACGCATTTTCTACCTGTTCATAGAACAGGAGGTAGTTCTGATAGCTGTAGAAAAGATAACAGTAGAACGGAATTGACGACAAAATCCAGATAAAAACATATTCGTCTGGCAGGAATGTCAGCAATCCGCATCCGACACCGAAGATAACAGCCCAATAAGTGAATATGGAAAGCCATTCGATATATGTGCCTATATCATCCGCCTGAGTTTCATTGAAAACTCGAATAGCTCTACGATATGCAATTATGACTCTGCGAGCTAAAACGACTCCAAAAACGATTAACCAGACAGCTAAAGCAAATAAAGAGATTTTTTGCATGATTCCGCTTGACAACAGGAACAACACAACTCCGGAAAGAGTTGAAAATATAATCCATAAAATGATATGTGTCCACACACGCCGTTTGGTAATGTAAAAACGATCAAGCAACATTATCAATGCCGAACTGAACAGAGAATAGCACAGGAAGTATGTGGACATGTTCATCAATATGGCAGAATCCGCATTTTTGAATCGGATACCAAAGAAGAAATGTACCATATAGTTTGCCGAAAGCAGCAGCATAGCTATACCCATAATCTGTCGGGAGCGGAGATAATTCTTGAAAATTGCCTTTTCAGGAGTCTTTGCAAACAAAAAATAAAAGCCGAAGAATAACATTAACGGCAGTGCGGTACAAAGTGAAAAACTGTATATAGATGGTTCCATTGTTATGCTTATTTGATTTTGATACAATTTCCGAATTATAAGCCAGTTGGGATAAAAAACAGAATAGCGCAGTGGAAAATGTTCGTGGCACAGCCTAACCGAAGATACGACTGACACGAAACATGAAGAACCATTTTTTCAATGTTCAAGGCTAATTCTGATATGTATAGTATAGCATTCTCGATAGAAAAAATGAAAGTCTTTTAGGGGTGTGAAACTTGGGCTGAGTATAAAATAATTTTGAACACCTACTTAGCATTGTCCGGTTTATGCCGCTTCAGCAGTTTTCTTAGGTTGAGGCTTGGGCACGAACCCCAAAATAGCTACCAGGCAGCTCATGATAGGGCTGATAATATTGAAGAAACAGAAAGGCAGATACACCAGTGTGGGAATGCCCAACACCGTGCTCTGCGTCATGCCGCAGGCTGTCCAAGGCACCAATACGGAAGTGACCGTGGCCGAGTCCTCTGTGGAACGGCTGAGCAACTCCGGGCGGTAACCACGTTCGGCATACTCGTCGTGATAGATAGACACGTTCATGATGATAGACAGGAACTGGTCGCCCATCACAAGGTTGAGCAACACGCCCGATGCCACAGTGGAGCACACCAGCGAGGCCGTGCCCTTGATGCCTTTCAGTATGATGTGTGTAATGCTCCTCAACATGCCGCTCGCCACCATGCACGAACCAAAGCACATGGCACAAAGAATGAGCCACACCGTGCTGAGCATGCCCACCATGCCCCGTGTGGCCACCAGAGAGTTGATGGCCTCAAATCCCGTGTCGATGTTGGTCTTGGTATAGCATGTGAGCATCAGCCCCTCAAACAGGCTCAGTGCATTGACCTGCTTTTCGCCCGCAATGTGCATCAAGGCTTCGGGCTGGAGCACTATGGCGCACAAGCATGCCGCCAATGACGAGAGCAACAGCGTGATGAGCGAGGGCATCTTTTTATAAATAAGCAAGGCCGTAAAGAGCGGTACGACCATGGTCCATAGCGATATGTTGAAACCATTGTTCAGTCCTGTAAGGTACTGATTAACCTCCACCTTCTGTCCGTTGTAGAACAATCCGATTACCAAGTATAGCACTAAGGATATGACAATGCTTGGCACAGTGGTGTAGAGCATATAGCGAATGTGGCTAAACAAGTCGGCGCCCGCCATTGATGAGGCCAACACGGTGGTGTCGCTCATGGGCGACATTTTGTCGCCAAAGTAAGCACCCGATATGATGGCCCCCGCCGTGTAGGGTTGTGGAATGCCTAAGGCGTCGCCAATGCCCATAAGGGCAATGCCGATGGTGGCAATAGTAGTCCACGAAGTGCCTGTGATGACCGATATAAACGAGGAAATAATGCAAGCGCAGGGCAGAAAGAGCCATGGCGACATCAGTTGCACGCCATAGTAAATCATGGTGGGCACCACGCCGCTCACCATCCATGTGGCCGACATCATGCCGATAAGCAGCAGAATGAGTATCGACACGCCTGCGTCGCCCACAGTTTTTTTAATCATCTCCTCAAACACGGTCCACTTTGTTTTGTACACCAGCATCGACAGGGCCACGCACACCGACGAGGCCACCATCAGTGCCACCTGTGAGGCTCCGCTCAGCGCATCGTCGGGAAAAATCCGGAGTACCAGAGCAATCAGTGCAATCAACACAGCCAGCGGAAGCAGGCTAATCAAGGGGTGGGGGTGTAGAGCTTTTGTGTTCATAGTTTTATTGTCGGGGCAGTCATACAACATTGCCCGTTGAAATGTTTAAGTAAATACAGTTAAGTTTTGTCTTAGCATTTGCGAAGGTAATAAATAATTGTGAATTTCCTTTATAGAGTGGTGCTTTTAATTCTGATGCTAGGCTTGCGTGGTAAGTAAGAGTGTGCTCTTCAGATTATGCTCCGGTTATTTCAGCTACGACTACCACGACTTCTATTATGATTGCCCATATCTTTTCGACAACAGTCAACTCATGCACTCCCAAATACATTTCTTCAAAGATTCCACCAATAGTGTCGTAATCAAGTACTCTCTTGATAGAAGCAAGCAGATTGTATCCTTATTCTTGCGGTACAAACGGCTGGCGTGGAACGCGGAAGAAATGGCTTTCGCAAAAACAAGTCCACGGAGAAGAATCCCGAATCTGAGGAGGACTTGTTGGAGCATCGTACCGATGGCACAGATGCGTTTGATACGCTATATATCGGATGTGAAAAGTTCCCTCAGCATGATTTTTATGGGGATTTTTCGGTGGGTGGGGTGAGATAAAAAGACTCTTTTGTTTCTTACGAAAGAAACAATTATCTATCTTTGCATCTACAAATACATTACAAAATGAGCAACAACAAACTGCAAGTGGTCTTGTTGGATGAAGCTATAGAGTTCATCCAATCATTGCCATTGAAAGTGCAGAAGAAAATAGCATATAACTACTTGAAAATAGAACAAGGCATTATAGATAATGAATTGTTCAAGAAGTTGGAAAACTCCAATATTTGGGAATTCCGTACTATTTTCAGTGGCAACTGCTATAGGCTTTTCTCCTTTTGGGACACAGAAGCCGAAACGCTTGTAATTGCGACACATGGCATAGTTAAGAAAACGCAAAAAACGCCTCCAAAAGAAATTGCAAAAGCAGAAGAGATTAGAAAAGAGTATTTTAAGAAGAAAAAAGAAGAATGATATGGCACAGATGCATTTAACTCCTCTTTCAAAACTCGTTGATGATGTTTGGGGAGAAAAAGGAACAGAAGAACGTGATGCGATGGAGAAGCAGCTTAAGGAAGAAGTAAACGCTTACTACTTAGGTGAAGCTATCCGTAAAGCAAGACAAGCCCAGAAACTCACACAAGAAGAACTGGGTGAACGTATAGGAGTGCAACGTGCACAAATTTCAAGATTAGAGAAGGGGCATACTATTATGACTTTGCCAACCCTAAGCCGTGTGTTCCGTGCTTTAGGTGTTTCCTCTGCAACTCTCGATTTGGGTGCAGCTGGTAAGGTTGCACTTTGGTAACGCTCCCTCCTCAAGTTCTCCCTTTCGGGCAATCTTTTTTCAGCCGCCGTGCGCATTGGTTCTCTTGCTGTGCGCATGGCGGCTTTTTCGTGTGCTTGGTGTGGTGGTAGGAGCGGCAGAGGTGGGCTACATGGGGAGGGGGTAGATATGGCGGCGGTGGCAAGCGTTTTGCTTCTGCTGTGTCACGAGATTGCACGAAGCAAGGCGCCCGCCACCGCCCCCGAGGGTTCTGCCCCTGCTCCCATGCAGCCCGCCTCTGCCGCTCCTACCACCACACCAAGCACACGAAAAAGCCCACCGCCAAGCGCACTACACGCAAGAGAGCCAATGCTACGGTTTGAAGCAGAATAACAACAGGGTGGGGCGAAGACTGTAAATGGAGAGATAATAAAACTCAAGTTTCGGATTTAACTTGAACGGGCTGAATCATCGGCAGCGGCTCAGCAATTCAAGCAAGCTTGATTGCATTCGCCTTGCACGATGATTCAGCCCGCACTTGCTAATTCCGAAACTTGAATTATTTATCATTTCGTATTTCGTTTACTCTTTTGCGTCCAATCCAAAGAATAGACAACGCTCAGCATGAAGTAACGCGGAAGAATGTCTGTGTAAGATTCTACACGACTTGTGGCATTGATACTTGAATAAATGTTGTCTTTGGGTGTAAGTATGCCATGAGCTATTAAGCGAACTGATAATTTGTCTGACAAGAAACGGCGTGCCAAAGAAGCGTTCCACTGACAATGAGCCTTGTTGACAGAGGCATCAGCAAAGCCATTGTAGATGTTGGCGCAGAAGTCTGAAGCCAATTGGAGTTTCCAAGGCAAATCCCAACTAAAGTCGGCTGCCAACCTCGTTTCGCGATAGTGTGTGTCCATACTACTTTGCTTAATAGTGCTAAACGCTGTATTCCATCTGCTTGAGAAGCGGAATTTATTGCCTACTGTTCCACGAAGTGTTGCATTGGGGGTTACTCCGTATTGCTGCAATAAGCCACCCTTTTCGGTTGCTGCACTAAGTTGTGACATATCTGCGTTCTGACGATAGTTGCCGCGCACCGAAAGGGTGATATAGAATCTCTGATTCTTATCGAGAGGCAAACTATACCCTACATCGCCATTGGCTTCATGCGTGCGGTTGGTGTTAACCATTTCGTAGATGCGTCCACCATTCTCTGTATTGTAGATAGAAGATGCAACGATGTTGTTATGCGTGCGCGTGTACTGTAACGAAATATACATATCGTGTCGAGTCTTACGTTGACTCATGCCATAGCGTAAAGCTAACCGATGAGCGTACTCGCCCTGAAGTGAAGCATTACCACGGAAGAGGTTGAGCGGGTCGGCATAGTCTTCAATCTGAAGCATGTTGAGCAGGTTGGGCAGTTGCTGCTTGCCTGTGTAGTTGAGTCGAAGCTCGGGCGACCACTTGTGTTTTCCATTCGACCGATATTCCATGGTGAGCGTGGGACGGAATGAATAGGCATGGCGATCTATATCGTAAGATTGCTCGTTACGCTGATAGTCCAAATGCTTGTATTGAAGCACGGCACCCAAGTCGGCATCAAATTGAATATTGCCACGTCTTAGTCCTGTCAGTTTGTGCGAAAGACGCATACCGACACTACCCGTTTGCTTCTTTTCTTTGCTATAATAGCTGTTCTCGTTGTCAAAACAAATGGCTTGCCATTCGCCATCGGGCAATATACCTAACGAACCTTTTGTCCAATCTAAAGCATCAGACCACTCTTGCATACGTTCCAAACGATAGTAAGGGTGTGATAAGTTGCCGTAGGTATGGTTAAAGGCTACGTAAGGGGTTAACACACCATCATATTTATCGTTTCTAAAGTACTTGTAGCCATAATCTATCGTGGCATCAACCGTCGTATTGTGCTCCGTATGATTATTATAGATGCGACGGTGGTCGTTGTCTTGTGTGTTCAGATAGTCTAACTTATAATTATTGTACAAGTCGTTTTGTACATTGTTGTGATTTACGAGTAAGTCTATATTAAAGGGATTGCCACCTAAAACCAATGATGTTTTCCACTCGGGCTTGTACGTAAACGTTCTTTGCTTTTGTAGTGTGGGATTGAGCAGCGTGTAAAGCATGTCGTCTGACGACAAGCGCGTTACATTATTCCAAATGCTATCCACCTCCCAAGTATGCCAATCCTGATCTCCCCTTTTCCAAAAGGCAAGTGTAAGGGCATCTTGTGCATTGCGCATATTGTCAAAAGTAAAGTCAAACTTCAGTTCGCTTTGCCACTTCTTCGTCTGTCTGGCGCGAAGGGCGGCATAAGCGTTAATGCGCGTTTCTTTATCTGAAACGAAGGTTTTGTTCTTCGCCATCAGGTTATCGGGGGCAAGGAATGTTTCGGTGTTCGTCCATGAATGAGTTTTTTGCTCTTTTTGTTGTACGGAGGCGTTACTGCTAAAGCGCCACGTGCTATTAGGTTCTAAATAATACTCAATATTAGCTACTTTATTTTTATGTCTTCCCGTTGGATAGCTATTAGCCATGTTGCATATATCTATCATTTTACGTTCTTCATTGAAGTTATTGACGTCTGCATCAATGCTAAGCATTTGTCTGTCATCCATACGCATCAAGAAGCCTTGTCCGCCCCACAACTTTTCGGTAGCAACGTCAGCTTCGAGTTTAGCCATCCAGGTGCCAAGGTATTCACGCTTCAAATGCACGTCCATCACATATTGCTTATCGTGCATATCACGTCCCGTCAGTTCGCTCAGTTCCCCTTGTTTGTCGTATACCTTTACCTTGCTCACAATGTAGGCTGGCAGGCGGTCAAGCGCAGCATCAATGTTGCCATTGAAAAAGTCTTTTCCACTGAATAGCAAACTCTCAATGGCTTTGCCGTTGACATAAATCACACCTTCTTCAATCTTGGTATTAGGTAGTTGCTGCACCAATTTGCGAAGTGATTCATTCTTGAGTATATTAAAGGCATCAGCATTATACACCAACGTATCCCCCTTATAATACATTTTAATCTTCGTCGCCGTAACCGTAGCTTCGTTAAGATTACGCTCCTTCATAACGGGAAGGAGATCAATCGTTCCCACATCGATGCGTTTCTTTTCCGAATCTATATGTATGTTTTTCTTTACGCTATCGTAGCCCAATGCGCTAACTATTAGCACTACGTCTTGAAAATTTGAAGAGATTTTGAGATTAAAAACGGCACCACTATTCTTGTCGAGATATCCCGTTGAGTTTCCATTTCTTTCCTCCACAATCATGTTGAGCTTAGCCTTGGTTGATGCCAAAACGCTATCGTTGGCTGCATTCATTACCTTTACGGTGGCATCATGTAGTCCTTCGTTGGTAATTGGATTGATTACTTCACCCGTCAACACTATATTCTGAGCGGAGGATACTGAGAAAAATGTAGACATTAGCAAAATAAAGAGTATTTTATACATGGCAGAAAACGTTTTAAGAAAGCGAGTGTGTAACCTTATTGCAGCTGCACACTCGCATACGTAATCCCTTAATGGGATGAGATCATTAGATAAACGTGAAGTTCCTCTCTAGTCGTCCAGATAGACCTCAAGCATGAAGTAACAGGGTGAGGAAGTCTCTTCAGCTTTCTTTCGGCATTCGGCGTCGCCGTGTTCTGTCCAAGTGACGCAGAACACGTTGAGTTTAGGATAAATGTTGGCTAGCTTGGAAAGGGGCATATACTCCTTGTCGCGCTGGTTGCGAATAATGCAGGCATAATAGCCTGGCACATCATTGAAAGTGTGGAAAAGAGTGACATATTGCGAGGCATCGAGCTTGAGTTGCAGCGTGTTAATGAGGTACTTGTTGATGTTGACAGAGAGCAACTCTTGAGCCTCTTTCCACAGGTCGGACCAGTGGGTGAGTTTTTGGAGTATTTTGATGTTGGTGTCGAACACGGTATACGAACTTGCAAAGTTAATAGAGAGTGTGTTGCTGAGGCTCTTTCCCATGAGACCATGAAGGATGAATACTTTGAATCTCACTTCTTCTTTTCCTCCCTCTTTGTAGAGCCACCATTCCATGCCCTCGGCGGTACGATACGAGGGATTACCTGTATCTTGACATCGCATGGACATGTAGCAACGTCCCGGGCCGCCAATAATAAACTCTTGTTCGTCTTTTTTGAAGAAGTGGGCTACGCGGCGCGATTTTATTTGACACCCATTGTTTAGTGGAGCTATGGAGCTGTAGGAATTCAAATTCTTGCTAGCGCTTTCGAACTGCGATTGGATGCGCTCTATCAGCTTGTCGATTTTGTTTTTATCGCTCTTGCTAGAATAAGGCATACGGAATGTATATGCGCGTAAATAGCATAGGGAGTCGAGGTCGTCGTGTCCTTGAATCTCTTCCGTGTTGATGAGTTGGGCTTGTGGGGCAGAACTTAGCTCCTTGTACGCCTTGTGGAAAAACTGTGCCCGAAGTTGCATGGCTGATGCGCATGCAAGGGCGAGGAGGATGAGAATGCGTTTCATAATGTATTGATGTCTTGATAAGTTAATGCATAGTTGATTACGGTATCAATGAGTTGCAACTCAAATAGGGCGTTTTCTATTTGTTCTTGAATTTGTTGTCTTTCGTTGGAGGGTATGGAGTCAGTGCAGGCAGTCATTTCGAGCGGTTGCTCCTTGACGATGGACACCTCATTTGCCTCTTCCGGGGGAGTTGCTTTAATTACTGTTTGTTTGTGCTGGGGCGAGGGCGCCTTTTGCGGTAGTAGTTGCGGGGCTTCGGAAGTAGTCAAAGAAACCTTTTGAACTATTGCAGGGGAAAGTTTCCTCGTCACACTTAGATGCATGACGGTAGTGGACTCTTGAGACATATTGTTTGTAAAATGCCACGCAGCCCATGTACCACAGATCACGCATACCACGCAAGCCGCTGCATAACGAGCGATGGCAGGCCAGCATCGACGACGTTGGGCGTGACGATGTTGCGCGAGCAAACGATCATATTCGCGTGCGCCAGGTGTAAGCTCTTTCAGCATCTGCTGGTATAACGCTTCGTCGCTGAGTAGAATTCTTTTATTTTTCATTGTCAATCAGTCTTTTAAGTTTGGCTTTTGCCATGGATATCATGCTCTTTACCGAGGGCTTGGGCAGATGTGCTTCGGCTGCAATCTCGTCCACGCTCTTATCGTCAATGTGGCGTGCTTTGAAAAGCGACTGTTCGCGAGGCGAGAGCTGGCGCATGGCATGGTCGATACGTTGCATCGCCTCTTGGGCTAAAAGTGGCGCATCGGCTTCAGTGGTGCATGGTGCGAGCGATTCTTCTAGAGGCGAGGTGGGTATTTGCCCAAGTTTGTGATAGCGTTCCACGCAGACGTTCTTGGCCACCATGACTGCAAGTGCCTCCAGGTTGCGCTGAGCGTTGAGCTTCTCGCAGTAAGTCCACAATCGAATCAGACTATCTTGTGCCACATCCTCGGCATCCTCTGCATTGCCAAAGAAGTCGCGTCCCACTCTGACCATGAGTGGACGAAGATGGGGAATTGTATGTTCAAACTCTGCGTGTGTCATATCTACCTAATATACTGCTCAGCGAGGAAAAAGTTAAGTGCGAGGGTGCCACTTTTATAGTGATTATTTCTTTTTTAATTCTTTCCTCCCTCCAGTGCTGCGTGAGAATAGCTTTCTTGCTTCGCCTTTTCGGCGCGAAGATACAGTCTTTCTTTTGGGCACGCAAATTATTCTCTCTGTGCAGATAGAATTCCCCCCCCCTTGCGAACAGATAAATACATACGTTGCAAGAGCTAACGAGAATACTGTGTACTCTCTATCAGAGACAATGCAGATGTAAGACGCGTCGCCCGCAAAGCTATTTGCGGACGACGCGTTTCGCATCTCTATATATGTGTGTTGTTTTTCAAAGTCTTACATTTCACCTGTTAGCTCCTTACATATTAAGCAGAGCACTCACTCCGGCTGGGTTGAGCGCCCATTCGTAGGTGTAGGCTTCATCAGCCTCATCAGGAGAAGGCGCAAGTGAAAGATGCTGAGCTTCAGCCTTTATTTCGAGTAGCTGACCTATTGACAGTTTATTGCGCAAACGCTGCAACAAGGCATTAACAGCAGTGAAGTCGCAGCCTTGAATGTTTTGGGAGATGAATGGCATCTCAAGCCACGTAATTTCACGCTCGTCAACATCAAGAACTCCGAACACAAGACCACGTGAAAGGTTGCTCTCGCTGATACGTACCATGTGCTGCACACACGATGGGTCGTAGGCCACTCCCGTTTTTTCAGACACCTTCATGGGGTATGCCGAATCCATCCAGCCCACCACAAGGTTGGGCGAAAGTGCACCACAGCTATAAGCATTGGCTGTGAAGGTGACGTATTTGGCACCAGCCTCAGCAAGTTCGGGTAGCGATAGTTCTATATACTCCGCAGTGCCCACCATCTCGGGAATAGCGCGTATGTCACCTCCGTGTTTAGCTCCAGTAGCTTTCAGACGGTAGTAGGCACAGTCTTCGGTTTTCCCATTTTCGAAAGCAATGTGGCAGCTGATGTCCATGTCAAGGGGTTGAGCGTGTAAGCCCTTTCCCCATTGCAAGAACAAGCGTACGGCATCACCCTCTACGGGGAAACGGGTGCCCATGAGTGCACACGATGTGTCCTGTATCGTGGCAGACCTGTCGCCTACACTAATGGGGATGTCGAACAGCGAGGGGGCAATATAGATGGTTCTTGCCTTTGTGGCTTGGGCTGCAAAGCTATGTTTGAGGGATAGAATGTAGCATTGCTTTACCCTTGCCACCATAGCCCTTAGGTCGGCAGGGCTATAAAGTGATAGCAATTTGTTTTTAGAAATAGAGATTGTGTAGCCCGTGATGGGGTGTACTGTGCGCGTAGCATCAGGGTCAAAGTATTTTTCGGCGGCATTACCCAGTGACAGGAGCAAACGAGGAGGCATTTGGTCGGTCACTTGCTCAAAGGCCTCCATCGTCTCTTCACACCCAAAGCGCAGCATGGTAGCAAAGAGGCTGCGGGCAAACAGTCCTGGGCGTTGCTTGAGCATTTGTAACACGGTTTGCGTATCACGATTGTTGCGCGCTTGCTGCAAAATACCCAGCCAAGTGGGCTGCTCCTGACGATAGAATGCGTCAAGGATATCAGCCAAATGTTCATAACCTTTCCTGCGTGAATATTCTCCAAGTCGCAAGGCGCGAATCATGCGCACCCACATTCCGCGTTTGGCATTCATATTCTCTGTGGCTTGTTGGGGCGATAATGCAAGGTTGTTGATCCACGAAGCCACGCATTGGCAGTGCTTGCGGTCGTATTTTAATTTGAGTTTCTTCTTCATCTCCTTTCCAGCATATTCGCTCTGGTTAAGAGGGCCAAACATGTGGTAGTAGAATCGGCGGGCTTGCGCTATCAATGTCCTTGGTTCAATAATTTGCACATACCCAGTCTTTTCATACCACAAATAGCGTAATATGTCGGTAGGAGTTTTAAGTAAAGCTTGAGCTTGGGCTTGTTGACCATTTGCCACAAGGTGTTTCACGGCAAGCATTGCTGTTTCCTTCATACTAATCTCTACGTTGTCAGGCAGTCCGTAAATGTCAATCAACTTTTCGAACGAATCCTTTTGCGTAGCGTCAAGTGGAGTGGGGGAGGCAAGAAGAGATTGGTATACTTGTTTCAGATCTTCCTCGGTAAACAATCGGAGTTCTTTCAGTTTCGATGCTTGACCTTTGTATACGAAGTTAGCCGTAGTGAAAGGCGTTCCGCAGAAAGGGCAGCCCGTATATCGTTCGAGGGGAAATGTGCCTTCGGGAATGAAGCAACCACAGGGCAGCGTGCAGCCTTCCAATCCAACTTTTGCCCCGCCGATAAGGTTGGCAAAGAATGTTATTAAATGGTCGGCCCGCGTTTCGCCAGTGGGCACATTCCAACCCTTGACAAGTGTAGCCCAATTAAGTTTCACCCCCATCACATCATCAATCACGGCGGTAATGTCGGCCAATTCTGTGGCGCTCACCATGCATAGCGCATGAAGCAAATCTTCGTTTACGCTGAAGCCATTCTCCCTCAGTCGGGCCACGAAGGCCAACACGGCAGGGGTTGGCTTTGTTTCAAGATCTATTTCTTTAGGGTCAATGTCCAAGTATATGGCCCGGTAGCGCAAGGCAATTCTTAGCAGTTTTTTGTCTCTCATTTGTATGAAATATAAAAGGTAATGGAACGACACGTACATTCCAGCTCCAAGCTTCAAGCTGAATTCAAAATCAGGAGTATGTCGTTCTTAGACCTGTTCAACTTATTTGTTCTGAAAAGATGTATTCTCAAGGCATTTAGGAGTTTTCCGCTGGTTGGCGAAGGCACGGGATAAAGTGCTTCATCAGATGTTAAGCCACCTTTGTGCTTTTGAAAATAGTGTGCCGCGAGCAGGAATCGAACCTGCGACACATTGTAGGAGTATGTGATGGTTGGTCCTGTTTTAAGTGAGAAAATTCTATCACACTTTTAGGGCGGTTCTAATAATTCTGAAATAGGGATTTGTGCGCTATCAGAAGCGTATTTTTGAAAGTTTGTGAGGGAGCATAGCGGGCTATGTGACCGAACTAACTTTCAAAAAGACACTTCTGAGAGTGTGCAAATCACATTTCAGAATAGCAGAACTCTAAAAACAGAATTTTTAGAACCGCCCTTAATAACAATCGCTCTACCAACTGAGCTATCGCGGCAGTACAAAATGGTAATTGGCAGACTATAAAGGGTCAAGTTTAGCAAACTGATGTTGAAGTAAGTCAGCCTTGGACCATCTTGCTTTTAATTGTAACAGAGGAGGAAATGGCTAATCATGATTTTCCCCATCAGCGGGGAGTCACTATGTATTATTAGTAAATGAAGTATGATATGGCTTGATCCTCCTTTATATATATGTGCAGAGGGAATAGTGTTTCCTCATGTCCCGATTGCGAGTGCAAAGTAATAAGTGTGCTCCGCAATGTTTTTGCGTAATAAAAGAAAAGTGATAAGAATTAAAGAAAAAAGCGCATTTTCTTTCGTCTGCGCAGAAACATTGCGCAGATTGTGCTACATTTGTCCTTGTATAACCAAAACCTTGAAGCTATGCCAGCCAACAAAAATGCTTTAATACGCTATAAAACTATTGATAATTGTCTTCGCAATCGCTATCGCCGATGGACCATTGACGATTTAGTAGAGGCTTGTAGTGATGCGCTCTACGACTGCGAGGGTATAAGCAAAGGTGTTAGTTTGCGTACGGTACAGAACGATTTACAGATAATGCGTTCCGATAAATTGGGCTATAATGCTCCTATTGAGGTGTACGACCATAAGTATTATCGGTATGCCGACACCGAATATTCCATTACCAACATGCCCCTTTCGCAAGGTGACTTCGAGGTGATGCAAGAAGCTGTAGACCTGCTGCGACAGTTGGAGGACTTTGATCAGTTTGTCGAAATATCCGATGTGGTGAGCCGTTTGCAAGACAAACTCTCTATCACGCAGAAGCGTCGCAAGCCCATTATACATTTCGATAGTGTACCCAATCTTCGGGGACTTCGTTTGCTCAGTCCGTTATACAACTATATAGCTCATAAGCAAACGCTACGTATTAGTTATCAGTCGTTCTCGGCACGCAAACCTGTTGAATATGTGCTCTTTCCCTACTTGCTCAAGGAGTTTCGCAATCGTTGGTTCCTTTTCGGATCCAAAGCCAAGGATCTCGTACTCTACAATCTTGCCCTTGATCGCATTCAATCCATAGAACCCTGCGATGTGCCTTTTCGTGAGAATCCGCAGTTTGATGCCTCGCATTTCTTCGACGACGTGATAGGAGTGAGCAAGAACATTGGCAATCGTCCTATTTCCATCTCCTTTTGGGCTAACGCAGAGCAGAGCCAATACATCAAGACCAAACCTATTCATCCCTCGCAGCAGCTTGTCAGCACCAATCCCGCCGACCATAGTTGCATTTTCAGCATTCGTGTGATAACGGCGCACCCGACAAACCCTGTGGAGTAGGCCGTGCAGATGCTAACCCAAAACTGTTGCTAAACGATACATGAAGAATGGTATGTCTATGACTCCTTTTACTTGTGCACGAAAGCATTTGATCTTTGAGTTCAACGATTCAGCTGAAGCGTTAGTCTTACGTCCGTCAAAGTAGTTCAGGATTTCATCCTCATAGAATCTGATGGTATCGCGTACGGACTTGATTTCACGCAGAGTGCAGGAAGCCACTTTCTCATACCACCCCTTGAAATTCTGTTTGGCAGTCTCCTTTGTGAGTTTCTTGTTTCTGAATATGGCTCTAAGGGAGTTGATCAGATTGTATGCTTCTTCAAGTTTTGGGTAGAGTGCGAAAAGTATCTTCGCACGCTTTTTCTGCGTTGCGCTCCACTTCTCTCGGCTCATGGACAATTGCTTGCGACATCGTGTCTGTGCCTCTACAAGAGTCTCGCCATTTTCAAGCCTTTTGGGTTCAAAGCGAGTGTTCAGCCTCATAGGCTTTCTTCCGCGCTTGCTCTTCTTCCAGTTCTTCCCATGCCTTTTCCTCATTCGCTCGCGGTAAGCCTTTCTCTGCGCTGCCAGATTTTCGAGGTATTTGCGAAACTCTGCCTTCTGTCTGTTCGCCTCCTTTACGGCTTTTCGTTTCAGGCGCAGGCGTATCTCTTCGCAGCCCTCTCCACCGCGTTTTACGACATGGAAGCAGTCACGTATGACTGTGGCTTTAGGGAATGCCTCTCGGGCTATGACACGCATGCAATCTGAGAGATCCATCGTGATATTCTCAACCATTTCACGCTTATCTGCAGGTAGTTGCATGAGAACCTTCAGTACGTCAGCAGGATTCGTTCCCTTGACTACTGCTATGATTGCACCCTTGCGACCATGGGCATCCTTGTTGTGAACGATAGTGTACAGTTCGCCCTGGAGGGAGGTCTCGTCTATGCCTTGCTCCTTACCTACGTTTTGCGGAATAAGAATCCACTTGGATGCGTGATCCTTCTGCTCCCACGTCTCGAAGTTACTCAGGGCGTCCTTGTATCTTTTGGCAAACGTGGAGCTGTTAATCATGTACGTATAACCAATCTGACGAGCGGTTATCGTCTCAGAGTCCATTCGCCCTCTTTAAAAAAAGCGCGAAGTCCTTCGCGTATCGAGTGCCCTTATGCTTCAGTTCAAACTCCTTGTCAAGGTCAACACTTCTTGTTGTGCCATCCGGCATTGTCCAACGCCTTCTTCGTATGTGAAGTACCGCCTTCTTGTCTCGGGCTGGATAGTCAAGTAAACATGATTCTTCCCCAAAACCATTGCTCACGGAATCCTTCATGTCTGGTGTGCGATTGTCGCGCTCATCCAGATAGATGTGAAGCTCTGTTGTGTAAAGAACATCCTTGTCCAGAGTACGCTGTGTTGCAAAGTCTGTCACCTCGAAATATTTAAGAACTCCTTCGGGGAGGAAATATGAGGCGAGGCCCTCATACATATTTTTATTGCCATTCTGATTCATAGTGCAAAGGTACTACTTTTGGGCAATCATGTATCGTTTGGCAACTCAGTTTTTGGGTTAGCATCTGCACAGCCCTCCACAGGGTTTGTCGGGTGCGCC
>NZ_LT629845.1:840893-1190793 GCF_900106785.1 Prevotellamassilia timonensis | reverse complement strand
GGCGCACCCGACAAACCCTGTGGAGTAGGCCGTGCAGATGCTAACCCAAAACTGTTGCTAAACGATACATGAAGAATGGTATGTCTATGACTCCTTTTACTTGTGCACGAAAGCATTTGATCTTTGAGTTCAACGATTCAGCTGAAGCGTTAGTCTTACGTCCGTCAAAGTAGTTCAGGATTTCATCCTCATAGAATCTGATGGTATCGCGTACGGACTTGATTTCACGCAGAGTGCAGGAAGCCACTTTCTCATACCACCCCTTGAAATTCTGTTTGGCAGTCTCCTTTGTGAGTTTCTTGTTTCTGAATATGGCTCTAAGGGAGTTGATCAGATTGTATGCTTCTTCAAGTTTTGGGTAGAGTGCGAAAAGTATCTTCGCACGCTTTTTCTGCGTTGCGCTCCACTTCTCTCGGCTCATGGACAATTGCTTGCGACATCGTGTCTGTGCCTCTACAAGAGTCTCGCCATTTTCAAGCCTTTTGGGTTCAAAGCGAGTGTTCAGCCTCATAGGCTTTCTTCCGCGCTTGCTCTTCTTCCAGTTCTTCCCATGCCTTTTCCTCATTCGCTCGCGGTAAGCCTTTCTCTGCGCTGCCAGATTTTCGAGGTATTTGCGAAACTCTGCCTTCTGTCTGTTCGCCTCCTTTACGGCTTTTCGTTTCAGGCGCAGGCGTATCTCTTCGCAGCCCTCTCCACCGCGTTTTACGACATGGAAGCAGTCACGTATGACTGTGGCTTTAGGGAATGCCTCTCGGGCTATGACACGCATGCAATCTGAGAGATCCATCGTGATATTCTCAACCATTTCACGCTTATCTGCAGGTAGTTGCATGAGAACCTTCAGTACGTCAGCAGGATTCGTTCCCTTGACTACTGCTATGATTGCACCCTTGCGACCATGGGCATCCTTGTTGTGAACGATAGTGTACAGTTCGCCCTGGAGGGAGGTCTCGTCTATGCCTTGCTCCTTACCTACGTTTTGCGGAATAAGAATCCACTTGGATGCGTGATCCTTCTGCTCCCACGTCTCGAAGTTACTCAGGGCGTCCTTGTATCTTTTGGCAAACGTGGAGCTGTTAATCATGTACGTATAACCAATCTGACGAGCGGTTATCGTCTCAGAGTCCATTCGCCCTCTTTAAAAAAAGCGCGAAGTCCTTCGCGTATCGAGTGCCCTTATGCTTCAGTTCAAACTCCTTGTCAAGGTCAACACTTCTTGTTGTGCCATCCGGCATTGTCCAACGCCTTCTTCGTATGTGAAGTACCGCCTTCTTGTCTCGGGCTGGATAGTCAAGTAAACATGATTCTTCCCCAAAACCATTGCTCACGGAATCCTTCATGTCTGGTGTGCGATTGTCGCGCTCATCCAGATAGATGTGAAGCTCTGTTGTGTAAAGAACATCCTTGTCCAGAGTACGCTGTGTTGCAAAGTCTGTCACCTCGAAATATTTAAGAACTCCTTCGGGGAGGAAATATGAGGCGAGGCCCTCATACATATTTTTATTGCCATTCTGATTCATAGTGCAAAGGTACTACTTTTGGGCAATCATGTATCGTTTGGCAACTCAGTTTTTGGGTTAGCATCTGCACAGCCCTCCACAGGGTTTGTCGGGTGCGCCGTGATAACCAATTTCGAAATGTATTCCGTGTTTATGAGCTATGGCCCAGGCATTCGCATACTCTCGCCTCGTTCTGTCGTGGCTTTTATGCGTGACAAGATGTGCGAAGCTGCCGATATGTACGATCAAGAGACAAATGATTTTTTGCAAGGCCAGAAGTGATACCCGCATGCTGCTATCAGCTGCAAAATAGTGCTTTCCTGGCTTCATCACTTTCCCGCGCCATCACATAGCGCGTATTGAAAATCAGCACCCCTCGTCATGTTTGCGCCTCACGCCCCAGAGCCACGGCAGTGAACTTCTGTCCCATACCGCGCACGGCACGCTTTATTTGACTCCACAATGCGGTCTGTGTCGTTGTTCCACACCATGCAGCCCCGTTTGTGCAGGTCAATCACCATCGTGTTGCGCACCGGTTTGCTCACGGGCACAACCCCCTTGTCCACCTGGTTGCGCCGTTGCACTTCGGGCGTGCGGTCAGGCACATTATAGCGTATGTCGCACAGTTCGTCCATAGGGGTAATAGTCTGTTCTGTCAGACCGCAGTTCGTGGTGTGGCCAGTTGTTTGCGGTGCGCAGTCAGTGTCGTGGCTCATGCGTTTTTGCGGCTGGGGTGTTTCAGCGTTTTCAGTTTGTGGTTCCGGGCTATGCGCGATAGCGTCTATCAGTTTGTCAACGCCACGTTTCACAATGGCATCGGCATAGCGTAGTATTCTGTTAAGCATTCGTTTCATGGTAGTTACTACAATTTGGTTTGATATAAAAGTGCTCAAGTTCCGGATTTAGCAAGCGCGGGCTGAAAGCCCAATGTAGTACCCAGCCCAGGGCAAGCGAAGCGACACCCTGGGGCTTCCGCATAGTAGAGTCTCCGCGCCCTATAAGGGCAAAAGCTTTAACCCTTTATGTTATTATTCTTACTTGATAGCTGATTTAGCGGTCTTAAAGTGGAACATCGTATGTATATTTTGTTCAATACCTGCGCCATGTCTTAAAGCTTTTGCCCTTTCAGGGCGCGACTGCTCCAACACGCGATACCCAGGGTGTCGCTTCGCTTGCCCTGGGCTATGGGCTACATTGGGCTTTCAGCCCGCACTTGCTAAATCCGAAACTTGAGTAAAAGTAAAGTGCTGCAAAGGTAACACCAAGGCATTGCACCCAACAAAAAAAGTGTACAATTTGTACACAAATATTTGCCCCATCGCCGTCATCCCTCATGTAAAAGAGAGTGTGTGCTTTTACTGCCATCTTACACTTTTTGTGCGTAACAAGTTGATATACAGATGTTTCAAGAGTGTAAGATAAGTTCAAAGCATCTTACACTCCCTTGCATACATCTTACACATCGCACCTCGCTGCCTCGCAGTCGGTTTTGTCGTATGCGGTGGGTCATACGCCAAAGGGACGTAGAGAAATCTGTCGGAGTAACAGACTTTTCTGTTCCCCTATGCTGTGATATCGCCCTCCTGTGCTTGTACCGTGTGGCAGCATGTGGGGTGTGTAGGTTGTGTGTAGGTGGAATTTGCAGTATCTTACACTGATTAAAGTATTGATAACCAATGAGTTGTAACGTGTTGGTGTAAGATGTAAGATACTCGGCAAGTAAAGTTTTTGTAGTATGGTAAAAGCCTCATTACTACTAAACGCAAGCACTAAACGCAAGCACCAAACGCTACCACCAAACGCAAGCACTAATGGGGGCGACGCGTCCCGCGTCGGGCATTAAGGCAAAGGCTCATACACCAAATAAAAGCTCACAGACAGCGCTAATTACACGCTTGTTAGTGAGCCTTTGCCTTAAAAATCCCGACGCGGGACGCGTCGCCCCCATTAGAGGTCGCGTTTAGAGCTTGCGTTTAGAGGTAGCATTTAGAGCTTGCTCTTCTAATAAGATAGGCTGCACCTTGGCATAAAGTTCAAGCAAGCTTGACTTTATGCGCTCGGTTTGCACTATCTTTGCATAAGAAGCTCAACTTCTCAAGTTTCGGATTTAGACGGGTACGGTTTGAATCACCGTGCAAGGCGAATGCAATCAAGCTTGCTTGAATTGCTGAGTCGCAGCCGATGATATCAATAAAAGGCCAAAAGCACCGAACGCTACCTCTAATGGGGGCGACGCGTCTCGCGTCGGGAAAATATGCAGCTATTATTAGCAGTAGTAGCGTTCGTATTTAACTCCTATCTCTATCCCGACGCGGGACGCGTCGCCCCCATTAGTGCTTGCGTTTTTTCATAGCGCCTTTCAGTCCGCACTTGCTAAATCCGAAACTTTAGAAAGGAAAACAACAGCAATGCCAGATGCGCAACACATATACTTGGCTATCGATTTGAAATCTTTTTTCGCTTCGGTAGAGTGTGTGGAGCGGGGGCTTGACCCCCTCTCTGCCAATTTGGTGGTGGCTGATGCCAGTCGTACCGAAAAGACTATCTGCCTGGCTGTTTCGCCCTCGCTCAAGGCGTATGGCATAGCAGGGCGCGCCAGATTGTTTGAAGTGGTGCAGCGTGTGCGAGATATTAACCGTGAACGGGCGCGGCACGCACTCGGCGGACGGTTGGTTGGCAAATCGCATTTTGATGCAGAGCTGAAGGCACGGCCCGAGTTGGCGGTTGACTACGTAGTGGCGCCGCCACACATGTCGCGCTATGTGTCGTATAGCGCACGCATCTATGGCGTGTATTTGCGTTATATTGCGCCCGAAGATATTTATGCTTACTCCATCGACGAGGTGTTTATTGACGCCACGCCATATCTTGACACCTATAAACTCACACCGCACCAATTGGCGGTAAAGTTAATACGCGAGGTGCTGGCCGAAACTGGCATAACGGCCACCGCAGGCATAGGCACTAATCTGTATTTGGCCAAGGTGGCTATGGACGTGGTGGCTAAACACGTTGAGGCTGATGCTGACGGTGTGCGAATAGCCGAATTAGATGAGATGAGCTATCGCCGCCAATTGTGGAACTACCAGCCGATAACCAAATTCTGGAGGATAGGCAAAGGCATAGCGCGCAAACTTGCAACTCATGGCATGTATACGATGGGCGATGTGGCGCGGCAGTCGCTGCGCAATGACGAGCTGTTGTACAAATTGTTTGGCGTTAATGCCGAGTTGTTGATAGACCATGCCTGGGGGTGGGAACCCTGCACAATGGCACACATTAAAGCTTACAGACCAACGTCAAAAAGTCTCAGTCGTGGACAGGTGTTGCACCAGGCCTATAATGTGACACAGGCCCGTGTCGTGATGCGTGAGATGGTTGACGAAATGGCTCTGACGCTGCTCGACAAGCAACTGCTCACCAATCAGCTTGTAATAGATGTAGGCTATGACCGCGAGAGCATCAATTTGCCGGACTTTTGGCAGGTGTACCATGGCGAAATCGTGGCCGACCATTATGGCCGCAGTGTGCCAAGACCTGCTCGTGCCACCGCCAATTTGGCAGACAACACCTCGTCTGCCCATTTGATGGCTGAAGCTGTAATGCGGGCTTTTGACGAGGTGGTCAATCCGCATTTGCTTGTAAGGCGCATGAATTTGACTGCCAATCATGTTGTGACTGAGCAATATGCCAGCAGCAAGGCTCGGAGTAGGGTAGTGCAGCTCGACTTGTTTACCGATTATGAGCAGTTGGAGCGTGAGCGTGCTGCAGAGCGTGAACGCCTTGAACGTGAAAGGCGTGTGCAGCAAACCATGTTGAACATTAAAAAGACATTTGGCAAGAATGCCATACTCAAGGGGTTGAACTTTGCCGATGGTGCCACTACGATAGAGCGTAATTCGCAAATAGGTGGCCACAAAGCTTGACGCATACAAATTAAATAAAGGGCATGATGTACGACGATATATTTTACACCGAGGAGATAATAGTAAAGGGCAAGTATGGCGATATGCTCAATATGCCCCATCATCAGTCAGCCCGCCACCGCCCGATGCCGTTGGCTGACCGTGCCATGCAGTTTGGCGCTTTTGCGGCGGTGGCTGGTCATGACGATGCTGTGAAGCAGAGCGAGCTACAGGCTGAACTGAATGCCGAAACCGTATATGATGATGAATGGGATTGACGGGTATACGGAGAGATAGGTTGACGGGGAGAAAACAGAATATTGCTGTCCGGCAAGACGTAAACATGCGAACGGACTCAAGCGCCAAACGTAGCCTCTAAACGCGAGCACTAAACTCTGCCATTAAACGCTTCCACTAAACGCTACCTCTAAACGCTACCTCTAATGGGGGCGACGCGTCCCGCGTCGGTATTTATAAGGCAAAGGCTCACAGACAAGCGTGTAATTAGTGCTGTCTGAGAGCCTTTGTTTATTGTATGAGCCTTTGCCTAAATGCCCGACGCGGGACGCGTCGCCCCCATTAGAGGTAGCGTTTAGTGATAGCGTTTAGTGATAGTGCTTAGAGGTGGCGTTTAGAGGTGGCTTTTAGTGATAGCGTTTGGCGCTTGAGTCCGTTCGCATGTTTACGTCTTGCCGGACCAGCAATATTTAGAACACCCATTTCACGCCCAAGCAGGGGCGGCACTTAAAGCCAAGTTTTGAGCCGAAGTTGTTGCTCAATTCAATCTCTGTGCCCACGTTAAGGTTTTCGCAGCCAAACAAGTCGCCCACGTTGTACCAAAGTTGGGGCTCTGAAATGAATATAGTGTGCTTCTCTTTGTCGTCAATAGTTTTGTCTTCCCACCAAAAGTCGGCAAAACCGTCAAAGGTGAGACGCTTCAATCCGAGAAAGTCTTTGCAGGTCCATACTGCAGTAAACTGCATGGGCACTTTGCTGTCCGTCTTGCGTATGTGTTTGTAGAGCGCTTTCAGGTTAAGCGTGTTGCGATATGTTTGGTCGTGCACAAAATAGTCTACACCAGCCAGCCATGCCGTGTTGATGGGGTAGCTGCGGGTGATACCACCGTCGTATTCCACCTGAAGACTCAGTGGGGCCAGTTTGGTGTTTTGCCAAAAGTTCAGGCAACGCGATATTTCGAGATAGGTGCCGCCGGGGGCCACACCATTGTCGGCATTGCTTTCGTGCTGCTTGTAGTTAAAGTCGTGGTCGATGAAGAAATAGGTGTTACCCCATTTGTCCGCCTTGAACATTTCAAGCGTCATGGTTACATATTTGCGGTCAGAACCAAAGTCGTAGAACACTTGCATGTTAACTTGTGCCAAGACTGTCCGAACGGAGAGCAGGCACAAAAGTACCAAAAGAATTGATTTACGTTTCATGTGATAGAGTGAGATGTGAGATGTAAGAGAGTGAAGTATAATATAGCCCTATCCACAGGCATAGTTGAGTATAAAGAGCAGGGCGAGTATGATAAGTGTTACATTAAGGTCACGCCACTTGCCAGCACACAGTTTGATTATAACATAGCTCAGTATGCCCAAGCAGATGCCGTCGGCAATAGAGTAGCATAATACCATAGTAATCATGGTAATAAAGGCAGGGAAAGCTTCGGATATATCCTCAAGGTTGATGCGCTTGACCGTGTCAACCATCAGCACGCCCACCATGACCAATGCGCCACTTGTGGCAGCAGCGGGAATAAGCAGGAATATGGGTGAGAAGAAGATGGATATGATAAATAGCATTCCCACACAGAATGAGGTGAGACCTGAGCGGCCACCCTCGGCAATGCCCGAAGCACTTTCGACGTAAGTAGTGATTGTACTGCTACCCAAAAAAGCACTGGCTGTGGTGCCGACAGCATCGCTTAACATGGCATTCTTGATATTTGTCATGTCGCCGTTGATAGAGCTTCCAGCCTTTTGCGCCAATCCTATCAGCGTACCGAGCGTGTCAAAGATGTTGATCAACAGCAATGAGAATATCACCATAAACATCTTCAGCGAAAATATTTGGCTGAAGTCAAACTTGCAGAATACTGGTGCTATGCTATGCGGTGTGGCAACGGGCAGCCAACCTTCGGGAATTTGTGTTACATGTAACGGAATGCCAACCAACGTGGTAAGTATGATGCCATAGAACAAGGCTCCCTTCACACCGCGCACCATCAGCATGCCACTAATCAGTATGGAGAATATGCCCAACAAACATTCGGGGGTGAAATTGCCGAGCTTTACAAACGTGTCGGGGTTTGCTACAATGATGTGTGCATTCTTTAGTCCGATAAATGCAATAAACATACCTATGCCGGCCGATATGGCAAAGCGCAAATTGACAGGAATGCACTTCAGTATCATGTCGCGAATGTTGAGAAAGGTTATCACTATAAAGATGACACCTTCGATCAGCATCACGGCCAATGCTTGTTGCCATGTAAGGCCCATAGCCTGGCATAGTGTGAAAGCAAAAAACGCATTAAGCCCCATGCTTGGCGCTTGGGCAAAAGGCAGTTTGGCCATAAAGGCTAACAACAGGGTGGCAATGGCCGAAGCTAAGGCCGTGCTTGTAAAGAGTGCTCCTTTGTCCATACCCGTGGTGGCGAGCAGGGGAGGGTTGACAGCCAAAATATAACACATGGTGAGGAATGTGGTCACGCCTGCCACAATCTCGGTTTTTACTTTCATGCTTGACGCATCAAAGCCTAAGAGTTTTTTGAGTAACATTAAAAGGTATTGATATTTGTGCGTTGGCGGAATTGGTTAACGGGTTGACAGGTTAACGGGTTAACAGGTAAGTTTGCCAGGTTCCTTAGTTTCTTCGCATTCTGACATTAGTAGTGTCTCGCAAACTTACTTGTTAACCTGTCAACTTGTTAACCTGTCAACCAAGCATTCCGCCAACTGGTTGATATTTATTCGATATAGTGTTAAGACGGTTGTGTCAGCTTATTCATCTTTTGTGCTTGATGCGTCAATAACATCCTTTACGCCTTGTGCGATGTTGCGACACGAGTTCAGCACAATCAAGTAAAGCCCTTTGCCTATCAGCGTCAATATCTTAAACAACTTCTGACCGGCAGTGATAGCCAATCCAACTGCTTGCTTTTCCGTAATGCTAACCCTCGATGCAATGTGTTGGTAGCCATACAGCCACAACAGCGGCAGTCCTACACCAGCTATGAGATAGAGCAATATCCACAGCACATTACTTTCGGGTTGCAGCACAGTGGGGTGTCCGCCCACAGCTTGCCATGGCAAGCCGTAGAAAGCAACCTTTAATGCGCTCACCAGTTTGAATGCAACCAGATGAAAGGCAAATATATAAAGCGTGCGGTCGCCAATATACACCAAAGAGCGTTTGGCCACATTGTCGTGGCGGTCAATAAATCCACAGGCATAAACAAGAGCAATAAAAGCTGCCGTGGCTGGCACGGGGAGTGACAAAAACTCAGTCAACGACGGGGCAAAAGTCATACTCGATGGAAACAGGAAAGAGGCCAATATCAACAAGCCGAAGCAAGGTAAGGCCGTTTTCCATGTAACCAGCTCCGTCAGTTTGTACTGTCGTATCAGGAAACCGGCAGCCATGAACGAAAGGCCCATCAGTTCGCGATAGCCACCTTGTGCCACGCCACTCACATTGATGCCTTCAGCCACCTTCCAAAAGGTGAGTGCCAGACCGATGATAAGCATACCCCAACCAATTTGGACGTAATTCTTGAAGTGCTCACTGCGTCGCAGCAGTTTGAACAATATCAAGAACGCGATGCTTGATAGCAGCAGGGCGCGGAAAAACCAGAACGTGCCACACAAAAAGTCGTTGTAACCCGACATGTTGAACACGATGCTCCACAAATGCTGGCACCACTGATGCCAGTTGTAAGGGTGGAGCACACCACCGCTGATGTTGCCATACTGCTCGCTGAGTATGCCGCAAGTGAACAGCAGGTTGTGAATGATCAAGAAAAACACGCTCCACCGCAGGAATGGCCAATACAAGCCCTTGATGCGGTGAACTATAAAGGTGCGGTCGTCGTCAAGATATTTTGTGTGGAAAAAGTAGCCGGCGCACAAAAAGAATATGGGCACATGAAATATGTAAACAAAGTGCGACAGCCAACCACTGATGCCAGCATGCGACAGCACCACACATATAATGGCTATGGCCTTGACTATGGTAAATTGGGTTGACCTGCCTGCAGTTTGTGCGTCTGCTGTCAGGGGGCGTGGTGTACTTGCAGCGTCACCCTCGGTAGTATCTGATGTGTTGGGGCTCACAGCCGTTTCAATCTCCTCCGGCTCTTGTTGTGCCCCGGTATTTACGTCGTTGTTAGTTAAGTCGTTATTCATGACTTTATATTTAAGCAGGTGTTCAAAATTATTTTATACAATCAGTAGGTGCCATTTTCACATTGAAAGCACATTCTCGAGACGCATCTGTCCCCTTCGGCCTCGGTCACATAGCCCGCTATGCTCCCTCACCCGAAGGGAACATCTGCACCCCGATAATGCACTTTCAATGTAAAAATAATTTTGAACACCTACTTAGAGTTCTCGTTTTGCATCTCGTTCATCACATAGTCTCCTAATCCGCTGTTGTCGCCCTCTTTCTTGTCACATTTTACGAAGGGAGTCAGGAAGTGAAAAATCCAGCATTTGGTCTTCTTCCATCTACCCCAGTGCTTCCACACCTCGGGGGTCAACTTAAAGCAGCGCGTGTCGCGGTCGTGTACAAATATCTCTTGCAGTTGTTGCGTTGTGTAGCGATCGGCCACGAGCAAATTACATTCGTAGTCAAATGACAGACTCCGGCTGTTAAGGTTGGCAGAGCCTACAAACGTGTAAAGGCTGTCAACCATCATTATTTTGCTGTGATGAAAACCGCCTGTAAAGAAATATATATTCGCCCCAGCCTTCATCAGCCGATGCGCGTTATATTCAACCACACGCGGCGTAATGGGAATGTCGCTCTTTTGCGACACCATCACCTGCACGTCCACCCCCCGTTTGACTGCTTTTTTCAGTGCACGCTTGATGTGCCGGCACAGAGTGAAGTAGGGGTTGATAATGAGTATCTGCTTTTGCGCATGGCTAATGGCATGTACAAAAGTGTCGTGAATGATGCGCGGTGTGGCATAAGGGTCGCGGTTCACCACGCCCACAATCTTGCTGCCGGCAGTAGGCGTGTCGTCTTGTTTGAGCATGCCAAAGGTGTCGCGTGCATCACGTTCACCTGGATAGTACTCGGCGCCATGTATGTTTTGGTGCGTCACCTTGTTCCAAAAGTCGAGAAACACCTTTTGCAACTGTCCCACGGCATCTCCTTCGACGCGTGTGTGAATGTCGCGCCACTCGCCAAATTCGGGTTTGCCCGTTATATAGTAGTCGGCCACATTCATGCCGCCAGTATAGGCCACCACACCATCAATCACCACTATCTTGCGGTGGTCGCGGTGCAGCACGTGGTTAACCCACGGAAAACGCAGTGGGTCGAACTCATAAATTTCAACACCACGTGCCCGCAAACTGTCAAGGTGGCGGGCACGCAGTGGCCTGTTGTTTGAGCTGTTGCCAAAGCCATCAAACAACGCACGCACCTTGACGCCCTCTGCCGCTTTCTTTACTAAGATGGCAAATAGCTCCTTCGATATGGAATCGTTTCTGAAGTTGAAATATTCAAGGTGTATGCTATGTTTGGCCGCACGCAAGGCCGGGAGAAGGTCTGCGAACTTCTCCTTTCCGGTTTTGAACACCACAAGACGGTTATTGTCGGTAAACTTCACTCCGAAGTCGGATTGCAAATAGTTTACAATGTCAAGGTCGCTATGTCGTGTAGGCCGGCAGCGTTGGGCCAGTGCTGGCAAGTAAATTAAATGGCTCAATAGGCAGGTAATTATGATAATGCAAAAGTGCGTGTTGGCAAATGCGTGTTTGTTTGTAAAGTTAGCGTACATTGTTCGTACTAAATGGCTGGAGCACATTGTCGTAGAGAGCGTGCAAATCACATTTCAGAATAGCAGAACTCTAAAAACAGAATTTTTAGAACCACCATTAAATCATTGTGCTGAACGAATCAACCACTCCAAGCAAATGCTTTTCTTTGTCAACGACCAACACCGAGTGTATTTTGTGCTGGTGCAGTATCTTTTCAATTTGTGTGATTTTGGTGTCGGGGCTAACCTCTTTGGGCGTACGTGTCATGATGTCGGCCACGGTGAGTTTGAAAAAGCTGTCTTGCGAGTTTTCCATAGCTCGGCGTATGTCGCCATCGGTTATGATGCCCACCACCTTGTTGTCCTCGGTGGCGACACAAAGTCCCAATCTGCCGTTACTCATGTGAATAACAGCTTCACCAAGTTTCATTGTTGGCGGTATGACGGGCAAGTCGTCGGTGTGCATTACATCATGCGCTTTGGTTAGCAAGCGTTTGCCCAATGTGCCACCCGGGTGATACTGTGCAAAGTCTGAAGCCTTGAAGTGGCGTGCCTCCATCAAGGCGCAAGCCAGGGCATCGCCCAAAGCCAGTGCGGCCGTGGTAGACGATGTAGGAGCCAATCCTAATGGACAGGCTTCGTGGCTGACAGCGGCATTGAGGTGCGCTGTGGCATACTGTGCAAGCAGCGATTTGGGGTTACCGCTCATGCCAATTACGGGAATGTGGTTCTCAAGCAGATAGGGCAGGAAACGTAACAGTTCATCAGTCTGTCCTGAGTTGGAGATGGCAAGCACCACATCGTCATGCTGAATAACACCTAAGTCGCCGTGGAACACGTCCAACGGATTGATAAAGAAACTCGGTGTGCCGGTCGATGACAGTGTGGCGGCAATCTTGGCACCAATGTGGCCGCTCTTGCCCACACCGGTAACAATCAGTTTGCCCTTGCAGTTCAGTATAATTTCTACAGTTTTATCAAAATCGCCATCAATCAGTGGTATGAGGTCGAGCAGAGCTTTGGCCTCGTCTTCTATACACTTAATGGCAGTATCAGTCCATTTGCTCATGATATGGTTTTAGAATTTGGCAGAGAGAGGGGACTCCCCTTTCTCTTCAGCCATTATATTGTTCAGTAAACTTTAGGTAACGCGTTGGCGGAATTAGTAAACAAGTTGACCAGTTAACGGGTTGACTGAAATATGATTAGAACCGCTCCTTAGTCGGTCACCAGTTTGTCAACAAGTCCTTCAAGTTGGTCAAGGTACAACATGTTGGGTCCATCGCTCGGAGCCTTGTCGGGGTCAGGGTGCGTTTCAAAAAAATACCCTTGCGCGCCGAAAGCCTTTGCTGCCATAGCCATTTGAGGCACAAACTCGCGGTCGCCGCCAGTTTTGCCACCAGCACCGCCCGGTCGTTGCACCGAGTGTGTGCAATCCATAATCACGCGGTCGGCATATTGTGCCATGATGGGCAGATTTCTGAAGTCTACAATCAGGTTGTTATAGCCAAACATGTTGCCGCGTTCGGTCAGCCACACCTCTTGTGCGCCAGCCTCACGGCATTTTTCTACCGGAAAGCGCATGTCTTCGCCCGAAAGGAACTGCGCCTTCTTGATGTTGACAATACACCCCGTGTGTGCGGCCTCAACCAACAAGTCGGTTTGGCGACACAAAAAAGCTGGAATTTGCAGTACATCAACCACCTCGCCGGCGGCCTTTGCCTGGTAACTCTCGTGTATGTCGGTGAGCAAGGGCAGTGCATATTTGCTCTTCACATCGGCAAGCATTTGCAGTCCCTTTTCAAGTCCTGGACCACGATAGGAGTGTATGGAGGTGCGGTTCGCCTTGTCAAACGAAGCCTTGAAGTAAAATGTCAGTCCCGTCTTCTTTTGCAGTCTGGCCACTTCAGCTGCCACGCAGTCGAGCAACTCGGCCGACTCTATCACACAAGGACCCGCTATGAATATAGGTTTCATGTATTGTTTCGTGTTAAAATGAGCCGTATACAAAGGTAATGCAAAGCATTTATAACACAAAGTGTATGCCGCATAAACTTATAAGGGAGTGCCAAAAAACAGTCAAAAACTACCTGGCACCCCCGTTAATCTGTTAAATTACCCGTCAGCGTTACAGTTCAAAGTCCACGCAGGCGCGCTCACCGATGTGTTTCATCAGTTCGCCCGCCACAGCCTTGTGGGCAGGGTGTACGCTGTAAGCCTTTACGTCGTCAAGGTTGTCGAAAGTAGAGTCGAGGCAGATATCCCACTTCTCGGCCGGATTGATGTTGAAACCTACATGCACGCTGCGTATGAAACTGATGGTTGAAGGCAATGCTTCGATGCCCGTTTTGAAAGCCTCGCGTGCGGCGGAACGTACATCGGCTGTCACGTCGTCGCGAAATTTGAACATTACAATATGCTTGGTCATGATCTTGTTGTGATATTATGGTTCGTTATATAATGCGTTGGGGAACTTGGTTGACAGGGCAACAGATTGATAGATAAGTCAGCCATATTCTCAGGCTCCTTACCCGTTAACCCGTTAACCGGTCACCCCGTACCCCCTTAGTTCTTAACAAAGTTGCCAATCAGTGTCGTTACGTCATGGCTCATAATTCCCGGTTCGTAATAGTTGGCCGGCACCGCCATGCGTGGCAAAGGACGCATCAGGTGGTCGAGTGTGTCAAAGTAGTGAAACTCAGCCTTTTGGTGCGATTGTTCTAAAGCCGTCCTCCACAGGTCAAAGTCTTCTTTGGTCACTTGGTAGTCGTGTCCGCCTTGCACAAACAGCATGCGCAACTGCTTGCTCGCTTGGCGGGCAGTGGCAAGTGCGTCATACTCGTCCTGCATTTTCAGATATTCTGCCGGCAGAGTGGCTTTAAGTTGTTGCGCTTGCGCTTCGGCCAACTTCTCGGCCTCGGCGGCAGCCAGTCCTTGTGTGGTGGCAATGTAGCGTATTTGGTCGCGTACGGTGTCCCAAAAGGGGCGTGCAAGGGCAGCCAGGCAGATAATGCCGGCTACTGGCGATTGCGCCTTTGTGGCAATACGTGGCGCCAGTGTGGCACCCAGACTGTGCCCCAACACAAATATGCGTGTGGTGTCGGCCTCGGGCAGTGCGGCAGCCTGTTTGAGTGCTTGCACGGCATCGTCGGTTACCTCGGTGTCATAATCAATGCGCCCCCCGCTCACCTCGGCTGTTCGGGCACCATACACTTTGGTGCGCTTATCGTAGCGAATGGTGGCAATGCCCATGTTGGCAAGCCGCTGAGCCAGCTCGGCAAAGGGCTTGTTCGGCCCTATGGTTTCATTGCGGTCGGCAGGTCCGCTGCCTTGCACCATCACCACTACGGGTACGTGTCCCTCAACGTTGTCGGGCAGAGTGAGCGTGCCAGGCAGCGACACCCCATCGTGATTGATAACGATGTCACGCTCTATGGGGGCAGCCATGCTGCTTATGTAGCAAAACAAGCTGCATAGTAGTGTTGTGATGAATAACTTCTGTGACATTGTATGCGTGTTTTTAATAATGTCTGTAATTAAAGCAATGGTTGAATGTAAAGTGTGTGCAACTCTTGAAAATCAAGTTATTCGTTCATGGCACCGCAGTGCGGACACCGCCCCTTGTGTGGGATAGGCTTGTCGCACACGCCGCATAGCAAGTGCGACGGTTGGTGCTTGATGTACTGCCGGACGGCAAAGGCCCAGTAGACCAACAGCAGGGGGTAGCCAATGTAGATTGGCGTGGTGAGCGTAAAGGTGAGATACAACACTACGCACACACCGCCCAACGAAGCCAGATACGACAGATTGTCGCCAATGTCGGGCTGCCGGCGTATCTCGTCAATCACCGCCACTGCCACAATGAGCATGCACCACACTGAGGCAATGAACAAGGCCATGATGAGTGGTAGCTCGGTGTTGAAGGGGTTGAGCGTGGGCCTGAAGTAAAACTCCACCCAAGTGGCGGGTATGAACCGCTGAATGCTGCCATATAATGCTGCCGAACCGCTGACGCAGATGCACAGCAGTGTGGGGTAGAAACTCGGTATGTCGTTGAAGTGGACAATGCGGAATCGTTTGTGGCGCACGCTTTGTATGAGCCAAAAGAGCACTACCAGCCCGAATACCGACAACACGTAAACAGAGCGGCTGTCGGAGAAGTAATAGATGAATTTCGAAATCGGGTCGTCGGGCACCACGTGTTCAAGCAGTGTGCTTTCGTGTATCCACCCTTGTGTCAGTTGGTCGCGCGCCACCTTTACCCACACCGAGTCGGTGCTGTCGGCCGGCACATACATCACGCGTGCCACCACCAGTTGGTCGTGGCTGTTGATGGCTATGGTGTCGTTCACAATGGCACCATAGTCGGGCAGTCCGGCAAGGGGTGGGGCAGTTTGCAGCGACAGTGTGTCTGTCGATCTGAAATTGTATCCTGTCCAATAGTGGTGGTTGATGTAAAAGTTTACGGAGTCAACAGCGCCCTCGCCGTTTGCCGCCCAATGGTCCATTTTGTTGGGGTGCGAGTAGTAGCAGCCCGAAAGTATCAGGCTGAAACACAGACAAAGCAATATGTAAAGGCGTTTGTGCATGTTGGGCAAACTCTTGTTGATGTTCAAAAAAAACTACTGGCCGACTTGGTGCAAGATGTTATTTTCTGGGGCGCAGCACCTGCATTTCGCAATGTTTACAGTCAAACTTGAGCGGAAAGGTGCGCCCGTCTGGCAGACGCAAGGCCAGCTTGTCGGCTGCATGAGCTGGATTCTTTTTGACACACCACCCCAAGGCGTGGCGTATGCAGTGGCGGCAGGTCATCAAGGGCACCTCGGTGCCTGCCGGTTGTTCCAGTTCAAATGCCGGTTCAATGTTCGACACACCGTGACGCTTGTAAAACGCCTCGGCCAGGTGGTTGGACACATTGGCCGTAAAAGGCAGTTCGTGTGGCAACATCTGTTTCAGGCGCGCCTCGTCGGGGCGTGCTGCACGGTCGCGCTCGTAGCTCGTTTGGTGGTCGGCCAACAACTTGCTGCAGACGGCGCGGCGCCACTCGGTCAGCACCGAGGCCGGTATGAAACGTTCGCCGTTGGTTTGAATGCTGATATGGTGGGCAGTAAAAGGCGTGTCGCCCAATTTTGACAGCTGGCGCACCATGGCGTCGTGCTGTGGCGAGCGTGCCTCGTCGTGAGGGTAGTCAAAACGCAGTGTAACGTGGCAACCGCTCTCGTCGGCCATGTCGATGGCATAGCCGCCTTCAACCTCGCGCAGTGAAATGTCGGCGGCCAGGGTGCGTTTGGCCGTTTCCTTGCTCAGAGCCTTGTCCATGGCAAAGTCGAGGTTGCGGTGCAGGCGGGTGCCACGCTTCAGCGGTGGCATGGTGGCGGGAAATGCCATGTTGCCCTCAACTTTGTTCACGCGGAAGCCTTGCAACTTGCCGTCGGCGTCAACAAAGCACAGCCCATCGCCCGCTGTGAGTGGCGAGGCAAGGTTGGCGTCGGGTTCAAACACAAAACTGCGGCGCTCGATGCGTCCCACTTTGCCCACCACGGGGCCTATGGCCTTGGGAGTGGCAAACGAGTGAATGGGGGCGTCGGTGCGTCCGTACAGAAAATAGTTGGTAAAACCACGGTTGAAGGAGCGCTTGGCATCTGGCTCGAAGGTCAGATGCGAGGTGCCGTATGAGGCGCGCACGTAGGTGTCGGCGCGCTGTGCAAGTATCTTGTCAATTTGTTGGCGATACCATGCCGTCACATTTTTCACATAGTTGGTGTCCTTCAACCGGCCTTCAATTTTGAAAGAGCGCACGCCAGCGTCCATCATGGCTTCGAGGTCGGCGGTACGGTTCATGTCCTTGAGCGACAGCAAATGCTTGTCGTGTACCAGCACATTGCCTCGGTCGTCAACGAGGTCGAAGGCCAAACGGCAAAATTGCGCGCAGCACCCCCTGTTGGCAGACCTGTCAAAACAGTACTGCGAGGCATAGCAACGTCCGCTGTAGCTCACACACAAAGCACCATGCACAAAAGCTTCAAGTGGCACACGCACGGCTTGGGCTATGCGCCGGGTTTGTTCGAGTGATGTTTCGCGAGCCAGCACGATTTGCTTGTAGCCTGCAGCTTCGAGCCATTGTGCCTTTTCGGGCGTACAGTTGTCCATTTGTGTGGAGGCATGCAGGGCTATGGGGGGCAGTTGCATTTGTAGCAATGCCGTGTCCTGCACAATAAGGGCGTCAACTCCCGCATGGTAGAGTTGCCATACCAGTTCCTCGGCGGCTTTGAGTTCGCTGTCCCACAATATGGTGTTCAGCGTTACATAAATGCGGGCGCCATACAGGTGAGCAAAATTGCACAGCCGTGCAATGTCGTCTACCGAATTGCCCGCAGCAGAGCGCGCTCCAAAATTTGGTCCGCCAATATACACCGCGTCAGCGCCGTGTTTGATGGCCTCAATGCCGGTGTCGGCATCGCGGGCAGGTGCGAGTAATTCTATTTTATGCAGTCTGTTGTGGGTGGGCATGGTTTTGTTGTTCTTCGTGGGTGATAAGTTGAACACCTATTTATTTTTGGCGAAGTTACACATTTTCTTTCATAACTCGCGTTTTTATGACGTTGAAAGCAGACTTGTGCATACGCCTTTGCGTTGTGTGCACGTGCCGTTTCCTCGCGCGCACACGCGTCTGCTAATATTTGTGTTTTTGCTTGCATTCTGCACTTTTACTCGTAACGCGTTGATATTCAATGGTAAAAGCAGTGTAGGTATATATGCACTTTGTCTGCACTGTTGTCTGCACTTCAATCGCAAAATCTAACAAGCAGGTGTGCGCGGCAATGAGGCGTGATATTCGGTTGTGAGGCAAGCACCGTGTGGCGTGGCGTGCGGTAAACAGGTGGCGGCAGACAGTAAAATCTGTCACGTGCGGGCGGATTTTCTTTTGCTCCGATAGCATTTCCTGCCGCCCGTGACAGAAAAGCCCGTGGGGTATGACCGTATTTTTGTGTTGTGATAACGGTGTAGTGCAGACACTGGTGTAGACAAAGTGTATATGTGTCTACACTACTTTTAGCGATGAAAATCAGTAACTTACGAGCGAAAGTGTAGAGTGCAGGCAAAATTGCAAAATTTGATTATAAGGTATGTGGCTGATGGGGTGACGGGGACTTTTTTGACAATGTCAGGCTGCACTTTAGTAAAATATCCAAGTCTGCTTGATATTTTGCGCTCGGTTTGCACTAACTTTGCAGCATAAAACAATATTGAACATGCAAGACCCAAAACACATACACATAGCAGATTATAACTATGACCTGCCAGATGAGCGCATTGCAAAGTACCCGAAAGCCGTGCGCGACGAATCGAAATTGCTGCTCTATCGTGGCGGCCAAATCAGCGAGGACGTATTCTACAATTTGCCCAACTACTTGCCTAAGGGCGAGTTGCTGGTGTTTAATAATACAAAGGTAATTCAAGCACGTTTGCACTTCCATAAGTCGACGGGTGCGTTGATAGAGGTGTTTTGCCTCGAGCCGCACACGCCGCACGATTATCAGGTGAACTTTGCCACCACTCGCCGTGTGGCTTGGACGTGCTTGATAGGCAATTTGAAAAAATGGAAGGAAGGAAAGCTTGAACGCACTATAAATGTTGGTGGCAAAGAGGTGTTGCTGACAGCCGAAAGAGTAGGGGTGAGCGGCACCGGCTACGAGGTGGTGTTTGACTGGGGAGACGACACCGTTGCCTTCTCTGAGGTGCTGGAGGCTATTGGCGAACTGCCCATACCGCCATATCTTAACCGCGAGACAGAGGCAAGCGATTTGAAAACCTATCAGACGGTGTACAGCAAGGTAAAAGGTTCGGTGGCAGCACCGACAGCCGGTCTGCACTTTACTGAACGTGTGCTTGCCGCACTTGACAATAATGGTATTGAACGCAATGAGATAACCCTGCATGTGGGGGCTGGCACGTTCAAACCTGTAAAGAGTGAGGAAATTGGCGGACACCCCATGCACTCGGAGTGGATTGCTGTAAAACGTGAGAGCATAGAACGCCTTTTGGCACATGGCGGACACTGTGTGGCGGTGGGCACCACATCGGTGCGCACGCTCGAAAGTCTGTACTACATTGGTGTGATGCTGCACCGCAACCCCGATGCGCATCAAGATGACTTGCATGTGCCGCAGTGGATGCCTTATGAGTATGCTGCATCGCCAGAGTTAAAGTTGACAACGGTTGAGGCTTTGCGGGCTATAGTTGACTGGCTCGACCGCAACAAGTTGCCCGTGCTGCACACATCAACACAAATAATTATAGCACCGGGATATGAGTATCACGTAGTGAAGGCTATGGTGACGAACTTTCATCAGCCCAAGTCGACACTGTTGCTGTTGGTTTCGGCCTTGATTGGTGACAACTGGCACCGCGTGTACGATTATGCCTTGTCGCACGATTTCCGTTTCTTGAGTTATGGCGACAGTTCGCTGTTAATTCCGTAATTGTTGGTAAAGGGGGTAACAAGTAGACGGGTTAACGGGTAAGTAAGTTTTACACTACTTAAAGCCATTGTTAAAAGACTTGGCAAACTTACCCGTTACCCCGTCAACCCGTTAACTGATTCTGATTACAACCTATTTGACATGAAGCACGATAATAATAAAGAACTGTTGCCGCTGGTTGACGAAGAAGGGCACGTGGTGGGTTCGGCCACACGTGGCGAGTGTCATGACGGCATGAGCTTGTTGTTGCACCCGGTGGTGCATTTGCATGTGTTTAATGAGCGTGGCGAGGTGTATGTGCAGCACCGGCCAGAATGGAAAACGGTGCAGCCCGGCAAATGGGATACCGCCGTGGGCGGGCATGTTGATTGTGGCGAGACGGTGGAGGCGGCTTTGGCACGCGAAGCACGCGAGGAAATAGGATTGTCGCAATTTACGCCAGAGTTTATGTGCCGGTATGTGCACCAATCTGCTGTGGAGCGCGAGTTGGTTTATGTTTATCGCACAACAACTGATGCGCCTTTGGCTCCGTCTGATGAGTTGGACGGTGGACGTTTCATGACGCCTGACGAGCTTTGGCAGCACATGGGGCATGGCTTTTTTACGCCCAATTTTGAGGCGGAGTGGAAACGTGTGTTTGGTGATGAATAAAGCATTAGAACGTGTGTTTTGATGTTTCGCTGGACAGCATAAAGAACGTGAGACAACGCCTAAGGTGCTGCCTCACGTTTCTTTCTGTTTTGACCAATCGGTTGATTGTTACCCCCAAACTTCGTTGGCAATGCTTTGTACCAGTGCAATTTTAGCCCATTGCTCTTCTTCGGTAAGTTTGTTGCCTATCTCGCATGAGGCAAATCCACATTGCGGGCTGAGGCATAAACGTTCTAAGGGAATATATTTGGCGGCCTGGTGAATGCGGTCGATGATGGTTTGACGGTCTTCGAGTTTGGGGTTTTTGGTAGTAATAAGGCCCAACACAACTTTCTTGCTTGCCGGCACATATTTTAATGGTTCAAAGCCACCTGAGCGTTCATCATCATATTCCAAATAGAACGCATTGACTTTCTCTTGGGCAAAAAGGATTGGCGCAACCCTGTCGTAAGGGCCTTTTGCAGCCCATGTAGAATGGTAATTCCCTCGGCAGACGTGGGTGTTGACAACTAAGTCGGAAGGCAGATTTTCAAGCGACTTGTTGTTGACTTCAAGGTAGATGTGCATCAATTCTTCCACATCATAACCGCACCCGGTCATTGTTTTCCAGAAATCGGTGTCGCATACCATGCCCCAAGTGCAGTCGTCAAATTGTATGTTGCGGCACCCCGCAGCATAAAGTTCCTCGATTACTGTGCGGTAAGCGGCTGCAATGTCGTTGATGAGTACTTCGTGGTCGGGATAAAATCGGAGTGTGTTCTTGGTGTTCTCCTCTCCGCGGAATAATTCGGCGTAGAATTGTGACGGAGAAGGAATTGTTTGGCGAGCGACTACACCATTGCTCTCAAATTGCTTGACGTATTTGAAGTGTTCTACAAACGGGTGATTCTCTCCACTTATCTTTCCTGTAACGATACACGACCCCTTTGTGGTTTCTTCTCCATGAAACTGGTAACCGTGGTCGAGTTCGATGTGTTCCACACCATTCAGTCCCCACATGAAGTCGAGGTGCCAGTAGCTGCGTCTGTATTCTCCGTCAGTGATGACTTTTAATCCCGCTTCTTTTTGTTTGCTGATCAGGGCCGCAATACATTTGTCTTCGATAGTCTTGAGTTCTTCTGAATCGATCTCTCCGTTTTCAAAAGCGGCTCTTGCTACTTTAATCTCTTGTGGACGTAGGAAACTTCCCACGATGTCTGCCCTAAAGGGGGCGTTGCTTGTTTGATATGTCATTGTTCTCAATTTTTTAGTTTGCGGTTGCAAAGTTATAGTTTTCTCTTCTATCAGAAAATAGTGTTGCTTAATACAGGAAAATATACTATATTTGCATATCAAACTGCTTTATTGCAGAATGTAGTCCTTTAGAGTGTTATTATTGCAGAATGGAGAATTTAGACAAGACCGATAAGGCAATCTTGCGCGCTTTGCAGGTCAATGCAAAACTTACGACCAAAGAACTGGCAGACAAGGTGCATTTATCTTCCTCCCCCACATTCGACCGTCAAAAGCGTTTGGAACGTGAGGGGTATATTAAAAAGTATGTGGCTTTAGTGGACTCCCGCAAGGTTGGGAATAACATCGTTATTTGGTGCAATATTCGTTTGAAGCAACATACGCATGACTATATCAAGGAATTTATGGATGCTGTGCAGAATATTGAGGAAATAACGGATTGCTACAATACAAGTGGCGATTTTGATTTTCTTATAAAGGTGCATACGCGCGACATGGAGGCATATCAAGACTTTATGTTGAACACTTTGGGCAAGATGCATTGCCTGGGAAGTTTGAATAGTGTGTTTGTTATCGGAAACGTGAAATCCACAACGGAAGTTCCTATAAAGGAATGACCTTGACTCACAAACAACAATATACGATACGACAGCCGCCTTACGCACAGACTCTTTGCCGTGTGCGCAAGGCGGTTTTTGGGTGCTTTGGGGAGGTGGCGGAATATGCTGTTGAACCGTTGCTGATCAATAATGAATTCAAAACTGATTGTCGGCAAGCAGAGCCTTGTAGATGTCGGCGTCTTCGGTACAGAAACAGCATATTGTGACATCGCCCTCGAACTTGTTTTGGGTGATGTATTCTTTAATCACGTTGATAGCAATTTGCGCAGCCCTTTGTTTGGGGAAATGGTAAACGCCCGTGCTGATGCAAGGGAAGGCGATGCTTTTTAGCCCATGCTGTGCCGCAATGTCGAGAGAGGTGCGGTAGCAGGAGGCAAGCAGCTCGTCCTCGCCCTGATTGCCACCATGCCATACCGGACCAACGGTGTGTATGATTTTTTTGCACGGCAGGTTGTAGCCTTCCGTTATTTTGCTCTGCCCTGTGAGGCAACCGCCCAAGGTGCGGCATTCAGCTAAAAGCTCCTTGCCGGCAGCGCGGTGTATGGCACCATCGACGCCGCCGCCTCCAAGCAATGAGGTGTTGGCGGCATTGACAATGGCATCAATGCGCAGACGTGTGATGTCGCCAATTACGATATTAAGGCTGTGGGTTGTGTACTTCATAAAACGGTATTCTAACCAATCGTTGTCGCGATTGTTGGACATGATGTTGTAAAATTCTTCGAAGGTGTATTGGTAGTCAAGTCCTTTGTAGTCGGCTTGAATGGGGGGCGAATCGTAGTCGCGCTCCGTACAGACGGGCTTCATTTTATTGTCGAGCCCGATGGGGTGGTACATGGCTGTGCTCCATTCTTCACTCAATGAGTAGCCGTGAACTTTTTTGGACATTTTGTTGCAGAAATCGCAGCGTGCAAAATCTTTCAACTTGAAATCAGAGAACTTGCCGTCGAAGTTGAAATATCGGAACTTAATGCCATGTTTGATGCCAAGAGTATATGCAGCATAGGGTATGTTGAGCAGCAAAATCTGTGTTTTGCCCGCGTAGTTATATACATCTGACACCACAAAACAATCGTTGCGGTGAATGATATGCTCCTTGAATGGGAAGGGATTGATAACCTTGTGGCAGAATTTGAGATATTGGTCGATAGAGAACAGGCTGGGGGCGGCAATCATGAAACGCACTTTGGTGGTGGGGCGCAGCAGTTTGGTGGTAGCCTCCATAAATTCGCCAGCTCTGATGAGACGCCCTAATTTGTAGTATTTCTTTATGTTGAATGAGGCGTCGGTGTCGCGGTAATATATTTGTAGTCCCGCCGCATTCTGCCAGAGATATTGGCGCAGAGCAAATCCAAAATAGTCTTTGTCGAAAAAGTCGAAATGGTGCTTGACAATGCTTTGGGGCGTGTAGGTGTTGGAAACGAACGTTTCGGGAATGTCGTTGTTTATTTCTGATTGTGGTATGAAAGGCAGACGTGCCCAGTCGCGTTTAGCACTTTGTTTGTCGTACACCTTGCGGCTGCCATCGGGGTAGAGCAGATAGCTGGCTTTGTCGTCCTCGGCATACCAGCAATCTTTCTTTTTGTAGTCATTCCAATGCAGTTTGTGGTATTTCATGGGGAATAGCCATGTGCCATCAAATCTGATGATGCCATAGGTGTAGAGAGGCTGTCTGGTGAGCGGCTCGATGATGGTGGTTCCATGGGAGTCAACGCACTTTATGCAGCAAACAGCGGTGCCATTCTCAAAATGCAGCGGCGAATCAAACCATTTGTTGATAATGGGTTTGCCATCGTAGGTGGCAGCATTGTATTGGTAATTGAGTCCATCGCGTTTAGACACAGAGTACAGTCCATCACGCAGCACGGGGTCCATGGAGTGATAGGTGTAACTGTTGACTTGTTCCATTTGTCTGTTGACGAAGACCCATTCATTGCTCCAGGTATAGGCCGGGGCAATGTCGTTGTGAAACACCTTGACAGCCTTGTATTTGCGTTTGGGCTCGTGGTAGGTTTGGTCTTCGAATGCTGAGAACGAGCCATCATCTTTGAGCCAACCGCGTGTGCCGTCGGCTTTGATGGCATAGTAGCCGTTTTTGCGATGGGTATTGATTTGTTTGAAGTCGAATGGGGTAACAGCATCGCCTTGTTCGTTGACCAGCCCCCACTTGTCGCCTTTGCTGGCACGGGCGGTGCCGTTGTAGAACACACCAAGATGCGTTAGCCCCTTGCTGTGGCTGATGGCTACATCGCCTTGCAAATTGATGGTGCCATACACACCGCCTTTTATCAACCTGATGTATCCATCGTCATCGTAGTCGAGAATTTTGTCGTATGTGCATGGCACCACAATATTGCCCGCATGGTTGCTTAGGCCATACAAACCATTGTCGTTTGAAATGATTTCGAAGTCAGATTTGTTCATGGCACGTGGCTGTTAGTCTTTGCTTGGGGCATCAGCCAAATACCACACCACTTCGACATCGTCGGAAAGTGTCAAATCGTCGGGCTTGATGTCAAGCGACGTGGGGCTGCAACTCATGGCCTCGTCGGCGTCGTGAATGTCGCGGACGTGTACTTCACGCAGTTCATGCAGCTCACTAAAAGAACTGTTGATTTTCTTGACAGGGCCTAAGGCGCAACCACAAGCTTGGGCCATGATGGTGGCTTTGTCCATGGCGTCTTTGACGGCACGTTCGAGCAAAATGAGTTGCGAGGCTCGGGGGTTCTTGACCGTGTAACCGATCTTGATTTCAGCCTGTTTGATTTTTTTGCCAATGAGTTTTATCACATTGTTGAGTAGCACTGTGTCCATGCCCAAATCAATCTTTATTTTGTGATTGAGTTCAAAGCCAAGGAATATTTTCCCCTTGTAGTGGTCATTCTTGTCGTATTCAGAACGCGTCTTCTTTTCGATGTCAAGATTCATTGTCTTTGGAATGTCTGTGCTGAGTTCGACGGTCTTCATGATGTTTTGCAGTCTGTCAACATCGGCTTTGGCTTGTGCGTAGGCCGCATCGTAGGTGTCGTGCAAGCTGACGAGCGACAATTCTATTCGTGTGATATCAGGTACTACATGAATGGTTCCGTATCCGGTGACGGTAATTAGTCTTTCGTCCATGGCAGAATGGGTTTTATGTGGTGAAATATATGGGTGATGGTGTTAGAAGCCGTAGGGATTCATGCGCTTGTAGCGGTCGTTCATTTCGTTTTCGATGTTGGTGTATTCGCCATCAAGGCTTTTGCCCTTGTCGGGGTCAAGTTCGAGAGAGCGCTTGAGGTCCTCGGCAGCACCTGCTACGTCCTTCAAATGATTTTTGACGGCACCACGTGCTTTGTAGGCTGCGGCAAAGTCGGGGCGTTGCTCAATGGCCTCGTTGTAGAGTGCGAGAGCCTTGTCCCATTGTGCCGTTTGCTGGTAGATGCTGCCTAACTTCAGAATGGCATCGTCGCAGAATGGGTTGAGAACCTGCACTTGCTTGAGGTCGGCAATGGCCTCGTCGGTTTTGCTCAATGCAGCGTAAGCCTCGGCGCGCAACAACAGGTAGTCGGTGTTTTCGGCGTCGGCTTTGACCAAACTTTCGGCATCGGTCAGCACCTCGTTCCATTGCGACATGCCTTTGAGCACGTTGGCTCGCAAAAAAAGTGCTTGTTCGTAGTCGCTGCGCAAGGTGAGGCATTGTGTGAGGTGGGCAATGGCCATAAAGTCATCGTGCAGCCCGTGGTCGGCCTCGGCCATCAGGTAAAGGGCGCGTGGCTCATCGGCATGTTGCTGGGTGATACGCTGACAGGTTTCGCGCTCGTTGGCATATTGGCCAAGTTTGCCTTGTGTTTGAGCCAGTAGCAGGTCAACTTCGAGTGTATCCTCGTCAGAGGTTGAAATCTCCTGCAACAAGGGCAGTGCTTGTTCATAATTCTGCATGCGCAGATACACTTCGGCCAGGAAACTGACAGTGCGCAATTCGCGCTTGATGTCGAGTGCGGCTTTCAAACATTTTTCGGCGTATGCGGCTTCGCCCATTTGCATGGCGCGTACACCGTCGTCGCGCAATGTTTCGTATTGGCTTTCGGGGGTTGGCTTGCTGTTGCCAAATATTGATGATAATATGCCCATATTGAAAAGTAAGTGTTTACCCGTTGGTGGAATTGTTGGTTGGCGGGTTGACAAGTAAGTAAGTTGTTATACAACTACTTAAGGTCAGAGTGGCAAGAAGCTTAAAAAAAAACTTGGCAAACTTACCTGTTTCCCCGTTAACTTGTCAACTTGTTTACTTATTCAGCCAACGCGTAAGTGTTTCTAATTATTTTAATATAGTCAGCAAGCGGGCTTTGTGGCATTGACAATGTGCTGTTGGGGCACCGGCACTTCAATGTGAATTAGGTGCCGATAGCCAGCTTGCAGTTGCTTGTTCTATGCAAACTTACAAAAAAACTGCAACATCTCGGTGCACGTGGCGCAGAAGTGTTGCAGTAGTTATGTGTAAGTATGTATAAGAATGTGTCGTGCAGGGGATTATCCGTAGATAACCTTGCCGTGTTCGTCTTCGTAGGGCTTCATGTCCTTTGCATATTGGTTCATGGCGCGAAGGCTCATGCCCATTGATGAGAAGCCACCATCGTGGAAGAGGTTCTGCATGGTTACTTTGCGGGTAAAGTCGGAGAACATCATCACGCAGTAGTCGGCGCAGTCCTCGGCACTGGCATTGCCCAGAGGCGACATTTTGTCGGCAAAGTCCATCATGTTGTCAATCTCCTTGATGCCCTTGCCAGCGGTTGTGGCGGTGGGGCTTTGTGAGATGGTGTTGATACGCACGTGCTTTTCGCGGCCATAGATGTAGCCAAATGAGCGTGCAATGCTTTCGAGCATGCTCTTGGCATCGGCCATGTCGCTGTAGCCGTAGAATGTGCGCTGCGAGGCTACGTAGGTGAGGGCAATCACTGAGCCATACTCGGCAATGGCGTCAAGTTTTTTGGCGCTCTGAAGCATCTTGTGGAATGAGATGGCAGAGATGTCGAGTGTCTTTTGCAGATAACCATAGTCGAGGTCGTCGTATGTGCGGTGCTTGCGCACGTTGGGGCTCATGCCGATAGAGTGGAGCACAAAGTCGATTTTACCGCCAAGAACCTCCATGCTCTTTTGAAACACGTTGGTAAGGTCGTCAACATTTGTAGCATCGGCGGGAATGATGGTGGCACCAATTTCCTCGGCCAGTTTATCGAGCGTGCCCATGCGCAGTGCCATGGGGGTGTTGCTAAGCGTGATTTGTG
This sequence comes from Prevotellamassilia timonensis, assembly GCF_900106785.1. Classification (GTDB taxonomy): domain Bacteria; phylum Bacteroidota; class Bacteroidia; order Bacteroidales; family Bacteroidaceae; genus Alloprevotella; species Alloprevotella timonensis. The sequence continues at coordinate 1,163,143 of NZ_LT629845.1, read as the reverse complement.
CGCCTTCTTCGGCAGCCTTCTTGGCCACCTTCCAGGCGATAGAGTCTTCGTTGAGCGCGCCGAAGATGATGCCGCGCTTGCCTTTCAGTAAGTTGTGAGTCATAATACGTTAAGTAGCTTTGTGAAGATAGCTGCTTGTTAACACATGGTAGCGTATCTTTCAAATTTCGTGCGCAAAATTACTGCTTTTGTGCAAAATGAGCAAATAAAGCCTTGCTTTTCTGTTACGGGTGGTTCTAATAATTCTGAAATAGGGATTTGTGCGCTATCGGAAGTGCAAATCACATTTCAGAATGCCAGAACTCTAAAAACAGAATTTTTAGAACCACCCTTACTCTATTACCAAAACGATGGTTTCGTGTGGCTTGACACGGCCCTTCCATCGTTTGGCGTTACTTGCTATTTGCTTGTGCTGCCACACATCGCGCACCTGGTGTTTGCCTTCGATGCCCAAGGCTGCGAAGTCGGCTGTGAGGGTGAGTGGTTTGTCTGCTGTGTTGAGCAGGGCTATGGCATGGCGTCCGCCAGTGAGCTTGCGCACATAGATTTGATAGTCGTTGTTGAACACTTTGCGCTGAGCCGCCAGGCCGAGGCTGTCTTGATTGATAGCAATGATTTCGGGATTGAGCAAAATGCGGCGGTCGGCAGGCGTGAGCTTGCGCAGGTCGTTGGTCATGGCCAAAGGCGATGACATCATGCACCACATGCTCATTTGTGTTTGATATTCGGTATCGCTGCAACCTGTGCCACCTAAGTCGCTCGATGGGCCGCCCTTGCCTCGTAGTCCGACCACGAGCATGTCCATGTCGGGCCACTGTGTGTGGTTGACGTAGGACGCCAACGGGGCTGTGACGTTGATGATGTCGAGTATGCCCATTCCGCCCTGTTTGACCACATCTTTCCACATGTCGCGCACATCGTAGCTTGTGCGCCATAGCTGTCCGCCTACTTGTGCGCACCACTCTTCGGCTTGTCGCTGTCCCCACTCGCACACACCGAGTGCGATGTCGCGTCCCGACTTTTGCAGTGCGGTGGCCATGGCGTGGTAGCGTTGGCGTGCGGTGGCGCTGTCTTCGGGGGCATTGCAGTAGTCGTATTTGAGGTAGTCGATGCCCCATGAGGCAAATGTGCGTGCATCTTGTTCTTCAAAACCCAGACTGGCTGTGGCGCCAGCGCAGGTGAGTTGTGCGGCATCAGAGTAAATGCCAAGTTTCAAACCTTTGCTGTGCACGTAGTCGGCAAGGGCCTTGATGCCTGAAGGAAACTTTTGTGGGTCGGGAATGATGTTGTTGTGTATGTCGCGTCCGCCTTGCCAAAGATCATCGATAAAGATGTATTTGTAACCGGCAGCGGCTAAGCCTTCGCTCACCATGGCGTCGGCTGTCTCGCGAATGAGTTGTTCGTTGATGTCGCCTTTGAACAAGTTCCATGTCATCCAGCCCATTGGTGGGGTGGGGCATAGTTGGCTGCGGCTTGTGGCACTCTGTGCATTGGCGCTGAGGCCAGCGGCCGAAAGTAATAATGAGAGTAAAACTTTGTGTGTCATGAATGTTGGGATATGGTGTGTAACTTGAACACTATTTTATTAGTAATATAAATCGAGTAGTACGGGCAGGTGGTCGCTAAATCCGCCCTGATGAAAGTTGCCGAGATAGGTGCGGAAGGGGTGCGTGCCGTTTCCTTTCTTGTCGGGTTTGAGCAGAAAGGGAAAGTCTGCCAACTTGCACGAGCTTTGTTCGATGTGTAGCGCATCGGGACGTGTGGCGTGCAACAGAGGGGCGTTGACTATAAAATGGTCGAGTTGCGACCACTCACCTTGATACTTGTAGGTGCCGGCCACGTCGTTGCGTCCTTTCATGTTATGCGTCAGCAGGTATAATTGGTTAGTGTTTGCAACGTGTGCGGAGGCGGTGTGCGGCAAGCATACATGAAGGCCCTCGTCAAACACTGCACTGGGGTAGCTTGTGTTGAAGTCGCCTGTAATGACTATTTGTGGGTGCTGCCGCATTGCAGCCAAACTGTCAACCAAATGGCGCATGGCTTTGGCCACGCTCAATCGGTAGTGTTGGGCAGGCCTGCCTCCGCGTTGGCTGGGCAGGTGGCAGACTATCACGTCGAGTGTGTCGCCGCTTGTTACTTGTCCGGCCACGTGCAGCACATCGCGTGTTTGACGCGGCTTGTGGCCTGCGGGCGGTGCAATGCGCAGTGTGTCCTTGACAAATGGCCGGAACCGGTAGGGCAGATACATCAAAGCCACGTTTATGCCGCGGGCATCGTTGGCGTGTGTGATAATAAATTCATAGCCAATCTTATGAAGCTTCGTGCGTTTGGTAAGGTCGTACAGCACACTGTCATTCTCAACCTCAGCCAAAGCTACAATGTCTACCGGACTGCTACCACCAGCAGCTGCTATGACGCTGCCAATGCGTACTAACTTGCGCCAGTAATGATGTGCATTCCAATGGTGTTCGCCTTGTGGTGTAAAATCTGTGTCAGACTTGCCCACGGCATGTAGCGTGTCGAACAGATTTTCGACATTGTAGGTCATGATGCGCAACCTGTCGCGTGATTGTGCCTGTATGGAGTTTATGCCGAGGAAAAGTAGCAAGAATATGATGACGGGGACTTTATTCATGGTGGTAGGGTTCACCGCGCAATATGGTCATGGCGCGGTAAATTTGTTCGACAAAGAACAAGCGAACCATTTGGTGTGAGAAGGTCATTTTGGAGAGTGACACCTTTTCGCGTGCCAACTTGTAGATGGTAGGCGAGAAACCATAGGGGCCGCCAACTACAAATACAAGACGGCGGGCAACCTGGCTCTGCTTCTTTTCGATATAAGCAGCAAACTCTACAGATCGGAATTCTTTGCCGCCCTCGTCAAGCAGTACAACGTAGTCGCCTTCGCGTAACTGCTTTTGCAATAAGTCGCCTTCACGCTCCTTTTGCTGTTCGGGCGTGAGTGCTTTGGTGTTTTTGAGTTCGGGAATAACCTCCATGTCAAAGGGTATGTAATGCTTCACGCGGTTGGCGTAGTCATTGATTAGGGCTGTAAGATGCTTGTCTACCGTTTTGCCAATAACAAGGAATAGTACTTTCATAATGTTGCAAAGGTAATGTAAAACGTTTAATATGACAAAGATTAAGCGGTACGTTTTAAGCGGTTTGTCATGCCAATGATCATAAGCTGTTTTTGCGCATCGACGAAAGTGGCGAATAGTGCTGGCCGTGAAAAGTGTGTAAAAACACGCTCAGAAAGCGCACTACAACGTGACTAAATGACTAACTTTGCACCCAATATGAACGAAGATAATTATTTATACTCACAACCTGTGCTCGACTTTGTGACGGTCAGTACAGAATATTGCAAATACCTTGAGCAATGCGAGGGTAAGGAATTGGACGACTTGCTGCGTGTGATGCGTGGCTTGCTGCCGATGATATACTTGAAGGCCACATTGTTAGGTGATGTGCCTGATGCTGCAGGTTGGAATGAAAAGAAACTAACTGAGGCAGATTATGATTTCGTACGCGGCGCAGTGGCGCAGATAATGGGCGAAAAAGATGATTTTCTCGACGTGTTTGTTGAGGATTTCAGATATTCGGAGCACCCCGTGCTGTGTACGGTCAGCGAAAATTTGGCTGATGTGTATCAGCAGCTGCGCGAACTTGTTGAGGCTTTCCGCGAAGGCTATGAGGAGTCCATGCAAGTGGCCTTGTATGATGTGATGGACGAGTTTAAGATGCAATGGGGACAGAAGCTGCTCAATGCATTGCGTGCCATACACGATGTGAGTGTAAACTTGAATAACTAAAGATGTATACAACCAACGTGCGTCAGTTATTTGTTAGAACAGACAAGAAATTTATCCCGTCATTGCCACGCTACGCTTTTGATGGCAAAATATATGTTGTGCAAAGCGAAAATGAGGCAGAACGCGCGGTCGAGGTATTGAAGAAATCGCCGATATTGGGTATAGACACCGAAACACGCCCTACCTTTCGCAAGGGAGAAAGTCATAAGGTAGCCTTGCTACAGGTGGCCAATGAGCAAATGTGCTTTTTGTTCAGAATGAACGAAATAGGCTTTTTGCCATGTATGGCTAACCTCCTGGCAAGTCCCGACGTGCTAAAAGTCGGCCTCTCGCTTAAGGACGACTTTTTAATGCTGCGCCGTCGCAACAGCGATTTCAAACCAGGTGGCTATATTGACCTGCAGGATTATGTCAAGCAAATGGGCATACAGGATATGAGTCTGCAAAAGTTGTATGCCAATGTTTTTCACAAGCGCATATCTAAAAGTGCCCAACTCTCAAATTGGGAGGCAGACGTGTTGACGGAATCGCAAAAGGTATATGCTGCAACAGATGCTTACACTTGCATTCAACTGTACAAGGAATTAAAGCAACTGAAAGCCACAAATGATTATGAACTGGTAGGCCCCGAAGCCTCAAACACTAATAACAGCAATGAAGCAAAAGAAGCATAATAGTATGCCGGTGGCCGATATGCCGGTCATGACCGATGATTATGATGGTTCCATAACGACGTTATTCCTGCGTCGCGGAAAGAGTGAGAGCCTCAAACGTTTTCACCCATGGGTGTTCTCAGGTGCCATAGCAGGTGCCAATGGCAAATTGAACGAGGGTGATGTTGTGCGCATTGTGTCGAACGAAAACGAGTTGATGGGCTATGGCCATTACCAAATAGGTTCGATAGCTGTGCGTATGCTTACCTTCAGGGAAGAAAAGATTGACCACGCATTTTGGGTGACACGCTTGTCAGAGGCCTTACGTTTGCGCAAAGCTTTGCAACTTACGGGGCGTGCCGACAACAACATTTATCGTTTGGTGCATGGCGAAGGCGATCGCTTGCCAGGGCTTGTAATAGATGTATACGGCAAAACGGCAGTGATGCAAGCACACTCAGTGGGTATGCACATGAGCCGTGAGCAAATAGCCGATGCCTTGATCGAAGCCTCGGAAGGCTTGATAGAAAACGTATATTACAAGTCAGAAACCACCTTGCCCTTTAAGGCCGATTTACACCAAGAAAATGGTTTTTTACGCGGACACGATGAGGGAAACGTGGCTGTTGAAAACGGCTTGAAGTTTCACATTGACTGGTTGCGTGGACAGAAAACGGGCTTCTTTGTAGACCAACGCGAAAATCGCTCATTGCTCGAACACTATGCCAAGGGACGCAATGTGCTGAACATGTTCTGCTACACAGGTGGCTTCAGTGTGTATGCCATGCGCGGTGGGGCTAACTTGGTGCACTCGGTTGACTCATCGGCAAAGGCCATAGACCTTACCCGTGCCAATGCCGAGATGAACTTTCCGGGTGATGCACGTCATGAGGCTTTTGCCGAAGACGCCTTCAAATTCTTGGAGCAAGCTGGTAGCAACTACGACCTCATTGTGCTTGACCCCCCTGCCTTTGCCAAGCACAAGGACGCTTTGCCACGTGCGCTGAAGGGGTATACGCGTCTTAATGCCATCGCCTTTCGCAAGATTAAGCCGGGCGGCATTGTGTTTACATTCAGTTGCTCGCAGGCTGTGAACAAGGATCAATTCCGTTTGGCAGTATTTACGGCAGCGGCGCAGAGCGGACGACACGTGCGCATATTGCATCAGCTGCATCAACCGGCAGACCACCCCATCAACATATATCATCCCGAGGGCGAATATTTGAAAGGCTTGGTGCTTGAAGTGGAATAATGAGTTAGTAAAACAGAGTAAGTAGGTAGGAGCTCAGGATTTGTTTTACATTGAAAGAGAATACCTGCTTATAATGGGCTGGCAAGCATAATGACTTGATATTGTATATGCGTGTCAGCCCATTAATGTTTTTTGTAGAATATAGTGGCAGTATCGTTGCCCAAATTCAGTAGTTTTATGAGAAACAGATTACAACACACACATATATTGACGGCCTTACTGGTGCTTGTCATCATTGTGTTAAGTGCCATATTGGGTGGGGCTTGGTATTTGATAGATTATGCTTTGAAGCCAGGCGACCGTTCGCGCAACGAACAGTTGGCTTGGGCTGAAATGGACAGCCTTTATCCAGGCATGGCCGCATGGCGTGACTCCCTGCAAGCGGTCCATGCGTTGCGTGACACTTTTATAATAGCCAAGGACGGGGCGCGTGTGCATGCGTGGTATGTGAGGGCTCCGCGTCAAACGGCAGCCACGGCTTTGCTTGTGCATGGTTACACCGATTGCAGCATACGCATGATGCCATTAGGACGAATGTATAATCGCAATTTGCAGATGAACATCATCGTTCCCGATTTGCGCAATGCGGGGCGTACTGATGGCGACCACTTCCAGATGGGGTGGTTTGACCGCTATGATGTGCGGCAGTGGGCAGAGGCGGCACCGGCGTTGTTCGGCGACTCAGTGCGTTTGGTAGTGCATGGCGTGTCGATGGGAGCAGCCACCACCATGATGCTCTCAGGCGACAGCGATTTGCCGGTTTCCATCAAGGCCTTTGTTGAAGACTGCGGCTACACTTCGGTAGATGAGCAGTTTGGCAAGGAATTAAAGGAACGCTTCGGTTTGCCAGTCTGGCCGTTAATACCTGTAGCTTCGCAGCTGTGCCAATGGCGTTATGGTTGGAATTTTTACGAAGCCTCAGCCCTCAATCAAGTGCGCCATTGCACCAAACCCATGTTGTTTATTCATGGCACGGCCGACAAGTTCGTGCCTACACGCATGGTCTATCCGTTGTACCAGGCTAAGCCAGGTTACAAAGAACTTTGGTTAGCACCCCGTGCGGAACATGCAAGAAGTTACTGGCTTTATCCCGACGAATACACACAGCGCGTACAACAGTTTGTTAAGCGTGCGGGAATATGATGATGATGCCCGTTTGAAGTTGTAGTAATAATGCGCGCGTAACACGTTGTAATATGCTTTCTGCTACAACGCGCTCTAAAGGCAAAGTCCGCTTTATTTCATGTGTTGTGAAATAAAGCGGACTTTGTGTGTATTATGTAATTGTCAATGCTAACGATTTACTTCGTTGTGGCATTCTTCTTAACTGTTGTTTTGCGGGCTGGCGCTTTGCGCTTGGCGGCAGGGGTAGCTTGTGGCTTTGATGCTTCTTCTGCTTCAACAGGCGAAACCTCAGATTTTGGGGCCTCCTCCTTTTCAAAACGTGCGAGCATGTTCTGAAGTTTGGAAATTTCCTTGTCCTTCAAAGCCAACTCATCACCTTGGTTCTTGATGGTAGTAAGCAAAGAGTTTAGTTCCTCGTTATCAATGTCAAGCGGATAGCGTTCGTTTACGCGTGTAATGAAGTCGCCCAAAATATTCATATAATTGGTAAACGCATCGTAGGGCGAATCGTAGATGCCGCGGTAGCCACCATAGCTGTTGGGTTTGGTGCTCATAAAACGCAGATTGTTCGATGCTTGCAGATAGTCAAAGTCCTGCATCAGTCGGCGGTCACGGCAAATGCGTACGCGGTCGGCAATTGAGTAAAGCTTGTTGAATGCTTCGCGTTGCATCACGTTGCCCAACCATGGTGACATGTCGCGTTCTTCGTCAACCCACGAGGTGGGGTAGGTTACGGTCAAGTCTCCGGCCGACTTCACGCGGCCACATATCTCAGACGGCGTGCTGAAGGTAATGCCGCGCTGCTTGAATTGGGCGGGCAGAGCCTTCATAAATTCGAGAATGTTTGATGACAATGGCTGGAAGATGCCGAGTGCGCAGAGCTCCATAAAGATGTTGATAACTTGTTCCTCCTCGGGCAACTGGGCAATCCAGTCAGCGTAAGTATCGGCAAAGAGTGGATATTCACTCCACGACGAGTCGTTGAAGCGGAAAGAAATGTCCTCGGAGAGTGAGTAGTCGCGCAACAGCAATTTAAGGCGTGGGTCGCGGCAGCAGTTATACACAAAGTGCGGGCTTTTCCAACCTAACACATGCTTGGCGCCTTCGGCCAACATGCCCTTGAAACCCATTGAAGCCACAAGTTCGCCAATGTCGTCAGAATAAATAAGACATGAGTTGCGGAAAATCTTGGGCTCTTGTCCGAAGAGCGATTTTACCTTCTTGCAAAGGCGCTGCACCTCGTCGCGGAAAGTATCTTCGTTGATAAGTGAAGAGAAACCGTGTGAGTAAGGTTCGGCCAAAAACTCTACACACCCAGTGTCGTTGAGCTTTTGTAGCAATTCAATACATTGTGGGGCGTGATTTTCAAGCTGTTCGATGGCGCAGCCCGACAGCGAAATGGCACATTTGAACTCACCTGGGTTAGCTTCAGCCATTTCGATGAGCGTTTGAAGGGCAGGTACGTATGAGCGTTCTGCAGTTTCTGAAATAGAACGCGCATTCTCGTAGTCATCATAATAGTAATGATCCGTGCCGATATCGAAAAAGCGGTAGCGCTTCAGGTGGATATTCTGGTGTATTTCAAAATATAGACAAACTGTTTTCATGATGTCGGTATGTTGATGGTGTGTGCTGCCCATGTTTGCAGGCAGTGACACTTAGTTATCATTTTATAAGGTTGCAGTAAACATCGTAGATGCGTTTTCCAACTTTCTCCCAAGTGATTTGGTCAACCTCCTTTTTGCCTTCCACTTTAAGGTATTCGTGCAGCGACTCATTGGTACATATAGAGTACATGGCATCGGCCATGGCATTGATGTCCCAATAATCGGTTTTGATGCACTTGTCAAGGATTTCGGCGCAACCACTTTGCTTCGAAATAATAGACGGAACGCCACATTGCATAGCCTCAAGCGGAGATATGCCAAAAGGCTCACTCACCGAAGGCATTACATACACATCGGAGTCGGCAAAGGCCTCGTACACTTGTTTGCCACGCATAAATCCCGGAAAGTGAAATCTGTCGGCAATGCCGCGGGCTGCTACCATGTTAATCATGTCGTTCATCATGTCGCCCGAACCGGCCATGCAAAACCTGATGTTATGTGTGCGCTGCAGCACAAGCGATGCCGCCTCAACAAAGTATTCAGGTCCCTTTTGCATAGTGATGCGCCCCAGGAAGGTTACCACCTTCTCTTTGCGGTGCTCGTGTGCCTTGCGTTTCTCCTCCACCATGTTCAGAATGTCGCTCGAGAGCGGATATACGGCATTGTGCATGGTCACCACCTTGGCAGGGTCCTGATGGTAGTGGTTGATAACGGTTTGCCGTGTAAGTTCAGACACACACATGATGCAGTCGGCGTGGTCCATGCCGTCTTTCTCAATTCCATACACAGTGGGGTTAACGTGTCCGCGTGAGCGGTCAAAGTCGGTAGCGTGCACATGAATGACCAAAGGTTTGCCACTCACATTCTTTGCATGAATGCCGGCAGGGTAGGTGAGCCAGTCGTGTGCGTGAATGATGTCGTACTCTTGCTGGCGTGCAATGACACCAGCCACAATAGAGTAGTTGTTGATTTCGTCCTGCAGGTTATCGGGATAGCGTCCAGAAAACTCAATGCAGCCCAAGTCATCGGTCAAGCGGTAATTAAAGTCGGCATAAATATTGTCGCGCAGTTGATAGTAAAGCTCAGGCGACATACGGTCACCCAAACGCTGCTTTACGTAGTCGTAGTCCACGTCGCGCCATACGACAGGCGTTTCGCTCATGCCGATGATGTTCATAAAGCTCTTGTCCTCGTCGCCCCAGGGTTTAGGCAGACAAAAAGTGATATGAACGTCCGGCTGCAGCGACAGCCCTTTAGTGATGCCGTAGCTGGCTGTACCCAACCCACCAAGAATATGCGGGGGAAATTCCCAGCCAAACATAAGAACTTTCATAACGTTTCGTTTTGTGGAAGGTGACAAGCTGTGAACTCCGTTACAGGTAAGGTTCATTGGCTTGAGCATTCACCTTATTCCATGGCATTATTATATTTTTCAAGTAATCGCAGTGCGCGCAATATGCCGCTCACATTCATGGCAAAGGAAATAGCCCCACGTCCGTGGAAGGGTGGATTGCCGTCAAAGAGTTCGGGGATTGTGCCAATGCAATGATAGAAGAGTTCCTCCTCAAATCCAATCAGTTTGCGTTCAATATAGTTGACACCGCTCATGCGGTAAACGCGCAGATACGCTTCGAGGTAGAAACCAGTGAGCCAAGGCCATGCTGTGCCTTGGTGATAGGCCAGGTCGCGTTGCGTTTGCGGTCCAACGTACATGGGGTTGTAGCCGCCGCTCTGTGGTGAGAGTGAACGAATGCCCTTGGGGGTGACAAGCTCCTTGGTACAGATGTCGAGCACCGACTTGCGCTCTTTCATGTCGAGTGGCGAATAGTCAAAGGCAATGGCAAAGAGCTGGTTGGGGCGTACGCTCCAATCCATCATCTGTCCGTCAACATAGTCAAGCAGGTAGCCGTATTCGTTAAGGAACACCTCTTTGAATGAGCGTGCCACTTTCTCGGCCAATTTGCCCACTTCGTCTTTCAGTCCGGCATACTCTTCCTGTCCGTTCTCCTCAATCAGTTGCTCAAAGAACTTGAGCGCATTGTACCAAAGTGCGTTAAACTCTACTATATAGCCTGAGCGTGGCACGATGGGGCGTCCGTCAGACTGAGAGTTCATCCACGTAATGGCACGGTCGCGTCCATTAGCATAGAGCAGTCCGTTATCATGAACAAAGAGGTTGGGGTGCTGCCCATTGCTAATAAAGTCCATGATGTGTTTGAACAACTTGCCGTACTTTTCGTAGCAATCCTTGCGCGATGTATATTTGCTATATTGCTGTATGGTCCACGTAGCCCAGAGCAAGGTGTCAGGTTGCTCCATTTCGTAGATGCCAATCGACATGGGCTCTTTGTTGATAAAGTTGTAGATGGCTTTCGAGGCCGTTTCCATATAAGCTTCGAAACGGTCCTTTTCGCCAATGGCCAAAGTCAGGCCCGGCATAGATATAAATGTGTCGCGGGCACGTGGCTTGAACCAGGGGTAACCAGCCAGAATGTACGACTCATCGTCTTTATTGACACGGAATTGGTGTGCGGCATTAACAAGGCAGTGGTAAAAGCTGTCGCGGTGGTCGATATTGTCCACCTCGTTTTGGCGGAGAACATCAATCTGTTCTGGCTCAATGGGTGCAACGCCAGCGCTGAATGTAATGCTCTCGCCTTTCTTGATAGGCATTTCAAAATATCCTGGCACGAACAAATCTTCCGAGGCATTATAGCCGCGTTCGCGCTCTTTGGGGTAATCAAGTCCCCTGTACCAGTCGGGGCAATATTTCCATTCGGCTTTGGTACTTGTTTGCATGTACAAGTCGGGATAACCCTGATACAGACACATGCGAATGCCATTTTCCACTTCGTCGTAACTCCGGTTGGCCACATTGTTCTCATGTGTCCATTGTCTTACGCTGCGGAAAGCCAAGAACGGGCGCAAGCGCAAAGTCGTTTCGGAGTGGGCGTCAAGCAATGTGTAGCGTACGTAAATTCGGTAAATAGATGTGTCAAACACAATTTGTTTCTTAAGTAGTACGCCTCCCACACGATAAGTCCATGTGGGCACTTGCTCCCATTCAAAACTGACAATGTATTTGTGTCCCTTGGGGCTGTAGTTCTCACCTTGGTATTTGTGCAGGCCAAGGTTAAATTCAGCACCATGCTGAATAATGGTTTCATCAAGTGATGAAAGCAGCACATGGTTTTCGTCGTCAAGCTCGGGAACGGGCATGACGAGCAGACCATGATATTTTCGAATGTTGCAACCGACCAAAGTCGTAGAGCAGTAAGCCCCCGACCGGTTTGTGATGAGCATCTCCTTGTAGAGCGACTCCTGTAAGTTGGTCATTTGCGCCTTGTCAAATCTAAGATAGCACATGGCGATATATGATTTTAAGGTTCGTAATCAGTACGGATTTTCTTTTGGTTCTCAAAAGTAGGAAAAAAAAAGTACAGCCAAAAGGTTTTTGCACGAAAAATGCTTTTCTTCGCGTTTTTGTAACTCCGTTATACAAAATGGTATGAAAAGTTTGGCTAATTTTAATGTTATCACTACTTTTGCCATGTATAGGGGCTTTTAAGAAAGGCTCTTGGTGGCAGTCTGTTAAAATGATGCAACAGGCACAATGCCGCACAATATAAATACACGAAACTGACACTTATATTCTAATAAAAAGCACAAGTGCTTTGGACACATGACAAGGTTAGACAATTTTGACAAGCAGCGGGCTGCGCGCTCGCTGAAAGGTTTGTGGGAACTGTTGGACGCTGATGAACGGCAGTTCTTGATAAACAATTTGAGAGTTGAGCGTTTCAAGAAAAACGAAATTATATATAAGGAGGGTGATCAGCCAACCAATTTGCTTTGCTTGCTTTCGGGCAAAGTAAAAATATATCGTGAGGGCTTGGGGGGTCGGATTCTGATAAACCGTGTGTTGCGTGCCGTACAATATTTTGGCTATCGGGCCTCAATGGCAGGAGAGGCATACATCACCTCCGCTGCCGCATTCGAGGAGAGTGTAATTGTCATCGTGCCAATGCTTGCCTTGTATCATCTGATGGATAGCAACACACGCCTGTGTCACTTTTTTATGCACGCTCTGGCGGCAGACCTTGGCAAGGCCGACCAACGCGTTGTAAGCATCACTCAAAAGCACGTGAGAGGGCGTTTGGCTGAAACTTTGCTCGATTTGCTTGATGTTTATGGTTATGGCAATGATGGCGAAACACTCGACTTGCACATCACGCGTGAGGATATGGCCAATCTTTCAAACATGACCACAAGCAATGCCATACGCACCTTGTCGGCCTTTGCCGATGAAGGGCTTGTCGAGGTGCACGGCCGCTTTATTAAATTGATTGATGTGGAGGCATTGCAGAGCATATCAAATAATGGGTAAGATGATATATAAGTAGGTACGGTGTATAGTTTGATGGTTACTACATTGTTTTTGGTATCAAAAACAATGTAGTAACCATCAAAATCATTGATAATCATTTGTTAAGTAAAATATAATCTTGTGCGAATCTACATATGATTCTTTGATAGCCCCAAAGTCATATAATTAATGTCTAATTTGCTTATTCAGTTTTATATCCTTCGTCACGAATCAGTTCTTTTACAGTATTGACATCTACTGTAGAGAAATCGCTCTTGTCATAAATGAGTACAAGTACGACCATTCCGTTTTGTTGTTCCGCAAGAACGTTGAATGTGATTACCCTTGCACCGCCAGATTTGCCTTTCCCTTTTGATCTGATAGCCAATCGGATTTTGCGAATGCCTGGTGTTAGTTCATCACCTTGCAAAGGGTTCTCTTGAAGACTATTTTTGAACTCCTCATAATCTTTCTTGAAACTCGGATACTTTTTCGCAAGACGCTTGGCTTCCTTTGCAAAGTTACTGGTAACCTTAATACTATAACTCATCGAACAAGCTATCTGCTGATTGAAGAACTCGTTTGCCCGCAATAGCCTCCTTTACTTCTTGCAGTGCACCTTTCAATTCCATCATCAATTCACGAGGAGTCTTTATTGTATCTCCGTCTTCATCTTCAGGAAAGATGCGGAAACTACCTGCACGTGATTTTAGGACGACGTGCTCACCTGCTTTTGCCAAATTCAGATATTTAGTCTGATTGGTTCTAAAGTCTCTTGTGCTAACTACAACCATAATTGTTTATCATTTGTTCAATGGCAAAGGTAGGGATTAATTTTATATAGGCAACCATTTTAACTATATTTGGTAACCAAAATACTACATAAACACCTTACTCTTTATCCCTCGGGACAAGTAGCTTAAGAGGTCATCTTCGTTGATGTCCTCGTAACAAAAATCAAACTGCTTAGTTGCAATGGGATTATTGGCTAGGGTGTTCGTTTTGATAAACTACAAAAGTTCGCATTCTATATGGCCGGAACCCTTTCGTGTGGGGGCTTCGGATTTTTTTATCTCTAAAAGTAAAACGATTGCCAAACCAATTTGACTCAGAAATGTGGCCTTGGTCGTTTCGTTATTTTTGCTCAAGCTCTTTTTATCGCCTCAAAAAAATGAATGATGACTATCTGACAATACTTTTTTTAATTTTGTCTGCACTCTGCACTATTGTATGCTTATGACTTGATAATCAACGAATAAAAGCGTGTAGACAAGTCTGAAATTTGTATGCACTGCCGTCTGCACTCGTTGCAGGTGGCAGTGTACTTTCACTGCATGGGGGAGAGGGCCTGTCGGACACGGGAGGGCGGATTTTTGGTTGCTCCGATTATTCTTACGCCCTCCCTATGCCGTTAAACCTTGCCCGCACAGTGTGTGTGCCTACTGCGTTATGAGGTTGTGCAGATAGTGTATACAAGCGTGCAGACAGTGCAGACAAGTGCAGATAAAAGTGCAGAGTGCAGACAGTAGTGCATATAAATGACAAGTTTGTCTACACTGCGTAATGACTTGAAAATCAATAAGAATGTAGACAAAAGTGCAGAGTGCAGACAATTCGCACAAAAAGTGCTGTGAGGGGAGTGAAGGCATTCGTATTTGTTGCATTTTAAGTTGCTTGAAACGCGCTGGAAAAAAACGCAAGCACTAATGGCGACGCGTCTCGCGTCGGGATAATTAAAAGGAAAGATACAAACGATACTTAATAATAGGTGAAACTTTTTCCCGATAACGCGAGATGAGACTGCTGAAAAATGCCCCGCGGGACGCGTCGCCCCCATTAGTGCTTGTGTTTGGTGCTTGAGTTTGTTCGCATGTTTGCTTTTCACCGAGCAGCCATAAGAACGAATAGAATTTCCTAAAACGATCTCATTTTTAATGGCAATTCTGAACACCCTACTTCAAAGGGCTGACTCCTCGTTAAAAGTGTCAGCCCTTTATAAAATTATAGCGTGAAAAGTACGTCACGTAACCATTATTGCTGCAACGCCTCGACAAGAGCCGTAACCGCCTCTTGTGCGTTATGTTTTTCGGCCAGGAGCGTGACAAACTTCGAGCCCACAATCACCCCGGCCGTGTGCGCATCTGCGGCTTCGCGCGTGGCACGGTTTGAAATGCCAAATCCCACCAGTTGGGGGTTGTTGAGGTGCATTTGTTCAAGTCGGTTGAAGTATGCCTGTTTGGCGTCGGAGAATGATTGTTGGGCACCCGTGACAGATGCCGAACTTACGGCATAGATAAATGCGTGCGAATAGGCGTCAATTTCGCGAATGCGTGCTTCGGGCGTTTCGGGCGTGACAAGGAATATGACTTCGAGCCCGTATTGCTCAGTCGTTTTTAAGTATTCAGCCTTGAATTGGTCGAAAGGCAAATCAGGAATAATCAGCCCGTCTATGCCAACCTCTTGACAACGTTTGCAAAATGCTTCAAAACCATAGTGTAAAATGGGGTTAAGATAGCCCATCAATATGAGTGGTATGTGAATGTCGTGGCGTATGTTGCTCAGTTGGTCAAATAGTTTGTGCAGCGTCATGCCATTCTTGAGCGCAGTGGCTGATGCTTGCTGAATGGTGGGGCCGTCGGCCAGGGGGTCGCTGAAGGGTATGCCAATTTCAACCATGTCCACCTTGCCGTTTTGCAGTGCTTTGAGCGTGTCGGCAGTACCGTCAAGTGTGGGGTGGCCTGCACAGAAGTATACGGAGAGAATGCCTTTGCTTTTATGTTCAAACAAATCTTTAATTCTATTCATTGCCGTTGTGTATGATGTTAATAAAGTTAGCTATGGCAGCAGCGTCCTTCATGGCAGGTGCCGTTTCAAATCCGCTGTTAAGATCGTAGCCAGCCAAATATTTGTGTTTGAATGTTTTGATGTCGTTGATAGATTGTGGTGACAGGCCGCCACTCAGCAAAAAGGGCGTCGGGCCAGTATAGCGTTGCAGCAAGTTCCAGTTGTAGCGCCGTCCGCTACCGCCAAACTTGAGCGTAGGGGTATCAAACAAGAAGTAGTCAATCTTGCCAGTATATTCAGCCGTGTCGGCCACAAAAGATTCGGTTACGGGCAGGGCGCGTATAACGGTAAGGCCGCGCTGCTTGAACGTGTCGCACATATCGGGTGAAGCCGTGCCATGAAATTGCACAACTTGTAGTCCGAACGCCTTAACCTTTTCAACTACATCGCGAAATTGTGGGTGAACAAACACCCCAACGCGTTTGCACTGCTGTGGCATGTAGGCCGGAATTTCGGCCACATAGCGTGGCGAGGGTTCGTAAAATATAAATCCCATCCAGTCGGGCCCGGCTTGTTCAACCGCCCGAATGTTTTCGGCATTACGCATGCCGCATACCTTTATGAGTTTCATTGGGCAAGGCATTTGATGTAATTGTTAAGTGCGAGTCCGGGGTCGGCCGTTTTCATGAACGCTTCGCCCACGAGAAAACCCTTGTAGCCAGTGCCATGCAGCCTGCGGGCAATGTTGGCATCGAGTAGTCCGCTCTCCGAAATTGGCAGCGCCCCCTTGGGCAGCATGTCGAAAAGTGCTACGGATTGTGAAGGGTCCGTCTTGAACACTTTCAGGTTGCGGTTGTTCACGCCAACAATGTCAACGTTGTGGCTAAACGCCTCCAACTCTTCGGCTTGGTGAATTTCAAGTATCACTTCAAGCCCTATGTTGTGTGCCACCATAGCCAGTTCGTGACAGCGTTCGGCGCCAATGGCGGCAGCTATCAGTAAACAGGCATCTGCGCCTGCCGCACGTGCCTCGTACAGTTGGTAGGCATCAACCACAAACTCCTTGCGCAATATGGGCAGGTGGGTCAGGCTTCTTGCCCTGACCACATCTTGTAGCGTGCCGCCAAAATAGTTGTGGTCCGTCAGTATCGACAGCCCTGCCGCCCCGGCTTTTTCGTATGAGGGTATGATATCCTCTACTTTGGCGTGGCGGTTAATCCAGTCTTTTGATGGCGAACGCCGCTTGAACTCGGCAATGATGCCCCCTTCGTGGTGGCTCTCTATCGACTTTCGCAAACTGCGCACGGGTGGGGCGCTGTCGGCTGCTTTTTTCAGTTCGTCGAGCGAAACCAATAGTTTGGCCTGCTCCACTTCGATGCGCTTGTTTGCAACTATTTCTTCAAGTATGTTTTGCATAGCGTTGTTTTTTATGATGGCACGGGGGAGGGGTCAGGAGTTGAGTGCCACAAAATGCTCAAAAGTCTTCAGCGCCTTGCCGCTAAGCAGTGCGGCACGTGCCTCTTCAAGGCAAGTGTCAATGTCCTTGTCCTGGCAAATGGTGTGAATGCCGAAAGCCGCGTTGGTCAGCACGCAGTCGCGTTGAAAGTCTGTGGCCTTTCCGCGCAGCACGTTGTCGAATATTTGTGCGGCAGCTTCAGGCGTGTTGCCTCCATGCAAGGCTTGTGGGGGAGCCATGACAAGTCCTAACTGCGACGGGCGATAAATGCTTTCAGAGTGGTTTGACATGACTTTGAAATTGTCTGTAAGCGAAATCTCGTCGTACCCGTCAAGACTGGTCACTACCGTAAAACCAATGCCTATCTTTTGCAGTACGTTAGTGTAGAGCCGCATTTGCTGCAGATTGGCCACACCGAGCAGTTGATATGCAGTGTGTGAGGGGTTGACCAACGGGCCGAGCAGGTTGAAGATGGTTTTCACCTTCATTGCCCGCCTGATGGGACCAACGGCCGCTAATGCGGGGTGAAACAGTGGGGCGTGCAGATATACCATGCCGCATTGGTCGATGCTGCGTTTCAGTTTGTCGGTGTCGTTAGTGAATTTAATGCCATGATGCTCGAGCACTGTGCTCGCGCCGCTCACCGATGATGCACCGTAGTTGCCGTGCTTTGCCACTTTGTAGCCGGCTGCAGCCACTACAAAGCAGGCACAGGTTGATATGTTGAATGTGTTCTTGCCATCGCCCCCCGTACCTACAATGTCGAGTGCTGCAAATTCGCTCAGGTCAATGGGCAAGGCGCGTTCGATCAGTGCATCGCGAAATCCGAGCAGTTCGTCCACTCTGATGTCGCGCATACGGTAGACGGTAAGCAGCGAGGCCACTTGTGCGTCATTATACATTTTATCGGCAATGCCCAGCAGCAAATCGTGGGCTTCGGCACGCGACAGGGTGTCATGCTGGTACAGCCTTTCAAGTATAGCTTTCATGTAATCAGTGGTTAACGAAATTTGCAATCATCTGACGTCCCGTAGGCGTCAGAATAGACTCGGGGTGAAATTGTATGCCATGCACATCATATTGGGTGTGTCGCAGTGCCATTATCTGTCCCTCGTCGCTTGTGGCAGTCACTTGCAGGCAGGCGGGCAAGCCTTCGTTCTTTACCACCCATGAGTGGTAACGTCCTACCATGATGTCGTGTGGCAACCCATTAAATATATAATCGTCGGCAATGATGTGTGCTGGAGTTTGCACTCCGTGAAATACCTTTGGAAGGTTAAACAGTTCGCCTCCAAACACCTCGCCAATGGCTTGCTCGCCAAGGCAAATGCCCAAGATGGGCTTGGTGGCGGCATATTCTTTGATAACTGCCTCGAGCAATCCCGCCTCCGACGGAATGCCCGGCCCTGGCGACAGAACGATTTTGTCGAATTTTGCAACGTGCTCCATTTCAAACTGGTCGTTGCGCATCACGCAAATGTGTGTGTCCTTTCCGCCTTCCTCCTCCATATACTGATAAAGATTGTAGGTAAAGGAGTCGTAATTGTCAATAAGTAGAATATTCATGACGCAGCGTGTTATTTGGTTTGTGTTGAGGCGTGTTCGGCCATATCAATGGCTTTGCGCAAAGCGCCCAGTTTGTTGTTAACCTCCTGCAGTTCGTATTCCTCATCGCTTGCGGCCACTATGCCGCCTCCGGCTTGAAACCACAGCTCGCCATTACGGCTGACGAATGAACGAATGGTGATGGCTTGGTTGAGTGTGCCGTTCAGCCCTATAAATCCGATACAGCCGCCATAGGCTCCGCGGTTGTGCGGCTCGTACTGGCTGATGAGTTGCAGTGCCCTCACTTTGGGTGCGCCGCTCAGTGTGCCAGCCGGGAAAGTGTCCGCCAGCAGTTTGATGGCATTTGTGCCGGGGCGCACACGTCCTCTGACGCGGCTCACAAGGTGAATGACATGGCTGTAGAATTGTGTGTCCTTCAAAAATTCAACTTCCACCTCTGAGCAGTGGCGGTTAAGGTCGTTGCGGGCCAGGTCGACAAGCATGGTGTGTTCGGCATTCTCCTTGGGGTCGGCCAGCAGAGCCGCTGCAGCTTTGGCATCAGCCTCGGTGTTGCCTTGGCGGCGTGTGGTGCCCGCTATGGGGTCGATGTAGGCCATGCCATTATCCTCGATGCGGCAGTGCGTTTCGGGCGAAGAGCCGAATATACGAAATCCGCCAAAGTCGAAGTAAAACAAGTAGGGCGAGGGGTTGATGCGGCGCAAGGCACGGTAAAGTTCAAAGTCGTCGCCCTCGTAATGCTGTATAAAGCGGCGTGAGAGTAC
Source organism: Prevotellamassilia timonensis (assembly GCF_900106785.1). GTDB lineage: Bacteria > Bacteroidota > Bacteroidia > Bacteroidales > Bacteroidaceae > Alloprevotella > Alloprevotella timonensis. Next base: position 1,143,758 of record NZ_LT629845.1, on the reverse strand, counting down.
AATCTGAAACACATCGCCGCGTTTGCAGTGGGCTATGCCGCGGCGTATGTTAGCCTTGTGCTCCTCGTCAGTTAATGGCGATGTGGTCGGGCCCACGGCATGAAATGTGTAGGTGGCGTAGTTGCGGCTCATTACGGCACGCACAATTTCGTCGGCGTGACTGCTTTCACCGTCTGCCAGCATTTCAAGCAATTTGAGTTCGCTGCTGAAGTCGTTAAACACCAACAGGTATTTGTACATAATATAATGTATGTCGGGCGCGTCATTTTTGGCCTCTTTACTATCCTTTACGTCAATGTGTTCAAAGTAGCGAACCGCATTGAACGAGGTGTAACCATACAGACCACAATAGGCACTGTCGTTGCCCTCGACGCTGAACATCTTGATAAAGTCGTCAAAGGCGTCAGACACACTGTAACTGTCGGTAATGTCCACTTGATGCTCCGTCTTGTCGGGGTAGAGCATGATGGCCCTGCCGTGGCTCACGCTGAACGAGGCCAGAGGCTCAAGTCCGATAAACGAACGGTTGTTTTCACTGCCATGATAGTCTGAACTCTCCATCAGGGCGCTTTGGGCAAACAAGTCGCGCACTTTAAGGTAAGTGCTGACGGGGGTGCTGAGGTCGCCTGGCAGTGCTATGCTTTTAATGGTATAATGAAACATTTGTCGATACTGCTTTTTTAGCGAAGGTTGTTCTTGATATCCTCATAGCGTGTGGGGCATTCGCCCTGTGGCGCATGTTTCAGGTAGGTTTCCATGTCCTTGTCGCCGCGTCCCGAAAGGGTTACTACCACAATGTCGGTTGGCTTGAAGGTAAGCCGGTGCAGTGCAGCCAGGGCGTGTGCCGACTCGAGTGCGGGCAATATGCCGTCAATGCGGTTAAGCTCATAGGCTGCGGCAAGGGCCTCGTCGTCGTTGATGGCCAAAGCCTGTGCGCGGCCTGTTTTTACAAGGTGGGCGTGGAGCGGGCCAATGCCAGGGTAATCCAGTCCGGCCGATATGGAGTATGGCTCTACTATCTGTCCGTCATTGTCTTGTATGATGAGTGATCGAAAACCGTGTAACACGCCCTCCTGACCTATGCTGAGTGTGGCAGCCGTCATGCCGCTTTCGGCTCCTTTGCCGCCAGCCTCGGCATATACTATTTTGACATCGTCGTCGTTTAGGAAGTTGAAGATGGTGCCGGCGGCATTCGAGCCTCCGCCAATGCAAGCCACCAAATAGTCGGGTGTGGGGCGGCCTTCCTTTTCCTGCAGCTGCTTGCGTATTTCGGCACTGATTACGCTTTGCAAGCGGGCCACCATGTCGGGGTAGGGGTGTGGCCCCATAGTCGAACCAATCAGATAGAAGGTGTCCTCTGGGTGGCAGCACCAGTCGCGAATGGCTTCGTTGCAAGCATCTTTCAGCGTTTGGTTGCCGCTTTTTACAGCAACTACCTCAGCCCCGAGCAAACGCATTTTCTCCACATTGGGGCGTTGGCGTTGCACATCAAGTGCGCCCATGTACACCACACAAGGCATTCCCATCAGCGCGCACACTGTGGCAGTGGCCACACCATGTTGTCCGGCACCAGTTTCGGCCACAATGCGTTTTTTGCCCATGCGGCGTGCAACCAGTATCTGGCCAATGGCATTGTTAATTTTGTGTGCGCCAGTATGGTTGAGGTCCTCGCGTTTCAGATACACTTTGCAGCCATGGAGCTTGCTCAGGTTCTTTGACAGGTAGAGTGGCGACGGGCGGCCAACGTAGTCGCGCAGCAGAGCATCAAATTCGTTTTTGAAGTCTTCGCTGTCAATTATGCGGCGGTAGTTAATGCGCAACTCTTCAACGCATTTCTGTAAAATTTCGGGAATGTAAGCACCGCCGTAGCGGCCAAAGTAACCATTGTCTGTAACGTCGTATTGGTTCATATATATCAGTTGTTTGTAAGGTTATTGGTTGTAATCAGGTGTTCGTAATAGCTTTAGTTGAATGCCCGCTTATAAAATTAAAGCGGCCTCGTCGTAAGCATTGACGGGCCGCTAAGAATTATCATAATCAACTATGGCATTCTGTTAGGATTGTACGGTAAGTCAGCTTACGACGGAAAGTTGTAAGCAGCGCCACCAATACTCATTATTTAGATTGTTGTAAAGCATATTTGTCGTTTCTTGTTGTCTACGCTTGCAAATGTAAAGTGAATAGCTGAAATAGCAAAGCAAAATGCAAGAAAAAACAATAAATAATTGACTTTGAGGCTGTGTGGCTTTTCAAATACTCTGGTTTGCTACTTTGGGGTAACAAAACTGGGTGTAAAAACGTTGGCGGAGTTAAGGGATTGCCTTAATTCCGCCAACGGAGTCAGATTATGGTTTGCGTATGGTCTTTTTACCATTTACTATGTATAGGCCGCGTGCATTGTTGGGCGCGTAGGTCCGCCCGTCAATGCCATAAATGGCATCGGTAGCATTAACAGATATCTTGCCGGCCTCTTTAATAGAAGTTACTTCGCCAGCAAAGTCCATTGCGAGCGCCTCTATGGTAGAGTCCCATTGCAGGAAAGCTCTGTATTGTGGCAGGTTAGACCCTACTTTGGCACGGTAAAACGCCGTTTCGCCATTGAATGTGCTCAGCACATAGGCGTTGTCGGCAGAGGATATGGCATACGTTTTGTCGGCGCTTCCGTGTAACCTGTTGCCGGTCAAATCGGCCACGGGGGTTGAGGCGGGGGCTTGTTCCATAACAAATGTGTCAATGAATCTTGACGAGGTAAGCAGCACGCCCTGACCAGCAGGGATAGCATATCCGTCGGGTACTGCTGTCATTTTGGCCTTGCTGCCGTCGACAGACTGAACATACCATGCTTTTACCCCCTGCGGAACGGCTGCGTTAAATGGGGCACTGAAGGTGGCTATTCGCTCGACACCTTGTATTTGCTCGGCATCATACATGTTCACTTGCACACTTGTGGGAGCTGCCGCTGTGTATACCACAAATTTGCGGCGTGGTGAGTTGGCATTCCAACGGTCCAGCCATTCACCATCACGCTTGACGTCTACATGCACTTCGTAGGTGCCGCTGCCTAATTGGCTGAGCTTTATGGTGTGGCGTGTTGATGAGGCGAGGTTGGTTTCATTGTTGCGTGGTATGCTCACATTATAGCTGTTGCTTGTGTAAACGGTGGCGCCCGTGGCAGTATTTATCAAACGATAGCGAATGCTCGTGTTGAAGCTGTTTGGCTTCAAATACCTTGAATATCCCGAAATGCCTAATGATACGGTCGGTGTTTGCTCGGGGTCAAAATAGCTACTGGCAGCGGGTGCGCCATTGTCGTCAAGTAGTTTGACCGATGTGATGGTTACACGGTTCTCATAACTTGAGGGCAGTACTTCAAGTTCAAAGTCTTCGGGTAGGGCAATGTCATAAATGGCTGGATTTTTGGTCTCGATGTTGTGGTTAAACTTCAGCGACATTTTGTATTTGCCAGCTTTTAGTGCCTGGCTGCCGTTGGTGCCTGTGTACGCAGTCGCGAATTTCAAAATCCACTGCGTTGTATCCATGCGTTGTGCCACCATGTGTGTGAGGTAGGCGTTCTTCGGCACGGTGTAAGTCTCGCCCTCCAGACTTCCTGTGCCAGTCAGTACGACCTGTGCCTCGCCGCGTGCCTGGTAGCGGCTCAGGTTGGCTATGTTGAGGCTGATACCTGCCAACTCGCCGCTATACTCATAGGCTGGTGCCAACACTTCGGGTTGGCCAACGAGTTGCAGGTGGGGCTTGTTGTCGGCTTGTATGAGGGTCACCTTGCCGTTGTTCACAACCATTGGCACCGTGTTGCCATTAACCATGAGCGTCCAGTTGCCATATTCGCCAGTAGCCTTGTTGAGCAGTCTGCGGCCGAGTGGGCGCAGATAGTAGGTGCCGTCTGACGGACCTTCAATCTCGCCGAGGTTCATGCTCCAAGAGTCGTATTCATAGTTGTATGTGGTGAAATATGTGGACCATGTCAGTTCATTAGTAATGCCAAACACGTGCAGGCAAGTGCCGTCTTGAGCAAAGAGCCCGATGCCAATTTGGCCCGTGTACGCGCCGTCTTCGCCTTGCGCCAAATTGCGTGCCCCCACGCCTTTCAGTTGTGCTGGAATGTTGGACGATGTAGTCATGTTGTCACTTGTCTTAAACTGCAGTCCCTCGTTGTTGTTGACAGACAGCACCACAGGTTTGGGGCTGAGTGGTTCAATCACGCCATTATTGGGGTGTATGAACAGGGCAACTTGTTTTTCGTAGTATTGCCCGTCGCTGCCGTAGCCTCCACCAGTTGTTGCCGCCGTGTTTATGTCGTAATATCCGTCAAATTCACCGTTCCACCCCCAATTGACGTGTACCAGGCCATTTTCGTCATAACCATCATACAGAAAGGCGTGGTCGCCACCCTGAATGTATGTGGGGCAACCCATCGACAACTCGTTGTAGATGGCTTGAACAAACTGGCCTCCAGGCAGAATGTCCTTTTCGATTTGGCGCACCGTGCAGTCATAATTGTCGCGCAGCGCATACCACAGATAGTTTTCGTTACACTGAGTGCCATTAACGCCATAAGTTGCTTTAGCTAAATAGCCCAAGTCGCGCATCAGCGCCCCCACAGCTTGTGCTTGTGTGTCGTTATAGCCTCCGTTGCTATAATTGTTGAGCATATTGTCCCAGTCATAATAGTCGTAGCTCATGGCACCTTTGCCTTTCAGTGCGCCAACAGGGCGCTTTTTAGGCCATTTGTGAGCTGAAAGTATTTGGGCTGCGGCCGTTATCACACAACCTGTGTAGGTGGGCTTTCCGCTTTGGCTACTGCGCGGAGTGTAGTAGTTGTAGGGGTATTCCTGACTCCACTGTGTGCTGACAAGCGGCTCGACAAATGCTTTTGGTGGTTTGGCATAATGCGGCATCACACTTATGCTGTCCACCCTTACGGCTTCCACAGCCTGGGTGTAGCTGTCAAGCAATTCCTTTAGTGGCACGGGCATATTTTGTGCGTCAATTTGGCCGCGGTCGCTGTAGCCCAGTACACCGCCCACGCGGTCATCGGCAGCCACAATTACAAAGCCTTTGCCTTGGTCGTTATTGAAAAGGTACAGCGCCGGTTCCTCGGCTGTGGCTTGTTTGCCTTTGCCCATCGAGGCTGCTGGCGCGTTGTCTACGCTAACTGGCGATGCGATATACTTTTGCGCCATTTTTTTAGCAGTGGCCAAATCTACTGGGCCGGCTTGGGCATTTGTTGCAGCCAAGGATGCAAATAACAGAGCGTATAGGTATGTCTTCATAAACAGATATTTCTAATATAACCCGTTAACTTGTCAACTTGTTTACTAATTCCGTCAACGCGTTAATATAGGTGTGTAGTGAGATGGTTGTTCTTATGTGTGCCTGTCTTACTTTATGGCGGTCTTTTTGCCGTTAACGATGTACAAGCCTGGTGTTGTGGCATTCTGAACCTTGCGACCGTTCACTTCAAATGTGTGGCGTGTTGCAGAGGTGGTAGTGCCAATTTGCTTGATGCTTGTAACAGTAGCATCGTCAAGTTCAAATCCTTGCAAGCGGGCTGCGTTTACGGTTTTGCGGGGCAGTACAAGATAGCATTTGCCAGCTTTGTTGTCAAAGGGCGCACCATTTTCTTCAGCCCAATAAAAGCCTGCTTGGGCGCGGCTGTCATCGTATACCAGTTTGTAGTAATACACATCGTTGTCAGTAAGGGCGGTGTTGCCGGTAGTGGTGTGCTCGTCTTGAATAGAGCCACGTAGTGCCGTGTTGACAATCGTGTTGCTGGTGTCGGTGTACTTAAAGGTGTAGGTGTTGCCTTTTTGCCCCTTCAGCAGCATGGGGGTGTTGGCGGCAATGCTCACATTAGCTCCGGTGCCGTCGGTCACCATTTCAACATCACCTTGTGCATTTATTTGATAGGTGGCCACGCCTTGTGGCACAATATAAGGACGGTCGGTGTAGAGCGTAGCCCAGTCGCACACGTCAAAGTTCATCGTGAACTCTTGTTCGGGCACAGTGATGTGGCATTTTGCCACGTTCTCAATTCTGTCGTTCTTTGTGTCGAACAGTATGGCCACTACCTCCAGTTTGTTGCGGTCTTGAATTAAGTTGTATTGATTGATGTTGTTGAATGTGGTGGCGTGCGTCTTAATTTCGTTTGGTACGAAATCACCAGTCAGTGAGTTGGCTATGCCGTAGCGTATGCCTTGCGATTCGATGGCCACATGATTGAAAGTGTAGCCTTTTACGTAATAATTGTCTCCTACGTAGTTGGACGGGTCGCGGAAGAAATCCATTTCAGGAGGCGCATCTTTGTAGTTGTCGCTCATGTAGTCGCTATAGTTGGCTTGTTGCAACCATTTGTCATTTTTCAGTCCGCTGGCTGTTAGCACATAGCCTATTGCGTAGGTGTTTCCTGCGTCAGGTGTCATGCAGGGTTCTACCTTGGTGGTTACGTTGATGTCGTTGCCTGTCTCGTCCCAACAGGCTTCCACATCAATGTTCATATAGGTTACTTCTGACTTCTCATTTTCAAACATGCTCGTGCCGTCGTATCCCGCAATCTTGTTTTTTCGTGCACACCATAGGGAAGGCAGAGTTGGCGCGTAGTCCGTAAGCATGCCGTTTTGGTAAGCTGTAGCAGAGGCGAGTTTGTCGCCTTTGTGTATGGCAATGGCCACGGCATCATCGGGGTGCTCGCGCACAAGTGCCTCGGTAGCGACCATACCAACGGGACACCATTGGCACCACAGTGCGGTATAATCCTCCAAAAGCACGCGCTTGTGTGGAAGCTTGTTCACGGTGCAACGTGTAATGTAGGTGAAGGGTACCGATGTCTCGTTGTAGCTGTTGTTGACAGAGGTTATGTGAAAGAGCACGTCCACCATGCCATACGTGCTGCCGGCTTTTATAGGAATATTTACAAGTCGTGTCTCACCGTCGGCAAGTGGCGTGTCAAAGTCCATTTTGAATGGCCCATCGCAGTTCTGGGTGTCCATATAGCAGAGCGTATATTCAATGCTCTTCACTTCGCTTTTGCCATAGTTGGTTAATTTTACGGGGGCGGTAGCTTCGGTGTCGCCAATTTTGACAAACACCTTGCCGGCGGTCATCGGAGCCACATTGTTTTGGGCCCACCCTGCGAAGATAGATAACAGGCAAAGTGTGAATAATAAAAGTAATCTTGTCTGTCTCATGTGTAAAAAAGGTATTTAGAAAAGTAAGTAAATGAAAGAGTTAAGGCTACTCATGATGGTGCATCGTACGCATTAAAACAAAGACAAAAGCATACATGTCATCATGAGTAGCCTTTTAGGGCTGGTAAAAATAGTAATTCTCTCGTTGCCTAACAAACGAGAAGTCACCTTTTGTGACAATATAAGATAACTTAACTACCCAACTGTCAGGTTCGGGTCATGTGACCGAACAAACTTTCAGAAACACCTATTCGAGAGCGTGCAAATCACATTTCAGAATAGCAGAACTACAAAACAGAATTGTTAGAATCACTCTTAATCACATTCGTGCCACATATCCCATGCAGCATCGGCTTGCAGGTGCAGCATTTCTAATCCATTCTTTACAGTGGCTCCTTGTGCGGCACCGAGTTGCATAAAGCGGGTTTCGAGCGGATTGTATACAAGGTCGTAGAGCAGGTGGTCTGCAGTGAGCAGCTGATAGGGAATGGACGGTGCTTCGTCCGTGTGAGGATACATGCCAACGGGTGAGCAGTTGACAATAACCGTGTGCTGCTGCATGACCTCGGGCGTAAGGTCATTGTATGTCAGCCTGCCTTCGGCTGGCTTACGGCTGACATAGGTGGGTGTGATGCCGAGCTTCTCCAGTCCGTACTTCACAGCTTTCGAGGCTCCTCCTGTGCCAAGCACCAGTGCCCGTTTGTGTACATCGGGACGCAGCAAAGGATTAATAGAACGGCAGAACCCAATCACGTCTGAGTTGCAGCCATACAATTCTGTGCCATTTGCCCCATGCTTTACGCACACCACATTGACGGCACCTATGGCTTCGGCCTCAACCGACAGCCCTTTCAAGTAAGGCATAACAGCCTGCTTGTAGGGTATTGTCACGTTAAAGCCCTTCAGATTGTCCTGATGTAGCAAAAAAGCCATAGCTTCGTCTACATTGGCATATTCAAAGTTGTGATAAACAGCGTCGATGTGTTCGCGCTCAAATTTGTCAGCAAAATAGCGTGCTGAAAAGCTATGGCCGAGCGGGTAGCCAAGCAAACCGTATAGTTCCATGTCAAGTAGGGGGTGTTTTATTCTTCAGAGAAATCTTTCATAATTTGCCGGTATGAAGCATAAAGTCTGGTGCGCGATACAAATCCTACAAAGGTGCCGTCTGGTTTGAGCACGGGCAGAGTACCCGCATCGCAATGTGCAAATTTGTCCATAACCGTCTGCATATTGTCGTCAGTGCGTAGCACCATTTCAGGCTGTCGCATCAACTGTGTGGCCTTGTACATGCGGTAAAGTTCGCTGCGGAATATGATTTTCCTGATTTTGTTTACATTGATTACGCCCAGCATGCCGCCCTTCATGTCAACCACAGCAAAGTGCAGCGACTTGCTGGTTGACACCGCCTGCACAATTTGCCCTAAATACATATCGGGGTGCAGCAAGGGACGCTCCTTGTCAATGATGGCGTCGAGCGACATCAGCGTCAGCACCGAGCGGTCCTTGTGGTGGGTGAGCAATTCGCCCTTACGAGCCAAACGCATGGCATAGATGCTGTGCTTTTCAAAGGCGTTGATGGTGAGGTACGATGCCACAGACACAATCATGAGCGGAATAAACAGTTGGTAACCGCCAGTGAGCTCGGCAATGAGGAACACGCCTGTCAGTGGGGCATGAAACACACCGCTCATCACACCCGCCATGCCCAAAAGGGCGTAGTTCGTTTCGGGCACAGTTACCTGCCAAAAGCCATATTCATTCCAAAGTCTTGAAAAAACAAATCCACCTATGCAACCAAGGAACAAACTGGGCGCAAACGTACCACCGCAACCGCCACCGCCATTGGTGGCCGTCGTGGCAAATACCTTGAACATAATAATCAGACCAAGGTATACAAGCAGGTATTCGGGGTGACCGTAGAACAATGAGTTGTTGAGCACTCCGTCGGCCTGTGCGCCAGTCTGATTGCCCAATAGCATTGATATGGTGCTATAACCTTCGCCATAGAGTGGCGGAAAGAAATAGATGAGTATGGCCAGCACTGTGCCACCAAGTGCCAGTTTGGCGTACATGTTGTTCAGCCTTCCAAACACTTGCTCAAACGAGTTCATGACACGCGTGAAATAAAGCGAGATAAATCCACAGAAAATGCCAAGCATAACCGATGTCGGTACGCGGTTGACTGCGAAAGGCTCCATCAGTTCGAAATTGAACATAGGGCTGATACCCGTCCAGGCATAGGTGATGCAGGTGGCAGTAAGGCAACTTACCAACAGGGGCAGCAGCGATGCCATGGTAAGGTCTACCATCAGCACCTCCAGTGTAAACATCAGTCCTGCAATAGGTGCTTTGAAAATACCTGCCACAGCGCCCGATGCGCCACAACCTATGAGCAGCATCATGGTTTTGTGGTCGAGGTTGAAGAATTGTCCCAAGCGGCTGCCTATGGCCGACCCCGTCAGCACAATAGGCGACTCGGCACCGACCGAACCACCAAAACCAATGGTGAGGGCTGAGGCCACAACACTCGACCAGCAGTTGTGCCCCTTGATGTTTCCTTGTTTGCGCGAAAGGGCATAGAGTATTTTTGTCACACCATGTCCAATGTCGTCACGTACAATGTATTTAATAAAGAGAGCTGTAAGGTAGATGCCCACAATAGGGTATACCAAAAACAGCCAGTTGGCGTGTGTTACGTCAAATTGTGATGTCAGTATATGCTCAATTTCGTGAATTAAAAATTTAAGCACCTGTGCGGCCACTGCGGCTCCAACACCAACTAAAAGAGCCAATAGTAGTATAAACTGCTTTTGGCTCATGTGTTTGGCAATCCACACCGACAACTTACGCCACATCTTGCTGTTAACTTGTACTGTGGTGTAAGCTCGTGTGCTATTGTTGTGCGCTATATTGTCCTGATAGCTTAAGGCTGTGGACTCTGTTTGCATATTTGTTGTGTAATATTTATGGATTGACGGGTAAGTATGCTTTATACTACTTATTATGTTATTCAAGTTTCGGATTTAGCCCGTCCTTGCTAAATCCGAAAATTGAGTGAGAAACTTAAATAACTTGGCAAACTTACCCGTTAACCTGTTAACCTGTTTGCTAAATCTGCCAACGCGTAACGGTTAATTTGCCTGTTCGCATTTCTCCTTATCTGATAACCTTAACTTCGCCACCAACTCCTAACTTGATGATGTTTGAAGCAGGTGGGTTCTGCGTTTCGTTGCGGCGCGAGGTGCATACGTAATCCACGGCTTCTAATATTTCGGGTGCAATGTCGGCAAAGCATTTGGGTGAAGGTTCACCGCTGATGTTGGCCGAAGTCGAAACAATGGCGCGTCGCATTCGCATACACAGGTTTTGGCTGAATTCCTCATGTGTCACGCGTATGCCGGCACTGCCATCTTCGGCCAGCAGGTTCGGGGCCAGGTTGCGTGCTCCGTCATAAATGATCGTCAGCGGTCGTGTAGCCACTTCCATTAGTTGCCAGGCCACATCGGGCACTTCACGCACATAAAACTCTATCTTCGCTTCAGAGTCCACCAATGTAATGAGCGCCTTGGCGTCATTGCGCTTCTTTATTTCAAACACACGTTTAACGGCCTCCTCGTTTGTAGCATCACAACCGATGCCCCATATTGTGTCGGTAGGGTAGAGTATGATACCACCTTTGTTCATCACGTCAATGGCCTGTTTAATGTCATCGCGATATTCGCGCAAGTGCCCCGTGATATTCTGCTTTTCTTTTGACATTGTATGTAATCTTTTGCTGAAAAATTGTCCAAAAATACACCAAAAAAACGACATATTCAAGCCGGAGCGCTGCAAACCCTGTGCGTGAGGGTAAAAACAAGTCTCCAGAGCCGTTTGTCACCATTACTTAGTGACACCTCAATTCAGCCATGCGGCGTGCCTCACTGCGTGCCGGTTTGCCCGTTTCGGTGCGTGGCAGTTTCTCTACGCGTATATAATGGCGTGGCACCTCGTATTTGCCAAGCAGTGTGCGGCATAGCGTGTCGAGTGTGTCCGCCATGTCAGTTTCGGCCTCGTATAGTAATGTGATGGCTTCGCCCAAACGTTCGTCAGTCACTGCGGTAATTTGGAAGTTTACCCCGAGCGACATCAGTCTCCGTTCAATATCTTCAATTTGCAGCTTTATGCCACCCGAGCAAACCACATTGTCGCGTCGGCCCAGGATGCGAAATCTGCCACCTGGTAAAAGGTCTGCCACATCGTTTGTCACAAGTCGTTCGGCATTCACCTTGGGGGCGTAAATGCAAAGGGTGCCCTCGTCTGAAAGCGACACTTCCACCCCTTCGAGCGGTGTATAGGCATCATCGGCTGTGGGGCCGTTAATGCGGCGCAACGCAATGTGCGACAGCGTTTCGGTCATGCCGTATGTGCTGTATATGGGGTGCGGAAAGTTGTGGAGCGCTTTGGCCATATCGGGCGAAATGGCTCCGCCGCCAATAATCAGGCAGAGTGTGCGTCGCAGCAGTGAGCGCTCGTGGGGCACTTTTAGTGTTTCGTACACCTGCATGGGGGTGAGTGCTGCAAAGTCAGGTGCTTCGTGCAAGTGGGCGTATGGGTGCGAGGTTGGTGCCACCGGTATGAGTTGCAATCCGCCAGCCATGGCTCGTACCACCATCATTTGTCCCGCTATGTAGCGTAGCGGCATGCACAACAGGGCCGTATTGCCCTCTTGCAGGCCGAGTGCTTGCAGTGTGGTAAGTGCGCTGTCCCACATGCGCACTTTTTCCACCTGCATCTCTTTAGGTTGCCCCGTGCTGCCCGAGGTGTGAACCGTTACCGTAGGCACAGGTTCCCTCCATATATCCTTATACTGCTCAATCTCGTTCATGAAGGCACGTTGCTGGGGAGAGCCATACCACATGCAGTCACCCTCAATGTGCAGGGGGGCATTGTCAAAGTTCTCCACAAACAGTTGTCCGGTGCCGAGCCCCTGTGGCATGGTTGTATGCTCGTCAATAGCTGCACACCATTGGGCTATAGCGTTAAGTCCCACGTTGCTCTCAAGGGCCGAAGTCGTCCAGTAGCCAATGCCACGGTCGCGTGCCAGCGACATCCATTCGCCTGCACCGGTAAATGCACCATGCAGTGAAGGTTTCAGCACAATGTATTGCGGCTTGATGGTGTCGAGCAGCGCATTCTTCTGTTCAAAATCATTCACCCCAATCAGTTCCTCGTCAAGTGCAACAGGCAGTGGCGTGTTGGCGCAGAGTTTGGCCATCTCGTCCCATTGCCCTTGGCGTATGGGCTGCTCTATGCTGTGAATGTCGTATTGTGCCAGAGCCTCAAGCCGTTTGGGGGCGTCGGTAGGTGTAAAACCACCGTTGGCGTCAACACGCAGCTCCACCACCTCCTTGCTATAACGCGAGCGCAACTGACGTATCAGTGCCAGTTCGCTCTCAAAGTCTATTGCCCCAATTTTAAGCTTCACACAGCGGAACCCCTTGTCAAGTTTCTCCTCCATGCGTTGGCACATTTGCTCGTAGCTGCCCATCCACACCAATCCGTTGATAGGTATGCCGCGTTTGCCCTGTGTAAAGTCCGAAGGGTACAGTTTCAGGTAGTTTCCAGCCAACGATCCCGCAGCCGAACGGAATGCCGTCTGCAGTCCGAATAGCATAGACGGCAGGTGCCGCCATTTGTTCGAGTCCAGGTTCTGTGTGCGTTCCACCTCGGCACACACCTCGCGCAACCGTTGTTCGTAGTTGTCGTCATAATCGCAACTAAGGTCATGGAGTGGGGCGCACTCGCCCAACCCCGTAAAGCGAATTTGCGGGTCGGTCGAGGTTAGCACGATGTACCACACCTTGCGGTCGTAATATATGCCGCGTGAGGTGCCGGCTGGTTGCTTGAATTGCAGTGTGCGCGGAACAATGCGCAGTTTGAAAGGAAGGAAGTGCATCTGTCAGGGTGTTACGTTGATAGGAAATGGTGCTGTGTTTGAAGTTTAGGTCGAATACCTGCTTATTAAGGGAGTTTGGGGTATTTCTTAAAGTCAGGCTTGCGTTTTTCCAGAAAGGCACGTCCGCCCTCTTGTGCTTCGTCGAGCATATAATATAGCATAGTGGCATCGCCAGCCAGCTCCTGTATGCCCGCTTGTCCGTCAAGTTCAGCATTCAGTCCGGCCTTTATCATGCGCAAGGCCAATGGCGAGCGTTCCATCATGGTTTCAGCCCATTCCACCACCTCGTCTTCGAGTTTGTCAAAAGGCACAACCTTGTTCACCATGCCCATGCGTTCGGCTTCGGCGGCAGTATATTGGCGGCACATAAACCATATTTCGCGTGCCTTCTTCTGTCCCACGATGCGTGCCAGATACGATGCGCCAAATCCGGCATCAAACGAGCCAACCTTCGGGCCAGTCTGTCCAAAGATGGCATTTTCCGAGGCAATGGTCAGGTCGCACATCAAGTGCAGCACGTGTCCGCCCCCAATGGCATAACCGTTAACCATGGCAATGACGGGTTTTGGCAGCGAGCGAATTTGCTTTTGCACATCAAGCACATTGAGGCGGGGCACACCATCGCCGCCCACATAGCCGCCGCGTCCTTTCACGTGCATGTCACCACCCGAGCAAAATGCCTTGTCGCCAGCTCCGGTCAGCACCACCACGCAAATGTCCTGTGCCTCGCGGCAATAGCGCAGGGCATCGCCCATTTCGGCCACAGTCAGTGGGGTAAAGGCGTTGCGGTAGCGCGGTCGGTTAATGGTAATGCGTGCAATGCCGTTGTAGGCATCAAACAATATCTCCTTGTACTCTTTAATAGTTGTCCAATTTCGCATAGTAAATATTTGTTTAGGTGAGTGTACATTAAAGGCGTGTTGTCGAAATGCAGTTGCTTTGTTCAGAATGGCGCCACCTCGGCAACAGGGTAGTCTGTGGCATAGCGCAGAAAACAAAATAGCCTGTCAAATCGTTAACCCGTTAACCAAGAATTAGGTCAACGGGTTAAGCATGCAGTTCTATGAAACTTGAGTATAAAATAAACTTGAACGCCTGCTTGGTCATACAAAGTTCGTCATTTTTGCTGAGATGGCCAAGGCATAATGGAGATTGGGTTAGTGGGTTAGGGTGGGTTAGAAGGTTAGTGGGTTAAACGAATACCGCTATTTGTCTACTCATGAGGGCGACTTTTTAACCTTCTAACCTTTTAACCCACTAACCCCTTAACCCTATCCTCCCTTCATCAATTTTCCAGGAAGAAGTCAACAGATGTAACTACGCGCACCTTTTTGATGTAAGGCGTGCTTGGGTCGCGGTCTTCAATAGTAAACAAGCCTTGTGACGCATTCTTTATTTTGCCAAGTTTGCTGTCAGAATCCTTTGCAAACTTTTCGGCAGCCTCGCGTGCGTTCTTAGTAGCCTCCTCAATCATTTGTGGCTTGATCTTGTTGAGGCTCGTAAACTCATACTGCACCCTTGTGTCGTAGTCGTTGGCCGAAATGGCAATGCCTTGTTTCAGCAGTTCGCCCATGCGCGACATCAAACTGCGTACCACATCAACCTGCGACGACGATACCGTAATGATGCTCGTCACATTGTATCGGTCGCGCGTTTTGATGTCGTCGGCAGAGCCGTAGCGCTCGGCGCGCAGGTCTACAATTTGGGGAGCCCCCACACTGATGTCGGTCTTGGCCACCCCATTTGATGTGAGGAAAATTGCAATGCGGTCGTTAACGTTATTCAAGTCAGTGTAAATAGTTTGCAGGTCGTTGCCTGTGGTCTTGTAAGTGATAGGCCAAATCACCTTGTCAGCCTTCACCTCGCGCTCTGCCAGTCCGCGCACGTCCACCACGCGGTCTTTTGCAGCAAAGGCCGAAAGCCCCCAATAGATAAACACACCCAACATGAGGGTGCCAATAGCCAGAATGATGGCTTCAATGCGATAGTTCTTCATAATGTATGGTTGTAAAGTTGTTAAAGTTCCAAATTTAGCCCGCACTTGCTAAATCCGAAAGTTGAGTAAAGTTGTTAGTAGTAATGCGTCGGCTGAGTTTGAACACACGCTAAGTAATTCAGTGTACCAACTAGCCAAAGCAAAGGTAAGTGCTTTTATGTTATGTTGCAACATTTTGCCCACAAATACACCATAGCAAAGAACAACGTATGTCAGGAAAAGAAATTCTCAAGCCGTAGGTAACAGAACAACGGGTGGTATGTGGCTGTGTTACACCAACGTACTCGTCCGTCAATTTACCCCCTGCAGGTATGTTATGCAGCATACTTTGTGCAAATAAACAAGTTTCGTATTTGTAATGATTACACCAAATACATATATTTGCCGCATGAACAAATTAGCAGACATATTGAGTGGCATCTGGCTATTCTATTACAATGGCTTCAAGCAGATGACATGGGGGCGCACCTTGTGGCTGATTATTGTGCTCAAATTGTTTGTAATATTTGTGGTACTGCGCTTCTGCTTTTTCCGTCCGGCTATGCAAGGACTCAGCAATGATGAAAAAAGCGAAAGGGTAGGGCAGCAGTTGCAACAGAAATGACAACAACTCGTTGGCGGAATTCTTGGTTAACGGGTTGACAAGTAAGTTCGCTATACACGACTGGTTATGCTAAAGTAAGAATGCTAAGAATCTAAAAGTCTTGGCAAACTTACCCGTCAACCCGTTACCCCCGTCACCCCGTAATTAAAAACTCAAAATCAGGTGTCTGAAACGTCACCTAATTAATCGAACATCTATTTATCATGACACTACTCACAGCATTAGACCCCGGTGCCATTGATTGGGCACGGGCACAGTTTGCACTCACAGCATGCTATCATTGGCTGTTTGTGCCGTTAACTTTAGGTTTGGCATTGATAATGGGCATCATGGAGACGCTCTATTATGTCAAGCGTGACGAACATTGGCGTCGTACCGCCCAATTCTGGATGAAACTCTTTGGCATAAACTTTGCCATAGGTGTGGCCACGGGATTGATACTCGAGTTTGAGTTCGGTACAAACTGGAGCAATTACTCGTGGTTTGTGGGCGACATATTTGGCGCACCATTGGCCATCGAGGGCATCGTGGCATTCTTTATGGAGGCCACATTCATAGCCGTCATGTTTTTTGGTTGGGACAAAGTCAGCCGCGGATTTCATCTGGCTTCAACATGGTTGACAGGTTTGGGCGCCACCATCTCCGCTTGGTGGATATTGGTGGCCAATGCCTGGATGCAGCACCCCGTTGGCATGGCATTCAATCCCGACACTGTGCGCAACGAAATGAACGATTTTGCCGCTGTGGCGCTCTCGCCCACGGCAGTAGTCAAGTTTTTGCACACCGTGTCGAGCGGTTGGCTGACAGGTGCCGTGTTTGTAATAGGTGTGAGCTGCTGGTTCCTCATCAAGCAGCGCAACCGCAATATGGCTTTGCGTTCCATTAAGGTGGCCAGCCTTACGGGTATAGTGGCCGGCCTCATTGTGCTTGGCACGGGCGACCAAAGCGGTGTGACCATGGCACGTGAGCAACCCATGAAACTTGCTGCGGCTGAGGGTTTGCAACAAGGTGGTCAACGTGCTCCCTTCAGCATTGTGCCAGGCATCGAGGTGCCGGGAGCCCTTTCGGTGCTTGCCACGCACAACATAGATGGTTATGTGCCAGGCATCAACGATTTGCTCAACGGCTACAAGCGTCCCAATGGCACATCGGAGCCTTCTGCCGACGAAAAAATGCAACGTGGCCAAAAGGCTATCAATGCCTTTGCCGCCTACCGTCAGCTGCGTGCCGACAATCCGCAGGCTGCTAAATTGGCACTCGACACCCTTAGGGCACATCAGCAATATATGGGCTATGGCTACCTCAAGGACAAGTCCGAACTTGTGCCGCCTACACCTATTATATATTGGGCCTTCCGTTTGATGGTTGGTTTTGGCACATTGCTGTTCGCCATATTGCTCGTGGCGGGTTGGTTGGCTTGTTGTGGCACGTTGCCGCAGCACAAGTGGCTGCTTTGGCTGGGAGTGACATCAGTACCCATGGTCTACGTAGCCGGACAGGCCGGTTGGATAGTAGCCGAGGTAGGCCGCCAGCCTTGGGCCATACAAGACCTCCTGCCGGTTGGCGTGGCCGTGTCGCAGTTGCCCACAACCAATGTGATGTCCACATTCTTTATGTTTGTCGCACTGTTCACCTTGCTGCTTGCGGCCGAAGTGCGCATTATGTGCAAGGCCATAAGTGGCGAAAAATCGGAATAAAGGATTGACGGGTTAACCAGAAAACAATCAACTATCAAATACTTTCTCAATATGTTATCATACACATTCCTTCAGCAGTATTGGTGGTTCTTGGTGTCGCTGCTTGGTGCCTTGTTGGTGTTCCTTATGTTTGTGCAGGGAGCCAACTCGCTGATATTCCGCATAGGGCACACCGAAACCGAGCGCGGCACAATAATAGCCATCACCGGTCGAAAGTGGGAACTGACATTCACCGGCGCACCCGACAAACCCTGTGGAGGGCTGTGCAGATGCTAACCCAAAAACTGAGTTGCCAAACGATACATGATTGCCCAAAAGTAGTACCTTTGCACTATGAATCAGAATGGCAATAAAAATATGTATGAGGGCCTCGCCTCATATTTCCTCCCCGAAGGAGTTCTTAAATATTTCGAGGTGACAGACTTTGCAACACAGCGTACTCTGGACAAGGATGTTCTTTACACAACAGAGCTTCACATCTATCTGGATGAGCGCGACAATCGCACACCAGACATGAAGGATTCCGTGAGCAATGGTTTTGGGGAAGAATCATGTTTACTTGACTATCCAGCCCGAGACAAGAAGGCGGTACTTCACATACGAAGAAGGCGTTGGACAATGCCGGATGGCACAACAAGAAGTGTTGACCTTGACAAGGAGTTTGAACTGAAGCATAAGGGCACTCGATACGCGAAGGACTTCGCGCTTTTTTTAAAGAGGGCGAATGGACTCTGAGACGATAACCGCTCGTCAGATTGGTTATACGTACATGATTAACAGCTCCACGTTTGCCAAAAGATACAAGGACGCCCTGAGTAACTTCGAGACGTGGGAGCAGAAGGATCACGCATCCAAGTGGATTCTTATTCCGCAAAACGTAGGTAAGGAGCAAGGCATAGACGAGACCTCCCTCCAGGGCGAACTGTACACTATCGTTCACAACAAGGATGCCCATGGTCGCAAGGGTGCAATCATAGCAGTAGTCAAGGGAACGAATCCTGCTGACGTACTGAAGGTTCTCATGCAACTACCTGCAGATAAGCGTGAAATGGTTGAGAATATCACGATGGATCTCTCAGATTGCATGCGTGTCATAGCCCGAGAGGCATTCCCTAAAGCCACAGTCATACGTGACTGCTTCCATGTCGTAAAACGCGGTGGAGAGGGCTGCGAAGAGATACGCCTGCGCCTGAAACGAAAAGCCGTAAAGGAGGCGAACAGACAGAAGGCAGAGTTTCGCAAATACCTCGAAAATCTGGCAGCGCAGAGAAAGGCTTACCGCGAGCGAATGAGGAAAAGGCATGGGAAGAACTGGAAGAAGAGCAAGCGCGGAAGAAAGCCTATGAGGCTGAACACTCGCTTTGAACCCAAAAGGCTTGAAAATGGCGAGACTCTTGTAGAGGCACAGACACGATGTCGCAAGCAATTGTCCATGAGCCGAGAGAAGTGGAGCGCAACGCAGAAAAAGCGTGCGAAGATACTTTTCGCACTCTACCCAAAACTTGAAGAAGCATACAATCTGATCAACTCCCTTAGAGCCATATTCAGAAACAAGAAACTCACAAAGGAGACTGCCAAACAGAATTTCAAGGGGTGGTATGAGAAAGTGGCTTCCTGCACTCTGCGTGAAATCAAGTCCGTACGCGATACCATCAGATTCTATGAGGATGAAATCCTGAACTACTTTGACGGACGTAAGACTAACGCTTCAGCTGAATCGTTGAACTCAAAGATCAAATGCTTTCGTGCACAAGTAAAAGGAGTCATAGACATACCATTCTTCATGTATCGTTTAGCAACAGTTTTGGGTTAGCATCTGCACGGCCTACTCCACAGGGTTTGTCGGGTGCGCCNNNNTGGCGCACCCGACAAACCCTGTGGAGGGCTGTGCAGATGCTAACCCAAAAACTGAGTTGCCAAACGATACATGATTGCCCAAAAGTAGTACCTTTGCACTATGAATCAGAATGGCAATAAAAATATGTATGAGGGCCTCGCCTCATATTTCCTCCCCGAAGGAGTTCTTAAATATTTCGAGGTGACAGACTTTGCAACACAGCGTACTCTGGACAAGGATGTTCTTTACACAACAGAGCTTCACATCTATCTGGATGAGCGCGACAATCGCACACCAGACATGAAGGATTCCGTGAGCAATGGTTTTGGGGAAGAATCATGTTTACTTGACTATCCAGCCCGAGACAAGAAGGCGGTACTTCACATACGAAGAAGGCGTTGGACAATGCCGGATGGCACAACAAGAAGTGTTGACCTTGACAAGGAGTTTGAACTGAAGCATAAGGGCACTCGATACGCGAAGGACTTCGCGCTTTTTTTAAAGAGGGCGAATGGACTCTGAGACGATAACCGCTCGTCAGATTGGTTATACGTACATGATTAACAGCTCCACGTTTGCCAAAAGATACAAGGACGCCCTGAGTAACTTCGAGACGTGGGAGCAGAAGGATCACGCATCCAAGTGGATTCTTATTCCGCAAAACGTAGGTAAGGAGCAAGGCATAGACGAGACCTCCCTCCAGGGCGAACTGTACACTATCGTTCACAACAAGGATGCCCATGGTCGCAAGGGTGCAATCATAGCAGTAGTCAAGGGAACGAATCCTGCTGACGTACTGAAGGTTCTCATGCAACTACCTGCAGATAAGCGTGAAATGGTTGAGAATATCACGATGGATCTCTCAGATTGCATGCGTGTCATAGCCCGAGAGGCATTCCCTAAAGCCACAGTCATACGTGACTGCTTCCATGTCGTAAAACGCGGTGGAGAGGGCTGCGAAGAGATACGCCTGCGCCTGAAACGAAAAGCCGTAAAGGAGGCGAACAGACAGAAGGCAGAGTTTCGCAAATACCTCGAAAATCTGGCAGCGCAGAGAAAGGCTTACCGCGAGCGAATGAGGAAAAGGCATGGGAAGAACTGGAAGAAGAGCAAGCGCGGAAGAAAGCCTATGAGGCTGAACACTCGCTTTGAACCCAAAAGGCTTGAAAATGGCGAGACTCTTGTAGAGGCACAGACACGATGTCGCAAGCAATTGTCCATGAGCCGAGAGAAGTGGAGCGCAACGCAGAAAAAGCGTGCGAAGATACTTTTCGCACTCTACCCAAAACTTGAAGAAGCATACAATCTGATCAACTCCCTTAGAGCCATATTCAGAAACAAGAAACTCACAAAGGAGACTGCCAAACAGAATTTCAAGGGGTGGTATGAGAAAGTGGCTTCCTGCACTCTGCGTGAAATCAAGTCCGTACGCGATACCATCAGATTCTATGAGGATGAAATCCTGAACTACTTTGACGGACGTAAGACTAACGCTTCAGCTGAATCGTTGAACTCAAAGATCAAATGCTTTCGTGCACAAGTAAAAGGAGTCATAGACATACCATTCTTCATGTATCGTTTAGCAACAGTTTTGGGTTAGCATCTGCACGGCCTACTCCACAGGGTTTGTCGGGTGCGCCCATTCACCACCCTTGTCACCTTTGGCGGTGCCTTCTTCGCCTCATTCCCCTTGTTCTACAGCACCAGTTTTGGTGGAGCCTATTGGGTGTGGGTATTGTTGCTCGTAAGCTTTGTGCTGCAAGCCGTAGCCTACGAGTATCAGGGCAAGCCCAACAACCTGTTTGGCACCACAGCCTATCGTTGTTTCTTGGTGTTCAACGGCTTTGTAGGGCCCTTTGTGTTGGGGGCCGCAGTGTCAACCTTCTTCACAGGTTCGGCATTTAGTGTGAGCCACGACGCCATGGCCGCTTCATTGTTGAGCAATGCCTCACCCGTTATCAGCCAGTGGGACAGTGCTTGGCACGGACTCGAAGCCTTGGCACAGCCTTGGAATTGGGTGCTCGGCCTTGCCGTGTTCTTTTTGGCACGTGTGCTCGGTGCATTATATCTGCTCAACCGCACCGACCAACCACAGTTGCAGACACGTTTGCGCCGGCAACTGCTAATCGATGCCGTGCCGTTCGTACTTCTGTTTGTGGCCTACGTGGTGTTTCTGCTCACAGCGTCGGGATTGACTTATCAACCCGCCACCCAACAGTTTGTAGCAGAGCCCTATAAATATCTGCACAACCTTTTAGCTCTGCCTTTGGTGTTTGTGCTTTTTGTTGTAGGTGTGGCATTGGTGCTGTATGCCATTGTGTCGTCCGTTCGGCGTGCAGCGTGCCGTTGTGGCATTTGGTATGCCGGTCCGGGTGTAGTGCTTGTCGTGTTAGCGTTGCTCCTGATGGCAGGGTTGAACAATACGGCCTATTATCCATCGCTCACCAGTCCGCAGTCGTCGTTATGTCTGGCCAACAGTTGTTCGAGTCAGTTCACGCTTGGCGTTATGTCGGTTGTAAGCTTGCTCATACCTTTTGTGCTTGCCTACATAGCTTATGCTTGGTGGGCATTGGAGCGCAAGCGCAAGCCATGATGTTGGGAGATAATATCTTTCCTGACTTTATCACTTTTTTGCACCTTCGCTAACGCGAAAACATAGGGACATAAGGACAAAAGGACATAAGAACAAGAGTGCTTCAAGACATACGGGCATGGACTTTTGTTCTTATGTCCTTTTGCCTTTATGGTTCCGCGTTAGCGGTGACGCATTGACGGAGTAAGGAAATCATATCCTTTATTATTGCTGTCTGGTGAAGTGCCCAAGCTTCTATTTATACTTTGGAGTTTCACCCGGACAGCAATATTTTTTAATTGCACAATTTGTCTACACTCTACACTATTTGTCTGCACTGCGTTGATTATCAATCTGTTACGTAGTGTAGACAACTTTATTTTTTATCTGCACTCGTCTACACTTGTCTGCACTTATCTGCACTCGTTTACACTTGTCTGCACTTACCTGCACTCTACACAATTTGTCTGCACTGCGTTGATTATCAATCTGTTACGTAGTGTAGACAACTTCGTTTTTTATCTGCACGGCTGTCTGCACTTATCTACACTCGTCTACACTCGTCTGCACGCTAATTCTTCCTCTGTTTTCCTCTGCCACCGCAGCATGACGTAATGCCTGTGTGGGGGCGGTTAGAACAATAATGGGAGGCAGATTTTTCGGTTGCTCTAATCAAAAATCCGTTTCCCCTATACCGAATTATGTAGGTGGTATAACCGTCGTGCAGCCAGGTGCAGAGGTTTGTAATGAAGGGGGTGCAGACAAGTGCATACAGCGTGCAGACGAGTGTAGATAAGTGCAGACAAATGCAGACAGCGTGTATACAAAAAATGAGGTTGTCTACACTCCGTAATGTATTGATAATCAGTGCGGTGCATACAAAAAGTGCAGAGTGCAGACAATTCGCAATATAATTTTTTGGTGGGCTTTGTGAGAGGTGAAAACTAAATTCTTTTTATTGCCGTATGGTAAAGCGCACACATGCGAACGGACTCAAGCACCAAACGCAAGCACTAATGGGGGCGACGCGTCCCGCGTCGGGAAAAGATTCAGCTATTATTTAGTGTATCTTTCCTTTTAATTATCCCGACGCGAGACGCGTCGCTCCCATTAGTGCTTGCGTTTGGTGCTTGAGCCCGTTCGCATGTTTACTTTTCACCGAACAGCCATAACAACGAATAGAATTCCCCAAAGCGGTTTCGCTAAAAAGTCTATTTTGAACGCCCTGCCTGTTAAGGGCAAAAGCATAACTATCCGCTAAGTATCTAAACTAAACAGCAATAACTTAAAGACTAATGACAAGTATAAAAATCAAGTTCCGTCCCTCGGCAGTGAAGGGCAAAGAAGGCGTATTGTATTTTCAGATAACCCACCAGCGTGTGACACGTCAAATTGCAACCATACATCGGGTGTATGCACATGAGTGGTTGGCTGCGCAGCAACGTGTAGTGACAGATAAGGGCGGGCACGACAGACGGCAATATTTGGACAACGTGACAACCATGCTCGACGGTGAACACCGTTTGCTCAGCCATGTTATATCGCGGTATGAAGTCTGTGCCATGCCTTATACGGCCGATGTCGTAGCGAACGAGTACCGAAGGCTGCACGTTTGTCACACCCTTATGACTTTCATGCAGAGTGTCATACAACACCTTGTTCAGAACGGACAACATTGCACAGCGCGCAACTATCAATCGGCATTACGCAGTTTTATGCGTTTCAGGGGTGGGGCCGACATGCCCGTCAATATGCTTGATGCCTTGGTGGTGCAAGCCTTCGAGGCATGGTTGAAGCGCCAGGGTATATGCCGCAACACCTCGTCGTTTTATATGCGCATATTGCGTGCGGTGTACAACCGTGCGGTCGACAGTGGAATTACCGGACAGTGCCACCCCTTTGCACGGGTGTATACGGGCAATGACACAACACGCAAACGGGCCATGGATATTGTGATCATCAAGACCCTTAAGCAAACCGACCTGTCGGCACGGCCCCAACTCGATTTGGCGCGCGACTTGTTTATGCTTTCATTTTATTTGCGTGGTATGTCATTCGTCGATTTAGCGCATTTGCGCAAAAGCAACCTTTGCAATGGCTATTTGCGCTACACGCGCAGCAAAACGGGACAGAAGCTCTGCATAAAGTGGGAACAGCCCATGCAACGCATTGTTGAGAAATATGCCGCGCAAACAAAAACGTGTGACTGGCTGCTGCCCATATTGCACAACAACCCAACCGAACAAACATACCATTGTGTACAGATGCGTATGGGGCTTTACTTGAAAAGGGTGGCGCGCATGGCTGGCATACAAGGCAATCTTACTTTTTACACCGCCCGCCACTCGTGGGCTACTATTGCACACGACAACCACGCGCCAATATCGGTTATCAGCGAGGCTTTGGGACATGATTCGGAACGGACAACACAAATATATTTGCGCTCCATTCAAACGGCTGAAGTGGATAAGACTAATGCAAATATATTGGCTATGTTGTGAACAAGTGAAGAAGAAGTATCTCTTGGCTTTGTCAATGCGTAACCAAAATCAATCATAGCGGGCTGATAGGGTAAAACATGTCTTATCGGACATTGGGAGCAATGAGTCTTGTTCTGTACTTTAAGGGCTGTTCGCCCTTGTGCCGCTTACCGCGGGGAACATAAGAACATAAGCTACATAAGTAACATAAGGCTGGCGCCGTGTTTTTTTACATAAGTTGAGGCAGGGCTTGCCGCCCTGCCTGTAAGATACATAAGGGTTGCCGCCTGATGAAGAGAACTCTTTAATTGTGTTTCATTATGTGATCACTACAAATTACATAAGAACCAACGACACGGCGCCAGCCTTATGTCTCTTACAAGCAGGGCGGGCAGCCCTGCCTCAGCTTATGTAAAAAACCACGGCGACAGCCTTATGTTACTTATGTAGCTTATGTACTTATGTCTTCGCGGTAAGCGGTACAAGGGCGAACAGCCCTTAAAAGAGCAAAAACGGGCATGGACTTTTGTCCTTATGTTTTCGCGTTAGCGAATAACTATAAACAAATTTGTCATGGATGCCACGTGACAAGTCTTGGCGAAATTTGCGCTTTTATATTTGCGCTCTATTCAAACGGCTGAGGTAGATGAGACAAATGCAAATATATTGGCTATGTTGTGAACAGGTGAAGAAGAAATATCTCTTGGCAAGAGATATAGTTGTATGGAGCAAAGGTAGTGAATATATTTGAAATGACTGCTCTTGGCCTAATATATTTTTGACTTTGATCGTAATAATTGCCAAACATTATACCAACGATTGTTTGACTGTTTTCGTTTTGTAACGGATTGAAATGAATGTGCCTCAACAAGATTTGTGCTTGGCTATATCTCTTGCCAAGAGTTATAGAAATGCATTACATGATAAACAGATGCCGCAGTGACAATTTACATAGAGATAGAACTAAGCCCAACATATCAGTGACTGATGCTTGTCTGTGTAGAGAGAAGTTGCTGCATCAAAGCATAGCAAATGAAGCATGAACTGCTGGCTTTATGCCCATCTGTAGGTATGCTACAGACTGAAAAAGGACATAAAAGCATTGGCAATTAGTGGAAGTTAGTCTATTGATTATCAATGCTGTGGCACCGTTCACACCCAACAGAATCTGGGAAGAGCATTCTTTTCAGGGGAAGAGAGGGTGTATACCTGCAGCAAGGATAACATATCAGCACATTCGCTTTTTAACCTGTCAACCTAATTTAAGACGCAAACACTAATGGGGGCGACGCGTCCCGCGTTATTTTCAGCAGCCTCGTCCCGCATCGGTAAAAATGCAATGTCCGTAAACACATAGGGGCTAACGCCTGCTTGTCCGTCAGAAAACTTTACAGAGAAATTTCAGGTGTCATCACCGTGCTTTTCCCGTTAACATAATTATGTGGCTAATAGTAAGAGTTGAGGATTTTAAGGAACAGAATACCAAAGAAGATCTGTACGAAAAATATCCCGATGTCATTAAAGACATCTATCTGCCGTTGTGCCGCAAGGAGCATGTTGATGCCCGCGGGGTTAAACGTCTGCGTTTCAGACCTCTGTTGTATGGCTTCCTGTTTGTAAAGGTAAAGTCTGTTTCCAGTCTTAAACGGCACATCAACCATAAGGGCTATTTTGTTTACAAACAAGATGCCGCATACGGTCGCACGGGCAATGTTAACGGACAACAAACCGTGAGCATGAGGGCCCACTTGCTTTGCAGCCATGTGCAAGGCTATGATCAGCAGACCATCATTGCACGTTCAACCATAGACAATGAGGATATGGAGCGCTTCATGTTTTACAGCAACCGTTATGCTGACAACATTGAGGGGCTTGCCATTGTGGACAAATGTTACAAAGACCTCATTGGCGAACATGACGTGGTGCGTGTGCTCAATGGACCGCTCGAGGGTTGGACGGGAGTGGTAAAGCAGGTAAAGCACAAGGGCGTGAAGGACCGCCGTCTGTTTGTGAGCTTTGGCAATGACCATTGCCTGAGCATCTCCGATATCCGCAAGTACGACTTGTGCATAGAGCACGAGGCGCGGCACGGACAGCGTTCGGCCGAAGTGGGGGTGTGGCGCGCCATCGACCAGATTATAGGTCACTTGCAGGCGCAGCACCCCACAGAGAGTGCCCCCGCCACATTGCGCGCATTGCTCAAGACTTATAACCTGAAGCAATCCGTGCGTCGCACGGCAGCCATGAGCGATGTGGCGTATGCACGGCAGAGCCAGGAGGTTGAAGTGCGTTACCAAAATAAGGTGCTGGCACAGCTCGATGCCTCCATGCACAGCAACTTCCGCATACTGGCTAAATACTTCAAGGCCGACCGGTCAAACATTGATGAGGCGTTGTGTGAGTTCATTCCCGACCACACGTTGCGTCCGTTTCTTACCCCCACAGCAGGGAGTGTCATGCCCACCGGTGCCGACCATGTGGTGTTGACACACAATGGCATTGTTGAACTGATATGGCGGTGTAACCTTCGTGCACTGTTCTCGTTTGCACAATATGCGCCTGACCGCTACGCGCCGCCTGCTGATGTCGATTACGAATATTTTGCCCATTTTGCCTTACTCCCAACCGATGGCGGACGGGTGAGGGTGGTGGCCTCGTGGGGTGACTTTTATGACCATTTGGCCAGTTTGACGGCCGATGAGCATGACCAGTTGCTTACCGATTTGGTGGCGAAGAAGTATACTAATATGCACCATTTACTGACCAGTACTTTGTGGCATGGTGCCAAGGTGCCGCTTTCGCCCAAGGTGTCATTATCGCATACAGCCGACTGCATTTCAGGATTTTATCACGACACCGCCGTCAATTATGATTTGTCTCATGCCGACAGTATGGCAACGCAAGTGGTGGCAGCATTGAAGGCACCCTTGCCAGACAACCCTTCACTGTCCATATTCAACGCTTTGGCTGCTGCGGCTGTCGAGATGTGGCAAGGCACGCGTCTGCTCATTTGGCGACAATTGCTTCAGCGCCATGTGTTGCTGCACAAAGTGCCGGTGGCAGAGATGGTGACTCATTATTATAATCACTATTAACCTTTTAAGCAAATGATGCTGTGACTTAAAGTTAAGTCTCAGTAATGCAATAAATATACTAAAATATAAAGCAGTAATGGCAGGCACAGCAATGTGTCCGCCTTTTTTCGTGCGTTTTTTTACTTCTAATGCCCCAACTTATGACACCCCACAAAATCATTGTGCTTTATGGTCGTGGCAATCTTGGCAAAACGCGCACCTTGCGTATGGTCATTGACATACTTAACGGCGAGCCCATATCATACACCACCAGCGACACGCAGGCCATCTGCCATTACAACGACCTCACCATAGCCGTTGCCACCAAAGGTGACAATGCCGCCGAGTTACGCGCCAACGTATCATACTTCAAGTCCCACCCATGTGACATTGCCATCACCGCCGCCCGCTCACGTGGCGGCACGCACGACGTGATTAAGGCTTACGCCCAGGAAACTGGTGCCGAGGTGGTGTGGATATACAAACGCGCTGAAGCTGGCGCTGAGAATGCCGTGAACTTGAAGTGGGTCGAGAGAGTGGTGGGTGAGGTGTGCGAACTCTAGAAGCTTGTTGTGGCAGAAGGCCATTAATGTTTAGTATTTATGATATCAGACAACAAACGTATAGCCAAAAACACGTTGTTTCTTTACGTGCGCATGCTGTTCAAGACACTCGTGACGTTTTACACCTCGCGTGTGATACTTGAAGTGCTCGGTGTGGAGGACTTTGGCATCTATAATGTGGTGGCAGGCATAGTGGCCCTGTTTGCTTTTGTCAATAGTTCGATGGCCATATCCGTGCAGCGCTATTTGTCGTATGAGATAGGCCGTGGCGGCAGTGCAGGCAAACTTAACACCATATACAGCATGTCGGTGCTCATACATGCCTTCATAGCTGTGGCACTGATTGTGCTGAGCGAGGCCGCCGGTCAGGTGCTGTTTGAGCATTACTTAAATATTCCCCCTGCCAGGTATGCCGCAGCTTGCAGCTTGTTTCATTGGTCGGTGCTCACTTGTTGCATGTCGTTCATACAAGTGCCTTACATAGCCCTGCTCATATCGTACGAAAAGATGAATGCCTACGCCTATGTGGGCATACTCGAGGTGGTGCTGAGGCTTGCGGTGGTGTATGTGCTCGCGTGGTGCAGTTTCGACCGCTTGCCGTTTTATGGCATACTGCTGTTTGTGGCCTCGTTACTCGTCACGGCGCTCTATGCCTGGTGTTGCCATGTGCAGGTGCGCGCGGTACGCTTCAAGCGTGTGTGGGACACCCGCGTGTTCCGCAATTTGTTCTCCTTTGCCGTGTGGAGTGCTTTGGGCGAGATGGCCTGGGCCGGCACGGGGCAGGGCGTGAACATACTGCTCAACATATTTTTCAGTCCTGTGGTCAATGCCGCACGTGCCATAGCCGTGCAGGTTATTACGGGGCTGAACCAGTTTGTCATGAGTTTTCAAACGGCCGTCAATCCGCAGATTATCAAGTCGTATGCCGCCGGCGACAAGGGCCGCATGATGATGCTCGCCAACAAAGGCGTAACCTATTCGTACTATCTGCTCATGCTGTTGGGGGTGCCCGCCATGCTCAACATGGACTATATACTGAGGTTGTGGCTCAAAACGCCCCCCGACTATTGTGCGGCCTTTTGCAATTTGGCCATAGTGGGTGCCATGGCCGACTGTCTGTCAAACCTGCTGGCCACGGTGGCCAAGGCTTATGGCCGCATACGCAATTACCAGCTGGCCGTGTCGGCGGTGCTGTTCCTCAACCTGCCGCTGTCGTATGTGGCACTCAAGGCCGGTGCTTCGCCAGTGTCGGTGTATGCGGTGTATGTGGTCGTGTCGCTGTTGCTGCTTGTTTTGCGCCTGTGGCTGTTGCACAAAATGGTGGGGTATGATGCCCGCCTTTATGTGCGCACCGTGTTGTGGCGCATATTGCTTGTCACACTCATTGTGGTGCCGGTGGCCTATGTTGTTCGCGCCCAGATGAGCGACGGGTGGCAAACTCTGATAGCCTCGTCACTACTGTCTGTTGTGATAATGGTCGTAACCGTTTATGCAGTTGGCATAACCCAAAGTGAGCGGGCTATTGTTAATGACAAAGTGAAACTATTGATAGCGAGATGGAAAAAGTAAAGACTGCCACCGTTACGTGGATAAACTACAATAATTGTGGCACCTACTTGCAGGCGTATGCCTTGCAGCATGTGGTGCAGTCATTGGGATATGAAAACCACATACTTAATGACGCTCCGCATTTTATAGACCCGCGTCCCGTGTGGCGCAAGGCCCTGTCGTGGTTGTGGCACAAGCTGGTGGCACGGCCCCCCAAAGTGATGCGCCGCGTGAATGAGTGTTATGCACGCTTTAGCAATGACTGGCTCAAAATAGACAGGCAAACGGCCGACCTTGCGCGTGTGAGCAACCGCTACGACACCTTTTTGTGCGGCAGCGACCAAATATGGTCGCCCATTATCAAGCCTGTCAATCCCTACTTCTTTCTCTACTTCACAGACAAGAAGAAGGTGGCTTACGCCCCGAGCCTTGGCAGTACCAGTGCCTCAGATGAGTGGCGGCAGGTAGTACAACCCCTGCTGCAGCAGTTTGCCCACCTTTCGGTGCGTGAACAACAGGGTGCGACATTGCTTTCAGATATGTTGCACCGCAATGTGCCGGCAGTGGTCGACCCCACGTTGCTGCTCACGGCCGACGACTGGCAACCCTTGTGTGCTGAACGCGTGGTGCCTGACGGCTGCAAATATTTGTTCTGTTACCTGCTTACCAACAATCCCGTCTATCTGGACGTGGCGCGGCGTTATGCCGGTCAGCATGGCCTCGAACTGGTGCTGATGGGGCTGCACCCCGAATATGAGGGACAGGCCAGGCATGTGTTGTGGGGCGGGCCGTCGGAGTTTTTAAGTGCTGTGCGCCATGCCGATGTGGTCATGACCGACTCGTTTCATGCCACAGTGTTCTCCATCTTGTTCAAAAAACAATTCTACACCTTCCAACGCTTCAAAGCCGGCGCGTGGAACAATCAAAACTCACGACTTGAAAATTTGCTTGGCAAACTTGCTATCAAGGGCCGTTTCGTGACAGACGGCAATTTTGATAATGTACCGCCAATTGACTGTGACAAAGCCCTTGCCCTGCTTGAAACAGAGCGCGCAGCCTCGTTGCGCTATTTGTCATCATCGTTGAAAAACTGACCATACTCCTTCCCTGGTTGACAGGTTGACGGGTTAACGGGTTGACAAGTTAACGGGTAAGTATGCCATACGCTACTTGTTATGTTAAAGTCAGAATGGTCAGGAACTTAAACTTACCCGTTACCCCGTCAACCTGTAAACTTGTTACCCCGTTAATCCGTTAACCCGTCAATCTGTCACCCCGTCAACCACCTATATCAAAATATGGAACAGATATGTCCCGAACAGCAGTGCACCGCTTGCTCGGCCTGTTATAATGCCTGCCCCAAGCAGGCCATCAGCATGGTCGAGACAGGGGCCGTAGGCTATGTGCACCCCCGCATTGACGCCGCCAAGTGCATTGACTGCAAACTGTGCCAAAAGGTTTGCCCCGTGGTGAACCCTGTCGAAAAGCATGCCCCCTTGCAGGCCTTTGCAGCAATATGTAGTGAGGCTGAGGCGCTTGACAAGAGTGCCTCAGGCGGAGCGGCAAGTACAATGGCACGTGCCATTATCGAACAGGGCGGTGTGGTGTATGGTTGCCGTATGCGCAGCTACACCGACATAGCCCACGAACGCTTTGCCTCGGTGGAAGACATGTGCGCCATGCGCGGCTCAAAATACGTGCAGAGCAGTATAGGCACCACTTTCAGACAGGTTAAAGCCGACCTTAATGCAGGCCTTGTAGTGTTGTTCACTGGCACGGCGTGTCAGATAGCCGGCTTGCGTAATTACTTGCGCCGCAGCTATGACAACCTTTATTGCCTTGACCTGGTGTGTCATGGTGTGCCGTCGCAAAAGCTGTTGCGCGACAACGTCGAAAGTATGTTTCGTAAAAAAGGGCTTCGCCCTGATGGAACGGAACGTGTGACGTTCCGCCGTATACACTCAACCCAAACCTCAAATCTTGATTTGAGGTTTGGCACTTTCGTTGAAAGTGCCATACCTGCTTCGGGCAGCCCGCTGCCCGAAGCAGCGCAGCGTTTTTTGCGCAACACCTACATCACGGCCTTTATGTACGGCCTCACATTCCGCGACAATTGTTACCACTGCCCTTATGCCTGTGCTGCGCGCACCGCTGATGTGACGGTGGCCGACTTTTGGGGTTACCAGGGCACAGTCATACCCCGTGGCAAGGGGGTGTCGCTCATCATGCCCAGCACAGCCAAGGGGCAGCGCCTTGTAGAGATGGTGCGCCCCCACATGTTGATGGAGGAGCGTACTGTGGCCGAGGCCGTCGACGGCAATGGCCAGCTCAAGCGCCCCTCAACCTGTCCGCCCGAGCGTGCCGCCTTTGTCAGTGGTTACGCGCGCCAGAGCGATGCCGTGTTCGCCCCGCTGCTGAGGGGGTATAAGCGGGGGTATAGACTGAAACAAATGAGGGTGAATGCCATAAGTGCCATTCGCCGCATACCTGTAGTTTACCCCCTACTTAAGTATTTGTACAAACGAATTAAACACCGCGTTGGCTGAATTCATTGTCAACTTGTTTGCTAATTCCGTCAACGCGTTAAACATTAACCTTTGATATAAAGATGAAAACAATCCTTTTAGTGTTTGGAACACGTCCGGAGGCCATCAAGATGGCGCCACTCGTGAAAGCTTTTCAACATAATCCCGAAGATTTTAAGACCATTGTGTGTGTGACAGGCCAGCACCGCGAGATGCTTGACCAGGTGCTCAAAATATTTGAGATAAAACCTGACTATGACCTCAATATCATGAAACAGGGTCAGGACCTGTATGATGTGACGGCGCGTGTGCTGACCGGTATGCGCGATGTGCTGAAAGAGGTGCGGCCTGATGTGGTGCTGGTGCATGGCGACACCACGACGTCAACAGCCGCTGCCTTGGCGGCATTTTACCAGCAAATACCTGTGGGCCACGTTGAGGCCGGACTGCGTACGCACAACATTTACAGCCCCTGGCCCGAGGAGATGAACCGCCAGATAACTGGCCGCATAGCCACATATCACTTCGCCCCGACGCAGCTGAGCCGCGAGAATTTGCTGGCTGAGGGCGTGAAGGATAAAATGATTGCAGTTACAGGCAACACTGTGATTGATGCGTTGCACATAGTGGTGGATAAAATTAAAAACGATGCCAGTTTGAACCAGTTGTTGGCAGCAGAACTTGTTTCGGCAGGTTATGACACCTCACGTTTGGTTGGCGGTAAACGGCTTGTGCTGATTACGGGCCATCGCCGTGAAAATTTTGGCGATGGCTTTATCTCGATGTGTCGTGCCATCAAGGATTTGACCATGCAATTCCCCGATGTGGATTTTGTTTATCCCATGCACCTCAATCCCAATGTGCGAAAGCCCATACACGAGGTGTTCGGCACCGATTTGACAGATCTTGGCAACATGTTTTTCATTGAGCCGCTTGAATACTTGTCGTTTGTCTATCTGATGGAAAAGGCCAGCATTGTGCTTACCGACAGCGGCGGCATACAGGAAGAGGCTCCCGGCCTTGGCAAGCCTGTGCTTGTGATGCGCGACACGACCGAGCGCCCCGAGGCATTGGAAGCGGGCACCGTAAAGCTTGTTAGCACGAATTATAACAAGATATATAACAATGTGTCGGAACTCTTGACAGACACTGATGCGTATGCCAAAATGAGTCATGCGGTTAATCCCTATGGCGATGGCAAGGCATGTGGACGTATTGTGGATAGCTTAAGGTGAGTTGTTGAATATAAGCATAACGCGTTGGTGGAATTAGTAAACAAGTTGACAAGCTAACGGGTTAACAGGTAAGTTTGCCAGGCTTTTTAAGCTTCTTACCATTATGGATTTAACATAACAAGTAGTGTATGGCAACTTACTTGTTTGTCAACTTCTTAACTCGTTAACCTGAAATTCCGCCAACGGGTAAGCATAACAGTTAATCATTACATTATGAAGTTAGAAGGCAAGAACGTGATATTTCTTTGGGCTTGTAATTCTCCATACCCAGGCCGCATAATACCATTGTTTGAAAAATTATCTGCGCAACTTAAAGCGGGGGGGGTAAAATCGGTAAGTTGGATTTTCCCTACCCAGTCAGCCCACAGAGGTTGGATTGATGATATCAAGAAGGTTGACAGGGTGTTCTTTACCAATGGAGATTATTCAAAGGTTGCAGGGCAATTGGTACAAATCTTTTCAGAGGTAGCCCCAGATATTATTCATACCAATTTTGAGGCATACGATATACCAGCAGTAAAGGCTTTAAGGTGCATTGGCAGTAAGTGCAAGGTAGTATTTCATGGCCATGACTGGGTACGTTTGAAGCGGACAGGACCATTAGCCTTACTGAAGCAAATACGTTTCCGCTTGCTGATGTGGAGGCATTATCATTGGTATGGAAAGAATGCTTATGTGGTGGGCGTATCGCCGGAGGTGGCTTCGATTATAGGTCAGTGCAAGTGTGCCGGTTTGTTGCCGATAAGGCAGTATGATAACGAGACCTACAAGAAATTGCACTATCCAGGTGTCATGTATCGTATAAATGGTTTGGTGATGGATATGTTTGACGATGTCACACCTATGTCACTTGGTGAAAAGAATTTGACTTTGCCCACATTTACGGCGTATGCAACCCAGCCTGAAGGAAAAGGTGCAGATGTAATATTGTGTGCAGCTGATTTGTTGTGGAAAAAGGGTGTAAAGTTTAAGCTAATCCTTACATACATACGAAGAGAATGGTTTGACGCTTTTCTAAGAGACAGGTTAGGCTTGACATCAATGCCAGAATGGTTGGAGCTTAAGCAAGCGGAGAATAATATAGCTCCATTGTTAGAGCGAACAAGTTGCTTTATTTGTGCCTCTCGAGGTGAAACAATGTCATTAGCCATAGCCGAGGCTACTTATTTCTTGACGCCTGTCATTCAAAGCGACATTCCAGGGATGTATTGGAACTCAAAGAACCCGTCAGCGTTCTTGTTCAAAGACGGAGATTATGAGGATTTGGCAAACAAAATGGAGCAGTTTATACAAGCTGATAAGAAAGAGTTGGAAGAGAAATGTAAAGTAAGCAAGCATAATAACGAAGAATTGCTCTCACCTCGTAGTTGGTGTGAGGATATGACGCAATTGTATGAAAGAATTTTGGGTAAATCAAAATAAATGTATTGACATTACGGCATCGGAGCGTAATGCCATCAGCGTTGTACGTTCATGCGCGATGCTGATGATAGTGCTGTGTCATCTGTTGCAAGCCTATGGCAATAATTGGGCATGGCTATTCAATGTAGGTGTGCAGGTGTTTTTTGTACTCAGTGGCTATTTATATGGACACAAGTACATAGCAGATTGGCGCAAATGGTTCAGCGCAAGAATACGCAAACTGTACATACCCGTAGCATTGTTCTCTGTTGTAATGCTGACAGTCATGAAATTCGCTTGCAATGAGCCTGTGAAACTTCTGAATTACGTGTCGTATCTGTTTGATATTCAAGCTTTTAGGGGGGGGGTATAACGGCCTCTCTCATTTGTGGTTTATGACGGCTATAGCGGTGTGCTATGCCACAACGCCATTGCTGCAACGTTTTAAGAAGTTTGCTCCATATTTGTTGCTCATATTGCTTGTAGCTAATGCGTTAATTTATATGATGCTAAAAAAGGACATTGCTTGTTTTACATGGATTTCACTTTATTCCGCAGGGTATTGTTATGCGAGATTAGGAAGGCTCAGAAATTACGCATTGTGCTTTTTCTCTGTGCTTTTCGTATTATTGACTTGTTACTTGAATTGGGAGGTGATACTCCAGTATGATAATGTGTTGAATAAGGCTTGGCATGGTGTGGCGGGCGTAGCGTTCTGTTTGTTGGGCATCAAGGTCCTTTCTCGCTTGCCCGTTGCTCGCCTTATGCCTGCAATAGTTCCTTTCGACAAATACAGCTTTTACATATACATCACGCATCACATCTTTATACTTGGTCCTTTAGCTCTGATACCACATATCTCTTCACCCTATTTAGCCATAAGCCTTGTAGTTGTGTCGACAATTCTGTCGACAACTGCGTTGGTGATGGCAACAAACTATATAAACAATAAAATAATCAAGACATCATGATTCCCAAAAGGATACATTACTGTTGGTTCGGGCGCGGCAAAATGCCCGAAATGGCACGAAAGTGCATTGCTTCGTGGAAGAAATACCTGCCGGAGTATGAGATAAAAGAGTGGAACGAGGACAATTTTGACCTCGACCAATACCCCTATGTGCGTGAGGCATACGACAATCGCAAATTTGCTTTTGTAACAGATGTGGTGCGTCTGCATGCTTTATATCACGAAGGCGGCATATATATGGACACAGATGTTGAGGTGCTTAAGCCGCTTGACGTGCTACTCCAATATGATGCGGTGTCGGGATTTGAGTCAGCGACGCGAATCCCGACAGGCCTGATGGCTTGTCGGGAGGGCTTGCCAATATTCAAGGAGCTACTCTCTGAATATGATGGCTTGCACTTTGTGAAGTCCGACGGTTCAATGGACTTGACCACCAATGTGACGCGCATCACCAACACGTTGCTTAAATATGGTTTTGTGCCTAACAATCAGCTGCAGACCGTCAACGGTTTCACCCTGCTCCCGCAAGACTGGCTTTGCCCCAAGGACTACGAGACCAAGGTGGTGAATATAACTCCCAACACATTGTGCATTCACCACTTTGACGGGAGTTGGGTGCCGAAGGGTATGAAGGTAAAAGAAAAAATACAAAGAATATTAGGTCGCAGATTGACGGAGCTTTTTGTGAAAATAAAGAGACGTGTATGATATGGTAACTATTTAGTTGTAGCTGATATCTTGTCCTAATCCATATATTATTATTCAAATATGGCTGCTACAAAAAATACAACTATTGTTTGTTAAACGGTAAGAAATGTAGACTGTTATAGTATGGAGAATAAGAAAGTTTCAATACTTGTACCTGTTTATGGTGTAGAGAAATATATAGAGCGTTGTGTGCGAAGCCTATTTGAACAAACGTACGAAAATATAGAATATATTTTTGTAGATGATTGTACAAAGGACAAATCTATAGAAATACTCAATAGCGTATTAGCAGAATATCCTGATCGTAAAAAGCAAACCAAAATACTTCACCATGATAAGAACAGAGGATTATCTGCTGCAAGAAATACTGCATTAGATGCTTCTACAGGTGATTATCTCATGCATGTAGATTCAGACGATTATTTGAGAGAGGACGCAATATTTTTATTGGTCGAAAGGATTAGCCAAAAATCTTCTCAAGTGTTGATTTTTGGTTACTCAATAGTAAAATGTGATGGAATCTTCCCTGTGCCATTGCAAGTAGAGGATAAAGTATCGTTGATAAATAACTATTTATCAAATAGAGTTCCTGCTTCAATGTGGAACAAGTTTTATGATTCCAAATTTTACAAGGCAACTGAAGTTCGGTCTGAAGAGGGCATTAATCAAGGTGAGGATTATGTCGTGGTTCCAAGAATTATTTATAAGGCAGAAAGGATAGATTGGCTTGAAGATACACTATATTACTATGAGCAATCTAATGTGTCTTCATATTCAAACAATATAAATGAGACGTCTATAAATAATATGAAAAGGGCTGATGACTTGTTATTCGATTTTTTTATAAAAGTAGAAGATAAGGACAAGTTTGCACGAAGCTTAAAGGTTTTGTATGCTCGTTCAGCGTTGTTCCTGCTTAAAACAGGGAATCGTGAAAGTTGGAGTAAAATTGAAAGTGTTTATGATATGTATATCCGTAACAGTTTAGCTCTTAGTGTCCGGGATAATTTTATAGTGTTATGCTATAAGATGAAATTGTATGGTTTGTTGGAGTCTATTTTTAATTTGTATAAAAGATAGGTTTATATGCTTTTTACTTATTTCGTTTATTGGGGGTTGATAATACTATCGGTGATTACAGGCTTGTTTGTAAAGCATATAGCCAATGAAAAGAGGAAAATAATTGCTTATTTGTTATTATTCTTGGTTATCGGCTTATTATTGGGCGGGCGTTACGAGGTTGGATCTGACTGGGAAAATTATAAAGGTTATTATGAAGCAATATGTAATTATGGTATAAGTTGGAATGAAATTGTAACTTCGAGACTGGAACCTTTGTATTTAATTATAAATACTATTTGTGCATCGTTGAAGATGTCAACTTCGTTGTTCTTTATGACAATAGTATTGTTGATGATGTTTTTGACGTTTTATTCTACAGACAAAGATTATAAGAGATTTCATTATGTTCTATTCTTCTTTTTTACAACGTTCTTGGCATCGGCATTAAATATACAGAGACAAGCTTTGGCCGCTTGTTTCTTTTTCTTGTCAGTGAAATATATAGGGAAAAACGTATTCAAGTATATAATTTGTTGCTGTTGCGCTTTTTTCATACATTATTCATCGGCTATTTTATTTCCTTTTTATTTTATTGGCAATAAACGCTTAGGGGTATTAGAAAATAGAGGGATTATGATTGTAGTTTACATAGTCTCTATCTTATTTGCTTCGTTTTTTGGAGATTATATAACAAATCTTTTGCCGATGTTTATCTCAAATGAAAAATATTTGGGCTATTTGGAAAACCTTGATATTGATATGGAGGTTTCGACAGGTTTGGGAATCATGGCAAACCATTTGTTGAATATAATTGTTATATCTTTTTCCGTGCCAATGATTAGATATTATAAGTGTGAGTGGGTAAGAAATATATATCGATGTTTTATCGTAGGTGTATTGTTTTCAAACATTTTTGGTATATCTATGTTCTTAAGTCGTGTCCCGTTTGCTTTATGCTCATTAAAAGTCTTATTATTTGCTTATTTGACCTATTTCTTGTTGCATGATTCCAATAGAAATGGTTTATATAAGGTTGTTGTTGGCATTGTATTTATATTTATTTGTATTTCAATGTCGTATTTTGGAATACAACATGGTGATGGTGGAATTTCACCTTATACTTTCAGATGGATTTAAGGAATAAATATGAGTAATTTGTAAAGTAGGCATGAAAGTATCATTTATACTCCCTGTTTATAAAGTAGAGAAATATCTTTCCATTTGTATTGAAAGTCTTTTGTCGCAAACATACAAGGATTTTGAAATACTTTTGATAGACGATGGGTCTCCAGACAAATGTCCAGTGTTATGTGACGAATGGGCAAAACGCGATGAACGCATAAGGGCTTTACACAAGACTAATGGTGGGCTGTCTGATGCCAGAAATTATGGTTTAGAACGTGCTCAAGGTGATTACATTATTTTTGTGGATAGTGATGACTTTTGGGTAGGCAAGGAAAGTCTGGAAAAAATAATGGCGTTGGTTGAGGCTCACCCTGAATGTGATTTTATTAGTTTTAATTGCTCTTATTACAATCAAAATGCCAATACATATACAAAGTGGCCGGCGTATGATGAGAGATTGGCTGTACCTACAGACAAGGACACAGCCATGCGCTCATTGGTAGCGTCGGGGACGCTACCAATGAGCGCATGTCTGAAAGTGATTTCGAAGAAATCACTTTCAGACATGGGGCTTACTTTCATTAAAGGAATGTTATCCGAGGATATACCTTGGTTTATTGATTTGCTTGACGGCTCAAAGAAATGTATGTTCGTTAATGAGTACATTTATGCGTACAGGCAAGGTGTGTCAGGTAGTATAACAAGTTCAATATGTGGCAGAACTATTGATTGTCAACTAAATATAATAGAACGTGAGTTAGAAAAGATTGCTAAACGTAGCTTTGAAGATCGTACTAAAGATTATCTAAAATCTTTTCTTGCGTATGAACTTAGTATTTGTTTGGGGGAATTGGGACAACTGGATAAATCTATTAGGGAAACGTATTATGAACGCTTAAGGCGCTACAAGTGGTTATTAAAGTATAAGCAGAACCCTAAAGCGAGGAACGTCGCATTGTTACATTCTTTATTGGGACTTAGAATAACAAGATACTTTCTTGAATATTATTTCGCAAAGAGGCAAATTGTAAAATAGCAATGTTAGTACCTCTCCATCTTCAAGAAATCTCCCAGATGCACATGCTTGATGCCATCGACATTGCTGCCGGAGGTCCATTCGTCGAGGCTGACCACGTATTTGGGGTAGTTGTTGGCTATAGCTAACAAGTTGCCGAACTCACGTTGGCGGGTGGATTCATCGGTCAGTTGCAGGCAGGCCTGCACATAGACAACCTCGTCCTTGCGCATGGCAACGAAGTCTATCTCGCGCCCTCCGTTTTGCTGGCCTGTATATACCTGGTACTGAAGTTGGCGGAGGTGCAGGTATATGGCATTTTCAAGTAATTTGTGAATGTCCTTTTGCAAGTTGAAGCCAAGGTGACAGTTGCGCAGACCCAGGTCTTCGAAGTAAAATTTGTCGCCAATCTCGAATTTTCGCAAGCCGTTCACGTCGATGCGTTGCACTTTGTGTATGAGAAAAGCGTTTTGCAGTGCGCGCAAATAGTTTATGACAGACAAGGGCGTCATGTTTACCTTTTGTGATTTCAGATATTTGCTGATGTTGGTAGATGAGAACAGGTTGCCGACATTATCTGCTGTGTAAAGGGCCAGTTGTTCGAGAAAATCTACGTTGCGAATGCCCTCGCGTTTTACAACATCTTTCAACAGAATGGTGGAGTAAACATTGCGCAGGTATTCGAAGGCTATGTCTTCCTCTAAAACGAGGTTTGACAAATAAGGTAGTCCGCCGAAGGTAAGATATTTGCGCAGATTTGCGGTGGAGTGGTCAAGTTTGTGGAATGTCAAGAACTCAAGGTAGCTTAGGCTGAATATGTGAAATTCGATGTAGCGGCCAGAAAGGTAGGTGGCAAGTTCGCTTGACAGCATGGTGGCATTGCTTCCGGTGATGTAAATGTCGCAGGCGTCTTGCGCTTGCAGGCTGCGCAGGGTATGTTCGAAACCTGCGATGTCCTGCACTTCATCAATAAAAAGATAGTTAGGCTTTGTGTTATCGAGGTGCTGATTGATGTAATCGGTTAGCTCTGTGTTTGAACGCAGAGATGAAAATTGCTCAAACTCCTTGTTGATGTAAATGATGTTTGCCTCTGGGGTACATTCCTTTATGTGTTGTTGTAATTGCAGCAGAATGCAGCTTTTGCCAACGCGGCGTTGGCCGGTTAGCACTTTGATGATGTTTTTATTGACAAATGGCTTGATACGCTCTGTGTACTGAGGACGATTGATAAGTTGTATCATGTGTAACTTTTTGCTATGATTAAAAGATATGGCAAAAATAGATATTCTTTTTGTTATAACAAAACGAAATAGTATGTCTGGCTATATGCGTATGGTATAGCAAAAAGATATACGTGTTGTTTGTAATGTATAAATTGCAATAAGTAGATTTATTTTAGAATATGACCATATTACAAGTTATAACGTGCTCCAATCTTGGTGGAGCGCAGTCGGTTGTAGCCTGTCTGTCGAATGCTTTGTGTAGAGAACACAAGGTGATAGTTGTGGCAGGTGAGGGAGATGGAAAATTGTGGAATATGCTTGACGAGAGAGTAGTACGCGAACCGTGTATGTGCTTGAAGCGTGCTTTGTCTCCGTTGAATGACGTAAAGGCATGTTTCAGCTTGCGCGCCTTGTGCGGCAAATACAAGCCCGATGTGATACACTTGCATTCATCGAAGGCTGGTATGTTAGGGCGTGTGGCTTTGCCGAAAAGCAAAATTGTGTACACGGTACATGGGTTTGATTCCATACGTGTGGCTTACCGCAAATTGTTACCAATAGAGAAACTGATGCAGCGGCGTTGCCAGTACATCGTAGGGGTGAGTAAATACGACGAGAAACATTTGTATGAAGAGGGTATAACTCACCATGTCAGAATGGTGTATAATGGCATTCCGCAAAGTGACAATGGTGCGGTATGTCGTGTGGATTGGCAAAGTATTAGTGATGGTTACGAAAAGACTGTGCTTTGTATAGCCAGACTTTCCCCTCAAAAAAATGTAAGCCTATTTTTGCAGATTGCAGCATTGTTGCCTCAGTATGCGTTTGTGTGGATTGGTAATCAGCAACCCGTGACCGAGCCACATGGTAAAAATGTGTATTTCTTAGGCAATATACAAGAGGCCGGGGCTTGCTGTAAAATGGCAGATATGTTTGTGCTGTCAAGTAACTACGAAGGGCTGCCGATGGTGCTGATTGAGGCAATGCGGGCGGGATTGCCTGTTGTGGCATCGAATGTGGGGGGCGTAAGCGAAATCGTGCGAAACGGTGAAAATGGTTTTGCGCTTGAAAACAAAGCGGAGGTTTTTGCCGATAAAATAAAATACATATTAGAGCGTGAAGATATTTATAAAGCCTTTGCCGAAAAATCTGCAAGGATTTTCAGTACAGAACTGACAGCAGAACAAATGGTAGATGGATATAAAAAACTATACGATAGAATCATAAACAAATGAACAATTTAGGCATTGACCAAAGGCACATGCCTTTGGTGAGGCTGTTGCGTAAATCTTTTGCATTGCCAACAGAAGCCCCGTTAGCGTTTTCGCAACATGAGTGGCAGCAAGCTTTTGATGATGCGCGCAAGCAGGCTTTGGTGGGTGTGCTCTGGCCATACGTCAGCAGTTTGCAGGAAAAAGAGCGTCCGCCACGAGATGTGTTGCTGAGGTGGTATGCCGTGGCAGAACAAATACAGGTGATGAACGAACGCGTGAATGCGGCAGCAATAGATGTAGTGAAAACTTTTGCGGCTAATGGATTTCGTTCGGCAGTATTAAAAGGACAAGGACTTGCGTTACTTTACCCGCACCCTGAACTCCGCAATCCAGGTGATGTAGACTTGTGGGTGGAGGGAGAGCGCAAGCAGGTGCTTAAATATGTGCGCAAGGTATGTCCAAAGGGTGAGGTACGCTATCACCATGTAGATTATCCGCCCGTGAATGGGGTGGAGGTGGAGGTGCATTTTACCCCTTCGTGGATGAACTCTTGTTTGTCGAATGCCCAATTGCAGCACTATTTCAAGCAGCAATCGGCTTTGCAATTTGAGCATTTTGAATTATTGAGAAATGGTAGCGGTGCTACCTTGCCAGTACCAACGGAGAGCTTCAATGCCGTATATGTGTTGATACATATCTATCGTCATCTGTTGGGCGAGGGCATTGGGCTGAGGCAGGTGATGGATTATTATTACGTGGTAAAATCATTGCCGGTTGATAAGCGTGAACAAGTGGTTGCGCATTTTGAAAGTTTGAATTTGACGTCATTTGCCAGAGCCTTGATGTATGTGTTGCAACAGTTATTTGGGCTTTCGACAAATTATTTTATTGTGCCGCCCGACGAATATTCTGGCCGCTTTGTAATGGACGAAATATTAAGGTCGGGCAATTTTGGTAAATATGACGAACGGCTCAAGCGTAAGGCTAACGAAACGGCTTTGTATCGTTTTGTGCGGTCGTTACATCGCAATGTACGCTTTGTAAGATATTTCCCTACTGAAACATTGTGTGACCCTTTGTTCAAATTGTGGCAGTTTACATGGCAGCATTTGCATCGTTACAGAAGAAAAAACTAACCTTTTTGATAAGCGCGCTATAAAGACCAAAAGGCGGCGCACCCGACAAACCCTGTGGAGTAGGCCGTGCAGATGCTAACCCAAAACTGTTGCTAAACGATACATGAAGAATGGTATGTCTATGACTCCTTTTACTTGTGCACGAAAGCATTTGATCTTTGAGTTCAACGATTCAGCTGAAGCGTTAGTCTTACGTCCGTCAAAGTAGTTCAGGATTTCATCCTCATAGAATCTGATGGTATCGCGTACGGACTTGATTTCACGCAGAGTGCAGGAAGCCACTTTCTCATACCACCCCTTGAAATTCTGTTTGGCAGTCTCCTTTGTGAGTTTCTTGTTTCTGAATATGGCTCTAAGGGAGTTGATCAGATTGTATGCTTCTTCAAGTTTTGGGTAGAGTGCGAAAAGTATCTTCGCACGCTTTTTCTGCGTTGCGCTCCACTTCTCTCGGCTCATGGACAATTGCTTGCGACATCGTGTCTGTGCCTCTACAAGAGTCTCGCCATTTTCAAGCCTTTTGGGTTCAAAGCGAGTGTTCAGCCTCATAGGCTTTCTTCCGCGCTTGCTCTTCTTCCAGTTCTTCCCATGCCTTTTCCTCATTCGCTCGCGGTAAGCCTTTCTCTGCGCTGCCAGATTTTCGAGGTATTTGCGAAACTCTGCCTTCTGTCTGTTCGCCTCCTTTACGGCTTTTCGTTTCAGGCGCAGGCGTATCTCTTCGCAGCCCTCTCCACCGCGTTTTACGACATGGAAGCAGTCACGTATGACTGTGGCTTTAGGGAATGCCTCTCGGGCTATGACACGCATGCAATCTGAGAGATCCATCGTGATATTCTCAACCATTTCACGCTTATCTGCAGGTAGTTGCATGAGAACCTTCAGTACGTCAGCAGGATTCGTTCCCTTGACTACTGCTATGATTGCACCCTTGCGACCATGGGCATCCTTGTTGTGAACGATAGTGTACAGTTCGCCCTGGAGGGAGGTCTCGTCTATGCCTTGCTCCTTACCTACGTTTTGCGGAATAAGAATCCACTTGGATGCGTGATCCTTCTGCTCCCACGTCTCGAAGTTACTCAGGGCGTCCTTGTATCTTTTGGCAAACGTGGAGCTGTTAATCATGTACGTATAACCAATCTGACGAGCGGTTATCGTCTCAGAGTCCATTCGCCCTCTTTAAAAAAAGCGCGAAGTCCTTCGCGTATCGAGTGCCCTTATGCTTCAGTTCAAACTCCTTGTCAAGGTCAACACTTCTTGTTGTGCCATCCGGCATTGTCCAACGCCTTCTTCGTATGTGAAGTACCGCCTTCTTGTCTCGGGCTGGATAGTCAAGTAAACATGATTCTTCCCCAAAACCATTGCTCACGGAATCCTTCATGTCTGGTGTGCGATTGTCGCGCTCATCCAGATAGATGTGAAGCTCTGTTGTGTAAAGAACATCCTTGTCCAGAGTACGCTGTGTTGCAAAGTCTGTCACCTCGAAATATTTAAGAACTCCTTCGGGGAGGAAATATGAGGCGAGGCCCTCATACATATTTTTATT
Source organism: Prevotellamassilia timonensis (assembly GCF_900106785.1). Lineage (GTDB taxonomy): Bacteria > Bacteroidota > Bacteroidia > Bacteroidales > Bacteroidaceae > Alloprevotella > Alloprevotella timonensis. The sequence goes on along the minus strand of NZ_LT629845.1, from coordinate 1,099,090 downwards.
GCCATTCTGATTCATAGTGCAAAGGTACTACTTTTGGGCAATCATGTATCGTTTGGCAACTCAGTTTTTGGGTTAGCATCTGCACAGCCCTCCACAGGGTTTGTCGGGTGCGCCNNNTCGGCGCACCCGACAAACCCTGTGGAGTAGGCCGTGCAGATGCTAACCCAAAACTGTTGCTAAACGATACATGAAGAATGGTATGTCTATGACTCCTTTTACTTGTGCACGAAAGCATTTGATCTTTGAGTTCAACGATTCAGCTGAAGCGTTAGTCTTACGTCCGTCAAAGTAGTTCAGGATTTCATCCTCATAGAATCTGATGGTATCGCGTACGGACTTGATTTCACGCAGAGTGCAGGAAGCCACTTTCTCATACCACCCCTTGAAATTCTGTTTGGCAGTCTCCTTTGTGAGTTTCTTGTTTCTGAATATGGCTCTAAGGGAGTTGATCAGATTGTATGCTTCTTCAAGTTTTGGGTAGAGTGCGAAAAGTATCTTCGCACGCTTTTTCTGCGTTGCGCTCCACTTCTCTCGGCTCATGGACAATTGCTTGCGACATCGTGTCTGTGCCTCTACAAGAGTCTCGCCATTTTCAAGCCTTTTGGGTTCAAAGCGAGTGTTCAGCCTCATAGGCTTTCTTCCGCGCTTGCTCTTCTTCCAGTTCTTCCCATGCCTTTTCCTCATTCGCTCGCGGTAAGCCTTTCTCTGCGCTGCCAGATTTTCGAGGTATTTGCGAAACTCTGCCTTCTGTCTGTTCGCCTCCTTTACGGCTTTTCGTTTCAGGCGCAGGCGTATCTCTTCGCAGCCCTCTCCACCGCGTTTTACGACATGGAAGCAGTCACGTATGACTGTGGCTTTAGGGAATGCCTCTCGGGCTATGACACGCATGCAATCTGAGAGATCCATCGTGATATTCTCAACCATTTCACGCTTATCTGCAGGTAGTTGCATGAGAACCTTCAGTACGTCAGCAGGATTCGTTCCCTTGACTACTGCTATGATTGCACCCTTGCGACCATGGGCATCCTTGTTGTGAACGATAGTGTACAGTTCGCCCTGGAGGGAGGTCTCGTCTATGCCTTGCTCCTTACCTACGTTTTGCGGAATAAGAATCCACTTGGATGCGTGATCCTTCTGCTCCCACGTCTCGAAGTTACTCAGGGCGTCCTTGTATCTTTTGGCAAACGTGGAGCTGTTAATCATGTACGTATAACCAATCTGACGAGCGGTTATCGTCTCAGAGTCCATTCGCCCTCTTTAAAAAAAGCGCGAAGTCCTTCGCGTATCGAGTGCCCTTATGCTTCAGTTCAAACTCCTTGTCAAGGTCAACACTTCTTGTTGTGCCATCCGGCATTGTCCAACGCCTTCTTCGTATGTGAAGTACCGCCTTCTTGTCTCGGGCTGGATAGTCAAGTAAACATGATTCTTCCCCAAAACCATTGCTCACGGAATCCTTCATGTCTGGTGTGCGATTGTCGCGCTCATCCAGATAGATGTGAAGCTCTGTTGTGTAAAGAACATCCTTGTCCAGAGTACGCTGTGTTGCAAAGTCTGTCACCTCGAAATATTTAAGAACTCCTTCGGGGAGGAAATATGAGGCGAGGCCCTCATACATATTTTTATTGCCATTCTGATTCATAGTGCAAAGGTACTACTTTTGGGCAATCATGTATCGTTTGGCAACTCAGTTTTTGGGTTAGCATCTGCACAGCCCTCCACAGGGTTTGTCGGGTGCGCCCAAAAGGCGTGCTTTAATTATATCACGAAACCAATATGAAGAACAACATACACCAGCTATTTCAACAAACAATCAAAGAGCAGAATATGGAACATTTTAAGTTCATACCCGATGGTATGAATGCCTTTGAACGTAATGTAAAGCGTATAATTGATATGTTTACGGCACTTGGGTGCTTGATAGTGTTTTCGCCCCTATTTCTGTACTGCTACATAGCGGTGAGACGTGAGGACGGTGGCCCCGCCATTTACAAGCAAGAGCGCATAGGGCGCTTTGGACGGCCATTCTACATTTACAAGTTCCGCTCCATGCGGCTTGATGCCGAAAAGATGGGGCCGCAACTGTATAACACGGGACATGACCCGAGATTGACAAAGATTGGCAAATTTCTGCGTGAACACCATCTTGACGAATTGCCGCAGTTGTGGAATGTGTTTTGTGGCGATATGGCTTTTATTGGGCCGCGCCCCGAAAGGCAATTTTACATAGACAAGATAATGGAGCGCGACCCGCGTTACACTTGCTTGTATCAAATACGCCCGGGGGTGACATCGTATGCCACGCTCTATAATGGCTACACCGACACGGTGGACAAGATGGTTGCCCGATTGCGCTACGATCTTATTTATCTTGAACACCGCTCGTGGTGGCTCGATGCCAAAATATTGTGGCTCACGTTTTACCGCATTGTGTCGGGTACAAAGTTTTAAGAACGTAATAGTGAATAATATGAACTATAAAGAACAAGACAGAGAACGGATAATCAACTATATTAAACAGCATGGCGGCCGTTGCGCTGTGGCTGACATCATGCAGCACAGTGGAGCCGAGAAACTGCGTGTGCACACCATACTGTTTGAGGAGTGTATGGCGGGACGCATGGAGGCTGTTGAAGAAGGCCCCTTTGGTAGTCCAAGGGTGGTGATGCTTGTTGAGGCGTAGGCCCGCTATTCGTTCGGTTTCAATGGGCTGCAATATTATATGGGTGATTCTAAAAATTCTGTTTTAAGAGTTTTGCAATACTGAAATGTGAAAAGCACTTTCGATAGCGCACAAATCCCTGTTCCAGAATTGTTAGAACCACCCATATTTCCTTTTTCCAAAATCAGGAATACGCATGAGTAGTATGCGACTTTACGATTATCAGCTTGACATGAAGCAACGAATTGATGCGGCCTTTGAGTCGCATCAATCTGTTATGGTACAAATGCCAACAGGCACGGGTAAAACCTGCTTGTTGGCTTTTTGCGTTTGTGACTGGTTGAGGCTGCATGGTGGTTGCGTGTGGATAGTTACGCATCGTCGCGAATTGGTGGCCCAGGTGCGGCATACCTTGCAGCAGGTGCTGCCCGAGGTGTTTGGTGCGGAGGGTGGTGCTGCAGCTGGGGCGGTCCATGATGCCAGAATAAAGGTGTATTCCATTCAGTGGCTGTGCCGCCATTACGGAGAGATGGGCGAACAACCGGGTTTGATGGTGATAGACGAGGCGCACCATGCGCTGGCTGCTACGTATGCCGAGGTGATGAACGCTTGCCATGGGGCTAAAAAGCTGGGACTGACCGCCACCCCGTGCCGGCTCAACTGTCGTGGATTTGGACAATTGTTTGAGGTGTTGCTGCAATCGTGGTCGTATAATAAGTTTATAGCTAACGGCCGTTTGTCGCTATACGACTACATGTCGGTAAGGCCCGACAGCGAGGAGCAAAAGGTGGTGTGCGGATTGAAAAAACGTGCCGCAGACGGCGATTTCTCGTTGAGGGAAATGCGCGAAAAACTTGATGTGCGTCCCAGTATAGAGCGACTTTGCCATACAGTGCAGCAATATGCGTATGGCAAGAAGGGCATTGTTTATGCCATAGACATAGACCATGCCAATCATGTGGCCGATTACTATTGTGCTCATGGCATAAAAGCGCTGGCCATCAGTGCTCGAACACCTGCTGATGAACGCAACCGGGCGGTTGAACGCTTTAAGCAGGGACAAATAGATGTGCTTGTGAATGTTGACTTGTTTGGCGAGGGATTTGACTGCCCAGATGTGGAGTTCATACAGTTGGCGCGCCCAACACTTTCGTTGGCAAAGTATTTGCAGCAGGTGGGGCGCGGCATGCGTGTGTATGAGGGCAAAAAGTATTGTTTGATATTGGATAATGTGGGGCTTTACCGCTTGTTTGGTCTTCCTTCGGACGATCGTGACTGGCAGGCCATGTTCGATGGGCGTGTGGCGGGAAAGGCAGATGTAAGGCAAGCAAGGAGCGTACTCGACATGGGGATTTTGACCAGTCGGTCTAAAACGTCAGACGTTATGTCTACAGATGCGAAACGAACCGAAATGGTTGTGGTGATGACACACGACGGGCACCGCTACGACTTGAATTTGGACTATGGTTACAAACTGGTGCGTGGTATGGACGGTCGACAGGGCATAGTTGATGCGCAAGGCAATGAGGTGTTGCCGTGCACGTATAGCAAAATAGAGTTGACCGCACATGGCCTTGCCCGTTTGCATAGCCGACGCAATTCAGACCGGGAACGTCCTTGGATTGACTTAAAAAATGGTGTGCGTTTTGTGCGGAAACCCAATGTGGTGCGATGTGAATGGCTCGAATTTGTTACGGCTGATGGTGTGCGACTCTACCCCAGAGTGCAGACACGATGGCTGACAGAGACCGACTTTGTTACACATGATGCGTTGCAGCGTGGCGTGGAGGACGGGTTGCGCTTCCGTCAATATTATATTTCGCCTTCGCCTGTGCCACAGCTCTATCGTTTGGTTGACAGAATGGACGGTTATGCCCTGTTTGAAGCACACGATGGACGTTATTATTACAAAAAGGATTATAGCAGGAATTTGATGCCAATGGAGTGGGCCGAATGGAAAATAGAGAAGGATCAGTGGACAAGGCGCAAAGAGAGCTTTGAACAAAAAGCAAGGCATTTTAGAGAAACGTGTATGTTTGCCTACCCCGTAATGGCTGATGTGAGTGCTGGCTATAGATTGGCAGACTATCGTGAACCAATGGACGTGCGCATAGTGCGTAATGGTGCAACGGGTTACAACACATTGGTGCGTGATGAAAGAACCGGCCGGTGGCGGCCGGCTGGCTCGTACACGGCGGTGGGGCAGCAGGCTTATGGCGTACGTGTGGTGAAAAATTGGGAGGGCAAGTATTTGCTGCGAACACAATACTTTGAGAGGTTTGACGCACACGTTGATCCTAAGTTTGACTATGCCGAATTGCTTGATGATGCCTATTTGCATGTGAAAGAGCACGGCACAGAATACTATGTAGACCTTGAAAGCCGGATATGTTTTGACACAAAGCCTGAACTGGTAGAAATAGGGTGCGTGAAATTTCAGCGAGCGGGTGACTTGTATTTGCCATTTGACTATCGCTTGCCTGGCATCACTCCATACAGGCGTGGCGAGATAGTGGGTGGCAATGGCATTTGTTTTGTAGGCAAGCATCTGGTGGTGCTTGAGGGACATACTGAGGCTTATGAAGTCAAACATTGTTATGCCGACGGCAAGCGGTTTGTGGTGAGCCGTGTGGGGCATAACGATACGCTTGATTTGTACTACGACGGCAAGGGGGAACCAGAATTGTTGAATCGTGTAGATGCAGGTAAGGTACTTCACCAATGAATGAACTTGAAACATTCGTCTGCACTGCATTGAGTATCAGCGCTTTAGGCGGTGTAGACAAACTATGTGTCTGCCTGCACTAAATCAGCACAGAGCCTGCACGCAAAAGTAGGTGGTTGCACATGTTGTGCGCATCGGTTTGTAGTGTAACGGCGTAGCGTTGAACGCGAAACGGGGAGTAGAAATCTATCAGATGGATAGATCTTTCTACTCCCCGTTTCGCGTTTTTTTATTTACTGATTGCAAGAGAATGCTGTCAGCTCTTGGCAGAAAATAATATGATGGTGTATGCTGCCAGTGTGTGCACTGTCGTAGTTATGCCAGATTGCCGCGCTTTTCCATTTGCGCTTCGGCATATTCTTTGGTCACTTCAAAACTCTTCTTGTCGGTAGATGGCACTTCGAACATGGCGTCCATCATGATGGTCTCGACAATAGAGCGCAGACCGCGGGCGCCGAGTTTGAACTCGACAGCTTTGTCAACAATGTAGTCAAGCGTGTCCTGTGTGAAGGTGAGTTTAACACCGTCCATTTCGAATAGCTTGATGTATTGTTTAACGATTGAGTTTTTAGGTTCAACCAAGATGCGGGCAAGTGCTTCGCGGTCGAGCGGATTGAGATAGGTGAGAACCGGCAGACGTCCGATAATTTCGGGAATTAAACCAAATGATTTGAGGTCCTGCGGCTCGATGTACTTCATCAGGTTTTTGGGGTCAATCTTTTTGGCATTCTGCACCGAGTTGTATCCTACGGTGTGGGCATTGAGACGCTGCGCTATGCGCTTTTCGATGCCGTCAAATGCGCCTCCGCAAATAAACAGAATGTTGCGGGTGTCGACGTGGATATAGTCCTGGTCGGGGTGCTTTCGGCCTCCCTTTGGCGGCACGTTGACCATTGTGCCCTCGAGCAGTTTGAGCAGGCTTTGCTGCACACCCTCGCCGCTTACATCGCGTGTGATTGATGGGTTGTCGGCTTTGCGGGCAATCTTGTCTATCTCGTCGATAAACACAATGCCGCGTTCGGCCTTGGCCACATCGTAATCGGCCACTTGCAACAAACGCGAAAGAATGCTTTCAACGTCCTCGCCTACATAGCCGGCCTCGGTAAATACGGTGGCGTCGACAATGGTGAATGGCACATCGAGCAGGCGGGCTATGGTGCGGGCAAGCAATGTTTTGCCCGTGCCGGTTGAGCCAACCATGATGATGTTAGACTTTTCAATTTCAACATCATCGTCCTTTTTGCCGTCTGTGGCTTGGGCCAGGCGCTTGTAGTGGTTGTATACGGCTACGCTCATAAAGCGTTTGGCATCGTCTTGTCCTATGATGTATTGGTCGAGGTATGCCTTGATGTCCTTTGGCTTTGGCACTTCATTGAGGTCAATGTCCTTCAGGGTGGTTTTGGTGTTTTTGCCGTTTTGTGTGGCACCAGGCATATATTCCTCAAGCATGTGGAAGGCACTTTGCACGCAGTCTGAGCAGATGTAGCCATCGGCGCCGTTGAGCATCATGGGCACTTCGCTCTCAGAGCGGCCGCAGAATGAGCATTTGTGCTCTTTTTTGTTAGCCATATTTAGTGTATGTGTGCTTTAAGCTTTCTTGGGTTCGAATATTTTGTCAATCATGCCGTACTCTTTGGCTTCCTGTGCTGTCATCCAATAGTCGCGGTCGGAGTCGGCCCACACTTTGTCGAAGTCGGTGTGTGAGTGGTCGGCGATGATGGTGTAAAGCTCTTTCTTGAGTTTTTGAATTTCGCGTGCGGTGATTTCGATGTCTGAAGCCTGACCCTGTGCGCCACCCATTGGCTGGTGAATCATGACGCGGCTATGGGGTAGGGCAGAGCGCTTGCCTTCCTGGCCTGCTACGAGCAACACTGCTGCCATTGAGGCTGCCATGCCGGTGCAGATGGTGCACACGTCGCTTTGAATGAATTGCATGGTGTCGTAGATGCCCAGGCCTGCATAAACTGAGCCGCCGGGAGAGTTGACATAAATGGAGATGTCCTTGCCGGGGTCAGTAGAGTCGAGGTAGAGCAGCTGTGCTTGCAGTGTGTTGGCAGTGTAATCGTCAATTTGTGTGCCAAGGAAGATGATGCGATCCATCATCAGACGTGAAAATACGTCCATTTGGGTGACGTTGAGCTGGCGCTCCTCAAGAATGTAGGGGTTGAGGTATTGGTTCTGGCTCTTTATCACATCGTCGAGCACCATTGAGTTGATGCCAGCATTGGCAGTGGCAAATTTTTTGAAATCGTTGATGTTCATGGTGTTACTTGTTATGGCAAATGTGCAAATATGCTCATGCTTTGATGGGACAGCGTTTGTAGCAAAGCTCTCTCATTTGCGCATTCGTATATTTGCACATTTGGAATGTAGTTTAATAAGTGTCGGGGAGGGGTGGGAAGCTCTTTATGGCGAATAGCGTGCAGCCTCGATAGCCCTGTGTGCCCCGGTGCTTAGTTTGTAAGAACTATATTAGGCTTGTGCCTCGTCAGCCTTGTTGTTTTCTTCAAACATCTTGGCAAAGTCCTCAGATGAGATGTTCTTGTGGTTGAGTGTAACAACCTCCTTGAGGGCGGCAGCAAGTTTCTGATCAACACAACGGTCAACCAACTGGTTAACCTGCTCCTGGTGCTTCAGCATTTCCTGAGCGTAATTTTCGAGGTATTCGTCAGGAATGTTGTTCATGCCATACTGGGCAAACTGGAAGCGTGCGGCCTGAACTGCAGCAGCCTTTATGTCCTTGTCGTTAACCTTGATCTTGTTGGCCTTGACAAGCTGCTCTTTGATAAGGTGCCACTTGAGTTCGACGATGCTCTTGGCATAGTTGTCCTCAACAAACTTTTCGTCCTTGTCCTTGTTGTTGGCCTTCATGATTTTCTTGAGCAATTCGTCGGGGAATTCCAACTCGCCAACCTTCTGCTCCATATAGGCGCGTACGTCGAGCATGAACTTGTAGTCGCTGTCGTTAACCTGGAGGTCGTGAATGCTCTCCTTGATTTTGTTACGTGCGTCGTCCTCGCTCTTAACTTCGTCCTTGCCAAAAACCTTGTCGAAGAACTCCTGATCGAGTGTGGCGGGTACGAAACGGCTGATTTCGTTAACCTGGAAACTGAAGTTGCCAGCGTGGTTGGCCACGTCTTCACGTTCGATCTTGAACAATGACATCAACTCAGCCTCGTTAGCCTCGTAGGCAGTAGTGGGGTTGAAGGTGATTACATCGTTCTTCTTGGCGCCATCGAAGATTTTCTTCTGGTCGTCGTTCTTGAAATATTCGGGCATCAAAGAGGCTGTTTCGATAACCAAGCCACCTTCTTTGGGCTGGCCGTTCTCATCGAGTTCGGCCAAAGTGCCACGCATAATGTCTTTGGGCTCGTAAGAGTCTACATCTTCGGGGTGGCCAGCCTGCTGCTGGAGTGCACCGAGTTGCTTGCTGATGATATCGTCGCTAACTTCGATGTCGTAGTAGTCGATGTTGTCTTCGTTGTTAAGTTCGGCCTTGAACTTGGGCGCGATGGCGATGTCGAAGATGAAAGTGAAGTCATCTTGCTTTTCGATGTCCTGCGGTGTTTGCTTTTCGCTGCCGAGGGGTTCGCCAAGCATGTCAATCTTCTTGCTCTTGATATAGTCGAAAAGGCTGTCCTGCAGAAGTTTGTTTACTTCGTCAGCCTTAACTTGGGTACCGTACATTTTCTTAACAAGACTTGCGGGAACGTGACCGGGACGGAAGCCGGGCATTTGTACCTTTTTGCCTAATTCCTTGAGAGACTTGTTAACGTTGGCTTCGTAGTCAGCCTTGGCCATGTTGATGGTGAGTTCGCCACTAACTTTGCCAATCTTTTGAAATTGAATATCCATTTTACTGTTTTCTGTTTGTATTTCAGTGTTATTACGCCTATTTATATAAGGACCCATCTGTTGCGTGTTGCTCCGAATGGCCTTATGGCATAAGCGGTGGCAAAATTAGCATTTTTCTTTGATAATGGGCGTAAAAGCGGCAATCTTTTTTCTGTTAGGAGGGTGTAATGTGCTGTGAGTATATAGTTTTTTCGTATAAAAGGGATAGTCCTACTGAATTTTTTGTACTTTTGCACACAAATAGTTATTTTGCTACAAAAACAAAAAGAATATAGCAATGTCAATGCAACATTCAAAAGAACTCATGAATCTTGCCGCCGATAATATACGTATATTGGCTGCGAGTATGGTAGAACGTGCAAAGTCGGGCCACCCGGGCGGTGCCATGGGCGGTGCAGATTTTATAAACGTGCTCTATTCCGAATTTCTTAACTTCGACCCCGAAGATGCCAAGTGGCGTTGCCGCGACCGTTTCTTCCTTGACCCTGGTCACATGTCGCCGATGCTATATTCACAATTGGCATTGATTGGCAACTATACAATAGATGAGCTGAAGCAATTCCGCCAATGGGGTTCGGTTACTCCTGGACACCCGGAGGTGTGCCAAGAGCGTGGTATTGAAAACACGAGCGGTCCGTTGGGACAAGGTCATACCTTTGCAGTAGGTGCTGCTATCGCTGCCAAGGCGTTGTATGCACGTACTGGGAACCCTGGTTTTGACAAGGAAAAGATTTATGCCTATATATCAGATGGCGGTGTGCAAGAGGAAATATCGCAGGGCGCAGGACGTCTTGCGGGTCACCTTGGTTTGAATAACCTCATCATGTTTTTTGATGCCAATGAAATTCAGTTGTCAACCGAGACTTCGGCTGTGATTTCAGAGGATACAGGCATGAAGTATCGCGCTTGGAATTGGAATGTGCTGGAAATTGACGGCAATGATGCAGATCAAATCCGCGAGGCTCTGAAGGCTGCTAATGAAGAAACTGCACGTCCTACTTTGATTATCGGTCATTGTGTGATGGGCAAGGGCTGCCGCAAGGCTGATGGCACTTCGTACGAACATAACTGCAAGACACATGGTGCCCCGCTTGGCGATGGCGCGTATGTGAACACTATTAAGAATTTGGGCGGTGACCCTGAAAATCCCTTCGTTATTCGCGATGAGGTAAAACAGATGTACGAAGAGCGCAAGGCCGAACTTCGTAAGATTGTAGCTGCCCGCCGTGCTGAAGAAAATGAGTGGGAGAAGAATAATGCTGAAAAGGCATCGCAACTCAATGACTGGATGGCTCGCAAACTGCCCAATATACCTTGGGAAACTGTGGAACAAAAGCCCAATTCGCCCACACGTAATGGCTCTTCAGTTTGCTTGAGCTTGCTTTCAGAGTATGTGCCCAACATGATTGTATCGTCTGCTGACCTTTGTAACTCGGACAAGACGGACGGCTTCTTGAAGCATACAACAGAAATCACGCGTACCAACTTTGCTGGTGGTTTCTTGCAAGCTGGTGTGTCGGAACTGACAATGGCTTGTGTTTGCATAGGTATGATGCTGCATGGTGGTATCATAACTGCCATGGGTACATTCTTCGTGTTCTCAGACTACATGAAGCCCGCCATACGTATGGCTGCGCTGATGGAAGTGCCTGTTAAGTTTGTTTGGACACACGATGCTTTCCGTGTAGGTGAAGATGGCCCAACTCACGAACCTGTGGAGCAGGAGGCTCAAATTCGCTTGATGGAGAAGTTGAAAAATCACAGCGGACGCGACAGTGTACGTGTACTCCGCCCCTGTGACGTGCATGCTGTAACAGAGTGCTGGCGCATGGCAATGGAAAACATGGATACACCGACTGCCATGATTTTCAGCCGTCAGAATGTGAACGACTTGCCTGCTGGCACTGATTATCACGAGGGTATATTACATGGCGCTTATGCCGTAGTGAAGGAAGCAAATCCCGATGTAATACTCGTGGCATCAGGTTCGGAAGTGGCTACTTTGGTTGATACTGCAGCTCTGCTTAAGGCTGATGGTGTTCGTGCCCGTGTAGTTAGTTGTCCGAGCGAAGGCTTGTTCCGCCGTCAGAGCAAGGAATATCAAGAGGCTCTGTTGCCAACGGGTGGCAAGATTTTTGCCCTCACGGCTGGTTTGCCTGTGACTTTTGAAGGCATAGCAGGCTCAAATGGTAAGGTATATGGCTTGGAAAGTTTCGGTTTCAGTGCTCCTTACAAGGTGCTTGACGAGAAACTCGGATTTACGCCTCAGAATATCCATAAGGAAGTATTGGCGTACTTGAACAAGTAAAATCAAATAAGAAAATGGTAGGACTTGCAAGTGATCATGCTGGTTTTGAACTGAAACAGTATGTAAGGGAGTACCTTGAAGCCAAGGGAATTGAATATAAAGATTATGGTACATATTCGACAGACAGTTGCGACTATCCTGATTTTGCACATGCGCTGGCCCGTGGCATAGAGCAGTGTGAGGTGGATAAGGGTATTGCAATTTGTGGCAGTGGCGAAGGTATCTCGATGACTCTGAACAAACACCAACGTATTAGAGCTGCATTGGTGTGGATTCCTGAAATAGCCCACATGACGCGTTTGCACAACGATGCGAATGTGTTGGTTATGCCCGGACGCTATATCGATACGAAGGTGGCACACGACATAATGGACGAATTCTTCAATACAGAGTTTGAAGGTGGACGCCATGTGCGCAGAATAGAGAAAATTCCAGTGTAGTTAGTTGAAAAATCAGAGTGAATGCGTTCTAAATCAGTAAGATTTCGTATCTTTGCAGTCGCTTTGGCAAAAATAATATTAAACTAAATACATTAAACTGGAATGACTAAATCAGAAATCATCAAGGCTATAGCAAGCAAGAAGGGTTTCGACCGCGACACTGTGTCGAAGGTGTTGGAGGCTTTCACAGGCGAAATAAAGACAGCGTTGCTCGATGGTAAGAGCGTAAGTATGCGTGGCTTTGGCACATTCTATTTGAAGCACCGTGCTGAAAAGACTGCCCGTAACATGCAAAACAATACCACTATCATCATACCAGAGCACGATATTGCTGCATTTAAGCCTGCTAAGGAGTTTGCCGTGTCGGTGAAAGATAAAAGTCAGAAAGCTTAAAATATAACTAACATAATTAACCATAAAACGTAATAGGTATGCCTAACGGAAAAAAGAAGAAAAGACACAAGATGTCTACTCACAAACGTAAAAAAAGACTGCGCAAGAATCGTCATAAGAGCAAGTAAAGGCTCGACGGCTCTCAGCAAGAGTCTCTTTTAACCCACCAACGAGTAAACGAGCTAAAGTTATGGCTCCGAAAGGAGCATGATTACTCGTTTGCTCGTTCTTTTTTACTTAAATGAAGGTAGCTGGTGCACAGTTAATATTTGATGTGTGGGCAGACTACTTTCGAAAGAATTATATTTATATTCATGACAAGCGAAGTTATTGTAGATGTTACGAAAAAGGATATTTCCATCGCGTTGCTCGAGGATAAAAGACTCGTTGAGTACCAGCGCGAGGGACGTTCTGAGCATTTTTCGGTAGGAAACATCTATTTGGCAAAGGTGCGCAAGCTCATGCCAGGACTGAATGCTTGCTTCGTGAATGTTGGTTTTGAGCGTGATGCCTTTCTGCATTATTTGGACTTGGGCACACGCTATCATGCTCAAGAGAAATATCTGCAGTTAATTGCAGATGGGCGACGCAATGTGACACTCGACAAGGTGGGCAAACAGCCTGACCTGGACAAGGACGGCAGTATACAAAACACGCTGAAAGTTGGACAGGAAATATTGGTGCAGATAGTGAAAGAACCTATCAATACCAAAGGTCCACGATTAACTTCGGAACTTTCATTTGCAGGCCGTTTCCTTGTATTGATTCCATTTAGCGAAAAGATATCGGTATCGTCGAAAATCAAGTCGGGAGCTGAACGCACGCGATTGAAACAGCTCATTCAAAGCATTAAGCCTAAGGGCTTTGGCGTGATTATACGTACGGTGGCTGAGAACATGCGTGTGGCGGAACTCGACAACGAAATGCGAATTTTGCTCAAGCGTTGGGAAAACACCATAGCTAAGGTGAAGCAAACTCGCCGCGAGGCATTGACCTTGCCACAGTTGGCCTATGAGGAGACAAGTCGCACTGTAGCTTTGCTGCGTGACTTGTTTAATCCTTCGTATGAGAACATTTATGTCAACGATCAGACGGTGTTCAACGAGGTGCGCAACTATGTGAGCTTGATTGCTCCTGAGTGTAAGGATATTGTGAAATTGTATAAGGGGGTTGTGCCCATATTCGACAATTTCTCGGTGACCAAACAGATTAAGACTTCGCTCGGTCGCACCGTAACATACAAGCATGGCGCTTACTTGATAATAGAACAGACTGAGGCTTTGCATGTTGTTGACGTGAATAGTGGTAATCGATCAAAAAGCTCGGAAGGACAGGAGGTTAATGCGCTTGATGTGAACCTTGGTGCCGCAGACGAATTAGCACGTCAATTGCGCTTGCGCGATATGGGTGGTATCATTGTGGTCGACTTTATTGACATGAACTTGCCCGAAAATCGCCAAAAACTTTACGAGCGCATGGTTGAGAACATGCGTAAGGATCGTGCTAAGCATAGCATTTTGCCGCTCTCGAAGTTTGGATTGATGCAGATTACGCGTCAGCGTGTGCGTCCGGTAATGGATGTCAACGTAGAGGAGACTTGTCCTACTTGTGGTGGCACAGGAAAAATTAAGCCCAGCATATTGTTTACTGATTCTCTTGAAACTAAGATTGACACTTTGGTAAACAAACTTGGCATCAAGCGTTTCCGCCTTTATGTGCACCCGTTTGTAGCCGCATATATAAACCAGGGATTTTTCTCAATCAAAAGACGCTGGCAAATGAAGTATGGTATGGGCGTAAGGGTTTATCCCAACCAAAAATTAGCTTATTTGCAATATGCTTTTTATAACACGAACGGCGAGGAAATACTGATGAACCAACATAATGACATGAAGTAAGAACAGTATTAAAACAAAACAAAAGTGATGCCCCAGAAAACTATTATGAGTTTTTTGGGGCGTTATTTGTTGTGTGGTGCTTAGAAATGCCGATATTTGCAAATGTGTGCAGGGTACTCTGCATTCGTTATTATCATTAAAACAAAATATGGATAACATGCAACCAATACAAAATTATCGGGCTTGTGCAAACAGGTATGATGCTGCAGACATCTTGTACAAGCGATGTGGAAAGAGTGGTGTGCTCTTGCCAAAGGTAAGTTTGGGCTTCTGGCATAATTTTGGGGGTGACGATTCGTATGCTCGTTGCCGTGAAATAGCGCATTATGCTTTTGACCATGGTATTACGCATTTTGACTTGGCAAACAATTATGGCCCCCCTCCAGGTAGTGCAGAAGAAACTTTGGGACGCCTTCTGCGTGACGATTTCGCTCCTTATCGTGACGAATTGTTTATTGCAACTAAGGCCGGATATGACATGTGGCCCGGACCATACGGAAATTGGGGGTCGCGCAAATATTTGATGTCAAGTCTTGACCAAAGTTTGAAGCGTATGGGCATTGAATATGTGGACTTGTTCTATAGCCATCGCTATGATCCAAACACACCTTTGGAGGAGACATTGCAAGCTATGGTCGATGTGGTTAAACAAGGTAAGGCTTTGTATCTTGGCATAAGTCGTTGGCCGTTGGAGGCTCTGAAGTTCGCTTACCAATATTTGAAGGAACGTGATTGCCCGCTCTTGATTTATCAAGGACGCTTAAACTTGATAGATCGTGCACCGCAGGATCAAGGAATATTGGATTACTGCGCAGAACAGGGCATTGGCTTTATATCGTTTTCGCCTTTGGCACAGGGGCTGCTAACAGACCGTTATATCAATGGCATTCCTGCTGATAGCAGAATGGCTAAGGAGCATTTTTTGAAACATTCGGCTCTTACACCAGAATTGTTGGACAACTTAAAGGCATGGAATATGGAAGCGGCTGCTCAGGGGAAGACCTTGGCAGAAGAAGCACTTGCATGGATATTGCGCCAAAAGGGTGTAACAAGTGTACTCGTTGGTGCAAGTTCGGCAGCACAACTTGAGAAGAATATGCGGTGCGTGTATGATTGTTGATAACACGCAACTCTTTTACAAGTCAAGCAAAAAGCCCCAATGGCAGATTGCACAATCTGTTATTGGGGCTAAGTTGGTGTTCTGGTTGCAACTTATTCTGCACGCATCAAGTCGCTGATGATATCATTACTTGTCATAATACCTTTTCGTGTGAGGCATAGCGTGTTGTTGTTGAAAGTCAAGCTTCCACTGGAGATATGTTTTTGCGCAGCTCTTTTCAAGTCTTCAAGCCATGCTTCGCCAAACCTCTTTTCCAAGTTTTTGAGCGAGAGCCCTTTGCGGGTGCGTAGAGATGTAAATACTTGCTCGTCAAACTGATCGGAGAGCGTGAGGTGCTCGATGGTGTGTGGCGGAAGTCCCGCTGCTGAAATATATTTTCCTAAATTCGGCTCGTTATATTGTCTTTCGTCTGTACCGTTGAACGAGTGCGCTCCAGGTCCAATGCCAAGGTAGGGGGTGTTGTTCCAATATCCAGAATTATGCCTTGATTCAAAGCCAGGTAAGGCAAAGTTCGAAATTTCATAATGTTCAAACCCATGTGCGTGAGCCTGTTGCATCATGATCTCGTATTCGGCTATAAAAGTGTCTTCGTCGGTTTCGGCAAGTTCGTTAGATTGTATCTTGCGTTGTAGCAAGGTTCCTTGTTCAATGCTTAGCGCGTAGGTTGACAAATGCTTGATGGGCAATGAAAAGGCTTTTTGTAAATCTGACGAAAAATCTTGCATCAGTTGAGTGGGCAATCCATAAATCAAGTCAATGCTAATATTGTCAAGCCCGGCTTGTTGCAGGGTGTGTACGGCATCTTGTGCCGTAGCTGCATCATGACGTCGATTGAGCATTTTCAATATCCGGTCATTGAAACTCTGTACGCCCAAACTGACGCGGTTGAAACCAAGGTGGCACAGATTGTGTGCAAAGTCGGGTGTAACATCATCGGGGTTAGCTTCGAGCGTGATTTCAGCGTTGGTATCAATATCGTAGTGTTTGTTGATACTATCGAGAAGTATCGCAATCTCTTTTATTTGTAATTGTGATGGAGTCCCCCCCCCAAAGTATATGCTTTGGATTAGTCTGTCAGCCAGGTAGCTCTTGCGATTGGCAAGTTCGGCACAAGCCGCATTGACATATTCGTGTCTGACAGTTGCTGATTGGGTGGTAGAATAGAAATCGCAGTAGATGCAGCGGCTTGTGCAAAATGGCACATGCAGGTATATCATGCTCATGGTGGTAAGTAGCTGTGCAGTTTACTCGTTGTCGCCTTTGAGTGTTGGTAAGTGTATTTTGTAGTGAACAGCCAAGATGCGGGATATGATGACAAATAGGCCGCATATCAGTCCTGAAGCAATGTTGCCCATGCCGATTTTGTAGCAGATGAAGTAGGCTATGCCGCCAATGATGCAAGCCATGGCATAGATCTCTTTTCTGAAGATAAGTGGTACTTCGTTTATAAAAACATCACGGAATACACCCCCTCCGGCACCAGTCATGGTACCCATAATTATGGCTGTCCAAAATGGAAATCCGGCAGCAAGTGTCTTTTCGATGCCAACGACGGCAAAAAGAGCCAGTCCAATCGTGTCGAACAGGAACCAAGTATTCTCTTGCTTAATGAGGAACTTGCGAAATATGATTACCCAAATAAGGGCAAAGCCTGTGCAAATAAGGTAAAAAGAATTTGTCATCCAAAACGGAGGCTGGCTCAGTAAGAGGTCTCGCATGGTGCCTCCGCCAATGGCAGTAGTCAAGCCTACGCAGTATGCGCCCAATAAGTCGAAATGCTTGGCAGAGGCCAAACGAATGCCAGATATTGCAAAGGCAAATGTGCCGATAAAGTCGAGTATTTGAATAAACATGTTTGTGTGATGTCGGTGTAAAGTGGTGGAGTAGGGAAGTATTATTTGTTTCGATAAATAGGTGTGAAGCAGCCTACCAGTTGCCAATATCTTGTGCCAGTTGGCTTGTGGTACACAAGAATATCATATTCGTTTTCTGTTTGAAAGAAATTGCCCTCGGTTGGTTGTGTATAACCTCTTGCTGAGTCGTTTTTAGCGCAAAGATACATGTAGTTGTAGTAACCGCATTTCATCAAGATGTCAGCCGTGTAAGCCTGTTCAGAGTCGTTGTATTGCATTCGACAGGTTGGGTTAAGGTTGTTACCAGCCCATTGCCCGTACACATAGACTTGTTGGTCTTGAGGTAAGCATGGCATGTCAAGTTTGAAGTGCATCATGACGTAGTCAGCTTCATAATCGGCATCACCATTGCTGTCGTATCTTGTTACGCTGAGACCATTTTTGTCCTCGTCGTAAAGGTAATTTTTGCGTGGGTAATCGGTCATCATCGTGTAGTGGTAGAATGGATCTATCCATCTAACACTTTCGCCGTGCATTCCAGGGTAGCGTGTAGACAGAAATTCGGCCTTGCGGTATTCATTGCCGGCTTCGAATATTAAGCTGTGGCAGTGCTCCCAAAGCAAAGTGTTGTTGTTGATGCCTGTGTATTGTGGCCCAATGACGGCATTATCCCATCGCCGATTTTGCAAGACAATTACTTTGACTTCATTTTCAGCATCACGTAGAAGTAAGTTGCTGCAGTCAATTTTGAGTGATAATTGTTGGTGAGAATTATTGTGGTCAATGTCGGTATCAGTTGTGCATGTGGGGTAAATGCTGACTCTTCGGTCAACTATGGCAAAGTATGTTTGTATTACCGGCACATTGCTGCCTTCGTCATTTTCGGTGCTGATGGTGATGCGGTAATTGCCCGAAAGCAGTGGCCGCATTTGTGTGTTAGGCAGTGTAAACGAATAATGTGTGTAATTTACAGTTGTGTTTTGACTCGGCTCGTAGTCTTCGATGACAACCTCATTGCTCGTGGCATTGACATACTCATTGTCAAATAAATCTTCAGATACATTGCCGTAGACATCGCAATGTTCCACTTTGTAGGTGTAACGGCGGTACTCGTGTGTCATGTCGTCGAAACTGACCTCCAGAGTTTTACCATCGTTAAGTTTCAATACGGGAAAAGCTTCAATTTGGTTGTCAACAATAAGTCTTACAGTATGTATATTGGGGGCCAAGATTGTTGTACGTCCTGGTTGTGCCCAAATTCGCAGTGTCGAGAGCCAAACAACAGCTATGAGTAAAAGCCCTTTTTTCATGAGGTTTAGGTATGATTAGTAGGTGTCCAGAATTATATTATACAATCGGCAGGCGTCAGTGCAAAGAGAACACCTACTTATATAATCGGCAACGTTTATGACAACATCCTTGTAATCAGCAAAGCCGTAATATGTATGCAAGGCGTTTCATTAGTTTGCAAAAGTACATTTTTTTGAGCATACGACATTCGTAGACGTTAATTTTTTTGTACCTTCGCGTTACATAAGAATCAGTCGGCCGGCTTGCCGTGTGCATTCGTTTTTTGAGATGCAGGAGGAAAGTCCGGGCAACGTAGAGCATTCTGCTTCTTAATTGGAAGTCATCCGTGAGGGTGAACCAGTGCAGAAGAAAATAACCGCCCGCTGTCACTATAACAGTAGGGTAAGGGTGAGAAGGCGGGGTAAGAGCCCACCAGGCACATGGTGACATGTGTGCTGTGCACGTCAGAAGTTGAAAGTTCATGTATACCAGCGTAAGAGGGCTGCTCGTCCGAGCATTTAACGCCTAAACAGTATTAAATGCGCGTTGGAGGGTAGAACGATAGAGCACTTTGGCAACAAAGTGCGCGGATAAATGGCAGGCGCTGTGCATCTTTTTAGGGTGCATGGGCACAGAACCCGGCTTATAGGCCGTCTGATTCTTTTTGTTTTTATGCAAAGACACGTTTCCCTATTCTGCAAAGAATAAGGCTTTGAAAGCAATATATAAATATGTAGTTAGTAGTGCAGCAATCAATAAATGTGATTGGTGCAAAGTGTAATTGCTTGTCGTAAAATATGGCTTTTCTGCAATAAGGAGTGCATATTGCGCTTTCCGTTGCGTTTGTGCCACTTTCATAGACCAAAACACAAAGAGTTTGTATATGCCGACTCCAACAATGCCACCCCACACGAGTCCTGTAAACAAATCGCCGGCATAGTGCACTCCAAGATAAATGCGTGTCCAACAGTTGAGCAATACCCAACTGCCGAGCCAGTAACTGAGCGTTTTGCGGCGCATTAGCAACGTGACAAAGGTGGCAACAGCCATGGTGTTGGCTGCATGACTTGAAAAGAAACCATAGTTACCCCCTCGATAACCTCGAACAATATCAACCATATACATGATGTAGGGGTCGTGCGTCGGACGCCAGCGCGCTACTAAGGGCTTGAATACGCTCGATGCCACTTGGTCGGCCAATGCGATGCAAAGGCTGATGCAGATGATTATGCGCAGAATGCCCCTTAAATCATTTGCCTGAATAACGACATATAGCAGCACAATGGCAAGTGCCAACCAAGTGGTTGTTTGTGTCGCGGTCCATGCGATGCCGTCCAGGTAGAGCGAAGAACTGCCGTTTAGTAGCAAGGTTATAGCTTGGTCCATGAGTGGCTTATTGTAGTGGGAGTTTTTTTAGTAAAGCTGCCAAAGTTTGACAGACGGGCTAATGGGTGAAGTGCATAAATCATTTGCATTTGGCAGGGTGATATCCGATTGTAGGTATACAACCATGCCATCTTGCAATTCGGCCTCTATCCAATTATTGCCTGTGCGTCCGTTTACACCAATAATGGCCCCCTCGTGCAAAGTGCGCGTTTTGGCCGAAGTGACAGTAGGTGATGCGTAAGTTTGTATTTCTTGAACAACAACAGCTTGAGTGCCAGGGTATATGAAGTGCTGCTCAATGTATGCGAAAGCGTATGCAGATAGTGTGAATATGCCAAAGATAATACTGAAAGCGAAACTTGCTTTGCGTATGTTTATGCTTTTACCCATTTTGCAAGTCAAAGCAGATGCCACGCACAGAACCAACATGATGAGCGCTACGACACCCCATGTATCACTACTTGCAGTGCAGACCGCCTTTTTGAAGAAGGTGGTAAAAAATAGCCCAGTTGATGCGTTCAGGTTATCTTGCGTTTTGGTCTGTGAAAGTTGCAGATTGAATTGGGCATCATCGTCAGCAGGATTTATTCTGAGAGCCTGCTGATAACACCAAATGGCTTGTCCTATATTCTTAAGTCTGTAGTGGCAGTTACCCAAATTGTAGTATGTGGCTTCCAACTCCTTTGCGTTGTGGCTTACTTGGCCTTTTTGTGGCAAGAGTTGGGCATAGCTTTTAGCAGCTTGCACATAATCCTTTTGTTGGTAAGCTTGTTCAGCCTTGTCATTGGCTGTTTGTGCCGTTACATTCGTGGCAATCAGCATGACAAGTAATGATATGATGAAATTTCGCATCGAATTATTACGTATAGGTGAGAGTGAAAATAATGTTTATGCCTTATTCTTCAAGGCATCATCAATCAACTTAATAACGTCTTTGGCTTTGGCTAAGGTCTGAACTTTGTCAGCATCATTATTGGGGGCAAATTCAGCATATTGACAATAATCAGTAACTTCAAACAAGTTGTTGATGACCGTATCATCTATGTGCTTGTCTCGTAATAAATGCCGTATGCTGTCTTTGTTCATGTCAGACTTTTGCAGGCCGAAATAAGTTGCCAAATAGTTGTCGATAGCTTGGCTTATTGTACTATAATATTTGCCATTCTCTTGTCCTTTAGCTGTGGGGTCTGCCAGTCGGAGTGTGCGCATGGCATTCTTGTATGCGCGACTGTTGTTATGCAGGGAAGTATCATGTTGCTTCCTGTTCCAAATACTAACAAGTATCCACAAAACTATAGATATGGCAATGAGCAAAATGTTAAGCACAACATAGCTCGTGCTGCCCCAGGCCAATATAGAGCTATGTTCGGTAGGCTTGCATTTTCTAATATCACTCTTGAGCAAAGCTAACTGCTTGTCAACGTCGGCATTTGATTGTGAGCCTTTTGATATGTGCAGTTTTACTGGACTTGTACGTATGGTGCGATAAGTACCTGTGGCAGAATCGAAAAATACGAAATCTGTAGCAGGTATCGTATAATCGCCCACGTTTCGTGGTACGAAGGTGTAATCAAAGGTCAACTGTCCATGCAGCCCATCGGTGTTGACTTTCGTGTTGTCTGTCGTTTTGGCATCAAACGTGTCAAAGTCTTTTGGGAAGTTAACCGTAGGGGCCGTAATGAGTTTAAGATTGCCTAATCCGCTAAGCGTAATGCGGTAAGTGGCCACATCATTTGTTTTGATATGACTGTTGAGTAATTCTCCTTTTATATTAAATTTGCCCACAGCTCCCGAAAAGTTTGCAGGACGTGGCATGGGCAGTGGCGAAACTTGTAATTTCAGTGGTGCCACACTGCGGCGTACTTGTACCCCAATAGTACCTCCGCCATTGAAAAAAGCATCAGCCAAATTCATTGTATGGTCTTGTTGCACTACTGCACAATCAAAGGTGATGCTCGGAATGGTAATGCTGCCGCTATGCTGTGGAAAAACTAAGTATTGTAGAATAGTTCCGGTACGATATGCCGCGCCGTTCCGGTGTTCAAGAGTAGTTTGGATTTGGTTGCCAGGCAAAGGTAACTCTTGTGAAATGAGACCTTTGAAATCGGGCTTTTGAACCAAACTCGTATTCGACAATCCCACCCCCACACGGGCATGTATGCGGTAGGTCAATAATATGGCCTCTTGTTCATATACTTTAGTACGGCTGGGAGTTACATCTATAAAAAGGTCGCGTTGCGTCACCTTGCTGCCAGCCTGTTGCAACTGGTCATAGCTTGTATTATTTTGTGATGCACTACTGTGACTGCCTGTGCCGTTGTTACTGCCAGATTGTGCGTGCAGACTGATAGGGCGGCTGTGCAAAGTGCGGCCATTAACTTGCACGGTGGCTGCGCCAATAGTTATATGCCCGCTTTTGCGTGCAGACAGTATGTATGTGTAAGTAGTACTTTCGTTGTGTGATGCTCTGCCGTTAACTATTTGATAGTTACTTGATGTAAATGTGCTTGGGCCACTCAACACCTCAAAAGCCGAGAGCGAGGGTGGGGTAAAGCCCTTGACATCACTGCTCGTTACCGTAAAGGTCAGGCGATAGTAGCCGCCCACATCCTCAATGTTGGCTTTGAATGATTGTGCACAAGCATTGATGCAGGCAAAAAGTGCTATGAATAATGTGGCAAGGTGCGAAAGAAGCATATGTCCTTTGCCCTTTATATTGTATATGTCAGAAATGTTAGTAGAGATATATGGCATGTGTTCAATAAAATCTTGTTTTCCTTTCGTGCAAGGCTATGTGTCGTATCACCAATTCTTGTCCTTGCTGCGTTGCCTGGGTTGGTGCTGTTTGAGCTTTTCAAGCGCTCTACGCTCTGCTTGCCTTGCCAAATTCATATATTGCTCAGTTTGCTGCTTGTCTTGCTGCTTGTTGCTGTTGTTCTTTTGTTGTTGCTGTTGCTGTTGTTCGTTCTGTTTGTTCTTTTGTTGCTGTTGCTGCTTTTGTTGTTGCTTGTTCTGCTGTTTGTTGTTAGTGCTTTCTTTAAGTTGCTTTTGGCACAGGGCCAAATTGTAACGGGTGCGGTCGCTATGTGGCTCAAGTCGCAGTGCTTGTTTGTATTGCTCAATGGCGGTACGCAGCAATTGTTGTTCTTGCTCGCGACTTTGTAAGGCAGCTCTTTGGCTAATGTATCCACGATTATGCCAAGCCATAGACCGTACTTGTGGGTTAGTTTCAATCTGCGTCACCTTGTTGTACAGACTGTCTGCCCCCTTTACATCACCTTTAGCCAGATACGCATCGGCCAGATTAAACATGGCTCTGCTGTTATTAGGTGCCTCTTTCAACAGTCGCAAGTAATATTGTTCAGCTTTGTCAGTCTGTCCTTTATGGAATTTCTGATTTCCAATATGCGTATACCTATATATCCAATTTTGGGCGTGCACACTTGTAGCCATATTGGGCGACAGGCATGCTAAGACTATGATAATGTATGTAATAATGCCAGACCGTATCATTTGTTGAATATTTTGAACTTGTTAAAGAACGCATTTTTCGTGTCATTAATACATGCCTCAATAATAAGCAAGAGCAAGGCAATCAAGGCTACGGCTTGAAATTGCTCGTTGCGTGCAGTATATGAGGTTGTAGTAGTTGACTGCTTAAGTTGTTTGAGTTGTGTCTGCAGTTCGTCTTGTGCACTATTGCTTTGGTCAAGATGCAGGTAAAGTCCTTTTCCGGCTTGTGCTATGTCACGGCACATTTGTTCGTTAAGTGCGGTGTGCACAACTTGTCCATTGGCGTCAGTCAGTGGACCATTTGCGGTAGGAATTTCGCTTCCTTGTGTAGTGCCCACCCCAATCACATATACATTTATGCCAGCCTTGGCTGCGGCTTTGGCAGCCTCTTCGGCGCCTCCCTCATGGTTCTCGCCATCAGTTATGAGTATGATAGCCTTGCCCACGTCCTTGTTCTGTGTAAAACTCTTACACCCCAGGTCAATGGCGGCTGCAATATCAGTGCCTTGCATGGTAACCATGCCTGCCGACAACGCGTCAATAAATGTTTTGGCTGCAGCATAGTCCGATGTGATAGGCAGTTGCGGGTATGCTTCACCGGCAAATACACCAAGTGCTACCTTATCGTTTTTCATCTTGTCCACCATGTTGGTCACAAGCAGTTTGGCACGATCCAAACGCGATGGCTGCACATCGTTGGCAAGCATAGAGTTTGACACGTCCACCATCACAACCGCTTCAATGCCGTTAGCTGTTTCGGTTTGTTGCTTTGTACCATAGAGCGGACGTGCTATGGTCAGAACGAGTGCAGCTACAACAAGCATGAGCAAGCCAAAGCGTATGTGTTTGCGCCATTTAGATCGTCCAGGCATTAAGGCCATAATTCGGTCACGATTGCCCAGTACAGCCATCTTCTTGCGCTGGCGTATTGTTTGATAAATGTATATGATGCAGCACAAAGGTATGAGCAGCAACCAATATAGGTTGTGTGGACTTTGAAATATTAGCATAAATAATATCTATAAGTAGATGTTCAAAACTTATACGTTTTATAAACGTTTGAACCACGTGATGCGCAGCAGCGTATCAATCAGCATTACTATCAATGCAGCAATGGCAAAGGGCATGTAAGCCTCGTAGTGTCGGTTGTGGTTGTTGACCTTCAATTTCGATTTCTCAAGTTTATCAATGTCGGCATACACCTTCTTCAATGATGAGCGTGAGGTAGCCTTATAAAAAGTTCCCCCAGTTTCATGTGCTATCTGTTTGAGAGTAGTTGGGTCCACTGTATCATCAACTTGTTGGGTGTAAACTTCGCCATTGGGCAGTTGAGCCACAGGCACGTTCACCTTACCTTCGGTGCCTAACAATATGGTATAAATGCGTATGCCAAGAGATTTGGCCATGTCGGTGGCCATTAAGGGAGAAATTTCGCCAGTATTGTTTGCTCCATCAGTAAGCAGTATGATAACTTTGCTTTTGGCTTGGCTGTTATTCAAATGCGACACGGCGCTTGCAATACCCATACCTATAGCTGTGCCAGGCTGTATGATGCCATCGTTTTGCAGTGAACATGTGGCACCCTTAAAACTTCGCATCAGCGTACCATGGTCGGTTGTAAGTGGGCACTGTGTGTAAGCTTCTCCGCCAAACAGCGTAAGGCCGATGTTGTCATTCGGTCGGTTGTTGATAAACTCCAGAGCTACATCCTTGGCGGCAGATATACGGTTGGGCGAAATATCGGGAGTGGCCATAGACGTTGAAATGTCGAGTGTCATCATGATGTCTATGCCTTCAGTTTCGCCAGTGTGCCAATAGCGGTCGCTTTGTGGGCGTGCCAGCACCATCACTATGAGCACAAAACTCACAACGTGCAGAAAGAAAGGCAGGTGAATGAGACGTGTGCGCCAGGTCGACGGTGCATGGCGAAAGGTTTCGGTGCTTGCCCATAATATATGGCTTTCGTGTTTTGAACGAAACAGGAAGTACCATATAAAATAGGGCACAAGCAGCAAAAGTAGCAAAAAGTATGTAGGCGATGCGAATGTCATAATAAAGTGCTGATTAAGCAAAACTGCAATAAATAAGGTACAGATTGTATGCGCATAATGCCAGTGTCGCTATAGCCAGGCCGCATGATGCCACACGCATAACGTTGCGCCAAAAAATCTGTTTTTTGTTTGAGAGCGACACATACTCGATGCGCGGTTTGGGCATTTGCTTAGGCTCAAGTTTTGTAGCCTGCACGTAGTTCATTGCTTGTACAAGGCTGCGGTCCTGCTCAGACATCGTAGTAGTATGCTTGGCAAATTTCACCAAGTCAGCTGTAATAAGCACAGTTTTCAATTCAGCAATAGCCTCTTCGTTCTTAAGTTGGTACAGGTTATCCAGAATTTGACTGGTCGTCATCTCTTTGGCATTAAAGCCGAAGCGTTTCTCGATGTATGCGCGCAGGGTGTCGGTCAAGGCCATGTAGTACTGCTTGGTGTCATCTTGTGGCGCGAGCTTTATCTTTTCTATTTGGTCAATGGCCGTTACGTGTGCAGGGGTGGGAGGCATTACAACCATGCGGCGTGTTATCAATTTAGGGTCGGCAAGTCGTATTGCCATCATAACAACCGCAGTCAGCATCAGCATGCAAGCCAGTGCTATTAAAGTAATAGTCCAACTCCATTCAAATGGTTGCTCCACTACATCGTGAGGCCCATTAAACTTGTCTGGGTGGTTCAAATCCACTGGTACGGTGTTAACCTTGATACCAATGTTGCCCCTTGACAGATAGGTTTTGCCGTCAACTTTCACCTTGAAAGGGGGAATGTTGTACATGGCAGAGTCAAAAGACGTGATGGTATAGCGGCGCGTCAGCTGAATGCGTTTGCCGTTGTTGAGCATGGTTGTGTCAATGCGTCCGCAGTCAATCACTTCAACACCCGGTACAAGTTGCTGCTGAGGTTGAAAATATGGAAAATCAACGCGCTGGCGTGCGTTTGCCGTACATTTAACAGTAAGTTGAATTTGTTCGCCTATCAAGAAACTGGCCGTATCTGTACGTGCCTCAACAACAACCTGTGCCGAGACGACGGTATTAAAGCACATTGATAATAGTATGACCAATGTGGTAGCCAATTTCGATATAAGGCAATGTGAGTATCCTCTCTTCATAATAAAATAGGTCAGCGTTGGGCAAAAAGGTTCATGAGCGGGCGCACATAATCCGCGTCTGTGGCGATAGACGTATAGTCAACTTTGCTCTTACTGAAGCGAGTGGCCAATTCCTCATTGTGTGCTTGCCACCACTTTTGCTGATGTTGGCGAGTGGCTTTGCTTGATGTGTCAAGATATTGCTCGTGTCCTGTTTCAGCGTCTGTTACTTTTATTAGTCCAATGTCGGGCAATGAGGCCATACATTGGTCGTACAAGTGCAGTGCCACCACGTCATGTTTGCGTGCGGCCACCATGAGCGGGCGCGAATAATCGTCGGTGGTAAGGAAGTCGCTCAACACAAAGGCTATGGACCGTTTGGTCATGATTTTTACAAGATACTCCAAAGCCATGCCCACATTCGTACGGTTGCCTTGTGGCTTGAAGTCAAGCAGCTCCCTGATGATGTAAAGCACATGCTTGCGCCCTTTTTGTGGCGGGATAAACTTTTCGATGCGGTCGGTAAAGAATATCACACCAATCTTGTCATTATTCTTCATGGCCGAAAAAGCCAACGTTGCCGCAATCTCTGTAGCCAATTCGCGCTGTGTGCGTTGGTGGGTACCGAAATTTTGACTGGCAGACAAGTCTATAAGCAGCATGAGCGTCAACTCGCGTTCTTCTTCAAACACCTTTACGTATGGCCGGTTCATACGAGCCGTTACATTCCAATCGATGTCGCGTATGTCATCGCCAGGTTGGTATTCACGCACTTCGGCAAATGACATACCACGGCCTTTGAAGGCTGAGTGGTACTCGCCTGCAAAAATATTGTTGGTGATGGCTTTTGTCTTAATTTCAATACTGCGAACACGGCGTAGAAGCTCCGAAGTATCCATCTGTTGCTGTATGTTTGTTAATGCTTTATTTTGCCTGTTGATTAACACGTTGGTGCATGGTCCCTGTCATAGGGTCTCACGCGGTAGCCCATTCCCTGTTTAGGGCACTTCAACTTTGTTGAGAATTTCCTTGACAATGTCATCAGCCTTGATGTCCGATGCTTCTGCTTCGTACGACAAGCCAATGCGGTGGCGAAGCACGTCGGCTGCCACCTCGCGCACATCTTCAGGCACAACGTATCCACGGCGCTTGATAAACGCACAGGCACGGGCGGCCAGAGCCAAGTTGATGCTGGCACGTGGTGAACCGCCAAACGAAATATAGTTTTTGAAATCCTTGAGCTTGTATTGCTCTGGATATCGTGTGGCAAAGACTATGTCGGCAATGTATTGCTCAATACGCTCGTCTATGTATACTTGTTTTACCAGTTGACGCGCTTTGAGTATGCGGTCGGTGTCAATGACAGGTGACACGTGGCTAAAGCTGTCGTTGATGTGTGCACGCATGATTTTCTTTTCCTCCTCAATGGTCGGATAGTCAATGATGACTTTCATCATGAAACGGTCAACTTGCGCTTCGGGCAGTTCGTAAGTGCCTTCTTGCTCAATAGGGTTCTGGGTGGCTAACACCAAGAAGGGATTTGGCAGTGCAAATGTGTTGTCACCGATGGTAACTTGATGCTCTTGCATGGCTTCGAGCAGTGCACTCTGCACTTTAGCCGGTGCACGGTTGATTTCGTCGGCCAGTACAAAGTTTGCAAAGATGGGGCCTTTCTTGACCTTGAAACTCTCATCTTTCTGGCTATAAATCATGGTACCTATAACGTCTGCCGGCAGCAAGTCGGGGGTAAATTGCAAACGTCCGAATTTGGCATCAATCAGCGAGGCCAATGTCTTGATGGCCAACGTCTTGGCCAAACCTGGCACACCTTCGAGTAGTATGTGGCCATCAGAGAGGAGGCCAATAAGAAGCGAGTTGACGAGATGTTTCTGTCCGACAATGGTGCGGTTCATGCCCTCCACCAAGTCTGTAATAAAGCCTGTCTCAGCCTCAATTTGTGCATTGAGCAGGCGTATGTCTATTGTTTCAGCCATGTGGTTGTTACTTGTTTTTGTTCGTTGTGTGTTGCGTCACGCTCAAGATAATGTAGTGGTACAAGAGTGTGTAAATGCAAAATTACGTCTTTTGCATTGACGCACAATCCTATATCTATTTAATTTTCGCTAATTCACAAAATTCCACGACACGCCAAAGTGTATAGTCAAGCGGTTGAGCGGGTAGTGTGGCACAAGGAATGGGCGTCCTGCACCTGACGAATAGTTGACGTGTGATGCCATCAAATAAAAGCGTGTGCGCTTAAGATGGAAATTAGCGTATGCATTGATTATAGGGTAGTTGCCAATGCGGGTGGCGTATTGCGCGTCTTGCACAGCAAATTGCCCGATGATGGGCGAGTAGGCAGGTGCAGCGTAGCGCGTAAAGTAACGCACGTCGGCACCGATCTCGGTGCGCAGCACTTTGGCAATGTGAAACAAAAGGTAGACATTGCTATATGCAGAGAATGCCGGTACAGGGTAAACGGCTTTGTTGCTGCTCACCTGGTAGGCAAGTTCGTTCTCCCAATTAAATATGCCCCAATGAAAATTTTGGTTGAGCGTGATGCCCAGTAATTGTACATTCTTGCTGGCTTGTGCCACACCTATGGCGTGACGATATGAGGTGTAGCTGTCGCTGTTTTCGAATGGCGTCAGGGTCTCCTCAAAGTAGGTATAGTTTTGAATGTTCTCAAGCGACACACCTATTTGAGTGTCCTTATAGCGTAGGCTGGCGTTGACGCGGGCATGGAACATTTTGTTCAAATTGTCATTATCCCACCATGCATTACGGGCCATGTAGTGGCGGTAGTAAAACGATGGGCGCTCGTTGCGTACAAAGCCGTTAACCACAAATTGCAGTGAGTCTTTCTTGATGGGGATATTCAGCTTGGCATTGCCTTCCACATTAAATTCGCCCCAGTCGCTGCCAGTTGTACGCAACTCACCCAACACGTTGTAAGTTATGATTTTACTCTGTGTTGACAGTATTTGGGCACCAACAGTAAAGTAGTTTTCTACAAATTTGCGCTTGTCGGCAACGGTAAAAGATGGAGATTTGAAATCGAATTTGGCCAATTCGTGTTTGCCAAACAGGCGGAGTCCCATCTTCATCCAGCGATTCATGCCCTCGTGCAATTCCACTGCAAAGGTGTTTTCAATGCCCAAATGGTGCGTGCGGTCAAGTGCAGAGTCGCCCGGCAGATAAAAATCGTTGAAATAGCCTGGTGAATTGCTGTTGTTTGCCTCGTTCGAAATGAAGCGGCGTGTGTTATCGTTAACGCAGAGTGTGTGAATAAAACTGCTTACTGGCACAAATTCGCTTGTGATTTTGAGCGTGTCGTTGTCGGTGTGTACTGGCACGTTCTCTGCTCTGTCTTTCGGAACACGCGGCTGGGCTATTGTGCTGACCATGGTTGTGTCCTTGGTCTGTGTGGCAGCTGCTGCGGCGGCCATTTGCTTTACGACAGCCTCGGGCACAATCTGGCCTTTTGCATCGCGAAAACGATGAAATCCCAAGCTGTACCGGTGTGTCAAAAACACCTTGTTGCCTCCAATCTTGTTCCATGCCTTAGCAAGATTGATGGGCATGTCGCCTGTGCCGTAGCGTGTAGGAAATATTTCGGGGCGGTTGACGTAGTCATCGTTCTCGATGCCGCCATTTTCGCGTGTTTTCAGATAAGTGTGTTGCACGTAAGCATGCATCTGGTAGTTGTCGCTGCGGTATGAGGCATAAACCATACCGTCGAAGTCGGCTGTAGATTGCCCTTCGTAGTAGCCTCGACCATAGAGGTAGTCGGCATTAAAGCCCAAGCCCAACTTTTTGCCAGCATTAACGGCGAACATGGCCTTTAGGCGGTCTTCGCCATTTTGCTTGTTGCCACATGAATGGTAAGTAAGTGTGGTGAATGGCGACTTGGTGTTGGTGAACAAAAGCGCGTCCGTGCTTTTGAGAAAATAGTCGTAGGGCGTTTTGAAGATGAATGGTGCGCTTTGCATGTTTACCCCCTGCTCGTTGAAGAAATGGCTGATACGCGGTGCGCCCAGGTTGCCAGTGAAATTGTAATGCCCTGTTACACCCATCGTCTGGTTCTCGTTTTGAAAACGGTGCGGAATGGTATCATAGGTGGCAGGAATGATGTCGCCAAAGCGTGGACTGATGTGCCATGCGTAGAGGCCTTCGGGCACACCGGTAGTCTCCACACTGTCGCTTGAAAAACCGCCATTGCGCTCCTCCGCATTGAGGTAGGGGTTGATGGTGTGAATATTCTGTGCTTTGCTGCCAAGGCAAAACAGGGTAGAGACAACAAGGATTATTATGTGTATGTGATGTTGTGTCATACAGTGTAAGGGGTAAGAATATGAATTTCTTATAAGCAAATTGCTTTGTAAGTCGTATTACCAGGTTTGTCTTGTACAGAACAGTCCTGATGCACTTTACTCTCTCGCGCGCGCACGCGTCCGTCGTTTTTGCCAGTTTTGTCTACACTCTGCACTAATTATGTGTAAGCCGCTGATTATTAGGCGGTTAAGATGTGTAGGTAACGTGCAAAACACTCTACACTTAAGTTGCACTCGTGGCACAGGTGTAAGTGCTTGTACTTGGGCCTTTTCAAGTCTGCATTTCTGTGCAGGGAACTTGTGAATGCGGTTACGGGAGGTAGAATTTTCAGTTACGGCAGGGCGTCACGCCAGTCGGAGAAACTGTTTTCACTGCCTGTGCATGCTGTGCAAACTACTTGCTTGTGCAAGTGTAGACAGGAGTGCAGACAGTTTTGTTAAGTGTCTACACTCATAAAACTGTTGGTTATCAAGTTGTTATGTACAGATAGTGTAGGATGTAGACAATTTGACGAAATTAAAATTGTAGGGGCAAAATCATTTGTATTTCTCAATAAAGTTGTCTACACTTTTATCACCCAAATCTTTAGCGCGTTGCAGGTATTTCAATGCTTCGGCTTTGTGTTTGAGCTCGCCGTGTGCCACACCTATAATTTTATAACAGTCGGCATTGTCGCCCCATTGTGTCAACACCTTTTGTGCTGCGTCAATGGCACGTTGGTATTCACCCACGTTGAGCAGCAATGCGGCTTCGTCAATCTGGTAGGGGAGTGGCTGCTCCGCAATGGCTATGGCCGTGTGTAAGTCGTCGAGCGCTTGCTGATACATGTGTGCCTTTTCTTCGGCCTGCGAGCGCAGGTCGTAAAATCGGTCTGTCAAATTGCGCGGGCCGATCATTTGCTCGTATTGGTTATAGTCGGCTACAGCATCGCGATATCTTTCGGCCTTCAATAATCGTTGTGAACGTTCCAAGTAGAACTGCGCGTATTGTGTATTGTTGTTTTGCGGAATGCGGTTGATGCAACTGTCGAGCAGGGCTATTACCTGTTGGTTGTCGCCCTTGGCCATCTCGAGCGAACGCGCTGCCGAAAAGTAGGTTTCGCTGGTGGCAAACGCGGCATCATGGCATGCTGTGATGAAACTGGTATATGCGCCTTGGTAGTTGCGGGCGGCATATTGGCAGTTGCCCTTTTGCACCATGTATAGCGCCATAGGCTTGGCTTTGTATGCCAAATCGGCCTCATGCTCTGCACGTGCTAAATTCCAGTCATGGCCAAGTGTGGAGTCTTTTCCTGCAGCCATGACATTGCGGTAGATGCTGCTGCTTATGGCATAGTGTACAGCATCTTCGGTTTGTGCTGTGGTGTCTGTGCAGGTTGTACTCTTTGACAAGGCTGTGGCATAGTCGTTGTTGGCCTTTTCGAGTTGTTTCTTGCCGGCCCAATATTGTGCACGTTGTACGTAGCCATCGGGCATGTCGGGGTATTGTGCTATAAAATCGGCATAGGCTGTTGTGCAGTTCAGAGAGTCGGTCGTAGGCAGCATGAACAGATAGTTGAGTGCTGCCTGCTTGTCGTCAGGTATGGCACGGGGAATTTTTAATGCTGCCAAATCGCTGTTGAATGCCGATGCGGCAGTAATGTTGAGTGCATTGATAAAACGTGCGTCTATGGCGCAGGCTTTGGTCGCGTTTTTCTCTACATTTTGTTGCACCACGCCAACCAGTGAGCCATCTTGGTCAATTAGTGGACACCCATAGTTGTGACTGTCGTTGCCAGCGCTAATATGGTAATATGCCAGGGCGTTAAATGCCTCGGTACTGTCAACTGTGGCAAATGGCATGATGGCCTTTTTGTTGGTAGTATAGCTCTGCAGCGTTAACTGTTGTCCCGTTGTGGCCGGCATGGTGACAATGTGATAGTAGGCATTGTCCTTTACACCGTCGACGCGGAATTTGACAAGGTCGGTGGTGGCATTGGCTCCCAAAATGCGGCTGACGTTGTATTTTTTGCCTTTAGCATCAACCACTTCGGCGCGGGTTGCATCTTTCAGTGTGCTGTAAGCACATACCGCGCTGCCATTGTTGTCAACGTAAAATGCTACGTCCGACTTGATGAGCTTGCCTTCGGCGTTGTAAGTAAACAGGTTGAGCATGGCCTTGTATGCCTCCTTTGTGGGAAGGTCGTTTGCGGCTTGTGCCATGTGGCCGTATGTAGTTGTAAAGAGTAGTGTTGCGATGAAAACCTTTTTCATTGTATGTCGTGGAATGTTGTGTAGTTAAGCTTGTGCCATTAGTGCTTTTGCATTGTCAATGGCAGCATCAGTCAGCTCGGAACCAGAGAGCATGTGCGCAATTTCTTCAACGCGCTGCGCTTGGGTAAGCGGAATGATGTGGCTGCGTGTAAACCCTTCGCTGTCTTCCTTGTACACCAGCATGTGGTGGGCTCCTCGTGCAGCAATTTGTGGCAGGTGGGTGATGCAAATCACTTGGCAGTTGGCAGAAATGCCTTGCATGACTTGTGCCATACATTCGGCCATGGTGCCTGACACACCGGTGTCAATCTCGTCAAATACAATAGTTGGCAAGTTGGTGCGTTTGGCAATAAGTGATTTGAGTGCTAACATCATGCGTGCAATTTCACCACCTGATGCAATGGCGCTGACGTCCTGCAATGGCACATTCTTATTGGCTGAAAATAGGAATATGACATTGTCATTGCCACTTACGTCGGGGGCGGTACGAGGTGTTATTTGCATTTCCATGCGGGCGTTTGGCATGCCCAGCGTGGTAAGCACCTTGATGAGTTCCTGCTCCATTATTTTGGCTGCAGCTTTGCGCTCTTTGCTTAGTTGGGCCGCCAACTTGTTGCGCAGTGCGCGCAGACGTTCGACTTCGGCTTGTTGCTTTTTGATATCCTCCTCAATGTTCTCGATAGAGTCAAGTTCAAGGCGTAGCTTTTCTGCGATGTCAAGGACGTCGGCTATGGTCGTAGCATTGTGCTTTTGCTCGAGTTCGTATATGATGTTGAGTCTTTCTTCTACATAATTGAGCCTCTGTGGGTCGTATTCAATGTCTTCGGCTTTACTTTCAACTTCAGCCTCGATGTCTTCCACCTCAATGCGCACGCTACGCAGTCGTTCGGCCAGGTCGGTGGCCTCGGGGTAGTTGTCGCTTATGGCCTCGAGTGTCTCTGCAGCTTGCCTCAGATTTTGTGAGAGACTCATTTCGTCGGTGTTGAGCAGCCCCTTGGCTTGGTAAAAGGCTTGCTTTATGTCTTCGGCATGTGCGAGCAGGTGCTGTTCATTTTCAAGCGCATCTTGCTCTTCGGGTTGCAGTTGTGCTTCGTCTATTTGGTTAAGCTGAAATGTGAGATATTCTTGGTCGGTACGTCCTTTAATGCTGCGCTCTTGTAATTGTGACAACACCTGTTCGGCTTGCTTGCATTGCCCGTACAAGCATTTGTAGTCGCTGACCGCTTGAGGGTGGGCTGCAATAATGTCGAGCGTGTCGATGAGAAAATGCTCATTGCGTATGAGCAGGTTTTGGTGTTGCGAATGAATGTCGATGAGTGAGGCTCCAATCTCTTTAAGTTTGGCCGCAGGGACAGGTGTGTCGTTTATGAAAGCACGGCTTTTGCCCGACTGTAAAACCTCTCGCCGTATGATGCAGTCAGTGGCATCGAAGTCAATATCGTTGCGTGCAAAGAAGGACTCAAGTCCGAGGTTCTCGATGTTAAATGAGGCTTCAACGGTGCACTTTTTTTCGCCAGACTGAATGGATTTGGCATCTGCACGTCCGCCCAGTAGTAAATTGAGGGCTCCTAACATGATGCTTTTGCCCGCACCCGTTTGTCCGGTTATGACGGTGAACCCTGAATTAAAGTCGATGTCCAGGTGTTCAATGAGTGCGTAATGTGATATTGTGAGATGATGAAGCATATTCAGTTGTATGTGACTATTATTGTGCGTTTAATAAAAATAGGAGCAGGAATCTGTTATATGATTAACTCCTGACTTTGATAGTGCTTGGGTTGAACGCACGCACACGTTAGTTCTTGATTGTTCTCAGCTTTACTTATAAAACAGAATTTGTAGAACCACCCTTATTAGATGTCGCGCCAATATGAACTCTGTGAAGCATTAATTTTAGTAAGTATGTTGACAATGCTCTCTTTTTCGCTTGATGTGGTATGTCCTTTGTAGATGTTCATAATCTCATCGCGCTTGAACTCTGTAAAGATTTGCGGAAGGGCACTCATTGTCTTGTTTTCGTGCGCCTGTTTCAGTAGTTCAATAGCTTGGGTTATGCCTGCTCGTCCACGTTCGGTGTTTTCGCTCATCACATCAAGTCCTTGCCGGTAATAGGTATAGAGCATTTTGTGATATGGCTCCATACCGCCGTCAAGCAGGTCAGTGATTATGGCGTGGCGATTTTTGTTATCCTCAAAGGCTTTCCACCCCTTTTCGTTGAGGCTTTGCGCACTATTGACAATGTCTTGGCACATCTTGAAGTATTCGGTACCGCCAGATGGCGACATGGAATCCATGTCGTAGCCTATAATCATGTATACGTAGTAGGCAAGCATGGCGGTAAGATTATTGTCAATCACGTCTGCTCTGAAGTCCAACTGATCGTATTCTTGATAGGTGAAATTGAAATTAGGGTCGTTAAAGGCAAAGCAAGTGGTGGTGTAATTGGCACCATATACGGGACGCGTGCTTTGTACGTTTAGTGTGCCCTGAAACGTATTGTCTGAGGGGGAGTATTTCTTTATAGTAATGGCAAAGGTACAGTTGATACGCTCATTCTTCTTGAATTGCATATTGGTCCATTGCCTGTCATTCAAAAATTGCTCCAAGGTGGTTTTGAGCGTTTCAAACACAGAGGTGCTTGTTCCTTGCACTTGTTGGTGATTGATGCTCACACGGGCATCAAGCTCTTGTGCCTGCATGGGGGCAGAAAGGCTTAGCAGGCTGATTGCACATATTATGTGAAATAGGTGTTTAAGCATGATGTTCAGATATAGTCAACAATGTCATCGGCCACTTCGGCTTTGCTCTTGAGTGGAAAGTCTTTTTGGGTGCCATCGGCAAACAGTAGTGTGACCTTGTTGGTGTCGCAGGCAAAACCGGCTCCAGGGGTACGAAGTGAGTTGAGCACGATGAAATCAAGGTTTTTCCGCTTTAGCTTGTCGGTTGCGTGTTCCAATTCGTGGTCCGTTTCGAGAGCAAACCCTACC
This sequence comes from Prevotellamassilia timonensis, assembly GCF_900106785.1. GTDB lineage: Bacteria > Bacteroidota > Bacteroidia > Bacteroidales > Bacteroidaceae > Alloprevotella > Alloprevotella timonensis. Next base: position 1,062,935 of record NZ_LT629845.1, on the reverse strand, counting down.
AATTTTTGGTCGTCGCGCTTGATTGCTCCCAAAGCACGTGCAATGTCGTGGGTGGGTATGAGGTCAAGATGCAAACCACCCGATCCCTCGCGTTTAATTTTATGTTTGGCTGTTTCAGCTACAGTGAAATCGGCTACTGCCGCACACAGTATACCTGTGTCGCAATGCGGAAAGATGCTCGTGGCAGCTTCGTACATTTGCTGCGCGCTTGTTACATCGGTACGCTTGATGTGAGGGTGGTGGGTTTGCATGGCCACAGGACCAGCTATTAGTTCAACCTCAGCGCCTCGTGCGGCGCATGCTTCGGCCAGGGCAAAGCCCATTTTACCTGTTGAAAAATTGCCAATGAACCTGACTGCATCTATTTTCTCGTATGTAGGGCCGGCTGTTATAAGCACGCGTTTGCCCGTCAAGTCATGTCCGCTCTGTTGTGCATCTTGCAACTTGAAGAAATGGTTGAGCACATTGAATATGTTCTCAGGCTCTTCCATGCGTCCTTTGCCCACCAGGTGGCTTGCAAGTTCGCCATCAGCCGCCTCAATGATGTGGTTGCCGTATTGGCGGAGGGTTTGCAGGTTGGCCTGTGTGGCGGGGTGACGGTACATATCAAGATCCATGGCAGGGGCGATGAATACGGGGGCTTTCATTGAAAGGTAAGTAGTGATGAGCATGTTGTCGGCTATGCCATGTGCCATTTTGCCCAGTGTTGACGCGGTGCAAGGAGCAATAACCATGGCATCAGCCCACAGCCCCAGGTCGACATGACTATGCCACGACCCGTCGCGTCGTGAAAAGAAGTCGCTGACAACGGGTTTTGATGTAAGTGTGGACAGTGTTACTGGGGTGATAAATTCTTTGCCGGCAGGTGTGATGACTACCTGCACCTCGGCACCAGCTTTGATGAGCAGTCGTATGAGTGAACATGCTTTGTAGGCGGCTATGCTGCCGGTGATGCCTAAAACTATCTTTTTTCCTTTCATGTAATTACTTGTTCTTGTCAGATATGGTGGGTGAGCAAACAATAATGGGGGACGAATGTCATGGTGTCATCTTATGCAAACTGCCGTTTGGGCTGCTTGTTATGACCATTCGTCCCCTTTCATCCTTTGTTATTACACCCCGCGCAATTTGAGGCGCATAAATGTCTGTTTGGTATTTTGCGTGAAGTCGCCTTGCATAATCCATGCAAAGTAGCCAGGATCGCGTTGTAGGACATCAGCCACTGCGCGTCCGCGGTATTTGCCAAAGTTGATGGTCTCGACACCCTGGTCGTTGTAAACGATGCGTCCGGCTAAATCTACATTGCGAGTACGGCGCGAAAACTCTGCCAAAAAAGGCACGCTGTTTTTAAGATCGGTGTCATAACGGTCAAGTTGTGCCTCGAGCACTTCGAGTGTAGCGCGTGTGTCGGCTTCGGCTGTGTGGGCGTCGTTCAGATCTTTGTGGCAATAGAATTTGTAAGCCGCGGTAAGGTCACGTTTCTCCATTTTGTGAAAAATGCCTTGCACGTCAATAAACTTTGCATCTGTGACATCGTAATCTACGCCAGCGCGGATAAATTCCTCGACGAGCAGTGGTATGTCAAAATGGTTAGAGTTGAAGCCTGCAAGGTCGCTCCCTTGGAACGTTTGTGCCAATTCTGCAGCATGTTCTTTGAAGTGCGGGCAGTTGGCAACATCTTCATCATGTATGCCATTTACTGCAGAGGCTTCTTCTGAAATATGTCGTTCGGGATTGAAACGTTGTGTCTTGACCGTTTCTGTTCCATCAGGATAGAGTTTGATGTAACAGAGCTCGACAATACGGTCTGTTGCGACATTAAGGCCGGTTGCCTCGATGTCGAAAAATATGATTGGACGAGAAAGTGATAGTTTCATTTCTCTTGTGTTGTAAAATATGCTCATTGTTAGTTGGTGCAGCTGTTATGGATAATACGAAGAATATTTGGCGTATTAAGAACAGCTGCATCAACTAACATAAAATAAGATGTTTGTATATTAGATAGCAGTTTAGTCGTTAAAGACAGAAGGCATGATCAGCATAAGTACTTCTTCGCCCTCTTTCTGCTTGGCCGGTACAATAAGACCAGCACGGCTGGGATCAGACAGTTTGAGCGTAATGTCGTCGCCCTCGATGTTGTTTATCAAGTCAAGCAGCACCGAACCCTTGAATGCGATGCGCATGGGGGTGCCCATATAATCGCAGAGCATATTTTCCTCTGCTGACTTTCCGAAGTCTATGTCCTGGCTTGATATGTTCATAGTGTTCGGCCCCAGGCGGAACTTGACAAGTACGGCTTGTGCGTTGGCAAAGACTAAGACACGACGCAGTGCGCTGACGAGTGCCAGACGGTTGACTGTGACAATGTTGGGATTGTCTTGAGGTATGACGCTACGATAGTTGGGGAAACGGCCCTCAACCAATCGGCTTGTGAGCGAATATTCTTCGGTGTGAACAATGGCCGTACGTTGACCAAGGCTGAAATGTACGTTGCCTTCGGCTTTGGCCAGCATGCCCTTGAGTAGTGAGGCAGGGCGTGTGCCAAGCAAGTAGCTGCCTTCAGCATTAAGTTCGGGCATGGCGAGCTTGGTGAGAGCCAATTGGTTGCCGTTGCTTGATACAAGCGACACCTCTTGACTGTGAATGTCAAAGCAAATAGTGTTGAGCTGCGGACGTAAGGTGTCATTGGCAGCTGCTATCATGCAACGTGTAATGCTTGGTACGAGTTTTTGACACTCTAAATCAAATTCAAGTCGAGTTTCGTCAGAGATGGCGGGAGTAGGGTATTCCTCGGCACTCTGTCCCATGAGTTTGTATTGGCCGTTTTGGTATTCAACAGTCAACTCGTAGCTTTCGGTGTTAAGGTAGCACTCGAGTGGCTGGTCCGGGATTTCTTTGATGGCATCTTGCAAAGTCTTGGCATTAACCGCAAAGCGTACGTCGGAGTCGCATTCGTTAAGTTCGGCCTTGGCTGTGAGCGTAGTATCGTTGTCAGACGCTGTGATGGTCAGGGTGGTGCCTTGTATGTCGAAGCAGAAACAGTCTAAAATAGGAATTGTGTTTTTCTGCACAATGACACGGCCGATGGTCATCAGTCGTGAAGAAAGAACGGAACTGGATATAACAAATTTCATGTGGAGGAATTTGGTTTGTTTTAGTTGTTTTGTTTGTATGGCAAAATTACGAAAAACAACTGAGCGAGCGAATTTTTCAACTCAAAAAAGCAGTGGGTGAAAGTTTTTTCGTAACTTCGCGACACTATTAAAAATCAAATCAATTATTGCAAAATGGAAATCTCAGGAAAGATTATCGTGGCCACAGAACCGCGCACAGGAACATCAGCTAGAACAGGCTCTAAGTGGGTGGCTCAGGATTTTGTTATTGAAACTCACGAGCAGTATCCCAAGCGCTGTGTGTTCGGCGTATTTGGCGAAGATCGTCTGAGGGAATTTAATATCAATGTAGGTGACGAATTGACTGTATCTTTTGATATTGATGCGCATGAGTATAATGGCCGTTGGTTTAATAGCTTGCGTGCATGGCGTGTTCAGCGTGCTTCAGATGCAGTAGCTGCTGATGCTCAGGCTAATGGTGCTGCAGCGAATGCCATTCCTGCTCCTGATGCTACTCCTGCTCCAACTGCACCAGCTGCTCCAGAGGTGTCTCCCACACCTTCGACTTCAGATGACCTGCCTTTCTAAAGTAAAATGGCGTTGCAACGGGTTTTGAAGAGACGAGTCGTGATCAGTTGCTTAAACTTTTGTATATAGAAAATATAAAGCCACCTTGTTATAGCCGTACAAATTGGTATGGTTGTGAAAGGTGGCTTGTCTTTTTATAATTGTTATATTTAGTCTATGGGCTTTTTTTTCAAGGTATTGAAGTATACGGTATTGGGCTTTCTCGTGTCAAGTATATTGGCCGTTATTGCTTATCGTTGGGTGCCAGTGTCGTTGACGCCTTTGATGGTGATACGTTGTGTGCAACATGGCTTAAAGGGCGAGCCTATGGCTGTTCATCACAAATGGGTGCCGCTTAAGCAAATATCACCTTATTTGCCTGTGGCGGTAATGGCTTCGGAAGATCAAAACTTTATGCATCATCATGGGTTCGATTTTAATGCCATTCAGAGCGCGGCCATTGAACATATAGAGGGAGGGCGCTCACGTGGCGGCAGCACCATATCGCAGCAAACTGCCAAGAACGTCTTTCTGTGGCCAACTTCGTCGTGGGTGCGAAAGGGGTTTGAGGCATACTTTACTGTGCTGATAGAATTTTTTTGGTCAAAGGATCGCATTATGGAGGTGTATCTTAACAGTATAGAGATGGGGCCAAACATCTATGGTGCAGAAGCTGTAGCTCAGCGTCACTTTGGCTGCTCGGCCAGCGAATTGCGTCGGTCAGATTGCGCTTTGGTGGCAGCCACATTGCCCAATCCTATTAAGTTTAGTTCGTTGTCTCCATCAAGTTATATGCGCAAGCGACAGAAGGATATAGAAAAACAGATGCGCCATATACCATTTATGGAGGGGGCTACGAAGTGAGGGCTGAGGTGCATATCGTGTGAGAATGTAAGACTAAAAGACGAGATGCGGAAAAGTCGTTGTATGCAACTTTTCCGCATCTCGTCTTAATATATGTATGTTGGGCTTTTACCCTTATAATTAGAAAGGGAAAAACTCTTTTCAGTGTTAGTTGGCGGCTGTAAATTCGTCAAGAAATCTCACATCGTTTTCAGAGAATAATCGGAGATCCTTAACCTGGTATTTCAAGTTGGTAATGCGCTCAACGCCCATACCAAATGCATAGCCTTTGTATACCTTACTATCTATACCGTTAGCTTCGAGTACGTTGGGGTCAACCATACCGCAACCCAAGATTTCAACCCAACCGGTCTGCTTGCAGAAGGCGCAACCTTTGCCGCCGCAGATGTTGCATGAGATATCCATTTCGGCACTTGGCTCGGTGAATGGGAAGTATGAGGGGCGCAGACGTATTTTTGTGTCAGGTCCAAACATCTCGCGTGCAAAGGTGAGCAGCACTTGCTTCAAGTCGGTAAAGCTTACGTCTTTGTCAATGTAAAGACCTTCGACTTGGTGGAAGAAGCAATGTGCTCTGGCTGAAATGGCCTCATTGCGATAAACACGTCCAGGGCAGAGAACGCGGATAGGTGGTTTTGAATTTTCCATCACACGGCTTTGTACAGAGCTGGTGTGTGTACGTAGCACGATGTCGGGGTGCTGTTCTACAAAGAATGTGTCCTGCATGTCGCGTGCAGGGTGGTCTTCAGGGAAATTCAGTGATGAGAATACGTGCCAGTCATCTTCAACCTCGGGGCCGTCAGCAATAGAAAAGCCCAAACGCGAAAATATGTCGATGATTTCGTTCTTGACAATAGAAAGAGGGTGGCGGGTGCCCATGGCTATGGGGTAGGGCGTACGTGTAAGGTCGAGGTCTGAGTGATCGTCCTCTTTGGTGGCAAGACCCTCGCGCAACTCGTTGAGCTTGTCCTGTAATGCAGTCTTCAACTCATTGAGCTTCATGCCGATTTCTCGCTTGCTCTCAGGGGCGACATCGCGAAATTCACCCATCAAACCATTTATCACGCCTTTTTTGCTAAGATACTTGATGCGCAGTTCTTCAAGCGCCTTTGCGTCGGCGGCTTGTAAGTCTGCCACTTCGCCAAGTAATGATTGAATTTTATCTGTTAACATTGCGTTATTGCTTATTTTTCGTGCAAAGATAAATATTTCTTTGCAAATATGTTCTTCTTACCAAGAAAAGCCTTACTTTTGTTGTTCAAATAAGTAGTATTTACAATGAACGGATTTGTTTATGTTCTTCTGTTTGTAGTGGTGTTGGCCTCTTGTAAAGGAGGAAAGGTTTCTGATCCGGTAGAAAAACAGAAGCCCTGTGTGGAGTCTGATACAGACAGTACTGCTGCAGACAGTCTGCCATTGCCGCCAAAGGCTGCAGATGGGTTGTTTGACGATTTTATTTATTCGTATATGCGTGTGCGCCGTTTCCAATTAGAGCGTACCGTTTTCCCGTTGCCCAATTATGTTGATGGCCAAAACAGACCGATAGCCAAGAGTGCGTGGAAATTTGATCCCATGTACAAGAATTTGGATGTTTACACGCTCATATTCGATAGTTCGCGTTCAATAAAAGCGGAGAAGGATACCTCGTTGCGGCATGTGGTGTTTGAGTGGGTTTATCTCGAGAAACATCGTGTAAAACAGTATGTTTTTGATAAAGTCGACGGACAGTGGCGTTTGACACGTTTGGAATCACATGATATGAGCCGTAATGTGAACAGCGACTTTTATGACTTTTATCGTCGTTTCTCTGTTGACAAAAAGTTTCAGAAGAGTCATATCAAGGAGCCTTTCGCTTTCAAAACGTATGATTATGAGAATTTTCAGAGTATCGAGGGTTTGCTCGATGTAGAACAATGGCCTGATTACCGGCCGAAGTTACCATCGGGCACAATTACAAATATCAATTATGGCCAGAGTTATGCTAATTCGCGACGCAGAGTGCTCATGATCTGCAGTCAGTCGGGCGGAATGGGTTGCTCTTTGACCTTTGAACGCTATGGCAAGGATTGGAAACTGGTACGGCTTGAAAACTAAATTATGCAATGAAGGTGGTTGTGATGCGGGTGTAAAAACGTTCCGCGTCAAATTGCCAACCTCTATAATCAAGAATAGGAAATATGTATTCATTACTACATCATAACACATTTGGCATAGATGCCCAATGTGCGGAATTTGTTGAATATGACTCTGTCGAAAAACTTCAGACGCTTTTGCCGTCGTTACAAGGAAAACGGTGGCTGCAAATTGGTGGTGGAAGTAATCTGTTGTTTGTAAAAGACTTTGACGGCGTGGTATTACACTCACGCATCGTGGGGTGTGATGAAGTGCATCGTGATACACACAACGTGTGGCTCCGCGTGGGGGCAGGTGTTGTGTGGGACGAATTTGTAGCCTATTGCGTGGAACATGGCTTTTATGGATTAGAGAATTTATCTCTCATTCCCGGCGAGGTTGGTGCAAGTGCCGTTCAAAATATTGGCGCCTATGGCGTAGAGGCTTGTCAATATATTGAAAAGGTTGAAGCTATAGACGTTGCGACAGGGGTGTTGAGAACATTCGACAATCAGTCGTGTCAGTATGCCTACCGTAGCAGTATATTTAAGCATGCTTTGCGTGGCCAATATATCATAACATATGTAACCTATCGACTGTCACTCAAGTTTTCTCCCGATTTAGATTACGCAGCCATACGCCGAGAGTTAGAGCAGCGAGGCATGAATCCTGCAACACTCACAGCACAGAATTTGCGGAATATGATAATTCAAATAAGGCAGTCAAAATTGCCCGACCCCAAGGAATTGGGTAGTGCAGGCTCCTTCTTTATGAATCCGGTTGTGGATAACGAATGCTTGCAGCGTTTGTTGAAGAGTTATCCTAATATGCCACACTACAATGTAGAGGGTGGAGTGAAAATTCCTGCGGGCTGGCTGATAGACCAATGCGGTTGGAAAGGTCAGAAAATGGGGCAGGCTGGTGTTTATAGCAAACAAGCGTTAGTGTTGGTCAATTTAGGCGGTGCAACAGGGCAGGATATAGTTAATTTGAGTAACGCAGTACGCAAGGATGTGTATGATAAATTCGCCATACGCATATATCCCGAAGCCAATTTTATTGAATAAATAGTTTATGCCCCGATTAAGGTTTTTAGGCACAGGTACAAGTACAGGTGTTCCGCAAATAGGTTGCCATTGTGAGGTTTGCTGTTCTACAGATTTGTGCGACAAGCGCTTGCGTACTTCGGCCATGCTCTCTTTAGATAATGGAGCACATATTCTGATTGATTGTGGCCCCGACTTTCGGCAGCAGATGTTGAGGTGGCCGTACGATAAAATAGATGCGGCGTTGATTACACATGAGCATTATGATCATGTAGGCGGCATAGACGACCTTCGCCCGTTCTCATTCCGGAAGTCTATAGATGTTTATGCCAACGAACGCTGTGCGCATAATTTGAAACAGCGGATACCCTATTGTTTTGCCGAAAAAAAATATCCAGGTGTTCCCAACATATCGTTACATGGTTTGTCAGAACCAAAACCGTTCTGTGTGGCAGGCGTAGAGGTTGTTCCTGTAGAGGTGTTACATGATCAGTTACCTATATGGGGCTATCGCATAGGCGGCATGGCCTACATTACAGATATGAGCAGTATATCTTCTGATGAAATGCTCAAATTGGACGGTGTAAAGCTGCTGGTTATAAACGCATTACGACATACGATGCACCATTCCCATCAATCCTTGTCGCAAGCGTTGCAAGTGATAGATAAGGCAAATGCACAAACTGCATACTTGGTGCACATGAGCCACGAGATGGGGCTGCATGCCATTGTCGATAAGAGTCTGCCTCCTCATGTCCATTTGGCTTATGATGGGTTGGAAGTGGAGTGGTAGGTTTGTGTATTTGCGCGATTGCATTCGGACAATTCAGCGTTTTTACGTAACTTTGCGAAAGATACTCAATCAGCGTGGTATGTTGCTGCGCTCTTTTGATAATATTCATGAGAAAGAAATTTACAAAAATACTGTGGACCGTATACGCCGCAGTACTCTTGCTGATAGTGATAGCCGTGTTTTGTGTAGAGCGTGGCTGGATAGGTTATATGCCACCAATTGATGAGTTGCAGAGCCCTATCAGCAAATACGCCTCACAAGTAATCAGTGCCGATGGCCGGTTGATGGGCACATGGTCAAGAAATGAAAACCGAGTGTTTGTGGGATATGACAGCATATCGCCGCACATGTTTGACGCGCTTGTGGCTACCGAGGACGAGCGGTTTTACGATCATTCAGGCATTGATGCCAGAGCCGTGTTCCGTGCGGTGGTAAAACGCGGTATTTTGGGGCATAAAGGTGCGGGTGGTGGTAGTACCATTACACAGCAGCTGGCCAAACAGTTGTATTCGTCGTCGGCTGAGAGTACCATGCAGCGACTCGTGCAAAAACCTGTGGAGTGGGTGATTGCAGTAGAACTTGAACGTCATTATACCAAGGAAGAGATACTGACACTCTACCTTAATTATTTCGATTTTCTGCATAATGCAGTAGGCATAAAGACGGCGGCGAACGTTTATTTCGGAAAATCGCCCAAAGACCTTTCCATTACCGAGAGCGCCACGCTGGTTGGCATGTGTAAAAACCCCTCTTACTTCAATCCGGTTCGTGAACCGGATCGTTGTCGCGAACGCCGTAATGTAGTGCTGCAGCAAATGGTAAAGGCTGGCAAACTCTCTGAAACAGAGTATGCAACCTTGAGCGAGGAACCTCTGAAATTGAACTTCCATCGTATTGACCATAAAGAGGGGCTTGGTGCATACGTCCGCGAATATCTGAGACGTATCATGATGGCCGAGAAACCCGACCCATCGAATTATAAAGATTGGCAGCGTCAACAGTACTATGAGGATTCTCTCATGTGGGAAACAGACCCCTTGTATGGTTGGTGCAAAAAGAATTATAAACGTGATGGTAGTACGTATGACATTTACACTGATGGCTTGAAGGTATATACAACCATCGACTCTCGTATGCAACAATATGCAGAGCAGGCTGTTTACACGCAAATGGGCAAAAACTTGCAGCCAAAGTTTGAGGCAGAACGTCGTACATCGCCTAATTTCCCTTATAGTGCCGACCTTAAACGTAGCGATGTGAAACGACGCATACAACGTGCCATCAAGCAGTCTGATCGTTACAGAACGATGAAGGCTGATGGTGCAAGTGATGAAGAAATAGACAAGGCTTTTCACACCAAGGTGCCCATGACGGTGTTCACCTATCATGGTGATGTCGATATGGTCATGACGCCAATAGACTCTATATTATATTATAAAAAATTCTTGCGAGCGGCTTTGGTGTCAATGGATCCCATGACAGGTCAGGTGAAAGCCTATGTGGGTGGTCCTGATTTTTCGCATTTCCAATACGATATGGCCATGGTGGGCCGCAGACAAATCGGTTCAACTATGAAGCCTTTCGTTTATGCCATGGGTCTGCAGGGGGGTATGACTCCATCCACAACCATACTTAATGTGCAACGCAGCTACGGCGGTTGGTGCCCTCGCAACGCAAGTCGGGCGTCCTATGGTGCGCACGTTACACTCAAGTGGGGCCTCAGCAGGTCTAACAACTGGGTGACGGCAGGTTTGATGTACCAAATAGACCCTACTGGACAAGGACTCGTGCGTGACCTCCATGCACTAGGTGTGGCCAATGACAACATGCAGCCCTCGTTGCCTTTGTGCTTGGGTACGTGCGACATAACTCCAGCTGAGTTGGCTTCGGCCTATACAGCCTTTGTTGAAAAAGGTATCCGTCGTGCACCGTTGCTCGTTACGCGTATTGAAGACGGCGAAGGCAATGTGGTAGCGGACTTCGTGCCTCGTACCAACGAAGTGTATAATGAGCAAACAGCCAGCGACATGATAGATATGATGAAAGCGGTAATAGATGAGGGTACAGGCCGCCGCTTGCGGTCCGTCTATAGCATGAAAGGCCCCATAGCTGGCAAAACAGGTACGACAAACAACAATTCTGATGGCTGGTTTGTAGGTTGTGTACCTCAGCTCGTCACAGCAGTGTGGGTGGGCGGTGATGAACGCGACATACATTTCAACTCTACTGCTATAGGACAAGGTTCTGCATTGGCATTGCCAGTTTGGGCCTTGTATATGCGTCGCGTATATGCCAATAAGGCTCTTGGCTATGATCCTGAGCGAGATTTTGACAAACCATCTCCGCCTGAGGGCGTGTCATCGCGTGGGACACATCATCAAACGGGACACGACAGCGATGGCACATCAGGCGGTTCTGAATCGCCGGAACAAGAAATTAACGAAAATAAGGACAAGGTGGCTACAAAACCAAAGCCATCAGGCGAAAAATACTTCGAGTAGTTAGAGGAATATCCCTTATAAATATGTAAGGACTGCCCTATGTGTCTTTTACAAATATAGAATAACCCGTTGACGGAATGAGACGATAAAAGGGTTGATGACTATACGCATATCCACCGACCAACTCCATTCACTAACGCAACAAATAATATATTCTGCATCATGAAATTCATGGCAATAATACCCGCCCGGTACGCTTCAACGCGTTTCCCCGCCAAACCACTGGCTATGTTGGGTGGAAAACCAATCATACAGCGCGTGTATGAGCGCGTGGCACAAGTATTTCCCAATTTATGCGTTGCAATAGATGATGCTCGCATTGAGGCTGTCGTCAAACATTTTGGTGGTGTGGCCGTCATGACCTCCACCACTCATCGCAGTGGTACTGACCGTTGTTATGAGGCTTTCTGCAAAATGGGGGGAGACGCCGATATCGTGGTTAATGTACAAGGCGACGAGCCCTTTATAGCTCCCTCACAACTCAAGGCTGTAGCGGCTTGTTTTGATGACCCCTCGACACAGATAGCCACTTTGGTCAAGCCCTTTGGCCCCGACGCAACAATCGAACAGATTGAAAATCCCAATAGCCCAAAGGTGGTAGTAAGCAATGATGGCTATGCCCTTTATTTCTCGCGTAGCGTCATACCTTATCTTCGAGGTATAGACCGAGCTTCATGGCCTTCAGCGCACACTTATCTCAAGCATATTGGCCTTTATGCCTACCGAGCTGACGTGCTCGAGCACATCACGCACATGCCGCAGGGAATTTTAGAGCAGTGCGAGTCGTTAGAGCAGTTGCGTTGGTTGCAAGCAGGTTTGCGAATTAAAGTCGGCACAACAGATGTCGAAACAATTGGTATTGATACGCCACAAGACCTTGAACGGGCCGAAGCCTTTTTGAAAACTCAAAAATAACAGAAAACCATGCAACGACATATATATGTATGTGCCATGATGGCACTTTTGATGTGTGGGCCAATACAAGCCCAAAAAATAGTAGTAGGGTCGTGTACGCTCAAGGACGGCGGCATATACACAGGCGAACTTATAGGAGGCAAGCCTGGTGGAAAGGGTCGCGTCCAGTACGAAAATGGCGATACTTACGAGGGCACCTTTGTCAAAGGACTGCGCCAGGGTGAGGGTACATTTACAGCTGCAGATGGCTCACGCTACGAGGGCAATTGGACAAAAAACGAGAAAAACGGTAAGGGTACATTCTATGCTGTCAACAACAACCGTTATGTTGGCACATGGTATCGTAACCAGAAAGAGGGCGTTGGCACCATGTACTATTACAATGGTGATCGTTACGAAGGCCAGTGGAAAGGTGATAAACGCAACGGCCGCGGCACTTATACATACCAGAGTGGAGCCTACTATAAAGGCGATTGGGTGGACGACCAAAAGGACGGTAAGGGCATCTTCGATTGGAATGATGGCTCAAAGTACGAAGGTAGTTGGGCTGCCAATCAACGCAATGGTCGTGGCACTTACATCTATGCTGACGGTGATTACTACAATGGCGATTGGAAAAATGACATGCAAGATGGGCGTGGCATTTACAAATTCCGCAATGGTGATACCTACGAAGGACAGTATGTAATGGGTGAGCGCACAGGTGAGGGAACTTTTCGTTTCGCAAATGGTGATTCCTATGTGGGCACTTTCCTCAATGGTGAACAAAGTGGGCAAGGAACATTCCAGTGGAAAGGTGTAGCTTCATACACCGGACAGTGGAAAAACAACATGATGAGTGGTCATGGTGTATATAAATGGAAAAATGGTGATGAGTACAATGGAGAGTGGAAAAATAACCGCATGGACGGCGAGGGCACATTGCGCTTTGCGGCAGGAGGTCGTTTCAAAGGCACTTTCCGCGACGGCAAGCGTGATGGTCGCTCTGTCGAGATTCGCGCAGACGGCACACGCATAGACTGTACTTATCGTGAAGGACAAAAGCATGGTAAATACAAGGAGTATGATGCTAATGGCAATATGACCAAACAAGGTGAATATTCAAACGGCAGAGTTGTGCAATAAATATAGCAAGTAGGTGTTCGGAATGATTTTATACACTCGGCAAGTGTCAACTTCACGTAGTTAGTACGTCCTCGGGCACATCTGTTTACCGACAACGCACTTCCACATTTTGAACACCTACTTACGAAGTGGCGGCGATAGGTCAATCTAACTCCCCAGTTCATTAACCAGTCAACCAGTTAACCCGTTATAAAAATTCAATTATCATGAGAACAACTAAATCGACAGCGAAGGCAAAAGCGCCAGCTAAGCGTACCGCGCGTCCGCGCCAGCTGAAAATAGTCAAGAGCGATGAATGGTTGCGCCCCTTTGAAGGCGCCATACAAGGTCGTCACGACCATGCTTTGCACAAAATTGAAGAACTCACCGGCGGCAAAGGCTCTTTGAGCGATTTTGCCGATGGACATCTCTATTTCGGCCTACATCGTACTCCTCGTCAATGGATATTGCGAGAGTGGGCACCTAATGCCACAGCCATTTACCTTGTAGGTACCTTCAATAATTGGCAGGAATCCCCCGAATACGCCTTTACGCGCATACCCAATACAGATAATTGGCAATTAAAACTCCCTGCAAAGGCATTGCACCATCTTGATCTTTACAAGCTCTCAGTACATTGGTCTGGCGGACAAGGTGAGCGTGTGCCAGCTTGGGCACGACGCGTGGTGCAAGATGAACAGACTAAGATATTCAGCGCACAAGTTTGGTATCCCAAGCAGGGTTATGAGTGGAAAAATCCCGAATTCCGTCCTAAGCGTGGTCCGCTCTTCATCTATGAGTGCCACATAGGCATGGCTCAAGATGCAGAAAAAGTTGGCACCTACAACGAGTTTCGTCTCAATGTGTTGCCGCGCATAATAGCCGATGGCTATAACTGCATACAGATAATGGCCATAGCTGAGCATCCGTACTATGGCAGTTTTGGCTATCACGTTAGCTCTTTCTTTGCGCCCAGCAGTCGATTTGGTACCCCCGATGAACTCAAACAACTCATTGATGCCGCACATCAAGCTGGTATATCAGTTATCATGGACCTCGTGCACAGCCACGCTGTGAAAAACGAAGTCGAGGGCTTGGGCAATTACGCAGGTGACCCTAACCAATTCTTCTACCCTGGTTCACGTCGTGAGCATTCGGCATGGGATAGTCTCTGCTTCGATTATGGCAAAAACGAGGTTATACATTTCTTGCTCTCTAATTGTAAGTATTGGCTCACCGAATTCCATTTCGATGGGTTCCGCTTCGATGGCGTCACGTCTATGCTCTATTACAGTCACGGACTTGGCGAGAGCTTTTGCCAATATGGCGATTATTTCAACGGCCATCAAGACGACAATGCCATTTGCTATCTAACTTTGGCCAACCAACTCATACATCAGGTCAATCCTCATGCCATTACTATAGCTGAGGAAGTGAGTGGCATGCCAGGTCTTGCAGCCCCCTTTGCTGATGGAGGCTATGGTTTTGACTTCCGCATGGCAATGAATATACCGGATTATTGGATAAAGACCATAAAGGAACGTCGCGATGAAGATTGGCACCCATCTTCTATATTATGGGAACTAACCAACCGCCGTGCCGACGAGAAAACCATCTCTTATTGCGAAAGCCACGACCAGGCACTTGTAGGCGATAAGACACTGATATTCCGTTTGATTGATGCCGATATGTATTGGCATTTCCAAAAAGGTGATGAGAACGAAACTGTACACCGTGGCATTGCATTGCACAAAATGATACGCCTCGTAACGGCCTCTACAATCAATGGCGGCTATCTCAACTTTATGGGCAACGAGTTCGGCCATCCCGAATGGATAGATTTCCCACGCGAGGGCAATGGCTGGAGTTACAAGTATGCGCGTCGCCAGTGGAACCTTGTAGACAATCACAATTTGTGCTACCACTATCTTGGCGATTTCGACAATCAAATGGTGCATCTGTTGCGCAACTCAGTAAGAGACTTACGCAAGTTCCCCGTGCAGGAGGTATGGCATGATGATGGCGACCAAGTGTTGGCATATATGCGAGGTCCGCTCGTGTTCGTGTTCAACTTCTCGCCCAACCGTTCTTATGAAGGCTACGGTTTCAGAGTGCCAGAGGGAGCATATAACGTAGTGCTCAACACTGATGCTCATGCTTTTGGCGGCAACGGTCTTGCCGACGACAGTGTTTGCCACTTTACCAATTTTGATCCGTTGCTTGCACGCGAGCACAAAGGTTGGCTCAAACTTTATCTACCTGCGCGTTCAGCAGTTGTGCTCCGTTTGCAGCCAAAAGAAGAGAAAGAAAGTAAGAAAAGTAACGAGTAGTACATATATTACTATAAAATACAGAAAAGGGACAAGTACCATTGAATTGGTATTTGTCCCTTTTGGGTATTACGTAAGCATCCCAATCTTTGGGATTTATTCCCAACAGTTCACAGGTTTGGATAAGTGCTGATATTACAGCTAAGTCTTTGCCACTTTCATTATTCGAGATGGTAGATGTTATTTTCGTTCAGACAAAACATAAGTATTTTTTTGTCTGCAAAATTTGGACTTTATTGGAGCCTATTCAATACGGCCTGCATGGGATGCTTACTATCTAGTATCTCTTGAAAAACCTCTGCCTCCTCCACTGAGTGGAGTCGTATTCCCATTACCCCATAATTATCTTTCCCCATTTACCAGTGCTACGTACAATCAATACGAACACGAATGACAAGAGCAATACCAATATATTCTCGATAAAAACCTTGAGCAATACAGGAGCGTCCAACGACCGCACAAGCAGATAAATAGGTCCTACAAAAAAGTAGTGACACATCCAAATTCCGAATGTACAGATGGAGAATTTGATCAGAAAACCGTTTAACTTTGCATTGCTGAAAGTTGCGTTCTGACAGACTATGAAGATAGCAAAAGTCATCAAAGCCACATTTGGACTGCAGAACGTGAAGAACAGTTCGACCATCTCCTCGCTTTGTCCCGGAACTGCCGTTGTTTCCTTAAATCCAATCATCGTTACACCATATCCAATAGCAAAAGCCACGAGTGCTAACAAGTATTTCTTCATTTTAGAGAACTGTAATGGGTAATTCACCAAATGATATCCCAAGAGCAGATAGCCACTAAACCCTGCAAAGTAGTAGAAAAGTCCGAATTCATTCCATGAACATTCACCCCATAAGTTTTGTGTAAGAAAATTTCTGAGATAAGGAACGAAGAGCGAAACCATCCATATGCTAAGAAAAATACGTTGCGATTTCTTGTCAGACTTCTCCACCCAGGCTGAAAAGATAGGCAGATAAAGATAGATGCCAATAAGCATATAGACATACCACATCTGCACAGCGAATGCTGAGAAATTAAAGGGAATCATGCAGATGTTTTTTAATGCATCGCTAAAAGTTTGTGAAGGTTCTGCCCATTTGAAAAACAGATTAATCGAACTTGGTTCACATCCCATTACTCCCGTAAACCAAGGAAAGAGATTGTATAATACAGACCACACAAGGAATGGTGTCACCAATCGGGATATCTTCTTTTTATAGAACTCGCCCATTGCCATACGGGTGGGTAGCAGAAGAATGCCTGTCACCATCACGAAAAGCGGTATTGCAGGACGCGTGAATGAGTTGTACACACTGCCCCACAGATTATACCAAGGTTCGGCTCTTTCCATAGGTGTTACGTTGTCTACACAATGGTTGGCCACCATTAGAAAAATGGCAATCACCTTAATCAGATCGAGAAACACGATACGTTGAGTAGAAACTTTTTCTTTCATTTTCTTTTAGTTTTTACCTTAATTCCGCAATACTATTGTAACTTAAACCTTTTAAGTACCTGAGCAACAAAAAGTTTTTGGACAAGCCTGGCGGCAGAGCCGAGCGGCCCAGAATTTTGCCCTGTCGAAGAATTCACTTGTCTTAGTGTTGCAAAAATAAACAAGAGAATCCGACGACAAACATGGCTAAGTTACAAATTAAATCTGAGAAACTCACTCCTTTGGGAGGAATGTTTTCGGGTAATGGAGCAATTTGACTCTACTAAAGAGTCAACTAACAAGTGCAATGTTACACGCAAAGTTTGAAAAACTCCTATAGATTAAAAATAGAAGTGCATACAAGCCTGGGGCCGTGTATGTAATTTTGTCTGCACTCTGCACTTTTGTCTGTATCTTGTTGATATTCATATTGTTACGTAGTGTATATAAACCAGGTTTGTGTATACACTACCATCTGCACGTTGCACTTTTGTTTGCACTATCTACACTGTCATACATGTGCAGGTGAAGTATGCGGTGTACTGGCAGTGTTAAGCGCCATAGCGAGAGCGAAAAAATAGTTGGAGCAACAGAAAATCGGCCCTCCCTATACCCGATAAACGCTCTCCCTATGGCGTAAAAAGCACTGCCGCCCCTATACCCGATAAACGCTCTCCCTATGGCGTAAAAAGCACTGCCGCCAGCAACGAGTGCTGACGGCAGTGTATGTAAAATGTAGAGGCGTCTGCACGCTTTTCTCTGTTGATTATCAATTCATTCGATGCAAAAGTGCAGAGTGCAGACAAAACTAAAAAAGTTATTAGCAGATGCCAGTCATGACAAATTAGACTTGTTGTGGGGTGGGGCGTGCCTTATTTTGTTTGCGAGTAACCAAGGCTTTTCAATTTTTCGCACACTTGCGTGCGGTGGTCCCCTTGTAATATGATGTCGCCTTGTTTTGCACTGCCTCCTATGCCACATTGCTGTTTCAATAGTTTGCAGAGTGCAAGCATATCGGCTTCATTACCAACAAAGCCCCGCACAATGGTTACAGTTTTTCCGCCGCGGCCAGCACGTTCCATGCTGATACGCAACTTTTGTTGTTGCGGGGGCAGTGTTGAGGGCTCTGAGTCGTGTGCATCGTTGTAGCTATATTGCGGATTGGTAGAATATACAACTCCTGTACGTTGCTTGCGTTTTGGGGGTGTGGGAGATGCCTGTGTTGGTGTGGCATCAATTTGTGTGGTGTGATTGCCTGTGAGTGCAGCTAATTTTTGTTTCCAATCTTCCATAAATAATATTGTGTTGGGTGTGGTGCTTGGTATGGTGATATGTGCAAAGGTAAAACTTATAGTTCTGATGTGGCAACTTTAGGTGAGCTTTTTGTAAGCAAATATAGACGAAATGCTTAATTTTGCACACCTGTAAAATGGAAGCTCAAATAGCTTTGCAATTCGTCGGGGTTTGGCCATTGTTTGTGCCAATGAACAAATGAACTTGATAAGGCTGTTGTCGCGTTTGTTGAAAATTATCATCAAAATTAAATCCTAATTAAGACAAAAAGTAAATAGATGAAAAGTGTGTTGGAGCTTGATATGCTGCAAACGGCTGGTTTGGGCGCGTTGGCATTGGTGTTGGGCATGTGTTTGACGCGTAGGGTGAAATGGTTGCAGCGGTTTTGCATACCGTCTCCTGTGTCGGGAGGCATTGTGTTTTCGGTAGTGTCGCTTATGCTTTACAAATTGTGGAACGTAGAGCTGTTTTTTGATGGCACGCTGAAGGATGTGTTTATGCTTGTATTCTTTACTTCGGTAGGTTTTCAGTCAAACTTGAAGGTGCTGCGTCGTGGTGGCAGTACGTTGTTGCTGATGTTGGGTGTTTTAGCCTTTATAATAGTGGTGCAGAACGTATTGCCGTTGGGCATAGCGTGGATTATGGGCGTCAACCCCCTGGTGGGAATGGCTGCGGGGTCAATTTCCATGGCCGGCGGTCATGGCACGGCTGGTGGCTTTAGTGCTGTGCTTGAGGGTATGGGGCTGTCTGGTGCGGGCACCATCGCTATGGCGGCAGCCACGTTCGGCTTGATAATGGGTTCGGTAACGGGTGGCCCGTTGGCAGAACGCTTGATACGCACAAAATTGACGGCAGAGCATCTTGAACCGAAAGACTACAAGGTGGATCCTGCTATGGCGGGACTTGAAAGCGACGAGGCATCACCCGCTGGGCGTGCAAAGCATATAAGCAGCAACGAACAAGAATTTCAACAGTATGCCAAGGCCACGTATGCGTTGCTTGTAGTAGTGGCTGCGGGTTCGCTGATGAGTTGGCTGTTACAACAGACGGGGGTGACTTTCCCGACCTACTTTGGGGCATTGATTGTGGCAGCTATAGTACGCAATGTGGCAGAAGCTTGTAAATTGACGCCAAAAATGGAACTTGATAAAATCGTTAGTGTTGGCAATATATGTTTGTCTGTATTTTTGGGTATGGCCATGGTGTCGTTAAAGCTGTGGGAACTCGAATCGCTTGCTTTGCCGCTGGTAGTGATGCTTGTGGCGCAGGTTGTGGCGATGGCTTTAATTGCGTATTTTGTGGCGTTCAACATATTGGGCCGCGACTATGATGCGGCGGTGCTGGTAGCAGGCATTTGTGGTTTCGGGCTTGGAGCTACTCCTAATGCCATGGCCAATATGAGTGCTGTGTGTTACAAGTATCATTATTCGGTAAAGCCTTTCTTGATTGTGCCGATTATTGGAGCCATGTTTGTGGATTTAATCAACACTGGCTTTATTACAATGTTCTTGAATTGGATAGGGGCTTGATTTTGTAATTGCGAATGAGGCGGTGGCAACAGCGTTTTTTTAATGCTGTTGCCACCGCCTCATTTTGTGCGTATAGAGTATGGGTTATTTCTGCCTTTTCTTAGAGTCTCGCTTGAAGAGTTCCTTCAGCTTGTTAAACTCGCGTTGTAAGGTGATGCCAATGCCTTGGGTTGTAAGTGATGATTTTGTAAAATATCGGTCGTTTGTTTCGCTGTATGCACGCAGGCTGACGCTGCCGCGTGGAGTTAGCAGGTAGCGTATGTCAAAGTCGCCTACAAAGTTTGTGCTATAGGTGGAGCTCTCGCGGTAGCCGAAGTTTCCGTTGAATAGCAGACGGTCGTTGAATAGGCGTCCTTGTACCAGGCCGTCAACTTCGCTGTTGTTCCACCCCTCAGTGCCAGGCATGAAGTTTGTGCCAAAGCTCCATTTGGAGTTATTACCTAACATGGAGGATATGGCAGAGTTAAGTTGCCCTGTGAGGGTGGTGGACAGGAACGAACGCATGGCTGCGCTTGACTGCTGCTGTGCTTGATTGTTGATGTTAGCTCCTGTTGCGGTGTTTGTGGTAGTCATGAAACGTCCCATGCCAAGCAAGCACATCACTTGTTTGCTCATGTCCTCGTCTGTTGATATGAGCTGGTGTACCATTTGTTTCTCGTCGTCAGAGATGTTGTGCAGATCCAAATCAAAGTCTACCTTAGGCGCACGCGCCACGCCTCCAATGTTGAGTATGCAGTCGGCTTTTACCATCTTGTTAGAGAACCCCGCACCATAATTGAGGTCGTTGAGAGAGACGCCATTCACGGTATATAGTGCTTTGAGGTTGAGCCGGGCGTTAAGTGGGTCGCCAGCAAATGTGATGCTGCTGCCGTCCTGCAACTTTAGGCTCTTCTTTATAATGTCTTGCAGACTGATGTTGTAATCGCCACGCACGAGGGTGTAGCTGCCGTATATGTCGAAGCCACCTTTGTTGTGCCATCGTGCACGAAGCGGGCCTTGGCCCCAGGCTGTAATGGCATCGCCAGATTTGCCATCGGTAATTATTTTTATTTGTGTGGCTGGCGTGAGGTCGATCATGAAGTTTAATTGCATGTCGGTAGGCTCGTTGCCGGCGGTGGTTGGGGGGGCTTGGTGTATGCGAAGGGTGTCAGCATTTGGCATGATGAGGCCGGCGGGTGCTTGTTGTTGCATGGCGTGGAAGCGTATCATGCGGTCGTCCTTTGATAATGCTGTCTGATTGTCGAGGTTGTATGTAAATTGGCTTGGCGCATCAGGACGTAGTGCGATGTCGGCCGTGAAGTGTGATGGCCACCCCGCCAGGTGAATGTTGCCTGTGGCAGATGTTGTGCAGAAGAATGGTAGTTCTGCCTGTTGGGGCTGATCGTAGCACAACATGTGATTGGCGGTGATGTCGAATGTGTAGTTGAGTTTTTTGAGGTGGGTGTGTCTGAGTACACCATTGGCTTTGCCTTTTCCAGAATGCTTGTCGTAGAGGTTGAAATCGTTGAAGACGAAAGCACCAGGCTCGAAACGCACATTGCCGTCTTGCACCTTGTAATTGACACCAGTGGCCAATACTTTGGCTTGACAGTTGGCGGAAACTTCGCCTTCGAAATCGAGCTTTTTGAATGGGCCATAAAGGTGTATATGGCCTGTGGCGTCGCCTTTGAAATCGCCAAAGATGCCGTCTATGTAGCGGTTGAGAAATGCCAAATCGGTGTGATGGGGGGTTATGTTCAGGCTGAGCCCTTTTTCGGCCAGCGATACGTAGCCATGCACTTGTGTGCCATAGTTGGGGGTGTGGGGCAGTTTCATGTCTGCATCGATGTTGATGCGGTTTTCCCCCTTGTTCCAATTGGCATGTATGTTGGCATACCCCATAAGCCCGTTGTTGAACGTGAAATGGGGAATGGTCAGATTGGCATGGAATTGGGGTTGGTGTTCCTTTTGTGTGAAGATGGCCTGCCCGGTAGCTCTGCCGCCAAACGATACAGCGTCAAAATTTATGAGATTGAGTATGTAGTCAATGTCAATGCCGTTGAGGCTGGCTACAATTGAGTCGCTCTGGCCGGGGGCTATCATGCCATCAATCGTGAGTGATTGGCTGGCGTGGCTGAGTTGTATGCCTGACATGGCAAGGCGCTTGTTGATGTATGACAGATGTCCGGAAGCAATATGCCAAATTGTGTCGGACAGGGCGAATTGCGTGGGACTGATATCCATGTTCAGGTTCACGCCATTACGTGAAGGCACAAATTCGGTAGTGCTTTCAACTGATCCGTAGTATTGGTCCTTGTCCTCTTGGTTGCTCCAACTTAGCTGTGTGTGTAGCGCGCCATGACGGGTCGTGAGATTGGCTGCAATACGGTAGTTGCTATTGGCAATGGCTTTTTGTGTCTGAATTAGGCAATGATAGTCTTGGCCTTGGCCCGACAGATAGATGCTTGGACGTATGAACGCTTGCGAGGATACGTTTAACTGGTTGGTGAAGGCTACAATAGATGTACGGCCCATGGGGGCAAAGGTGCCATGAATGTGTAGTGGGCCGTCTGTAGTAAATTTTATATTTGCCAATTTGTAGAGTGCTTCGGCATCTTTAAGCTTGGCGTTGATTAGCCATTGATCGTGTGGGGTGAGGGGCGGGTATGGTTGTGCTTTGTCGACAAGGCCGGGCAAACTGCGGTTGAGCACATCGGTCACACTTTGTTTGATGCGCTCTAATGACATGTTACCTTCAATGTAAGCGTCGGCAAAATCGCTTTGTATTTTCAGAGTTTGCCGATTAGTGTTGTCGGAAGTGATGGAAGCATTAAATTGGTTGAGGCTGTAGTTGCCTCGTGGCCCATTTTGTATGTCGAGGTTGTTAATCTGCAGCGTGCCATGTGGCAGTGCCCCTTTTTGCCATTTATCCAGGTCGGCTTTGATGTGTGCGCTGACTTGGGCTTGGTGCAAAGGGGTACTTTTGAGGCCAAGATTGGCAAGGTGAAGGTTTTGTATGTTTATATCAGCGTTGCCACCAACAATTTGCTTGCCAACCAACGAAAGCTTGGCTAAGGCATTGAATTTTGCGTTGGGGTCGTTACTGTTTATGTCGAATTGGGTGGTTCGTGGTGTGTGGTCTGCTTCGATTTCTATGTTGCGGAATTTATAATTGTTCCACGTAAATGCCGGTGCTTGTAGCTTTATGCTAACGCTCTCAAGACGCTTGTTTGCAACAATGGTGGCTCGTATGTCGGCCATTGCATCTATTTGCGTCGGCAGCGACTTGTTGGCGAGCAACTTGTCGAGAGCGAATGATTTGACGTTGATGTGGGAACTGGCATGTTGTCCTTTGATGCTTGCGCTGGCTGTAAGATGCCCAATGGCAGTTTGCACGTCAAGGGTTGTTTGAGTTGTTCCACCTGCCTGGTATGCTGCATTCCCTTTAATGTCAATGTCTCCGACCGCCTTTATGATGTTTTGACTTTTGTTGTCAAGCTTAACCCACGACAGCAGATTGGATGTAAGTGCTTTGCTCACGTGGCATTGGCTGAGCGTGAGGTAAAGTTCTTGTACACGTTTGGGAGCATATTTCAACGTGATATCAGCTTTCAAACGGCTGTCATGTTGCTTGTCTGTGATGGTAAGTTGGTTGAGCTGCAACTTGCCAGGAGTTAGCAGTAATGTTGTAGAAATGCGCAGAGTAAGGTCTTTGCCTTTTGGCGTGTTGCCTAACAGCGGTCGAATGTCAGCGGTCGAAACTTGTATTTTGTTGAGTGTCGCGCCTATGCGCAATGTGTGGGGGAGTTGGTCTATGCCACGTTGAATGTTGTAGGTTGCCAGGAGTGAACCCTGGCGTATGTGTGTATGGGGCATATCGAGGCTGAAATCTTCGATGTCGGCGGCAGTAGGGGTTGCTGAGAATTTGAAGTGCATATCGTTCAGACATAAACCTGATTGCTCCTTAAACGATAGCGCACGTACACGCAGGTCAAGTTGCTTGGTAGTAATATTCTTGAGGCTGATGTTGGCGTTGATGTCAGCCAGACCTATATGCGAGGGGTTGAACTTGTGGGGAGTATGTGGTAAGAAACGCTTGTCGTAACGAATGTTGACACGGCGTAGAATAATGGAGTTGATACGCAGGTTGATGCCCGATTTTGGTTTGTGGTCTTTGCTTGCAAAGGCATCTATCAGAAATTGGTAGTTTGCTGCGCTGTCAGCTTTTTGTTGGTAAAGGTTGACATCGGCATCAAGCAACGACACCGTGCGCAGTGACAGTTGTTGCTTGAAGAGGGAACGCAATTCTATTTTTGTGGTAGCGAGGTGGGCTTTCAATAATATTTCGTGTTGTCTGTCGCTTATGCAAATATTGTTGATTATTAAGCGATTGAATAGCCCTATTTGTATATTATCAATGCTTACCTTGCTGCCTATCTTATGACTTAGCTCTTGTGCAACATAGTTGGACAACATTTTGTTGGTTGGAGCATAGTTAAGTATGCCCAACAACAAAATGTATGCGCCAAGAATGGTGCATACGAGCGTGCGTAATATGTTGCGAATTTTTAAGGACTTCAAAGTGGTGGGTGGTGTTATTACAACTCTAATTTTTGAGTGGCATACTTGAGCACTTGTGGCCGGTGTGTGATGAAAATCAATGTGCGGTGTGGGTAGTGCGTGATGATGCGTTGCAGCACAATCTCCTCGGTGGTGGGGTCGAGTGATGAAGTGGCTTCGTCAAAGATGAATATATTGCCATCGGACAGCAATGCTCGGGCAATTGCAATGCGTTGGGCCTGGCCTTCGGAGAGGCCGTCGCCAGTTTCACCACAGATGGTGTCGAGTCCGTCAGCTTTTTTGAACACGAAGTCGGCTGCAGCAATGTGCAGTGCTTGCTTCAGTCCCTCGTCGGTGGCTGAGGGGTTGCCTTGTAGCAAGTTACTGCGAATGGTTCCGGAAAAGAGTGTGTTGCCTTGCGGCACGTACGCAAAATTTGTACGCATGTGGGGCATCATAGGGTAGTTGTTCCCTTGTGAGTCGGTGATGACAATGTTGCCCTCGATGGGTGTAACGAGTGAGAGTAACAAGCGAATTAGTGTTGTCTTGCCTGCTCCAGTTTCTCCCACGATGGCAGTGACGCTGCCCGCGGGAAATTTGTAATTAAAATGATTGAATATCAGTCGCGATTTGTGCGTGTATTGAAATTTTACATCAGTTAGGTTCAGTTGCAGTGGTGGTGTCAGCTTGAGTGGCGGACACTGCTCTTCTTGGGGCAGTTCTTCTAATTCCATCAATCTCTCTGCCGCGGTGAACGAGGCGATGAATACAGGAATGAATTTTGAAAGATTGCGTACGGGGCCTTGTATCTGTCCAACTAATTGTATGAAGGCAAGCATGGCGCCATAGGTTATGAGCCCTTTTGACAAGTTTGTTGCGCCCCATGCGAATGTGACAAAGTAACCGGTGGCAAAACCCAGGTTGAGCAGACTTGATGAAATGGTTGAAAGTTTGGTACGTTTGAGTATTGTTGCGTGCAGGCGTGATTGTTGTGACGAAAGTTTTGTTGTGAAAAAGTCGACACGTTGTAATGTCTTGACAATCAATACATGTTGTAGCGTTTCTTGAAGTATAGATTGAATGCAGCTTTCCTCGTTGCGAGCCTCGTGAGTAAGGTTGCGCATTCTTTTGAAATAGAGTTTGCTACTGATGATGAAGAATGGCACTACGCATACGATAATGATAGCGAGTGTGCTATCCATAAAGAATAGAAAGAAAAATGCGCCGACAAATTGAGTGAATGTGGTGATAAACGAAGGTATGCTCTCAGTGGCAAAACTTACCACGTCGTTGACGTCGCGCTCCAATCTGTTTGTAAGGTTGCCTGTGTGAAATGTTTTGAGCGTGGCCCATTGCCCTTGCAACAATTTGGTAAATATGTGTTGGCGCATGCGGTTTTGGGCTTTTACTCCCAGTATAGCGCTGATCCAGCGTGACGAAAGGCTTGTCAGTATGCGTAGTAGCATGATAGTACCAATAAGCACTAATGCCTGGTTAAGTGTGCATGCTTGTGTTTGATGTGTAGCTGCGTCAACTGCCAATTTTGTGGCCCACACGAATGCAAGGTCAAGGAAAACGAGCAGCACGCCAACTATAGTGTTGAGTGTCGCTTGCAATTTATATCCTTTAAGCTGTGTGAGCAAGTAGCGTATGATGTGTGGTATGGGGCGTGTCATGCTGGCTATATGTGTGTGCTTGTGGGGGTTGCTTTGCGTTTCGCCTGTCTATTTAATTGCGTTGGTCCGCTCCCCACATGAGTTTGTCTCGTAGCGTTTCGAAAAAGTGCTTGTGCTTGATTTTGACAACGTTAATGGTATGTGGCGCACGGTGTATACTAATGATGGTGCTGTGTGGCAGACTCTCGCTTTGACCGTCGCATGCCAAGAGAAAATTCTTGGTACGGCTGCACACTTCAAGTCTGATTTCAACATCATCGCGCACCACAACGGGGCGTACCGACAGACTGTGTGGGGCAATTGGGGCTATGCAGAATGTGCCCGACTGTGGTACCAATATAGGACCGCCCACACTCAGTGAATAGCCTGTTGACCCTGTGGGGGTAGCAACAATCAGGCCGTCAGCCAAATAGTTGGTCAGAAAATGGCCGTTGACGTATGTGCTGATTTCGATTAACGATGAATTGTCGTGTTTAAGTACGGCTACCTCGTTTAGGGCGTAGGGGTAAAAGTTTGAGAGCTCTCCGTTTTTAAGTACGGCCAGAGCTTTGCGATTTTCCACCACGTAATCACCTTGGCACAATGCTTCGAGCGATTCGTCAATAGCATTTGGCGAGACATCGGCAAGGAAACCGAGCCGTCCGGTGTTTACACCTAAAATGGGTATGCCGCGTGTGCCAATCATAGAGGCGGTACCGAGAAATGTCCCATCTCCGCCAATAGATATGGCTGCGTCTGCATCGCATAGCTCGCAGTTGCTGAAAATTTCGGTCTGTGCAAGGTCTATTCCAAGTTTGTCGCGTAGAAATAGGGCAAATTGTTCTTCAACAGAAATGTGTACATCAAGACTCTGCAATTTCTTTAAGATAGCTGTCACATATTGGTTCTTTTTGGTTTGGAATATGTTGCCGAAAATAGCTATTTTAAGATGAGAGTACTTCATATATGGATAAAATATCTTAATTGTTCGTCTAATTCTATTAAATGTTAGTATTGCGATGCCGCTTGAAAGGCAAAAAAACAGTACTTTTGTAATTCAAAGCAAAAACTAACAAGCGCAA
The DNA here is from genome assembly GCF_900106785.1 of Prevotellamassilia timonensis. GTDB lineage: Bacteria > Bacteroidota > Bacteroidia > Bacteroidales > Bacteroidaceae > Alloprevotella > Alloprevotella timonensis. Next base: position 1,036,054 of record NZ_LT629845.1, on the reverse strand, counting down.
ATTTACGTTTTTCGTTGGATATAACGAATAGTAACCATGACAAAGTTAAGTGTAAATATCAATAAAGTGGCCACGCTCCGCAATGCGCGTGGCGGAAATAATCCTGATGTTGTGCGTGTGGCGCTGGACTGTGAAAAATTTGGTGCTCAAGGCATAACCGTGCATCCCCGTCCTGATGAGCGGCATATACGTCATCAAGACGTGTTTGACTTACGCCCAAGATTGTCCACTGAGTTTAATATAGAGGGTAATCCGAGTGATGATTTTTGCTCTTTGGTGTTAAAGGCAAAACCCGACCAGGTGACACTTGTGCCGGACGCGCCAGACCAACTTACCTCAAATCATGGTTGGAATACGATAAAGCATGAGGTTTTTTTGCGCGATGTGGTAGGACGGTTTAAGGCTGCGGGCATCAGGGTGAGCATCTTCATAGATGCACAACCAGTGCTGGCAGATTATGCAAAAAAAGTCGGTGCTGACCGTGTGGAGTTGTATACAGAACCTTATGCGGCCAATTATGCAGCCAATAGGGAGGAAGCAATAGCCCCTTTTGTACAGACAGCTATTCATTGCCGTGAAATAGGGCTGGGCTTGAATGCCGGACACGACTTGAGTTTGCAAAACCTTGCCTACTTTCACCAGCAGATACCATGGGTTGATGAGGTGAGTATAGGGCATGCCTTGATTTGTGATGCCTTGTATTTGGGCTTGCGTGAAACGATAAGTGAATATTTGGCTTGCTTGAAATGACCTGCAAGTTGAATGGTTGATAAAAATATAAGCTAAGCGGTTGCTTTCGGCAAGTCATAAAAGCTTGCTATAAATATTAAATATCAGAAGTTGTGAATGCTGCTAAGGCTGCGTTCCAACGGTGTTGAACATAAAATTACAAAATGATTTACCTTATTCTTGCTGATGGCTTTGAGGAAATGGAGGCCATAGGCACTATTGACATTTTGCGTCGCTGCGGTTTGCAGGTGCAGACCTTGAGTATAACTGGCAAACGTGTGGTTGTGAGCGCACGTGGCGTGATAGTTAAGGCTGATAGTTTGTTCCGAAAAAATCACTTGATACATTGTGATGCGCTAATATTGCCAGGTGGCTTGAAGGGCGCTGAAACGATGAATAAAAATGCGGTGTTGCGCTTGGCTATTAGTCAGCAGTGTCATGAGGGTACTATTATTGCGGCCATTTGTGCAGCACCGATGGTACTGGGCACAGCGGGCGTGTTGAAAGGAAAGCACGCTACCATATATCCAGGCATGGAGGAGCATATCGAAGGCGCAATTTGTCATAGAGAGGCTTATGTGATAGAGCACGACAATGTAATCACTGCAGCCGGCCCTGCAGCCACGCGTTTGTTTGCTTGTGCCATAGCACGTCGGCTTGTGTCAAATCCAACGATAGTAGAGCAGATTGAAAGCGATATGCTGTTTGAGGGATATGACAAGTCGCAAGAGCAGGTGCTTCGGTTCTGATTGATGATAAACACACATGTTTGATCCGCTGCAGACAGATATTAAATACTTGAAGGGTGTTGGACCCTTAAGGGCAAAGACGTTGGGTGAGGATTTGAATATCTTCACCCTTCGTGACTTGTTGTACAACTTTCCCTACAAGTATATAGACCGTAGTGTCATTCATCAAATAAAGAATTTGACAGATGGCATGCCTTATGTACTGCTACGTGGCCAAATTGTGTCAAAAAATATCGAAGGAACAGGGCGGCGTGAGAGGCTCGTTGCTCTGTTTTCGGACGGTACGGGCTATGTGGAGCTTGTGTGGTTCAATTGCATCAAAACGCTTGAAAAGAAACTTGCCTTCAACCATACCTATGTGTTATTAGGCAAGCCCACGAGCTTTAATGGCAGAATTAGTATCGCTCACCCCGAATTGGAGGACGCACAGACAACAGAGTCGCAGCCTCTGACCATGCAGCCTCACTATCACACATCAGAGCGTATGAAGCGTCAAGGCTTTAGTTCACGTACGATGGGTGAACTCGTAGGCCGCGCTTTTGACATGCTTCATGGCAAGCCTCTTGCAGAGACGCTCCCTCAATACATGATATCCGAATATCATTTGATGGGGGTGGACGAGGCCATACACAAGGTGCATCGTCCGCGGTGTGCAAATGAATTGCCAGAGGCAAGCCGACGCCTGAAGTTTGAGGAACTCTTTTACTTGCAACTCGACATTTTGCAGTATACGCAAAATCGCAAGTTGCATTATGACGGGTTCGTCTTTAGCAAGGTTGGCGACTACTTTATGCGCTTTTATAATGAGCGTTTGCCTTTCGAACTTACGAATGCGCAAAAGCGTGTGGTAAAGGAAGTACGTAAGGACGTGGCTACAGGTAGCCAAATGAACAGACTGTTGCAAGGCGATGTTGGCAGTGGTAAAACCATGGTGGCATTGTTGTGCTGCCTTTTAGCACTCGACAATGGCTTTCAGGCTTGCATAATGGCACCTACAGAAATCCTTGCAGAACAGCATTATCAGTCAATAGTAGAACAAATTGGTGAATTGCCAATCAAAGTTGATTTGTTGACAGGTGATGTAAAGGGCAAGCGCCGTAAGGCAGTACTCGATGGTGTGGCTGATGGTAGTGTCAAAATACTTGTAGGTACGCATGCACTAATTGAACCATCGGTGTCGTTTCTTAATTTGGGCTTTGTTGTAATTGATGAGCAGCACCGTTTTGGTGTGAAACAACGTGCCAAATTGTGGGGGAAAAATGTACGGCCGCCCCATATATTGGTAATGACCGCCACTCCCATTCCGCGTACATTGGCCATGACCGTATATGGAGATTTGGACGTGAGCGTGATAGACGAATTGCCTCCCGGTCGTAAACCCGTGCAAACGGTGCATTACAGGCAAACCGACCGTGGTAAATTGTATCAGGGCATTCGTTATCAGTTGCAGTTAGGACGGCAAGTCTATGTGGTGTATCCCTTAATAAAAGAAAACGAAAAGCTCGATTTACGCGATGCCGAAACAGGTTATAACCAACTGGTAGATGTGTTCAGAGACTACAAGGTTGGCATAGTTCATGGCAAGATGAAACCTGTTGACAAGGAGAATGTGATGAGGGCGTTCAAAAAAGGCGATATCCACATATTGGTGTCGACAACGGTTATCGAGGTTGGGGTGAATGTGCCCAATGCTTCTGTCATGGTTATTGAAAATGCTGAACGGTTCGGTCTGGCTCAGCTGCACCAATTACGTGGCCGTGTTGGTCGTGGCGCAGAACAATCGTACTGTATACTGATGACCAAGGACAACCTTAGTGATACATCAAGTCGCCGTATGCGTGTGATGGTTGACAGTACAGATGGCTTTGTGATAGCAGAGGAAGACATGAAATTGCGTGGTCCTGGTGATATCGAAGGAACGGCGCAGAGTGGAATGCCTTTTGACCTTAAAATAGCCAACATTGTCAAAGATCAAGAGTTGCTTGAGGTAGCACGTGAGGCTGCCTCGCAAGTGCTGGTAGGTGACCCTCATCATAATTTGCCACAAAATGAGGTGGTATGGGCACAGTTGGCACGGTTAAAAAAGACGCAAATCAACTTCTCAGCCATATCATAAATAGTTTCTGTGGCTTTTTGTTGAGAGTGCACCCGTTGTTGAGAGTGCACCCGTAAATATATAAAATGTACGAAGGTATGAATGCAGTGGTACGTTTTTTGAAAAATTGGACTTTGCCCGTGGCTATCACGGTAGGAGCTTTGGCTTATTTCGCCTATTCAAATTGTCCTTATCTTCAGTTTACAAAACCTTATGCTATGCCGGTTGTATCAATAGTGCAACCGCTGCTGATATTTTCAATGTTATTCTTATCGTTTTGTAAAATTGATGTGTGCGATTTGCGTCCCAAAATGTCGCATCTGTGGTTGTTGCTCATACAAATAGCCAGTTTCGCTGCAATATGTTTGTCGCTTTATTTATTCCCGCACATCAAATGTGGTGTCGTGCTCGAAGCAGCAGCATTGTGTTTGATATGCCCGACGGCTACTTCGGCATCGGTTGTTACTTTGAAACTGAAGGGTGATGGGGCAGACATAACCATGTATACATTGCTAATCAATCTCATGGTAGCCTTAGTTGTGCCAATTTTCGTGCCTTTAATCAACCATCATTCATCAGATTTGGGCTTTTTGCAGTATTTTTGGCAGATAATGGCCAAGGTGTTCCCGCTACTTATATGTCCGCTCATAGCCGCGCAACTTGTAAGACACTTTTTGCCGCGTTTGCACAAGTTGCTGACATCGTTCCATGACCTTGCTTTTTATTTGTGGGCTGTGGCCTTAGGCATAGCCATAGCAGTTACGGTGCGCAGCATAGTACATACCAATCATTCGATTGGCGAGCTCTCTGCCATAGCTGTGGTGTCATTAGTTTGTTGTGCTTTACAATTTGGTTTAGGGCGTTTGATAGGCCGACATTATCAAACCCCTGTAAGTAGTTGCCAGGCTTTAGGACAAAAAAATACAGTCTTTGCCATTTGGTTGGGGTATACGTTTCTCAATCCCGTAACTTCCATTGCAGGCGGATTTTATAGCATTTGGCATAATTTGTACAATACGTACCAACTGCGCAAGCAAGCCACCGGCAAGAATTGTAAATCAGTTAAACAATAAAGTTCGCTTCTTGTGGGAGGCAAATTCATGGCATATGACGTTTTATGGGTGGTTCTAAAAATCTGTTTTCAGAATTATTAGAACCACCCTTATATGATATTCATTGCCCGTAATACATTTATCTGATATCCAGAATTTTGTGCATCTGAAGGGATAAACGCCATTTGGGGTTTGCTTTACAAAATTCGATAGTGTCTTTAATTAGTTGCTTGTTACGCAAGTCGTCTCCTGTGTCACAAGGTTGTAAAAAATAGTGATCGGAATGTACAGTTGGGTAGGGGGCAGGTTGCATTCCGTTGTACACTAATTTTAATTCGTTACAATGTTTGATTATCACTTTTGCTGTGTTCGTGTTCACAAAAGTGTCCTTTGGCGATAACGTAATCCAGTCAATGTTTTCGGGAATGTTGTGCGTACCATTTGTTTCGATTGCCACGAACTTGCCACATTCGTGCAATTTGTCTATCAGGCTTGCTGTGAGTTGCAGTGAGGGTTCGCCGCCTGTTATCACGACATGCTTGGCTGGGTATTTTGCAGCTTCGCCGGCTATCTCGTCTTCACTCATTTCTTGTCCATGCTGATGGTTCGTGTCACAGAAAGGACACTTCAAGTTGCACCCCGAAAAGCGTATGAACACAGCGGGCGTTCCGGTAAAGAAGCCCTCGCCTTGTAATGAATAAAATATCTCGTTAATCCTCATGTGTGTCTTATGAAGCATATTTTACAACAGGAACTTTGAACATGGCTTAAAAAGGAGCCGATTCAAATCCTGGTTTAATGTAACATGCAACGTTTCCCTCTGATTCTTGAAACGTGACCTTATAGCATTTAGGCACCTCGTTGCAAATCCAGTGAGCCAAATTCTCAGCAGTAGGGTTAAAGTCAAAAAGGTTGTTGAGAAGTTGGTGGTCCATCTTTTCTTTAATTTGCCGTTTAACATGACTGAAGTCAATCACCATGCCATTCTCGTCAAGCGTCTCAGCACAACAATATATGGTGACAATGCCGTTATGTCCGTGCAGGTTTTGGCATTTACTCTCATATGTCAAGTGTAATTGGTGGGCAAAGGCTATTTCAATGCGCTTTGATATATAGTACATGATATTGGGAAGTATTTAATTCGGTATGCAAATTTACAAGAAAGCGTGTTATAATCAAAAACTGTGTGGGGCAATTAACGTATTCGCAAGGCTGTTTGGGCGTGCTTCAAACTTGTTAATTTGGAAGTTCAATGCGCTTTGATGATTATTTATGTAATAATTATAGCCGTTATACAAACAAAATGTTGTATCTTTGCCCATGTGACGCGCCGAATGTAAGCGTGTTTGTGAATAATGATACAAAGTGACTAAACAAATCAATCTATGACATACGACATCAACATGATCAAAGACTTCTATGCTTCATACGCACAGAAGGTAAATATGATACGTTCAAAAGTTGGCCGTCCGCTAACTTATGCCGAAAAGGTGCTTTTCTCGCATGCAAGTTCCGACGTGGACGATTATGATTATAGTCGCGGCACAGATTATGCGACCTTTCAGCCTAACAGAGTGTGCATGCAAGATGCTACGGCACAGATGGCCATACTTCAATTCATGAATGCGGGCCGGGCGCAAACTGTAGTGCCAAGCACCGTTCATTGCGATCATTTGATACAAGCCTATAAGGGGAGTGAAGTCGATTTGCCGGCAGCTCGCAAGGTAAACAGTGAGGTGTACAACTTTTTGCAGTCGGCGGCCAAGCGCTATGGTATGGGCTTTTGGGGGCCTGGTGCTGGCATCATACATCAGGTGGTACTTGAAAACTATGCATTCCCTGGCGGTATGATGGTTGGAACCGACTCACACACGCCCAATGCCGGTGGACTTGGCATGGCTGCCATTGGAGTGGGCGGTGCTGATGCTGTAGATGTGATGGTAGGCACGCCATGGGAGTTGAAAGTCCCTCGACTGATAGGTGTAAAGTTGACAGGCAAACTCTCTGGTTGGACATCGCCAAAGGATGTTATCTTATATCTGGCTGGTAAACTCACCACAAAGGGCGCGACCAATGCCATTATAGAATACTTTGGTCCTGGAGCGGCCACAATTCCCGCCACGGGCAAGGCCACCATTTGCAATATGGGGGCCGAGGTTGGTGCAACTACTTCAATGTTTGCTTATGATGCGCAAATGGCTGCTTACCTCAAGTGTACAGGACGTGCAGACGTGGCCGAATTGGCTGATGAAGTGGCAATGGACTTGCGTGCAGATGCAGAGGTGGAGGCAAATCCCGAACAGTACTACGACCAGTGCATTACTATAAATCTTGACGAATTGACACCTTACGTTAATGGGCCGTTTACCCCCGATGCGGCTTGCCAAGTGTCGGAAATGGCTGCCAAGGTAAAGAATGAAAATTTGCCTCGACAGGTAGATGTGTGCTTGATTGGTTCATGCACCAATTCTTCGTATCAGGATATGGCACGTGCGGCATCGGTTGTCAAGTCCATGCTCGCAGCTGGGCACGCCTTGAAGTCGCAGCTTATAGTGTGTCCAGGTTCAGAACTCGTGCGCACTACAGCAGAGCGTGATGGCATTCTTGATGTGTTCGTCAAGGCTGGTGCCACCATTATGACAAACGCCTGCGGTCCTTGTATTGGCCAATGGAAACGTGAAAATCCACATCCTGAGCGCCCAAACAGCATTGTTACCAGTTTTAATCGCAATTTCGCTAAGCGTGCCGATGGTAATCCCAATACATACGCGTTTGTGGCCTCGCCCGAAACGGCCGTAGGATATGCCTTTACGGGTGATTTGACGAAACATCCCTCTTTCATGCCCGAGCTAAATTGCTGCATGCCGCAAGGTGAGGCCTTGCCTGCTAATGGCTATGCCTCAGATGCAGCGTGCGTGCAGGCTATTAAACCCGCATACAACATACAGCCCGATGCGTCAGTTGAGGTTGAAATTAAACCTGACAGCGAACGTTTGCAGCGCTTGCAGCCATTTGCTGCTTGGAATGGCGAAGACTTCCAACAGTTACCATTGCTGATAAAGGTAAAGGGCAAATGCACTACCGACCACATATCAATGGCAGGCCCTTGGTTGCGCTACCGTGGTCATTTGCAGAATATTTCGCGCAACATGTTGCTTGGTGCTGTCAATGCTTTTACCGGCGAGACCGGCTGTGTGAAAGATTTGACAACGGGGCAGGACAGTGAAGTGTGGCAGGCTGCAGCACATTACCGCGACGCAAAAGGTGGCAGCGTAATCGTGGCTGAGGATAATTATGGCGAAGGTTCAAGCCGTGAGCATGCCGCCATGGAGCCACGCTATCTTGGCGTTAAGGTCGTGTTGGTAAAGAGTTTTGCCCGTATACACGAAACAAATCTCAAGAAACAAGGCGTATTGGCACTGACTTTTGCCAATCCTGCCGATTATGAAAAGGTTAAAGAGGGTGATGCGTTCACAGTGAAATGCAGCTCGTTGGCAGTGGGCAAACAAGTGCAAATAGACATACATCATGCCAATGGAGGAACCGACACCATTTGGGCAAATCACACCTATAACAATTTGCAAATAGCATGGTTCAAGGCCGGTTCGGCTCTGGCGGCCTCGTAATAACCCATGATGTTTTTCAGCACGAACAATCGTAATCGGACGGTTCTGTAAGACACAGTCCATGCTGCTTGCTCTACTCACGTTGTTGGTGTCTGAATTTGAAAAGGATAAGAATTACGTCTCATATAATAATTGAACAAAATGACTGACAACAAAATACAGGTTACATCTGATGGTATGCTTACAGTGCCAGCCCATGTGACCATACCATTTATAACAGGTGATGGTATTGGTGCCGAAATAACTCCGGCCATGCAACAGGTTATAGATAAAGCTGTACAAGTGGCTTATGGTGCAGAAAGAAGCATTGTTTGGAAAGAGGTGCAGGCAGGGCAGCACGCCTTTGATACGTTAGGCACTTATCTGCCCGACGACACACTGAAGGACTTCGCCGATTATCATATCGGCATAAAGGGCCCTCTTACCACCCCCGTAGGTGGCGGCATACGTTCGCTTAATGTGGCCATGCGCCAGGGGCTTGACCTCTATGTATGTCTGCGTCCGGTGCGGTGGTTTAAGGGCATTGAATCGCCGGTGAAACACCCCGAAAAGGTCAACATGGTTGTATTCCGTGAAAATACTGAGGACATCTATGCTGGCATAGAGTGGAAGGCTTGTTCGCGTGAGGCGCGTCTTTTTTACGAATTCCTTCACGATGAAATGGGCGTTACCAAGGTGCGTTTTCCCGAGACTTCGGCGTTTGGCGTAAAGCCTGTTTCTATTGAGGGTTCCAAACGTCTTGTCAAGGCTGCTTGCCAGTATGCACAGAGCCAAGGCTCCAATCATGTCACATTGGTACATAAGGGCAATATCATGAAGTTTACCGAGGGTGGTTTCAAAAATTGGGGCTACGAAGTGAACGACGAATGCTTTGGCGGCAATGTGCGCATGGACGACTGCATCTGCGATGCTTTCTTGCAAAACGCGTTGCTCAAGCCCGAAGCCTACGATGTGATAGCCACCATGAATTTGAATGGTGACTACGTTTCAGACATGTTGGCCGCACAGGTTGGCGGCATAGGCATTTCGCCGGGTGCCAATATTAATTATGAGCAGGGTAGGGCAGTGTTCGAGGCCACTCATGGCACAGCTCCCGACCTTGCGGGCACCAATCAGGCCAATCCTTGCTCGTTGATACTTTCGGGCGTGATGATGCTTGAGCATCTGGGTTGGACCGAGGCTGCAAAATTGGTGACTGTCGCGCTCGAAACGCTCTTTGGTGATGGTTATGCTACTGCCGATTTGGCACGTTTTATGGATAATGGCAAACCTCTCGGCACAAAGGCATTTGCAGATGCACTGTGTGATGTAATAACCAAATAATCAATTGGCTATGACAATAAATAAGAAAGAAGAATACCTCATATATAAATTGGCTGACAACATGAAGGGGTGCGTCAAAATTGATGCAGACCTTTTCCGTAAACTCGACGTAAAGCGTGGCTTGCGTAATGAAGATGGCACAGGCGTACTTGTCGGATTAACCAATATTGGTAATGTGGTGGGTTACGAGCGTACTGCAGATGGCTTGCGCCCAATCGAGGGTAAACTCTACTTCAGAGGCTATGAGGTGTCAGACCTTGTGCACGCTGTGTTGCGCGAGCAGCGTTTTGGATATGAAGAGATAGCCTATCTGCTCTTGTCGGGGCGTTTGCCTGACAGCGAAGAGCTGGAGCAGTTCCGCCACCTCTTGGTAGATAACATGTCATTGATGTCAAAAACTACTTTGAACATTGTAGAGCTTGAAGGCAATGACATAATGAACATATTGGCCCGTAGTGTGCTCGAATTGTACACCTACGATGCCAATCCTGATGACATTTCGCGCGAAAATCTCATGCGTCAGAGTGTCGAGCTTATTTCAAAGTTCCCTACTATAATAGCCTATGCATATAATATGTTGCGACATAAGGCTCTCGGGCGTTCGCTGCATATTCGCCATCCCAAGGAAGGCTTCTCGTTGGCAGAGAACTTCCTGTACATGTTGTTGGGCAATCATTATACACCGCTTGATGCACGTACGCTCGACCTGCTCTTGATATTGCAGGCAGAACATGGTGGTGGTAACAACTCTACATTTACGGTGCGCGTCACCTCCTCAACGTGTACTGACACCTACTCATCAATAGCCGCAGGCATAGGTTCGCTCAAAGGCCCTAAACATGGTGGAGCCAATATTCGGGTTCACCACATGATAGAGCATCTCAAGCAAAACATCAGGCATTGGGACGACGAAGCCGAAATAAGCCGCTATCTGCACAAAATAGTCAAGAAAGAAGCCTACGACTGTACCGGTTTGATTTATGGCATAGGTCATGCCGTGTACACCCTTTCCGACCCGCGCGCAGTACTGCTCAAAGAGATGGCGCGCAAACTGGCTGAGGAAAAGGGCCGCATGGAAGAGTTTGAGTTCATGGAGCGCATTGAGAAATTGGCTGTTGAGGCTGTTTACGACATAAAAGGTACAGCCAAGAAACTTTGTGCTAATGTCGATTTTTATTCAGGCTTTGTGTACGACCTGATAGGATTGCCCATCGAAATTTATACCCCGCTTTTTGCCATGGCTCGTATAGTGGGTTGGTGTGCACACCGTAATGAGGAACTCGGCTTTGTTGGTCGCCGCATTATTCGTCCTGCATATCGTTGCGTGGCCGATATCCGCGACTACGTGCCAGTGGGCGAAAGGTAGGTGTGTTCAACTATTAAGATGTTTTTTACTGTTTTGTCTGCACTCTGCACGTTGTGTGTAAAAGTGATTGATAATCAATGACTAAATGCGTGTAGACAAGTCTGGTTTTTATATGCACTGCCGTCTGCACTCGTTGTAGGCGGCAGTGCTTTTTTACGTCATAGGGGGAGCGTATGGCGAATGTAGGGAGAGCGGTTTTTCTGTCCCTCCGACAACTTTTACGCCCTCCCTATGTCGTTATGCCGTAGCGGTATGGGTGTGTGCTGCATCTGTGCGGACGAAGCTGTGCAGATAGTGTAGAGAGTGCAGACAAAAGTGTAGAGTGCAAACGGTAGTGCATATAAAAAACGGGCTTATATGCACTGCGTAAGTTATTGAAAATCAATGAGAGTGTAGATAAAAGTGCAGAGTGTAGACAGTTTGTGCAAAAAGTGCTGTGTGGGAGGTGTGTGGCCTCATTGTTATGGTTAGGGGGTACTGCAACTTGCTCGTTTGGCTAATTGTCTGCTTGCCGATTAACTTCTGTCGTTTGTGCTACCTTTTCATGGTTTGTATTCGTTAATGTAAAAATTATGGCTTCAAATATGAATATGAGGTAGGCAACTTTGAATGGGGCTATATTGCGTGTAGCTTATTTTTGTAAGGTGAAAAAGTTTGCTTTGTTTTGCAAGGTGCTTGTTACATAAGTTATGCTAATATTAGGTAGCGATGTGCGTTTTTTGAGCACAATTCGATATATTTAACTCGCAATATTTCAAAAGAAAGGGCAAATATTTGTGTACTTAAATACTTTTCTGCAACTTTGCTGATGAATCTGACATTACACGAATTGTGCGCTGTCGTTTGTGGCTTCTTTATTCGTTAAACGGGGAGCAAATACGGCGGTGCATGGAACAGACATCTACAAACATTTATACTTTCTATGAAAAAAAACAAACTCTTTGTTTCTTTGCTGGCAGCAGGTATGCTGGCCATTTCGCCTGCCATGGCAGACGATGTGGTAAAACTTACTACCAGCAAGACAGCAGGCGAGACTGTTTCACTGCAGATAAACAATGCAGATGGTGTGACAGTTGATTGGGGTACAGGTACACCCGTTGCTGTTGAAAATACAGGGACGACTGGTTTGACCCTCACTGGCACTTTGGGAGGTTCAACCATTACCATTAAGAGCCCTGCAAAGTTACAAACTCTTATTTGCGACAATTTGGGCTTGACGGCAATCGACCTGTCTGCAGCTCCCAATTTGCGCTCTCTTTACTGCCAGAACAATGCATTGACAACACTCGATCTCGGTGGTTGCAAACTGCTTGCCGACTTGAATTGTGCAAACAATAAGTTGTCTTCAATCAGTCTTGCCGCAACACCTGTGCTCGAAACAGTTAACTTGTCGGGCAATGATTTGACTGGCACGTTTACTTACAAGAGCAGTACTTTGCAGCACTTGAACATCAGTGGTAATGCTTACACTGGAGTTAACCTCAACTCCAACACCAACCTCGATGTGTTGAAGTGTGCCGAAACATCTGTAAAGTCTGTGGCTACTACTTCAAATGCCATCTCTGTTATCATGTGTGGCAATAGTGCGGTAAGTTCGATGACAATCAATGGTACAATGCCTTCATTGCGCGACGTGTTTGCCGAGAACAACAAATTGTCAAAGTTGAATGTGGAAAATGCAGACAATCTTGATTATCTGGCCGTTGAGAACAACCAGCTCAAGACTGTAAACTTGCCCAGCACAAACTTTTACGCTTACACTTGCGACAATAACAAACTTTCGTTCAATTCGTTGCCGAAGGACGGACAGGTTAAGTACTTGTCTTATGCTAATCAGCAGAGCGACATCGACATTACGAGCAAGTTGAAGCGCGTGCGTAACGACAAGGGCGAGTGGGTTTATTATTTGCTTACTTGTGAAAAAGCTTCTGATTACAACACACTCAAGCTCCCCTATGTGCTTAATATTCAGGAGTTGGTAGAAGATAACTCAGCAAGCTATACTTACAAGTCGGTTGACGAAAATGGCGAAGTGAGCGACATAGCCAAGTCTGATATGTACATGAAGATTGCAGCTCTCTATAAGGGCCTTGTGGCATTCAAAAAGCCTTTCAGAGAGGTGTACGTTGAGTTTACAAATTCTGATTACCCTGACTTGAAGCAGCAGACAACTCACTTTGTTGTGGCTAACAGTGAAGATGAAGTGCTCACAGGTATAAACAATGTGACTACTGTTGCCAATGGTCTTGATATTAAGGCGGGTAGCGGTGTGCTCACTCTCACTGCTTCGCGTCCTCAGAGCGTAAAGGTTTACAACACGGCTGGTCAGTTGATGTGGCAGGGTACAGTTGAAGGTACTCAGGACATTCAGCTTGTAACAGGTGTATACCTTGTAAATGGTACTAAAGTAATCCTTTAATACAATTCACTAAATAAATTGACAATTAAATGAACTACATACAACAAATTTTTGCTTGTGCTGCATTGGCTTTCGCTGGTACTGCTTATCAGCCAGCTATGGCACAGGTCAAGTTGTCAAGCGATGCTTATCCCGTCATTGTAGCTCCTCATAGCCAGTCTATCAGCTATCTTGAACGTACGCTTTGCTATGACATAACAAGCAATGTGGACTACACAGTGGCAACTGATGCTGACTGGTTGTCGGTGCGTAAGGCTGCCGATGGCTCGGTTTATATTCATGTTGCATATAACGAAAGTAACTTTAAGCGCGTTGGCCGTGTCACGTTTGTTAATGAGGAGAAGGGGTTGAAAGAAACTCTTACTATCACTCAAAGCAAAAATGAGGGTGCCGCCGAAATTCCGTCAGACGATATCTTTGCTCTCTTTACGGATCAGTCGCTTTCTACTTTGAAAGAAGGTGTGACCCAGGACATGATTAACTCAAAAATTAGCAATGAGTATTATCGTGGATTGGCTACAAAGATTCTGAATAACACATACGATGAAACTTGCCGCGTGCAGACTTACACTGCCAAGTTGAATCCAACAGTTCAGTCTGCTCTCTGGAATGCGCCAGGTAAATTGTATGACCAACGCCAGGGTGTTACAGGTATCAATATCACTAAAGGTAAGCAGGTTGTAGCTGTGTCAGGTTTGCCCGACGGACAGACTGTGCCCATAACTATTACCGCTTGGTATGTTGGTAAGGATGGTGGCAACTTTGATGGTGGTAACCCGCAAAGTTTTACTTACAATGTAAAGAATGGTCTTAACACCATTGATTACACTTACGACTATGACGGTTTGGCTTATGTATGCTATTATGCTGATGCCAACCCTGAATTGCAGCCGGCTATCAAGGTACACTTTATCGATGGCCAAATCAATGGCTATTTGAGCCCGGACAAGACTAATGAGGAAATGTATGAACTCACGGGCAAGGCTGTCAATGTTTGTATGGACGTGCTCGGCAAGAAGGTTCACTCGGTATGGACATCAAAGGGCTTGCACGACTACTGCCGTGCTACAAAGAAAGACCCGAAGGACAACAAGGAGGAACGCGTGCTTGGTTACCGCCAGTATATGAATGTGCTCGACTCGCTCATTCAGTGGGAGCACGATTTGCTCGGCTTTACCAAGTATAACAGCCTGCCCGACAACCGTACGATGGCTTATACCAACTACACCTACTATATGTTCCAGGGTGGTTTCGGTGTGTCGTTCCATCATAATCAGGAACCACGTGTGCTCGATTGCAATACGCTTGTTTACAATGACGATGACGCCATTTGGGGCCTTTCTCACGAGTGGGGACATCAGCACCAAATGCACCCTTACTTCTGTTGGGGTGGTATGGGCGAAGTTACTAACAACATGAACTCGTACTACAATATAATGAAGATGGGTTATCACTCATCAGAAAAAATCAACAATTGGGTACCTGCTCGCAGACATTTCGTAGATGCTGATTACACTGATATTGAAACAGCTACAAGTGGGCAAAGGGGGTCGCGTTACAGCGGAAAGCGTCATCTTGCATATGAGAAGAGAAGCGCTCAGCCTAACGCAGCTTTGCGCGCTTTCTGCGAGACGATGAAGGACTCTGTCGTTGCTGATTATTCAAAGACTCCTGGTAGGGCTCTTCATAATGTAGAGGTTGGAGTAGGCGAAGTCCTTTGTCCTTTCATCATGCTTTACAATTACTTCACTACGCACGGCAAACCTGACTTTGCACCAGATTGGTATGAAGCACTTCGCCAGACTGACAATGAGAATGGTTCGGTAGTTGAAAAGCAGGATGGTCTTGACAAGTACGAAGCACTTGCTTCTGTCCAGAACAGTAATAAGAATGGTAAATATGCGGTGTTTGCAGCCAAGTATCCTAATAGTTGTTGGATAACGAAGGGTTACATTACAGCGAGCAGTAATCCTAAACAAAACACCATGCCTTTCGTTCTCAACTACATTCGCAAGGTGTCTCGTATTTCAGGCTATAACCTCTTACCGTATTTTGAACGTTGGGGCTTTGTCCGTACAATTGCTCTCTATATTGGTGACTATGGTGACTACTTCAGCGTATTTACTCCTGAAATGTACGAAGAATTCAAGAATGATATGGACGCACTTGTTGCTGACGGAACGCTTAAGGCTATGCCCGAAGGCATGGTAGAGGACATTTCAAACTCTCCCGACCTTTACAATTCGGGTTACAAGAATTTCGGTACAACTCCAGAATTCCCCAACTAAGTTAGCGCTTAACTTTGTAGAATAAATTAAGGCTGTATGCATTACAAATTGCATACAGCCTTTTTTTAGATTATTGCTTCTATATAACAAAGTTCAAATATCATCTTTGTTATTATCTCAACTTGTTTGCCATTCTGGCAAAGGGAACTATCCGGTAAAAGTCTAAAGCACATTGTAATGCTTTTGCCCTTTCAGGTAGGGTGTTCAAAATCGGCATCAAAGGCGCGACCGTTTTTGTTGCATTTTAAGTTGCCTGAAACGCGCTGCAAAAAAACGCAAGCACTAATGGGGGCGACGCGTCTCGCGTCGGGATAATTAAAAGGAAAGATGCAAGCTATATACTAAATAATAGCTGAATCTTTTCCCGACGCGAGACGCGTCGCCCCCATTAGTGCTTGCGTTTGGTGTTTGAGTCCGTTCGCATGTTTACGTTTTACTGGACTGCAATATTTTAGATGTGTATCAATTTGTGATGTGCGAATAGGGTAGAGTGACTATTCCTTGTGAAATTCCTTTGCTAAGCCGCCTTCAGATGTTTCGCGGTAGAGCGATGGCAAGTCGTGTCCAGTCTGTTTCATTACTTCGACAGTCTTGTCGTATTGTATACGATGCGTGCCGTCTGACAGGTTGGCGTAGACATTAGCGTCCAGCGCGCGTGCTGCTGCATGGGCGTTGCGTTCTATACAGGGTATTTGCACAAGGCCGCAAACGGGGTCGCACGTCATACCAAGGTGGTGCTCAAGTCCCATCTCTGCCGCATATTCAATGGTAGCCAGCGAACCGCCAAACAGGTAGTTTGCTGCGGCAGCAGCCATGGCACATGCTACGCCCACTTCGGCTTGGCAGCCAGCTTCGGCTCCCGAAATGGAACCACGGCTTTTGGCAATGTTGCCAATGATACCAGCTGTGCCTAATGCGTGAAGTATGCGCTTTTCGCTGAAGTTGCGCGTCTTGTACAGATGATACAATACGGCTGGTACAACACCACTTGCACCACAGGTGGGGGCGGTCACAATGGTGCCGCCTGAGGCATTTTCTTCACTCACTGCCAGCGCATAGGCAAACACTAAAGCGCGTGATTGTAAATTGCTGGGGTAGCCCAAGGCTCGAATATAGTAGTCGGGTGCTTTGCGGTGTAACTTGAGTGCACCGGGCAATACACCCTCGTGTTCAAGACCGCGCTCTACGGCTTCGCACATGGTGTGCCATACCCTTTCAAGGTAGTCCCATATTTCAGAACCTTCGCATTGTGTGACATATCCCCAGTATGATACGCCGCGTTCATGACACCATTGTTGTATGTCAGACAGGTGGTCGAGTTCATATACGTCGGGGGTGTCGGTTTGTTGTTGGCCTTCTTCGACAAGTGCTCCGCCACCGACACTGTACACAGTCCATGGGTCGACAAAGTCACCTGAGTGTGCTTTGGCTTCAAACTTCATGCCATTGGGGTGGAATGGTAGTACAATATCGGCATGCCATAGTAGTTCGGTGCGGTTCTCTCCGAGTACTTGCAGTATGGCATAATCGGTAAGGTGCCCTTTGCCCGTTGCAGCCAGGCTTCCGTATAGCGTGACGCGAAATCCCAGGGCTTCGGGGTGGCGTTTTAAGTATGCTTCGGCTGCGGAGCGTGGTCCGATGGTATGTGATGATGATGGACCGATACCTATGCGATATAATTCTTTAAGCGATTTCATATAGTAGCGGATATAGTGTGCGTTTATACTATGTTGGTTGAATGATTTATCAGACGTTTATTGGCAAAACCTCAGGTCGGTTCGTCAGTTTAATAGGCTGTCTGATATGAGATGTGCGTGTTTGTTGTCTTTTTAAGCAAGTGTTCAAAATTAATTTTGAACACCTGCTTATCATGCCAACCATAAGCCAATGGGTTTACATTTCCTTGATAAATCCACGGCGATAGGCTACGAGCAGCTTTTCAAGATCAGCAATTTGCTCACGCAATTCGGCGCCCTTGTCAGTGTCGTTTACCATGGCGCGGTGTCCCATCATTTCAACAATTTGTGTGGTAGAGCGAATGTCTGTACCATTGAGAATGGCCTCTTCGGTAGATGTGAAAGGGGCGTGTTGTACGAGTTGGAACCCGCGTGAGTGATAAACCAATGTGTATCCGGCAATGCCTGTGGTGTTGTGGTATGCTTTGGCAAATCCTCCGTCAATCACCATGAGCTTGCCATCTGCTTTAATGGGGTTTTCGCCATTTGATGCGCGTACTGGCACGTGTCCGTTGATGATGTGGCGGTGTTTGCCGGTTACACCAAAGGCGTCCATCAAGTGATCGCATATTTCAGGTTTTTCGCGCAGTGTGTAATACCAGCCTTTTGGCTCTTTGTGCGTTTCCTTATCAGCAATGAAATAGCGCTCGAAGGTTGTCATTTTAGCTTTGTCGAAGAGGGGTGAATCTGGGCCGCACCATAGATACCAGAAATAGTCGCACGCCTGGTTGCGCTCCTGACTGTCGGCTTCTTCGTCGTATGCTGTGCGCACCAGTTGTTCCACGCGTTCCATCAGGTCGCGTCCGGCAACATTTTGCCCTTCCACGCTTACCTCTTTGAGTGTGCCGTCCTCATTCATTGGTACAGAGGCATGAAACAGCAGGTTCGAGTTGTATATGCCATACATGCCGCCATGCAGTAGCAGCTGTTGTACATGTGTTTGCAGACGGTCTGAAATTAAGAACGAGTGTTGCAGTTTGTCAATCAATTCTTGCTCCTCGGGCGTGAGGTCATAGGGGTGCTCGGGATTGATGGTTGGGAAGTTGCAGTCGGTAATGGGGTAGGTTACGCCTTCAATTGTGCAAGTTCCTTTTTGCGTATCAATAGTCTCAAGCAATCGTCGGTCATTCATGTTCCATTCGGGGTGCTTTTGATACAGTTGCCCTTCGAGCTTGAATTGAATGATGGCGATAGCCTTGTGCATTTGGGCTATGAGTTTGCAGGTTTTTTCGTTAGGGCGTCGTGAGGGGTCCTCTATTTTGGGGTGGAATATGCTGCAAGGGTCGTTGGCATAAGTTTCCATGGCAAATGTGGCCATAGGCACCATATTGATGCCATAGCCTTCCTCAAGCGTCTGTGTGTTGGCATAACGGAATGACAAACGCAGTACGCTGGCTATGCACGTTTTGTTGCCAGCTGCTGCTCCCATCCACAGAATGTCGTGGTTGCCCCATTGAATGTCCCAATGATGGTATTTGCTCAAAGTGTCCATTACCAGGTGGGCTCCAGGTCCTCTGTCGAAGATGTCGCCAAGAATGTGTAATTGGTCAATGGCCAGACGCTGTATGAGTTCGCAGATTGCTTTAACAAAGCCGGCGGCTCGTCCGGTGCCGATGATTGTTTGTATGATGACGCCTACGTAAGCCTGCTTGTTGCGGTCGTCGCTGCTTTCGTGTAGCAATTCCTCAATAATATAGGCAAACTCAGGGGGCAGACTTTTACGTACCTTTGAACGGGTGTACTTTGATGATACATTCCGGCATACTGCTATCAATTGGTTAAGAGTTGTTTGGTAGTAGTCAGAAAGGTCTGTATCATTTTGTTTTACTAATTCGAGCTTTTGCTTGGGATAGTAAATGAGTGTGCAAAGGTCACGTATTTCTTTTTCGCGCAGTGTGTTGCCAAATATTTCCTTTACTTTGCGTTTGATGTTGCCCGAGGCATTGCGTAGTACGTGCTGAAACGCCTCGTACTCTCCGTGCAAATCGGCCAGAAAATGCTCGGTAGGTTTGGGCAGATGTAGTATGGCCTCCAGATTTATTATTTCTGTAGTAACTTGCGAGATCGTGGGAAAATCTCTTGCAAGGAGCTTGAGGTATCTCAGGTCTCCATTTATGCTACGGTTTGATATTGTAGGTTTCGGCATAATGAATTGTTTTTAATGCCTCAAAGTTAGCATAATGAAGTTAGAGAGCAAAACGAATGGGCGTTTTGTTTTGGTAGACGAGCGTTGATGTGTGCGTTTTCTTTGTTGCACGCGGTTATTAAGCTTATGGGTGGCTCTAAAAATTTTGTTTTTAGCGTTCTGCAAATCTGAAATGTGATTTGCACTTCCGAGAGAGCGCAAATCCTTATTTCAGCCCATTTTTGCGCAATACAAAAAAGGAGGATTGCGCATGTTGAATGGCATTCCTCCTGTATGAATATCGGGTTGTTAGCTATATGTCCTTATCCTTGAAATTTGCATACGAAGTCTTCGAGAGCTTCGTAGGTTTGCTTGCGTGCGGGTACAATGGGCAAGCGTAGAATGTTGGCAGCCTTTTTTTGAACAGCTAACAATGATTTGATGCCGGCAGGGTTGCCGTCGGCAGAAAGTAATTTGTATGCTGCGCTAAAGCTTCGGTGTAGTTTCAAAGCCGTGGTGTAGTCTGCTTGAATGGCGCTGTGTACCATGCAGCCAAACTCTTTGGGGTAGGCGTTGCCAATAACAGATATGACTCCTTTGGCTCCGATGGTGAGCAGTTCGAAAGTGATGGCATCGTCGCCGCTCAGAACTTCAAAGCCCTTGGGGGCGTTCTCCACGATGTCTTCGATTTGTCCGATTTTGCCAGAAGCTTCTTTGATAGCAACCACGTTGGGGCATTCGTTGGCAATGCGCAAAGTTGTGGCTGCTTCGATGTTCACACCAGTGCGTCCAGGTACATTGTAGAGTACAACGGGCACGGGGCTGTTCTTTGCCACGGTAACGAAGTGTTGGTAGAGTCCCTCTTGTGATGGCTTGTTGTAGAAGGGCGCTACAATCAGAACGCCTTCAAATCCGCTCAAATCTTCGTTTTTCAAGTATTCTACAACATTGGCGGTGCAGTTGCCGCCAGCGCCCAAGAGCAGTGGAACTCTGTTGTTGTTTACTTTGAGCACACAATCCATGACGGCACGTTTCTCTTTGGCTGTAAGACATGGTGTTTCGGCAGTTGTGCCTAACACGCATAGAAAGTCTATGCCATTTTCGATTTGATCGTTTGTGAGTTTTTCCAAACTTGTAAAATCGATACTTCCGTCTTCATTAAAAGGCGTGACAAGTGCAATGCCAAGTCCTCTAAAAGGATTTACTCTTTCCATGTTATATGTGAGATGTGTTTTGTCAATTGTAATGTGCCGGCTACTTATGTGCCGGATTATCTTAAATGTAAGTAATGCAAAGATAGTGTAAAGCGTGCATAATGCAAAGTGATGTGGTGAACTTTTTGTCATGTTATTAAGAAAACTGCATGACTGGTGGCATTATATCAGTATTTGTTGGGTGGATAAACACAATGCTGGCAGCATTACTGTTGTGATGTAATACTGCCAGCAGGTGTTGGTATGTTGGCTACTTGTCTGTAAAACTTTAAGTAGGTGTTCAAAATTATTTTTACATTGAAAGTGCATTATCGGGGCGCAGATGTTCCCTTCAGGTGAGGGTTTCTGTCCCCCGATAACGGGGGAACCGAAGGGGGTCATAGCGGGCTATGTGACCGAGGCTAAAGGGGACAGATGCGTCTCGAGAATGTGCTTTCAATGTGAAAATGGCACCTACTGATTGTATAAAATAATTTTGAACACCTACTTATTTATGCCTTCATCGAAGCTTTTGTCAAGTAGATGATTAGGGCTATGTAGGCAATGAGCGATACAATTTGTGATATGGGTGCGTTGATGTATGCTGTGTTGGCAAAGTTAAGTCCGCCAAATTGCATGCCGGCGCTGACGACTCCCATTAGTGCGCCACCAGCAATGAAGCCTGAGGCAAGGAGTGTGCCCTTTTCGTTGCGGCGTTGATTGAGTGAAACGTCGGTAGAGCGTGTATTGACGTACCAGTTGATCAGACCTCCGACAATGAGTGGCAAGTTAAGTTGAAGCGGAATGAACATGCCTAAAGCAAAAGCCAATGCTGATATGCCGCAAAGTGTGAGCACGATGGAGATGATTGCACCGATGCCATAGAGCAGCCATGGTGCTCCTTGGCCGCTCATGAGTGGCTCGATGACGGCCGCCATGGCACGTGCTTGTGGGGCTGCCATCACGTCAGAATTATCTGGTGTAAAGCCATAGGCTTTGTTCAATATCATGATGACACCTCCCACAGTGGCTGCTGATACCAAAATACCAAGGAACTTGAAGGTTTCTTGTTTTTTGGGGGTGGCACCAAGCCAATAGCCAATTTTGAGGTCGGTGATGAAAGCACCTGCAGATGAAAGTGCAGTGCATACCACACCGCCCATGATGAGTGCTGCGACCATGCCACCTGTACCTTTCAAGCCTACAACAACCATGATGATGGAAGAGAGTATGAGTGTCATCAGTGTCATGCCGCTGACGGGGTTTGACCCAACAATGGCAATGGCGTTTGCTGCGACTGTGGTGAAGAGGAATGCGATAATTGCTACAATCAAAATGCCTACTATGGTGAACAAGAGATTGCCTCCCATTACGTCAAAGTAGAAGAAAAGTGCTGTGACAATGATGGTGAGCAATGAACCGATAGCAATGATCTTCATTGAAATGTCGCGTTGTGTACGCTCGACATGCTTCTCAACGTTTCCACTTTTGAATATCTGTCCAACTAAGCCAAATGCACTTTTGATTACGCCCCAGCTTTTTATAACACCAATGATGCCAGCCATGGCAATGCCGCCAATGCCAATGCTTTTGGCATAACTAAAAAGTTGCTCGGGTGATGCGCTGGCTGCTACTACACCATCGGCAATGGTCATGTCGGGGAAAATGAGGGCTATGCCTGGCACAATAACCCACCATACGGCAATGGAGCCAAAACAGATGATTGCGGCATATTTGAGTCCTACGATATATCCCATGCCCAACAGTGCTGCGCTGGTATTGATGCTGAATACGAATTTGGCCTTATCGGCAATGGTCGTTCCCAATTCGCAGCAGCGAGAAGTGAAATTCTCGTTCCATGCACCAAAGGCTGCTACTGCAAAGTCGAACAAACCGCCTACGATACCGGCTACGAGCAAGGGCTTGGCTTGTGAACCGCTGCGTTCGCCCGATATAAGGACTTGGGTTGAAGCTGTGGCTTCGGGAAAGGGGTATTTGCCGTGCATATCCTTTACAAAATACTTGCGGAAGGGTATCAAGAACAAAATGCCTAAAATACCACCGAGTACTGACGACAGAAATACCTGTAGGAAGTTGACGGTGAGTTCGGGATACTTGTGCTGCAAGATGTATAGTGCAGGCAGGGTGAATATGGCACCGGCCACAATCATGCCCGAACAAGCACCGATACTTTGGATAATGATGTTCTCGCCAAGTGGGTCCTTGCGGTGTGTGGCACCGCTAACGCCCACGGCGATGATGGTGATAGGAATGGCAGCCTCGAAAACCTGTCCAACTTTAAGGCCTAAGTATGCTGTGGCAGCAGAGAATATTACGGCCATGAGCAGTCCCCACACAATAGACCATGGAGTTACCTCGCGGTATTGCTTGTTGGGCTTCATGAGAGGTTCGTATTCTTCGCCCTCTTTTAGTGGGCGGAATGCGTTGTCGGGAAGTGATACTTCTTCTTTCATGTGTTATGGTTGTGATATGGTGTTACTATTGGGTGGTTCTAAAAATTCTGTTTTTAGAGTTCTAATTATTTTGAAATGTGATTTGCACGTTGTCAGAAGTGTATATTTGAAAGTTTGTTCGGTCACATAGCCTGTTATGCTCCTTCGTAAACTTTCAAAAATACATTTCCGATAGCGCACAAATCCCTATTTCAGAATTATTAGAATCACCCTATTGTGTTTTACCACACGTCCACGCGCTTCTTCTTGGGAATGAACATGGGGTCCTTTGATGTGATGTTGAACGCTTTGTACCATGCGTCAATGTGGGGCAGTGCGCCATTTACGCGCCAACGTGCAGGTGCGTGAGGATCGGTTTTGACCAGTTGACGCAGCATGGCTTCGCGTGTATTGTTAGCCCAAATCAAGCCATAGCTCAAGAAGAAGCGTTGGTTAGGGGTAAAGCCATCTTTTGTGTCAAGAGGGTGCTGCTGCATGGCATTTTGCAGTGCTTGATAGGCTATATTCAAACCGCCGTGGTCGGCAGTGTTCTCGCCCAAGGTGAGCTTGCCATTGGCATTGAGGTCGGGCAGAACTTTTATATTGTCAAAGAAGTCGCTCATGACTTTAGTACGCTTCTCAAATTCTGCTTTATCCTTAGGTGTCCACCAGTTCTTGAGATTGCCATCTTTGTCAAATTGTGCGCCTTGGTCGTCAAATCCGTGTGTCATTTCGTGTCCTATAACCACACCGATTGCGCCATAGTTGCAGGCGTCGTCGGCCTCAGCGTTGAAAAAGGGTGGTTGCAGTATGCCTGCGGGGAAACAAATTTCGTTTGTCGTCGGATTATAATAAGCATTGATGGTCTGCGGTGTCATCAGCCACTCGGTACGGTCGGTAGGCTTGTTTACATGTTTGTCAATATAGTAGTTGCTCATAAATTGTGTGGCGCGTACCATATTGTCGTAGTAGCTCAGCGACTCGTCAATGTTGAGTTTGGAATAGTCCATCCACTCATCAGGATAGCCTATCTTTACGTAGAAACTGTTAAGTTTTTCGTGGGCTTCCTTCTTAGTTTCTGTGCTCATCCACTTTTGTTGGTCAATACGTTGTCCGAGAGCTGTTTGCAGGTTCTTTACCAGTTCAACCATGCGCTGTTTAGATGATTCAGGGAAATACTTTTCAACGTACAAGCGGCCAACAGCCATGCCAAGTGCGCCTTCGACAGCACCTACGGCACGCTTCCATCGCGGTTTGTCTTGTTCTGCACCGGCCATCGTACGATTGTAGAAGTTGAAACTCTCTTGGCGGAAACGGTCGCTCAGTGAACTGCTTGCATCGTCAACGATTTTGTAGTAAAGGTAGGCTTTTAGTTCGTCTATACTGCATTCTTGCAGGATCTTTTCAACCTCATGTATGGGCTCAGGTTGGTTGACGGAAATGTCGTTGAAGGCTGGTACACCGTTAAGCAAGAATAGTGTGCTCCAATCAATGCCAGAAAAGTCTGAGAGAAGTTTCTGGTACGACATTTTGTGATAGTTCCCCTCCACATCGCGTTGCTTTGTGGCACTATATGATGCGGAAGCTATGCGTGTTTCGATTTTTAATACAGCCTCCATCGCTTTATCTGCCTTATCGGGCGTCATGCCCGTCATGACAAACAGATTCTTGACATAGGTGCGGTAGGCTTCGCGAATTTTTTTTGTAGGTTCGTCATTTTCGAGATAGTAGTCGCGTTCACCCATAGAAATGCCGCCTTGATTGATTTGCATCAAATTCCATTTGGCGTCTTTCAGATCAGCGTCGCAACCAAAACTAAAGAAGTTTGATATGCCATGTGACTGTAACTTGGCCATTTCGTATTGCACATCTTTGCGGGAATTGATACTTTGCACTTCGTCAAGCAGGGCTTTTATTGGGGCGTAGTCCTCTTTGTTGCGGCGTACGCTGTCCATAGCCAAACGGTAAAGCGATCCTATTTTTTGCTCTAAAGAGCCTTGCTTGTGTTGCTTGGCTGCCATTTCTTCAATAAGCCCGCGCAGTTGCTTGCGGTTGTTTTCGGCCAAAGCATCAAATTGTGCGTAGCGCGAATATTCAGGTGTGAGCGGGTGGGCGGCAGTCCAACCACCAGTTGCGTATTGGTAGAAGTCTGTGCCGGGCTTGGCATTCAGGTCCATGTTGGCCTTGTCTATGCCAGATGAAAGTTTGTCTTGCTGAGCCCATGCTGATGTGGCTGCAAAAGCAAATACTGGTAAAATGTATTTTATATTCATTGGTAAGGATTGTTTTTATCAGTGTAATGTGTCTTTGGGTGAGAAAGGTGGCGTTGCTATGGATAGGTCTTTATGTGGTTGATGTCTTTTACTCGTAGTCAAATAACAATAATCTCTCGTCCAAGTATATAACATAGGGACTTTGTTTTGTTATTATGCTTACTTGAACTTCTGCGTTTTTACTCTCCCAAAGCTTCCATAGCCTTTTCCCATGCATCTTCTGCCTGAGACAGGTCTTGTTGTATTTGGCCATATTGGCTAAAAAGTGCAGTGTCGGCGGCACCTTCAGGAGTGGCAAGCTTGGCTTCGAGTGCAGCTTTTTCGCTCTCTAAACGAGAGACTTCGGTTTCGCAGCGTTCAACCTCTTTTTCAAGTTTGCGGCGGGTCTTGGCTTGTTCCTTTCGCTCTTCATATGAAAGTTTACCCTCTGACATCTGTGGTTGGGTGCTATTGGAATATGCGGAATTTGTTGTGTTTGCAGAAGGTGACCCTGTTGCATGCAGTTCGTCAAGCGACTCCATCTCTTTCTTCTGTAGAAAGTCATAGATGCCGCCAATGTGCTCTCGTACTTGTCCACCTCCAAATTCGTAGACTTTGCTGACAAGTCCGTCAAGGAAATCTCGGTCGTGGCTTACTACTATTACGGTGCCATCGAAGGATAATATGGCCTCCTTGAGAACGTCCTTTGTGCGCATGTCAAGGTGGTTGGTCGGTTCGTCAAGAATAAGAAAGTTGACGGGCTCAAGCAATAGTTTAATCATGGCAAGACGTGAACGCTCGCCGCCAGAGAGCACTTTGACCTTCTTATCCGAGGCTTCGCCGCCAAACATAAATGCGCCAAGTATGTCGCGAATTTTAAGACGAATGTCTCCTTTGGCTACACGGTCTATTGTGTCAAATACCGTGCATTCGCCATCGAGTAACTGTGCCTGGTTCTGTGCGTAATAGCCAATCTCAACATTATGTCCGAGTTTGAGCGTGCCAGTATAGGGTATTTCGCCCATGATACATTTGACAAGGGTTGATTTACCCTCGCCATTTTTGCCGACGAAAGCGACTTTCTCTCCTCGTTTGATGGTGAGATTAACGTTGTGAAATACGCAATGTTCTCCGTAGCTTTTCTCGACTTCGTCACATATTACAGGATAGTCGCCAGAGCGTGAACAAGGCGGAAACTTGAGATGCAGACATGAGTTGTCGACTTCGTCTACTTCTATGGGGGCAATCTTTTCGAGTTGCTTGATACGGCTTTGTACCTGTACTGCCTTGGTAGGTTTGTAGCGGAAACGCTCAATAAAGTCCTTTATGTCTGCTATTTCCTTTTGTTGATTTTCGTATGCTCTGAGTTGCTGTTCGCGACGCTCAGCTCTGAGTTTCATAAACTCATCGTATTTAACCTTGTAGTCGGTTATTTTGCCGCATGATATTTCAAGTGTACGATTGGTCACATTATTGATAAAGGCACGGTCGTGGCTGACAAGGACAACGGCACTTGCTGAGTGGGCAAGGAATTTCTCAAGCCAGCGGATACTCTCAATATCAAGGTGGTTGGTGGGCTCATCAAGGAGTAAAATATCGGGACGTCGTAGCAATAATTTAGCCAATTCAATACGCATTCGCCAACCGCCTGAGAACTCTTTAGTGGGACGGTCGAAGTCCGAAGTAGAAAATCCAAGTCCTTGAAGTGTGCGTTCAAGTTCGGCGTGGTAATTCATGCCTCCCATCATTTGGAAACGCTCGCTTTCATGCGTAAAGCGATCTACTAAGGCCATATAGTCAGCACTCTCGTAGTCGGTACGCTCAGCCAGTTGGTTGTTGAGCCGATCAATGTTTTCTTGCATCTCGCTGATGTGCTCAAAGGCTTTCTCTGCTTCTTGCATGACGGTGTGCTCATCACTCAGCACCATAACTTGTGGCAGGTAACCAATGGAGATATCGTTTTGCACAGAGACCGTTCCAGAGGTGGGCTCTTGGTGTCCTGAAAGTATTTTTAGTAGTGTGGATTTTCCTGCACCATTTTTACCGACTAAAGCAATGCGGTCTTTCTTGTTAATGACAAAGGATACGTCAGAAAATAGGGGGCGTGCGCTGAATTCAACTGAAAGGTGTTCTACTGAAAGCATGATAATGTGCTAATGTGACGTTTGTTGCGTTTGCGGATATTGCAAGAATTTGCAACAATCTCAAATATATAACAACGGATATGCAGAGGCGCTAATAATCAAATGCGTAATTGAATTTGTACTTTATGCTATGATGGAGGTATTCCTCATAAAGTATTCCAATCTGCACATCTGCATAGCTGCACATCTGCATATCCGTGAGTATGGTGTTTATTAGTAGCTGCGTGCCACAATAACTTTACAAGTGGCAGGTTTTCCGCTTACCATGTCGGTGCCAGGGTTGCTTTGGTCGATGCCGAAAGGTACGCAACGTATTGTTGCTTGGGTATCAGCTTTGATCTTGGCTTCGGTTTCGGCCGTGCCGTCCCAAGGACAGAGGAAGAAACCTCCATTCTTAATGCGTTGTTTGAATTCGTCGTAATTGTTACACTCAAAGGTGTTTTCTTCGAGACGTTTTTTTGCTTTGTCAAAGATGTTTTGCTGAATATCCTCAAGCAATTGCTTAACATAGTCTTCAATGCCATCGAAAGAGCGTGTCTCCTTTTCGAGCGTGTCGCGTCTCATCACTTCAATTGTGCCATTTTCAAGGTCGCGTCCGCCCATGACAAGGCGTACGGGGACTCCCTTGAGTTCATAATCAGCAAATTTGAAGCCCGGACGTTTATTGTCGGCATTATCGTATTTGACACGAATACCCATTTTACGCAGACGCTTGGCAAGTTCTCCCAACTTTTCGTTGAACTTAGCCAATTCGTCATCTCCCTTATATATAGGAACTATAACAACCTGGATAGGAGCGAGGTGGGGGGGGAGCACGAGTCCATTGTCGTCAGAGTGTGTCATGATAAGTGCACCCATCAAGCGTGTGCTTACACCCCATGATGTAGCCCATGCATATTCCATTTTGTTCTCTTTGTTGACAAACTGTACATTGAAAGCTTTGCCGAAGTTCTGACCCAAGAAGTGACTCGTGCCGCTTTGCAAGGCTTTGCCGTCTTGCATCATTGCTTCAATAGTGTATGTGTCGAGCGCACCAGCAAAGCGTTCTGTAGCACTTTTTACACCTCGCACAACAGGTACAGCCATAATTTCCTCGGCGAAGTCGGCATAAACGTGAAGCATTTGTTGAGCACGTGCTTCAGCCTCCTCCTTAGTGGCATGAGCGGTGTGGCCTTCTTGCCAGAGGAACTCAGATGTTCTGAGGAAAAGACGGGTGCGCATTTCCCATCGCATAACATTGCACCACTGGTTGCAGCAGAGGGGCAGGTCACGCCAAGAGTGTATCCACTTGCGATAGGTGTTCCAGATAGTTGTTTCAGATGTTGGGCGAATGATTAATTCTTCTTCAAGCTTTGCTGCGGGGTCTACTACCACGCCATCGCCTTCGGGATCAGCTTTCAGACGGTAGTGTGTTACTACTGCACATTCTTTAGCAAAACCCTCAACGTGTTCAGCTTCCTTTGAAAGGAAACTTTTGGGGATAAGCATTGGAAAGTAAACATTCTGCACGCCAGTCTCTTTGAAACGTGCATCAAGTTCTTGTTGTATCTTTTCCCAAATGGCATAGCCGTAGGGTTTGATGATCATGCAACCACGAACATCAGATTGTTCGGCCAGGTCGGCTTTTACCACGAGTTCGTTGTACCAGCGAGAATAGTCGACGCTGCGTTTTGTCAAATCTTTTAATTCTTTTGCCATAGCGTATGTTAAAGCGCGCAGAACTTGTTGCCGTATCTGTCAAATGGCGGCAATAGTTTGCTTTGTTTGTTAGTAAGTATTTGGAGGCAAAGTTACAAATAATGCTTTAATTCGTTTCTGTAAAGCGACTCTTTTATCTCGTTTTATGAGAAATATGGCATATATTTTGCGCGAAATTTTGTTTTTCTGTCATCATGCACTACCTTTGCAAATAGTTGTACACTCCCGATAGCATATTAGAGTGAGGTGTGCGGTTGTAGAAACTTTTAATAATAAGAACTCCTATGAAAGGTAATAAATTGACAGTTTGTGCTTTGAGCGCAGCCTTGTTGCTTAGCGGCTGTGGTGGTATGTCTAACACTGCAAAAGGTGGATTGATTGGTGGAGCCAGCGGCGGTGCGCTTGGTGCCTTGGTCGGCCAACTTATCGGTCATGGCAAAGGTGCTGCGATTGGTGCAGCTGTTGGTACGGCGGTAGGTGCCGGTGCTGGTGTGATCATTGGCAATAAAATGGACAAGGCTAAGAAAGCTGCAGAAGCTGCAAACGCAAAAGCGGAGATAATAAAGGGTGCTGATGGCACAGAGTATGTAAAAGCGACGTTTGATAGTGGCTTGCTTTTCACAACAGGCTCATCATCGCTCAGTGCAAGTGCATCAAGCGCTATTGCTAAATTTGTGAGCGATTTGACAGCTGAAGATAATACATACAACTTGGCAATCTGTGGTTTTACGGATAATCAAGGTTGGAGAAACAGCACAGCAGAGCAAAGCAAGGCTAAAAATGTGACACTTTCGCAGAGTCGTGCTGATGCTGTAAAGAATCGCATCGTAAGTGCTGGCTATCCCGCATCTCGTTTGGTGAGTGTGAAGGGTTATGGCGAGGAACACCCCGTGGCTGATAATTCAACTGCTGCTGGTCAAAAGGAAAATCGCCGTGTCGAAGTGTATATCTTGCCAAGTAAGGAAATGATAGAGGCTGCAAATAATGCTGCCAAATAATAAGGCGTTTTAGGTGAGATATTTAATTAAATTACATTTATAGAATAAGGTGTCAATGTCCGAGGCCATACAGGTGTATGGCCTTGGCATTGGCATTTTTTACTAAGAAGTGAAATATTCGGATTTTGATGGGAAGAAAACTCTATCTTAAACCAGCAACTATAGTTGTGGCTTTGCAACAAGAATGTCCTATTTTGGCTGGGGCGGCATCTGGGGCGGCATCTATTGTAGATATCCAAACACCACACAATTGCGTGAAGGATGCAGGTGAAGATCAATATTCTCAAAAGAAACAGTCACACCCTATATGGGGTAATATGGAGCCATAAGTGCAAATCTCTCGAAGTTTGGAGGCCGATATAGCGACTTGAACAATATGAAGCAGAATAGCGAATTAGTAAGAGAAATAAATAACTACGCCATGCGTAACGGCATGGTGCTAGGACTGTTTGGCATAGTGTCTTTATTGATATTCAAGTGGTCGTTTGCGTTGCCTGCATTTTCCACATTATTTGGAATTATGCTGTTGGGCAGCCCCGTTTTAGGCGCATATTTGACGATAAAATTTAGGAACAATGTAGTAGGTCCTGATGGCACATTTGGCTTTGCCAGAGGGTTCCTTCATGCACTTTTTATGGGGTTTTATGCTTCGATTTGGGTAGCGTTGGCAGTATTCGTCTATTTGCAGTATTTTGACAATGGTAGTATATTTGCCGCTTATGGCCATTCGCTTGAAACGCCCGAAATGCAACAGTATCTACTACAGTCTGGCGTTGGAGCGCAATTTGATTCCATCTCTGGTGGCAAGGGCGCACAAGGTATAGTTGATGCCATGCAGAGTCTTGGGGCGGCCACTTACGCTTCGATGTCTTTGTATCTGTCGATGATTTTCGGACCGGTAATATCAACTGTAATAGGTCTGATAGCGCGTCGTGGATAAAATCTTTGTTACGTATCTAAAATTCAAATAATGGAATATAAATATGACATATCGGTTGTAGTGCCTCTCTTTAACGAAGCAGAGAGCCTTCCCGAGTTGTATGCGTGGATTAAACGCGTTATGAATGCGCATGATTTCACGTTTGAAATAATATTTGTCAATGATGGCAGTACGGATACATCGTGGGACGTGATAGAAAAAGTTGCTGCAGACGATCCTCATGTACATGGAATAAAGTTCCGTCGCAATTATGGCAAAAGTCCCGCATTGTTTTGTGGCTTCAGAGCTGCGAACGGCAGAGTCGTGATTACGATGGACGCAGACTTGCAGGATTCTCCTGACGAAATACCAGAACTCTATCGTATGATAACAGAGGACGGTTATGATCTTGTGTCAGGCTACAAGCAAAAACGCTACGATCCGTTGTCAAAGACCATACCTACAAAATTGTTCAATGCCACAGCACGTAAGGTCAGTGGTATACACAACTTGCATGACTTTAATTGCGGACTAAAGGCGTATCGCAATGAAGTTGTCAAAAATATAGAGGTATATGGCGAAATGCATCGTTATATTCCTTATTTGGCTAAGAATGCAGGCTTTGACAAAATAGGAGAGAAAGTGGTGCACCATCAAGCGCGCAAATTTGGCAAGACGAAGTTCGGTGGCTTAAATCGTTTCGTAAATGGCTACTTAGATTTGTTGTCGCTATGGTTCCTTAATAGTTTCGGACTCAAGCCTATGCATGTGTTCGGCTTTTTAGGGTCAGTTATGTTCTTCCTTGGTTTTGTTGCTTGTGTTGTTGTGGGTGCAATTAAATTGGTGCATCTATATACAGGTGGTACAGCGCCGCTTGTAACAGATTCTCCCTATTTTTATATAGCGCTGACCATGATGATACTTGGTACACAATTATTCGTGGCCGGATTCTTGGGCGAATTAGTAAGTCGTAATGCGGATGGACGTAACGATTATCAAATAGAAAAGGAAATATAGCAGTGGTTTGTAAATTGTGTACAAATGCAATAAAACGGCTGTGTCGTAAGCACTTCATTCTGTGTGTTTCGGGTGTGGTTGTTCTTTTGGCTGCATGCTCAAATATTGATTGCCCGCTTGATAACGTGGTGAGTATGCAGTGCAACTTGTACGCTGCCGAGACAAAGAGCCCAATGACGTTGTATGACGAATTGAGCGTCACGCCAGCTGGACGTGACACGGTTTTGCTGAATAAAGCTACAGATATTTCGTCCTTTCTGTTGCCGCTTAAGGAATCTGGGACACGCGATACTTTGTTGCTTCATTTTTCGAACTTGTCTGGTCAAGACGCAGTCGACACCTTATTTGTAGATCACATTCCACAACCTCATTTTGAGTCACTTGATTGTCCGTCTTCGGTATTTCATACAATAACAGGTGTGAGGGCTACATCGCATTCTTTAGGCAATATGCCATTGACTATTGACAGTGTGGCACTTGTTCGCTCAATTGTAAATTATGATGATGTTGAGAATATACGCATTTATCTTCGGTCTACTGTTCGTCAGTAGCTCAAGAGCACTTTCTGTAGAAATAAAAAATGCCGATTGTGATGCATGGGTTACAGATACGGTGCGTGTAACGGACTCAAAGCGTGCCGATACAGATATAAAGGGAGTGCAATATTCGTCTCCACAGGAAGCTGCTGCAGCACTCGAGGCCAAGAGGCGTATGCCTTTCTTGGCGGGTGTGAGTATTAGTGCTGATTTGTGTGGGGCGATTATGGCCGCTTGTACACCGTATGGCCAGTATGAGGCTGCGGCACGTCTTAATTTGCGTGGTCGATATTTTCCAGTGTTCGAAATGGGTATAGGGGTGAGCAATCATACTAATGATGCCACCGATTTGCACTACAAGGTACATTCTCCTTATTATAGGATAGGTTTGGACTATAACGTAGCAAAGAATGTGCGCGCACTGGGACGCATTTTCGTGGGGGTGCGCTATGCCTTTTCAACATACAAGTTCGATGTCGATGGGCCAGATATGGTTGATCCCGTTTATGGCGGTAATGTGTCTTTTAGTTACCATGGCGTGCGTGGTACCAATCATTGGGGAGAAGCTGTATTTGGCCTCGAAGCCCGTGTATGGGGCATTTTGCATTTGGGGTGGTCGATCCGCTATCGTATGCGCTTCTACAACAAGCGTACTATTGTAGACAACTCATGGTATGTACCTGGTTATGGAAAGAATGATACGCATGCAATTGGCGGTACCTTTAATGTGGTAGTAGACATATAAGTAGGCGTTCAAAATTATTTTATACAATCAGTAGGTGTCATTTTCACATTGAAAGCATGTTCTCGGGGCGCATCTGTTCCTTTCGTTCTCAGTCACATAGCCCGCTATAACCCCCTTCGGTTCCCCCGTTATCGGGGGACAGAAACCTTCGTGCGAAGGAAACATCTGCGTCTCGATAACGCACTTTCAATGTAAAAATAATCTTGAACACCTACTTAATGAATCAATGTCATAATGATGAAAAAGGTAGCAGGAGGAATATTTCTCTTATTTTTGATATTAGCATCGGCATGGATTGTGTTCGGTCGTGGCGGTGCAAAACTACAAACTTCTGAGGGGGCTATATTTGGTACGACGTACCATATAAAATATGAGTTCTCAGAAAATCTTGACACAGCAATACTTGCAGAATTAAGACGTGTGGACGCAAGTCTTTCTGTATTTAACCCACAGAGTACCATATCGCGTATAAATAACAGGCAAATATCACGTGCAGATGCCATGCTTTATGAGGTGTTACAAAAGGCTCAAAAGGTTAGTGTGGCTACAGGTGGTGCTTTTGATGTCACTGTAATGCCGCTTGTCAATGCCTGGGGCTTTGGTTTTAAGAGTAGGCAATTTCCAACGAATGTCCAAGTCGATTCAATAAGGAAATTTGTTGGCTATAATTTAATCAAGTTGTCACCAGATAGTACTATAACTTGTGCAGACGTGCGATTGATGATTGATTGTGGTGCAATAGCCAAAGGATATGGCGTTGACCGAGTGGCCAGGTTGTTACGCGAGCATGGGGTGCGTAATTATATGGTAGAAATAGGAGGTGAGGTCGTGACAAAAGGCCGCAATCCTGAGAGTAAATCGCCATGGCAGATTGGCATAAGTAAACCAGTAGAGGGTGCTGATGCTAATAATGGTGATTTGCAGACCGTGCTAAGTCTTGAAAATGCAGCCTTGGCGACGAGCGGAAATTATCGTAACTATTACGAACACAATGGGCGCAAATATGCTCATACTATAGATCCACGTACAGGACGCCCTGTACAACATTCCTTGCTCTCAGCTACTGTCATTGCACCCGATTGTGCTACTGCTGATGCTTACGCCACAGCATTTATGGTGCTCGGTGTTGATGGGGCCAAAAAGGTGTTGAAGGAAAATAAAAGATTGCACGCATATTTGATTTATGCAGATGAGAAGGGTGTGTTGAAGTCGCTTGAACTCTAATTATAGTATATCTGAGTATATGACAATGCCACTCTTTTCAAACCGATTATTATTGTTGCCCTTGTTTCAGGGGTTCAGCAGACTGGACTTTATTGACATTGTTGAGAAGACGCCATTCGATTTCCGTACAATTTCGCCAAAGGGAATAGTGGTCTCGCAAGGTACAACATGCAAATGCCTTTGTATGGTTCTTAATGGTAAGATGAGTGTCGAAACAGACAGTCCTGAGCATACTTATCGCTTGACGGAAAGTGTGAGTGCTCCTCATATCATTCAAATAGAAAATTTGTTCGGTCTACACAATAAATATACCCGTACATATAGGGCACAGTCTGAAGTGCAATTGGTGATGCTTGACAAGCAAAGTGTAAGGCAGTTACTGGTGGCCTATCCTGCGTTTCAAATCAACTTTTATAATGCAGTAAGCACTTGTGCACAAAGTCGAGAGGTGATGTTGTGGTCAAAACGTTCGGATACGGTAGAAGGTCGTTTCCGTACATTCCTGTTGAGGCGTTGTTTGCGTCCGATTGGTCAGAAACAATTAAAAATACGTATGGAAGACCTTGCCTCCGAGCTGGGGGCGACACGTTTGCGTGTGTCGCAAATGCTTGCAGATTTAGCAGCAAAAAATAAAATTATCTATTCGCGTGGTATAATACACGTTCAAAGTTTAGAAAATTTGTAGTCTGTGCTTTTATAATCCATAAAAAAAGCATACTTTTGCACATAGAAATAAACATCTAACAGATAGCTTTAAGCAGCATGTACTTTGTCCTTAGATGGGGAAATGCTGGTTGGCTAACTCCAAACAAATAAATCATACAAGTGTCATGAAAAAGACCATTCTAGTAACAGGTGGTACGGGCTTCATTGGCTCGCACACCACTGTAGAGCTGCAGAACGCAGGTTACAATGTAGTGATTATTGACAATCTGTCAAACTCAAAGGCTGATGTAGTTGACGGCATTGAGAAAATTACAGGCATTCGCCCTGCTTTTGAACAAGTAGATTGCTGCGATCTGGAAGCGTTGGAAGGTGTCTTCAATAAATATCCTGAAATAACAGGTATTATTCATTTTGCAGCTTCAAAGGCTGTAGGCGAGAGCGTACAGAAGCCTCTGAAGTATTATGAAAACAACTTGCTTTCTCTTATCAACTTGCTTAAGTTGATGCCTAAGCACGATGTTAAGGGTATCATATTCTCTTCTTCTTGCACCGTTTATGGTCAGCCTGATCCCGAGAACTTGCCCGTAACAGAGCAAGCTCCGATCAAGAAGGCTGAGAGCCCTTATGGCAATACCAAGCAAATTAACGAGGAAATCATTCAAGACTTCGTGCATAGTGGCGCCAATATCAGCGCAATCATCTTGCGCTATTTCAATCCAATTGGTTCACACCCATCAGGCATCATAGGCGAAATGCCTAATGGCGTTCCTGCCAACTTGATTCCTTATTTGACTCAGACCGCAATCGGTATACGTCCTTGCTTGAAGGTGTTCGGCGATGATTACGACACTCCTGATGGCTCTTGCATTCGCGATTATATCTATGTGCTTGATTTGGCAAAGGCACACGTGGCAGCTATGGCCCGTATCGTAGAAGGTAAGAACACTGATCCTGTAGAAATCTACAATGTCGGTACAGGTAATGGTGTGAGTGTGCTTGAACTCATTCACACATTTGAAAAGTGTACAGGCGTGAAACTTAATTACGAGATTGCTCCTCGTCGCGAAGGCGATATCGAAAAGGTTTGGGGCAATGTTGATAAGGCTAACAAGGTACTCGGTTGGAAGGCAGTACACACACTTGAGGAGGCTCTCTCGTCTGCATGGAACTGGCAGCAGAAGCTTCGTGAGCGTGGCGTGATGTAATCAGCCGACGGAAATACATTGTGATTTTTTATAGAGGAGTCAATAATGCTTTTCTCTTTAGACGAGTGGAAAAGCAGATTAACTCCTCTTTTTTTATATAACAAGGCATTGCAATTTTGCAGCATTGTGTAACTGCGTTGTGTGCAAATGCCTAACAAAACTCCAATAAGTTGCAACCATACTATTTACTTCAAGAGTCGCTTTTGCGACGAAACCTATCATTGATAAGACGCATAGCTGATGAGGCTGGGGTAGAATTCATATTAGCCTTCAAGGCTTTTGCACAGTGGCGTACTTTTCCGATATTCAGAGAATATATAAGCCACACAACTGCATCTTCACCCTATGAGGCTCGTCTGGCATTTGAGGAGTTTGGTACTAAAGCGCATACCTATTCTCCGGCTTACGAAGATGACACTTTCGATACAATACTGAAATGTTCAAGCCACATTTCGTTCAACTCACTTACTCAGTATAGCCATTTTGTGTCTAAGGTTAAGGAACAGGGGCCTGAGGCACCAAGTATAGGTTTGCGTATCAATCCAGAGCATAGTGAGATAGAGACGGAGCTATACAACCCTTGTGCGCCGGGCTCTCGATTTGGAGTTTTAGCTTCCCAATTACCAGAACAGTTGCCAGATGGTATTGAAGGCTTCCATTGCCATTGTCATTGTGAAAGTTCTGCAGAAGCTTTACAAACAACCTTAGGCTGGATTGAACGGAAGTTTGGGAAGTGGCTTGGGCAACTCAAATGGCTTAATTTAGGTGGCGGACACCTGGTAACCAGAAAGGGCTATAATACGACCCTTTTAGTTGGTATCCTTAAGGATTTCAAGAATAAATACCCCAATCTTCGTATCATACTCGAGCCAGGATCGGCCTTCGCTTGGCAAACAGGGCCGCTTGTGTCGCAAGTGGTAGATATAGTGGAAAATCATGGCATAAAAACAGCCATACTCAATGTAAGTTTTACGTGTCACATGCCCGACTGTCTAGAGATGCCATATCACCCAGCAGTGAGAGGTGCAGAAACTTTGGAAGATGCGGTGGAACCGGGTGTTGCCGCAGAAGCCTCTGTGTATCGCTTAGGGGGCAATAGTTGTTTGAGTGGAGATTACATGGGGTATTGGCGCTTTCCAAATCCACTCAAGGTTGGCGATATAGTAATATTTGAGGATATGATACATTATACGACGGTCAAGACAAATATGTTTAATGGTATCCATCACCCTGCTTTGAAAATCGAAAAATTAGACGGAAGCATACAAACACTGCGCGAGTATCACTATGAGGATTATCGTGACAGAATGGATTAAGATTTTGAGTAGATGATAGCAAACAAACAAATTTGGTTGCCGGCGGGGTTGCCCTGTGTTACAACGATAGACACGTCAACGTATGAACTTGCCAAATGGAAGACGCTTTCCTGTAAGAAACGTCTTCTTATTCTGAACTTAATGCCAGTGAAGAAAGATACAGAGGAAGATATCGTACGTACACTTGCAGCTTGCGATGTTGAGGTACAAGTAGTTTTTATAAAAATAAAAGGACAAAAATACAAAACTACGCCACAAGCCCATATGGACGCGTTCTATTTGGATTTTGAAGCGGTTGAGCCACACCAGTTTGACCGTATGATAATAACAGGTGCCCCATTAGAGCAGATGCCTTTTGAGCAAGTGCGTTATTGGTCACAACTGCAGCATATAATGCATTGGGCTGACACCCATGTAGAACGCACGCTTTATATATGTTGGGGTGCACAGGCGGGGTTGTATGAGCATTATGGTATACAAAAGTTCGCACTTGCTGAAAAGATGTTTGGCATTTACGTGCAAAATGTGCTTGAGCCAGACGATGTGCTGATGCGTAACCTTGCACCCAGTTTCAAAATGCCAAATTCTCGACACACCGAAGTTCGCGTGGCAGACATAGTGGCGCACAAGTCTGATGGCTTGCGTCTTTTAGCAATGAGCGATGAGAGTGGGGTGGGGGTAGCTGCCACACATGACGGGCGTCGAACTTTTATTGTGGGGCATTTGGAGTATAATCCGAATACACTCCACAATGAATATCATCGTGATTTGGACAAACATTTGCCCATACATGAGCCACAACATTATTATGACGAAAATGGCGGCGTAATTTATTCGTGGCAACATGATGCGATACAATTCTACAAAAATTGGGTGGAATAGACCAGATGGCCGCGTTCTCAAGAATGCGAGTCTTTTCTATATTACTGCAAAAGCGGAGCGCATTGCAATAGTTATATGTTGCAATGCGCTCCGCTGCTTTTATTCGTCCTCTTCGCCTTCGGTAGGCAATTCATTGCCTACGAATTCGTATGTAAAATTATTCCCCCTAGCTGAAGGAAATTGACTGCGTAAGTCAATCTCTGGCCTGTTTTTAAGGTGTTCTATTATCCTGTTGTAGCACTCCATTCCCGAGTTGGCACGTACATAGGCTTGAAAAGTCGTGTCTTGGTAACGGAATTTGGTGGTTCCTGCTATTTGAATTACACGTTTGAATACCACAGTACCAAGATACCAACCGCTATGAATTTCTGCAAGCTGTGCAGCGCGAATTTCCTTTTTGTTTACAATAGCTTCAACGCTTGACGGTGTATTGCTTGCAGTAACAGGTGCATTGTTGTTGTCCTTATGGTGGGATTTGAATTCCTCCTTAGATTCTGCAGCGGTCTTTATCAGTATGAAATAAACGCGTGGGCGTATTTTGTATCGTTTGGGATATGGCATGTCGCTTTCGACATAACTGCGTACATCTTCTTCCAATCGTGCATTGATAGGAATTTCGGGTATAGATGCAAGAAATCCCATCAGTTCATCATAGTTGTGTACTAATACTTCTTGGTCAAAGTAACGGGCATAGATATTCATATTACAAGAATCTTATAAAATGTGTGTGAGGCTCTGTGGGTGTTCTCTTAATATAGTAATAAAATGGGAATATACGTTTTCAAAAGGAAGAGCCTTATTAAAAAAAATGGCAGCTTCGCGAAATAAAATCGCAGAGCTACCTTCGATCTGTCAAAGAGCGGAAAACGAGACTCGAACTCGCGACCCCAACCTTGGCAAGGTTGTGCTCTACCAACTGAGCTATTTCCGCATTTATAGTTACAATTACATGTGAAGAGGAGGAGACTCGAAC
This sequence comes from Prevotellamassilia timonensis, assembly GCF_900106785.1. GTDB lineage: Bacteria > Bacteroidota > Bacteroidia > Bacteroidales > Bacteroidaceae > Alloprevotella > Alloprevotella timonensis. The sequence continues at coordinate 996,325 of NZ_LT629845.1, read as the reverse complement.
TCCCACGACACAATTGTCACTACCCCCTCAAAGTAGCGCGTCTACCAATTCCGCCACCTCTCCGTTATGTATGTAACTTGCTTATTACATCAAATTACAGTGCCCAGAACAGGACTCGAACCTGCACGTCATTGCTGACACTAGTACCTGAAACTAGCGCGTCTACCATTCCGCCACCTGGGCTTGTAGAACTGCGATGTTATAAGCAAAAAGAGCGGAAAACGAGACTCGAACTCGCGACCCCAACCTTGGCAAGGTTGTGCTCTACCAACTGAGCTATTTCCGCAAAAAGTGACTCCTATAGGATTCAAACCTATAACCTTTTGATCCGTAGTCAAATGCTCTATTCAGTTGAGCTAAGGAGCCAATTATCTTTTCTTTGTGACTCCTATAGGATTCAAACCTATAACCTTCTGATCCGTAGTCAGATGCTCTATTCAGTTGAGCTAAGGAGCCTTCCTTGCAATAACTTTTATAATAAGTGACTCCTATAGGATTCAAACCTATAACCTTTTGATCCGTAGTCAAATGCTCTATTCAGTTGAGCTAAGGAGCCTTTATTTCTGTTTTGCGAGTGCAAAGGTACGACTTTTTCCCATATCTCCAAAGTAAATGCCATTATTTTTTTGAAAAAATGATAGGAGGCAGCTGAACAAAGATTGTCGGAACTGCTTTTATAGGCGTCAGGCGACTTGCAAAAGCTATACGACAAACTTATTAAAGGATAGGCAAAGGCTACATCAAATTCTGTTCATACTGTTAGCCCCGATGAATTGTATATAATAGCAAAGACTTGCATTCCGACATTAAATGAATGGGTGCAGACTTTGTGCTTGATGCTTACAACAACACACCAAGGCGGAGTTTGAACTCGTCATGTCGCAAGCACTTGAAAAGGGTATCAATCAAGGCATATCAGCAGAGAGCCTTGGCCGTCAGATACGGCAGTATCTCAATAACCCCGATATGATGTACAGACGCTATCACCTCAAAAAAGCCATGTCGGACGGAACGAAACGCGATGTCGTGGAATGGCGCAGACGTGTGATAGACGAGCAAGGCAAGGTGCGCTTTGTAAAAGAGGACTTGGCCCATGTCGGCACTGGTGTATATCGTTCAGCACGTCAGAATGCCTTGCGCCTGACTATTACCGAAACGAACATGGCATACAACTATGCAAATTGTGAAAGGTGGAGTAGTGAGCCATACGTGTTGGGCATTCGTATCAGAACGTCAGCAAATCACCCCGAGAAGGATATTTGCGATGAACTTGCAGGCGACTACCCCAAAGATTTCATGTGGCGAGGCTGGCACCCACGTTGTCGCTGCTCCATGTCATCAATCTTGATTGACCGCAATAGCGAGGAGTGGAAATATTTGCGCTCTCTGCCAGAGAAAGACTATAGGGCTTACAAATCCCCCAACCTTGTGCCGAACGTGCCTGAGAAGTTCTCTAAATGGTGCGAGCGCAATGCTGACAAATTAAACTTGGCGCGAGAGAACGGAAAGCTGCCTTACTTCGTGATGGATAATATGAAGACCGTTGGAAAGTTCGTAGGCTGGAATGAGGAAACCATTCTGGCAAAAGAGATAACTGAAGTATGCAAGATGGCGCGCGCATCTAGCAAAGAAGTTCAAAGTACAGCGGAATCTATTGCACAAAAGTACGGAGCTAAATGTACACCGATAAACTTTAAGAGCGAGGAATCTATAAGGAGAAAAGTCCTCTTGGAAAGACAAGAAGTTCCTATGTTTTCGCCAAAGAATTTGAAAGATACAGTACGAACAACAATAGTTGCTGACAATAAGGATATTGATTTTATAATCAGCGACTTGGTTAAACATAAATCTTTTGTGCGACTAAAGAAACAGAAAACATCATTAGGCTATGTTGGTAATATAGTCAATCTAATAACAAATAATGGTCTTATAGCAGAGGTTCAAGTAATCACGCCTTATATGATTTATGCTAAAGAATCTCCCAAAATTGCAAAGCAACTTTTGGGAGAAAGTATGTGGAATAAGATAATGCAAAAAACAAAATTAGAAGGTGGACTCGGACATAAATTCTATGAACAATGGAGATTGTTAAATCCGAAAAGTAAAGAAGCTATCGAAATAGCAAAGAAAAGTGTTGAATACTATAGACACTTTAAGAATTAGCTAATTTCCGATATTTGCCAGTACGCGGATTCCAATCCCATGTTATACCGAAATTGTCATACTCTTCTTTTGTGATTGGTTCAAGAAAATTCTCCATACTGAAACTTGGAATACCCCATGCTTCTCTTTCATCTTTACCTGCTTTACGTTCTCTAAGATACTCAATATGTTTTATATAACGTTGGCCATTGTCATCTTCACGTACAACGGCATCAGCTTCATAATTTGAGAAATATTTCATACAGAAAAAAATAAATAAAAGATACCCATGGTCAGCCACTCGCATCCCACTGTCTTGTTTCATACACCATTCCGTCAAAGGAAAAGCCTTGTCCGCTGTTAGGTGTCTTGTCATGTTAATGCAAAGTTATAAATTAAAATTATATGTAGAAGTTTTACGCATCAATTTCCCAAAGATATTGAATATTCCCACCTCCTAAAGTAAGCGTCACGTCAGACTCGGCCATCAAGACACATTTTTTGAAAGAGAAATAATACAACGACTTTGGCTTTAGTTCGCCATATATATAAAGTCAGAGGGGTCGCAATATGCTACCCCTCCTTCTGTCGAGGAATCGGTAGTCATTAGCTACGGAATCCTCATTGCAAAGGTATGGAATTATGCCATACCTTGCAAGTTTCATACCTCAATTTTTCAGTAGTGCAACTTTATATTGATATTTTGTCTGCACTCTGCACAAATGGACGTAAAGATCTGATAGTCGGGGATATAGAAAGTGTAGATGCACTCTGCTTTTTGATTGCACTGCCGTCTGCACAAATCGGTTGTGCCGGATAGAAAAATCGGTTATGGGAATAAGAAAAAAGCATCGGAGTGATTGAAAGTTCTGTATCCCGTAACAGAAATTACCTGTGCTCGTTTCAGTTCTTTAGTTTTGTTATGTGTGTAGGCAGAATGTGGTAGTGTAGATGAATGTAGAGGTTGTGTGCACTTCGTATTCTATTGATTGTCAACGAAATAATGCGAATAGTGTAGAGTGTAGAAGAAATGATGAAATGTTGCTATTGTACAAGGTTTGATTAGAACGGTTCAATAATGTTTTATAGGGCAAATGGTTTTATAAGGGGGGGCGCTTGTGCGTTGAAACGCAAAACTGCCGTTCATGTTTCAGCCACCTTTGCATATAGTATTGCTTGGGGTGGGTAACATGAACGGCAGTTTATGTCCGGTGAAATATGGGTTGTTATGTGTTAGAACTCGCTTGTAAAGTGGAATTTGATGTGTTCAAAATCCTGTTGTGCCATTTGTAGGACATAGCCTGAGTCGGCGAGGAATACATCGCGACCCTCACGATCCTTGGCCATATATTGGTATTTGCGTTTTTTGAAATTCTCGAGTTCGGCTTCATCGTCGCTTTCAATCCAGCATGCTTTATACAGATGTATGGGCTCCCAACGGCATTTTGCATTGTACTCATTTTCGAGTCGGTATTGTATGACTTCAAATTGCAGTTGTCCGACAGTACCAATGATTTTGCGTCCGTTAAACTGGTTGACAAACAGCTGTGCCACGCCTTCGTCCATAAGTTGCTCAATGCCTTTGTTGAGTTGCTTGGTCTTCATGGGGTCGGCGTTCTCAATGTATTTGAACATTTCGGGTGAGAATGAGGGTAGACCTCTGAAATGCAATTGTTCGCCTTCGGTGAGCGTATCGCCAATTTTGAACACGCCGTTGTCTGGAAGGCCAACAATGTCTCCCGCCCAGGCCTCGTCGATGGTGCTTTTGCGCTGGGCCATGAATTGAGTTGGTGAAGAGAAGCGCAGCGTTTTGCCATTACGAACGTGCAAGTATGGTTTGTTGCGTTCGAAACGGCCAGAGCATACTTTGCAGAAAGCTATGCACGAGCGGTGGTTGGGGTCGATGTTTGCGGTAATTTTGAATATGAAGCCTGTAAACTTTTCTTCATCGGGGTTAACCATGCGTTCCTCTGCTTTGGTGGGGCGGGGGTAGGGGGCTATTTTGACAAAGCAGTCAAGCAGTTCCTTAACGCCAAAATTGTTAAGTGCAGATCCGAAAAATACGGGTGCCACGTCGGCGTTAAGATAGTCGTCTTGATTGAATGCAGGATATACGCCGTCAACAAGCTCAAGGTCGTCGCGGAGACGTTGTGCATCTTGTTCGCCTACGTGGGTTTCAAGTTCCTTGCTGTTGATGTCTACGGCAATTTTTTCGGTAACTTTCTGCTTGTCTGCAGCGAACAAGTTGAGTTGTTGTTCGTATATGTTATATACACCTTTGAAACGTGCACCTTGATTGATAGGCCATGAAAGGGGGCGTACTTTTATTTGAAGTTCTTGCTCTAATTCGTCGAGGAGGTCGAAGGGGTCTTTGCCTTCGCGGTCCATTTTGTTGATGAAGATGATGACAGGGGTTTTGCGCATGCGGCACACGGTCATCAGTTTGCGGGTTTGTGCCTCGACACCCTTGGCACTGTCAACTACGATGATGGCAGAATCAACTGCGGTTAGTGTTCGAAAAGTGTCTTCGGCAAAGTCCTGGTGACCCGGTGTGTCGAGAATGTTAACTTTATAACCTTCGTAGTCGAATTCCATCACGGAGGTGGTGACGGATATACCACGCTGCTTTTCAATTTCCATCCAGTCAGACGTGGCGGTTTTCTTTATTTTATTATTCTTGACGGCACCAGCTACTTGTATCTGGCCGCCAAAGAGCAGTAATTTTTCGGTAAGCGTTGTTTTACCAGCATCAGGGTGTGAGATGATGGCGAATGTTCGCCGACGTGAGATTTCTGAATTCATTGTTCAGTTATGGTTTAATTGTATTTTGTTCGTGATGTATTTTATACAGGTGTGAACGCCCCATGCTGACAGCAGCGTAAGCATAGCTATTAAAATCTTTGCTGTACGATTGGTGGTGTCGAGGCTTTGGGCTACTATTGTGCTGAAGCGATAGGTTATGCCTATTAGCAGATATGCCTCGAGTGTGCATTGCCCTGCATGTCGCAACATTTTGAGAAGGAAACGGGTAATGGGGTGCTTTCCCATTTTGTGGAACAACAGTCCTAATAATACGCAGACGCCTGGCACAATCAATATGAATGGCAGATAAAGCAGTCCGGTGTTGCGCATGGTCATGAAACCGAATTGGTTGATTGCCATGTTGTATAGTACCAAGGTAATGCATGATGCGGCGACTAAACCAACTCTGATTTTGTTGCGTCGAAGTTTGGTGCATGGCTGCTGCAATAGCCATGCGGCATAAATGCCTATGAAGAATATAGGCATGCGTGCGGCAGCTAATATGTATTGGTTGTATCCTCCAGGGTGCAGTACCATGAAATATACGGCGTAGATGCTGGTTAAGGCCAGACCTGTGACGACAGCCGTAGCTGTGGCTAATTTTCGTTGTGCGGCAAACCATCGCGAATATGCCGGAAATGCGGCATAGAGCAGCACTATGACGGATACAAACCAACCGAACATGTATTGGCGTGTGGCTGGAAACCAATAGGCGAGTGTGGTACCGCCCCAAAAGGCCCTTTGCCATGTAAAGTTGTGCTGTATGAGCATCATTGTTGCAAATAGGCAGAGGAAAGGGGGGAATATGCGCAAGGCTCTTCTCTTGTAAAATGTCAGGGTGCTGTGGCCTTTTTGTGCTGAGTAGTATAATCCAAATCCGGACATGAAGAAGAATGCGTCTACACCTCCTTGACAACACAATGCTAAACGGTTTAAGGCAAATGATCCTAAGTCGCAGTTCAGATGTGTTAGTAGTATTGACAGAATGGCTATTCCCATCAATTCTGTCCGGTATGTTGAAATCAGATTTGTCAAGTTCCTTTAATCGTTGTTCCGGGGTGGTTTATAGTTCTTTGATACACTCTTTTAGTGCATCTTTCCACCATCTTATTTCAATGCCGAATGTGCTTTTGATTTTTGACTTGTCGAGCACCGAGAAGTGCGGTCGTGTGGCGGGTACCGGGTAGTCCTCTGTGTGGATGGGGGTGACGTGACAACTGTCGATGCCCTCTAATTGGTGTATGGCTTGTGTGAAGTCGTACCAGGAGCATACGCCTTCGTTGGTAAAATGATAGACTCCGGGCACAATGCCGCGGTCGATGATTTGCATGATGGTGCGTGCGAGGTCGCGTGCGTAGGTGGGTGAGCCTACTTGGTCGAAAACGACTCCAAGTTGTTCACGCTCCTTGCCCAAGCGTATCATGGTTTTGACAAAATTGTTTCCGAATGTAGAGTATAGCCATGCGGTACGTATGACCATTGAACCGGCGCATGAACGTATGACGTTTTCCTCACCAGCCAATTTTGTGCGGCCGTATACGGTTTGTGGATTTGTGGCGTCTTCTTCTTTATAAGGCTTGCAGCTGTTGCCGTCAAACACATAGTCGGTAGAAACCTGTATCATGGTGCCGCCAACTGAGGCAACCGCTTCGGCCAAATATCCTGGTGCAATGTTGTTGAGCAGGTTACACAATTCTTCGTTGCTTTCAGCTTTGTCTACAGCTGTAAAGGCAGCACAGTTTACAACGATGCTGATGTGGTTTTGTTCGATAAAAGCATATACAGCCTTGCGGTCGGTTATATCAAGTTCATCCTTGTCTGTAAAGTAAAATTTGCAAGTGTCATCATATTTAGATGCAAGCAGTTGTATTTCATTGCCAAGTTGCCCTTTGCAGCCTGTTACTAAAATGTGTTTCATTGCTATGAATTGTATATTTAGTCGTTGAAATCGAGAGGTTCTTTTTTGTCTTTGAAATAGTAGTCAGACAGTTGCCCTAACAGGGTGGAAATGTCTTTGACGGCGTGCGCTGTGTCATCGCTGATGTTTTTTTTCTGTAAGCGAAGCATCATCACGCCGTAAAGGAGGTCGAAGCAGGTCTGAAGTTCTGGTTCGTTGTTGGTTTCAGCTTGTATGCTCTTGTCAAGACTATTTTGATTTTTTCCGCGTAGTTCTACGATGTAGGGCAAGACCTTGTAATACATCTCGCGGTAATAGGGGAATTTCGCAGCGCTTTTGATCAGGTGTGCATGCAGTTCGCATAACTCTTGTAGTATGTTTGTGCATATTTGCAAATGTCCATGCTCTTTTTTGCCTTCGCTGCGCATCATTTCGCAGAGGTTTGCATACCACTCTTCAGTAGCCTTGCGTGTTTCGGAGGGCAGGTTGAACTGGCTGATATATTCTTGCGCAATGCGGTCGCTATCGCAGTGGTAGGCTCTTATGATGTCTTCAACTTGCCACATATATAGCAGGTATTCTGCGCGATTGGTCTTTTTAAGTTTGTCTGCTACTATCATAGTATGTACTTGCAAATGGTGGGGAAGAATGTTAGTACAATGAGATTTTGAAAACAGTCATAATGGCATATATGATGGAGGCTGCAAAAACGATGCAACCTATTGTGCGGTTGAGCCGCTGAATGCCTTTTACGCCAAAACTGTTGCGCATTTTGTTAATGACATAGGTTAAACCAAGCCACCAAAGCATGGCACCGGCAACAATTGAAAGGTAGCCTATGCATTGACCAAACCAATTGCCCGGAATAACAAAGGTGAGCATGTTGAAAAGGGCAATGAACAGAAATATGATCAGTGGGTTGGATAGCGTGATTAAAAATGCGGTGGTAAAATTATGAAAGAGAGTGCCTTTGCCTCCAGACGATTGGTGCATGCTCTTGCGGGGGTCGGTTTTGTACATGTAGACTCCAAAAATAAAGAGCATTACACTACCTATCAACTTGAGCCAAAATATGTTTTGCTCCTTGTCTATGAAATCCATAACGAATGACATGCCTAAGCCTGTCATTAAGGCATAGATGATGTCGCTTAATGCTGCTCCAGCTCCAGTTACGATGCCATAGGCACGTCCTTTTTGCATGGTACGTTGTATGCACAAGATGCCAACAGGACCCATAGGGGCTGATGCTATAATTCCGACAAGGAGACCTTTGAGTATAAGCAATATAGGACTTGCAAAGTCAATAAATATGTGGTTCATATATAGAAATCGTGTCAGTATTTATGCAAAATTACGCATTATAAAGTGAAGTCCCAAGAAAGTAAAGCGTTTCTTTTGGATAGAGGGCTTATGGGGACGATGAGTCGTAATTGTTCTTTCTTCTGTTTTTAACTTTTGTCTTGTTGGGAGTATGGGCGCGTGTAGTTTTTGTTGTCGGTGATAATTATACTCTGAGATTTTGTAGTATCTTTGCATAAGATAGGCTGCACCTCAGCATAACGTTCAAGCAAGCTTGACGTTCTGCATTCGGTTTGCACTATCTTTGCATAAGATAGGCTGCGGTTCGGCAAAGATTGCAAGTAAACTTGCATCTCTGCGCTCACCTTGCACTATCTTTGCATAAGATAGGCTGCGGTTCGGCAGAACGCTTAAACAAGTTTTGTGTTCTGCGCTCACTTTGCACTATCTTTGCATAAGACGGTGATCTCTCATCTTTTGTGGAACTCCATGAAAAAGAAAGTTTTATATATAGTCAATCCAATATCTGGTACTCAACGTAAGAAGAATATTCCGAACTTAGTGGCGGAATATACAGATCATGCGCGTTTTGATGTAGAGGTCGTTGCCACGCAATATGCAGGCCATGCTACTGAAATTGCAAAATCGGCTGCGGCTGCAGGGACTGATATCGTGGTGGCTGTTGGCGGAGATGGTACGGTGAATGAGGTGGGACGTGCGCTTATACACACACAGACTGCTTTGGCGATAATTCCGTGTGGGTCGGGCAATGGTTTAGCCCGCCATTTGCATATTCCGTTGCAGTCACGTAAGGCTATCGAAGTGATTAACCGTTGTGTGATACATCGATTGGACTATGGTACGATAAATGAACGTCCTTTCTTTTGTACTTGTGGGGTTGGTTTTGATGCTTTTATAAGTGAGCGCTTTGCATCTGCTGGCAAGCGTGGACTGCTTACTTATGTGGAGAATACATTGAAGTCGGGATTGCTGTATAAACCTCAAGTATATACCATCGAAGATGCAGATGGTGCAGAAACTTGCAAGGCTTTCTTAATTGCATGTGCCAATGCTTCACAATATGGAAATGATGCCTATATTGCACCTTATGCAAGTATGCGTGACGGTTTGCTTGATGTGGTGGTGATGGAACCTTTCAATACGATAGAGTCGGCACAAGTGGCCTTTCAGTTGTTTACGGGGACCCTGCCCGATAATAGTCATGTAAAGACATTTAGATCTTCGCATTTGCGCATTACGCGTGAGGGAAGTGGGGTAGCACATTATGATGGCGATCCGTTTGTAACAGGAAGCAGTATTGATGTGTGTTTGCATAGAGAGGGTTTACCTGTTGTTGTTAATCCTGACAAACCTGACGGGCAGAACTTACGGCAGCCTGTTGTAAAGAACTTGATGCAACATATACCGGATTTCTTTAGCGAGTGGAAACGTATGCCTGAGACGATTATTGAAAAAACGAGTCGCGACTTGCTAAAGTCGGGGAAAAATATAATGGATTTGTTTAAGGGTAAAAACTAAAAATATCGGCCATACATGAGGCGTGTCCCATGTATGGCCGATAAAGTTATGACAACCGTTGTGTAAGAAACGGCTGATGTCAGACTATTCAGCGTATCATTTTTTTATGTTTGGCTTTTGCAAGCCATATCCCTTGCGTTTGTCTTCCAGTATGAGAAGCAGGGATATGATAATGGCAGTGGCTCCAAAAGCAGCAAAGATAGTCATAGTATGTGTGTAGTCTATTACGCCGTTAGCTTGTGTGTTGGATTGGTTTACCTTGCCAATCCAAACGGGTACGAGTGCCAACCCAATGTTTTGAATGTAAAAAATGAGTGCGTAGGCAGTACCGAGCAGTTTCATTGGTATGATACGGGGTACAGAAGGCCACATGGCTGACGGTACAAGACCAAAGGCAACGCCTAAGACTATCATGGCGATTATAGCCACGATCCACGAGTTCAATGGTAATGCAAATGTGATGTGTACCAAGGTGAGCAAACAACTGCCAATGAGCATAAGGGTGGCACCTTTGCCATATTTGTCGTAAATGCTGCCGAATAAAGGGCGCACCCGACAAACCCTGTGGAGTAGGCCGTGCAGATGCTAACCCAAAACTGTTGCTAAACGATACATGAAGAATGGTATGTCTATGACTCCTTTTACTTGTGCACGAAAGCATTTGATCTTTGAGTTCAACGATTCAGCTGAAGCGTTAGTCTTACGTCCGTCAAAGTAGTTCAGGATTTCATCCTCATAGAATCTGATGGTATCGCGTACGGACTTGATTTCACGCAGAGTGCAGGAAGCCACTTTCTCATACCACCCCTTGAAATTCTGTTTGGCAGTCTCCTTTGTGAGTTTCTTGTTTCTGAATATGGCTCTAAGGGAGTTGATCAGATTGTATGCTTCTTCAAGTTTTGGGTAGAGTGCGAAAAGTATCTTCGCACGCTTTTTCTGCGTTGCGCTCCACTTCTCTCGGCTCATGGACAATTGCTTGCGACATCGTGTCTGTGCCTCTACAAGAGTCTCGCCATTTTCAAGCCTTTTGGGTTCAAAGCGAGTGTTCAGCCTCATAGGCTTTCTTCCGCGCTTGCTCTTCTTCCAGTTCTTCCCATGCCTTTTCCTCATTCGCTCGCGGTAAGCCTTTCTCTGCGCTGCCAGATTTTCGAGGTATTTGCGAAACTCTGCCTTCTGTCTGTTCGCCTCCTTTACGGCTTTTCGTTTCAGGCGCAGGCGTATCTCTTCGCAGCCCTCTCCACCGCGTTTTACGACATGGAAGCAGTCACGTATGACTGTGGCTTTAGGGAATGCCTCTCGGGCTATGACACGCATGCAATCTGAGAGATCCATCGTGATATTCTCAACCATTTCACGCTTATCTGCAGGTAGTTGCATGAGAACCTTCAGTACGTCAGCAGGATTCGTTCCCTTGACTACTGCTATGATTGCACCCTTGCGACCATGGGCATCCTTGTTGTGAACGATAGTGTACAGTTCGCCCTGGAGGGAGGTCTCGTCTATGCCTTGCTCCTTACCTACGTTTTGCGGAATAAGAATCCACTTGGATGCGTGATCCTTCTGCTCCCACGTCTCGAAGTTACTCAGGGCGTCCTTGTATCTTTTGGCAAACGTGGAGCTGTTAATCATGTACGTATAACCAATCTGACGAGCGGTTATCGTCTCAGAGTCCATTCGCCCTCTTTAAAAAAAGCGCGAAGTCCTTCGCGTATCGAGTGCCCTTATGCTTCAGTTCAAACTCCTTGTCAAGGTCAACACTTCTTGTTGTGCCATCCGGCATTGTCCAACGCCTTCTTCGTATGTGAAGTACCGCCTTCTTGTCTCGGGCTGGATAGTCAAGTAAACATGATTCTTCCCCAAAACCATTGCTCACGGAATCCTTCATGTCTGGTGTGCGATTGTCGCGCTCATCCAGATAGATGTGAAGCTCTGTTGTGTAAAGAACATCCTTGTCCAGAGTACGCTGTGTTGCAAAGTCTGTCACCTCGAAATATTTAAGAACTCCTTCGGGGAGGAAATATGAGGCGAGGCCCTCATACATATTTTTATTGCCATTCTGATTCATAGTGCAAAGGTACTACTTTTGGGCAATCATGTATCGTTTGGCAACTCAGTTTTTGGGTTAGCATCTGCACAGCCCTCCACAGGGTTTGTCGGGTGCGCCNNAGGGCGCACCCGACAAACCCTGTGGAGTAGGCCGTGCAGATGCTAACCCAAAACTGTTGCTAAACGATACATGAAGAATGGTATGTCTATGACTCCTTTTACTTGTGCACGAAAGCATTTGATCTTTGAGTTCAACGATTCAGCTGAAGCGTTAGTCTTACGTCCGTCAAAGTAGTTCAGGATTTCATCCTCATAGAATCTGATGGTATCGCGTACGGACTTGATTTCACGCAGAGTGCAGGAAGCCACTTTCTCATACCACCCCTTGAAATTCTGTTTGGCAGTCTCCTTTGTGAGTTTCTTGTTTCTGAATATGGCTCTAAGGGAGTTGATCAGATTGTATGCTTCTTCAAGTTTTGGGTAGAGTGCGAAAAGTATCTTCGCACGCTTTTTCTGCGTTGCGCTCCACTTCTCTCGGCTCATGGACAATTGCTTGCGACATCGTGTCTGTGCCTCTACAAGAGTCTCGCCATTTTCAAGCCTTTTGGGTTCAAAGCGAGTGTTCAGCCTCATAGGCTTTCTTCCGCGCTTGCTCTTCTTCCAGTTCTTCCCATGCCTTTTCCTCATTCGCTCGCGGTAAGCCTTTCTCTGCGCTGCCAGATTTTCGAGGTATTTGCGAAACTCTGCCTTCTGTCTGTTCGCCTCCTTTACGGCTTTTCGTTTCAGGCGCAGGCGTATCTCTTCGCAGCCCTCTCCACCGCGTTTTACGACATGGAAGCAGTCACGTATGACTGTGGCTTTAGGGAATGCCTCTCGGGCTATGACACGCATGCAATCTGAGAGATCCATCGTGATATTCTCAACCATTTCACGCTTATCTGCAGGTAGTTGCATGAGAACCTTCAGTACGTCAGCAGGATTCGTTCCCTTGACTACTGCTATGATTGCACCCTTGCGACCATGGGCATCCTTGTTGTGAACGATAGTGTACAGTTCGCCCTGGAGGGAGGTCTCGTCTATGCCTTGCTCCTTACCTACGTTTTGCGGAATAAGAATCCACTTGGATGCGTGATCCTTCTGCTCCCACGTCTCGAAGTTACTCAGGGCGTCCTTGTATCTTTTGGCAAACGTGGAGCTGTTAATCATGTACGTATAACCAATCTGACGAGCGGTTATCGTCTCAGAGTCCATTCGCCCTCTTTAAAAAAAGCGCGAAGTCCTTCGCGTATCGAGTGCCCTTATGCTTCAGTTCAAACTCCTTGTCAAGGTCAACACTTCTTGTTGTGCCATCCGGCATTGTCCAACGCCTTCTTCGTATGTGAAGTACCGCCTTCTTGTCTCGGGCTGGATAGTCAAGTAAACATGATTCTTCCCCAAAACCATTGCTCACGGAATCCTTCATGTCTGGTGTGCGATTGTCGCGCTCATCCAGATAGATGTGAAGCTCTGTTGTGTAAAGAACATCCTTGTCCAGAGTACGCTGTGTTGCAAAGTCTGTCACCTCGAAATATTTAAGAACTCCTTCGGGGAGGAAATATGAGGCGAGGCCCTCATACATATTTTTATTGCCATTCTGATTCATAGTGCAAAGGTACTACTTTTGGGCAATCATGTATCGTTTGGCAACTCAGTTTTTGGGTTAGCATCTGCACAGCCCTCCACAGGGTTTGTCGGGTGCGCCGAATAAAGGCGTGAGGAATATTGTGCCGAAGGGCAGCATAGCAGGAATCAAACCAGCAATGTTGGCGTCAACCCCATATTTCATGACCATAAGTTTTGTCGCAAATTTTAGGAATGGGAATACACCTGCATAAAACATAAGGCAGAGTACGGCAACATACCAGAAGCCGATGTTGCCAAAGAGAGTGGATAAGTCTGAAAATTTGAATCCTTCTTCGGGTTCTGTCTCGACCGCGGCTGCCGATGCATCTTCTTTTCTATCCATTACGCAATAAACGATGAATGCTATCATGCCGGCACATAACAGAGCTGCGCCAAGGCCAACAGAGGCAGAAACACCGCCCATGGTTTTAGCAAAAGGCAGAGCGTAGGCTAAAGCTCCAGCAGTACCAATACGTGCAAGAGCTACTTGCAGGCCCATGGCCAAAGCCAGTTCGTGGCCAGTAAACCATTTGACAATAACTTTGCTGACTGTAATACCTGCTATTTCGCATCCTACGCCATAAATGGCAAATCCTGTGGCTGCTAAAACAACTTGTGTGTGGTATGTACCAAAAAATGGCACTGCTATACTGCCTTCGAAATTGTGGCTTACAGCATACCATTTGATTAAGGCACCCGTAAACATTAGAACTGTGGACATTATGCCCGTAAATCTGATACCAAATTTATCGAGAATGATACCACCCAAAAATAAGAGGAACAAAAATACATTGAAATAGCCATAGGCTCCAGAGAAGAAGCCATATTCGTCGCTACTCCAGCCGAGGCCGAGTCCTCCATTCTCTTTCGCAGCAGTGAGGAGTGGTTCGAGGGGTGACATGACGTCGGTGAAAAAATAGCCAAACATCATTGTAACGCTGACAATGACGAGTGCGCTCCAGCGTGCAGATTTAGAGTCGCTGAGCTTTTGTTGAATAGCTTTTGTAACCATATTGTGTTATTTGTTATTTGTTTTCAGATATTTATCTAACCAGCGGAAGAATGTACGTTGCCATAGAATGCCATTTTGTGGCTTTAACACCCAATGGTTTTCGTCGGGGAATAATAATAATTGGGCGTCTATGCCACGCATGCGTGCAGCGGTGAAGGCAGACTCTGCTTGTGTATATTCAATGCGGAAATCTTTTTGTCCGTGAATACAAAGTATTGGCGTGTCCCATTTGTCAACATACAAATGTGGTGAGGTGGCAAAAACCTTTTGTGTCTGTCCATCTTCGTTTTTCTTCCAAGGCGCGCTGCCCATATCCCAATTAGGGAACCACAATTCTTCCGTTTCAACATATTGCTGTTGCGTGTTGAAAATGCCATCATGCGCAATGAAAGCTTTGAAACGTTTGTTGTGATTACCGGCTAACCAATATATGCTGTATCCGCCAAAACTTGCACCAACAGCGCCAATGTGTTCTTTGTCGACATAGGGCTCCTTGCAAATGTCGTCAACTGCACTGAGATAATCCTGCATGCATAGGCCTGAGTAGTCTCCTGAAATTTCTTCAAGCCACTCCATGCCGAAACCGGGAAGTCCGCGTCGGTTAGGAGCTATTACAATATAATCGTTGGCAGCCATTATTTGCATGTTCCATCGAAAACTCCAGAACTGGCTCACAGGTGATTGAGGACCACCCTCGCAGAACAGAAGGGCTGGATATTTTTTGTTGGCATCAAAATGAGGCGGGTAAATAACCCAGCATAGTTCCTGTTTGTTGTCAACGGTCTTAACCCAACGCTCTTCAACCTTTCCAAAAGTGAGGTTGTCATAGAAATGTTGATTTTCGTGAGTCAGCTGTTTGGCTTCGACTTCCTTCTGGCTTGTAATGGGCAGACGATATATTTCATCTGCTTGGCTCATGCTCTGGCGTTTGCAATAAAGATTTTTGCCGTCAGCAGATAATGAAAGTATAGAATAGTCTGCAACATCGTTTGTAAGAGCTTTATGCTCACCCTTCAAATTTGTTTGATATACTTGTGTCTTACCATGCCATACGCCAGTAAAATAGAGCGTTTTGTTATCGCGTGCCCAGCAAAATTCGTTTATGCCACTTTCAAATTTCTCGGTGACGTAAGTTTTTTTGCCGCTTTTCAAGTCCAACACACACAAACGAGCACGATCGCTCTCGTAGCCGTCTCGTTCCATGCTGCTCCAAGCTATGTATTTGCCATTTGGTGAAAATTGTGGATTTTGGTCATAGCCCATATTATAATCGGCCGGCTGTTTGTTTACCGACTGATGTTGTAAAGAACGATCCTCTTCGATCGTTGGGGCATGATAATCTGATGGCTTGCACAGATTCTTTGATTTGCGTGTAGCCAAGTCATATAGGAAAATGTCGCTGTCAGTGCTTATGGCATATTCCTTACCGACCTTTTTGCGGCAAGTGTAGGCAATACATTTTGAATCGGGACTCCATGCAAGTTGTTCGATGCCACCAAATGGGAGCATTGGGCATTCGAATGGTTCACCCTCGAGAATGTCAAAGGCGTTGTCAATCTTGTTTCCGTCGAAATCGGCAACGAAAGGGTGGGGGGCGGTGGTGACATAGGTGTCCCAATGCTTATACATGAGGTCATTTATGACCATGCCTGAAGCCTGTGGCAGATCTGCATCATTAGTCTGAATGCTATGATTTTGCGCAACGTCCATTATTACAATGACCTTCTTCTCATCTGGTGATATGGAAAAGTCTGCTATATCCGCATTCGTGTGACTAATCTGTTTGCGATTTGTACCGTCAGAATTCATCACCCAAAGTTGATTTGAGCCACTTTCGGCAGACAGATACATAATCTGTCTGCCTTTATTGATGTATGTTCCTCCTACTTCGCTTTTACAACTTGTTGTAAGTTGTTTGCTTTCAAGAGTGCGCAAATTGATTGTGTATAGAACGCTGTGGCTTTTATTTTGCTTTACGCTATAATATGTTACGCCGTAAACTGCGTTGCTGTTGTCATGCGAGAGTTTGAAACCACCAATTCGTCCCATAGCCCAGAGGTTTTCAGGCGTCATTCGGTCACTTTTGAAAACGGGCTGTTGGCGTCCAATAAAGTCCTGAGCCAAAACAGGAGATATTGTCGTTGTTGTGGCGGCAATAACTGTAGCGGTGAGCATAGTTCTTAATAAATTCATATATTGCAATTATATATTAAGTTGGTATTCAAAATGTAGTAAACATAATCAAGTGTTGCATTAGTTGTCGATATGTTTCGTCATACAGCTTGTTACATAGGTTCTTTTTTTATTACCCACGTAGCCGCAGCGCTCATTCATCAATCAAATATTTAGGAACAAGCACTACACCAATTCATTTCAACTAACTTTGAATACTTACTTAAAGAAAAGAAGCTAAAAGCAAAAACCATAAATATAGGTATAGCTTTTAGCTTCTTTGTTGTTTCACTTTATAATCAGTGTTGTCTGCGTTGTTGTATTTCTTGTTGGCGCTTTAGCATTTCTTCTTGCTGCTTTTGCAGAGCTTCAAGTCTGGCAGCCAATCCACTGGGCTTTTTGTTTGGATTGTTCTTGTTGGCTTGGTAGTTCGCTTCAAGTTTTGCAAGTAACTTCTTGTCATCGGTTGTTTTGCGTAAATACCACATGGTCAAAGCTCCGAGGAGTAATGATATGAAGTAGAAATAGTTCAATCCTGATGAGTACTTGTTGAACATGAAGAAGAAGAACAATGGCATAAGCATCATCATCCACTGCATCATTTTCATTTGTTGGGCTTGTTCGCCCGACATTGTTTCACGTTGCTGTTTCATGGTCATTATGCTGTAAAGCAAGTTCGTGGCACAGAACAGCAAGCAGAATAGGCTCAAATGATTACCTAATCCCCAAATATTCGTATTCCATGAAATTATGCTGTCGTATGTGGACAGGTCGTCAGCCCAAAGGAAACTTTTCTGTCGCAGTTCAATTGCGTTAGGAACGAAGTTGAACATGGCTACTAATACAGGCATCTGTATAAGCATTGGCAGACAGCCTCCCATAGGGCTTACTCCATATTGCGAATACAAGGACATTGTTTCTTGTTGGCGTTTCATTGCGTCCTCTTGTTTAGGATATTTGGCTGCAATGGCGTCAACTTTAGGTTTAAGCACACGCATTTTTGCACTGCTGAGGAAACTCTTGCGTGTTGGTACATATACAATGACGCGGATCAAAAGGGTTATGAGCAGAAGCACAACTCCCATAGGCAATCCTAACTTTGTAAGGAAGTCGAATACGTAAAGTGTAAAGAAACGGTTAATCCATTTGACAATAGGCCAACCCAAGTAGACAAGATCTTGAAGATCGTTGTCGAACTCGGAAACCTTAAAGTTGTCCATCGACTGCAAGAGACGATAGTTGTTGGGGCCAAAATAAAATTGAAATTTCGTAGTCTTTGCGCCAGAAGCATCAAAGGAAGCGGCCATGTCTGCTGAATAATTCTTCAGGTAGCCTGAGTTTTCTTCGAGTTGTTGGCTCTTTACATTGACCTTTTGCATTGGATCAGCAGCCATTAAGACCGAGCTGAAATATTGATTTTTGAATGCTATCCAGTCAACGCTCTCCGTTACACTTTCTTCTTCAGTCTCGTTTTCAGACAATTTTTTAGTGTCATCGTCATGTTTCTTATAGGTCAGCGTCGAATACATGTTCTCAAAATAGAAACCTTTTTCGTGTTGAGAAACACGGTCGTGCCATGCCAGTTGAATGCTGTTGAGAGATGAAGGCAGATGCTTTTGCATACCTTGTGACTTCACATCAAAATTCAGGAGGTAATTGTCCTTTAGTAGTTTGTAGTCTATATCAATGGTGGCTCCATCTTGTGCCGTTAAACGCATAGTTACAGTACTGTCGGTAACATTAACTGGCTCAAAGTAGTAATTGGAGAAATCCATCGTATTTTCCTTCGTATCCAAAAGGAAATTGAGATTTGCGTCCTTTGATGAATAGAGCAGCAGAGGCTTGTCTTTTTGTGCCTCAAAATCCTGGTAGCTCTTGTATTCTTTCAATTCTACGCTTTCAACGCTACCGCCTTTTGTGCTGACCTTTACGCGAATTTTGGCATTCTGTAATGTGATATCTTTGGCTTCACCTTTTGTAGCAGCAAAAAAGATATCAGTGCTGTCAGTGGCGATTTTCTTTACAGAGTTGTGGCTCTGTTGCGAATATTGTTTAGCTGCAGGCAGGCTTGTCTGTTCTGCCTGTGGATGCTGCAAATTTCGCTTTTGGTTGGTATTATACCAACTGAAGCCGATAAGTACAGCGGCAATTAGGAACAATCCAACGATCGTATTCTTATCCATAGAGAGTATTATGCCTCTTCCTCACCTCAAAGAGAGGTGGGAAAGAGGTAGTTATGTAATTAAGATGTTATTTCTTGTTTTCTATTGCAGCCTTCACAAAGTCTAAGAATAAGGGGTGAGGCTTCAGTACCGTACTTGAATATTCGGGGTGGAACTGCGTTCCGACATACCATGTGAGTGTTGGTATTTCAACAATTTCGACCAGATCTGTGTCGGGGTTTGTTCCTACACATTCCATGCCAGCTTGTTCATAGGCCGCACGGTAGTCATTGTTGAACTCGTAACGATGGCGATGACGTTCGCGAATAATCTCTTTCCCGTAGATTTCACGAACTCGGCTGCCTTCGCGCAGAGTACATTCATAACCGCCCAAACGCATTGTTCCGCCCATGTTCGTTATGTTTTTCTGGTCTTCCATCAAGTCTATTACGTTGTGAGCAGTTTTGTTGTCCATTTCAACAGAATTGGCATCACTGTATCCTAAGACATTGCGACCAAATTCGATAACCATCATTTGCATACCAAGGCAGATGCCGAATGTGGGCTTGTTATGTTCACGACAATATTGAGCTGCAATAATTTTGCCTTCAATACCGCGTTGCCCAAATCCTGGACATATGACATAACCATCCATTCCGGCCAACTTGTCAGCCACAGTTGTATTGTCTATTTTTTCGCTATTGATGAAATGGCATTTAACCTTGCGGTCGTTGTAGGTTCCTGCTTGAGACAAGGCTTCAAGTATACTCTTGTAAGCATCTTGAAGGTCGTACTTTCCGACTAAACCTATGTTGATGATTTCAGTAGCCTTGTGACGTCTGTCCAAGAATGAGCGCCAAGGTCCCAATCCCGGAGTTTCGCCTACGGGCATATCGAGTTTCCGAAGGATAGTAGCGTCAAGGCCTTGTTCTTGCATTCGTAGTGGAACCTCATAAATGGTAGGTTGGTCCAAACTTTGCACCACAGCCTCAGGCGAGACATTGCAAAAAGCGGCAATCTTACGTCGTAATCCAGTGCCTAATTCATGTTCTGCGCGTAAAACCAAAATGTCTGGTTGTATGCCTAAACTTTGCAATTCCTTTACAGAGTGTTGTGTCGGTTTAGTCTTTAATTCACCTGCAGCAGCCAAATATGGTACATAAGTAAGATGAATGCATACGGCATTTTTTCCTAAATCCCATTTGAGCTGCCTTATTGCTTCAAGAAAGGGCTGGCCTTCAATATCACCAACGGTTCCGCCTATTTCTGTTATAACGAAATCATACTTTTTGGTTTTACCAAGGTAAAGCATGTCACGTTTGATTTCATCAGTGATATGTGGTATGACTTGAATGGTCTTGCCAAGGTAGTCGCCTCGACGTTCCTTGTCAATAACGCTTTGGTAAATCTTGCCTGTGGTGAAATTGTTGTAACGAGTAGTTTTGATGCCAGTAAACCTTTCATAGTGGCCAAGGTCTAAGTCTGTCTCTTGACCATCATCTGTTACATAGCATTCGCCGTGCTCATAAGGATTGAGTGTACCTGGGTCGATGTTGATGTAGGGGTCGAATTTCTGAATTGTGATGTTGAACCCACGGGCTTGTAACAATTTGCCAATTGAAGCGGCAATAATGCCTTTGCCTAACGAGGAGGCCACACCTCCCGTTACGAAAATGTACTTAGTCTCTGACACGGTCTTAATTTTTTGTGTTTGTAAGTTTCAGCGGTTTCAGATTGCAAAGTTAATGATTTTCCACTACCTTTGCACCAAATTGTATCAAAAAGATGAACGAAGAAATTATCTTTCAGTATTTTAAGGACATTAACGACGAACAGCGTGCGCAGTTTCGTGCGCTCGGTCCTCTGTATCAGGAGTGGAATGCTAAGATAAATGTCATATCTCGTAAGGATATTGACAATCTTTACATGCACCATGTACTTCACTCGTTGGGTATTGCAAAAGTTGTCAATTTCAGACAAGGGTCAAATATATTGGATATTGGTACGGGGGGCGGTTTCCCAGGAATTCCGCTTGCAATCCTTTTCCCCAGCTGCAAGTTCAAGCTGATAGACAGTATTGGCAAAAAAACGAGGGTGGCTGCGGCTGTGGCAAATGCGATAGGACTGAAAAATGTTGTGGTGGAACATCGAAATGTAATAGAAGAGAAGAATAAGTATGATTTTGTTGTGAGTAGAGCGGTAATGAACGCCACAGACTTGGTAAAGTTGATTCGGAAAAACGTTTCGAAAGAACAACGTAATGCGCTTCCTAATGGTCTTATTTGCTTAAAGGGTGGCGATATGACAGAAGAAGTGGCACCATTCAAAAATCATTCGGAAATATGGGAATTGAAGTCGTATTTCGATGACGAATTCTTTGATACTAAAAAGGTTATGTATATTCAATTATAGTAGATATGCAGATAGAACGTTTTGTCTTTAATATGGTCGGGGAAAATTGTTATCTAATTTGGGATGACAATAAAAATGCAGCGTTGATTGATTGCGGCGCCTTTTACGAAGAAGAAAAGAGTGCTGTCACTTCATTTATAGACAAACACCAATTAAACTTGGTGAGGTTGCTGAATACTCATGGACATTTTGACCATGTGTTTGGCGCTGCATATATCAGCGAAAAATATAATGTTCCAATAGAACTTTGTGAAGATGAGAGAGAGACTTTTGAAAACGCTGTAAATCAAATGCAACAGTTTCTTCATTTGAATGTAGACTTTAAGTTACCTTCTGCCCGTAAATACTTTAAGGATGGAGATTGCTTGCATGTCGGAAATATTACTTTGAAGGTCATAGAAACGCCTGGTCATACACCAGGAGGCGTCAATTTTTATAGTAAGGCTGATGGCGTTCTCTTTAGTGGGGACAATCTTTTCCGCCGTGAAATTGGACGTTGCGATTTGCCAGGTGGAAATGAACGCTCTCTCATTTCAACTTTAAGAAGCAAGGTCCTAACGCTTCCGGGTGAGGTGGTCGTTTACCCGGGGCATGGTCCTGCTACTACTATATCAGAGGAGCAAATGTCCAATATCTATTTACGCTAAAGTTAAATTCCAAACATCGTTTTTTGGCTGAATAATGAAACAAGGTTTATTTACAATATTGTTGCTAATATGTTCCAACGTTTTTATGACTTTTGCCTGGTATGGTCATCTTAAATTGCAGGAAACAGGTGTCAGTCGCAATTGGCCGTTAATAGCTGTAATCCTGTTCTCATGGGCGGTAGCCCTGTTTGAATACATGTGCCAAGTGCCAGCCAATAGAATTGGTTTTATTGAAAATGGCGGTCCTTTTACATTGATGCAATTAAAGGTGGTACAGGAGGTCATTTCGCTTATTGTGTTTACAGTAATCGTTACTTTAATGTTTAAGGGCGAAGGGTTCCATTGGAACCATTTAGTGGCATTCGCTTGTTTGATAGCAGCCGTTTATTTTGTTTTTGTAAAATAGACAACTTTATGAAAACAGATTTGGAGTGTGTCCTTCATCGTCGGCTGCAGAAACGGCTCGGACAGGCAATAAAGACATTCGAACTCATAGAAAAGGGGGATCGTATTTTGTTGGGGCTTTCTGGTGGAAAGGATTCTTTGTCACTTTTAGACTTATTGGGCGAACGTATGTTACATAGCAATGGCTACTTTTGTTTAGAAGCTGTTCATGTACGTATGAAAAACATACACTACGAAACAGATGTGCAATATTTGAAAGATCGGTGCAACAAGTGGCGTATCCCCTTGCATGTTATTGAAACAGGGTACGAGGAAGACCGTAATAAAAAGCGAACGCCTTGTTTCTTATGTTCTTGGAATAGGCGTAAGGTCTTATTCTCTCAGGCGCAGGCTCTGCATTTTAATAAAATAGCATTAGGGCATCATCAAGATGATATATTACGAACGGCTTTGATGAACTTGACATTCAACGGCACATTCTCTACAATGCCTGTTCGAATTAGAATGCGCAAATTTGATATGACCATAATACGCCCACTCGCAATGATTTCGGAGGCGGATTTGAAAAGATGGGCTGCGTTAAATTGTTATCAGCCTGTTGTGAAAATATGTCCTTTTGATGATGTTTCAAATCGTACTCACATTGAGCGTGTGGTAGGTGAGATGGAACGCTTAAATGATGACTACAGGTATAGTTTGTGGCACGCTTTGCATAAATCCGGGGCTTTGGTGGAATAATTCGTATAATATGATACCTCATAATTGCTATGAATGTATAATTGTTTGTTCCGTAAATCCTTGTATTATGGTTTGTAACTGGATTTTGATATAAATTAGACATGCAAAGCGTTTGCTCATTTCCTGACTTTGTCACTTTCTTTGCGCCATCACATAGCGCATATTGAAAATCAGTGAGTTGTGTTAATTGATTGGGCGACGCATTGACGAAATTTGCAAAAAACGCTACCACTAAACGCAAGCACCAAACGCAAGCACTAATGGGGGCGACGCGTCTCGCGTCGGGATTTTTATGACAAAGGCTCACAGACATGAGTGTAATTCGTGCTGTCTGTGAGCCTTTGCTTATAGTGTATGAGCATTGCATTTTCCCCGACGCGGGACGCGTCGCTCCCATTAGTGCTAGCGTTTTGTGCTAGCGTTTAGTGCTTGCATTTGATGGTAGCGGGACCTTTACCATACTACAAAAACTTTACTTTCCGTGCATCTTACATCTTACACAAACACGTTGCAATTTATTGATTATCAACACCTTACTCAGTGTAAGATGCTACCAAATCCACCTACACGCAACCTACACACTCCACATGCTGCCACACGGCTCAAGCACGGGAGGGGGATATCACGACATTGGGGAGCAGAAAAGTCTGTTGCTCCGACTGATTGTTCTACGTCCCTGTGGCGTATAATCCCACCGCATACGTCCAAACCTACTGCGCGACAGCGGGGTGGGGTGTGTAAGATGTATGCAGGGGCTTGTAAGATATTTTGAAATCATCTTACACTCTTGAAAACCCTGTGTATCAGTTTGTTGCGAACAAAAAGTGTAAGATGGCAGTAAAAGCACACACACACTTTTACAAGTAGGCAGACGGGAGGGAACAAATATTTGTGTGCAAATTGTACATTTTTTTGATGGGTGCAATGTCTTGGTGTTACCTTTGCGGTACTTTTGTTCTTATTCTCTTTTGTTCTTGTGTTCTCCGCGTTAGCGGCAGATCTCATCACTCACAAACAATGAAACACCACAAAATCCCAACTTCATCACTTTTCTGCGCCATCATATAGCGCATATTGAAAAACGATGAGTTACGTCATTTGATTGGGTGACGCATTGACGAAGTCGGGTGGGGCTTTGGTGGAATAATTCATGTTATATAATGCCTTTAATTGGTATGAATGTATATAGTTGTTTGTTCCATAAATCCTTGTGTTATGGCTTGTGGCAGGATTTTGATACAAATTATACATGTAAAGCGTTTGCTCATTTGAAAGTAAATGCTAATTTTGCCCTCTGTAAAAGAAACAGCGCAAGATTCTACGCAGGTTCTTTTAGATATGCACCATTGGTTACGACCTACATATGAAAACATGCTCGTCCGCAACAAGGCATACCTTTTACATGAAAGAATCGATAGTAATATGCTTAATAATATAAGTAAAATGAATAAAAACAACGTGACGATTGGCCACATTTCACAGATAATTGGCGCCGTTGTCGATGTCAAATTTGATGTGCAAGGCCAGGATCCAGAAAAAGTTTTGCCACGTATCCATGAGGCACTGGAGGTAACTCATCCCGATGGGCGAACCCTCGTAATTGAAGTGCAGCAGCATATAGGCGAGGATACCGTAAGAACGGTCGCAATGGACAATACAGATGGTTTAAGTCGCGGTTTGGAAGTTCGACGTACTGGAGCTCCAATATCAATGCCTACGGGTGACCAAATCAAAGGTCGAATGATGAACGTAACAGGTGATTCTATTGATGGACTCGCATCGTTGGACCGTTCGACTGGTACATATCCAATACATCGTGAACCGCCAAAGTTCGAGGATCTGAAGACCAGTAGTGAAGTTCTCTATACAGGTATAAAGGTTATCGATTTGCTCGAGCCGTATGCGAAAGGTGGTAAGATTGGTCTTTTCGGTGGTGCAGGTGTTGGTAAGACTGTGCTTATCATGGAATTGATCAATAATATTGCCAAAGGACATGATGGTTTCTCTGTTTTTGCTGGTGTAGGTGAACGTACAAGAGAAGGTAATGACTTGCTTCGCGAAATGATTGAAAGTGGCGTAGTTCGTTATGGTAAAGAATTTACTGAAGCCATGGAACGTGGAGAGTGGGACCTGTCAAAAGTTGATTACAGTGAAGTGGCAAAAAGCCAGGCTACACTTGTCTATGGACAGATGAATGAACCACCTGGGGCACGTTCTTCAGTAGCATTGTCAGGACTCTCTATTGCCGAGAGTTTTAGAGATGCTGGCGCAAAAGAGGGCAAAACATCAGACATTCTGTTCTTTATCGACAATATTTTCCGTTTTACTCAGGCAGGTTCCGAAGTGTCTGCGTTGCTCGGACGTATGCCTTCGGCAGTGGGCTACCAACCTACGCTGGCAAGTGAAATGGGTGCCATGCAAGAGCGTATTACTTCGACAAAGAATGGTTCTATCACATCAATACAAGCTGTATACGTACCTGCCGATGACTTGACAGACCCCGCGCCTGCAACGACTTTTACGCACTTGGATGCGACAACTGTTTTGAGTAGAAAAATTACGGAGCTTGGCATATATCCTGCTGTGGACCCATTGGATTCTACTTCGCGTATATTGGATCCTGCCGTAGTCGGTGACGCACATTACAACTGTGCACAGCGTGTAAAGCAAATTCTCCAGAAGTATAAGGAACTGCAGGATATTATTGCTATTCTTGGTATGGACGAATTGTCTGACGAGGACCGCTTGACCGTAAATAGAGCAAGACGCGTTCAGCGTTTCTTGAGCCAGCCGTTTACCGTAGCTGAGAAATTTACCGGTGTTCCTGGTGTGATGGTACCCATTGACGAAGTCATCAGAGGATTTAATATGATACTTGATGGTGAAGTTGATGATTTGCCAGAACAGGCATTCTTGAATGTTGGTACAATTGACGAGGCGATAGAAAAGGGTAAGAAACTCATGGCGCAAGCTTAATTCTTACACGTTAAATAGACTACAATAATGAAAGTAACCATAGTATCTCCGGAGAAAACACTCTATGAGGCTGAGGCTGATGGCGTGAAATTCCCTGGTGCGTTAGGGCAATTTGAGGTGTTGAATGGGCATGCTCCAATAATATCTGTATTGGAAGCAGGCGATATAGAATGCAAAGGTCCATCTCCCTTCAAGATCTCTATAAGCGGTGGATTTGTAGAAGTTGAGAACAATGTTGTATTGGCGTGCGTTGAGAAATAATCATCGTGCAGTAACAAGGACGATATCGTAATTTCTATCATTTCCTTCGGCTGAATCTAAGACAATGAAAACACTACATGAATTAAAACGCGAGGCAATAATAAGTAAGGTCATCTGTATGGTGGCAGCTTTCGCTTTGGTCAATTTGGCAGAATTGATGCTTGCTACCAAAGATGCCATGATGCATTTATTGCCCCCAACATTTTTAGTTGCCTTGCTCTTTATCCTACTGGATTGTGG
Source organism: Prevotellamassilia timonensis (assembly GCF_900106785.1). Lineage (GTDB taxonomy): Bacteria > Bacteroidota > Bacteroidia > Bacteroidales > Bacteroidaceae > Alloprevotella > Alloprevotella timonensis. The sequence continues at coordinate 969,913 of NZ_LT629845.1, read as the reverse complement.
AGCGTGTAATATATACACGTATATAATGAAGCAGGGCGGCAAGAGAGCCATAGGCTTTTATCTTATCGATAAAGTTGTTCGACTCGTTTTTGTAGTGTTTCTGATTATTGTCTATGCTTTAGCGGACTGTAGTAGTCTGTTGGCATTTTCAATGAGTCTATTGGCATTCTATCTTGTGAGTATGGTTACTTCGATCATATTCTATGTCAAGGTAGAGCAAAACTTAAGTAAGAAGCAATGAAATACTTCAAAATCAGAAATTTATTCCGTGCAGTACTCCTGTTGTGCTTATTCTTCACAATGTCATTTTCGCTGTGTGCTTCAAATGAAGGCTCGGCAAGTGGCGTAGATGTGAAGGAAATAGTACTTGGGCACATGAGTGATGCATACGAATGGCACATAACCACATGGAATGGCCACCATATATCTATCCCTTTGCCTGTGATAGTAAAGGGAGAATCCGGTGGCTGGCACGTATTCAGTTCGGAGCGTTTCCATGATAGTACAAATGGTACATTTGAAGGGTTTTACCTTGACGAGACACACAATGGTAAGATATATGAACATCTTGCAAATGGGCAGAATGTGCGTCCTATAGATTTGAGCATCACTAAAAATGTTGTGCAAATATGGATTGTCGTTTTGCTAATGGCCGTTATATTCATTAGTTCAGCACGATGGTATAAAGGACGTCAGGCAGGAGACAAGGCTCCGGGTGGTTTTGTCGGTTTGGTGGAGATGTTTGTAATGTCCATCAACGATGACTTAATTCGTCCCTCTGTCGGCGAAAAACACTACAAGCAATATGCCCCTTTCTTGCTTACAGCGTTTTTCTTCATTTTCATCACGAACCTGTTAGGACTTCTTCCAATTTTTCCGGGTGGTGCAAACATAACCGGAAATATAAACATAACATTTGTGTTGGCAATGTTCACCTTGTTGTTGGTCAATGTATTCGGCAATAAGGAATATTGGATGGAAATTCTATGGCCTCCAGTGCCAACCTGGTTGAAGTGTCCAGTGCCTATGATGCCTGTAATCGAACTCTTCGGCATATTTACCAAGCCGTTTGCTCTTATGGTACGTCTGTTCGCAAATATGATGGGTGGACACGCAATCATATTGTCGCTCACTTGTGTCATATTCATTACATGCCAACTTGGAGCGGTAATAGGCACACCGCTAACAATTGTTAGTTTTGTGATGATGGTGTTCATGAATTGTCTTGAACTTTTGGTTGCTTTTATACAGGCTTACGTATTTACTATGTTAAGTGCTGTATTTATAGGGCTTGCACACACTGAACACTCTCATGAATAATCAAATACAATAATAACCCATAAATTTATAACATTATGACTATTTTACTTGCTTTGTTAGAAGCTGCAGGACTTGCAAAGTTGGGTGCCGGTATTGGTGCCAGTATTGCTGCTATTGGTGCAGGACTCGGCATTGGCCGAATTGGTAGTGCCGCAATGGAGGCTATTGCCCGCCAGCCTGAGTCTACAAGCGACATTCGTGCAAACATGATCATCATTGCTGCACTTGTTGAAGGTGTTGCTTTGTTTGCAGTTATTGTTTGCTTGCTTTGTCTTTTCCTCTAAGATTGGTTTATTGTGGTTTATGAATTGGGCGTGGAAGCATGCATCTCTGAATATGCATCGCTTTCAAAACCAATTCATAAGCTACATACCTATTACATGAAACAATTAAAAGCATTGTTATGCAGTCAATCAATTTGCCATCCATACTAACTCCTGATTTCGGCTTGTTATTTTGGATGCTCTTGGCTTTTCTCGTTGTATTCTTTTTAATGGCCAAATTTGGATTTCCTGTCATTACAAAGATGGTGGAAGAGCGCAAGAACTATATTGATGAGTCCTTGCAAAAAGCACATGAGGCTAACGAACGGCTTGCTGGCATAAAACAAGAAAGCGAGCGGTTGTTGGACGAGGCGCGTGCTCGTCAAGCAGAAATACTGAGCCAGGCTAAAGCCACAGGTGATAGCATCGTGCGCGAAGCACGTGAAAAAGCGCAAGACGAAGGATCAAAACTCTTGCAAGAGGCCAAAGCCCAAATCGCGGTGGAAAAAGAAAATGCACTTCGCGACATCAGACAAACTGTTGCAGATCTTTCTATTGTTATAGCAGAGAAAGTCGTTCGACAGAAGTTGTCAAATGATGTTGAGCAGCAAAAACTTGTTGAGCAGATGCTTGACGAAGTCTGCAAAGGCTAAAAATAGAAAGGAATACGGCAAACGCAATGCCTCCTTTGAGTGAGGCAACAAAAATGTCGGCAATTTCTTTATTGAAACAATAGTAAAATATGGATTTAGGCATCATATCTACGCGATACGCTAATGCGTTGTTGCTTTTTGCCGAGGAAAAAGGTGAAACCAAGCAAGTCTATCAAGAGACCACAACATTGGCCCACTCTTTCTTGGCTGTACCTGCATTACAACAGGCCATGACAAATCCAGTTCTGTCTGTCGAGTGTAAGTCAAGATTACTGTTGACTGCTGCATGCGGTGAACAGCAACCATCGGCTTCTCTTAAGCGCTTTGTGCAACTTGTTGTAAACAAAGCGCGTGCAGATATTATGTTGTTTGTGGCTCACTCCTATGGCACCCTTTATCGTAAGAAAGAACACATGATAACCGCCAGATTAGTTGTGCCAACTGCCATACAGCCAAATCTGAAGGAAAAGTTGCAGCAGATGGTCGAAAACAGAGCACATTGTAAGGTAGATTTCAAAGTCGATGAGGATGCCTCTATTGAAGGTGGCTTTATTTTGGAGTACGACACTTACAAACTTGATGCGAGTGTGCGTACGCAACTTTCCAAAATTAAACGAGAACTAATTTAATAAATATAAGAATTAAATGTCCAACAATATAAAACCCAGTGAAGTAAGTGGTGTACTCTTGCGCGAGCTTCAAGATGTCAATACAGATGTCAAGTTTGAGGAAGTGGGCGTTGTTCTTTCTATTGGTGATGGCGTTGCCCATATATATGGCCTTACCAATGTGACTGAAAACGAACTTATCGAATTTGAAAATGGTGTAATGGGTGTTGCCATGAACCTCGAGGAGGATAACGTGGGCGCAGTGTTGCTCGGATCTTCAGAGGGCATCAAAGAAGGTCAAAGTGTTAAACGAACCAATAAAGTTGCATCTATAGAGGTTTGTGATGGCATGTTGGGCCGTGTAATAGACCCTCTTGGAAATGCAATCGATGGTGGCAAGGCCATAGAAGGGAAGAAATATTTGATGCCATTGGACCGTAAAGCGCCAGGTGTCATATTCCGTCAGCCCGTAACGCAGGCTTTGCAAACAGGATTGAAGAGTGTCGACTCAATGATACCTATAGGCCGTGGACAGCGTGAATTGATTATTGGCGATCGCCAAACGGGTAAAACTGCTATTGCCATTGATACTATTATCAATCAAAAAGACAATTACGCTGCAGGCGACCCTGTATATTGTATCTATGTAGCCATAGGTCAGAAAGCCTCAACAGTTGCTAATATCGTCAACACTTTGAAGCAGGCTGGCGCATTAGATTATACTATCATTGTCAGTGCCACTGCCGGTGAGCCAGCTGCTATGCAGTATTATGCGCCTTTTGCCGGTGCAGCCATTGGTGAGTACTTCCGAGATAGAGGCATGCACGCTTTGGTAGTTTATGATGATTTGTCAAAACAAGCTGTTGCCTACCGTGAGATTTCGTTGATACTTCGCCGTCCTTCTGGTCGTGAGGCTTATCCTGGTGATGTATTTTATTTGCATTCTCGTTTGTTGGAGCGTGCGGCCAAGATAAACAACCAGCAAGAGGTGGCTGAAAAAATGAATGACCTTCCCGAGTGTCTGAAAGGAGAGGTAAAGGGCGGAGGTTCTCTGACGGCTTTGCCTATTATCGAGACTCAGGCTGGTGATGTATCTGCCTATATTCCTACCAATGTGATTTCTATTACAGATGGTCAGATATACCTTGACTCCAACCTCTTCAACCAAGGATTCCGTCCAGCCATTGACGTGGGTATATCAGTAAGTCGTGTAGGTGGTTCGGCTCAGATTAAGAGTATGAAAAAGGTTGCTGGTACGCTAAAAATAGACCAAGCTCAATATCGCGAGTTAGAGGCTTTCGCCAAATTCTCTTCTGATATGGACCCCGTAACAGCAATGACAATCGATCGCGGCCGCAAAAACAATCAGCTGCTTATTCAGGCTCAATACAGCCCGATGCCGGTTGAAGAACAGGTTGCGGTATTGTATTGTGGTACTCATGGTTTGCTGAAGGACGTCAATATTGACAAGGTATGCAACTTCCAGGAAGCATTCCTTCAAGTTATGCGTTCACAGTATGCCGACTCTGTACTGGCAAAGCTACGTGAAGGCAATCTTAGCGATGAGGTTTGCCAGACAATAGAGAAGGTGGCTGCCGACATTGCAGGACAATATAAAGCGTAAGTTATATGGCCTCACTTAAAGAAGTAAAAACACGAATAGCTTCTGTAAACAGCACACGTAAAATTACAAGTGCTATGAAGATGGTTGCTTCGTCCAAGCTCCATCGTGCGCAGCAAGCTATTGAAAGTATGCGGCCTTACGAGCGGCAACTTACTCGTATTATGTCCACGTTTGTAGGCAGTATGGAGGGTGAGGTTGACACAGCATATGCAGCCCAACGCGATGTAAAGCGTGTTGTTATTGTTTTGTTTACCTCAAACTCTTCGTTATGCGGCGGCTACAATGCCAATGCAGTAAAGGCTTTTGTAAAAAAAGTTGAAGAATATCGAAGCCTCGATATCGAAATTTGCAGAGTCTATGCAATGGGCAAAAAGGCTGCTGAGGCCGTTGGTAAACTCAAGAATTTTGATTTGGTAGACAAGAGCGCGTTGTTAGACCATCCCTCATATCAAGAGGCTGCAAAGGTAGCCTCCGAACTAATGGATCTCTATGTTAAGGGTGATATTGATGAGGTTGATTTAATATATCATCATTTCAAAAGTGCTGGTACACAGATCCTGACAACGGAAACATTCTTGCCTATAGATCTGCACGCAGATTCAACAGAGGAAGGTGCTACCAACAATCTGAATTTTATAGTAGAGCCATCTATGGGTGATATTGTAAATCAGTTAATACCAAAGTCGCTCCATCTGAGGTTGTACACTGCTTTATTAGACAGTCTTGCAAGCGAACATGCAGCGCGCGTGATAGCCATGCAGGTGGCAACAGATAATGCTGACGACCTGTTACGCGAACTGACACTTACCTATAATAAGACGCGTCAGCAGGCCATTACCAATGAGCTGCTTGACATCGCAGGTGGAAGTGCAGCGCAGCAGTAAAATCGTGGAATATTGTTGCTGGCAAAACATTTTATAAGATCATAAATTGGGATTGATACCTCTTAATGGGGTATCAGTCCCAACTTTTGATTACTCGTTGGTGTAATGAAAGTAAGCATCCCGTGCAGGCCATATTGTATAAAACAAATGTCGTTGGATTCGGCAAAAGTCAATATTGAGCGAAGTCATGCATTTTACAGTCTTATATCATATTTTCTGATGCCTTCACTCAGCATCTGTGCAGGCATAAACTCCTTCATGCTGTCGATAATGGTATTGAGCATTCGTTCTTTGACAAAGTCTTTTCTGATGTATAGGGATATGCGTCTTTGGGAAAGATAAGTTCCTTCTATTTTTCTAACATTCTTACGTTGTGCCTCGCTTAAGAAATCGAGGTGCATTTCGGGAATGATGGTGAAACCTCCATTTTCGTCCACAATACGAATCAAAGTCTCTATACTGCCAGCCTCATAGATGTGTTGGCCTTTGCTTCTTGCTTTACAGAAGGAGAATGCGCTATTGCGAAGGCATTGTGCTTCTTTCATAATCCACATATTCTCGTGTTCCAGATTTTCTGGTTTGAACACGGGCAATTTACGCCAACAGTCTTCCGATAAATACACATAGAAGCGTTCTGTGTAAAGTGGAATTTCTAATACTCCTTTATTCAGAATATCAGAGGCAGAAATGCCAGCATCTATTTCTCCATTTTGTAAGGCATTAAGCATATCTTCAGATTTTCTCTCTTGTATGGAGAGACTTACTTCTGGGTATTTTTTTCTGTAATGCTTGATAAATTGGGGAAGAATGTAAGGAGCAATGGAGGGACCTACGGATAGAGACAAAGAATTGCCTATCTGATTCTTTTCTTCAGCAACGAGTTCTGTAATCTTCTCTGCCTCTATTAGCGTTTTTTGGGCCTGAAGAATGATTTTCTTTCCTGCACTCGTCGGTGTAACCTGCTTGTTGGAGCGATCGAAGATGCGCACGTCGAGTTCATCTTCTAATTTCTGCAGCATGGTGCTGAGTGTTGGTTGGGAGATGTTACACGAATCAGCCGCCTTCGCAAAGTTACGAAAGCGGTTGATTGCTATGATGTATTTGAGTTGTTGCAGATTCATCTTGTTTTGAGTCTACAGATTAATTGTGTCATGTTTCCCATTGGGCAGAACACGCACCAGGTTCTTGGCCGATAGATAATGGTGAGCAGGACGCCCACAATCAGTGAGGTGAGCATGATGCCATAGAGTCCGAAGGCAAACTGTGCCTTCCATGGCTCAATCTCCACGGGATAAGCCCAATGCCATGGCACGTTAAAAGTCCATAGCAGATGAATGGTCTGATGTAGATCTTCAGCACCTTTTGCAACCATTGTGGTGAGGATAATCATCTGAATGAAGAAGAACATGAAAAACAGTAGAAAACCATGGCGGAATAATTTAGATGAGAGCCATCTTGGTGCCACTTTCTTACGCGACCAACCCATGTTGTTCCCTATTTGCAAGAAGAGTTGTCCTCTGCCGCAATAGTTGTTGCAATATCCTTTACCGCCTCCAAATATAGCCATTATCAGCGGTATAAGAAAGCAGATGACTCCGAGCCATGCGAATACGATGTTGAAAAATCCGAGAGTAAAATATGTGGCTGATACGAGCCACATGTAGTCACTCCATTTCTTATTTCTCTGTTTTGCCATACGAGTCAAAATTAAGATGTTAAACAGGCCGTCTTAATACTTTGTGCATCACTCCCGCCGGACAGTTCTTCTCGCAGATTCCGCAGCCGATGCATTTGGCCTCATCTATTTGGGCATAGCATCCCTTGTAGATACTGATAGCATCCTTAGGACATACCTTAACGCAAACCCCGCATGCTACGCAGCGGTCTTGCTCATTAGTCGCTTTATATTTAGCCATGTCGTTGGGCGTAAGTATCTGAGATATAAGTCATTTATGGATACCGTATTCTTCCAGAACATCTTCTAAAAATTCAGATGCATCAGCCACGCAAAGAGGACATTCGCGAAGTATTTTTCCTGTGCCCACGCCTTTGAGCAATTTGCATTGTGTAGCTCCATTGCGCTGCCTAAATTTATCCATAATTTGTCTCATTCCTTTGATTGATTTTGTCTTGTCCTGGGTGGCGAGTCCGAGTATGATGCCGGCTCCGACGAGGGCTCCGCAAGTTCCTTCCATATTGCCCATACCCGCCGCAAAGGCATTGCCTGCATTCTTAATGTTCCCTTCGTCTATGCCAGTGAAGTCGTGGTATGTGCAGAGTACAGCTTGTGTGCAATTATGTGAACCACAACGTTTCTTTTCTGCTGCGATTTCTTTTCTTGTTTCCATAATGTTTTGTCCTTTCATTTATTGCTTTACGGGTACAAAAGTAACGATTTTATAATAGATAAACCAAAAGATGTTGGCTATCTGTCAATAGATAAAACCTATTATTGCTATGCTCGGAAGTCTTACCATATACTTGAAAAAGAAATTGGACGGTAGGCTATACTCCTCCAAAATGATCTATTGCTTCATAGCAAGAGGGAATAAACAGACTTGTTGGTGCCTCTAAGAGTTTATAATCTCGCATCATGAACTGTTGGACTTGATAGTGTGAACTAAGATTCATATGGAAAGCTTGTTCAATGGAAAAAACTGCAAGAGGTTATTAGCAATGCTTGTAATGAAAGTTTGCCCGAGTGCGGAGAAAATGTATTTCAGCCTTCAAAAATAGAACACTGCCGTCTAACGTTAGTGTAGGCGGCAGTGCATAAAGAAAGTGTGTAAATAAAAAGTATTCTGCTGTAAGAATATCAGCGGTTTGTATGTAAAAGCGCAGATAAAATTGCTCAGATTTATCCTTCTCGGGGTAAAGGATTTGTACCTGCACTCAATTATTACACATCAAATAGCCTTATATGTTGGTAGGGCAATTTCATGTTCGATGTACAGGATTTTGTTATAAAATGAAGTAGAGATGCCAATGCGCTATTATGCCATGTTGTTGCATTGTTCTGCTAACATGCGGCCAAGTTGGCGGGCACTCTGCAAATCGTTTCCTGTAACGCCCTGTTTCCATTCAACGGGTGAGGCTACCAAGTGCATCTTTATCTTTTCGTTGTATGCCTCCATTGCCTTGACGGCCTGGCTGCTCCATGTAAAGCCGCCAAATAATGCCAATTCGTGCTGACCGACGTTGCGACCAGCAAGGCGGCGCATGAGGTCGTCGACAACGGGGAATAGTCCGCCGTTGTAAGTAGGACTGCCAATGGCTAAAGCCTTGTAGCGGAAAATGTCGGCAAGCACCTGCGAAATGTCAGATACACTTAGGTTATGTACAACAATCTTCTTCATTCCAGCCTCGGCCGCACCCTCACAGACTGCTTCCGCCATGCGTGCTGTGTTGCCATACATCGAGCCGTAGCACACCACCAGTCCTTTCTCTGTCTGTCCGGTAGCAAGTCGTTGATAGGTGGCAATGGCCTGCGGTATTAGTTCTGTCCACACGGGGCCGTGTGTTGAACATATCATTTTAACAGGCACGTTGGCCAATTTTTTGAGCCCAGCTTGCACAGGTGCACCGAATTTGCCTAAGATACACGCATAATAGCGTTCCATTTCGGCCCAATATGGCGCTACCTCCATTTGTGTGTCAATCACGTGTCCATTCAACGCGCCAAAGCAACCAAAGGCGTCGCCTGAGAAAAGTGTGCCGTTTGTTGTGTCGAAAGTCATCATTGTTTCAGGCCAATGCAGCATGGGAGTCAGATAGAATTTGAGTTCATGATGCCCCAAGGTGAGCGTGTCGCCATCGGCCACACAAACATCGTCATCAGCGGTAGCATCATAAAATCCCTGCACCATTTGCATGGTTTTCTTGTTCCCCACCAGCTTTATGCCAGGGTAGTACTTGCGTATCAGTGCTATTGACCCCGAGTGGTCGGGCTCCATGTGGTTGATAATCAAATAGTCGATAGGCCGGTCTGCGATAACAGTCTTGATCTTATCGATGTATTCGCCAAAAAATGCGACGTCAACTGTATCAACCAAAGCTACTGCATCATGGTCAACTATAAGATAGGAGTTGTATGAAACTCCATAGGGTAATGGCCATAGGCCCTCAAACCGATGTTTGGTGCGATCGTTTACACCAACGTAGTATACATTGTCGTTTATGCGCATAGTAAATATATAAGTAGGTGTTCAATTTTATTTTATGGTATGTAGACGCTATTTTCACATAGCAGACACATTTTCGGGTGCATCTGTTATTGTGCAAACCGAGAGCAGAGAGTCAAGCTTGCTTGAACTTTATGCCGAGGTGTAGCCTGTCTTATGCAAAGATACAAAACGACTTTTACATTTTGTGCATCAAGCGTTGGCTATGTCGTGGCAAATGCCGAAATTAGCAAACGAAAAGAGTTATTATTTACATTTTAGTAACGTTAATCCCTGGCTGAACTTTGTTGGCAGAAGACGCGGACGGCTCGAAGTGCAAGGTGATATATGAATATGGAAACAGATAAAAAGCATATTGAGGTTGTGGCGGCTGTAATAGTAAGCGGTCGCAAGGTCTTTGCCACTCAGCGAGGTTATGGCGAATGGAAGGATTGGTGGGAATTTCCTGGTGGCAAGGTCAAAGTAGGCGAGGCCTTGTCCGATGCTTTGCAACGCGAGATAAACGAGGAACTTGCTACCGAGGTCAATGTAGGTGCCGAGTTAGCCTGTGTGCAATATGACTATCCGCGTTTCAGGTTGACCATGCACTGCTTTGTTTGTACATTTGCGGGGAAATCCCCCATATTGTTAGAGCACGAGTCAGCCTGTTGGCTCAGTGCAGATAATCTGCACGATTTGAAATGGTTGCCTGCTGATGCTGCGATACTGAACAAGGTGGCGCACTTGTTGCAACAAATTGAAGAATAAAAGCGTGTCCTACGAAACAATAACAATACAAGTAAGTATATATGTGGTATAGAGACGTTTAATACAAGTTGTTGAATATCACTTGTTCGTTTCAATACTACAAACTTAAATCTACAAAATGAAACTTCACGAGGGTGTATACGAAAATCTAATAACCGGTCAATTACAAGCATCTATGAACCAAGCCACCCATGAGGGACTTGGGGCAATACAAATCCGTTTTATTGATTATATTTGCTCGCGTGACGACAGACCTATGAGCATCGATTGGCGTATGCACCAATCCATACTTCCACAATTTGTAAGTGCGGTATAGAATTAAATGGCTTGAAATCATAAAAATCAATATTATTATGTATACAGATAACCTTTCAGTTGCTAAACGAACAATAGTTGGTGTGCAATTTTTGTTCGTGGCATTTGGTGCAATAGTGCTTGTACCGCTGCTTATTGGCATCAATCCTGCTACGGCTTTGTTCACAGCAGGCTTGGGCACGTTTTTATTCCACATAATAACAAAGGGCAAAGTACCGATATTTCTCGGTAGCTCGTTTGCATTTATAGCGCCTATTATGGCTGCAACAAAGCAATGGGGATTGCCTGGCACTTTGGCCGGTTTGACATCAGTGTCGTTAGTTTACTTTGCGATGAGTGCGTTGGTAAAATGGCAAGGAAGGAAATTGCTTGACCGTATATTTCCGCCAGTGGTGGTTGGTCCTGTCATAATATTGATAGGTCTGTCTTTGTCTGGCAGCGCTGTGAATATGGCAAAGGATTGTTGGGTATTGGCTTTTGTGTCTCTGTTAACAGCAGTAGGTGTATTGACATTTTGTAAAGGCATGATGAGGTTGGTGCCGATTATAAGCGGTGTGATTGTAGGCTATATCGTTGCGGTTTGCATGGGCAAAGTGGATTTTAGCGGCGTGGCCTCGGCTTCATGGATAGCCTGTCCTGTGGCTTTTGACACACTGAAGCATTTTGAATGGAGTCCTTTCCTGTACATGATTCCTGTAGCAATAGCACCTGTAATTGAACATATAGGCGATGTTTATGCTGTTGGTGCTGTTGCGCAGAAGGATTTTGTAAAGGAACCAGGTTTACATCGCACAATGTTGGGAGATGGCGTGGCTTGTCTGACCTCTGCTGTATTGGGCGGCCCGCCCGAAACAACATATTCAGAGGTAACGGGAGCAATGTCTATTACTAAAATTACGAGTCCTGCTGTGATAAGAGTTTCAGCTGCAACAGCAATATGCTTTTCGATTGTCGGAAAGTTGAGCGCCTTGTTACAAAGCATACCGCAGGCCGTTTTGGGCGGAATTATGTTGTTACTTTTTGGAACGATAGCCAGTGTCGGTGTGCAAAATCTTATTCAGCGTAAGGTAAATATGAGTGATACGCGTAACGTTATCATTGTATCAATTATGCTGACAATGGGATTAGGTGGTGCCGTGCTATCCTCTGGCAATTTTGCAGTGTCTGGCATTGGTCTTTCTGCGATAATTGGTGTCATACTTAATTTGATCCTGCCCAAAGAAAAAAGCGAAGAACATGATGAAGCTGCGAAATGATTAGTCCCCTTAAGAAATAAGACGAACGTGTAATATTATAAAGTAACTCAAACGCAAATGAAACTATTAAATGCTTTACTTGCAACAGCAGTGCTATTGAGCGCTTGCCAAGCAGAACAAGACGGCGAACTGCAAATAAGCGGCAGCAAGTCAGACTTCAGTCAAACGACAGTTAGCAACAGTACGAATGGCGTGGCCTTTCCCGAGCCTGATGCTTCGGTGGCATTTGGCTCAAACACTGCGCAAGCCGTGTGGCAAATACTGCAAAAGGTAGATCCGAAACAAGCCACGGTAATGGGCGAAACACAGATCAGCGATGCGCAATATGCTGAGATCAAGGCCTTTGTAGATGCTAATTTGAAGGACGAAACAGATTATAAGACGTATCTCAACATCTTTCAGTGGATTGTAAAGAATGTAACATACGCTAACAATGGTGATGCGTATTTAGACCCGTATGATGTGTTCAAGTACAAGCGTTGTATTTGCCAGGGATATGCTAATTTGCTCAAAACGATGTGTCTCACTCAGGGCATACCCTGTTTTGTAGCAAATGGTTGGCTCAGCACAATAGGTGGCCATGCGTGGAATTATGTCTACGCGGGTGGTGATTGGTATGTTAGTGACCCTACAAATGACCGTGATTACAAGGCTGCTAACGTTGATGGTTATAAGAACCAACTAATACCGCTACGTATGGATTTTTCGCTTTTTGAAGATGGCGCATGTGTTTATAATTTCCTGAATGGTGCGCTAAATGTTTCAGAAGTCAAGAATACCGATGCTTCCGTTGTAACGATCCCCTATAGTATAAACGGGTTGCGAGTGACTTCATTCCAACCAAATGTAAAACTACCGGAGAACGTTTCAACGCTTATAATAGGTGCAAACATCTCCACATTTGGTGATAGTCCGTCAAGTTTGAATTGGGCTTGTGGCAATTTGGAAGAAGTTGTAGTCGATCCGCGCAATAATGATTTTGACTCATACAAGGGTGTGGTATACCTGCGAGCTAATGACGCGTACCCTTATTTTATTCCGGCTGGTATCCGACGGATAGAATTGCGTCCGATGAAGGTAATGGATAAAAACGTGATAACCATGCTTGACAAACTTGAAGAGATTGTAATAGCCGATGGTACAGAACGCATAGAAGACTATGCTGTGGAGAATTGTCCGAATTTGAAACGTGTGTATGTGCCAAGTTCGGTAACTTATATCTCGTCTGATGCGTTCTCAAAGTGTGGAAACTATGAAATCATTCGTACGACAACTGGCATACATAATGTGAGATTATAAGTAGGTATTCAAATTTAGTTGACATGAATTGGCTAATACTGAGCATGATTATGTAAACTAATATTGAAGACTTGCTTAATAATATGTGTGCAGCGTATTAAAAAAGCAGTTGGTAGAAGGCTGTCATTTGACAGACAGCCTTTTACCAACTGCTTTTTATAGTTCCCATTTAACTCCTATGGCGAGCGAAAGCGTTTCACGCCATGGAAAATCCTTGTTAGTGGCTTTTGACACAATGTACAGGTCGCATGATGAGATTTCGTAATATACTAACACTGCTTGATGAAACAGACGCTTTCGTTTGGGAATGTTGTAACGCAATCTCTGTCCTAAGAATACATTGGAACGTATCTTTGTCGAAAATCCGTAATAGTGCTTCGGGTAGCGTGAGGGCAGATGTTTCCAAAAATCTTCACCTGAAATGGTGTTAAAGAATATGCCGGTTGTTAGTGGCTCAATCTCCCATCTGGAGCTGATTTTGCAATGCCACGGAATATAACGCTCCTTTATGGTGAATGTCATGTGTGCTGTTTCGGAATGATATTTCGGCAAAAAACCAAATAGCAAATCGGTTTCCCAATGATAGTTTCTGCCATAGCGCCACCCCGCTCCCGCACTGAACATGCCAATGCTGCCAGCGTATTGAACGGTAGCTTGATTTGGAATAAGTTTGTTCCACCTTTTTATATATCTTTCATGGCGTAATTCGTACAGTGAGGGTGATTGTGCCTTTATGGTGTCATTACTTTGTGCGTAGGTGGTGGCACACATTAAAATACTGCATGCGAACATGAGTATGATTATGTGCAAGAGATGTTTAATATCGAACGACTTCGTAATCATAGTTTCCGCCTTTTATTGTGAAAATCAAATATTCGCGTGTTTTTGCAGAGCCGCATTCAAAATAATTCATACCATCGCCAAAGATGTCGTTAACGGTGCGATGGTGACCGTGTCCGCATAAGCAGAATAAAAGTTGAGGGTATTTTGATATCTCATATTCAAACACGTCAGCTACATTGTTGTTGAATTGGTCGGAATGTGGCATAGCATGCATGGCCACGATGGTATTTGTTATATGAGGTGAAATGCAGCTTTGGTCATCGCGTATAAAGGTAAAATCAGGAATGGCAGTTGAGTAGTCGTATTCGAAAGCATTCGTGTTGAGGCATACGAAATGTGTTTTTCCTGCATCGAAAGTGAAATTAGGATTGCCAAAGATATAACGAAAAGTGTCGCCTCCTGTTCCTAAGCAGTCGTGGTTGCCCAGGATGACGACGTATGGTATGCGTAATTTTTGTAGAATGTCACGTTGTAGGGTAAATTCTTTGGTTACACCAAAATCTGAGATGTCGCCACAGTGTATGACAAAGTCGATGTCCTTTCTGTTATTTATGCTTGATACAGCATCTTTGGTTTCGTCATACCATCTTTGTGTATCACTTATAACCGCAAATTTTATGGAACTACGGTTTGCGCATTGTTGTTTGATACGTTCACAATTCTGCTGATTGATGTTGTGCACACCATCAATTTTTGTGTCGTATGGGTGATAGTCTATCATGTCGCAAGCTACCATCAGGCTGCAACAAATGGCCAATATGCCGTCTTTTAATAAGTGCTGTATCATGTGTAGCAAGTAGTGTATGTATTTTTGGGGTTGCTAAGATCTTTACAAAAATACTTGAATTCGGCATATAGCTGTTGTCCTATATTTCTTATAGATTGCCTGATGGCGTGTTTAAGAACATCTTTGTGGTATTATAGTATAAGGATTGATGGAAATGCTCTTATAGGTTCTGCGTGAAAAAATACAGAGGCAATAGCTATGCACCTGACTTCACCACTTTTTGTGCCATTGAATAGCGCACCCAGGGTGTCGCTTCGCTTGCCCTGGACTATAGAATTCATTGGGTCCGTATGAGTTAAATACGAAACTTGAGTTATCTTATTACGGTTGTTCAATATGCTTACTACGTTCGAAGTAAACATGTATATCGGTCGTTCAACATGCTTACTACGTTCGAAGTAAACATGTATATCAGTCGTTCAACATGCTTACTATGGTTGATGTGACGGCATGACTTAGGCTCGGTTATGTGCTCTCATCACTCCCACACGTGCATCACCTTTTCTTTTGACAATGGACGATTGCCGCCGTTATTCGAAGCGCACTTGCTAAATCCGAAAGTTGAGTAATTTATAAAAGGACCAAGACGAGAAACCTGCGCTTGGGACTTTTACCATACTACAACAACTTACACGCCGAGTATCTTACATCTTACACTAACATGTTACAACTCATTGGCTATCAATACTTTACTCAGTGTAAGATACAGCAAATTCTACCTACACACAACCTACACACCCCACATGCTGCTACACGGCACAAGCACGGGAGGATAATATCACGGCATAGGGGAGCAGAAAAGTCTATTGCTCCGACAGATTGTTCTACGTCCTTGTGGCGTATAATCCACCGCATACGTCCAAACCGACTGCACGGCAGCGGGGTGGGGTGTGTAAGATGTATGCAGGGGAGTGTAAGATACTTTGAACTTATCTTACACTCTTGAATTTCCTGAATATCAGCATGTTACGCATTAAAAGTGTAAGATGGCAGTGAAATCACACGCTTTCTTTTACAAGTGGGCTGACGGGGAGTGGGCAAACTATAGTATAAGGATTGACGGAAATGCTCTGTAGGTTCTGCGTGATGAAAAAATATAGGGGCAATAGATATGCATGATTGTTGCATGTGCTATTGGCATGCAGCAATAAATGCGTATCTATTGCCCCTTGATATGTGGTGTAATAGGGAAGGTAAATATGTGTTTGCCCGTTTTTTAGAACAAGAAGTTGCGGAAGTCGTTGAATATGGCAAAGGCCATGAGCAAGAGCAACAATGTCATGCCGATTGTTTGGGCGCGCTCCATAAACTTGTCGCTTGGCTTGCGACGTGTAATGACTTCGATGAGGAGGAAAAATACATGTCCACCATCAAGCGCTGGTATTGGCAGTATGTTCATAAAGGCGAGCATGAGAGAAATGAATGCCGTAAGTTCCCAAAAACGGCACCAATCCCATGTTGTAGGGAACAGACTGCCTATTGCGCCAAACGAGCCTACGCTCTTTGCACCATCGGCAGTAAACAGATATTTGAGGTCGTCAACGTAGCCTGCCAATACTTCCCACCCGTGTGTGAAACCTGCCGGTATGCTTTGGAGGGCAGTGTAGTGGCGTGTTATACTCTTATAGTCGTTTGTCAGGGGGTTGTACCAGCCAATGCCGAGTGTGTAATTGGCGTTAAGTGTCACATGTAGTGTGTCGGGTGGTGTGGTGGCACGTTGTACGACGAGTGTGGCATTGCGTAACGCCACGCTATCCTTGTGTGTGGCTACGGCCAGCATGTCGGTCAGTTTTCCGCGTATGGTGTTGAAGTCATTGACGGTTGTAAAGCTTTGACCGTTAAACGAGGTGATGCGGTCGCCTGGTCTGATGCCAGCTTTTGCCGCGGGGCTGTTGGGTATGACGCTATCGACAAGTGAGGGTACGAGAGGCTCGATAAAACGGGGCTGTTGTTTGATCATTTCGAGCATGTTAAGTTGCCCGGGCATATGAATACTTATTTCCTTGTTGCCTCGTAATACTGTTGCGCACTTTGCCTCGCTTAGAACACGGTAGACGCTGCCGTCGAACTTTGTAAATGTTTTACCGTCAGCCCCCAATAATATGTCGCCATCACGGAAGCCCATGCTCTTGGCTTGATTGCTGAATTTGAAACCATGTGTCATGTTGCGCATGGGGACATAGGTCTCGCCCCAGGTGTATAATACGGCGGCGTAGATAACGAAGGCAACTATAAAATTGACTAATACGCCGCCAATCATGATGAAGAGGCGTTGCCAGGCGGGTTTTGCACGAAATTCCCATGGCTTAACGGGTTGCTTCATTTGTGCGGTGTCCATCGATTCGTCAATCATGCCCGCAATCTTAACATAACCGCCGAGTGGCAACCACCCCAAAGCGTAGGTTGTGTCGCTGTGGCGGGGGTTGAATTTGAACAGAGTTAACCAGGGGTCGAAGAACAAGCAGAATTTTTCGACACGCACCTTGAATAGTTTGGCAAAGAAGAAATGTCCGCCTTCGTGTAATATGATGAGCAGCGAGAAACAGAGTATGAGTTGTAATGCTCTGATAAAAAATACTTCCACTGTAGTTTGAGTTTTTTAGTTTTGATATGAGTGTGTTGGGTTTAACGACAAATATTGTTTTGGCAAGCAAATCATGTAGGTCGCCCCCGCTGTAATATTTATTTAGGAGGTCGGTCTAACTTTAATGGTTCGATATAATGCTTTCAGTAATTTGTCTTGTTATTGCGTCTGTTTGAAACAGATCGTCAAGCGTTGGCTGTGGTATAAAGTCAACTTGTTCCATAGCCTGTGCTATGATTTGGGGAATTTGCAAAAACGAAATTCTTTCGTTACGAAATGCAGCATTGGTTATTTCGCCTGCGGCGTTGAGTATGCACGGCATATTCCCCTTGCGTTCAATGGCATCGTAGGCCAACTGGAGGCACGGGAAACGTTGCGCGTCGGGCTGCTCGAAATGTAAGGTGCCAATCTCGAACAAATTGAGGCGTTTGCCTTGCAATGGTAGACGATATGGAAAGCTGAATGCGTATTGTATAGGCAAACGCATGTCGGGTGTGCCAAGCTGGGCTATGACGGCACCATCGTTAAACTCGATGGCTGAATGTATGATGCTTTCGGGGTGGATGACAATTTGTATGTCGTGTGGCTTGACGTTGTACAACCAATGGGCTTCGATCATTTCAAAGCCTTTATTCAGCATGGTGGCAGAGTCTATGGTGATTTTCGCGCCCATCTTCCAATTGGGGTGCTGCAACGCTTGTTTGGCTGTGACAGTGGCAAGTTGTGCCAGTGTACTGCTTCGGAACGGACCTCCAGATGCGGTGAGCAAAATGCGTTTGATGGGATTGCAGGCTTCGCCATTGAGGCATTGAAATATAGCCGAGTGCTCGCTGTCGACTGGCAGAATGGGCACTTTGTGTGTAGTGCACAAGGTGCTGATGATTTGTCCTGCTACCACGAGTGTCTCTTTGTTGGCTAACGCTATGGCTTTGCCGGCTTTGATTGCAGCAATGGTGGGACGCAAACCTGCAAAACCTACCATAGCGGTGAGCACCATGTCTATTTGTGTGCTCTCAACCACTTGACACAGGGCATCGGGACCTGCGTATACTTTTATAGGTAGATCGGACAGTGCTTGAGATACTGTAGTGTATTTATCTTCGTTGGCAATGACTACTGTGTCGGGCTTGAACTCGCGTGCCTGCTTTATTAACAGCTCTGCGTTACTGCCGGCAGTGAGGGTGTGTGCTTGGAATTGGTCGGGATGCTGCTTGATGACATCAAGCGCTTGCGTGCCTATTGAACCTGTCGATCCCAGTATGGCTATTTTTTTCATGTGATGGGGTATGTGGTCAAGGATTACGCGATGAGGTGTAATTTGTTAACAGTAAAAACAGGGTAGGGAATTGGGGGTTATCAAGACAGGATAGTGTCTGAAAGGGTACATGTTTGGTACATGTATTTGTTTCCTATTTCCCTCTTTTTCTCTATACCTCTTGTTGCGTTGTAGTGGTGCTATTTTATAAAGTACGCAATAAGTAAATGCTCGCGTGTCTCTTAGTTTGCACCGTCATCATTAAGTGACAGCAGCTCTTGGGGAATGTGCAATTGTAGGACACGTTGGCGCAAGTCGAAGTTTATAAGGAAATCGTTGTGATATGGTATTAACAAGTCCTTTCCGTCTTGGGTGGTGATGGTAAGCAGTGTGTTGGCCGAAGAGTCGTCCACATGCGTGATTGTGCCAATCATTTGGTTGGCATGGTCGTAGACGGTGTACCCTGTGAGTGCTTTGTATGATGAAAGACTCGTATCTGTATCGGTTTGTGATATGTGTGATTTGGAATAGTATACGGCATGCCCTACGAGTTGGCGTGCATGTGCTTCATTATCAATGTCTTCGAACTTGATAATGACAGTGTCGTCGTTTTTGAAACGATACTCCTCCCAAAAGAAAGGTACGAGTATACCGTCCATGTCAAGTACGAGGTAGGGGGCTGTTCCGCGGTCGAAGCAGTCGTCTGTAAACGACATTTCAACTTCGCCCCGCAGTCCGCGATGCTTTGCTATGTAGCCTATTTTGAAAACTTCGTTGTGGCGAATCATGTTCAGGTTAATCTTCACTACTAATATTTGCGTTGTGCTTGGTTGGTGTCATACGCGCTGTATGTGTGCACCGAGTAGGTTGAGCCTTTCCTCAATGCACTCGTATCCGCGATCTATCTGCTCAACGTTGTCTATCTTGCTCGTTCCATCGGCACTAAGGGCTGCAATGAGCAAGGCAATGCCTGCTCGAATGTCGGGCGATACCATGCGGCGTCCGCGCAGCTTAATTTTGTGGTCGTGGCCAACCACCACAGCACGGTGGGGGTCGCATAATATGATTTGGGCTCCCATTTCGATGAGTTTATCAACAAAGAAGAGCCTGCTTTCAAACATCTTTTGATGGAATAACACCGTACCGCGTGCTTGAGTGGCCACGACGATTAGTACGCTCAAAAGGTCGGGCGTGAGTCCGGGCCAAGGGGCATCAGCCAGCGTCATGAATGATCCATCGATGAATGACTCTATTTGATAGTGCTTTTGAGCGGGTATCAGAATATCATCACCCTTTATGTAAAGTTTGATTCCTAAACGTCGGAAAGCTTCGGGAATGATGCCAAGTTGTTTGACGCCAGCCTGTCGTATAATTAATCCGTCGCCTACCATGGCTCCCATGCCAATGAAAGAGCCAATCTCAATCATGTCGGGTAGTATACGGTGTGTTGCCGTGTGCAACTCGTTGACACCGACTATGGTGAGCAGGTTTGAGGCAATGCCCGAAATGCGTGCCCCCATTTGATTGAGCAAGTGGCATAATTGTTGTATGTAGGGCTCGCATGCAGCATTGTAGATGGTTGTTGTGCCCTTGGCCAAGACTGCTGCCATTATGATATTGGCAGTGCCGGTAATAGAGGCCTCGTCTAACAGCATGTATGTACCTTTAAGTTTGGGTGCCTCGATGTGGTATGTGCCACCGTCTTCGTCGTAGAAAAAACGTGCACCAAGCTTTTGCAAGCCGTAAAAATGCGTATCGAGCCGTCTGCGGCCGATTTTGTCGCCTCCGGGTTTGGCAATGGTAGCCTTTCCAAACCGGGCAACGAGTGGTCCTATGAGAAGAACCGAACCACGAAGACGTGAGCAACGTTCTAAAAATTCAGGGCTCAGCAGATAGTCGAGGTTAATGTGTGCTGCACAAAATGTGCAATCCCCCTTGCCATTCCATTGAGTGGTGACGCCCATTTGCTCGAGCAGTGCTATTAGGTTGTTAACGTCCAGTATGTTGGGAATGTTTTGTATGCGGACACTCTCTTGGGTTAGCAACGTTGCACATATCACTTGAAGAGCTTCGTTTTTAGCGCCCTGTGGTGTTATCTCGCCCTTTAAGCGATGTCCTCCCTCAATGATAAACGTACTCATATATGTTGTGTAGCTTTAATATCGTTTTTAATATAGGTGGCATGTGTGCTTGCCTGACAGTTTGGGCTTGTTTGGTTTGATTATGGCCCATGTTAGCAAATGATTTGCTTAGAACATACCTTTGTTCTTTCTCGTGCGGAAGCGGTTCTCGCCAATTTGCATCAATTCGTTTCCGGGGATTGAGAAATCGGGTTGAATCTCTCCTTCGGTGTAGAAACTGATATCACGTGCGACTTTTGTGTCTTGTACGCCATCTCCCTTCCAGTCGGCAAGGTTGCGTTTCATGCGGTTTGCAATAAGCCGTATAAGTTCGTCGCGTTCGGGGCCATCAGCAGTTTGTTTTAGTTGTGAGATGGCTCTTTCTAACAGACGGCCATAATGACGGAAGCGTATATTCCCTTTGGGGTATGACAACTTTTCAGGCTTAACACGTTCGCCCTTATGCTCGGTTATTTCGAATGGATAGTCAATGTCCAATTGATAGTTTGCAATATAGGCTAAGTGATCCCATATCTTATGCTGATAGTCAGGCACGTCCTTCATTTTGGGGTTGAGCCCTATCATTACATTGGCAATGGCTTCGGCATATAGTTGTCGTTCGTCTTTATCTTTTATTGTAATGGCATATTCTATCATGTTTTGAACAAGCCTTCCATACTCTGGCAGTTTTAGAGTGGCACGAGTCGAATTATATTCAAGCGTCTCGTGCGTAGTAGGGTGGGGCATGCTATACTCTGTAGTGTTGTTTGCCGTCATGTCTTTAATGATGAAGATAGTCTAAATGTGTGATGTGCTTTTTCAAAGCAATTTCTTGCTTTTCGTTGCCACAAATTCTTTGAGATAGAATGGTTCAAAGTATGCAACATCTTCAAATTGTTCCTTGGCCATGGCCATTTCTGCTAATGGTATCATGTTCTTTGCCCGGGGAACGATATTCTTAATAAAATGTGCATTGGGGTGTTGTATAGTTTCAACACATTTATCTGCGCCATTCCCCATGAAGTATATCGGTTGCTTGTCAAGGTAATCTTTGAACGAATCGGAGTCAATTACCAGTGCCTGAGTCTGTACGACCTCGTTTAGTGCACGGTCGTAGAGCGCGCAATATACCTCCATACGCCGGGCATCAATCATAGGGCATAACAGGGCGTCTTCGGGCAGTTCTTCGTGTCCTAAAAGAATGGGCACAGTAAGTAACTTGAGTGTCGGCACCGACAGAAGCTTGGCGTCACGGCCATAGGCTACGCCTTTTGCTTCGGACACGCCTATGCGCAATCCAGTATATGACCCAGGCCCTTTGCTAATGGCAATGGCATCGATTGGAATAGCATGGCTGTCGGCAAATGATACCGCATTTTTTACATATCCGGCAAGGACTTGTGCATGAGAAGGACCTTCCATGTTAACGTCCTCATATAAGCAAACGCCATCTTGTGAAAGGGCTACCGAGCACACGTTTGTTGAGGTCTCAATATTTAGTATACAAGACATGATCTGGTATAATTTATTCTTTTTTTATTACGCAGATTGTTAACAATGCTTGATGATGGACTGTTTCATATCTGCAGTTGTGTTATATCTCATGCAAACTTACGCAAAATCATTGAGAAAAGGTGCATTTATTGCAGATAAGTAGGTGTTCAAAATTATTTTTACATTGAAAGTGCATTATCGGGGCGCAGACGTTCCCTTCGGGTGAGGGAGCATAGCGGGCTATGTGACCGAGGCCGAAGGGGACAGATGCGTCTTGAGAATGTGCTTCCAATGTGAAAATGGCACCTGCTGATTGTATAAAATAATTTTGAACACCTACTTATATTGCTTTAAGCAAGATACGCTTTATCTCAAACACTCTCGAATTTATAAAAAAGCGCGTGCAACAAATGAATACAATTTGTTGCACGCGCTTAAATTTGTCGTATCAACTTGTTATTGTTGGGGCGTAAACAGGTAATTGAAAAACCTATAGTTTGTCACTTGTTCTTGTGGCGGTTGGCGCGTCGTTGGCGGATTTCAGCTTTCTTCTTCGCTGATCCTGAACCATGCAGGCCTGTAATATAAGTTTTCTTCTTAGCCTTTGTTTTAACCTTTGCTTCAGCCGTGGCTTTTTTAAGTTTGGCTCCCTTAAAGGTTATCCCCGACATCATGGCTTGCGTAATCTCGTCATCAGACGCTTTGCGTGTAGTAGTCATTGTCGAGTTGAGGCTTAGTGGTGGAAAAGGCGTATGCCAGTGAATGCCATGGTCATGCCGTATTTGTTGCATGTAGCTATAACATGGTCGTCACGTACGCTGCCGCCAGCTTGTGCAACATATTGTACACCGCTTTTGTGGGCGCGTTCAATATTGTCGCCAAATGGGAAGAATGCATCTGACCCCAACGACACCTCGGTGTTCTGTGCAATCCAGGCTTTTTTCTCCTCCATGGTTAGTACTTCTGGCTTTTCGGTGAAGAACTGTTGCCATGTGCCATCAGCCAGTACGTCGTCGTGGTCTTCAGAAATGTATATGTCAATGGTGTTGTCACGATCGGCACGTCGGATCTTTTCCACCCAGGGCAAGTTCATCACCTTAGGGTGCTGGCGCAGCCACCAAATATCGGCTTTGTTGCCAGCCAGTCTGGTGCAATGAATGCGGCTTTGCTGTCCGGCACCAATGCCAATGGCTTGTCCGTCTTTAACATAGCAAACAGAGTTTGATTGGGTGTATTTGAGCGTGATGAGTGCAATCTTAAGATCTCGTTTCGCTTCTTCGCTAAAGTTCTTGCTATCCGTTGGGATATTTTCAAAAAGGCTGTCGCTTGTAAGGTCTACTTCATTACGTCCCTGCTCAAATGTTACGCCAAATACTTGTTTGTGTTCAATAGGGGCCGGCTTGTAACTTGGGTCTACTTTTAAGATAACGTATGTACCCTTTCGCTTTGCACGTAATATTTCGAGCGCTTCAGGTGTGTAGTCTGGTGCGATGATACCATCACTGACTTCTCTTTTGATTATAAGCGCTGTTGCCTTGTCACAAGTGTCAGATAATGAAATAAAATCGCCATACGAAGACATTCTGTCGGCGCCGCGTGCACGTGCATAGGCTGTGGCGATAGGCGAGAGAGGTTCGCTAATGTCGTCAACGAAGTATATCTTTTTGAGTGTTTCACTCATAGGTATTCCGACCGCAGCACCAGCTGGCGAAACGTGTTTGAATGAAGTAGCAGCAGGAATGCCTGTCGCAGCCTTAAGTTCGCGAACAAGTTGCCAACCATTAAGTGCATCAAGAAAATTGATGTATCCTGGGCGTCCACCCAACACTTCGATGGGGAGTTCGCCCTGTTCCATGTATATGCGGGCTGGTTTTTGGTTGGGGTTGCAACCGTACTTGAGAGAAAGCTCTTTCATAAGTTTTATATTGTTTGTTTTGGTGTTGATTGTATGTTCAACCGTATTAGTAAGCCTGTATCAGGCTTCGATAATGCCTTGCTCAAGCCATTCCTTAATTATGCTGTGGGCATCGTTAAGTGCCTCTTGCTCGCTCACTTCGTAATTTTCGCACAATAGGGTGGCAAGCGTATTGGCATCAAAGTCTTTGTCGGTAATTGACTGCCACAAATAGGCAGCACTTTCATTGAGAGCGATCATTTGGTTAAAGTCTACATTCTCAATGCCTGTAGCCATAATAACCTTTTCGCCACAGATGTCACGTAGCTCAAATCCTTTTTTGATTTTCATATATATCGGTATGGTTGTGTTGTGAGGTGAATACTTATAATTTGAATGGCAATCTGCGGTATAGGCCAAGTAGTATACGTCTGAATGGCGTGAGGAACAGCCACATGTTGCTGTATAGTTTCCATTTCATGCCATCAATGGTGTCTGGTTTGGCTCTACCTTTTCTATAGAAGGCGGTGGCGATGCCAACCACGTCAGTGTCGAGACAATGCTCAATGCCCTGTATGTTGCCGTCGCCGCGCAGCGTTAATTGATTGTCTGTGCGGTCTATAACACGGTGTAAAACATATTTTTTCGTCGCAATTTCGGCCAACACGACATCGTTCTCCTTGATAGATTCGGCGGGAGTCTGCTCAATTTTCACAATATCGCGTTCGTTTTCTAAGAATGGCCGCATACTGTAGCCCTTTACTCTGAAAGTTGCGCTATGCCCCTTGTCGAGCATGCGTTTAATTTCGGCAATGAGTACGTCATTCGGAACTTGTATCTTGCGCGTTTCCATTTTAGTGTTTAGATATTGTTTGATAGCTGAGTTTGGCTGCTTCCTCATCAGCTCTGCATTTCAGATAATATACAGCAGTCTTCTTTGCAACGGCTTCGGCCGTGTGCATGATGTGTGCGTACGATGGTTTATCCCATATCATAGTGGAGCACGACGATATTATTGATGCAAAGGCTTTCAAAGGCGATTCCTTAGCAATGATGTTTTGCGGGTGTTGTTCCAAGCGTACAAAAGCGCCTATGGGATACTGCAAATTTCTATAGCATGGCGTTTTTCCACTCCAGGGTGTGCCATAGACAATAATTTCGTTTTCGCCTTTGACGCGTACAGCAGGGTTGTCGTCGTTTAGTAGATCCGATCCTTGTATGTATGTGCGCCACAGGCTTGAATGTGTGCTCTTGCCTGTGCCGCTTTTACCTAAGAACAGGTAGCCGTAGCCGTCGTTTATAGTGACAGACGAGTGCATCAGCAGCGTGTCGTAGTATGCGGCCGAAAAGGCAAAAGCTATCATCATGGCGTTTCCGAGCCCAAATTGTTGGTCGCTTTCATTGCCGAAGAGCGAAATTTCGCATTTGCTGAAATCGTTGTTCGCAATCATGGCCGAAGCCAAGTGCCCCTCAATTGTGCTTATGATGATTTTGTAACCAGTGTTGTACTTATATATGCCATGGTTCGTGCCTCCGCAATCAAATTGGCCGAGTTCCTCACCTTCTGGCTCTGCGCTGACGCGTCCGTTCTCGACGAAGGCGTTAAGCATAATTTTGCCGTCTGCCTTGTCAATGTTAAATGGCGCGTATGATGGTAAGAGCCTTTTTAAGATCTGTGTTTGTGGCGCGTGTAATGCAAAACACAAATCCGCCACCTTGAAGAGTAATGTTTCCAATGTATTAAAAATATATGTTAGTAGCGTTGACTCATTGTATCTTTGATAAACTGAATGTTGACAATGGAATTTCAACTAACGTGCTGTGCTTGTCTTTGTTTGTATTGCGTCGTAGCTTAATATATGTCTTTTCTAATTTCTCTTTGCTTTTGTTGAAAAATATGGCACATGTGTGTATTTCTTTGTACTGATTATCAAGGAAATACTTAAAGTTGTTAGCGTAAAACTTTCGGTCGGTTAAGAACTTCGTCTTTGGGTCGATATTAGCACTGTCGAGCTTCTCTACGGTTGATAAGTAAATGATAGAATCATTAAAACAAGTGCCGTATGCAAAGGCGTACACAGTTTCGCTCTTTCTGTTTTCTGCTTGCATGTTTGTGCAAAAGGTAAATAGTATAATCAGAACGGCTGATATTGTTTGTGCAATTTTACTCATGTGCTTCGTTTTCAATATTGATAAGATATGTTTATGTGGCAAAGTTACTTATTTTATTTGATAAATGTGCCTCTTTGCCTCCGTTAGCTCTAAAATATCAGTATGTCGACGTGAAATATGCAAGACAAATGTATGCTTTTGTTCTTATTCCTTATAAATACTCTTTTAATACGCTTCCTATTTGTGCGTTGCGCAACAAGGTGAGTGCTTTTTCTTTAATCTGTCTGACTCGCTCTCTGCTCAAGTTGAGTTTTTCACCTATTTCTTCAAGGCTAAGCTCCGGCGTGTTTATTCCAAAGTACATTCGTATGACTTGCGACTCTCTTTCGGGCAATAAGTCCAGTGCATGATGCACTTCCTCTTTGAGCGAGTCTGAAATTAGCGATGAATCAGCGTTACCTTTGTCATCATTTGTCAACAGGTCGAGCAGACAACTGTCTTCATCATCTATCAAGGGGGCATTCATTGAAATATGTTTGCCTGATGTGAGAAGGGCCGCGTTTACCTTGCTCTTTTCCATGCCAAGGGCGTCAGCCACTTCATCAAGGGAGGGCGCCCTGTTGTTCTTTTGCATGAAATCGTGATAAAAGTGATTAACTTTACTCACATAACCAATTTGGTTTAATGGTAATCTTACGAGTCGGCTCTTGTCTGCCAATGCCTGCAGTATGCTTTGACGAACCCACCAAACAGCGTAGGAAATAAACTTGAAGCCACGTGTTTCGTCAAACTTCATTGCCGCATTTATGAGTCCCACATTGCCCTCGTTAATAAGGTCTGTGAGCTCTAATCCTTGGCCTTGATACTGTTTGGCAACAGAAACAACAAAACGCAAGTTGGCTTTCACCAATCTCTCAAGTGCTTCCTTGTCACCTTGGCGAATTCGTTTAGCCAGTTCCACTTCCTCATCTGTGCTGACCATCTCTTCCTTGCTAATATCTTGCAGGTAGCGTTCAAGCGCTTCGCTGCCGCGAGACGTTATGGCAACTGTTATTTTTAGCTGTCTCATCATGGCTGTAGTCGCATTTAATGTTGAAAAATCAGCCAAAAATAGATTATTATCATTGACTGACAAAGTTTTTTGCTGAATAAATGCTTAACTTCGCGAAACAAATAGACTTGTGGCCTTGTAAAATGCCACATATATACAATATCTAAGTAGGTGTTCAAAAACGTTTTTACATTGAAAGTGCGTTATCGGGGCGCAGATGTTTCCATCGGTGAGGGCTTCTGTCCCCCGATAACGGGGAAATGAATCGAACGCGCAATGTGGCCGAGAGCGAAGAGGGTCAGATGCGTCTCGAGAATGTGCTTTCAATGTGAAAATGTCGCCTGCTGGTTGTATAAAATGATTTTGAACACCTATTTATAATCGAATATATGCAAAAGAACAAATATACTGCAAATATATTGACATGTATGTTATTGGGGTTTCTATGGTTTACGTCTGCATCGTTTGTTTTTGCAAACAAATCACATTATCACGTTGCGCATGATAACTCGTTGAACGATGCTAACCAACGGATAGTGAAGCGTGCCTTAATGAAGATGGATTCAATAAAGCTGGGGATATCTTCTTATATACCCTCAGATTCGTTGGTTAATCCTTACTATGTGTCACTTGTCTGCAAACCATCTTTATATGCTCAAGTATTAAATAGGTTGTTCTCGTTAACTGATTGTAAGCCAGTAATAAATGGCTCACTAAGTGCACCAAAACTTGAAATATTGAAACATACCGATTATGCTTTAGTACAAGGCTGCTTGATGCAGCCTCAGATTGCACTGCCCGATTCTATACACCAACCAGTAGCTAATATAGAGGAACAGCCAGAACCGCCTGAACTGATGTTGTCTGAACATTATGATAGTAGCTCGTCTGATAAATTGCCATTGCCTGCTGGTGATGGTAATTATGGCATTGTTGTCAGAAAACCCAATTTTTGGAACTTCAAAACGAACTTCTCTTTACAGTTTACCCAAAGCTATGTTTCAGATAATTGGTACAAAGGAGGGGAGAGTCATAACGCCCTGTTGGCAGCTACAGTGATAGAAGCAAATTATAATAACCAGCGTAAACTGACGTTTGACAACAAACTTGAGATGAAGTTAGGGTTTCAAACATCGCATAATGACGAAAAACATAAGTATAAAACAAATTCCGATTTATTGCGTTTGACGAACAAACTTGGTTTGCGTGCAGTTAAACATTGGTACTACACCATCATGTTGCAGAGTTGGACCCAGTTTTACAAAGGTTATAAGGCCAACGACGAAAAGGTTTATTCTGATTTTATGTCACCATTCGAGTCTCTGCTTTCTATTGGTATGGATTATCAGCAGTCATCACGTAATGGCCGTTTCAAGGTAAATGCGACATTGTCTCCTTTGGCCTTAAAATTAAAATATGTAGGTCGACCTTCTCTTATCAAGGATTTTGGCGTTTCAAGTGGTAAACACCATTCTAAATGGGAGTATGGTTCGAATGTGACGGTCAATTACACCTGGAACATAGTAAAAAATGTGAGTTGGAGTGGACGCATTTACTTCTTTACCGATTACTCTTCGACACAATTGGAGTGGGAAAATACCTTCAACCTCTCAATTAACCGCTACTTGTCTGCAAGGGTCTTTTTGTTCCCTCGCTTTGATGACAGCCGGAAACGTTCGGAAGGCCAATCGAATTTTGAGTTCAATGAACTATTGTCTTTGGGGCTGAATGTGAATTTTTAGCAAACGTCTTGCAAATAGTGAGATCTATTTTTAGGGAGGCTTTGACCTCCTTTTTTTGTCTGTATCACAGTTGGACGTTCTTAATGGTTTTGCAACAGGTTCGCCTCACCACGGTGTCTCTCATGGTGCTTCTCAAGAAATCGGTGCAGTCGTCCGTCAATACATATCAATATAATAGTGCTCTGCATTATTCGATATGCTTTGGCACATTGTTTATCTCCTAAATTTAGGTTGCATTGTACGCGTAGCTCGCTACGCTCATTCTTTAACCAAAGCTTCTGTTACAAACATCGCATCAATCCATACCGACTAATTCAGAATACCTGCTTATGATATACACTGCCTTATGAGTCTTTTCGCTCTTTTGTCTGCACTCTGCACTTTTGTTACGCTTTGTATTGATTATCAACGTAAAATGCGGTGTATACACCATAGCATTTTGTCTACACTATCTGCACTACAGTCTGCACTTCTTAAGTTCGATAGTGTTGGTGCAGGCAGCAATTTGTTACACCGTCCACGAGGTGCTGTGGCAACAGTATAGTCTGCAGGCATTTCTATGTAATGGGGGCGAGGCATTTCTGTAGCTCCGATAGCATTTCCGCCCTCCCGTATCAGTTTTGGCTCTCAGTCGTAACCGTGGCGTGGAGTTGTTGAAAAAGAAAAGTGCAGATGTCCGTGTAGTTGAAATGATGTGGTGCATACACTGATTTACGTGTTAATAATCAACGGGTTACGAACGAAAGTGCAGAGTGTAGACAAAATAAAGAATCAAGCAAATAGGGGGGGGCAGAATACACAAAGGTATACATTGTGCGTTGCGTTTTGGAGGAGGTGTGCGTGGGGTAGGTGCTTGTATATGCTGGTGCTGTTCTCGCAGCATGATTTTTATTGGGAATTTGTGGATGATGTGAGATAATATGTTTAAGAACATACAAATGGATTGTCAACAATATTGCTAATATTCGTAATTTTGTAGTATGAATATTAACTCTAATCTTTAGTCTATGAGGTATATAAAATCTCTTATTTTTGTAGTTGCTGCACTATGTTCGTTCTATTTTAGCCATAAATGTTTTGACGAACGTGCTGGTTCGTATGTATCTGAAAAGACATATGGTGGAGATGCTTATACAGGCATACAAAACGCAGCGGCAATAGCTGCAAAAAATGCAGCAGATGTAGCTGAAATAGTTCAAAAAGGATTTGGCTATTTTTTTATAGTTTCAGGCATAATTCTTCTTGGTGTTGCAGTACCTAAGGATTCACTTGATAAAATAAAATTACCTTAATCAATGGAAGTATTCGCTTATCTATTAGCTCTTGTATGGAGTATTCTTTGTCTCATTCTTTTCTTTAAGATTTGGGGTATGACAAATAACGTGGAACAACTTACGAGGGAAGTACATGAACTTAAAATGACAATTGTACAGGAACGACAAGAGTGTCCACAAACGCAATCTCAGAAAATAGTTCTAGAGAAAGAAGAACAGGAAAAAGAGCAGACAAAAAAAGATGTCATAACCCATAACTTCAAGATGGGTGATTATGTCACTCATAAGAAATATGGAGGAAAGATGAAAGTTGTTGGAGTCAGAGGCAACCGTATAAATTGTGATAGAGGTTGGTTCTCTGGCATTACAACTTATGATGCTTCTGAACTAGATTCTTATAAGGAATAACTTATTCCAAGCCCTCCCTTTCGGGCGATCCTTTCTTTCAGCCGCCGTGCGCATTGGCTCTCTTGTTGTGTTCATGGCGGCTTTTTCGTGTGCTTGGGTGTGGAGGAGTGGGAGAGGTGGGCTACATGGAGCAGAGCTTAGATGTGGGGCGGTGACGAGCACCTTGTTCCGCCAATCTTGTGAAGTGGCAAGGCTATGTGCTTTTTGAGAGGGGCTGAGCGTATAGCCTTGGACATCTTTCTCTCCATCCGTTCTTAAATTGCCGCATCAATGCTGACCTTGAGTTTTGTGTTGGCATGGACTACAATGCCAATATCAATTGGGTTGTGTGCGGTCAGTCTCGCGGCAACCGCCTAAATGTACTCAAATTTTTCTACGTAAAATTTGAGCGCAAAATCCCTGCGCTCATTGCCGACTTCTGCACTTACTATGCGCCCCATACCAATCACAGTGTCATCTATTACTATGATGCCACCGCTCTTGGCTCTAACTATGCCGTGAACAATCAAGACTTTCATTGGGTAGTTGTGCATGAATTTGAACGCCACGGCTGGAGTGTACAAGATGTGTATCTTGGCAACCCCATGCGCCATGATGAAAAGTACTTGCTCATCAACCAAGGCTTTTCAGGCAAGCAACGCTTGATGCCTTACTTCAACCGCCAGAACAACGATGATCTTATTCTTGCCATACAAAGTGCAGGGGTGGAACGTGGAAGAAACGGTTTCCGCAAAAACAAGTCCACAGAGAAAAATCCCGAATCAGAGGAGGACTTGTTGGAGCATCGCACCGATTGCACTGATGCTTTTGATACGCTGTACATTGGGTGTGAAAAGTTTCCGCAGCATGATTTTTATGGGGGATTTGTGGGAGGTGTGAGATAAACTTGCTAAAAAACATATATAAATATCTTTGCTAAATATTTTAGAAATTATACTTTTGTAAGCGAAACATTAATCTATCGGTTATGAAGAAAATACTTTTAGTTTTGCTGGTGTTGATGCCTTTGGTATCTTTCGCACAAAATGATGCTGCTAAGAAACTTACTAAGTTTGAGCAGTTGTCGTCCAAGACAGGTAAAATATCTAAATTCGTTGATGTAAATTTACCGAATATACCATTAAGTTTTTTGGGCACTCTTGAAACGAGTGTCAGAACACTCATGGGTGAACAAGCCAACGCTTATTTCTACCGACTTGAGGAGCCTGAAACATCTCGGTCAAATGCGCATATTGCAATGATAGAATACTCAGATTTGGTTGAAATCAATAAAGCTCTAGCTAAATTATGTACAGAAGTTGATACTGATTGTGCAGCAAATCCAGACTATTTGGAAAACAAATTTATTACAAACGATGGATTCGAAATAGGGTATTACGTCTCAAAAGGGATGGCAAGTTGGTATATAAAACTCGAGCGTTATAGCAATAGTTCTGTTTTCATCAAAAATGCCGAAACTTTGACTGAGAACTTCTCAAATGCTCAAAAGAAAATCGAAGAATTAAAGTTGGTATATAAAAAATAGCAAGTATGAAAAAGTTTTTATCTCTGCTTATCATCACTTTTTTTTCGCTTACTGCAATGGGACAAGTTTCTATTGGTAATTTTACCATGTTCCCAAATAAAAAAATGATGGGTTCTGCATGGAAGCCTCAAATGGGTATTGCTAAGGCTAATGACAAGTACTATCTTAGCATTTGTTGTACTGCTAACAATACTTATTATTCTTTTGATGCAAATAGTGTTGTCTTAATTCGCTTTTCGGATGATAGTGTCGAAAAACTGACTTTGACACCTAATATTGAAGTTGGCAAAAACTACAGCAACTCATATGTAGGTTCTGTGTTGGTTAGTCATTACAAGACTTTCAGCTATTATGAATTAAGTGATTCATGTCTTGAAAAAATTAAGAACAAGGAACATATGAAGAAGGTTCGCATCACGTACACAAATGGCAATCTAAATGACTACGATATAGCAGATAACTATATGAGTAAATTGGCAGAAGGCCTTTATAATAGCTATATCTTAGTAGAATCTACAGATGCTGTTCGTAAGCAAAATATGAATGATGTAGAATCTGGATTCTAAAAAAACGCCCTCTCGGGCAATCCTTTCTTTCAGCCGCCGTGCGCATTGGCTCTCTTGCTGTGCGCATGGCGGCTTTTTCGTGCGCTTGGGTGTGGGAGAGTGGGAGAGGTGGAAGTATATGGATAGGGCTATGATGTGTGGGGCGATGGCAAGCGCCTTGCTTCACGAGATTGCACGAAGCAAGGCGCCCGCCACCGCCCCCGAGGGTTCTGCCCCTGCTCCCATGCAGCCCGCCTCTGCCGCTCCTACCACCACACCCGAGCGCACGAGAAAGCCTGCCGCCAAGCGCACTACACGCAAGAGAGCCAGTGCCACGGCTTGAAGCAGAAAGAAAGGATCGCCCGCCAAAAAAGTAAAGGCGGTGCGGTCTTTTCCGTAACCCGAGGTTTGTGCGATATTGCGAGGGTTATCACGTTCCCTGGCTTTTTCTTTCAACGCTTATGAATTTCAACTTTAATCCGCAGACATACTGTTTTACTTCGAGCATTCCCGATGTATTCGAGATGTCGGACTTTCAAGGCAGTTCCGTGTATTTGGCTATCTATCTCAACCGCAGTCAGTCGCCTATCTTTTCCACCACGCTTTATGCCTATGGGGGAAAGGCGAGCATCTATGATTTGCGCCGCATTATTGAGAACTACATGGAGGCAAAGCAACTGGTGCATGCCACGTGCAGTTTCCGTATGTAGGTGGACCGCACTGATTATACTTTGGGTGAGTTTACTTTGATTTACTGTAAACTGCAAATGCTAAGGACAAACTGCGAGTTGTTCCTGCAATCGCATTTTCTCACCACGCACGCGGTGCGCTTGGTGCCGCATAATTTTCAGCTTGATTTGCAGTATATTGTTCTTCCCGGTGAAACGGGGCAGTGTGCCACGCAGTATGTTATCCAACGCGATGGCAAGGACACGCCCGAAACGCTCACAATACCAAATAATCCCATTGCAGCCAAACAGTTTGATTTATGTTTCGAGGACATCAACGAGGAGGAACTATTGGGTTACTTGCCCCAAGGGGTAAATGGCAAACTTTTGTCTGTTACGCTTTTCCGTGGAAACCGTACTTTCACGTTCTTCTTAACCGATAAAGTTCCCACGCTTACGCTGCTCTTTCAGAATGAGTTCAATGTGAGTGATACTTTGTATCTTACCGCCCAAACCAAGCGCAAAGTGTCCTTTGACCGCAGCTTTGCCGTATGTTGTGGAGAATCTTCTGCATACGATGACAACACGGAGGTAGAATACGAGAGCGAGACGTCCTCGCTTTCCTATTCCTTTGCCCGTCATCTTACACAGGCTTTGCAGTCTCACAAACTCTTCTTGATCTCTCCCGAACTCCCTGTGGGCAGTTCCATTCTTATTACTGACATCGAAAGTGAACTTTCTGATGCCACCAACGCGAACAACCATGTGAAGTTCAAGTGGAAACCGCTTCGCAAGCAGGTGCCTTTCACCGTTCCTCGCTTACATAATATCTTCAACCAGGTTTACAACAATACTTTTGACTAATGCCCCACGCTATCCACATCACCACGCTCAAACGTATGCTCCAATCTCCCGAACCCGTAGACATCAAACTATGGACGCGCAGCGGTGAAATCCAATGCTGGCACCGCTGCATCTCGCTTCGTTACAACTTCTACAAAGGCACGCGAAGAATGAAACTGCTGGATAGCAATGAAATCCGGCAGCTTCGCGACGTCTGCGTGTTTGAAATCAATGGGATGGAGGTGTTTCTGTGAAAATAATTACTGAACAAATTGCATTACTCAGAAAGTTTTCGTACTTTTGCAGTGCTAGAATCCGCCACGCTTCCCATTGAACAGCGTACCAGGGCGGAACTTTTTGTTTTTATACATCATGCTTTACACAAATCCCCCATTAGATACGCACACATTGGTTTCTCGTCTTATAGACGATGGGCTACTAGTCAATGATGTGGCGTTTGCTGAAGATTTCTTGGAAAATGTCAGCTATTTCCGTTTCAATGCCTATCTACGTCCATTTGAAGAAGCTAATGGTGCTACCCGATTTAAACCCAATGCTTCCTTTGATAAGGCAATTTCTTTGTATCGCTTTGACGCGGAACTTCGGAATTTATTATTCTCTGCAATCCAATTGATTGAAATCTCATTACGTGCCAAAATCATAAACAGATTTTCATTGGCTCATGGAGCATTTTGGTTCATAGATCCAACAATGGCTATAGACCAACATAAATATTCTGATAACCTCAATACATTAGAACGCGAGCTAGCACGTTCTAAGGATGATTTCATTCAAGAGCATTTTGTGAAGTATGGACATGATAAATTTCCTCCAACATGGAAATTGCTTGATTTGACTTCTTTCGGAACACTTACAAAATTGTATTTCAATTTTGCAGACCGAAGAGTCAAGAAACAGATAGCTCGTTCTTACGGCGTTCCTCAGCACGAAATACTCGAAAGTTGGATGAAAGCTGTAAACACTTTACGCAACGCCTGTGCACATCATAACCGAATATGGAATCGAATTATGCCTGTGATGCCACAAATTCCAACCACTCTTGGTAATCCATGGATTTCACAACGTCCGACCACATCCAATAGATTATATGCAGTATTTTGCTGTTTAGTTTATTGGTTAAATTCTTTTCGTCCGAACAATACATTGGTACACGATTTCAAGAATTTGCTGATCAAATATCCCAATGTAGACATTGCGGCCATGGGCTTCCCCCATAATTGGCAAGATGAACCTTTATGGAGATAATACACTAAAGTACCCTGCAGAGTATTTTCCTTGGCAGCTATAGTTGCTCTTAGTAGTTTTATTGCTCCTCAGACTGCGTCAGCTTACAAGTATCATGTGACTTTACCCGACGGAACACATGAAGTTTTTGATGCCGAAAATAGTGCAGAGGCAGTCCACTATTTCCGTGAGCACTATGATAAAGGCGTACTAATGAAACGACCTAATGGCGGTATTTTGGATTTCCAATAAAACTGTAAAATGCAAAGCTGTGGTATCGGCTATACGGCCTTTTTGAATTCATTAAAATTGAAAGAATGAGATTCCTTGTTTTATTTATTACGATATTATTATGTTCGAACACGATTAAGGCTCAAAGGCTATATAGTGAGAGTGGCGATTTTTATGAGAAATCAAAGAGGAGTGTTGTTGATCATGCCAAGTTGGGAGTATTTTATGAATTAAAGTTCCGCAAAGATTCTACCAAGTTGGATGATTATACTGAAGCGCAAACAGTATTGATGGTTTCAGATAAGCACTTACTTTTTAGTGATTATAATCGATTGGCATTCGATTCAATAAATGACTATTTAGCCAGTAGCAAACAAAATAAAAAGGACCAAAAGGCTCGTGAAGAATGGATGCAAGCTATTAAAAAATGGACTTTTTTCTTTGTTACGCTAACTGATTTAGAAGAACAAAAAACCACGGTACAGACTTACGATGTATTGCGAAGCTACGAGTACACTTACCCAACGCCTCAAATGGATTGGCAATTGGTATCTGGGGATTCTATAATAAATCAAAGAGCTTGCAAAAAGGCCATTTGTTCTTTTGCCGGTCGAAATTATATTGCATGGTACACTGAAACGATAGCACTTCCTTACGGACCTTATCTTTTTACAGGATTGCCTGGGCTGATCATGGAAATCCATGATGAAGGTCGCAATTGGATTTTTACAAATAACGGGGTTGGAAAGATGCCTCAATACAGTGACATGTATCTTTATAAAAAAAGGTATATCAAAGATTTGATTGTAACCACACGCGAGAATGCCTTGACTGGTTATCGGAATGATATTGAGGATTTTGATAATCTGAGTATTGAAATTTACAAGGTAAGGGTCGAAAAGAATGGCCAAATGGTTACTCCAGAAGCAAACATGCCGAAACGTCCCAGTAATATGCTTGAATTACAATGGTAAAGAATCTTAAAATATTATTTATGCTATTTCTGTTTCCTTTGTCTGTATGGGCGCAGGAGACAGAAGTCGTTTTTAAGGGTATTGTTACGAATACAGAAGGCATTGGCATTGCTAATGTATTATGTAAGGCATTAAGTGCCACGGATTCTTTACTGGCTTATGGTATCACCCAAAGCAACGGACAATTTCATTTGCAATACAAGAAGAATGTAAATAAACTGACATTCTCGAAAATGGGCTATGCCACACAAATTATTTCAGTTCAAAAGGATAAATATCAATATACCGTTCAGTTAGAAAAAAAGCCTTATGAGTTTAATGAAGTCGTAGTGAAAGTGACCCCTATAACTCGTAAAAAAGATACACTTGACTATTATGTAGAGTCTTTTCGTCAGAAAGAGGACTATAGCATTGAGGATGTGCTAAAACGCATGCCGGGTATTGAAGTGACGACTTCAGGACAAATTCTGTATCAGGGTAGCAGTATCAATAAACTGAACATTGAGGGATTAGACCTTATGGGTGATCAATACAACCAAGCCACTCAGAATATGCCAGCCGAGGCCGTATCTACGATTCAGGTTATGGAAAATAATCAGCCAATCCGTGCCTTGGAAGGAAAAATTCATAGTAATCATGCGACACTCAATATAAGGTTAAAAAAGAACTATAAAATGCGCCCTTTTGGTGACACAGAAGTGGGAGCTGGAGGAACGCCTGCTATATGGGACGGTAGTCTGACAGGGATTCAAGTGGCAAAGAAAAATCAAGTATTATTTACCGGAGCCTTAAACAACAGAGGTGCCTCATTGCGCAGCTTGCAAAATGGCATGTCGAACTTTACGGGCATTTATGCACAAGAGCAATTGCCTGCTCCTTTCCTCTATTCTACTACAACCCGCCGTCCACCCATTTCACCTATTTATTACTTGAACAACCGTTCCTATTTTGCCGGACTGAATTATCTGCACGCTTTCACTCCTTATTCCACTTTACGTTTAAATCTGCTTTACAACCACGAAGGAGAAAACCGTGAGGATAGTACCCGATGCGAGTTTTATGCGGGCGACACAATTAGTATTTATGAAAACAATCGGCAAAAGAGCTGTGAAGATGTAGTAAAAGGACAGGTGCGTTACGAATTGAATGGCAAGAAGGCGTACGTGGAGAACGTCCTTTCGGGGCAATGGCAGGATGTCAGCTCCTATAATCAAAATGTATCCAATTTAGGCTCTTTGGGAGAGGACATACATCGCAAACCTTATTTTATTCAGAATGTCGCCAATGTCAACCTGACCACTCCAAGTCATGTCTATAGTTTGGCTTCCATTGTGCGTACCTATCAGACGCGCGAGCGACTTTCTGATTATTGGACAGCAGATAACGAATACAAACGGCAGAGCTATTATCTGAACCATTGGTTTATGCGCCACAGGCTTTCCACGGCTTTCGATATAGCGGGCAATCCCTTGACGTTGGGTTACATTATAGAATACAAGCACAACCGACTACACGACCCCCAACAGACGGCTACTTCGTCCTATTGGCTGCACACACTCGAACCATCGTATCAAATTCAGTGGAGCGGTGGAAACGTCGAACTACTTCTTCCTGTGGAATATACCATTTCCCGCTGTGGTTGGCGGAAAGAAAAAAACCAAAAAGTTCTTTTCTCTCCTTCGCTCGATTTCACTCAACAAATTAGTTATCTATTGCGAATGGAAACCTCGGTAGCCTATAACCAAAATGCTTCAGACGCCGATCCTTGGTTCAATGGAACGATGATGAACAACTACCGTACATTTACGACAGGTATCGACAGCCTTTCGGTGCAGCGTGTCGCGTTGGCAAATCTCCGTCTGTCGTATCTGAACACCATCACGCTCTTTTCGTGGAATCTTTATGTCGGCTGGACGCGCAGTACTTCCGACCATTATCTTAAAAGTCTTTATATGCCCGATTATACGCTCTTTGTTCCAGTGTGGAACGACCGCACGAAAATTACCTGGAGCATGGCACTGTCATGTCGTAAGAACTTTCGCGATGCCCACATCAATTTGAGCGGACAGACAAATTATTCATATAATAAGGAGTTTGTGTCTCAAAACGAGGTGGAAGATTATCTGCGCTATCATGCCTTGCATGCTTCAGTCACGGCGCAATGGAGCGGACTGACATGGTTCCAGCCCAAACTCACCATGGCCGGAAATATCAGTTGGAAAAAGCTTGATGTCTTCTCCGCAACTGACAATCTGCTGAAAAATGCCTATTATTCCTTAACAATGGATTTCTACCCTATCAGTAAACTCCGGCTGTATGCCGACCTTTCGCAATCGGTCTTCGAAATAGTCCGTAACCATTACTCTATTAACAGTTTTTTGAATGCTGGTATGCGCTACGATTTCAATTCTCGCTGGTCTGCAAGCGCAAATATCAACAATCTGTTTAACTGCAAAGACTACGAAGTTTCGCTTTATCAAAGAGCCAATTTTCAATACTACCGCGTACCGCTGCGTGGTCGTGAGTTTATGATTTCGCTACGGCTTAAATATTAAGATAAAGGCCTATTTAACCCAAATCGGTCATTAGGATTTCTCTGTGTCGTACGGCAAAGAGAAATCCTTTAATGCGAGTTCGGGATAAGGATTGCGTTAAAAGCAAAAAACTGCTTGCAGAAAACGAATCCATTATAAAAGAGATTTCTGAAGAATTAGCTGTTGCCGATGCACCACACTTTGTAAAATTCTTCAAGAAAGAAACAGGAATGACACCAAGTCAGTTTAAAGAGACCTTAAAATTTTGTCTTTTCCCCACCGCTCATTCGGTCATAGTTTTGCACCAAAAAGTACAAGACTATGACCGATTTCAGTTACTTACACATAACAGGCGTGAACGACCTGCCCGGCTATCGTGCCGCAGCAGCGTTCACCACTAAAAGCAGCGAAGTTTTCAAGGAAACGGAGGAGATTTCACCGCGCCATGTGAGCGACAAGGTGAGTTATATGCCTTGGGGAGCGGACGACCAGATGCCATATGACATTATCAATCTGATTGAAAGTGATGAGACACTGAGCACTTGCCAGATGTTCAATGCAGAGGTGTGCTATGGAAACGGTTTGGTGTACCAGACTGATGAAATGTGCAAGCGGAATGTGGTGAACGAGGTCGAGGAGTTCTTCTTGGATAACGACATGGCGAGTTATTTTCTCGGTGTTTGTCAGGACTTCAAACACTTCGGCTTTGCCGTGAGCGTGATTATTCTCAATGAGCAAGGCAACAAGGTGGTGAGGGTGCTGCGCAAGGAGACTTGCTATGTTCGCTTTGCCCCTGCCAACAAGGAGGGTGTGATACCACAGGTGTTGTACGCGAATTGGCGCAATTCGGTGCGGGCGGAACAGGTGGAGGTCATTCCACTGCTCAACCCGCAAAGTCCGTGGACGGACTTGCAAGCACAGGTGAAGAAGGGCAAACGTAAGTTTGCCGTGGTCAGCCGTGTGCCGACACCTGACAGCACGTATTATCCCATTCCTTATTATGCCTCACTCTTCAAGGGCAAGTGGTACAACATTAAGCAACTCATCGGGGTTGCAAAGGAGGCAAAGTTGAAAAACTCTGCACCTATCAAGTACCACATAGAGATTGCCAAATCGTTTTGGAGCAATATCTTCAAGGCGGAGGGCATTACCGACCGCGTGAAGCAGCAGGAGCGCGTGAATGAGGAAAAGGACAACATCATCAATTTCCTCACGGGCATGGAGAACTCGGGCAAGGTACTTTTTTCGGAGTTTTATGTGTCTCCCAATGGGGAGGAACAGCACGATGTGGTGATCAACAAGATTGAGACGGACAAGGAGGGTGGCGATTGTTTCGCGAATGTCGGCTGCGCTCGGCAAAGTTCAAGCAAGCTTGACTTTGCTCTCGCTGGTACGACATTTGGGCTACGGACATCATCGAGGCGGTGAACATGATGTGCTTTACCATGCGTGTGCACTCAAACCTTGTGGGTTCTGTGCCGGGCAAATCGCAGACGAACAATTCGGGCAGCGACAAACGCGAGCTTTATACGATTGCACAGGCTTTGCAAAAACCATATCACGACCTTTTGTTTAATGTGCATCGACTGATTATAAGGTTCAACAGGTGGGACGGGGCTTATCCCGACTGTCCGTTTATCCAGCTCACCACGTTGGACGAGAACAAAGACGCCAAACAGGTGAGTGTAACCCCTAATACTGAAAACGCATGAGCCAGCTGATACCCGATAACAATGTGCTTCTGCAATTCGTTCCGAATGTGCTGAAGTCTGTGCAAGGCGAGACTTTGCTCTTTGATAAGATTGCTCCGCACTTGGAGGTGGCGGAAGCGTGGCTTACGACCACGTTCCTCTCTGAGGCAGTCCTTGCGGAACTGCCCACTCGCGATGCCAACAACAAGTTGTTGCATTACGCGCGTATGGCTGTGGTGGCAGAAGCCATGCTTCATGCCGTGCCACAGCTGGATTTGGTGCTCACGTCAAATGGTTTTGGTGTTGTTTCAAACACCAATATAGCCCCTGCCAGCAAGGAGCGCGTGGAACGCTTGCTCCTGTCGTTGGAGAAAATGCGTGATTACACGCTTTCTATCTTACTTCCCTTGTTGGCAAATACGGAAGCATGGGCGACAAGCGACCCATGCCAATACTTTGAGCAAACGCTTTACCCGTGGTTGGATCTGCCTCAGAAACTCGGCAGCACCGACCACTCTTGGCAGCGTTACCAGGAACTGCATTCTAAACTCATCGCCATCGAGGAACGATTGGCGCATGATTTCTTCTCCTGTGAACTCTTGGCGACTCTGCGCCAAGCAGAGTTGTTGAGCAAATGGGGCGAGACCCCATCTGCACCGCACTACAAGCGTGCCTGGAGGCACATCTTCGCAATAGAACTGTATATGCTACGGGAAGAAGGAGAAGTCCCCATACCATCTTGCATAGAGGTCGTGAACTCCCTCCGCAATGCTCCCGATGGCATTTTTGAGGAGTGAAAACAGTCGGAAACCGCTGCGCTCTTTGAAAATCATGGGTACAAGAATGATAAAAGAAAAGGTGGGCATTGGTTCTAATGTTGTATCTTTGCAAGCAAAACAATACAACAATGAGCAAAATATTCTGCCTTGAAACTGAATGGGTTCAGTCGGTTCACGATCTGAAATCAGATTCTTACGTAAAACCTTTGTTGGAATTTCTACTCAATAGCGCTCCCCATAGTGGTATTGATAGTTACACTTTTCGCAATGTATGCTGCGAAAAGGATTTTGAGTATTACATCGAACATCTAAGAAACAAGTCTTATTTTGATTACAATATTGTATATCTGTGCTTTCATGGCGACCCTGGGGCTTTTGCCTTTCCTGCAGACAAAAAGGATAAAGACAAAGAGCCTTTCTCTTTGATTGATTTTGCAAATCAATATGAGGGTATTTTCAAGGAACGCCCTGTAAATGTTCATTTCGGCTGTTGTCTTACACTTAACACGAACGAAGATGACATCCTGTATTTCAAGAGAAAAACTGGGGCGAATATGGTTACAGGCTACGAAAAATCAGTGCCTTTCGTTGAAAGTTTCATCTTTGAAACTTGGCTCATGAATGCAATGGCCAAACATCCTGACTTTCGTGCTACGAGAATGCAAGAACTTGCCAATAAGGAAATGCCTTTCTATGTAGATAAATTCAAATTCATGGCTTACTAACTCGTCTTTTCTATAAGTACAATGCTTCCATACTTTCGCAGTATGGATGCATTTTCTTTATCCCTGCCCAAGTCATGGTCGGAACTGTCCGACCAGCAATTGCTGTTTTTCTTCCGACAAGTCGCACGCGATTTGCCGATGAACGAGGTGTTAGCCCTTTGCATTTGCAAATGGACTGAAATTGTTGTGCTTTGTCATGCAGACAAACACTCCTGTTTGGTCAAGGACTGGAAGAGCAAACGCCAAGTGGTGCTTGCCGATTGGCAAATCACTTTTGCTGCGCGACAACTCGCATTCTTGGAGAGCTTCGCTCCCAAGCCTGTGTGCATTGCTGTCATTTACGGTGCATTGGCAGTCACTGCCGATTTGCAAGCCGTCCCCTTTGAGGATTATCTTGCTTGCGAGAACTATTACCAAGGTTTCCTGCATACGCAAAGCATGGAATGCCTTGCGGAGATGGCGCATTTGCTTTATCCGAAACTTTCGGATAATGCTTATTTGGAGAATGCAGAACTGCTTTCTGTATTTTATTGGTTCGCTTCCGTCAAAGCGAACTTCACCCGTATGTTCCCACACCTGACTTCATCACTTTTTTGTGCCATCACATAGCGCATATTGAAAATCAATGAGTTGTGTCATTTGATTGGGTGACGCATTGACGAAGTCTGCAAAAAACGCTACCACAAAACGCAAGCACTAATGGGGGCGACGCGTCTCGCGTCGGGCATCAAGGCAAAGATTCACAGACAGGCATGTAATTAGTGCAGAGCCTTTGTGTTTAGTGTATGAGCCTTTGCCTTAAAGCCCGCAAGACGCGTCGCCCCCA
Organism: Prevotellamassilia timonensis; assembly: GCF_900106785.1. Classification (GTDB taxonomy): domain Bacteria; phylum Bacteroidota; class Bacteroidia; order Bacteroidales; family Bacteroidaceae; genus Alloprevotella; species Alloprevotella timonensis. Next base: position 926,613 of record NZ_LT629845.1, on the reverse strand, counting down.
TTAGTGCTTGCATTTGGTGGTAGCGTTTAATGCTTACGGGACCTTTACAATACTACAAAAGCTTTACTTGCCGAGTATCTTACATCTTACACTAACACGCTGAAACTCATTGATTGTCAATATTTTACTTAGTGTAAGATGTTACCAATACCACCTACACGCGACCTACACAACCCTCACGCTGCCACACGATACAAGCACGGGAGAACAGTATCACGGCATAGGGGAACAGAAAAGTCTGTCACTCCGACAGATTGTTCTACGTCCCTATGCCGTTTTATCTACTGCATACGTCCATGTTGACTGCGCGGCAGCGGGGTAAGGTGTGTAAGATGTGTGCAGGAGTGTGTAAGATACTTTGAAATCATCTTACACTCTTGAAACATCTGTGTATCAATTTGTTATGTGCAAAAAGTGTAAGATGACAGTAAAAGTGCACACACTCTTTTACAAGTAGGCAGACGGGGAGGGAGCAAATATTTGTGTACAAATTGTACACTTTTTTTGATGGGTGCAGTGCCTTGGTGTTACCTTTGCAGCACTTTTGAACCAAATTGTATGACTACCATGAAACGAATGCTTAACAGAATGCTGCGCTATGCCGATGCCATTGTGAAACGTGGCGTTGACAAACTGATAGACGCTATCGGACAGAGTCCGGAACCACAAAGTAAAAACGCTGAAACACCCCAACCGCAAAAAAGCATGGGCAACGACACTGACTGTGCACCGCAAACAACTGGCAACACCACGAACCGCGGTCTGACAGAACAAGCCTTCAGCCTTATGGACGAACTATGCGACTTTCGCTATAATGTGCTTGATCGCACGCCCGAAGTGCAACGGCGCGACCAGACGGACAAAGGAGGAGTTCACTGCCGTGGCCCTGAGGCGTGAATTGGTGCAGCTGCAAGTGCCGCGCCGACGCAGCAGCAAGGCTACATTGTACTGCGTGAGGCGCAGAAACTGATGATGTCAGAAGAATGTGGTGCTCGTTGGCGGTGGCGCGGGCGGTGGGAGGTCGAGACCCCAAGGTGTGAAATTTTCCCTTGAAAGGTAGCGGATTTTGGAGGCTATCAGAGACCCCGAAAGACTTCGGGGGTGTGGTGTGGGTGTTTGGTCGGGTGCATTGGGGTCGTTGGATAGTCAGAAACTCCCGAACTTCATGAGTATAAAGGAACTCGGGGGGTGTCGTTTTGTTACTTTTTGAGAACTTAAAAGGTGATTTTGAAGGCTCGGAAACAGCAAAGTGTAAGTTTGGGATTGAGGTAGACATTGCGAAACTCGGAGGGTCGTTTTAGATAGTCCGAGACCTTGGATTTGGGCGCATTGTGAAACTTCGGGGTGCAAATTAGAGCGTGCGGAAACTTGGCATCTATGCACATGGGAAACTTGGAGTGTGCAATCGTGGTATTTGCGAAACTTCGGGGTGTATTTTGTTGTGTGGGTGTGGTGTGTGCATTGGTTTCCTTTTCTTCCTTTTCAATGTGTTCAACCATTTCGGCATTCGTGCGTTTTGGGGACTTTTGTCGGGGCGAAGGAACTCAAACGAGGGTGCTATTTAAGATATGTTTACATATTCCGTTTTGTCGTGGGGGGCGTGGTTTGACGATGTAGGGCGGTCGGGGGGGCTTCCGACGGAGGGGTTAAGGGGAAACCCCTTAACAATCCCCTAAAGACGTCTGTATCAATGCTTTTTTTTTGCTACTACTTAACAAAACGCGGATTTCTTCAAAAATCACGCCCACTTTTAAACTCTCTCGATCGGCACGTAGCTATTGTTTTGACTACCAGAAGTTGGTGGATCAATTCGGCATCAATCTGATTACGGGTGACTCGGACGATGAAGAGGAATAATCTGTGGCATAAAAAATATCATTATTTTTTGGGGGGGTAGAAATATATCTATATATTTGCAAATGCATGTTTAACTACTAATTTTTATGATATGAGAAAGACTCTATTCATGCTTCTTGCTTGTTTGTTTTGCGTCTTTGCACAAGCACAGACTAAGGTAGAGGTCACACTTACAGATGGCAAGGTCGTGAAAGGTACTACCAGAACCTTGTTCTCTGTTGATGATGCAAACTCTATTAAGGTGAAAGACGCCAAGGGGGAAAAGAAAACCTACAAATCCACAGAGGTAAAAAATCTTCGTGTTTACGATGACAAAAGCCAGAAATGGTACACCTTTGAGGCTTCGAAAGCGCAAAAAGCGTTACCCAATGTGTGGAACAAGAATCCGAAACCTTATAGCGACCCTGTGTTTTTGCAGGTAGTTTATGAAGGTAAGAACGTCACGGGATATGTTCACAACATTTCCACGCAGACCAACACTAAGACCCTTCAACTGACAGGTACGGGAGGTATGCTCTACTTCAAGTTGAAGAACGAAGATGTAGCTCGCGCTTTTTGGATGAGTGCGGCGGTTGGTTGGAGAGCAGAACTCAAATTGGTCTTCAAGGATTTTCCTGTAATGAAACCCGTTATCAAGGAACTTGACTCAAAGTCTTTCTATGCAGACCCATTTGCGCTGATCAAAACATTTGATGGACTTTTGGACAAAAAATAAGATTGTCTGAAGGAATAAAGAGCATGGTACGCTCATCTGAAATAGATGATTGTACCATGCTTTTTATGTTCACTTCTGCTCGGAAGAGGAATAGTCAACGGAACTTTTCGTTTATTACAAAAGGCACGGAGCTTTTACCCCGCTTCCGTGTTTTTTTGTGGTACGCTCGGCATGAGCATTAGTTGGCAAGTGGTTGGGGCATTTTGCTCGCAGCAGCTGTGGCTTTGGGATATGGCATTTACAAGACCCTTTCAAAGATGAACGAGATGAGTGCATCAGAGAAAGCGCTTGCAGAAGTCAGACAGAAAGGTCAGGAGGGTATTGTGGAGGAGAAAAACAAAATCGAAGCCTTGATTAAGGTGGCTAAGGATGAAAAGTTGTCGCTTGACGATCGCCAAAAGGCGGTCAATGCGCTGAACAAAATTATCCCGAACTACAATGCGCAGTTGGACGCGACCACGGGTAAATACATGGAGAACAAGAAAGCCTTGGACGACTATCTGAACTCTCTTGCCAAGAAATATGAGTTGGAAGGTGCCAAAGATTTGCTCAAAGAGATTGGCAAGGAGAAGGCGAAACTTGCAATGGAATTGAAAGAGGCTGATGATGCGATTGAGAAGGACAAGCAAATCAATGCTTCATCAAATTTTGTGGGTGGACGTGAAGGACGTGCCATGGACACGGGAGCGGCTACTTATACTGCACATCTGAAAAACAACAACAGGCAAGTGAGGCACAAGGATATGCGCAAGGTGGTTTTACTCCGCAAGGCAGAGTAAATGAAGAAGTAGGCGTAGTTCATGCCGGGGAATGGGTGGCATCGCAAAAGTTGCTCGCATCACCTGTGGCAAGACCTTTGATTAACGCTTTGGACTATGCACAAAGGACTAACACCATCGGATCCTTGCGAGCCGGTGATGTCTCACGAACAATTGTGGGAACAGGTGCGGTGGCTTCGCCTTCACCGCAACCTGTAATTATTCAGACCCCCACGGATAATGTAGCTTCGGCAGCTTTGGCACAGAGTGCAGCTGTACTCAGCCGTTATGAGAGAACCATGTCGCAGTTGAGCAAACGATTGAATGAGCCTTTTGTCACCGTGAACACAGTGACAGGGGACACGGGCATCAAACAGGCGCAAGATGAGTATGATACACTCATGCGCAACAAGTCTCCTAAATCAAAGCGGAAATAAAAGGTATTTATTACCTTTGCAGAAAAAATTAAGAATTATGAGTTTAGTAGATCATGAAGGTTCTGTAGAATATCCATTCTCACAGAATACTGTATTCAAAGCGTTAATGGCTGCGATAAAAAAGTTAGATTCATTCTCACTTGATAGTGCAGATGAACTTTCAGGAAGAGTTGTCCTAAAATCAGGTATAAGTTTGGCAAGTTGGGGAGAAAATATCCCTATTCAACTTGTCTCAATTACCCCAAATAGAACAACTATGAAAGTTATGTCAACGCCCAAAACAGGAATAATGTTTGGCGGTGCTAACGATTTGGGAAAAAATAGACGAAACATAGAAAAGATAATTGCAGCTGTTTCTAAAGAACTATCTAACATGCCTAAAGAGCAAGAAGTTAGTGTAACACCATCTTCTGAGGAGGTTATTGATAGTCTTGTTAAGCTAAAAGGTTTGCTTGATTCTGGTGCAATTAACAAAGATGAATATGAAGAACAAAAGAAGAATCTTTTATCTTCAAAATCTAATAGCACTTCAAGCACTGCCTCTGTACAACAACATGTAGCTAACGAAGATACGAAACCGATAAAAATCGAGAGTAGTAGTTCTGATACTTCTTTGCTTGTATGGCTTACTATTGGAGCAATAGCTATAATTGTAATATCGATGCTGACAGCTTTAGCTTGATAAGGTCTTTTCCTATTATACTATTTATGCGTTACTTTGTTTAATAACATTGTAGCGCATTTTTTATGGAAATCATCATCAACAATAAACAAGCCGTATTGAAGGAAGGCACATCGTTTGACTTCATTGCCGAGAATAGATTGTTTACGGGAAGTGACAGCTATACGCTGACGATTACTTTCCCTTTGCGAGGGTGTGCCCAAAATATAGCGATTTTTGGGCATATCCACCGCGCAGATGTGGCAAAGAACAAGGTGGTGTTCGATTGTGAAATTCGCGATCGTGACTTTTATCGGAGTGGCACCATCACCATTACGGAAATATCAGATGTGGAAGTCAAGACGCAATTTTTGGAGGGACGCAGTGAGCAAAACTTTGATGAGACATTCGACGATATTTATTTGAATGAACTGGATTTGGGTTATCCCACAAGCCGAGTGGCGGTTGCAGGGCATTGCATGGACGATATGCGCCCATACCCTGATAATTTCTGGATCCCGTTGCCCTGGGTGAATAACACCTCGGGGAACATTCAAAATGAAATGGTGTGGAGTGCAGACAAAAATGAATTTATTTGGCCGCATGAAACCAATGCGCAAAAGGGAGCACAGGCTTTGTCGTTTCAGCCATACTTGCTGTATATCCTTTACAGAATATGCAAGCAGGTGGGTTATAAGTGGAATTTCATGGCGTTGGAAAACTCTGCCTTTGTTAATCTCCTTATATGCAACACCTTGCCTGCGGCATGGGGTGCTTATAACTTTGCGCTTGCTTTGCCACATTGGACGCTGACGGAGTTCTTTGAAGAGTTGGAGAAGTTTCTGTTTGGGGATTTCACCATCAACCACAAACAGAAAACGATTTCTTTCAAATTTTCTGATGCCATTGCCACGGAAGCAGATGAGGTTCTGTTGGACAAGGTGGTGGACAGTTATACCACCCAAGTCACGCAGGAGGACAAGTCGGAATACTTGGGTAGCGTGAATGTGAAGTATGAGGACAATGGCAGTTTGCTTTGGGCGTACCATTCGTGTGATTGGTACATTCGCAAATATGGCAAGGATGCCAAGGTTTATGATAAAATGGCAGATTTGTTGGAGGCGGCAAAGTCGCTTAAAATAAGTGGGGTGTACACAAGGCAAACAAGACCGAACGCCAGCAGCACGCAGTATGTGCGTGGCTACAAATATGGCTCTGATGGACACAAATTGTTTTATGTCAAGGAAAACCGCACGTACTTTGTCATGTACTGCTACAAGTCGGAGTTTGTGATGGAGGGTACTTCGGGCTTTTCAGACAAGACGAAAACGAAGTGGTATCGCTATTATAATCGTTTGCTCCCCGTCAATGCCTATGGGGAACGCTTTGCGGACAAGAATGCAGAGGATTTGGAACTGAAAATTGTGCCAGCTTGGATTGAGGGGACGGGGGACAGTCACGGCAATATGCTTTTCATAAATTGTGGCGAGATGGGAAGCAGTGAGAATTGGACACTGACAGAAGATGGGAGCGGTTCTTCAAGTGGTAATCGTACTGATCGTGTGTTTGGCAGTTCAACATCAGCCAACACCATTGACTACGATGCAGGTGATTTGGCGCAAGGTGCGGCAAGCCGTACCATTGCCAAGGGGGAGAACAAGAACACAGACGCTTACTTTGACCAAATATATATGGGCTTTTGGAACGGGGTGCAGTACTTCAAGCCGTATATGCCGCACCCTGTGGTGGATTTTGTGGAAGTCTCAGATGAGTTCCAGGCTTTCGTCACGCCTTTTTCACTTCGCTTGAATGAGGGAATGTGGGAGGAGAAACGCGAAGTGTTATACAAAATAGATGGCAAGAAGAAGTATCAGTTTTCGTTCTTGTCTGATACTTTGCCCAACCCACGTGCCTTATTTTATATAAGGGGAGGCAAGTATGTATGCGAAAAAATAACTGCGACATTCAAGGAGAGTGGAATGTCGCAGCTATTGAAAGGCACGTTTTATCGTGTTTTAGATGATGAATAAAGCTTAGATAATGGCGCCTTGGAGTGCGGTGGCATGGCGCTCGATGGTGGTACGCAAAACCTTTGCGTAAATCTGTGTGGTCCGAATGTCCTCATGTCCGAGCATTCGGGCTACATTTTCGATGGGGACATCATGCGCCAAGGCGAGTGTGGCAAAGCTGTGGCGGGCTACGTGGAAGGTCAAATTCTTCTTGATGCCAAGCTGTGCTTGTATCAAGTGAAGGTAATCATTTGCCTTTTGGTTGGAAATTTTGGGCAAGTTGAAGTCATATTTCTTCAACACTTCCATGGCAGGGGCAAGGATAGGGGTGAAGAACTTTGTATCGGTCTTGATGCGGTTTCCATCAATGAAAACCAAATCACCCTCCTTCACTGTCATGGACTGATAGTCAAAGTTCTGCACATCGCAGAATGCAAGACCTGTGTAAGCGGAGAAGATGAAGAGGTCGCGCACCCGTTCCAACTTTCCATCAAAGGGATAGTCACGCATTTTCTTCAATTCGGGTTCGAGCAGAGGTTGGCGTTCTTTGCTCTTGCCACGGGTAACACTCACAATTTTGTAAGGATTGCGCGGTATTTCGTCCAATCGTGCCAGTTCGCCCACCCATTTCTTCAGGCGTTTGTGGTAGCCATAGATGGTAACGTCACTCCGCTCGCCATTGTGCAGCCATCGGTCAAAGGCAAGAATGTTCTTGGGGGTCAAGTCGCCATACGTCTTTAGTTTACCATACGCGAGTTCGAGATAATATTCTAAAAAGTAAAGAGCAGAAAACCATCCAACCTACAAAGGGTGGCCATAAAATGGTCACCTATCAAAATTATGTAAGTTTATTTTATTGCCAAATTACAAGTTGCCCGTCAGATGGGGGAATCTCATAGTCAAAGTTGACATGAGGCTTGGTAGAAAAGAAGCAATACGCCCCCATTGCAGCCAAAATATTCATAATGAAATTATGCAAACTCAGATGACGAGTATGTACAATTTGAGCTACATTTTTGAGCATATCGTTTACAGATTCAATGACACTTCTTTTGCGTAACATAATCTTATCATAAAGTGGCATGAGTTTCTGTTTCATGTTTGAGCGAAGTCCTGTAACAATATGAACGCCTTTATCCCAAAGTTTTCCAAAAAGAGTCTGAGAAATATAACCTTTATCTGCATACAACTTACCAAAAACCTTGTCAGTCAATGCATTCATAACATTCTCATTGCGATCGTCGACGTTGGCTTTCGTAAGATTAAAGTTTATTATTTCACCTTTTTCGTTGCATAACAGGTGTAGCTTGAAGCCTATGTACCACCCCATGGTGCTTTTACCCTTTGTGGCAATATCCTTGAAAACTTTCATGCTGTAAAAGCGCTTGTTGTGTATAACAGGAATGCACGTACTATCAACAAAACTAATACCTGTGCATTTACCGAACACTGCTAATTTTAAGAACATCGTCATTGCAACGAAACAACGAGGCATAACCTCTATAAAACGATTGTATGAAAAGGTTTTAGGGAATAAATCCTTCCACACTGTTCGTACACAATACAGATAATAGTGCTTAAAATTGCGGTAAGAATTAAAGTGGAAACAAATCAGTATAGTGATGACTTCTGCATCAGACATCATACGCTTGCGGTGCCTTTTGGGCGCATTATCACTATCTGGAAGTACTTTTTTTGCGAATTCTTTCTCAAGTTCTTTGCAAAAGTCGTCTGCGATGCAGAAAATTTCAGTAATTTTGTCCTTGCTAATCATTAGTAATTTGTTTTTTGTTTCACTATAAAGTTACTAATAATCAATGAATTAGCAAAGGGTAAAGCGAACTATTTTGGCTCGTTTTACCCTAATTTTCTACGCAATCCTTATCCCGAACTCGCGTTACCATAGGTCTTGACGGCATCAATCACTACTTGCTTGTGCTTGCGCGTGCCGATTTTAATGTCCTCGGCTGCCAACGCTTGCTCGCAGTAGGCGATGAAATCTTTGTTGGAACTGTCCTTCTGTTCCTCCTCTTCCTCACCAAAGAAGTGGCGGTTGAAGTTTTCAATTGTAGATTCCTCACCGAGAATTTCCATTGTGGTGAGGATCTTTTTGCAATGGTCAATGACCTGCAAAGTGTCGAGTGAACGTGATTTTTCCTCCCATTCTTCAGGAGTGGTGGTGCATACCATTATATATTTACGCACCTTCTTGCCAAGATTTACCACTACATCGAGACAACCACATCCCTTTTTAGCTACTTGCTTTTTTCTGTCGAATACGACTCTTACTGCTGAATCTAACATAGATTTTGCTTTTGTGCAGCAGAATAGCGCAAAAGTGGAAAAGTTTTTTTCAAAAAAGGAAACTTTTTTCTTTCAGCAGTTCGAAAGTCGTGCTTTGGTATCACCATCAAAAAATTGGTATCACCTTGGTATCACTTTTTTGTATCGTAGAGTATCGTTATGTCCTCTTTTGTCCACTTTGGCAAAATATCCCACTGCGAAGTGAAACATTCGCATTCTCAAAATTAGACCACATAACATTACTTTTTCGTATCGCACCATAATGAAATATAGTGTGTATCTGCTTGATAATCAAAACAAAATAAGTGGTATCTACATCAATGTAAATACCACTTATACTTTTTGATTTCTGATTTCCTTAAAAATCACTCAGTGACCTCGTTGGGGTTCGAACCCAAGACCCACGCCTTAGAAGGGCGTTGCTCTAATCCAACTGAGCTACGAGGCCTCCGTTTTCGGTGCAAAGGTAAGGAAAAATTGGAATATAGCAAATAGTTCGTTGCTTTATTTTGAAGGTTGAGCTTGTATGTACAGTCAATCAGAATAATGTGTAAAGCTTAAAACTATATATGCAGATGAAGAAGTAGAAGAGCAAACGTTGTAGCTCATTCTGAATCTTGATCAATCTTCTTACTATTCAAGGAACGAGATAGAGTGGACCACAACCATTTCCGTGTTTGTAGTTCGCACCTTGTTTTATGGCATTGAACAGGAATTGTTTGGCTTGGGCTATGGCATCTTTAAGTTCTAAGCCTTGGGCTTTATATGATGCAATAGCAGAAGATAAAACGCAACCCGTGCCATGTGTGTTATGGCTATTAAGTCTTTCACTTTGAAACTTGTGCAATGCGCCATCAAATAAATAATCAGTGGGTGAGCCTGGAAGGTGTCCGCCTTTAACCATTACAGGTGTGCCTTTTAATTTGTTGTATAAATACTGGGCCAACTCATCGGCAGTAGCATCACCCAATTGGGCAAGATGACGTGCCTCAGGTAAATTGGGCGTTATAAGTTGACATAGCGGCATAAGTTCTTCAAGCATGAACTCGTATGTCTCGTTGTCGACGAAAGATAATCCTGATGACGAAATTAAAACAGGATCGAATATGCAGAACTTTGGCTTGAATTTACGCAGTAATTCTGCTATGGCATGTGCTATAGCCAGGTTGGGCACAATGCCAATCTTTACACATTGGGGCATACAGTCCTCCATGGTAACTGCAGCCTGGTCAAAAACCAATTCAGCGTCAATGGGAATACTGCGTTGCACACCTAATGTATTTTGTACCGTCAAACACGTGGGAACTGCTTGTGCGTAGCAACCAAGCAGAGTCATTGTTTTTATGTCTGCCTGGATACCAGCACCACCGGAGGGGTCGGAACCAGCAATCGTAAGGCATACTTTATATTGTTTCATGTGGTAAAATTGCGCAAAAAATGGTACTTTTGCAAGCAAAAGACAAAAAAATACAAGCTAAAATGATTCAATCAATGACTGGCTTCGGTAAAGCCGATGTCGTTTTTAACGGAAAGAAAATTCACGTAGAGGTTCGATCTTTGAATAGTAAGAGTTTGGATCTTAATACGAGGGTTGCCCCATTGTATCGTGAAAAGGAAATGGAAGTTCGCAGAATTATTGCGACTGCCATAGAACGTGGTAAGGTAGACTTCACAATATGGATTGAAAAGGACGAAACTTCGGCTGCAGGCTGTATAAGCAGCGCCGTGGTGGCAAGCTATGTAGCGCAAATAAAGAATATTTGTGAGGAACAACACATGGAACTCCCGCAAAATTTGTGGGAACTTGTGCTACGTTTGCCAGAAACGACGCAAACTTCTGTGACCGAGACTTTGTCAGACGAAGAATGGCAGGTCGTTCGGGGCGCCATCGATGAAGCTATTGAGCACTTGGTAGACTTCCGGAAGCAAGAAGGAGAAGCGCTTTATAAGAAGTTTACAGAAAAAGTTGACAACATTGAGCGTTATCTTCATGAAATCGAGCCTTTTGAGAAAAATCGTGTTGAGAAAATTCGTCAACGTTTAACAGACCGTTTGGCAGAATTGAAAGGGGTTGACTATGATAAGAATCGCCTGGAACAGGAACTCATCTATTATATTGAGAAGCTTGACATAAGTGAAGAGAAACAGCGCTTGGCCAATCATTTGCGCTATTTCCGTGAAACTATGGACTTGGGGCATGGCCAGGGTAAGAAACTCGGCTTTATTGCCCAAGAAATGGGACGTGAAATCAATACGACAGGTTCGAAGAGCAATCAAGCCGAAATGCAGAATATTGTTGTGAAGATGAAGGACGAGCTCGAGCAAATAAAAGAGCAGGTGTTGAACGTAATGTGATTTTAGAAATATGGCAAAGGTTATTATATTTTCGGCTCCTTCGGGTAGTGGTAAGAGTACAATAATAAACTACTTGATGGCGCAAAATTTGAATTTGCATTTCTCAATTTCGGCCACAAGCCGCCCGCCACGTGGCACAGAAAAAAATGGTGTAGAATATTTCTTTCTTTCACCAGAGGAATTCAAGACGCTTATAGCAAAAGGGGAATTCTTGGAGTATGAGGAGGTCTATAAGGATAGATTCTATGGCACTTTGAAATCGCAAGTGGACGCTCAGCTTGAACGTGGAGAAAATGTCGTATGCGATGTAGACGTGTTGGGCGGACAAAATATAAAAGCATATTACGGGGACAAGGCTTTAAGTTTATTTATTCAACCACCCTCAATAGAGGTGTTGAAGCAGCGTTTAGAATCGCGAGGTACTGATGCCCCTGAGGTTATTAAAGACCGCCTAGCTCGTGCAGAATTCGAACTATCTTATGCAGACAAATTTGACAAAGTTGTTGTTAATGATAATTTGGAAGATGCGCAGAGTGAAGCATTGTCGTTGATAAAGACTTTCTTAGAGAAGTGATCCAATAGATCGATATGTTGCGCAAACGAGTAGCCTTGTTTGGAGGGTCATTTAATCCAATCCACAATGGGCATATAGCACTTGCACATGCCGTATTAGAGCAGAATTTAGTCGATGATGTATGGTTGTTAGTCTCACCACAGAATCCTCTAAAGGAACAGTTAGGGCTTAAACCTGAATATTGTAGATTAAATCTGGCTCGAAAGGCTCTGCAAAATGAAAAGCATATATTGGCAAGTGATTTTGAATTTGATTTGCCTCGTCCATCTTATACATGGAACACATTGCAAGCCTTATCGCTTGCTTATCCACGAACAGAGTTCCTACTTTTGATAGGTGCCGATAATTGGACATGCTTTGATCATTGGGCGAACTACAAACTTATTATTCAGAATTATAGATTGTTGATATATCCGCGTCCTGGATACGATATAAAAGCGGACAGTCTGCCTGTGGGGGTGAGCGTCATAAATGCTACAATGCTGCCTGTAAGTTCTACAATGATAAGGGATTTTGTTGCAAATAAGACCGACATCAGTCCGTTGGTTCCCGCGGAAATCGTAGATGATGTAGTCAATCTGTATAGTAAATAACAAATGTAGGCGTGATCGTGATACTATAGTGCATACGTTCGCGCCAAAAATGTTTTTGATATTTTGTCTGCACTCTACACTAATGAATGTATTGTATTGAAAATCAGCGTATGTGTGAGTGTAGATACAGCTAAGTATTGTCAGCACAACCTTTTGCATTAAATGGTTGTACTTGACAGCGAAACCAGTCATGGGAGTAAGGAAATTCAGTCGGGGTAATTGACATTTCTTGTTCCCATGATTGTTTTTACTTGTTGACGTATCTGTTAGACCATTCTGTTGAATGAATGCAGGCTGGGCTGGGTCGTGCAATGAAATATATAAGACGTGCACACTTCGTATGTTTTTGGTTCCTAATTAGTGTTCGCTGAAAAAAGTTCCAAACGCAATTTGAATAGAATTCGTAGGAGTGGGTAATCCGCCATATTGAACATAAGAACCGCAAACTTTGGCGAATGCAAAGACAAAGTTCCCTAAGGAACTTCATCACGTTTTTGACAAAGTAGCACATACCAGTCCAACATCTCGCAGTTCCTGGCCGTTTTGCTCTTATGTTGTTGGCACGATATTTTCTCTTGCCAGAGTCGAACGAACATTCGACTTCGTTTCTCTCGCTGACGGCCTTTGCCATCTCTACCAAAATCAGGGGGGCTGCTGTTTCGGTGGTCGTCCCAATCGTTTGCTGTAAGTCTTGATTTCCTGTTCCTTGGTGAGCATCCCATAGGCCCTATTGTATAAAACAAATAAGCCAAAGTCCTGATAGATTGACTTTGGCTTATTTGTTTTATACAACACGGCCCGCATGGGATGCTTACAGAACCCCAAGAAACCAAATCGAACAGTACGTTTCCATCTATCTTAAAATCTCTGATATGGCGGTCATTCTTGGCATATCGGCAACCCAGCTTCGCGAGGATATTGCCGACAAAAGCACGGAGGTATCAAGGCGATACCACCGTGGCAAGGCGGCTTCACGTGTGAAACTGCTGCACCAGGAGATGCAGCTGGCTTATGTGGGCAGTTCGCTGGCACTTGAGAATACACGCAACAATTTGTTGGACATGGAGGACGATGAATGATTTGCCATCAACAAAATTTGCTTACTTCGGTCGGTGTAAGCACTTACCTCGACCGAAGTAAACACGTTGAACGAACGAAGTAAGCATGTACATCGTTCGAGGTAAGATAACTTTATCCGCATTATTAAATAAGTTTGCCGAATATTGTAGAGATTGCCAAGGCGGATCTCTACACGAACAAAGAGGAACTTGCTGAAAAATACGCGCAATCGCACGTGGAGCACCTGCTTCGATTGCGCGACATGGTCACTTGGTCTATTGCTAATCCCGATGCCAAAGACCGCCAATTCGTGGACGAGGAGCGAATCCGTTACGGGTTGTCGCTCGTTACTGCGTATGCGGACTTGAAAATCGTGAAAGCCATTCTGCCCAATATGGGCGAGGCTTCACGTGATTTTCATCGATGGCGCTACAACGAGATGATCCTTGAAACGTACCAGATGGCGAAGAAACGCAAGGACACAAAGACGATGGGAAAGGCGGCTACAAGCTATGCTAAATTTAACCGCATTGACATCGAGGACGAGCAGAGTGTGCCGTACCACATGATTGTGGTGCAGCCTTTCTTTCCCACCACCGACCCGCGTGTGGTGGGCATCACTTACGCCAAAAACTTTCCAAACTTCTATTCTCTGCCAGAAGATTGGCATCTCGCACGATGGCTTTTACTCTTCTATGCAGGAGTTGCACAAGTATGATGCTTCGGATTTTTCCTACTTGGATAGTTTGGGCTATGACCGCATTATTGAGGAAGCGCAGCAGGAGCGATATTCCATACGCTCGCTGAGCAACTTTTCTACATTGCACTCCTCCTTGGATTGCCGCACTGATGCGGATCTCGACCCGATGGCTCCGCTTTGTATTGGCATGGACTACAATGCCAATATCAACTGGATTGTGTGCGGTCAGCCTCGCGGCAACCGCCTAAATGTGCTCAAATTTTTCTACGTAAAATTTGAGCGCAAAATTCCTGCGCTCATTGCAGACTTCTGCACATACTATGCGCCCCATGCCAATCACAGTGTCATCTATTACTATGATGCCACCGCTCTTGGCTCAAACTATGCCGTGAACGATCAAGACTTTCACTGGGTAGTGGTGCATGAGTTTGAACGCCACGGTTGGAGTGTGCAAGATGTGTATCTATGCAACCCGATGCGACATGATGAGAAGTACTTGCTCATCAATCAAGGATTTTCAGGCAAGCAACGCTTGATGCCGTACTTCAATCGCCAGAACAATGATGATCTTATTCTTGCCATACAATCGGCAGATGTGGAACGCGGTCGCAATGGCTTCCGCAAAAACAAGTCCACGGAGAAAAATCCAGAATCAGAGGAGGACTTGTTGGAGCATCGCACCGATGGCACAGATGCTTTTGATACGCTGTATATTGGGTGTGAAAAGTTCCCGCAGCATGATTTTTATGGCGGATTTGTGGGAGGTGTGAGATAATATGTCTATTTTTGCGAAATCGAACTAAAACTTTTTATGATTATGAACAAAGTCATTGCTATCTTAGTTGCATTCTTCTCCGTATTCTGTGCGTATGCACAAAAAGCGGATAAGTCTGAAGCTTACCGAGTAAGGATAACCAAAGTGGACGGAACTACTTTGGAAGGCTACTCTATGACAAACTTCTACAACACCATGCTTCCTGAGGTCAAGAAGTTTACCTTTAGTAAAGAATACAAGGGTGAAACGACAACCTACACGAGTGAGGAAGTTAAAAGAGTGGAATTTGTCAACCTTGAAATGGATTCTATGCCTCTCGTGTATGAATCGGTTCAGGCTTTGTCTACTATTCCTGGGCCTTTCCGCAAAAATCCGAAGCCATTCAAGAAGCCTGTATTCTTGCGCCTTTTCTACAATGGAAAGAACGTAAAAGGCTATGCGATGCCTTTTGCTGACAACACTTACACCAAAAGTTCCACCATATCACGCGACACTTGGAAGTACTACTACTTGACCAAGGATGCTACCTATGCAAATGCTTATTGGCTCGATGTCAAAGGAATACGAGTTGCAATAAAGAAGGAACTAAAATGTGCCTTAAAGGATTTTCCCGAAGTCATAAAGAAAATAGAGAATGATGAAATTTCTTTGAAGGAGTTCAAGAAAGACCCGAAGATGATTCTGCCTCTGTTGGATCAGTCGTACAAGAAGCAGTAACTCATTTTCCCAAGCCCCCCATTCGGGCAATTCTTTCTTTCAGCCGCCGTGCGCATTGGCTCTCTTGCTGTGCGCATGGCGGCTTTTTCGTGCGCTTGGGTGTGGAGGAGTGGGAGAGGTGGGCTACATGGTAGCAGTGGCTAGATGTGGGGCGGTGGCAAGCGCCTTGCTTCGGCAATCTCGTGACACGGCAGAAGCATTATCGGAGATGTTCTTGGTCGCCCCGTACGCTTTGTCGGAAGGCAGAGAGCATAGCCTTGGACTTTTGCAGTATTCGCAGCATTGTCACCGCTCATTGATACGAGCCAGATGTGGGTGGCTTTTGCTCAGATTATGGCCACCCTTTGTAGGTTGGATGTTTTTCTGCTCTTTACTTTTTAGAATATTATCTCGAACTCGCGTATATAAGGTGTATACACTTCGTATGTTTCTGGTTATCAATCAATTAAAGTACAAAGTGTAGAGTGTAGACAAAATATGAGAAACAGTATATGTGATGTAATGCTATTTGCAAAAAAAGAATGTTTGGTCGCTCAAACATTCTTTTTCCGTAGATTGCGTAAGTAAAAGGCTGTGCGTTCGAAATGGTGTCGCATTAGCCGTTTTGTTTTTAATGTTTACGCTTGACGCCCTTGGTGGCTTCTGCCACTAAAGGGTTGTCCGGCCAATAGTGTTTTGGGTATCTTCGTCGTAATTCTTTACGGACTTCAAAGTAGGTTGTTTGCCAAAAGTTCTTCAAATCTTGCGTTAATTGCACTGGTTTGTAGCCTGGTGACAGTAGTTCCATCAGTATGGGGCGACGGTTGTCGTCAACGCGAGGTGTATCGTCCATACCAAAGCATTCTTGCAGACGTACGCTCAGTACGGGGTGCTCCGATGCACGTCCGTAGTCAATGCTAATGCAACTGCCTGTTGGGACTTGTATGTGTGATGGAGCCAGGCGGTCAATGATTAGTTGAAGCTCGTAGGGTATGATGTTCCATATGGCTTGTTTGATATCGACTTTCTTCAGCTCATTGATATTTGTTAGTATGTGTCCGTTGTTGTTAAGATAAAACGGCAACCATTCGTGAGCACTGTTGAGCAGATGCTGGGTCGAAATGTCGGGCAGAGATAATTCGGGGTGCCATTCGGCAACTTTGGCTACTCGTTGTTGTAATTGTAGTACAGAACTATCGTTCCAGTTAAACATGCTGAGTCCGTGTTTTGCAGTTGCGTCACAAATGGTGTTGATGAGATCGGTAGCGTCGACATGATTTATAGGTGAGCTCTTCAGCAACAGTTTGCCAATGCGTAATTCGTGTTGTGCGACGATAGTTCCTTGTTTGTTGTCCCATGACAGATTGTCCCGTTCTGTTATTATTGCAGAATCAAAGTCAGATGGGGTGATGGGAGCAGCCAAAAATACACGGCCACATTTACCTGTTTCGGCATAAAGTGATGCTATGGCTATCCATTGGCTGGCAGTGAGCGTATCGCTTTGTTGCAAGCGTATGTTGTTGCCGTTGGCTAAACGGAAGGAACCGATACTGTCGATAGCCTTTGCTATGCGCTCAGGATAGGCAAAGGCAATAAGCTGTCCGACGTCATTGGGCGAAAAATTGTTTGTGTTGTCTTCGACATTCGTTTTAACCATTTTGCGATATTCAGCGGCAATTTGTGCTATCCGTCGCCATTGTGCAAGGCGATTAAGAGCTCGATGTTGGCGCAACGCCGATATGCGTAAGCTAATGTCGCAGTCGGTTGTGTCGGTCAAAGGGTCTTTTTCTTCGATAACAGCAGCGATGTCGCATGCTAACTTTGTAAGATCGTGATTTTTTGCGCTCAGTATCATGCGGGCAATGCGCGGGTGGCATGGCATGGTTGCAACTTTTTGTCCAAGTTCGGTGATGCGTCCTTCTTTGTTGATGCAACCTAATGTTGTCAGCAAATGCTGCGCCTTCAACACATTCGCCTCAGGTGGTGGTGTGAGCCACGGGAGATTATAAATATTGCTTTCGCCGAAGGCTGCGACACTTAATACAACAGACGCCAAGTCTGCTGATATGATTTCGGGAGAGCGTTGTTGTGTCATCAAATGTTCTGAGGCAGATGTCCACATCCGATAGCATGTGCCATTGGCCACGCGTCCAGCACGTCCGGCACGTTGTACAGCCATATCCATGCTGATGCGTGTGGTCTCGAGATGGCTCAGTTCGGTACGTGGGTCAAAAACTTGTGTGCGGTATAAACCGCTGTCAATGACAATGCGTACTCCTTCTATAGTAAGTGATGTTTCGGCTATGGGGGTGGCAAGCACGACCTTGCGCATGCCAGGTGCTGAGGGGGATATGGCAGTTTGTTGTTTTTCGGGAGCCAACTGTCCATATAGCGGACATATGGTGGTAGGCGAAAGGCTGTCAGCTAAGAGTCTCATGCACTTGTCAATGTCGGCATATCCTGGTAGAAAAGCGAGAATGTCGCCGTCGTGTGCAGCGTGTGCATGGCGTATGGTTGTTACAACAGCTTGAGCCATGTCGTTCATGTCGGGGGTTTGTTGGCTGTAAATAGTTTGTACGGGGTAAATGCGGCCCTTGCTTTCTATAAGAGGAGCTTGAAGTGCTTGGCAAATGGCCTGAGCATCTATTGTGGCCGACATGACAACTATTTTGAGATCGGGCCTGATGATTTGCTGTGTCTGACGTACAAGTGCAAGTGCAAGGTCGGAATTTATGTTGCGTTCGTGAAATTCGTCAAATATGACGATGCTTACGCCATCGAGTGTGGCGTCATCAACCAGCATACGTGTGAGAATGCCTTCTGTGAGGACTTCAATACGAGTTTGAGATGATATTTTGCTTTCAAATCTGACGCGATAACCAATAGTTTTTCCAACAGTCTCGCCAAGCATGTGCGCCATACGTATGGCTACTTGTTTGGCGGCAATACGTCTCGGCTCGAGCATGAGAATTTTGCCTGTTTGTAAGGCTCCATGCAACATGGTGAGCGGTAGCAGTGTCGATTTTCCGGCTCCGGGTGGTGCTGTGATGACTAATGAGTTGTGTGTGCCATTGATGCTCTTGTTGACATTTGAGGCTATGTCGGAAGCTGGCAAGTAATGGTAGCAATGTAGTAGTTCGTTGAGTGAAGTCATGGCGTGGGTGAATACAACGTAGGCATAACGTATAGAAGTTGACCAGTCGTCAGATATGCGTCAAACTATTTATCGTATATCATCAGACTGCTCAACTTCTAATTACAGGTTGATTGCAATGTGGTTGTGTTTATGGCACAAGGTATTTGTCGCCAGTTTCTTTTACAATAGTCTTGCGATAATTCTCGTCAAATCCAGGACGCTCAACGGCCTTTCCGAGTCCGTCAGGAGTGAGTTCGAATTTTCCATCTTTTTCGGGCTTGATTGCTTGGTCGTTATATTTGACAATCAGATATTCACCTAATTTTTTCCAACGTTGCATCATTTGATTGGCGCATTGTATTGAGTAGTCTGTGAGATAAGCTTTGGCTCGAGCAGGATCTTGTGCCAATAGTAATTTTGCTTTGTTCTCGACTTCGGCCTGCTGGTTTGAATAGGCCTGTTCAAGCTCTTGTTGCGCTGCTTTTACGCTCGGATATAATTGCGAATAGCGAGGATATGTCATGTTTGACACCCAATTTTCAACCCAAAAGGCAGAGTTCCACGAGAAGGTTACGTCGTTAGCTTCTTTGGGGTCGTAGCACGCGGGTGCTTGGCTTGCGCTACAGTAAATTGGGGTATAGGCAATCATGTTGGGGTCGTCGTTTCCATACCACACAATGCCTCCTATGGCATTTGGCAGATAGTTGCGCAGTTGAATAACATAGGTTCCAGCCGTTTGCTGTGTGGATATGGGGCGTTCGTTGAAGTATTTTTTACCATTATACTCCCAAGCTAATGGGGTGGGGCGGTAGGGTGCGTTGTATGGTCCAGCACCGACATCTTTTGTTATGTCGAAAGGTGTACCTTCGTAGTGGTCGCGCATGGAGTTCATGACATCGTGCAGCGAAAGTAATTGTTTGGGCTTGAAATAAAGCGGCATGGGGGCAGCCTTGCCGATATGTTTGCCGTCAACGTAGTCAAGGTATTTATCCATGCCCTCTACCCATTTGTTGTAGAAACTCCATACACGTGTTTCGCAGTAGCGTATAGCACTGAAATCGGCAGGAGCATAGGCATCTGCGAAAGAGAATTCAGCGTCCTTTCCACTAAAATATCCGCGTTTTCGGGCAAAGCTGATAACGTCCTTGGAATAGATGACGTTCTTTTTGTCATGCATGTTGAATTGGTGAATGCGGCTTTGATTGGCATGGCAGGCAATGCAGTCGTCTGGGATACGTACTGCTACCCATACGGCACCTTTCTCTTGTGGCCCTTTTCCAATCATTTCCATGATCCAAACTTCGTTGGGATCGGCTATAGAGAAGCTTTCGCCTTCAGAGGCATATCCATATTTTTGCACGAGTGAAGTCATTACTTCAATGGCCTCTCTTGCTGTTCGTGAACGCTGTAGTGCAATGGTCATCAGGCTGACATAGTCAATGATGCCGTTGGTGTCGGCTAATTCGGAACGGCCGCCGAATGTAGTTTCGGTGATGCCGACTTGGTGCTCATTGATGTAGCCCATCACCGCGTAGGTGTAGGGGGCTTCGGGTATTTCGCCGTGGTAATGATTGGTGTCACCGTCAATAATTTTACGCATGGTTCCTGCAGCGTGTTTGCCTGCTGGCAGGTAGTTGAGGCGGCCAAACATGCCGTAGTCATCTTGGTTGTAAGTAATGAAGGCAGAGCCATCGGCTGATGCTTTTTTACCGATTAAGAAACTTGTGCATGCGTCGGCATTAGAAATTGTAGTGCTCCAAAGCAATAAGGAGGCAAATACTTTTGCTATGCTTTTGATGAAGTGTTTCATTATGGATTGTTCCGTTTTATCTGTAAATGATGTATGCAGGACTTGAGTTAACGGGGTAACAAGTCCAGCTGTTTATATGTTGACTTGTTACCCCGTTGAAAGACTTTCGGTAATGTGTTAACAGGCTTTGAATGACATGTCAAGGCCCTTGACAGAGTGGGTGAGTGCGCCAACAGATATGAAGTCAACGCCACATTCGGCATATTGACGCAGTGTGTCGTAAGTGATACCACCGCTTGATTCTGTCTCGAACTTGTGATTGATAAGTTCTACAGCTTTTTTGGTATCTTCAATGGAGAAATTGTCAAGCATGATGCGATCTGCACCGCCATGTGCCATGACTTGTTTGATTTCGTCGAAGGTACGGCACTCAATCTCTACCTTCAGATTGAGTCCTTTTTCTTTTTGGTATGCAGCGCAACGATCAAGCGCATTGGCAATACCACCTGCAAAATCGATGTGGTTGTCTTTGAGCAATATCATGTCAAAAAGTCCGATACGGTGGTTGCAGCCGCCGCCAATTTTGACAGCCTCCTTCTCAAGCATACGCATGCCTGGGGTTGTTTTGCGAGTGTCGAGCACACGGGTGTTTGTACCTTCAAGGCGTTGTACATACTTGTTAGTCATTGTGGCAATACCGCTCATACGCTGCATGACGTTGAGCATCAAACGCTCAGTTTGCAGCAAGGAACGCACTTTGCCTGTGACAATCATTGGCACATCACCAGGTTTGACATGCGTGCCGTCCTCCATGAATTGCTCAACTTGCATGGTAGGGTCGAAACGGTGGAATATTTCCTTTGCTATACGCATGCCTGCCAAGATGCCTTCTTCTTTAATAAGCAGGCGTGATTTGCCCATGGCATTCTCGGGAATGCAACAAAGAGTGGTGTGGTCGCCGTCGCCAATATCTTCAGAGAATGCGAGGTCGATCAGCTTGTCGTTTAATTGGTCAACTGTATACATAGTGTTTGAAAATCTTTTATTTAATAGCCGGCATGTGGGTGTGTCGGCTTTTTATTTTGTGCAAAAGTACTCAAAAAAGCTGCAAGTGCGTGATTTGTGTAAGAAAAATCACGTGTTATTTGCGGTTGTTAGGTATTTTTTACTGACAATTATGTCATGTGGCACTCCATTTGTTATACGAAAGGTATAATTAAAAATCAGACATTATGGCATTCATAGATTATTACAAAATTATGGGTGTGCCTAAGGATATTCCTCAGGCCGATATACAAGCAGCTTATCGAAAGCGTGTTAAACAGTTTCACCCCGACTTGCACCCTGACGACCCTAAGGCTAAGGCTAAATTCCAGGCATTGAATGAGGCTAATGCTGTGCTGTCAGACCCTGAAAAACGTCGTAAGTATGATAAGTATGGCGAACAATGGCAGCAAGCTGATGCTTTTGAGCATACAGGGTCTGCAGGAGGTAATGGCGGACAGTATTATTACAGTTCTGGTGATGGTGCTGACGGATTTGACTTTAGTCAGTTTGCAGGTGGTTCTGGTGCTTTCTCATCATTCTTTGAGGATTTGTTCGGACGGGCGGCAGGTGGTCGTAGCGGGCGTCGGGCTTCGGAGCATACGTATGTAAATCCGGATGACTATGATGCACATGCAACTGTCAGTATAGATATGTATACGGCTTTGCTTGGTGGTGATATATTGCTGCAAACGCAAAATGGTAAGCTCAAATTGAAGGTTAAACCTGAAACTCAGAATGGAGCGAAGATACGTTTGCGTGGCAAGGGGTATCAGAAGCCCGATGGCACTTATGGAAACTTGATTATAACATACAAGGTGAATTTGCCTACGGGGTTGACGGAGCATCAACGTGATTTGCTTAGACAGATGCGTGATTGTGTTTGATTATGCAAACAAGACTTGCCAAAATGGTTTCTATGCAATAAAATATCATTAAATAAATGGCAGAAGTTTGCATAATGCTTGCATGATGGGAATAAATGCTATACATTTGCAATGTTTTTCATGGTATTAGATTTAAGGTTAGTAAAGATTGGTTGTCGTGAGACAATCAATTTTTTTTGTATATATGTATCATAAGCTCGTTTTTAATCGTGTTTTATATAGGTGGTCATGTTTCTGTGTGTCCTTGTTGTTATAGACAAAAAAAAGAGTTGAAGTCTTATTTTGAACTTCAACTCTTGTAGTTGCGGAGGCTCGACTCGAACGAACGACCTCCAGGTTATGAGCCTGGCGAGCTACCAACTGCTCCACTCCGCGATGTCAAGTTTTATAAGTGCTTGTTGCTCTTATTTCTTGTTTGCGAGTGCAAAGTTAGCATGTTTTGTGATAACTGCCAAATTATTCTGCAAATATATTTTCTTTGTTGGAGCGGGCAGGGGCAAATATCAGGTGTAAATTTGCGGGATAAGTCGAAAAACGCGTTTTTGTTGAGGTTGGGTATGTTGTACAAAAAAAGAGTTGAAGTCCTTTTGAACTTCAACTCTTGTTGTTGCGGAGGCTCGACTCGAACGAACGACCTCCAGGTTATGAGCCTGGCGAGCTACCAACTGCTCCACTCCGCGATGTCAGGTTTTATAAGTGCTTGTTGCTCTTATTTCTTGTTTGCGAGTGCAAAGTTAGCATGTTTTGTGATAACTGCCAAGTGATACTGTGGATATTTTTAGAAAAATATCTTCTTAGACTTGATTATATATGTATTTGCGATATTTATATAGCAAAATCGTGTATTGTTTTTTGATTGAAACTGCCACTGCTCTTATTTCGCCTTACCTGCTATTTGTAGAACAACGGCTCCATTTCCTGGAACTTGTATGTATGCTGGTGAGTCTTCTTTGACTTCGATTGTTTGTAAATTGCCAGTAATTAGGTCGGTGGCAGAGGTAAGTCCACATCTGAGGTGCAAGAAAGAAATGGCATGTGATGGAATGCACACTCCAACGTGTACGGTGTTAGGGTCAAAGTTTGCAACGATAAGCAATGTTTGCCCATCGTCAGATTTGCGGATAAAAGCGTATTGCCTGTCGCAATTGTACCCATATTTATTGCTATAGTTGGCGTATTGCAAATCGTAAAAAGCGCCATTGGTGATGGCAGGTTGTTTTTTGCAAAGGTTGAGTACTTTATAATAATAGTTGTAGAGGGTAGCCTCGTCAGTTGTAAGTTCGTTAGCGGGGTTGGATGATGTAAGCTTGCGTAGTGAGGGTACGGACCAGTAGTCGAATATGGAGGTCCGTCCGTCGCTTCCGCTGAAGCCTTCGGCATCCATGCCTGTTTCACCAATTTCTTGGCCGGCATAAACCATGAAGGGATTTGTACCCATCATGCTGCTAACTACTAATGCGGGGAGGGCTTTATGTGCGTTTCCCGCAAAATAAGCTGAGGCGATACGTTGCTCATCATGATTTTCGAGGAAATTAAGCATGTGATCACGTATGTCGTCGATACTTTGCCAGCAACCTGTTATAGATGAGGCCGATCTTCCATCACATATAATAGCGCGCAAAGTGTCATATAAGCCTACTTTGTCGTACAGATAATTGAATCCGCTGGCAATATAATGTCGGTATTCGCCAGGATTGTATACTTCGGCAATAAACAATACATGCGGGTATTTGTCATGTACCTTTTGTATGGCAAAACGCCAAAATTCGGCTGGCACCATCTCAGCCATGTCGCATCGGAAAGCGTCAACTCCTTTTGAAGCCCAAAATAATAATATATCTTTCATCTTGAGCCAAGTAGATGGGGTGGGGTTGAAATGATTTTGGCGACCGTTCATGTAGTCAATGCCATAATTTAGTTTGATAGTTTCATACCAATCGTTACGGCTCGGCCATGCATTGAAACAGTCGTTTCCTGTAGCTTTGGCGGGGTATTCCCTGTATGGGTGAAGTGCCCGGCGTTCTGTGTCGAAGTCAGTGTGTAATGTTTGTCCCTCGATGTAGTAGAAGTTATTCTGTGGTGAGAAACTTTGAGAGGTGTCATCGTCCTGACCAAGATCGTGTACCCCCTTGGGGCTTGCATCGCTGTGATATTGGCGGGCTACATGGTTAGGAACAAAGTCAATAACCATTTTAAGTCCTGCCAAATGAGTGCGTTTAAGTAACGATTCGAATTCACTCATTCGATTAGGCACATCAGTGGCTAAATCGGGGTCGATGTCGTAGTAGTCTTTTATTGCGTATGGGGAGCCGGCACGCCCTTTGACAACAGCAGGGTGATCTGTTGCTATTCCGTATTGAGAATAGTCGGTCTGCGTAGCATGTTCGATAAGTCCCGTAAACCAAACGTGTGTGAAACCGTATGATGCAATGCGTTTGAGTTGTGCAGAAGTTATGTCGTTAATTTTTGCGCAGCCGTTTTGTTCAATGCTACCATTGGGGAGGTTGGTTGTATGCTTGTTGTTGCCGTATAGGCGTGTAAAAATTTGATATATTATAGGTT
The DNA here is from genome assembly GCF_900106785.1 of Prevotellamassilia timonensis. Lineage (GTDB taxonomy): Bacteria > Bacteroidota > Bacteroidia > Bacteroidales > Bacteroidaceae > Alloprevotella > Alloprevotella timonensis. The sequence goes on along the minus strand of NZ_LT629845.1, from coordinate 901,741 downwards.
TCATGATATTATAAATATAGAAAGGTTAAAGTATAAGGTGCCTTTGCGTAAATAAAGGTGTGGCATCTTGTACTTTAACCTTTGGTTGTGATGTTGATTTACATTGTAATCTTTAGTCGTTTACGCCATGTGCCTTAACATCGGCATTGCCTTTGCAGATCTTTGCAATCATGCCTTGCAGTGTTTTTCCAGGGCCACATTCGGTAAAATCTGTAGCGCCATCGGCTACCATGTTATTCACCTCCTTTGTCCACAACACAGAGGCTGTGAGTTGGGCGATGAGGTTTGCTTTAATTTCCTCAGGGTCGGTGTGGGGCTTCCCATCAACATTTTGGTAGACAGGACAAATTGGCTTGTGAAATTCTGTTGTAGCAATAGCTGCTTCAAGTTCGTCTTTGGCAGGCTGCATGAGAGGTGAATGGAAGGCGCCACCAACAGGCAGCACTAATGCGCGCTTGGCACCAGCTTCTTTCAATTTTTGACAAGCTACTTCAATAGCCTCAACCTCGCCAGAGATTACAAGTTGTCCGGGGCAGTTGTAATTAGCGGGAACAACAACTTTGCCTGTTTCTTTACGTACTTCGGCACAAACTTCTTCAACCTTTTCATCGGCAAGGGCAATGATGGCAGCCATGGTTCCAGGTTGTGCTTCACATGCTTTTTGCATGGCTTTGGCACGTGCTGCAACTAATTTCAGACCATCTTCAAAACTGAGGCAACGAGCTGCAGTCAGTGCAGACAATTCGCCTAATGAATGACCAGCGACCATGGCAGGTTGGAAGTCACTACCTAAGCAAAGTGCACTAACGACACTGTGCAAGAACATTGCGGGCTGTGTTACTTTTGTTTGCTTGAGCTCCTCGTCAGTTCCATTGAACATGATGTCAGTGATGCGAAATCCGAGAATGTCGTTTGCTTTCTCAAAGAATTGTTTGGCGATGGGGTGCTTTTCATAAAGGTCTTTGCCCATACCTACGAATTGTGCTCCTTGGCCAGGAAATACGAATGCGTTCATTATAAAGTCTGTTGTTAATGAGTTATCAAAATTAAATAGTCTGATTAGACCATGCAAATGTACAAAAAAAAGTGTATACTGAGTGGTTAGTGTGCACTCAAAATGCGTTCCTGTTATGGCGACAGACTTAAGATATCTGCTTCAATACCATTTTTTGATATCTGATAAAGATGTGATGACATGTGTGGGCAGCGTTTCATCAAAATTGTTTGCTTGCCATTCCTTTCCTTTGAACCATATTGTTTGACAGCCTATACTATCTGCAGGTTGAATATCTTTATTATAACTGTCGCCAACTACTATGCAGCTTTTGTTGTCTGTCCCGGCTGCTTTTACGCCCAAAGCCCATATTTGAGGATCGGGTTTACGTACGCCTACTACGGCACTTTCGATGATGTCATCGAAGTAACTGATCAATTTGTATTCATTTAGTACAGTGGTGAGATTTCCGTAGAAATTTGAAACCATAATAAGCTGGTAGTGTTGTTTCAGATATTTAAGTATTTGAGCAGAATTTTGTGTCGTTTGGTATGCAATATTGTTGCAATAGTCGGATATGTTTGCTATCACACTATTGCATTGTGAAGTGTCTATATGACCAAGAATTTGCATTTCATTCAATGCGCTTACTTGTATTGTAACCTTTTTCTGTAGCAAATCATGAAAAGTGTCTGTTGGAACGATGATCCTTTTGCTGGCTAAGGTGCGCTCGCCTGTGACATATGCTTGTCGTAGTTGTGCATCGGTTATATGCGCGGTGAGAGGATTTTTAGCATATGCTTGTTTAAAAATGTAATACCAATGTATGGCCGAAGTGTCGAGAGTGCCACCATAGTCGAATAAGAATGTTTGCATAAGAGTGAAGATGTCTTTAGTCGTGCATGATTTTTTTGTTCCCAATCTTTACCAATCCAACACCAATGAATATCCACACGAGTTCTCTGACACGTGTGTATAGACTCGTGAATATACCTAACCCAGGGGCGCTTAGGTCTAATATTTTGACAATAAGAGATAGGCCTCCTTCGCGAGCACCAAGTTGCATAGGAAGGAAAAACAGTATATTGCCGATGAGTGATGAAAAGGCAAGAACGAGGATGGCATCCCAAAAGGTGAGTGATACACCGAGTGAAAGTAATATGAAGTAATACTCTAGAGCATTGATAACTCTTGCAACATATTCAGATAGTAACGATAGATAGAATGCTTTTGGCTGCGAATGTAAATAAGCTATGTTGTCGTCAACTTTTTGCATGTCGTCGGCATGTTCATTGTAAAACTTTCGTGCCCATTTTTTTGCGATGGGCAAGTAAAGCAATGGCTTGAATAGCTTGACAATTACGCCCTTTTTATAGCATAAATGAAATACAAACAATACGACTATTAGGACGATGGTAAAAATGCCGAATAACGTCCACAGGAAGGGTGTCATTTTTTCGGTGTAAATAATGGCAAAGAGAACAGCGGCCGTACTCCACAAGCAAATATGAGAAAATATGTGCATCATAGAATAGAGTACCACTGATGACATTGCCCGTGGTACGCCTATGTAGGAACTTAGCTCCATTACACGATAGGGACCTCCGCCGAAACCGAAGGGTGTGGTGTAACTGAAGGCAAACCCAGAAACGGTCAACTTGTAGGCATGTTTATAGCTCAAGTGCTTTGAGTGTGTGCCGCTATTTACAATTATTTGGAAAGCCCACGCGTTGAAGGCATATACAAATATCCAGACTCCGATAACGGCGGGCAAGTACAAACCAGCCCGTGTGAGGTGTCTATACAATTCGGCGTAATTAACGTCAAATGTACAGAGCATTACTATGATGGCCGCTATGCCAAAAAGTAAAAACAAATTTCGATATAGTGGTTTCATTGAATAATAGTTGTGTTGAATAAGTGTTCAAAATAATTTTATACCATCAGCAGATGCCATTCCAGTATTGAAGTCAGCTGTTTCCACACATTTGCAAGTGAAGGAGAGTTCAGTCTAATGGTAGTGTGTGCACTTGATGATGTATAGATTATTCCGAGTACATGTTTATAATAGCTGCATCATATTTTTGCAAAGTTTCTCATGCTTATGCCTCATATATGCAAAGATTATGTTCATTACTGTAATCTCAAATATGAAGTATAGCCAAGGTTGGCCGATGAGCAGGCTTATGTAAAGTGCAATAGCACGCGTGTTAAATGTCAGAATATTAGCCCATTTCATAAGAGGGAGACTACCTTTCCTGAATTTGTTGGCTAATTCTGGACAGACAGGTTCGTCACCATATTTATCGCCAAGCTTGAGCTTAAACAGTTGAAAGTTTGGTGTCATCTTTTCTTGCGAACGGGTGTAGTTGCCGTAAAAATAGAGGAACAACTTCCACATGCCATCTTTTTTCCAACTTAGAGAATGAAATTCCTTGCGCAGCTTTTCAAAATTGTCAAGTTCGCTTCCAGATTTTCCTTTGATAAAAAATAAATGGATGTTTCGGTAATAATCGGCTAATTGACATTGTTTGCCGTGAAAAATGAGACCAGATATGGCTGCTAATAGCCATATCCAAAATCCCCATTTGACTGTGGTGCCAGGAATATAATTGCCCTGCAAGCGCAAACAGATTGCAGCATATATGGTGAAAAACCATACATCTCCTGCAAATCCGTCAAGGATTCTTCCCCAACGGGTCTTTTTGCCTGTCATGCGCGCCAGCTGACCATCGGCACTATCGTATAAATTGGCCCAAATCAAGAGTAAAATACCTATAATGGTATGTGTCATGTCTGGGTAATAGAACATGATACCGGCTGCAGCACCTAAAATGATGCTTAAGATTGTGACAACATTGGGGTGTATGTTGAAGTGGTCAAATGCTTTGGCCCAAAGCAGTCCTAATGGTCGAGTAAAGTGGATATCAAGCCACTCCTCAGTGTCTTGTGATTTGAATGTTGATTGTAGTTGACTTTTATTTTGAGATGTCATGTAATGTAAGTATGATATTGTTTATTTTATATGCGATAGCCTTGGCAGCCTCCTTTCTGCATGGTGCAAAACTTGGCCAATCATTGAAATCAATAATACGGCATTTTCCATCGTTACCAACAACAGCATCGCCTCCATATACAACAATGCCTAAGCATCTGGCTGCATTGTCGGCTGTTTCTTTGAATTTAGACATTTCAAAATTGTAATGTTTGATGGCATCGTTGGTTGCTTCTAAACCGAATTTTGAAAAAGTCTTATTTTCAGTAGGGTAGGTGATATAGAAAAAATCAGTTCCCTGTATGCCATAGAACTTAATCAGATCGCCTGCAAGATGCTCCTCTGCAATAACCATATCTATGCCTTTTGATACAAAGCCATTGAGTGCTTCGTGATAGGTAGACTCTTTGTCTATATAACAAATGTCATCGACTTTTTGGGCACAAGCGTCAGCCCTTTTTAACCATATGGGGTATGATTGAGGTGTTTTGAGCAGTTCGTTTGGTGACGCAATGGCTACATGCGGCATGGCTATGTTGTTTGCTTGCAATGTCTTGGCAATATCCGCCCTCGTGTTTTGTGACAAAACGATAGCGGAATTGATCACGCGTCCTGGATGCTCATGCTCGAAATGGGCTAATTTATTTAACACGTCATGACCTCGTGCCATTGAAAACACGAGGTCAAAATCAGATAAATCTACGGCAAAAAACAAATCCTCATTAATGATTGAGACATCATGTCCCATTCGTTCAAGTCGGCTTGTAACCGCAGTAAAAATAGCGGAATCTCTGTCTATTGAGTTGGGGCTGTAAACGGTGGATCTGCTTATACCTAATATGTGCTTCATTCTGCTATTGGGCTGTTAAGAAACTTTCTGCTTTCGCAATATCACTTGCGTGGTCTACATCAAGTATTTTTGAAAAAGGGCATGCTTTGAGTCGCAATCCGTCCGATACAAGTGCACGCTGAAAATTTCTCATTCGGCTAATACCTTGTTCCAGACAATGCTTAAGTGTGCTAAGGGCGTTTGGACGTAAGCAGTAGATGCCGCCAGATATGTATTCGCATGTCCTTTGGTCATCGTAAAAACCGGTTATGTTCAAATCGCTATCTGTGCCAATATATAATGGCTTCTCATCGTCGATGTAGTTGGTAACAGCCATACAGCCATCATAATTGCATGTTTTGAAATATGCTATATATTTTGCAAATTCCTCTTCATTAAAGATGGTGTCTACAGTTGTTAAACAAAATTCCTCATTTTCGAGATAAGGAGCCAATTCTGCAAAACTGTGCATGGAACTTGGCGTGGTTTTTACAACCATTCTAATATCGGAGGCCAGTCCGGCTTCTTTTAGTTTCAGAATATGTTGTTCGGTTAGCGGATTAAGTTGGTTGACAATAATAACTATTTCCTTGGCGTTATTCTTACGGAAAATTCTTATGAGTCTGTCAATAAGGGCTTCACCGCACACTTTTACCAAAGGCTTGGGTAGTTCAACACCTTCTTGTTGCAGTCTGGATCCTTCACCTGCTGCTATGATGGCGAATTTCATATAATCGTATAAGGTGATTATGTGATTTTTGGTATCACAATTTATTACTTATCTTTCTCGTTTGTCTTGAAATATTTTTGGCAAGGGATTGGCATGACATTCCATATAGGTCTTTCTGTTTCTGTATATATCTATTGCAGCGTACACTGCTTGACGGAAAGAATCTGCACTTGCTACTCCTTTGCCTGCAATATCGAATGCAGTGCCATGATCTGGCGAAGTTCGAATAATTGGTAATCCTGCGGTAAAGTTTACTCCGTCATTCATCGAAAGAGCCTTGAATGGCGCTAAGCCTTGGTCATGATACATGGCCAGTATGCCATCAAAGTGTCGGTATTGTGCTGTTCCAAAAAATCCGTCTGCGGCATACGGCCCGAAACAAGGAATACCCGCGTCAGATAAGGTCTTGATGGTCGGCGTGATAATTTCAATTTCTTCGTGACCTAAAAGGCCTTCCTCTCCGGCGTGTGGATTGAGTGCCAATATGGCAATGCGGGGTGCTGAAATGCAGAAATCTTGTCTTAGCGCATTATAAAGTAAACGGGCTTTTTGCTGGATCTTTTCTTCTGTTATCGAAAAAGCTACTTCCGAAATAGGCACGTGAGTTGTCATCAATGCTACCCGCATGATATCGTTAAATAAAATCATGAGAGGTTCAGTCGTCTCGTTCCCAAAGCGATCCTGCAAATATTCGGTATGTCCAACAAATCGGAATTCATCGTTTTGTATGTCCGACTTGCTAATTGGCGCGGTTACAAGCACGTCAAATGCCCCATTTTTGTATGATTCAGCAGCTTTTTCTAACGAAGTAAACGCTGCCATACCACTTTCTGCACAAGGTTTCCCAAATTCGACGTTGATTTCGTCATCGGAGCAATTCACTATATTGAGCTTTCCTGCAACAGCATCTTCTGCACGCGCAATGACCTGAAGTGGTGTATTGAGTCCCAATGTTTTACGGTGAAAATTTGCGACTTTAACATGGCCAAAAATGATTGGCGTACATAGTTCAAGCATTCCAGGGTCAGAGAATGTTTTTAATATTAATTCGTACCCAACACCGTTGGTGTCACCCTGGCTAATACCGATTTTTATCAAGTCACTATTGTGTGCCTTTTCGGGTGTATTCTGTATGTCTGTATCGTAACTAATCATTCTTTTACGTGTTATATTTAGCATTATTAGTCTGCTTCATGGCTTCTTGTTTTGCCGTACTAAGCAATCCACAAGCTGCAAATATATCCTGCCCTCGTGAAGCTCTTATTGTCGTAAACAACCCATGAGAGGTCAGATAATCTCTAAAGGATATCATTTTCTTGTCCGATACGCCATGTAGGGGAGTATCTGGTATGTCATGGAAACGTATAAGATTGACTCGGCAGTCTAGTCCTTGCAGCAAGTTTATCAAAGCGTCAGCATGTTTAATGCCATCATTTATTCCATCAAAGACAATGTATTCAAACGACAATCTTCTTTGATGCGAAATATCGCTATTTGCATGTGTGGCCCCGCTCTTTCTAAAAACTTCATATTGTTTTAGAATGGCAACAATATCTGCGATGCTGAAAGCTTTTTCGGCAGGCATGATTTTTGCACGCTCTGCTGGTATGGGGTGATGCAGACTGATGGCTAAGTGGCACGAACTTTCTTCAACGAACCTTACCAATCCTTTAGATAGTCCTACGCTTGACACAGTGATGCGCTTTGGGCTCCAAGCCCACCCCCAATCAGATGTCAGAATTTGTGTAGTCTGCAGTACATTATCTAAATTATCAAAGGGTTCGCCTTGTCCCATAAAAACAACATTCGTAAGTGTGTCACGTTCTGGCAGGGAGTATATTTGGTTTATGATGTCAGTTGCTGAAAGCGAAGCTGCATATCCCTGTCTTCCCGTCATGCAAAATGCACATCCCATTTTGCATCCTACTTGTGAACTTACGCAAAGTGTAGCCCTTTCTTTATCTGGGATATAAACTGTCTCAATAAAATCACCCTTGGTTGTGGCGTATAAATATTTGATCGTTCCATCAACAGACCGCTGTTCGTCAACAGGTTTGCTGCAACCTATAGTATAATGCGCGCTAATTTTAGCCCTTGCGTCTTTTGAGATGTTCTGCATTTGGTCTATACTGGTAACGTGCTTTTTGTAAATCCAGTCAGCCATTTGCTTGCCAACAAAAGGTTTAAGCCCCAATGCAGCAGCCACATCTTTAAGTTCGTTTGGGGTCATGCCCAAGAGTGGAGTCAAATTATCCAATGCGTGTAGTTTGTTATTTCTATAAAACACAAAAAGAGTCGAATTGCAAGTTCACAACTTGCAATTCAACACTTTGTCATAGCTTGTTATAATATTTATTTGCGATAGAGCAGCCATGCACCAGCATATTTGCCACTCAATGATTTACGAGATTGAACTGCCGATGCCTTGTCATCGTATGAAGATGCAATAACGCGGAACCAACCAGTAACACCCTTAATTTGCTCGTCAGTTTTGATAACACGTGCATCATAGCCGTCTTGCTGTAATCTGTTTCTCAATCCTTCAGCATTGGCTTGTGTAACAAAACTTCCAACCACAACACTATAGGTCTTGAGTGGATTGCCACTTACTACCGACATGTTGCCATTAATTTCACGCACATCACTATGGTCAGTGGTAATGGTTGTCGTAGTTGTGTTAGTCGGAGTTGTGGGTGTAACAGGAGTAACCTCATTTGCGGCAGTTTCTTCTGTTGTAACTTGCTGCTCGTTTTGTTGAGTCTTATCTTGTGCCATGGCTTGTTCCCATGCTTGGCGATAAGCGCTTTCACGTGATTTACAACCAGTAAAAAGTACCACGGAACATAAACCGAGGGCGATAACAAAATTCTTTTTCATTATTATTGTAGTTGATGATACCTATTATAAGTATAAAGGAAATGGTTAGTACTCATCCACTGCAGATGTAGCTTGGCCGCAGTAGATAATCTGCCACAAAGATACGAAAGCTATTTGAAAATCACTTCATTGTTTTCTTAAACAAGATTAAAAACGCGCTATTTAGCCTCTTGTGATAAAATATTACAGCAAAAATAGTGTCGGATTAAAAGAATATACGTATATTTGAGCACGAGATTACTCACTTAAAATATTTTTATCATGAAAGTAAATGGATTAAACGTATTGGCCGCTTTCTTGGGCGGTGCAGCAGTTGGTGCAGCATGTGGTGTTTTGTTCGCTCCTGAAAAGGGAACCGACACTCGTAACAGAATTGCCGAAGTAATTCGCAAACGTGGCATCAAACTTAACAGCAAGGATATGGAAAGCCTTGTTGATGATATTGCAGACGAACTCCAGCCTGCGAACGATTGATGTAATACAACTCAAGAGTCAGGGAAAGCGTTATCCTCATTATGTGGTAGCCCTTTCCTTGACTCTATTTTTATTGCAAATATGTTTTCTTCAGACAAAAATATAGACATCATCACCCAATTAGTGGGAGATATAAAGAAAGATGTGACATTACGGTACGAACGTTTGCAAATAAATTGTGTAAGCAAACTTTCGCAGTTACTATCCTTTATCGTCGTAGGAGCCATATTGTTCATGCTGCTAAGTCTTGCTGTAATGTTCGTTTCCATGATGGTGGCCTCGGCATTGGAAGGCTTGATCGGTAGCCAAACAGCATCATACGCTATAATAGTTGCCTTTTATGTAATATTGGGCGTTATTGTATACGCTAACAAGAAAAGGTTTGTAATAGGTCCGCTAACAAACTTTATAGCCAACTTGTTCTTGGATGAAAAACCAGCAGCCAGCAAAGGCAGTGATGTAAATTCAAATAAATAGAAATAGCATGACAAGGGAAGCATATACAATTGAGAGTCTTGACAAACGAAAGAGAGAACTGGATAAGAGAATTTCTCAATGCGAAGAATCAATTTCGTTGAAATGGCATACGCTTTTCGCACCACCAGAGGCAGATACCAAAATGCAGCGATGGGTTAACCATGTAGAAAGGGCTGTTGCTGTATATGACGGCTTTATGATGATGTATAAATTGGCACACCGTTTTGGTAAAATCAAGTCGTTACTGCGCAAGAAGAAGTAAGAAAACAAAATTGCTGAGCTAATAGAATTATTAAGCTCACAATATGCGCACAATATGCGCAGTTGGCACATATTACATGGCTCAGAGTGCTGAATTCTCCAACACGCTGTAATGTAGTAACCGCAACACCATTTTCCCTGTATTAAAAGTAATTATTGGGAAATGCGGGCAATAATCATAGCATATTTGTCATATTAATAAGGGATTTGTTGTATATTTGCACAATCATCTAACAATAACCAATCAAAGCTCTTTTTATGGAAATAGATATAGACAAGCCTTATGTGATAGGTCTTGATATGGGTGGTACTAACTCTGTATTTGGCATTGTAGACCAACGTGGCAACATCAAGTCACAAACAGTTATTTCAACCAAGGCATATCCCGACTTCAAGGATTATGTTAAAGCTGCGTATGAAGCATTGCAGCCTGCTTTAGACCAAGTGGGTGGCATACAGAATATACGCGCTATGGGCATTGGTGCTCCCGATGCGAACTATTACACTGGAAATATCGAAAACGCAGCCAATTTGGCATGGAAGGGTATTGTACCTTGTGCTCAATTGTTTGAAGAGGTATTCGGCATTCCTGTCCGAGTTACCAACGATGCCAATGCCGCTGCCATGGGTGAGATGACATATGGTGTGGCCAGAGGCATGAAAAACTTCATAATGATTACTCTCGGCACCGGTGTCGGTTCTGGTATAGTCGTAGACGGACGAGTAGTATATGGAAGCGATGGCTTTGCCGGCGAATTAGGTCATTTCGTAATTGACCATTCAGACAATGCACGCTCATGTGGTTGTGGTCGTAAGGGTTGTTTGGAGGCATACACCTCTGCTACTGGTGTTGCGCGTACTGCACGTGAATTCCTAGAACATAGCTCCGAAGCGAGTTTGTTGCGTGATTTGGTGGCTGACGAAATTACATCATACGACGTGTTCAAAGCTGCTGAAAAGGGTGACAAGTTGGCATTGGATATATTCAATTACACAGGTCGCATATTGGGTACAGCTTGTGCAGACTTTGCCACTTTCTGCTCTCCCGAAGCCTTTGTATTCTTCGGTGGATTGACTAAGGCTGGTGAGTACTTAATGCAGCCGTTACGCAAAGCATACGAGGAAAATATACTCTTTTTGTACAAAAATGAGGCGAAATTGCTGATATCCGCTCTTAATGGCAGCGAGGCGGCAGTGCTTGGTGCAAGTGCCTTGGGATGGGAATAAGATCTGCAATTTGTCAAAGAAAAACTCATGGATAGTATGATGTTGTGATGTGCATACATATTATCTGCGAAATAAACCTCGCGATTTTGGCTGATATAGCCAAAATCGCGAGGTTTATTAGTATTATTCAGTTAGTGTCCTCTTTTACCCAATCAAATGGTGCAACTCACTGATTTTCAATTATTGATGCCCGGTTAACCCATTCTGATATTATCGCTCACGGATAGCACCGATTGCACGGATTTTTTGGCTTATGCAATGTGCTTTAGCACCACGGAGATGACGGATTTTACGGATTTTGTGAGCATTGCATGCTCACTTCGCTATTAGCTCGTAACGTACCCTTGGCGAAATACGTTAGCACAGATTATGTAGTAAGGTACCTGGTCGCAGCAACGAGCTAATAGCGAAGTGAGCATGCAATGCTCACAAAATCCGTAAAATCCGTCGTCTCCGTGGTGCTAAAGCACGTTGCACGAGCAAAAAAATCCGTGCAATCGGTGCTATCCGTGAGCGATAATATCAGAATGGGTTAACCAGACAGCAATATTTCTCAATATGCACCGTTTAATGGCGCGTACTGAATGTTCAGCACCCCTCGTCATGCTTGCGCCTTACATAGTACAATGTAGCTTTGCTGCTGCGCCGCCGAGGCACTTGCAGCTGCACCAGTTCACGCCCTAATGCCACGGCCGTGAACTTCTGTCCCATACCGCGCATGGCACGCTTTATTTCGAGCAAAATGGCAGTGGCCGTCAACCATTCACCCTCTATATCCGACACCTCTCGCCCGCTGCCAACGGGCGCAAACTCAAACAACCTTGCAAAACACTCGCGCAGGGGCGACGCCTGGTAATATAAACGATTGTGCTGTTGTATCTGCTCCTCCTCAGTATGCGTGAAGTACGTAATCTCGCCGTTTTTCACCTCGTGTAGCAACTGTGCATAAAGTTGTGCATAGTCGAGCGGCGTGTCACAGTCTATGACGCGCTTCACCTCCTGACAGTAAAAACGGCGGCTGCCCGTAGGGTCGGTCAAGAGGTCGAACCTGTTACTGGTACCTATAAACGAGGCCACACGGGCCATTTTACTGAACCCGGCAGCATAAGGGCGGCGCGCCTGCATGGTGCCAAGTTGTACCAAATTTTTAAGTTTGGCGTTGTGCAACTTGTTGTAGCGGTCAAACTCGTCAAGATTGACAAGCGCAAAGCGCGACAGCGCCAGTTCAAGACGCTCGTCGCCGGCCAGTTCAAACTTGTCGGTGTAGTAATTGCGCAGTTCGGGAGGCAGCAACATGCGGCAAAACGTACTTTTGCGCACACCCTGTTCCTCGCTCACCAACAGCGGTATCATGGCATTGCCACAGGTGCTTGCGTCGCCCGTTGTGGCCTGCACCCAACCAGCCACCATGCAGCGCAGCCAGCGCCCGAACACCAGGCACCACAGCGCATCGGTGCTCACCCGTTCGGCCAGTGGACCCACGCGGTCGGTGCCGTCCCACTGGGGCAGTGACTGCAAATAAGCGCTGAAGGGGTGATACTGCGGCATGTAGGCCGACTCCACAATGCGGTCCACATCATTGTTCCATACCATGCAGCCCCGTTTGTGCAAGTCAATCACCATCGTGTTGCGCACCAGTTTGCTCACGGGCACAAACCCCTTGTCCGCCTGGTCGCGCCGTTGCACTTCGGGCGTGCGGTCAAGCACATTGTATCGAATGTCGTACAGTTCGTCCATAAGACTGATGGCTTGTTCGGTCAGACCGCAGTTCGTGGTGCTGCCAGCTGTTTGCGGTGCGCAGTCGGTGTCGTTGCCCATGCGTTTTTTTCGCTGGGGCGTTATAGTGTTTTTACTTTGTGGTTCCGCGCTATGCGCAATGGCGTCTATCAGTTTGTCAACGCCACGTTTCACAATGGCATCGGCATAGCGCAACATTCTGTTAAGCATTTGTTTCATGGTAGTCAATACAATTTGGTTTGATATAAAAGTAAAGTGCTGCAAAGGTAACACCAAGGCATTGCACCCAACAAAAAAAGTGTACAATTTGTACACAAATAATTGCGTCCTCGCCGTCCCCCCTCTTGTAAAAGAATGTGTGTGCTTTTACTGCCATCTTACACTTTTTGTACGTAATAAGTTGATATACAGAGGTTTCAAGAGTGTAAGATAAGTTCAAAGTATCATACACGCCCCTGCATACATCTTACACACCTTACCCCGCAACCTCGCAGTCAACATGGACGTATGCAGTAGATAATACGGCACAAGGACGCAGAAAAATCAGTCGGAGCAACAGACTTTTCTGCCCCCCTATGCCGTGATGTCATTCTCCCGTGCTAGTGCCGTGTGGCAGCGTGTGGGGCGTGTAGGTTGCGTGTAAGTGGCATTTGTAACATCTTACACTAAGTAAAGTGTTGATTGTCAATGAGTTGCAGCGTGTTAGTGTAAGATGTAAGATACTCGGTGTGTAAGTTGTTGTAGTATGGTAAAAGGTCCCAAGTGCCACTTTCTCGTCCTATGGCTTTTATAAATTTATTGCTGTCCGGTTACCCCATTCTGATATTATCGCTCACGGATCGCACCGATTGCACGGATTTTTTGGCTTATGCAATGTGCTTTAGCACCACGGAGATGACGGATTTTACGGATTTTGTGAGCATTGCATGCTCACCTCGCTATTGGCCCGTAACGTACCCGTGGCGAATTACGTTAGCACTGATTATGTAGTAAGGTACCTGGTCGCAGCAACGAGCTAATAGCGAAGTGAGCATGCAATGCTCACAAAATCCGTAAAATCCGTCATCTCCGTGGTGCTAAAGCACGTTGCATAAGCCAAAAAATCCGTGCAATCGGTGCGATCCGTGAGCGATAATATCAGAATGGGTTAACCGGACAGCAATAAAAAAGAAAGAAGAACGCCATGTAAAGCAATTTGATGTATGACAAAAAAATGTTGGTATGCATCAAAGTGCTTTACATGGCGTTAGTTGCTTTAAATTAGTTTTTTTGTTCTTGCGTTTGATGAAACTCTTTCCTTGTCTTGGCCATTGCTTCGGTGGCCATATTATGGGTCTCGATCAGCAATGGACTCTTGTGATATTGCACAATCTTGACTTCGACAGAGTTGTGTCTTTCCTTTTTCTCGATGCATTGAACAATCAAATCAGGATTAGCAGATTCTGATGTTGGGGACTTGTCAAAATTCCGAATATAGGCAGCATTGGTTAGGAAGAGAATGTTGGAACCTTCCGGGATTTCCTGCATTACCTTGATCATAAGGGTTAGCATCATGCGGAACTCCGTGGTGTGCAGGTCGCTTATTACATCACGACTGATGATGTTGCCGTGATGTTGATCTTTAGTCTTCTTCTGTCGCGGTTCGGCAGAGTTCAAACATTTTTGACTCTGCTCTTGCTGTTTTATCAGTTCTATCACAACGGCAGCACTACCAGCTCGTTCTTTATGGGCATAATCACATGAGCCACCTATCCAAACGTAATATATAGAAGTGTCTTGTGTCATAATTATTTTATCTTTTACTTCGTGACACGTTTTCTTGCCATGGCAGAGTTCAAGTAAACTTGACTCCGCTCATTTGGCTTAACGAAAAACTTCAAGGTCTGCAGATATTCCTTCTGTTCGGGCGTGATTCTGTAGCTCTCGATGGCTTTCTGGATGGTCTTGTTGTGCGTCCAGGGAGCAAGGCGGTTTTGTTCGATGTAAGGAATCGTTGCGTCCCATTGCTTGGCAAGAGCCGTGGCGAAGAACCAGGCTACCATCATATTCACGTAATACTCTTCGCTCCTTACTGATGCAGGAATTTCAAGATATTCTGCCTTGAAGTCTTTATCCAGATAATGAGACATAAGTGTCTCTATTCCAAAACGACAGGTATAAACGTGTGATGATTTACTCCAAGTCTTGATCTTCGCCAATAGTTCCTTCTTGTGCTTGGCAAACACCTTCGGAGACATGATGTCGCAAACTGCCCAGTTGTCCACGAATGGCAGGAATTTGTCTGTAAGTCGAATGCATTCCTTGTAGTCCTTCACCTCGGAAATGAGGAGACCGTGAAGCATGTTCTCATCGTAGTATTCGTGAGGAAACTGATGCAGGAAATCTTCACATTCTGCCTCCTTTGTAAACTCTTTTGCAAACTTGCGAAGCACAGGTACACGAATGCCTATGAAACTCTCCACAGGCACTCCCGGTGTCAGTTTGGACTGGAAAGCAGCATACTGTTTATCCTGCATGGCGAACAGTCTTTCTTGAAGTAAAGTCATAAATTCTTAGTTTTATAATGCAACGTAGAAGGAGCAATTGCCTCTTTATTCCATTCTTCCATATTTCATTTCCACGCCTTCTTTATCATACTGCTTGCGCTTGCCGGTTGGTGGCTCAGTAAGTGTGATGCGAACTACAACCGTGCGCGATAGGGAACGGGCGATGCTCTGGTCGAAAGCATCCATGTGTTGAGGAAGGAAGCGCTCACAGATTAGTTGGAGACCATGAATCTTTTCTGCTTCATCTGTCACTATTTCAGCCTTACCGAATGCGATGGCTGATTTGAATTGCAGGGTGAAACTGCCGTCTTTTGGACCAACCGTAGGCGCACAACGGGTTACGGCTGAAAGGCAAACCTCGGGGTGAGCCTTGATTGCCTCCAGCTTCTTGCCTTCCAAGGCACCATGAAAATACCAATTCACATCATCATCTGATGCGAGTGACAGGGGTAAACCATAAGGCTTGCCGTCTTCGTCAATAAAACTGACCGTTATATACGGAGCCTTGTGCATTACTTCCAAAGCCCACTCACTATCCATTGCTCTTGATTTCTTTCTCATTTTTATCCTAATTAATTTGATTTTTTTATCCAATTAATTTAATAATCTGTTTATCCGAAGCATCAGACAGAATCTCTTTCAGATGCTCGAAAATTCTCTTATAAGACTCTTGGGGAGTGCGATTGCATTGGAAAGCCTCCCTGCCATAGAGATCTTCGGGTGTATTGAGCAGCGACCACCCCCAGCCATATTCATGATTGTGCTTGTCGCGAGGATAAATGAAATCCTCGGTCACGATGTAAGTCGCCATTTCCAATCGGGTGAGATAACCGTCAAACTTGCTTCTCATTCCCTTACCTGTGAAACCACAGGCTGCCCGAAGTTCTCTTGTGATGAGACTGCCAGTAGATTGAAGCGTGCTGAGAATGGTTCCTTCTATTGAATCTTCATCTGGACGAGGAAATTTGCTTCTTCTGTAGTTGCAGAAGTCGGGCCACCATTCCTGGCTGATGAATCCTGCTTTCTTGTTAAAGAATTTTCCATACATACACGGCATTTCCTGCACAATTTCGCCCTTCCATTTCCATAGCGGCCAATCCCAACCGCCTTCAGGAAATGTCACATATCGACAGTCTTCATCTACGATGTACTCGGCAGAGAAACCTTCAATGCCACTATCAAGGAGAGGGAGGAAACCGATCTTCTGAATCAGCTCCATCATGCCTGTGGCCGAATATATTTTCGGGAAATCCGTATTCATTTATTTTTCTCCTTTGTACTTAAATACTTTTACCATATTCTTGTCACCACCCACGAGCTGGCTGCATTGGTTCAGCATTCCGGTGTCTGCGAAACCGCATTTCTCCAGGACTTTTCCCGATGCAGGATTGCCGATGAAATGGTCTGCCCATATGTTTTCGAAATGCTTCACTTGTATGCAGTAGTCAATCATCAATTTCAAGGCTTCGGTGCAGATTCCTTTGTTCCAATAAGGCTTTCCTACCCAATAGCCCACCTCACAGTCGTTCTCTCCGATAGGGATGTTGCTGGTTTCATGGGTGTAGTAGCCGATGCAGCCGATAGCCTCGCCAGTCTCTTTCAACACAATCGCCCATGTCGTGTCATTATGGAAAAATGTCTGGATTATCTCCCGACTTTCTTCTACAGATTTATGTACTGGCCATCCTGCACGAGGTCCTACATCATGGTCTGAGGCGTACTTGAAGAGCGCCTCGGCATCCGATTCCTGCCAATGGCGAAGTAAAATTCTTTCTGTTTCCATCAATTATTTCAATGTTTTGCAGTCTATTTACGCAGTCTATCTACTATGTGCGCTTACCCCAGCCAGTCGGTAAAGATAAGAATACATTCGTGCACCTTCTCAAAGAACCTGCCTATCCGTTGCTTAATGCCTTTCCAATAAATCCCATTCATCATAGTAATCAGATATGTTTCGTTCTTTATATTTTAACGGTGGATTTCAAATCCGACGTAAAAAAAGTCTAACTTTATCCGTTGAACTTAAATAATCTTGATGTTATATCTGTCTTCTTATGTATCGAGCCAGTCCGTAAACATATCTGCGGCAGCCTGGGCGATAGTGGAGCAGGCGGTCGAACCACGCAAGATGTTTATTGAATAGGCGAACCGTAACTCCTACATAGACCATGGCGAAGAGCGTTCCGATGCCCACAATCTCCCATTTCCATGAACCGAGAAGTAGGAAACAGAACAAGACGGCTAAGACCACGAGCGTGATGTCCACCCGAATCTTGGCTTTAGGGAATGGCCAGCCGGTAACCTTGTGAATGGCGATGGAAATGCCCTCGCCAGGCATGGTTACTGAGCCGCACTTCACCTCCATGGCGATTCCGAAACCAAGGATGGTGCAACCGGCTATCTGCACAAGGGCATTGACCAGAATATTTTCTGAAACCATCCACTCCGTAAGCACCACGTTGAGGTCTATGAGCATTCCGAAGAAAAAGCCGATGACGAGCTGGAAGAGTTGCACCCACTCGAAGTTTCTTCTCAGAATCAGAATCTGCAGCACCACGAAGATGGCGTTCATCATGATAGTGTAGCCACCGATAGTCCATCGGGGAATGTAGTCAAGAATAGTTCCTGCCGAAGCCATCACGTAAGGAATGGTGGAAATAACACTTGAACCTAACTGACTTCGCACACATGCTGCGACTCCGAAAGTCATTACATAGAGCGAAACGAGCAGCAGAATATGTTGCCATACAAAAGATATAACTTCTTCTTTCTTAATCATTTATATTGTTTTGTTAATCAATTCATTCAGTTTATCCTCTCTGATAATCTTCGGCTGAGCCTTGCCAGCGAGAATGAGAATTTTCTTGCCGTCGCGATAGATATGAAGTTGTCGCGAGCGAACCACGGCTGTCAACTCCTCATCATTCTGCATGGCTTGCCAGATAGGGTAATATATTCCCTCAGGTTCAAACAACTTCTTTTGAAGAAGAGAACAGAGAATCGTTGTATCAATAGTCATTGCCATATTTCTTTCAAACTATTTGTTTTCAAAG
This sequence comes from Prevotellamassilia timonensis, assembly GCF_900106785.1. Lineage (GTDB taxonomy): Bacteria > Bacteroidota > Bacteroidia > Bacteroidales > Bacteroidaceae > Alloprevotella > Alloprevotella timonensis. The sequence goes on along the minus strand of NZ_LT629845.1, from coordinate 883,541 downwards.
ATTCATGTGTAAATACGCCATTAGCGCAATCTGTATAAGCAGAATGGCAGGAATGCCATATTTGAATTTCTTGTGCATCGTCTTGTGGTGCCAGACTTTCATTCCCATCCATGCTCCAACGCTTCCTCCAAGTACAGCCAACAACAAAAGTGTGGCTTCCGAAATGCGCCACTTGGCTTTCTTAGCTTTGTATTTGTCAATGCCGTAGACGATGAATGTTACTGCATTGATGGCAAGAAGATAATAGACGAGGCAACTGTGTAATGTCATACCCTTCAATTGTTTTTTCTTATTTCTTTAAGATCTCAATTCCACTACTTTGCCGAATGGTGCGAGCGAAAGTCCAGCCATCTTGAAATGTTGTTTTCTCCAGGGATTTCCGATGATCGTGATATATAAAAGAAAGCCGAAAGACAGATGCGTGAGGCAAGCTCACAGGCCTCCGAATATCAGCCAGAGTAAAATCAACGGAATACGAATGCGACCTGTTGGACTATTCGCTTTACTTATCGTAGAACCCAAAGGCCATAGGCGGATCAGACCAATCTTGAATGCCTATATCGCAAAGGGAATGTCGGTGATGGTACATGCAAGAGCAAGACTGCCCGTGAAAAAAAACGATGGCAGCCTCGAAACCTCCAAAGAGCCACCAAAGTTATGCGCAAAGATTATTCTTTTATATTCTTGTTAATATCTTGCCATTCTTGATGTTCTTCCAAATGATTGGTCTTTACCAGTACGCTTTGGAAACCGAAGTTCCTACCAGCTTTGGCATTCTCTGCACGGTCGTCGAAATAGAGGGTAGTGGCAGGATTCAATCCTGTCAGCTGCGTCATCTCTTCATAGATTTCGACGGAAGGCTTCTCTTTCCGCATGGCGTATGAGAGGAAAACATCATCAAACAACTCGTCTGTGGAATATCCCAACTGCTTCATCAGGCTGACTGATTTCTGCCAAAGCGTGTTGTTGATGTTGCTGAGCAGATAGACCTTGTATCGCTTCCGAAGTTTGACCAATGCTTCCAGTCTTTCCACAGGCAGATTGCCACATAATTCTTTGAGGATTTCCTCTATATCCTCGGTTGAGGTCCCTTTGCGGCAAAGACTCAGCATCTCTTTCAAAGTTACAGTTTCCGCCACCAGACCATTAATATATTGGTATATCAGTCGCTTGATCTTACGGAAATGGATTAGTCGCTTGAACATCGTAACGCCCAGGCTCTCCATGGCTTTCACAACAGAAGCATCATCAATATTCACGATGACACCACCATAATCAAAAACGAGTGTTTCTATCTGTTTCATACTCATCCTTTGTTGTTACTCCTTTATTGTAATAGCATTTTATGTCAAGAATGGATCAAGCGTTGCCAGCAGTTCGGCTTTATCAACCACACCGCTTGTGCGCCACAAGACCTCTCCGTTGTGGAAGAGTATCAGCGTGGGCACCGATTGAATGCGGTATAGGCTTGCAGTTGCGCCATGTTTATCTACATCCACCTTGATAATTCGAATGCGGCTTTTCAATACACTCTTCACCTGTTCCAAAATGGGGTGCATCATCTTACAAGGTTGGCACCATGTGGCAAAGAAATCGACCAAAACGAGTTGACCGCTATTTATTACGTCATTGAATGTTTCCATAATTATTATTGTCTGTTTTTGTGAAGCAATTGAAAGTTTTGCCGTCCGTTGCAACTTTCCCGAAGAAGAACTTATCGAGTCTTAGCCAGTAAGCGATTTCTCCATTGAGAGCCTGGTGGACCACCATGTGCTTCTGAGTTTCGGAGTCCGTCTAACCATCTGCTCATAATACTCTTTCTTTTCGAAGCCAAAGCCACAATCCCCGGCAACAATTAGCAAAGAGTCCGTAAGCTGATATTGGATACAGAGCTTGGACACCAACTGATTAAAGTCTCCATGAATGTCACCGGAGACAATAATTGTCTTGGCTTCGGGAAAAGATAGTGAGAATATGCCGTTATGATTCATCTTTTTTATAGACTAATTGCATTGTTTTTTAACAATGCAATTCGATAGTTGATGTTACTTCTTTTTATAGTATTCATCGATCGAACGGCCTACTTCGTCCATTGAAATTTCTCCTTCGATATGCTTACGGGCAGTTTCGATAAGGAAGTTAGACACGCGCAGATTGTCAACGTCTTGTAATCCTATAGATGTTCTCCACAATTTGGCTCGTTCACGCTTTTCCAAATCTTCGCTATTTAGGTATTCTTCAAATACGTTCATATAATGTTATGTTAGATGCTATTCGCATGAAATCACTCAAAATATTTCCTTAAATAATCTTCCTGATATTCATTAAGTTCTTTGAATTGTGAGTGACGATTGATACCTATTTCTTCAAGAGTGTCTAATGATAAAGCATCTCCCATATACATTGCTGCTGTTGGAATGAGTTTATAACAATCGTTATCTGCCTTAAATGGAGTAATCCAACAAGAACTGTCTTCACGAATACAACTAATGTCAACCACTTCAAGACGAAAGCGTATTTGATAATGACCTTTACCTATGAGGTAAAGATAACATATATCTCCAACTTGTAGATTTTTGTTACGAGCCTTTTTCCAGTAAGCACATCCCAGTGTCTGAATACTCTTTACATGGTCAATCATGCTCTCTCTCCCTTTTAGTAAAAATATTCGTATCGATTTCATAACTGTTAATAATCTATTGTAGTTATACTATTGATGCAGAAAGGTTACTTTCCCACGCACTATCTTCACATCCTTGATAATCAAGCGCATTGCACTTTAATCGGTACGAACGAAATTTCAACATTTAGCCAAACTTCCTCGGAATGTTCAATTCCTTGATAATCAGCTGTTGCGTGTATCCCCTCGTACCACGTTTCTTCTTTGTGCTATTTTGCGGTAGCTCTGATGAAGCAAAGGTAGCTATAATCAGTGAGAAACGAGCAGAAAATAGCAGAATTGTGATGGCGGAAACTTTATTTAGTCCTTCTTTATAGAGAAATTGGTGTAAAACGCAATAACTTGGATAATTATTTCCATTATCTTTCTTAATTATCCAAGATAATTTTTACCTTTGTAAACCAAGAAACACATGAAAGGATATGGCAAAGAAAGACATCAATCGCATTAAGATAGTATTGGTTGAAAACAAAAGGACAGCCAAGTGGTTGGCAGACCAATTGGGTAAAGACCCAGCCACCGTGAGCAAGTGGTGTACCAACAGTTCGCAACCAAGCCTCGAAACACTTTTTCAAGTGGCAGAGGCACTTGATGTGGATGTCCGCTCTCTCATTGTGCAGACGAAGAAAAGCCGGATTGAGATAGAAGCAGAGAAACTTCTTAATATATCGCCTAAACAATAATCTAAAGCAATTATGACAACAAAGGAAATTGACGAAAAGCCGTCGGACAATGCACGCCGCCTCTTTGAGTCGGGTGATATAGATAAGATTCCTGTCGGCACTACGGAACGATGTGTTGCAAACGAAAATAAAAATACAGTTATGGCAAATTATGCTGCTGGTCAAAGAATAACGGTCAGAGGTGAGGACTTTCTCATCACAAACATTGAGCCCGATGTGAATGGCAACTATCTGTTGCATTGCACGGGTATCAGTGAACTTGTGAAGAATCATCACTTTGTTTTCGATACAAGCACCGACAAGAATATGGAGATTGTCAGCCCTATCAACACTCAGTTGGTGGCAGATAAGGATCCACGTTGGCGTAAGACAAGACTTCTTGTCGAGACAGCCATCCGTAACAATGCATTCTTCTCGCAGAAGATTACCATAGCGCAGGGTGGCGCGTTTGACATTGCTGAATATCAGATGGAGCCTACGCTGAAAGCTCTTGAATTGCCTCGCCCTCGCCTCTTGATAGCAGATGGTGTAGGTCTTGGCAAGACTATTGAAGTCGGCATCTTTCTCAGCGAGATGATTCGTCGCGGCAGAGGAAAGCGTATTCTTGTCTGCGCCCTTAAAAGCATCCTTGCCCAGTTCCAGGAAGAAATCTGGAACCGCTTTGCCATACCCCTTGTTCGTCTTGACAGTGTTGGTGTAGCCAAGATACAGAACGAAATACCTCTTAATAAAAATCCCTTCGACTATTACGACAAGACCATCATCTCCATTGACACGTTGAAAAACAACGGTCGTTTCCGTGCATGGCTGGAGAAGACGCATTGGGATATCATTGTGATTGATGAGTGTCACAAGGTTGCCAACGACACCAGTCTGCGTGGCGACCTTGCACAGTTCCTTGCGCAGAAGTGCGATTCGCTGATTCTCACATCAGCCACACCTCATAATGGCAATGCCGAGTCGTTTGCCAACCTTATGCGAATGCTCGACCCCATCTCCATTCCTCGTAATGGCGAGTACACACAAGAGGATGTTAAGCCCTATTATGTACGCCGTTTCAAGAAGGATATCGAGGACGAAAGAATCCGTGGTCAATTCCAGAACCGAAAGGTTATAAGCATACCAGTTCATCTGCATCCTGAGGAAGAGAAGTTCCTTAAGGTGCAGCACACCCGTTTCCAATCTGTAAACAAGGCAGACGGTAGTGATCCTCTCTATGCATTGTCGCTTTTCAAGAGCTATCTCTCATCTCCTTATGCTGCAAAAGCATCGTTGGACGAGCGTAGCAAGAAGGATGACAGTGTCGAGGTAAAAGAACTTCTTGATTTGGTTAACGCCAATATCTCGTCGGGTATTGACACTCGCTATGTGGCTTTCCGTGAAAAACTGAAGGAAATATGGAAGAAGAATCCTAAAGAGCGTATCGTAATTTTTACAGAGCGAATAGCCACAATGAAATTCCTTGAAGCGAGCATCAAGAAAGAATTTCGTCTGAGTGATAATCAGGTGAAGCGTTTCGACGGTTCTCTCTCTGATACTGAGCAGGAAGAAATGGTTAACGATTTCGCCAAGGAGGACAGTAAGATTCGCGTGTTCATCTCCAGCGACTCAGGTTCGCAAGGTGTCAATCTACATTACTTCTGTCACACAATGTTCAATTACGACATACCTTGGAGTCTTATCACCCTCGAACAACGTAATGGCCGTATCGACCGCTATGGTCAGAAGCAAACTCCTGTCATCTACTACCTTGTGGCAAATGGTCAGGAAGAAGATTTGCGTACAGATTTTCGCATTCTCGACAAGCTTCTTGAGAAAGAGCAAGAGGTGCATGATGTTCTTGGCGATGCCATGAGCGTCATGGAGTTGTACAACAGCAAACAAGAGGAAGATGAGGTGGCAGAAGCCTTGCGTAAGGGCGATGAGGAATTCTTGCAACCCACACGTCGTCGTCGACGCGGTGGATTTAAACGTCCTGATGTTGTTGCTGCCACTCCAGCCAAAGAGCATCTCTCCGAAAAGATATTCGAGCCTAAATTGTCGCTTTACAAGTCGGATGAGGATTTCTATAAAGACCTCTTAAACGAATTGGAGGCTATTGATTCTATCCATCATGGTGATGTGCGATGGTTTGATGGGGACGTACCTTATGTAGAGGTAAAGAATAATGCCGAACTTACTGACGTTCTCTTTGATATACCTCGTGAGGCCATCCCTTCGGACAACATCTTCCGTCTGTGTGCCGACAAGCCTACGCTGAACAAGTCTATAGCAGATTCGCGCAAGAGCAAAAATGGCGACTGGAGTAAGTTCTTGCCTTTGTATGACTTGCATCCTATAATCCAATATCTGCTTACAAAGTTCACAGCATCGGTACCAAAGAATCAAGCATTTGTAGTCAAAGGCGAACAGATACCCGCAGGCATGAGTTATTACTTGTTCTATGGTAGTCATGCCAACGGACTGGGACAGAACCTTATCAGCAAGTTCTTTCTCGTGCCCCTCGACAAGGAAGGTGCATTGAGAGACAAACCTGTGTCTCTGTTTGAGTTCCTTAAGCAATATCATCTTACAGATGGATTCCTGCAGGGTGTTCAAGAAAAGGATATCGAACTGCTCCAGAAGAATCTGAAGAGTGCCATTGACTTCGGCTCTGAACTCTATATGAAGGAAAAACAGTTTGATATAGCTGTGAAGATGGAAAGGAATTTGGAAGCCTACAAAAAGAAACTCAATCTCTGGGCCACCAGTGCCGAAGAGTCTCTCTTCCAAGCTGACTCAGATGACATCAAGATTACACGCCGCAATCACGACAAGGAAATAGAGGAAATAAAGAAAATTAGCGACCAGTCGAGCCAGTTCTATAAGGACATGTTCTCGCTCGACAAGGCTGAACCTTATATGCGCCTCTTAGCTGTTTTCTATAATTTCTAAATCAAAATGAAAATCGCAAGCTCATTATGGCTGACAATATAAAATACCGTTTTATACAGAACGTGGGAGACTATTTCCCTTCTGGATATTTCAGCGACGACTTTTTCGATAAGGTGCAGAAGTGTGCCGGCATTTCAAACGACGAAATTAAGGAAATCTGCAGTCTTTATGTGCGTCTGAAGCAGGAATATAACGACTACAAGAACTTCATCATCAACGATCGTCCCCGTGTGGAAGATGCCATCAAGACGACGCACGACTTCCACACACGTCTGTTGTCTGTTCTTGGTTATGAAACCGACCATGCCTACCAAGAACCTTGCATCGTCAACGATGAGGCTACGCCTGTCGAGATGATACCTGTGCGCCATGTCATTCGTCAAGGTCAGCAAGTTAAAATGTTCATAATGGAGATGCAAAACCTCATCCCCATCGAGGAGAAAGAACCTGCAGGCTTGTTCGAGCAGCAGTATGAAAGTGAGGTAATTAGCGGACAGCAAAAGTATGCTGCCCGCCAATGGCGTTATGTCTTCAATCTGGATACCGAGAAGTATAAGATTTCTCCTGCCATCATCAACAAAGCCATCACGCATATCTTTCTCTTGCCCGAGGAGCGTCGCCCGCATTTCATCCTGATGTTGGCAGGCAACACCGTGTTCCTTTTCGACAAGGACAAGTGGGCTAAGGGTAGCTATCTGCAGTTCTCGCTCGACGACCTCTTTGCGCAGGCAAGCATCGATGCCAAGCATCGCACCTACTATGCACTCTTCCACATGCTTGTGTCTAAGCATACTTTGGCAGCAGAAGGCGAGATGGTGCTGATGGACACCATCATTGAGGAGAGTTATAAGAATGCTTATGAGGTGACGAAGGATCTTAAGGAAGGTGTGATTCTTGCCGTAGAGACCCTTGCCAACGAAGCTCTCTATTGGTGGAAGCAGAACAACAACATTCCCGTGACCGACTATACCGACGACACTTTTGAGTCGGAGGTGAAGGACGACTGCCTTACCATTATCTATCGTCTGCTCTTCCTCTTCTATGCCGAGAGTCGCGATGAACTCGAAATTCTGCCTGTCAATGACGAGGTATATAAGTTGGGCTATTCTTTAGAGTCTTTGCGCGACTTAGAGATGGTACGTTTAAACTCAGATGCCAGTCGCAATGGCTATTTCTTTGACGATAGCATACATCATCTTTTCTCACTTCTGTCTGATGGTCATAACGCCAAGGCGGCCGATGGAAACAGCAAGAGTTTTCGTGTACGTCCTATTGACTCTCCTCTTTTTAATGACAAGAATTTGCACCATCTTGCCGATGTGCGCATCCGCAACATCAAGTGGCAGGATATTATCAAAGCGCTATCGCTCTCAAAGAAGAAAAACTATTGTGGCCGTATCAGCTATGCCAACTTAGGTGTGAACCAGTTGGGTAGCGTCTATGAGTCGTTGCTTGCCTTCCGTGGTTTCTATGCCGAGGAGGATTACATCGAGGTGCATAAGGCAAACGCTCCTCAGGATGGCACCTTCCTTGTGCCATACAGCCGTATGGGCGATTTTGACATATCAGAGGTGCTTTGCGACCAGCAGACAGGCAGTCCCGTCATCTTGCCAGAGGGTACCTTCGTATACAGATTGAACGGACGCGATCGTCAAAAGTCAGCCAGCTACTATACGCCTGAGGTGTTAACTCGCAGCACTGTGAAGTACACGCTCAAATCTATCCTTGACGATGTGCGTGCCAACAAGCGTCAGGCAACCGAACTCCTTGAGCTAAAGATTCTTGAGCCAGCCATGGGTGCTGCCGCCTTCCAGAATGAGGTTATCAATCAGTTGGCTGAGGCTTACCTTGCCGAACAGCAACGTCAGCAGAGAGAAAAGGGCCTGCGCAACTGGCGCATACAGCCCGACCGTTATCGCGACGAGTTGCAGAAGGTGAAGGCTTATATAGCCACACATAATGTTTATGGTGTCGACTTGAACCCAACTGCCATTGAGTTGGGTAAGCTCTCCCTATGGCTAAACGTTATCCATAAGGACATGGAGACTCCATTCTTTGCCAACCGTTTGGCTTTGGGTAATGCCGTTATTGGTGCTTGGCTTAAGGTGTACAGCAAGCAGGACGTTTATGGCATCTTCGACCGTCGTGGCTCTACGGCAAAGGTAAACAAATGGTGGGAGAAGGCTCCGCACAAAGTTAAGTTCTTCAGCAACAGAGTTAATCGCTCTGTCAACGAGGTGTATCATTTCCTTTTGCCTGATGCCAACATGCTCGGTGTGCGTAGCATCAAGGAGCAGAAGAAGGCGCATGCCAATGAGGATAAGCGCATGGCTGCTATGCTCAAGGATTGGACTGCACCTATCACGGATGCTGACTTCAAGACCTTGCAGCGCATATCGGGCAAGATTGATGTGCTCTTGAAAGAGTATTTCACCAATCAGCTTTCGATTGACAAGCTCACCAACAACCGCAACGATATTTGGGATGGCATTGACCATTCAGCAAGCAATACGCTCTTTAAGGCTGAGGAGCAGGCGGAGTCTTATGCCAAGAAGCAGCAACTCTTCGACACGCGTTATCGCCACGACAATGCCTATCGCAAACTCAAATTGGCAATGGACTATTGGTGTGCCCTGTGGTTTTGGGAGTATGACGATGCTATAAATTTACCTACTCGCCAGGAGTATTGGGGCGACATAGAGGCTTTGCTTGATGTGGATAACTCTCAGCTTGACACCAAGACCCGTCAGGCTTTGGAACGTGCTGGCTCGAATGTGGTATCTGAGGATATGCCGGAATATGGCAAAATGACAGAAGATGAATCGCAGATTGTGACAAAGACCCAAGAAGAGATTCTTACGGACTCTCATGCTCATGTGTCGTTGTTTGCAGAGGAGGATCCTTTGCGCCTGAAGATTGCCGACCGCCTTGCCAAGCGTTACCATTTCTTCCACCCAATGCTGGAATTTATTGAGGTGTTCTGGCTGAGGGATGGATTTGATATTATATGTGGTAATCCGCCATGGATAAGAAATGAGTTTGATGAGCAAGGGATTATTTCAGAGAAATATCCTGAGGTAGCAATTCGCAAGGTATCGGCTCCTGATGTAAGACATACCAAAGAAGCTTTTTTGAGCAATTCTGTATTAAACAAATTATATGTGGACGAACAAATAGAAGCTGCTTGCTCTGGAGTTTTCCTTAATTCTGTTTGTAATTATCCATTGTTGATTGGTCAAAAGGCTAATCTATATAAGTGTGTGCTTACTAATTGTATGGATTTGGCTTCTGCAAACAATGGTTACATAGGTATACTCTGTCCTGATGGTATTTATGACGACCCTAAGGCCCAATTACTTAGACGCGAACTCTATAAGCGTTTGCGCTATCATTTCCAGTATCAAAATGAACTTCGGCTTTTTGCCGAAGTTCATCACCATACGGTGTATGGTGATCAACTTCTCGGCCCACGCCGAAGTTCATCACCGCGCTTCGCTTCGCTCAGCAATTTGTTCCATCCAAGTACAGTGGACGCTTGTTTTGTGCATGATGGACATGGATTGTGTGGAGGCATTAAAGATGAAAATGGGAATTGGAATACTAAGCCACACCGTGATCGCATTGTACACTTTACTGATAAAGAAATAGCACTATTGTCTGATACTTTTGAAGATGGAACAACACACGATTGTGCAAAGTTGGTAAGTATTCATTCACAAGAAATAATTAATGTGATTGAAAAAATTGCTAACTTCTCTACGCATGTTCGCGATAAGCAACCTATCATCACAATGTCTATTAACGAGACTCATGGTGTTGATGATGGCATTATGAAGCGTTTAACTTGTGTGCCAAATACTGAAAACTATGAGATGATATATAGCGGTCCTCATTTCCATGTTGCAAATCCATATTATAAGACACCACGTCAAAGTTGTGTGCTTAATTCTGATTATGACAATATTGATTTAACAGAAATCAATGCTGATTATGTACCACGTACTAATTATGTGCCAGTAATGCCTCTAAAAGAGTACAGAGAACTCTTTAAAGGTTTCCAAAATGGACAATATAAAGACGGTAAACCTGTTTATGATAATTGGATGGATTATTATAAGGTGGGATTCCGTAATATGTTGAGTATTGAAGGTGAACGTTCGTTGATATGTGCTGTTTTGCTTCGCAAAACAGCACATATCCACGCAGTCATATCCACTGCGTTCCGCAGTGGATATGACTGCGTGGATATGGCTGCGCTTTGTTCAAGTGTTGTTTTAGATTTTTACATAAAAACTATTGGTTCTTCCAATTTATTGCCTAAACGTTTATCTTCACTTCCGCTTGGAACACCTGTAAAATATCAGGCGGCTATGTATTCTAGGGCACTCGTACTAAACTGTTTGACAATAGAGTATGCAGACCTATGGGAGAGTTGTTGGCGCGATGATTATATTAACGAAAAGTGGAGTATTGAGGACAATCGCTTAAAGTCATTTAGAATATTGACAGAAAAGTGGACGGCAGACATTCCCTTGCGCAACTACTTTGAGCGTAGACAAGCTTTGGTAGAAATTGATGTAATAGCAGCTATGGCATTGGGCTTGACCTTAGAAGACTTGGAGATGATCTACACCATTCAGTTCCCCGTTCTTCAGCAGAACGAGGCAGATACGTGGTACGACCAAAAGGGCAACATCGTCTTTACCTGCTCGAAGGGATTGACAGGCGTTGGTCTTGACCGCAAGCGCAACACTAAGACAGGTATGTTGGGATGGGAAGACATCCGTGGAGAGCAGATAGACGAAAATACCTATGCAGGAACCTCGCCTACTCACACCCATACCATCGACCCTGCCAAGAGCGAACTCTATGGCGGACAGCAAGTAACCTATTATGCTCCCTACACCAAGTGCAACCGCATAGAAGACTATCGCCGCGCCTGGGCTCACTTCGAGAAGATATTTAATAAGTAGTATCAGCGTTTGCCAGTGTAGAACAAAACTCGTATCACTATGAAGCAATATATCAACGAACTCTTGTCAGTTCTGAAAGAATACCACCAATTGGAAATAGCCAATCAGATAGACTATCAGAAGTTCTATCTGTATTCTATCATTACTCACTCTACAGCCATTGAGGGCTCTACGGTGACAGAGGTAGAGAACATGCTACTCTTTGATGAAGGCATTTCCGCTAAAGGTAAACCCATGGTGGAGCAACTTATGAACCTCGACTTGAAACGAGCTTACGAACAGTCTATCAGTTGGGCAAAGGAGCATAAGCCTTTTACTATAGAAATGCTACAACAGCTCTCGGCTATAGTGATGAGAAACACAGGTAGCCACTATAGCACTTTGGGAGGTGAGTTCGACTCTTCCAAAGGTGACTTGCGATTGTGTGGAGTAACCGCAGGACCTGGTGGACGTTCATACATGAACTATCGCAAGGTGCCAATGAAACTGAAAGAGCTATGTGACTACATCAACCAACGACGCGACGCTCTCATCAAAAAAGCCGATGATATAGAAGCTTATCTTCTGAGCTTTGATGCCCATAACTTTCTCGTTACCATACATCCTTGGGTGGATGGCAACGGAAGAATGTCGCGACTCGTAATGAACTATCTGCAATTTGAGTTTGGGCTCATCCCTACAAAGATTCTGAAGGAAGACAAAGCTGCATATATCGAGGCACTCAATCAATCACGCGAAGAAGAAACGACAGTTCCTTTTCAGCAGTTTATGCTGCAAGAGCATAGCAAGAATCTACGCAATGAGATTGAGGTATTCAAAAAATCAATGGCAGAAGACATTGTCATCAATGAAAACAAGGTGGTCCAGAAAGGTGGTCCAGAAAATAAAGAGGTGGTCCAAAAGAGTGGTTCAGAAACAAGAGACGCCATCATCCGACTGATAGCCGACAACGCTAACATTACCTCAAGAGACATGGCAAACAAGCTAAATATCAACAGAAGCGCCATACTAAAACACCTCAAGAAATTGCAAGAAGAAAACCTCATTGCCCGCGAAGGTTCACAGAAATCAGGCCGATGGATTATCTTAAGGAAATAACATTTCAACCGCAAGTGATTATTTTGAAAAATATTAAACGTAAATAGAACATACTAATAAATGAAAGTGTAAATCTTTCAGAGATTGAAATACATGTGCCAATCAACATAAATCAAAAAAGTAAATACAAAGCATGACGTACTTTAAGAATAAATATCAAATGATAAAAGCGACTGATGATGAAATTAGGGAGTTTTTTGCAACTACTATATTTGAAGGTGTGTTTTCTCATGAAATTAGAAGTAGTTTCACAGACAAATTTAAGGGACACATTAATTCTATCAAAATCAATGGAGTCGCTACTAATGTAATTGGTGCATTCATCAATGTCCCCAATTATGCCAACGACATACCTGAAGGAGAATGTACATTCCAATGTTATGTTAAGGAAGATGTACGTATCTCGCCATCGCGGATAAATTTTTCATTATCTCCACGAACCTTGAGAAGTAAGAGTGATCAATTTGTACATTCCAATGTTCGAGAAGGTGAATTAACGAATGAGGATGTATTCGAGTTGTGGGGTGTAGATAATTGCGAATTTATTGGTTACTACCATTCTGACACAAAATCAGTTGGTTATATCATTGACGATTTGAGAAAGACAAATTTTGATCGCATTCCTCCTTACCTTACAAACAAAAAAGCAATATCCTTGTGGCTTAAATACCCACAGAGAGACCTTGAGTTGAATAATTATTACAGATTCACTTGGAAACTATCTCATAGGGATGCTAGCAATCCTTATGAGATATACCTTGACAATCAATACGCTCCACAGAGAATAACACCCAAATGGTTTATCAATAAACTGTTCGAAGATCGTCATAGCGATAAATCAAAAAACTTTGGTTCAGCAGCTAACTTCCTTGACACACTTAGCAAACAGCTAAGCGCCAAGGAGTCTACTTTTGTTTATGAGCTTCTGCAAAATGCCAATGATTATCCTGTAGAAGGACAGATGGTGGATGTGGAGTTTCATATTACAGACAATTATTTGCTTTTCCTTCATTCGGGTGATAAATTCAATGTGCGAAATATTTCTGGTATTTGCGGTATTAACGAGAAAGAAAAAGTTGCGAATAGGAAAACCATTGGCTATAAAGGCATAGGCTTTAAGACAGTGTTCCTTAACAATCACTATGTGTATTTGCGTACAGGTGATTATTCTTTCCGTTTTGATCAAGGTGAGACACCGGAAAAGAAAAGAGGAGGAAAAATTAAAAGACAGGATGCTCCTTTCCAAATCCTGCCAATTTGGACGGAACATGAGGAAGTGGAAACAGAAGTAAATTCTGTATTTGATAGTGCTGATAAGAAATTTCAGGTTCAAATTGCTTTACGACCTGATGACAAGAGAATACTCCATTTAGGAAAGAATTGTTATGAGAATCTTTTCCGTGAAGTCTTCTCGGATTCGAATATAATTCTGTTCATTCCCAACATAAATTCTGTTCGTGTTTTTATAAATGGTCAGGAGGAACGTGCATGTTTCCGTAATAATGAAGAATGGATTGTAGGTGACTATGAGAATGAGATAGAGGAAGACTTACAGCTCTTGATAAATAAGACAATAGAAAAAGGTAATAGTCGTATTCCAGAGAAGTATACAGACTTTGACTACACTAAGGTTTCATTTGCTTGTAAGCACGAGGGTGCTATAATCAAGCCTGTTGAAGATGCTACTTTATATTGCTACTTGCCAACAAAAGCTTCTTGGGGGCTTCCGTTCCTCATGAATACGGACATGATACCTAAAGGAGACCGAAATGACATAGAAACAGAGGTTAAACTGGTTGATGAAGATGAGACAAACTTTAATGAAGAACTTGCAGCTATTGCTGGTTCTAAACTCTTCATGTTGGATTAAAGATCTTCTCAAATCCAGAAAGTACCATTTAGGTTCAGTGTTCTCTTTGATTCCTGATTTTAAGAAATGCAAGGACAAACATAAGGACTATTTGAATTTTATTGAAAGATTTGCCGAAGCTTTTGACAATTGCCTTGAGTCGGATCAGATAGTCCCTGTACCCCAAGGAATTGCACTTGTCAATCGTGTTATTTTAGATACCACGGGACTAAGTACCTCTGGCATCATGACTGATGATGAATTCTGTAGGTTCATAGGAAAAGAAGAGTATTATCTTCCATTGCCTATATTAAGACAAGACAAGCACTTTAATTCATTCTTGAAACGTTATGCATGCGATGAGCAAAGATTTGACGAAGAAAATTTGAGTGAGCTTATTGCAAATGATGATTTCCATGAGTGGTTGAAAGACCAGGAGAACAATAATAAGTTCTTGAACTTTCTCTTGGAAAACGATTATTTGGAAGATTACTTTGATGAAGCAATATTCATAGAAGAGAAAAGTGGAGAACTTTTCTCTGCAAATGATTTGTATTATGATATTGATGAGGAATTGGAAGACCTGTCTGCTTTCAGTTCCCATTTGTGCTATCTGTCATTCAAAACGCGCGAATTTTTCAGAGATAATGAAAAATGGAACGAAGTTTTTAATAAAAAGAGTTTCTATGAGTATGATTCTAAACGTTTTATAAACGAGACTTTGTTAAGCGACAACTGGGATGAGACCGTTCAGGCTTTGAAGGAATGGAATACTTCGTTCCATTTTTATAGCTATCTGGCAAAGAAAAACATTGTACCTGAAGATCTCTGTAGTCTTCCTTTCTTCAATGATGAAGTTGAACCAGTTATTGTTGACGATTTCAATGATAACTTTGTCTTCTTTTCATCTTCTGAAGGAAAGAAGACCTGTAGTGAATCATGGTTGTCTTCAGTAACATTCTCTTTTGTATCTCCTAACTACGATAAGGCTACACTTGATTATTTCAAAGAGAATGCTGGAGTTCTAGATTATTCTGATGACATTATTGTGAATGACATTATACTGTCGGAGGACTATCATGATGGGATCAACGAATCTCAACAAGAGAATAAGGAAAAAAGTGTTGCTTTCGTAAAATTCTGTTATGAGCATGGTACTTCATTTAGTAGTGGCTCATTACGTGACTATGCGCTCAACGCTTATGATTGCGATGGTGGCGAAACATTTGTCCTTTACGAAGACCATATCTACTTCCCTTCAGAGTGTTTTGATGAATGTTCACAGAGAGAGTGGCTCAATAGCGACTGGATGTACAGTCTTGATTCTGACTACCTCAACGTGGAAAACGATGAAGAGAAAGTAAAGGATTTCCTTAAAGAGGCTTTCTATGTAGAGGAACTTGATGCCGACAAATTCTATAAGGATATAGTACGCCCTAATATCAGCACTATCGTATCAAACACCAGCGGAAACAACGACGGTGATGGAGCAAAGAATTTAGACTTTATCGCCTACCTTGATGCGAACTACAAATTAGTATTTGAAATAGAGAAGAACGCTGATAAATTTGAGTCCTTCGTATTTGTTGGTAATTCTGACGATGGTGGTTATGATATAGACTCAAACGCTACTTATGTTTATGCTTATGATATAGAATTGAAAGAAATTCTTGATTCGGAATGGTTCCCTGCCGACACTGTAGACATGTGTACAAGCAAATATGGAGACTCAAAGTCTATACTGGCTATAAAAGCCAAGAAATATGATTTTGCAAACTTCTTCAACGATGTCATAACAGAGGAACTTGACAATATCAATAACACTATCAGTTCTAAGGATGCCAGCATAGCTTTCCATGCTTTCGTTATTGACCGTCTTGCAGACCTTACCGACAAGCAAAAGGAAGTAATGAAAGGGGTAAAGGTTTATCTTTATGGTAATGATGATGCTAGTGACAGTTCTGAGGGACATCATATATTAAGCAAAAGCGCACGAGAGTTGGCATCTATGGGATTGGTTGAATTTTCTGACCTTGACATCATTGATCCTGATTATCACATAGAGGAGAATGAAGAGTATTGGAAAACGCGACTGGGAAATGAACCATTTACTGTGACTGACTTCATTACTTGGCTAACTGATAATACCAGTACTTTCTATTCAACAATCGAAGACAAGGATAATAATGTAAAATTCTGGAGATGGGTAAAGGGGTGTAGACTTGCAGATCAAACGCTTGCAAGCCTTCCTGCTCTTCCTGTCTACCTTAAAACAGATGAATATGTTGATTCAGACGAGATTATCTACCTTTCAGACGAATATATCGAAGAAGGTGGATTAGAGACAATTGTTACAAGTTATCATCCAGATGCATTATTCATTAGCAGCGCATATATTGAAGAGGACGATAATGTTGAAGCTTGGAAGGATTTCTGGGTAAAAATGGGTGTACGGTTTGAAATGGTAGACATTCTTATCGACACAATTGATAATAGATTACCAGAGACAGATAATGCCAAACTGCCTGCAACAATTGCAAAATATCGTTCGAAACTTGAAGACCACTATGAGGGAGAGGGAGGTTTGATTTCAAATCTCCAGGATCTTCGTGTCAAGGCTTATGATGGTGAGTTCTATAGTTTGTCAGAAGTTATTTATATTGACAGCGAAAAGGACGAACCTTTCAAATATATAGATATTCCAACTCAAGTTTCGTTTGCTACAGCAGACGAAAGGAGACTCATTGTCGATATATTAGACGAAATAGATGGTAATAAAATCACAAAGCTCACGGAGTGGCAAGAAATTAAGATAGATCGTTATCTTGAAATTCAAGATGATGAAGATAGTGAAGACTTGCTTCGTTCTATACACTTCCGCTTTGTAGATGAACTCGCAGCGATGTATATTGCAGATAAAGATAGTCTCAAAGAGTTTGACCAAATTTCTAAAGTACTCTTCTTAGATTCGGATGATGAGTTTACTGACGTTTCAAAAATGACAGAAGGTAGTCTGTACGAACCATTCTGTGATTTCGAGAAATATGGTCTTGACTATGATTATATCTCTAATTCATATTTACAAGAATGTAAGAATGACATACGAAAGATGTTAAATAGAGTCTTCAAAATTCATTGCAATTTTGAAGAAGATGATATTGTGAATCTGTCAGACAGAGATTTCTCAATCTATTTTTGGAGTCAGTATCTAATGAAACTAGATGCTGACATTCGTGGTGTCAAAAAACTGATAGATGAAGGTAAATTTGACTCTGTAGCTTGTATTCCAACTAAGGATTACATGAAGAAGCCTAGTGAAATATATTCTCTAACGATATCATCGTATGTCAATAAACATGTAGTTGATTGGGAGAATAAATTACCATTAGCGGACCTTCCGAACATTGAATATGATAAGGAGGAAAAACGTACTTTGTTTGGGCTTTTGCTTAGTAAGCCATCCAATACACGTCTTTCTTTCTGTGATTCATTGTATGCTCTTTTCAGCTTCGTTGGTAAGGAAAGAAGAATTCAGTTATTGCAATGGATGATAGAAACTTACGATGAGAAGTATGATGTAGACGTTACCGAATACAGAGCAGATGAATCGGCTAAGTGGAAGAATACAAAAAATGACGATAAGCCAATTGCCGAATTATATGCATTGTCATATAACGAAAAGAAGTTGGAGCAATACTTTGGTAATCTTCCCAAAATCATCAATAAGGAATACCTTCCTGCTGGTCCAATATCTTTCAAAAATGCGTGTGATATACTTCAGATACCTACTATTGAACCAAAAGATTTAATTGTAGACAAAATCGGACAGGTCTCAAAGAATGAGGTATATAAAAAGACATTGAGGATCTATGCTTTGGTTCTTGCGGGATATGAAGATGCAGAGAACTGGAACTCTCGTTATCAAAAGTATAGCGAACTTATTGATGCGCTTGAGTTGTGGTGTTGCGATGCAATTTCTATCAGATATGAGAAAGATGAGAATATTTGCCAAAAACTAAAGAAATTTTATCGCGAAAAAGATTCGGCAGATTTCTACTTTGTCAAGTCGTTGGACGACAAAATTGTATTCGTGCCATTTGTGGAGAGTTTTATTGAGTATCTAGGAATTGAAGCCGACGAGGACCTCGTTAAAACCGTTATGGATAGCCGTGAAGCAGCGATTGAAAAAGTTAAAGAAAACAACCCCCTGATGCTTGATGATGCCTTTAAGGAAGAACTTGATCTTTTGATTCCTGGAATTAAAAGAGAACTTAATGGCAACGAAGCAGATGATACGGATTTCGTTGATATAGACAATCGTCATATATTTACAGGCTATACTGGCGAATATGAGGGTGAAACCTCACAAGAAGATAATCCTGAGGATAACGAATTTGCTGATAACGATGTAGATGATAATGAGCCGAAGAAAATTTGTTCAGATAAGGGGGCTACTCATGATTACCCGACGACTATAGAATCGGGCGAGAGAAAGTCTTCTGAAAATGTTACACGAACAAGGGCAGGTGAAGGTACAAGTTCCTATATTGACTTGAATGGACGGGAAGGTTCAATGAACAATTATGAAGAGGTAAATAATGGCTCAATTGATTCTGATACAGCCGCAAAATCGTCTGAAAGCAACAACTATAAGGACACATTCACTCAAAAAGAACAAGATGATGTTATCCGCGAGTACTCTGAAAAAGTATCTGAATTCATGGGTGGCGGTTTCTCAATGCCAGAAGATGGAATTAAGGCTAAACATATAATTGCAAGATATCGTGGTCTTATGTACATTAAGGAAAATGCTACGTATCTTTCATTTTCATCTGATTTTGATGAGAAAGAATATATACGATCTGAGAAATATTCTCCGATTCCACTTGTGAATGGAAAAGAACTACATGTTCAGAGTGTAATTTATGGCGCACCCGACAAACCCTGTGGAGGGCTGTGCAGATGCTAACCCAAAAACTGAGTTGCCAAACGATACATGATTGCCCAAAAGTAGTACCTTTGCACTATGAATCAGAATGGCAATAAAAATATGTATGAGGGCCTCGCCTCATATTTCCTCCCCGAAGGAGTTCTTAAATATTTCGAGGTGACAGACTTTGCAACACAGCGTACTCTGGACAAGGATGTTCTTTACACAACAGAGCTTCACATCTATCTGGATGAGCGCGACAATCGCACACCAGACATGAAGGATTCCGTGAGCAATGGTTTTGGGGAAGAATCATGTTTACTTGACTATCCAGCCCGAGACAAGAAGGCGGTACTTCACATACGAAGAAGGCGTTGGACAATGCCGGATGGCACAACAAGAAGTGTTGACCTTGACAAGGAGTTTGAACTGAAGCATAAGGGCACTCGATACGCGAAGGACTTCGCGCTTTTTTTAAAGAGGGCGAATGGACTCTGAGACGATAACCGCTCGTCAGATTGGTTATACGTACATGATTAACAGCTCCACGTTTGCCAAAAGATACAAGGACGCCCTGAGTAACTTCGAGACGTGGGAGCAGAAGGATCACGCATCCAAGTGGATTCTTATTCCGCAAAACGTAGGTAAGGAGCAAGGCATAGACGAGACCTCCCTCCAGGGCGAACTGTACACTATCGTTCACAACAAGGATGCCCATGGTCGCAAGGGTGCAATCATAGCAGTAGTCAAGGGAACGAATCCTGCTGACGTACTGAAGGTTCTCATGCAACTACCTGCAGATAAGCGTGAAATGGTTGAGAATATCACGATGGATCTCTCAGATTGCATGCGTGTCATAGCCCGAGAGGCATTCCCTAAAGCCACAGTCATACGTGACTGCTTCCATGTCGTAAAACGCGGTGGAGAGGGCTGCGAAGAGATACGCCTGCGCCTGAAACGAAAAGCCGTAAAGGAGGCGAACAGACAGAAGGCAGAGTTTCGCAAATACCTCGAAAATCTGGCAGCGCAGAGAAAGGCTTACCGCGAGCGAATGAGGAAAAGGCATGGGAAGAACTGGAAGAAGAGCAAGCGCGGAAGAAAGCCTATGAGGCTGAACACTCGCTTTGAACCCAAAAGGCTTGAAAATGGCGAGACTCTTGTAGAGGCACAGACACGATGTCGCAAGCAATTGTCCATGAGCCGAGAGAAGTGGAGCGCAACGCAGAAAAAGCGTGCGAAGATACTTTTCGCACTCTACCCAAAACTTGAAGAAGCATACAATCTGATCAACTCCCTTAGAGCCATATTCAGAAACAAGAAACTCACAAAGGAGACTGCCAAACAGAATTTCAAGGGGTGGTATGAGAAAGTGGCTTCCTGCACTCTGCGTGAAATCAAGTCCGTACGCGATACCATCAGATTCTATGAGGATGAAATCCTGAACTACTTTGACGGACGTAAGACTAACGCTTCAGCTGAATCGTTGAACTCAAAGATCAAATGCTTTCGTGCACAAGTAAAAGGAGTCATAGACATACCATTCTTCATGTATCGTTTAGCAACAGTTTTGGGTTAGCATCTGCACGGCCTACTCCACAGGGTTTGTCGGGTGCGCCTNNNNGGCGCACCCGACAAACCCTGTGGAGGGCTGTGCAGATGCTAACCCAAAAACTGAGTTGCCAAACGATACATGATTGCCCAAAAGTAGTACCTTTGCACTATGAATCAGAATGGCAATAAAAATATGTATGAGGGCCTCGCCTCATATTTCCTCCCCGAAGGAGTTCTTAAATATTTCGAGGTGACAGACTTTGCAACACAGCGTACTCTGGACAAGGATGTTCTTTACACAACAGAGCTTCACATCTATCTGGATGAGCGCGACAATCGCACACCAGACATGAAGGATTCCGTGAGCAATGGTTTTGGGGAAGAATCATGTTTACTTGACTATCCAGCCCGAGACAAGAAGGCGGTACTTCACATACGAAGAAGGCGTTGGACAATGCCGGATGGCACAACAAGAAGTGTTGACCTTGACAAGGAGTTTGAACTGAAGCATAAGGGCACTCGATACGCGAAGGACTTCGCGCTTTTTTTAAAGAGGGCGAATGGACTCTGAGACGATAACCGCTCGTCAGATTGGTTATACGTACATGATTAACAGCTCCACGTTTGCCAAAAGATACAAGGACGCCCTGAGTAACTTCGAGACGTGGGAGCAGAAGGATCACGCATCCAAGTGGATTCTTATTCCGCAAAACGTAGGTAAGGAGCAAGGCATAGACGAGACCTCCCTCCAGGGCGAACTGTACACTATCGTTCACAACAAGGATGCCCATGGTCGCAAGGGTGCAATCATAGCAGTAGTCAAGGGAACGAATCCTGCTGACGTACTGAAGGTTCTCATGCAACTACCTGCAGATAAGCGTGAAATGGTTGAGAATATCACGATGGATCTCTCAGATTGCATGCGTGTCATAGCCCGAGAGGCATTCCCTAAAGCCACAGTCATACGTGACTGCTTCCATGTCGTAAAACGCGGTGGAGAGGGCTGCGAAGAGATACGCCTGCGCCTGAAACGAAAAGCCGTAAAGGAGGCGAACAGACAGAAGGCAGAGTTTCGCAAATACCTCGAAAATCTGGCAGCGCAGAGAAAGGCTTACCGCGAGCGAATGAGGAAAAGGCATGGGAAGAACTGGAAGAAGAGCAAGCGCGGAAGAAAGCCTATGAGGCTGAACACTCGCTTTGAACCCAAAAGGCTTGAAAATGGCGAGACTCTTGTAGAGGCACAGACACGATGTCGCAAGCAATTGTCCATGAGCCGAGAGAAGTGGAGCGCAACGCAGAAAAAGCGTGCGAAGATACTTTTCGCACTCTACCCAAAACTTGAAGAAGCATACAATCTGATCAACTCCCTTAGAGCCATATTCAGAAACAAGAAACTCACAAAGGAGACTGCCAAACAGAATTTCAAGGGGTGGTATGAGAAAGTGGCTTCCTGCACTCTGCGTGAAATCAAGTCCGTACGCGATACCATCAGATTCTATGAGGATGAAATCCTGAACTACTTTGACGGACGTAAGACTAACGCTTCAGCTGAATCGTTGAACTCAAAGATCAAATGCTTTCGTGCACAAGTAAAAGGAGTCATAGACATACCATTCTTCATGTATCGTTTAGCAACAGTTTTGGGTTAGCATCTGCACGGCCTACTCCACAGGGTTTGTCGGGTGCGCCTAATTTATGGTATTTGGTATTTATCACCTTCCATATGGAATGCCATCGTAAATCAGGGTAACTATGCTTGCCTATGTACAGGATTTGGCGATCATGATTTTAAGATGATTATGGATAAGGATGATGTTAAGGCAATAGCAGAAAGTAGTAATAATGTGTTGATGAAGATGTCGCCATCTAATAGTATGGATATAATGTCTACTATAGAAAGTGTTTTGAATCCGGATAGCATCTTGATAGGTGATAATATCAGATTAGACACAATCTATACTGACAGAAATGTTCACTTAATGCTAAAAGTCCATCAAACTCCAAATTCTGATTTGAATAGCATCTTTGACGAATATTTTAATTCAGAGGGTAATATGGAATTAGACTAAAAGATTATGGACAGATTAGAACAATACGAAAAGTTCTTCAAATTGCAACGAAGAGATCAAGAGAAAAAGTATGAATTGTATGCAAATACATCTTTGAATAGTCTTTTTGAAATTGGAAGGGCATTTTATGGATCAATCGTCGGTACAACTGAGCACGGACAGATGGTTATACATTTTGAGACGAGGACAACACCTCGCCTTAAGGTACCTATGGTGCTATGTATCTTAAGGAAATCGTCTTATGACAAGTATGGCTTTACTATCCAATCATGGAACTGTACCAGCTTGAAGTTTAGAGAAAATTTCAATGTACACACAAGTTTTTCTGATATTGTTCCATTGTACTTCCTTAGCGATAGGAAAACTGTGGGGTGCAGCAAAGTGAGTTTAGAAATGCTTAATGCGGTTCGTAGTGGATTGGCACAACATAAAGAACTCAGGTTTGTCATGCTAGAGACATTGCCACCAACAGAGTTGTTGATGAACTTGTCTGATTACATCAACCAACATCAGTCAGATAAGAATCTCCTGTTAACCCCCAAGATCACCTATAACAATTGGTCTCCTGTTGAACTTAAAAGTACAGACAATGTACCAGAAAGAATAATAAAGGCTTTAGAAACTTCAGACGTATGTGTTTTGCAAGGCCCTCCAGGAACAGGTAAAAGTTATACACTTGGAAGTATCATCAGCAAGATAACAACAGAGAAGAAAAGCGTTTGCGTTACTACTCAAAGTAATGCAAGTCTGATTTCGTTGATTTCCCAAGGAACCATGACTCAGGTCATTCAGAATGGTACCATCTGTAAGACCATGTTATCAGCTGAAGAAAAGAAGAAACATTCTTTCTTGGTGGCTGCCGATAAGGACTTGTTGATAGCAAAAGGCTGTTTGCTTTGTTCTACTTACTATTCACTATCAAGAATAATAAATAAAGTAGACAACCCTATTTACGACTTGATAGTTATCGAGGAGGCATCGCAGGCATTCTTGACAGCCATTGCTGCGTTTATGAGATTAGGCAAGAAATGCCTAATCGTAGGTGATCCTATGCAGCTACCTCCTGTTGTCGAAATTAACAATGCAGCGGATTATCAAGGAATAGATGTAGACACTCAAGCGAATGGCATGATGACTTATGTGTGTTCAACGAATATGCCTAGTTTTAGAATGACAACGTCATTTCGTCTTACATCGGCCAGTACAAATCAGTCTAAATACTTTTATGGTGGAAACTTTACAAGCGTACAGAAGAAGAAAACATTGTTCAATGTGCCATCTGATGTGAAACCATTTTTCCCAGATGAAGGTGGAACTATTATATATACTACGAAAGGATCTAGTGGCGCAGACTGCTCTAAGGACGCATTAGATGTCATTCGCAAGATTGTGAATGTTTTTTACGGCTATTATCCTAAAAGAAGACTCGCTATTTTGTCACCATTCGTATTAACAACAAAAGCCCTTCAGGCTGAGTTCTGTAATGATGACCAAAAGGTAGGTATACTCGTTGACACAATTAACAGAATACAAGGAGAAACCGTAGATTACACAATCTACTACGTTCCCTCGCGCAATTATGATTTCGCGTTTTCTGACAATTTATTTAATGTAGCTACAAGTCGTTCAAGAAGTACGACCTTGCTTATTACAGATATGCCTATTGATATTATACCAGTAAAGTCAAACCTAGTTAAGCAATTCTTGTCGAATTGCGTAGAAGTGGACTTTAGCCGAAATGGTGATATTAACAGGGAAGATGTAAAGTCATTATACCCTGGTCTCGAAGATATAGTGGATTTACTCCTCGACAATGGTATTCCATTCAGTATGGATGGTGATGTTGACTTATTAGATCATAATGACATGGTCATAGCTACAGCTGGATTACTATTAAGAAAGTCCAAAATTGCTATTGACCCTGTTGATGATGATTCGGTCGTAAAGTTTAAGGCGGCTGGATACCGAGTAGTAGATTCTACTTCATTTAATTTGTCAATGATAAAACAACAATAATATGCTACCTCTTCAACAAGCACGTGAAGTACGTGATTCAATAATAGAGTATATCAAGGCAACCTTCAAGTTCAAAGAGAAGGATGTCAGTGATGCTTTCTATCGCTTCATCGAGAGTAAAGAGGAAGGACTCTTCAAAGGACCATATATCTCGTTGAAGACTCCTTTTGTGTCTGCATCGGAAGAAGAGAACAAAAACATTCCTTTGGAGATTGCTCCCAACTTCCCTCCATACTTGCATCAGTTGCAGGCGTTCCGTCAGCTCTCTATGCAGAACGGTAATGCCCCTAAGCCAACGCTCCTTACTACGGGTACTGGCTCTGGTAAGACAGAGTGTTTTCTTTACCCAATCCTTGACTATTGCTACAACTGCAACAAGTTCAGTCGTCAGGTTGGAGTGAAGGTTATTATCATGTACCCCATGAATGCCTTGGCAAGTGACCAGGCAAAGCGTTTGGCAGAAACCATCTGGAATGACCCTCGACTGAAGGGAAAGGTAACAGCTGGTTTGTTTGTGGGAGAGGGTACCGATCCTAAGGACTATCCTCGAGATATGGGACCTGACCATATCATTGAAAACCGCGATGCTATTCTTGACACTGTGCCCGACATTTTGTTGACAAACTTCAAGATGCTGGACTATGGACTGATGCGTCAGCGCTTCAGCTGCCTATGGAAAGGCAATATTGATACAGACTTCAAGGCTCTGAAGTTTATAGTGCTCGACGAGTTGCATACCTATGATGGCGCACAGGGCACGGATGTGGCAAATTTGATTCGACGTTTGAAGTTGAAACTGAATCTGCCTAAGGGATTATTGTGTCCTATTGGTACTTCGGCAACCATTGGCAATGGCCCAGACAGCAAAAAACGTCTGTGCGAATATGCCTCGGATGTATTCGGAGAGGTGTTCCATGAAGAGAATGTCATTGAGGAACACAGAATACCTGTGTCTGAATATGTGACTGAGTCGATTACAACACTTCCTGATATAAAGCTCATTAAGAGTTGTGAATTTGGAGCTGATGACACGGTTAATTCATATATGAGACGCCTTTGCAAGGTATGGCTTAAGAACTCAAATATCTCGCCAGTTGAAGCCGGAACATATTTGCGCGGTATGAGCATTGTCAAGTCGGTTCTGGATATTTTGAGCCAGGGCATTCTCTCATTGGAAGATGTACAAAAGAAGCTGATTGATCAGGATGTAACCTTCCGACGTCTTTATTTGGATGGTGGTGATAAGGTATGCTCTATTGTTCTCGAAAATCTGTTGGCTCTGATTGCTTATTCAAAACGTCCTCTCAACAATTCTGGAAAGCTCATTCCGATGCTTTATCTGCAGGTGCAGCTTTGGCAACGTGAACTTAGTGGTATTCTTCGTTATTTCCAGAAAGACCCTGAGTTTGCTTGGAGACATAGCTTGAAAAAAGATGAGGATCGTATAGCTTTGCCTATGTATTTCTGTCGTGAATGTGGTGCAAGTGGTTGGCTTTCGCGTCGTTTGGCTACAGATGACAGCTATTGTTCTGACATTTCCACTATCAACAAAGCTTTCATGGATAGAGAAAAAGAGGTAGTTCTTTTGAATATTGAGTCTAAAAAGCACGAGGCCATAGATGAATATGTAAATGAGAATGCAATTAATGTGACACATCACGTCAGCATAAAGAATCTGCGTGAGATGAGCGAAAGCGATAACGACACGTTGAGAGTACGTGTTTGTAGTAGAACGACATCAACACGCAATGGAAATCAGAGGTTTACAACGATATGTCCCGAGTGTAATAGTGATGCAATCTGCGAGATAGGTGGACGTATCTCTACGTTGTCAAGTGTGGCTATAAGCCAAGTGTTGTCGAGCGACTTTGACCATGCAGAAGAGAAGGACAGAAAGATTCTTGTATTCACGAACAGCGTGCAGGATGCTGCTCATCAGGCAGCTTTCTATGAAGCAAGAACTTTCCGATTTCTTTTCCGTCAGTCTATGCAGCAGTATATCAATAGCCTTGACAAGCCCGTTAATGTTGCAGAACTTCAGGAGGGCTTCAAGAAATACTGGAAGGAGAAACTATCTGAGGACGATTATTACAATCGTTTCTTACCGGCAGACTTAGCCTCTCATATTGATCTTCGCCATAATTACCGCGAGGGTAGTGGCTACATGGCTTCTTTTAAGAAAGAATTCGACATACGAGTGGATTGGGAAATAGTTAGCGAATTTGGTCTTACATCACAGCTTGGTCGTACCCTTGAGAAGACGGGGTCATCGGCTACATTCTTCAAAAGTGAAGAGATTCACAAGGTGTATGACTTGATGAAGGAATTCTTGTCAATCAATTCGTTGGAGTATGTAGATGAGGACGAGAAGGCATTCTGCCACTTCGTTTATGGTATCCTACAGCGAATGAGAAGACATGGTGCTGTAGATCATCCATATCTTGACAAATACAGAAATGATGCTCTTACGCTATGGGCATTGAACTGGAAGTTTGATGGTCGTCATTTCCTCAATAGGATGTTCGGAGGAGGTGTCCGTTTCCCAAAACTAATTGGTGTTACCTATCTCGACAAAAATAGTGATATGTTGGATATGGCAGTTTTGAGACGTGAGAAACCTAACTGGTACACCAACTATTTCTGGCGCCATTTCAACTGGCCTATCGAGCGTAATCTTACATTATACAATGAGTTTATTCGTGAACTCTTCCTCAAAATGGAAGAAGTTGGTCTGGTAAATAAAGCTCCTCAGGGTGGTGGCAACTATGTCATCAACCCCAACCATATATGGGTAAGCAAGAATGTTAAACATATCAAGTGTAGCAACTGTCAATCAACACTATATGTAGCCAAGGGTGACAGTCTTGCTGAGGACACTCTTTGTCTTGACTACAAGTGTCAGGGCACTTACTCAGAGGAGATAAAACCCGAGCTCAACTACTATCAGCAGGTGTATAACCGTGCATTGTCTCCTCGTGTATATGCCCGAGAGCATACCGGTTTGCTTGAACGATCGGACAGAGAACAACTTGAGAAGGACTTCAAGGAGCATCCTCATTCAAACTCGGTAAATGTTCTTTCTGCTACATCAACGTTGGAAATGGGTATTGACATTGGCGATCTGAATGTAATGGGTAATGCTAATATTCCACCTAAACCAAGCAATTTCCTACAGCGTGTAGGTCGTGCCGGTCGTAAGGAAGGTTCCGCTCTTGTATTGAACTATGCTCACGCAGGAGAACCTCATGACATGTATTATTTTACTTATCCTGATGAAATGATGGAGGGTGAAGTGTCCACACCGGGATGCTTCCTCGAAGCAAAGGACATCCTGCGCAGACACTTCTTCGCCTATTGTATTGATACATGGATTAGCGAGGATAAGAACAATACGATGCCGGCAAATATCCGTGACTTGAAGCTGACAGAAGATGCGATGTCTTCAGATGGGTTTGTTGTCAATAGGATTATTGCTTTCATCAAGGAGAATAAGAATACTTTGAAGACAAGATTCTCTGAGCAATACGACGAGAAGACCCTGCCTGCCATTGGCATCCTGGCAAAGTCATTGGAGGACGAGTCTTTCTATCAGAATATTCTGAAAGAGTTTCATGCCTTAACAGACCGATTATTTGGGCTTATCGAGGAACTAAATAACTATAAAGAACATGAAGACAGACTACAGCCGAATGATCCGGCTAAAGCTGCGCTCAAGGATCTGATAAAGGCTTGCAAGGCCCAATATGCCAACATCCAAAGTGAAAGTCTCATAGAATTCATGACAAACTGTGGACTTTTGCCTAACTATGCCTTCCCTGAAACTGGCGTCAAGTTGCAGGCGAGTGTGTATTCGACCCTGGAAAAGGAAGATAGCAAGAATAATGTTGCAGAACCAAAAGTAATTGAACTGACACGTTCTGCTTCTCAGGGTATAAAAGAATTGGCTCCAGGCAATAAGTTCTGCACTCAGAAGTTTCAGCTTGAAGTTAGTGGCATCCCTACATTCGATTGGAAAGACAACCTGATATCGATGAGATATTGCTCAAAGTGTGATTGTGTAGCAGAAAAGGGTACTCCAGAATTCTCACTTGCTGCTTGTCCAAAATGTGGCGATCCTTCATGGGGCGTCAACCAACATAAGTATTTGAAATTTACAAGTGCTCGTAGTGCGATGTTCAAGACAGATGCTGCGCTCGATGATTCTAATGAGGAAAGAACCAAAGAACAGTTCATTGTTAAGAAACATTTTATGTTCCATCATAAAGGTGTTGTTTCTTCGTATGCGATGAAAAACCTTGGTTTTGGTATAGAGTTCTGTAATAATATGGATCTCTATGAGGCTAACTATGGCATGCAGATGCAGACTGGCAGCAAAGTAGAAGTAAATAATGAAGCTATCATTCCTGAAAATGGTTTTGTCACCTGCAAATATTGTGGCAAGTCAACGCCATTGCTCTCCAAGTTGAATAAAGAACACAAACCAGTAGGACATCACTACCGTTTCTGTAACCATAAGAATGTGAGTTTTGTGGACGATAGGAATGGTGAGGTATTTGAGCAGCTCTATTTGTATCGTCACATGCAAACCGAAGCCATAAAGATTCTGCTACCTATCCAAATCATGGATGCGAAGGCTGCTGTGGAGATGTTTAAGGCTGGTATTGAACTTGGAATGAAGGAGTATTATCACTCTTCACCTGAGCATATCCGCATTGACTCCTATTCTGAAATGAATCAAGCTACAGGATTGAAAGATTACTATCTTGTGATGTATGATACCATACCTGGTGGTACAGGTTATCTTGCAAAACTCTATAATACTGACGAGTTCTCAAATATGCTGATGTTTGCCTATGACAAGATTAGGGAATGCACTTGTCAGTTGGAAGGTAAGGATGGGTGCTATCATTGCATCCTGACTTATGGTAATCAGTATAGTAGAGATTCTTTCAGCCGCGAACAGGCTGAAATTCTGTTCGGCAAGTTAGTGGGCGGTTCAAAGTCATGGGAACGCATCAAGGGGTCTGTAGGCACTATCGCACAAAATGGTGCAGCTGAGGATAGCGAGTTGGAACTGAAATTTGTTCGTGCATTGCAGACTCTGGCCAAGAGCAAAAATTGGACTTTCGAGAAAGTGCCTGATGATAATGCGTACCACTATGAGTTGAAAGTAGTCGATAAAGAATCTGATACAGAACTTCATTACAATATGAAACCTCAGTTTGAGTTGACTGTTGCCTACGGAGTTAAGCATACCACTATCCCTGATTTCCAAATCATGTGTAACTACGCAAAGATAAATGGTGAGGAAATAAGTGATCTGATCAAGATTCCATGGTGGTCAGTCTTCCTTGATGGTTATAAATATCATGCGTGTGAGCCAAACATGCGATTCTATAGCGACCTGGAGAAACGTGAAGGAATAAAACAAGCAAAACCACAGCGTATGTTCTCATGGACTATAGCATGGGAAGATATTCAACTGTTTGAATCGGAGAAAGAGGATGAGTTAGGAAACAACTCAGTAACTCGCCTCGGACAGCTGCTTGAGAATCCAATGCTTGGTTCAATCAAGGAAACATGTTACTGGTGCATAAGTGATAGTCCTAACTTCTTGTCGAATGGTGGATCACTATACTCTGGTTGTGTTGAAATCAACCCTGATTGCGATGAAAATCTGACAGACTACTCGACAGATGAAGAGGTAGAGGCAGCATTCAGTCAGGGAATAAAATACGATCTCCAGGTAACCAAGGGACATCGGTCTGCTGACAAAGAAGACTGGATTGGTTTCTGGCGTAGATACAATCTTATCCAGTTCTTCTCTGGAAGCCAGACAGAGGAAAAGACTGATACTGTAGAAACGGCAGTTAATCGTGACGAGATTAAGGAACTATACCCAGGAATGGAGGATATCGTCGATGTCTTGCTTGATAACAATGTTCCATTTAGTCATGATGGAGTATTCGAGTTGACGGATGAAGACAATGCGGTCATTGCAAGTGCGGCCATGATTATTGACAATCCTAAGATTGCCATTGACCCGTTCGACGATAATGACAAAGCTGTTTTTACAGACAAGGGATATAAGACAATTTCGCAAGATGAATTTTGTGTTGAACTAATAAAATAAAATATACATGAGACTGTTTTTATCAGAAACATTCTTTGATGCAGTGTTTAAACTGCCGAAGAAAATTCAAGACAAGGTGGTGTCATTCCAGAGAAAATTCCGTGAAAACCATACTTCCGCTGGAATACATCTGGAACCAATCACTCAGTTTAAGAACTCAACACTCCGAACTGCAAGGATAGATGATAACTATAGAGTCATTGTCGGTGTGCTTGACGGAGAAAATTATTCTTTGCTTTATGTTGGAGACCATGAGGATGCATATCGTTGGGGTATAAACAAGCGATTTGTATGGAACGAGCATACTCAGGCTTGTCAGCTCATTACTATTGAGGAAAAGCAGGAAGAGATAGCTGTGCCTAAGGTACAAATGAACAATGAAACGACTTTCTTTGAAGGAATAACTGAGGAAAAACTTCTCAAGATTGGTGTTCCAGAGGAAGTAATAGTAAGAGTCTTGAATATTAAATCGCTTGATGATCTGGACCTATTAGAACCGATTCTTCCAGTAGATGCATACGAGAATATTTTCAATATCATGGATGGAGAGGATATCGATTCCATCATAGCTACAATTGAAGAAGGCCAGGTGAAGGAAAATGAAGATAAATTGCTCAGTGATAATAATAAGCGTCGTTTTGTGGAAATCACGGATGACGATGCACTTCAGCGTATCATTGAACAAGGTATGGACAAATGGCAGATTTTCCTCCATCCTTCTCAGAGAAAACTGGTGAATGCTGAGTATAAAGGTACAATGAAGGTCAGCGGTGGTGCAGGTACAGGTAAAACTATCGCTGCATTGCACAGACTTAAATATCTGTGTGAGAATCCTAATGCAAATGTTCTGTTTACTACTTATACAAAGACATTGAGCATTAACATTGCCGACTCTATCGAGAAGCTTGGAGTACCAAAGAACAAGTATACTCTAAACAACATTGATCGAGTCTTGCTTGACACTGCCGAGAAGTACAAGGTTAAGGAAGGTTATAAAGTGCTGGATTACAGCGGTGATGAGGAGTCATTGAAACTGTGGCGTGAAGTTCTTGAAACAGAGGTAACAGAGTTCGATGAGCAATTCCTTTACGATGAGTATATTGATGTCATTGT
Organism: Prevotellamassilia timonensis; assembly: GCF_900106785.1. Classification (GTDB taxonomy): domain Bacteria; phylum Bacteroidota; class Bacteroidia; order Bacteroidales; family Bacteroidaceae; genus Alloprevotella; species Alloprevotella timonensis. Next base: position 851,512 of record NZ_LT629845.1, on the reverse strand, counting down.
GTATTTTGGTAACAAGGATGCGAAGCAGTATATGATGCAACCTCGTGTTGGACGTACCAAAGCATTAAGCCGTAAGCAACGCATCGGAATTTGGAAACTCGTTGAGAAATATAATGCTCTCAAACAAGAGAGAAGAGTCGTTGATCGCCTTGAACTCTTCAATGAGACGACAAACTATTTGAATGAGAACAACATCCACCCTTACACAAACGTTATAGCGGATGAGTTTCAGGATTTCTCTAATCCTGAGTTAAAATTCCTCAGAGCATTAGTAGCTGAAGGCAAGAATGATCTTTTCTTGACAGGCGATCCTATCCAGCGCATCTATAATGGTCGTAAGATAAACTTTGGAGCAGCAGGCATTAACGTTAGAGGTGTGCGAAGCAGAAAACTGAAGATCAACTATCGTACCACAGAACCTATCAAGCGTGTTGCTGTAAGCGTTGTTAAGGGCGTTGATTACGACGATATGGATGGCGGCAAGGAGTCAACAAATGGATATGTTTCGCTCATCCATGAAGGTGTTGCCCCTCAGTATAAAATTGTTGATGATGCAAATTCTGAAGTTCAGCAGGTTGTTGAATGGATGAAGGAGTGTCTGGATTCTAATATCAAATTGTCTGAGATATGTATTGCTGCACCAAGCATGAACCTTCTTAAGGAAATGCAAAGCCGTTTGCACCATGATGGCACGGACTATCGTGTACTAAAGGGAACTCAGAAGCAGGGCTGTTCAAATGGTGTAGACCTCTGCACTTTCCATTCACTTAAAGGCTTGGAGTACCGTGTTGTTATTCTAATGGGAGTAAACGAAAGGAACCTACCTTCTAAAGCCACTGAAGGCTATCCGTTCTCAGGTATGGATAAGGTGGCACAAAAGGAGTACCTTTCATCAAAGCGTTCGCTGCTGTATGTTGCCATTACTCGTGCAAGACAACTCGTTTACATGGTTGGCTTTGGTGAACCGTCAGGTTTGTTAGATGTTGTAAAATAGTATTTATTGGAATCGTTATTTTATACATAAAATCACTATGGGGATTATAGTTAACAATAGACAATATTATACCGACTTCGACGAATACATCCGTCAAGGTGAACCTAGCCAAAGGGAGAAAGCATCCATTTGGCAGACTGCAATCGGACTGCAGGCTGTTGATGGTTTGCTGACTTCCGATTATCTGAAGGCTACTGCTTGCAAGCACATTGAGGGTGAAATAGATATTGATGAAGCACGTGAACTGATAAGAAGCTACTATCAGTCGAAAACTCAGCGTGAGCCCGATGATGATGAGAAGCAAGAGGCGGATAAAGTCTCTGCCAACATCACCAAGATACTTTCGTCTCAGACATTGGATTTCAGCACTGGAGGTTATATCTCTGTCCATCGTAGGGTTTTTGACGGTGTGTTTAAGCATGCTGGCAAACTGCGTGACTATGATATTACGAAGCGTGAATGGGTTCTTGATGGTGATACCGTAAACTATCTGAACTGGGAGGATTTGAGAAGAGCCATAGATTATGATATCAGTCAAGAGAAAGAGTTTAGCTATAAGGGAATATCAACTGATGCCATGGTGGAGCACATCACGCGATTTGTTTCCGGTCTGTGGCAGATTCATGCTTTCTGCGAAGGTAATACTCGTACAACGGCTGTATTCACAATTCTCTACCTACGTTCTATAGGCTTCAAAGTTGACAATAGCCTTTTTGCTCAACATTCATGGTATTTCCGTAACGCCTTGGTTCGTGCAAATTACAAGAACGCCATAAAAGGAATTGATTACACATCTGTGTATTTAGAGCATTTCTTCCGAAACCTGTTGTTGGGTGAAAAATGGGATTTACGTAACCGTTATCTACATATCCATGCAACGAATGAATGGAAAGTGCAGCCCAATCTTGCAGGTGGAATAAACAATAAGCAAGAAGATTATAAGCGCGGGACAAGTACAGGACAAGTACAGGGCAAGCTGTGCACGGATAATGCTAATGTCAAACGGCTGATTGCTGTAATTGGAAATAAAGAATTATCTGTGAAGAGTATGATGAAGGCTTTGGAATTAAAGGGAAGAGACAATTTTCTTAATCTTTATCTGAAGCCTGCCATCGGTGATGGTTATGTTTGTTTGCTATATCCCAACTCGTCTCGTCATCCTCGTCAGAAATATCTTCTGACCGTGAAAGGGTTAGCGGTGTATGAGGAGTGTATCAAATCAAAGTGAAAAATCTGCCAGAGCTTGCTCCCCTAAGGCACTTAGCCGAGGATGCTTGGCTTGTCCAAGAACTCCTTTGGGAGTGGCAGCCTGTTGCGGTTTTCTCAAAACCGGTAATTAGGCTTACCGATTTTGAAAATCGTTGTTTTAGTGGCATCGAGCAAGCTCGTTGAAAAAGAGAAAAGCCAGTGCTCTTTGTGCATCCTATGTGAGGAGCGCATTGAGCATTGGCTTGTCATTTATGAGCAATTGTTGCTACTTAGCCTCTGTATGAGCTATTCAAGAAAGGAACTATCTCAGTTGTCTCTTTCAATCGGTCACCTATACGCTTGCCGTACACCTCTGAGATTAGTTTAGGGGTGAGGTTGGAGGTGATGATTGTCGGCAGTTGGTGTTCATAGCGGTAGGAGATGAGGTCGATAATGGGACTGAGCACATTGCCGTATTCGATGATTTCACGAGGCTCGGTGCCAAGGTCGTCTATTGCCAGAACGTCCTTGTCCATGAGTGATCGCCAATCTTTGGGATGTGTTTTGCAGATGTTGGCAAGGTCTTTGGCATTGTAGAGGCTGATGCCGAAGTTCTGACCTGTCACTTGATTCTTGATACCCAAATGATTGACGAGGTTCTGCATGGCATAGACAAATGTGGTCTTGCCATTGCCACAACCGCCAGCAAGCAAGAGGCTGTTCTTGCCAGACATGCCACAAAGCCAGTGGGCAACACTTGCAATTTGTTTACGCAACTCGTCACCATTCCGAAATGTATGGTTGCGATATTCCACTTCTGCTGAGATGGCTGCTGTAAGATACTGAACTGCCGTTTCGCTGTTTGTCGGCAACTTAAAACGAGCCTTCATAGGCTTGCGGTGAAGTAGCTGTGACTTCAATACTTCGTTTACTTTCATAATTTTGCTTGTTAAAATTGTTGTTATTTGTCTTGAGATATTCTTTTTTCATCTTGTTGAAGAAATGACGGCGACAGTCTGACTCTTTTTTATCCGTTACCTTGCAGATGCGGAGGTAGGCAAAGAACTTGCGGATGTATGGAATGAGATGTGCTGGTTCTGATATTCGATGATCATTCAGTTGGCTGATGATGTTCTTCTGCCATTCCACATCCTCGACTAAAATCTTTTCCAAATCATCAATGCTCATGCGTGTGTGGTGATTAGAGATTTCTTTGTTTATGTTATTGTCTTTAATATTGGTTGCATAAGTGGTTTCGCCATCAGTCTTATGAGCAGTTCTGTCAGCAGTTTCTCCAACGGTTTCAAATGTGCGGATATGATAGGTCGGTGTGCGAGAATGTTGAACACCCTCCGTAAAACCGATAAGTCCTTTCTTCTTCAGTCCGTTGCGAGCACGGATGAGTGTGGCTTTAGTCATACCAGTAGATGCACAGATGATGGCCGTGGCGCAGGCAATAGGCATCTGCCAATAGTTGCGGTTCGCCTCGTTGAGCAGATAGAAGTAGAGCGTTGTCTCTGCCATGGTGAACTGCGTGTTGCGGTTGGTTTCCCAAAAGCGATTAATCAACTTGATATACTCCATGGCTACATTCCCCAATTTGATTTTGGCTTGTGCCTTACCGTGCTGCGCATCTGTTCGGCAATACTTTCTGTTGTTTGCGAAGAAGCGTCTTGCTTGGCACCCTCCATCCACGCCATCAACTCCGAGCGCTTGAACTGGAGCATCTTGCCTGGCTGATAGAATGGAATCTTATGCGCTTGCGTGAGTGCATAGACCGTGGACTTGGCCCGACCGAGAATCTTGCATGCTTCATCAATGCCAATCATCGGTTCTACTTGCGGTTTGTTACAATGTTTCTGCAACGCTACTACTGTACTTAGCAGCGTGTCAACTTTCTTAATCAGTTCAGAAATAGCCTGAGGCATTGCCTCGAATGTGATATTGTCCATAACTTTCTGGATTTTGATGTTTCGTGCTGCAAAGTTCTGTGGTTATTCTTTATCCCGATGGTTATTTCATAGATAACCACTTGTTTGTAAGCAATAACCGTAACCGCATTCTTATGGTACCAGAGGCTCGTCTTTGGGATTATTCTCTATCGTACATTTGACGTAAGTGTCATTCATCTTTCGGTAGATTGTCTCCTCGTTGGTGTTTTCAAGAATCATCGGAAAAGCGTTCTTGATGAAACGGCATGAAGCTCTTCGGTCTAAGGCATTCAAGCGAGTCCACAGATTCCAAATCAAGTGGTAGAAGTCAATAGGCCGAAGTCCTTTTGTGTCGTTAATGGCAATCATAATAGGAGTACAACTTATAATGCCATTGGCATACTCATCAACCAAATGCAATAGTTGGGGCATTAACTTTTCGGGGAAATATTGGGCAACAACCTTTCTTATATATTCCTTGCATTGAGTGATAGCCGCTTGGCGATTAGTTTCTATTGCGTCAATTTCTTGTACAGGCAAGACTTCTTGCTCTTCTGTCCTCAAAGGCATAGGCTTTTTGCCCAAATCTTCTGAAACGACAGGTTTCCTTGCTGATGTCTTGTGCCTTGTCATTCCTTCCTTACACATAGACAATAGAACCACATAAACAGAATGAGAGATGACACCCTCAATACCTATGGAACACACTCCCAACACAGCATGACATTTCAATCCATTAACGACATAGATATAGGATATGGCGCAAACGAATAGCGTCATCATCAAGTAAATGTTGGTAGATACATACTTTGTCATGTTCATAAGCCGATACGATTTTGTGAGTTTTGTTGATACAAAGTTATCGGACATATAGGCAAAGAATAGAAAGAACTATCAGATAACCACCATTTTGATGGGTGAAAAACAAAATTGGTTCTATCCAAAAGGGTGAATAGAACCAATAAATGAAGTCCAAGCCGTTTCGTAATCAACGATAAAACTTGGACTTACAAAAGACTCAGAACTGTTTATTTCAAGGTAATCCTGCCGACCGTCTCACGTTTCTTGTCGTTCACAAGGTCGGCATAGATTTGCGTTGTGGTAACATTCTTGTGGACAAGCATCTTGCTGACCGTATAAATGTCTGTGCCTGAGGCAATCTGCAACGTGGCGTAAGTATGGCGAAAGCAATGGAATGAGATGTGCTTCTTGATACCGGCAGCTGCAATCCATTTGCGGAGTGGATAATTCACCATGCTTCGGGTGAGTCCACGAAACACTTTGTCATCAGTATGCTCGCCACAGAGTTGTAAGGCTTCATCGCTGATGGGGAGCATCGTTTCCGTGTCCGTCTTTTGTATTCGGATGCGGACACAATAGCCAAGGTCGGGAGCCAACTGTATGTCATCCCATGCAAGATTAAGGATGTCGCTGATTCGAAGTCCTGTAAGGCAAGAGAACAACGATGCTCGTTTCAACACAGGGATGTCGCACGGAGTAGCAGCCAACTTCTTTAGTTCCTCTGATGTTAGAAACTCCTTGCGCACATCGTCCGTTTCAATCTTCTCCAAGAAATCGTTCACATTCTCCTTAATCATCTTCTCACGATAGGCGATATTGAGGAAACCACGGAATGTGGAATAATAACCAGCTGCCGAGTTCTTGCTGATTTTCAGATGAGCGAGTCGAAGTTGGTTTGCACCAAGTAAGTATTCACGGAACTTCTTGCAGAGGTCTACCGTTACCTCTCCACAAGTGCAATGGCCTTGCACGAAGTTGCTGAAGTGCTTGTACACAATATCCCATTTTTGGTCTTGCCCTCTACATTTCTTCTTATAGTAAGCGAGGAAGTCGCTCTTCATCTTCTCATGGTCAAGGAAATCAAATTTCTCGTTGATGAGCGAAGTGACTCTCATGCAGCGTATTGCTTCTGCTCGCTCAATCATTGAGCGGTTGAACTCCCGTTCGGCATCATTCTTTGGCTTGGCAAAGATGTATATACCCAAATACTCCCTGCGTGTCATCTTCATCGTTTCGGGATTGCGGATGGCAGGATAGAAGTCGAGATACAAGGACAAGCGTCCATTGGCAATGGGGCGTCGGAGCAGCGACACCGTGGTGCATGTGTGATAGTGTGGCATAATATCTTTCGTTTTGATGTTTTATAATTGAATGTGTGTGCAAAGTAAGGCGGTTATTCTTGCAGTGTCGGGTTATTAATGAGATAACCGCAGACAAGTAAGATATAACCATAACCTTACCGCTCGATAGTAGGTGGGGCGAACAGTTCGTCCAACTCTTTCTTGGACAGCTTGACATACTTTCCTTCTTGCACCTTGGGAATGTTGTAGGTCTTCACATAATGATAAAGCTGGTCACGGGAGACATGAAACTTTGCCATAGCCTCCTTTATGGTGTAGTATTGTGGCGCATCAGGTTCGGCTATTCCCTTGGAAATATCCACATGGCGCTTGGAGTAGAGCACTTTCTTCTTTATCCGCTTCTTGGGTATCTTGAAGTTTGAAACAAAAGTATAGACAGCTGTGGTGGTCATGTGGAATTTCTCTTTCATGTCTGCTACAGAATACCACTCCGTGATGCTTGCATCCACGGCTTTCTTGGCAAAGTAAGCGTCAATGTGTTTCTTGCTCCAATAGGACTTGCCACGCTGAAACATTTTCGGAATGTTCTCGCTCTTGGCTATCTTGTACAAGCCTGACTCGCTGATGCCATACTTATCAAGGATTTCAGCGGTTGTGTAGAACTCGGTGATGGGAGCTCTCTCATTCTTATGTCTCTTTTGATAAGGCTTGGCTTCATCAAACATCTTTTCGATGTCGGCCTTACGGATGAAAGTTTTGCCTCTCATTCTTATACATGGGAGCAAACCATCCCAAAGGTATCGATATATAGTTACTCTGTCAACAGACAACAACATAGCAGTTTCCTTAGGAGAGAGGTATTCCTTGGAGTCCGTTTCGTTTTGCTCTTGCACAATGATGCTATCTTGAACCAATTTTATTCTTTGATTACGAAGCATATCCTTATACGCATAACTGTTGCATTGCTTACTGCAGAAACGAGTAGTCACTTTGTAGGCGATGAAGTCTTTGCCACACCACTCACATTTCTTTTTGATTGGTATTTTACTTTTCATTCTATAGTATTTTGGATTTATCAATTCCTCAATCATTTCGTTTATGACATGTCAAGGCGTTTCAGAGAGTTGCAACGTGTTACATTCCTCCATCACCTTGCCCACGCCCAGAGCCACTCTTTTCCCTCGCGGTACGAGAGCGCTACGAAAATAGACGCAAAAACGGTCACAATCGATTTCTATCGAGAGTGACCGCAAAAAAGAAAAGCGCTCGGTGTGAGCGCTTTAACTATAGAATGTGAGATTTGTTGAGTGTTTTTAATAGGCAATCACTTTCCCACGCAGAAATTTTTGAAAATATTGCCAAGTACCTCATCGGTGGTGACCTCGCCAGCAATATCGCTAAGGTGGAAAATGCATTCACGTAAGTCTTGGCTGATAAAGTCGCCAGAAAGGCCGTTGTCAAGGCCATCAATGACGCGATCGATAGCTGTGAGAGCTGCACGTAATGCTTCGTAATGGCGTAAGTTGCTAACTATGGTGCCAGCTGATGTGGTGGCAGATTGTAGCTTGAGTAAGGTGGCTGTTAGTATTTGATGCAATTGGTCGATTCCTTCAGACTTTTGTGCGCTGAGTGAGAGCAGCTTTACATCAAGGTCAGAGGTTGACAATTGTGATCTTAGATAGTTTCTGGCTTGTGTAAGGGTGGAGGAAGTAACAATGTCTTGTTTGTTGAGTATGATGATAAGTTGCTTTCCTTGAGTGGCTGGTAATATATTGGCAGAGAGCTCGGCGTACTGTGTTTGATATTGAGTAAGATCCACAAGCCATAGCACAATGTCTGCTTCGCTGATTTTTGCAAAGGTTCGGTCAATTCCCATGCGTTCTACTTTGTCGGTAGTGTGGCGAATGCCGGCAGTGTCAATAAAACGCACCAGGGTGCCGCTTACGTTGATAGTCTCTTCAATAGTATCGCGAGTGGTGCCGCGTACTTCGCTTACCAAGGCACGTTCTTCGCCCACTAAGGCGTTGAGCAGTGTTGATTTGCCTGCATTGGTCTCGCCGACGATGGCCACAGGAATACCACGTTTGAGTGCGTTTCCCAAACGGAATGACTGGCATAGGGCCGATATGTGGTCGTGAATTTCGTGAGCCAAGTCACGTAGTTCCGTACGCGAGGCGAATTCCAAATCTTCATGGTCTGAAAAATCGAGTTCTAACTCAAGCAACGATGTGATGTGTAGAAGTTGGTCGCGTAATTGGGCGAGTTCTTTACTGAATCCACCTCGCATCTGCTGCATGGCCATGCGGTGATTCGCTTCAGTGGTTGAGGCTATGAGGTCTGCCACCGCTTCGGCTTGACTAAGGTCCATTTTGCCATTCAAAAAGGCTCTTTCTGTATATTCACCAGGGCGTGCCATGCGACAGCCTTGTGCGAGCAACAGTCTAACAATTTGCGCAAGAATATATTCAGAACCATGGCATGATATTTCACAGGAATCTTCGCCTGTATATGAATGTGGTGAGCGAAACAAACTGATGAGAACTTCGTCAATGAGTTCGTCTGTGTCGGGATTTATTATATTTCCAAACGTGATAGTGCCCCCGTGTCTTTGGTCAAGGGGCATGCTGCCCTTAGGCTTGAATATTTCTGAAGTTGCGGATATGGCTTGAGGCCCTGATACCCGTACTATGCCGAGTGCACCGCCAGACGGCGTTGCTATGGCGCAGATGGTGTCCATTTTGATAAATTTTGATTTCAGTGTAAGTATGGAGGGAGTTGCTTTTCAGGCGCACCCGACAAACCCTGTGGAGTAGGCCGTGCAGATGCTAACCCAAAACTGTTGCTAAACGATACATGAAGAATGGTATGTCTATGACTCCTTTTACTTGTGCACGAAAGCATTTGATCTTTGAGTTCAACGATTCAGCTGAAGCGTTAGTCTTACGTCCGTCAAAGTAGTTCAGGATTTCATCCTCATAGAATCTGATGGTATCGCGTACGGACTTGATTTCACGCAGAGTGCAGGAAGCCACTTTCTCATACCACCCCTTGAAATTCTGTTTGGCAGTCTCCTTTGTGAGTTTCTTGTTTCTGAATATGGCTCTAAGGGAGTTGATCAGATTGTATGCTTCTTCAAGTTTTGGGTAGAGTGCGAAAAGTATCTTCGCACGCTTTTTCTGCGTTGCGCTCCACTTCTCTCGGCTCATGGACAATTGCTTGCGACATCGTGTCTGTGCCTCTACAAGAGTCTCGCCATTTTCAAGCCTTTTGGGTTCAAAGCGAGTGTTCAGCCTCATAGGCTTTCTTCCGCGCTTGCTCTTCTTCCAGTTCTTCCCATGCCTTTTCCTCATTCGCTCGCGGTAAGCCTTTCTCTGCGCTGCCAGATTTTCGAGGTATTTGCGAAACTCTGCCTTCTGTCTGTTCGCCTCCTTTACGGCTTTTCGTTTCAGGCGCAGGCGTATCTCTTCGCAGCCCTCTCCACCGCGTTTTACGACATGGAAGCAGTCACGTATGACTGTGGCTTTAGGGAATGCCTCTCGGGCTATGACACGCATGCAATCTGAGAGATCCATCGTGATATTCTCAACCATTTCACGCTTATCTGCAGGTAGTTGCATGAGAACCTTCAGTACGTCAGCAGGATTCGTTCCCTTGACTACTGCTATGATTGCACCCTTGCGACCATGGGCATCCTTGTTGTGAACGATAGTGTACAGTTCGCCCTGGAGGGAGGTCTCGTCTATGCCTTGCTCCTTACCTACGTTTTGCGGAATAAGAATCCACTTGGATGCGTGATCCTTCTGCTCCCACGTCTCGAAGTTACTCAGGGCGTCCTTGTATCTTTTGGCAAACGTGGAGCTGTTAATCATGTACGTATAACCAATCTGACGAGCGGTTATCGTCTCAGAGTCCATTCGCCCTCTTTAAAAAAAGCGCGAAGTCCTTCGCGTATCGAGTGCCCTTATGCTTCAGTTCAAACTCCTTGTCAAGGTCAACACTTCTTGTTGTGCCATCCGGCATTGTCCAACGCCTTCTTCGTATGTGAAGTACCGCCTTCTTGTCTCGGGCTGGATAGTCAAGTAAACATGATTCTTCCCCAAAACCATTGCTCACGGAATCCTTCATGTCTGGTGTGCGATTGTCGCGCTCATCCAGATAGATGTGAAGCTCTGTTGTGTAAAGAACATCCTTGTCCAGAGTACGCTGTGTTGCAAAGTCTGTCACCTCGAAATATTTAAGAACTCCTTCGGGGAGGAAATATGAGGCGAGGCCCTCATACATATTTTTATTGCCATTCTGATTCATAGTGCAAAGGTACTACTTTTGGGCAATCATGTATCGTTTGGCAACTCAGTTTTTGGGTTAGCATCTGCACAGCCCTCCACAGGGTTTGTCGGGTGCGCC
>NZ_LT629845.1:633813-840888 GCF_900106785.1 Prevotellamassilia timonensis | reverse complement strand
GGCGCACCCGACAAACCCTGTGGAGTAGGCCGTGCAGATGCTAACCCAAAACTGTTGCTAAACGATACATGAAGAATGGTATGTCTATGACTCCTTTTACTTGTGCACGAAAGCATTTGATCTTTGAGTTCAACGATTCAGCTGAAGCGTTAGTCTTACGTCCGTCAAAGTAGTTCAGGATTTCATCCTCATAGAATCTGATGGTATCGCGTACGGACTTGATTTCACGCAGAGTGCAGGAAGCCACTTTCTCATACCACCCCTTGAAATTCTGTTTGGCAGTCTCCTTTGTGAGTTTCTTGTTTCTGAATATGGCTCTAAGGGAGTTGATCAGATTGTATGCTTCTTCAAGTTTTGGGTAGAGTGCGAAAAGTATCTTCGCACGCTTTTTCTGCGTTGCGCTCCACTTCTCTCGGCTCATGGACAATTGCTTGCGACATCGTGTCTGTGCCTCTACAAGAGTCTCGCCATTTTCAAGCCTTTTGGGTTCAAAGCGAGTGTTCAGCCTCATAGGCTTTCTTCCGCGCTTGCTCTTCTTCCAGTTCTTCCCATGCCTTTTCCTCATTCGCTCGCGGTAAGCCTTTCTCTGCGCTGCCAGATTTTCGAGGTATTTGCGAAACTCTGCCTTCTGTCTGTTCGCCTCCTTTACGGCTTTTCGTTTCAGGCGCAGGCGTATCTCTTCGCAGCCCTCTCCACCGCGTTTTACGACATGGAAGCAGTCACGTATGACTGTGGCTTTAGGGAATGCCTCTCGGGCTATGACACGCATGCAATCTGAGAGATCCATCGTGATATTCTCAACCATTTCACGCTTATCTGCAGGTAGTTGCATGAGAACCTTCAGTACGTCAGCAGGATTCGTTCCCTTGACTACTGCTATGATTGCACCCTTGCGACCATGGGCATCCTTGTTGTGAACGATAGTGTACAGTTCGCCCTGGAGGGAGGTCTCGTCTATGCCTTGCTCCTTACCTACGTTTTGCGGAATAAGAATCCACTTGGATGCGTGATCCTTCTGCTCCCACGTCTCGAAGTTACTCAGGGCGTCCTTGTATCTTTTGGCAAACGTGGAGCTGTTAATCATGTACGTATAACCAATCTGACGAGCGGTTATCGTCTCAGAGTCCATTCGCCCTCTTTAAAAAAAGCGCGAAGTCCTTCGCGTATCGAGTGCCCTTATGCTTCAGTTCAAACTCCTTGTCAAGGTCAACACTTCTTGTTGTGCCATCCGGCATTGTCCAACGCCTTCTTCGTATGTGAAGTACCGCCTTCTTGTCTCGGGCTGGATAGTCAAGTAAACATGATTCTTCCCCAAAACCATTGCTCACGGAATCCTTCATGTCTGGTGTGCGATTGTCGCGCTCATCCAGATAGATGTGAAGCTCTGTTGTGTAAAGAACATCCTTGTCCAGAGTACGCTGTGTTGCAAAGTCTGTCACCTCGAAATATTTAAGAACTCCTTCGGGGAGGAAATATGAGGCGAGGCCCTCATACATATTTTTATTGCCATTCTGATTCATAGTGCAAAGGTACTACTTTTGGGCAATCATGTATCGTTTGGCAACTCAGTTTTTGGGTTAGCATCTGCACAGCCCTCCACAGGGTTTGTCGGGTGCGCCGCTTTTCATGAAAGCAAGCGCAGTAGTATGCAAAGTTACAATTTCTTTTGTACGGCAATGGTGCCGCTATATAGTATTTTTGTTCGTTTTATTTCTGATTTACACGTTTTCAGGCAGATAGAGAAGTCTTTTGCCTTTTTGCTTTGTGTAATGCGTTCTTTGGATTATCTTTGCATAAGATAGTCTATGGTTCGGCAAAGATCGCAAGTAAACTTGCATCTCTGCACTCACCTTGCACTATCTTTGCATAAGATAGGCTGCGGTTCGGCAAAGATCACAAGTAAACTTGCATCTCTGCACTCACCTTGCACTATCTTTGCATAAGATAGGCTGCGGTTCGGCAAAGATCACAAGTAAACTTGCATCTCTGCACTCACCTTGCACTATCTTTACATAAGATAGGCTGCGGTTCGGTTTTGTAGTACATAAAGCTGCTGCAGTTCGATATTTTTGTAGCAATCATTTAATATTATTACATCATAGCTAATGACAAATCTATTCTCATCGAAAAAAATCCTGGCGCTGGCAGCTTGTTGCATGTTGTCTGCGGGTGCTTTGTGGGCAGACATTAACCCTAAGCCATTTGTTGTCCCCGAACTTAAAACATGGAGTGGCGCTGAAGGCCAAACCGCTCTATCGGGACGTATCGTAGTAAAAAATGCCAAGTTAAAGGCAGTGGCTGCGGCTTTGGCTGCAGATTACAAGGAAATGTTTGGCAAAGAGTTGACCATTGTGAATGGTGCAACAAAGGGCGGTGACATAGTGCTGTCGCTGAAGAAAGATAAGGCTTTGGGCGACGAAGGTTATACAATGAATGTTGGTAGTGCAGTTGAAATAACTGCTGCCACCGAACGTGGCGCATTTTGGGCAACACGTACATTGTTACAGATCGCTGAACAACACAAGGGTGGTAATTTGCCAAAAGGTAAAACAACTGATGTGCCTGAGTATAAATTGCGTGGGTTCATGATTGATTGTGGTCGTAAGTTCATACCGATGAGCTATTTGCGCGATTTGGCAAAGATAATGGCCTATTACAAAATGAACACGCTGCAGGTACACCTTAATGACAATGGTTTCCGCCAGTACTTTGGTGGTGATTGGAACAAGACGCAGGCAGCTTTCCGCTTGGAGTGTGATACATATCCAGGTTTGACTGCGAAAGATGGCTCATACAGCAAGCAGGAATTTATAGACTTTCAGAAGTTGGCTGAGCAGAATGGGGTAGAGGTTATTCCAGAAATTGACGCTCCTGCGCATTCTCTTGCTTTTACCCAATACAAGAACGAGATTGGTAGCAAGGAATATGGTATGGATCATCTTGACCTCTTCAATCCTGAAACATACAAGTTTATGGACGGATTGTGGAAGGAATATATTGGAGGTAAAAATCCAGTATTTATAGGCAAGCGCGTACATATTGGCACCGATGAGTACTCAAATGCCAAGAAAGATGTGGTTGAAAAGTTCCGCGAGTTTACTGATCATTATATAAAATATGTTGAAAGCTTTGGTAAACAGGCCGTTGTGTGGGGCGCTTTGACGCATGCCAATGGCGATACAAAGGTTAAGAACAAGGGCGTTTTGATGGATATTTGGTACAATGGTTATGCTGATCCTGTAGAAATGAAAAAGCAGGGTTACAAACTGGTTAGCATACCTGATGGACTGGTTTATATTGTGCCCGCAGCTGGTTATTACTATGACTATCTTAATTGTCAGTATTTATATGAGCATTGGACACCTGCTGTAATTGGTAACAAAACCTTTGAGGAGAATGATCCCATGATAGAGGGTGGTATGTTTGCTGTATGGAACGACCATGCAGGTAATGGCATATCAACAAAGGACGTTCACCATCGTGTATATCCTGCATTGCAAACTCTCGCTGTAAAATGCTGGACTGGTAAGGAAACCAAATTGCCTTACGCAGAATTTGATAGCAAACGTGCAGAACTGAGTGAAGCACCTGGCGTGAACGAATTGGGACGCTTGGGCAAGCCTGGCAGCGTGGTGCTTGAAAAAGCAACAGTTAATGCCGGTGAAACGCTCAATGCAGAGGAAATTGGTTACAACTATGCAGTGACATTTACTGTAGATGGCAAACAGGAAGCTAATGGCACCGAGCTTTTCCGCTCAGCTAATGCCGTAGTTTATCTTGCCGATCCGGATCAGGGCAAGTTGGGCTTTGAGCGTGACGGTTACCGCAATCTCTTCAACTACCGTATCCCTGCTGGTGAGAAACACACAATCACTATTGAGGGAACTAACAAAATGACACGCTTGTTGGTAGATGGCGCGGTAAAGGAGGAACTTGGGCCGAAGACACTCTATGTTATGCGTGACCAAGACAGAGCACATTACCAGGTGAAGGGCACTTATACCTATGAACCAGTGGTGTATCAACCAACAGATCAAATTTATTACCAGCGCACCTTGGTGTTCCCACTTCGTAAGGCTGGAAACTTTAAGAGCACTATTACTAATCTCAAGGTTGAGGCTAAGTGATTGTCAGCTGATAATAAAATAATGAAATAGAGAAACGGGCGAGATGCGTTGCAAAAGACGCTTCTCGCCCGTTAACTTTGTATCAAGATCAGCGGTTTTAGGATTAGAGCATAATTGTAAGCATCCCATGCAGGCCGTATTGAAAAGACTCCTATAAAGTCCGAATTTTGCAGATAAAAGCACTTATATTTCTTGCATATTACTCGTCTTTTATTAGTATTTTTGCAACTGAATATGGTTGTTAGTCAGCTGTTTTGCCAGTTGCACACGACTGTTATTACTATGAAATGTTTGTCTAATAATCAAACTCTGAAGTATTATATGCAATACGCTTTCTGTGATGAATTCGGAGCCTTTGGCTTTACTTTTGAAAAACCAAACGTCTCTACCCACTTTATTATCACTGCCATCATAGTGAATGACAGCGACATGCCTGCTCTACGTGACTCCGTAGAAGCAGTACGTAAAAAACATTTTCAGACAGGAGAGATGAAGTCAAGTCATCTTAAAAATAATCACACTCGTATTAGAAAACTTCTCGACGATTTGATGCCATTGCCGTTTAATATATACTATCTTGTTGTTGACAAAAGAAAGATATATGAACAGAGTGGACTTAGAATAAAAACCTCGTTTTATAAGTTCTTGAACCAGATGGCTTATAATGCTCTCCAAAAAAGTTTTCAGAAACTCACCATAGTTGCTGATGAAACTGGTAGCAATGAGTTTATGCAATCATTTTCAGAATATATTAAGGACCATAATCCTGCTCTTTCTTTATTTGATGAGTTTAATTTCCGTTTTAATAAAAGTGAACATGGTGTTCTTGTTCAATTAGCAGACATTATGTCTGGATGTTTAGCATTCTGCTATGATGAAAACAAAAAAAGTAAGGCTGAGGGTTCTAATTACAAAACATATTTAGGCAAGAAAATCATAGGAATACAGGAGTTTCCAAGAGATCCAGTAACATTCCGTGTGGAAGATCAGATTAATTTTGATAGTCGGGATGATGCAACTGTAGCTAACTTATGTTTTAGAAAAGCGTTGGCATTCAAGCAGGAATTCGAGAATAAAGACGCTGATGAAAATTCAAAAATGCAAATTGCAGTTCTTGACTATCTTTTATTCCGTTTCATGAACAATTCTGTGAGAAGATACATTTCAACACAAGAACTGCAAAATGATTTGGAACGAAAGGGATTTGAAAGACTTTCAACTCAGTCTTTCCGAAATAGAATTATAGCCAAGCTCCGAGATTATGGTGTGATAATAGCAAGTAGCAATAAAGGTTACAAGTTGCCATCCAAGAAAAGCGAGGTCGAAGACTTCATAAAAAAGACACAAGGGATAATTGAACCTATGCTACATCGATTGAAACTGTGCTATAATGCAATTAGATTAGGAAGTAATGGCACTATTTTCATGTTAGATGATCCTGAATATAGTACGCTCAAAAAACTAATAGAAGTAGAATAACCTAATTTTCAAGTTGGTATGAAATTTCGTCACTCAATAAGAAACTCCCAAAGTTTTCTTTTCTCGGCAAAGGAATCTGATGAAGCATATTATGATGTTGCCTATGAATTGACAAAGAAACTTTTCATAGGTATGGCTAAACATGCATTGGCTTTCAACTCTACCAAGTATAATATTTATGAGCCACCATTTGTCTTTAGAGAACGTCAATTAGACACTCTGATTATGCCAGTATTGGTTTCACTCTGCAAAGGACTTGCGTTTGCTGAATATCCGATGACTCGAAACAGCAAAAAGAAGGGATTAGAAATTGAGAACTCTCAAGGACGTATTGACTATTGGTGTATTTATAAAGACTACAGCGTTGTTATTGAAGTGAAGCATAGTTACGACAATTTCGAAACACCATGCACAAACGATGGGCGCTTACTGCAAAGATGGAGAACCATGAATATCATTCAACTTGGAAATGTAAAAGACGATATAAAACACTTTGAGGAAAAAACAAAAGGTGTAATTCGCCTTGGTCTGCATTTCGTTACGTCTCACAGCAGCACAAATCCGACTGACAATATACGCGAGACTTATATCTCACAAGAAAGAGTGATGCTTGACCGACTTTACAAAGACTTAAAGACAGTTGTATCTCCAGATTTTATGTCTGTATGGGAGATGGATAAAGATATGGTTTATTATGACAATGATAGAGCATATCCAGGATTGATAGTCATGGCAAAGTTTTTCAAAGATATTAAACACAAAGGTTCAGAAGATTGATATGAAAGCAATTAAGCACGTATTACTTAAAGGAAATGAAAGTTTCCTTGATCATACAAAGAGTATTGCTTTATACGGCAAACTCTATTGGTACAAGTCTGACAAGAAACTTAATGTTGGTGACATCGTGTATCTTTTTATGTCAGGTAAAGGACATTATCAAATCAGATACAAATTAGAAGTAACCAACACAAGCGTGCCAAGACAAGACGAAAAATGTTGGTTGGCTCCATTTGTTCCTGATAATGATTGCTTTGAGTTCACTCCTGTTGCAGCCATGTATGAAGGCGAAGAACTTGGATATAATGAACTGGAATCGATAGGTATCAGTAGATATGTTCAGTATTCTGTTCTCAATAAAGAACAGATAAACTTCATCGATAAATGCTTTGAGTAGCACTATAACAGAAACTTTGTATGATTGGCGCAATTATTGGTGACTTAGCAGCATGGACTTGGGAAAACGATCATGAGAAGTTTTACCCATTCTTGATTTCAGAGAAAGCATTGCTCTCTGAATTTGGGCTTTCTGTGCTTGCAACTGCAGATGCACTTGACTTTAATCTATTCATGAACGAAGCAGAATATCAGGAATACATTCGTCCATGGTTTCGTGTTGTCCATGACGATATCGTATGCTACTCTGAAGGAGTTAAGGAGTGGATTGAAAAGCAAGACTATAACTACAACTATAATACAATGGCCATAGGAATTGCAATGGTAAGAGTGATTCCTTGCGCATGGTATCAAGAGAAAAATCAGGACAACTGCGGTCTAATTTTTGAACAAAACATTGAGAAAGAAGCATGGTACTCCTTACAATTCCTTCGTAAGATAATATACTTGTTGAGAAATGGTAAGACAAAGGATGAAGTCTATGCAGAACTTGGAGGTGTTTTCAAAGGTTGCCGTCACGATTGGGACTGGCGGAATCAAGAATCTCCTATACCCTACATTCTCAGAGCTTGGGATGCATTTTACAATGCTTTCGACTTCGGTAGTGCTTTGCACAATGCCATGAGAATGGAAGGAAATAAAAGACTTTTGGGTACATTAACAGGAGCTATCGCTGAAGCTATGTATGGATGTCGCAACTACTTCATCAAGAAGAAATACGCTGATGAAAATCATTGTGTCAATGATATTTGCATACCTTTGAAGATCAACGAACGGTATCATAGAACTATATCAAAGATTAAACGACAAAAAGAATGGGCAAGGGTATTTGGGGCAAAGAATGATGCTCGTACAAATATCGAATATCATCACTTCACTCATATAACAACCTCTTTTAAAGAAAAGGTCATCTCTCCTGAGTTACATCGGCGTATCATCAAGTCGTTTGAGCCAGGATGGGAAGATCGATACAGTTTCTATCTAGATAATGGATGGATATATGTTTGCAGAAGCTTTGTTCTTCTTGGAAGATTTAGATTTAGAAAATTGGAAGACGGGACTTATCGAATATTTGATGTTCAAGAGTCCGATGAGAATGGTTCATCTGTAACAGGTATCGATGAAGCTTTATATTCTGTTGAACACAATTGGCTTTATCTGGAATCACCATATAAATACCTCAGTCAGTATTATTCGGAAGTGAATATGGAAATGCCTAAGGAGTATGAAGGTACACATAAAGCTGATTTTTGGCATGGAGAAATGATGCTTCACGAAGACGGTGATAATATTGGGCAATGGATAGAGGCTGGAATGGATACACTCGAAAGGCAAAATGATATTAGACTATATAAGTCTGCTAAAGAGTTGGGCAAGGAACGCTTTGGCGTCGCTTACTATATAAATGAACTTTACGCAAAGTGGTGCCCTTATGATAATCTTGATTGGATCTTTGAATATTGAGAACGTGGAGGGTTTGTAGTATATTACAAACGGCTTGAACAAGGCAGGCTCAGTCCTTCCATATTCCATCATCAAAAATGCAACTGCTTTTGTAGATATAAGATGGGATAAAATGGTACTACTCATGGAAGGTATCAGACTTGGAACCAAAAGGCGGAAACGATATAATATTATCAAAGAAACGCTTTGACGATCAGCTGTGATATCAACGCTTATCCAAACCTTTGAACTTTTGGGGATAAATCCCAAAGATTGGTTATCCAAGACGTTTCTCAAAATCGCTGCGCAAAATAATTACAATCCAGAAACATTATTACCTTACCATTACGTATAAAACAAATAAGCCAAAGTCCTGATAGATTGACTTTGGCTTATTTGTTTTCTACAATACGGCCTGTATGGGATGCTTACCATAATTTTGTGGTGCAGATTGTTTGTGGTGTCCTTGCGGTTATGCAAGGTCAACCACTGTTATGCCAGCACCGCCAAATTGTACATGCTCATCGTGAAAATGTTTGACACCGGGTACTGTTTTTAGATAATTGCGTACCAACTCGCGCAAGGCCCCAGTGCCAGTGCCATGTAATATGCGCACTTTTGATTGTTCCAGTTGTATGGCGTCATCAATAAAATATGACACAGCAGTCAATGCCTCGTCAATGTGCATGCCACGAATGTCTATCTCAGGCTTGAAATGCAGGCGTTTCTCGTACATAGCGTCGCGCGTTTCCTTGCTGACGAACGTGGCATTTTGCGTGAGAGCAGTATTTTCCTCTTTGGGTGCTTCGCAAGATTCGAGGCGGCTAACAGGCACTTGGGTGTAGAGCATGCCGAATAATACGCGCGCACTTTTGCCAGATATGCTTTCAATTCGTCCAATAGAAGATTGCCCTATGATGCGTACATAACTCCCGGCACGTAGGACTTTGTTATTGTTTGAAGGCGATACAGACGACTGACTATTACAGCTGTTAGAAAGATTGCGGAGTTTGGTTGCTGCAATTTTTTGTTCAGCCGCGCTTTTGGCTTTAGCACTGTCGCCACCGTCAGCTTTACGCTGTTGGCGACGTTGAATTTTGGCAATTTTGCGTGCAATGCGGTCTTGCTCGTCGGTATCTGTTTCAATTTGAGTCTTAAATTCGGCAAGTTCGTTCCTTAGATTTTTAGTCTTCTCCTTTTCAGCTTGCGCCTCGCGAATGTTTCGAATTGTATTTTCAATACGGGCATTCGACTGTTCTATTAAGTGTTTGGCTTCGGCTTTCGCATCAGCCATCACCCTTTTGCGCTCCAGCTGGAAGTCTGTCATCTCCCGTTCATACCGTGCGATGGTACTTTCTAATTGTTGTTCTTTTAAGGTAATGTTTCGGCGCTTAGCCTCCCAATACTCTTTGTTACGAACAATGTCCTGTACATATTTGTCGCTCATGACATAATCTTTCCCAACCAATTTTGAAGCATAATCAATCACGTCGGCGGGGATACCCATCTTTCGTGCAATTTCGATGGCAAAAGAACTACCAGGATTACCAACCTTAAGTTTGAATAATGGCTGCATCAGTTTGCTATCGTAAAGCATGGCACCATTTACTACAGCACGTGTCTGTTCTGCAAAATGTTTCAGATTTTGATAGTGGGTGGTAATAATGCCGAAATTCAAATTGTCAATGAAACGCTTAAGAATAGCTTGTGCCATTGCGCCGCCAATTTGTGGTTCAGTACCCCCTCCAAATTCGTCGATAAGCAGGAGACTACGCGAATTTGCAGACTTCATCATAACTTTCATGTTCTGAAGATGTGATGAGTAGGTTGACAAGTCGTTCTCGATGCTCTGTTCATCGCCAATATCTATCATGATATCATCAAAAATGCCTGGACACGAGTCTTCGCCGGCAGGTACAGGCATGCCGCATTGCAGCATATATTGCAACAATCCAACAGTTTTCAGACAGACAGATTTTCCGCCAGCATTTGGGCCAGATATAAGCAGAATACGCTGTCCTGGGCGCAGTTCTACATCAAGTGGCACAACCTTTCCTCCATGCTTGGCTAACGAGTGTTGTAGCAATGGGTGTATAGCACGCATCCAACTGATGCTTGGTTTTGGCTGTATGTTCGGCACAATAGCGCCAAAACTATTGCTGAATGCATTTAATGCTCGTAAAAAATCAACATGAGCCAAAAAGTGCAATGAACTTATGAGTTCAGGGATGTGTGGACGTATCTCAATGGTTATTTCCTGCAATATACGAATAACCTCCCGGCGCTCGGCTGCACGGAGTGTGCGAATTTTGTTGTTGGCATCAACCACGGCCGATGGCTCGATAAAGACAGTCTTTCCCGTTGCACTCTCATCATGTACGATGCCCTTTATTTTGCGCTTCAATGCAGGGGCTACGGGTATAACCAAACGCCCGTCGCGCAGAGTAGGGGTTACATCGCGATCAATATACCCAGATGTTTGAGCTTCGTTGATGATGGAGCGCAAACTATGGGATATACCTCTGGTCGTTATTTCAATTTGATGACGCAATGAGAGCAATTCTGGCGATGCTGTATCTTTTACCTTGCCATATTTGTTTAAGATATTGTCAATGCGTCGTATGATGTCGGGAAATACGGCCACGTCGCATGCCATCTTGCCCAAGGCCGGATAAAGGTACTTAATTTGTCCTCTGTTATTCTCGGTGTCCGCATCGGTTGTAGAAAGGGCTTCATCGTCAACCTTTTGGGTAAAAAGTTTTGCATACGACAGAACGGATGCGATGGAGCGTTTAAGATTAAACAAGTCGAGCTCTTCGAGAAATGTGCGTTCTGGACGCGCACGTAACAGAGCCTCGCGTACATCGAAAAATTCTGTTTCAACCTCCTCGTCAGTCTGTTCTTCAAATATTTTATATTCCCTTGCCTCGTCAAGGGCTTGTTTTATTTGTTCGAAGTCGTGCATAAAATGAAGTTCTTTATCAACCCATTCTGTGCCAAGACTTGACAAACATCGTCCTTTTAATAACGTGCGTATCTCGTTAAAGCCTATTTTACGTTCAAAATTTTCGGGATAAATCATTTATCTTGCTTGTATTTGAAGGCAAAAGTACAAAAAAAATAGTACTTTTGCAGCGAAATAATACGAGATTGCGCCGACAGTACGCGCTGACAACACCTCTTTTAGGACAGGTCTTGATGTGCGTGCGGCAATTCTGTTACAAAACTGTGGTATCTGTAAATACACAATCTGATGGGCAAAATTAAAGTACGTGACCGTAACTTTTCGGTATCAATACCCGAAGCAAAGATTAAAGCACGTGTGGCTGAAATTGCCTCGCAAATAAGCAAAGATCTGAAGGACAAGAAGCCCTTGTTCCTTGCTGTATTGAATGGTTCTTTCATTTTTGCAGCTGACTTGATGCGCGGCATTGACACACCGTGCGAAATAACGTTTGTACGAATGGCATCGTACGAGGGTACGGCGTCGACAGGTAAGGTTCATCAGTTGATAGGCTTGAAGGACGATATAAAAGACCGTACTGTGGTGATCATTGAAGACATCATAGACTCAGGATTGACAATGAAAAGCCTGTTGCAGATGCTCGCCGAGAAACAACCGCGCGACATACGTATCGCAGCCTTGTTGGTAAAGCCCGGCAATTTGAAGGTTGATTTGGATATCCCCTATTGCTGCTTCGAAATACCAAACGATTTCATAGTAGGCTATGGCCTCGATTATGATGGAGAAGGTCGCAATCTGCCGAGCATATATACGGTAACAGATTAGAACAGGAATCTTAACTAAACTAATATATAAACAAGACAATGAAGAATATTGTAATCTTTGGCGCTCCTGGTTCAGGAAAAGGCACACAGAGTGATTTGCTGGTGAAGAAGTATGGTTTTAAGCACATTTCAACAGGCGATGTGCTGCGTGCTGAAATCAAGAATGGAACAGAGCTGGGTAAGACAGCTAAGGGCTATATTGACAACGGTCAACTCATCCCCGATTCGTTGATGATTGATATCCTTGCCGCTACCTATGATTCGCTTTGCCCTTGTGAGGGTGTGATATTTGATGGTTTCCCCCGTACAATCCCACAAGCCGAAGCTCTGAAAAAGATGCTTGCCGACCGCAACACTGAAGTAGCTGGCATGCTTGAACTTGATGTACCTGAGGATATGTTGATGGAGCGCCTTATCAATAGAGGCAAAACTTCTGGTCGTGCTGATGATAATGCAGAGACTATAAAGAAACGCCTTGACGTATACAACGCACAAACGGCACCGCTCATCACTTGGTATGAAAATGAAGGGAAACGCCATGCTGTAAAAGGTTATGGCTCTCTCGAAGAAATCAACGCTGCTCTTTGTGCAGTGATTGATAAATTCTAATATTCAATTTGCTATTGTGACGCCTTGCCACACGTGCGAAACTCGTACGTGGCTTGGTGTCACATTTGCACTTTGGCAAAACGTCACATTTGCTTATTGAACAATTATGGCTGAATCGAATTTTGTAGATTACGTAAAAATATATTGCCGCTCGGGTAAGGGCGGACGCGGCTCAATGCATATGCATCGTGCCAAATATCAACCTAATGGCGGACCAGATGGTGGAGATGGTGGACGAGGTGGCAATGTTTATCTGCGTGGGAACCACAATTATTGGACTCTGTTACACTTGCGCTATGAACGTCATGTTTTTGCTGGAAATGGTGGAAATGGATCAAAATGTTGCTCACACGGCTCAGATGGCGAAGATAGGTACATCGACGTGCCGCCAGGTACAGTTGCTTACGATGCAGAAACTGGTAAGTATATTTGCGATGTCACCGAAGACGGACAAGTGGTGATGTTACTCAAGGGCGGTCGTGGCGGACTGGGTAATTGGCAGTTCCGTACTTCAACCAATCAGGCTCCTCGGTACGCACAACCAGGCGAACCAATGCAGGAAATGATGGTTATATTAGAGTTGAAACTATTGGCCGATGTCGGTTTGGTTGGATTTCCGAATGCTGGAAAATCAACTCTGTTATCAAGCTTGTCTTCTGCTCGCCCTAAAATAGCAAATTATCCGTTCACGACAATGGAGCCGAGCCTTGGTGTGGTGGCCTATCGCGATCACAAGTCTTTTGTGATGGCCGACATACCTGGTATTATTGAGGGTGCAAGTGAAGGTCGCGGGTTAGGTTTGCGCTTCTTACGCCACATTGAGCGAAATTCGTTGTTGCTATTCATGGTTCCTGGCGATACAGACAACATAGCCAAGGAATATAATGTGCTATTGGGCGAATTGTCTAAATTTAATCCTGGTATGCTCGACAAACATCGCGTATTAGCTGTGACGAAATGTGACCTGCTTGACGATGAACTCATGGACATGCTTAAGGCCGAATTGCCTAACGACTTGCCAGTAGTTTACATATCATCAGTTACTGGTTTTGGAATAGAACGACTAAAAGACATTCTTTGGGAAGAATTGAATAGCGAAAGCAATAAACTGCAGTCGGTTGCCGAAGGTGGGTCGATTGTGCATCGTGACCGTGAGGCCAGTGTCCTGGCCACCGATTTTGCCGATTGGCAAGCAGACTACGACATATCCGACGAAGATGATGACGATTCTGCCGACGAAGAAATATACGATATTGAAGACTTGGAAGACTAATAAACATATATAGTAATAGAGAGTACGGTTGTTTTTCTATTCCGTACTCTTTTTTCATATCTGACGCACTATGATGGAAAATAAGAGCTTGTTAAAATACGAACTTTCAAACGAGGTTACCGCATTCTCTACAACTCGTTTGTCCCCGTTTAATTTAAGTGGTGATGAGATAAACCAAATGGGTGCATATGCAGCTTTCAATGTGACACACTACTGTGGTGATGACAAGGGGAGGGTAGAACGCAACAGAGCATGGCTATGTGAAAAGTTGGGGGTTCCAGTGCAGAACCTATGGGTACCAAGACAGACACATACCTCTAATGTCCGCTGTATAGACAAAGCTTTTTTGTCGCTTACGCGTCAAGAACAGACAGACCTGTTGCAAGACATAGACGCTTTGATTACAGATGAGCCGAGGCAGTGCATTGGGATATCTACTGCCGACTGTGTACCCGTACTAATCCATGACAAAGTGCATCAAGCGGTTGCAGCCATACATGCAGGCTGGCGCGGCACAGTTAAACGTATCAGTCAAAATGCCTTGAGCATGATGCATGAAAAGTATGGAACCATTGCATCGGATTGTGTGGCCGTTATAGGTCCAAGCATATCGCAACAAGCTTTTGAAGTGGGCAACGAGGTTCGAATAGCATTCGAAGAGGCTGGATTTCCTACAAGCATAATCGATAATACAACATGGTCAAAGCCCCATATTGACCTATGGGCTGCCAACGTATATCTGTTGGAAGAGGCTGGCGTAAAGCTTTCAAACATACAGATTACCAATGTTTGTACTTATGTGCATAGTGATGTATTCTTTTCGGCTCGAAAACTGGGCATAAATTCAGGACGAATTTACTCGGCCATTTTCCTTAATTGAGCATGCTGAAGGGCTTGGCAGATGTATGGCTCTTGTGAGAGGCGGTGTGTCGTTTTGCCTTATGGGCGGAGTGCATATAGGTCGGTGGGCTGACACTCGAATTATATTGCAAAAAGTCTACTTATCCAATGAAAGTAATTCGTCACGCAGTTGAGCCGCCAATATAAAGTCAAAGTCTGCCGCTGCCTTTTTCATGGCTTTTTGCAGCCGTTCCTTCTTTTGTTCAATACTTTCAGTCTTTGTTTTATGCCCGTAGCTTGGCTTTGCCTCAGCGGCAATGCTTAAATCGCTGTTGCGTTGTATGTTATATGTGTTATGAGAGGCATCGGCTGCTTGCTTCATATTTTGCTTATTACGTTGCATTTCAACCAATTCATTGCTTTCAATCGGTTTGAAAATAGGCTGCGGTGTAATATGATGCGCCATGTTATAGGCAATCTGTTTTGTGCGTCTGCGGTTCGTCTCGTCAATAGTTTGTTGCATAGACTGTGTTATCTCCTTTGCATACATGATTACACGTCCGTTTACATTACGGGCTGCTCGGCCAGCAGTCTGTGTAAGCGAACGCTCGCATCGCAAAAAGCCTTCCTTGTCCGCATCAAGTATCGCTACAAGGGCTACCTCTGGCAAATCTAATCCCTCACGCAATAAATTGACTCCCACGAGCACATCGTAAATGCCTCGGCGCAGATCCTCCATAATTTGTACGCGTTCCAAGGTGTCAACGTCGCTATGAATATAGGCAGTATTGATACCATTCTTGAGCAGATAATCTGTTAGTTCCTCAGCCATGCGTTTTGTGAGTGTCGTCACCAACACGCGTTCTTCGTTCTCCTTGCATTTGTGAAT
The DNA here is from genome assembly GCF_900106785.1 of Prevotellamassilia timonensis. GTDB lineage: Bacteria > Bacteroidota > Bacteroidia > Bacteroidales > Bacteroidaceae > Alloprevotella > Alloprevotella timonensis. Next base: position 825,266 of record NZ_LT629845.1, on the reverse strand, counting down.
TTCGTGCATTAAATCGTCTACGGGGAAGTCTGTGTCACGCACTTCGATGGGCGGATCGAGAAGTCCGGTCGGACGGATAACTTGGTCGACAACAACCCCCTCACTCTCTTTGAGTTCATACTCAGCCGGGGTGGCGCTTATATAAATGACCTGTTTGGCCATCTCATGAAATTCATCGAATTTGAGGGGCCGATTGTCAAGAGCCGCAGGTAGTCGGAAACCATAGTTGACAAGGCTTTCTTTGCGTGACCTGTCTCCTCCATACATAGCTCGGATTTGTGGCACAGTTACATGACTTTCATCTATAACAATCAGAAAGTCCTTCGGGAAAAAGTCGAGCAGACAAAATGGTCTTGTGCCAGGTTCGCGGCCGTCGAAGTAGCGCGAATAGTTTTCAATTCCAGCGCAATGCCCAAGCTCGCGTATCATTTCGATGTCATACTCCACACGCTCTTTCAGACGTTTGGCTTCAAGCATCTTGCCTTCTTCCTCAAATGCCTTTACCTGTTTGCACAAATCGTCCTGTATATTACGGATGGCAAGTTCTTGAGTCTCTTTTGATGTGAGAAAAAGATTGGCTGGGTACACCTTGTATTCATCATAGGTGTTGAGCCTTGTGCCCGATATGGCATCAATATCTTCAATGCTATCTATCTCATCGTCCCAAAAACATACACGTATCAATTCATCGGCATAGGCCAGATAAATATCAATTGTATCCCCCTTAACCCTGAAATTACCTGCCTTTGGTGCTACATCATTACGGGTGTACAAACTCGAAACGAGATGATTAAGCAGACTGTTCATGGAAAGTATCTTGCCAACCTTCAAGTCGATCACATTCTCATAAAAAGCCGCAGGGTTTCCCATGCCATATATGCATGATACCGATGAGACAACAATCACATCATTGCGTCCAGAAAGTAGGGCCGAGGTGGCAGCAAGTCTTAACTTGTCAATATCCTCGTTGATGGCAAGGTCTTTTTCTATATACGTATCAGTTGATGCAATATACGCCTCAGGCTGATAATAGTCATAGTAGGATACATAATATTCTACGGCATTATTGGGGAAAAATCCCTTGAATTCTGAATACAGCTGAGCCGCAAGCGTTTTATTATGGCTGAGTACTAATGTGGGTTTCCCTACATTCTTTATAACGTTTGCTATTGTGAATGTCTTGCCAGAGCCGGTTACGCCTAACAACACCTGTGCCGGGGTGCCGTCAAGTACGCCGTTTGTCAGTTGGCGTATGGCTTCAGGTTGATCGCCTGTCGGTTTGTATTTTGATTGTAAATCGAATTCTTTCATGATGACGTATTTTAGTCGCCAAAGTATAAAGTCTTTGCGACGCTAATTTTGTTGCCCCTTTCAAAGTGAGCATTATGCAAAGATACCGCTAAACACTTTCAATACAAAGCACATAACGCATTTTAATTGTTCCTGTAGCCTGGTCTATTGTATGGTTCTTACTAAGCCGCTACTTATCGAACACCCACAAGGGCTTTTCTTGCAAATTGTCTGCACTCTGCACTTTTATCCTAAAATATCTGATTTTAAGGTTGTTATGAAGTGTAGACACGGTTAATTACAATCTACACAACTATCTGCACTTGTCTACACTCTTCTACATTTGTCGGTACTATTAAACAGGTTCTTCTGCATTGCGAACCCGTATTTTCTGTATAGGGAAATAGAAAATTCAGTTGGAGCAATTAAATTTTCGCTCCCTCAATACAGAATAAATGCCCTGGCACAAGCGTTAGCGCATAATGTGTACACGGGTGTAGACAGCGTGTATGCTGTGCTGATGGTAGTGTATATGGAATGTATTGGTGTATACATTTCGTATTCTATTGAATATCAATGATATATTAACCAAAAGTGCAGAGTGTAGACAAAAACAGTGTAGATAATAAAAAGGGGAGACAAGTACCTAAATCCTGTTTTTGGGAAACCATTTTTTCGTGGTCTAATACTGTGTATAAAAACGGTCGTTTTGCGACTTTTGTTTGTATACCAAATAAAAATATACGCGTTTTTATTTGGTTACAATGACAGGAAGCATTATCTTTGCACTCGCAAAAACGAAAAATGAGGATTTACTCATTCGTAGTTGAGCACAATATTATGGGTAAGTGCTGCACGGCCAGCTCCCTTCGAATCCTCCAGGGCTTGACCGCAGCAAAGGTAGTTGGTTGTAGCGGCGCGATGCAGTTAGCTTACCCACCCGCCTCTTTAGCTCAGTTGGCCAGAGCACGTGATTTGTAATCTCGGGGTCGTTGGTTCGAATCCGACAAGAGGCTCAAAACATGACAAGGCCGAAATGGCTCAGTTGGTAGAGCAATTCATTCGTAATGAATAGGTCGCGGGTTCGAGTCCCGCTTTCGGCTCGAAGGGCAGCAGCAATTTTAATAAAGATTGTTGCTGCCTTTTTTCAGAGTTGTTTGTGGGGCATGCGCACAGCGTATTCGTTCTTTTTGTGTTTGGTTGTACTTGAAAGTACGGTCATAATTGTCGTGAGAACGTAAAAATGAGCAGTTTGTGGCAGATTTTTATGGCTTGTATTTGCTCGGACGAAAAGAAATCCTTAATTTTGCACCGCAATTTTGCAATATAAAACCTATTAGTTCATTAAAATTATGATGAATCAGTACGAAACCGTTTTCATTATGACTCCCGTTTTGTCTGACCAACAGATGAAGGAAACGGTTGAAAAATTCAAAGGTATTCTCACCGCTGCAGGCGCTGAGATTATCAATGAAGAAGAGTGGGGACTCAAGACTATGGCTTATCCCATTCAGAAAAAGTCCACTGGCTTCTATGAGTTTATCGAATTCAAGGCTGAGCCTAAGGCTATTGCCAAGCTCGAAATCGCCTATCGACGTGACGAACGCGTAATTCGTTATCTCACTGTAAAGAACGAGAAGTACGCAGCAGAGTATGCTGCAAAACGTCGTAACAAGTTTAACAAGAAGGAGGACTAAAAAATGGCACAAGCACAATCTGAGATTCGTTATTTGACTCCCCCCACTGTGGATGTCAAGAAGAAAAAGTATTGCCGTTTCAAGAAGAGCGGTATCAAGTACATTGATTACAAGGATCCTGAATTTTTGAAGAAGTTCTTGAATGAGCAGGGTAAGATCCTTCCCCGTCGCATCACAGGTACTTCATTGAAGTATCAGCGTCGTGTGGCTCAGGCTGTAAAGCGTGCCCGTCACTTGGCTCTCCTTCCCTTCGTAACCGATTTGATGAAATAATAACAGAGGAGGTAATAAGATATGGAAATTATATTGAAAGAAAACGTTATTGGTCTGGGTTATAAGGACGATATCGTAACAGTAAAGGACGGTTATGGCCGTAACTACCTTATTCCTACCGGCAAGGCTATCATTGCATCTGAATCAGCTAAGAAGGTGTTGGCTGAAAACTTGAAGCAGCGTGCTCACAAGTTGGCCAAGATTAAGGCTGACGCTGAAGCTTTGGCTGCTAAGCTTTCTGCTATTGAACCCATCAAGATTGCAACAAAGGTTAGTGCAACTGGCGCTATCTATGGTTCTGTAAATGCACTTCACATTGCTGAGGCCCTGAACAAGCTCGGCTTCGAGATTGATCGTAAGATCATCACTGTAAAGGATGTGAAGGAAGTTGGTTCTTATACAGCTACAATCCACCTCCACAAGGAAGTTCCTGTTGAAATTCCTTTCGAGGTTGTTGCTGAAGAGGCTTAATGCTTCTCTGATATAAGCACAATACAGTTTTGTTTACAAGCAAGCAATGCAAACTCATGTTCTAAATATGGGGTGCGTTGCTTGTTTTCGTTTATAGCTTGGGGCTATATTGTCAGAAGAGAGTGAACAGATATGCCCGAGTACGTGCTTTCAATGTGGACATGATATCAGCTGATTGTATAAAATAATTTTGAACACCTACTTATCTACTTATATGCGATATTTTATATACCTCTCGTATGATGGCTCTGCATATCATGGCTGGCAAATACAGCCAAATGCTATGAGTGTACAGGAGAAACTGAATGATTGCTTGCGCAAATTGCTTCGCGATGCAAACTGTAGTGTTACAGGGGCGGGGCGTACGGACGCGGGCGTTCATGCTCACATGATGGTGGCACACTTTGATTCAAGTAGCGAGATTGATGGTTCGTGGTTGACTGACAAACTAAATAGAATTCTGCCACAGGATATTGCAGTCAGTCGAGTTGTAAAAGTACGTGACGACGCACACGCACGATTTGATGCAAAGGCGCGCACCTATCACTATCGGATATATACTAAAAAGAATCCTTTTGAAAGGCAATATGCCACACGCATAACTTACCCATTGGATTTCGATTTGATGAACGAGGCGGCTAAGTATCTACTTCAGGTTAACGACTTCACGAGTTTTTCAAAATTACACACGGATACTAAAACGAATATATGTCGGGTTGTGTGTGCACATTGGAGTAAAATAGATGACGACTTGTGGCAATTTGAAATTACAGCAGACCGTTTCCTTCGTAACATGGTGCGTGCTGTTGTTGGAACATTGATTGAAGTTGGACGAGGACGAATGACTTTGCAAGACTTTAAGTCGGTTATAAAAAAGAAGGATCGTTGTGCTGCAGGAGATTCAATGCCTGGAAATGCACTTTCGTTGGTAGATATAAAATACGACAATACAATATTTGAGGAGATAGAGTGATGTGGATATTTCTGGCTTTTTTATCAGCTTGTTTATTGGGTTTCTATGATGTATTCAAAAAGCAATCATTGCAGGGCAATGCTGTATTGCCTGTGTTGATGATTAATACATCGGTATGCGCTCTATTCTTCCTGCCACTGATTGTGTCTTCGGCTTGCGGCATGAGTATGGTTGTACCTTGTGGCGGGTGGCATGAACATACCCTGGTATTAGTTAAGGCTGTGATTGTGCTTTCGTCGTGGGTATGTGGCTACTATGCGATGAAGCATTTACCCTTGACTATTGTAGGTCCTATAAATGCTACTCGACCAGTAATGACGCTCGTCGGTGCCTTGCTCATATATGGTGAGAGTCTAAATCTATGGCAGTGGGCAGGTGTCCTACTGGCAATAGTTTCGTTTTTCTTATTAAGTCGAAGTGGTAAAAAAGAGGGTATATGTTTTTCACATAATGGTTGGATATGTTTATTAGTGATTGCAGCATTTCTTGGTGCTATAAGTGGCCTATATGACAAATATTTGATGGCTCCAGTAACTGAAGGTGGGGCTGGATTAAACCGCTATTTTGTTCAAGCTTGGTATAATCAGTATCAGGCTGTCATGATGACCGTTGTAATGCTGCTGATATGGCTTCCACAACGCAAACGCACATCTCCCTTTAAGTGGCGTTGGAGCATTTTGCTGATTTCGTTGTTCCTAACGGCTGCTGATATGGCCTATTTCTATGCTTTATCATGTCCAGGTGCCATGATAGCAGTGGTATCGATGGTGCGTCGTGGCAGTGTTATTGTATCTTTCGCTTTTGGCGCCATGCTAATGAAGGAAAAGAATCTTCGGTCAAAAGCCATTGATTTGTTCTTCGTGCTTTTAGGTATGATATGCTTGTTTATAGGCAGTAGATAAGTTGTTTTACATGAATTGGAGCAATGTTTGTTACAGATGTTTAAGCTGACGAACGTGTGTAACGAGCTACGAGACTTAAACTTATGGGGCAACAATGTACCAAGGTATTTCGACCAACTCTGAATATGATGGTATAAGCTAATTTTGAAAATCTACTTTATGCATCGTCAACATCAAGGCTTATGCTGTTTTTGAGAGATTTGTCTATTTCAGAATAAGTGGCAACCTTTAATGTAGTTTATAAAACACCAAGCTGTCATTTTCAGAGCATAAAATCATGCTTGACGATGTCAGTCTTTTAATGTCATAATTGCTTGCATTGCCTCGTATGCCAATGGATTGTAAAATGCTGGTGTTAGCGTCTGTCAGCAGACTGTCTCGATCGCGGAAGTGTATGTAGGTTTTTGTGATTTGCAATCGATCCTTGTCGTAGTTGAAGCGTGCAATGGTTTCGGTGGTATGGCCATTAAGCATTGCTGTTGAAGTTATAGATAGAAGATTAAGTTGAAACTTCCAGTATATGCCTTCTGACCGTTTGTCTGTGTATTCGCTATAATAGTTGCATGTCGAAAAAGGCTTGCTGTACATTTCCTCTAAACGCCACATGCCATCAATGGGGCCATTTGTTGATAGCTTGGAACATGACGTTGCGCCCATTATGGCCAAACCGCAAACCAGTAGCAGATGCTTGATGTGTATAATCATATTATTTTGTAAGAAGTCCGGTTTTTGAAATATTGAGTTGAAATCCTGTATTGTTGCCAACAAGACTGCCTCTGTCAAAAGCGAAAGCTGCGCCAACATGCCAACCGCTTGTGCGTAGCTTGCCAAGGCGTTCAGGACTCCATCTCACGTCTAATAACAGGTCGTGTGAGGTGTGTGCACGATAAAAAGGGGTGTTGTATGTGCCCAAACTGCGTTGGTGGCTGTAGAACATACGGTAACTGAGAAAGGGCAAAGGTTGGCCTGCAATAGCCAAGTGGTGCGACTTGAAACGATTTGATGTGAAGGTGAGGTCGGCGGTGTGGTTGTAAAGTGGCGAACTAAAAAGAGGATTGCCAATAGCCTGTCCCCAATGTTGCCAGCCACAATAAAGATTGTGATTGTAGTAATTGTCGCCAGCACTTATTTGGTCGGGTATGGCCTCGGTGTGGTCGTGGTAGAGTGGTCCACTTTGGTAGGTTGTTTTAAGATACTCATACACGACGTTACTTACGAACCGATTTTGTGGAAGTTTGATTTCAAAACCTACCATGCCGTCAAGCCAACCATATTGCAAGAACATTTGCGAGTGATCTTCGAAAAAATGATCGTAGTAACAGCTAACACTCCAATTACTTGCTTGCCAGGTTAGGCGTGCCAACCAACTGCCCAGGGTGTTGCCTGCGGCATTGCCGTATTGTTCGCCATCAGTGGGGTCGCTACCCAGGGCGAATAAAGCTTTTGCAAAGTCCTTGAACCCGTGGCTGAGATGTACAGGTGAGTTGCTTTCATTGCCGTCCCAAGTAAGACTCTTATATGAGACGCCGCCAAACATGGTGGCCATTTCTAAGCCACCTTCGAATAATAACGGAAACTTCTGTGCATTGCCTAAACGTAGAAATCCCGATTTTGTATGTAGTATGGCCTTCTTTGCATAATGGGCGAGTGGGTCATTTCTTGTGTAGTCAGCTTGGAAACCGCCGTCGGTTGTAAGCCCGTAGCTAATATGTCCGCGTATGGCTGCCCAATGGTGGCGCTTACCTGTGATGTTCCAATATTCTGGCATTTCAAGTCGCACTTCTGGCATGGGGCGAGAATTGATGCCCAATGTCTGTCCACCGCTACTGAGTTGTTGGTTTTTAAGGTTTAGCGAATGTTGTTTGGCACCTATCGTGAGCCGCATCAGTTTATAGTCGAAGTCGGCAAATAGTTGCTGTATATGGAGTGTGCTTTCGTTGTTATATGCAATAGCGACATCAGCACCATAGCCAATTCGCCATTTGTGCAGTGAGTCTACTGACGCGTCGCGCTTGATGGCCGTTCTTAGATAACCATTGTTGCCATTAACCGATGGCAGACCATAGCGGTTAGAGGCCAACCAAAGTGGTGAGTCGCCATGCGAGAAGGTAGCGTTCATCTCGATGTCGTAGTGCATTTGATGTGCACTGCGTTCGAGCGCATTCTGTGCCCAGCATGCATTTGAACAATTTACGCCGCACATGGCTAATGCAGCAACAGTTATTTTGAAAGGTCTCATTTGCGATTACTCTTTGAAGTTGTCTTGTTTTTAGGCTTACGCTTGTTCGCTGGCACATTGCGTTGCGTGTAGTTGCTCCTTTTCTGGCGTGACATTCCGTACCCTTCCTTACGCTCTTGATTTGCGTTGTATGAGGCGTTTTGAGGGTATAAACGTGCAATGAGATCAGGTCGCCCTATTTTCCTAAGTTCACTAATGATGCGTTGGCGCTCTTCGGGCTTATACCAGAAGAAAAACATGCGTTGCTTAAGTTTCTCTTGAGGTGTGTGTGCAGAATAGACGGGCTCAAGTGTGTAAGGGTGATACCCCGAATACCATGTTTCGGTGGATACTGTCATGGGAGTAGGCGTAAAGTCTTGCACTTGTTCAAGCTGAAAATTCATGTCACGCGTTTCAGCAGCCAACTCAGCCATGTGCACTTCGGTACAACCAGGGTGCGAGGATATAAAATAGGGTATGATCTGTTGATTAAGTCCAGCCTCGCGGTTTATTCTGTCAAACACTCTCTTGAATTCATGGAATAGCTGAAATGACGGCTTCCGCATGTATTTAAGCACAGCGTCAGACGTGTGTTCGGGTGCCACTTTCAGTCGGCCAGACACATGGCGCGTAATCAGTTCTTTTGTGTAGGCTTGCGCAGCCAACACTAATTTATCGTCCTTGTAATGGTGAAGCAGCAAGTCGTATCTTACACCGCTGCCAATAAAGCTTTTCTTTATGCCTGGTATGCTATCAACAGCCTTGTAGATGTCGATAAGTGGGGCATGGTCAGCATTAAGATTTGGACAAACTGCTGGTGAAATGCAAGAGGGGCGTTTGCACTTGCCGCAAAGTTCTTGGTTTTTGCCCCTCATTTGGTACATATTAGCGGACGGTCCTCCGAGGTCGGAAAGATATCCCTTAAAGTCTGGCATTTGCGTGATATGGCGTACCTCCTTAAGGATACTTTCCTTTGAGCGACTCATTATAAACTTGCCTTGATGGGCAGAAATGGTACAGAATGCACAACCGCCAAAGCAACCTCTGTGAATGTTGACAGAGAATTTAATCATTTCGTAGGCCGGTATGCGTTTCCCCTTGTATTTGGGGTGGGGCAATCTTGTATACGGCAGGTCGAATGAATGATCAATTTGCTTTGTCGACATAGGTGGGTATGGTGGATTAACCACAACATACTTGTCACCTAAGGCCTGCAAGATGCGTTGCGGGTGTAATTTGTTGCTTTCCTCTTCAATGTGTTTGAAGTTTTCGGCATAATGTCGTTTGTTGACCAAACAGTCTTCATGCGAATATAATTCGATGTCGTCCTCCTTAAAACCACCTGGAATGTCAGTTGGTAATTGCAAACTCACTGTTTGCTTGATAGGATACTTACGCAAGAGGCTATTAAACTGTTTGGTGGAGCAAAATGCTTCGTCGCGTCCGTGTAGTAAGTGCTCGTCAATGGTTCGGCACAGATCTGTCATGGGCAACTCTCCCATGCCATAAACGATTAGGTCGGCCTGACTTTCGGCCAAGATACATGGCTTTAGTTGTTCCTTCCAATAATCGTAATGCGTCACACGTCGGAGTGACGCCTCAATGCCGCCAAGTACGACGGGTACGTCGGGATAAAGTTGTTTGAGAATCTGGGAGTACACAATAGTAGGGTATTCCGGACGCATATCGTGGCGGCCGTCAGGACTATATGCGTCTTCAGAACGCAAACGCCTGTTGGCTGTATACTTGTTAACCATAGAATCCATACAGCCGGGCGCAATACCGAAAAACATGCGTGGGCGACCGAGCTTCTTGAAATCTCGAAAATCACCATGCCAGTCTGGCTGTGGAACTATGCAGACACGATACCCCTCATATTCGAGCAGGCGGCCTATAACGGCTGCCCCAAAGGAAGGATGGTCAACATACGCATCTCCTGAAAATAAGATTATGTCTGCTACGTCCCAGCCACGCAGTTCCATTTCTTTACGTGTGGTTGGGAGCCAGTCTGTTAATTGCATGTTTATTGTTTTGTGTGGATAGGAAAAATTTGTTGTATGGTTCGGCAAAGTATTCTGTCAGAGATTATGTGAACGGGAATAAGTTGTCAACAAAATTTCTGTAGGGGTAGGGGATTTGCTTATTCGACCTCAGTAACATTTGAAGCGTTTGCAGCCCACTGACTGTATGTGGCAATAAGATTTTTAAGACCATAAGCCTTCATCTTGTCGTGGTATATGACATCGATGCACAAGTCGAGAAGGTCTTTTGAGTTCTCGGCCATAGAGGCGATGAGCGAGCGAATGTTAAGCTTAAGTTTGTCGAGCTCGGCTTCAGTTATGTAGCCCGTTGAGCCAACGAGACCGTCAAACAGCCCATACTTCCTAATAGTTTGTAGATTTTGTTCGGTAACATTAAGGTGGCGTGTGCCACTCTCGTTTAATTGGATGTCGTACATGGAATTATGTGAGAATTAGGTTTATAATTATATGTTAGGTATTTGCTACATAAAGTCATTCCAACTTTGATGATGAATGTTCAACAGCTATTTCCTTAGCTGTGATATAGCCGCGGCGTATGCTTTGTGCCAGTCAGTATCTAAAGAAAAAGGAGTGAGTTCGTTGCCATCAGTCATAAAGGACATTGTGGTATCTTTGTCAGGGTCGTTGAACAACGGATTTGAAATGGAGGCATCGGTAAACATGAGAATGCGTTGTTTGCGTTTGTCGTCGCTTAATCGCTTGCTTTTTACGATGTCATCAATAAATAAAGTGATAAACTCCGACATATAATATGCTTGTGTGTCAAGCAACGCCGAAGGAATTGTGTCTGAAATTTCAAGAGCCTTGCTTTTCATATAGGTCAAAGCCGTACGTTTGAATTGAGCGATTTGTACGTTTGTAAAATTGCTGGTAGGGTTGTTTATAATCCGGGTAGCACTGCCCAAGACAAGATTATAAACATCTTGAGCCTCAGCATTCGCCGTGCCAAGGATTAAGCCTAAAACGAGGATAAATATATGTTTCATAAGGTAGGCTTTATAAATATAATAGCGTAAGCAACATTTAGTGTATCCGACTGGCATTTTGTTTGACAAATGCGGCCCAGGAATGTGGCAGTTTGTCTGTTGTTTCGGGACGTCCACTCTGAAGGAAGTGACAATATGCTGCGCCTAATGCATCAGTAGCATCATAAAAAGGCAGCATGCTTTCGTCGGGAATGTGTAGCATACGTTGAAGCATAGATGCCACTTGTTCTTTGCTCGCTTGCCCGTTTCCGGTGATGGCCTGTTTGATTTTAAGTGGAGCATATTCGTGTATGGGCACATCGCGACTTATGGCAGCGGCAATAGCCACACCTTGTGCGCGTCCAAGTTTGAGCATACTTTGCACGTTTTTACCAAAGAAGGGAGCCTCAATAGCCATTTCATCTGGTTTGAACGCTTCAATTATGCCAAGCACTCTTTCGTGTATTCTGCCTAATTTGAGGTAAACGTCTTTGCACTTTCGCAAATCGATCACCCCCATGGCTTCCATCTTAGCTTTATTACCGCGGAGCTTAATCACGCCATACCCTAAAATGTTTGTGCCTGGGTCTATTCCGAGAATTACTTTTTCGAGTGTTGCCATACTGCAAAAGTACGTATAAACACGGAATTTGTCGTATTTATTTATGCAAAATTTTATCATTCAAAGATTAACTTGTACATTTGCATTGTTCAAGTATATTCTTTAAGGAAACATTATAATCGAAATATGAATATGAAACGTTTGTTTTCTTTGATGGTTGTTGCACTCTTCGGAATGAGCGCGATGGCACAAGCGGTTATTAAATTTGAAAAGACCTCAATCAACTTAGGAACGTTCAAGGAGGACAAAGTACAAACTTGCGAATTTGTATTTGTAAATACAGGTGACAAGCCCTTGGTCGTACAGCAGGCATTTGGGTCTTGTGGTTGTACGGTGGCAACTCCTCCCAAAGATCCCATTGCACCAGGAGCAAAGGGCGTGATAAAGGTGTCCTATAATGGTAAAGGCAAATTCAAGGGCTTCTTTAAGAAAGCTATAACAGTGCGCTCTAACGCCTCAAACTCTATTGTCAGAGTGTATGTGCAAGGCAATATGGAAGTAGATGACTGATAAGGGCGTATTTGTCAACCAACCAACTTGTTAACCCATTACCCACAGGTTTTGCCAACGGGTTATTAAATAATATCATTCACAATGAACGAGAACAATTATTTGGTGATACTTGCTGGAGGTGCTGGTAGTCGCTTCTGGCCTATTAGTAGTGAAGAACTGCCAAAGCAGTTCCTCGACATCTTAGGGTGTGGGCGTACATTGATACAGTTAACCTTGGAGCGTTTTAACGGCTTGATACCCAAAGAGAATGTATGGGTGGTCACAGCTGAGAAGTATCGGGAAATTGTTATGGAACAACTTCCTGAAATCCCTTCAAGCAATATTTTGTGCGAGCCTTGTCGCCGCAATACAGCCCCCTGTATTTGCTATGTTAGTTGGAAAATAAAGAAACTCAATACAAAAGCCAACATTGTTGTCAGCCCGTCAGATCATTTGGTGGTAGACATACAGGCTTTCCAGTCGGCAATTGACGATTCCTTGTCTTTCGCTGCAGAAACTGATGCGGTCGTTACTTTGGGGCTCAAGCCCACTCGTCCTGAAACAGGATATGGCTACATTAAAGCGGACCTTACTTATTCGTCATCGCGCAAACATAATATTTTTAGAGTTGACGAATTTAAGGAAAAGCCCACGTTAGAGGTTGCAAAGGAGTATATCCAAAGTCCTAATTATCTGTGGAATTCAGGTATCTTCATTTGGAATGTAAACACCATTATAAACGCGTTCAGAGTGTATGAACCAGAGGTCTCGTCCATCTTTGAAGGACTTATGCCTTACTATGGTACGGACAAGGAACAAAATAAGATAGACGAATCGTATCCTCAGTGCAAGAACATATCGGTTGACTATGCCATATTGGAAAAAGCAGAAGAGATATTTGTATTTCCAGCCTCTTTCTCTTGGAGCGATTTAGGTACATGGAATTCTTTACGCGAACAGTCTGATATGGATAAATATGGTAATGTATGTATCGGAGATAACATCAAATTATATGATACATACAACACGATAGTTCATACGTGCAACAAAAAAGAGGTTATAGTCGAAGGCCTTGATGGATATGTAGTTGCTGAGAAAGAGGGGAAATTGCTCGTATGCAGATTGTCCGAAGAGCAGCGGATTAAGTTATTCCACTAATGAGTGAACTATCTTTTCCACAGTTGATATTGGCATGGTATGCACAGAATAAACGTGAACTGCCATGGCGAAATATCTCCGATCCCTACAAAATATGGGTGTCGGAGATTATTTTGCAACAAACTCAAATAGTACAGGGGCATGACTATTACTTGCGCTTTTTGAACACCTTCCCAACTATTGAAAGTCTCGCTAATGCTTCAGAAGATGAAGTGTTACGTGTGTGGCAAGGACTTGGCTATTACAGCAGAGCACGCAATATGCACAAAGCCGCAAAACAAATAATGGAGAAAGGTGGCGTATTCCCACAGGATTACGACAATGTGCGTGCCCTAAAAGGTGTTGGCGATTACACAGCTGCGGCAATATGTTCGTTTGCATATAATATGCCATATGCTGTAGTCGATGGCAATGTCTATCGTGTGCTCAGTCGGTATTATGGCATAAGTGTACCAATTGACACCACTCAAGGGAAAAAGCATTTTGCTGCATTTGCACAGCATATTTTACCAAAACAGCAATATGCCGATTACAACCAAGGCCTTATGGACTTTGGCGCCACCCAATGCGTGCCGTCCAATCCCAACTGTGCGCAATGTATATTGAATGATACTTGTGTGGCTGCAAATGAACACAATGTGGGTGGATATCCTGTAAAATCGCGCAAAACAGCTCAAAGACAAAGGTTTTTTGTGTATGTCAAGGTGGTCACACCCACAGGCACATGGTTGCATCGCCGTAGCAAGAAAGATATATGGAAGGGCCTGTATGAATATTTGTTGTTAGAGTTTGATCACAAACCAGACATCAACGAAATACAACAGGCTGACGACATCAAATCTATAAAGTCAAAGGGCGCTTGGAGTTTCCTGCACGCTGAAATAAAGCATGTGCTGACTCATCAAATCATTTATGCCTCGTTGTATAGCATAAAATTTGACGTCCCTGTCCATTTCGACGGAACCGGTTGGACACTGGTCGAAGATTCGAAACTTGCACAATATGCTATGCCACAGTTGATATACAAGTTAGATAAGTCCGAAGTGTAACTCAATTACTAAAATAAATGACTCGTAAAAAGAAAGCATTACCTATCCTTGAAAATATAACCATCACCGACGTAGCTGCCGAGGGAAAGGCTATTGCAAAAGTCGATAATCTCGTAGTATTTGTTCCGTATGCAGTACCAGGTGATGTGGTAGACTTGCAGGTACGTCGCAAAAAACACAGCTATGCCGAAGCTGAGGTCATCAAGTTCCATAAGTATTCGGACAAGCGCAGTGAGCCTTTCTGCAAGCACTTTGGTGTATGTGGCGGCTGCAAATGGCAATGCCTGCCATATACAGAGCAACTGCATTACAAGCAAAAGCAAGTAGTAGACAATTTGACCCGTATCGGTAAGATTGAATTACCCGAAATAATGCCAATCTTGGGTAGTGTTCACCAAACACATTATCGTAACAAACTTGAATTTGGTTTTTCAAACAAACGTTGGTTGACACAGCAAGAAATTGCTTCAGGAGCGAAATTTGACGTAATGGATGCCGTAGGCTTCCATATTCCTGGTGCCTTCGACAAGATACTTGATATAGACATTTGCCACTTGATGGACGATGTCAATAATAGCCTGCGTAATGGCATACGTCAGTATGCTTTGCAGCATGGTCTGGAATTTTATGACATTCGTGGCGGTCATGGTCTCTTGCGCAATATGATGATACGCACATCTGACACACACGAAATAATGTTGCTCATTCAGTTCTGCATCAAGTCATCAGAGGAAGAGCAGCAGGCTCAGGGTGTTTTAGAGTACGTACACAGCAATTTCCCTCAGGTTACCTCGTTGTTGTGGGTAAACAACACCAAGTGCAACGATACGATTGGCGATTTGGAAGTGCATACCTATTTCGGGACAGACTTTATCTATGAAACAATGGAGAACTTGCGCTTTAAGGTTGGCCCAAAGAGTTTCTATCAAACCAACACAGCGCAAGCGTACGAATTGTATAAAGTTGCTCGTAATTTTGCCAAACTCACAGGAGAAGAACTGGTTTACGACTTGTATACAGGCACAGGCACAATAGCCAACTTCGTAGCCCATCAAGCTAAAAAAGTTATAGGTATAGAATATGTGCCAGAGGCTATTGAAGATGCTAAAGTTAACTCCCAAATCAACGGCATTGACAACACTCTGTTCTATGCCGGCGATATGAAGGATATATTAAACCAAGACTTTATTGAAACGCATGGCAGACCTGATGTCATAATTACAGATCCACCACGCGCTGGCATGCACAACGACGTTATTAACACCATCTTATTTGCAGCACCTGAGCGAATAGTATACGTCAGCTGCAATCCTGCAACTCAAGCACGCGATTTGCAATCACTCGACGCCGCCTACCGAGTAGTTGCTGTGCAGCCCGTGGATATGTTCCCACAAACACATCATGTGGAGAATGTCGTCCTGTTAGAAAGACGTTAGGCATCGTTACTTGCATTCATGTAGCTCTGCAATAACCCTCAACATGTCAACGAAATCCGAATTCCCACTTAAAGAAAAAGGATAAGTAGGTGTTCAAAATTATTTTTACATTGAAAGTGCGTTATCGTGGCGCAGATGTTCCCTTCGGGTGAGAAAGCATAGCGGGCTATGTGAGCGAGGCCGAAGGTAACAGATGCGTCTCGAGAATGTGCTTTCGATGTGAAAATGGCACCTACTGATTGTATAAAATAATTTTGGACATCTACTTATGAGCACATTCAAACATTACAATCCCATTCTCAAAGATAGAATGGTCTCTTGTATAAAATCAGGCAATGCAGAGTTGCTGCTGCAAGTATTGTCCAATCTCAGGGCTTCGGACTTTCGGACGGCAGGATATATGATGGCAAACGATGTACTGACGATGTGCGATAGTTCCACGTTCTGGCATCTGTTTATAAACATTGTACCCGTCAATACTAAAGCCTATCTTGGTACTTTCTTAAAAGCCGCGGTTTCACTCTACGAAAAGGGGCATTTGACACTTTGCGAGCAAATACTCAAGCAACATGTAGAATTGTCTACCGCAATTGACAAGCAGAAAGTAGTAGATGCATTCCTGCCGCATTTGCGGTCTGTTGATGAGGTCACGTGTTTGGTCAATATTTATTACGACGACGAACGAGAAAAGGCTGTGCAACTTTTAATAAAGGCAGGCACACTACCGTGTTATTACGTCATGTTCAACTTGCTCAAATCATTCGAAACAGAAACAATTGCACACTACGCAAGGGCTTTGTTGATGCTAAATAACCAATTAGCATACAATATGGCAAGTGTATTAAAGCAATATTTTGACATTCATAATATCCCGGCAGTCTTTTCACTGCATATAGAGCCTTACCAGCTACACCGTTTGGACAAGGGGTATGAAACCTTTGTAAAGGTGTTGACAAACAAAAGTAAATAAAAACACTTTTGAAGTGACAGAGGTCGACAGTTAACTCACACGCACATGTGTTCTGTACGCATCTTTAACAATATCGCGTGCTTGTCGGCCACTGTCGCTAACTCACAAACATACAATTACAATATGATAGATCTTCGTAATCTTGGCATCGCTGCCATAGCTGTCGCGACATTCGGAATGCCATGTTCAGCGCGCAAAAATACGAAACAGCCAACACCCGCAACAAGTGTGCAAGCAAAGGCTAAAATCACGAAAGGGTTGTTCGACGTTTCGCAGTCAGGCAATGATTGGTCCTTCTCCATACCCGACAGCCTGTTAAATCGAGAATTCCTTGTTACTGTGCGTTTCACTTCAACCCCTGGCGGTACGGATAAGTATGGTGGTGAATTAGCCAATCAGCAAACCGTATACTTTCAGAAGGTTGGAACAGACAAATTGCTCTTGCGCTCACGATTGCTTATAAATACAGCCGACAGTGTTGATAAAATCAACCGTGCGGTTGTAATAAGCAATTCAGACCCTATAATAGCAACCCTGAAAATCGACGGCCAGTCAAATGGCAAGATCACAGCTAAAGTCAGCCCCTTGTTCCTTGAGGATAATTCGGCGTTAGGCATACCGCGCGCCCTTAAAGCGCAGTTGGGTTTACAGGCCATGTTGCCCGGTAGTTCATACATAGAAAGTATAAAAACCTTTCCCATGAACACCGAGATACGTACCGTAAAGACATGGGCCTCATCAACAACAGCCAACGCTTCTGCAGCGTTCACTGGCAAGGTGACTGTGGGGTTAAACACCTCATTTGTATTGTTGCCAAAGGTTCCCATGCAACGTCGCTTGTTCGACCCTCGCGTAGGATATTTCACCGATGACTTTACATTGTTTTCAGACAATCAGCAACGTGTTGAGCCCAAACGTTTTATCACGCGCTGGCGTCTCGAACCAAAGGACAGTGCCGATGCTGAACTGATGAAACGTGGCATTCTGGTCGAACCGCGTAAGCCCATTGTCTACTATATCGATCCTGCCACCCCCAAACAATGGCGCCCCTACTTAATTCAAGGCGTGAATGATTGGCAGAAAGCCTTTGAACAGGCAGGCTTCAAAAATGCCATCATGGCAAAGGAGTGGCCCGAAAACGATTCCACAATGTCGATGGAAGATGCACGCTACTCGTGCATTCGCTATTTGGCTTCACCCATTGAGAATGCCTATGGCCCCAATGTGCACGACCCCCGGTCTGGCGAGATACTTGAGAGCCACATTTGCTGGTATCACAACGTGATGACATTGGTGCACGATTGGTACATGATACAAGCAGGTACACTTGACGAGGCTGCACAAAAGATGAAGTACGATACCGACCTCATGGGCCAACTCATTCGTTTTGTGTCATCGCATGAGGTGGGACACACTCTTGGGCTGCGTCACAATTTTGGATCTTCGTCAACAGTGCCTGTCGACAGTTTAAGGTCAAGATCCTTTGTCATAGAACATGGTCACACACCAAGCATCATGGACTATGCACGTTTCAACTACGTGGCACAACCCGAAGACAGCATTCCACGTGCAGGCATCTTCCCGCGCATAGGCGATTATGATTGCTGGGCCATAGAGTGGGGCTATAAACCCATGTTCGAGGCCTATGACGACATAAGCGACCACTGGGAACTGGAAAAGATTACATCGCAGCGTCTTGCAAACAACCGGAGACTTTGGTTTGGCGATGGTGAAACAAACCGTACCAACGATGCACGCTGCCAAACCGAGGACCTGGGCGACGATGCCATGAAAGCAAGTTATTATGGCATGCTCAACTTAAAACGCGAGCTGAAAGTTTTGCCCGAATGGACATATCAAAGTGGCGACATCTATGGCAGCAATTTGAGCAGTGTCTACACGCAAGTCATCAACCAATACATGCGCTATTGCATGCACGTTATGCGCAATTTGGGCGGTGTATATTACGATTACAAAACAGTGGACGAGGCAGGTAGCATGTACACCGACGAGCCACGTGCCAAGCAAGAACGTGCATTCAAATTCCTGTGCGACAATGTGATTGCAGCCCCGCAATGGCTTATCGACCAACCATACATCAGCCGCATTTTACCCAGTCCTCAGGACTACCTCAACCGTATAGGCACACGTATAGTTAGCAACATGTCGTCGGCAGGCACACTGCGCAGACTTACATCTACGTATCCTGTTTCAGATTATCTGCCCGCACTTGTCAATCAATTATTTGCCACAGCCGAGCCTTCGGCCTATTTGCGTGCATTACAGAATGAGACGGTAGAAAATTTGATTGCATATTTACGCACATACCCAACTGGCGATGTCACATCAACTGTTTATCAGCAGCTTACCAAACTCCAGCGTAAACTTGATGCAAATAAAGCCAACGCGCATTACCAGTCTTTAGCACACAAAATAGCGTGTGCTTTGGTAGTGAAATAACTCAAGTTCCGGATTTGGACGAGTACGGCCTGAAAGGTAGGGTGTTCAAAATCGGCATCAAAAGCGCGACTGTTTTTGAGGCATTTTAAGTTGCCCGAAACGCGCTGTAAAAAAACGCAAGCACTAATGGGGGCGACGCGTCTCGCGTCGGGATAATTAAAAGGAAAGACTCACTAAATAATAGCTGAATCTTTTCCCGACGCGGGACGCGTCGCCCCCATTAGTGCTTGCGTTTGGTGCTTGAGTCCGTTCGCATGTTTACTTTTCACCGAACAGTTCCTTTTGCCAGAATGGCAAACAAGTTGAGATAATAACAAAGATGATATTTGAACTTTGTTATATAGAAGCCATGACAACGAATAGAATTTCCTAAAACGGTCTCGCTTTTGATGCCTATTTTGAACACCCTACCTGAAAGGGCAAAAGCTTGAAATAAATTCGGGAATGCTTTTGCCCTTTTAGGGCGACAGCCTCAACAGCACTTAGCCCAGGGCATTGCCCTGGGCTAAGTGCTGTTGGCCTTTCAGGCCGTGCGAACCTAAATCCGAAACTTCAGTGAAATAACGAATACGTACGTATTCTTCGAACTCAACTTTCGTATATAGCAAGTGCGGGGCGAATAATGGCGGCGATCGTCCGTTGTCAAACGAAAAGATGATGCACTTGTGGGAGTGATGAGAGTACAAACCCAAGCCCAGGTCATGCCACATCGAACGTAGTAAGCGTTTACTTCGAACGAAGTAAACACGTTGAACGTACGAAGTAAGCACGTTGAACGAACGTAGTAAGACAACTCAAGCCCATGGCAAACGAAGCGACACCCTGGGTCTCCCCGTGTTAGAGCAGACCGTGCGAATCTAAATCCGAAACTTCAGTAAAGTGCATGACGTACAACTCAAATCACAAAGAATTCAGGCATTTTATTACAAGCTTTATTGAAATTCACGGGAGTTTTAATAAAAAAGAGTATCTTTACACCGTATTATCCATCAATTCATTAAATTACATTTGCCATACGTGAACATCACACAAGTCATTGTGAGCGAAGATGGTTACGATGTTTGCCCCGGCAATGAGCTTATGGGCAGTTCTAATAAATAGAAATACAATACATATTATGATTACAGGTGAAATTAAGAACCAGATAGACCAGATATGGGACACCTTCTTTGTGGCAGGTGTCACCAACCCTATCACCGTTCTTGAACAGATGACCTATATCTTCTTCATGAAGATGCTGGACGACAAGCAACTTCAAGAGGAAGACAATGCCCGCGATTTCGACTCCGAAGTAAAGAATCCGACATTCCCCGCCGGACAGATGTGGCTGAATCCTGATACCAATCAAGAAGTGCCTTACGAAAGCATGCGTTGGTCGGTGTTTCGCAATACAGGTTCTGAGAACATGTATAACATGATTCGTCAGAACGTATTCGAGTTCATCAAGCATATCGGTACAGGCGAAGAGAGTGCTTACAGTCGATACATGAAAACAGCCATCTTTTTGGTGCCAAACGCTCGCACGCTAACCAAGATTGTGGACGGTGTGGACGCGTTGGACATGAACAATCGCGACACCATGGGCGATGTGTATGAGTACATTCTTGGCAAGATGGCAGCTTCTGGCACCAACGGCCAGTTTCGCACACCCCGCCATATCATACGTATGATAGTTGAAATGATGGAGCCAACCCCACAAGATTACATCTGCGACCCAGCCATGGGAAGCGCTGGTTTCCTTGTCGAGGCTGTGAAATACATCAAAAAGCACTACGAAACGGCATTCTATGCAGCCGAGGAAGTTCACCATATCAAAACATCTATGATCAATGGCTATGACACCGACCAAACGATGCTCCGCATTGGTGCCATGAACCTGATGCTTCATGATGTGACGGCACCTGAGCTGGCCTGGAAAGATTCTCTTTCTGAGCAGAATGAGGATCAAGGTTGTTACAGTCTGATTATGGCCAATCCACCCTTTGCTGGCAGTCTCGACAAGGGCAATGTTAACAAGAAGATTTTGGCTTATGCCAATACCACCAAAACCGAACTGCTCTTCTTGGCTCAGTTCGTTCGCTCGCTCGAGTTAGGGGGCCGTTGTGCCAGCATTGTGCCCGATGGCGTGTTGTTTGGCACATCAAAAGCCCACGTTGCCATTCGCAAGGAGATTGTAGAAAAGCAACAACTCCGTGCCGTTATCTCTATGCCGAGTGGCGTATTCAAGCCTTATGCCGGTGTGTCTACCGCAGTCCTCATTTTTACCAAAACAAACTGCGGCGGAACCGACAAGGTGTGGTTCTACGACATGAAAGCCGATGGATTCTCGCTCGACGACAAGCGCTCACCCATTGCCGACAATGATATTCCCGATGTAGTTGCCCGTTTCAAAAATCTTGAGGCAGAGGCCAGCCGCACCCGCAAGGAGCAAAGTTTCTTTGTGCCTGTAGAGGAAATCATTGCCAACGACTACGACCTCTCTATCAATAAATATAAGGAGGTGGAGCGTGAGAAGGTGGAGTACGAACCAGTAAAAGACATTCTCGCACGCTTGCAGCAAACCGAGGGCGAATATGTCAAAGGCTTTGAGGAACTGAAGGGAATGTTGGTGGAATAAATATGGACATTAAGAAGCATAAATCCAGCCATTGGTTTCGTGCTATAGAACGACTAACACAATTATTCATGATGCAACATGAAGTAAATAATAAGGAAGAAAGAGTATGAGAGAAGGGTGGGAATATAAGAAGTTAGGAGAGGTTTGTAATATCCTTAATGGATATGCTTTCAAGAGTTCTAAATATACGAATTCTGGTACAAGAATTATTAGAATTACAAATGTACAGAAAGGATATGTTATAGACAATGATCCTAAATATTATTCAGATGATGACATTAAGAATTTGACGCAATATTCATTGCGTGAAGGAGATTTAGTTATGTCTCTGACAGGAAATGTCGGAAGAGTAGGCATGTTACAAAAGAGCATGCTCCCTGCAGCATTAAATCAACGTGTAGCATGCATAAGAACAAAATCTGATGAGATAAGCCTAAATTACCTTTTTCATCTATTTAATTCTGATGTTTTCGAGAGAGCTGCAATTCGGTCTGCTCGTGGTATTGCACAGCTGAATATGAGTACAGAATGGTTAAAAGAACATACCATCCCCCTCCCTCCCAAGTCCACCCAGCTTGCGATAGTTTCCGAACTTGACAAAATTAAAGAGTTGATTCGTCTGAAGAAAGAGCAACTGAAAGATTTCGATAACCTCGCCCAAAGCATCTTCTATGAGATGTTCGGAGACCCTGTGGAGAATGATAAGGGGTGGGAAGTAATGAAGTTAAAGGAAATTGTATCAGATGATTGCTCTATATCCTATGGTATTGTACAACCTGGTGATGGTTTAGAAAATGGTGTGCCAGTAGTTCGTCCTGTTGACATGACTGAAACTTTTATATCCCGTCAAGGACTAAAAAACACGACCAAAGAGATATCTGATTCGTATAAGCGAACAATATTAAAGGGTGATGAAATATTAATGTGCGTACGAGGAACCACAGGATTAGTTGCTATGGCTTCTCCCGAATTGAAAGGTTGCAATGTTACTCGAGGCATTACACCTATTGAATGCGGTCCGTCTTGCAACAAATGGTTTATATATTATCAAATATCAAATCCATCTATACAACAGCATATTGCAGAATATACAAGGGGAATTACACTAAAACAGATAAACATGAAAGACGTAAGAGAAATACCTCTTTGTCTCCCTCCCCTCCCTCTCCAACACCTCTTTGCCCAGTGCATAGAGCAGATAGAACATCAGAAGGCTGAGGTTCAGAAAGCTATTATAGACCTTGAAACCCTCCTTGCAGCTCGTATGCAGTATTGGTTTGAATAAATACATTCAAGCTCTGATAGACACAAGAGAGAATGAAGATATTCAGATATTTCAAGTGTAGGCATCTGAAATGGGATATCGACCAATTTGTCAAGTAAATGACAGAGGGAAAGGTCGATAAAACTGATTTTGCAGAGGAAATGGTCGATAAAGCAAGCATTAGCTAAGAAATTGGCAGATATTTTAACTTTTGCAGATGAAAGGCAAGAGATCACCACAGAGGCCATCACCAAGCAATTCAACCTAACTCAAACTACCGCCAAACGTTACCTACGCCAACTTACAGAGTTCGGCTATATTGAAGTACAAGGTGGCAACAAAAACCGAACGTACAAAAAGAAATAACGATATATGGCTAAGAATTTCGATTATATCCTGCTTTTGGCAGAGGAAGTGCCAGGCTTCAAACGCTTGCACGAATACTGCGATATGGCTGAATCTTTGCAGACGACATTCCCTGAGGCTTCAGCCAATAGTTCGCGCAAAGCTTTGGAATGGCTTGTGAAGAATATGTTGAGGATAAATGACGTACAGATTGCTGATCGTGAAACCCTCAACGACATGCTTCATAAGCCAGAGACTTATGCCTTTATCAATCGCGACTACAGACTGAGTGACGACATACGCCTGGTTCAAAAAATTGGTAACTCTGCCAGTCATGATGGTGGTGAACCCGTAAAACGTGTAAAAGCATTCCGTTGCCTGCGTGCGCTTTATAATGTTGTGGCAGGATTTATGTACCGTTGGGGAGCCATGAGTAGTATCCCGGCTTTTGATGCAACACTCATTCCTGACAGGATAACAGGGCCTGTGCTGACAACAGCTCCAAGTCCGCAAGTAGAAATGGACGTGGTGAATAGTGCATCAAAGGAGAACATAGAACACCCACAATCTCCCAACATACCAAAGGAAAGCCTTGCAAGCGAAGCCATTACACGCAAATATTTTATCGACTATATGCTCATCGAAGCAGGGTGGGATATACTTGAAGTGAAAGGCGATGTGCAGGGCGGAATGGCTTGCATAGAAGTTGAAGTGGAAGGAATGCCTACCACATCAGGAAAAGGCTATGCCGACTATGTGCTGTTCAGCCGTGGCGGTAAACCTTTGGCTGTTATCGAAGCAAAGGCCACCACTCACGAGGTGGGTGAAGGGCGCCGGCAAGCCATGCTATATGCCGATGCCCTGGAGCGGAAGTATGGCGTAAGACCTGTCATCTATTATACGAATGGGTTTAATACCCAGGTGATTGATGGCCTGGGCTATACGGACAGGCCGGTTTGTTCTTTCCATTCAATGGACGACCTTGAACGTCTGATTCAGAAGAGAAAACGTGCAAAGATTTGTGACCTCCGCATCAATGAGAATATCACCAACCGCCCTTATCAGCAAACAGCTATCAAGAGTATTATAGAATGGTTGAACCAGCAACATCGTCGTGGCCTTCTCGTCCTTGCCACAGGTACAGGAAAGACCCGCGTCAGCATCTCACTCTGCGACATATTGATGTGCAACGACTGGGCGAAAAATGTGCTGTTCCTGGCTGACCGCACGGCTCTTGTCAACCAAGCACACAAAAACTACAAAGCATTGTTGCCCGATGTGCCGATGTCGGTATTGAACGAGGATAAGGAGCCTTACATGCAGGCACGTATCATGTTCTCTACCTATCAGACCATGATAAACTATATAGATAAGGACGAGAAGAAGTTCACCATTGGCAGATTCGACCTTATTATTATAGACGAGGCGCACCGCAGTGTGTTTGGTCGCTATGGTGCGATATTCAACTATTTCGACTCTTTGCTTATAGGGCTTACTGCCACCCCGCGCGACGAGATAGACCGTAGCACTTACGACCTGCTGCAACTGGATAATGGTACGCCAAATTATAGCTATGATTATGAGGAGGCCGTAGCCGACGGGTATCTCGTACCTTACAAAACGCTACAGTTTCATTCCAAAATTATGGAGACCGGCATCAAATGGGACGACCTGTCTAAAGACCAGCAAGACAAACTTGAAGAAGTTTGGGATTACGAGAAGGCTTTGGCCGGCATGGGCGATGGTGAAGACTATCATCGTGACATAGAGTCAAAGGAAATCTTCAACTATCTTTTTAACAATAATACCATCGACAAGGTGCTTCAAGAGCTGATGGAAAAGGGACTGAAAGTGCAGAGTGGGGAAGAAGTGGGCAAGACCATTATCTTTGCCATGAACCATATGCACGCTGAGCAGATAGTGAAGAGATTTCGCGAGCTTTATCCTGAAAAGGGAGTACAATACTGCCAGCTGATTGACAACTATGTGAAATATGCCGGGGACTTGATTCTTGATTTCGAAGAGCCTGAGAAAATGCCACAGATTGTTGTCAGCGTGGATATGCTCGACACGGGTGTGGACGTGCCGTCTGTCCTCAATCTCGTATTCTTTAAGCGCGTAAAATCCAAGATTAAGTTCATGCAGATGATAGGTCGTGGCACCCGACTCTGCCCTGGACTCTTTGGCAACAAGGATAAGGAAGAGTTCTACATCTTCGATTGGTGTAATAACTTTGAGTATTTCTCGGTACACACAGAAGGGGCAGATCCGGTAACGGTCAAATCCTTAACCGAAAGACTCTTTTCTCTGCGGCTTGACATAGCCTTTGCATTGCAGTCGGCAGAACACCAGGAAAAAGAAGCAGACAAGAGATTACACGATGAATTGAAGGAGATGCTTCATAAACAAGTAGATAGTCTCAGTGTGGCAAGAATAGATGTGAGGGAAAAGATTGCCCAAGTTGAGCCATATCGCAGCATGGACGCCTGGGTATGTCTGAGCGATGTTGATGTGGCCAAACTTAAGGGCATTGCCTCACTATTGCCTCGTCCTAACGAAAACGAGGCTGCTAAGAAGTTCGATATACTGATGCTTCACTTGCAGCTGGAAAAGGTTGATAGTACCGTCAATGCAGATAAGTGCAGAACGGGCGTAATTGCCATAGCTCGAATGTTGGAGGCTAAAGCTTCGATACCTGTTGTAAAGGAGCGTATCGACACCATTCGTGAAGTACAGACAGTTCGATTTTGGGAAACAAGTACGATTGACCGATTAGAACGTGTACGCAAGGAATTGCGCGAGTTGGTCCATATCCTTGAAGAGGGGCGTGGCGACCGCAAATTCATTATCGACATTGAAGACACCACAACGGCTGATGATGAAGCTGCAAGAGTTGCATTAAAGGCGACCTACAAACAACGTGTGATAGAATATCTGGCATGCCATAATGATAATGAAGCCTTGAACAAGATTCAGAACTTCGAACAATTGTCACCTGCTGACATAGAAGAACTTCAACGCATCTTTTGGGAGGAACTTGGCACACGTGAGGAATATAACAGAATCACAGTAGGGAAACGCTACAATAACAATGTAGCTGCTTTTATCCGTGTTATTAAAGGTATCGACCGCAAGAAGGCTTTAGAGAAGTATGCTCAATTCATTAAGGGGGCAAATCTGACTTCGGAGCAAGAGCAATACTTGAAGAATATTCTCGACTATATTAGCGTGAATGGTGACATTCTGCTAAGTGACTTCACAGAATATCCATTGAAGCGTTATCCTTGGCGCAATGTTTTTGGCAACCAGTTTGTTTGCCTTAAAGATTTCATAAAGGAGATACATAATGTGATTTCGATTACAGCATAAGCTAAGAGTAAATTACTGTCCGGTAAAACGTAACCACGCGAAAGAATTCAAGCATCAAACGCTATCACCAAACGCTACCACTAATGGGGGCGACGCGTCCCGCGTTCGGGCAATTAAGGCAAAGGCTCATACACTAAATAAAGGCTCACAGACAGCACTAATTACACGCCTGTCTGTGAGCCTTTGCCTTAATGCCCGACGCGAGTCGAGGCTGCTGAAAAAACCGAAGCGGGACGCGTCGCCCCCATTAGTGCTTGCGCTTTTTGCAGCGTGTTTCTGACAACTTATTTACCGGAGAGTTATTAAAAAAAATATTGCTGTCCTGTGAAACCACTCTGATATTATACTCACGGATCGCACCGATTGCACGGATTCTTTCGCTCATGCAACGTGCTTTAGCACCACGGAGATGACGGATTTTACGGATTTTGTGAGCATTGCATGCTCACTTCGCTATTGGCCCGTAACGTACCCGTGGCGAAATATGTTAGCACAGATCATGTAGTAAGGGACCTGGTCGTAGCAACGAGCTAATGGCGAAGTGAGCATGCAATGCTCACAAAATCCGTCAAATCCGTCATCTCCGTGGTGCTAAAGCACGTCGCGTGAGCGAAAGAATCCGTGCAATCGGTGCAATCCGTGAGTGCTATAGTAATATATTGCTTTCTGGTAAAACTCCAAAGCATAAACAGCCTGTCACGGACAACGTGGTCGCTGTCATATTTCGTGATTCGCTTTTATGCTAATAAAAGCTCTGCGGCTATGTACAGTTAACTATAGGGGCTTACTTTTTGAATAAAGAGCATGAAGTCCTATTTATAAAGGGTTTAAGACGAAAAAAGTTGCGTTTCGGCGTTTTTATCTGACAGTTCCCTTTGCCAGAATGGCAAACAAGTTGAGATAATAACAAAGATGATATTTGAACTTTGTTATATAGAAGCAATAAAAAAGAAAAGTCTTAATACACAAATAGCTAAATAAGAACCATGCAAAAGTCTGTGCAGTTTCCTCTCACAGCACTTTTTACGTAAAATGTCTACACTCTGCACCTTTGTATGAAATATTGTTGATAGTCAAAGAGTTACGTAGTGTAGACAACCCCAATTTTTATATGCACTACCATCTACACTATCTACACTATCTACACTACCATCTACACTCTGTCTGCACTATCTACACACTTACTGCACTTACTGCACTGTATCGTATGCACAGGTGTGGAACGTGTTACGCCAACAGGTTTTGACGGCATAGGGAGAGCGTAAAAATTGTCGGAGTAATTGAATTTCCGCCCTCCCTATACTCTGAAAACGCTAAACCTATGCTGTAAGTGCACTTTGCCGCCAGTGACAGCGTGCAGACGGTTGTGCATACAGAAAACGGCGTTGTCTACACGCTTTTATCCGTTGACTATCAGGACTTTACAGTAGAAAAGTGTAGAGTGCAGACAAAACACGTTTGGCAATGTGTAGATAGTGTGCAGATGTTGCAGGGAAGGTCGGAATACAGCTAATAATTAGAAGTAATTGGCAGGGGCATATCAAAATTTTGCGGTTGATAGTCGGTTAAGTCTTAAATGTCAAAGCAAAAATTTTTGTGAAATACTTTTTTATATGTAATTTTGCGCAAAATCTATTTATTCGTTTAATGAAAACTTTGTACAAAATTAAGAAAGGCTTAGACCTTAAATTAAAAGGTGAAGCCACAGCCAAGCTTTCAGCAGCTGCTCTAAGTAGCGAGTATGCGGTAATGCCTGCAGATTTTCCAGGCATTGTACCACGTACTGTTGTAAAAGAGGGCGACAATGTGCTGGCAGGGCAGGCCCTGTTTGTAGACAAAGCTACAGAACGTGTCCAGTTCGTATCACCTGTTAGTGGTACAGTGGTGGGCGTTGAGCGTGGCGAGCGTCGCAAATTGCTGCGTTTCCGTATTAAAGCCAATGAAACACAAGAGTTTAAGGACTTTGGAGTAAAGGATTTATCTAAGCTTACAGGCGATGAAGTAAAAGAACTGATGCTTGAAAGTGGTCTGTTCGCATTTATGCGCCAGCGTCCTTATGATGTGGTTGCCAATCCGAATGAAGCTCCGAAAGCCATTTTCGTTTCTGCATTCAACAAAATGCCCTTGGCAGCAGACTTTGGCGTTGTAGTGAAAGGTTTCGAACAGGATTTCAAACTTGGTATTCGCGCCTTGGCTAAGATAGCCAAAGTACATCTGGGCATCTGTCCTGAGCAGATAAATTCGGAGATTTTGCCTATTGAGGAGGCAGAAGTAAGCGTTTTTGATGGTCCCAACCCTTCGGGCAATGTGGGCGTGCAGATAAACCACGTGTCGCCAGTCAATAAGGGTGAGGTTGTTTGGACACTTGGAGCCGAGATGGCACTCGTGTTGGGTCGTTTGATCCGTACCGGCAAGTTGTCTCTTACAAGACGTATTGCGGTGGCAGGCTCATGTGTAAAGGAACCTCATTATGTAGAAACCATAATTGGCGCTCCATTGGCTGATATACTGAAGGGTCAAATTGATAATGTGGAGCATACACGCATTATCAACGGAAATCCGTTTGTCGGCTATAAATCTGCAATTACTGATTCCCTTGGAGCATTCAGCACAGAGGTGTGTGTAATACCCGAGGGCGATGATGTAAACGAAGCATTCGGCTGGATTGCACCCCGTCTTAATGATTTCTCAACAAGTCATAGCTATTTCTCGTGGCTCTTTGGCAAAAAGAAATCATACGACCTGGATTGCCGTGTCAAGGGTGGTGAACGCCACATGATTATGAGTGCAGAGTATGAACGTGTGTTCCCTATGGACATTTATCCAAGCTATTTGATTAAGGCTATTCTCACAGGTGATATAGACCGCCAGGAAGCTTTGGGTATCTATGAGGTGGCTCCAGAGGATTTCGCTGTGGCGGAATTTATTGATTCATCAAAGCTCGAACTGCAGCGAATTGTACGTGAAGGCTTGGATATACTGAGAAAAGAAAACGCATAAAAGACAATGATAAAGCAAATATTTGATAAATTACGCCCGACCTTTGAGGAGGGTGGCAAACTGAAGGCTTTCCGTTCAGTTTTTGAAGGAATGGAGACTTTCATGCTCGTGCCAAATACGACGTCAAAGGTGGGTGTCAGCGTACACGATGCCATTGACTCAAAGCGAATAATGTCTTTCGTCGTTATAGCGCTTTTGCCGGCACTGTTGTTCGGTATGTACAATATTGGATACCAAAATGCGCTTGCTGCCGGCAAACTGGCTGAAACTTCGGCTATATCGATGTTTCTGTATGGTTTACTGCTGGTATTGCCCAAAATTGTCGTATCTTATGTTGTAGGACTTGGCATTGAGTTTGCGGTAGCGCAGTGGAAGCATGAGGAAATACAAGAAGGTTACCTCGTGACAGGTATTTTGATACCACTTATTGTGCCCGTAAATTGCCCATTGTGGATGTTGGCTTTGGCTGTTGCCTTCTCGGTTATTTTCTGCAAGGAAATATTTGGTGGCACTGGCATGAATATCTTTAACCCTGCTTTAGTAGCACGCGCATTCTTGTTCTTCTCATACCCAACGAGCATGAGTGGTGACAAGGTTTGGGTAGCGAACGAACAAGTATGTGGCTTGGGATATGTGCTCCCCGATGGAACAACGATGGCAACGCCTCTTGGAGAGGTGGCTTCGGGTAGTATGCCTACGGCAAGTTTGAGTGACACTATACTTGGTTTAATACCTGGTTCAATTGGTGAAACATCAGTGATTGCCATAGCAATAGGTGCGATTATCTTACTTTTTACTCAAATCGCTTCGTGGCGCACAATGGTCAGTGTATTTGTAGGTGGCGCCTTAGTGGCCGTGCTTTTCAATATGCTTGGCTTGTCGGCTAATGCAGCAGCGAATATGCCTTGGTTTGAACATCTGACAACAGGTGGTTTCTGCTTTGGTGCTGTATTTATGGCAACAGACCCCGTTACGAGTGCACGCACCGAAAAGGGTAAATATATTTATGGTTTCCTGATTGGTGCCTTGGCCATATTGATTAGAGTACTCAATCCGGGTTATCCCGAAGGCATGATGCTGGCCATATTGTTTATGAATATGTTTGCACCGCTGATTGACTATTGTTTTGTGCAAAGCAATATCAACAAACGTATTAAACGAGCTGGTAAGTAGTTGAATTAGGTAATAAGCAAGGAATGATGCGTTGAAGCACGTCCATTCTTGCCGATAACCATTAAATGACACAAAATGAATACAAATAAAAATTCATATACTATCGTCTATGCAACGGTAATGGTTGTTATTGTTGCATTCTTGCTCGCGTTTGTTTCGTCTGCCTTAAAGCCAACGCAGGACAAGAACGTGGCCTTGGACAAAAAAAAGCAAATACTTGCTGCTTTGAATGTGCGAGGATTGAATGATGCGCAGGACATTGAAAGCAAGTACAATGAATGCGTGATGTCTGACATGATTGTAAAGGCTGACGGCTCTGTTGTGGCAGAAGGCAAAAGCAAGGAAAACGATGGTTTCAAAGTTGAGAACAAGAACATAAGCGCTAATTGCTTGCCCGTCTATATCTGCAAGGTTAATGGCGAAACAAAGTATGTGGTTCCTATGACAGGCCGCGGTCTTTGGGGTGGCCTTTGGGGCTATATGGCCATTAACGCAGATCTGCAAACCGTATATGGTGCTTATTTCTCTCATGAGAGTGAAACTGCCGGACTTGGTGCCTTGATTGCGGAAGAAAAATTCCAAGATCAGTTCAAAGGTAAGCAACTCTTTGCAAATTCTAACGACAGCGAAATAGCTTTGACTGTAGTGAAAAATGGCAAGGTTGAACCTGAGAAGAAGAATTATCAAGTAGATGGTATCACAGGTGCTACACTGACATCGAATGGTGTGGCAAACATGATACACGATGGCTTGCAGCAGTATATAGGCTACTTCTCAAAAACTAAGAAATAAGTAAAAGCAGTTGAGTTACTGCGATATGGTATTGAACTATCGAAAATATGTAATCGCAGTTGTTTGGCTTTAATAATAAACCTCTAAACTCTTTTTCTAATATGAGTTTATTTTCAAAAGAAAACAGAGATGCCTTGACAGGGCCTCTTAACTTGAACAACCCTGTGGCTGTACAAGTATTGGGTATCTGTTCGGCTTTGGCTGTAACCTCTCAGTTAGAACCCGCTATTGTGATGGGTCTTTCGGTGACAGTAATTACGGCTTTTTCGAATGTTATAATTTCGCTTTTGCGTAAGACCATACCCAATCGTATACGTATCATTGTACAATTGGTGGTGGTGGCTGCCCTTGTGACGCTCGTGTCGCAGGTGTTGAAGGCGTATGCCTACGATGTAAGTGTACAGCTTTCTGTATATGTAGGTCTTATCATTACAAACTGTATTTTGATGGGACGCCTCGAAGCCTTTGCCATGATGAATGGTCCGTGGGAATCTTTCCTGGACGGTATAGGCAATGGATTGGGTTATGCCTGGGTGCTTGTGGCAGTGGGATTTGTACGCGAACTTCTTGGCAATGGAACCTTGCTCGGTTTGCGTGTGATACCCGAATGTATCTATGCGTCTAATGGCGGTTTCTATGTGAACAATGGTATGATGACAATGCCCGCCATGGCACTCATATTGTTGGGTTGCTTGATTTGGGCCTTGCGAGCAATCAATAAGGAGGCTTGATACATACCCTGATAGGGATATACGGCTCGTGATATAATTCGGTTTATGTGAGTGACCCGTATGTCCGTGTTCTAACATCATATAATATAATTCTAATAATGGAACATCTATTAAGTCTGTTTGTCCGCTCCATTTTCGTGGACAATATGATATTTGCATTCTTTTTGGGTATGTGCTCTTATTTGGCAGTATCTAAGAATGTCAAGACAGCCTTGGGACTTGGCGTGGCCGTAACGTTTGTGCTTTTAATCACCGTGCCTGTTGATTACTTGTTGCAAACAAAGGTGCTCGGCCCTGATTGTCTTATTCAAGGCGTTGACTTGTCTTTCCTTTCTTTTATTTTGTTCATTGCAGTGATTGCTGGTATCGTGCAGTTGGTTGAAATGGTTGTAGAACGCTTTTCGCCATCACTCTACGCTGCGCTTGGTATATTCTTGCCACTCATTGCTGTAAACTGCGCCATCATGGGTGCCAGCCTTTTCATGCAGCAACGCATAGGCATGGAACCTGGTAGCACTCAATATATAGGTAATGTGGTAGATGCTTTAGTCTATGCATTGGGTTCTGGTATTGGTTGGCTGTTGGCTATTGTGGCATTGGCTGCAATTCGTGAGAAGATGGCTTATACCAATGTGCCGAAGCCTTTGCAGGGACTTGGCATCACGTTTATCACCGTTGGTTTGATGGCCATGGCGTTTATGTGTTTCTCAGGTTTGAACATTTAATCACAACAAGAATTGACAATGGATTTGAATTTAATTTTATCAAGTATTGGGGTATTCTTGGTGATTATACTCCTTTTGGTGGTCATTTTGCTCGTCGCTAAGAAATACCTTTCGCCCAGTGGCAAAGTGACTGTTACCATCAATGGCAAAGATAAGGTAGAGGTAGAACAAGGTAGCAGCCTTCTCACTACGCTCTCTGAAAACGGCATCTACTTGCCCTCGGCATGTGGTGGCAAAGGCAGTTGCGGACAGTGCAAGTGCCAAGTAGTTGAAGGCGGTGGCGAAATATTGGATTCTGAAAAAGGACACTTTACTCGCAAACAAGTGAAGGAGCATTGGCGCCTCGGTTGCCAGTGCAAAGTGAAAGGTGATCTCGAAATCAAGGTGCCCGACAGCGTGCTTGGCGTAAAAGAGTATGAGTGTACTGTTATCTCAAACAAGAACGTTGCAACCTTTATCAAGGAGTTCAAAGTTCAGTTGCCACAAGGTGCACACATGGACTTCTTACCAGGTTCTTATGCTCAGATAAAAATCCCTGCATTCAGCATGGACTATGATAAGGATATAGATAAGAGCCTTATTGGCGAGGAATACCTTCCCGCATGGAAGAAGTTCGGATTGTTCCCCTTGAAATGTGTCAATACTGAACCGACAGTGCGTGCATATTCGATGGCAAACTATCCTGCAGAGGGAGATGTGTTTATGCTCACCGTGCGTATTGCAACACCGCCCTTTAAGGCTGATAGAAGTGGGTTTATGGATGTAAATCCTGGTATCGCTTCTTCTTATATTTTCACGCTCAAGCCTGGCGATAAAGTTATTATGAGTGGTCCTTATGGTGACTTCCACCCACATTTCGACTCAAAAAAGGAAATGATATGGGTAGGCGGTGGCGCAGGTATGGCTCCGCTTCGTGCACAGATAATGCACATGACTCGTACGCTTCATTGCACAGACCGTGAAATGCATTATTTCTATGGTGCTCGTGCTTTGAACGAGGTGTTCTACTTGCAGGATTTCTTGCAATTGGAAAAGGATTTCCCAAATTTCCATTTCCATCTTGCGCTCGACAGACCAGACCCCGCAGCCGATGCTGCAGGCGTAAAGTACACGGCTGGATTTGTACACCAGGTGATGTATAATACCTATCTGAAGGATCATGACGCTCCCGAGGATATTGAATATTACATGTGCGGCCCCGGACCGATGTCGAAAGCTGTAGTAGGAATGCTTGATAGCTTAGGCGTAGAGCCCGAAAGCATCATGTATGATAATTTTGGCGGATAAAATTGGTTCAGACCAAGGTCATATTTTGATTGTGACCTTGGTCTGAATTGTTTTGGGGGAGATGCTGGCAGATTTGTGGGGGAATGTAAACATGATTATATAAACTGTTTTTTGAATACCTACTTAATAGCCGAAATGCGGCAGTTAATCGTGGGTATTTCTTTGCTATCAGCAAAAAAAAATGTACTTTTGCCCGAAAATATAAATTTATAGCACAAAGCAATGAATATATCATACAAGTGGCTTAAAGAATACGTCGATTTCGACCTTAATCCGCAAGAGGTAGCTGATGCGCTAACAAGTGAAGGACTTGAAGTTGATGGTGTAGAAGAAATTCAAGCTATTAAAGGAGGCTTGGAAGGTCTTGTCGTAGCACACGTTTTGACATGTGAGCCGCACCCAAATAGTGACCACATGCATGTGTGCCAGGTGGATCTGGGCACAGGTGAACCTGTACAAATTGTGTGCGGTGCTCCGAATGTGGCTGCTGGACAGAAGGTTATCGCAGCAACGCTCGGTACAAAATTATACGATGGCGATCAATGCTTTACTATAAAGAAGTCGAAGTTGAGAGGTGTTGAGAGCTATGGCATGTTGTGTGCAGAGGACGAAATCGGGGTAGGTGAGAGCCATGATGGCATCATCGTATTGCCCGAGGATGCTGTGACTGGCATGAAAGCTGCTCAGTATTACAACTTGGAGAGTGATTGGGTAATTGAGGTTGACATAACCCCCAATCGCGCTGATGCTTGCTCACACTATGGTGTAGCCCGCGATTTGTATGCGTGGCTTATTCGTAACGGTTATAAGACGTCTCTACATCGCATGGACGTGTCGGGCTTTAAGGTAGACAACAATGACTTGAATATCGATATTGATGTCCAAAATACTGAAGCATGTCCGCGCTATTGTGCAGTTACTATCAAGGGCTGCGAGGTGAAGGAAAGTCCTGAATGGCTTAAAGAAAAATTAAACACAATAGGATTGCGTCCCATCAACAATATTGTTGACATTACGAATTACGTAATGATGGCTTATGGACAGCCGTTGCATTGCTTTGATGCAGACATGATAGACGGAAATAAAATTGTGGTTAAGGCAATGCCTGATGGTACAAAATTCCAAACGCTTGATGGCGTGGAGCACACATTGACAGACCGTGATTTGGCTATTTGTAATGCAAAAGAACCGATGTGTATCGCTGGTGTGATGGGCGGACGTGGTTCTGGCACCTATGATACAACAAAGGACGTGCTGTTAGAAAGTGCATATTTCCACCCAACATGGATAAGAAAAAGCGCTCGCCGTCACGGCTTAAGTACAGATGCCTCTTTCCGTTTTGAACGTGGCGTGGACCCCGACGGCCAGATATATGCACTTAAAGTTGCAGCTATGCTGGTTAAGGAATTGGCCGGCGGTACTATAAGCATGGATATCAAAGATGTGGAAGCCGAAGGCTTGGTGAAGAAATTTGAAGTAAAGCTTGACTACAAGTATGTTCACGATTTGATTGGCAAGACGATTCCTGTTGAGGTGATAAAGGAAATTGTTACTTCGCTTGATATGAAGATCGTTGGCGAAACTGAGGACAGCATATCACTTGAGATTCCAGCCTATCGTGTTGATGTACAACGCCCTTGCGATGTGGTGGAGGATATCTTGCGTATTTATGGTTACAACAATGTTGAAATTCCTACCTCTGTAAAGTCGAGCCTGACAATTAAGGGGGATGTGGATCGTTCAAATAAATTAGAGAATATAATAGCTGAGCAACTTGTTGGACAAGGCTTCCGCGAAATACTGAATAATTCTCTTACAAAGGAAAGCTATTATGACGGACTTGAAACATATGCACCTGCCGAATTGGTACGGGTGTTAAATCCGTTGAGTAGCGACTTGAACGTGATGCGTCAGACTTTGTTGTTTGGTGGCTTGGAGAGCATCGCACACAACGTTAATCGTAAGAGCAAAAATCTGCGTTTCTTTGAAACTGGTAACTGCTATTACTATAATTCAAAAAAACACACTGCAGACCATTCGCTTAATGCATATAGCCAGGCTCATTTCATCGGTCTATGGCTCACCGGGAATCATATAGAAGGTTCGTGGGCTCATGCAAACGAAGCTACTTCTGTTTACCAGTTGAAGGCCTATGTGATGAACATCTTGGTACGACTGGGTTATGAACTTGGTGGTATGCGCATTGGACAGGGTTCTAATGATATCTTTGCTAAGAGCTTGTCTGTTTCTGATAGGAATGGCAAGGTCCTGGTAGAGTTGGGACTTGTGGCAAAAGCTATTACATCACGCTTTGATATAGACCAAGAGGTTTATTACGCTGAAATAAATTGGTCTATGTTGACGAATAAACTGCAGAAGAATACCGTGTCTTTCAAGGAAATCAGCAAATATCCGGCTGTAAGCCGAGATTTGGCCCTTTTGATTGATAAAAATGTGGAGTTTGCACAGATTGAGCAAATAGCTCGCAACTCTGAAAAGAAATTATTGAAGAAGGTTGAGCTCTTTGATGTTTACGAAGGCGATAACTTGCCTGAAGGTAAAAAAAGCTATGCGGTGAACTTCGTATTGCAGGACGAAACGAAGACAATGAATGACAAACAGACGGATGCCATTATGAAAAAAATTGTCGCTAACCTTGAGAAGCAGCTGGGCGCTGTACTTCGTTAGTAGTTTTTCCTGACGAGCACATTATTCATTGATTTTCAAACCAAACTAAATATAATAACACATGGGAAGAGCTTTTGAATACAGAAAAGCTACGAAATTGAAGCGTTGGGGCCACATGGCACGTACATTTACGAAATTGGGAAAACAGATAGCTGTTGCTGTAAAGGCAGGCGGTCCTGAACCCGAAAATAATCCGACACTTCGTGCAATCATCGCAACATGCAAGCGTGAAAATATGCCCAAAGATAATATTGAGCGTGCAATAAAGAATGCTTGCGGTAAGGATCAAAGCGATTACAAGACTATGACTTATGAGGGCTACGGCCCCCATGGAGTAGCCATTTTTGTTGATACTCTGACCGATAATGCTACTCGCACCGTTGGCGACGTTCGCTCGGTATTTAACAAGTTTAACGGCAACCTTGGTACAATGGGTTCGCTTGCTTATCTCTTTGACCATAAGGCTGTATTCACCATTCGTAAGAAGGAAGGCGTTGATATGGACGAACTCATTCTCGACCTTATAGATTATGGTGTGGAGGACGAATTTGACGAGGACAGTGAAGAAAATAGCGTTACCATATATGGTGATCCTAAATGTTTCGCTCAGATTCAAAAGCATCTCGAGGAAAATGGTTTCGAAGTGCTTGCTGCAGAGTTTACATATATTCCAAACGATGTGAAGGACGTTACTCCCGAAGAACGTGAAAGCATTGATAAAATGGTTGAGCGTCTTGAAGACTTTGACGACGTACAAACTGTTTACACTAATATGAAGCCTGCTGAGGATTGATACGGTGTATCTTCCCTTGGATAGAATAACGCACAAAATACGGGTAAAAAGTTTGTAGCGAGACAAACAACTGGAGAATTTTCCTTCGTTTGCTACAAACTGTTTACCCGTATTTTTAATTTGATTCAAATGAAACAAATGGATTTTCAACCTCAGGGTACTTGCTCCAAGTTGATACATATAGAACTTACTGATGACGATCGTGTTTCTGATGTGTCATTTGTAGGAGGGTGCCCGGGAAATTTGAAGGGCATTAGTGCTTTGATTAAGGGTATGCACAAAGATGATGTTATTTCACGTCTTTGCGGCATAAAATGTGGCAACAAGTCTACATCATGCCCGGATCAGTTAGCCTGTGCTCTTAAACAAATGAATTAAGTTTTTTGTGTAGGCACGCTGTTAAGTAATAAAACATTTTGAATGCGATCAGGCCTCGGAGGACTTAGTAGATATGACGATAAGATGCTGTTCTTTATTGTCTATTTACTTCGTATTCGGCTGGTCCGATTTCAGTATGATATACAGTGTGTCCGTCTGTTTTAGATATATAGATAAAGCCAAAGGTGACCTTTGCCGCCTTTATGTCTTTGTAATCAGCGCTGCTTTTCAGACGCTGCAAAAGCATTTGATGGAGTAGGGGAGCATTGCTGCTGTAAAACGGCTCATTCGTTCCGTTAAGTGAAATAATATGACGTATATATCCTTCGATTTGAATCGTACGTTAAACTGTCAAGAGTTGTTCCACTTTCTACCTCAATGGGACATCTGTTAGTAGTAAATTCTTTTGCTTTTCTCTCTAATTCCTTATCAAAACCATCTTTACATGATATTAGTATTGTTGGCAAGAGAAGCAGCAAATATCGTACAAAATAATTAGTCATTTATAATATGCTTGTTATTTACACAAAGTTCAAACCTTTGTGCAAAGGTAACAAGATATATCGTTTAACTGCAAGATAAAATGGTAAAAGTTCATATTACGCCAGAAGAGGCTGATTTGCGTGTTGATCGCGCAGTACAGCTTTTCAAAGAAGGATATAATTGTTCACAAAGCGTAGTTGGAGCATTTGCTGATCTCTACGGATTTACGCAGGAACAGGCTTTGCTCATGTCGGCATCATTTGGAGGTGGCATTGGTCGTATGCGACAAACTTGTGGTGCAGCTTGTGGTATGTTTGTTTTGGCAGGTTTACAAAGTGGTACAACCATCGGCTCTGACCGTGAAGGTAAAAGCCGCAATTACGCAATGGTACAAAAACTTGCTGAATCTTTTAAGCAAATAAACGGTAGTATCATTTGCGCGGAACTTCTCGGACTTAAACCAAATGCTGAAATCACAGCACAAGCCTCTGAACGCACAGATTCTTATTACAAAAAGAGACCATGCTCTGAAATGGTCAGAACCGCGGCCCGGCTCTTTGCCAATGCTATATCGCAGGATTGACATCACTCTCTCGTTTTGAAAAGAATGTATGTTATGTTTAATAGCGAATTACCGATCAACGTATAACACCCCCTATTCTGTAATTTATGATTGACAGGGCTACTATTCAGCGAGTAATGGACGCCACAGATATTGTAGATGTGGTGAAGGAATTTGTGACCTTACGCAAATCTGGTGCAAATTACAAAGGTTTATGTCCATTTCACAACGAACGTACACCTTCCTTTAGCGTATCACCAGCTAAGCAACTGTGCAAATGCTTCTCATGTGGAAAAGGCGGCAATGCTGTTCACTTCTTGATGGAACTGGAGCAGATGACCTATCCAGAGGCAATAAAATGGTTAGGACGCAAATATGGTATCGAAGTCAAAGAGAAAGAGTTGACCGATACAGAGCGAATTGAACAGAGCGAACGTGAAAGTATGTTCGCTCTAAATGAGTGGGCCAACAATTATTTTCAAAATATATTGCATGATAACGTTGATGGCGTTGCAATCGGCATGGCATACTTCCGTTCGCGTGGTTTTCGAGATGATATAATTAGAAAATTCAATCTTGGATATTCGTTAGAACAACGTGACGCTTTTGCTAACGCTGCCATGGCACATGGTTTTAGTAAAGAATACTTGCTTAAAACGGGATTGTGTTATCAAACAGAAGATGGACACTTGTTCGATCGATATCATGGTCGCGTCATTTTTCCTGTGCACACTGTTTCCGGGCGTGTTGTGGCTTTTGGCGGCAGAGTCCTGAATACTGAAAAGCACAAGAACGTTGGTAAATATGTCAATTCTCCAGAGAGCGAGATATATAGCAAAAGCCATGAGCTATATGGACTTTACCAAGCAAAACAAGCTATCGTGAAACATGGTAGATGTTTCTTGGTAGAAGGATACACGGACGTTATATCCATGCATCAATCTGGAGTGGAAAATGTTGTCGCTTCGTCTGGTACATCGTTAACAGAGGGACAAATACGTCTGTTACATCGTTTTACTGAAAACATAACGGTACTTTACGATGGTGACGCTGCAGGTATTAAGGCAAGTTTGCGTGGTATAGATATGTTACTTGCCGAGGGCCTGAATATCAAGGTTCTTTTGTTGCCAGATGGCGATGACCCGGACAGTTTTGCACGCAAACACCGGGCTGAGGATTTTCAAAACTACATTGATCAGCACCAAGTAGATTTCATTAAATTCAAAACAAACCTTCTCTTGAAAGGTGCGGAAGGAGACCCTATCAAACGTGCCGAATTGATAACAGATGTGGTTCATAGTATCTCTGTTATTCCCAATGAGGTCGTGCGTCAGATGTATATCAAGGAAAGTGCTGTTTCCCTGTCAGTTAATGAAGAACTGATTGTTAATGAAATAAACAAGCAGCACCGCAAACAGGTATCATCAGACTATTCGGGTGATGAAAACAAACAACAGCCTGATGGTTCTGACGAACATGGTACTCCGTCTCATGCGAATAACACAGTTAAAGGTAATGCTGAAGAGGAGATGTTGGCGTCTTTGGTCGTGAAATTCGGGAATATGTATATTGATGCGCTTAGAACTGAAAGCAGTGCAAACTCTGAAGGTCAAGTTACTGTTGC
This sequence comes from Prevotellamassilia timonensis, assembly GCF_900106785.1. Lineage (GTDB taxonomy): Bacteria > Bacteroidota > Bacteroidia > Bacteroidales > Bacteroidaceae > Alloprevotella > Alloprevotella timonensis. The sequence goes on along the minus strand of NZ_LT629845.1, from coordinate 784,417 downwards.
TGCGTTTATTGAAGACAGCCTCAAGTCAGACGGGCTAACTCTTACTACTCCTCTACTCAACCAAATATTGACCGAGGCATTGAGGTTGTCAGCCAACAAGGAGTGGGAATCCCTACCCTATTTCCTTAATCACCCCGATCCACGAATTAGTAAATTTGCTGCAATGGTGGGCCAAGATGATTTTATTTTGAGTAGCCGGCAACGTGAGCAATATGTCGAAGATAAGTATAAACTCGATGATATTGTACCACGCATACTACACGACTACAAGCATGCAGTGATAAAAGGTCAATTGCAACAAATACTAATACAACTGCGCAATCCCCAGTTACAGACTGACACCTTAAAGGCCGAATCCTTAATGAAGGAGTATATGCAATTAAGCCAGATTGAGCGTAAATTGGCAAAAGTATTAGGCGATCGTGTAGTACTGAAATAAATAAGTAACTCAATGGTAACTATCAGCGAAATCTTCATTGCAAGCTTGACAAAACATAGATTATTAGCTAACCATTTATGAGCAATAGCACAGAAAATACAATAACGTGCATTTTTTTAACTAAGCACTTAGCCATTTATAAAAAAATGCTTACCTTTGCTCATATAATAACGAACAAAGAATGGCGCTGATTGACCCTCAATGCGCTATAACAAGAAAATAAAAAATGGGCATATTACAAGACAGATTAGCAAAATACACCTTGCCACAACAATACAAAGCAAAGGGTGTATATCCTTATTTCCGTGCAATTGAAGGTAAACAAGGTACCGAGGTTGAGATGGGTGGACATCACGTGTTGATGTTTGGCTCAAATGCGTATACCGGACTGCCCGGTGACGAACGCATTATTGAGGCAGGTATTAAGGCCATGGAAAAATATGGTTCAGGTTGTGCTGGTTCGCGTTTCCTTAATGGTACGTTGTACCTGCATTTGCAACTCGAAAAAGAACTGGCCGAATTTGTAGGTAAGGACGATGCTTTATGCTTCTCTACGGGATTTACTGTAAATTCTGGTGTTATTCCCGCTCTTACAGGACGTGAGGATTACATCATCTGCGACGATCGCGATCATGCCTCTATTGTGGACGGCTGTCGTTTATCGTTCTCAAAGCGTCTGAAATATAAGCACAATGATATGGCTGATTTGGAGCGTCAATTACAAAAATGTGCTCCCGAGTCTGTCAAACTGATTGTAGTAGATGGTGTGTTCTCTATGGAAGGAGATTTGGCCAATCTGCCTGAAATCGTAAAACTTAAGCATAAGTACAATGCCACTATCATGGTAGATGAAGCACATGGTATTGGAGTATTCGGTCATCAGGGACGTGGTGTGTGCGACTATTTTGGCTTGACCGACGAGGTAGACTTGATCATGGGCACATTTAGTAAGTCTCTTGCTTCAATCGGTGGATTTATTGCTGCAGACGAAAGTATCATAAATTGGTTACGCCATAATGCGCGTACATACATTTTCTCTGCTTCAAATACGCCTGCTGCTACAGCTTGTGCGCTTGAAGCTTTGCATATCATTCAGAATGAACCTGAACGTATTGAAGCTCTGTGGGATGTAACCCGTTACGCATTGAAACGATTTAAGGAAGAGGGCTTCGAAATAGGCGACACAGAATCACCTATCATTCCGCTGTATGTGCGTGATACAGAAAAGACTTTTGTTGCAACAGCGCGTGCCTTTGATGAAGGTGTGTTCATTAATCCAGTGATTCCACCAGCATGCGCCCCTCAAGACACGCTCGTGCGTGTAGCTTTAATGGCCACTCATACAAAAGAACAAGTAGATCGTGCTGTAGCCGCCTTGCGCAAGGTGTTCTGCGAGTTAGGCATAATTAAATAACGCATTTCTATAACAATACAATAAAGGATTTGACAATATTATAAGCTGCATTGTAAGATTCGAAGAGAATCTTTCAATGCAGCTTATGTCTTATTTGGAGTTCACAGAATAGCATCAAAGGTAAGCATCCCATGCAAGTCGTATTGAAAAGGCTCCTATAAAGTCTGAATTTTACAGACAAAAAGTACTTATGTTTTGTCTGAACGAAAATAACATCTACCATCTCTATACTCAAGGCATAGATATGCGAAAGAGCGTAGAAGGATTTTGCGGCACTATTCGTACGTATCAGTATAGTCCTACTAATGAAGTCTATGTTCTTGCGAATATGGTCTGGGTATTATACCAAGGAGTACAATAAGTAGGACGGTCCATCAAGCTATAGACAAGCTCTACCCAATTTATTATGCCCAAATAAGAAAAATAGGAGATAAGTACTTGATAGCACTTATCTCCTACTCGATTGCTCAAAAGAACGAATAAATTAAGCTTCAGCAGGTGCTTCTGTAGCTTCCTCTGCGGGAGCGTTTTCAGCTTCTGCAGCAGCCTTTGCGGCAGCTTCGGCTTCTGCTTTAGCAGCAGCTTCAGCAGCCTTCTTTTCAGCTACCTTCTCTGCTATCTTTTCGTTAACCTTCTTTTCAGCTTCGAGACGAGCTTCAGCAGCAGCTTTCTTGTCAGCAGCCTTCTTGTCAGCAGCGGCAGTTGCCTTTGCGTCCTTAGCTTGCTTCCAAGCATCAAATTTAGCCTTTGCTGCAGCTTCATCAAATGCGCCCTTGCGTACACCACCATTAAGGTGTTTCATGAGCATCACACCTTCATTAGAAAGGATGTTGCGTACGGTGTCAGTAGGCTGTGCACCATTTTCTACCCAATACAAGGCGCGTTCAAAATTCAAATCTACTGTTGCAGGATTGGTGTTGGGATTGTATGTACCAATCTTTTCAGTAAACTTACCATCACGTGGTGCTCTTACGTCAGCGATTACAATGCTGTAAAAAGCGTAGCTCTTACGGCCATGACGCTGCAAACGGATTCTTGTTGCCATTTGTTTTTTATTTTTATAGGTTTGAATTATGCCATTATCTCGTAACGGCGCTGCAAAGTTACTATTTTCCTTTTGATTTACAAAGCATTCTCATACAAGTTGTAATTTTAATTGAAGTGGCTTTGTTTATAAATTCGTGTAAGAAATGCAATTCTATTGCAGTAGAATGTGCTGAGAATCGCAGAAGTTCGGAGTGGCAAGGAAAATTTCTCCTATTTCGTTCATATTCCATTTGTTTATGACAAACTTAATTCTCTGCTAAAATAAATAGCCCTTCCTTAATGCGACTTACCAATCCTTTACTATACAGAGGCGTTTCAAATCATACATAGAACCATTGTATATATTCAAATCTACATTTCCTTTTATTCCGTCAATGTGTCCGCAATCTGTGTGTTGCCAAAAACGCCATTTGCCGCTATATGTTAATGAGTGTACGTAATAGTGTGCAATCCAGTATGGATATCTGTCAAACTCTTTTGTATTTAGGTAGTCTTTCTTGAATTTGTAATTTGTGTAGATTATAGGGGGAACGCCATATTCCTTTTCCACCACCCTTAACCAAGTGAGTGAAGCTTTTCGTAATTTTTCTACAGAAAGATTGCCTTTCTCCTCGATATCAAGCACAGGGGGAAGGTCACCCTCTTCAAGATGAACCTGTTTAAGAAAGTATTTAGCTTGTACAGTGGCTGACACATTAGGTTTGAAATAATGATATGCACCGCGTAAGAAACCATTGTCTCTTGCTTGATAGAAATTGTCGTTGAAATTTTTATCAAGATGATTTTCACCTTCTGTCGCTTTGATAAATATAAAGCTTATAGTTTCTCCGTTTACAGTCGCATTTTTAACCTTATGCCAATCTATGTCACCTTGATGATGACTTATATCTATACCATGAATAGAGAAACCCTCTGGATACATTTCATTGCCATTCAGAGCTTGCCATTTTAGGCTGTATGGTACTACAAAATAGATGTACACAAAATAGCAGAAAATGCCAACTAAGCAGATAATAGAAAGTCTGATGAAAAGAATTCGCGCCTTTTGGTTGATATTGCGAAATGCTGATATCGCCTTCTCCTTCAAAGAGGTATGTCTCTTGCTGCGAGAATATGTGCGACGGCTTCGTGTTGGTTTGTATGCACCTCCCCTACTCTTCTTGCAATTTACTCTCACTGTTTTTCTATTTGAAGGATTCTTTAGGACCATATTAAAAAGTAAAAAGAGGATAAACGATATACAATGTATTAAAGAATATACTTCACCACGATTGCTATCGTTTATCCTCGCTCTATATCAACTCTTCATTATTTGAAGAGCATGTTATTATTTACCCTGTTCTAATTTCAGAGTAGCAGTGCATTGGTCACAAACTTCAGATGGACCCCAGTACTGAATAGGACCAGGATAAACGAAGCAAGTTTTTTCAGCCCATTCTGCACGATGCTCAGCAAACTTCTTGAAAGGAGCACCATCCAAACGAACCAAAGCCTTTTTGATAACGGGCTTCATCTTGCCGTTACGGCGTTCCATATTCATCATCATAGTAATAGGCACACCGCCGGCTACCCATTGTTCTGCAGGTGCAGTAGTGTTCTTTACAATAGCCATATAGCCAGTCTTGCCATTAGCAACGAGCTGTGCTGCGCTTGTACCGAGTGCATAGCAATAGTCTGCATCGTAGTTTGAAGGTGCTGCGCAACGACCCTCGTAACCAAAGAAGTGGTGCTGTGCAGAGAATTTGCCTACAAACTTACCTTCCTTCTTCCATGCAGCAAGTTTGTTGCCAACCATTTCAGAGAGGAGCTTCTCGGTTTCAATGAGCGAGACTTGTACGTTTCCGTGAGGGTCACGTTCCATTGTAAGCTGCTTGGCAACGCCTTCGGGAAGGCTATCGTAGATAGCAGCATTCTCCTTTGACAATTTGCCAAGAATCCAGGCGCGTTGTTCAGCTGCTGCTACAGTTGCAGCTTCCGGTGTAGCCAAAAGGTCATTCAATTCAGCAATAAGCTTTTTCATTGCAGGAATGAATTCAATCAAACCTTCCGGAATCAATACAGTACCAAAGTTGTTACCATTAGCTGCACGTTTTGCAACAATCTCAGCAATATATGTTACGATGTCATCAAGAGTTTGGTTCTTTGCTTCAACCTCTTCGCTGATGATACATACATTAGGCTGGCACTGAAGGGCGCATTCCAATGCGATATGGCTGGCTGAGCGACCCATCAACTTGATAAAGTGCCAATATTTACGTGCTGAATTGGCATCACGCTGAATGTTACCTATAACCTCTGCGTAAGTCTTGCATGCAGTATCAAAACCGAATGAAGTTTCGATCTGGTCATTTTTCAAGTCGCCATCAATAGTCTTAGGGCAACCGATAACTTGTACGCCGCAGTTATGAGCAGCATAGTACTCAGCCAACACGCATGCGTTAGTATTCGAATCATCACCACCGATAATCACGACAGCTTTGATGCCTAACTCGCGAATAATTTTCAAGCCACTTTCAAACTGATCTTCTTCCTCAAGTTTAGTACGGCCAGAACCAATCATGTCGAAACCACCAGTATTGCGGTAATCGTCTATGATGGCATCAGTAAGTTCGATGTACTTGTGGTCAACCAAACCGCCAGGTCCCATCAAAAAGCCGTAAAGCTTGTTTGCGGGGTTCTGCTTCTTGAGTTCATCATACAGACCGCAAATCACATTGTGACCGCCAGGAGCCTGACCACCCGAAAGGATGATGCCAATATTCATTGGAGCATACTCTTTCTTTTCGTTTGTGGGAACAAACTCTACCAAAGGCATACCATATGTGTTAGGGAACAATTTCTTGATTTCCTCTTGATCACCTACACTTTGAGTGGGTTCACCTTCTTTGATACTTACATTGCCACGCAAGCCTGCGGGCAGCTTGGGCTGGTAAGCAGCACGTGCAATTTGTAATGCGCTTTTTTCCATGAAAATTGAAGTTAATATTCGTCTTTTAAGTTGGTTCGTATTATTAAGTGATATTCCGTGTATTGTCAGCACAGGCCAACTACATGAAAAATCCCGAAATATTTCCTTTGCAAAGTTAGTTATTTTTTGTGTTACGCTACATTTTCAGATTGTTTATTTTGCGTTACAGCTAAACTTTGCATGCCATGATGGTGTTCAAAATGTCAGATATTATTATAATGGACAATCACCCATTAACAAATACCTCAACAATTTGTGAACCGCCATCGGGTACTATAAAATGTTCTAAGGCAGGACGCAGGTCGTCAAAATTTTGAACGCCAGTATAACCTATATGGAATGTTTGTGCAATTCCTGCAGCCGTATAAGTCTGTTGTCCAGCAGCTATAAATTTGTCGCGTGCCGGTGACTTCTCTAATCCCTTCAACTGGTCAAAGATACCGCCATGATTATTATTGAGCAACAATATTCGCAGATTTGACGGTAGTGACACGTTCCATAAGGCATTCGCATCATAGAAGAAACTTAAATCGCCTATTATGACAATGCTAAGTCCCCACATCTTCATCGCATATCCAACAGCCGCAGACAATGAGCCCTCAATGCCGTTAACGCCACGGTTGCAAAGGATTGGTTGCACACCCGACTTGAAATAATTGCCAGCTATTCTTACTGATGAGCTGTTGGCCAAATGCAATGTATAATCACAAGCGAGTGTTTGCATTTTCATATACAAATGCCTAATGACACAATTCATTGTCAAATGCTCCTCATCTGCCAATAATCCCTCTTCTAATATCTTTGCGGTATCGGCAAGCCTGCGTTCAGCTTTGGCAACACCCTCATGCTTTCGGGGAAGTTTCATTGATAGTTGTGCCAAGGCTGGCTGAACAGCTGATTGAATTTTGTATTGCAAATGGCAGAAAGTGTCTATCAAACCTTGTCCCTCGTCTATTCGTATTACACGACATGAGGTATTGCGTAACAGACTTTTGAATGATTTGTGGATAAAGTTTCCTCCAATTTGCACCACCAAATCAGGTTCTAATGCATCAGCTTGCGTCGAAAGATAGTCAAAAGCATTCATCAAATAATTGCCTGGCACATCTGATATAATTTCAGGCAATACAAGCATCTGCTCGTTTACAACGATATCAGCAACTTCCTTACGAATGTCGCCCTTTTCATATTGGCCAATTAAGAGCACTGGCAATTTAGCATTCGCTATAATGTCAACAATGTTTTGTGGTATTGGAGTGCTACTTGTAGGGCAAGTTACGCTAATTACGCGTTCATTGGGCAACTGCACCGTATTAAAGCTAAACATAGGCTCTTCTATTGCCACGTTAATATGTGCAGGTCCGCCCTCACCATGATATAGGCTATTAAGGGCCTCATTGATATGCAAATTATTAACCCAGCAGTCACCTTCGCTTCGTGGCGGATTGATTTGTGCCGTTCTACAATAAGGTTCCAAAGCACCAGTTTGCTGCAGAGTCTGACCGTCATATTGGCCAATCCACTGTAGTGGTCTATCTGCCGAAATAACAAGTAACGGCAAGTGTCGGTAGTACGCCTCGGCAACAGCCGGCACACAATTAAGCAATGCTGTGCCTGATGTGACACACACTATTGTTGGTTCTTGAGTAGCCAAAGACATTCCCAGGGCAACAAATGCTGCACTGCGTTCGTCTGTAACAGGGTGTATGCTTACTTTGCCTTGTCGATGTATTTCATACAAATTATGAACAATCGTCGCATTACGCGACCCAGGACACACCACGGCATTGCGTATATTGTAAGCTACGAGTAGTGCTGTTAATTGGTTTACTTGTGTTGTGTCGCAATACATTTTTATTTTAATTTCGTTTTATCAGCTGCCTCATGGTCGCCATTTTCCTAACAGTTTCTTCCCATTCTTCGTTTTCCTTACTTTCAGGCATGATGCCACCGCCAGCATAAAGGGTCGCCATGTTTGCATTTAATTGCATGCAGCGCAATGATACATACAGCATGGTCTGCTCTTCCAGCAAATATGGTCCGCTAAATCCCGCATAATAAAACCGGGAAGTGGGTTCTATTTCTAATATGGCCGACTTTGATTTTTCGCGTGGCAGTCCACACACCGCAGGAGTTGGGTGTAAAGTCTGTAGCACCTGGCACAGATTAACATTGTCCTTCAATGTAAAAGTAATGTCATTACACAAATGCTGTATATTACCACTGCGTAACGAATATGTAGGCGAAATATCCATATCCTCTGTTACTGGCTTGAGTGTAGTTGCAATAAAATCCTTAACAAGCACTTGTTCCTCTTTGTTCTTGTTGTCCCATAAAGCGTCTTTGTTGTCGTTCCATGGCAGTGTTCCAGCCAAAGCTACAGTATGCCATACAGAATTTGTACGCTCAAGTAATGGCTCTGGCGTTGCTACAAGCCATGTACCTGAAACTGGGGTGTGCCAAAGCGCAACAAAATTGTTAGGTCGAAGAGTACAAGCTCTCAAAAATAATTTTTCAGCATCAAGGTTTGACGACAACTTACAGTTTAATCTGCGCGATAGTACAAGCTTCTTAATAGCCTTATTATCAAACATCTCAGATACAGATTTGAAAGCTTTACTGTATGCCCTTCTTTCTTCTAATGCGTCATCTACAAAGCCAATATCGCTAACATCTGCAGTTGGCTCTATCTCACTTACACTCGTTGCATCAGGTTCTATAAACAATATAGGACATTCTTCTGAACAAACGAAAGGTGCAATTAAATAGCCTCCTGTCGTTGGTATATCTTCAAGTGTTTGAAAAGTCCTTGGCTTGCTGAATTGTTCAATACGCGTAAATACGTTTTCGTGAGGACATTTGAATAGTGCAAAAGCCTGGGGCGTCATGTTATTTATTGCCATCACGTTCATGCAACTTTGCTTCATTCCAGATGGCGTCCATTTCCTCTAAGCTCATATCTGTAAGATTACGTCCTTGTTTCATAGTGTGAGCTTCAAGATAATTAAAGCGTCTAATAAATTTCTGATTGGTGCGCTCCAGTGCATTGTCCGGATTTATCTTGTACAATCTTGCAGCATTGATAAGGCTGAACATCACATCACCAAATTCGGCTTCAGCCTTGTCTTTATCCATGTGTTCTACTTCCGTCTCAAATTCTCCTATTTCCTCTTTCACCTTATCCCAAACTTGAGACTTCTCTTCCCAATCAAAACCCACATTGCGCGCTTTATCTTGTATTCGATACGCTTTTATTAGCGAAGGCAATGCTTCTGGCACACCAGCCAATACGCTTTTGTTGCCATCTTTTTCCTTCTGTTTCAGCATTTCCCATTGCTCGCTTACTTGCTGTGCTGTATCTATGTGATTGTTGTCCTGTCCTTTTGGTGGAAACACATGGGGGTGACGGAATATAAGTTTGTCGCATAATTCACGACAAACGTCGGCTATGTCAAAATCACGTGTTTCCGAACCAATCTTTGCATAAAAGCATACATGCAAAAGCACGTCTCCCAATTCCTTACAAATATTCTTCGTGTCGTGCTTCATCAGCGCATCGCACAATTCGTATGTCTCTTCTATGGTGTTTGGCCGTAAACTCTCGTTTGTTTGTTTGCGGTCCCACGGGCATTTCACACGTAGTTCGTCAAGTACATCAAGCAAACGGCCGAAAGCCTGCATTTGTTCCTCTCGCGTATGTGAGCCTCTATTATTATTTTTATTAGCTGTTTCCATAAACTAAATTTTTGTATGAGTAAGTGCACATCTTCAGTTGAGATGTCAAACCATATTGGCTAAACTAAGATTTATATAAACAAATTTTGAAAACCTGCGTAATAGGTAAAAGACATGGCAATTTAGGGTCGCCCACTTTTTTTGACCACAAAATTACACTTTTATTGCCGATTTGCGTAATTTTGCGATATGGAAAAGTTCGACGTACACATATTAGGTTGCGGCAGTGCCATGCCCACATTGAAGCATTGGCCGTCGGCTCAGGTGGTAAACATACGCGAAAAGCTATTTTTAATTGATTGCGGTGAGGGTGCACAAGTGCAATTTAGGCAAGCGCGTCAAAAGTTTTCGCGTTTGTCACACATCTTTATATCCCATTTGCACGGCGATCACATCTTTGGTCTGATAGGATTGCTGTCAACCTTGTCTTTGGCTGGTCGAACGTTACCCATGCACATATATGCCCATGCCGAGTTAGAAGAACTCATGCGTCCTCAGCTCAATTCCTTTTGCAAGGGCATAGCCTTTGATGTCATTTTCCATCCACTGCCAACAGTCGACCAATCGATCTTGATTTATGAGGATCGCTCTGTAATGGTCTACACCATTCCCTTGCGGCATCGAGTGCCGTGTTGTGGCTTTTTGTTCAAGGAGCGCCCTCCCTTGCCTCACATTCGTCGCGACATGATCGATTATTTGGATATTCCGTATTACGCCATAAATTCCATAAAACAAGGAGCAGATTGGACTATGCCAGATGGACACGTTGTACCTAACGAGCAGTTAGTCTTTCCCGCAGACAAGGGACGGACGTATGCATATTGCTCCGATACATGCTATCGTCCGCAAAATGTGCCTATTCTTCGCGGAGTTGACGTCCTTTATCATGAAGCAACTTTCGGACAAGACAATTTGGCGAGAGCTATTGAAACTTTACATTCAACTGCATTACAAGCTGCGCAAATAGCAAAGGCTGCAAGTGTCGGCAAATTAGTTATTGGACATTTTTCCTCACGTTATGATGATGAGAACGTATTGCTAAACGAGGCGAAGTCCGTCTTTCAAGAAACATATTTGGCCAAGGAAGGTTTGACAATAACATTGTAATTCTGCAATTATTTAACCCGTTAGCACAAAAACGGCGCACCCGACAAACCCTGTGGAGGGCTGTGCAGATGCTAACCCAAAAACTGAGTTGCCAAACGATACATGATTGCCCAAAAGTAGTACCTTTGCACTATGAATCAGAATGGCAATAAAAATATGTATGAGGGCCTCGCCTCATATTTCCTCCCCGAAGGAGTTCTTAAATATTTCGAGGTGACAGACTTTGCAACACAGCGTACTCTGGACAAGGATGTTCTTTACACAACAGAGCTTCACATCTATCTGGATGAGCGCGACAATCGCACACCAGACATGAAGGATTCCGTGAGCAATGGTTTTGGGGAAGAATCATGTTTACTTGACTATCCAGCCCGAGACAAGAAGGCGGTACTTCACATACGAAGAAGGCGTTGGACAATGCCGGATGGCACAACAAGAAGTGTTGACCTTGACAAGGAGTTTGAACTGAAGCATAAGGGCACTCGATACGCGAAGGACTTCGCGCTTTTTTTAAAGAGGGCGAATGGACTCTGAGACGATAACCGCTCGTCAGATTGGTTATACGTACATGATTAACAGCTCCACGTTTGCCAAAAGATACAAGGACGCCCTGAGTAACTTCGAGACGTGGGAGCAGAAGGATCACGCATCCAAGTGGATTCTTATTCCGCAAAACGTAGGTAAGGAGCAAGGCATAGACGAGACCTCCCTCCAGGGCGAACTGTACACTATCGTTCACAACAAGGATGCCCATGGTCGCAAGGGTGCAATCATAGCAGTAGTCAAGGGAACGAATCCTGCTGACGTACTGAAGGTTCTCATGCAACTACCTGCAGATAAGCGTGAAATGGTTGAGAATATCACGATGGATCTCTCAGATTGCATGCGTGTCATAGCCCGAGAGGCATTCCCTAAAGCCACAGTCATACGTGACTGCTTCCATGTCGTAAAACGCGGTGGAGAGGGCTGCGAAGAGATACGCCTGCGCCTGAAACGAAAAGCCGTAAAGGAGGCGAACAGACAGAAGGCAGAGTTTCGCAAATACCTCGAAAATCTGGCAGCGCAGAGAAAGGCTTACCGCGAGCGAATGAGGAAAAGGCATGGGAAGAACTGGAAGAAGAGCAAGCGCGGAAGAAAGCCTATGAGGCTGAACACTCGCTTTGAACCCAAAAGGCTTGAAAATGGCGAGACTCTTGTAGAGGCACAGACACGATGTCGCAAGCAATTGTCCATGAGCCGAGAGAAGTGGAGCGCAACGCAGAAAAAGCGTGCGAAGATACTTTTCGCACTCTACCCAAAACTTGAAGAAGCATACAATCTGATCAACTCCCTTAGAGCCATATTCAGAAACAAGAAACTCACAAAGGAGACTGCCAAACAGAATTTCAAGGGGTGGTATGAGAAAGTGGCTTCCTGCACTCTGCGTGAAATCAAGTCCGTACGCGATACCATCAGATTCTATGAGGATGAAATCCTGAACTACTTTGACGGACGTAAGACTAACGCTTCAGCTGAATCGTTGAACTCAAAGATCAAATGCTTTCGTGCACAAGTAAAAGGAGTCATAGACATACCATTCTTCATGTATCGTTTAGCAACAGTTTTGGGTTAGCATCTGCACGGCCTACTCCACAGGGTTTGTCGGGTGCGCCANNNCGGCGCACCCGACAAACCCTGTGGAGGGCTGTGCAGATGCTAACCCAAAAACTGAGTTGCCAAACGATACATGATTGCCCAAAAGTAGTACCTTTGCACTATGAATCAGAATGGCAATAAAAATATGTATGAGGGCCTCGCCTCATATTTCCTCCCCGAAGGAGTTCTTAAATATTTCGAGGTGACAGACTTTGCAACACAGCGTACTCTGGACAAGGATGTTCTTTACACAACAGAGCTTCACATCTATCTGGATGAGCGCGACAATCGCACACCAGACATGAAGGATTCCGTGAGCAATGGTTTTGGGGAAGAATCATGTTTACTTGACTATCCAGCCCGAGACAAGAAGGCGGTACTTCACATACGAAGAAGGCGTTGGACAATGCCGGATGGCACAACAAGAAGTGTTGACCTTGACAAGGAGTTTGAACTGAAGCATAAGGGCACTCGATACGCGAAGGACTTCGCGCTTTTTTTAAAGAGGGCGAATGGACTCTGAGACGATAACCGCTCGTCAGATTGGTTATACGTACATGATTAACAGCTCCACGTTTGCCAAAAGATACAAGGACGCCCTGAGTAACTTCGAGACGTGGGAGCAGAAGGATCACGCATCCAAGTGGATTCTTATTCCGCAAAACGTAGGTAAGGAGCAAGGCATAGACGAGACCTCCCTCCAGGGCGAACTGTACACTATCGTTCACAACAAGGATGCCCATGGTCGCAAGGGTGCAATCATAGCAGTAGTCAAGGGAACGAATCCTGCTGACGTACTGAAGGTTCTCATGCAACTACCTGCAGATAAGCGTGAAATGGTTGAGAATATCACGATGGATCTCTCAGATTGCATGCGTGTCATAGCCCGAGAGGCATTCCCTAAAGCCACAGTCATACGTGACTGCTTCCATGTCGTAAAACGCGGTGGAGAGGGCTGCGAAGAGATACGCCTGCGCCTGAAACGAAAAGCCGTAAAGGAGGCGAACAGACAGAAGGCAGAGTTTCGCAAATACCTCGAAAATCTGGCAGCGCAGAGAAAGGCTTACCGCGAGCGAATGAGGAAAAGGCATGGGAAGAACTGGAAGAAGAGCAAGCGCGGAAGAAAGCCTATGAGGCTGAACACTCGCTTTGAACCCAAAAGGCTTGAAAATGGCGAGACTCTTGTAGAGGCACAGACACGATGTCGCAAGCAATTGTCCATGAGCCGAGAGAAGTGGAGCGCAACGCAGAAAAAGCGTGCGAAGATACTTTTCGCACTCTACCCAAAACTTGAAGAAGCATACAATCTGATCAACTCCCTTAGAGCCATATTCAGAAACAAGAAACTCACAAAGGAGACTGCCAAACAGAATTTCAAGGGGTGGTATGAGAAAGTGGCTTCCTGCACTCTGCGTGAAATCAAGTCCGTACGCGATACCATCAGATTCTATGAGGATGAAATCCTGAACTACTTTGACGGACGTAAGACTAACGCTTCAGCTGAATCGTTGAACTCAAAGATCAAATGCTTTCGTGCACAAGTAAAAGGAGTCATAGACATACCATTCTTCATGTATCGTTTAGCAACAGTTTTGGGTTAGCATCTGCACGGCCTACTCCACAGGGTTTGTCGGGTGCGCCACAAAAATGCGTGCTAACGGGTTTTACTTTCAATTATACTGCAAGTAAACATGCGTAATGAGTCATAAGCAAACTTCAGAAAACGGTTGAATATGCTCAAACGCAGACCTTTCAGAATAGACTAAAAACAATCACACTCCTGTTGCAATGCCTCAATTTGCGGTGTGATATGTGACGCGTAAACAGTCACTTCTATGTTTGAGGCGCAAGCGTATTGTTTCAAGCATCTGACTCCGTATTTTATAGCTTCGTGCAAATGTTGATGGTCGCCGTCATAAGCATTGATAAGCACCAACAAGTTAGTAGTGTCAAGAGATACCATTGTGCGTGTAGAATCACTCGTTGGTGTGGCAAACGCACCTTCTGTATCGCGATAGACTGGTAATTTCTCGATATTGAGTAAACCTCTGCCTATAGCCTGATATGGTTCATTTGCTCGTCCAATGCCAAGCTCCACATTATTACCTGCTATGCACGCTCTGTCCAAAGCGGCAGTGGAGTAACCTGTGTACAATGACAGGAGGTTGACCACATCAACAACCGTATTGATGTGGTACAACTCCTTACCTTGCAATATTCTGCGTGCAAGTTGCTCACAGGCTGGACGGTAACGGCTCGGATCCTTACCAAATGCCTTGTAAGCCAAGCGGGTTGCGTAAATTCCTGCACGTTCTTTAATTGTGTCAATAGTGTACTTCCCTGAGAGTTCGTTACCATAAGCACTAATCTCTTCCCACAGGGCATCAGATAAAGCACTGTTTTTTACGGTAGCATGAATCCCCGCGCCACAGAAATCGGGGCAGATGTTCTTGAATGATTCAGATACAGCTATACTTACCATCTATTTCTAATTTGTTCTTTTGCAACAATCACGAATTTCTGCCACACATGTCACAGAAGTCGCAATATTTGCAGGTATCTTTGTTGTTAGTACATTCAAATGGATTTTTGGGGTCAATTATCTCTGAAAGCAACCCTATGAGCTTTGACTTAAACTCCTCGGCATATGCTCTGAAGTCCGTGCATGACTTGCCTTCAAAGGATATGTATGGATTAGACCCTTTTTTCCGAAAATGATGTACATAATAAAGCGCGGGCACCAAAGGTAAACTCTTGTATTGTGAAAACTCTGGACTTTCGTGTACAATCAAGCAATAAGCAAATGTCTGGAACGGGTGTTTAGGATCTTTCTCTTGTTGATGATTAAACATATGTTCCATGTCCTTCACTTCTACACTACTGCCTCCCGTTTTATAATCCACCACGCGCAGACATTGGCCAACGCCTTCGAGCTCAGCTAAATCGAGCCTGTCTATTTGGCCATATAACCTAATGTTAACCAATTTGCCTTCTTTTCCAAAAGGTACTTTCAGAAAGATCCCGGCATCGCGTTCGGCTGCTACAAATTCGAGGCTATTCAGAGTCAAAGCCTTGTTGGAGTTAAATTCTCCTGAGTCGTATTTGATTGTATCATGCAGAAATTTGTTGACAATTGTTTCGGCCATCGCAGTGCGTTCTATTTTCGTATCAAGGAATGCTCCTCTGACAATATCCTGCAATTGCACATTGTTTTTGACTTCCAAATAATTGCGCAATGATTTCGGCTCAATACATTGCCTTCCAATTACTTCATCGTAAAAGGACTGAGCTGCATAATGAAAGACTGTACCCAAATCTCGTGGGTCAATTATGCCATCAGTGTCGTCTGGTTTACGGAGATGCTTAATGTATTGATAATAGAACATACGATTGCACGACAAATATGTATTGAGTGCCGATGGCGAGAATTTGTTACGAAATGGCTGTTCCATATTCTCTGCGTTTGTGCAGATCTTCAGTTCCGGCAAAGACAACGGTCGTGGCACACTTTTCAGATGATAGCGTTTGATGTCTTTCCCTAATTGCGGGTCATAATGCATACTACGCATAAAGCGCGACATCTCGCCTCTATGTGTGCCTGACGTCGAATTGTTGTAAACTAAAGTCACATCTTGGGCGCGCTGCATCAATCGGTAGAAATAATAGGCATAAACGGCCGTTTTGCGCAGGTATGTGGTTAGTCCATACCGTTTGCGAATTAAGAAAGGAATAAATGATGCATCAGTTGCTTTTTGGGGCAGTATACCCTCTCCTACCGATAGCATCAATACATGCTTAAAGTCCAGGCATCGTGTTTCGAGCACACCCATAATCTGTAGTCCAACGGCTGGTTCTCCATGAAACGGTATTGTTTGGCTGCGCATGACCTGTTTGAGCAGTTTGAACAGTGTGTCCAGACCAATATACAAATTATTAGTTCCTTCTGTAGACAATGTGCCAGTCTCAATTAGTTTAACAAAACGTGATATAATGGTGTATATTTGGAAGTATGACTCCGTGTACAATATGTTTTTCCAATCATCAGTTTTGTACTTCTTGCGCACATCGACCGCATCATTCTTCACTAATTGTTGAATTACTAACAACTTGTCCATCGCCTCGCTTTGTTGCAGTGGCATAGGTTTGGTTCCCTCAGGCAGTTTGCAACGTCGTACATTTTGATCATACAACATCTCATTCATAAACCTTATCACAGAGGCATAAGCTGGTGTGTGTGTCAGGGGGAAACCCTTTGTGATGTTCACATCATACCCCTTGCTTTTGGGTAAGGCGTGTAGTACGGGCAAAAGCTGTCCCTCGTCGCATAGCACAATAGCAGTTTGTCGTGCCTCATTGCTGTCTAATTTTCCATCACATCGTGTCGACAACCATTGGTCGACATATTGTGCTTGTATGGCATCTGTGTCGGCAGCAACAAAGGTTATTCCAAGTTTTGTTCCACTCCTGCCTGTCAGATTGTTGTACAGACCAGTATCGTTGGCCAATTCATTAGGGAAAGTCTTAAGATTTTCCTGCAAGAACACACCGGCCTCTGTTGGGGAAAGAGGGTCATTATTATTGACATAATGAACATCATAATCCCAATAGAACAGGGCCTTCCCCTCAGCTTGCAACAACTTGAACAGTTCTTTTTCAACAGAATCAAGCACATTAAAGCCAACAAAAGCATAGTAATCAAATTGTGCCGGCAATACCAATTCTTGACGTTTAAGCCGTTCGAGCACATCGCGGTATAGCTGTCCCTCATAGGCCATTCCGTCTTTGGCCAAATCCTCTTTCAGTCCTTTATACAGGGGTAGCATTGCCTCCCACAACTGCATGAAGCGCTCACGTATTTTACTGCGGTCCTTAACAGAAAAGTCACCTGCGAATTTACGTAATTGCGCAATTTGATCCTCATCTAATATTTCATCATAAGCCCCTATCTCTTGATATTCCCGTAAGTCGCAGAATATTTTGTCCGCATCACCCAGATTCTTGTCAAGGTCATCAAAATCAGCTAACAATCTCTCTCCCCAACCATAAAAATAGTCGAGAGATTCGTTACTATTTGTTGCCTTTGCATAATGCTTGTACAACCGGCACACAACATCAACTGGATCAGCTATTTGCAAATGCGACAACGATGTAAACAGCTCGCTGATAGTCATATAGGTTGGCGCCCACATAACCTCGTTGCCTGTTACCAGATATTCGTTCAAAAAAAGGTTCGCACGTTTGTTCGGAAATACTACAGCCACGCGACTTAGATTGTCGCCAAATTTATTTTTTAGCGACGATGCTACATGCTGCAAGAAACTATCTATACATCTATCCATAACTACCCTTTTACTATTTAATATTCAATTCGATATCGCATACTTTTTCAACACCTTTTTCCAATTTGACATACCATAAGTAACCTTTTACAGGCTTGTTCAGAAGTTTGGCAAGGTTGTTCGCGTACATTTCCACTTGATCCTTATATTCTTCCTTCTCGCTGCCAAATTTATAGTCCACCACTACAGCATGATCAGCTGCTACCATCACACGGTCGGGACGGAACATTTTAGCGTGTCCGTCACTACGTATTAAAATGTTGTGTTCGTTGTACAACTTGTAAGTACCATCAAACCACCTTGCTGCTTCTTTTTCCTGCTGCAGTGCTGTTGTCACAAAAGTTAGAATCTCGTCAGCCTGCTTCTTTGTGGCCAACAACCCTTCGGCTCTCATTTTTTCTATGACACCTGGCACGTCCTCCTTACGCTCTATCTGCGAAAATACTTGATGATACAATGTACCCTTGTTCATGAAGTAACGCGTTTTGCGTTGATGCTGCAATTCCGGCGTGTCACCTTCAATTTCTCTTTCGCTATCAGCCAAAAAGTCGAGCGCTTTTGAAGATTGGAAGAATTTAACCCCCGACAAGTCGTTGTGACTAATACTTACAGGAATATCGTTGGGGGCTTGTTTGTCTTTCGCATCTTTAGCCCCTACGACATTGCCATAACATACAACACCTGGAGTCGTTTTTGTCTTCGTGTCGCTGGGTTGGAGGTTATTGACAAATGCGTCAATCAAGTTAAACGCACTACGGCCTCCTATTTTCGGTCGTTTACTCCATATAAACAGATTGCATTTTGCACGCGTAAATGCCACATATAGTGTGTTCAGACTGTCAACTCTTTGTTGCATGTGTTCGTTTTCATAAGATGTAGAATAAGCACTCTCATTCATCTTTTTCACATCTTTAACCGGCACTAAAGGTAATTTGCCTACCAAATCATTCACGTTTGTGTCATGTGTCATATTCTGTTGAGGAGTACACCATATAATGTTATCTTTTCGGCTGCTCTCAAGTGAAAAATCGGCAAATGGTATAAACACTGTGTGACCTTCAAGTCCCTTGGCTTTATGTATGGTCATCACACGGACAGCATCTTCCACATTTACGGCAATAGAACGTTCTGAGAGTACATCATCCCAGAAAGAGATAAAGTCCTTAATGTCTGACGAATGATCGTTAATATAGCTTACCAAAGCATCTAAGAAATTGAAAATATAGGCAGACTGTTTCAGTTCGCCAAGCTTTTCTGCTTCCTCATAGTGCATCATCATCATCAAGTGCAGACAAAGTTCATACAGAGGCATTTGCTGCATTGTAGCACGTTGAGCATCATCAGCCAATGTGGTACATATTCCATCTATCATATCTAAATAGAAGTCCCTAAGTTCTTTATCTTCTATTTTGCCATAAATGGCATATAATCCCTCGCGTAATAATGCCATTGCCAAGGTGTCTTTTTCGTTTAACAAAAACCTCAGCGCGTTAATTAAGGTCGTTACCATCAACGACGACTTTAACATGAAAGCCTCGGCAGATGTTATCGGGAACGCCGGGTCTTTTTCAGTAATATAGTCAATAATAGTTTGGGCCTCAGAATTCCTTCTTACCAGAATTAACATTTCGCCATACGGCACACCATGCTCTACATGCAGATTTACGGCCTGTACATAAAGGTCCTCTATTGTTTCCTCTGCAGCAGTATCCTTGTCATTCATAACAATGCGTACGTAGCCAGTCCCCTCTTCGCCACAACGTGGTGTCTGCTCAACGTCCTTATATATCTGTTGTATGATGTTGCTGTTATCCACCTCTTTCGGCAAATCAGGCATCAAATTGGTTTCATGACAGATCCAATCACCAGGTACCTCCCAATGTCTTTTATCAATATAAGTAGATGCTTTGACAAAAAAGGCATTATTGAAGCGTACAATTACGGGCAGACTACGGAAATTTTCGACCTTAGGCAATACTGTTACTGTTGTTTGGTTAAATTCTTTCTTGATATCGAATAAAATATTCCAATCGCCGCCACGCCAGCGGTATATGCTCTGCTTGATGTCGCCCACAAGCATACTTTCATCGCCTTGTGCCATATTCTCGAGCAACAATGTCTTGAAGTTGCTCCACTGCATACGCGAAGTATCTTGAAATTCATCAATCATTATGTGTTTGAATGTCGTGCCATACTTTTCAAACACAAATGAAGCATCGTTTCCCTTAACCATGCGGTTGAACAACTCGGGCGTGCGAGCCAACAGAAAGGTCTCATGCTCTGTCGTGTAACGCGTTATTTCACGCGAGATAGCTCCCAACAAACTCAGTTCGTCCAAATTTTCAAGTGTAAGAACACAGTTATATACATAACTTGCATACGTCTCACGCAGGTATTCCATCTCTTTTAGTATGTCCGAAATGCGCTGTGCATGCCCACGCAATGCTTCCTTTTCCTTACAGTCTTTATTAAACACGGCATCCCAATTACCAGCCATGGTCACAATGATCTTTGCCGGTTCGCTGAAATCATGCTTGCGCAGGTTTTTCTCGTATGTTCGAATATTTGTGGCCTTACTCTTTACCCCAGCCACTGCTTCCACCTCAGGTTCTATACGCGCAATGCAATCTTCAAGTTTCTCATCAAAATCTCTTATGTACGAGCGCAATGCATGATGCAAACGCCCCATATATTTAGAGTCTGAAGTAACTTCCTCTATTTCTTCATCATGAGCCATATATTCGCCGCGGAACAAATTGGACTGAGCAAACCGTTTCAGTTCCTTCGCAATATTCCACCCCTTATCATCGTCAATATGGCGTTCAAGGACACTGATGATCATACTCGTCAAATCGGCATTTGCCTCATTACCGACACCTAACAGCATACGGTCCACTGATTGTGATACCACAGCTTTGTCGTCGAGGTCGACCTTAAAGCCTCGGGGCAACTTCAACTCATGTGCCAGATTAGTCAATAACGTTTGAAAAAAGGAGTCTATCGTTTCAACTCTAAAATGATCATAATCATGCATAATTGCAGCAAGCACACCTTTCGCACGTCGCACAAGTACGTCCTTGCTTATTTGGGTCTCTTTGATAAGATTTTCCAAGAAATCCTTATCAGTACCGCCACGAGCAAGATTGTCGAGTTGTTTCAATATGCGGTCTTTCATTTCGGCAGTAGCCATGTTGGTAAAGGTTACGGCCAAGATATTTGTAAAATCGCTCGCACGATCCGTAGCTACTGCCATGGCAATATATTTTAGCGCAAGCGTATACGTTTTTCCCGATCCAGCGGAAGCACTATAGACTAATAAACCCATATATTTTATTTTAACTTGTTGAATGATTGCCAACTCGGGGCAAAGATGGTGCAAGGTGAGAGCAAAGATGCAAGTTTACTTGCAATCTTTGCCGAACCGCAGCCTATCTTATACAAAGATAGTGCAAGGTGAGCGCAAAGATGCAAGTTTACTCGCGATCTTTGCCGAACCGCAGCCCATCTTATGCAAAGATAGCGCAAACCAAGTGAATTAGGGCAAAATCGTTTGGACATTTTGCTTGAATTATAACAAGAAAAAGTCTGTTAGTCATATTTGTTAAGACAAGTCAGACAATATCGAAGTGCTATAAAAGATACGCGAATGAATGCCGTTTTTGAAAACTCGAGAACGCATTTCCGTTATAAAATGCATATATATGTCTGATTTTCAAGGTAATTGTTTCCGTATTCTCAAAATTATAGTAACTTTGCCATCAAGTTATGGATAGTTAACAACTATCCGCTTACACCGATGTCTAACTAACAGATATTAAAGTATGTTTGAAGAAAAGGCCGGCGAATTGGCCGGAAAAATTTGGGAAGCCCTTAATGAGGGCGGTGAACTCACAGGCAAGCAACTGAAAAAGAACATCAAAACTCGTTCTGACAAGGACCTGTATTTGGCTCTTGGTTGGTTACTTCGTGAGGGCAAGCTCAATGTAACAGAAGAAGAGAAGGACGTTCTTGTCTCATTAAAATGACAATCAATTGCACGATTTTCTTCGTGCAATAAATGATTAGAGTTAAGGAACTTGGTTATCTGTATGCCAGATTGGCTACAGGTAGCCAAGTTCCTTTTCTATTACGACATCAGTTTTTTACCTATATCTGCGAGCACGGCTTGCTATAGCGTTCCGTCAATTGTTTCCCGTGCTAAGCGGCCAATACACTAAGCAACCAACAAGCAACGCTACGGCGTCAGCCCTTATGTCTCTTGAGGCCACCCGGACGTTAGTCCGTGGCCGTCCGCCGCGCAGCGGCCTTATGTGTTTCTTATGTTCTTATGTTCCCGCGGTAAGCGGCTAACACACGCAAGCCTTCTGTTCTTATGTCCTTATGTCCTTCTGTTTTCCGCGTTAGCGGCCAACACGTTAAGCAACTAACAAGCCACGCTACGGCGTCATCCCATTAGCACATTAACTCTCTCGTACTTTCACCCAATACATCACCCCGCGGCTGCACCTCTTTCGCGGCACACCGAGCTGCATCAGTTCACGTCCCAAAGTATTGGGCGTGGCATTGCGCACCATGCCGCGCAAGTCACGCTTGAGCGTGCGGAATATGGCCGTGGCCGTCTGCCACTCGCCGCCATCAACCAGTTTGCCCTCATCAGCCACCTCGAAACGGCGCACAAAACACTCACGCAGGGGCGACGACTGGTAAAACAATCGGTTGTGATGCTGAATGGCAGCCTCCTCGGTATGCGTGAAATAAGTCAGCTCACCCAACTGCACCTCGTGCAACAGTTGCGCATAAAGCTGCGCATAGTCAAGCGGTGTGTCGCAGTCTATCACCCCGTGCACCTCCTGACAAAAGAAGCGGCGGCTGCCCGTGGGGTCGTTCAACAAGTCGTAGCGGTTGCTTGTACCAATAAACGAGGCCACGCGCGGCATCTCGGCAAAACCGCTCGCATACGGACGACGCGACTGCATGGTGCCGAGCTGCACCAAATTCTTGAGTTTGGCCGCATGGTGCTGGCTGTAACGGTCAAACTCATCGAGGTTGACAAGTGCAAAGCGCGACAGAGCCAGTTCAAGCCGCTCCGTGCCCGAGAGTTCAAACTTTTCAGAGTAATAGTTGCGCAGTTCGGGCGGCAGCAACATGCGGCAGAAGGTGCTCTTGCGCAGCCCCTGCTCCTCGCTCACCAACAAGGGTATCATGGCATTGCCACCCGTCTGCGAGGCGGCGCCGCCCTCAGCACCATGCCACCCGGCCACCATGGCGCGCAGCCAGCGGTGGAACACGGTGGTCCACAGCGGATCGCGGCTCACACGGGCGGCGAGGGGCGTCACACGGTCGGTGCCGTCCCATGCGGGCAATGATTTCAAATAACTTGTAAAGGGGTGGTATTGCGGCATATAGTCCGACTCCAAAATGCGGTCCACATCGTTGTTCCACACCATGCACCCGCGTTTGTGCAAGTCGATAACAATGGTGTTGCGCACCAGTTTGGTCACTGGCACAAACTGGGCAGAGTCCTCATTGTGTCGGCGTATTTCGGCCACGCGGTCAAGCACGTTATAGCGCGTGTCGTACATCTCGTCAACCATTTGCATGGCTTGTTCAGTAAGGGAGGGCGTGTCGGGTTGCTCGCAGTTTGCTTTTTCTGGTTGCGGCTCGATAGGTTGTGACTCGGTTGGTTGCGGCTCAGTAAGTTGTGGCTCGGTAACATTATTCGGTTGTGGCTTAACAACGTCTTTCGGTTGTGGTAGTACATCGGCATTCTCCGCCGCCGTTTGTGGCATAGACATTCGGGCTTCGTCAAGTTTTTCAATCACGCGGTTGGCGATGCGGTCAATCAGTGCATCGATGCCCTCGTGCATAATTTGCTGCACAAATTGCAGCAAGGCTTGTTTGGTATTCATGATAATATACAATTTAGCTAGTAGTGGGTGCAAAGATAGTGCAAGCCGAATGCAGAACACCAAACTTGTTTGAGTGTTATGCTGAGGCGCAGCCTATCTTATGCAAAGATAATGCAAGGTCAGGCTTGCAAACAAAAAAAGTGTACAACTTGTACACAAATAATGATTCCTGGCTAACAAGCAGCACTACGGCGTAGCATATTAGCACATTGCCACATTAACATATTAGCCCGCATGCACAAACTTGCTACACTCTACACTTTTACAATGTAAGCAGTTGATAATCAGTAAATAAAAGCGTGTAGACAACCTTGTTGTTTATCTGCACTGCCGTCTGCACGCACCAGTTTTGCCACAGCGCAACAACAGTTATGGGGGCAAGACTTTTCTGTCGGAGCAACAGAAAAGTCTTGTCCCCATAACATGAATAACCGAAGCACGAAACGGATTGACCTGCTGCCCCAAATAGTGCAGACATCGTGCAGAAGTGGTGCAGACGCGGTGCAGATACTGTGCAGACGTGTCTACACGCCTAAAACGATTGATTATCAAGTGCTTTGTATGGAAAAGTGCAGAGTGCAGACATTTCTTGACTTAGTTAATGCGTCGCCCAAATCAAAGGACGCAATTCATGGTTCATGAGTTATGAGATTTCCCGCGTTAGCGGCAAATAGTCAGGCAGCGCCTCAGCAGTGTAAAGCGAAAAACATGGCATTTTTCCCGATAACGCGGGACGCGTCGCCCCTTAGAAGTAGCGTTAGCTTGTTTACGCCATACCGGACATCAATATCTTGAAATATTATGCCCGAAACCCTATTTGGCGGGTTCCGGGCGTAATATTTGTTATTGGATCTTTATCAAATACTTTATTGACTTTATCGGTCAGAAAAGCGCCTTAAATGTGGCGCAACTTTGCAAACTTAACGAGCAGATTTTTTGTACCAGCTGTATCGAATTCGACTTTTACTTTTGCATTCTCGTTATTACCCTCTGTACCGACTATTGTACCATTTCCGAAACGATCGTGATGTACGCGCATACCTATCTGATATGCACCATTTGATGTGGTGGCAGCATTGGGAGTGGAGGCTGTTTTTGCGCGCGTAATGCCTGTGCGAATAAAGCCATGCGGTACAACAGGAGCAACTTGCTTGGGGGTGTTGTCGCGTTTTGTACGATAGCTGCGATTTCCCGTAGTGTAGGCTTCCTGACGCTGATGGCCATAATATGACGAATTTCCACTCATGGCCTTTCGGAAGTCATCTTCGGAGGGGTTACCGAAGAAATCATCGAAATTATTGCCTCTACTCTGACGTTGTTCGTATGACCTGTTGTCATGATAACTGGAACGTGAAGACGTTGAGTGATCTTTGTGTATGTAGGCTTTGTCTATTTCGTCGAGGAAAGGACTTGGTTCACAAAACTGTAGTGAACCATAGCGGTAACGTGTTTTGGCGTAGCTCAAGAAGCAATAGCGTTTAGCGCGTGTGACTGCTACATAGAATAAGCGGCGTTCTTCCTCCATCTCGCGTGGATTGTAGCGAGCATTGGCATTTGGAAAGAGTTCGTCCTCCATGCCTGTAACAAAAACGGCTCCAAACTCCAGCCCCTTGGCTGCGTGAATGGTCATTAGTGTTATGCGGGGTTGTCCGTCATCTTTCGCATCGGTGTCGGTAAGCAATGACACGGTAGAAAGGAATTCGGACAGATTTAGCATGTTCCGTCCTTCCTCCTCAAAGGCCTCTTTTTCGAGGGCTTGTACAGAACCGACCAATTCGTCCACATTTTCCTGTTTTGCCTTGTTCTCAGCCGAACGCTCCATCGTCAGGTCGACTGCTATGCCGCTTTTGCGAATGATGCTTTTCAACACTGTAGAGGCGCTATTCTCGTCAGCCTCTTTCCTTAAAGTATTTATCAGTTCACAAAAGGCGGCAAGTTTGTTAGCGGCTCCCTTACTAATGGCAGCACCATACGCCTCTGGCGTTTCGGCCACCTGCCACATGCTTACACCATTGGCTGCTGCAGTGAGCTGGATTTTTTGCAAGGTGGTTGCTCCTATACCACGGGCGGGATAATTGACTATGCGCTTGAATGCCTCTTCGTCGTGCGGATTAGCCACCAAACGGCAGTATGCCAGGACGTCTTTTATTTCTTTGCGCTGATAGAACGATAAACCACCATATATGCGGTATGGCATGGCCGCACCTTGTAAAGCCTCCTCTAACACACGACTCTGTGCATTGGTACGATATAAAATGGCTATCTCGTTATATGGTAAGTCTGCTTGTCTGCGTAGTTTGACAATGTGCGACAACACCTTGCGGGCTTCTTCCTTGTCGGTCTCGGCAGAAAATAATTCGATAGGATCACCTTCTTCGCCAGCAGAATATACGGTTTTAGGTATTTGGCTCTGGTTGTTGCTAATGATGCAGTTCGCGGCCTCTACAATGTTGCGAGTTGAACGATAGTTGCACTCTAACTTGATAAGTTTGGCAGATGGGTACTGTTCCTTAAACGTGAGAATGTTAGTTATGTCTGCACCACGAAATCCATATATACTTTGCGCATCATCTCCCACAACACATATTTTAGACTGCGGTGTGGTGAGCAACGTCAGTATTTTGTGCTGTGCCATATTTGTGTCTTGATACTCATCAACAAGAATATAGCGGAAACGATTTATATAACGCTCGCGAACATCGGGGTGATCACGCAATAGCAAGAACATATTTAACAGCAAATCGTCAAAATCCATGGCCCCAGCGGCAAGTAATCTTTGCTGGTAGATAGCATAAATTTTATGTATCTGCCCCACTCCTTCCGAAGTGTCGCGGCGTAGCAGGCTGCTTTCTGCACTATAAGCTGAGGGTAGCAGTAAATGGTTCTTTGCCTCTGATATGTGGCCAGCTACGATGTTGGGCTTATAGACTTTGTCGTCGAGTTGGAGCTCCTTTACAATAGCTTTTATCAGAGACTTTGAATCGGACGAATCATATATGGTGAAGTCCTGCGGATAGCCAACGACCTCATGTTCCATACGCAGTATGCGGGCAAAGGTGCTGTGGAATGTACCACTCCACAAACCGCGCAAGTCTGCGCCGTCACAGATTTTGAATATTCGCTCATTCATCTCGCGTGCCGCCTTGTTGGTGAAGGTTAGGGCCAATATGCTCCACGGCTCATAACCATGTTGCAACAAATAGGCTATTTTGTATGTCAAAACGCGGGTTTTGCCAGAGCCGGCACCAGCAATGACCAATGAAGGCCCATCGCAATAGGTTACAGCTTCCAACTGTGACTGATTCAACTGTGACTGAAACAATGTTGTGTTCATGAATAAGTAGGTGTTCAAAATTATTTTATACAGTCAGTAGGTGTCATTTTCACATTGAAAGCACATATTATCGAGGCGCATCTGTTCCCTTCAGCCTCGGTCACATAGCCCGCTATGTTCCCTCACCCGAAGGAAACATCTGCGTCCCGATAATGCACTTTCAATGTAAAAATAATTCTGAACACCTACTTATAGCACTGAAACGTTCTTAATTACTTGTTGGTGGAGCGACTGTCGTATTGCAACTTTCGTTCATAAAACTGCACTTTGCGGCAGGCCTCGTCAAAGTCGTCCGATGTTGAGATGCTATGCTGTTTCTGCATCAAACTATCTGCTTTGCTGAGTTCAAGCTTGGCTTGTTGGATATCGATAGAGTCCATGAGTAAAATGCCTTCTTTGCGCGCTGACAAGGCTAAATAGCAGTCCTTTCGCATTTTAATGACAATGGCTTTGGCTTCGGCACATTGCATCTGTGCTAATTTTGTACGGGCCATGGACAACCTTGCCTGTGCTTCGGTTTCCATTTTGTTGCGTGCCTCACTCCTATCCTCGGTATTGACGTTGTTTTTTGTTCCACCACCTGCTGAGCAGGCTATAATTGTCAACATTAACATTAGCATTGCTGTCATGTTGGCCAGTTGGGCGTTGATTATGCGTGTTATCATTGTAATTGTGCAAGGAATTTGTTGTTACAGATTTTTCGCTCGTCGTCGAAGAACCACCCCCACTTGTTGAAGAATTTGATCAGTGACATGATGAAAATAGAGAACAGTTTAGGACTTTTGCTGGCTCCATTACCATAATCATGATAAACAGCGACAAGGGGATAGTAGATAGTCCGGTATTTTTTGTGTATACGTCGTGATATGTCCGTATCTTCAAAATACAAGAAAAATCTGCTATCGAAAGTGCCGCAATCGTCTAATGCTTTCATACGGAAAGCTGCAAAACTACCAGAAACATGGCCTATGTCGTAAACTTTATCATCGGACATTTGCCGCATTTCGAAGCGCTTCATCCACCGACTGCGTACAGCGGGGAAAAATTGCGACAATTTGCGTTGTGCCAACATTAGCGGCGACGGCATAAGTTTGGGCAAGAACTGTGTTCTGCCATTAGGGTATAGTATTTTGGGCATCATTTCGCCAACCTCCTGATTATGCTCCATAAATTCGACCATCGGCAAAACGGCATCTTTACTATAGAATATGTCAGGATTGACCACAAAATGGTATTTGCTGCCTTTTTTCTTTGCCTCGCTGATAGCCCAGTTATGAGCCTGTCCGAAGCCTATGTTTTTGGGGAAATGCTTGAGAACTATACACTTGCTGAGGTGGCACAAGTTTTGTACCACCATGCAAGGCGAATTGTCAATTATGTATATTACCTTTTCGTTGGTATACAAAAGCAGCGACCTGACCACCCGCTCAATTTCATCAACGGGCTGCTTGTACACAACAACTGAAAAAGTAACCAGATATAAACTTTTGTCTGATGACATAATTTGCTTTTGATTAAATTGTAACCCCACCTTCACTACAAGTGGCGGCGCAAATGGTGTTGCTGGAATTGAGAGAGACCATTTTATTGGCAGCTCTCAGTACACGACTTGACAATATTGTCGTACACAGCTAACACGCTTTTGATATCGAACTTGTTTACAGCCCGCTTCCGGCTATTGTCAGAGAATTGTTTTTTGCAATCATCAGACAATTCTAAATAGCGTTGCATGGCATCGGCCAAAGCCTTGCTGTCGCGAGCTGGAACAATATAACCATTGACACTCTCCTCCACAGCTTCGCGACAGCCTGGTACATCTGTCGTTATAATGGGTTTGCCCGAAGCGCAAGCCTCCATCAAAGCTCGATTCATGCCTTCGCAATAAGATGGCAAGATTACGACTATGCCTTTTCGCTTATATACGCTCTTCATATCGCGTGTAAAGCCTAAATATTTAACTAATCCTTCTGCCTCATCTTTCTTTACACGTTCAACGGGCACGCTCTTTGGATAGGATGGGTCCAAAGCTCCAATCAATTCGATATTGACGTCTATATTCCTTGATTTGAGTAATCGGGCTGCTGTTGACAATTCTTCGTATCCCTTGTCCCAGGATATACGACCAATATATAAAAAAGTAGTTGTTGGCGAAGCATTGTCACATTGGGGGTAGTCTGTTACATTTATACCTTCACCGCCCTTCAACAATATCATTTTTTGGGGGGCACACAGATGCTTCGTTTCGACCAACGTTTTGGAGTACTCATTGAGCAGCAACAGATGTGTAGTGAAATGCAAGCCAAAACGATACAGCAATCTGGCAACCTTTGTCACAAAATTGTCATTGATGAATACATATCCTAAACCAGCCATCATTGCCACAGAACGTGCACCACTAATTTTTGCTGCAATCGATCCATATATGTTGGGCTTTATGGTATAATTGAATACAATATCGGGCTTCTCGCTCTTGAATATTTTCAGTAATCTGACGAAATACCGCAAATCGTTCAATGGACTTTTTGAGGTGCGCCCCATACTAATAGGTATAAAGCGCATGCCTTCGGGTATATGGGTCTGCATTTGTGCATCTTCCTTTTCGGGCGCCACCAAAATGACTTCACAACCTTTTTGGACGAAATGCTTCAGCACTTCGCCTCTAAAGTTTACCAGTCCCCAAAGGGTATTATCGCAAAATATAAGTTTCATAAAATTGTGTGGTTATTTGCCAGATAGTAATTCGCGATAGAATTCCAGATACTTTCCAACCATCTTCTCGATACTGAAACGTTGTGCGTTTTCGTAGCACATACGTCCCCAATGTGCTCTCTGGTCCTCATTATTGAGCAACCATTCTATTTTATGTGCCAGGTCTTTGTCATCGTCTGGCGGAAAAAGTAGTTCATGATAACGCACCACATCTGCGAGTCCGCTGACCTCTGAGGCCAACACGGGTTTGCTATGTGCCATGCCTTCAACAGCAGCAAGGCCGAACCCCTCCCAATGTGATGACATGACACCTATATCTGCAATACGCCACAAATCGTCTATGTCGCTACGTTCACCCAAGAAGTGCGTTCTGTCCGCCACACCCATGCGCTGTGCCAAATCTTTACACAATGTTTCGCGTACACCATACCCTACAAATACGGCATGTACATTGTGTGGCAGTTTGCTTAATGCGCGTATGACACAATCTTGATTTTTTTGCTCTGAGAAACGCGCAACCTGCATAATAACAAAGTCATCTGCACGCAAACCAGGTATGAACTTGTCACGCTGCTCAGCTGGAACTGACGTTGAAGCACTTGGCAGTCGCACTCCGTTCTCTATCACTCGTATTGCCACATTTTGGGGAACTCTTTGTTTTACGAAATCCGCTGTACCTTTCGAGATGCAGATGATGCCATCATACAGGGCATATATATGTTTGTCCAACCATGAAGTTATGGCATATTTCCCTCGCGAATTAAAGGTACTGTGCTCTGTGGTGAAAAGCTTTATTCTCTTACGCCACAACTTTACAGCTAATGCTCCCCAATACTGCGAAGGAAACAGATGGGTATGTACGATGTCTGAGTTCTTTATGTATTTTGCAAGTTTGAAAGCATTCAACGGATTGTATCGGCCAGCACAAATGTTAACTGCTTCAACACGAATGCCAAGCTGCTTGAGTTTCAGCTCAAAGACATCGTTTGTAGATTTCAACAGGACGATATTCACTTCATGACCCGCTGCCTGCATCAATGGCAACATTTCTGTCAGCAAACGTTCTGCGCCACCTGTTTCGAGGGCATTGATTATGTGTGTTATTTTCATGATAGTAATATTCAATATGATAACACGTTGGCGGGATTAGTAAACACGTTAACGAGTTAAAGGGTAGACAGGTAAGTAAGTTTGTTAAGTTCTTATGTTCCTGATCGTTGTGTCTTTAACACAATAAATAGCGCAGAACATACTTACGTTTTAGCCTGTCAACTTGTTAAGTTGTAAACAATAATATCCGCCTACGGACTATGATACGAATGCAACACTTTGTACTTCATGTCGCAATAGTTTGCGCCTTACAACATTTTACGTACCAATATTTTGAAAGTCAGAATGCTCCGACTGCCAAATAACCGGTACCCACCAATGAATGCGTGTAGCAAGTTTCGGATCTTTCCTTCATTAAGAAAACGGAAGAAGTCTGTAAATATTGCCTTCTTTTCATTTGGCATATCTTGCTTGAAGCATTCAAAGAAACTTTCAATAGCCCGCACATGGTTCTTTTCCAACACAGTCTTGTCTGAATTGAAGAAGTGTGTAATGCGTTCCATAAAGTTTTTGTACGTTGCACCCGTAACTGCCAGATCGTGCCTGCGATATAGCATCAGCCTTTGATCGACGTAGGTAATTTTGCCGAAAGTAAGTGCTGCCAATGTTACAAAATGGTCGTGCATTGTAACATAGTCTGGCACTTTATGACATACATCACGTAGTGCAGAATTTATCATGATAGAACAACCCTGTACGCCTGCATTAGCAAAAAGAGCTTCGTGTAAATCAGTAGGTTGCCACAGTACTGCATGCCCGCTGATGTCGTTCTGCATGGTGTCGTAGACGTAAGCATTGCAGTACACCATCTGGGGCATGCCATTATCAACCTGGAGCATGGCGTCATGCAATTTCTGTAGTTTGTCTTCAAGCCATATATCGTCTTGATCACAAAATATCATATAGGGTGCAGTGGACGATTTCATCAGGTGGACGAAATTACCCGCAGGCCCGTGAAATGATTTCCCGTCATCAAGGACTTCGATTCTGTTGTCAATTTTGCAAAAATCATTTACGATTTTCATTGTGTCATCTGTTGACCCATCATCATGTACAATCAAATGCCAGTCCGAGAACGTTTGATTTTGCAACGAGCGTATCTGCGCTGCAATGTATTCACCACCATTATAGGTGGCCATTAGTATATCTATTTGAGGCATAACTTTCATATTTAAGATCCAATTCCAAATTTTTCATTTTGTCTGTCTGTAATAAGGAATGGAAGTACTGCAAAGAATAAATATTGCAGGAACATAGACAGATTGGTGAATATGAATTCTCCTATAAACTCCATCAACACAAATGTCAACAATATGGCGTAAAGTATCAGTTCGAATTTTCCACCAGTGCGTGCTTTTTTATATAAAGCACCATATATGGCACCATATATCATAGAGAATACAAACACACCCACTAATCCGAAATCTTCATAAAATGGATAGAGATTTGTATACGTATTTGTTGCATTGGGAACATTTACAAATTCGAGGATGACTCCAGTTGGCTCATGGCACAAGCCTAAACTGTGACCAATGGCATATAGTAATCTGAATGTATGTTCGCCAAATTGGACAGCCGAATCTGGAGCCGCAAAATAGTCAAAAGCCACAATACTGCTCGATAAATAGGTTGCCAGAAAATTATTTGTTTCCATATCTTCACCTACAGCACGCGCGTTTTGGACAACGAAACTCAAAACGACAAACGCTATCAAGCCCAAGAACATGTGTTTAATCCTAATATATTTGCAATAATAGCATATATACAATGATGAGAACATCACGCTTAGGAATACGGTCTTGGACATTGTAACCGTAGCGAAGAGTAGATTCATGAATAAGACTATGCCAATGAGCCATTTCTTCTTGAAATAAAGGTATGAGAAGAATAACATCACAAATGCCAACGATGTGAAATATATCAAGATGCCGAGATCTGGCATCTCAATTTCTTCATCTATTCCCGTATTCAAAATTCGCATATAGCGAAATATGTTTTCAGGTTCAGTAGTAAACGCTTGCCAAATAATTTTACCGCATACCACGGGAATGGCTGTAATAGTTATGATAAAATAGGCTCGAAGCACAAATTTGTTAGGCTGACGCTTGACGGACGCGGGCGATGCTGGGGCAACATACTTATCACAGACTACCGACAATACAAAATATCCTACCAACCACAATGACAGAGCAAGTGGAAAATCATGAGTGACTGGATAAAAGTTGTTAGGCAAAAGATAATATATAAGTAGAGCAATAAGCCACACACCTGGTCCAGCCACATAAGGGGCAAATATATCTCTTGAGATATACAGCCCCAACAATGTAAGCATCAATGTTAATAATAAAACTATGATAAGCATAGACCGATATTCTTTTTGAAATTATATGCCATCAGTACTGCGACAAGCAATTCTGTTGCGCTCACTGTGATACAGGCACCTATAGCACCCAACCATGGTGTCAGGACAAACATCATTATTATGGCAGCTAATGCTGCGATAAAATAAACGTCACGAAATTTATTGCTTGTATATTTGTTGCCCAAAGCAACGAGTCCCATCTGCCCGAACACACCGCCAAAACCTATAGCCAGAGGCGCAATAGCCAGTATTTTAAGATATACATCTATACCTGCATAATCATGCCCCAACAGGTTTGGCAAATAGACGCCCCCGAAAAATAGGAATGCCGACACACAGCACATGACAAGAATAACCATAAGCATTACCTGCTTAAATAGCCTCGCCGCCAAATCTTTTCCTTTTACAGCCAAAGCACTGATTTTGGGAAAGAAAACTTGATTGAGCGGTACATATAATAAGAAACACAGAGCACGCATGATACGGTCGGCCGAAGCATATTTTCCAACCTCCGACGTAGTACAGTAAAAGCCAAGTACTATTACAATCAGCTGAGTGTATACGCTGGTTGAAGCTGTAGAGAGAAACAGAGGGAAACTTTCGGCAAGTTCTTCCTTTATGCCTTTCCACGATGGGGTATGCCACTGCACCAATCTTTTACGATATATGTAAATGTTTGAGATGATAGCAGTGCCAACAAACACCACTGCCTGTAAGAAGGCAGCAAGGGAACAATCGTCCGGTGTCTTTACAAACACGAATATGAGCGGTAACAGTGCCAATTTTGACAATGTGTTCATCACAGAAAAGAAACGTATATATCCCTTTCCCTGAAAGAACCACATAAACGTGAAAGTCGAACCCAAGAGCATAGGCCATGTGGCCCAAATGGCTTGACTATACAACTGGAATGTTGGTACAGTCAGCATCAGCACAAGCAATATGACCGATGAAACTACCAAGAGTAACGACTTTGCCGCAAGAACATTCCAAAAGACCTCATTGCATTTATCTACATCGTCGTTAGCCTGTGCTATACGTTTTGTAGCAGAAAGATTGAATCCAAAGTCAACAATCAGAACCAAATACTGAATGACCGAAAGTGAGAAGCCTACAAAACCATAGCCTTCCGCTCCCAATTTTATCATTAGGAACGGCATTACAAACAATGGAAGCAACTGATTGGCACCTTGTAGTATTATAAGATATATAGTATCGGTTAGTTCCCGTCCGTTGCTCTTTACAGCATTCAAACTCAGTCTCATGCAGATGGCTATAAATAGGTATGTTTTAGTTTGCTTGCTTCTTTTTCAACATGTCACGCATTAAAATCCAACAGACACTTCCGAAGAAAGAGAGCATTGTGAAAGCTAATATCGTAAAAACTCTTTTTGGACCACAAGGCTTTTGAGGGACTGTGGCCGGCTGGATAGTGGTGTAGACTGGCGTACGCTCTTGCAATTTCATCTTAGCAAGTTGCAACTGCTGTGCACACTGCGAGTAGGTGTTAAAAGCAAGCTGCATTTCGTTTTCCAATCTGTCTTGCACCTGTTGGTACGAAGTCAGTGTCACATCTTCATGCGTATCACAAAAGGCTGCATAATCTGTTTGTGATTTGATGTATTTGTCGTAAGCGTTCTTTGCGATGGCTTCGCTATATGTTACGTCCTTTCGCGCTTTGTTTGTTCTGTAACGTGTGATATACGTTTGCAAGCGCTTGCACACCAAATCTGCTATCTGTTGTGCCACATCAGCATCTTGCACTTCAACACGTACGGTTATCATATCCGTCTTTTTGTCGACCATACACATAATAGCGCCACTAAGATCGTCCACGACCTTTTGCTGTTTCTTAGATATGTGCGTTGGATTTATATTGAAATTATCAACGTCGCTACTATCCTTTTTCTCCTCGCCCTTTGGCATCATTTTCGCCCACCAAGCTTTCTGCTGTTTGTCACGAAAGTAAACATAAACATTTGTTTTACTCTTAGTGCGCTTACAGGTAACTTGATCTTTAAGCAATTCAGCTAAGAATACAGTTGACGATACAACTTTAGGATAGAATTCAGGATATATGGCATCTTGATTGCCCATGTCGCCCATTTTAATACCTGCCATTGAGGCAAGAGATCCCAAGTTGCCCGATATACCTCCCGAAGATGACGAAGTTTCGGGAAGGAGTGTACACTCTGATTCATACACTCGCGGCAGACTAAAAATGTAGACGGCAGCTATAGCTATTACCACAACCATTGTAATAATGATTGTTTTCCAACCGCGAATAATCAATTGCAGCACGTGGGCAAAGCGCACGGCTATAGAATCAGAGGACTGCGGTATGTTGTTTGTTTCCATATCAAATTAAATGTTCTTTAGTCAACACGTTATTTGTTCTCAACAGATAGTAAAAAACGCATTGTTGCAAAGTTAGTAAATAAATTCTAACGGGTCGTTTCGTTTGTAGGGAAATCCTAATTGGCGTTCCAAAAGAGCGATCAATGTTTTATACATTACGTTTCTTTAGAAGTATAACGACAAGTACATATACGGCCACATTAAGTAAGACGATAAGCGTTGTCGGAACCGATAAGTACTTAAACAGTACCAAATTCAATAAGTCGAATGCAAATTGCAGTGACAAAATGAAAGCCAATGCTTTGTGCATAGACATACCTGCGGCCATACAAAGATGATGGATATGCCGCTTGTCAGGTGTGAACATTCCCTTGCCAATCGACACGCGTTCTATTGCCACTCGAATTAAATCTAATACAGGAACCAGCACCAATGTATATGCTACCAATATAGGACATGACTGCACGGGAAAAACCTGCGGGTTGTACATACTGTACTTAATGGATAAATATGTTATTGAGTAACCCAATATCAAACTTCCAGTATCCCCCATGAAGGTTTTAGTAAACTTCTCAGCATTTCCAAAAAGGTTGAAGTACATAAATGCCATCATGGTTCCCAATAGTCCCATAGAGAAAACCGTAAAAACCACGCTACCAAGACTTGCAAACAAGTATGAATAAACGCCCAATGCAATGACGCCAAGCCCAGAGGCTAATCCATCTATACCGTCTATCAGATTAAACGCATTGATTATTAGTAATGAAAGCAATATCGTTAATGGATAGCCAACCCATGTTGATATCTCGTAAATGCCACAAAAACCGTACAGGTTATTTATGTACAAATGGCAAAATGGCATAAAGAATGATGCCACCAGCTGGGTGCCAAACTTTATTTTTGCATCGAGACCTAAAATATCATCTAATAAGCCAATGATATATATCAAGAACATACCAAAGAACAGGAATAATGCTGGCTCGGCCATAGATGGCAGCCAATTATCCTTCAGCGCCATCATTACAAGAATAGAAACACCTATGCCAATAACCGTTGCTGGTGCAAATAACACACCACCCAATCGCGGAATTTTGTTGTGATGAATCTTTCGTTCGTTGGGCATGTCAAACAATCCACGTTCTTGACAAAAACGCAAAAGTAGCGGCATGGATATTACCGTTACCAGTGCACTAACTAACATGGTTATAATAGGATAAAATAAAAGCATAATCGCAAGTTTCAAAAGAAGAAGTGTACATGTGCGGCACACCAACTAATCTATTATTGTATAAGTATATATTGTGTTCGTGCCTGTATTATAGTCTCATAAATTCGGTTCTGCATACTTATGTATTGTACTACAGAACCGAATTTATGATTATTGCATTTATCTCAAGTTGATGTTATTTCACGAGTGTCGCAATAACGGTTCCCAATGTAGCTGTCATTGATCCCAAAGATAATATCTCACCAAACGACAGGCGTTGCTTTTTACCCTTAGCCGGAACTACTATGGTGCAACCAGGCGTAATATCTTTTGCAGATTTAACTCGAGTAACCGTACCATTCATGTTTACAGCAAATACGCGATTCGTTTTAGCGCGTAATCCGTAGCCACCCGATTGATTGATGTAGTATGACAAGCTTGCACCTTCCTTATAAGCGACTGAATTAGGATACATTACTTGTCCATTGATTGTAATGGTGTTATTATATTGTGGAATAACTAATCGGTCGCCCTCGCGCAATACCAAATCCCATTGATCCGAACCAGGATTCTTCATTGCTTGGTCAAGGTTAATTCCGACCATTTGTGTATTACTCATCTCGATGCGTTTCATATCCAACGAGTCACTCACGGCCAGTTTTACCAATGATTGTTGTTTAATTCGTTCTGCCTGTGTCAAAGTGCGCTCAAGATGAGCGCCCTTGGCATAAGCCTCATTTGTCAAACCACCAGCCTCGCGCACTAAATCGCTCAAACGCATACCCTTATTACGAAGCGTGTATACACCCGCAAAAGTGATTTCACCTTCTATTGACACATGCTGTTGAGGCACATAACCTGGTGAACGACGCACATACACTTCGTCAAAAGGTTCAAGAATGAAGCCCGGCGTGCCATCTATTACGAATCCATCTTTAAGTGAAAAACTGAAAGTCTGCGCCACCTGTGTTCCTGAATGATCAGCCTCTTGGTTACGTAGGCGACGCGACACGTCCACCTTGATGAGCGATGCGGCATCTTTAAGTCCACCAGCTTGCAAAATAAAGGTTTCCAACGATGTATTCTCTGCGTAATTATACACGCCAGGGTAGTTAATCTCGCCGATAATCGATAACGTGCGTTCTTCCTGCATCAGTTTTGTTGAAGGAATAAAGAATACGTCCTCGTTCTTCAGCGTGATGTCTGCTACCGAATGATCCATTATACCCTTTACATCTACGTCAATAACCTCCAATGTACGGTCTTCCTTCATTCTGTGAATAAACGCACGGGTTGTGAAGGCATCTTCGCTCAAACCACCTGCAGCCTCTATCAATTGACGAATCGTTGTGATATTGCCGTCCATCTGATATTTACCAGGACGCATTACGGCACCTTTTATTTCTACCATATTGCGATAACGTTGCAGCGTACTGTCCACCGAGACAGAATCGCCGTCAGCCAAATGGAACGAATTGCGTTCGAACTCATCGATGGAGTAGACAGAAAGTTCGCCGCCAGCTTTGCGCATCAAATTTATATTGCCTTGATAGGCATCACCGGTAAATCCACCAGCATACTTGATGAGCGTACCCACACTTTCCTTCTCTTTCATTTCGTAGTACATGGGGCGCTTTACCTTACCTGTAATATTGACAAGACACTCATAGGCACCGACTACAATCACGTCACCCGAAGCCAAACGCACATTACCCTTCATGTTTCCATTCAAAATGTAATCATAGATGTCGCATGTTGAAATCAAACGCTTGTTTCGAAAGATCTTGATGTTACGTAGTGTACCAATGTCATTTGTACCACCTGCCATATATAAAGCATTAAACACGGTGGCAAAAGCCGAAAGTGTATAAGTGCCGGGCACTTGCACCTCGCCCATGACGTCTACTGTAATGGTCTTGGTTTGTCCCACGGTCAGACGAATATTAGACCCGCCATAGCGTTTACCAAGTGTTGCACGCAGCCTATGATTAGCTTGTGCCACTGTAAGCCCATCTACATCAACCGGCCCGTAATTTTCAATATTTATCGTTCCATCGGGCGAAACTGTACTTTCAAAACGTTGCTGTGAGGCACCCCATACATCAACATATACAGCATCACCTGGCCCCAAGCGATAATCTTGTGGCGTTGCAATATTCATATTGGGTTCAAAGCTCAACTTACGGTTGTTGAAGATGTTGCGCCCAAAGACCTCTATTTTTTTCTTTTTCTTTGTTTCGCGCAGTTCATCTTCTGGCAATTTCAAATTCTCAAGAGAATCTGGAAGCAAGTCTTCCATTTCGTCCAGATATTCGCTTTTCTGTTCACGTTTGTAGCGTTTCAACTGGACGGCAGACATACTACTTTCATCTACACGCACCGAAGCGCCTTCACGTTGCGACATGCCTTCAAGCTTCTCCTCTCGTTTATCACCATTATTTTTACGAGTGCGATCATTGCCGGTTGATTTACCACTTATGTCGCGTGCACCTACAACAGTGCCTTTTTTCTGCTTTTCGTAATTTGTGCGAATGCGCCTAATTTGGTCAATACTAACCCCTCGCTCGATCAGTTTGGTAACAATTTGATCTCGCGATGTGCCTCGCTCGTTTTCACGTATCATGAACTGCATAACTTGGCTGTCAGTCATGCCTGATTGCGCAATCATAGGAAGCGATACACTAATAGATAGCGCGAGGAATAATGCAAACTTCTTAAGTGTCATGTATTAATAGTTGTCTTTTTCGTTTTTTACTTTAATATCTATTTTTGCCAAACACGTCTAAACACCTCAACTGTCATCGCAGTGCTTGCAGCATAATTAAAACGTGTGTATCACAAAAATATTGCAAATATACAAAACTATTTCCAAGGATTAGAGTTGTTTAGGTCTAAATCAACGATCAGACCACACAAAAGCTCATAAAAGCAAACAAAGCACAAGTTTGATGGAGCCACGTGCATTAACTGGCACATGCTATTTTATGCTTTCCCCTGTCAAGATATATTTAATCATGTACAACGAGTGCCCTTTCACGTGCAAAAACATTGAAAAATCCACATAATCATATTAATGTAATACTTTATTACAAGTTATAAATGACGTTGTGTATCAGACAGGACAAAACAACATAAAGCAGCTTAGATGTTAAGTAGCATCGCTCTTTAACGTAAGTCTAAAACGGGAAAAATTACTTGAACTTCAATTAAAGATGTCGTTTCTTTCTTTCAAACACTTTGTTTATATAATCGCAAATGTTAACTTTGCAATCTGAACAATGTGTCATAATGACTTTGGCATGAAGTATGCATACGTCATACAAAACACATACAAACAACACAATAGCTAATAATTATGAGTTACGAAATACCTGCGGGTACAGCCCGTATCATCAATCAGAGCAAAAACATCGCCATTCAGTTTAATCTACTGCGTGTGAGTTCGCTCTGCCTTTTGCTAAGTGCAATAGAGAATGAACGAGTGCAGTTAATGCTCAAGAAAATGAATATTGACACCGAGAAACTTGAAAGCGAAATTAAAAAAGTATTGAGTAGCCACAAAGAATTGGTTGGTGAAGAAAACTCGGTACAACCGCAGACATATAACAGCGACGATATACCACTTGATGCCGATTGCACTCGCGTCATGAAGTTGGTCGTACTTGAAGACAAGTTAGCCAATGGAAAGAAAGAAAGTTCAGAGTTGGTGCTTCTTGCTCTGTTGCACGACAGACAAAATGAGGCGAAGAAATTACTCGCAGATTTTGGTGCCGATTATGCTAAATTGCAAGAAGAAAGTGCAGCCAACAAAGTGTCAGATGATTTTAGCTTTCCAAATGAGGACGATTCACCCTACCCTAACGACAATTCGAGTGAAGGTAGCAACATGAACAGCCAGGCAAAAGAGAATGTCAGAACAAAATCGAATAGCGACACCCCTGTTATTGATAATTTCGGCACAGATCTTACCGCCGTAGCAGCAAAGGGCGGCCTGGACCCAGTTGTTGGTCGTGAAAAGGAAATCCTGCGTGTTGTACAAATCCTTTGCCGACGCAAAAAGAACAATCCTATAATCATAGGCAAACCAGGCGTGGGCAAAAGTGCTATAGTTGAAGGCTTGGCCGATCAAATAGCCCATCATCGCGTCCCACATCTGTTGACCAACAAACGTATAGTGGCACTTAATATGGCTACAATCGTTGCTGGCACGCAGTATAGAGGCCAATTCGAAGAACGATTGCGACGACTCATCAAAGAACTTAAAGCACACCCCGAAATTGTTTTATTCATAGACGAGATACATACTATTATTGGCGCAGGATCTGCACCTGGTAGCCTTGACGCAGCAAATATACTGAAACCAGCGTTGGCTCGTGGCGAAGTACAATGTATTGGTGCCACAACGACCAATGAGTTCAAAAAGACAATCGAAAAAGATGGCGCGCTTGACAGGCGTTTCCAAAAAGTAATGCTTGAACCAACAACTCAAGAGGAGACGCTGACCATTTTGCATAACATCAAAGGCCGCTACGAGCAACATCACAATGTGTCGTATACCGATGATGCTCTGAAAGCTTGTGTAGACCTCACATCGCGTTATATTACAGACAGAGCTCTACCTGACAAAGCCATTGATGCAATGGACGAAGCTGGAGCACGTATGCATTTAGAAGGTGCAGGAACGCCAAAGTTTATTGAAGAAAAAGAGAAAGATATAGAATCGTTGCGCAGCCAAAAGCAACAAGCTGCTCAAGACCAAAACTATGAACTTGCCGCTAACTTGCGCGATCAAGTGCAAACGCTAACAATCGAACTTGAAAGAATGACACAAGAATGGCAGGCGCAGCAACAAGAGAATCCTGCCGAAGTGAACGAAAACGTAGTAGCAGAAGTTGTGTCTATGATGAGTGGCG
Source organism: Prevotellamassilia timonensis (assembly GCF_900106785.1). GTDB lineage: Bacteria > Bacteroidota > Bacteroidia > Bacteroidales > Bacteroidaceae > Alloprevotella > Alloprevotella timonensis. The sequence continues at coordinate 742,831 of NZ_LT629845.1, read as the reverse complement.
TACCCGCTACCCGTGTTGCCGCTAACGAGACTGAAAGGCTCAAGGGTATGCGACAAACGTTAAACGCCCGCGTTATAGCACAGGACAAGGCGGTTGAACGCCTTACACGCGCTATAACACGTAGCAGAATTGGTCTTAAAGGCAATGATCGTCCCATTGGCACATTTCTGTTCGTAGGACCGACAGGTGTTGGTAAGACGCATTTGGTAAAATGTCTTGCAGAGCAGATGTTCGGCTCGAAAGATGCACTTATTCGAATAGACATGAGCGAATACGGTGAGAAATATAGCGTGAGCCGCTTGGTAGGCGCCCCTCCTGGATACGTTGGATATGAAGAGGGCGGACAACTTACTGAACGCGTACGTCGCCACCCCTACTCGGTTATCTTATTAGACGAAATAGAGAAAGCTCATAGTGACGTGTTCAACACGCTGCTTCAAGTAATGGACGAGGGACGCTTGACCGATGGTAACGGCACTACGGTTGATTTTCGCAACACTATCATTATTCTTACCTCGAATAGCGGTACACGCCAATTGCGTGAATTTGGTAATGGATTGGGATTTGAGCGTGTTGCTGGCGAAATTTCAGGTGAAGCGGCAGAAAGTATCGTACTTAAAGCCCTTCGTAAGCAATTTGCGCCAGAATTTCTGAACAGGTTGGACGACATTATCATGTTTAATCCCCTAAATAGTGATAGTGCACTTAAAATTGCAGACTTGGAATTGCAGGATCTGTCCAAACGATTGGGCCACAATGGATATACGCTTCATTTAGATAACGATGTGCGGGATTTCCTTGTAAAGAAAGGCTTTGACGCACAGTATGGAGCGCGCTCACTCAAACGATCTATACAGCATCATTTGGAAGACGCCTTATGCGACTACATGATGGAACACCCCGAACAAAAAGATTTTACAGCTAAAGTCAGTGACGATAAAATTGTGGTTGCCGGACTTACAAGTGCAATATAAAATATGAATTAACATCATCATGGAATATATCAAGACAAACATACCTGATGTGTGGATATTGGAGCCACGCGTCTTTGAGGACTCTCGCGGTTATTTTATGGAAACATGGCGCGAGGAGGATTTTAATAAACATATTGGCCATGACGTACACTTCGTACAAGATAACCAATCAATGTCGAGCCGCGGTGTATTACGTGGGCTGCATTTTCAGAAGGGCGAAGCTTCACAAGCCAAATTGGTAAGAGTTCTGCAAGGTACAGTTGTAGATGTGGCTGTAGATCTTCGCAAGAATTCGCCAACTTTTGGTAAATATGTCATGGTAGAATTGTCTGATGAGAACAAACGTCAGCTGTTCATACCCAGAGGATTTGCACACGGGTTCCAAGTACTGAGCGATACTGCTGTGTTCACATATAAGGTAGATAATCGCTATGCCCCCGAAACTGAATGCTCTATACACTATGCAGATCCTTCCATTGGCATAGATTGGCCTATAAAGGGAGCAGAAGTCGTGCTCAGCGACAAGGACTTGAAACATGCTGTCAGCTTTGACGAAGCAGATAAGTTTTGACAATGGTACAAATTACCATACAATCCCTTTTTCTCTACACAACAAACGAATTACAACAACTCATTCCTGAAAAGAAATGAAACACATACGCAACTTTTGCATTATTGCGCACATAGACCATGGCAAGAGCACTCTGGCCGACCGGCTGCTTGAGCACACTCAAACTGTAAAGGTGACTGAGGGGCAAATGCTTGATGATATGGATTTGGAACGCGAACGCGGTATCACTATCAAGAGCCATGCTATTCAGATGGAATACACATATAAGGATGAGACATTTCATCTAAACCTTATAGATACTCCGGGGCACGTGGACTTTGCCTACGAAGTGTCGCGAAGCATAGCTGCGTGTGAAGGTTGTTTGCTTTTGGTTGACTCTACACAAGGCGTACAGGCTCAAACTATCTCAAATCTGTATATGGCCATCGAGCACAATCTTGAAATAATTCCTGTGCTCAGTAAGTGCGATATGGTCAACTCTATGCCAGAGGAGGTTGAGGACGAAATTATAGATTTATTAGGTTGCAAGCGCGAAGAAATCATTCGTGCATCGGGTAAAACAGGTGAAGGTGTTGACGATATCCTCAACGCTGTAATTGAACGCATTCCCTCCCCCACCGGTGACGAAAAAGCCCCGTTACAAGCACTCATCTTCGACTCTGTATTCAACCCATTCCGCGGAATAATAGCTTATTTCAAGATAGTCAACGGCAGTATACACAAGGACGAAGATGTCATTTTTGTAAATACGCAAAAGAGCTACCATGCTGATGAAATTGGCGTCCTCAAAATGGATTTGTCGCCACGCAAGGAACTGCACTGCGGCGATGTTGGCTATATCGTAAGCGGTATAAAGACAGCTACCGAGGTTAAAGTGGGAGATACTATTACGTCAGTAGCTAATCCTTGCAAAAAGGCTATCGAAGGCTTTGAAGAGGTTAAACCTATGGTCTTTGCAGGCGTTTACCCAATTGAAACAGAGGATTTTGAACAACTTCGAGCCAGTTTGGAAAAACTGCAGCTTAATGATGCCTCACTCACATTCCAACCGGAGTCGTCTGTCGCACTTGGATTTGGTTTCAGATGTGGATTTTTAGGGCTTCTACACATGGAAATTGTGCAAGAACGCCTTGATCGCGAATTCAACATGAATGTTATCACAACCGTGCCTAATGTAAGTTACAACATTTACGACAAGCATGGCGAAATGAAGGAAGTTCATAATCCGGCAGGAATGCCAGATCAAACAGAAATTGACCACATAGAAGAACCATACATTCGTGCATCAATTATTACACGTACCGAATATATAGGAAACATCATGACATTGTGTCTTGGCAAGCGTGGAGAATTGGTTAAGCAAGAATATGTTTCGGGAGACCGTGTCGAATTATATTACGATATGCCTCTGGCCGAAATCGTGATAGACTTCTATGACAAACTGAAGAGCATCTCAAAGGGGTATGCTTCATTTGACTACCACCCCATCGGTTTCAGACCATCTAAACTCGTTAAACTTGACATTCTGCTTAATGGCGAACCCGTTGATGCCCTTTCGACATTGACACATGTTGACAATTCGGTATACTTCGGTCGTCGTATGTGCGAGAAACTGAAGGAATTATTGCCACGCCAGCAATTTGATATTGCCATTCAGGCCGCTATAGGTGCTAAAATCATTGCACGCGAAACCGTAAAGCAAGTGCGCAAGGACGTAACTGCAAAATGTTATGGCGGTGATATCAGCCGTAAACGTAAATTGCTCGAAAAACAAAAACGCGGCAAGAAGCGTATGAAAGAGATTGGTAACGTGCAGGTTCCCCAAAAGGCTTTCCTCGCAGTGTTGAAACTGGATTAAACAGGCTTTCGTAGTATCCCTTTGTAATATTATCAATTATGCTGATACAACTGCAAAATGTATCGTTACGACACGATGATCACCCCATACTCAATGGCGTAGATTTCTGTGTTGACGATAACGACTTTATTTATATTGTAGGCAAAGTCGGCAGCGGAAAAAGTTCGCTGCTAAAAGCCATATATGGCGAGTTGCCCATCACCGAAGGAAAGGCTCAAGTGCTAAATTACGACATGACCAAGCTCAAGCGTAAACACCTGCCCTTATTACGCCGTCAGTTGGGAATTGTTTTCCAAGATTTTCAGTTATTACACGAGTTAACAATCGGGCAAAACCTTGATTTCGTATTAAAAGCTACGGGCTGCAAAAAGAAGGAACGCCCTCAACGTATCAAAGAGGTTCTTGAGCGTGTGGAACTTTATGACAAATTGGACCGTTATCCGCATGAATTGTCTGGCGGCGAGCAACAACGTGTTTGTATTGCTCGAGCTTTGCTCAACAACCCCAAGATTGTGTTAGCAGACGAACCTATCGGCAACCTTGATCCCGAAACCAGTCGCCAAATAATGCGAATACTGCAGAGTGTACGCGAACAAGGTAGTGCTGTGGTTATGGTTACACACAACATGAACTTGCTGGAAGAATTCCCGGGTGTTGTATACCGCTGCAAAGATGGTAGCATTAGCGAAGAACAATAAGATAACTCTTACAAATTAAACAATAAACCTTTATAACCTCAATAAATACGCACACACAATGAAGATACTGAAATTTGGTGGCACATCAGTAGGAACGCCACAAAGAATGAAGGACGTTTGCCAGCTTATTACTGATGGAGAGCGCAAGATTGTAGTACTTTCTGCCATGTCGGGTACAACGAACTCGCTTGTTGAGATAGCCGACTACATCAAGAAGAAAAATCTTGAGGGCGCAGGCAGTGTTATCAATAAGCTGCGCACACTATACCGCACACATGTGTCAGAACTGTACAGCAAGCAGGAAAATGTTGAACATACAGACAACTTGCTCAACGACATTTTCATGCATTTGCACGACCTTACAACCAAACCTTATAGTACAGCTCTCGAAAAGGAGATTTTGGCACAAGGCGAATTGATGAGCACCAATATGGTGACTAACTATTTGAAAGAATGTGGCATTAAAGTAATGCTGATACCAGCGCTTGACTATATGCGCACTGACGCTAATAGCGAGCCGGATATGTCGTTTATAAGAGAAAACCTGAGCCACATACTTGAAAAGAATTCTGGCTACGACCTCTACATCACACAAGGATTTATCTGCCGCAATATCAATGGCGAAATAGACAACTTGCAACGTGGTGGTTCTGATTACACTGCATGCCTGATAGGTGCCGTACTTCATGCTGACGAAATACAAATTTGGACCGACATTGATGGTATGCACAATAACGACCCGCGCTTTGTTGAAGGTACAACACCTGTACGTCAACTTAATTTTGAAGAAGCCGCAGAATTAGCTTACTTCGGCGCTAAAATTCTGCACCCTACCTGCATTCAGCCAGCTCACTATGCAGGGGTGCCCGTGCGATTGCTTAACACAATGGACCCCTCTGCTCCTGGTACAATTATCAACGACCAGATGCAAAAAGGCACCATCAAAGCCGTCGCTGCTAAAGACAATATCACTGCCATCAAGATTGTCTCATCGCGTATGTTGCTTGCAACAGGTTTCTTGCACAAGCTTTTTGAAACATTTGAAGTAAACCATACTCCTGTTGATATGGTTACAACAAGCGAAGTCGGTGTAACCCTGACTATTGATAACAATGCACACTTGGCAAACATTGTTGAAGAACTGAAACAGTATGGCACAGTAAGCATTGACGAAAATATGTGCATCATCTGTGTGGTAGGTGATTTGCGTTGGGGTAATGTTGGATTTGAAACTTTAGTAACAGAAGCTTTAGCCAATATACCCGTGCGTATGATCTCATATGGCGGCAGCAATCACAACATTTCTTTCTTAATTCGTGAGCAAGATAAGAAAGCTGCATTGTGCGCTTTAAGCGAAAAACTCTTCAAAGACAAGAATACTGCTAAGAAATGACACACTTTCCTATACAAGACTTTTCTAAACTAAGCACCCCTTTTTATTACTACGATATTGATTGCCTGCTTAAGACCCTGCAAGTAATTGAGGACGAGACAAAAGGTAGACCCAATTTCCATGTCCACTACGCAGTCAAAGCAAATGCCAACCCGCGTATTCTGCAAATTATTGCACAACATGGTTTAGGTGCGGACTGCGTTTCAGGAGGCGAAATACTTGCTGCTTCTGAGGCTGGATTTGTTGGCAATAAAATCGTTTACGCCGGAGTTGGCAAAAGCGATTGGGAAATTCGTACGGCATTAGAGAAAGGCATACACAGTTTCAATGTAGAAAGTTTGCCCGAGCTTGATGTCATTAACCAAATAGCTGGCGAAATGGGCAAATGTGCACACGTTGCATTCAGAATTAACCCGAATGTTGATGCACACACTCATGCCAAAATAACCACCGGGCTTAATGAAAACAAATTTGGCATAGCCATGGAGGATATGGTTACAGCCATTCGACATGCGCAGGAGCTCGGAAACGTTAAGTATACAGGTCTGCATTTCCACATCGGAAGTCAAATATTGGATTTGTCAGTATATGTATCACTTTGCAACCGTATAAACGAATTGCAAAATATACTTGAGAGCGAAGGTATTGTAACTGATAATATCAACGTAGGTGGCGGACTTGGCATCGATTACGACAATCCAGACGGTAATCCTATTCCCGATTTCAAACAATACTTTGAATTATTCGAGAAGCATCTCCAGCTCCGTAATGGGCAACAATTACATTTTGAGTTGGGCCGTAGCGTCGTAGCGCAATGCGGTTCCCTTATAGCACGTACTTTATACGTAAAAGAGGGACACAGCAAGAAATTTGTGATTGTAGATGCAGGCTTTACCGAGCTGATACGTCCTGCAATGTACGGGTCACACCACTATACTGAAAACATTTCTGCCCAAGCAAGCAATTCCGAAAGTAAGACAGAAATCTATGACGTAGTTGGCCCTATATGCGAAAGTAGCGACGTGTTCAGTACAGGTGAGTCACTTTCCAAAACACACCGTGGTGATTTCATTGCATTTAGATCTGCCGGTGCTTATGGCGAAGTAATGGCTTCAACATACAACTGCAGGAAACTACCTGTAGCTGTGTATTCAGACAGCATCTAACAAACAAGAGTATCGTAATAATGTGCAAAAACAAGCATGTGCTCGATACGAGACGCTATTTTTTGATATAACAATCGTATAGTAGCTATTTAGCAGCAACCTTCACACTTAATAAAATTGCAGGCAAATCTACCTGCGAATTTATTATGTACGAAGGTTGCTGTTTCTTTTTTGTAAGGCCTCTCAGACGCATAAAAACAACAGGTGGTTTCATTATAAGTGCCTCCGAAACGCCCCCACCTCTTCACTCATAATATTTTTGCTAAAACTGTCTGCACTCTACACTTTTGCTTGTATCTTATTGATATTCAAGAGGTTAAGCAGTGCATACAACACCAGATTTTGTATGCACTACATCTGCACGCTTACCAACAAGCAGAAGATTTGTCTACACCATCTGTATAGCTTCATACGCATAAGTGCAGTACGTGCTGTGCCAATAAGGAATAACAGTTTAGGGAGAGCGTGAAAATAGTTGGAGCAACTGAAAATCTGTCCTCCCTATACTCGAGGGAAGCCTGCCCTATGCCGTAAGTACACACCATTATCTGCAACAGGTGTAGATAGTAGTGCATACTGATTTTCCATCCTTCTACACGCATTTATTCGTTGATTATCAGCGCATTAATATATATAAGTGTAGAGTGTAGACAGAAATAAGAAATGGCCTTTACGGACAGCAACGTATTTGTAACTACATCGCAAATTTTGAAATTTATCAGAACAAAATATGGCCGGCATTACGTTTGTAAAGTAAGAATAGCGCGGCATCATTTCATTGTTCCGTATGAGTTGCCGATTACAAAGTAACTGTATATACAGGATCCGAATAAGCTGGCCATGCTACCTGATAACATATTGATTTGATGACATGCCAACAACTTCGGCAAATACACAAAAGCATCGGCCGAGGCAAAAGAAAAGTAACAGAAACTTAACAAAACACTTTGTTCTTCGGCGATGATGTACTAATTTTGCAGCGTAACACATTATTTAGAACCCACGTATATGGATTTTTTCTATCTTGGAATTCTGATATTCCTGTTTGTACTGGCCACTTTCGACCTGTCTGTCGGTGTGGCAAATGATGCTGTCAATTTTTTAAGTCCGGCAGTAGGCGCTAAGGCAGCCAAGTTCCGCACCATTCTTATAGTAGCCGCAGTAGGCATATTTGTCGGTGCAAGCACCTCTAGCGGCATGATGGATATAGCCAGACATGGTGTGCTTAATCCCCACTACTACACGCTAAGTGATGTAATGTGCATATTCTTGGCAGTAGCTGCTACCGATGTTATTCTGCTCGACATATTCAATACGTTAGGCATGCCCACCTCAACCACGGTGTCTATGGTGTTTGGTTTGTTAGGCGGTAGCACAGCATTGGCTTTTTCAAAAATATTAGATGGAGGACACACTTACGCTGATCTCATCAACACGGATAAAGCACTAAGCGTGATTATAGGCATATTTCTGTCGGTTGCTATAGCCTTTGTCTTCGGTTTCATAGTGATGTGGATTACGCGTGTGCTGTTCACCTTTCAGTATAAAAAGCATTTGCGCTATAGCATAGCCCTGTTTGGTGGGGTAAGTGTTACGTCTATTTTCTATTTTTTGTTGGTGAGCGGGTTGCGCACAAGCCCTATTCTTGCAAACATTGGCTGGACTCCTGATTGGATAGACCAGAATAAATTTGAGATATTGTTGACATGCTTCTGTCTCTTCACAGCCCTGATGGAAGTTCTTTACCTATGCAAGGTAAACATATTTCGCATTGTAGTGTTGTTTGGAACATTTGCACTGGCAATGGCCTTTGCTGGCAACGACTTGGTAAACTTTATTGGTACGCCTTTAGCCGGTTTGGAGTCATTTATTGATTTTACGCAAAACGGTAGTGGTATCAATCCCGAAAACTATTCTGTGAGCGTGCTGGCCGGTGAAAGTCACCTGCCTTTTAAGCAGTTGTTCTTGATAGCTGCCGGGGTAGTCATGACCGTGGCAATCTGTACTTCAAAAAAAGCACACAAAGTAGTGGAGACAACCGTAAATCTGTCGCGACAGGACGAAGGTGAGGAAGTCTTTTCTTCATCACGATTGGCACGTCGCACGGTGCGTGGTGTACTCAATGCCACTAACACCATGTCTAAATATGTGCCCTCATGTGTGTCACGCTGGATTAACACCCGCTTTGACCAAGAGGACGCAGTGCTCGAAGATGGAGCAGCCTTTGACCAGGTGCGCGCTGCGGTTAATTTGGTATTAGCCGGTTTGCTGATTGTAGTGGGCACATCGCTGCAACTGCCGTTGTCAACCACCTACGTGGCATTTATGGTGGCCATGGGTTCATCATTGGCCGACAGAGCTTGGGGACGCGAAACTGCAGTATACCGCATTACCGGCGTAATTACCGTCATCGGTGGTTGGTTTATCACGGCTGGCGCGGCGCTTATCGTTAGTTTCCTGATTGCCACCATCAATCATTTAGGTGGTTTCTTTGCCATGATATTGGTAATGTGTGTAGTGGCACTCGTGGTCATCAACAACAATCGCAAATTCAAGCAAAAGCGAGAACAAGATAATGTGGACACACTCTTCCGTCAATTGGTACGCTGCCACGACAAGGCCGAAACGTGGCAACTGCTGTTACAGCATGTACGCCGCACACAAACTGACATATTAGAGTTTACGCGCAACACCTTCCGCAACATTACACAAGGACTGATGCACGAGAATATGAAATTTTTGCGCACAGCCTCGCATGACATTGAAAACGAGAAGGGCATTTGGAAACGTTACCGACGCAAGGAGATTCTCGGTATGCGCAAGATCGACTACCTTGTTGCGGTTGAAAAAAACACATGGTTCCACTTGGGTTGCAACAATGCCACCCAAATTATATATGGCCTGAAACGTATGTTGGAGCCATGTGTGGAACATGTTGACAACAACTTCAGCCCACTGCCACAAGATTATGTGGACGAGTTTATACCTGTATGCAATGACGTGGATCATTTTCTTGAGGTAGTACAACGCATGATTTCAACGGGCAACTTTGAAGGTGTGGACGAGCTGCTTGTAGAGGGTAATGCTATAAAGAGCCGTATATCACAAATACGACACGCACAGCAAGACCGCATACAGCGAGAGGATTCGAACATCAAAATTGCACTGCTATATCTTTCTACCTTGCAGGAGACGCAAGAACTTATGTCGGCCGCAAGGCATATTCTGCGTGCAAGCAAACGGTTCCAAACACAATAATATATTGAATTAGGAGTTAGGAAGTTAGGAGGTTAGAGGTTTAAGAAGTTTGTAGGCCTATAGGGTAAAGAGAAACCTTGGCTTATAGCACTCGCAAGAGTCACTTTTTAACCCGCTAACCTTCTAACTTCCTAATCATCTAACCTAATCGACCTTCAAATTACGCCAACCAAGCTTCACCCTAACTGTGCTTAATAATTATAAAAGACATATCCGTAACACGTCCATACTCATTCTGACTCTGTTGATGTGTGTGGGCTGCAGCTGCAAAAAGTTTTTGCAGCCAGGGCAACGTGTACTCAGCAACGTTAAGGTGACCAGTAGTAATAGCCGCTTTAAGGTGGACGCATATAAAAAATATGTGCATCAACATCCTAACACGCGGTGGTTCAACGTGTTCAAGGCACCATTAGGCCTATACTGTCTGTCGAAGGCAGACTCTGTGAAAGGGAATAAAGGCCTTTCAAAGTTCTTCAAGAAAATAGGTGAGCCCCCTGTTGTGTACGACAGCGAAGGCACACTCTATGGCATGCGCAACATCGAACAAGCCCTATACAGCGACGGCTATCTGCATGCACAAGTGGATACACTGGTACAGACGTCCAAGCACAAGGTTAAAGTGACGTACTGCATTACGCCCCGCGACCGCTATTATATAGACACTCTGCGATACGACTTTGACGATGACACAATATACAGCATTTACAAGGGCGACTCGGCCAATTCTTTGCTTCGTCGCGGTATGCCACTTAACTTGAATGTACTGTCAGAAGAACGCAGTCGCATGGTAAAGATGTTGCGTCAGAAGGGATATTACTTCGTAAATAACGACTTCATAACCTATGACATTGACACGCTAAGGGGAATAACTGCCACAAATGTGACACTGAGAATGCACCGTCCCGAAATGGCTGACAGTAGCCGTTCATACACAAGACAGAGATTTAGGCAGGTGTATATTACTCAGTTCCGTACCATTGGCGAGGATAGTGTGGCTGCATCAAATAGTGCGCTAACTAATTACCGGGGCATTATGTTTGACACACGTCAGCTGAAGGTGAATAAACGCGTACTGCTTTCGCACACAGCTATCAACAAGGGTGCAGTGTATGACGAAACTGACGTGCAAAACACGTACAACAATCTGAACTCATTGCCAGTAGTTAAATTTACCAATATGCAGGTAGTCCCTGTAACGGGCACGGACAGTTTGCTTGACTGCAACATATCGCTTAGATATAATAAAACCAACTCGATAGGTTTGGAGGTAGAGGGAACCAACACCTCAGGCGATTTGGGAGCAGCGGTGGCATTGTCGTATAACAACCGCAATGCTTTCAAAGGCTCTGAAATGCTGACTTTCAAGTTGCGCGGCGCCTACGAGGCTATCAGCGGATTGGAAGGGTATAATAATCAAAATTACTTTGAGCTGAGCGCTGAGGGTAACCTGCGCTTCCCCACCCTTCTATTACCTTTTTTGAGTATTGAAAAAAAGAAAGAGATGAAGGCGCTCTCGCAGGTAAGCTTGATGTATAACACACAAGACCGCCCCGAATTTCACCGGCGCGTACTGACTGCAGCTTGGACCTATACCTGGAACAGAACCAATACACCACGTTGGGTACACAATTTCGACCTACTTTCGGTTAACTATGTGTATATGCCTTGGATATCGGATACCTTCAAAAAGGATTATTTGGACGGAGAAGATGCCCGATACTCGGTACTGAGAAGCAGTTACGAGAATTTGTTTATCGTAAAAACAGCCTACTCACTTACCTACAACTCTCAACGCAACAATGCGAATGGAAGTAATTACTCGCAATCGCTCACACAAGGGGTACAGGTTAAAGCTGGGGTGGAACTTGCTGGCAATGTGCTATATGGCATATCGAACATGCTGCACCGTGGCAAAGGTGACAATGGTTGCTACAACTTGTTCGGCATATCATATTCACAATATGCCAAATTCGATTTTGACTTTGTAAGGAGCTTGCTGCTGAATGACCGAAATGCTGTGGCCATACATTTTGGCTTTGGTCTGGGCATTCCGTATGGAAACTCTACCATACTGCCATATGAGAAGCGCTACTTTGCAGGCGGAGCTAACAGCGTACGCGGTTGGAACGTCCGCGGTTTGGGCCCTGGCGGGTATAAAGGCAAGGACGGAAAGGTTGACTTTGTAACTCAGACGGGTAACCTTAAACTTGACTTTAATGTTGAGTGGCGCACTTTCTTGTTCTGGAAACTGCACGGAGCCCTGTTTATTGATGCAGGTAATATCTGGAACACACGCCACTATGCCGGTATTGACAATGCTGTGTTTAAGTTTGACTCATTCTACAAACAAATAGCGGTGTCGTATGGACTGGGTATAAGGTTCGACTTTAATTACTTCATACTACGCTTTGACGGTGGAATGAAAGCGATTGACCCATCGGTGAGCAAAGGCCGGCTACACTACCCTATCACAAAGCCAAACTTTGGGCGAGACTTTACACTGCATTTTGCCGTAGGACTCCCATTCTGATGTGATATACAGTAACACCAATATTACACAGATGGGGGATATAACGGGCTTGCACTGCCGCTAAAAATGGCAACATTTGTACGCGATGGACAAGTATGCCCAACGAACACATTACAACCCGCCAAACTTGGCAACTTGCTAAAATAATCAAGACACATTATGTCACAATTCATATCATTAAGTTCAGGCAGCAGCGGCAACTGCTACTACTTGCAGGTTGACGACTATGGTTTAATAATAGACCAAGGTCTGAGCGTGCGAAAATTCAAGCAAATATGCTCGAACTATGGCTTGAGCATAGCAAAGATAAAAGCCATATTGGTGACGCATGACCATACCGACCACGTAAAAGGCGTGGGAGCTCTGTCGCGTGACTTTAGGATACCCGTGTACACATCGCAAGCCGTACATGACTCGATTATGCGCAATCACTTTGTATCGAAGAAGGTACCACTGAATCTGCAACATACTATTGAACGCGGAATAGAATTTGAACTTGGTCCATTCAAAATCACGTCATTTGCTGTGCCACACGACAGTGCCGATAACAATGGCTATAAAATAAGATGGGACGATAAGTGCTTTGTGCTGCTTACTGATGTAGGACACTTCAGTGATGATATGCCAGACATTATACACCAAGCCACGCATTTGGTGATTGAATCGAACTACGATGAACATATGCTCGTGACAGGGCGCTACCCACTACGCTTGCAAAAACGTATTAGCGGTCCTAACGGACATATCAGTAATGCCGAAACGGCTGTGTTCCTGGCAAGCAACCTTAATAGAGACTTAATAAAGAAGGTGTGGCTTTGCCATTTGAGTGCCGAGAATAATGTGCCACGCATAGCTTACGAAACGTGCGCCGAAAAACTCGCCGAAGCTGGATATATACTGAATGGCGAAAATCGGAATGTAAGCCTTGAAGTCCTGGCACGACAAACGCCATCGCTATTGACAGATTTGTAACATAACAATCCAGCAAAGCGATGATGAGGTGACAAGATTGTTCAGAATGACGGAGGAAGAGCTACCTTCAGATTTCTATCAACAAATAACAGCTATACTGCTGCAGGGCACACATTTGTAGCGCTAAAAACAATGTGGTTCGCAAAAAATTACTACTTTTGCGGTCAAACAATAATAAGAAAGAAGCTATGCTTACTATCAAACAAATTACTGACGACAAGGAAGCCGTTATACGCGGCTTGGAAAAGAAACACTTTAAGGGTGCACGCGAAGCTATTGAGGGCGTGTTGGCCTTTGACAATAAACGCAAGTCTGCTCAAGCAGAACTTGATGCTCTGAATGCCAAAGTAAAGACACTTTCGAAGAGCATCGGCGCCCTGATGAAAGAGGGCAAAAAGGACGAGGCTGAAACCGCGAAGAAAGAGGTGGCTGACATCAAGATAAAGAGCAAGGAACTTGAGGAAGTAATGAAACAGGCCGAGGACGACAAACGCGCCTTGTTATATACCATTCCGAATGTGCCCTACGACATTGTGCCCGAAGGCGTTTCGGCCGATGACAACGTGGTGGTTAAGACTGGCGGACACGACACCGTACTGCCACAAAATGCCCTGCCTCATTGGGAGTTAGCAAAGAAGTACAACTTGATAGACTTTGACCTGGGCGTAAAGATTACAGGTGCAGGATTTCCCGTATACATAGGTCAAGGTGCACGATTGCAGCGTGCGTTGATAAACTTTTTCCTTGACGAAGCCCGCAAGGCTGGATATACCGAGATCATGCCACCAACAGTGGTTAACGCTGCATCAGGATATGGCACGGGACAGTTACCCGACAAGGAAGGCCAAATGTACCACTGCGAGGTAGATGATTTGTATCTTATACCGACAGCAGAGGTGCCTGTAACAAACATCTACCGCGATGTCATTCTGAATGAAGAACAACTTCCAATTAAGAATTGTGCCTATACAGAGTGCTTCCGCCGCGAAGCTGGTAGCTATGGCAAGGACGTGCGTGGCTTGAATCGCTTACACGAGTTCTCGAAAATCGAAATCGTACGCATTGACACGCCCGAACACTCAGAACAGTCGCATCAAGAGATGTTGGCTCATGTAGAGGGCCTGTTGCAGAAGTTGGAACTCCCCTACCGGATACTACGTCTTTGTGGCGGTGACATGAGCTTTACTTCATCTATATGCTATGACTTTGAAGTTTATAGCGAAGCTCAAAAACGTTGGTTGGAAGTTAGCTCAGTATCAAACTTTGATACATATCAAGCAAACCGTCTGCAGTGCCGCTATCGTGGAAGTGACAAGAAAACTCATCTTTGCCACACACTTAATGGTTCGGCATTGGCCTTGCCCCGTATTGTGGCTGCCTTGCTCGAGGACTTCCAAACACCCGATGGCATTCGCATACCTAAGGCTTTGCAACCCTATATGGGCTGTGACATGATTAAATGAATTATTAAAGCAAAATAATATACCCAAAAACCTGCATACAGAAAATTTGTATGCAGGCTTTTGAGGTGTTAAGGTTTATTTTTCAGCTGCCATCTACCAGACATGCGCATTTTATCAATAGACTACGGGAAGAAACGTACCGGGATAGCTGTGACTGACCCAGCGCAAATTATAGCGAATGGGCTCGTTACCGTTGATACACATGAGTTGCTGAGGTTCTTGAAAGAATACACGGCAAAAGAATCTGTGGAACGCTTTGTTATAGGATTACCAACACAACCAGACGGGACTCCCTCGGAAAATCAGAAACGCGTATTGGCCTTTACAGAGAAACTGAAAAAAATGCTGCCCGAAATACCTGTCGATTTCTATGACGAGCGCTTTACCTCAGTGTTGGCAAATCGAGCTATTTTAGAAAGCGGTATTGGCAAGAAAAGGCGACAGACAGACAAGGGCCTGGTAGATGAAATTAGTGCCTGCATCATTTTGCAGAATTATATGGAAAGTCGCAAACTACTTTCATAAGCCCATGTGTATCAGAACAGCTTCTGGCAATAAGTACACAGGGTTTGTCTCTTTCTATAACAGCGTGATTATCACTTCTGCAAATATTGAATTTGCCAATAGGCTAAAATGGAACAATTATGATTTTACCAATATATACTTACGGCATGCCCGTACTCCGGAAGGAGTCGACGGACATCACACCTGATTATCCAGACTTAAAGCAATTGATTGCTGATATGTTTGAAACCATGTATCATAGCGATGGCGTTGGACTTGCAGCACCACAAATTGGCAAGGCTATCCGTGTGGTTGTAATAACGCTTGATGCTCTTAAGGACGATTTTCCAGAATATGAGGGATTTAATAAGGCTTATATCAACCCACATATTCTTGAGTATGACGACACCAACACCGAACTGATGGACGAAGGCTGCCTAAGTTTACCTGGGATAAACGAACCTGTGCGCCGCCCCACCCGCATACATGTGAAGTATCTGGACGAGGATTTTAATGAACACGATGAATGGGTTGATGGTTTCCTGGCTCGTGTTATGCAACACGAGTTTGACCACCTTGATTCGCATCTGTTCATTGACAGAATATCTCCACTACGCAAACAAATGATTAGAGGCAAACTAACACAAATGCTTAAAGGTAAATTCCGCTGTGCTTACAAAGTAAAATGCCCCAAGAAATGATGTAGGCATTTGTCTGTGTTCAATGAATAAGCAGATGTTTGAATACAATATAAGATATCATGCTACGAATTGTTTGTATCGCATTAGCCATAATGCGAGCAAAAGGTTCGTAGCATTTTTTATGACCATTATGTCTGCTATCGTACCATGTATAGCACAAATTGACGCAGAGATGGTGACATACATGGGGCGTAACGCACTGAGCGTTGACGATTATTTGACGGCAATTCATTATTTCAATCAAGCTATAGAAAGCAAGCCTTTTTTAGCAGCGCCTTACTATTACAGAGCCTATGCAAAGTTCACCCTTGAGGACTATCGTGGGGCTGAAACTGATTGTGACAAGAGCATTAATCTCAATCCGTTTCAAATGGAGGTTTACCAACTAAGAGCTTTATGCCGCATACACAATAACGACTTTACTGGTGCCGTGGACGACTATACACGCGTGCTGAAAAACAAACCCAAGGATCAAAATTCGCGCTACAACCGGTCTCTTTGCTACCTACAACTGAAGGACTATAAACAGGCTAATAAAGATTTGGACTATATGATGCGTACATGGCCAAACTATTACCGGCCTTATATGGTACGTGCACAAAGTTTGCTCGAACAAAAAGATACTGTATCGGCACTGGTGTGGATTGACAAACTATTGGAAAAAAATCCCCGTGATGGTAATGCTTGGGGATTTAAGGGACAGTATGCTCTAAGCAAAAAGCATTATACCGAGGCTGATTCGTGTTTGACTCATGCTATTAGTTATACTCCCAATGATTATGAATTATACATATCACGAGCTCAAGCCCGCCACGCGTTAGGCAAATTCGGCCTTGCCATAGCAGATTATGATCAAACGATTGCACTACAACCTACGCATTTTGTAGCCCACTATAACCGTGGATTACTACGCACGTTTGTAGGTGATTTGAATAATGCGATTTTAGATTTTGATTATATCATACAGGTGGAACCCAGCAACACTCTGGCTATATATAATCGCGCAGAATTACGCACAAAAGTTGGTAACTATAAAGGTGCAATTGCGGATTATACAAAACTTATACGGTCATACCCCAACTTTTATTATGGCTACTTGATGCGTGCTCAACTCCGACGCAAAATTGGAGACGTTAAGGGAGCTCTTAACGATGAAACCGTTGTTGCCAGGCATAATCTGGACGTTACATTCGGGCACACGAACAAGGTTTCCCGAAAGAGTGTACGTCTACGATCAGACCATGAATTGGACAAATATCAACAATTGGTGCAGGAGGATCCTGACACAGCACGCAACGTGTTCGGTACCTTCTTTGGCAAGGTTCAGAATGAACAGGTATCCGACGACTTGGCGCCGATGTTTGCCCCCGCTTTTTGCCATACAAGTGAGCGTGGTTATCATTCAGTTGGATTTATGGCTGAGATGGTGCGCTATAAACATGCAGAAGTTCCCAACAGGAAATATAGACTGACGGCTGAACATGAAACGAATAGTGCAGCAAACGCTGAATACGACGAAAAACGGGTCGAACGTGTTTCGAATGCGTGTAGCTTGATTGAGCTACATTTGTACAGGTCCTCCATAGCCATAGCAAAATACAACTATACAACTGCATTGAGCGAAGCGAGCAAAGCGATCAGTTGCGATTCGAGTTCTGTGGTAGCTTTGCTGCAACGCGCTAACGTGCTATACCACATGACCAATTCGGACAATACCGATAAAGAAAGGAAAAAGGAACTGCTTAAATTGGCACTTACAGACCTAAAATCAGCGTCGACCATATTGCCCGATAATGCGTATGTTCAATATAACATAGGTTGTATGCTGGCCATGCGACAACGTTATGATGAAGCATTGGAGGCTTTCACCGCAGCCCTTAAACTTGACAACCATTTGACTGAAGCTTACTATAATCGTGCAATCCTATATAAAAGGAAGAACATGAAACAGCAAGCCATAGAGGATTTCAGCAAATCGGGACAATTAGGCTATTATAAGGCGTACGCCCAAATCAAGCAAATCAAATAAAATACACGAATAATTTAACAGAAATAGATATCACATGCAAAAACTTATATTATTAGGTATTGCAGCAGCTTGTATTACAACATCTGCCGCACAAAAGAGTACGCACGAGCCCTACTGGCTAAATCCATCTGTCAACAGAATTGGTACTGAAACACCGCGCGCTGATTTTTTTGCTTTCGAGTCAATCACTGGAGCACAGTCTGGCGACAAAAGCGAATCAAAACGTTATATGACACTTGAAGGTAAATGGAAATTCAAATTTTCGAAGAATCATAACGAAGCTCCAGCGAATTTTTACCTTGTGAACTTTGATGACTCAGAATGGGAAGAATTTCCTGTACCTGGCATTTTTGAATTGAACGGACATGGCGATGCTACCTATAAAAATATAGGGTATGCTTGGGCCACACAGTTCAAGTCTAATCCTCCATACGTGGAGGAGAAAAATAACTATACTGGTTGCTATCGAAAGGAAATAACTGTTCCTGACAACTGGAAAGGTGATAAAATATACTTGCACGTGGGTTCGGCCACCTCTAACCTCAGTATATGGGTCAACGGCAAATTTGTAGGATACAGCGAGGATTCAAAATCCGCTGCCGAATTTGACCTTACCCCCTACCTCACCCCTGGAAAGAAAAACCTTATTGCCATGCAAGTCATGCGATGGTGCGATGGCTCATATTTTGAAGACCAAGACTTTTGGCGTTTGACAGGACTCGCACGCGAAGTATACCTGTACGCTCGGCCACAAAGCCACATTTCTGACATTTTTGTAACACCGGATTTGTGCGACAATTATACCAATGGTGTGTTAAACATTGAATTAAAGGGTGCTAACTGTAAAAATAAAACTGTCACACTAACCTTATTCGATCAAAAAGGTGCCGTGGTGAAATCACAAGATGTGCCCTTGGGCAACACAGCTAAATTAGCATGGAGGGTTAATAACCCACTAAAATGGACAGCAGAAACGCCTAATCTTTATAAGTTACGCGTAGATTTGAAGGACGGCAAAAAACTGCTTGAATGCCTTGAGCAGAATGTTGGTTTCCGCAAGATAGAAATCAAGGACGCACAATTCCTTGTAAACGGTCAACCCGTACTCATTAAAGGCGTAAACCGACATGAGATCGACCCCGATGGTGGTTATGTTGTCAGTGTTGATCGTATGTTGCAAGACATCAGACTGATGAAAGAAAACAACATTAATGCTGTACGCACAAGCCACTATCCCAATGACCCGAGATGGTATGATCTTTGCGATAAATACGGTCTTTATGTTATAGCAGAAGCTAACATCGAAACTCATGGAATGGGCTTTGGCAGCAGTTCACTGGCCAATGTACCCAAGTATGAACAGACTCACCTTGAGCGAAACCGCAACAATACTCAAATATTGAAGAATCACCCGTGTATTGTGATTTGGAGCCTTGGCAACGAGGCTGGCTACGGCGTAAATTTTGAAAAGGCCTACGACATGGTCAAAAAATATGACTCGTCCCGTCCCGTGCTGTACGAACGTGCACTGCAAAACCGTGGAACGGATATTTATGCCGAAATGTATTTGCCATACGATTATTGCGAATCCTACGCAAAACGAACAGACATAACGAAACCGCTGATTATGTGTGAATACGCTCATGCTATGGGCAACTCCGAAGGCGGATTTGGCGAATACTGGGATTTAGTGCGTAAATACCCTAAGTTCCAAGGTGGATTTATCTGGGACTTTGTAGATCAAGGTCTGAGAGCGAAGAATAAAAATGGCAAAGATATTTATGCCTATGGTGGTGATTTTGGACGTTATCCCGCAAGCGATCATAACTTTAATTGCAATGGTCTGTTCAACCCTGACCGTATAGCACACCCGCATGTTGACGAAGTCAAATATTTTTACCAAAATATATGGACAACACTCAAGGACAGTGCTAATGCCACACTTGACATTTATAATGAGAATTTCTTCAAATCGCTGAATAATATCTCTCTGAATTGGACATTGCTTTGCAATGGAAAGCAATCAGCCGCTGGTACCATTGCAGACATAGACGTAGCTCCACAACAACACGCAAGTATCCAATTGGAAGGTTATAAGAGGCCCACGTCTGCAGGCGAATATGTGCTGCAAGTTGAATATAGAATAAAGAACGACGATCAGCTTCTTAAAGCGGGCCATATTGTTGCCAAACAAGAATTCGTTCTGAGTCCGTATATATATCCTTCTTTGGAACAAGTTAAGCTTGAAATGCCTATCAGACCATTGACGAACAGCAAGGTCAAACCAGCAGTTACAAAAGACGAGCAACTTGCCTGCATCATACTCAACAGTGCTACTACAACCGTAACAATCAACAAGAATACCGGATTTATAGACTATATCGATGTAAACGGCAAACCTATTTTAGAGGACGGCTATTCTCTCAAGCCCGATTTTTGGCGTGCCCCCACAGACAATGACTATGGTGCATCGTTACAAACAAAGCTTGGTGTATGGAAAAACCCCACATTCAATCTTAAAAGTCTAAAAAGCGAGAATGAGGGTATTTGTCAAAAGGTTGTTGCGCAATATGACATGCCCGAAGTTAAAGCCTCTCTCACTCTAACCTACACTCTTAATTCACGAGGCAAGATTGTAGTTGAGGAACAATTCATACCTAACGACAGTTTGGCAAAATATCCCATAATGCCACGTTTCGGTATGACCATGGTTCTGCCGAAGGACTTCAATTACATACATTATTATGGACGCGGACCGATTGAGAATTACTGGGACCGCCATACTTCAACATTCTTGGGCGAGTATACACAAAGCGTATCTGAACAATATTCAGCTTATATACGACCGCAAGAGTGTGGCAACAAAACGGACGTTCGCTGGTGGAGTCTCTACAATGACGAAACACAGGAAGGTATCACGATTACAGCACCCAACCCTATCGAAATGAGCGCCCTTAATTACGAAACAGAGGATTTAGACGGTGGACCCGTTAAGGAAGCACATCAAATGCATTCAGGTGACCTAACTCCCCGTCCCTTTACCGTCGTACATATTGCACAACGTCAAATGGGATTAGGGTGTATTGACTCTTGGGGAGCATGGCCCTTGCCTCAGTATCGCATAAAATATGGCAATCACAACTTCTCATTTATCATTACACCCAACGCCAAGTGATCAATCCTTTCCCTATACTATCAAGAGGGAGTAAACTGGTGCGCATTTATGAGCAGAAGTTTCGTCCCGTCAACAAAAAACGGCATGAAAACTTTGATGTATCAATAATAAATTACTATCTTTGCAGCCGCTATGCAAAGTGAAAATCTCCTACATATCAATTTGGCGCATGCTGACGAAGCAGCTAAACGCCTTGACATTGAGCTGACTGATCGCTTCTTCGCTGACCTGGAGCAAGAAGAAATAAGTGGCGGAGACGTTCACGCCCGCATTATTGTTAAAGCATCTGCTGGTAATATCTATAAGGTGAGCATCAGCGTTGAGGGACAAGTGATCGTCCCCTGTGACCGCTGTTTGGACCCACTTACCATCGACATTGAGGCTTCAGACACTGTCAATATTAAAGATGGTGACGAAGAAGATGGAGATGCAGCAGAAATGCTTTATACCATTAAGGGTACGTCCGACTTTGACCTGTCGTGGATTGTCTATGAAATCATTGAGACATCCCTACCCATACAAAGGGTACACCCCGATGGTGAATGCAATAGTGAAATGCTTAGTTATATAACGAAAGAAGAACCTGAGCAAGATTAAAGGTCCTCTGTATGCGTCATGTGTTCAGACACTTGACAATGCTAAAGGGCAAACAGTTCAGACAGAAGTTTAATCCCAATTAAAACCAATAGAATAAAATGGCACATCCTAAAAGAAGACAATCAAAAACAAGAACTCTTAAGCGTAGAACTCACGACAAGGCAGTAGCTCCTACTTTGGCAGTATGCCCTAACTGCGGTGGTTGGCACATCTATCACACTGTATGCCCCACTTGCGGCTATTATCGCGGCAAGCTTGCCATCGTAAAGGAAGTGGCAGAGTAAAGTTTTGAGTGTTTTCTCACCAAACTTGACATCCGGTAGTTTAAGAGTTGGACTGCTCCTTGATGGTGTATCCGCCTGTCTGTACAATAGCCAGCCGCTGATATAGCTCAAGCGAGGAAACGCGGCTCTTAAACTACTTTTTTTCAACAATATTGTTTGCAACCATTGATACAAGGCGCGTTTTGTGTCAGAACAATGATTGCACAACGTCAACAATAGTTCCTATCCCTATGGAAAAAATAAATGCTGTCATTACAGGTATAGGCGGGTACGTTCCTGAATACGTGCTGAACAATGATGAACTTTCGCGCATGGTAGACACCAACGACGAGTGGATCATGACACGCATTGGTATCAAGGAGCGCCGCATACTTAATGAAGAAGGCTTGGGTACAAGCTATATGGCACGCAAAGCCGTGAAGCAACTCCTTGAAAAAACTGGTACAGACCCACAAGAAATTGACTGCGTCATTGTTGCAACCACGACTCCCGACTATCACTTTCCATCAACATCAAGTATTGTGATTGGCCGTTTGGGCATGAAGAATGCTTTCGCCATTGACATGCAGGCCGCCTGTTGCGGATTTTTGTTTGCAATGGACGCTGCTGCAGGCATGATACAGAGTGGACGTTACAAGAAAATAGTAGTTTGTGGTGCGGATAAAATGTCATCCATCGTTGATTACACCGATCGCGCTACATGCCCTATCTTTGGCGATGGAGCAGCTGCTGCCTTAGTAGAACCTTCAATAGAAGAAGGCATAGGTTGGCAAGACAGCTACTTGCGTACAGATGGTAAGGGCCTGCCCTTCCTGTGTATGAAAGCTGGCGGCAGTGTATGCAGCCCGTCATACTTTACCATAGACCACCGCATGCACTATTTGCACCAAGAGGGTCGCACCGTATTCAAATTCGCTGTTACAAACATGAGTGACGCTTGTGCTAAAATAGCAGAGCGCAACAACCTCACCAAAGATAATATTGCGTGGGTTGTACCACACCAGGCAAATGTAAGAATCATCGAAGCTGTTGCCAATCGCTTGGAACTTCCTATGGATAAGGTAATGCTCAACATTCAGCGATATGGCAATACATCTGCTGGTACTTTGCCCTTAGCCTTATGGGACTACGAGAAGCAGCTTAAGAAGGGCGACAACATCATTCTCTGTGCCTTTGGTGCTGGATTTACATGGGGCGCAGCATATATGAAATGGGGTTACGACGCTAAATAATGCGCTTACGTTAAACTTTATCTCATAAAAAACAGTAGTGCGAATACACCGACTAAGCATATAAGTAATGGTGAAAGAATAAGTTGACCAATTTTGGTCTGTATTTTCGTTGGTTTTCGAATTTTGAAGAGGTAGCATAGCGGGCTATGTGACCGATGACAAATTTCAGAAACGACAAAAAGACAGGACAGAAGAAAAGACTCCTTACTCCACAAAATTGGTCAAGTTATTTTTTCACCATTACTAATTCCCCGTATGGCATGTGCAAAGGCGGTGTATCCGCATTATTACTTATTTTACAAGTAACACAGCAAGTGCTCAAATTTTGAACATCTCGCTTCCTTTACCATTTTCCTCACGACTTACCCCATGCACAAAGCAGGATTTGTTAATATTGTAGGCAACCCCAATGTAGGCAAATCAACACTGATGAACCTATTGATGGGCGAACGCATATCCATAGCCACATTCAAGGCACAAACTACGCGACACAGAATTATGGGCATCATCAACAGTGATGATGCGCAGATTGTCTTTTCAGACACACCGGGTGTACTGAAGCCTAATTACAAGTTGCAAGAAGAAATGTTGGCTTTTTCAGTGTCAGCACTGCAAGACGCCGACGTGCTGCTGTACGTGACCGATGTGGTAGAAAAACCGGACAAGAATAACGATTTCCTTGAAAAGGTGAAACACATGAATGTGCCGGTTTTATTGCTTATAAACAAAATAGATATTTCTGACCAAAAGAGTTTAGAGAATCTGGTGACAACATGGCATGAATGTCTGCCTAAAGCTGAAATATTCCCTATCTCGGCAAAAGTAAAATTCAATGTTGATAATGTGCTAAACCGTATTAAGGAGTTGCTACCCGAATCGCCCCCATACTTTGGCAAAGATCAATGGACTGACAAACCTGCACGCTTTTTCGTAACAGAAATCATTCGAGAAAAGATTTTACTCTATTACAACAAAGAAATACCTTATGCAGTCGAGGTGGTTGTCGAGCAATTCAAGGAAGATGACAAACACATACATATCAACGCTGTTATATACGTTGAACGCGACAGTCAAAAGGGCATTATCATTGGCCACAAAGGCGTGGCATTAAAAAAAGTCTCGTCAGAAGCGCGAAAGACACTTGAAAAGTTCTTTGGAAAAAGCATCTACTTGGAAATCTTTGTAAAGGTAGACAAAGACTGGCGGAGCAATACCAAACGCCTTGAAGCATACGGCTATAAGTTGGATTAACTCACAGGAGGTCACTTCTGTTGCATGAAACTGCACGCAACAAAGAATGCCACGACCACAAATGCCCTAAACAAATTATCATACCTTATTAAAACAAGAAATAACGTGTCAAAATTAGTAGCCATAGTAGGCCGACCTAATGTCGGCAAATCAACTCTGTTCAACCGCCTTACGGGAACACGCCAGGCCATTGTCAGCGATGAAGCCGGCACTACACGTGACCGTCAATATGGCAAATGCGAATGGGGCAAACAAGAATTCTCAATTGTCGACACCGGCGGTTGGGTTGTTAAATCTGACGATATATTCGAAGGCGAAATACGCAAACAGGTGACATTAGCCACAGAAGAAGCTGATGTCATCTTATTCGTTGTCGATGTAAAAAATGGCATAACCGACCTTGATGCAGAAGTTGCCACTATCTTGCGACGCACAAAAGTTCCCGTAATTCTTTGTGCCAACAAAACAGATAATAATGAAGAACGTTACGGATCTGCAGAATTCTACAAATTAGGACTTGGCGATCCTTTCTGCATTTCAGCAATCACAGGTAGTGGTACAGGCGATCTGCTTGACCTTATTATTGAGAAACTGGGCAAGGAAAAGGACGATGATGCCGCAGAGGATAATATACCTCGTTTCAGTGTCGTAGGCAGACCTAATGCAGGCAAAAGCAGCATCGTTAACGCATTCCTTGGCGAGGACCGTAATATTGTCACCAATATTGCAGGTACAACGCGCGACAGTATCCTCACGAGATACACAAAGTTCGGATTCGATTTTTACCTTGTTGACACCGCCGGCATACGACGCAAAAACAAGGTTACAGAAAATCTTGAATTTTATTCTGTCATGCGAGCTATTCGCTCGATTGAAAATTCTGATGTGTGCATTTTGATGATTGACGCCACTCGTGGCATTGAAAGTCAAGACTTGAATATCGTGCAAATCATTCAGAAAAATCAAAAGAGTTTGGTAGTAGTGGTAAACAAGTGGGATTTGGTTGAGGACAAATCGAACACGGCTATTAAGCACTTTGAAGATGCCATTCGCAACCGTATGGCTCCGTTTGTCGATTTCCCGATAATCTTTGCCTCGGCTGTTACTAAACAACGAATATTCAAGGTTCTTGAAATAGCAAAAGACGTTTACCTCGCCCGCAAGCGTCGTGTTTCAACATCAAAGCTCAACGAGGAAATGTTGCCACTGATTGAATCCTATCCCCCACCCTCAATCAAAGGCAAATACATTAAAATTAAATATTGCGCCCAAGTACCTAACACCCAGGTTCCTTCGTTTGTTTTCTATGCCAATCTGCCACAATACGTAAAGGAACCATACCGGCGTTTTCTCGAAAATAAAATAAGAGAAAGATGGAACTTTTCGGGCACGCCAATAAATATCTTTATACGCCAAAAGTGATGTCACGTTGTTATAGCTTGTGTGCTAACATGGCTGCTGCTTTGTTTATAGCCATTACCACAGCATGCAATTCCAAGTCATCAGCCAATACAGAAAAAGGGCTGTATACGGATAATTCTGATTCTATGGCCGTTGCATACTATACGATGCAGGCCAACGGGCAATATAACGAATATGTAGGAGCAATGCAGTCATGCGATGGCATGCCTTCTGACTACAAAAATAACATTGTTTCTATGTTACGTCATCACAATCAGGATATCAAAAACGAAAAACTTGGTGTCAAGCGAGTTGCAGTACTGCGCTCTGAAATGCACAACAGCGACCAACTGGCTAACGTTTTCTTGAATGTTACATATAATGATGGCAGTCAAGAAGAAGTGATGGTCACTTTAGTACATGATAATAATATATGGCGTATGCAATAAGCGCCTCTTTATATAGGGCTATTCAGGAAATACATCACTTAATGATTTTCTGAATAGCCCTAAATTATTCTTCAGCAAACATACAAGGATAGCAGCCCTTTTTCGTAAGCATCCCATGCAGGCCGTATTATATAAACAAATATGGCTTATTTCCTGACCTCGTCAATGTGTCACCCAATCAAATGACGCAACTCATCGTTTTTCAATATGCGCCGTTCAATGGCACAAAAAAGTGATGAAGTTGGGATATTGTGGTGTGTCATTGTTTGTGAGTTATGAGATTTACCGCTAACGCGGAAACAAAAGGACATAAGTACATAAGAACAAAAGAGTTTCAAGACATACGGGCATGGACTTGCGTCCATGTGCCCTCAAGAACATAAGAGCTACGCCGTTACGACATTGAGCGTCATAAACAAAGAAACTATAGCATTAAACGCTACGGCGTCAGCCCTTATGTTCTTAAGGGCACATGGACGCAAGTCCATGCCCGTATGTCTTGAAATACTTTTGTTCTTATGTCCTTATGTTCTTATGTCATCCGCGTTAGCGGCTGATAAATAACGCTACGGCGTAGCCCTTATGTCTCTTGAGGCCACCCGGACGATAGTCCGTGGCCGTCAGCCGCGCAGCGGCCTTGTGTGTTTATTATGATGTAAACTTATGTTGCTTATGTTTTCCGCGCTAAGCGGCTAACACAAACGTCATATCTTATGTTCTTATGCCCTTATGTTCTTATGTCTCCCGCGTTAGCGGCTACCAAGCCACCCCACGGCGTCAGCCCTTATGTCTCTTGAGGCCACCCGGACGTTAGTCCGTGGCCGTCAGCCGCGCAGCAGCCTTATGTGTTTCTTATGTAAACCTATGTGCTTATGTCCCCGCGGTAAGCGGCTAACACAAGTCTCCCGCATTAGCGGATAGCTACAAACTAAATTCACCATAGTCGTCACTGCAAACTAAGTCAATGCGTCACCCAATCAAATGACATATCTCATTGTTTTTCGACATGCGTCATTCACAATGGCACAAAAAGTGAGGAAGTCAGGAGCAAGAAAAAACGGAACGTACTACCAGGGAGTACTCCCCCACCCCAATATATTTCCGACCGGATTACACCGGTATTCATAAAATGCAAGAACGGAGTCCGGACACTATCCGAACCCCGTTCTACTCGTTTTAACACCTACTTATAACCCCAACTTCTGTTTTATTTGATTAAGAAGACGCTTATCAGCAATGGTCATGATGCAAGGAGTATCATCTGAGGCCTCGGATATATATTCACCAACAGCTCCTTCGCGAACCGCATAGTATTTATCGTTGGTGTCGCATAAGTACTTGCCGACAAGAGTGTCAGCAGTACCATGCAACCAATAATCAAGACGATATCGCACAAACTTGGTTGCTTCGATGGGTAAGCCAAACCAAACACATTGTTTGTTTGGATTGTTTTCATCGTACCCGACCGAAATATACACGCCAAAAGAAGCACCTGGGGTATAATCACGTTCTTCAGCATTCCGATAAATATCAGCAGCAATTTGTGTATTCCTAACATCTCCAGGAACACTAATTACATTACTCTTGCCAACATAGCCTTCCACGTCATTTGCCTGTCGTCGGGCATTGAAATCAGCAAACGCACCCTGTAGCTGAGTCTTGTCTTCAGAACTCATGAAGCCATTTCTACTCTTCGTAGCCAAAGGCTTACACTGTTCCAAATCATATATACGCTTAGCCTGTTCCGTAATACTGTTGCCAAAGGAATCCATCGAAGCCGCAATCACATCGAGCTGCGCTTTATCAGCAGCAGACATCAACCCGGCTTTTTCACTTGTTGCAGCATCATGCAAATCACTATACGAAGGTATAACACATTCTCGCGACACTATATATTTTGTAGCCGTACCTATAGACAACCCAGCACTGTCTTTATTAGGGGCATACACTTTTCCATCATTCAGACGGAACGCTACGTGAGTTCCATACGCGTAAAGCTGTGCCTCGGTTTGCCCTATAACTTGCTGACAATCATATCGCTCTATGTTGGTCGCACTTTTACGCAACCCGAACCATATCATATACTTCTTGCTGTCTACATCAGACTTTATGCCTTGCGTGCAAAATACTTCAAAAGGACTTCCTTTTGTGTATTCTGTTGGAGTAGAACTGTCGTATACAGTCTTATCAACAGCGCCACCTAATGTGCTGTTATTTGTATCGAAAATATTATTGGGGCCAAATAGTATTGTGCCTCCGGTGGCTTCGTACAAGTTTTTTGCAGCGCGGGCACCTTCGGCAGAAATATTACCTAAGCTATCTAATTTACTCTTGTCGGTAGCTGTCATCACACCTGCCTTGGCCGAAGTGGCTTGTGATATACTTAGCTCTCTCGTGCCGCCTGTGGTAAAAATCGGGGTTACAATCCTTACCTCTGTGGCCGTGGAATTTTGCTCGCGCAGTTCAAATGCGTCAAGGCGTGCGTATATGTCGCGACGCATTAGGCCATTACTTCCCGTCCATGCGTTTGGCAGCTGCACCTGGCTGTAATTCTCCTCTGCCTTGTCATTGTTCGCGCCCCAATGCTTGAATCGCAGAAACAGATTGAAATCGCTGTGCTTGTATATCCACATCTTGCTGCTCAACACCGTGCGAGTGTTATCGCTACCACCTTGCGAGTAAATGTATTTTTTCCCATCGCCTGCAGCACCACCTTGCAGCGTTGGCACCATTCTCTTAAACTGTTCATCAAGTGGGCAATACCATTTGCTTGCCTGCAACTTTTCAAAATAGCTTGGGTCGCTCTCACCTGCATTTGAAAAGAACTTAAAACCAAGGTTCTTGCGATAGAACTTGGGGTAATCGTATGTGTGCTTATGTTCACTCGTAATTAGTGAACCATCGTCCCCGAGCGTTATGTGCGTTAACAAGTTCAGCACAAGACAATGTTTCATGGTGTCACTATGCGTAAACAGCAAGCCCACACGATTGCCTTCATCGTCCACCACAACGTAAATGGGTTTAGCATTTTTGCACTTTACCATGTCTACTACAACACCGCCTTTGCCATCTTCTTTCATAAAATAGGTGTCAAGTTGCGAAACATTGATACTTGCCGATATGCTGTCGCCAATAGAAGCCCATGTACCCCATTTGCCCTCCTGATAATAGCGCACGAGGGTGGTGTAGTGCCCGGGGGCGTTGATGGTGGCAAGGGCCGTGGCTTCGGCTGTAGTGATGATGGAGCCGGTGATGGTCTGCATGAGCACCTTGTCGCCCACGTTGAGCACGGCCAGGGTGACGGCCAGGGGTATGCCCCAGCAGCTGAGGTGGTGTGTGCCCTGTGCGGTGTCGGGGCCCATAGCGTCGAGGGCGGTGTTAAGGGCCTTGAGAGTGGTGAGGTTGTCGGGGTCGGGGTGCAGGTGTTTGCCCAGGCCGCTGAGCAGTGTCTTGTCGGAGGCCGTCATCACACCTGCCTTGGCCGAAGTTGCTTTCGTGAGCGTAAGCACTTTGTTGCCACTATCGTCAAAACGTGTGTAGTTCACTTTGACTGCGTCCAACGTACTCTGTCCTTCTGCCAAAGTATGATTATTCAATCGTGCATACACGTAAGGGTTCATTAGTCCCCATTTATCATTCGATACACAACCCATTAGCATCACTTGGCAATAGTCCTGCTGGGCAGTGTCATTATTAGCTCCCCACTTCTTGAACCGCAAAAACAAATTACCATCTGTATGCGTGTAAGTCCACATCTTGCCGCTCAATACCGTGCGAGTTTCATCTGATGCCGATGAGTACACATAGTCCTCACTTGTGCCTTGAACGCCATTTTGGGCTGTGGAGCCACCAATTGCGACAAGTGTGCCATTACCCCAACGGTAGGTCTTATTCGTGCTCACGTCTATGAATACCTTGCCGCTGCGGGGCACACGGCCTTTCAGAGTGCCCTTGCCGTAAAGGTCACCGTCTATCCAGTTGTTGTAGTAGGTCACTTGCTTCACACCCCAGGCTGCATCGGTGGTCGTGGTGCAGGCTATCACAAAACATTCTGTGCTCTTGTTGTACACCACACTGCAGTCCTTGTCTGTCGAGGAGTTTTCGAGCGAATTTGATTGCACCGTAACACCACTTACCATGCCGCCAAATTCCAACACATCGTCCACATAGTCGGGTAGATACTGCGAAGGTACCTGGTTCTGTTCGTCCAAAGGTGCAAGCCCGTTGGGCTGTCCTTTAGTGTTCTTGAACGATGTGAGGTCTTTCTGCACACCGCTGATGCTGCCAGCAAGTTCGGTCTTGTTGTCGCTGACTGTCTTCTTCAGAGTGCTGATGTCGCTCTGGGCCGTACCCATTTGGGTGTTGAGTGTGTTGATACTGTTGCCTTGCGTGCCCTGAGTAGAGCCAAGACTGCGTATATCTTCCTTGTTCTTGCTTACATCAACTCTCAAGGCGTCAATATACTTCGTACTGTCAACTACCGGGTTACCCCCTCAGCAGCGGATTACCTTTGCTGTCAACCTGAGCCACCCACGCACCACCGTCAGCCACATAAAGCTGCCCAAGATGATCTGACGCCACACTGCCTTCTATGGTCACCAATGCCCACCACCCATCATGCGGATTGGGGTATGCCTCGCGTAGCTGTGCCGCCGTCTTGAACAGGCCTTTGTTCGGACCTTTTATGTTCTTGGCATCGAGCCAGCCCTCAACGGTCAGGTTGTGGCCAACCTTCAACGAGCCGCGCACAGTGGCATTGCCGCCTACATTAGCGTCCCTGCCGATGGCTACATCGCCGTCTATCTGTTTCGTCGGTATTGAACTCATTATTCAAAAATGCTTTTTGCCAAGGTGTTCATTGCAGCTGCCTGCTCGCTTGCACCATAGGCGGTTAATACTAATGCTGCGGTCATGTAGACCACGGCGGTATAACAACGCTCCGAGATGTCTATGCCATCGTATTCGTCTATCTCCGGATAAGGTATGTAAGAGGCGCGCTTGACATATGCGTCTTCGCTGTTGCACGAATAGAACTCCAACGCCTTGCCCTCTGCACGGTTCACTATGGCACATACAGGCTTCTGAACATTGCCGCGGATACCCTTGTATCTGGAAGATTGAAGATCATACAATGGGTCATCAGCAGATATAGCCATATAGCAGGTACGTTCCCAGTCGCTCATGCGAAAGGCTACAAGACGCATGAAATCATCGGGCAGCAGAGTCCAACCGCTGCCGTTACGCTCCCAGTAGATGGCATCGCCAAACACGTGACCCTCTTCCAAGTAGCGAACGGGAGCGGACGACTCTACACGCCTCACGGCTTCCACTATCTTTGAGCGAATGATGTCATTCAACGACAGGGTGTCTACGTCCTCATCGCTGATGAGCTGCTCGCCGGTCTTGTTCTCGTCAATGGCTATACGCACGTCTCGCTCCACAATTTCGATTTTGTACACCATGTCGTCTGCGTCGTTAGTCTTTCACAAAAGATATCTTCACGCCGTAGGTCTCACCCGCAGCAATAATCTCGGCTCGCGTCTTGAGCGCACCTTTCACGCCAAACGTGTTAGCAAGGTAGTCCTTGGCTTCTTGGTTCGTGCAAAACTCCACCTCGGTAGGGGTTGCAGCTCCTTCGGCTGCTTTGTCCTCAGCCTCTCCTGTGGCTTCTGTAGTTGCCTCTGTTGCATCGGGAGCTGTTCCTGTTACGGCCTCCATGCTTCCCGCCACATCTTCCACAACCGTATCTTCTTCCTTAGCAGGGGCTGCGCTGTCAGCGGCTTTCTCCACCTTTACAGCAGGACTGGCAGCAACCTTGGCTCGTGCCGTCTGTGCACTTGCTGTGTGGTTACGCTCAATGCGGACCTCCTCGTCAAGTTCTATGGCATTCACCACTCTGATGCGGCCGCGCTTGAAATCGCGGCTGTTCTCGATGGCGTGCTGCACAAGGAAGTCGCTGGTGGTGTAGTGTGCCGGGTTCTGGCCTAACGAGGTGATGGAACCGTCTGTGAACAAAACTTTGAGCGTGGCGCGTCCTATTTTGATGATGGATTGGTACTCCATCATGCCGAACACTCCGTAGGTTATTTTCTTCTTTTTCATTGACATTGAATGTTATAATAATAAAGGCGGACGGCATTGCTACCTATCCGCCTCTATTGATTGATGAATTGGTTGTTTGAATTTCGGGGTTACTCCGTGGACATTACGTCACCTGTATACTCTGCCCATGCGGTATTCTTATACTGCCACATCTGACCGCTGACGGCTTCTGCATTGATGCCGGGGCAGTCCTGCAACAGATAGTACACACCACCCTCAACTGGTGTGGCAGGGGCTTCTGCGCTGTCCCACAAGTGAATTTGTGTGGCTGTGGTGTTCTCGTTGTCGCCCTCACCGTTAATCCAGATGTGGCATGAGCCTTTGAGTGCGAGTGCGTCCCACACAAGAATTGACTCGCGTGTTGCCTCTTCGCCCTCCACACGGTCTTTCGACGAGTGTTCTGCAGAGTACTGGTAGTGCACCAGTCGGTCGGGGGCCACGATGAACGCGGAGTTGCTCCACTTCAAGCGGTCGAGGGTCGGGTCGTGCTTGAACTCGATGTCGCCGAACACAGTGTGGAAGTTGGTCACTACCCAGCCCACGGGATTGGTCTTGGTGGTAATCTGAATTTCGGGGTGCTTCGAGTAATCAATGCACTGGATATTCTCCAAGAAGTTCTTGCCTGAAAGGGCAATCACACTCTTGGGCACGTCCTCGCCCGTGAATGTCATCTTGGCCAAAGCGATGATTTCCTCCACTGTCCACTTGCCCATATGCTGGAGTTCTTTCTTCACTTGGTAGCGGACACCCTCCGTAAAGTAGATGACCTGCGCACCTACCTCGGGTGTCTGCACGGTCATCTTGCCCTTGCGTCCAGCATAGAGGGTTCGGTTGCCGCGCACCTTGAAGTTGGTGATGGCGGCTTCGGCGATGACGGCCTTGCCAAACGGAATTTTCTTCTTCTGCGCATCATAGTAGTCGGACACAATCTGGTTCATGCCACGCTTCTGCAGGTACACGGTGGTTCCCTGCGGAACAATGAGGTCGGGATCTACCTTCTTCTGCGTTTCGTAGAGGGCGTTCGAGAGTACGATGAGCGTGGAACCTGCAGGAATTTCGGGTGTGGTGCAGCTCTCGTCGGTAGTGTTGGCCTTCGGGCCGTTCACAGCTCTCACGATTGGGTTGCTTGTCGTAGGGTCTTGGCCTGTCACGAACAGCATGAGGTCTTTGCCGGGGGTCTTGGTCTTGCCGTCCTCGGCATAGCCGTCAACGCCCTTGACAAGCAACGTGCCGTAGGGACGAGGTATTTCTGCATCGCTTGCGGGAAGCGGAAGCACAAAATTTTTGCCTGCGCCTGCGGTTACCTTGGTAGTCGTGGTCACGCTGGAACGTGGCTCGTCAATCATGTAGTGCTCTACCTCGGGGGAACCCACCTTTACCTTTCGCGCTTTCAGCATGAGCTGCATAAGCGGGGTGTCGTCACTCTTGAACTTGTAGAGTTCTTGGTCGAGGTCTGTCTGCACGAGATTGCCCGGACCTACTCCGCCTGTCGCACCTGCCACACCGCTGACGGTAGTGGCAGCTCCCGGCACTTGGCTCTGCACGCCGGCTGTGCCTGGTGCAGGGGTGGTGGTTGTCGTACCACCTACTTGTACGGTTTCTCCGTCCATGTCTTGTAATTTTTAGTTTGTGAATAATGTTACTTGTTATCGGTCTGTACGAGTTTGCCGGGGGCTATACCGCCTGTCGCACTCGCGAGATTGCTTACTGTTGCCATGCCGCCCGGCACTTGGGTATATAGTCCTGCACTGCCTTTGAGGGGGGGGCGCCGCTTGCCATCGGCTGGAAACTTGACTACTTCTCCTTTCATGGGCTACATGGCTTCATTGGCGAGGTCAAAGATGCTCTGCGATTTCTGTCCGCTTCCAGCGTTTCCGTTCTTGCCGTTCAGTGGTGACGTACCGTCGCCCTTGTTCTGCTTGCGCAGCCCCTCCACAATCTTGGCGTTGCGTCCTGCCACACGACCCTCTTCGCTGGCATTGGCCACGTCGCTGTCGTGGTTGATGGCATTGACGAACATTTCCAAGGTCTCGCGCGAGAACTTGCCCATCACGCCGTCTTTCACCACGGTGAGCATGGCATCGGCCACGGCATCTATCTGTTCATCGCTCATGCCGCGCTCTTCTTGGAACTGACGAAGGGTTTCAAGACTTGCGTCCATGTTCTTCTCATATTCCTCGTCGAGCTGCTTCGATCTGGCCACACGCTCCACATATTCCCTGTTGGCTTCGGCTATCTTGTCCTGCATCTCGGGATTGTCGAGCACGTCCTTGATTTCGATGCCGAAGTTCTTCACAAGGCCGAGCACAGGGTCTTGCCCGTTGTGCATGTCGGCAAGGAACTGGGCGCTCCTCGGGTCGGCCGAAAACATGTCGCCCAAGGCTTTCTCACGGCCTCGGTAATCGTCCAAATCATGCTCGTATTGGTCGTAATCGTCGGAAATCTGACCGTAGATTTCCTCGTCGTCCTCGAATTTCTTGCCGGGGTATTTCTTCCTCAGCCGCTCCAGCTGCTGGTCGCGTCTGCTCTTAACTTGGTTATTTTCAGCCATTTTCTTCTTTTAATTTAGGATGTGCCATATTCAGTGCAAAAATAAACATAGAAGACGTGCTTCCACTTTTAACTATTGTGAGTTGGCTTCGCTAACTTTGTATAGGAAAAAACAACCCTTGGCGTAAATTCAAGTCAACCCGTTAACTTGTTTACTAATTACGCCAACACGTTACAGTGATACTATGAAGTATTTTGGCAGCATACTAGATTTTACGAGGGCGCGCAATACCGAACTCATGAGGGCTTATCGCGAAAAACTTGCCGAAGCAAGCATCATCGTCATGCCTGTCATCTTTGAGTTGGTGGCTGAGTCGCCTGCTTCTCGCTTCTGGGTGAGCGAGGAGAGGGCAGCCATTGTCATTTCCGCTATGGCGGCAGGAAAACCCATGCCGCGCATGAGGAGCAACAAGCGTGAGATGTTTGAGGAGATTTACCGCAGATATCTCCTCATGCGTGAGGATTATCCCGACAAGTCGGTCTATGAGTTGGTTACGAAGATTGTCAATCAACCTGCGCCCAAGTTCTACCTCACGCCTCGCACGGTCGGGGAGTTTATTTACCGCATAAAGAATGGATGGTATGACAACCAATACGATAGATACAGAGATTGCCGCACTGCTTGCGGAGAATGACAGGCGCAATGAAGTCATGTTCGCCAAGTTCGACCCTGTCACTGGAGAGGGGTCTATTGGTAAACGTGTCCGTGTCAGCATTGCCGACTTTGCTATTCCCGTTCAGTGGTTGCCTGTTGAGATGATGAATATTCCGCTTGTCAAGAAGTTGGTCAAGGCTGGCTCTATCGACAAGTTTCTCTCGTCCGTGATGCACGTTGAGCCGAATGACGACGACTTCATCAAGGTGTCGCGCACGTTCATACGCTTGCGCTACAAGCACGACTTTCCTTTTTGGACGGCTACGCTCGTCTATATCCACAACAAGGACGCAGGAAAGGACGTGCTTTTCCGTCTGTGGTATCCGCAGCGCATCCTCGTGTCGCGCTTTGAGGCGAAACGAAAGGCAGGATTACCTATCCGTCTTATTCTCTTGAAAGCGCGTCAGTGGGGCGGCTCCACGACTGTGCAACTCTACATGGCGTGGTTGCAGTTCTTCCACAAAAAAGGTCTCAACTCACTCATCATCGCACACCAAGGCACGGCATCTGACGAAATCAAGGATATGTTCGACCTCATGATAAAGAAACACCCGGTGGAGTTCCTGCACAAGTTGGGTGAGGTCTATTCGGAGAATGAGCCTAAACTTGTCGGTGTCGGCAAGTCGGGTTCTACGTACCGTGTGCCACAACGAGACTGCAAAATTAAGGTGGGTACAGCCGAGCGTCCTAACGGTTGCCGTGGCGGTGCCTACTCGTTGGTGCATCTTTCCGAGGTGGGTCTGTGGAAAAAGACGGAGGGTAAGTCGCCCGAAGATATTGTGCGTTCCGCTTGCTCTGGTATTCTCGCACGACCTTACACGATGATTGTTATGGAAAGTACTGCTGATGGTGTTGGCACTTACTTTGATGCGGAATATACGGCCGCTGCTGACCCTACTGTCAAGTCACAGTTTGAGGCACTTTTTATTTCTTGGTTTCAGATTGAGCATTACTCGCGTCCTTTCGACTCTGCCGAAGAACTACGCGCCTTTGCCAAATGGCTTTGGGAGAACCGCAACAATGCCTACACTCCGTCCAATCGTGAGGAGAGCGGACGCTATCTGTGGTCGTTGTGGGAAAAGGGGGCGACACTGGAGGCTATCCATTGGTATATATACGAGCGTGCTGGTAAGAATGACTTTGCGGTGATGGCTGCGGAGTTTCCGTCTGACGATGTGGAGGCGTTTGTTCATGCAGGTACAATGGTGTTCGACAAGTATCTTGTCAAGCAGTTTGAGCCATATTGCCGCAAGCCTAAGTTTGTTGGCGAGGTCTATGCCGATGCCGATGAGGGCGAGGAGGCTCTTTCTAATCTCCGTTTCCGTGAGGACAGGCAGGGCTTACTCTCCATTTGGGCTATGCCAGAGAAGTTTGACGATTACGAGGTTACCGACCGCTACCTTACCGTAGTCGATGTGGGCGGACGCTCCAACAAGGCTGACTGGTCTGTCATCGTGGTGTTCGACCGTCTGAGCATGATTGACGGTAGCGAGCCTCCGTCTGTGGTGGCGCAGTGGTATGGCCATTGCGACATCGACCGCCTCGCATGGCGTGCCGCACAGATTGCGGCTTTCTACAACGACTCGCTGTTGGTCATCGAGTCCAACACCTTGGAGACGCACGACAAGGAGCGACAGGTGGAGGGTGGCGACCAGTCGCAGTATATCCTCAATCAGATTTCAGACATCTATCCCAATCTCTACGCTCGCAAGCAGTCCGAGGACGAGATACGCGAGGGTGCGCCTCGCAAGTATGGTTTCCACACGAATGTGGCCACCAAGCCGATGATTATCTCTACCTTGGTCAAGGTCATTCGCGAGCGTCTGTATATCGAGCGCGATAAGCGGTGTCTTGACGAGTACGACACTTATGAGCGCAAGCCGAATGGCGCGTATGGTGCTATTGTCGGCAAGCATGACGACTTGCTTATGACGCGTGCCATCGGTCTGCACATCTGCTATCGCGAAATGGAGATGCCCGAATTTGTGCCTATCACAAACCGCACACTCCGAAAAGACAGAAGCCCCGTCTCCGAGGCTTCCATATAACAAGAAAAGCCCCACAAAGTCCCTTTGGCTTAGTCGGCCTAAGGAGGCTTAGTGAGGCTTTTTCTTTATTGTGGTTGCATCATCTGCTGCGCCTGGTTCACGGCTTGCATGTTCGCTCCCTGCTGAACCTGCTGTGCAAGTTCTGGCGACATTCCGTCCGGCACTTGCCCTTGCTCCAACTGCTCCCTCTGCGACTTGATGCTCTGCAGCAACTCGTCTGCAAATGGGAAATCTCCGTGTTCAAGCAACTGCTCCACACTGATTGCCTTGGCTTGCCACAACTGCATGAGCATGTCGTTGGTCAAGGCGCGGTAGGCTGGCGTGGCGGTGCTTTCCACAATGCTTAGGTCAAACTCCACATCGCGTATCTTCCGTGGATCGTACTCCACGATGGTGGAGTTCTTTCCTGCAATGTTGAATACGCGCGGTGTGTCGTAGAACTGCTGTATGTTCTTCACGTCCTTGTACGCTCCGTCTCTGATGAATGCCGAGAACGTGTCGAGCAGGTCAAGCAGCGAGGTGGTGGCGTTCTGCGCCTGTTGGTTATACAGACTGGCTGACATGCCCGAATAGCCGGGCTTGCCCTGCAACGCTCCGTTCACGCCCGATATGTCCTCGAAGAACTTCAGCTGCATGTTCAGCAACTCCGAGATGCCTATCTGCGTGCAGTTGTTGGCTATCTGCTGCGGCAGTGCCTGTCCTGCCTTGGGCTGCTTTATCATGATGATGCCGTTGAACCTTGCCCACTCGTCCGCAACATCTTCCATCGACATGCCCTTGGGCAGACATTCTTCCGGGAACAGCAGCACACCCTTGGCTGACGCTCGCATTATCCAGTCGTACATCGTTATCAAGCGGTTGGTGTACCGCTGCTGGTCTATCACGTTGCTCACAAACGAGTGTATCTCTCCGTCTATGAATGGGTATGCCTTGAACACGTAGGGGTGGCTCTTGTGCTCGTAGGGTGTCTCGCCCTCTTCAAGTATGTCTCCGAATGGGGTGAGCATGTAGTAGTACCAGTATGAGTCCATGAACCACTCATAGCGGATAAGCGGCACATCGTCCTCGCTCATGCCCAACTCTCGCGCCTGTTGCAGTCGCTTCTCATTCTCGTCAAGCACAAGTTCCTTGAAGTCCTCCATGTCCACCTTGAACACGTCTCCGTTGTTCACGTCATGGCAGCGCACTCTCTCCTTGCTTTCCTTGCGCCACACCTCAATTACCCTGCATCGGCTCTGGTCGTAGGGCACGAGGAAGTCGTAGTAGCCTTGCAGGGGATAGCCGAAGTTGTCATACATGGCACTGAGATACGATTTGTCCTTGGCATACTTGTATATCTCGGCCAGTCGGTCGTAGTCGGCCTTGCTGTGGGCAAAGCGTCCGCACAAGTCCTCAAACGAGATGTCGTGTATCTCGCCCAAGCAACTGCAATCCCAACCTCTAAAGTCCCTCATGTTGTTGTCGATGAAGAAATTGTTGGGTTGCACATAGTCCGTCCAACAGTCCAGCTTGTTTTCTCGCCAACCGTACCACTTCCTCTGTACCACAAATCCCGATATGAGGAACTCTTCCATGCACCTTGCGTTTATCTCGGTCATGCGGTTCAACTGCATGTTGCATTGCAGCACGGTACTCATGGTTTCGCCATACCGTTGCTCGTCTCTGTCTCTTGCCGTGCAGGTCGGCTCTTTGGCTTGGCTGCGGTACACGCCAAGCACGGCTTGCACCATGCGTCTAATGAGGTTGTTCTTCAGCGGCACGTTGCCTTGTTTCTTGATGAGTTCCTCTTCCTTCATCATCTTGCCGTTCACGCATACATAGTCATCCCACTGCCTACCGTAGGTGTAGTTCTTGTTTCTCTCACGGTCTCTGCGGAATGTCTCCATCGCAAGCCAATACTGCTGTGCTTGCCACAACACCTCAAAGGCACGGTTATTGCCCATCGTGCGCCTTGCATGGCTCACGCTGTCCAATTCCTTTTGCGGCATCACACGGCTCATTCTATGTAGTTTCTTTGTTGCCATATTCATTGTGTAATTTGGGACGATGCAAATTTATATTATTGCACCGTCCCTCATTGTTTAACTATTGTTGGTTCATTCTGCCGATGTCGTCAAGCAACTTGTCGCGTGTGGTGGTCATTACCCTCACAAGGCTGTCGCGCTCTTCTGCGTTCTTGCTGCGCAGATACTTCTCCGTGAGCTGTTTCATGTCGTGCTTGTACCGTTTCATGCGTCCGTGCTCTCGCATATTGTACTTCTGACGGAGTTGTTTCATGCCCTCGCGGTAGGCGGCTCTGTCGGTCTTTTTCAATTTCGACAACTCGGTCTGCAGCTTGCTAACCTCGTCATAGGTGGAGAGCAACTGCTTGGTGGCCTCGGTCTCCATTCGATTGCTCATCTTCTCCTTGGCTTTGGTCAGCACGCGGTTCTGCTGTGCGGTTTTCACACTGTCCCGTGCCTCCTCTGAATATGCCCAGCCTGTGAGCGGTGCGCCTCTGTGTATCTTGTACTCGGCATATCGCTCGGCTATCTCGGCTGGTGTCATATTGCTTGCCTCTGCTGCCGTTGCGCCCAACTCGTCAAAATAGATTTTGTCGGTTTGGCTCTGTGGGCAGTTGATGATGCGTGCAATGAGCAGCGCACATTCGCGTGAGGTCTCGGCATCGTCTCCGCAATAGTCCATGATGGCTACCACTGCATCGGTCAGCGATTGCGGATTGACTCCAACGCCCGACTGCACAAGCAGGTTCACCACATCGTTCATGGCGGCTACCTTGTCTTTCGGCATCTTCTGAAGTATGGCCGCAAGGTCGCTTGCCAACGGCATATCCTTTACGAGGTAACTCCAGTTGGCGGCTTCTCCGTTGAGTGCCATCTGTCCTGCCGAACTCATCACGTCTCCGCCTGTCAGTCCCTCAATGCTGCCGAACATGGTGTGGTTGATTACATCGTCCCACATCTTGCTCTTCTCATCCTTGTCGTCTCCTGCAATAAGGTATGGCAGGTATGCGCCAAAGTTCCATGCGAATTGCAGAATGTAGCCGAACACGCCTATTCTTGCGATGTCGCGCAACAGACTTCTGCGGTACTCGCTCTTGGCGTTGCTGTCTGCCTTGTCGGGGTCTATGCCGTCCCTGCGCATCTGTTTGGCCATGTACTCCTCACTCATGGATTGGTAGCCCGGCTCAAAGCGGTGCTTGATGTTGCGGATAGCATCATACAACTGCCTTGTATATGACATGGACGAGTTGCGGAAGATGGTGAACAGCACGCTCAGCCATGAACGGTCCACTTGCATGGTGGAGAGAAATGCGCTCTCGCTCGACTGCTGTGTCTGGTTGAACAGAATTGTCGCGTCTTGCTTGGCGCGTTTCTCTGCCACTTCCTCGTCATAGCCATAGCGAAGATATTTTTGTTTCTTCGTCTGGTACATGGCGTGTGAACCGATGGCCACGGTCAGCGCATCGACAAAGGCATTGGGCGACATACCGATGCGTGAGGCGATTTCCACCACATGGCTGCGCCACATCTTCCAGTCCATCTCGCTCTTCATCAGTCGTGGGTCTCCTGCCATGCGGCTCTTCCAACGCTTTTCAAAGATTGGCAGGTTCTCCATCGACCATTTCCATGCGCCTATCGGATTGGCGATGTTGGCGGCAAGATATACAGGGTTGCTGTCCGAAAGGTAGGCTGGCATGGAGAGGAACTGCTTCAGTGCGGTGAACACTCTGAAACTTACCTTTGCTGCCGTTATGCCCTTGGCGATGTTCACTGCGGCCTTGTCAAGCTGTGCAATCGGTGGGCGGTATGCTCCTGCGGCCATGCTGCACACGTTGCGGAAGTTGTTCCACAGGGTCTTGCCGCCTCCGTACACGCTCGACATGTTCATCACTTGGTTGCGGAAGTGCTTGTACGAGAGCAGGGTGTTCAAGTCTCTGTTGAACTCTGCAAACGCTGCCCAACGCTCCATCTGCTGAATGTGGTCAAGTATCACGCTGAATGCGTCCGCACCCATCACGTCAAGGGCGAGATTGTTGCGTCTGCGCTTGATGATGCTGCCTGTCGAGGTGGCTGGCAGGGCGGTGTCGGTGGTGTCGTCGGCTACGTCCACATCTTCTATTCTTGCATTGGCGAGTATCTTCAATGGGAAGTAGTTCTCTATCGCGGCCATTGACGCACCGAACATGCGCTTGTGTACATCATTGTACTCGTTGCGCTTTCCTACGAGGAACTCCTCCTGCATCCAGTCGGCAAGTTGCAGGAAACGTGGGTCAACGAAATCCTTGATGTTCTCGACATCTTCTTCGGTGATACCCATTCTGCGTAACTTCATGCGTCCGTCTGCCATCTTGTCAACCATATAGATGTAGAGCAGGTTGCCTTGGGTGAGTTCGTGGTCTTTCCGCTCGCCTCCGTCCCAGAATGTAATGGTTGCCTTGGGCATCTTGCGCTCCATGGCAAAGAGGTCGCCCCATTTCATGTTCTTGCCGAACACTTCGCTCACTTTCTCGTCAAGGGTTTTCAAGGCGTTCTGATAGCCTTTGTACTCTCTCTCGGTGGCATCAACCCAACCGCGCATATAGCGGTTCCAAAGGTAGCCCTCACCGTTCACGCTCTTCTTGCCGAACATTCGCAGCATCTGATCAAACGTGCCTAATGGTGCAAGCAGGAAACGTACTGCGCTGTTGTTGGCTATCTTCTGCACCTTGTCCTCCTTGTGGTGTTCGTCTGTCGGACGGCCTACCATGTCGGAGTTTGCATTGTGGTGGATTGCCTCCACACGCTGTTTCTCTGCCTCGCGCCATTGCTTGGCTCGCTCTACACTGCCGCCCAACACGCTGCCTACTTGCTCCACAATGGAACGGTAGGCTTCGGCTCGCTCTATCTTATTCTGACGAATGGCATCATTGGTCGCTGCCACATATTCGTTGTAGGCATCTTTCTCCATCATGCCAGCGTCCAAATCTTCCTTGGCTTGCTTGATGCTGTCGCGCAATGCCTTTTCTTCGGCTTTGCTGTCGGTGATGTCCTCGGCAAACTGGTGGGCAAGCAACAGACCGCTGTACTCCAAAGCAGCTTCATCGGCCACGGCTTGGTCATCGCTGCCCATGCGGTTCAATGCCTCGGCAATGCGCTCCTCGATGTCGGCCTTTGGCAGGGAAGTGGCTTTCCTTACCACCTGTGCAATGGTCTGTCCGTCTGGGTCAATCTGCCCTTGCACCTCGATGCCTCGTGCATCTACACGGCTACCACGGGTGGAGAGCAGTCTGCCGAGCATATTTGCACCCATGCGCAACTGGTTATCTACCATAATGTCCATAACCTTGGCCACTTGGTTGCTGGTGTCCTGCTTGCCGTGGGCGTTGTTCACTGCCGAGAGTATGCGCTTGGTCTCGTACTTGCTCAAATCATCGAGCAGTCCGTTGTCAAGCAGCACCTTGGCAAGGTCGGAGATGCTCTTCACGGTCGAAAGGTCATACTCTCTCTGACGTGCCATCGCCTGACGCAGTTTGTTCAAGTTGCCGCCAATGGCTTTCATCGCCTCTTGCTTGGCTTGCCAGTTGTCGGCATTGGCTTGGCTCGCTGCAATCTTCATCTGCGTAATGGTCTCGTCAAGTCCCATGTCGCCATCGCGGAACTTCATGCCCCCATCGGGGTCGGTCTCTGGACTATGGTTGTCCTTTGCAAGTCCTGTCTTGTCGTGATACTCGCCAGTATCAAGCAAATCAGAAATACTTTCTGCAATGGCACTCAATGTTCCCGCAGGTGCTTTGCGAATATCCTCTTTGAAGTAAACATACTCGTTTGCAAACTTCCCATCTTCTGCATGAAATCTGTTAGGACTTCGTTTAGTCTTGATAACAATGCTTTCGACAGGCTCATCACCGACATTTGCTGCGTTGATGTTATGGTTGCTCACTCTGATAGTAAACACCTTGCCATTGGGCGTTTCAAATGAGCCATACCCACTTCCAGTGCTGCCTCTTGTCAGACCAAGACTATTGCTTAAATCTGATATAAAGCCCTTGCTGTCAGTTGTATTCTTGTATGTTTTTGCAACATTTGCAAGTGCTTCTTTGGCTTTCTCACGTTTTTGCTGTACCTTTGCAGCGTGTTCAACATCAGTAGGCTCTAAGTGCTTAAGTGCTGCCTCATTGAGTTGGGCACTTTTTTTATGTCCATCACTGAACTTCGTCTCACCAAACCCTGTCTTTCTCCGCATTACCTCGGTATCGGCTGCGTCAAACACATCGGGCTTGCCTCCGTTCTTCTTGCGCTTGTATGCTTCGTGCAGGACAAACGCCCATTCCTTATCACCCCATTTCTTCTTGCCAGGGATTTTCAATCCGTCAAGCAACTTTTGAAGGGCTTTTTGGAGCATGGACTTCAACTTGCCCCAGAACGTAAGTTCCTCGGCACTCATCTTCTCAAAGCCTTTCTCACCGATGCGTCCTGCAAGGTCGGCTCCGTACTCCTCCGTGGCATCACGCTTGAACTGCTCGCGCTTCTTGCTTGCCTCGGCATGTGCCTCTGCCATGTCCGCATAGTAGGTGGCGTTGCTGTCCTCGCCCTTGGCCTCATGCTCCTTGCGTTTCTTCTCGCGGAGTCTGTCCACCTCGGCATCATACATCTTCTGCGCCATACGGTCAATGGTATTCCGTATCTCGTCTTTCGACACGTTGTAGAGTTCATCAAGAGCATTGTTCAGTTTCTCCTCTTCGGGGAACAGCACACGCAGTCCGTCATGCCCCACAACCTCATGGATAAACGTGTTCTCCACATCTGCCATGTTGGCATTGTTAGGCACAACGATGGTAACTTCACCAGTCAAAGGATTAAAGCTGCCTTTCATTCTGCGCTGGCGTGTACTCGGCAATGCGGCCACCTCCTCGTCCGTGCGGATAATGCGCACAGGTGTATGGAGCCGCTCTGCCAACTCGTTCACACGCTCGGCCATCGCATTGTTCATCGCCTCCTT
The DNA here is from genome assembly GCF_900106785.1 of Prevotellamassilia timonensis. GTDB lineage: Bacteria > Bacteroidota > Bacteroidia > Bacteroidales > Bacteroidaceae > Alloprevotella > Alloprevotella timonensis. The sequence continues at coordinate 697,989 of NZ_LT629845.1, read as the reverse complement.
GGGTTCGCCCACCCACTTGCCAGACATCTTGGCATTGATGCGTGCAATGTCCTCGTTGGTCATGAATGGTGCGTGTCCCTCGCGTCCGGGGATAACATCACGGTTCTCCATATTCTGCCTGTCAAGTGCAAGGCTTTCTTCGGGAGTGAGTTCTTTACCGTCCAACTCAAAGCGGTAGCCCATCTTCTCCAACTCTCTGCGCACCTGCGGCACAAAGCGGTTGTAGTCGCGGTGGCTCTTCAATGCCTCACGCTTGCCGGGGTGTTTCTTCCAATATTCGTCAATGAGTTTGGCTTCCTCCTCGCGCGTGAGCACCTTGTCTATCTTGCTCCAGCGTGAGAGGTAGAGTGTGCGGCCGTTGTTCCACTGATGCGCTCCAGTGGGCAGCAGGGCATAGTCGGCATGGAATGGCTCATCAATCTCCGATTTCGGAATGAGACTGCGCACCACTACAAGGTTCGGACGCTTGTACGCCTCGCCAAACTGGGTGTTCAGCGGTGTCTCGATGGCATGGTCGTATGGGTCGTATGCCGCCCACAAGCCTTTGTCCTCGGGGTTCTTCTTCAAGAAGTATTGCAGCTGTGCGTCCTTGGTCTTTGGCTTTACGAACTTCAATCCGTCATTTATCTGCAACTCCGTGGTTTTCTTGCCGTCCACCACGATGTAGCCGTTCTTGTTGAGTTCGTCCAACTGCCGCTGCTGCTCTGGTGTGAGTTCAATCTGCGGTGGGTTGGAATAGTTCCACTTCTGCCCCTGCAAGGTTCTGCGCTCGCCTGTCTCCGCATCGGTAAACGCCATAGGCGAACCGAGTGCATCGTCCTCAAAGGCTTGCACGTTGCGATATACTGGCACAAGCTCGCTGTCGGGCAACGACTCCAGCTCTATCGCCTTTGGGTCATCGTCCTCGAGCAAACGGAACTTGGTCTTGTCCTCGCTCGTCTCGTCCTCATCGTCTGCGACAACATCGGTAGCGGCCTCCACGCTTGCGTCCATCTCGGCATACTTCTTTTCCTTTTCTGCCATTTCCACTTTCATGGCCTCGGAGTATTCCTCAAACTGACGCTTGGCCTCTTCGAGTTCCTTGCCGAACTCAAACGGTTTGCTCTCACGCTGTTTCAGTTGCTCCAACTCTGACTTGCCGTGTTTCACCATGCGCGTGGCTATGTCGAACCGCTCCGCGAAGTCCTTGCCTGTAATGACGTTCTCGGTGATGTCCTCAACGGCATTGCGCAAGAGCGACTGCTTGACAGGTATGTCGGTCAGCCCGAGTTCGGGGCATGAGTAGGTCATTTTGCGGTGTATCTCTGCAAAGAGCGAACCGCCAATGTTCTGCGTCTCACGCGACATCTCGGTCTTTACAACGAAGTCATAGCCACCCAACGACAAGGTGAGGGTGTTGGTCTGTGCCGCATTGCCTGAGTGTTCTTTCATAGCCTTTACTGCATCGAGGATTTTCTTGTTGTGTTCCTTGATGAAGTCGGACATGGCATCAACAGAACCGAACTTCTGTTTGCCTACGGTTATCTCCGTAAACTTGCCATCGGGGAATGCCTTTTGCACGGCAAGCAGGTGGGCGTTGGCTTCCTCTGCTCGCAGCTCTGCGGCCTTTATTTGTCCCTCCAGCTTGGGCTTGGCATTGTGGATATAGGTTTGGTCGGCCTCCCACTGCTTTCTGCGGCTCTCGTACTTTCGCACATTCTTCTCCGCATTGTTTTTCAGCAGGGCATACTCGCTACCCGAAAGCTGCGCCACGGTATCACCGAACACATCTTCTTCCTCTTCAAGCACACGGTTGTTCATGCTGTCCTGCATCAGTCGGTCGCCCTCCATCACGCTGTCGGCAATCGCTCCCTTGGTTTTCAGTCGCTGATAGGCTGTTACATCAAGGCTGTCCTCCACACCGAAACGGAGCACACGTACTGGCTTGCCCCATTGCTTGTGCAGGTTGCCCTGTCGCAAGATACGGCCATTGCGCTGTGTGTAGTCCATCGGTCGGTTGGGCGCATCGAGGTGAATAAGGGTGTGCAGACGCTCCTGTATGTTCACGCCTGTACCAAGGGTGGCTGTACTGCCGAGTACCACACGCACCTCGCCACGGTTCACCTTGTCGAAGATGTCGAGTTTCTTCTTGATGGTCATGCCAGGCTTCATCACGACCACCTCGCTTTCGGGTACGCCTTGCGCTATGAGTTTCTGCTTGATGTCCTCATACAGGTTGAAACCGCTGCGCTTGTTTTGGTAGTGGTCGGCAAAGATGGCCACCGTTCCCTTGTAGTCGTCCGTCTCTTTCAACGAGCGCAGGGTTTGGCGCACGGCCTCGTTGGTCTTGCTCTTTGGATCATCCTCTGCGTCCATCTCAACAAGTCGGGCATCGACAGCGGCTCCCTGTGCTATGCCATACATGGTGAGCGGAATGCTGCTGTTCTCTTTCTTCTCCTTGCCGCTCATTTCGTCAAAGCGTTTGAGTTCATCACGCACATACTTCATCACGCTGCGCAGGGCGCGTGTCTGTGGTAGATAGATGTCCTGTGCCTTGCCGCCCTCCATTTCGGGTATTTTCTTCACCAGCTCGGTTTGGTCTTTGGTCAGCACGGTGTCGGCCACTCCCGACCAGATACGCACCAATTCGGGCAGGTTCACATATCCTGCAAAGCGGTTCACTTCCTTGAACTTGCCGCTTGTGCCAAATTCGGGCATCTGCTGTATGTTGCCGAAATTGCGCACGAAGTCGTCAAAGTAGTAGATGCCGTACTCCTTCATGGTGTCCTTTGGCATGAGGTAGCGCATGAAAGTCCATATCTCTGCGGCAGTGTTGCTGATAGGCGTACCAGTGGCAAAGATGACGTTACGTCCGTTGTTCTTCTCCAGCACGGCTTGTGTCTTTAGATACACGCCTTGCGACTTCTTGCTGTACGATGGGTCAACGCCTTTCACTCCGCGCTGCATGGCAGTGGCAAAGCCGAGGTGCTTGTATTCGTGCGCCTCGTCAATGAGCAGTGCGTCAATGCCCATATCGTCAAAGTTCTCCACATCATCCGTGCGACGGTCGAGCATTTCCTCAGCCTTGACAGCTGCGTTCTGCTTGGCAACGGCTTTCTTCTTTTCATCGTTGGCTGTGCGCTTCTTTGAAATACCTTCTGTCAATGCTGCCATTTCTGCTTGCAAGTCGGCAAGTTCCTTTTCTGCACGCCTTGTTATAGGATCTCTGCCGCTGGAGTCTGCCTCACGCATCTGTTCAAGCACAAGCATCTTCTCGTCTATCTTGTCCTGTTTGAACTGCATCTGACGCTCGTCGCTGTCAGGAATTTTGTCCAACGTGCTCTGAGGGATAATTACCATATCCCAATCATTATACTTGATTTTGGCATAGAAATTCTTTCGACCCTCTGCATCACGGTCGTTATCGTCCAGCACAAGCACCTTGGCATTCGGATAGAGTTCCTTGGCTGAGGCTGCAAATTGTCCTACTGTGGCATTCTGCACCACAATCATAGGCTTGCGTGCCGTGCCGAGTCTGCGCATCTCCATAGCAGTGGAGATAAGAGTGAATGTCTTCCCGGTGCCAACCTCATGGGCAAGCAGCAATGGCTGCATCGTACCTCGTACAATGGCTTTACCTTGGTGTGACCGCATCTTGAACTTGTGTGTCGCACCGCCGAAGTATTCAGGTACAAAGTCATTAGGTATGCTCATAGGAACATAGTTGTTGAAGCGGTCGTTATACGCTTGCTCCATGCGTGCTGACAAGTCCGCGTCACTCTGCATCTTTCCGCGCACCCAGTCCTTGAAGTCCTGACGTATCTCGTCTATCTTGGCTGCACATGCGGCCGTAGCCTCACGGTCTGTAACGGTTTCCGTTGTGCCGTCAAAATGCTTTTCAGTACGTGACACGACTATACTTTTATTCTGAATTGCAGCTGAAATGAGTTCGTGTCCCATAATGGTCTTTTTAAGCTTTTCGCTCACAATACCCATTGCACGGTTCTTCTCAACGTTTACACCATAAGTCGGGGCTTTCATGAACCATGTACCACCAGCAGCTGTGAAATGCACGTCTATGTCGGTACGCTCCTTAACATACGCGTCATAGAGTTTTGGGTCAAGCCATGACGAACCGAGTGTAAAATCTATCAAGTGTGCAGGAATATTCATAGGAACAACTTCCTGCAATGCCTTGATGTTCTTGCTGTACTCACCATTCTCATTGTTGGCCTCAGCTTGTTTCAGCTTCTCTCTCACGTTACCGCTCAAATACTGGTATGACACTTCCATCTGTCGTGTCGCAGGGTCTTCAAAGCCAAGTCCGCTGTCAATGATTTCACGTTTCACTTCTGCCTCACTCTTTCCAAGCTGGCTTGCAATGTAAGGAACATCTATGCGTCCGTTCTTGAACATGCTCACCACAACGCCATCATTGACATTTTCGGGGTGAGGTTCGCTTTCCTTCTCCACTACTCGGCCTTTCATCACATCGGCCTTATCGTAGGTCTTGACAACACCACCCTTGCCGTCTCCTTGCTCCTTATATGTCTCCAATGAGAACACATTAGGATAGTCCACGTCATTGCGCAACCATGCTAATTGGTTGTTCTTATTGAAATGACCGTAAGTACTGACAAAGGCATCGTAGGCCTTGTTGAGTTTGGCAATCAATGGCTTCAGTCCTTCATCACCCTCATTCTCTGTCTGGTACTGCATGACTTCGGCCAATGCGTCTTTGATGGCAGCATAAGCAGTGAAGCACTCCTGCTTGGTGTGTCCTTTTATCTTCTTGTCGTTCACTTCAAGCGGATAGTAACCGCCAAATCCTGCGGTGACGAGCTTACCGTCTTTCAAGTACATCTCGCCAAGCTTTTTGCCGTCAGCAGAGACATCGCTCACATAAGATGGCTTAGCATTCTCCATGGTTGCCACGCTGCTGCCTGTCTCCTCTGTGAACGATTTAACGAAATCAGCCAGCATCTTGCCTTGGTCTTTGCCGCTTACCGGGTAGAGTCCCTTGCTGGTAGGTCTGAATGTATCACCTGCCTCAAAGGCAAAGCGCATTTCACCGGCCATATGGTCGGGGTGCTCGATGAAATACTTGTTGTAGTCCATCGAGAGCTGTTTGGCCTTGCGTGCGCCTGGTTCTTCATATTCGGCTGTACGCTCACCACTGATGCTGCTCACGTCAATGGCTTGGGCAGACTTCTGACCATTCACCCGCTTGCGGATAACGATAATGTCAGACGTGACGGTTGTACCGCCAAAGGTCTTGTTATTCATGCGAAATGCTCCGATGAAGTCCGAACCTCCCTCGTTCACAACCCAGTCGCGCAAAGCCTTGCTGTTATCGAGTGTGCCGTTTGAAGAAATGAAGATACCCAAGCCGCCCTCACGCAGTTTGCGCACGTTCTTGGCTATGCAGAAGTCATGGATATTGTGGAACTTCTTAGAAAGGTCGCTGTCGCCAGTGGTGTCATTCACACGCAATCCAGTTACAAAAGGCACATTGGTAATGGCCAAATCCACGCTGCAATTAGGAATGCGTGTCTGCTCAAAACCTTGTATCTCCACCTTGGCATCGGGGTAGAGCAACGAGAGTATGCCGCCAGATGTGCCGTCTATCTCAATGGCGTGAATGTCACTGCGCCCGCTTACCATTGCAGGCATCTGTCCCAAGATATTGCCAATACCTGCGGAACCCTCCAAGATGTTGCCACCCTTGAAACCAAGCTGATTTGCAATGTCCCAAAGTGTGTCAACAACGTATGCAGGAGTGTAGTAGGCACTATTGGCACTCATAACGGCCTGCTCATAGGCTTCTTCTCCAAGCAACTCACGTATCTTCTTGTTGCGTTCACGCTGTTTCCAGTCGTAGCCTCCGTCACTGAAAGCGGCTCCAAGACCTCCCCAACCACTGAACTGTCTAAGCACACTCATCTGCTCGGGAGTGGCTGTCTCACCGCTCTCAAGTAATTCATGCGCCAACTCAATAGCCTTGATGTTGGCCTCTATCCTGCCATTCACCGAAGTAGGCGCATGGTCTGCGCCACGCTCTGAATGGTTGTTGCGTGTGTTCTTCGGCTCGGTCAGTCCATGAAGTCCAGCGGACACAGCCCTATCTTCGCCAGTGCTTTGTCCTCCTCGTCCTCCGTCAGGTCTTCCACCTTCTTGTGCAACTGTTTTGCGAGAGTTTCCTTGGCATCCTCGTAATCCTTGCCGTTGTCCACTATGGTCGGCTGGCACTGCTTCGGTGCGTATCGAAGCATCATTTCCTTGTAATCCATTGTTTGATGGTTTATCGAACAGCCCGGCAAACAAATCGCCTACCTGCTGCTCTGGTTTAACTTTCTTGGTTGTCTTTTCCTTTTGGTCCTCTTGCTTATTTTGAGAATTTCCTATACCTTTGCCATGTGAATTGTCAGTGGTCCGTGCAGCTTGACCTTGATTGTTTGGAGCTATAGCACTTACGTCTCCATCAGCTGACAATTCATCATAAGCCGTCAGAATCCAATTCTTGTCGGCTATTTTTTTGCCCTTATCTCTGACATTCTTGCGTATAGTTACAAGTTTGCTTCCTTTCTTGAATACAATCTTGTCACCATTCTCAAAATCCTTATCACCAGTTTTGATGATGCTGTCTATGACCTTTGCAGCCTCATCAACAGAAAGAAAACTTTTTCCTTCTCCAACATGTTTGTCTATAATGTGGCATAAACCACCGCCTTTATCACCCCAGACTACATCAATGTTACCTACACCATCTCTGCGGAAAACTCCAAGTACATCGCCACTTCTTTTTTCTTTAAGGAAAGCAAAAGCCTCTTGCGCATTTCCTTGAAACTGATTATATACGTCACCAAATGCACCCTTACCAATTGGCTTAAGCTTTTCAACATTGCTCTTGGCTCGTTTATCACGACTCTCACTTGCAATGCGCTCCGCTTTCTGGAAGATGTCCTCGTCTTTGCGCGCTTCTGCCTTATGGCGCAACTGGTCCGAATGAGCATTAACCCACATGGCAGGAGCAAGACCAGTATCAATACGGAAGCCTCCCTCATCATTAGGCTGCGCCACAACAGCATCATGCCATGTTCTGCCGCCATCGGGACTGTACTCCACCTTGTCACCCGAATAGTACTCGCCCTCCTTGGCTTCTGCCTTGCCGGGCAGATACTTATAGGCTTCACGCTGCACCTGCTTCAAAAGGTCAGAATACGTAACTTTGCTGTCAACGAAGACATTCCTACCGTAGCGGTCATTGCCAGTGCCTTCAGAATGGTCAACACGGAACATGATGTGAGTAACTTCAAGGTCGCTGCCTCCAAAGCCATCTACACCCTTGGCTGCTCTTGGCTCAACGCCTATTGTCAGATACAGCTCGCGTCCTTCTTCTAATGGCAGGTGTATAGACACATCACCTCCAACAGGCGATATGTTGGAAACTGCAAGTGGCTTAGTCTTACGGTTGCCATTCTTGTCTACCTTGTCCGTATGAGTAGCCTCGAAGCGGTCAAGTCCAAGGTCGTTAATCAACTGGCTTGCAAGGTTGGCCGCGTCCTTCACGGATTTCTTCTCAGCATTACGCATATAGCCGTATGCTTCGTTGTAGTCCTTCTCCACCTCCTCAGCCTCATAGTACCCAAGCAGGGCAAGCTGCTCATTTACCTTGTCGAGAGTTCCATCTACTTGCTCTGCTGCTCCTGCGAGGGCTTGCTCGTCGCTCGAAGTTTTTGCGAGAGCTTCTGCTTTGCTTGCAATAGTCTCTGCTTCTGCTGCAACAGCATCTGTATTTGCTGCTGTCTGCTTTTCAATTTCTTTTCGTTGCTCATTTCTTGTTGTCTTTAGTTCGTTGTTTGCTTTGTCTGCGGCCACTTGTGCCTTATTCTCCTCTACTATCATGTTGGCTTGTGCCAACACGTCCTTGTTAGGCTTGTCGAAGTTCTCCACGTCAAAGCCATCAACCTCCTCTGTTGGAGTAAACATCGCTTGGTCATAACCAGGAATTCGTTTTACACCCTCATAAAAAGATTTCAGCCACGGCTTGATTTTATAGCCGAGACGGCCGACCATTGCCTTTGCAAATTCGGGGAATGCCACAAAGCCTTGGTCAATATACCCCAATGAGTAGTTCACACCTGCATTGTACACAAAACGTCTCTGTTGAGAGGTCATCGCATCGGGGTCACGAAACTTTATGCCTCCGTCCAACTCTTCATCGCCAATACCAAGCAATTCACGAAGAATGTCCTCATCATGCTTCATTTCATCAGTAATGACAAGTTTCTTCTCACCGTCCTGCTTTGGTTGCTCAGCTTTAGTCGGCTCTGATGGCTTCTGCTCTACCACATCTGCAACCTCTACACGGTTTGCAGGCTTCTTGGCAGCGGTCTTCTTGCGTGCCGTTGGCTTCTTCGGCTCCACTGCATCACGAAGCTCCTGCGCTGTCATTGGCTGGTTATCTGCCACGGCCTCCTCATTACCAACCATTTCAGCGGCCTTGCGTGCGTCCTCCTCATTGCGGAATATCCAGCCGCCGCTCTCACGGTCTTTCCAACCGCGTGCAGGGGCAAAGCGTCCCTCACCTGTCCGTTCTTTGGCAAACTCCTTGACGGCACGTTCTTGGTCGGCTGTCAAATCATGGTCAAAGGTAAGGAGAGAAACATTGCTCGTCTTGCCCTTCTTGTTGGTGTAGGTTGAAGGAGTGATGGAATAGCCGGCTTTCGGTGCATTGATTTCAACAGCGTCCTTCTTCACCGACGAGTACTCACCAAACGGCTTAATCTTACGCTTGCTCGATGCTATCCACTTTTCAAAGTCTTCGAGGTTCACAGCAGTCACGTCAATCCTGCGTCCATCTTCCCAACCTTTCTCATAGTTGGCAAGATAGTCGCTCTTCGCTTCGTCAGCATCGTTGAAGCCAAGCATCACCTTGTGTTCGTCAAACGTGCCATCAGGGTTGTACTGGTCAACGACAAACACCTTGTGTCCGTTCCAACCGTCAATGTCATTGGAGAGGAACACGTCTATGTGGTCGCCGTCAACACCCACTGCACCACGAATGTAGCCATAGGTGTTGTGCATCTTGCTTTCCCATTGCTTGCCGTCAGCATCAGTGCCCTTACGCACGCTGCCCTGCGGCTGCTCAATGGTGATGTCAAACGTGCCAACTTGCACATGTCCCTTCTTATAATTGCCGACTTCCTTCTGTGCTTCGGTGGGGGCGGTGTTCACTTCGGCTGAGGCGGTGGCAATCTGTTCAGAAAGTGACGTTTCTCCCTCTCCACCAACACTTTTCTCCGCATTTCCTTGCAAAGTCGATTGATTATTTATAACTTTGCTTACAGAAGAAACGGTTGACTCACCGTTGGGTTCTGATGGCATAATGCCATTATGCTTGCCATCAGAAAGCGAAGAGTCACTTGAAATGGCATTATTCGGTTGCTGAGGTTCGGTCTTGGCAACCGTATCTTCTCCCAATGCGGGTACGGAATGGACTTCATTTTTGGACGGAACTCCGTTAGAGGAAGAGCTGTTTTCGGTGATAGGCTCAGACTGCAAACCGTCACTGACAACCACCGAGTTGTCATTCTGCACTTCGGAAGCAGACCATATATTATTTGACATACTGGTTTGAGGCACATCCGTGCCCTCGGTAGCGAGGTCAGACACATTCCCTTGCGACGAGTATAAGCCTTGTGCCACGTCTGAGGCATCAGAAACATCATCGGCGTGTTTCCAAACCAACTTATCTTTCCCCTGCGTAATATTCGGGGAAGTTGTCACAGAAACACCAGCAGGGTGGTGTTCGGTCTGTGCGCCACCGTCAAATCGGTATAGCAACTTCCCTTTTTTCAACGCCTCTTTCACACGTTTGGCTCGGTCATAATGACTGCTAACGCTGACTTCCAATCCGTCTTTCTTTACCGTTACCGACTTGAAGTAATACACTTTTTTGCCGTTTGTTCCATTGAAAGTTTTTATGAACAGTAACGAACTTGCACGTTCCGTATTGCCATCACTGGCTTCTGATGGAACTTCAACAATAACGTGTGGATGCTCAAGTGTAGGCTTTATCATGCCAAACTGCTCGCTACGCCCTTTCTCAAACAACTTGGCAATTTGGTTTTCACCCATCTTTACTTTACCCAATGGGGTTGACACCATACCATTTTCACCAAACTGCTCAATCCAATTAGTCGGATTGAGTTCTATTTGTGGAATTTCTGACGTGTTGTCTTCCATGCGAGACAAAAGTTCATTTGCCTCGTCATCATTCAAACCTACATGTGCTTCTGAAACTCCGCCATTACTTTCTCCTTGTATGTCGGTTGGCTCTTCTCCATCGCGTCCAAAGCCATCTGCATTTTGCACAACTGCTTCTGCTCTCTGCTTTCGTTCTGCGACTGAGGCATCAACGATTGCTTGTTGTTCTTTTGGTGTTGCATTTCTAAAATGTTCATTTAATCGGTTCAACAATTCTTCCTTTGAAGTCACCCCACCGCTAAACATGTCCAACTGACCGCTTGCAGGTGAAGCAGCTTCATTATTATATATTGAAAGGAACTTGCGCAAGTCGCTCGGCTTACCGCTGTTCAATATGTCAGCAAGTATAAGCGTAACGCCATCAGTTACACGGCTATCTCCGTGTTCATCGTCAAACAAACCTTGCTGTCTGCCGTAAGAAGATACAGGCATACCTTCTTTGTAAAATTCGGGCGACTCCGCCTTGGCACGGCTCACAAGGTCAACAGCAGCACCAAGTTCTTGACTCAAATCATAGCCACTCTTAGCAAGAGTACGGTTGTTGGCAATCTCATTCAAGCCCATAACCACAGATTGGCGAAGCGTAGGTGTGCTGATAATTTGACGCACGGCATCGGGCGAAGCCTGGAAGACCTTGCCTATAAGTGTGTTCTCGATAAGTTCCTTACCTGCTGCCGACAAAGCATTGCCAGTGCGAAGTTCCGGCAACTGCATCTCGTTAATAACACCAGCCTCCAATAACTGACCAATGGCAGAAGATACTGCATTTCCATCAGCATAGTAGTCCGACATGCGGTCAAAGCGACTAATATCACCGACAATGCTTGCAAATACATTATCAGGAACAATCTTGCCAAGCTTCACGGCATGCTCAGGTTTGCTCTGCTTCTTCTGCTGTTCAGCATTGAAGCGTGCAAACGTATTAGCATCGTATGGCAATTCCTCATCAGGAACGAAGACAACGCGCGGGTGCTGCATGCCCTCTATCTGCTCGGGAGTAAAACCGAACATGGCTCCAAACTCGCGCAAGTGGTCCACATACGCCTTGTCTGTACCGTTCTTTGCTGCAATCTCGCCCGACATAGTGCGGTTATTACCGCTCAGCACAACGCCGTCCTTGCTGACGATGACGGGACTTTGCAGGGCACGGCTGTCGTAATTGTCGGCAATGTCCTGCACAATGCGCTGCGCGTCTCTGTCACGCTTGTAGTCACGGTCATTCACGCTCTCACCATTCTCGTCAACAGGGAAACCTTCAGCAGGCTCGTAGGCGTTGTTCACGTCATGGCTGGCGGTGGCCGCTCCGGCCTCTGTCAGCACATAGTGGCCGCGCAGGGTCGAACCGTCAGCAAGGGTGATAGCGTTAGAATTGCCCTCAACCTTGGTGGCTCCGTCCCACTTTGCCTTTATCTTCGGGTTCACGGCATGGGTGCCGACCTCGGCTTGCTCGGCTGCTTTCTCAGCGGCCATGCGCTTCTGCTCCTCCAACTGTGCCACAGCTTCATCGTGCAATTTGGCATCACGTTCCCTCTGTGCTGCTTCCTGCTGCTCACGCACCGAACGCTTGCGGTCATTCATGAGGGTGTAGATGCGCGTCCAGGCATTCACGTTCTCCTCGGCTGCACCCACTTGGGCATTATACTGCTCCATGGCGGTGTTGTAGGCAGCATCTGCCTCCTGCTGTGCCTTGGCCATCTGCATGGGCGAACCTTTCAGCGCGGGGGCTTTCTTGGTCGGTGCCTTCTTCCTCAATGCGTCAAGTGCTTTGTTGGCCTGGTCCAACTGCGCATTGACAATGGAGGTGGTGTTTTCCTCATTGCCTCCTGTCACCTCGTTGAGTGCGTCGAGGGCGGTTTCACGGTCGGCACGCTCAAACATGGGTTCGCCAGTCTGCCCGTCAACAGGAATGCGCGAAAGGGCAGATGGCTGGCGGTTGGCTTCCTCAGCCTTGCGCTGCTGCTCCTGCTCCAGCATCTGCCGGTTGTACTGCTGCATTCCCTGCACCTGCTCTTCTGGCAGGGTGATGCCGCCGTTACCATGTGTGGCTGCATCGAAAACACCTTGCCCATACTGTTGCACCTGCTCCTCAGTCATCTGTGGCTGGTCTGCGGTGGCAGCATCTGCTTCGGCGGCAGGTACGGCTTCTGCATTACTCGGAGTTTCCTCCTCATTGGCTGTACCGCCCAGCACGGCTTCATGCTCAGCTTGTATATTGGCGTATGCCTCTTCGAGTTCCGTCTGTGGGTCAATGGCTTCACCCACGTTGAAAATTTGGTCTGGACTGGCAAACATGTATTCACCTGTTTCGGCATCGCATATCACAATGCTTTGGTCTGACTTGGCAGCGTCTATGCCCGAACCGTCGGGGTACACCGCCACTTTGCCCTTGACAACATACACAGGCTTGTCGTCCACCTTCATGGTAGCTGGCAGCACCATGCCGCTGTCCTTGTGAGTGTGACGCTTCACATTGGCGGCCACCTCCTTGCGCTTGTTGTCCATGGCATCGTTCGATGCGTCCTGCACACCGTCCATTGCAGCCTTGGCATTGATGTAGTAGAGCACTGCGTCTTGCTGGTCTTCCGTTAACTCAGAATTTTTCACCATCGCCCACGGGTCCTCCTTCATCTCTGCCATGCGCCACTCGGCATCAGTTCCGAAAGCGTCCTCACAGAGCTCGTAGGCCTCCTGCATACGCATAACAATGGCGTCCACATCGGCTTTAGCTTCGGCATCGCCTTGCTCCACCTTGTCCCAAAGCAAGCGCGACTGGTCGTAAATGGCGGACGCTCCTGCCTCTTCTTCCAACATGGGCCGTTCTGCTACTGCCTCAGGACCTTTCTCTACCGGATAAAGTCGCCTGATGTAGTCCTCCACGGCAGCTTGCTCCTGCTCGTTGCGCTTGCCCGGACCTTTCTTGATGGCATCGTCCACGTCCACGCCTGTCTCTTCCTTGATGGCAGCACGAATGGCTTCGGGGCGTTCAGCGTCTGCCATTGTCTTGTTGGCCTCAATGGCTTTGTCAATATCCCTTACCATTCCGCCATAGTTGCGCACAGCATCGGCATCACCTTCTTTCACAGCCTTGTAGTTGCGCATCACGGTCCCGAAGTCGGCACCGGGTGCCACCTGCTCCACTGCAGCCTGCACCACCTTAATGTTGGCCGCAGTCTCCTTGTATCGCTCGCCAACGTCCACAGAGTTCAGTTCTGCCTGTCGCAAAATATTGTTTTCTTCCTGCTTGGCTGACGATTCGTCGGCAAAACGTTTGTTTGTCACCACCTCACCATTGGCAGTCACTGCCTTTACGTAAATGTTGCCGTGCTCGTCTTTATCCGTCGTATACCCGGTAACGGTTCCCATAGGCAACTGTCGCCCGGTGAGGATATAGTAAGCCTTGGCTCTCGTGCTCTGGCTCACGGTAGGGTCTTGCATGAGGGCCTCCATTGCCGAATATCCGTCAAACTCCGGATTGGTCACGCGCTCGGCATTGGCTTCCTCCACGCCATTGCGCTTCACAATGTCAAACGTCATGGTCTTGCCGTCCGTCATCTTCGGCTTAGCCTCGCTTTGTGGTTTGGCAGGTTTCTGCTTGGGCGTGTACCTGAACAAGTCGGCAAGCTCCCCATAGCCCTGCTTGCGCAGTTCCTCACGCTCTTCTTGTGTCAAGTCAAGGTCGCGCGGACTGGAATCCAGCTGTTTGCGCAACCTTTCCATGAAGCTCATGCGGTTGTGGTTGCGCTCCTCCATGGTCTTAGGCTCAGCAACAGGGCGCATTCCGGCAATAACCCGCGGTGCACTCTTTATGCCATGGCTTGCCTTGAAACCCAGCATCATGGCCAAGTTGTCCGTCCAAATGTCCATGGCACTGCGCTTGTTGGGGTTATTATCTGCCAACTGTGCGTTCTCCACCCATTCTGGCGCAGCAAAGATGGTACCCTCAGCAATGGTAGAAGTGGCAAGCTCTCCTGCACGAATGCCAACCTTGCCGGCAGTGTTCGATGTGGCCTTCACCCACTTGTCAGCCACATTGCCAATGACAGGGGACAATGCACCTGTTGCAGCACCAAGCACAACTCCAAGCAGAGTTGATTTCAGCACCTCAGAACCACTAAACTCTCGTTCACCGGTTTCCGGGTCAAGTGCGCCACCAAGCCGCATTTGCTGTTCGATGTTCGTCAAAGTGTTATAGGTGGCAAAATTGCCGACACCACCAGCAGCACCGCCAAGCAATCGTCCAGCAATGGTTCTTCCTGCATATCGCCCGGCAACTTCCTTGCCCGCACCTTTAAGCATGGCCTTGCCGGTGTACTGCATGGTTTTCTTCGCTGCTGCACCACCTACACCACCAGAAATATAGGTAACAGGGTCAAAAGCCATATTAGCCACAGTGCCAACAATGTCGAGCGTACGGTGCTCTTGTCCATACCGTCCCATGGCATCTGCCTCGGCCTGGCTCATGCCATACGAGCCAGTGAGGGCTGAAGCTGCCATGTCGGTTGCCATTGACTGCGACAGAAATGGCTGGTCGGCTATCTTGCGCATCAAGAACTCTGTCTTGCTCTTCGGCATGTGCGCTTGCACGGCTCTGTCGTAGGTGGCACGGTACACCTCTCCCTGCAAGGCTTCCTTGGCGGCTTGCGCCACGCTCCTGCCTTTCAACTCTTCCGGGTGCTTGCGGAAATAGTCGGAGTAGTGCAATATCTGACTGTCACGGTACGACTGCGGCATTTTCTGATATACCGCCTGCGCCAATTTCTCAAGGTTGAAAGTCTGCTTCCTTTGCATGGCCCGTCCGAGGTCACGCTGATAGTCTGCCGAACTCTGCATGGGCAGTCCATTAGGGTCTGTTGGCGTAAGCAGCGCATCTTTCAGTCTGTCAAAGAAACCGCCATGCTTGGCTCTCTCATAATCCTTTCTGTACTGCTCATCGGCAGCTCTGTCCTCAGCCTCGGCACGCTGCCATTCTGCCTCCAATGCCTTGCGCAGAGGTGCTTCATAGTCAAGCTGCGCTTGTCTCTGCACATCTTCCGGCTTGTTAGGGTCAAGACCATTCACCTTCATGCGGTCTTGAAATTGGTGGGCAAGACGCGTCTTTCTTGCCGCATATTCAGCATGATTGGCCTCTGTGAGTGATGTGGTGAGCGTGCCGTCAGGAAGCAGCCACTGCGTCTTGGGCTTCCCATTCTCGTACACCACACCGTATGGCAGTGGTGATTGCTCGCTCTCCACAGGCTTCTGACCCTGCTGCTGGCCACCGCCCTTACCTTGCGACGGCTGCTGCGGAGGCGCAAAACCAACAACCCTCGTCGGAGTTCCTGCCAACTGGGCTGCAAACCTGCCCGCGCTGAGTTTCTTGCGCCCCTCCTTGGTTACAGGCATCATCATGCGGCCAATCTTTGCGTTGGTATTAGCTATGCCTTGCTGCACCTGCTGCCTCATCTGACCAACCTGCAAGCTCATCTGTATTTTCTGCTGCTCCGTGGGCTGCCAGCCTTTCTTTTGCGGGGCTGGTGCTGCTGTTGCCGCAGGCTTCTGCTGAGCAGGTGCTGCCGATGTCGTTACTTGTGGCTTCGCATGCGGTGCAGCAGGGCGTTGCGCCTGTGCCTGTGGCTTGGGTGCCTGCATCTTCTGCATGAACTCCTCATACGAGGAACCAATCTGAGCACCGTTAGCCGAAAGCAGGTCATAAACTTGCTTTCGGTTTGCATAATGGTCGTTGCCAGTGAAGCCCTTGACAAAGGTATCGTAGTCTTGCTCATACCCACCCTTCTGCAAGGTGGCGTACAATTGCTTCAATTTGCTGTTATCTATTGGCATATCTGTAAGTTGTTACGTAAATTTTAGCCCGGAAGCCCATTTCCCGCCTTGCTTGCCGCCACTCGGCTTTGCGGCAGGTTTAGCCTGTGGCTTTGCGGCAGGTTTCTTCCTAATTCCGGGATAGTCAATTTTCTTATTGTAGGTAGTAGTGGACTTGCCGTTGATATCGCTGTTAGTCGTGCTTGTAGAGGTAACAGTCACACGGTCAAGTGTTCCATGCTGGCGAGCCTTGGTAATGGCTTCGTCTTGAGTCTTAGCATAATGCATGTTCCCGTTCTCGTCCCACCACTGGAAACGTCCCCTGGCATTGGCGTTGTGCTCATTTGCCGAAGCATACGAATTGGTTGCTGATGCTCTGCTTGCACTTGCTGATGCTCTTGCAGCCTCGCCGCGCGCCTTCTCTGTGTCCACCTTAGCCTTGTATAACTCAGGTGCATTCTTGGCTTCCTCGGTGGCGGTAATGCCCTCCTGCTCGGCCTTGGTGGCTTTACCAGCCTGTTCTCGCACCTTGTCGGGCTGCAGGGCTGCAAGCCATCCGTGCGCCTCCTGTTCACGCTGCGCTTTCTCCCTTGCCAATCTCATGCGCTCCTGCTGCTCCTCCAACTCACGCAAAGTCTTCGCACGGTCATTCTGCAAGTCACCAACCTTGAGCGAATACTGAAGGTATTTATCTGCGTTGGCTTGTCGTTCGGCTTTCAACTTTTCCAGTTTCTCCTGTAATGGCGTGAGCTGGCTCGCCTCCTGGTGGTCATACATGTTAGGAGCACCACGAGTCGTGAAAAAAAGGTTGCTCAACGCCTGCAGACCATCACTCACAGCTGCCACAATCCTCTTCGACCTCTCACTGCGTTCTCTCTTCTTGCGTTCCTCCTCAGTTTCCGGCTTCAACCTGCTGGCGGCTTCGTTCAAGGCTGCAATCTGCCGGTCGTAGCCCATCACGTCATTGGCATTGTTTCCGCTGGCGGCCGTTTCATTGTGTGCCGGTACCCCTGTCTGGTCATCAGTTTCCTGTGCAGTACCGGTGGCAGGGGCAGGCTTGCCCTCCCCGTTCCCGGCATTCTGCTCCGTCCACTCCTGCGTTCCCTTGGCAGGGGCAGGTTGTGGCGGTGTCTGCTCGGCCCATTCCAACGTCCCTTTGGGCACTGGCTCGGGTTGTGCAGGTTGCCCGGCCCAGCCAAGCGAACCTTTAGGTGGTGTATATCCACCATCATTGCCCTGCCCGTATTGTTCCTGCTGTTCTTCTGTCCAATTACTCATGTTGACTGTTTTTAGAAGGCTCCAGCAATCCCTGCACCTGCTTTGGCAACACCCTGCACGGCCTGACTGATGGCTTGTGCCTTGTTAATTTCCATATTGTTCAGCGCACCGTTAATCTGCGAGTCGCGCTGCTGATAGGTCTGTTCTATCTGGTCCTTGCGGTTATCCGCACCAGCTACTATCTGCGACGTTGCATCGGCCAATGCTTGTGCGTTCGCGGCCTTGGCTGCTGCGGTGCTCTCGTCAGTACCGCCCATCACGGCTTGTACACCTGCCGCCTGTCGGTTGCGGTTCTTTATGCTCTCCTCGGTCTGGGCGAGTATGCGCTGAGCGTCCGCCCGCTGCGTCGCGTCCTCGTTATAACGACGGTCATACCAGTTCTGGTTAGCCTCCTTCTGCGCTTGCAGCTGCTCCTTCACACGTCTCATCGCCTTGCTTGCGCTGATGCCGCCAAATATGCTTGCAGCTGCTCCGAGCGCACCTCCTGCTATGCTACCAAATAATCCCATATTATTTCACGTTTTATTGTTCTGTAATTCAACACTTATAAATCGTGCGCTAAGTTAATGCGCTATCTTTGCCCCACACTTTTAACTATTGTATCACACCACTATATAATAAGGAGAATAACACATGAAAGGAATGAAAACAGGAGGGCGAAAGAAAGGCACACCCAACAAGGAAAACCCTCTCAAGGGCTTCATCAAATCACATTCCTTGGCATACTTCGAACCCAAGGAAGTAAAGTGTGACGACGGCAAAAAACGTACACTCTCACATTTCGACCTTGACATTCAGGCTCTCGCGCCAGACGACCGCGTGAACGCCGAGCTGCGCCTACTGGAGTTCCACACACCAAAGATGAAAGCCATCGACATGGACGTAAATGCCAACGTCAACGTCCTCACCATCGAGGACAAACTTCGCGCCCTTTGCGGCAAAGACGAAGAAAATGACAACGACGACGACGAATAACCCCCGTCTCTACTTCATCTACTTTTAGACCGACTCATTTTGTTTACTCATAGTTTTTTAGGCTCGACCTGTCCGCGAGGATAGGTCGTTTTTTTCCCCCATACTTCAATTTTCAAAAGGCAAACAAAAGGCTACCTTTTATGTATTCATAACCCAAACAAAAGGCAAACGAAAGGGTACCCTTTTCAAAAACAAAAGGGTAGCGTTATAAAAAACAGCATAAAAAGTAACCCTAATTGGTAATGAAAATCATCGCCATTTTTAGAAAACTCATTGAAGACTATGTGTTTTAGCTTGCATAAAAGCATTGACAAACATAAGAAATGCGCATTTTCAATACTCGTTGAAATATAAGCAGTTACAACGAATAAAAAAGGCTACCCTTTCTATTTTCAAAAGGGTACCCTTTCCAAAATTATAGAAAACTCAAAAGGCTACCGTTCGTCTCTCACGCGCGCGCGTAGATATAAACGATAGTTTATATAAGAATAGGAATAAGGAATATATATATTATACTCCTTACGTCGTATAATATAGGCGACGACAACGACAAAAACACTTCGGATTTCGATTTTCTTTTTTTGTTTGAAGAAAAGTAGAGAAGAAAAGTTGGGGCGAAAAGAAAGCCCGACCTTACGGAGTTGCAAAGCCGGGCGTGTCGCAAAAGATAAAGGGTAGTTGAAGTTCTTGTTTGAGACCTTTGCCGTGAATTCAAAAACGCATCATGATGAAAACAAATTACGAAAACATTGCCATGCTTTTGCAGAATGGCACGTCTGTGAAGATTTATGCGGACAATTTCTCCGTTTCAAACATTAGACTGCTGGCACAAACTGCTGTCAAGCATGGAGCAGTATTGCATCTTGTTGTCAATCCCGACAACATTCTTGCAGACAACCTCAAGCTCATTTCGCAGGATGGACGCAAAAACATCTTTGTTGAGTTTGTCTAAAACCCTTTGCCTTTAGTCCTCTCGTACACCGCCTCTCTGTCGGTGTCCACGTTCTTGATGCGGAACTGCACGGCACACCTGTCCGGGATAGTGTCGGGCAGTTTCGCTGCAAGCCGGGCTATAACCTCGTCAATGTTGCTGAAACCAATGTCGCTTACTTCGGCCAGTACCTCGCCACGGTAGTACGCCCTTGCATAAATCATGTACTTTGGCGCAATGCGGAACATCGTGTCCTTGCGTTCTTCCACATCGTGCGCCAAGCCCTGCTTGCTCTTTGCCGTGCTGAAGAAGATGAAGTCAATCACTTTTGCGTTCAGTTCCCATGCAGGGGAGAAGTCCAGCTTGATGTAGCCGCGCGTGATGGTGCGTCCGTGCGAGTGGTTCATGGCAAAAGCCACCTCGTCAATGGTCGCTCCGCAGTCGTTCTGCGCCACCGTTCCCCAAGTGTGGCGGAATGTGTACGCCCTGTATTGTTTTTCCTTGGGGATGCCCAGACTCCTGCAAATCTGCTTGATGCCGTTGTTCACACCTGCACAGAAAGAGTCGCTGTCGCAAAACCGCTTGTGGAAACGGAACAGGTAAGGGTCGTTAGGCTCTGCCAAGTATTTCTCCATCAACGGCTGTATCACCGGCTCAACCTTCATTTCGATGTACGCATCATCGGTGCGCGTCTTTTTCGTCTTGGCTCTGTTGTAGCACAAGCAGCCGTTTCGGTAGTTCTCTTTCTTCATCTCAAAGAGGTCAACCGTGTTGATACCTGCAAGGCAAAGTATCATCTTCGACACGTCACGCCCAATCTCGGGCAATGGATCAATCATTTTCGTCTCGGGCAATGGGGCAGCGAAGAACACGCGGCACTCCTCCGGGCTGATGGCAATCTTTGCCGTGCGGTCAGCCTGTGGTATCTTCACCTTGCCCCAAGGGTTCGTCTTGATGCGGATAACTCCGTTGTCGTAGTCGTTGTATTCCGCCACGGCAGCACGGAACACCTGCCTCATGCATACCGGGTACATCTCCTTTGCCCTGTGCGTCTGTTCCAACGACTGCACCCACAGGTTCACGAAAGTGGAAGTGAGTTGCCCGAACATCACCCTCGTTGTCCCTGCAAACCGCTCCATGTGCTGGAGTGCCAGCTTGTAGTTCTTCGCATTCCTCAACTGTCCGTTGTCAATCATGCGGTTTATGTGCAGGTGCGCATAGTCCGAAAAGCACAAGTCCTCGTCCTCCTTGGTTACATACTCGATAATCTGCTTCACGTTCCACTTTGCGTAGTCCACGCGGTTAAGCAGTTCGGTAAACCGCAAAATGCGCCTTGCGCAATACTCGTTCACGAAAGGGTCTGTTATGTTACCGTCCTTGTCAACGTGCTTTTTGGTTACAACCTTGTCCGTCTTGATGTATCCGGGCTTGCGGTTCTGCATAACCCGAATGTAAACTTGGTAGAAGCCGTCCTTCCGTGGCGTTCTTACCGTTGCCTTGAATAGAGCCATAATTTCAATTCTATTTTGTTGTTTATCAAAATTCGTTTGTAAGCACTTGTAAGCACGACCACCAAATTTTGTGTAAGTTTTTGTAAGCAACCCATACACATTCTGCATGATTATCGTGCAGAATGTGCAGACCGCTTAAAAACAATTTAGGCGGCAAGCCTCTTTATTATCAGAGACTTACCGCCTAACTCGTTAGTTACGAGGGCTTATCTTATTATTCTTCTACAGCAGCCTGCGCCGCAGCCAAGCGAGCTATAGGTACTCGGAACGGTGAACAACTAACATAGTTCAAACCTACCTTGTGACAGAACTTAACCGAAGAAGGCTCACCGCCATGCTCGCCACAGATACCGCACTTAAGATCCGGACGTACCATGCGACCCTTATCGACTGCCATTTCGACAAGTTGTCCTACACCATTTTGATCGAGGACCTGGAACGGGTCAACCTTCAGTATTTTCTTGTCTAAATATACAGGCAAGAAACTGGCAATGTCATCGCGTGAATAGCCAAACGTCATCTGAGTCAAGTCGTTCGTACCGAAACTGAAGTACTCTGCACGTGAAGCTATTTTGTCAGCAGTAAGAGCAGCACGCGGAATTTCAATCATTGTGCCAACCTTAAACGGAATTTCCATACCCTCCTCCTTGAACAGAGCGGCGGCTTCATCGCGAATAACCTTCTCTTGCGCCTCGAACTCATACAATATACCAGTCAAGGGTACCATGATTTCGGGGTGAGGATCCAAGCCTTCACGTTTCAGATCAATAGCAGCAGAAAGGATAGCTCTAGTCTGCATCTGAGTGATTTCGGGATAGGTATTACCAAGTCGGCAACCACGATGTCCCAACATGGGATTATGCTCACACAGGCTGTCAACACGCTGTCGGATATACTCTACTGTCACGCCCATAGCCTTAGCCATTTCTTCCTGTCCCTTGGTATCATGCGGCACAAATTCGTGAAGAGGTGGGTCAAGAAGGCGTACATTTACAGGATATCCGTCCATTGCCCGGAATATGCCCTTAAAATCTTCCTTCTGATATGGCAGAAGTTTGGCAAGCGCCTTTTTACGACCTTCAACATCTTCAGCCAAAATCATTTCACGCATAGCAACGATTTTCTCGTTGTCGAAGAACATGTGTTCTGTACGACAAAGACCAATACCTACAGCACCAAATTTGCGCGCCACCTCCGCATCGTGCGGCGTATCAGCATTGGTACGAACCTGCAATCGAGTATATTTAGCACACAGATCCATCAACGCTGCAAAATCACCTGAAAGTTCGGCAGCTTGTGTTTTAATCTCTCCTTGATACACACGTCCATTTGTACCATTTAACGAGATATAATCACCTTCGTGGAGCACAACGCCATCTATTTCGACAGTACGAGCCTTGTAGTCAACATTGATGGCACCCGCACCACTCACACAGCATTTGCCCATGCCACGTGCCACAACTGCCGCATGAGATGTCATACCACCACGAGCCGTAAGGATACCCTCTGCCACAGCCATACCTGCGAGGTCCTCTGGCGATGTTTCAATACGAACCATTACCACTTTATGGCCATCTTCGTGCCATTTGGCTGCATCATCAGCGAAGAAAACAATCTGCCCGCACGCAGCACCAGGGCTTGCAGGCAAACCACGAGTCAGTTCCTTAGCCTTAGCAAGTGCCTCCTTTGAGAATACTGGGTGTAAAAGTTCGTCCAACTTCTGCGGTTCGCAACGTTCTATGGCTGTTTTTTCGTCAATCATACCCTGACGCAACAAGTCCATGGCGATTTTAACCATTGCAGCGCCCGTACGCTTTCCGTTACGTGTTTGGAGGAACCAGAGTTTACCTTCCTGTACAGTAAACTCCATGTCCTGCATGTCGTGATAATGCTCTTCAAGCTTTGTTTGAATAGCATCAAGTTGGTGATATATTTCAGGCATGGCCTCCTCCATCGAAGGATATTCGGCCTTGCGTTTTTCTTCGCTTATGCCCTGCAGTTCTGCCCAACGGCGTGATCCTTCGAGCGTAATTTGTTGTGGTGTACGTATACCGGCTACAACATCTTCGCCTTGTGCATTAACCAACCATTCCCCATTAAAGAGGTCCTCGCCAGTTGCAGCATCACGACTGAAGCAAACGCCTGTGGCCGATGTATTGCCCATGTTGCCAAACACCATAGCCATTACTGTTACTGCTGTACCCCATTCTGCAGGTATACCCTCCATTTTGCGATACAAAATAGCGCGTTCGTTCATCCACGAATCAAACACAGCACAGATTGCGCCCCACAGTTGCTCCATAGGGTCTGTTGGGAATTCCTTGCCAGTCTGCTCAACGATGGCGACCTTGAAACGCTTTACAAGTTCCTTCAGGTCATCTACCTCAAGTTCATTGTCAAGCTGAACGCCCTTGGCCTTCTTTACATCGTCAATAATAGCTTCAAACGGATCCACGTCATCTTTATTTACTGGCTTCATACCCAGTACTACGTCGCCATACATTTGTACAAAACGACGATATGCATCATAAGCAAAACGGGGATTGCCAGTCTTTTTTGACAGACCTTCAACAACCTCGTCATTCAAACCCAAGTTCAAGATAGTGTCCATCATGCCGGGCATCGAGGCTCGTGCCCCTGAGCGCACTGAGAGCAACAAGGGATTTGCCACATCACCGAACTTGCTATTCATGAGTTGTTCCGTTTGGTGCAAGCTCTTTTCAACATCTTCCTTCAACAATGCTACAACCTGGTCCTTACCTATTTTGTAGTATTCGTTGCAAACGTCTGTAGTAATTGTAAACCCTGGAGGCACTGGCACACCTATCAAGTTCATTTCGGCAAGGTTTGCACCCTTACCTCCCAATTCATTACGCATGTCAGCGCGGCCCTCGGCCTTGCCATTACCAAAAGTGTAGACTCTTTTAATGTTATTCATGGTGTTTTACAATTGATTATCCATTTGTAAATTGTATGTTGTTTAATGGTACATCGCATTCCATGCAACGTCGCCATAACTGACGCAAATATAATAGTATGTTTTTACACAGACAAGTATTACACGATATTTTTGCAACTTGACATTGAAAAATGAGGACATTAGTGTTAATTTACTCAACACTCATAGGACTTTTTAGCAATGCAATATACTTTTAAGCATATATAATAATGTATCACGTAAAGTACATAATGAAGCAACTATTCACACTATGCCTTGAGCCATCATGGCGTATGCCACCTTCATAAAGCCAGCAATGTTGGCCCCTTTCACATAATTAGTGTGTCCATCTGGTTCCTTGCCATACTTTATACACTGTTGGTGTATCGCATGCATGATGTGTTGCAACCGTGTGTCAACCTCATCAGCCGACCATGACAGATGCATGGCATTTTGAGTCATTTCGAGTCCAGAAGTTGCTACGCCCCCAGCATTTACAGCCTTGCCTGGCGCAAAAGGCATTCCGTGGGCCGTAAAATAATCAACAGCCTGACTTGTACAACCCATATTGCTCACCTCGGCCACCATTTTTGCACCGTTAAGGCAAATCATTTCAGCATCGCGTTCGTTTAATTCATTCTGTGTGGCACATGTCATCACGATGTCAACCTCTTGTTCCCAGGGTTTGCGTCCCTCGTAAAAGGTTGCCTCGGGATATTTTTCGGCATAGGGTGCAATTATATCATTGCCCGACGAACGTAGTTCCAGCATGTAGGCGATTTTATCACCCACCACACCTTGTGGATCATACACATACCCGTCCGGACCACTAAGTGTTACTACACTCGCACCCATCTCCGCTGCCTTCTTTGCCACCCCCCAAGCTACATTACCAAAGCCCGATATGGCAATTCTTTTACCAGCAATATTTTCTCCCAAATCCGCCAACATTTGACGCACAAAGTACATTGCTCCATAGCCAGTTGCTTCGGGACGTAACAAAGAGCCACCAAATTCTATTCCCTTTCCGGTAAATGCACCGGTATGCTGAAGGCATAACCTTTTATACATACCATACATGTAGCCCACCTCACGAGCGCCAACGCCTATATCACCCGCAGGCACATCTTGTTCTGCCCCTATATTGTGCCAAAGCCCCAACATATAAGCCTGGCAAAATCGCATAATTTCGGCATCACTCATACCACGGGGTGAGAAGTCTGCCCCACCCTTGGCTCCGCCCATTGGCAGTGTGGTAAGTGCATTTTTGAAGGTCTGTTCAAAACCAAGAAATTTCAGAATACTCAGATTTACCGAGGGGTGAAACCGAATGCCCCCCTTATATGGGCCTATTGCATTATTAAATTGCACACGATGCCCAATATTCACATGTACTTCGCCCTCATCGTCAACCCAAGGAACTCTAAAAGTTATTATTCTATCGGGTTCTACCAGGCGTTCTATCAGTTTGACACGCTCAAATTCTGGGTGCTGATTATACACATGCTCGATTGAGCGCAAAACTTCTTGCACTGCTTGCAAATACTCTAATTGGTCTGGATATTTCTTCGTGAGCAATTGCATTACGCTTTCTGTTTTCATGACTTTATGTTTTAAGGATTAAGATTTGTGGGCTATACACGGCCCTTGTTTTTACAAATGTACAGATAAAATACGATGACAACCGCAACAAAGGCATAGAAAAGCCTCGCTTTATGTTATATAACACCTAATTCATGACAAAATGTCATCAGCAAACAATACAGCACACACTTCATTTTCAAGAAAACGACTATTAGATGTCATACTCAGACGAATAGGTGTGACCGCACTTGCCCGACACACGCAACGTCTGGCCAACCAAGTGACAGGCTTGCAATATAGAGATGCAACGCTATCTTGCACTAATTTTAATGCCACACACGTAAAAGTCCCTTTGAAGCATGGTAATACTATTTTTTAGTTTTGTCTACACTCTGCACTTTTGCTTTGTAATAAATTGATAATCAACGAATAAAAGTATGTAGATACATCTGAAATTAGTATACACTGTCATCTGCACTTTCTGTGTGCCGCGAGGTGCTCTAACGGCATAAGAAGAGGGCCTGTCGAGCATAGGGAGAGCGGATTTTCAATTACTCCTACAGTTTTTACGCTCCCCCTATGCAGTCATTACTAACTGGCACGACAAGTGCAACACTTATATATGCAAGTAAGGCAATGCAGGCAATGTGCACATGAAGTGTAGATAAAAATCAGACGTGTATGCACTACATATTTACCTGATTATCAACGCAGTTTGTCTAAAAAGTGCAGAGTGCAGACAAAATCCCGGAAGTGTTTACACGCTTAAAACACGCCAATTCATTTGGCATCCAATTACAAACGACGCCCATACCCCGTCACGAAAGGCATATAGCGATAAATCAAATATACCAACATGGTAGTTAGCAAATAAACGCACAGATAAGCAAGTACCACATAAAAGTAATTTCCATCATAAGTTAGATGCAGGAACGAGAATGCAGCGCCTACAAACATTGGCACGCCACCACACAGAAAATAATAAACGATTGAATGACGGCCAGTCCACTCCAAGAACCGACAAGGTGGTAATAGTCTGAACAAATTGAACAAAGCGAACCCACCTACAATCACGTTTATAAGGAACACCGCATAATTGCTTATACCAATAGGCCAAATTGTCATGAACAAGTCCTGTTTATAGACATAGCATTTCAAGAAAATGAGCATCAGGCCAGCTATCACTGTAGGCAAAACACCAACCATTAGTTTGTGCTCATACCGATGGTAGACATATCCCAAGAACAAGAATAGCATGGCTTGCAACGCATTGCCGAACTGCCAAAAAGTCACAAGGTTCCCATTCAAGGCAAGCAATGCAGAGCAACAGAATGAAAGCACACATACCGAACCAAGAGCAAACAAACTACCACGGCACAAACGCAATGTGATAACGAACAAAATCTCTGCAACGATTAAAGCTGCAATGAACCATGAAGCTTGCCCTGTCACAACGTTTTGCACTAACGCCCAGACATTGTCAACCCGTTCGCCATGAGCTAAAGCCTTAGGAACGGCCATGACAGAAGTGAAGATAAAATAGGGCCACAGCAAGTTACTTAAGACTGACTTCAACTTGTACTTTATGTCAATCATGCCAGCATTCTTGTAAAGAAGATAACCTGACAACATAAAAAACAGATACAAAGCATCGGAGACATAAAGATTGTAGCCTATTATACTTGTACCTGTATAGTATATTTCGGTGTGGAAAAGGAGGATTGCCATCATGCAAAATCCCCGCAAACAATCAATCCATCGTTTTCTTTGATCTGAGAGCATTCTATATTGCATAGGTAGGTGTTCAAAATTATTTCATACAATCAGCAAGTGTCATTTTCTCATTGAAGATTCGCTACTGGGCGCTTCTGCCCTCCCTCGGCCGCAGTCATATCGCACGATTTTGAGCACCTACTTACAAGTTGAAGTTATATTAGCAGGACGAAGATAACATTTAAGTTTCACATAGCTAATATGAGCCTTACTCTTTCTTTCATGTACCTACGCATGCCCCACCTCCATAAAGAATCAACGCCCTTGCAACAGATGCTTATTAAGATACGTCTGAACTTGCTCCTTATAGCTATCCGAAATAGGTATGTATTTGCCATTGACCACGACTTGTCCTTTTTCAAATACCCTCACCTTCTGCATGTTCACTATATATGAGCGGTGTATTCTATAAAAAGTATCGCTTGGCAAGGCATTCTCAAAGCTGCGCATAGAACTCAGGCACAATATAGGTTTGGGCTCGGAACTAATGTATATTTTTACATAGTCTTTCAAACCCTCTATATACAAGATGTCCGAGAAATCTATACGCACCAGTTTGTAGTCGCTCTTGACAAAGAGGTAATCACTGTCCACGTCCTTCAACACGACTTGTTCTGTTGAACCATTGTGTTCATACTTTGTTGCCTCATTGTGCTTGGCCACCATCATATCGTACCATTTTTGCGCACGGTTTACTGATGCAACGAAATCGACATAGCTTATCGGTTTTAACAGATAGTCAAGTGCATTGACCTTATACCCCTCCAAAGCGTATTGGCTGAATGCGGTTGTAAAAATAATACGTGTGCGAGCTGTGTCTATTGTTTTAGAAAAGTCTAATCCATTCAAATCAGGCATCTGAATGTCGAGGAAAATGATGTCGACTGGATTACTTTGCAATCCACCCATGGCCTCAACGGCACTGGCATATTTGCCACACAACTCCAACATGGGGGTTTTGGCTACATAACTCTCGAGCAGTCCAAGAGCCAATGGTTCATCGTCAATAATTGCGCACTTCATTTTTCTGAGTTTTGGTTTAATTCTTTTCTATTGGTGTATCAAAGATTTCTATGACAGAACTGTATGTTTTGCCACCATCAATGGCCCCATATTTCCATTTGTAACGTCCGAGATAAGCAAACTGCAAACGACTTGCCACTTGCTTCAGACCGATGCCCCCCGGAGCCTTATCTGACTCGTTTTTGGGCGTATTGCTATTTTCGCACTTAAACACCAAATGGTGAGCATTTGCCTTCAGACTTATATGAATAAAACTATTGCCTGTAGAACATACCCCATGCTTAAAAGCATTCTCAACTAACGAGATGAATATCAGCGGTGCTACAGGTACGTTTTGACTCTCTGGGTAATCGAACTCAGCCTTTACCTCGACATCATTATACAGGCGCAGCCTCATCAGAGCGATGTAGGATTTTAAGAACTCTACTTCTTTGTCTAAACTGACTCTGTCAGATTGATTCTCGTATAACATGTAGCGAAGCAAACGACTCAACTCCTGAATAGCTTGCTGAGCCTTTACCTGGTCGAAAGCTGTCAAGGCATATATATTATTGAGCGTATTAAGCAGGAAGTGAGGATTTATTTGATTTTTCAGATTTTTCAATTCGGCCTGCGAACGCCCGAGTTCCGCCTCAGCTCTTGCTTGCTCACTCTGTCGCCAACGCAAACTAAGCTTCAAAGCGACTGAGGCACCTACTGAGAATATGTAAAATAGCAGTCCACGTATCACAAAGTAGCTTTTGGGCGGCAACATTGGACGTCCTAACATTCGCTTATGCATTGGTGGATGTGATGGGAACCAAAGACTTTGATATTCCACGCCTATTTGATACAATGCAAAGATAATAAAGTTGACAATAAAGAACCACTTTAGCTTCCCCTTTGTTAGAAGAAAACGTGGTATGAGCACAAAATAATTAAGATAAAAGGCAACGCATATAGTTAATGGCAGGATACTGCCATGCAAATAATGGTCCCAATTAATAGATTCACCGCTATGCTTAAATATCAGGGGCGATAAAAATATATAACACCACGTCAGTACATGTACTACAACCTCTATGAAACATTCTAAACGTGGTTTACGCTGTTGGTTACTCATACTCTAATAGTTTATTAACAGATGGCACTGTGCAAAAGCGCAGTGTAACACCTTCAATGAACACACTTACAAGGATTGACCATGTGCCACCTAATTATTGAATGGTGCAAACATACAAAAAAACTGCATATCCAACAACACATGACTTCATCACCTTTCTGCGCCATCACATAGTGCATATTGAAAATCAAAGAATTACGTAACTCAACTTTCAGCCTACACAGCATGCAGTACGAATAACGGCAGCGACCGTCCGTTGTCAAACGAAACGATGATGCACGTGTGGGGGGTGACGAGAGCACAGAACCAAGTCTAAGTTATGTCACATCGGTCGTAGTAAGCATTTACTTCGAACGTAGTAAGCATTTACTTCGAACGTGGTAAGCATTTACTTCGAACGTAGTAAGCATGTTGAACGTCCGTAGTAAGACAACCCAAGTTTCGGATTTAACTCAAACGGGGCCCAATGATTTCCATCTGCAAACTTAGTGCTTGGTGCTTTTGGTCTTTCAAGCCGTTCCCTTCTAAATCCGAAACTTGAGTCAACTAATACTAAACATCTACTTATTATAATATGCTTTTACTCGTAACGTATAGCTTCTATGGGGTCGAGGCTCGCTGCCTTTTTAGCCGGATACCAGCCAAAGAATATGCCTGTAGCTGAACATACGGCAAAACTCAGCAACACGCTCCAGGGCTGGATTTGTATGGGCCAGTGTGCGAACACATTGATACCAACTGCTGCACCGATTCCCACTATTACGCCAATCAAGCCACCTGTCACGCTAAGCAAGACTGATTCTATCAAAAATTGGTTTAGTATATCTATACCACGTGCTCCAACAGACATACGCAAACCAATCTCCTTGGTACGTTCTGTCACGCTTACATACATGATATTCATAATACCTATACCGCCTACGACGAGCGAAATACATGCTACAACCAACAACAGGACAGTCATAGTGTCGGACGTTGAGTTCATCATTTCGGCCATTTCCTGTTGGCTCCTGATTGTGAAGTTATCTTCATCTGAAGCTTTCAACTTGTGATTCTCGCGTAAAATGCTGGTTATATCCTCTATGGCTAAATCGGTCATATCCTCTGTCACCGCCGAGGCATTGATGCCCTGCAAGTAAGTGACTGATAATATACGCTTCATAACCGTTGTGTAAGGAGCCAGTACGACATCGTCCTGATCCATTCCAAACGAATTGTAACCTTTCGATTCCAAGACGCCAACCACACGGAATGGTATTTTGTTGAAACGTATGACCTTGCCTACAGGATCTTCGCCATTAGTAAAAAGATTGTCGGCCACCGTTTTACCTATCACGCAGACCTTTGCACTGCTGCGCACCTCCTCGTCGGTAAACATCTCACCGTCCTTGACCTTTTGCTGTCGGATTTGCATATAATCTGGTGATATGCCATAAATGGTCGACGGGGTGTTATTATTGCCATTGATAAACTGACCAGAAGAATTTACGCTCGGAGATATGGCTGACAAGTATTTTGCCTGCTCCTTTAATGCCTCATAGTCTTTCAATTTCAGGGTCTGCATATCAGATGCGTCCTGCTGGGCACCACCAGGCCCTTTGTCCTGACCGGGACGAATCATGATCATATTCGAGCCCATCTCGGAAATATTGGCCTGTATACTCTTTTTCGAACCCTGTCCGATGGCCATCATAGCTATAACCGAAGCCACACCTATGATAATGCCAAGCATAGTAAGGAAGGAGCGCAACTTGTTTGCCGCAATGGCACGCATCGCTATTTTGAACAGATTGCTATAATTCATAACAAGTTTATATTATTATCGTTATTTACGACTCTTCATTCGGTGGCAATTCTGCTAATGCCTTTGATGCAGAGTGTATGTTGTGATTAACAACATCCTCACGTATCAATCCATCACGCAAGAATATGTTACGGCTGGAATATAAAGCAATTTCGGGATTATGTGTTACGAATATAATCGTTCGCCCCGCCTTAAACAGCTTTTGAAAAAGGACTAATATCTCAAACGAAGTGCGCGTATCCAAGTTACCCGTAGCCTCATCTGCCAATATTACCGCCGGATCGTTGACCAACGCACGTGCTATTGCCACACGTTGCATTTGACCACCAGACATTTGGTTCGATTTGTGATAAAGCCTCTCGCCAAGTCCTACCATTTTTAACGCCTCGATGCTACGCTTCCGACGTTCTGAGGCCGACACTGACGAATTATACATCAACGGCAGCTCTACATTTTCAACGGCTGTTGTCTTAGGCAACAAATTATAGTTCTGGAACACAAAGCCTATTTTGCGGTTGCGCAATACTGCACGCTCGCTACGCTTCATAGTGCGCACGCTTACGCCATCAAGGTAATACTCCCCACTTGATGGTGTATCAAGACACC
Source organism: Prevotellamassilia timonensis (assembly GCF_900106785.1). Lineage (GTDB taxonomy): Bacteria > Bacteroidota > Bacteroidia > Bacteroidales > Bacteroidaceae > Alloprevotella > Alloprevotella timonensis. Next base: position 666,417 of record NZ_LT629845.1, on the reverse strand, counting down.
CTAACTGATTGAGGAGTGTTGACTTGCCCGAACCCGAAGTACCCATGATTGTCACAAATTCACCTTCGTAGATTTTGAAAGATACGCCCTTCAAAGCGTGAACCGTTTCATCACCTACCACGAAATTACGACGCACATTATCCAGTTCAATCACAACTTTTTTGTCTGAGCGATCCTCAGGTTGTGGGAAGATCTCTTCTTTATCTATATCTATCATCTTGGTTGCTTTTGGTTGGATTTTCACGTTTTAGGGTGGTTCTAATAATTCTGGAATAGGGATTTGTGCGCTATCGGAAGTGTCTTTTTGAAAGTTTGTGAGAGAACATAGCAGGTAACTAACTTTCAAAAAGGCACTTCTGAGAGCATGCAAATCACATTTCAGAATAGCAGAACTCTAAAAACAGATTTTTTAGAACAACCCTTTAGCGTTTACTTTTTCTTTTTGCTTGGCGGACCGGGTGAGAATGGACTTTTCTCTTCACCTGTGCTTGTTTCGTCCTTACCTTCCTCAGTTGTTGAAGCATCTTTCATATCAACAACTACTACTGTGCCCTCCTTTATACCACTAAGTATTTGCGTGCGTGTGCCATTAGTTATACCAGTTTGCACACTGTACGCTTTGAATGTACGTCCCTCGCGCACCCACAATTTGTGGGAACCATTGCAATCAACAATTTTGTCCTTTGCCCCAACCATCTCTTTTGTGGGCATGAAACGCAAAGCCTTCGTAGGAACACTTACAATATTATTTTGCTCAAGCGTATAAATTGTCACGTTAGCCGTTAAACCCGGCTTTAGTTTCAAATTTGGGTTAGGGGCAGAGATCACTACCTCATAGGTAACTACATTATTCTCGGTTGTTGCCTCATTTCGAACCTGTGTTACCGTACCCTCAAATGTTTCGTCAGGATAGGCGTCAACCGAATAGGTTACACGCTGACCAACTTTGACTTCACCTATATCAGCTTCGTCCACACTTGCTACTACACGCATGTCAGTCATATCCTTTACAATTGTGAACAACGTCGGTGTATTGAAGCTCGATGCCACGGTCTGACCTTCCTCAACGGATTTGCTCAAAACGACACCATCAATAGGCGAAGTAATCGTAGCGTAGCTTAGGTTTGTTTTTGCTTTTGTCACGGCCTCTTGACGTTGATTCACAACGCTCTCTGCCTGCTGCAATGACAAGCGTGCAGTTTCATAATCATTAGCACTGATGAGTCCCTTGCCATACAATGTCTTCATGCGTGCAAAATTTGAGCGTTGATAATTCAAATCGCTTTTTGCACCTTCAAGTTGACTCGTTGCACTACGCAATTCGCTCAGCAGATTGGTTTTATCCAGTTCTGCTATAACCTGGCCTTTCTTAACAGGAGAATTGTAGTCTACGTAAATTTTGTCTATGATACCCGACACCTGTGTACCCACTTCGACAGAGGTCACAGCCTCTACCGTTCCTGTAGCCGTCACACTGTTGCCAATCGTGGCCTTTTCAACCTTTGCTGTTTCATAACTAACCTCGAAGGGAGCTTCTTGTTTGTGTAAAAAGTACCATATTCCACCACCAATAGCGAGTAATACTACTATGGCTACAGACCATTTCTTTATATTGACTTTCATATAGATATTTATTGTTGTTTATATTACAATTCGTTGCCCGCATAAAAGTTGAGCAGGTTGCGGTTAAGCAAAGCTGTATATTTGTCTTGCAGCATTGTCTGTTGCGCATCGAGCAAATTTGCACGACTATTCAAAAGTTCGGCTATATTTTTCAAACCGAGATTAAATTGTTCCGTCATTAGCTCATAGCTGGTAGCCATGCTCTCGACACTTGATTTCGCTGCCACGTACTTGGCTTGACTGTTAGTTGCATTTAGCCAATACGTTTCAATGGTTTGGTAGAGCTGTTTTTGAGTATCTTGCAAATCAAGCTGAGCTGTAGTTTCTGCAACCTTTGCACGCTCCACCGCACTCTTATTCTTTCGATTATCAAATATTGGTATGCTCACCGTTACGCCCAAACTACCATTAAAGTTGTTCTTCATTTGCTTAGCCCAATTAGTTTGACTACCAGTCACATGGCTATCTCCTATACTTCCCGTCAGGCTAATTGTTGGCAGATAACCACTCTTGGCAATTTTTGTACTGAGATGGCTTTGCTCGATAGCCAACTGCGAACGCTTAATTTCAGGACGACTATCTAATGCTGATGAATAAATAGCGTCTTTGCTCGGAATACTATTCAACACTTGTACATCAGTAACATCAACTGGCTGCACATCAAATGCTTCATCTGCAGGTAGTTCCATCAACTGCCTTAATTGCATTTTGGCATTGTCAATTTGTGTTCGAACATTCACGACATTATACCGTCCTTGACTAACCTGAGATTGCAGCTGCGCCAAATCCGCCTTGGACATAGAACCTACATTTACCATCTGCTGCCCGCGTTCGCAAATGATTGAGTCTTGCGACAAAAGTGTACGATTTACTTTTTCAGCCTCAGTCATATAGAGTATTTGCACATATAGTTGCGCTATCTGTTCTTTGACCTCGTTAACTTGCGTCTGCGTATCATAGGCAGCCAACTGCTGATTATATTGCGCATTAGTTATACTCATTCGGTTCTTTCCGCCATTCCAAACAACCCATTGCGCATTAATGCCATAGCTACCATTTTGCGTAACCTTGTCTGCTGCTGAAGTGGCTATACCGCCATTTACAAAGCTACCGCCACTCTCTTGAAACGGACGATAACTCACCCCCTGTGTCAAGTCACCACTCAGGCTCGGCAATAGACCCGCCTTGGCCTCGGCCACATCGACGCTGGCACTTTGTTCTGCGGCTGCACTTTTCAATAGCTGCACATTGTGGGCTACCGCATAATCTATGCAGTTTTGGAGAGTCCAAACGCCATTCGTTTGTGCCATACCCACCCAAGGAAGCAATGCTAAAGAAGCCGCTAAACATTTCTTTCGTATTTTATGCATAAGTCTCCGTTTTTATTGTATTTACGAATGCAAAGGTATATGTACCAACATCGGAAAAGAAGCAATAAATACTTATTGACACCATAAAATAGACGAATTGCATAATTTTATCGATGAATAATTGAGCTATATGAAAATGTGAACCCACTCTCCGTCATATTATGCTTATCACGCATTGATACATACTTGCACAAAAATCAATATTTTGTTTGACATTTAAGCCTGATAAAGTAACTTTGCAAGCAATATGACTTACAAGCAAGAAGAAATAAGGCCCTACAACGACACTGAGTCAAAAGGCGCACAAGTTGAAAGAATGTTTGATGGTATCGCACATTCTTACGACCTGCTAAATCATACGCTTTCACTTGGCATTGATAAACAATGGCGCAAAGCCGCCATTGACTCATTACGTCCCTACCACCCCCAAAATATATTAGATGTGGCAACCGGCACAGGAGATTTTGCCATTTTGGCAGCAAAAGAACTGTGTCCCAAGGAATTGCTTGGCGTTGACTTGTCTGAAGGGATGATGAATGTGGCGCGGACTAAAGTGAAAGCCGCACAATTAGACCATATAATACATTTTCAGAAGGAAGACTGCTTGAACCTTTCGTTACCAGACGACACTTTTGACGCAGTAATGGTAGCATACGGCATACGAAACTTTGAGAATTTAGACAAGGGGCTACGCGAAATGTGCCGCGTAATGCGCAAAGGCGGCAGACTTGTTATTATTGAATTAACATCGCCCGTACAATTCCCAATGAAGCAACTTTTCTGGTTATATTCGCATGTACTAATGCCTGTTTTGGGTAAAATCATATCGCGTGACAGCAAGGCTTACACCTACCTGCCCGCTACTATGGAAGCATTTCCACAAGGCGAAGTTATGCAAGGAATACTTCAACAAGCTGGCTTTTCTGACGTTAAATTCAAACGTTTCACGTTTGGACTTAGTACTATGTATTGTGCAACAAAATAAAAACAAGACTCATTCTTTATCATGAACAAGGAAGATTTACGAATAGTATACATGGGAACACCAGACTTTGCGGTGGAACCTTTGCAAAAATTGGTGGAAGGCGGATATAATATAGTTGGTGTCATTACCATGCCAGATAAACCAATCGGCCGCCATCAGACAGATTTATCTGCGTCCCCTGTTAAAAAATACGCAATGGAGAAGGGCCTCAAAGTGCTACAACCTGCAAAACTCAAGGATCCCAATTTCATAGAGGAATTACGTTCTCTACGTGCAGATTTACAAATAGTTGTGGCATTTCGCATGCTGCCAGAAATAGTTTGGTCCATGCCAAAATATGGAACATTCAATCTACACGCAGCGCTACTGCCGCAATATCGAGGTGCGGCCCCTATCAATTGGGCTATCATAAATGGAGATACCGAAACAGGTATTACCACTTTTTTCCTTGACCATGACATTGATACAGGCAGCGTAATTCAACGTGTACCCGTGCCTATTCTTGACACTGACAATGTTGAAGATGTACACGACAAACTCATGCATTTGGGAGGAGACCTCGTGCTCGAGACTGTCGACAACATCTTAAATAACAACGTGCACCCCATTCCACAATCAGAATTACAAACCGAAGAGCCACTTCGACCTGCACCCAAAATTTTCAAAGATACCTGTCGCATTGACTGGAACATGGGCGTAAAACGTACATACGACTTCATCAGAGGACTTTCTCCCTACCCTGCATCGTGGACAGAGCTTATTTACAATGGCAAATCCTCAATTCTTAAGATATACGCATCAAACAAGGAATTCTGCCATGTAGATGTTCCCGTTGGAAGCATACAAACAGACGGAAAAACATATTTTAAGGTGGCACAATCAGATGGGTATCAGCATCTGCAAACAATACAATTAGCGGGCAAGAAGAGAATGCAAATTGCCGATTTTCTACGCGGATTTCATGCCGAAGGCAACATATCTGTTAAGTAACGGATTAGCCATAACGCCAAATCCTAAAACGGACAAACAGGCAAATAACAGCGTTTTTTCATTTAGAAATTCATAGCTGCTTACACACTCCAAATGCGTTGGACAAAAAAAAGAAGCATATAAGAAAGCATCTCTCATTTATGTGGCATAAATCTTATAAGATTGCACAATAAACCCATAAGGGAGTTTGGGGTACGAGTTTCTCGCAGCCCAAATAAGCACTTTGACCAAACGAAAATGCTTTAACTTTTTGCATTTTAGCGAAAGAAGGTGTAACTTTGCGGCTATAAAGCCATCATACAAGAAATAAGTATTCTACTAAATACCAAAACTCAAAACATGGAATATTCACACGAAGTACAGAACATGTGTTGCGTAGCCAAAGGCCCCAACCATGGTCCCGCCCCTATCCCCGAAGAAGGCAAGTGGGTACAAGCAAAGGAAATCAAGGACATCTCTGGTCTTACTCATGGTGTGGGTTGGTGCGCACCCCAACAAGGTGCCTGCAAACTGACTCTGAACGTGAAAGAAGGCGTAATTGAGGAATGCTTGGTTGAAACCATCGGCTGCTCAGGTATGACTCACTCTGCAGCTATGGCCAGCGAAATCCTGCCGGGCAAGACTATCCTTGAAGCCCTCAACACTGACCTCGTTTGCGATGCAATCAACACTGCAATGCGCGAGCTCTTCCTTCAGATCGTATACGGACGTACTCAGAGTGCTTTCTCTGAAGGTGGTCTTGTAGTAGGCGCCGGCCTTGAAGATCTTGGCAAGGGACTTATCAGCCAAATGGGTACGCTCTATGGCACAAAACTCAAAGGTACTCGTTACCTCCAGCTCACTGAAGGCTACATCACAAAGATGTACCTTGACAAGGACGACCAGGTTATCGGCTACGAATTTGTTCACATGGGCAAGTTCATGGACGCTATCAAGAAGGGCGTTGATGCCAATGAGGCTCTCAAGAGTGTAACAGGTCACTACGGCCGCACTACTGCCGAGCAGGGCGCAGTTAAATCTATTGACCCACGTAAAGATTAAGGAGGAACACACAAATGATTAGAGAAGTTAAGTTTGAAAGCCAAGACCGTCGCATGAAGCAGATTCTTGCTGCACTCAACAAGCACGGTATCAAAGACATTGAAGAGGCTAACCAAATTTGCGAGTCTTACGGCATTGATCCTTACATGGAGTGCGAAAGCACACAGATGATCTGCTTTGAGAACGCTAAGTGGGCTTATGTAGTAGGTACTGCTATTGCCCTGAAGGAAAAAGCTAAAGATGCAGTTGAAGCTGCCGAATACATCGGCGAAGGTCTTCAGGCATTCTGCATTCCCGGCTCTGTAGCCGATGATCGTAAGGTTGGTATCGGCCATGGCCGTCTCGCAGCCCGTCTCCTTTCTCCTGAAACAAAATGCTTCGCATTCCTCGCAGGTCACGAGAGCTTTGCTGCTGCCGAAGGTGCTATTAAGATTGCACAGATGGCTAACCAAAGCCGTCCCTCAGACAAACCTCTGCGTTGTATCCTCAATGGTCTCGGCAAGGACGCTGCTATGATTATCAGCCGTATCAATGGTTTCACATACGTACAAACTAAGTTTGACTACTACACAGGCGAACTTAAGGTTGTAAAAGAAACTGCTTACAGTGACGGCCCCCGCGCCAAGGTAAATTGCTATGGTGCAGACGATGTACGTGAAGGCGTTGCCATCATGTGGAAGGAAGATGTTGATGTGTCTATCACAGGTAACTCAACCAACCCTACTCGTTTCCAACACCCTGTTGCTGGTACTTACAAGAAGGAGCGCGTACTTGCAGGCAAGCCCTACTTTAGCGTAGCTTCTGGTGGTGGTACGGGTCGTACACTCCACCCCGATAACATGGCTGCAGGTCCTGCCTCTTATGGTATGACTGACACTATGGGCCGTATGCACTCAGACGCTCAGTTTGCTGGTTCTTCATCAGTTCCTGCACACGTTGAGATGATGGGCTTCCTCGGTATTGGTAACAACCCCATGGTAGGTTGCTCAGTAGCTTGCGCAGTTAAGGCAGACCTCGCTCTCAACAAGAAGTAATAATCTGTTCTTCAGATATTTACGTAAAATAATCCTCCATAATCCTTATAGCGATTATGGAGGATCTTTTGTTTTAGTATACCTGTTGAAATTTGGTTACTTAATAACTTCATCAGCAAGGTCTCTGTATACTTCTCTTTACACTTGACATGTGTTCGGCTATCTCTGCAACTTCTCTAACTGTGGTTGAGTCTATAAAAAATGCGTTACATCAGAATTAATAATATCCAAAGTAACGCATTTAAAATTGTAGATTAAAGGACAATGCATCGATTAATCTTCACGTAAGTACCTATGACTATGGTCAAGACGATGACTATTACGATAGCTTTAATCATAGCACATATTGTTTGAGAAGTTGAACGTTAGCTTATTTCTGCTCCTCTCTCAACCCCTCATGTTCCTTCTCAAACTTTTGTAGAGATTGTAAAAGTACCTATTCAAAGAAATATCTCTTACAAAAGTCGTTGTAATATTTGCTAGGTTTTATTTCGCCTAATATGTCGTTGTAATGAAGTGTTTCAAACTGCATGTTGCTCCAACCCACCTTGTTAATGAGTGCGTTGAACATTTCATGGCATCTGTTGGTTTCTTCTTTGAGCGTATTGACTCTTTCATTCATTTCATCACGCTCAGATGAAGAAAGCAGATTCATAAAACGCTCTGTCATTTTCCACATCACGCTTTGAAAAACGACAGGCTCTCCTTGATATGTAGAGTTTTTGTAGCCGTGGGTATATCTGTACAACGCAAGCAGGTGGCGGCATAGTTGTGTCACATCAAGGTATTTAAACTCTTTTGACTGTTCAAACAATTGATGCCAATCATCGCTAAAGGCTTCAACTTCGATAGGATATCTATCTTTGTCAAGGTAAGCATCATTGATGTCTTTATTGGCACTGTAGTATGGCTCAAGAAATTTGCTTTCAACAAAGTACAAAGTTCCGTTCCTTTTATAGAAGACATCAAGGTTTGCATTCTTGCTGCTTCTTTTCAAAGGAATAGCAGGTTTGTATTCGAAAACGAGCTCGCAAATTTCGCCCAACTCCTCTAAAAGTTTATAGTAATTAACGGCAAGTCCAGTAGAGGAGTTGATCTGTTTGTACTGATTTGGCTTTTGACCGTCTCCTTTACTCAAGATGTCTTTTTGTGCATCTGAGAGTTCGACAAGGGGAGATACATAAGCTGCAGACTCGTTTTGGTCAGTAATTTTGATACCTTGACGATTATATTCATCAAGTATCAGTTTAGTGAATTTATGCATGGTTATGATAATTTGGTGTTTGTTCTTTATTTTGAACGTTTGTTCTCCTATAATATATAATACGAATGAAAATCGCGCTACATAGCATTTTTGAACCATTTTCTGCAAAAACTCAGCAGACAAGTGGCGTTTTTTAGCTTTTCATAAGGTACCTATTCATTGCATCCTTAATTTCAGACATAATTTTTTCGCGATATTCAAGTGGCTCTAATACTTCAACGTGAGAGCCTAAAGCCAATAGTTTTGATTTTAAATCGAGTGTTAGACATACACGATACATAAACTCGGCGTATTCGCCGTATTTTGATTTAACTTCATATTGCGATTTATGTAGAGGCAACATTCGCAAATATTCCACTTCTACACCGTATACTCTGATTTTTAATTTTTCAAGGGGCAATTGGTCATTCACATAAATTCCCACAACATTATCGTAGTACTTTCGGGGTATGAAGTCTTTCGGAAAATCAAACTGAATGTTTGTAGCATGAAAGTCAATAAATCGTTCTAATGCCAAATGCCTAATGGCCTCTTTTTCTTTTATGTAACCAAGCACATACCATCTCCTGTTGTATACTTTCAGCGCATAAGGTTGTAACGTTAGCGTTTCAAGTTGCCCTTCATAACGTTGATAGTCAATTACAACTTCAGTATTGTTTCGCATGGCTTCAATGATGGCATCGAAGTAGGCCGTTCCGTGTGGTATTTCCTCTAATATAATACGGTCGCGCATCATGCTAAAAGTTGAGAAATCTTGTGGAACGCTATACTTACGCAATAGCATTTGTGCGTAAGTATTCTTTTTGAGCACTTCGGGATTTTTGATATAGTATGTGAACAATGAAGATTTGTCGCATGCGATGTCAATGTCAAACATCTCTTTGATGCCCTTGCGATGCTCGTGAAAGGTGCGGATGGATAGACCGCCCATATAAGCATAAGGAGATGCTTGCCATAGCTTAACGATATGTTCAAAATCGAGAGGTATTCTTGACTTGTCAATTGTATCGATGAGCCAAATATACCTAAGATAGGTTTTACTAATCATTTCCTTGCAAATATAAATTAATAAATCAAAAAATCAACAAAATCGGTCTAATAATAATAAAGTCTGCGGACTTTTTGCAGACAAACTGCCCAAAACAACGATATGCGGAATCTTTAATCGTATAAAGATATATACACATATATATAATTTATTTCAAATATGATGCACATTATTATTGCAGGTAGCCGTAATTTTAACGACTACTCAGTTGTTGAAAAAGAAATGATGAACTATATCGGCAAGTTTATCGGCAAGTTAGAAATTGAAATTATTTCGGGTGGTGCAACGGGGGTGGACGCTCTCGGCGAACGATTTGCGCACGAACACAATCTGCCTTTGCGTATTGTTCCTGCCGACTGGAAAACGTATGGGCGATCGGCTGGTCCGCGGCGAAATGAGCAAATGGCTCGTATGGCTGGCACTTTGGTTGCCTTTTGGGACGGTAAGTCGCGTGGCACAAAAAACATGATTAAAATGGCTTGGAAACATGGCTTGATTGTAAAGGTTGTAAACGTATAGCATACAGTAGCTGGACAGGGGTAAAGGTTAGAAAATAAACCTTTGCCCCTTTCGTTTTTGCAACAAAAAACGGCTTGCATTTGATGAGCGGTACCTATACTGTTAATGACATGATAGAAGAGCTAAGAGGGGAACAATGATCTGCCAACTATTGTAATAAATGGGCGCACCCGACAAACCCTGTGGAGGGCTGTGCAGATGCTAACCCAAAAACTGAGTTGCCAAACGATACATGATTGCCCAAAAGTAGTACCTTTGCACTATGAATCAGAATGGCAATAAAAATATGTATGAGGGCCTCGCCTCATATTTCCTCCCCGAAGGAGTTCTTAAATATTTCGAGGTGACAGACTTTGCAACACAGCGTACTCTGGACAAGGATGTTCTTTACACAACAGAGCTTCACATCTATCTGGATGAGCGCGACAATCGCACACCAGACATGAAGGATTCCGTGAGCAATGGTTTTGGGGAAGAATCATGTTTACTTGACTATCCAGCCCGAGACAAGAAGGCGGTACTTCACATACGAAGAAGGCGTTGGACAATGCCGGATGGCACAACAAGAAGTGTTGACCTTGACAAGGAGTTTGAACTGAAGCATAAGGGCACTCGATACGCGAAGGACTTCGCGCTTTTTTTAAAGAGGGCGAATGGACTCTGAGACGATAACCGCTCGTCAGATTGGTTATACGTACATGATTAACAGCTCCACGTTTGCCAAAAGATACAAGGACGCCCTGAGTAACTTCGAGACGTGGGAGCAGAAGGATCACGCATCCAAGTGGATTCTTATTCCGCAAAACGTAGGTAAGGAGCAAGGCATAGACGAGACCTCCCTCCAGGGCGAACTGTACACTATCGTTCACAACAAGGATGCCCATGGTCGCAAGGGTGCAATCATAGCAGTAGTCAAGGGAACGAATCCTGCTGACGTACTGAAGGTTCTCATGCAACTACCTGCAGATAAGCGTGAAATGGTTGAGAATATCACGATGGATCTCTCAGATTGCATGCGTGTCATAGCCCGAGAGGCATTCCCTAAAGCCACAGTCATACGTGACTGCTTCCATGTCGTAAAACGCGGTGGAGAGGGCTGCGAAGAGATACGCCTGCGCCTGAAACGAAAAGCCGTAAAGGAGGCGAACAGACAGAAGGCAGAGTTTCGCAAATACCTCGAAAATCTGGCAGCGCAGAGAAAGGCTTACCGCGAGCGAATGAGGAAAAGGCATGGGAAGAACTGGAAGAAGAGCAAGCGCGGAAGAAAGCCTATGAGGCTGAACACTCGCTTTGAACCCAAAAGGCTTGAAAATGGCGAGACTCTTGTAGAGGCACAGACACGATGTCGCAAGCAATTGTCCATGAGCCGAGAGAAGTGGAGCGCAACGCAGAAAAAGCGTGCGAAGATACTTTTCGCACTCTACCCAAAACTTGAAGAAGCATACAATCTGATCAACTCCCTTAGAGCCATATTCAGAAACAAGAAACTCACAAAGGAGACTGCCAAACAGAATTTCAAGGGGTGGTATGAGAAAGTGGCTTCCTGCACTCTGCGTGAAATCAAGTCCGTACGCGATACCATCAGATTCTATGAGGATGAAATCCTGAACTACTTTGACGGACGTAAGACTAACGCTTCAGCTGAATCGTTGAACTCAAAGATCAAATGCTTTCGTGCACAAGTAAAAGGAGTCATAGACATACCATTCTTCATGTATCGTTTAGCAACAGTTTTGGGTTAGCATCTGCACGGCCTACTCCACAGGGTTTGTCGGGTGCGCCNNNNTGGCGCACCCGACAAACCCTGTGGAGGGCTGTGCAGATGCTAACCCAAAAACTGAGTTGCCAAACGATACATGATTGCCCAAAAGTAGTACCTTTGCACTATGAATCAGAATGGCAATAAAAATATGTATGAGGGCCTCGCCTCATATTTCCTCCCCGAAGGAGTTCTTAAATATTTCGAGGTGACAGACTTTGCAACACAGCGTACTCTGGACAAGGATGTTCTTTACACAACAGAGCTTCACATCTATCTGGATGAGCGCGACAATCGCACACCAGACATGAAGGATTCCGTGAGCAATGGTTTTGGGGAAGAATCATGTTTACTTGACTATCCAGCCCGAGACAAGAAGGCGGTACTTCACATACGAAGAAGGCGTTGGACAATGCCGGATGGCACAACAAGAAGTGTTGACCTTGACAAGGAGTTTGAACTGAAGCATAAGGGCACTCGATACGCGAAGGACTTCGCGCTTTTTTTAAAGAGGGCGAATGGACTCTGAGACGATAACCGCTCGTCAGATTGGTTATACGTACATGATTAACAGCTCCACGTTTGCCAAAAGATACAAGGACGCCCTGAGTAACTTCGAGACGTGGGAGCAGAAGGATCACGCATCCAAGTGGATTCTTATTCCGCAAAACGTAGGTAAGGAGCAAGGCATAGACGAGACCTCCCTCCAGGGCGAACTGTACACTATCGTTCACAACAAGGATGCCCATGGTCGCAAGGGTGCAATCATAGCAGTAGTCAAGGGAACGAATCCTGCTGACGTACTGAAGGTTCTCATGCAACTACCTGCAGATAAGCGTGAAATGGTTGAGAATATCACGATGGATCTCTCAGATTGCATGCGTGTCATAGCCCGAGAGGCATTCCCTAAAGCCACAGTCATACGTGACTGCTTCCATGTCGTAAAACGCGGTGGAGAGGGCTGCGAAGAGATACGCCTGCGCCTGAAACGAAAAGCCGTAAAGGAGGCGAACAGACAGAAGGCAGAGTTTCGCAAATACCTCGAAAATCTGGCAGCGCAGAGAAAGGCTTACCGCGAGCGAATGAGGAAAAGGCATGGGAAGAACTGGAAGAAGAGCAAGCGCGGAAGAAAGCCTATGAGGCTGAACACTCGCTTTGAACCCAAAAGGCTTGAAAATGGCGAGACTCTTGTAGAGGCACAGACACGATGTCGCAAGCAATTGTCCATGAGCCGAGAGAAGTGGAGCGCAACGCAGAAAAAGCGTGCGAAGATACTTTTCGCACTCTACCCAAAACTTGAAGAAGCATACAATCTGATCAACTCCCTTAGAGCCATATTCAGAAACAAGAAACTCACAAAGGAGACTGCCAAACAGAATTTCAAGGGGTGGTATGAGAAAGTGGCTTCCTGCACTCTGCGTGAAATCAAGTCCGTACGCGATACCATCAGATTCTATGAGGATGAAATCCTGAACTACTTTGACGGACGTAAGACTAACGCTTCAGCTGAATCGTTGAACTCAAAGATCAAATGCTTTCGTGCACAAGTAAAAGGAGTCATAGACATACCATTCTTCATGTATCGTTTAGCAACAGTTTTGGGTTAGCATCTGCACGGCCTACTCCACAGGGTTTGTCGGGTGCGCCAATAAATGCATCAGTTCACGAATGAGAATAAATAGTCTCCATAGTCGTTATCGATTATGGAGGCTTTTGCATTTTAACAGCATTCAATTCCTAACGATATTGATATCCTTTATTCATAAAAGTCATATTACATACGTAATAAGAGCCATATTTCTGACAAGAATAGAGTGATATTGCCTTCTTGATTAAGAGCAGCACTTCTTATTACTTCAAACACACAGACTTTGTTTATACAAATCGATTTGTACAGAAGAATTGAAAGTTTAGCATGCAAATCATCTATTTTACAATGATTTTATGTACTTTTGTAGGCAAGCATAAAGAGGAATGGGCTCATCAAACCCATTGTCATTAATAGCACATTAAAATATATGTACACTCTTCTATACGGATTTATATGGTCACTCTCCAAGTTACCTCTGAAAGTGCTCTATGCATTATCAGATATAATATTTGTGCTTGTTTACTACATCGTTCGCTACAGGCGTCGTGTTGTGTCCGAAAATCTTCATAGCTCCTTCCCTGAAAAGAATGCAACGGAACTCAAGCATATAGAAAAGGAATTCTACCAGTTCTTTTCTGACTACATTGTTGAGACCATCAAATTGTGCAGTATTTCTGAGAAAGAGCTTACCAAACGTATGGAGTTTTGCGGAGTAGAGCAGATGATCAACAAACTAAGGACAAGCGGCAAGGACTTTGCATTTATATATCTTGCTCACTACGGAAATTGGGAATGGATTTCATCATTAGCAATGCACATACACAACCTCGCGCCCGAAATGTCGGCAGGGCAAATATATCATCCACTACGTAACAAGAATTTCAACAAATTATTCTTGCAAATCCGTGGCCGTTTTGGTGGAGATAATGTGGGCATGAAAGAGACTTTGCGTTATGTAATAAACAAGCGGAAAGCTCAAATACCCACTATTGTCGGCTTTATTGCTGACCAAGGGCCAAAATGGAACAGCATTCATCATTGGACCGAATTTCTGAACCACAAAACGCCTGTTTTTACTGGTACAGAACAGATAGGCAAAAAAGTTGATGCGCTCATCTTCTACGGACACGTCGAAAGGCCTAAAAGAGGCACTTATCGGTGTACTATAAAATTGATGGAAGACAATATACAAAACAAGCCAGACTTCCAGATTACAGACAAGTATTTTGACTTGCTCGAAGGAACCATCAAGCAACACCCCGCCCTGTGGCTTTGGACGCATAAAAGATGGAAACGTAATTACGAAGAATACATCAGAAGACAAAAATCTCAATCTTAAAATGGAAATTTGCATCATAGGTTCTGGTAATGTGGCAACACACGTGTCGCAGGCTTTAGTTTCTGCTGGACACACTATAAGCGCTATATTCAGTCATCATATTGACCATGCCAAACTTTTAGCTGAAAAATTTGGTGTTTCCTTATATACCGACAACATACAAGAGCTACCAAAATCAGATGCTTATTTCTTCATGATTAAGGACAGCGCTCTGCCTGAAGCCGTAGCACAATTAAAGAAAAATGCACTTGCGCACGATGCTTTATGGATACACACGTCGGGGTGCATGCCATTAAGCACATTTTGCAATGTAACAAACGCTGCTGTCATGTATCCACTGCAGACCATAAGCAAAGGGCACGCCATTAACTTCAGAAACGTACCTCTGTTTATAGAGGGGAATAACGATTTTGCCATCATGCTAATTAAGCAGTTAAGCAATCAACTTTCCGAGTCTGTTACACCTCTAAACTCTGAACAAAGAAAAATTGTACATCTTGCCGCTGTTTTTGCCAATAACTTTACAAACCATTGTTGCACCTTGGCCTATAAATTGCTTGAAGAGAACGGAATTAATCCTAAGTTACTCGTTCCCATTATAGCTGAAACATTTAGGAAAATCGATGAAATTGGCCCTGTCAAAGCCCAAACGGGCCCTGCCGTAAGATGGGACACAAATGTATTACATGCACACACTGATTTGCTCAGGCCAAATCCGGCAATGCAACAAATTTACAAACTTATGAGTGACAGCATACACCATTATCATAGTGAGAACGATTGACAACAACTAACTACACGAAAAGATCAGACAAATGATAGATTATGACTTAAGCAAAATAAAAGCCTTCGCTTTCGACGTTGATGGAGTGCTAAGCTGTAACAATGTCATGTTGTTTGAAGGAGCGCAACCATGTCGCACTGCAAACATCAAGGATGGTTATGCCATGCAGTTAGCTATAAAACAAGGCTATGATATTGCAATCATTACGGGAGGCCGGAGCCAAGCCGTACGTATACGCTACGAAGGACTTGGCATTAAAGACATATTTTTAGGGGCTGGTGTCAAGATCAAGGTATTCAACACGTGGATACACGAAAAAGGCCTGCAAAGTGATGAGGTTATCTACATGGGAGATGACATACCCGACTTCGAAGTCATGCAGCAATGCGGTTGCCCGTGTTGTCCCAATGATGCGGCATACGAAATCAAACAAATAGCACGATATATCAGTCCTGTCAATGGAGGAAATGGTTGTGCACGTGACATTATCGAGCAAGTTATGCGCGCTCAAGGCAAGTGGATGACTGGCACCGAAGCGTTTGGTTGGTAACATACCCCATATTACTGCTATTTATAAACTAATATCTCAAAACATACATATACTATGCTTGAAAATCTAAACAAATACGAAATTGTATTGGCAAGTAATTCGCCAAGACGCAAGGAACTACTTCAACGCATGGGCGTCAACTTCAAGGTGCGTACACTCTTTGGTATAGACGAAAGCTACCCCGACTCACTCAGAGGCGAGGACATTGTATGCTATATTTCGCGCAACAAAGCCAAAGCGTACCAATCATCAATGGCTCCGAATGAGCTACTTATTACGGCCGACACCATTGTGTATGTTGATGGAGAAGTTATGGGTAAGCCTAAAAATGCCGAACAAGCAAAAGAAATGCTTCACAAATTATCTGGCAAGACCCATCAAGTTATTACTGGCGTGACAATTGTCACGGCCAAACGTACAGAGAATTTTGGAGTAACAAGCCAGGTAAAATTTACGAATATCACCGACGAAGAAATAAACTTCTATGTTGACAACTATCTGCCCTTTGACAAAGCGGGTGCCTATGGCATACAAGAATGGATAGGCATTGTAGCTGTTGAAGAAATTAAAGGCAGCTATTTCAACGTCGTCGGACTACCCGTGCAACGTCTTTATCAAAAATTAAAGACATTCTAAACAAATATTGTCTATATGCTCAAACTCTATCCCAAAAACAATCCTCCTCAACGTATTAAGGAGGTGGTTGACATTCTTAATGATGGAGGCGTTATCATATACCCGACAGGCACAACCTACGCATTTGGTTGTCATGCACTAAAAGAGCGCGCCGTAGAACGTATTTGCAAAATACGTCAAATTGACCCCGCTACACACCCACTCTCCGTGATATGTTATGACATGAGTTCTATCAGCGAATATGCGCAAATATCCAATGCTGCATACAAGGTCATGAAACGCAATCTACCTGGTAAATTTACATTCATTATCCCAGGAAAGAGAGTACTTCCTAAAATATTCAGAAGCCGCAAGACTGGAGAGATTGGCATACGCATGCCTGAATCCGACATTGTGCGCGACATACTTCAAGCACTCGATGCACCACTTATGACTGTGTCATTGCCTGCTGACAGTTATGATGACATCGCGTATATAACAGACCCGGGGCTAATCGAAGAAACCTTTGGTTCACAAGTTGATTTGGTTATTGATGGTGGAATTGGCTGCTTAGGCGAAACAACTATTGTAGACTGTCATGACGATGAGTTCAATATCATAAGGCAAGGTGAAGGAATCCTGCAATAGCAAGCCTTCTCTCCGATAAAGAACAAGCGGCCAAACTTACCGATTTAATGTACACATATTAATCCTTTGACACAACATTCCTATTAGTATAATATAAATTATGACACACGCTTATAAGCTATTATTATTAGGATTAGCACTCCTTGCAACCACTGTCGCTGGTTGTACAGAAGATCCTGCCAACGAAAAATACCGCTCCGAACCGCCGACACTGAATGGCATTACTGCAAAATCTCTCTCAAACAACACAGAGACAATTCATGTAGGCGAAAAGATAGTTCTAACAGCCCAGCAGAAGAGCACTGGACGTCTGCTTGGTTTAGCAAAATATAGCTGGACTCTTGATGGCACACCCATTGGCAGCAAGCGGCAAGTGTATTATGACGAAGATAGCAGCAATCCAAGCGATACCGTCACCATTAATACTGCTGGAGAATACAAATTGACTTTCTCAGGCACATATAATGCTAAGGGTAATGTACAGGCATGGAGTGCGAAACATGGCTCGTCTATCACATATAGTTTTGAAGGCGACGTAAATAGCCGTGTGGTATGTAGCGTTCATGCAGGATATACGCCAGGTTTTGACATCACCGCTTCAACAAAAATAAAAGTATTACCATGAAACGCTGATTAAGCACATTGGTATCTAACAAGATCTTTATTCCGCCCGGAGTCTCTCGAATGTGAGACTCCGGGCTTTCTTTACAAGCAAACGAGCTACAAAAACAGAATTCCCAACTCCGTCAATGCGTCACCCAAATCAATTATAGTGGGCTGATAGAGAATATATCTTATCCGACATATGGAATAATAAACCTTGTTCTGTGCATTAAGGGCTGTTCGCTCTTGTGCCGCTTACCGCGAAGACATAAGAACATAAGCAACATAAGGGCTGACACCTGATGAAGAGAACTCTTTAATTGTGTTCCATTATGGTGGTGTGAGAGGTCGGAAAACGAAAGTAGGAAGAAAACTGCTTCGTTTTCCTCCTACTCGATTGGACTATGACTTAGTCTATAATTATTAATCTATTCTATTTCAGTTTCTTATAACCGTAAGCAGCGTTCTTTCCCAACTGCTCCTCAATACGGATAAGCTGGTTGTACTTTGCCATACGGTCGGTACGGCTCATCGAACCTGTTTTGATCTGACCAGAGTTGGTTGCCACAGCGATATCGGCGATTGTCGTATCCTCTGTTTCACCTGAACGGTGTGACGTGACAGTGGTGTAGCCATGACGATGAGCCATCTCTATAGCATCCAAGGTCTCTGTAAGCGAGCCAATCTGGTTCACCTTGATAAGGATAGAGTTAGCAGCGCCCATCTTGATGCCCTTCTCCAAGAACTTCACGTTCGTAACAAAGAGGTCGTCACCAACCAACTGGCAACGGTCACCGATGGCAGCCGTAAGCTTCACCCAGTTGTCCCAATCGTTCTCGTCAAGACCGTCCTCGATGGAATCGATAGGATATTTGGTAATCAGTTCTTCCAAGAACTTGATTTGCTCAGCAGCTGTGAGTTTCTTGCCGTTAGGATCCTTCTTCTTGCCGTCCTTCAGCTGGCGGTAATCGTAATACCACTCACCATTCTCCTGAACAGCAAACTCGCTGGCAGCGCAGTCCATGGCAATCGTCACATCCTTTCCTGGCTCATAACCGGCATCCTTGATTGCCTGGCAGATGCTCTCAAGGGCGTCCTCAATGCCATTGAGTGCAGGAGCGAAACCGCCCTCGTCGCCGACAGCAGTGGAAAGGCCGCGATTCTTCAGGAGCTTTGCCAAGGCATGGAACACCTCCGCACCCATACGGATTGCCTCCTTCTCATTAGGAGCACCCACAGGACGGATCATAAACTCCTGGAAAGCGATTGGAGCATCAGAGTGAGCACCACCGTTGATGATGTTCATCATAGGAACCGGAAGGATGTAAGTATTGCAACCGCCGATGTAGCGATACAGCGGGATATGGAGATACTCGGCAGCAGCATGAGCCACAGCAAGCGATACGCCAAGAATGGCATTGGCACCTAAGTTTGACTTGGTCTTAGTACCATCCAGCTCCAACATCTTATAGTCGATAGCACGCTGCTCCAAGGCAGAGAATCCGACCAAAGCCGGAGCAATCACGTTATTGACATTCTCTACAGCCTTTAATACTCCCTTGCCACAATAACGGCTCTTGTCGCCATCACGAAGCTCCAGTGCCTCATTCTCACCAGTTGAAGCACCTGACGGAACTGATGCACGGCCAACCACGCCAGACTTTAATAATACCTCAACCTCTACTGTAGGATTGCCACGAGAATCCAAGATTTCTCTTGCATGAACATTTTCGATAATCATAATACAATAATATCTTTAACTTTATATACCTATATATAAACCGCATAAACACAACATTGGTTGCACAAATACGATTCTTATTACGAATGCAAAAATAGTAATTATAAGAAAAACCGCCGAATTCAGAGCATACTCAAAAATAGGTATTCCGCTGAAAATACCTACTTGTAGGTATAACGAATTTAAGTTTAGCAAGTTTCCAACTTGCTAAACAGCTGACAAGTTGACAAGAAACGAGTAGACAACCCGATTGGTTTTCTATTGATATTGGACCGCACGTTTGACAGGATTGGTTTCAATCGTATTGACGATGAAGTGTTCCGCAAGCTTGTGAAAGCCCGTTTGGCATATCCAACTAACAAGGCTGCTACGGTGGAATATCTGAAAAACCACTTTGACGAAGATGTGAATCTCTCAAAAATCTATCGCTATCTTGACAAGCTTAGCGACCATCAGCACGACATCGTACAGGACATAAGCGTGCGCCATACGGCGAAACTGTTCGGTGGAAATATCGGTGTGCAGTTCTATAATGTCACCACACTTTACTTTGAAGCGGATTATGAGGATGAATTACGTAAGACTGGTTTCTCGAAAGAAGGACGTCACAGCAATCCTCAGATCATACTCGGTTTGCTTGTAAGTTTGGGTGGTATCCGCTTGCCTATTGTATCCATTGGCTAAGACTATCACAACCATACAAATTAAGCTGTCTCTGAACAAGGAGGTTTACACCCAAACAATGCTGATGGCAAGACATCAGAAAATAGTTAAACTCTTTGACGAAGAATTTTGGGTGAAGCAATGACGAAGTCAGGAAATTACATTAGAGCCAACGACACAGCGTCAACCCTTATGTATCTTATAAGCAAGGCGGCCAGCCCTGCCTCAACTTATGTGAAAAGACACGGCATCAGCCTTATGTTACTTATGTAGCTTATGTTCTTATATAGCTTATGTCCTTATGTATCCCGCGGTAAGTGGCGCAAGGGGGAACAGCCCTTAAAAGAGCAAAACAAGACTTGCTTTTTTGCTTGCGCCACCATGCAGCGCAACCAGCGCCCGAACACCATGCGCCACAGTGCGTCAGTGCTCACGGGCACAAGCCCTTTGTCCACCAGGTCGCGCAGTTGCACTTCGGGTGTGCGGTCAAGCATATTAAAGCGAATGTCGTACAGTTCGTCCGTAAGGGTGATGGCTTGTTCAGTCAAACCGCAGTTCGTAGTATTGCCAGTTGTTTGCGGTGCGCAGTCGGTGTCGTTGCCCATGCGTTTTTGCTGCTGGGGTGTTTCAGTGTTTTTAGTTTGTGGTTCCGGACTATGTCCGATAGCGTCTATCAGTTTGTCAACGCCACGTTTCACAATGGCATCGGCATAGCGCAGCATTCTGTTAAGCATTCGTTTCATGGTGGTCAATACAATTTGGTTTTGTACAAAAGTGAAGTGCTGCAAAGATAACACCAAGACATTGTACCCAACAAAAAAAGTGTACAATTTGTACACAAATATTTGTTCTCTACCCGTCAGCCAACATGTAAAAGAGTGCGTGTGTTTTTACTGCCATCTTACACTTTTTGTGCGTAACAAGTTGATATACAAAGATTTCAAGAGTGTAAGATGATTTCGAAGTATCTTACACTCCCCTGCATACATCTTACACGCCCCACCCCGCTGCCTCGCAGTCGGTTTGGACGTATGCGGTGGGTTTTACGCCATAGGGACGTAGAATAGTCTGTCGGAGCAACAGACTTTTCTGCTCCCCTATGCCGTGATATCGCCCTCCCGTGCTTGTGCCGTGTGGCAGCATGTGGGGTGTGTAGGTTGTATGCAAGTGAAATTTGTAATATCTTACACTGAGTAAAGTATTGACAATCAATGAGTTGCAATGTGTTAGTGTAAGATGCAAGATACTCAGCGAGTAAGTTACTTGTAGTATGGTAAAAGCCCCAAGTGCATCACAATCTGCCACCCGGCATAGTCCGTCGCAGCAGCAGCTGCCTCCGCACCATTCGCACTCATCATGCGGTCCTGGGCATCAGCACACATGTCCGCCACATCATCGTCCGACATGCCAATGCCCTTCCACACCACATCTGCCATGCGCTGGCCGGCCAAGTCAAGCTCACCTTGCACCTCCACGCCACGCGCATCAACCTTCTTGCCACGCATAGCAAGCAACTTGTCAAACGCCTTCGACACATTACGTAGCCGGTTGTCAGCCATCATGTTAACAAACTTCTGCACATAAGGTCTTATTTCACCCTTGTCATGCACATTATTCACCACCTCTACTTCACCCTCCACGTGCATCTGACGGGCAAGACCATTGGCAGCTTGATGCATGGCCTTTTCTGGGACAGAAAGTTGCAAGGTTTCAAAATCTTTTACTACATTTGCTGCAGCATGAAGATAACTTCTACATAGACTTTCGCACCGGATTGGGCGAGGGCATCTACCCGAAGGCCGACTGGACCTTCGAGAGTGCTCTCGAGGGCCAAGCAAACATAGACAAAGAATAACAAAAAAAGCCCTCGACATCACGGTTAAGTCATATGAACATGAAAGTATATATTCTCGAAAGGGTTGATGATTATAAAATAGATGGCGTATTCGCCTCTAAAGAGGCAGCGTTCAACGCCATATTAGCCGACAGCATTTTACAAGATGGCGTTACCCCAACTGCCGAAACGGTGATACTCGGGTGCGACATCTACGCACATTACAACGAGTCTTTGACCAAACTCTTCGGCCTCACAACCCCAGCTGAGGATCGCGTGTATCTAATTAACGATTATGATGTAAAATAAAAAAACACCTTCACGGGGTGGGGCTTACCACGAGTTTAGAACTCGACTTTTAATCTACAATAGTAGAAATTATGCTCATTAGAGCGTTTCAATCCACGACCCTGTTAGGGTTGACGGTGCAATAGACAACCAGTACTGCACCTCCTGGTGTCCCACTGGTGCTTTGAGGGTATAAATGTTTCAAGGGAATTGACCGCAGTCAATTCCGAACACGGCAAAACTTAAAGACATGGCAGACAACAAGCTGAATAAAATAATAAAAGTGCTGCTCATCATCATATTGGCAATGATAGCACTTTATCCAATAGCAATAATAGTATTAGGTATGATATTATACCTTAATTCTTAGAACCACCAAACAAAGAGTGTCGAAAACTTTTAAGATATTCACCAATAATGTAAACAAAATGACATCAATGATAGGAACAGCAATAATAATGGCTGTAATTTTAATATACATCGCAAAAATAGCCATCAAGATATACAAAAAGTTATAAAACATGACAAACAACACCTGGGGCGGCAGACGTCCCAATTCAGGGCGCAAAAAAGTAGGCGATGCAGTCCTATACTGTCGAATGCCGCAAAAGGCCGTAAACGAAATAAAGACCGCAGCCAAAGAACAAAACCTCGCTGTTGGCGATTACCTAATCAAACAACTCGGATTATAACAGAAAAAGCGTGACAGTGTGTCTGCCACGCTTTTTCTTTCTATCACTACCAATTAGAGGTATTAGTTGACAAGTTGAGGAGTTGGAGTCTCAAGTTGAAAAGTTGATAAGTTGAAAAGCTTATGAAGTTACCTCTGCGAGTTCACCCTCTAAAACATTCCTCTTAACTCCTCAACTTTTCAACTCTTCAACTTAAAACTCCCCCCCTCTTCACTCCATCTCCCTCACCTGCTTCAGCATCTTGTCACGAGCATCAAGCATCTTACCAAACAACGCCCTGCGCTCTGCCGGGTCACTCGTCCGGAGCAACTTCTTCGTCAGCTTGTTAACCTCACTCTTGTACAGCCCGACACGCCTGTACCTCCTAAACTCACCCGAGCGCGCCAAGGCCGGCATCTGCTGCATGAAAGCCTTCGGGTCAGTATCAGCCAAAGCACGAGTCTCCGTCACCTTCTTCTTCGTCGCCTCATACTCATCAAGATACCTTTGAGCCTCCTCAGTCATCAATCGGCCGTCCAGCTGCTCCTTCGCCTCCGTCAGCACCTTCTCGCGAGGCTTCTTTTCAGCAGCCTTCAAGGCATCACTGTTCAACGCACGCAACGGAGCACTCCGCAAAGCCTTATACCTCGCATAGCGTTCAGCAATCTCCTCCACACTCATCGCCTTCGCCTCCTCGCCAGTAGCATCAATCTCATCAAAGTAGATATTATCCATCTGGCTCTGCGGGCAGTTCATCACACGCATCACAAGCAGCGCACACTCCTTCGTCGTCTCAACATCAGAGCCACAATAGTCATATATCGCCACCGCAGCATCTGTCAGCGTCTGAGGGTTCACGCCAAAACCAGCCTGCACAAGCAAGTTCAGCACATCATTCACCGCACCATAATTGTCACTGCCAACCTTCTTCACCACATTAAGCAAGTCACTCGTCAATGGCATATCCTTATTCACGCTGTTAGCATTAAAGTCCTCACCATTCACATAATGGTTCCACAGCGACTGCAAGCCCGCGCTCCACACATCACCACCAGTCAAGCCCTCCACCGAGCCAAATGCAGTGTGCGTCCATATATCATGCCACATCTCCTTGCCCTTCTTCTCATCATCGCCAAACAACATATATAGCGCATACGGACCACAATTCCAAGCCAGCTGCAACACATAGCCAAACACACCAGCACGCACAAAGTCATTTATCCAGCTCTTGCGATACTCCGCCTTAGCATTCTTCGAAGCCTTCTCCGGGTCTATGCCGTCGCGTTCCATCTGCTTAGCCATAAACGCCTCGCTAATGCCCTTAAACTTCGCACCACCCGCTATCCTGCGGCCAGTGTTGCGCAATGCAGCATACAACTGACGCGTATACGACATCGAAGAGTTCCTGAACACCGTAAACAACACCGAATACCACGACCTGTCTACCTGCAAGGCCGACAAAAAAGCACCCTCGCTCGACTGCTGAGTCTGGTTATACAATATCGAAGCATCTTGTTTCGCACGTCGCTCAGCCTCCTCCAGGCCATAACCATAACGAATATACTTCCTGCGCCTCGTCTCATACATCGCCCTCGCACCTATGCACACCGTCAACGCATCAACAAAACCATTCGGAGTCATACCCCACTTCGCAGCCATCTGCACCACATTGTCACGCCACAAGCCCCAGTCCATCTCATTCTTCAGCAACCTCGGGTCACCAGCCATGCGGCTCTTCCAGCGTTTCTCAAACAGGGGCAAATTTTCCATGCACCATTTCCACGAACCATACGGGGTAGCCACACCCTTCAGCAGATACACCGGATTACTGTCCGACAAGTACGCCGGGAACGATGTAAACTGCTTGAGCGCAGTAAACACATGCAAGCTAATCTTCGCAGCAGTAACACCCTTCGCTATATTTACAGCCAGCTTGTCAGCAAAAGCCTTGGGCGGAGTATAAGTGCCGGCAGCAATACGCGCCACCTTGTCAAAAGCCTCCCACAGCCGCTCACCGCTACCGTATGCACTACGCATATTCTTCACCTGGTTACGGAAGTGCTTGTACGACAACAGCGTGTTCAAGTCCCTGTTCCACTCCGCAAAGGCACTCCAATGCTCCATCTGCTGCAAGTAGTCAAGCACCACCGAAAAGGCATCAGAGTTCAGCAAGTCAAGTGCCAGCGCATTACGCGTACGCTTCACAACACTGCCCGTAATCGTAGATGCCATCTCCGACTCACGCTTCTCCGGCGCACCCGACAAACCCTGTGGAGGGCTGTGCAGATGCTAACCCAAAAACTGAGTTGCCAAACGATACATGATTGCCCAAAAGTAGTACCTTTGCACTATGAATCAGAATGGCAATAAAAATATGTATGAGGGCCTCGCCTCATATTTCCTCCCCGAAGGAGTTCTTAAATATTTCGAGGTGACAGACTTTGCAACACAGCGTACTCTGGACAAGGATGTTCTTTACACAACAGAGCTTCACATCTATCTGGATGAGCGCGACAATCGCACACCAGACATGAAGGATTCCGTGAGCAATGGTTTTGGGGAAGAATCATGTTTACTTGACTATCCAGCCCGAGACAAGAAGGCGGTACTTCACATACGAAGAAGGCGTTGGACAATGCCGGATGGCACAACAAGAAGTGTTGACCTTGACAAGGAGTTTGAACTGAAGCATAAGGGCACTCGATACGCGAAGGACTTCGCGCTTTTTTTAAAGAGGGCGAATGGACTCTGAGACGATAACCGCTCGTCAGATTGGTTATACGTACATGATTAACAGCTCCACGTTTGCCAAAAGATACAAGGACGCCCTGAGTAACTTCGAGACGTGGGAGCAGAAGGATCACGCATCCAAGTGGATTCTTATTCCGCAAAACGTAGGTAAGGAGCAAGGCATAGACGAGACCTCCCTCCAGGGCGAACTGTACACTATCGTTCACAACAAGGATGCCCATGGTCGCAAGGGTGCAATCATAGCAGTAGTCAAGGGAACGAATCCTGCTGACGTACTGAAGGTTCTCATGCAACTACCTGCAGATAAGCGTGAAATGGTTGAGAATATCACGATGGATCTCTCAGATTGCATGCGTGTCATAGCCCGAGAGGCATTCCCTAAAGCCACAGTCATACGTGACTGCTTCCATGTCGTAAAACGCGGTGGAGAGGGCTGCGAAGAGATACGCCTGCGCCTGAAACGAAAAGCCGTAAAGGAGGCGAACAGACAGAAGGCAGAGTTTCGCAAATACCTCGAAAATCTGGCAGCGCAGAGAAAGGCTTACCGCGAGCGAATGAGGAAAAGGCATGGGAAGAACTGGAAGAAGAGCAAGCGCGGAAGAAAGCCTATGAGGCTGAACACTCGCTTTGAACCCAAAAGGCTTGAAAATGGCGAGACTCTTGTAGAGGCACAGACACGATGTCGCAAGCAATTGTCCATGAGCCGAGAGAAGTGGAGCGCAACGCAGAAAAAGCGTGCGAAGATACTTTTCGCACTCTACCCAAAACTTGAAGAAGCATACAATCTGATCAACTCCCTTAGAGCCATATTCAGAAACAAGAAACTCACAAAGGAGACTGCCAAACAGAATTTCAAGGGGTGGTATGAGAAAGTGGCTTCCTGCACTCTGCGTGAAATCAAGTCCGTACGCGATACCATCAGATTCTATGAGGATGAAATCCTGAACTACTTTGACGGACGTAAGACTAACGCTTCAGCTGAATCGTTGAACTCAAAGATCAAATGCTTTCGTGCACAAGTAAAAGGAGTCATAGACATACCATTCTTCATGTATCGTTTAGCAACAGTTTTGGGTTAGCATCTGCACGGCCTACTCCACAGGGTTTGTCGGGTGCGCCNNNCCGGCGCACCCGACAAACCCTGTGGAGGGCTGTGCAGATGCTAACCCAAAAACTGAGTTGCCAAACGATACATGATTGCCCAAAAGTAGTACCTTTGCACTATGAATCAGAATGGCAATAAAAATATGTATGAGGGCCTCGCCTCATATTTCCTCCCCGAAGGAGTTCTTAAATATTTCGAGGTGACAGACTTTGCAACACAGCGTACTCTGGACAAGGATGTTCTTTACACAACAGAGCTTCACATCTATCTGGATGAGCGCGACAATCGCACACCAGACATGAAGGATTCCGTGAGCAATGGTTTTGGGGAAGAATCATGTTTACTTGACTATCCAGCCCGAGACAAGAAGGCGGTACTTCACATACGAAGAAGGCGTTGGACAATGCCGGATGGCACAACAAGAAGTGTTGACCTTGACAAGGAGTTTGAACTGAAGCATAAGGGCACTCGATACGCGAAGGACTTCGCGCTTTTTTTAAAGAGGGCGAATGGACTCTGAGACGATAACCGCTCGTCAGATTGGTTATACGTACATGATTAACAGCTCCACGTTTGCCAAAAGATACAAGGACGCCCTGAGTAACTTCGAGACGTGGGAGCAGAAGGATCACGCATCCAAGTGGATTCTTATTCCGCAAAACGTAGGTAAGGAGCAAGGCATAGACGAGACCTCCCTCCAGGGCGAACTGTACACTATCGTTCACAACAAGGATGCCCATGGTCGCAAGGGTGCAATCATAGCAGTAGTCAAGGGAACGAATCCTGCTGACGTACTGAAGGTTCTCATGCAACTACCTGCAGATAAGCGTGAAATGGTTGAGAATATCACGATGGATCTCTCAGATTGCATGCGTGTCATAGCCCGAGAGGCATTCCCTAAAGCCACAGTCATACGTGACTGCTTCCATGTCGTAAAACGCGGTGGAGAGGGCTGCGAAGAGATACGCCTGCGCCTGAAACGAAAAGCCGTAAAGGAGGCGAACAGACAGAAGGCAGAGTTTCGCAAATACCTCGAAAATCTGGCAGCGCAGAGAAAGGCTTACCGCGAGCGAATGAGGAAAAGGCATGGGAAGAACTGGAAGAAGAGCAAGCGCGGAAGAAAGCCTATGAGGCTGAACACTCGCTTTGAACCCAAAAGGCTTGAAAATGGCGAGACTCTTGTAGAGGCACAGACACGATGTCGCAAGCAATTGTCCATGAGCCGAGAGAAGTGGAGCGCAACGCAGAAAAAGCGTGCGAAGATACTTTTCGCACTCTACCCAAAACTTGAAGAAGCATACAATCTGATCAACTCCCTTAGAGCCATATTCAGAAACAAGAAACTCACAAAGGAGACTGCCAAACAGAATTTCAAGGGGTGGTATGAGAAAGTGGCTTCCTGCACTCTGCGTGAAATCAAGTCCGTACGCGATACCATCAGATTCTATGAGGATGAAATCCTGAACTACTTTGACGGACGTAAGACTAACGCTTCAGCTGAATCGTTGAACTCAAAGATCAAATGCTTTCGTGCACAAGTAAAAGGAGTCATAGACATACCATTCTTCATGTATCGTTTAGCAACAGTTTTGGGTTAGCATCTGCACGGCCTACTCCACAGGGTTTGTCGGGTGCGCCGCTTCTCCACACCAACGTCCACATTCTCAGCACGTGCGTCCTTCAATATCTTCAGCGGGAAGTAATTGTCTATCGAAGCCATCGCAGCACCAAACATACGCTCATGCACCTCATTATACTTGCCTCGCTTCTCCACAAGATACACCTCCTGCAGCCAGTCACCAATCTCCTTCAGCCGCGGGTCCAGAAAATTCTCAATCGCAGCCACATCATCTTCCGTCACACCCATCTTGCGCAACTTCATGCGGCCGTCAGCCATCTTGTCCACCATGTAGATGTAAAGCAAGTTACCCTGAGGCAATTCAAGTTCCCTCATCTCGCCATTGTCCCACACACGCACCGTCGCCTTCGGCAACTTACGTTCAAGCGCAAACAAGTCTGCCCAAGTCTTGCCCTTGCCAAGCACCTCAGCAGCCTTCGCGTCAAGCTCGGCAGTAGCATCGCGATAACCCGTATACTCATTCTCTGTCGCAGTCAGCCAACCACGCATGTACCGGTTCCACAAGTAACCCTCGCCCTTCACATTCTTGCTGTCAAACATACGCAACATCTGGTCAAACGTACCAAGCGGAGCAAACAACAACTGCACTGGCGAGCTGTTCAACACCTTGTCCACAGCAGTGTCCTTTCTGTATGAGCGCGCCGGGCGGCCCTCCATGTCCGAGTTGGCATTATGCTGTATCTCCAGCACACGCGCCTTCTCAGCAGCCTTAAAGTCAGCCGCACGCTTAATGCTCTCCCCATAAGCACCACCAAGCTGCTCATACAAGTCTTCATAAGCCTCAGCACGCTCAATCCGGTTCTCGCGTATCGCGTCATTCGTGCTCTCCCTGAACTCCATGTAAGCCTCACGCGTCATACGCCCGGCATCATAATCCTCCTTCGCACGCTTCAAGTCCTCGCGCAACCGCACCTCCTCACTCTTGCTGTCACGTATCGTCTCATTGTAACGCATCACAATCTGCCACCCGGCATAGTCCGTCGCAGCAGCAGCAGCCTCCGCACCATTCGCACTCATCATGCGGTCCTGGGCATCAGCACACATGTCCGCCACATCATCGTCCGACATGCCAATGCCCTTCCACACCACATCTGCCATGCGCTGGCCGGCCAAGTCAAGCTCACCTTGCACCTCCACGCCACGCGCATCAACCTTCTTCCCACGCATGGCAAGCAACTTGTCAAACGCCTTCGACACATTACGCAGCCGGTTGCCAACCATCATGTCCACAACCTTCTGCACATAAGGCCTGATGTCACCCTTGCCATGCACATTATTCACCACCGACAGCAAACGGCGCACATCATAGTCACTCATCTCACTCAGCAAGCCATTCTTGAGCATCGTCTTCGCCAGCTCCGTCACACTCGCCACAGTGCTCATGTCATAAGCACGCTGCAGGCGCATCGCCTTGTTCAGCTCACTCAGCCGCCCGCCAATAGCCCGCGCACCCGAGCGCAAATCATCAAGCTCACCCTCATGCAACCGCTCAACGTCAGCCTTCATCTTCTCCACAACGTCCTTCAGCTCATCACTCCCCTCACGGAACATGATACCATTCTCACCACTCGCCGAGCGAGCCTCGTCAGTCTGACCAAGCTCATGCTGCATCTTCACATCTTCAGCCTTCTCAAACACCGAACCGCCATCACGCTCAGCAAGCCCCTTCCAGCTACGCCACAATATGTAGCGCAAATCATTGTCCGTCAACTTGAAACCAAGCTTTATGCCAACCTTCCTCAGCAAGTCCGTCAAGAAATCCCTCACCTTCGCAAAGAAGCTCTGGTTCTCCGGCTTCACATACTCACCGTCCTCGGCCAAGTGCGCCATATACTCCTCAGTAGCCTTGCGCTTGTCACCATTATACTTCTTCTCAGACATCTCGTCAATGGTCTGCTTGATGCCCTCCTCAGCATTGTTGTACACGTTATCAAGGAAGGTGTTAAAGTTTTCTTCACCCACAAGGTTACGTAGCCCCTTGTGCGCCACCACCTCGTGGAACACCGTCTCACGCACATCAGCCGCATTCTTGTTGTTAGGCAGCACAATCGTCACCTTTCCGGTCCTCACATCATACCAGCCCTTAGCCTTCGCCTGTCTGCCGGTCAAGCCCTCAGTGCTTGTCACCACCTCTACTTCACCCTCCACGTGCATCTGCCGCGCAAGGTCATTGGCAGCCTGGTGCTTGGCTTTTTCTGAGGCAGGAAGTTGCAAGGTTTCAAAATTATTCCCTACCTTTGCAGCAGACAAAACGTCCGAAAGGATTGCTTTGTAGAGGGCAATACCTCCGTGAGGCTGAGACGCTGCGGTTTGAAGGGTATTGCCCTCATTTTGTATACTGTCCGCAACAAAGACCTCGTGCACGTACAATCTATTCTTGTTATTGTCCTGCATAGCTCTGCAAAACACATAATTTCGTTTTCCATTATACATGATAGGGTAAGCAAAATAATGATTTTGCACACCTTCTTGTCGCACAAAGTCAGGCATCGTTCCAAGATAAACCGCATTCTTAAAACCATCTTTCAGCGGCGCACCCGACAAACCCTGTGGAGTAGGCCGTGCAGATGCTAACCCAAAACTGTTGCTAAACGATACATGAAGAATGGTATGTCTATGACTCCTTTTACTTGTGCACGAAAGCATTTGATCTTTGAGTTCAACGATTCAGCTGAAGCGTTAGTCTTACGTCCGTCAAAGTAGTTCAGGATTTCATCCTCATAGAATCTGATGGTATCGCGTACGGACTTGATTTCACGCAGAGTGCAGGAAGCCACTTTCTCATACCACCCCTTGAAATTCTGTTTGGCAGTCTCCTTTGTGAGTTTCTTGTTTCTGAATATGGCTCTAAGGGAGTTGATCAGATTGTATGCTTCTTCAAGTTTTGGGTAGAGTGCGAAAAGTATCTTCGCACGCTTTTTCTGCGTTGCGCTCCACTTCTCTCGGCTCATGGACAATTGCTTGCGACATCGTGTCTGTGCCTCTACAAGAGTCTCGCCATTTTCAAGCCTTTTGGGTTCAAAGCGAGTGTTCAGCCTCATAGGCTTTCTTCCGCGCTTGCTCTTCTTCCAGTTCTTCCCATGCCTTTTCCTCATTCGCTCGCGGTAAGCCTTTCTCTGCGCTGCCAGATTTTCGAGGTATTTGCGAAACTCTGCCTTCTGTCTGTTCGCCTCCTTTACGGCTTTTCGTTTCAGGCGCAGGCGTATCTCTTCGCAGCCCTCTCCACCGCGTTTTACGACATGGAAGCAGTCACGTATGACTGTGGCTTTAGGGAATGCCTCTCGGGCTATGACACGCATGCAATCTGAGAGATCCATCGTGATATTCTCAACCATTTCACGCTTATCTGCAGGTAGTTGCATGAGAACCTTCAGTACGTCAGCAGGATTCGTTCCCTTGACTACTGCTATGATTGCACCCTTGCGACCATGGGCATCCTTGTTGTGAACGATAGTGTACAGTTCGCCCTGGAGGGAGGTCTCGTCTATGCCTTGCTCCTTACCTACGTTTTGCGGAATAAGAATCCACTTGGATGCGTGATCCTTCTGCTCCCACGTCTCGAAGTTACTCAGGGCGTCCTTGTATCTTTTGGCAAACGTGGAGCTGTTAATCATGTACGTATAACCAATCTGACGAGCGGTTATCGTCTCAGAGTCCATTCGCCCTCTTTAAAAAAAGCGCGAAGTCCTTCGCGTATCGAGTGCCCTTATGCTTCAGTTCAAACTCCTTGTCAAGGTCAACACTTCTTGTTGTGCCATCCGGCATTGTCCAACGCCTTCTTCGTATGTGAAGTACCGCCTTCTTGTCTCGGGCTGGATAGTCAAGTAAACATGATTCTTCCCCAAAACCATTGCTCACGGAATCCTTCATGTCTGGTGTGCGATTGTCGCGCTCATCCAGATAGATGTGAAGCTCTGTTGTGTAAAGAACATCCTTGTCCAGAGTACGCTGTGTTGCAAAGTCTGTCACCTCGAAATATTTAAGAACTCCTTCGGGGAGGAAATATGAGGCGAGGCCCTCATACATATTTTTATTGCCATTCTGATTCATAGTGCAAAGGTACTACTTTTGGGCAATCATGTATCGTTTGGCAACTCAGTTTTTGGGTTAGCATCTGCACAGCCCTCCACAGGGTTTGTCGGGTGCGCC
>NZ_LT629845.1:125534-633808 GCF_900106785.1 Prevotellamassilia timonensis | reverse complement strand
GGCGCACCCGACAAACCCTGTGGAGTAGGCCGTGCAGATGCTAACCCAAAACTGTTGCTAAACGATACATGAAGAATGGTATGTCTATGACTCCTTTTACTTGTGCACGAAAGCATTTGATCTTTGAGTTCAACGATTCAGCTGAAGCGTTAGTCTTACGTCCGTCAAAGTAGTTCAGGATTTCATCCTCATAGAATCTGATGGTATCGCGTACGGACTTGATTTCACGCAGAGTGCAGGAAGCCACTTTCTCATACCACCCCTTGAAATTCTGTTTGGCAGTCTCCTTTGTGAGTTTCTTGTTTCTGAATATGGCTCTAAGGGAGTTGATCAGATTGTATGCTTCTTCAAGTTTTGGGTAGAGTGCGAAAAGTATCTTCGCACGCTTTTTCTGCGTTGCGCTCCACTTCTCTCGGCTCATGGACAATTGCTTGCGACATCGTGTCTGTGCCTCTACAAGAGTCTCGCCATTTTCAAGCCTTTTGGGTTCAAAGCGAGTGTTCAGCCTCATAGGCTTTCTTCCGCGCTTGCTCTTCTTCCAGTTCTTCCCATGCCTTTTCCTCATTCGCTCGCGGTAAGCCTTTCTCTGCGCTGCCAGATTTTCGAGGTATTTGCGAAACTCTGCCTTCTGTCTGTTCGCCTCCTTTACGGCTTTTCGTTTCAGGCGCAGGCGTATCTCTTCGCAGCCCTCTCCACCGCGTTTTACGACATGGAAGCAGTCACGTATGACTGTGGCTTTAGGGAATGCCTCTCGGGCTATGACACGCATGCAATCTGAGAGATCCATCGTGATATTCTCAACCATTTCACGCTTATCTGCAGGTAGTTGCATGAGAACCTTCAGTACGTCAGCAGGATTCGTTCCCTTGACTACTGCTATGATTGCACCCTTGCGACCATGGGCATCCTTGTTGTGAACGATAGTGTACAGTTCGCCCTGGAGGGAGGTCTCGTCTATGCCTTGCTCCTTACCTACGTTTTGCGGAATAAGAATCCACTTGGATGCGTGATCCTTCTGCTCCCACGTCTCGAAGTTACTCAGGGCGTCCTTGTATCTTTTGGCAAACGTGGAGCTGTTAATCATGTACGTATAACCAATCTGACGAGCGGTTATCGTCTCAGAGTCCATTCGCCCTCTTTAAAAAAAGCGCGAAGTCCTTCGCGTATCGAGTGCCCTTATGCTTCAGTTCAAACTCCTTGTCAAGGTCAACACTTCTTGTTGTGCCATCCGGCATTGTCCAACGCCTTCTTCGTATGTGAAGTACCGCCTTCTTGTCTCGGGCTGGATAGTCAAGTAAACATGATTCTTCCCCAAAACCATTGCTCACGGAATCCTTCATGTCTGGTGTGCGATTGTCGCGCTCATCCAGATAGATGTGAAGCTCTGTTGTGTAAAGAACATCCTTGTCCAGAGTACGCTGTGTTGCAAAGTCTGTCACCTCGAAATATTTAAGAACTCCTTCGGGGAGGAAATATGAGGCGAGGCCCTCATACATATTTTTATTGCCATTCTGATTCATAGTGCAAAGGTACTACTTTTGGGCAATCATGTATCGTTTGGCAACTCAGTTTTTGGGTTAGCATCTGCACAGCCCTCCACAGGGTTTGTCGGGTGCGCCCTTTCAGCGAAGTGATAGCATCAAGTTTGGCTTGACCATAGCGATGAGCCAATGAAGAACCAATAGA
Source organism: Prevotellamassilia timonensis (assembly GCF_900106785.1). Lineage (GTDB taxonomy): Bacteria > Bacteroidota > Bacteroidia > Bacteroidales > Bacteroidaceae > Alloprevotella > Alloprevotella timonensis. Next base: position 632,122 of record NZ_LT629845.1, on the reverse strand, counting down.
ATTCTCATTGATTTCAACCTGCCCGACCTCTGTATCATAGAACAAAGGCTCACCTATGTGCTCTCTCCACCACTTTTCAGCAGCCCTTCGTGCAGACATTTCTTCCGTCTTCACAATTTGGTTGCTTTCTACATTCACCGCTGGAACACTCAAAAGCTGATTACCACGACTTGATTTCTCCTCCTCAGACATTTCAGCCGGATTCTTCACATTGTCCTCTCTGAAACGAACATCTTCCACATTCTCGTCAAAACGCTTCGAAGGAGCAATAATCTCGCCATTATCATCACGCGTCACAAGGTCATTCAACTTGCGGCTGTTCTCCACATTCTTATACTTGTAGCCCTTGCCATCGTCAAAGCCCCATTCACGGCTGTCATTTCCGTCCCACCAAAGCTCATTCACTGGCACCTCATCTTCTATAATGCGGTAGTCACCCTCCAACCGGTGCTCACCGTGCATCTTAGCATACGCTCTCGACGGAGTCACCCAGTCACCATTGCGCAACTTGCCCTCCTTCACCGAGCTGGGCACAGCACGATACACCTTCACCTTCACATCTTTCTCACCACGCCTTATTGCAGCCATGGCATCATTTATCGCGTTTACCGACTCCACAGCAGTAGCGTCAGTCTGCATGTACTTGCGAGGCTCATGCCAATAATTCTCGTCAACAAGCGAATACCCCAAAGCAATGTCCTCCACATTCACATCAGGAGCATTATCCTCCACATCAGCCCTGCGCGCTGCATCACTCTCATACCCTGGGTTCGACGGTGCCACCCATGCACCCACACCCTGGTAGCCGCTTTCAGTGTCATCATACCCCTTGCGGCGTGCAGCCTCGTCAAGCATCTCGCGGGCAGCAGCATCGTCACCACGCTCAACCGCCTCAAAATAACGCCTGTCAAGTTCCTCAGCCGGCAACAAACGCAACTCGTCAGCACGAGCCTTACGCTTTGCCGCCTCCTCCTCGGCACGCTTGCGGGCAGCCTCCATAACGCCACGCTCACGCATCTCAGCATCAATATGCTCCTGACGCAACTTCTCTATGTCACCATAACGTTCAGCCAACTCCTTTTGCACAGGGCGGAACAACTTGCCAAACTCCGAAAGCTTCATGCCACGGTTTGCCACACGCATCGTACGGCGTATCTCAGCCAATGCAAAATCAGCCTTATGCAAGTTGCCAGTCTCCATGCCCAACGCATAATCCTTCACCATATCCGCGCTGACACCATACCGGCTGGCAAATGCCGTGTAGTCCTCTACAGCACCCATCTCGCCAGCACCATTGCCACGTCCCAAATGCGCACTGCCGTCCTTCCTCGCAGGCTCACCACCATTAAACACATCTGCAAGCAGCGGACCAATAACATGCTCCGACAACTGAGTCGGAATGCCATTGCCCACCACCGTATGCGCCAAGTCATCAGTCTCTGGCATCTCATAGTCATCTGCCAACCCCGTCACACGAGCCAGCACCCTCGGTGTCACCTTCAACACACGGCCGTCAGGCATAATTATCATATCACCACCCTTCGTCCGCAACGTCGGCAGCAACTCATCGGCAAAAGCATGAGGTATCGAAGTACGGCTGTTACCCTGCCCAAACACATACAACGGCTTGTCTATGTGACGGTAGTCTATACCCTCACCCTTCAACCGCTCGTTAACCCACTTGGGCACACCACTCTTCTTCTCCGGCAGACCATCAATAAGGTCCGACACAGCCTCTATCCAGCCACCCTTGCGCTCACCTTCTGGCAGAGCCTCAGGCTTAGGCGGCAACTTCCCATCACGCACAGCACGCACTATCAAACGCTCACGATTAGTGTAGCCACCATAGTCCGCCGCATTATACACACCCATGTCCCAGTCATAACCCTGGGCAGTCAGCTCGTCAGTTATAATCTTCAAGGCATCACTATTCTTGTAGCCCTTCACATTCTCAATCGTCACCACCTTCGGGCGAGTCTCACCAATAAACTGCGCTGTCGACCTTGCAGTCTCCTTGTCAAGTTCCACCTCACCGCCGTCACGCTTCGCTGTCGAAAAATTCTTGCACACCGGCGACGCATGGAAATACTGCACAGGCCCGTCAATGTCCTTCACAAGTTCCTTCGGGTCCACATCACGCACATCAGCAGTCACAATATGGTTGCCAAAGTTATCCCTGTACACACCCGAAATCTTCTTGTTAAACTCCACAGCCACCTTGGGGTCAAGATAATCCTTCAACCCCTCCTCAAGCAATCCGCCACCGCTAAAGTAACTGCCCGAGCGAAGGAACGAACCATCTTTCAGCGAATATCTGATGCCATCTATTTCCTTTACATTCTCCTTCTTGACAAACTTTCTCGGGTCCACACCGTCAAGCAAATCCTTCATCACTCTGTCAGCCACCTCCTCGGCACTCGTGTAGTGAATGTGAAGGAAGTCTGCCACAGCCTTCCAGAACTTGTCTATGGCACGCTTCACACGCTGCAGCGCACTCACCGCCTCAGCCTTGCCCATCACACCATCACCCTCAGCAGCAGCCTTGCGCATCTCCTCACGAAGTCGCTCAGCGCCCCGTCGGCCCGAATACGTGGCAAGCACCTCGTCAGCAATCTCATCGTCCGTTTCAAGTTCGGGATAGGCCTTCTTCACCTCCTCCCAAACCTTGGTGCCCTTCATCAAGTCAACCACATTCTTCCACTCCTTCGCATTGTTCGCCTTCAGCGCACTCGCCCACAAGTGGGCATACTCATGCACAGGTGTCTCAGCATTCGCAATCCTCGGGTCATAGTAAATCTTGCCGCCAACAGTAAAGCCATAAGCCTCGCCATTCTTGGTCTTGAAAAAGCGCACATGGTCAGTTATCTCCGCGTCATTCTCGTTAAAGATAACATAGTTCTTCGCATCGTCCTTACGGCCGCCACTGCGATAGTCTGCTGGATATTTAATGCCGGCATAGCCAAGAGAAGAAAGGAACTTCGATACAGCCTTGGCACTGCCGAACCAGCCCTGCAACCTTCTGTAAACTCCGCCAGAATCATTTATTTCTCTACCGCCATCATACATTGTAGACCTGCTTAGCACATTGCCCTTAGCCAAGACAGGAACAAACTGCGCCTTATCATTAATTTTAATCAGGTCATACAAAATATGTTTGAACGTATAATCACGTTTAGCCATCTCCTCAATATCCGAAGAAGGCAAATCAAACAGGCCACTTATAATTCTACCTGAATCTTCCACACTTAATGGTTCATTCCATGCAAGATAGTTACTTCCATTGTCATCGGGAATTTCTACCGTGTAGAGGTTCCTTGTTTTGTCCACGACAATGGAAATATCAGAAGGATTTAGCAATGACGCGTCTTTTGCTAAAGATTGACAATATTCATCGCGTTTGCTACTATACCAATCCAACGCATCATTATACTCACTTACAACATGTCCTTCTGAAGGCTTTGCGTCTAAAAAGACTTCCAATATCTCATTGATACGTTCCTCACTAAGTCCATGCGTGTCACCGCTATATACATAATGTTCTCTTGCATTCTCGCTATTCTGAATGGCATACGTCCTGCCAATACCTTCTACCTCGGTCACATAAGTGCCCCAGCCATAAGCCTGCACACCTTCACCCTCGCCCATGTGGGTATGGTCAAAGTGGTCAAACTCAGCACCGCTGCCGTGGTACACGCGGTGCTCCTTCGCACCGTCATCGTTCGCCATGTCAAGCACACGCTGGCCATCTTCCGTGCCAATCACATCAAGACCACTGCCTTTCATGTGCTCTATCACCACATCACGAAGAACAGTCTCCTCTTTCGACGGCTTGTGCACCATCTCAACACTATGTGCCGTTTCACCACCATCACCACTCGTCAAGAATATCTGGTCCTCACGGCTCACGTCCTCAGTCTCAGCAGCAAGGCTCGCACGGCGCTCCTCCGCGCTCATGCCCATACGGCTCTCCACATTGCGGCTCTCCACCTCACCGGCAAGCGACTTATAACTGCCAAAGTCATCATCACCTACAGATGCCTCGTAAAGCCCTCTGTTCTTCTTGATGAGCTCCTTCGCCTCAGCCTCCTTGCCCTCAGCACGCAACTGCCTTATCTGCTTCGTCACCTCGGCCATCTGCTTCTTTATCTCCGACCGCACCATCGCAGGACTGCCACCTCTGGCAAAACCCTCAATCTTCTGAATAGCATGTTGTATCTCATGATTGAGAATTTCAACGGCAGGCTTAGTTAAATACCCGTCATCGTCCGTAAGCAAATAGGTATTAAGACGAATTGTTTCCTTTCCGTAGTTATATTCTCCGACTCCCTTATACCCCATATCTTCAAGAACCACGGGCATATTTTTCAATGAGGGATAGCTCGCGAATAAAGCCTCTTTATCTTTATTATCTTCAAGCAAATCATCAAGCGTTGCTTCCGTTTTTACGCTTCTATTTATAAGCTGAAGACCGTCATAAAACCTTACATCTCCAACTTCATAACGCCACTTGCCGTCTGCACCACGTTCCCAGCCAGTAGCCATCTTGATAGCCTTCGCGTCCTTCTTCTCAGCCTCCATCTCGCGAGCCACACTTAGGTTGTCAAGTCGCGTGTTCACCTCATCGGCATGGTCGGCACGCTCCGCACCCTTCTCGCCAATAAATTGCTCACGAATTTTGTTGTAATCCTCAAAAAACTTACCGCCATCGTAGGATTTCTCAACACCATTCAGTAAATTTGCAGCAGTTATAGAGTTGTTTGTATTGGGGTCATCACCTTCGGGCTTGACCAATGTTCCTGCAAGCAACTCTATTTTTGTTGCTTCATAGCTATATGCTTTCTTTGCAGGCCGTTCGCTCTTGACATCCTCCTTCAGCGTAACCTTAACCCTATACAGCTTTCCGTCCATACGTACTGCGCCATACAATCTGTGTATGGTTACATTGGGATTGACACCATTCGCTGCCGAGCGCACACCATCTTCACCCTTCTTAAAGTCCGCATGCTGTTCTGCATCTACACTTTCACGGATAACATCAGGCAACACCTTCAACACAGCCAAGTGAACGTCCTTGCTCTCACTCTTGTCAACTGCACTCTGCGACAGATATTTGTCAACGGCCGCATTACTGATGCGAATGTCGCCCTTGCCACCAGTCTCTTCACCGCTATAAGTGCGTGCTATATGCTCCTTAGCCCAAGCCTTGGCTTCAGCATAATTCTTAAAGCCATGCCCGGCCTCAGCCTCCACTACATTGACACGCGTCTCAGGACGAAGGCTCTTGCCACCGTCCATCATGCTGCGCGGGTCCACACCGTCAAGCAAATCCTTCATCACTCTGTCAGCCACTTCCTCAGCACTCGTATAGTGAATGTGAAGGAAGTCTGCCACAGCCTTCCAAAACTTGTCTATGGCACGCTTCACACGCTGCAGCGCACTCACCGCCTCAGCCTTGCCCATCACGCCATCGCCCTCGGCAGCAGCCTTGCGCATCTCCTCACGAAGTCGCTCCGCACCCCGTCGGCCCGAATACGTGGCAAGCACCTCGTCAGCAATCTCATCGTCTGTCTCAAGTTCGGGATAGGCCTTCTTCACCTCCTCCCAAACCTTGGTGCCCTTCATCAAGTCAACCACATTCTTCCACTCCTTCGCATTGTTCGCCTTCAGCGCACTCGCCCACAAGTGGGCATACTCATGCACAGGTGTCTCAGCATTCGCAATCCTCGGGTCATAGTAAATCTTGCCGCCAACAGTAAAGCCATAAGCCTCACCATTCTTGGTCTTAAAAAAGCGCACATGGTCAGTTATCTCCGCGTCATTCTCGTTAAAGATAACATAGTTCTTCGCATCGTCCTTACGGCCGCCACTGCGAAATTCTGCCGGATATTTAATGCCGGCATAACCTAACGACGATAGTAATTGCGATGCCTTCTTGTCACTGCCAAGAGCACGTTCCAACTGACGGTAGATGGCAGCACCATTCCTTGACGAAACGTCCACGCCCTTGCTTGACAACAAAGGATTAGACAACCATCTCCCATTCACCACCTCATCACCATACTTTTCTCTCAGATACTCTGTAATGCGGTCAATAGTTTCAGCTGGCACAGGCCCATTCCAATCCAAATAATTTCCACCATTGTCATCGGGAATTTCAACAGTGTAAAGGTAATTATGTGGTTCATAATCCTTTAACTGTTCCTCCCATTCCGAGATTTGAGCTTCCACTTCTGCCTTATATTCCCCTTTAAGGAAAGGCAACTGCTCCTTGGCACGATAGATATTCGATTCAAGTTCACTACGTTTCAAAGACCACTCCTCACGACTCATTGAAATTCCGTTCTTTGAACGTATCGCATACCCCTCGCCAATGCCTCTCACCTCGGTCACATAAGTGCCCCAGCCATAAGCCTGCGCACCTTCACCCTCGCCCATGTGACTATGGTCAAAGTGGTCAAACTCAGCACCGCTGCCATGGTACACGCGGTGCTCCTTCGCACCGTCATCATTCGCCATGTCAAGCACACGCTGGCCATCTTCCGTGCCAATCACATCAAGGCCACTGCCTTTCATGTGCTCTATCACCACATCACGAAGTATAGACTCCTCACGCGTAGGAGGTTGTGCAGACTTTCCGACAGCCTTTTGTTGACGCAAATCTTCTGGCAAAGCACTATACTTCTGCGTTACCATTTCATCTGCGGCATCTATTTCCTTCTTTGCCTCTACATACATCTGCTTTAGCACGGGGTCAGCCTTCATTGCTTTGCGCTCCTGCAATCCTTTTTCTGAAGTGCTTTCTGCCGATGTCGTAGCCTGAGTAGGATAATGCTCATATACATAGTCCTGTATTTTATCCCCCCATTTCTGTTCCACGTCTTCCAGATGGTCTAAAGCCTTTTCATATTCAAGGACTTCATTCCGTTCCACACTCTCGTCCTTACCCGAAGGCACAACACCATTCTTCACCGACGAGTACTCACCAAAAGGCTTTGTCTTGCGCTTGCTTGATGCAATCCACTTCTCAAAGTCTTCGAGGCTCACAGCAGTCACGTCAATTCTACGACCATTCTCCCAACCATTCTCATAGTTAGCAAGATAGTCGCTCTTTGCTTCATCAGCATCGTTGAAACCAAGCATCACCTTATGCTCGTCAAAACTGCCATCTGGGTTGTACTGGTCCACTACAAACACCTTGCGTCCGTTCCAACCATCAATGTCATTAGAGAGGAACACGTCTATATGGTCACCATCAACACCCACTGCACCACGAATGTAGCCATAAGTGTTGTTCATCTTGCTTTCCCACTGCTTGCCGTCAGCATCAGTGCCTTTACGCACACTGCCCTGCGGCTGCTCAATGGTGATGTCGAACGTACCAACTTGCACATGCCCCTTCTTATAATTGCCGGCTTCTTTCTGCGCCTCTGTCGGTTCGGTGTTCACTTCGGCTGAGGCGGTGGCTATCTTCTCACTCAACGGGGTGTCACCCTTACCCGAAGGCACAGCATCTCCTGTGCCCGACGATTTCTCACCATCGGTCACACCAACTTTAGCACCCTCTTCCGAAGGAGCCGCTACTTCCTTGCCTTCACTTACTGTTGAGCGTCCCCGCTCTGCTGTTCCTTCAAGATGTCCATCGCCTTCAGAGCTGCCTCCGAGCTGTCCATCTCCGGGTGTTCCTCCCGCAACTGCTTCATTATCGGAACTATTTCTGCCGGAACTCGGAACCGTCTTATCTGCCCGCTCGGCATTTCTATTGGAATAAAGATTGTGTTGTCGTTCATTTTCTCTTTCTTTATATGCACGTTTAATGAAAAATTGCAGCGTCGGATTCTTTGTTATGCCGTCAAGTGCCTGCTCACCTTCCACCACCATGCGGCCCACAGAATGAGCTATAACCTCATCTGCAAGCATCGGGTTAGCATTCTTACCATCTGCCTCTAACTGCTCAGCCTTTTCCTCATAGACGGTAGAGTCTGACAGCTTTTCAAGAATGTCAACCAACTCATCTTGTGAAACCTCATGCGTGTCCTCAACAGCATACACTATGGCATTCACATTCTCGGGAAACTCCGCATTATCAGCATGAGTATACTCATGGGCAAGCGTTTCAGCTACATCTTTGTCAAAATTATCACAACCTTCTACAAAATAATAAACCTTCTTATTTTCATAGTAGGCAGGCATACGCATGCCCTTTTCAAGCATTTCAACATACTTCGCCCTGTCCTTCTCGGGCACAGCCGCCAAAAAGTCCTCACGCGTCAGCAAGAACTCCGGCACAGGGTAACCATTCTCCTCAGCAAAACGCGCAATACCATCACGCATCTCACCAAGCACACGCTTACGTTCCTCACCCTCAGCAGTCTTCAGCTGCGCTGCAAGGCCGTCAAAAGCCTCACTTAATCTCCGCTCGCTGCCCTCGCCGCCTTGATGGCTCGGGCCAGCAACATCGCCTTGTTCGCCGCCTTCGCCTCCGACGCCTTGTCCGTCTGCAACCGACGGGGTTCTTCTATCGTATTCTTGTCCATTGTTTAATAACTCATTTACCTCGTTAATAATCTGTCCCTTACTCTTCACACCACCGGCAAACATGTCACCAATGCCCTGGGCAGAGTCTGCCGCCTGCGTGTTATAAAACGACAGCACCTTCTTCAGCTGCGTCACACGCCCATCGTTCATCACGTCTGCCAGCATCATCACAGCAGCATTGTTGTAGTCTGCCACCGTCGCACCATCGTCCAGCTGGAACAAGTTACCCTGTCGCGCATGCTGGCTCACATGCTGACCAAGCTTAAAACCAGCCTTGCGGGCCTTATACACCAAGTCTACAGCAGCAGCCAACTCCTTCGACAAGTCATAGCCACCACCCAGGCGGTGACAAGCCACCACCTCAGGCAAAGCAGCCATCACAGCCTTGCGCATGCTCTTCACCTCAGTAATCTGACGCACAGCATCAGGGCTGCCCTGGAACACCTTGCCCACAAGCACACCCTCAACCATAGCCTGACCGCTCTCGCTCAAACGGCCACCGTCAAACAACTGCGCCATCTCTGTCTGAGGTATCACGCCAGCATCAGCCAACTCCTTCACCACAGCAGCAGTAGCAGCATCATCAGCATAAAACTCAGCCAACGACTCATGACGCCCTATCACGTCCATCACACGGCCAAACAAAGCATCGTCCACCACCTTGCCAAGCTTCACAGCCATCTCAGTACGGCTCTGACTCTTCTGCTCACGCTGGTTGAACTTCGCAAAGGTCTCCGACGTGTAAGGCATCTCACCATCAGGCACAAACACCACACGCGGGTGCTTAAACCCTTCCACCTGCTCCGTCGTAAAACCAAACTTGCCGGCATGCCCGCGAAGATACGCATTATATTTCGCATCACTACCATTCAAAGCCGCAATTTCACCAGCCATGGTACGGCCGTTACCCGACAGCACCACACCATCACCACTCACCACAACAGGGCTTTGCAGCGCACGGCTGTCATAATCTGCCGCCATGCCACGCGTCACCTGCTGGGCCTCAGCGTCACGCTTATAGTCACGGTCATTCACCGTCTCACCATTCACGTCCACAGGGTAACCCTCAGTCTCCGCAAACCCATTCGTAGCCTGGTGCGAAGCACTCGCCGCACCACTCTCCGTCAGCACATAATGACCGGCCACCACCTCACCATTAGGCAAAGTAATCTCATCTGCACCACCATCTACCTTCGGAGCATTCTCCCACTTCTCCTTAATGGCAGGAGCCACAGCGTTACTGCCCAAAGCCTCCTGCTCGGCAGCCTTCTGCGCCATCTCAGCCTTGCGCTGCTCCTCCTGCGCCACGGCATCGTCATACAACGCCTTGTCCTTCTCCTTGCGCGCACGCCGTTCCTCAAGCAACACCTTGTCACGCTCAGCCTTCACCGCATGCCAGTAGTCCACAGCCTTCTGAGCCTCAGCCACACGAGCCTCATAGTCTGCCTTAGCCTCCTTGTAAGCCGCAATGTTAGTACCCATCTTAGGAGCCTTGCCCTTAACCTTTTCAAGATTCTTCTCAGCCTCAGCCACCTTGTTCTCCACAAAAGCATTCGCCTCCTCAGCATCAAGACCACTCTCCTTGAACACATAGTCATGACCACGCTTCGGAGTCGTCGCAAGCCAGTCCTCCTCCTGCGCCGCATTCTTCCCCTTGCCAACAACACGCATCGGCATAGGAGCATTTTCCTGCACACCAACTTGCACACTTGAAGATTGTTCCGTACCTTTGCTCTCAGAAGACAAGTCGGTTTGAGGAGTGGAAAGGCTTTCCACCTTATCCTTCGGGGATAACATAACGAGTTCGCCGCCGTTCTTCTCGGCTTGTCTTTTTATTCTGTTTAAGTTTCGTTCATCAAGCGTATACCAACCGACAATTTCTATATTATCCTTATTCTCGTTTACTTCAAGTACTACGATAGGACTTTTGTCGTCAATTTTAATGGCAACCCAATGCAGCGGTTTGTTGTTGGGTTGTGTCTGACCTACTAAATCTGTATTATATAGAGCAGCATTTAATATGGCTCTACTTTCCTCAAACGGGAACCTATGGGCGTTCCAATTCTTTTCAAAAATATTTTTCTTTATAATGACTGGCTTCCCATTCGCACCAATAGCTGCGTCCACATTCTGAGGCAAAGCAGGCAACTGCACATTACGTGTAGGAGCAGAGAAATCCTCGTCCGTCAGTTCATCTACAGACTTCACCTCCTCCACCTTCAATGTTCCATTTTCATTGACAGGATTACCCTGGTTGTCAGTTAAAACGTAATTCTTATTATCAATCAAACGTGCATCACCTTCATTGAAAGCAATGCAAATTCCAGAATATGACCAGAGTGCAGTTTCGCCTTCAACATTCTCTAAGTAAACGGTATCATCTTCTTTGTCCACGCGAAGCAGCTTATATTCATGCCCTTCGAGTTCAATTACAGAACCAACGCCAAATGCAGGAACACCATCACCTTCAGAACTACCAGCCTGAGCTGCGTTCAGGTCAGTCGTTTTACGCTTCAGCACACCGCTTTCCACCATCTGCTCAAACATGCCATCTTCATACGTCTGCTCCTTCCCGTCTGCGCCAACAGCAACAACCTTGTCGCCATCAACGCGCTTAACGGTCAGCGCATTACCATCGCTGTCTTCAAACACGTCACCAACCTTCAAACCCTCCGTTGCTACATCAGGAGCAGCCTCCGCCTTGGGTTCAAGCACCTCAGCATCACCACTCTCCAACTTCGCATCAAGCGCACTACGGGTCCAAGCAAGCTCCTTCCCGTGCTCGTCAACAAGCACCACAGTCTTCTCACCTGCCGACTTTACGTCATACTCATGCCCATTTATCTCAACACGACTGCCATCTGTGTAGGCAGGCTCCTCAACTTCCGCCTTGCCACCATCAGCAGACACATCGCCATTGGCAGCAGCATTACTCTCGGCAGCCGCATTACCCTCGGCAGTTCCCTCGCCATTGGCAGCAGCCTCCTTCGCACGCTCGTTCGCCATATACGCCTCCGACAGTGTGCTCGGGTCCGCCGGCTCACCAACATTCATTAGCTGGTCCGGACTCGTATACTCATACTTGCCCGTCTCAGCATCACACACAACAATACTCTTGTCCGACTTCGCCACATCTATGCCAGACTTGTCCGCATATTGCACCACATCGCCATCAATAACATACACATTTCTGTCACCAGCCTTCATCGTAGCTGGCACCACCTGTCCGCTGCCCTTGTGCGGTAACCCTCAGTCTCCGCAAACCCGTTAGTAGCTTTCCACCTTGTAACAATCATTCTACATCTACTAATAGGCACCAGTCCCCACTCCAAAAATATATTTTGCAGCATATTTTGCAAAAATAATCTTGATTTGCGCTTGCGTTCTCAAAATAAAGGCCGCAACTTTACAACGTAATTAAATGGGACAATTCTTCTACAAGTGCGAAAAACACACATCATAATCTAAAAATAACAGTTATGGAAATTACAACAATAAACAAAAACCTTAGATTAGTCAAGCACAACTATATAGCTAACAATAGACTATGCATTGACTATGCAGCGTTATACACCAAAAATGGTGAAGAAAGGTTCTGCGGCTACTATCATAGCATACCAACCATTGATGAAATAGACTACGAGCAGTTACATAAGCATTACGAGCAGAATGCACAAATGCCATCGTGGATAAAAGAGTAAAAATTATGAACAAAAGCAACACATGGGGCGGCAGACGCCCCAATGCAAGGCGAAAAAAAGTCGGTAATGCCGTACTATAATGCCGAATGCCGCAAGTGGCATTAGACGCAATAAAAAACGCTGCAAAAGAAGAGAAGCTTGAAGTAGGCTCATACTTAATCAAGCAACTCGGATTATGAATAAAAGCGTGACACCCCGTCACGCTTTTATTTTCTCTGCGCTTCCTCGTATTCATGTATGGCGTCAATGTATGCGCCCTCGGTCACATAAGTACCCCTGCCATAAGCCTGCGTACCTTCGCCCTTGCCCATGTGCGAGCGGTCAAAGTGGGCAAACTCCGCACCACTGCCGTGGTACACGCGGTGCTCCTTCGTACCATCATCGTTCGCCATGTCAAGCACACGCTGGCCATCTTCCGTACCAATCACATCAAGGCCACTACCATTCATGTGCTCTATCACCACATCACGAAGTATAGACTCCTCACGCGTAGGGGGTTGTGCAGACTTTCCGACAGTCTTCTGTTGACGCGGATTATCTGTCACACCTTCCTCCGAAGGCACAGCATCTCCAGTGGCCGACGACTTCTCACCATCGGTCACACCAACTTTAGCACCCTCCAACGAAGGAGCCGCTACTTCCTTGCCATCACTTACTGCTGAGAGTCCCCGCTCTGACGAGACTTCACCTCCTTCAGAGCCATTGACAGGGCGTCCGACTCCTCCATTTGCGGATTCTCCTTCAACATTCGCTCCATTATTTGAGCCACCTCTGTTGTCACCCTCACTCGCATTGTCATGCCGCTCGGCATTCTCACGGGCACGAATATTGTATTGTCGTTCATTTTCTCTTACTTCAGATGCACGTCTAATGAAAAATTGCAGTGTCGAAATCTTTGAGGAGCTTTCTGTAAGAGCAATTATCTACGCCCTTACATTCAACATACCTAACGAAGGGTATGGATCATGCTCATTGTTATGCCATCAGCGTCCTTTGAATGTTCTGCAAGGAAACGCTGCCACAATGTTTCCAATTTTATGGCGTCCTCATTACCAAGCAGACGACCAGAATGGCCACCAGTCCAATCAAAAGAAGGCATTGCTTCTTGCAAAGCCTCTGTTGTTAACATAGAAACCTCTTCCGGGTCAAGAATAACATTTGGAAGCATATCCATATAGTACACACTTCTGCCTTTGCCGCTCCAATCTTCACCCTCGTACGGTTGAGAGTCAAAAACGCCACTCATCACAATCCCTGTATTTCCTTTGCCTACCCTAACGAGGAAGAATCTGTCACCACATCTGGCCTTATCATAATCCCAAACACTCCAATTAAAATATTCTGTCAAGTTGTACTCTACGCCAAAGCAATGATCCTCAAGCGATACGCTTGATATGTCGGGATTCCACATCAAAATAAACGTGCGCTGCTTCTCATCAAAACCCTCTCCAGGATAAGTAGGTTTATAATGCAAGTCGTCGGGTTGTAAATGGCGGGCAGCGTCCATCATATCATGCACCATATCCACCGTTAACGCTTCCGTACGTCTAAATTGCATTTCGTCCAAACGTTCAAACGCGTCATTCGGCAAAATCTTCCAGATTTCCCTAAAAGGAATAAATACCGGGGGGATAGCATCATCATCCATATCTATAATTCCCAACAAATCGGCCTCTGATATGTAATTAAACTCGTCCACCTGGCCATTTCTGATACAAATTGCAGAGATAGTGAGCCCATTTTCAACATCTCCATCAGACGAAGGCATAACCATGCGAGTGCTTGTGTCTTTCCAATTTACACTATCCCATTGCATTGAACAAAGGCTGTCAAAAAGGCTATCTACGTCCTCCTTATCCACATCATCGGACAATGGGATATCAAAAGATTCAAACAAATGCGCTCCCAAGCAGAATTTGCAGAAAAGACCATACATAACAATATGCTGCCCTGTATGTTTTACTAACGCTCGGGCTGCATCAAGCCCGGCCTCTTGCTCACGTTCAATCCATTCGTCATTAAATGTAGACAAGGGTGCAATTACCTCCCCTTCATCTTCAAGGTATGCTTTGGCACCAGTCAGCTGCATTATAGCATCTATGGCTTTGACAAACAGCTGATAATCTGCCTTGGTCGAGAATGAGCAAACTCGCACCTCCAGTCCATCTTCTTCCTCATTCACCTCTATACCACGAAGTGCCTTATTGAGGAAGCCGAATTTTAGAGATGGGTATTCATTCGAGGTGGTTACAATTTCAGTTCCCTTATCTGCCACACGACGCAAAATAGCATCTGGTTCTGGAACATCTTTAGTTCTGATCTTTACACTAACGCTCATATAAATGCCGTTTTTAATATTAAACTTAGTTGAAACAAAATTCTGTTCTGCAAATATGCAACATTTCCCCGGAAAGCACAACAATAGTATCACTAATTTACTGATGTGACTATTTACTCTAGTTTGAGTTTAATACGGAACTTGAGTTATCTTACTTCGGTCGTTCAACGTGCTTACTTCGTTCGAAGTAAATGCTTACTACGTTCGGAGTAAACACTTACTACGTTCGAAGTAAGCATATATTCCGGTCGTTCCACATGTTTTCTACGGTCGATGTGGCATGACTTAGGCTTGATTTCGTGTTCTCATCACTCCCGCGCGTGCATCATTTAATTTAGAACACCTACTTATAAAAACATTCGTATAAATGCCCGTGCATAGTTTTTTTTGCGTAAGTTTGTATAGTTGTAACATTGAATGCACATTATATCCATGTCAAGACTTTAATAACAGTTTGATTATCAACAGGTCTTGAACTAATGAACTACGAGTTGTGAGGTGTTAGAGGTATACGCAACAATATTTTGTCAAACACAGAAGTTTGCGTGTCATGATGCTTTTCTGCACCGTCCGGAATGGAGTTCCTTTTTTATAATAGAAGTGCGCGCCCCCTCGCTCAAGCAGGGATAGTTACAGTCTTGAACTCTAAGCATAACGAACTGATGAAGATAATGTTAGATGTTGTACTGGCATACACACCCGGTACCCCTCACCTGCCGCAGGTGGTTGAAGATATTAAGAGCTGCGATTGCGTTAACAAACTGCTTTTGGCTTGCACCGACGAGCAAAAGGCTGACGCAGAGAAAATGGCAGACGACAAATGCGAACTGCTTGTTACAGACAATGTAACAAGTGCCAAGTTTTTACGTACAGCCGCGCAACGCGTAACGGCACAGTATGTGGCATTCTACCTAAGCAACCATACCTTGCGCATAGGCTACCGGGCGTTCGACAGAATGTTGCAAATTGCAGCTGCGTATGATACGGATAGCGAAAAAGCCCTCATGGTGTACAGTGACCGATACGATGAACAAGGTCTGCACCCTACTATTGACTACCAGGAAGGTGCTCTGAGAGATGACTTCGACTTTGGATCATTGGTGCTTTTCCGTTCAGCGGACGTGAAAAACTTTTTGAAGCACCGACGTGGCATGCAATACACTTATGCCGCAATGTATGCCTTACGACTATACGTAAGCGCCCATGGCGAAATAATACACCTAAAGGAGCCCTTGTACACAGAGTTGGAAACTGACTTGCGCACATCTGGGCAAAAGCAATTTGACTATGTCAATCCACGCAACAAGGTGGTGCAAACCGAAATGGAACGTGCTTGCATAGAGCATCTTAAGGAAATTGGTGCTTGGCTGGCTCCCGACGAATACGACGAATTGCCGAATGACAACACTCGCTACCCAGTTGAGGCAAGTGTCATCATACCTGTGCGCAACAGGGCACGAACCATTGGCGACGCCATTGACAGTGTATTAGGACAAAAGGCCTATTTTGACTTTAATGTGATTGTTGTGGACAACCATTCTGACGATGGAACGGCCGAAGTCGTTAATAAGTATCACGACAACAACCACGTGGTGCTACTCCAACCAGAACGCACTGATCTTGGCATCGGAGGGTGCTGGGATATGGCCATTCGCAGCAAATGGTGCGGAAAGTATGCCATACAATTAGATTCAGATGACTTATACTCGTCTGATGACACCTTGACACGCATTGTGGCTGCCTTTGAAGAGCAAAATGCAGCCATGGTCATTGGCAGTTACCGCATGGTAAACTTTGCACTCGAGACGCTGCCACCAGGACTGATTGCACACACAGAATGGACTGCTGACAATGGACGCAATAACGCACTCCGAATTAACGGATTAGGTGCGCCACGCGCTTTCCGCACAGACATTTTGCGCAAGATCGGATTTCCCAACACGAGCTATGGCGAAGACTATGCTCTCGGACTGGCCTTTTCAAGACATTACCGCATAGCGCGCATTTTTGACGAACTGTACTTGTGCCGCCGATGGGAGGGAAATTCTGACGCTGCACTGAGCATTGACAAGCAAAACAAAAATAACGCATATAAGGACGCGCTAAGAACTATTGAACTCAGAACCAGACGAGCCATGATCGAACGCTGGAATTCGCCCGTCAGAAAATGCGACGTTGAAGATTTCTTCAAAAAACAGCTGGACCAATGGCACGACGTGGCAGAAAGGTGTGAGCAACTCAAAACTTGCGTAAAAGTGAAAGAGTTGCCGCTTGAATATGGCACACTCAATGTACAATACAACCCGGCACGCATAGTAAGCACTGCTGCAAAAATAGATAAGGCTGCCCTAAAAAAAAGGCCTTGCTTCTTGTGCGACACCAACCGTCCTTCATGCCAAACATCTATGCCTGTACTTGGTAAGTTTCAATTATTAGTAAACCCCTACCCCATTCTGCCATTGCACCTTACAATACCAACGCGCCGGCACACTGCACAAAGATTGTCACATTTCAGCAAAATGCTTGACACAATTACATGGAACTTGCCTGGAATGTTTGTGTTCTACAATGGCGCAAGATGTGGTGCCTCTGCTCCTGACCACGCCCATCTGCAAGCAGGCCAACGAGGATTGGTACCTATCGAAAGGGATTGGAAGTTGTACGAAAACAATCTGCAACGCGTATACCCGTCACTTAAAAAAGAAGAGGCAGCCCTTGAGGATCTTGGGTATGATCCTAAGACAAGCGGCATATACTTGCTTAAAAATTATGCCTGCCCGGCCTTTGTTATACAAGGTCCGGCAAGCAACGATGTACCCTTACTTTTGCAAAAGTTGATGAGCGTTTTACCAGTTGCATCGGGTACGTCGGAACCTGACATAAACATACTGAGCTGGCGACAAGAGGGCACGCCAAACACGCCTGATCACATTGTAATGGTTGTGTTTGTACGCAAAAAACATCGTCCAAACTGTTATTTTGCAGATGGCGATGCGCAAATATTAGTTAGTCCGGGAGCTGTTGACATGGGAGGCCTCATCATTACACCACGTGAGGAGGACTTTGAAAAGATGACAGCCCACATTGCCACAAACATTCTGCGTGAAGTGGCCATTAGCAATAGCGAAATTAACAACATTGCCAAATTGCTGCATAACAAACGTGCTGACCACAAGAGTAAAGGTTGCATGACAAATGAAACCAAGGCTTTGAAATCATTGGCAAACCGTGACATCTGTGTGGGAATTTTACACGCCGAGGAAATTGACTTTGCATTAAACGGCAACTTCCAAGCCAAGGGCGAGACTGTCAGCGGTATGCAACACGTGCAGTGTACCGAGGGCGCTATTAAATGGAAAGACAACATTTATAGCGAACTCAACTTCATACCCGAGAACGACGACACGTGCTTTTTTACCCTGCGAGGCGTAACAATTGGCATTGGATTTCATTGGCAAAGACAAGAAGAGCAGAGTTTTAAGGGCAAATTGCGACTTATAGTTGACGAGGGCAAACTCGTTGTGATTAACGAACTGCCAGTTGAGGCTTATCTCGAAAGTGTTATTTCATCTGAAATGAATGCAACATCTTCGCTCGAACTGCTTAAAACGCATGCTGTGGTGTCACGCAGTTGGGTGTATAGTCAGATGTTGCATCACATGATGGGTGAAAGTGGTACCACCAACTACTTCAACTTTGTGCATAAACACGGTGAGATACTTAAATGGCATGACCGCTCTGACCACGCACTATACGATGTGTGCGCTGACGATCACTGCCAGCGGTATCAGGGCATAACTAAGTCAGCCCTGCCACAAGTGAAGAAAGCTGTTAGCGCTACAAAACATGAAGTGTTGATGTACAACGGCAGTTTGTGTGATGCACGCTTTTCAAAATGTTGCGGTGGCGTGAGCGAATTATACAGTTCATGCTGGGACAATGACGATAAGCCTTACCTGGCAGTCGTACGCGATGCTGCAGACGGTGATATACCCGATTTGACAGACGAACAAACTGCCGAAAAATGGATTAAGAGTGCTCCCATCAGCTACTGCAACACCCACGACAAGCGTTTGCTGAGCCAGGTGCTGAACAACTATGACCAGGAAACTACAGACTTTTATCGTTGGCGAGTAGAATTATCACAAGACAAAATTCGTTCACTCATTGAGGAAAAGACCGAACAGACCTTTGGCCATATTATTGCTCTGGAGCCTGTTCAACGCGGCCCTGGCGGTAGAATTATCAAACTTAGAATTGTTGGCACAGAAAACGAACTCATTGTAGGCAAGGAATTAGAAATCAGAAGAATGCTTTCCGACACCCACCTGTACAGTTCGGCTTTTGTCGTAGATACAATATATGGTGCTGACAAAGCCGTACCTACAAAATTTGTGCTTACCGGTGCCGGTTGGGGACATGGTGTAGGCCTATGCCAAATAGGCGCTGCGGTTATGGCGGACAAAGGGAGTAGTTATGACGAAATATTGACTCATTACTACAAAGGATCTGTTAAACGTGATTTGACTGAATTGTAAAATCCAGTGACTTTATGACGGGGCAAGCACCTCACCATAAAGTCACTTCCTAAGCCTTTCAATCTGCGGTTATTGATATGGACGGCGCAATGACAGCGTCTGAATGTGTACACTTTAGATTCTACCACACACCAACCATTCTTTACCCATCCCCCTCGCAAACAACCAATTATCAAACAGTAGAGGCTTCCACAAGACTATTATTTAGCCTTGTAGAAGCCTCAACTTTTGCTCATTTCTTGTGTTGATTAAGAGTCGTTACAGAGGCACAGGGACATTTACCTATATGATGTACCCATGCTTGATGGGTATTTCATCAATTCTGTTCCTCCTCAAAATCCATGTGGGCTTGTACCACAAATAGTAAATCCTCTACTGAGAAATTGCCCATGCCCTCTTTCTTGGCTTTTTTGGCCAGATGGGCAGCTATTGCCTCTTCGTCTATTTCGATGTAGCCTTCTTTGTCGGGGGTTGCATCAAGTATTCCACTCTCTGTGTAATACTCAACAATCACGTCTATAAAGTAATAGAGCAACACCTCAGTAAATACATCTTTTAGCTCTTGTGGCAAATGCTGCTTGATGTAGGCCACAGCTGCAGCGTCCTGCTGCGCATCAAGCATTAATTCTTCGTCGAGATTCATTTCAACAAGTTTTCAATTTTCTCAGCGAACTCTGACTTGGGTCCTGCACCTACATGCTTGTCAACCACCTCACCATTCTTGATAAAAAGCACAGTGGGCACATTGCGAATGCCAAACTTTGACGTCAGTTCTTCGTTATCGTCTACGTCACACTTACCTACGTTTACACGACCTGCGTACTCTTCAGCCAATTCGGCAATATAAGGCGCAATTTTTTTGCAAGGTCCACACCATGTGGCAGAGAAGTCTAACACAATGGGGAGTCCCTCTGCTAAAACACTTTCGAAGTTTGAGTCTGTAATGATCTTTTCCATTTTCTAATGTATAATTGGTTTAAGTTTTATATTGAAGCAAATATTATGCCATCAGTTAATCTGATATGTGAAGTCAACCTTTTTTAAGTAGTTTATCAACAAGCTGTCAACAGACACATGACACAACTTACTTTGTAACATCACTTGCGAATGCTCGTCATTGTCAAGTATATTAAAGAACACGTCTGTCGGACCTGGTGATTTGCGAATGATAGAGGCAAGTTCGTTGACGACCTCAAGCGTGAGTTTCTCAGTAGCCACATTGATGGTTATCGACTTGATTTTCTGATCCTTCACATCGCTCAGAAATTCTATGCGGCCTATCTTTAATTCATAAGCACCTTGTTGCCACTGTCTTTCCTCCACTCGGGCAGTAATAAACAAAGAGTTACCTACGTGAAAATAGCCACTGAACTTGGCCCAGTCTTCGCCAAAGAGTGCAATTTCCCCAGCTCCACTGTAATCCTCCAACTTGGCGATACCGTAAGGTTTGCCAGTACGGGTCTGCCCCATTCTGACATCTGTCACAATGCCACCAAGAAAGACATCTTGATTGGCGAATGCCACTTTATCCTCAAGTTGGGTCATGCGCATATTGCACACATCTTCCACTATGATGCGGTATGAATCGAGCGGGTGACCTGATATATAGATACCTATTAGGTCACGCTCACGGTTCAAGCGTTCGAGGTCGCTCCAACGCTCAACATTCTTGGGCGGCTCGGGCTTTGCTATCTCAAGCACCTCACTCGGTCCAAATAGTGAGAAACTGTTTTGAGCTTGATCGGCCTGAAATGTATTACCATAACGAACCAGGGCATCGAGGAATGTCTCACCATTTTCGCATGGCGTTACAAATTGCTCACGTGTTATGTTGCCAAAACTATCAAACGCTCCTGCAAGAGCCAAACTTTCGAGAGATTTTTTGTTGCAGGTTGACAGATTGACACGTTCGACCAAATCGTATACGGACTTATATACACCGTTTTTCTTACGTTCGGCAAGTATCTGCAACACAGCACTTTCACCTACGCCCTTTACTGCACCCATGCCAAAGCGAATGTCACCACTATGATTAACACTGAACTTGAGATAGCTCTCGTTAATGTCAGGACCAAGCGTGCTGATACCCATAGATTTGCACTCGTCCATCAACTTAGCCACCGTGTTAATATCGGCCAAACTGCGGCTCATCACACCTGCCATATATTGTGACGGGTAATTTGCCTTAAGATAAGCCGTTTGATAGGCTACCCACGAATAGCATGTGGCATGACTCTTATTGAAAGCATAGGACGCGAATGCGCGCCAGTCATTCCAAATTTTTTCAAGAACCTTTGGGTCGTGACCATTAGCCTTACCACCATCAATGAACTTGGGGTACATGTGGTTAAGCTTTTCTATAAGCTTTTTACCCATTGCCTTTCGCAGTGCATCACTCTCGCCACGCGTAAAGTTCGCAATTTCACGCGAGAGCAACATGACTTGCTCCTGGTAGACGGTAATGCCGTATGTATCCTTCAAGTATTTTTCCATACAAGGAAGGTCGTAGGTAATTGGCTCGTCACCATGTTTACGGGCTATGAAGGACGGAATATATTGCATAGGTCCCGGGCGATACAACGCATTCATGGCAATAAGGTCCTCAAAGGTTGAGGGCTGTAGCTCACGCAAATACTTTTGCATACCCGGCGATTCAAACTGGAAGGTGCCTATGGTACGACCATCGCAGTATAACTGATATGTAGCAGGGTCCTCAATGCTGATTTCATCAATGTTGAGATCGATGCCCAAAGACAGCTTGATATTTTCAAGAGCCTCCTTGATGATGGACAGGGTTTTCAGACCCAAAAAGTCCATTTTTATCAAGCCCGTTTCCTCAATCACACGCCCCTCATATTGGGTACAGTGCAATTCCTCTCCTGTTTCCTTATCCTTGGCGGTAGATACGGGTACCCAATCTGATATATTGTCACGACAAATGATAAAGCCGCAGGCATGCACGCCCGTATTGCGCACATTACCTTCGAGCATTTTTGCATAACGGATTGTATCACGTAATAAAATGTCCGAAGATGTCTCTGCCTCACGCAGTTCGGGTATGGCAGCTATCGCATTTGTCAAATTCATTTTAGGCACTTTGCCATCAGGCCCTTCTGGCAATTTATCGGGAATAAGTTTGCAGAGGTTATTTGATATTGACAGAGGCAGTTTCTGAACGCGGGCCACATCCTTGATAGCAAGTTTTGTGGCCATTGTACCATAGGTTATGATATGTGCCACATTGTCTGCGCCATACTTTTGAGTAACCCAATTCAGTACGCGGCCACGACCATCGTCATCAAAATCGACATCGATATCGGGGAGTGAAATACGGTCTGGATTTAGGAAACGCTCAAACAGCAAGTCGTACTTGATAGGGTCTATCTGCGTGATACCCAAGCAATAAGCAACAGCACTACCCGCCGCAGAACCACGTCCTGGCCCTACACTCACATCAAGTTCCTCACGTGCCGCACGAATGTAGTCCTGCACTATTAAGAAGTAACCTGGGAAACCCATCGCCTTCATGATATGCAGCTCAAATTTTATACGCTCTGCTGTTTCATCGTCCAACGGGTCACCATAGCGCTTTTTGGCTCCCTCATAAGCCAATTTGGCAAGATAATCAGCCTCAAGTTTTATACGATATAGTTTGTCAAAACCGCCAAGCTTTTTGATCTTCTTCATGCCATCTTCGCGGCTCATCACGACATTACCATTCTCGTCTTGTGTGAATTCGTTGAAGAGATCTTCTTCGGTCAAATTCTTACGATATTCCTCCTCAGTGCCAAACTCCTCGGGAATGGCAAAGTTAGGCATGATAGGAGCATGATCTATTGAGTAGGTTTCAACCTTGTCACATATTTCACAGGTAGTAGCAAGTGCCTCTGGCAAGTCGGCAAAGACTTCATTCATCTCAGCACGAGTTTTGAACCACTCTTGCTTTGTATACAACATACGTCTGGGATCTTCCAAATCCTTTCCTGTAGCCAAACAAATCAAGCGGTCGTGTGCCTCGGCATTCTCCTCATCTACAAAGTGGCTATCATTAGTGCAAATATATTTTACATTATACTTATGCGCTATGCGTAACAGTTCTTTGTTTACCTGAACTTGCAACGGATACGTTTCGCGATTGGCTCTGACTGAGGGGTCCTTGACCTCGTGTCGCATCAGCTCTAAATAATAATCATCGCCAAACACGCTCTTGAACCATTGCACACTCTTTTCAGCCTCTTCAATACGCCCTTGCATAATCATTTGCGGCACCTCACCACCCAGACATGCAGAACAAACTATCAAATCTTCATGATACTTCTCCAAATCCTTGTGATCCGTACGCGGACGCATATAAAAGCCATCAACCCACGATCGAGATACCAACTTTACAAGGTTGTGATAGCCGTGCTCGTTTTTGGCCAAGACTATAAGGTGCCAGCCTGACTGGTCAATTTTCTCAGCCTTTAATGATTTGTCGCCACGACGCGACACATACATTTCACAACCGAAAATAGGCTTGAAATTAGCTATCGGGCGTTGTTTTTTGAGCACAGCCTCACATTCGGCAATAAGTTCGGCTTCACTTTTTCCCTCATCGGGATTTTTACCCTCCTTATCTAACTTAGGCACATAGCTACCGTCTTGCAACGAAACCAACTTCGCCTCCATATCCTTTACAACCCCCTTGGCCTTACCTATGACCTTGTTTGAGTAATTAAAGAATTCTTTTATACCCATCATGTTGCCATGATCCGTCACTGCCATGCCACGCATGCCGTCGCGTATGGCCTTATCGACCAACTTTGGCACAGCTGCCTGTCCGTCAAGTATTGAATATTGGGTATGTACGTGTAGATGTACGAAATCTTGCATATTATAATTGTAAGGAGAAAATGTTGAAACACATAAACAACCTGTGCCACACCTGCCAGCAGGAGTAGACACAGACTATTCAATTACAAAGCTACGAAAAAGACTGCAATTGCTTGCCACTTTGTAGCCATATTTGCTATCACAACAAAAGTATTTATGAAAACGCTTTGAAAGTACATAAAGTTTTTTTACTTTTGCGAATAGACTTGGGCGTCCATACCTCTGTCTTGAACAGACATGCCGTTTCAAGCAAAAACAAAGTTATCGTTACAAATCTTTATAACAAAACAAAATCATGAGAGTTATTATCGAACCCGACTACGAAAAGTTGTCAAACTGGGCTGCAGAGTATGTTATTAGCAAAATCAATGCAGCCAATCCAACTGCAGAGAAGCCTTTCGTATTGGGTCTGCCTACCGGTTCATCACCAATCGGCATGTACAAGGCATTGGTTAAGGCCAACAAAGAAGGCCGCGTCAGCTTTAAGCACGTATTGACATTCAATATGGACGAGTATGTTGGCTTGCCCGAATCACACCCCGAAAGCTACCACTCTTTCATGGCTACAAACCTTTTCAATCACATTGACTGCCCGAAAGAAAACATCCATATCCTGAACGGTAATGCCGAGGATTTGACAGCCGAATGCGCACACTACGAACAAATGATCAAGGATGCTGGTGGCATTGACCTCTTTATTGGTGGTATTGGCCCCGATGGTCACATCGCATTCAACGAGCCGGGTAGCTCACTCACAAGCCGCACTCGTCAAAAGACTTTGACTACCGACACAAGAGTTGCCAATTCACGTTTCTTTGGTGGCAAGCCCGAAGATGTACCCGCTACTGCTCTCACCGTTGGCGTAGGTACTGTTATGTCTGCCAAGGAGGTTCTCATTCTCTGCAATGGCCATAACAAGGGTCGCGCTTTGCAAGCTGCTATCGAAGGTCCCGTTACACAGATGTGGACTATTTCAGTACTCCAGATGCACGAACACGGCATCATCGTTTGTGACGAAGCTGCCTGTGAGAACATCACTCATGGCACCTACAAATACTTTAAGGATATCGAGAAAGACAATCTCTGATAACTATCAAAGATATTAACAAGCAACAAGTGTAATATTCACTCCCCTACCGGGTTGAATATTACACTTGTTTTTTATAAGTAGATTGTTCAAACCCATTTTACGAGCATCTACTTATCTGGTATCATAATGAAAGAGCACACCTCTACCCCAGCCCTCAACAATAACGAGGGTGCGGTTAATCAAATTGTATAGCTTTAGCTGGTTGGATATGCGAAACCAAATAGCTTGGAATTACAAGGGCAAGCATTGTAACCAAAAGAGTGATTACATTCAATACAACGATGCTCAACACGTCAAAGTCCACTGGAGCATAAGGCACATAGTAAACTTCTGGGTCAAGCGAGACAACATGAGTGTACTTCTGTAACATGACAACCGAAATGCCAATTACATTTCCCCACAACATGCCACGCCCTATAATAAAAGCCGCATACCATAAAAAAGTGTGACGTATACGATTGTTGGTGGCGCCCAAAGCCTTAAGCACACCTATTGTCTGCGTTCGCTCTAATATCAAAATAAGCAATCCGCTCACCATTGTAAAGCCTGCCACACAAATCATTATCACCAATATGACCATGACATTCAGGTCAAGCAAATTTAGCCACGAAAGTACGGAGGAGGTCACAGGATTGTCCTTCACACTTAATACTGCATACGACCTCTTAAAGCGGTCTGTATGTCCGCCGACCTTCTTGGCCAAAATATACTGAACCTTGTCAAGATCATCATAACTTCCAAGGCGGATCTCAAAACCACTGCTTTGTTCGGGCAGCCATCTGTTCAGTTGGTTTACCGCGTACATGTCAGCCAAAACGACATTGTTGTCAAATTGCTTCATATAGGTATTATATATACCTACAACCTTGAACCGTCGCTGCTTGATGGTATTTGAAAAATAATAACTGTAGACCTTGTCTCCAACCGACAACTTCAGTTTATTGGCGATTGTTTGAGAAATGACGATTTCATTTTTGGTCTCGCTGTCCGAAAAATGAGGCAAACGCCCCGACACCATATAATGCTTGATAAAGTTCAAATCATATTCGCCAGCAACTCCCTTGAGCAACACACCTGCAAAATCTGATTGGGTCTTGAATATACCCATTTTTTGCGAAAAACGCTGTACAGATTCTACACCTGGAGTCTGCTTGATCTGATTTATCAATTTTTCGTCTGTTACCACAGGAAAGCTTTCAGGCGAGCTCAAAGAGTTGGGTTCTATCACCTCTATATGGGAAGTGAAACCTGCTATTTTTCCACTCACCTCATGCTGAAAGCCCCTAACAAAACAGACCGACACAACCATCACCGCCAACCCCACTGCTATGCCAGCAGTAGCAATGCGCAAAGCCGGAGGCGATGCCTTGCGCACCCCTCCAGTATTTTTATCACTGTTCTTGAAAAAACGTTTTGCTAAAAATAACGAAAGCATTATTTGCCCCAATTATGATTGTAGCTACACAATGGCGAACCTGGCCAAATAACTAAAAGGCGACGTTACGATTTACCCAATAGCCACATTGCCGCGCCCAAACCATTTTACAGCATAATTACACTTCACGTCCAGGATACGCCTCAATAGCCTTGCGCAACACAACAAGCGCCCGTTGCAGGTCTGCCTTGTTGAGCACATAAGCTATACGCACTTGATTGCGTCCAGCCCCAGGGGTAGTGTAGAAACCTGCAGCCGGAGCCATCATGACAGTTTCACCCTCGTATTGGAAATCTGTCAAACACCAGGCACAGAACTTTTCAGCATCATCTACTGGTAATTTTGCCACAGTATAGAAAGCGCCCATTGGTATAGGCGAGTATACACCCGGTATGCGATTCAGGCCATCAATCAAGCATTTACGCCGCTCAACATACTCGTCATACACATCGCGTGCATATTCAGGGGCCGCATCTAACGAAGCCTCTGCCACGAGTTGTCCTATCAAGGGAGGACTCAAGCGCGCCTGGCAGAATTTCATAACAGCCTTGCGCACTGCCTCATTCTTCGTGATTAGTGCACCAACACGTATACCACACTCGCTATAACGTTTCGAGACAGAATCAATCAGCACCACATTTTGCTCAACACCTTCAAGGTGGCAAGCCGAAATGTATGGTGATCCCGTATATATGAATTCACGGTAAACTTCGTCTGAGAATAAATAAAGGTCATATTTCTTTACCAAATCGCGAATTTGGTTCATCTCACGACGTGTATACAAATAACCTGTCGGGTTGTTAGGGTTGCAAATCAATATGGCACGCGTGCGTTCATTGATCAGCTCCTCAAACTTCTCTACTTTAGGCAACGAAAAGCCCTCCTCTATAGTAGTGGCTATGGTACGTATACGCGCTCCAGCCGATATAGCAAAAGCCATATAGTTGGCATAAGCGGGTTCTGGTACAATTATTTCATCGCCAGGGTTCAAGCATGACATGAACGCAAAAAGTACAGCCTCCGAGCCACCCGACGTAATAATAATATCATCAGCACTCAAATGGATATTATACCCCTCATAGTAATGGGTCAGCTTTTCGCGATAGCTGCGAAAGCCCTGACTGGGGCTATATTCCAACACTTTTCGGTCGATGTGTCGCAACGCGTTAAGGCCGGCCTCAGGAGTTGGTAAGTCTGGCTGACCTATATTCAAATGATAAACATGAACGCCTCTCTCCTTAGCTTGATTGGCCAAGGGAGCAAGTTTCCTGATCGGAGACTCTGGCATCTGTATAGCTCTTTCCGATATCTTAGGCATTTTATATCAGGTTGTTTTTAGATGAATTTACGAACGAAACTGCCTTTATTTTCCCACCTTACACAAGATGTAGCCAATGTATGAAATGGGCGCAGCAAATAATATAAATAGATGTAAGCTCCATATCGGCGCTCACTAAGAGTATTCAACGTCTTCCTTACAAATACAAGAGGAAGCACAAATGCAGCCACAAGCACAATCATGCACAACGCATCAGTATATAAGTAGCCCAACGAGTACGAATTCGCCGTCAAATCGCCGAACAGACGCAGTCCTACATAACAAGCCACTGATGCCACCATCACATATAGCATGGCAGACGATACGCCATTTTGAATGAAGAACTTACGTGCACCATTGGTGAGATGATGGATTAGCTCATTCCTTTGCACACGCATGTTCGAAATGGCCGTCTTATGCGGCAAAGCCAAAATAGTCCTTGTATCTGCTGCACAGAGTATTGACAAACGATCGGCACCGACATGCAAATTGGCCAAAATAGCCTCCTCACCAAAAGGCAAACTCACACTGTCTGCAAAACCATGCTGCGCCATAAAGGCACTCTTACGCATTGCCCAATTAGTACAACCACAGTCCAAAGTCACACCTTTGTCCCATGCTGCCACCTTCTGCACAAAATGATCGACCTCATCCAATATAGCACGACGTGCCACCCACGTGCCATTGTCCTCATAATTATAATAAGCCTGCACCATATCAGATTCCTCTGATAAATTCTGAACGAAATGGTGCAGCCATTCGTCGTTTAACGGCAGAGTCTGCGCATCAAGTATCAACACCCACTCGCCGCGGGCTGCCTTTACGCCAAGCGTTATGGCTAACTTACGCACCTCTATGTATCGGGCAGTCTCAGGTACAAAAGTATAGCGCAAACTGCCAAATGATTTCTGTCCTCGTTCTACCAAGTCACGCACACACTCTGAATGCCCCTCATCCGCCAATATAATCTCGTAATCAACATCACATTTTTGCTTGAAAAGGCTTTCTACAAGCGAACCCGCACAAGATGCACAACGTTCATTCACAGGTATTATTATCGAAACAAGACCCGCCCCGCCGCCTTTTGCCTCATGCGTGGCTGCCTCGACGGCCTGCGCCTCTTGCTGCCACGAGGCATATTTATTTACTAAAGTAAAACGTCGCAAACGCAATACATACTGCAACAACAAAGCTACCAATGCCACCAAAACCAGCAGCACCAGTCTCAAATCAACGACATTCAAGTACATATCTGTCATACAACTAAACCTAAATTCAATTAAAGCATTACTTTAACTCACGACGCCTAAATTCCGAGCACACAACCGCAGTAGCGACCGCCACATTCAAGCTTTCACTCGTAGCTCGCCCTGCAGGAAACGGCGGAATATACAGCCGGTGGTTAACACAAGCCGACACTTCTCGCGATATGCCATTACCCTCGTTGCCCATTACTATTACGCCGTTATGCTCCAACGACTCGGCATACATATCCGTCCCATCGAGAAACGTGCCATATACCGCTGCTCCCGATTCGACAGTCCGCGACAGCACACAAGGCAAATCAACATAATGAACCGCCACACGCGCGATGGCGCCCATTGTAGCCTGTACCACCTTGGGCGAGTACAAGTCAGCCGTATCGCGCGAGGCAAAAATATGTTCTATCCCGAACCAATCTGCCAGCCGGATAATCGTACCTAAATTTCCAGGATCTTGCACACCATCTAAGGCCAAGCAAAGCATTTTTCCCGGCAGCCCAGCCAGTTCGTCAACATCTGTGGCAACCGTTTTTTTCTCAAATACTGCCACTACATCGCGCGGAGTACTTAAATTCGACAATTTCTTTAACTGTGCAGCATCAACGACTTCTATATCAGATACTTTAGACCTTATAGAATATGAAAGCGATGCTGAATATTCTTCGGTAGCGAACAACGTCTTACACCTCATGAAGTGCAACAAGTCCTCAACGACCTTTGCACCCTCGGCCACAAAGAGTCCACTTTCATCGCGGTACTTTTTCAAGTTCAGCGAATGTATGTCCTTGATCATCTGTTTTGTTACCACTACCGTTTATATTATATGGCCATAGCCATCGGTTTGAAAAGTCTAATTTAACCGCAAAGCTACAAAGTTATTTCTAAATACAGACATATCTTAATTAAAAATACGCATTGAAGAACTTAAAGTGCACCTACAAACACACCCACACGCCAGCCCGCGCACCAGTCAGCCCACCCGTTCGTTTATCCATATAACGCGGAACGCGTCACCCCCATTAGTGCTTACATTTGGTGGTAACATTACCTTTATCATACTACAAAAACTTTACTTGCAGAGTATCTTGCATCTTACACTAATACGTTACAACTCGCTGACTATCAATACTTTACTTAGTGTAAGATACTATCATTGCCACCTACACGCAACCTACACAACCCACACGGCACAAGCACGGGAGGAAGATATTACGACATAGGGGAACAGAAAAGTCTGTTGCTCCGACAGATTTCTCTATGTCCCTGTGGCGTATTATCTACTGCATACGTCCATGTTGACTGCGAGACAGCGAGGTTAAGTGTGTAAGATGTATGCAGGGGAGTGTAAGATACTTTGAAATCATCTTACACTCTTGAAACCACTGTATATCAACTTGTTACACACAAAAAGTGTAAGATGGCAGTAAAAGCACGCACTCTCTTTTACAAGAGGGATGTCGGGGAGGAAAGCAAATATTTGTGTACAAGTTGCACACTATGTTGATGGGTTCAATGCCTTAGTGTTACTTTTGCAGCACTTTTGTTCTTATGTCCTCCGCGTTAGCGGCAAATCTCATAACTCACGAACTATGAAACACCATAATCTAATCTCCAGACTTCATCACTTTTCTGCGCCATCACATGGCGCATATTGAAAAACGATGAGTTGCGTCATTTGATTGGGTGACGCATTGGCGAAGTCAAGAAAAAGGAGATTGTTACAAAAACATAAAGACAAAATGTTGGTGGGTACATTAAATGTTGTACCTTTGCACCAAAATAGACAGCCACATCATGAAACTGATTTTAATGACAACTCCATTCTTTTTCGTGGAGGAACATCAGATACTAAACGCCCTGTTCGATGAAGGATTAGAAATTCTGCATCTGCGCAAGCCAGACACCGAACCAGTTTACTCAGAGCGGCTGCTGACACTGATATCCGAGAGCTATCGCAAGAGAATCGTTGTACACGATCATTTTTATCTTAAAAATGAGTATGGACTGAAAGGCATACATCTCAACCACCGCAATCCCGAGTTACCACCCAAATACAAAGGACACATATCTTGCTCATGTCATACAGCTGACGAGGTTATGGCCCACAAAAAGAAGTGTGACTACGTATTTCTCTCACCCATTTTCGATAGCATATCCAAGGAGCAATATGCCTCGCATTTCACAACCGCCGACTTGCGACAACTGGCACAAAGCGGCGTAATAGACCGCAAGGTCATGGCCCTGGGAGGTGTACAGCTCGACAATATCCAAAAGGTCAAGGACCTCGGATTCGGAGGCGCAGTCATACTCGGTGACATTTGGAATCGTTTCAGCATACATTCTACACAAGATTTCAAAGACCTTATATTACACTTCCGCAAATTGCGTAAAGCCGCCGACTAACACAAAAGCTACGGCTTCAAAACCAAAGAAACACCTTTAATAACAAATCATACAACAAAAATGATGAACAACAACTCTTTTATGGTCTTTTCGGGTACAGCTTCCCGTTATTTGGCTGAAAAGATTTGTGAGGAACTTGGCTGTCCGCTGGGAAACCTCACGGTGACAAAATTTGCCGATGGAGAATTTGAGGTTTGCTACGAAGAGAGCATCCGCGGACGCGATGTGTTCCTTGTGCAAAGCACATTCCCCAACTCAGACAACCTCATGGAGCTGCTCCTCATGATTGACGCCGCCAAGCGTGCCTCAGCCCGCAGCATTTGCGCTGTGGTTCCCTACTTTGGCTGGGCTCGCCAAGACCGCAAGAGCAAACCCCGCGTGAGCATTGGCGCAAAATTGGTGGCCGACCTCTTGAGTGTAGCCGGCATCGACCGACTCATGACAATGGACCTCCACGCCGACCAAGAGCAAGGTTTCTTTGACGTACCTGTCGATCACCTCTATGCCTCAACAGTCATGCTCCCCTATATCAAGAGCTTAAATCTTAAGAACCTCTGCATTGCCTCACCCGACGTGGGCGGTTCAAAGCGTGCTGCTTCATACGCCAAATACCTCGATTGCCCCATGGTACTCTGCAACAAGAGCCGCAAAAAGGCCAATGAGGTAGCAGACATGCAAATCATTGGCGATGTTGAAGGCATGGACGTCGTATTGGTTGACGACATTGTCGACACCGCCGGCACCATCACTAAGGCCGCCGACCTCATTATGTCACGCGGCGCCAACAGCGTACGTGCCATTGCCAGCCACTGCATCATGTCTGGTCCTGCCGACGAACGCGTTCAAGCATCTGCACTCAAAGAAATGGTATTCACCGACAGCATACCCTACCGCGGCACATGCGATAAGGTAAAGGAATTATCTGTTAGCGGCATGCTTGCCGAAACCATTCGCCGTGTAATGGAGAACGAAAGCATCTCGTCACAATATCTTATCTAATAGATTTAGTGGGTTAAAGGGTTAGAAAACTTAATAGTTACTTTTACCAGTACTATAAGCCTGATTTCCTTTTAACCCACTAAACTTTTAATAACGAACTTGCCTGCTTGCCACCTTGGCATACACAAAAAAACTCCACAATATTTCCGATTATTCCGACTAAAACCATTATATTTGCACACGAAATGCGGCAGTAGCTCAGTTGGTAGAGCATGAGCTTCCCAAGCTCAGGGTCGCGGGTTCGAGCCCCGTTTGCCGCTCAAGCATAATAATCTCACATACTTTTTTGTTTGTAACACCGTCGCTATTATGGCTGTAGTTTTACTCGCAATCATGTTGGCCGGCCTTCTGATTATTGCTACAGAGCCGCTGAACCACATAAGCAAAGCAGCCGTTGCCATGTTTGCAGGCGTCTGTTGCTGGTTGCTCTACATAGCACAAGGCAACAATTTCGTATCCAGCCAACATGCAGCCGACTATGCCATCTACCTTGCCAACAACAGTTTGCAAGCCCATTCGATAAAGGATTTTATCGCGTCAAACATCTTCTTTAACTACGTAGTTAAAGGTGCCAATATCGTACTATTTTTAATTGCCACAACAAGCATTGTCGAGATACTGAACAACAATGGTTGTTTCGACTTTGCTGCAGAGTGGATGCGCACACGCAAGCCACGCAAACTGCTTTGGCTATTGTTTATATTCACTTTCGTTTTGTCTGCCAATCTTGACAATCTGGCCACAGTTGTGCTCATGCTCACCATCATGCACCCCGTGCTACAAAGTGACAAACAAAGGCGCATATATGGCACTGTCATCGTACTGGCTGCCAATTGCGGTGGTGCTATAACCGTAATTGGCGACATAACAAGCTTGCGCCTGTGGAACGACCAGCTTGTTACCCCCTCCACCTACTTTCTCACCCTTGTCATGCCAATGATAGCAGCAGCTATCACCATGCTTACATTATTGGCACGCAGTCTGCCCCCACGCGTAGAGCTATCGCTCGACCGTCTTCCATTCAGGGGCGACGACACTGTGCTTACACGCCCCCAAAGACTCTTAATGCTCCTTGTCGGCATTGGCGGCCTGTGGTTCATACCAAGCTTTCACCGCATCACACTGCTGCCCCCCTTTGTGGGTGCGCTGTGCGTATTAGCCCTCCTGTGGATAGTTAACGAACTGTGCAACCGCCAGCTACTTGGTAGCGACAAAATGGTAGCCAAGCGCATGCCTCTCGCACTGCAATATGCCAACCTGCAAAACCTATTGTACTACGTCGGCCTCACGCTCATGCTTGGAGCTGTTGCCGAAACTGGTGTACTCCAACATATCGCCACATGGCTCCTGAGCCACATTGGCAACATCTGGATACTTGGTGGCATCACTACAGTCTTGGCAAGTTTGTTCGGTAATATCCCCACCCTGTTGGCCTCTACCGAAGCTTTCGGCCATCTGAGCGGCGAATGGAGCCACCTCACCGTTTGCAATGGCACATTATGGCCACTTATCAGCTACACCACAGCCCTTGGAGGTTCCGTGCTGCTCACTGGCAGCGTGGCAGGCATGCTGCTCATGCGTATGGAGGGCATCAGTTTTGGCTGGTATCTGCGCCACATAGCGCCAAAAGTGCTGACTGGTACAGTTGTAGGTTACATCGTACTCCTTGCACAGAGCCTTGTTATGGGCTGAAATATATAGCGCAAGCAAAAGCACAAAACCAGCACTTATCTCAATAGAAACACAAAACATAAACAAAATAAAGAAAAGACATGGGTAAAATCAGATGTGTGGGTGTGCTCACCTCAGGTGGTGACGCCCCCGGCATGAACGCAGCAATCCGCGCCGTTACACGCAGCGGCATATGCAATGGCTTCAAGATAAAAGGTATTTACCGTGGCTACGACGGCTTGATACACGACGAGGTCAAACCATTTACCACCGAGGACGTCAGCAACATCATACAAACAGGTGGCACCATACTGCGCACCGCACGCTCCAAAGAGTTTCAAACCGCAGCTGGCCGCAAAAAAGCCTACGAAACCTTGCGCAAAGAATCAATCGATGCACTTGTTGTCATAGGCGGTAACGGTTCACTTACCGGCGCCATGATGCTGGCCGAAGAGTACGACTTTCCCTGCATCGGACTGCCTGGCACCATCGACAATGATCTTTATGGCACCGACAGCACCATAGGTTATGACACCACACTCAACACCATCACGCAGTGCGTTGACAAGATACGCGACACAGCTACCTCACACGAACGTATATTCTTTGTTGAGGTCATGGGACGTGATGCTGGTTTCCTTGCACAGAACAGTGCCATAGCAGCAGGTGCCGAGGCTGCCATCATACCCGAGGACACCACCGGTAGCGACCAGCTCATCGAATTTATGGAGCGAGGCATTCGCAAGAGTAAGAAAAGCTGCATCGTCATAGTTAGCGAAAGCCCCAAATGTGGCGCCATGTACTATGCAGAGCGTGTAAACAAGGAATATCCCAACTTTGATGTGCGCGTATCCATACTCGGCCACCTGCAACGTGGCGGTAGCCCCTCAGCGCGCGACCGAATACTGGCGTCGCAGGTAGGCGTGGGTGCCATCGAAGCATTAGTACAAGGACAGCGCAACGTAATGGTTGGTGTGCGCAACAACGAAGTTGTGTACGTGCCCTTTATCGACGCCGTGGGCAAACGCAAGGTTATGGACAAGAAACTCATCAAAGTCCTTGATGAACTAAGTATATAATATCCGAACAGATACCCCATATTCATAGGAGCGCTGTTAGGCACACGCCTTCAGTCAGCACCCTCTAAAAAAGCAATCGCAAAACGATTGTGGCACAAGCTTGCCACAATCGTTTTGTGATTGTTTTTTATTATTCTGAAAGATTTATCCCGAACGCGACTTACCTGTGCCTTTTTGCAAACATTGCCGCATCAGTTTTGTTGATAGTATAGCACACCTGCCATACACGACAAAGACTTTTCAGCATGTAAGATTAAGTTTTATTTTCAACGGCGTCTTAGCTTCCTTATATAAGGAACTTATGTGTATCTGCTCAACTGTAAAGTTGCTCTTCTTAAGTTTCTCTTTCTGAAATAGCTTCCATTCGTCGCTACCCACAGGTGATACAACAACTTTCGAAATCAAATCAATAAAATTGCCTATATCAGCAAATAAGTTCTTAGAAACACTTTCGTGCGTGTGTTCCTCAATCGTAAGAATACGTATTTCATTTTCGTAAGCAAAAGCATTTCGTTTAATGAGTAGCGGTGACAGCCAAGCTCTGCAATTATAGGGCGAGTGATCCCCATCTAACCATCTTAGACACGATTCTGCATGCGAAGCAATGGCTTTTTTTATTTCTTGATTTATATTGGGCTGGTCGTAATAGCGTACTTTGCCAATATAAAAATCGGTTTTAGCAGCATGTAATTGGTTTAACAACTTACGCAAATTGATAGAAACTAGCGCAATGTGCCTGTCATTTCCATAATAGCGCCACTGTGCTTCACAACAATACTGCTGTGTGAAGCAAGTGCCATACACCCTTCCTTTCAACGGATAGGGAATACTACGCTTGCCTTTTTGCGAGAATGTGGCATTTAACAACTTTCGTGGCGCACCCGACAAACCCTGTGGAGTAGGCCGTGCAGATGCTAACCCAAAACTGTTGCTAAACGATACATGAAGAATGGTATGTCTATGACTCCTTTTACTTGTGCACGAAAGCATTTGATCTTTGAGTTCAACGATTCAGCTGAAGCGTTAGTCTTACGTCCGTCAAAGTAGTTCAGGATTTCATCCTCATAGAATCTGATGGTATCGCGTACGGACTTGATTTCACGCAGAGTGCAGGAAGCCACTTTCTCATACCACCCCTTGAAATTCTGTTTGGCAGTCTCCTTTGTGAGTTTCTTGTTTCTGAATATGGCTCTAAGGGAGTTGATCAGATTGTATGCTTCTTCAAGTTTTGGGTAGAGTGCGAAAAGTATCTTCGCACGCTTTTTCTGCGTTGCGCTCCACTTCTCTCGGCTCATGGACAATTGCTTGCGACATCGTGTCTGTGCCTCTACAAGAGTCTCGCCATTTTCAAGCCTTTTGGGTTCAAAGCGAGTGTTCAGCCTCATAGGCTTTCTTCCGCGCTTGCTCTTCTTCCAGTTCTTCCCATGCCTTTTCCTCATTCGCTCGCGGTAAGCCTTTCTCTGCGCTGCCAGATTTTCGAGGTATTTGCGAAACTCTGCCTTCTGTCTGTTCGCCTCCTTTACGGCTTTTCGTTTCAGGCGCAGGCGTATCTCTTCGCAGCCCTCTCCACCGCGTTTTACGACATGGAAGCAGTCACGTATGACTGTGGCTTTAGGGAATGCCTCTCGGGCTATGACACGCATGCAATCTGAGAGATCCATCGTGATATTCTCAACCATTTCACGCTTATCTGCAGGTAGTTGCATGAGAACCTTCAGTACGTCAGCAGGATTCGTTCCCTTGACTACTGCTATGATTGCACCCTTGCGACCATGGGCATCCTTGTTGTGAACGATAGTGTACAGTTCGCCCTGGAGGGAGGTCTCGTCTATGCCTTGCTCCTTACCTACGTTTTGCGGAATAAGAATCCACTTGGATGCGTGATCCTTCTGCTCCCACGTCTCGAAGTTACTCAGGGCGTCCTTGTATCTTTTGGCAAACGTGGAGCTGTTAATCATGTACGTATAACCAATCTGACGAGCGGTTATCGTCTCAGAGTCCATTCGCCCTCTTTAAAAAAAGCGCGAAGTCCTTCGCGTATCGAGTGCCCTTATGCTTCAGTTCAAACTCCTTGTCAAGGTCAACACTTCTTGTTGTGCCATCCGGCATTGTCCAACGCCTTCTTCGTATGTGAAGTACCGCCTTCTTGTCTCGGGCTGGATAGTCAAGTAAACATGATTCTTCCCCAAAACCATTGCTCACGGAATCCTTCATGTCTGGTGTGCGATTGTCGCGCTCATCCAGATAGATGTGAAGCTCTGTTGTGTAAAGAACATCCTTGTCCAGAGTACGCTGTGTTGCAAAGTCTGTCACCTCGAAATATTTAAGAACTCCTTCGGGGAGGAAATATGAGGCGAGGCCCTCATACATATTTTTATTGCCATTCTGATTCATAGTGCAAAGGTACTACTTTTGGGCAATCATGTATCGTTTGGCAACTCAGTTTTTGGGTTAGCATCTGCACAGCCCTCCACAGGGTTTGTCGGGTGCGCCNNNTTGGCGCACCCGACAAACCCTGTGGAGTAGGCCGTGCAGATGCTAACCCAAAACTGTTGCTAAACGATACATGAAGAATGGTATGTCTATGACTCCTTTTACTTGTGCACGAAAGCATTTGATCTTTGAGTTCAACGATTCAGCTGAAGCGTTAGTCTTACGTCCGTCAAAGTAGTTCAGGATTTCATCCTCATAGAATCTGATGGTATCGCGTACGGACTTGATTTCACGCAGAGTGCAGGAAGCCACTTTCTCATACCACCCCTTGAAATTCTGTTTGGCAGTCTCCTTTGTGAGTTTCTTGTTTCTGAATATGGCTCTAAGGGAGTTGATCAGATTGTATGCTTCTTCAAGTTTTGGGTAGAGTGCGAAAAGTATCTTCGCACGCTTTTTCTGCGTTGCGCTCCACTTCTCTCGGCTCATGGACAATTGCTTGCGACATCGTGTCTGTGCCTCTACAAGAGTCTCGCCATTTTCAAGCCTTTTGGGTTCAAAGCGAGTGTTCAGCCTCATAGGCTTTCTTCCGCGCTTGCTCTTCTTCCAGTTCTTCCCATGCCTTTTCCTCATTCGCTCGCGGTAAGCCTTTCTCTGCGCTGCCAGATTTTCGAGGTATTTGCGAAACTCTGCCTTCTGTCTGTTCGCCTCCTTTACGGCTTTTCGTTTCAGGCGCAGGCGTATCTCTTCGCAGCCCTCTCCACCGCGTTTTACGACATGGAAGCAGTCACGTATGACTGTGGCTTTAGGGAATGCCTCTCGGGCTATGACACGCATGCAATCTGAGAGATCCATCGTGATATTCTCAACCATTTCACGCTTATCTGCAGGTAGTTGCATGAGAACCTTCAGTACGTCAGCAGGATTCGTTCCCTTGACTACTGCTATGATTGCACCCTTGCGACCATGGGCATCCTTGTTGTGAACGATAGTGTACAGTTCGCCCTGGAGGGAGGTCTCGTCTATGCCTTGCTCCTTACCTACGTTTTGCGGAATAAGAATCCACTTGGATGCGTGATCCTTCTGCTCCCACGTCTCGAAGTTACTCAGGGCGTCCTTGTATCTTTTGGCAAACGTGGAGCTGTTAATCATGTACGTATAACCAATCTGACGAGCGGTTATCGTCTCAGAGTCCATTCGCCCTCTTTAAAAAAAGCGCGAAGTCCTTCGCGTATCGAGTGCCCTTATGCTTCAGTTCAAACTCCTTGTCAAGGTCAACACTTCTTGTTGTGCCATCCGGCATTGTCCAACGCCTTCTTCGTATGTGAAGTACCGCCTTCTTGTCTCGGGCTGGATAGTCAAGTAAACATGATTCTTCCCCAAAACCATTGCTCACGGAATCCTTCATGTCTGGTGTGCGATTGTCGCGCTCATCCAGATAGATGTGAAGCTCTGTTGTGTAAAGAACATCCTTGTCCAGAGTACGCTGTGTTGCAAAGTCTGTCACCTCGAAATATTTAAGAACTCCTTCGGGGAGGAAATATGAGGCGAGGCCCTCATACATATTTTTATTGCCATTCTGATTCATAGTGCAAAGGTACTACTTTTGGGCAATCATGTATCGTTTGGCAACTCAGTTTTTGGGTTAGCATCTGCACAGCCCTCCACAGGGTTTGTCGGGTGCGCCAAGATTGTGGTGTTTCATTGTTTGTAAGTTATGAGATTTGCCGCTAACGCGGAGGACATAAGAACATAAGAACAAAAGTGCTGCAAAGGTAACACCAAGACATTGCACCCCACAAAAAAAGTGTACAATTTGTACATAAATATTTGCCCCCTCCCCGTCTGCCTACATGTAAAAGAGTGCGTGTGCTTTTACTGCCATCTTACACTTTTTGTACATAACAAGTTGATATTCAGTGGTTTCAAGAGTGTAAGATGATTTCAAAGTATCTTACACTCCCCTGCACACATCTTACACACCTCACCCCGCTGCCGCGCAGTAGGTTTGGACGTATGCGGTGGGATATACGCTACAGGGGAGCAGAAAAATCTGTCGGAGCTACAGACGTTTCTGTTCCCCTATGCCGTGATATCATTCTCCCGTGCTTGTGCCGTGTGGCAGCGTGTAGGTTGTGTAGGTTGCGTGTAAGTTGCATTTGTAGTATCCTACACTGATTAAAGTATTGATAGACAATGAGTTACGGCTTGTTAGTGTAAGATGTAAGATACTCGGCAAGTAAAGCTTTTGTAGTATTGTAAAGGTCCCGCTACCACTAAACGCAAGCACCAAACGCTACCACTAAACGCTACCTCTAATGGCGACGCGTCCCGCGTCGGGCATTAATGAAAAGGCTTATACACTAAACTAAGGCTCAGCTCTAAATACACGCAAGTCTGTAAACCTTTACCTTGATGCCCGACGCGAGATGCGTCGCCCCCATTAGAGGTAGCGTTTTGTGATAGCGTTTAGTGATAGCGTTTAGTGCATGCTATCGTTTTCCCATACGCAAATTATGTTTCTTATGTCCTTTTGTCATTATAGTTCCGCGTTAGTGGATAGCTGTGAACTAAATTTGTCATAGGTGCCACGTGACAAGTCTTGGCGAAATTTGTGCTTTATTCCCAGACTTCGTCAACGTGTCACCCAATCAAATAACGTAACTCATTGATTTCCAATACGCGCTATTCCATGACA
Organism: Prevotellamassilia timonensis; assembly: GCF_900106785.1. Taxonomy (GTDB): domain Bacteria; phylum Bacteroidota; class Bacteroidia; order Bacteroidales; family Bacteroidaceae; genus Alloprevotella; species Alloprevotella timonensis. Next base: position 591,753 of record NZ_LT629845.1, on the reverse strand, counting down.
CAAAGAAGTGATGAAGTCAGGACACAAGAGCATTCCTTGCACCGCCTGTCGCATTTGCAAGGAATGCAATTTTTCAATAACTTTGCAGCAAACAGAATATCATGACAACAGAAGAATATTTCTACTTAGATCATTATCTTGAGCATTATGCTATAATATTCGGAAATAATGACATGAAATCATTATTTAACGAAGTTGACGAATACCAGTATTTCCTATTTAAGAATAGACATAATATGCCTTTTGAAGAAGGCAAAAGTAAAGTTGAATACTTCTACAACAAGGCTCAACCTTTTGATTATTGGCCAAAGCCTACTTTTAGAATAGACGACCCCAAACCTTTTGCCTAGCTCCTCATCGTTAAATGTTGCAGCATAAATATTCCCTTAGAACAAATTATTATGAGCAAGATTGATTACTATCAGATAGCCTTAGATAAGGCTAAAGAAATGGGATATGACATTGTGCGCCCTGCTGGAGAACGTGATGGGTGGAAGTATTTTAATATCGTAAAATCATGGCTAATTGGTCATAAAATAGGTCTCCCTAAATTTCTAAAGATTTCCACAAATGGGAATGACATAGCTATGGCCGAAGGCTGGGATGAAATAGGATGGGCTATACATCAAGCAAAAATATTAAATGCTCATTGATATATTGTTCAAGACGTTTATATTGAACATCATTTTATCAACTTTCAATATTCCTATAGTTTTAACATCACCTAAAGCACTAATATTTAAGGAGTCACCGATTTGTGCATCATAAATTAAAAGTTTATTATCAAAGGCTCTTTCTGCTGTAAACACATGACCTTTCCATTCATCGTAATTTATCCCCATGTGATAGTGTTCTGTTACATGCATTTGCTTTGAAGCACTGTTTGATAATTTGTCAAGTCTTGTATAATATCTGTCGTTGTGTTTTAGCGCTTTACCAGCCCAGCAATAATTTTATATATAAAACGGGCATTTCGAGTTTATTACGATTAAGAAAAAAAAGCCCGAAGTCCAGTTTCGCGGGACTTCGGGCATGATAATTATGCTATTTGGAGTTTAACAACAGGGCCAATATACCCCCTTAGAACTGCGACGCTATCAAATAAGTCAATAGCGATGCTACGTAGGCAAACATTGTTGTGTAAACGGCTGTAAATGTAGCCCATTTCCAACCACCACTTTCATTTTTAATTGCCGTAATTGTAGCCACACAGGGAAAATAGAACAGTATAAACACCAAGTATGCAAGAGCTGAAGCTGGCGTCATATTCTGCCGCAATACTTGAGACAGGTGCGTATCAGTTGAAGCACTGTCGGCATCTACATCTTCACCGGCATACATTACGGCCAAAGTACTTACCACCAGTTCTTTAGCACCGACACCAGACAATATACCAACACTCATTTTCCAATCGAAGTGCATAGGCTGCATGACAGGCGCTACAAACTGTCCTATTCTTTGCAAATACGATGGTGGTGTTTGTGTTTCTGCTACCGTCACTTCATGTTGCGGTGATGCTGCAGCACGACCGTTCTCAACAATTTCAGTACTCTGCGTTGGCACTACATTGTCCGTTTCGGTTGAATGTGGGAAATAGCTCAAAGCCCAAATAATAAGAGAGAACACCAAAATAATACCGCCCATTTTCTGCAGATACTGACGGCCTTTTTCCCAAGTATGAATGAGTACAGATTTGGCAGTCGGCATACGGTAAGGAGGCAACTCCATAACAAAGGGCAAATCCTCACCCTTCATTAAGAAACGACTAAACACTCGGGCCATCAATATAGCTGCCAAAATGCCCAAGGCATACAATCCCAGCATAACCCATGCGCCGTAGAGCGGAAAGAATGCGCCAACCAGCACCACATATATAGGTATGCGCGCAGAACACGACATAAATGGCGTAATCAGCATTGTGATAAGTCGGCTTTTCGGGTTTTCGATCGTACGCGTAGCCATTATAGCTGGCACATTACACCCAAAGCCCATTACCATTGGTATGAACGACTTGCCATGCAACCCCATGCGGTGCATGAGTTTGTCCATGATAAAAGCCGCTCGTGCCATATAGCCAGAGTCCTCAAGAATCGAGATAAACAAGTAAAGTATCATGATATTAGGCAAGAACACTATCACGGCTCCTACCCCACTTATTGCACCATCGACAATCATGTCCTTCAGCACGCCATCAGGCATGGCATACTTTACAAAAGCCGACACTTGACTCACCAACCAGTCAATCCAGTCCATCGGGTAAGCACCAACTTGAAAAGTAATGTAGAAAATAAGGAATAATACTGCAAAGAATAACGGAAATCCCAAATAGCGATTCGTCACCACCGCGTCAATCTTTTCCGTAACAGTTTTACCAGGCCTCCCAACATGAGGTTGGAATGTTTCCTTCAATGCACCTTGTATAAATCCATATTTTGCATCGGTTATGGCATTATCGGGCGTGTCGTGCAATGTGTCCTTGATGCGCTTGGTCTCCTCAAAGCGCACAGCCACTAATTCGTCGTGCTGCGGCAAGGTCTCTACCAAGTGCTGAGCCTCACTGTCTCCTTCAAGGAACTTGATAGCCAAATAACGTGTAGAATACTTTGATCGAAGATCCTGATTTTTCTGAAAAACATACTTTATACGATCAATACTATGCTCAAGCTCCTTACCATGGTTGACGTGTATATGGCGCTCAAGTGCCGTATCGCCCATATTTTCGTACACAGCAATAACCTTTTCAAACAAGTCGCGCACACCCTTGCCTGTACGTGAAATGGTCGGTACCATGGGCACCCCTAACAGACTGCCAAGTTGCTTGTAATCAAGCTTGTCGCCACTATGCTGCAACTCATCATACATATTAAGAGCTATCACCATTCGCTGGTGCATGTCAATAAGCTGTGTCGTCAGGTACAAGTTGCGCTCAAGATTTGAGCTGTCCACTACGTTTATCACAATATCGGGCGTATCGTCTATCAAGTGGCGTCGTACATAAAGCTCTTCGGGCGAATAAGCCGACAATGAGTATGTGCCAGGCAAGTCTACCAAGCGGAAATGATAGGTTTTGTCCTCAAAGCCCTCAGCATCTTTCTGGCTACAAGTGCTACCTATGCCACATGAAGCGCAATTATCAGCACACTGGCCCAAATTATCATGAAAGATCTCCATTTCGCCCTTTTCATTGCGGCGCACCTTAACGGTCATATCCATAAAGCCCTCTTTGGCATCAACCGTCACGCCACTATAGTTTCCTACGTGTTCATGTCCACCCGAAGCCATGTTGAATAATGAAGTCTTGCCACAATTAGGGTTGCCGACCAAGGCCACATTGATAACACGACGCTTGTCTGCCGCCATGCTTTCCATACGACGTGACAATTGCATACGCACTTCCTCGCTTTCGTCCGAACCTGATTCGAGCGCTTTCAAATTCTCACCGTGGCGCAGGCGGGCATCATTCACGGCCTCGGTTTCGCTAATAACCTCAACGAGTTTTGCCTCTTCACGACGCAGCGAAATTTTGTAACCCATAATTTCGTATTCAATGGGGTCGCGCAAAGGAGCATTAAGTATAACCTTTACCGTTTTACCTTTCACAAATCCCATTTCAACAATGCGTTTGCGAAAACCGCCGTGTCCGGCTACTTTCACTATCACGCCCCTTTCACCGGTATGTAAATCAGAAAGTTTCATCAATAATTTATTTTATTCTTTATTCAAGATGCAAAAGTACAACCTTATGCACAAAAAAGCAATACCCACAAATAGGTAATCATGCGTTTACTTACAAGCTATTTCGCTTGCTTCAGCCTCCTCCCCCCGTTTTACAGACATTAGGAAGGATGCTACATAAAATATTGAACAATTTCAAGCATACCATAACGCCCCGATGATGCAGAGAATGTGAAAAGCACTGACCTAACTATCTTCAGTTTCATGCTTATCATTCTATCTGCATCATCGGGGCATTTCGTTTTCATTAGCATGCTCACGCCATCACGCAAGCCCTACTGCTATTCTTCACTCTCCTCCTCTACCACACGAGTAACCTTACGCTTTACTACAGCGCCTGTAGCCAGGGCCGCACCCTTAAAGATTTCATTTTTGCGATCTATAGTAAATGAACGGAATTTGCCTGAAACACGGGCGAGTTTGGTTCCGTTCTTGGTGAGAGCAGCTTCGTCTGTTATCCAATTCTCCGCACGACGGTCATCGTTAAATTCACCAGCTGTCACTTCGGGGTCATAACGGTAGTGCAAACGACGCATTGTCACATCAAATTGCCCATCAGTCACATGGAAAACGAGTTGATAATAAAAACGCACACGGTGTATTTGCCAATTTGTACGCTTAAAATACATGTATTCCTCTATGCTGGCAGCTATTATGCCGCTATCCGGACTGACCTCGGTTATACGTGCCTGCGGCAACTGTTCCTCGCCATCAACCAATTCGCGCTGCACATAATTGCGCAAGGAATCCATCAATGCAGCCTTCGACTTGTTCTTTACATAATATGTTTTGTCAAACTGCACATAGCCATTGACCACAGGCACAGCACCTGTTAAGTAGATTGAGGGATTTACTCTGCCACGCGAATTTTGTGCCATAACACACGATGGCAACAGCATGAGCATAAAATAAAGAAGTACTTTTTTCATAACCTTATTAACTTGTTTGCCTTGCAAAGTTAACGCAAGCATACTTACACGCAAAACAAAAGAGCGAATAATTTAGCAACGGACAAAAAACCAGCACACAAATAAATCCCACCTCCTTGCAAATACAAAGAGATGGGATTTTATATTTGGTCTTCAAAAAGATGACAACCTAACGTAATTACTTGCTCAAATAAGCATCAATCTGCTGTGCAGCCTTGCGTCCGCCAGCAATGCAGCGTACCACCAAACTTGCACCTGTTGCAGCATCACCAGCAACGAATACGTTTTCGGCGAATTTGGGCTGTTCGGGACGAAGGAAGCCCATGGCAAGAAATACGATGTCACATTCAATAGTCTCCTTTTTACCCGTTGGCACCATGATTGGTCTGCCACCATCGGGATTAGGTTTCCATTCAACCTCTTCAACCTCGGCACCGCACACACGATTGTCCTTTGTTCCTATAAACTTGTTGGTAGTGAGCAACCAACGGCGCTCACACCCTTCCTCGTGGCTTGACGATGTTTTGAGCACCACTGGCCACTGTGGCCAAGGCGTATTGGGATTTGAGCCAACTGGTGGTTTGGGCATAATTTCGATTTGTGTAACGCTAACTGCACCTTGACGATGCGACGTTCCTATACAATCCGAACCTGTGTCGCCACCGCCAATTACGAGTACACGTTTGCCCTTGGCCGTAACACGTTCCTTGGCTGAGAATGCTTGCCCAGCCAGCACACGATTTTGTTGTGACAAAAGTTCGAGTGCAAAATGCACGCCTTTCAAGTCACGTCCAGGCACCTTCAAATCACGCGCAGTGGGAGTACCCGTACAAATGCAATAAGCATCGTAGCCTGCGGGCAACTTTTCAACGTCAACCGGAGTGTTGGTCTTAAACGTGATGCCTTCTGCTTGCATCACTTTGATACGGCGGTCGATGACCGTTTTCTGCAATTTGAAGTTAGGAATGCCGAAACGTAACAAACCGCCAGGATATTCATCCTTTTCATAAACCGTTACCTCGTACCCACGATGATTTAGCTGGTTAGCCGCAGCCAAGCCCGCAGGACCCGAACCGATAACAGCCACCTTTTTGCCGTTGCGCTCAAACTTGCGCGGCTGTACGTACCCCTCGCGAAAAGCTGCTTCGATAACAGAGCATTCATCCTCGCGAATGGTGACGGGGGCATTCATAGACAACTTAAGCACACAACTTTTTTCGCACAATGCCGGGCAAATGCGGCCCGTAAATTCGGGAAAATCATTCGTAGCGGTAAGTATTTCGTATGCCATCTTCCATTCACCCTTGTAAATGGCATCTTGAAATTCGGGCGGACGATTGCCAAGCGGACAAGCCCAATGGCAAAAAGGCACACCGCAATCCATGCAGCGCGATGCCTGCAAACGGCGGTCACTTGTATTAAGTGTTTGTTCAACTTCACCAAAATCGGCTATACGCTCATGAATAGGACGATAACCTGCATCTTGACGAGGAACAGTGAGAAAAGCTTTAGGATTTCCCATGATTTTATCGTATATATTTTTGCCCTCGAAAGATTACTTCACTTGAAGGCTGAGGCGAACTGGCATGACCTTGCTTCACTGCAGCAACAGCCATGGTCAGTTTGCCTTGTATATTGACATATTATGTTAATAATCTCTTTGTACTTCAGCAATCTTTTGCTGCAACTTGCGCATCTGTTCCTCTGCAAGCACACGCTTGTACTCAATGGGAGTAACCTGAATAAAGTCGTCAACATAACGATTCCAGTCGTCGAGCATGGTACGAGCCAACTGCGAGCCTGTGTAAAGGTAGTGCTGCCTGATCAGTTCGTGCAATTCCTTGCGTGAAGCGGAGTCCTCTATGAGCGAGAGTTCTACCATTTCCATGTTGCAGAAGTAGTCGAAATTGTGGTTCTTGTCCCAAACGTATGCCACACCACCACTCATACCAGCGGCAAAGTTGCGACCTGTCTCACCAAGCACTACTACACGTCCACCGGTCATATATTCACAACAGTGGTCGCCGACTCCCTCAACTACGGCAATTGCGCCAGAGTTTCGTACAGCAAAGCGTTCACCGGCCATACCATTGATGTAGACTTCACCACTCGTTGCACCATACAACAATGTATTACCTGCAATGGTGTTGGCCTCGGCATTGAAACTTGAACGTACTGGCGGCATAACAGCGATGCGACCACCACTAAGGGCCTTGCCAAGGTAATCATTAGCTTCGCCCTCAAGTTTGAAATTGATACCATGCGTAAGGAAAGCGCCAAAACTTTGACCTGCTGAACCCTTGAACTTTATATTGATAGTTTCGTCGGGCAGACCATTCTGACCATACTTAGATGCTACCGCACCTGAAAGCATGGCACCTACCGAGCGATCTGTATTGGCTATGGCATACTCGAGCGACACCTCCTTCTGGTTATCAATAGCTTCGGCAGCAGCCTTTATGATAGCTTGGTCGAGCACGGTGTCAATATTGTGATGCTGTGCTGTAACGTGGTGTATGGCAGCAGTACTATCTATACGATGGAGCAAACGGCCGAATTCGAGCGTCGATGCCTTTGAACCATCATTTGGCTTGCGCACACTGATAAGGTCGGCGCGGCCAACAATGTCGTTAAAGTGGCGGTAGCCCATTTCTGCCAAATACTCACGCACCTCCTGTGCAAGAAAACGGAAGTAATTAACCACGTACTCGTAATGACCACGGAAATGTTCACGCAATTCGGGATTTTGTGTGGCCACACCAACAGGACAGGTATTTGCATGACACTTACGCATCATGACACAGCCCAACACGATCAGCACTGTTGTACCGAAAGCAAACTCTTCGGCACCTAACAATGCCATGGCTATGATATCACGGCCTGTTTTGATTTGTCCATCAGTCTGCAAGCGCACCTGACCACGCAAGCCATTTAATACAAGCGTTTGCTGCGTCTCTGAAAGTCCAATTTCAGGCGATATACCAGCATAACGCATCGAAGAGGCAGGTGATGCACCGGTACCACCCTCGGCGCCAGAAATAACTATCAAGTCAGCCTTAGCCTTTGCCACACCGGCAGCAATGGTACCAACACCGCTCTCGGCTACGAGCTTAACACTGATCTGGGCCTTCGGATTGACATTTTTCAAATCGAAGATGAGCTGTGCCAAATCCTCAATTGAATAAATATCGTGATGAGGCGGAGGAGAAATCAATGAAATACCCGGTATAGAATGACGAGTTTTGGCAATAATCTGGTTTACCTTATAACCTGGCAACTGTCCGCCTTCACCCGGCTTTGCTCCCTGAGCCACCTTGATTTGAATTTCTTCAGCATTTACCAAATATTCTGTGGTTACGCCAAATCGGCCTGAGGCAATCTGCTTTGTCTTGCTGCTTAACGATATGCCGTCAAACTGTTCGTGGAAGCGTTCATTATCCTCGCCACCCTCGCCAGTATTGCTTCGAGCGCCCAATTTATTCATGGCCAAGGCCAAAGCCTCATGAGCTTCCTTGCTGATGGCACCAAACGACATGGCACCAGTCACAAAGTGTTTTACGATATCATCAACCGATTCTACCTCGTCAATTGGAATAGGATTTTTCTTGAACTCAAAGAAATCACGCAAGAATATGGGGCTTGGCTTCTCATCAACCGAACGGGTAAATTCTTTGAATTTCTTGTAGCTTCCCAAACGTGTAGCCAACTGCAAAGTCGAAATAGTTTCAGGATTCCAAGCATGCTTTTCGCCATCCTTGCGATAGCTGAACAAACCGGCATACGGAAGCAAGCCTTCCAATTCACGATCTGCATAGTCGGGGGCATAACCCTCATCGTGAAATTTTGCGTAATCACGGGCTATTTGGTCAAGATGCACGCCACCCACTGTACCTGCCGGTGTACCGAAATAGGTGCGCAGCAGTTCATCGCTCAAACCAATGGCCTCGAAAATTTTGGCTCCACGGTATGAGCGCAAGGTGCTGATACCCATTTTTGAAAGAACCTTGTACAGACCCTTACAAATAGCCTTTATATAGTTTTTCTCTGCTGTTTCGTAATTCATCTGCACCTCGCCGCGCTTTACCAAATCGTCAAGTACAGCAAAGGCCATATAAGGATTGATGGCACTTGCGCCATAGCCAATAAGCAAGGCTGCATGCATCACCTCACGCGTTTCACCGCTCTCAACCACAAGCGCCGTCTCCATACGTTTTTGTACCGATATAAGGTAATGATGCACGGCACTAACCGCGAGCAAAGATGGTATGGCAGCATGTGTTTCGTCTACACCGCGGTCTGAGAGTATGATATAATTTATGCCATCATTCACGCTCTGCTCCGCCATGTGACAAAGATTGTCGAGAGCCTCCTTCAAACCTTCAGCACCCTTCGATGCTTCAAACACCATTGGCAGTTTGATGGTGTTAAATCCCTTATAGCGAATGTTACAAAGAATATCGAGCTGACGGTTTGTCAATATAGGCTGAGGCAAACGTACCATTTTGCAATGGCTCTCATTGGGCGACAGAATATTCATGCCCACTGCGCCTACATACTCCGTGAGCGACATGACGAGTTCCTCACGAATCGGGTCTATGGCCGGATTGGTAACCTGGGCAAACTGTTGACGGAAATAATTGAACAATGACTGCGGACGATCTGATAGCACGGCAAGCGGTGTATCATTACCCATAGAGGCTATCGGCTCGCTGCCATTAGTGGCCATAGGGGTGATGGTGCGCTCCACGTCTTCGCGTGTATAACCAAATATGCGCAAGTGCTTGTCAAACTGCTCAACCGTGTTTTCTACCTTTCGGCCACTCTTCAGCATATCAAGTTCTATACGATTTGCCGACAGCCACTGACGGTAAGGGTGCGCCGTAGCCAAACGATCCTTCAACTCGCCATCATAATAAATATTGCCCTCCTGCGTATCTATCAGCAGAATTTTGCCAGGTTGCAAACGGCCCTTTTCCTTTATTTCAGAAGCCTCAAAACCTATCACGCCTGCCTCTGACGCCACCACCATGGTGTTATTCTTGGTTATTAAATAACGAGCCGGACGCAAACCATTGCGGTCAAGCATACCGCCCGCAAAACGGCCATCGCTGAACAACAATGCAGCTGGGCCGTCCCACGGCTCCATCAAAATAGAATGGTATTCATAGAATGCTTTAAGATCCTCAGAAATAGGGTTCTTGTCATTAAAGCTCTCCGGCACCAGCATGGCCATGGCATGAGGCAAGCTTAAGCCCGACATAACCAGGAACTCGAGCACATTGTCAAGCGAAGCCGAGTCGCTCATGTTGGGTTGTATGATGGGGCGGATATCCTTTATATTGCCAAGCGTTTGAGTTGAAAGCACAGACTCACGTGCTTCCATCCACGCACGATTGCCACGAATGGTGTTAATCTCGCCATTATGCGCCAACAAGCGGAAGGGCTGTGCCAATCCCCATGTAGGGAACGTGTTTGTAGAGAAACGTGAGTGAACAATTGCAAGTCCACTGGTAAAGTAAGGCTGTGTCAAATCTGGGTAATACTCACGCAACTGCGTAGAAGAGAGCATACCCTTATACACAATATTCTTTGACGAAAGCGAACAAATATAGAAGTTCTTATTATCAATACGACGCTCTACCTTTTTACGAACGATGTACAGTTTGCGTTCAAGAGTTTCGGGAGTTGCACCCGTTATAAACACTTGTTTTATTGCGGGTTCAGTAGCAAGTGCCTCCTCGCCCAATATGTCAGAATTGGTAGGAACAGTGCGCAAATGCATGAGCGATAACCCCTCACGCTCTATTTCTTCAATAAAAATACTGAGTATCTGTTCTTGCTCTGCGGCATCCTTTGGCAGAAAGACCAAGCCAGTACCATAATTGCCCTTTTCAGGAACAGGTATGCCTTGCAGCAAAATAAACTCGTGAGGTATTTGCAGCATGATGCCCGCACCATCACCAGTTTTGTTGTCTGCGCCCTCGGCACCGCGGTGCTTCATGTTTTCAAGAACCTTCAAAGCAGAATCAACCAATTCATGGCTTTTTCCACCATGAATGTTGACTATCATGCCTACGCCGCAAGCGTCGTGCTCGTTCTCAGCGCAATAAAGCCCTTCGTTAAAATCGTCTTGTTTATGCATAGCGTCCTCGTATTGTGTTTTTATGCGTGTGACTTATTCATATTGTTGTTACTTGCCTATATTACAATGCAAAATGCCAATGGTTCGCGCTTGATTGCATGGCATATTTGCTTGTCATCATGCAAAGATAATGACTTATCTTTCAAAATAACGCATTATGCACGAATATTTTTCATAATAACAGATATTATACATACAATAATTACATTTTGTAAGATAAAATGCACAATATTCGCATTTATGTCATACAATACTGCTCAAGCGTATCAGCCATTATGATGCGTTCCCAAGCAGTTGCTTGACATATCTGTAACCGCAAGTTCGGAATGGCATTGTAATATACACGAGACTTAATAGAATACTAACATGTATATTACAATACCACTCCGAACTTGCGGTTACACATAAACATATTTCTTACCAAGAGAAATATTAAGCCTTCAAGTCCCTTTACAAGCTGGAACATGCTCTACCGAGTTTTACCAGACATTCGGTAAATTCATTGGCGAACAAATCTCAACATTCGTTTTTCGGTCAACAAGACCTACCAACACATTATAGTTATATAAGCAGTAAAGGAAACACAACAGCCTCTACTTTACAGCATGGTGCCTTTTCTCTTCCTGCTGCTCTACCTCCTTTACCTTACGGAACAAGTCGGAAGCAAATATGAAATTGTTGAGTAATTCATTGCTTGATGACACGACATCATCTTTTGTCCCCTCCCACTCATTGTGTCCTTGATAGATAAACAAAATGTGCTCACCAATGCCCATAACAGAGTTCATGTCATGCGTATTGATTATTGTGGTTGTGTTAAACTCTTTGGTTATGTCATGTATCAACTCGTCAATAACCAAAGAGGTTTTAGGGTCCAGACCAGAATTTGGCTCGTCGCAGAACAAGTATTTGGGGTTCAGGGCAATGGCTCGCGCAATAGCCACACGCTTTTGCATACCGCCCGAAATCTCACCTGGATACTTTGCACCGGCATCTGTTAAATTGACGCGATCAAGACAGAATTGTGCACGACGTACACGTTCCTTATAACTGTCATTTGAAAACATGTCGAGTGGGAACATCACATTCTCGAGCACCGACATAGAATCGAACAACGCCGCATTTTGGAAAATCATACCCATTTCACGACGTAGCATGGCACGCTCGCGCTTTGTCATCTGCATAAAACTGCGGCCATCGTAAAGCACATCGCCCTCGGTGGGCTCAAACAAACCCACAATGTTCTTAATCAGCACTGTTTTGCCCGAACCGCTTTGACCAATGATAAGATTAGTCTTACCACTGTCAAATGTTGAGGTTATCCCTTTCAACACCTCCTTGCCATCAAACGACTTATGTAAATTCTTAATTTCAATCATGAGAGTAATTGTGTAAGGAATAAATCAGAAAACAATATGAGCATAGAGCACGACACCACGGCATTGGTGCTTGCCTTTCCCACCTCAATACTTCCACCTTCGACATTGTAACCATAAAATGAAGACACACTGGAAATGATAAATGCAAAGAACAGCGATTTAATCACGCCCATCCAGAAAAACCATTGTGTGAAAGAGTGCTGAAGACCAGCCGTTAAATCGGACGGTGTAATGATATGGCCAATATAAGCTGTGGCATACGCACCTATTATACCACTAAAGGTGCTGAACACAACCAAGAGTGGCATGATAGTGACAAGCCCCGTGATTTTGGGCAAAATCAAGAACGAAGCCGGGTTGACCCCCATTATCTCCAGTGCATCAATCTGCTGCGTAGTGCGCATAGTACCTAATTCGGAGGCGATGTTTGACCCAACCTTGCCCGACAAAATAAGACACATGATACTCGATGAGAACTCAAGCAACATGATTTCGCGTGTGACATACCCCGACACCCATAGCGGCATCCAAGGACTCTGTATGTTCAACTTTATCTGAATACAAATCACTGCACCAATAAAGAACGATATAAGCAATACAATACCTATGGAGTCGACACCAAGCTGCACCATCTCCTTTATATACTGCTTTAAGAACATACGCATGCGTTCCGGGCGCGAAAATGTTCGTCCCATCAACATGAGGTAACGCCCGAAGGCATTCAAGAACTTTGCTATTATCATCTTATTATCTTCTTTTCGTTTTTGCTTCTTATATCTCTACTAATCCCCAGTTTTGCGCAGCGCTTCCGGTCTTAAGTTTCCGTTGGCATCGAACAGCCCATAAGTTGTACGCAGTACGCGGAACTCTGTACGACGGTTCAAGGCATTACAAACTTCTTGTTGGTCTGCCGGCAACTTTAATATGTACGGCACACTCAATGTGTCGTTTTCATGTAAGAAGGGATAAGTTTCCGTCAGCTTTTTATTCACCACCTTTGGCATTTCTTTGCCATACCCCTTTGCGGTCAAGCGGTCAGACGCTATACCATGTCCTGTCAAGTAGCGCACCACGCTCTCTGCACGTCGCTGCGACAATTTCAAGTTGTACTCCGCATTACCGCGATAATCGCAATGAGCCGCAAGTTCGATTGTCACATTAGGATTTTCATTAAGCATTTTAACCAATCGATCAAGCGCCTCGCGCGAATTATCGGTGAGGGTGGCCTTGTCAAACTCATAGAACACATTACGCACCAACACGGGAGAACTGATACTCGGCAATGGAAATTGCAACACATGCTGCTTTTCAACCTCAGTGGTGTCGGCACGCAACTCGTTGCAAACGTTCAGATATCCTTGACACGTGGCCAATATCAGATAGCTAACCCCTGGTTTGAGAGGTTTCACAAATGAACCATCAGAAAGGACGCCTATCTTTTCGTTTGTACCATCACTGCCTACCATATATACGACGGCCGCAGGCAATTCGTACCCATCTTGCTCATACACCCAGCCTTTTACACTCTGCAGTACCTCAGGATATGAGAATTCATATATTTTGTCCCAACCTCGCCCACCAGTTGCCCGGTTTGACGAGAAAAAGCCCCTATTATGTACGCCCTCGAATGTCATGCCAAAGTCGTCGCCATTTGAATTTATAGGCGAAGGCAGATGCTCAACCTTCCATTCGTTTGATATGGTGTCCTCCTTTGCACGATAAATGTCAAGGCCGCCCATATTACTGATGTGTCCGTCACTTGAGAAATATAGCTCGCCTGAGGGACGGCATGTCGGAAAACATTCGTTGCCAGCTGTATTGATGGCCGGACCGAGATTTTCTAAGCGCCCCATGCCATGCTTGCCACCAATTTCTATACGCCACAAATCTAAACCGCCTTGACCACCCGGCATGTCCGACGAGAAATACAACCATCGTCCATCAGGAGAAACTGCGGGGTGTGCAAACGAGGACAGCGTGTCATTAGAAATCTTGACTTGCACAGGCTTGCTCCATTTGGCATCAGTACGCTGCGAGCTCCAAATTTCAGCCATTCGGGGATAAGAAGGATCGGTGCGACACACTGTAAAATACATCGTTTTTCCGTCCTGTGTAAAGGCACAAGCACCTTCGTCGTTCTCGGTATTTACATCTCCCTCCACAGCCTCAGCCACTTTCCACTTGCCTTTTTCGTCTTTCTTGGAGAAAAATATGTCACCGTTCTTAATGCCTGTAATGCTGCTAATATCCCCCTTTGCCTGCTGACGCGTTGACGTAAAATACAACTGTTGCGCATCAACGCCCATATAAGCCGGACTAAAGTCAGAACGCGAACTATTAAACAAAGTAGCCAGCTTGACACTATAAGCCGAACCAATCTGTTTGACAGAGGGAGCAGTAAGGCAATCGTTAATACCTTGTTCTGCGCGCAAATCGCCAGGAAAGGAATCGGCATAAGCCCTATAAGCATTTTCCGCTCCCTTATAATTGCCCTGCAGACGAAGCATGTCGCCCAAATGCAAATAGGTTAAAGTATCTTTTACACCATAACGAACAGCATTTTGAAATGCACCGACTGCTCTGGCCACATTGCCATAGCGTCTGTAAGCATCACCCATCTTATAGGCTACGAACCCACGTCTTTTCTTGTCTGTAGCCGGGGTTTGCCCATAAGCCCGTTTATATTGCGCTGCAGCTTCGGCATATTCGCCAAGTGCAAGTGCGGCATCGCCCCTCTTTATTGATTTCTCCGCACTGCCACACCCTGACAATACCATCAGCAGAAAGATGCAGCATAAAACTGCGCCTATTATATTGTTTTTGTATTGTTGCATTATTTATGTCGTATGAAATTTATGCAAAGATAGTGCAAGGTGAGCGCAAAGATGCAAGTTTACTTGCAATCTTTGCCGAACCGCAGCCTATCTAATGCAAAGATAGTGCAAGGTGAGCGCAGAGATGCAAGCTTACTTGCAATCTTTGCTGAACTGCAGCCTATCTAATGCAAAGATAGTGCAAGGTGAGCGCAGAGATGCAAGTTTACTTGCAATCTTTGCCGAACCGCAGCCTATCTTATGCAAAGATAGTGCAAGGTGAACGCAGAGATGCAAGTTCACTTGCAATCTTTGCCGAACCGCAGCCTATCTTATGCAAAGATAGTGCAAGGTGAACGCAGAGATGCAAGTTTACTTGCAATCTTTGCCGAACCGCAGCCTATCTTATGCAAAGATAGTGCAAGGTGAACGCAGAGATGCAAGTTTACTTGCAATCTTTGCCGAACCGCAGCCTATCTTATGCAAAGATACAACAACTAACTCAGTTGATATGAAAAATGATTTCATTTTTCGCTCATTACACCATTTATACAGCAAATAAGAACATGAGAAATGAGACATTGGTACACAATATTCGCCTACATTCAGATCAGAACTTTAGCTTTCCGATTATGCGGAGTGGCATACTTACCATGTGAAGTGTAGACATACTATATGCACGCGGACACATAATGTCGTTTACCTTCTCGTTTTTTGTTTATGACATTTTTGTCTACACTCTGCACTTTTGCGCATAATACAATGATATTCAATATGTTATACGGTGTATACACCAAGTCTTTTCATATACACTCTTGTCTGCACCAGTCAACAGATAAAGTTTATTCGCTTGTACCAGGGCGCCGAAACAGCATAGGGGGAGAGAAACTCCTGTTAGTCCGACATTTTTTTCTATCTCCCTATACCGGAATGACACGCTGCCAGTGCAAGAAACTGCACATGGCAGTGCAGACAGTGCAGACGCCAATATTTCGAGTGCAGACAAGTGTAGACAACATCATCGAAGTGCATACAAAAACGCTATCTACACGCCATAACGCACTCATATTCAAGCATTTAAGAGCTTTAGTGCAGAGTGCAGACAATTTACGCAAAAAGTGCATGTAATATAGATAACGTGGTGCAAAGGAGTGTGACACCTGCACATTTTTATTGACATTACTTATACAACACTCCCTTCGTCTTTATTATCATCAACGTGCAATATAGTTTTGCTCATGCGCACCATTATATTGATCCACAGTCCATTTATTTCACACCACATACTCACTTAGGACATACGGATACTGAAGGGGAAAATGCCCAAAAAAGCATGGCTTTGTTTTGTTTATATGCTTCGTTGATGTAATTTTGCACAATTAAAAGGACGAGACACACATTTTGCAAGTTTCGAACCAAGCATTTAATAAAACAACATAACATGGAACAACAAACCACAGGCACAGTCAGCTCCAACGACAGTGCACAACCCTCTAATGTGGCAGACGGTCAGCAACCCACTAATGGAACCGCTGCTCAAGACATGGCTCAAGCACCAGCTTTACAGCCAAAGAACAACAAAAAACGAAATTGGATTATCGCAACGATTGTCATTTTGCTACTTATTATAGGTGGCGCATCGTACTATATCATTTCGAGCAATGCCGCATCGCAAGAGGAAATGGCATACGAAGTGCTCGAAAACAATGACAACCCGCAAGACTACAGAGATTTCTTGGAAAAATACCCGAACAGCGAGCATGCCAACGAAGTGCGTCAACGCTTGAACACACTTGAAGCAATGCTTTCAAAATGGCAGAGTATTTCCTTGTCTGACAACGTAAATGACTTCATAAACTTTAAGAATACATACTCAGATATACAATACGGACGCCTGTGCGATATCAAAATAGACTCACTTGATTACATCACAGCTCAGAAGCTCGGTACGCCTGAGGCATTTCAACGCTATCTTGACGCACACCCCGACGGCCGATATGCCTCAGAAGCCTCAATTGCCCAAGGCACATTGCGCGACCAAGAAGTTAGCGATGATGAGCGTATACAGATCATGAACATCGTGACGGATTTTTACAATGGTTTTGCAGCACAAGACGAGAGCAAGATATGTACTAACATTGCCTCGACAATGAAAACATTCCTGCACCAGCACAATGCAAGTAAGGCGACCGTACTCAGCACTATTCAAGGTATGTTTAATGAGCACATTCAGAGTGTTCAGTTCACTGTCAACCGCGACTTCCAAATAAAGAAGAACAGCAACGGAAGCTACATCGCCACATTCAGCGTGGACCAACATATTGAACGGGACAACGAAGGCAAAACCTTCGGACAATACAAATGTTCGGCCGAGATTGACCCGCAACTGCTGATTACCTCTCTGACTATGGACGAGATATCAAGACAATAATTATTTTATTACTCTAAAACATTACACTTAACATGCTGACTATCAACTCTTACGAAGAATTTGAAAAATATCTTGGACAAGAACTTGGCAAGTCTGACTGGCTTGAAATTGACCAAGACCGCATTAACGCATTTGCCGATGCCACACTTGACCACCAATGGATACACGTTGACCCCGAAAAGGCCAAGAACGGCCCATTTGGACAAACTATTGTACATGGCTATTTGACTCTGTCATTGCTGCCCTATATGTGGGAGCAAATCATCAAGGTGAACAATCTCAAGATGATGGTAAACTATGGCATGGACAAGATGAAGTACGGCCAGGCCGTGTTGAGCGGCCAAAGCGTGCGCCTGGTGGCAACATTGCACAGCATAGCCAACTTGCGCGGCATCTGCAAGGTGGAAATCAAGTTCACCATCGAGATAAAAGACCAAAAGAAGCCCGCGCTGTCTGGCATCGCGACATTCCTTTATCACTTTAACTAAGGCGAGGAACGCTTTCATCAATGCTGGTGGTCTGTATTATGAACACACATCTTTAAGCAAGATATCTGACATTCATAATCATCAGGCCACCAGCATTTTCACAAATCCGCTCACCTTGGCAGTAGCACTGCTCCAACTTCAGATACAAAAGTCCCGTACCTTTACCATATTGAACTGACACAAAGCGACCCACCATTTGAACACATACTTATGGACACATACTTGACGATAACGTCATCAGCCGAATACCAACTGACCGAAAAGCGCTCTCGTTTTTTGGGATTTGCCATGCACGTTGAGAGCGAAGATGAAGCCAAGAGCATCATAGCTGCATATAAAAAGAAATATTACGATGCACGGCACGTTTGCTACGCTTACGTCATTGGCGACGATGGCAAAACGACACGCGCAAACGATGATGGTGAACCGAGCGGAACCGCTGGCCGCCCCATTTTAGGCCAGATCGTGTCACACAACCTTACATACACCTTAGGTATTGTGGTAAGATATTTTGGTGGCGTAAAGTTAGGCACAGGGCCATTAGGAGTTGCATATAAAACCTGCATGGGCGAAGCACTAAACCTTGCCGAGTGTGAAGAAAAGATTATTACTTCGACCTTGATTGTGTCAATTCCCTACACCGACGCTGACACCGCCATGCGATTTATACGCGAAGCTGGGGCCGACATTACGCAACGCGACTATGACCTTCAAGGCACAATTCTCACGGTTTCTGTGCGACAAGACGATGAATGCGCCCTTCGAGACAGGCTCTCCAAAATACTGAGTCTGAAGTTTGTTGAACAAGACTAACTACGTACAACGTATATGCAGATCAGACAAATCACGAAACAGAGTATCGACCAGGCTATTGCATTGTACACTGAAGCATTCCCTAAGATTGAGCGACGTCCCGTTGCCCAATGGCTGGACCTGTGGCAAACACGCAATCATTTTCGCATAATAGAAATATTGTCAGATGATGTGTTTGCAGGCTTTATTTCATATTGGGATTTCGAGGATTTTATCTATATAGAGCATTTTGCAACCTCTAAGTCGCTACGCGGGAACGGCATTGGCGGAAAGGCTATTGATACGTTCAAACAATCTTGCCAAGGCAAACCTGTCGTATTGGAAGTGGAAATGCCCACCGACGACATCAGCAAGCGCAGAATAACCTTTTACAACAAACATGGGTTCACATTGTCCGAACTCCCATATATGCAGCCTGCATACAGACCGTGTGACGCTCCTATCGAACTCCGTATCATGAGCACGGACCCGGTCTTTACAACAAAAGGGTTCGACAAGGTCACTGGCACCATACACCGGCACGTTTATGGCGTAAAAGTAAAATAAATTCAACACACGTTTTTCTGTATCAAACAATATTCGTAATTTCGCAGCGAAATAAGACCTTGGTTTCTATAATTTTGTCACACACCCCGCCACATGGCAACAGGCATTATTATACGAAGCACAAAAAAATATCAAAACAACATGTATAGAACAAACACTTGCGGAGAACTACGCATTGGCAATGTCGGACAGGAGGTAACACTGGCCGGCTGGGTGCAGCGTAGCCGTAAAATGGGTGGCATGACCTTCGTTGATCTGCGTGACCGCTATGGCATAACACAGCTCGTATTCAACGAAGAGACAAATGCAGAACTCTGTGCACAAGCTAACAAATTGGGACGCGAATATGTCATTCAGGTAAAAGGTACCGTGAATGAGCGCTACGCCAAGAACGAAAAAATACCAACTGGCGATATCGAAATTATTGTCAGCGAAATGACGGTTCTCAACGAATCGCTTGTTCCACCATTTACCATCGAAACGAACACTGATGGCGGTGACGACTTGCGCATGAAATACCGCTATTTGGATTTGCGCCGTGAGAATGTTCGTGCAAACCTGGAATTGCGTCATAAATTCTGCATTGCTGTACGTAATTTCCTTGACTCGAAGGGATTCCTCGAAATCGAGACGCCTGTACTTATCGGTTCTACGCCCGAAGGCGCACGCGACTTTATCGTCCCCTCACGCATGAACCCCGGTCAATTTTACGCATTGCCGCAAAGTCCGCAGACGCTGAAGCAGTTGCTCATGGTGGCAGGAATGGATCGCTACTTCCAAATAGCAAAGTGTTTCCGCGATGAAGACTTGCGTGCCGACCGCCAACCCGAGTTCACCCAGATAGACTGCGAAATGTCTTTTGTGACACAAAACGACATTCTGAATACCTTCGAAGAAATGGCCAAGTACCTCTTTAAGGAGGTCCGCCATTACGATTTGGGCGATACGCCATTTATACGTATGCCTTGGCATGAAGCCATGCGACGCTTCGGATCAGACAAGCCCGATATGCGATTTGGTATGGAGTTTGTTGAACTGAAGGATACATTGGGCGGAACAGGAACGTTTGGCGTGTTTAACGATGCCAAATACATTGGTGGTATCTGTGCCCCAGGTTGTGCACACTACACACGCAAGCAACTTGATCAACTTACAGACTTTGTCAAGTCGCCACAAATCGGAGCTAAGGGCTTGGTTCACGCTAAAGTAAACGAAGATGGCACGGTAAAGAGTTCTGTTGACAAATTCTACACGCCCGAAGTGCTTGAACAACTCAAACACAAGATGGACGCCAAACCTGGTGATCTGATTTTGATCATGTCTGGCGATGATGCCATGAAGACACGCAAGCAGCTTTGCGAATTGCGACTTGAAATGGGCGAACGCCTTGGTTTGCGCGACAGAAACAAGTTTGCTCTGCTTTGGGTTGTTGACTTCCCCATGTTTGAGTGGAGCGAAGAAGAAGGCCGTCTGCTGGCAATGCACCACCCATTTACAGCACCCCGTCCACAAGACGTGCCACTGCTTGACACTGACCCGGCATCAGTATTAGCAGACGCATATGACATGGTGTGCAATGGTGTTGAAGTTGGCGGTGGTTCTATCAGAATACATGACGCCGTGCTCCAAGCCAAGATTTTCAAGGTGCTTGGCTTCACCCCCGAACGTGCACAGGAGCAATTTGGTTTCTTGATGAATGCTTTCAAGTATGGTGCACCACCTCACGGTGGTCTGGCCTACGGACTCGACCGCTGGGTTTCACTCTTCGCCGGTCTCGACAGCATACGCGACTGCATTGCGTTCCCCAAGAACAACTCGGGACGTGACGTTATGCTTGATGCGCCATCGAGAGTAGACCAAAAACAACTTGACGAGCTGTTGATAGACGTACGTCCACAAACGAAATAACAACAATAAGCCTAAATCCCACTTTTTACCGCAAGTAAAAGTGGGATTTTGTTTTTTACTATTGAAAATGCAGCGTATATCTGTATATTTCATATAAAAAACATTGAAGCGCGTCCGCAACACAATATTTATTTGTACATTTGCACCAAATTTGGATTATGAATAAGATAGTTCTCATCATATATTGCAGCATAATAGCATTCTTCGCGTCTTGTGCAGACTATAACCGCGTGGTCAAGACACAAGACTATGAATACAAATATGAAGTGGCTAAGCAATACTATGCCGAAGGCATGTACAATCGTGCTGCGCTCCTCATACAGGATATTTTGTCTGTGCTTAAGGGCACAGACCAAGGTGAAGAATCCTTGTATCTGTCAGGTTTGTGCAACATGAAAGCACATTCATACGATGCTGCTGCTACTATTTTCAGAAAATACTACCAAACATACCCTAAGGGTAAATATGTAGAAGAAGCGCGCTTCAATTGTGGCAAATCGTTATACATGATTACGCCCGAACCGAAGCTTGACCAAACTGAAACATTTCAGGCTGTTACGGAATTCCAAAATTTCATTGAGAACTTCCCGTCAAGCAAATTACGTCCGCAAGCACAAGATCTCATTTTCAAGCTACAAGACAAATTGGTGGAGAAAGAATACCTTTCGGCAAAGCTATACTACGACCTTGGAAGCTATATAGGTAACGGCAGCAATGGTAATTATGGCGCTTGTATCGTTACAGCAGAAAATGCCATTAAGGATTATCCGTACACAACAAGACGAGACGATTTTGCCATATTGATACTGAGAGCCAAATTCAAATTGGCACAATTCAGTGTAGAGAGCAAGAAAGAAGAACGCTATCATAATGCTATTGACGAATATTATGGGTTCGTAAATGAATACCCTGAATCGAAGTATATGAAAGAGGCAAAAGACTTGTTCAACAAAGCCAAGAAATACGTTCAAACGACTGATAACACTGACGAGGACGCAAGTAATGCCTCTACAAAATAAAAACAAAGCAAACTAAAGATATAAAATGGATTACAAGAAAAGTAAAGCACCAACAAACACAGTTACGCACAATTTGATGGACTTTTGCGACGGCACAAACAACATCTACGAGAGTGTTGTCATCATGTCTAAACGCGCCAATCAGATTGCTGTGCAGATGAGAGACGACCTGCAGCGTAAACTGAAGGAGTTTGCCTCGACTAACGACAATTTGGAAGAGACCTTTGAGAACCGCGAGCAAATCGAAATCTCACGTTATTACGAGAAATTGCCAAAGCCTACACTGATTGCTGCGGACGAATTCTTGCATCACAATATCTACTTCCGCAATCCTGCTAAGGATAAAGACAACTTGAGCACCGAAGCATGATACAACGTATTCAAAGCATATACCTCGTATTGGCCGGATTATTTCCGGCCTTTACGTTTTTTGTTCCCGTTTGGGCTTTTTATGGCGCAAAAGAATCTTTCAACATCAGCAGTGTAGGCTACTATCCTGCCTGCTTGCCTGAGATTGTTGGAAGACATCCATACGGAATGGCATTTTTCGCCATTGCGAGCATTATTGCTGCCGTAACCGCCATATTTACCTACAAGAACAGAAAGAAGCAGATTAAAATCACCAACCTTGCCATGGCAAGCAATTTGATGTGGTATATCAGTTTTGCTGCATACATATTATCTGTACAAAGCAGAACTGCAACAAGTTTGCATTTTGAATTGGGTTGCCTATTTCCTGTTCTCGCTATTATTGTACTTTATTTAGCAAAAAGAGCAATCAAACACGACGAAGCCCTGATTAGGGCTGCCGACCGCATAAGATAAAGAACTTTCAAACTGCGGAGACACCCTTACTCATATATAAGAAATCAGAACAACATACTATCCTATAATCTTATGTCATTAAACAAAGTCATGCTTATTGGCCACGTTGGAAATGATCCAGAAATCCGCTATTTGGATCAGGGCGTATGCACAGCACAACTCCGATTGGCTACAAGCGTTCCAGGCTACACCCTACCCAATGGAACCAATGTGCCAGAGCGCACAGAATGGCACAACATCTATCTGTGGAGGCGGTTGGCTGAAATTGTGGAGCGTTATGTACATAAAGGCGACAAATTGTACATCGAAGGTGAACTGCGCTACAGATCGTATACAGACAAGAAAGGCGTTACACGCAGAACGGCCGAGATTTGGGCATCAAACCTGGAAATGCTGACGCCGCGAAGCCAAACAAATACAGCGCAACAAGGTGACAACACCACACAGCCCACGCAAAGCAATCCGTTCCCTGCCTCACAAAGTCAAAACGGTAATACCCCACCCCCACAAAAGTGCCCATTCTAAAAGACAAGAAGTGCTGAACTTACAAGAATTTATAGACACAGATATAGAAAGACTCGCATCGACAATGCTTGACAATTTAGCAGCAAACGAGGTGCGGGTCTTTTTATGGCATCACAAGCTCTCGCGACCGGACATTCAGAAATATGCAGACATTTGCGTTTCTGCCGAAGAAAAAGGTGGGCTATCGAATATATGTGACAAAAGGTTTGTTGAAAAGGTGTCTGTCAGGGTTATCCTGTACAAGCTACTTGGAAAAGGCGTAAGGATTTGCTACAACGAAAATGGAGCACCTTACTTGTCGAATAAACAATACCATATCAGCATATCACATACTGATGGTCACTTTGCGCTCAGTTTCTCACACAGGAAGCATGGCATTGACATCGAAAGATGGAACAGTACGGCGAAAAGGGTTTCAAAAATGTTTGCAACGGAACAAGAAGTTGCAGCTTTAGTTGATACGAGGACCATCACTGATGAAGACGAAAAAGCCTTTTGCACCATTTGGAGCGCCAAAGAGGCTATATACAAAAGCCATGATTTAGAGGAATTATCTTTCAGAGATGGTATCTTATTGAAAAAAGACGCTTTTAGCAATCTTATAGCGAAAGTCTCATATAAAGAAGCAACTTTTCATGATACCATAGGATACCGATTGCTACCTGATTGTGTACTTACAATATGCCTACCGGCCTCAGTTTAATTATATTTGAGTAACTTTGCAGTAGAAATCAGCATAACTGCTTACATAATACATAACAGAAATAACATAAAACAAAATATGATTACCGTTTCCAACTTAGCAATTCAATTCGGCAAGCGAATACTTTATCAAGACGTCAACATGAAATTCACCAATGGCAACATCTATGGTATTATAGGTGCCAATGGTGCTGGCAAATCGACCTTGTTGAAAGCCATTTCTGGAGAACTTGAGCCTAACAAGGGCCGTGTCGAAATGGGACCAGGCGAACGCCTTTCTGTGCTCAGCCAAGACCACTTCAAATACGACGAGTTCACTGTGCTTGACACTGTACTCATGGGACACACTACCATGTGGAAAATCATGCAAGAGCGCAATGAACTTTATTCTAAAGCAGACTTCTCTGATGAGGACGGCATTAAAGTTGCTGAACTTGAGGACAAGTTTGCACAAATGGGCGGTTATACAGCTGAAAACGATGCTGCCACACTGCTTAGCGGACTGGGTATCAAGGAAAAATTGCACGGCAAATTGATGGGTGAACTTAGCGGTAAGGAAAAAGTACGTGTCATGTTGGCACAAGCCCTTTTTGGCGAACCTGACAATCTGCTGCTTGATGAGCCTACCAACGACTTGGACTTGGAAACTGTAGAATGGCTGGAAGAATATCTCGGCAACTTTGAACATACCGTGCTCGTCGTTAGCCACGACCGTCACTTCCTTGACCAGGTTTGTACTCACACTGTCGATATTGACTACGGAAAGGTTACATTGTTTTCCGGAAACTATTCTTTCTGGTACGAATCTTCGCAATTAGCCTTGAGACAGGCACAAAATCAGAAGCAGAAAGCAGAAGAGAAGAAGAAGGAACTGGAAGAATTCATTCGTCGTTTTTCTGCGAATGTGGCTAAAAGCAAACAAACCACGAGCCGTAAGAAGATGCTTGAGAAGCTTAACGTGGAAGAGATTAAGCCCTCTACGCGTAAGTATCCTGGCATCATATTCCAGATGGACCGCGATCCAGGTAACCAAATTCTTGAAGTAAAAGACTTGAAAGCAACTCTGGAAGATGGCACCGTATTGTTTGACAAGCTCAACTTTACTGTTGAAAAAGGCGAAAAGATTGTGTTCCTTAGCCATGACCCTCGAGCCATGACCGCACTTTTCGAAATAATCAATGGCAATGCAAAACCTGCCAGTGGCTCATACAAATGGGGCGTTACCATCACAACTGCCTACTTGCCTCTTGATAACACGTCATACTTCAATACAGACATGGACATGCTGACATGGTTAAGCCAGTTTGGCGAAGGCAATGATGTATATTTTAAGGCATTCCTCGGACGTATGTTGTTTAAGGACGAAGACATACAAAAGAAGGTGAATGTGCTTTCGGGTGGTGAGAAGATGCGCTGCATGATTGCACGTATGCAACTGCGTAATGCCAACTGCCTTATTCTTGACACGCCGACCAACCACCTTGACATGGAAAGTATTCAAGCCTTCAACAATAACCTCAAATTGTTCAAAGGCAACATTCTTTTCTCAAGCCATGACCACGAGTTTATCAATACCGTTGCTAATCGCATCATCGAACTGACTCCTAATGGCAGTATAGACAAATTGATGACTTACGAAGATTATATCCATGACGATAGAGTTAAAGAATTAAAAGAAAAACTTTACAATACCGCCGATTAAGACCAATGGCATAATTGTTGCATGAATGAATAAAAATATTCTGAGACAATCATGAAAATGGAAAATAAAGAACATAAAGAAGTTGAAGAGCAGGCAAAAGAGACACAAACTCAAAATGCTACTGAAACTGAAAAGGAACTGACTGATGCTGAAAAGCTGGAAGCAGCCAACGAAGAAATAGCGCAATTAAAAGACAAATATCTACGACAAGTTGCAGAGTTTGACAACTATCGCAAACGTACGCTGAAAGAGAAAACCGAGTTGATTTTGAATGGTGGCGAAAAAGTGCTTAGTGCACTGCTACCGATTTTGGACGACTTTGACCGCGCTATAGCAAATATCCAGAAAAGCGATGACGTCAATGCACTTAAAGAAGGCGTTGAACTCATTGCCGGAAAGCTGAACAAGACACTTGCATCGCAGGGGCTTCAAAAAATGGATACCATTGGCAAACCTTTTGATACAGACTATCACGAGGCTATCGCACTTGTACCTGCACAAGACGAAGACAAGAAGAACCTTGTTATGGATTGCGTGCAGCCAGGCTACATGCTCAACGACAAAGTTCTTCGCCACGCAAAAGTGGTAGTAGGCAACTAAATAATTGTGGCCGAAGCAAATAAATCAAAACAACAAGTCTATCCACCCAAGTTGTCAAAATGGCTGACGAGAAAGATTATTATAAAATATTAGGAGTAGAGCGCACTGCTACTGCTGACGAAATTAAACGAGCTTACAAAAAAGTTGCCATTAAATATCACCCTGACAGAAATCCTGGCAATAAAGAAGCTGAAGAGAAGTTCAAACAAGCTGCTGAGGCGTATGACGTCTTGCGCGATCCAGACAAACGCGCCCGATACGACCAATTTGGTGCTGACGGCGTCAATGGTGCTGGAGGCTTTGGCGGCTTTGGTGGACAAGGCATGGACATCAACGACATTTTCAGCGCTTTCGGAGATATATTTGGCGGACATGGATTTGGTGGCTTTGGCGGTGGCAGCAGAAGTGCACAACCAAGACAATACAAAGGCGCAGACATGCGCATGAAGGTAAAACTCACCTTAGAGGAAATTGCAACCGGTGTTACCAAAAAATATAAGATGAAGAAGGACATTACATGTCCTGAATGCGGCGGCAGCGGTTGTGAAAATGGATCTAAGCCTGAAACATGCCCAACATGCCATGGACAAGGCTATGTAATACGTACACAACGTAGTATGTTTGGCCTAATGCAATCTCAAGAAGCCTGCCCTACATGCCATGGTGAAGGTACTGTCATTAAGCACAAATGTACTCATTGCCATGGTGACGGCATCATTAAAGGCGAAGAGATTGTTGAATTTAATATTCCAGCTGGCGTTGGCGAGGGTATGATTGTCAACATTCCTCGCAAAGGTAATGCTGGCATGCACAATGGCGTTCCTGGCGACATTCAAGTTGTTATTGAAGAAGCACCGCACCCTGAGTTTATCAGAGACGAAACGGACTTGATTTACAACCTACTTTTAACAGTGCCACAAGCTGCTTTGGGTGATACCATAGAAGTGCCGACACTTACAGGTAAAGCGCGTATTAAAATCGAACCTGGGACACAACCTGGAACAGCTTTAAGATTACGTGGAAAAGGCTTGCCTGCTATTAAAGGCTATGGCAGCGGCACAGGAGATATTGTCGTAAATATCAGTGTTTACATACCTGAGCATCTTGATAAAGACGAAAAATCTAAAATTGAATCGCTCAATGATAGCAAACACATTCAACCGACCGACAACATTAAAAATAAAATATTCAGAGCCTTTAGAAATTATTTCAACAAATAGTACACATCATGACGGGTTAGCAAGCACAACAATGCTTGCTTGCCCGTCGTTTCTTGTATACGGGAACATGCTCAACCATCATGACATACGAAGAAACCATACAATATTTGTTCAACTCCGCCCCACTCTTTCAACATGTTGGCGGTGCGGCATATAAAGAAGGATTGTCAACAACTCACATACTGGATGCACACTTCAATCACCCACACAACCAATATAAAACAATTCACATTGCTGGTACAAATGGTAAAGGCAGCTGTGCACATACCATTGCAGCCATATTACAGCATACAGGACTAAAAGTTGGTTTGTACACCTCACCACACCTAGTAGACTTTCGAGAAAGAATACGTATTAATGGTGAAATGATGCCCCAACAATATGTCATAGACTTCGTTGAAGAAGAACGCTCATTTTTTGAACCGCTTCACCCCTCTTTCTTTGAACTAACGACTGCATTAGCTTTTAAGTATTTTGCAGAGCAACATGTTGACGTTGCTGTGATTGAAGTGGGATTAGGAGGCAGACTTGACTGCACCAATATCATAAACCCGATACTGTCAGTAATAACAAATATCAGTTTTGATCACACACAATTTCTTGGAAGCACTTTAGCTCAAATTGCAAGCGAAAAAGCCGGCATCATCAAGCATAAAGTGCCAGTAATTATCGGCGAATGCAATGCTGAAACACGTTCTGTATTTGAACATAAAGCTCATGAGGTGGAAGCCCCCATATTATTTGCCGAAGATAACAAAGAAGTACTGAGCAGCGAGTTTAGCGATTTGTACGGACACAAATTGCGACATTACACTACGCGCAGTTTTGGCGACATCTACGGAGAATTAACTGGTGAATGCCAAATTAAAAACGCGAATACCATTTTGTGTACTCTACACAGCCTGTCAAAAATATTCTCTGTCACACACGAAGATATCACTTACGCATTCGAACATGTATGTGAAATGACAGGTCTGCGCGGACGCTGGCAGATATTGCAAGAGCACCCAACAATTATATGCGATACCGGTCACAACACTGGCGGGTGGCAATATCTGGCACACCAACTGGCACAAATTGCCACATCTGGCAACAAGCTGCACATTGTATTCGGCATGGCCTCAGATAAAGATATCGAAAGAGTGATGAGCACACTACCCCATGAGGCATGCTATTATTGGACAAAAGCAAGTGTTAAGCGTGCTACAAGCGAGCAAACGATAGCAAACATTGCAACAAAATACGATTTGCATGGTAAAACATATAGCAATGTGGCC
This sequence comes from Prevotellamassilia timonensis, assembly GCF_900106785.1. Lineage (GTDB taxonomy): Bacteria > Bacteroidota > Bacteroidia > Bacteroidales > Bacteroidaceae > Alloprevotella > Alloprevotella timonensis. The sequence continues at coordinate 562,699 of NZ_LT629845.1, read as the reverse complement.
GAAGCCTATGAAGCCGCCGTCAATAACGCATCAACAAATGATTACATCTACGTCGGAGGCAGCAGTTTCATTGTAGCAGACTTGCTACGTTACAAACAAACTGCACTCCCGCATGAAGAAAACACATAAAAAGCTATCACGAGTAATTATAAATTTCTAATTTTACAGCGATATAAAATAAAAACCACCACACTATGAACAAGAAAAGTAGCTTAGTGACAATAGCCAACCTTTCAAAAGAAAAGATAATGTATCTCCTGCAAATGGCACAGGAGTTTGAGAAACGCCCTAATCGAAAGATTTTAGACGACAAGGTGGTTGCGACCCTTTTCTTCGAGCCGTCAACCCGAACTCGTCTCTCATTCGAAACGGCTGCCAATCGTTTGGGAGCAAGAGTCATTGGATTTACAGACCCCAAAGTAACGAGTTCTTCAAAAGGCGAAACACTGAAAGATACAATCATGATGGTGAGCAATTATGCCGATGTCATAGTAATGCGACACTATCTTGAAGGAGCAGCCCGCTATGCGAGCGAAGTATCACCTGTGCCTGTTGTCAACGCAGGAGATGGAGCGAACCAGCACCCATCACAAACGATGCTTGACCTCTATAGCATCTACAAAACACAAGGCACACTCGAAAACCTCAACATATACCTCGTTGGCGACTTGAAGTATGGACGTACTGTCCACTCACTCATCATGGCCATGCGCCATTTCAACCCCACATTTCACTTTATTGCCCCGAAGGAACTTGCCATGCCCGATGTATACAAGATTTATTGTCGTGAGCACGGCATAAAGTTTGTAGAGCATGAGGATTTTAACTCTGAGGTTATCAGCAATGCAGATATTCTATACATGACACGCGTACAACGCGAACGTTTTACGGACTTGATGGAGTATGAGCGTGTTAAAGACATTTACATTCTGCGTGCATCAATGCTGAAAGACGCACGTCCGAATATGAAGATTCTACACCCGCTGCCAAGAGTAAATGAAATAGCCTATGATGTCGACAACGATCCACACGCTTATTATTTTGAACAAGCACGTAATGGACTATACGCACGTCAAGCCATCATTTGCGATGTTTTGGGAATAACTTTAGACGACATAAAAAAATAAAACAACCACAGTACACAATATGAAACGCCAAGAACTTATGGTCGCCGCCATCAAAAACGGCACCGTCATAGACCACATACCCTCCAACAAATTGTTCCAGGTAGTTAGACTTCTGCACCTTGAGGACAAGAATGTAGAATCTGAAGTGATGATTGGCTACAACCTGCCAAGCAAAAAAATGGGCAACAAAAGCATCATTAAAATTTCAGAGAAATTCTTTACCGATGCAGAATTAAACGTACTCAGCGTGGTTGCACCCAATGTCACCCTATGTGTTATACGCGACTACGAGGTTGTTGAAAAGAAACGTGTCACCCTGCCACAGGAAATTATCGGAATCGTTAAATGTGGAAATCCAAAGTGCATTACCAACAACGAGCCGATGTCCACACACTTCCATGTAACAGACAGCAAACACGGCATCATACAGTGCAAGTATTGCGAAAAAGAGCAAAAGCTGGACACGATCAAACTCGTATAATTCATGCAAAACAAAATTGACTGGAAGCCGGGTACTATGATATACCCGCTTCCAGCCCTTCTGATATCGTGTGGCACCACGCCTGATGAATACAACATCTTTACCGTAGCGTGGTCTGGAACCATTTGCACGAACCCTGCCATGTGTTACATTTCCGTGCGTCCCGAACGATACTCCTACGATATCATCAAACGCAACATGGAGTTCGTCATAAATTTGACAACAGAGCAACTTGCCAATGCAACAGATTGGTGCGGTGTAAAATCGGGCAGAGATTACAACAAATTTGAAGAAACCGGTTTAACTCCTGCACCATCACACGCCATTAAAACCCCAATTGTTGCTGAATCTCCATTAAGTATTGAATGTCGCGTAAAAGAGATCGTACATCTTGGCTCACATGATATGTTTATAGCCGAAGTAGTGAATGTACAAGCCGATGCCAAATTCCTCGATGAACAGGGCAAATGGCATTTGGATCAAAGCAACCCCTTGGTCTACTTACACGGAGGCTATTATGCACTTGGAGATTTTATCGGCAAATTCGGATTTTCCGTAAAAAAGGACAACTAATAAAATACACACATATAAAGTTTAACCCAAAACCAAACATTATGAAAGACCCCGAAATTTTTGCTCTGCTCGAAGCAGAGCACCAACGCCAACTCCGAGGCATTGAACTTATTGCTTCCGAAAACTTTGTCAGCGACGAAGTAATGAAAGCAATGGGCTCATGGCACACCAACAAGTATGCAGAAGGATACCCCGGCCATCGCTACTATGGCGGCTGCGAAATTGTCGACCAAACAGAGACCCTCGCCATCGAACGTGCCAAAAGGCTCTTCGGTGCAGAGTATGTAAATGTGCAACCACATTCGGGAGCACAAGCCAACGCCGCAGTATTCCTTGCATGCCTAAACCCCGGAGATACATTCATGGGGCTAAATCTTGACCATGGCGGCCACCTGTCTCATGGTTCAAGAGTAAACACGTCTGGCATTCTGTACAATCCAATTGGTTACAACCTCAACAAGGAAACAGGACGTGTCAACTATGATGAGATGGAAGAACTTGCGTTACAGCACAAGCCCAAACTCATCATTGGCGGCGGCTCGGCCTATAGCCGTGAATGGGATTACGCCCGCATGAGAGCCATAGCAGATAAAGTTGGTGCCATTTTTATGGTTGACATGGCACACCCAGCTGGACTAATTGCAGCAGGATTGCTTGACAACCCTATAAAATATGCGCACATCGTAACAACCACCACACACAAAACATTACGTGGTCCACGTGGTGGCATGATACTTATGGGACACGATTTTGAAAATCCTTGGAACAAAAAGACGCCAAAAGGCGTTGTTAAAACCATGGGGCAGTTGCTCAATAGCGCCGTATTCCCCGGCATACAAGGTGGCCCACTCGAACACATTATTGCAGCTAAAGCCGTAGCCTTTGGCGAGGCCTTGCAACCAGAGTTCAAAACCTATGCCATGCAAGTAAAAAAGAATGCTGCCAAATTGGCAGAAGAACTAATGGAACGCGGATTTACCATCGTGAGCGGTGGCACAGACAATCACTCAATGCTCGTAGACTTGCGTTCAAAATACCCCGAACTGACAGGCAAAGAGGCAGAGAAGGCACTTGTACAAGCAGATATTACTGTCAACAAAAATATGGTGCCATACGACAGCCGTTCGGCCTTTCAAACATCAGGCATTCGTTTAGGCACACCAGCCATTACAACACGAGGAGTAAAAGAAGACTTCATGATAATATTGGCCGAACTGATCGAAACTGTACTAAACGATCCCACCAATGAGACCAATATTCAAACTGTACGTTGTAAAGTGAACGAAATGATGAAAGAATACCCGCTCTTTGCATGGTAGTATATCTCACTCCAATCATTCTTAGAAGGAGGGATAGAAAAAAAACACACAACACTTGCCATTTCAAACAAGTTGTTGTACTTTTGCACATAGAAAATCAATCCATATAGTTATTAAAATTACTCATCAATTATGGTAAACTACAAAGAACTTGGCTTGGTGAACACTCGCGAGATGTTCAAGCGTGCCATCAACGGTGGTTATGCAATCCCCGCATTCAACTTCAATAACCTTGAGCAGCTTCAGGCTATCATCAAGGCCTCTTCAGAACTCAAGTCACCGGTAATCCTTCAGGTTTCTAAGGGTGCCCGTAACTATGCTAACGAGACTCTGCTCCGTTACATGGCTGAAGGTGCAGTTGAATATGCTAAGGAACTTGGTTGCCACCATCCCGAAATCGTACTTCACCTTGACCATGGTGATAGCTTCGAACTCTGCAAGAGCTGCGTTGACCTCGGTTTCTCATCTGTAATGATCGATGGTTCTTCACTTCCCTACGAAGAGAATATTGCCCTTACAAAGAAGGTTGTAGAATATGCACACCAGTACGATGTAACTGTTGAAGGTGAACTTGGTGTATTGGCTGGCGTTGAAGACGAAGTAGCTTCAGAAGTATGCCACTATACAAAGCCTGAAGAAGTAATTGACTTTACTTCAAAGACTGGCGTTGATTCACTCGCTATCTCAATCGGTACTTCACACGGTGCTTACAAGTTCACTCCCGAGCAATGCACACGCGACCCGAAGACTGGCAAGCTCGTTCCTCCTCCCTTGGCATTCGACATCCTCGATGCTATCATGGAGAAGCTCCCCGGTTTCCCCATCGTACTTCACGGTTCTTCTTCAGTTCCTCAGGAATATGTTGACATCATCAACGCAAATGGTGGTAAACTCCCCGATGCAGTTGGTATACCCGAAGAACAACTCCGCAAGGCTTCAAAGAGCGCTGTTTGCAAAATCAACATCGACTCAGACTCACGTCTCGCCTTCACTGCTGCTGTACGCAAGGTATTCAACGAAAAGCCCGGTGAATTCGATCCCCGTAAGTACTGCGGTCCTGCACGTGACCTCATGGAACAAATGTACAAGCACAAGATCACTGACGTGCTCGGTTCTGACAACAAACTCGCTAACTGCGACTAATCAAGCAATAGCCTAATAGACTATTGTAAAAACTATAGGAAGTAAGCTAATCTCTTATATATAGGTAAGAGATTGCTTACTTCCTATTTTTCTTTTAATTGTATTAAGCCAGTCCCCTGCCCTTCCCTATAAAATCTCATCAAATTGGAAAGGCAACAAGTCACTGACACTTTCGAAGATACAAACTTCACGCCCACCATATAGTAAGACCCTAATCGGCAGCTTTGCCCTCGTTTGTGCCTCGATTAGGGCTTGGCGGCAAACGCCACACGGAGATATGGGCGAATGCACAAACTCACCAGACACGCCACGCGCTGCTATAGCTATAGAACAAATAGCATAATCCGGATATTTTGAATTAGCATAAAACATTGCACATCGTTCGGCACAAGTTCCTGCACCGAAAGCAGCATTTTCTTGATTGCTACCTTGTACAATTTCGTTGTTAGACAAACGTACCGCAGCCCCTACACTAAAATTAGAATATGGAGCATAACTCGAGAATGTAGCTTTTTTGGCTGCTTCAACGAGTTCCGCATCAGATTTTTCAAGTTCGTCAAACGAACATGTAACATACTTTATGTTTAGCACTCTACTTTCCATAACAAATTAGTAATATGATAATTGCTTAATACAAACTTACAAAATACTTCTGAACCGAACAGACGATTAGCTTAAAAACTCCCACATTTTTGCTCTCAACACTTAGCATAATGTATGGTACATTGCTAAAAAATCGTTTCAAATAGTGCTTTCATACTGAAATACTTGTCAGAAACAGCAAATGGCACTAACTTTGCACCAGATAAAACGATAAACTAAACTAAGATTAGAAAACCGCTCTCCGAAACGCGGAGGGCAACAAAGACGCTAAACAATGGAAAAGAACAAGATGATTGTAATGCTTAAATACCGCATTCAGCGCTATCAAGCTATGGGCAATGGTGCCATGTGCCAAAACCTTATCAGTGAGTTGAACAAAGTTCAAGAAACAAATCGTTCAATGGTAAAAGCAAATTAACCAAGAACTAAAAAGAAAAATCATACAAATGAGGATCAGTTCCGACCAAACAGGTTGTTACTGATCCTCTTTTTTCATATATACACAGACCAAATGTAACACGTAATTGCAAATACATCTACAAAATCAGTCTGCTCAATCAAAGACAATAGCCACGTTTCAAGCCTAAAGACTTAAAACGTGGCTATATTAGATCTATCGTTTTGTCACAATATAATCACAGGCACTTAGAAGTCAGCAGACTTTGGAGTACGTGGGAAAGGTATGACATCACGAATATTCTGCATACCAGTAACAAACAATATCAAGCGTTCGAAGCCCAAACCAAAGCCTGAGTGAGGGCACGTACCAAACTTGCGGGTATCAAGATACCACCACATATCCTTCATTGGAATATTAAGTTCGTTAATACGTGCCATCAACTTGTCATAGCTCTCTTCACGCTCTGAACCACCAATAATCTCACCTATCTGTGGGAACAATACATCCATGGCGCGTACAGTCTTGCCATCGTCGTTCATCTTCATATAGAAAGCCTTGATTTCCTTAGGATAATCCGTCAAGATAACAGGCTTCTTGAAATGCTGCTCTACCAAGTAGCGCTCGTGTTCGCTCGCCAAGTCTACACCCCAATATACGGGGAACTCAAACTTATGACCTTGTTTTACAGCATCCTCCAAGATTTTGATACCATCGGTATAAGTCAAGCGTACGAAATCGTGATCAACAACAAAATTTAGACGTTCGAGCAGAGTCTTGTCTATCATCTTGTTGAGGAACTCCAAGTCGTCCTTGCAATTATCAAGCGCCCAACGCACACAATATTTAATGAAATCTTCCGCCAAATCCATATTGTCGGTGATATCATTAAAAGCCACCTCTGGCTCAATCATCCAGAACTCTGCCAAGTGACGCGGAGTGTTTGAGTTTTCAGCTCTGAACGTAGGACCGAAAGTATAAATAGCACCGAGAGCTGTTGCGCCAAGTTCACCCTCAAGCTGACCACTTACAGTAAGCGAAGTAGTTTTACCAAAGAAGTCATCACTATAGTCAATCTTGCCATCCTTATCCTTCTTCAAGTCATACAAGTTCTTCGTAGTAACTTGGAACATTTGGCCTGCACCCTCACAGTCAGAAGCTGTGATTATCGGCGTGTTAAAGTAGAAGAATCCATGATCGTGGAAATACTTATGTATGGCGATGGCCATGTTATGGCGAATGCGGAACACAGCTCCAAAAGTGTTTGTACGCAAACGCATATGAGCGTGTTGACGCATATACTCAAAAGACTGTCCTTTCTTTTGCATAGGATAGTCTGCACCACAAGTGCCAAGCACCTCAATCTTAGTGGCCTGAATTTCAACACTTTGTCCTGCACCCTGGCTTTCAACCAATGTACCCTCTACGCTCAAACAAGCACCTGTTGTGATAAGTTTGAGCATCTCTGCATCAAACTTTTCCACATCAGCAACAACTTGTACATTCTTTATGGTACTACCATCATTCAAGGCAATAAAGTTAACCGATTTACTGCCACGACGGGTACGAACCCAACCCTTGACACATACCTCTGCGCCAAAATCTTTACGGCTGAGTAAGTCTATGATTTTAGTTCTTTTCATTGTCTGTTATTCAAAAGCCCCCATACGGAGCATTTGCACTTCTTTTTCAGTTAAATAGCGCCAATCGCCACGACGTACATTTTTCTTAGTCAAGCCTGCGAAATACACACGGTCAAGTTTAACCACATGATAACCCAGACTTTCAAATATACGACGCACAATACGATTCTTGCCACTGTGAATTTCTATGCCGACTTGTTTCTTGTCTGTAGGCGAAGCATATTCAATAGCATCTGCCTTGATATCACCATCTTCGAGCGTAATGCCTTCTGCTATTTGGTGAATATCGGCAGCCGACACATTCTGATCGGTAGTAACGTGATATATCTTCTTTTTCAAGAATTTAGGGTGAGTCAACTTTGAGGCCAACTCGCCATCATTCGTCAGCAATAATACACCTGTGGTGTTACGGTCAAGGCGACCTACAGGATATATGCGCTCATGGCAAGCATTGCTCACCAAGTCCATCACTGTTTTACGGTTCTGCGGATCATCACTGGTTGTCACATAGCCTTTGGGTTTGTTGAGCAAGACGTAAACCTTCTTCTCTATTTTAACCACATTGTCATGAAACTTCACTTCGTCAGAGCGCAACACCTTTGTACCGAGTTCTGTTACTACCTGTCCATTTACGCTAACCACGCCAGCCTCAATATATTTATCTGCGTCACGACGCGAACATACGCCAGCATTAGCCAAATATTTGTTCAAACGCACAGGCACTGTCGGATCGTAGTTTTCCTCCTTGTACTCCATACGCTTTTTGTTCGAATACTTTGCGTGAGGGTCGTAATTACCACGACGCTGCTGTTGAGAACGTCCATTTCCGCCACCATAGAATGAGCCATTACCTTGGAAACGGGGACGATAACCGCCCTCTGATCCATTGCCGCGGAAATCTCCGCCTTGTGCAGTGCGCGGACGATAGCCATCAGCTTGCTGATAGCCACCATTTTCGCCCTGGCCATATCGAGACTTTCCGCCACGATAACCACCTGTGCGCGGTTGGAAACCACCTTCGTCATTCGAATTATAACGCGGACGATAGCCCCCACCCTGACGTTGACGATTTTGGTAGCCACCATTGTCACCACGGTTACCGTACTGACGATTTTCGTCAGAAGCATAGTAGCCATTATTGTTATAACGTGCACGATAGCCGCCTTCACCACGCTGCTGGCCATAATTGCTACCACCAGCAGGAAATGAACCACGACTGAAACGTGGACGGCCACCACCAAAGCGATTGCCATTTGCACCACCTTCACTCTGCGACTTGTAGCCATCACGGCTATGGTCGCCACTCTTGTAATAATCTTCGCTCATAATTGTAAGATTGTTTTGTTGAATAACCGTTGACTGACTTAGGAACTGACGCATTAATTGGCACTCTGGCTATTCCTATTCATAGGAAGTAACGGATTAGCCAAAAGTATAATGAACATGGCGAGCTTTCTTGCGGCCATTTCCAAGCCTGACAGCCCATCTTTTCATCAAAATCGCCAGTCTATCTCGTCAACGCGTGTTGATTATATTTACTGCATTCTCACGAACACATAAAACGAACTCAAGGTGCGGCACACCATATTCATGGGCATCGCACCTAAAGTTTGTTGTTTTCTTAGATACCAGTATAGTTATGAGGTGTTATAGCACGCAACTCAGCTTTAACAGAGTCGCTCACATTCAATCCCTCTATAAAATTATGTATACGTTCTTCAGTTATTGCCTCGTTAGTACGAGTCAGAGCTTTCAAAGCCTCGTATGGGTGTGGATAAGCTTCACGGCGCAAAATTGTCTGAATGGCTTCTGCCACCACAGCCCAGCAATTATCAAGATCACGCTTGATGCTTTCCTCATGCAGCAACAGTTTGCGCAAGCCCTTCAACGAACTTTGGAAAGCTATCAGAGAATGTCCCATCGGCACACCGATATTACGAATTACCGTAGAGTCTGTCAAATCTCGTTGCAAACGACTTACCGGCAATTTGCGGCTAAGATGCTCAAATATGGCATTTGCGAGTCCTAAGTTGCCCTCTGAGTTTTCAAAGTCAATCGGATTAACCTTGTGAGGCATTGCGCTCGAACCAACTTCGCCCTTCTTGATGCGCTGCTTGAAATACTCCATTGACACATACTGCCAGAAGTCGCGATCCATATCAATTACAACCGTATTGATGCGTTTCATTGCATCGAACAAGGCTGCCATGTTGTCATAGTTGCTAATCTGTGTGGTATACTCTTCACGCTCCAGGCCGAGCTTTTCGCTTACGAATTTGGCGCCAAAAGCTTTCCAATCAAATTCTGGATACGCCACATGGTGAGCATTAAAATTGCCCGTCGCACCACCAAATTTTGCAGTCATGGGACAAGCCTTCAGCAGGGCAATTTGACGTTCCAAACGATAAGCGAACACCTTCACTTCCTTGCCCAAGCGAGTTGGCGAAGCCGGTTGGCCATGAGTTTTGGCAAGCATTGGTATATTCTTCCACTCTTCTGCATAGGCATTGAGTTGGTCTACGAGCTCCTGCAACAAAGGTAAATACACCTTATAAGTGGCGTCCTTCAGCATCAAGGGAAAGGAAGTATTGTTGATATCCTGTGATGTAAGGCCAAAATGAATAAACTCCTTAAAGGCATCCAAGCCACCTATTTCATCAAATTTCTCCTTAATAAAATACTCAATAGCCTTTACATCATGATTGGTTACGCTTTCAATCTCCTTTACACGCGCAGCATCGGCCTCTGAAAAGTTTTGGTAGAAGCCACGCAATTTATCAAACAAATCATGCGGGAATGCAGCCAACTGAGGCAAGGGCAATTCGCACAAAGTGATAAAATATTCTATCTCCACACGCACACGATATTTCATCAAAGCGTATTCAGAGAAATAAGGAGCCAAAGCTTCTGTTTTTGAACGATAACGCCCGTCAATCGGCGACACAGCTGTCAGTATATCCAAATCCATGATGTATAACCCTAAGGTTCTTTTAGTTAGTAATACTTTTCAGTCTGCAAAGATAATGCAAACTGAATGTTGCACAAAACGAAAAAACACTTTTTTCATTCCATGCAACATCAGGTATATAATGAACGGTCTGCTTTAAGGACCGACCAACATTATCGAGCACCTACAAGTATACAGAGTGACGATAGTCTTAAGAATGTGGCTTTGTACCACTACACACAATTATTTGTCAATTTGTCTACACTCTGCACTTTCGCAGATTATTCATTGAATATCAACAGTTTCAAGAGTGTAGACAAGTACAAAATTCATCTACACCATTATCTACACTATCTGCACGGAAGGATGCAGTCCGGCACTACCCTTTCACCACACCCTTTACATATTCAGATGCAAATCGGTTCACTTACACATTTGTTATACCAAACAGACAGTCTGTTCATTTCACACACACGCACAAATCTGTTACGCCACCGGCATTTTACGATATAGGGAGAGCGGATTTTCTGTCGGAGCAACCAAATTTTCGCTCCCCCTATACCGTAAAACGCGAGTGGCAGTGCAGACAAAAGTAAGTGGTAGTGCAGGCAAAATTCACCGTTATATACACTCGCTGAGTGCTTGATTATCAAAAAGATACAAGCAAAAGTGCAGAGTGCAGACAAAATAGCAAATATCAAAATATGGTACACATAAAAAGGCCTATTCAAGGCTAAAAATTTGGCATCCTCACCTCCTTAAAATTGATCCACTTTATACGCATTTCTTTCCGAAACAAAGGAAATATCTGCGACTGGATAAAGCACTTTCGATGCAAAAATAATTTTGAACGTCTATATAACGTGATTATTTTGCTAAATTTGCACCTTGAAATAATGAACAGAGTCATGTCCACACACAATACGAAAGAAGAATTTGAGCAAGCAATGCAAAAGTGCAGGGAACTTTTTGTAAAGAAACTGCACGACTATGGCGTTGCATGGCGCATTATGCGGCCCGAAACCATGACAGACCAGCTATACATCAAAGCAGCACGCATACGCTCGCTGCAAATAAAAGGCTGCTCTAAAATAGACGAAGGCATCGTGCCCGAGTTTATAGGCATTGTCAACTACAGCATCATCGCGCTCATACAACTTGAGTTAGGCGTAGCTAACACTGAAGACATAAGCAATGACAAGGCTACCGAATTGTATGATGCTCAAGCGAAAAAGGCACTTGAGCTTATGCTCATGAAAAATCATGATTACGACGAGGCATGGCGTGGTATGCGCGTAGAATCGTATGCTGACTTGATTTTCATGAAAATTCTTCGCACCAAGCAAATTGAGGATTTGAATGGGCGTACACTCGTGAGCGAGGGCATTGCCGCCAACTACATGGACATGATGAATTACGCCGTTTTCGGACTGATTAAGTTGATCATTGAAAAGTAAAGTTGCTACATATCTGCAAATCATAGCGCATTCGCTCTGCCGCATTGTGTTGTGTGTCACGTTCATCTTTTCAGGTTTTGTAAAGGTGGACGACCCTATGGGTATGGCTCACAAGCTTCATGCCTATGCCACAGCGGTTGGGCTGTCGCTAACAGACGACTCTGTATTGCTGCAATTCGGGGCCGTGTCACTCGGTGTTGTCGAATTTATTTTAGGCATATATCTGCTGATAGGTGTTCATCGGCGTCTTACTACCATTGTCACCGCCCTTTTCATGCTGATATTCACAGCCATCACGGTATGGATTTACATCGATAATCCAGTGGCGGACTGTGGCTGTTTTGGCGATGCCATCACACTCACCAACGGACAGACATTGGCTAAAAACATTGTATTGCTTTCCGCAGCAGTTTATCTGTCATGTTATCCACAAAAAATCCGCAGGTTTATTTCAGCTCGCAACAACTGGGTCATATCCATTTACTCATGGATATATGCCATAGCGCTTTCACTCTATACGCTGCATTACCTGCCCATTATAGATTTTTCGCCATATACTAAAGGAGCAAACATCAAAGCGGCCTTTGAAACAAACGACCCTGACGGCGCAAGCAACAAACTTGTCAATTTTTATTTGGCCGACCAAAAGACTGGCGACGACGTAACCTTTGACATACTTCAACACAATGGCTACACCTTTTTGCTCACTGTGCCATCTACAGTTACTGCTGATGATGGGTGTTGCGACCGCATAAACGACCTACACGACTATTGCCGCGACAACAACATACCATTTTATATGGCCACCTCGTCAACAGGCAAGGATTTGACCGAATGGATTGACCATACCGGGGCAGCCTACCCCATATTGCTGGCCGAGGACACCGAACTGAACACAATGGTGCGGTCGAACCCTGGGCTCATGCTGCTGCACAATGGCATTGTTGTAAAAAAATGGAGCAACAACGACCTACCCGAAATAGACAATAGCGGGGCCAGCATAAACGGCATAATTGGCGAACCCAACTACAACCCCATATTGGTGCTCATATTGTGGTTCATCATTCCACTGATAATTGCAGTAGTGGCGGACTCGCTTTGGATTGGACACAAATTTTACAAACATCATATCTACGTTAAACGTTTTCAATTAAAAAGAATCATGAGAAAGAAAATTGTTGCAGGTAACTGGAAAATGAACAAGAACCTGCAGGAAGGTATTGCACTCGCAAAGGAGTTGAACGAAGTGCTCACTGCTGACAAGCCCAACTGCGGCGTAATCATCTGCACACCGTTCATTCACCTTGCCTCTGTAGCTGGCATCATCGACCAGGACATCATCGGCCTGGGTGCTGAAAACTGTGCAGACAAGGTAAGCGGTGCTTATACTGGTGAAGTTTCTGCCGAGATGGTTAAAAGCACTGGTGCCAACTACGTAATCCTTGGTCACAGCGAACGTCGTGCTTACTACCACGAGACTCCCGAAATCTTGAAGGAGAAGGTTAAATTGGCTCTTGCCAACAACCTCGACGTGATTTTCTGCATTGGCGAAGTACTCGAAGACCGCGAAGCTGGCAAGCAGAACGAAATCGTAAAGGCTCAGCTCGAAGGTTCACTCTTCGACCTCACTGCAGAGGAATTCTCACACATCATTTTGGCTTATGAACCCGTTTGGGCCATCGGTACTGGCAAGACAGCCACTGCTGACCAGGCTGAGGAGATGCACGCTTTCATCCGCTCTACCATCGCCGACAAGTTCGGTGCCGAAGCTGCCGAGAACGTTTCTATTCTTTATGGTGGTAGCTGCAAGCCCTCTAACGCTAAGGAGATCTTCTCTAAGGTTAACGTTGATGGTGGCTTGATTGGTGGCGCTGCACTTAAGGCTGCCGACTTCAAGGGCATTATCGATGCTTGGAAGGCTTAATAAACACTGATGTGCAAATGTGCAAATAAATGAAGGCTGGCACCAAAGGTGCATTGTCCTTCAAGTATTTGCACATTCGCACTTTTTACAAAACGCAATAATATATGAAATCTTTACTCATCATCATAGGCTCTTCTCTGTTGTCGATGCACTGCTTTGCACAAAAAACCTACACAGAGAAACTGCGCCAAAATGAAGCGGGCAAAGGTACTGTTATCATTAACCATTCGCCCGAAATAGACGAGGTGGTTAACGCCAAAACGAGCGAACACAACACAAAGAAAGCGACTCCTGTCAAAAAAGACGACACACACACAGGGAGCGCCGCCACGAAGGTCACACCTAAGAACACAGGACACAACGAAGCTGAACACGCTCACAACATTGCTGGTAAAGACACGAGAGCAACAACTCATGCCAATGACAGAGCAGAAAGCCAGCATAGAACCACGGGAAGGAAAGACACACCTAAACGCGAGAACGAAGGCTCACATTCATACGTTTCGCGTGCAAGGCACAAAGCGCGAGGTTTCCGTATTTGCATATTTACGGGCGGCAACTCACGCGCAGACAAGCAAAAAGCCATTCAAATGGGACGGAAGTGCCGCGAAAAATTTGCAGAACTTGCCGTATATCCAAGTTTCGAAGCCCCACGTTGGGTGACGCACGTCGGTGATTTCAAAACCAGACAAGAAGCGCAAAAATACGTAACAAAAATTCGACGCGCACACTTTACGTACGAAGTGCGGATTGTTGCAAGCGAGGTCAATGTTCCCTACTAAACAAAACGGTCAAAACTCAAATATGGAAGACAATAGCAAACAGGAGCAACTACAATATCACTATCACGAAATATTAAAACTGCTTGGCGAAGACGTTAATCGCGAGGGCCTTGTCAAAACCCCACTGCGAGTAGCTAAAGCCATGCAGACGCTCACACGCGGCTACGAAATGAATCCCGAAGCTGTGCTGAACTCTGCAAAGTTCAGCGAGCCGTACAATCAAATGGTCATTGTGAAAGATATCAACTTTTACTCTTTGTGTGAGCACCACATGCTGCCTTTTTATGGCAAAGTACATGTGGCATATATTCCTAACGGCTACATTACCGGCTTGTCTAAGATTGCCCGCGTGGTTGACATCTTCTCACACCGCTTGCAAGTGCAGGAACGCATGACCAAACAAATAAAGGACTGTATCGATAAGGCGCTCTCACCCTTAGGCGTGATGGTTGTAATTGAAGCACGCCACATGTGCATGCAAATGCGAGGTGTCGAAAAAGACAATTCGGTAACAGTCACATCAGACTTTTGCGGCGCTTTTAATCAAGCCAAAACACGCGCAGAATTCCTACGACTTATCGGCAAAAACGCTTAGCCAATAGTGCGGCCATGCAATAAAGTACTGTCCTATTACAATAAAACACGACATTAAGCGTTATAACATTTATGATAGAATACATCAAAGGAACCGTTGACGAGATAACGCCGACCAAAGCCATACTCGAAGCATCGGGCATAGGTTATGCGCTCAACATCTCGCTCAACACCTACACGGCCATTCAAAACAAGAAGGAAGCTAAACTATACGTTTACGAAGTTATACGCGAAGACGCATACCTGCTCTTTGGATTTGCCACACGCATTGAACGCGACTTGTTTGAACTGTTGCTTGGCGTTTCAGGCATTGGTGGGCAAACCGCACGCATGGTGTTGTCGGCCTTTACACCAGCCGACTTGGCAAACATTGTACAAACTGAGGACGTACGCAGTTTGAAGGGCGTCAAAGGCATTGGCCCCAAGGCTGCACAACGCATTATTGTGGACCTAAAGGACAAGGTTGCATCATTTATTGGCACATCAGGCAGCACATCAGCAAGTGGCGAACAATCTGTCAGTGCATCATCACCGCTTGTCGAAGAGGCCGTACAAGCCTTGACGGTGCTCGGCTTTTCACCGGCACCCACACAAAAGGTGGTCATGCAGATTGTGAAAGAAGCTCCTGACACGCCAGTAGAAGGCATCATTAAAAAGGCCTTGAAAATGCTTTGATTACACCAATCGAGCTTTGTGCGCATTCATTACAGCGCAGTGAACAGGCAGGCTGTTTCGGATTATGCAGAGAATGATGTATTCTACATGCAACGAAGTCAAGTCTTTCTACACCATTCTAAATCAGTAACTGTTGAAACAATTTTTCTACATATTGCTGTTTGTACTGGCCTCTGCAAGCATAGGGGTTGGGCAAGCAGCATTTATGCGTTATAACATACAAAACGCTCCGTCAAGCGCCACTCAAGTTGGGCAAGAACCTCAGGCAACGCAAGTTCAAGCCAACGACACATTGCCCAAGGTCAAAAAAACAACCATCACAACGCTTGCCGACACAGCACATGCAAGCATCGACCTGCACGACCCTGAAAACCTAAAAACTGAGGCCGATTATGACGACGAGACTGGAGGTTACCGTTTTGGCACGAAATTGGGTGATGAATACATAGGCACACCCTTTTCGATGACATGGCAAGAATATCAGGATCTTGCCATGAAGCGCTCTATTGCGCAATATTATCGACAAAAGAATGCAGAGGAGTTCAAGCAGAAAGGCAAAGACAAGTTCGACTTTACAGACATGCACTTTGATTTAGGACCAATGAACAAAATATTTGGCCCTGGGGGGGTGCGTATCAAAACACAAGGTTCTGCTGAGCTTAAAATTGGAGCGAACACACGTTTTACAGACAATCCAAGCCTCTCGGAGCGCAACCGCAAGGTTTTTGGTTTTGACTTCGACGAGAAAATAAATCTTAGTTTGAATGGAAAGGTCGGCGACAAAGTCAACATGGACTTTAATTATAACTCCGAGGCCACCTTTGATTTTGACACACAGAATCTGAAACTGCGCTACGAGGGCAAAGAAGACGAAATCATTAAACTCGTAGAGGCTGGTAACGTAAGCATGCCTACAAACTCTTCTTTAGTTCGTGGGGCAAGTTCACTTTTTGGCGTACGTACAGACATGCAATTTGGCAAACTTAAATTGTCCACCGTTGTAGCGCAAAAGAAGTCGGCATCGTCAACAGTTAGTTCAAAAGGTGGGGCTCAACTCACTACATTTGAGTTCTCGGCAGACGCTTACGACGAGAACAGACACTTCTTTCTGTCACATTATTTTCGCGACCACTACGATGAAAATATGAAGCAATTGCCTAACATCACATCTGGCATTACCATCAAGCGCATCGAAGTATGGGTAACGAACAAAACCGGTGCCACAACCGACACCCGTAACATTGTGGGTTTCACAGACTTGGCAGAACACGACAGCATTTCGAACAATGCGTGGATTGCCGGAGGTGACAAACAACCATCTAACAACTCAAACTCACTATACAACACACTAAACAACAATTTGAGTGCTGCCCGCGACATATCGGCAGCTACCACAACCCTTGACGCAGCAGGCATGGTGGGCGGCGTAGACTACGAAAAGTTGGAATCTGCCCGCAAATTGTCTGCTTCGGAATACACTTTGAACAGCGCACTGGGATATATATCACTCAAACAAACCCTGCAAACTGACCAAGTGCTGGCCGTTGCGTATGAATACACCTTCCGCGGGCAAACATACCAGGTGGGCGAATTTTCATCGGACCGCAAGGATAACAAGGAGGTGTTGTTTGTAAAAACGCTGAAAAACACCGCTTGTACACCAGCGATGGGTAACTGGCATTTGATGATGAAAAATGTCTATTCGTTGGGAGCGACATCTGTGCAAAAAGACAAGTTCAAGCTCGACATCAAATTGCTGTCAGACACTACTGGGGTATACTTGAGCTACATTCCCGAACCCGGCATAAAAGATAAGAAAATCCTGACATTGGTAGGTCTTGACAGACTTGACAATAACAACAAAATCGGCCCGAATGGTACCTTTGACTACGTTGAAGGTTACACCATCGATGCCTCAAGCGGACGCGTATTCTTCCCCGTTGTCGAACCTTTCGGTTCATCATTGGCCAAAGCCATTGGCAACGCAGATGTGGCACGCAAATATGTGTTTCAAGAGCTCTATGATTCAACTCGCACCGTAGCAAAACAGATTGCTGAGAAGAACAAATATCAAATTACCGGGCAATACAAAGCTACACGCAACGACGAAATACAGTTAGGAGCCATGAACATTCCACGTGGTTCGGTTATTGTTACGGCTGGCGGTCAGACCCTTATGGAAGGCTCTGACTATACAGTAGACTACAACTCAGGCGTTGTACGTATTCTCAATAAAAGCATTCTGGACGCTGGTACAAACGTTAATGTCAGTTTGGAGAGCAACACCGACTATGGTATGCAACGCAAAACCATGTTCGGCATGAACTTTGAATACGACTTTAGCAAAGACTTCCAATTTGGTGGTACCTTCATGCATCTCGGCGAGAAACCCATTACGACAAAGGTTTCTATGGGGGCAGAGCCGCTCAACAATACGTTGTGGGGGCTTAATCTGTCGTGGAAGAAGCAAAGCCAGCGCCTTACCGACTGGCTTAACAAATTGCCGTTCATACATTGTACAACACCATCAAGCATTAATTTCTCTGCCGAATTTGCCCAACTCATAGCTGGTAAGAGCAGAGGGGCACAAGGCAACGCCTCATACATTGACGACTTTGAGAACTCGAAGAACGAAATTGATATTTCCAATCCTAAGGAATGGAACCTCTCGAGCGTACCTTCTATGTTCCCTGAATCAAAATATACCAACGATGTGCGCTATGGCTACAACCGCGCTCTGCTGGCATGGTATTACATCGACCCACTCTTTACACGACGCTCGTCAAGCCTGACACCAAGTCATATCAAAAATGACCTGGCACAGATTTCAGACCCTGATGTTCGTGAGATATATAAGAGTGAACTCTTCCCCAACAAAAGCGTAAATATGCAAGAGTCAAACACACTGAATGTGCTGAACCTTGCCTACTACCCCAACGAGCGTGGTCCTTACAATCTCGATCCGACACTCGACGCCAACGGACATCTGCTTAACCCCGAAAAACGTTGGGGTGGCATGATGCGCAAACTTGAGACATCTGACTTTGAGGCCGCCAACATTGAGTACATAGAATTTTGGATGTTAGACCCCTTCATGAAGGCACGCGAAGCCGGAACAACATTCAATGGCGACCTTTACTTTAACTTGGGCGAAATCAGCGAAGATGTGCTCAAAGATGGCAAAAAGTTCTACGAGAGCGGATTACCCATTGACGACGACCCTACACAATACACCGAAACTGTGTGGGGACGTGTGCCAACACAAAACACAGTAACCTACGCGTTTAACACCTCAAGCGGCTCAAGGGCCAAACAAGATGTAGGCTTCAATGGTTTGTCGTCGGAAAACGAAAAAAACTACCCAGCCTATGCCGCATTCCTCGCTGCCATACAACCCAAAGTCCGCCCCGAGGTTTACGATTCTATTCTGATGTCCCCCTCTGCCGATAAATACCACTATTTCAGAGGCAGCGACTACGACCGTGAACAACGTTCAATACTCGACAGATACAAGTATATAAACAACCCCAACGGCAATTCGGTAGACGCCGAGAACTCGCCAGAGAAATATAGCACAGCCTACAAAACACAACCTGACGTTGAGGATATTAACCAAGACTTTACCCTCAACGAATACGAGAAGTATTACCAGTACAGAGTACACATCTCTGAAGACGCGCTGCAAGTAGGACAGAACTACATCGTGGACAAACGAGTTACAAATCAGAAAACACGCGATGGTAAGACTAAAGAGTATACATGGTATCAATTCCGCATTCCTGTTGACCAATATGAGAAACGCGAAGGCGGAATATCAGACTTTTCGTCTATTCGCTTCATGCGTATGTTCATGACAGGCTTTAGCAAGCCCGTCGTGCTGCGCTTTGCAACCCTAAATTTGGTGCATGGCGAATGGCGGTCGTACGAGCAAGCACTCTATCAAGGCAAGAGCCCCGAAGCAACGGGTACACTTGAGGTAAGTGCAGTGAATTTTGAAGAGAATAATGCCAAGGAGCCTGTCAACTACATCATGCCCCCCGGCATCAGCCGCGTAGTCGACCCAGGACAAACCCAAATATTACAAAACAACGAGCAAGCCCTGTCATTGACAGTCAAACAATTAGGCAGTGGTGACGCCAGAGCCGTGTACAAAAACACGAACCTTGACCTGCGTCGCTACAAGCACATTCAAATGTTTACGCATGCCAACTCTCTGATTGGTGAAAACGAAGTTGAAGACGGCCAGACTGCCATTTTCGTCCGCCTTGGTTCGGACTATAAGAGCAATTTCTATGAATATGAAATTCCTCTGAAAATAACCCCCGCCAAGCACTATAATGACAACACATCAGAGGCACGTATCGTATGGCCGAACGATAATATGCTCGACATCGATCTGACCCTGCTTACCAATGTCAAGAACAGTCGAAATAAGCAAAAAGCCCTTGGACTGGCCACCTACGCCAAAGCCTATTCCGAATACGACCCAGAGCGTCCCGCAAACAAAGTGACAGTTATGGGTAACCCCTCGTTGGGCGAGGTGCGCACCATCATGATTGGCGTGCGCAACAACTCTCGCACAATACAAAATGTGGAAGTTTGGGCTAACGAACTACGACTGCAACAATTTACGAACAAAGGCGGTTGGGCAGCACGTTCGCAGCTTAACATTCAATTGTCTGACCTGGCAACAGTCAATCTTACCGGACATATCGAAACCGAAGGCTTTGGCGGTCTTGAAGAGACTGTCAGCCAGCGCCGAGACGACAACCTTTACGAATACAGCGTTACAACCAATGTAAACGCCGGCAAGTTCCTGCCTGAAAAAGTCAAGCTCAATGCACCTATCTACTATTCATATTCGAAGCAGCGCACATCACCTCGATACAACCCGCTCGACACGGACATGGAGCTAAAGGAAGCACTTGACGCGCTGTCTACAAAGGAGCAAAAAGATTCACTGAAAGACATTGCAGAGAATGTCATAATAAACAAGAACTTCAGCATATCTGGCGCCAGGTTTAACATTTCGACAAAATCGCACCCTATGCCCTACGACCCTGCAAACTTCACATTCGGCTATGCGTACTCTACACGCAACACTACTGGTGAAACAACTGCATGGGAGAAAGACCAAAATTGGAAATACACATTCAACTATAACTGGGCACCAAATCTCAAGACTTTTGAGCCGTTCAAAAAGAGCAAGAGCAAATCAAAATGGTTCAAAATACTTAAAGATCAAGGTTACAACTTCCTGCCACAAAATATCGGCTTCAACTCCGACATCACACGCTCTTACTACGAATTACAAGAGCGCGACATGGAGAATCTTGACAACAATTCTCTGCCACTCAGTTGGTCAAGCGACTTCCTGTGGAACCGCACGTTCCAGCTAAGATGGGACTTGACCAAAAACATTCATGCCAATTTCTCATCTGGCACAAATGCAGAAATCGAACAACCTTATACTGCTGTAAACAAGGACCTCTACCCCGACCGCTACACAGCATGGAAAGACTCTGTTTGGCAAAGTATCAAGCACTTGGGCAGACCTCTGACATATCAGCAAAACTTTGATTTCTCTTGGAAATTGCCTCTTAACAAACTTCCATTGTTTGATTGGCTAACAGCCGATGCTGCCTACAATGCGACCTACAATTGGGCACGAGGTTCAGAACTCGAAGACGGCTCAACCCTGGGCAATACCATTGCCAATTCAAGAAACATCACAGGTAACGGGCGTATCAATTTTGAGACACTCTACAACCATGTGCCGTTCTTGAAAAAAGTAAACCGCAAGTATGCCCAAACGCCAAAAGACAAAAAGAAAGGAGACAATACAAAGAAGAATTTTCAGAAAGAGCTAAAGCTGCTTTCCGACACAACGCAAGTGCTGCAACACAATCAACGGTCTAAAAAGCTGAGAGTTACAGCACTACGTCCCGACGGCACACGCTATCCCATACGCTACAAGGTGGTTGACAACAATAAGATTTTGATACTGTCACAAGACACCGCACGCATCAAAATAACCGTTACCCCCAAAAAACGCACCGAAGACCAAGGCTGGTACAAAGCGCTGCAAATGGGCACGCGCTTCCTGATGATGGTACGTAATGTGAGCGTAAACTACACAAATAGGTTCAACATGAACATTCCAGGCTTCATGCCTCAAATTGGCGATGTCTTTGGTCAAGGCAAAAATGCTGGCATGTTCGCGCCAGGCCTCAACTTCGCCTTTGGTGCTACCGACGAGGGATATGTTCGCAAGGCGGCAGAACGCGGTTGGCTGCTCATGGCCGATAGCGTCACAACACCCGCCACCTCTAACCTGACAGAGTCATTACAGTTACGCGCCACACTCGAGCCTTTCCGCGATGTCAAGATAGACTTGAATGCCTCGCGCAACAGCACACGCAACCGCAGCATACAATTCATGTTTGACGGAATGCCTACCACCCAAACGGGTTCTTTCAGCATGACAACCATCTCTATTGGCAGCGCATTTGAGAAGGTGGGCTCCCCCGACAAGGGTTACAAGAGCAAAACCTTCAGCAAGTTTGTCAGTTCACTCGATAGTTATCAAGCACGTGTTGAAAAACAATTTACAGGTGCCCCCTACCCTGCCAATTCGCAGTTGGCAGGACAAACCTTCGACCCTGCCAACGGAACCGTTAGCCGCTATGCCCCCGAGGTCATGATACCCGCATTCCTCAACACTTACACTGCAGGAAACACCGGGCTCGACATATTCCCTGCCATGCTGAAATTGTTGCCTAACTGGAGCATTACGTATGGAGGATTGTCAAAGTTGCCCAAAATGAAAAAGGTGTTCAAGAGCTTCAATCTTAACCATTCATACAAAAGTGTATACTCTGTAGGCTCGTACAACACATATACAAGCTATCAAGAGTATATGAACGGCTTTGGATTTGTCAACGATGTCACCTCTGGCAACCCCATACCCAGCTGCATGTATGATGTGACAACCGTCAGCATCAACGAGAGTTTTTCACCTCTCATTGGCATAGATATGACATTCCAGAACAATCTGACAGCAAAAGTCGAAATGCGCAAGACCCGCGTACTTACCCTGAGCATGACCTCACAACAGCTGACCGAGACACGCTCAAACGACTTTGTTGTAGGACTGGGTTACAAGATTGCAGACCTCAATTTGTTTGCGCCCAAAAAGACCGTACGCAGCAAATCAAAGAACAGCAGCCAATCAAAAAAGACTACAAGCGCCAACCGTGGCTTTGCTAACGACCTGAATTTGCGTCTGGACTTTACATTCCGCAATCAGAGTGCGCTCAACCGCGACATTCTCACCCAATTGTCGCAAGCCACCAGTGGCAACAAGGCAGTGCAAGTATCCTTCTCGGCCGATTACGCCTTGAGCAAGTTACTCACGCTGACAGCCTATTATGACCGGCAAATGAACAAGCCGTTGCTCACCTCAAGCTCGTACCCCGTTACGACACAGGACTTCGGCGTCAGCATCAAGTTCATTCTCAACAGATAAGTAGGTGTTCATAATTATTTTTACATTGAAAGTGCGTTATCGGGACGCAGATGTTTCCTTCGGGTGAGGGAACATAGCGGGCTATGTGACCGAGGCTGAAGGGAACAGATGCGCCTCGAGAACGTGCTTTCAATGTGAAAATAGCATCTACTAATTGTATAAAATAATTTTGAGCACCTACTTAAAACATCTCTTAATGAAAATATTCAGATTTCTGCCAAACAATATAAATACCGGAGCCACGTTATATAAAGATATGGGCGTTGCTACCATACCCGACACGGCACTGCTCATTCAAAAGCGGCCATTCTTTATTCCCGATTTCACCCAGCAATGTGTGGCACAACTCTGTGTGTGTGCACGCATCAACCGTTTAGGGCGCAGCATCAACGAGCGTTTTGCGCAACGTTATTACAATGCCGACGAAATGTGCTTAGGTGTACACTTCATAGCACAAGACCTGCTTAAAGAATTGCAGTGCAACAACAAGCCCTGGGATCTTGCCATTGGCTTTGACAATGCCGTTGCAGTAGCCGAAGGCAAGCAAACCATGCCCATGTCAGACAGTCTTAAAGCAACTGTCGTGTTAAACGACATGAGCCACACCACCATGTTCACTCGCAATCTATTGTGCAACGAATTCGATCATCAGATAGCTCAAATCAGCCAACACTACACCATGAAACAGGGCGATTTGTTACTCATGCCGCTGAACATAGAACTGGTAGAAGTGCACATCGACGACCACGTCAGCCTCTTGCTGAACGACCAGCCACAACTTGCGTTCAACATCAAATAAAGTGATGCCTGCATTTTACAACGAACCCCAACCGCAATGAACATAAAAAAGAACCTCATATTAGCCACCATATCATTAGCCTCGGCCAATGCTTATGCACAAGACTACGTCAAGACGGCACAATTCAACCTTGGCAAATTGTTAGAGACTGACACCATCAGTTTCAGGTTAGAATACCCAGAATACGAAAGGTTGTCCTCTGCATCAGTCAAACAACTGCAAGCCCAAGGTTTTGAAGCACAAAATGAGGTGGACTTTCATATTACACGTTCTATCAGTCGTGGCGACGTCATTGCAGATGTCACCTATATACCCGTAGTAAAACGTCACAACGCGTGGTATGCTATAAAAAACTATACGCTGCAGCCCACCATTCAAGGTCCCAAAGTATCAAGCGCTACACGTCGCATATTCCAAGCCACAACTGATGTATACAAATCTGAGCGCTACGCCAAGCAATCAGTACTGGCCAAAGGCAAATGGGTTAAAATGTATGTGGACAAGGAAGGCATATACCAACTTACCGACGAGCAGCTCAAAAGTGCAGGATTTGCCGACCCGTCGAAAGTAAAATTATACGGTTATGGCGGGCGACTGATACAAGAGAACTTACCCTTCGAGGGCACCGACGCGCTCATAGACGACCTTAACGAGGTACCTCTGTACCGCAGAAACGGTTCCGTGCTATTCTTTGCCGAGGGGCTGACCTCATACAAGAGCAACACACAATTCAGCAACAACACCTTTTCAAAACACAGCTACTATTTCCTGACTGAAGCTGAAGGCAACGACAATGCGCCACTACAATTTGGCACACTCGACCACGCCACATCACAAGCCACTGAAACAAGCATCGTAACAGCGCACGCACTCCTTAACAACGAAACGTGTGTGTGGTATGGCGGCGGACGTAATTTTTACGACAGCAACGACCTGCAGAGCGGACATACATTCAAAATAAAACTCCCTGGCAATATCACCACAAGCGATG
Source organism: Prevotellamassilia timonensis (assembly GCF_900106785.1). Taxonomy (GTDB): domain Bacteria; phylum Bacteroidota; class Bacteroidia; order Bacteroidales; family Bacteroidaceae; genus Alloprevotella; species Alloprevotella timonensis. The sequence goes on along the minus strand of NZ_LT629845.1, from coordinate 537,716 downwards.
TGCAGGTAGTGTACGATGTAACAGGTGCATCAGTAGGGTCGTCATCATACTTCACCATTACAGATGCCGACACCCAAAAACAATATGCCAAGCAGAACCTCGGTTCAACAAGCGAGGGAGAAGAGGCACGCGGCTATCACAGCAGTTTCAAAGCGCAATTTGGCACCGAAGCCAAATTAAAGATACAAACACCCGCTGCAGGCAAACTCAACTACCTGTATCTCAGCTACCAGCAAGCCCTGTCGGTAGCCAACACCACTACATTCAGCGGCAATGCGCAAGATCCGGCCACCTTCGTCATAAGCGATGCCGATGCCAACACACGCGTGTGGCAAATTGGCGATGCGCAAAATGTATGCGCCGAACTACCCGGCCAACTCGAAGGCAGCACCTACAAAGCAACTGCCGCTAAAGGGAACGCGCGTTTTGTTATCGTCGATATTAAAAAGAGCTACGACAGCCCCACCATTGTCGGTTCAGTCGACAACCAAAATTTGCATGCCGACAGCAACATTGACTACATTATTATTGTACCCGCGTCAGGCACACTTACAGCCCAAGCCGAACGGCTTGCCGATTTTCACCGAGACAAACAAGGCCTGCGTGTCAAAGTGGTACGTGCCGACCAAATCTACAACGAGTTCTCGTCAGGCACCCCCGATGGCAGTGCCTACCGCCGCTACATAAAGATGCTCTACGACCGGGCAGACAGCATGGCAAACGCGCCACGTTACCTTTTGCTCTTCGGTAATTGTGCTTACGACAACCGAATGATTACAACCGAATGGAAAAAGCACAATCCCGACGACTACTTGCTGGCCTACGAACGCAGCGACGAAGAGAACAAAGTTGGTGCCTACGGTATTGGCACCATTCACGACTATGTAACCGACGACTACTACGCCCTGCTCGATGACGGCGAAGGCAACAACATCGCGTCTGAAAAGATCGACCTCGGTGTGGGACGTTTCCTTTGCACAACCGAGGACGAAGCAAAAATCTTGGTCGACCAAACCATAACATACATCACCAACGAGCATGTCGGCCCATGGAAAAACCGCATGTGGGCCATAGCCGATGTTGGCAATAACAACCTCCACATGAGCGATGCACAAAGCGTATGCCAACAAACAGCCCAATCGGCAGACAAGGGTTTTATGGTACGTCGCATATACCCCGATGCCTATAGCGTAGTGAGCGAAGCCAAGGGCAACACCTACCCCGAGGCAACAAGCAAGCTGAAAAGAGCCATGCAACAAGGTGCACTCATATTCAACTACAATGGCCACGGCAGTCCAAAGCGCATTTCCAACTACTTTCTGCTCGATCGCGACGAAATGAGCAGCAATGTGAGCAGCGCGCTGCCTATATGGATTTTTGCTTCATGCGAAATCACCCCCTACGACCAACAATCCGATGGCGACATGGGGCGCAATGCCATCTACAACCAACAAGGGGGGGCCGTTGGCGTACTTTGCGCGTCGCGCTCGGTCTACGCCAACTACAACCGGTCGCTTAACAAAGGCTTTATAAAATATCTGTTTGCAAAGGACGGCAACGGCAAGCGATACACCATTGGCGATGCCCTGCGCTTGACAAAAACCGAACTTGTGTCGAGCAACGGAGGTAACACCATCGGCTACGACAGGAGCATCAACAAAATGAAATACGCCTACTTTGGCGACCCCGCTGCCGAACTCAAGTATGCCGATGCCGGTGTCAAGATAGACAGCATCAACAGCCAATCAGCCACTACAAGCAATATAGCCCAACTCGAAGCTGGCAACGTGGTAAGTTTCACTGGTCACATTGGCACCGCAACAAGTTTGGAACGAACCGACACGGCCTTTAGCGGCACACTCTATGCCACGCTTTTTGCCCCGATACAAAAAATCACCTGCAAGGGCCAGGGCAACAGCAGCACCGTCACACCGCTCACCTACACCGACTACACCCAAATACTGTTCGAAGGCAGCGTACCTGTCAACAACGGGCAGTTCACCATCAAGACAAGCATACCGCGCAGTGCCCCCCTCAGCACCGCCACACCGCTTTTGTCGCTCTATGCAGTCAGTGCCGACAAGCAACAGGAACTGTGCGGGCAATTCAGCAAATTCAACATCAGCAAGAGTGCTGCCAACGAAGGTACCGACAGCATCGCACCCAAAGTGTTCATATATATCGACAACCCCGACTTCCCCGACGGAGGGCGCATTGGCACCGAAGCCACACTCTATGCCACTGTTACCGACTCGAGCGGCATATCCATGATGACAGGCAGCATGGGACACGACATGACACTGTGGTTTGACAACGGAAGCAAAAACAGCATCAACGTCAACGACTACTTCACCTTCGAGCAAGGTTCATACATGAGCGGCACACTCACCTATCCACTAACGGCACTCACACCAGGCAAACACACCGTCTACTACCGGGTGTGGGACGTAAATGACAACAGCACCCTTGCGCAACTCACATTTAACGTAATCGAAAACGGCCAGTCAGCGTTCGGCGTTTATGCCACGAGCAATACACCCGAAAGGTCAACCACCTTCGTCACCACGTTTAACGACCTCGACCCAAGCGTGAGCCACATGGTACAAACCGAGGTGTACAGCATAGCCGGCTACCGCGTATGGCACCAATCAACCGAAGCCGCTGCCGGCACAACCAACGTGTCTATACCATGGCAACTCAACGATTATGCCGGCAACAAGCTGCCCGCAGGTGTTTACCTTTACCGCAGCAAAGTATCAGGAAAGGACACAAACACCCAAAAACTTATTATCCGATAAATGGCCTACATACAAACAAGCAAACAACACAACTATAACATGCGACATACCTCACACAAACCAAGCAATAAAATGCACGCCCACCTGCTTGCAGGCAGTGCCTTGCTGATAGCAAGCATACTACCACAGACATTGCGAGCCGACGACGAAATACGCGACCAGTTCAACCCTGTACGCACAGCCGTCACATCACTCTCTATTGCCCCCGATGCCCGAGCCGGCGGTATGGGTGATGTGGGTGCGGCAACCGACCCCGACGTCAACTCACAATACTGGAACCCTGCAAAGTACCCCTTCAACATCTCACGTGCAGGATTTGCAATAAACTACACCCCATGGCTGCGCAAACTGACCAGTGGCATCGCCTTGCTCAATGCCTCCGGCTACGTGCGTTTGGGCGATTATCAAGCGCTCAGTGCATCGCTGCGCTACTTTACGTTGGGCGAGTTCACGGTATCAGGCGATGAAAGCATGAGCGTCAAGCCGTATGAACTGAGTGTTGATGCGGCCTACTCACGTATGCTTAGCGAGAAGTTCTCGGCCGCGGTTGCTCTGCGCTACATTTATTCAGACATCAACGGCCACTACGACGACAACTCCACTGGCGGTTCTGCCTTTGCAGCCGACATTGCACTCTACTACAACACCTACTTAATGATGGGGCAACGCGAGTGCCAGTTAGCCTGGGGTTTGAACATCAACAACATTGGTAGCAAGATATCCTATGGTGACGACCGTTCATACTTCATACCTACCAACCTGCGCCTCGGTCTCAGCTACATGATACCGCTCAACGAGTACAACCGCATCGGGTTCTCTGCCGACATCAACAAGTTGCTCGTGCCCTCCATGCCATTGCAGCGTGCCGACGAAAGCAATGAGGACTACGAGGAGCGCCTTAACAGCGAATACTATAACAAGTCTTCCATCGGAGGCATATTTTCATCATTCGGCGATTCGGAAAGAGGCTTCAAGGGCGAAATGGAAGAGATACAATGGAGCGTCGGTGCCGAATACACCTACAACGACAAGTTCACGCTGCGCGCCGGCTATCATAACGAGAGCAAATGGCAGGGCAACCGCAAGTACGCCACAGTCGGTGCCGGTTTCCGCATGAGCGTAATGTCTATTGATGCCGGTTATGTGATTGCCACCTCTGCCTCTAACCCACTCGATCAAACCCTGCGTGTGTCACTGGCATTCGACATGGACGGCATACGCGATTTATTTGGAAAACGCCGATGAAAATACGAGTTGGAATGGGATACGATGTACACAAACTCGTACCCGGCCGCGCCCTGTGGTTAGGCGGCATAAAGATTGAACACGACCTCGGTCTGCTCGGACACAGCGATGCCGATGTACTGATACACGCCATTTGCGATGCGCTGCTTGGTGCTGCCAATCTGCGCGACATAGGTTATCACTTTCCCGACACCGACCCAGCATACAAGGGTGCCGACAGCAAAGTGCTACTGGCACAGACCATCAACATACTCAAGGCCGAGGGGTGGCAAGTGGGCAACATTGATGCTACAATATGTGCAGAACGCCCCAAAATCAACCCACACGTGCAGGCCATGAAAGAATGCTTGTCACCAATTATGCACATCAGCACAAACGATATCAGCATTAAAGCCACTACCACCGAAAAACTTGGCTTCACAGGTCGCGAAGAGGGCATTTCTGCTTATGCCGTGGTGTTGATCGAAAAGGTCTGAGCATTGAACAATGTGCTAATATGTTAATGTGTTAATATGCTAATGGGCTGACGCCGTAGCGTTGCAAATAGTAACGCTACGGCGTCAGCTATATTTGCACATCTGCACATTTGTGAGCACTGCGAGCTAATGTCACCGTAAAACTCTCTTGTAATTAATTGCAGTCCGGTAAAAACAATATTTGTCATTTTGTCTACACTCTGCACTAATAGCACCTAACATACTGATAATCATTAGCTATCGTGCGTGTAGACAACCCCATTTTCTACCTACACACTGCCTGCACTTTTTGATGATGCTTATCATGCTTTACTGTGGCGGCATAGCGTGCAACCAGCATAGGGGGAGCGAAAAACCTGTCACTCCGACAGGAAACACGCTCCCCCTATGCCGTACGTCCCGTGTGACACAACCATTAAAAACATCTGCACAAACAGGCAAAAAACGTCTGGCAACCTACATGGTGCAAACAGTGCATACAACAATCATGATGCGGGCAGCGTGCAGACAATAGTGCACACAAAGTGCAGATTTGTCTACACGCCGTAACACGCTGATATTCAATGTTATACAAGCAAAAGTGCAGAGTGCAGACAAAATCACGAAAAGTCGTGTGGGACATAATCCCGAACATCTTTGCACGCATATACTACACCACACGAGGTTGCTTTCTCACACCGCCACCGCACCCACATGGCCACACCTTTTTGGCAAACGCTTGCATACAATAATGCCACAAGTCAAAAGGACCAGGCACCTGTCCCACAACAACATATAAATACGGCAAAAATAAAATCTTCGTGCTGATAGTAAATACCGGCAACGAAAATTGCAGTAATGTATACATTGTTTTCAAGAAAATTGTTATACCTTTGCTAAAGTAAAACGATACAGAGCGCGCCCCAATGCACATAGCACTTGCGTGCCGCCCACGTTTCTAACCTCTATGCAACCACGAAAGCGATGAAGGAAGAATATAATCTGAAAAAGGCTCTTAAGGAGTACTTCGGCTTTGACACATTCAAAAGCAATCAAGAGGATATTGTTAAATCTCTGCTTGAAGGCCATAATGTATTTGTACTTATGCCTACAGGTGGAGGCAAGTCATTATGCTATCAGCTGCCGTCACTGCTCATGGACGGCACAGCCATAGTCATATCTCCGCTTATTGCCTTGATGAAGAACCAAGTCGATGCCATCCGACACATGAGCCAGGAGGACGGCATAGCCCACTATATCAATTCATCGCTTAACCGCAACCAAATAGAGCAGGTAAAGAATGACATCACAAATGGGGTTACAAAACTGCTTTATGTGGCACCCGAAAGCTTGACCAAGGAAACTTATGTCGAGTTTCTGAAAACGATCAAGATTTCATTCTATGCCGTTGACGAGGCTCATTGCATCTCGGAATGGGGGCACGACTTCCGTCCCGAATACCGCAAAATACGCCCCATCATCAACAACATTGGTAATGCACCCGTGATTGCACTCACTGCCACTGCCACCGAAAAGGTGGCTACCGACATCAAAAAGAGTTTGGGCATAACCGATGCCATAACCTACAAGAGTTCGTTCAACCGTCCGAACCTCTACTACGAAATCCGCCCTAAAACCAAGGATATTGACCGCAATATAATCAAGTTTATCAAGCAAGGCGGCACACGCAGCGGCATTATATATTGTCTGAGCCGCAAAAAAGTAGAGGAGTTGGCCGAGGTGTTGCGAATGAACGACATTAAAGCTGAAGCCTACCATGCAGGATTGGATCCGGCCACACGTTCAAAAACACAAGACGACTTTTTGATGGAACGCATCAACGTCATAGTGGCCACCATCGCCTTTGGCATGGGTATAGACAAACCCGACGTAAGGTTTGTCATACACTACGACATACCGAAGAGCCTGGAGGGTTACTATCAAGAAACCGGACGTGCCGGACGTGATGGCGGCGAAGGCAAATGTATTGCTTTTTACTCGCGAAAAGACCTAAAAAAATTAGAGAAATTTATGGAGGGCAAGCCTTTGGCTGAACAAGACATTGGCAAACAACTCCTAAAGGAAACCGCAGCCTACGCTGAAAGTTCGTTATGTCGCCGAAAACTATTACTACACTACTTTGGCGAGACCTATGACAAGGACAACTGTGGCAACTGCGACAACTGTTTACACCCTAAAAACAAAGTGGAAGCTAAAAAAGAATTGTTGAAAGTGCTGGAAGTTATCTCTGCAACGAAAGAGAACTTCTGTGATGATTACATTAAGGATATATTACTCGGCAATCGCACCGAAGAGATTAGCGATTACCATCACGACGAACTCGAGGAGTTCGGTTGCGGTGAGGAAGTTGATGAACGCATTTGGAATGCTGTTATCAAGCAAGCACTCATATCTGGCTATCTTGACAAGGACGTCAACAACTATGGCGTGCTGAAAATCACCGAAAAGGGACGCAAATTCATGACGAAGCCGCAATCCTTCGAGATTATCGAAGACCGCGACTTTGAAGAGGAGGCAGAAGCAGAATTGCACGAAGAATCGGCATTTTCCGTTGACCCGGCCCTGTTTACCATGCTCAAGAATCTGCGCAAGAAGATGTCGAAAGAGCAAGACATTCCACCTTACGTCATATTCCAAGACAATTCACTCGAGGCCATGGCCACCTTCTACCCTCAAACTCTTGAGGAGTTGCAGAACATTCCTGGTGTGGGAGCTGGAAAGGCCAAGAGATACGGCACCGAATTTTGCAAACTCATCAAAAAGCACTGCGAGGACAACGACATTGAAAGGCCCGAGGATTTACGCATACGAACCGTGGCCAACAAGTCGAAATTGAAGGTTAGCATCATTCACAGCATCGACCGCAAAGTGGCGTTAGACGACATAGCCGTGGCCAATGGCATTGAATTTGACGAGCTACTCGACGAAATTGAAGCCATTGTATACTCTGGCACCAAAATAAACATTGACTACTTTATCAATGAAATGCTTGACGAAGATTTGGTAGACGACATCTATCAATACTTCAAAGAAAGCGAAACTGATGACCTTGATGCCGCTCTTGACGAGCTTGGCGATGACTACAGCGAGGAGGAAATTCGCTTGGTACGCATCAAGTTTATCTCTGAAATGGCCAACTAACCACACATGGCCGCACTCTACAATAATTACACTACCCGATTATGACAGAAATTAAAGATAGCGAAAGCACTGAGAAGAAGAGCTTGAACTTTATTGAGCAAATTGTGGCCAACGACCTGCAAGAAGGCAAGAACGGGGGCCGCCTGCAAACACGTTTTCCACCCGAACCCAATGGCTACCTGCACATTGGCCATGCCAAAGCCATTTGCATGGACTTTGGCGTAGCACAAAAGTTTGGAGGTGTGTGCAACCTGCGTTTTGACGATACGAACCCCCAAAAGGAGGACACTGAATACGTCGAAGCCATCAAGCAGGACATTGAATGGCTGGGCTTCAAATGGGGCAACATTTATCATGCCTCTGACTACTTTCAAAAGCTGTGGGATTTTGCCGTCCGTCTCATCAAGGAGGGCAAGGCTTACGTTGACGAACAAACCAGCGAGCAGATAGCAGCCCAAAAAGGCACCCCCACTCAACCGGGTGTGGAGAGCCCCTACCGCAACCGCCCCATAGAGGAGAGTCTCCAGTTGTTTGAAAAGATGAATTCAGGCGAAATACCCGAAGGTGCCATGGTTTTGCGTGCCAAAATCGACATGGCAAATTCCAACATGCACTTTCGCGACCCGATTATTTACCGCATCATCAACAAAGAGCACCACCGCACTGGCAACAAGTGGAAAGTTTACCCCATGTACGACTTTGCACACGGCCAAAGCGACTACTTTGAGGGCGTAACACACTCTATCTGCACATTGGAGTTTGTACCCCACCGTCCGCTCTACGACCACTTTATTGACGAGCTTAAGGAGGGTAAGGACCTTGACGACAACCGTCCACGTCAGTACGAATTCAACCGTCTGAACCTGACCTACACCGTCATGTCAAAGCGCAAGCTTTTGGCTTTGGTGCAGGAGCATCTCGTTGATGGTTGGGACGACCCGCGCATGCCGACCGTATGCGGCTTGCGTCGCCGTGGCTACTCGCCCGAGGCTGTAAGAAAGTTCATCGACATGATTGGCTATACCAAGTTTGACGCACTCAACGACTATGCCATGCTCGAGGCTGCTGCCCGCGAGGATTTGAACGCGAGAGCGCTGCGCGTAAGTGCCGTGTTGAACCCCGTCAAGCTGATTATAACCAACTATCCTGAAGGACAGACCGAAGAAATGGAGGCAGTCAACAATCCCGAACGCGAAGAAGACGGCACACATACCATCACCTTCAGCCGCGAATTGTGGATGGAACGCGCTGACTTTATGGAAGATGCGCCCAAGAAATTCTTCAGAATGGTGCCTGGCAAGGAGGTGCGCTTGAAAAATGCTTACATTGTAAAGTGTACTGGCTGCAAAAAAGCAGCCGACGGCACAATCGAAGAGGTATATGCCGAATACGACCCCTCAAGCCGCAGCGGCCTTGAAGGAGCAAACCGCAAGGTTAAAGGCACACTTCACTGGGTGAGCGTGGCACATAGCTTGCCAGCCGAAGTGCGTTTGTACGACCGACTCTTCAATGTCGAAAATCCCTCAGCTGACGAAAGAGACTTTAGAGAGTTGCTCAACCCAGACTCGCTGAAAGTACTCAGCAACTGCTATGTTGAAAAGTTCGCTGCCGAAAACCCAACTGGCAACCGCTACCTGCAGTTCCAACGCACAGGATATTTTACTGCAGACAAGAACTCTACGCCCGACCACCTTATATTCAACCGCACGGTGAGTTTGAAGGATACTTGGGCCAAGCAGAAGTAAATCGAAGGATTTATGGGTGGGGCTAATAATTCTGAAATAGGGATTTGTGCTCTATCGGACGCCACACCCACTGATTTCACAAAACGACTTTGAACATCATAATATTGGGCTACGCTTAAATGCAATGCAGTTCGTTGCACGCAACAGCGTAGCCCTTTATTGTTCAATAAGTAGGTGTTCAAAATTATTTAATACAAACAGTAGGTATCATTTTCACATTGAAAGCACATTCTCGAGACACATCTGTTCCCTTCGGTCTCGGTCACATAGCCCGCTATGCTTTCTCACCCGAAGGAAACATCTGCGCCCCGATAATGCACTTTCAATGTAAAAATAATTTTGAACACCTACTTAAACATGGGGACACCATATATGGATAAATATCTGAAAGAAGCAATTGCAGAATACGAGCAAAAGATTGAAACAGGTGAAGACTTCTACATGGACGCCTCCACCCTCATGGACATTGAGGAATACTACGAGAAGAATAACCGTAAATATGATGCGGAACGCCTTATGCGTTTCGCCGAAAAGTTGCACCCTGACAATGAGGAGGTGCTCGTGGTAAAGGCATACCAGCTAAAGGGTGATGGCAAATGGAATGAAGCCATGGGCATCATTAAAGGCATTGCCAATCAAGCGAACCGCGACGTGCAACTATTTTACATTGAATGGGACGTGGCTTGCAGCAGATTAGACAAAGCCGAAGTACGGACGCAACACAATCTGCCAGCGGTCATGAACGACAACGACTATGATTGGTACCTTGACCTGGGAGAAATATACCTGGACTACGGATTTCAGAAGCGCGCACTAAAGTATCTTGAACAAATACCCAAGAACTACCAATTTCGCAGTCGCGCTGACGAACTTATAGCCGAAGCCTACTTTCAGTCACAAAATTACGACAAGAGCATAGAGGCTGCCAACCGACAGGTTGACATCAACCCTTACGACGCCATATCATGGAGCCAACTGGCTGACATTCAGCAAAAGTGCGGGCTGTATCAAGAGTGCATACAGAGCTGCGACTACGCACTCGCCATCGACGACACCAACCAACGTGCCATGAGTTTGAAAGTGTTCGCCACCTTTGCTACACAAAACACCGAAGAGGGACTGAAACTGTGTATTAAATACGCCCATTTGTGCCCCAATGATTATAGTTTGCGCATGTATGCAGGTGAACAACTTTATGCGCAACATCGCGAAAAGGAAGCTTTGCAATCACTGCAAGATGCCCTCAGACTCTGCCCGCCCGAAAGTCCAGACCACCTGCGCATCACGACCGACCTTGTTTACACCCACATCATGCTGGGCAACGACAATATGGCAGAAGAGCTTGCTTTGTCGCTTGGCATGCTCGGCAGTTCGCAGTGCAGCCTGCTTACACAACTGGCAGCCTATTACCATGAATTTCAAAATGACAAAAAGGCTGTTGAGCTGCTTGACAAGGCATTAGATGCGCCACATAATGACATGAAGGAGTACACGGCCATTGTTGAGCAACTGAATGAAATCAAGAACTTTAATTTAACAAGCGAGCTGTGGATAAAACTGGCAAAACAACCCATCATACAAGAGAGTTGCGACATATATCCTTACATAGCCTTGGCCATGTACAAACTAATGCAGAAGGAGCTGTTCCTTCGCAACTTTCAAATCACGCTTGCCACCAGGCCCGACATGGTGGTCAAACTGTTTGGCCGCATGTTCAACACATACGTTCTCGACGATATTCTACAACAAATCAAGAAGGATTTCAAACTGGAATAGGTGTGCAAGCGGATTGTGACCTTCACTTGGACGAATTACAATGCAACAACCAAAGGAGCAAAAATGCCGAGAGGAGACCGTAAGGCAATTTCTAATTTCCCCATTCCTCTCCCTCCCCTCCCTCTCCAACAACTCTTTGCTCATCGCATAGAGCCGATAGAACATCAGAAGGCTGAAGTACAGAAGGCCATTACCAACCTTAAAACCTTGCTTGCCTCTCGTATGCAGTATTGGGTTGAATGAAAAAACGCAAGCACTAATGGGGGCGACGCGTTCCGCGTCGGGCTATTTTTCAGCAGCCTCGTCCCGCGAAAATTAAGGCAAAGGCTCACAGACAAGCGTATAAATTAAATAATGCTGTCTGCGAGCCTTTACATCAGTGTATGAACATTGCATTTTTCCCGTCGCGGAACGCGTCGGCCTCATTAGTGCTTGCGTTTTTGTAGCGCGTTTTAGGCAACTCAAATTACTTCAACAAGTCGGGGCGTAGGCGTTTGGTACGTTCCATGCTTTGTTGCAATTCCCATTCCTTGATTTTTGCATCATGCCCCGAAAGCAGAATATCGGGCACTTTCCACCCTTTATAATCAGCAGGACGTGTGTATACTGGCGCAGCTAACAAGTTGTCTTGAAAAGAATCACTCAAGGCGCTTTGTTCGTCGGAAAGCACACCCGGCACCAGGCGCACGAGTGCATCGCTGATGATGGCCGCTGGCAGTTCACCCCCAGTCAGCACATAGTCGCCTACACTTATCTCCTTAGTAATAAGGTGTTCGCGTATTCTGTAGTCTATACCTTTGTAATGACCACACAGAATTATAATATTCTTTTTCAGCGACAGTTCGTTGGCCATTGGCTGGTCGAACTGTTCGCCATCGGGCGATGTAAAAATTATTTCATCATAATCGCGCTCCGATTTTAACTGGCTGATGCAGGCATCGATAGGCTGACACTGCATCACCATACCAGCAAAGCCGCCAAAGGGATAGTCATCTACCCGGCGGTGCTTGTCTGTAGTGTAGTCACGCAAATTATGTACATGTATTTCAACGAGTCCCTTCTTTTGGGCACGAGCCAATATAGAGGTGTTTACAAAGCCGTCAAGCATTTCGGGCAAAACGGTTATGATATCAATACGCATAGATGGTAGTGTATGGTTTCAAAATTACATCGCAAAATTACAAATTTATTGGCGAAAGTCTGTACTTTTGTATTTCAAATTAGGAACACGCTCACAACAAGCTAACGACATGGACGAGAAAGCACGTATATTGCAACTCCGCAAAGAGTTGCACCAACACAACTATAATTATTACATACTCAACGCTCCAACCATTACCGACCAGGAGTTTGACATGCTCATGCACGAGCTCATGGACCTTGAACGCAAACACCCGGAAATGGCTGATGCCAACTCACCTTCTGTGAGAGTTGGCAGTGACCTGAGTCAGGACTTTGTACAGGTAGAACACACGACGCCCATGTTGTCACTCGGCAACACCTACTCACGAACAGACGTTGAGGATTTTTACAACCGCATAAGGGAGGGGCTGCAAGGTGAACCTTTTGAAATTTGCTGCGAGCAAAAATTCGATGGACTGAGCATTTCCCTCATTTATGAGAACTATAAACTGGTGCGTGCTGTGACACGTGGTGATGGTGTGCGCGGCGACGATGTAACGGCCAACGTCAAAACGATCCGAACCATACCCCTGCAGTTGCCTGAAGACTGCGGCTGCCCCGCAAACTTTGAAATTCGTGGCGAAGTGCTGATGCCGTGGCAAAGTTTTGAAAAGCTTAATGCCGAACGCGAGGCACGCGAAGAACAACTGTTTGCCAATCCGCGCAATGCTGCCTCAGGCACGCTCAAAAGTAAAAGTTCGGCAGTTGTGGCACACCGCCACCTCGATGCTTACCTTTACTATGTGATGGGCGACAGCATACACGAGCCTACACACTTTGGCCGGCTGGCCAAAGCACGCCAATGGGGCTTTAAGGTGTCAGACCACGTAAAACTGGCACACTCTGTTGACGAGATATTTGAATACATTGACTATTGGGACGTACACCGCCGCGAATTGCCTGTGGCCACTGACGGCATTGTGCTGAAAGTAAACTCACTGCAGCAACAACAACGCTTAGGCTTTACAGCCAAAAGCCCACGATGGGCTATAGCTTACAAATTTAAGGCAGAACGTGCCTGCACCACACTGCGCGAGGTGACTTACCAAGTAGGCCGCACGGGCGCCATAACCCCCGTTGCCAACATGGACCCCGTGTTACTGGCCGGCACCATTGTCAAACGCGCCTCATTGCACAACGAGGATATTATCAAGCAACTTGACCTGCACATTGGCGATCACGTTTATCTTGAAAAAGCCGGCGAAATTATTCCACAAATTGTGGGTGTCAACACCGAGGCACGCCAACAAACCGGTGAAGCGCTTGGCCCAAAGGTGTCATTCATTACACACTGCCCCGAATGTGGCTCACCATTGGTGCGCTACCCAGGCGAGGCAGCAACCTATTGTCCGAATGACACAGCGTGTCCGCCACAGCTCAAGGGGCGCATTGAGCATTTTATCAGCCGCGATGCCATGAACATAGAATCACTCGGCCCAGAAACGGTGGACGCCTATTTCGAACGAGGACTCATTCACGATGTGGCCGACTTGTACCAACTTAAAGTGCAAGACCTTTGGGGCGAAGATGGCACGAAAGCCCGTTCGGCTAATAAAATAATCGAAGGTATTGAAGAGAGCAAGAAGGTGCCGTTTGAGCGAGTTTTGTTTGCCCTCGGCATTCGTTTTGTGGGCAAGGTCGTGGCCAAAGGTATTGCACGCCACTTCAAATCAATGGAAGCTCTGTTTAAGGCAAGTATCGACGACCTGCTTGCATGCGACGGTGTGGGTGAGGTGATAGCATCAAGCGTTCGTACATTTTTGCGCGAAGAACGCAACATCACCCTGATTAAACGATTGAGCGATGCTGGCGTACAGATGTGCATTGAGGAAAAGGAAATGGCATCTACGCTACTTGCTGGCATGACAATCGTTATAAGTGGCACATTTGAACAGCACTCGCGCGAGGAGTATAAGAAAATTATTGAAGACAATGGTGGCAAAAACGCTACAAGCATATCAAAGAAGACTTCTTTTATTCTTGCCGGCGAGGGAATGGGCCCATCTAAGCGTGAAAAAGCAGAAAAACTGGGTATACCCATCATTAACGAAACCGAGTTCTTAGCCAAACTCGAAGTTTGAACCATGACTGCAGACGGACTCAAACACCAAACGCTACCTCTGATAGGGGCGGAGCGTCCCGCAAGATTTTAGGCAAAGGCTCACAGACAAGCGTGTAATTAGCACCGTCTGTGAGCCTTTGTTTTGTGTATGTACATTGCATCTTCCACACGGGACGAGGCTGCTAAAAAAAACGCGGGACGCGTCGCCCCCATTAGTGCTTGCGTTCGGCGTTTGAGTTCGTTCGCATTTTTACGTTTTACCAGACAGTTCCCTTTGCCAGAATGGCAAACAAGTTGAGATAATAACAAAGATGATATTTGAACTTTGTTATATAGAAGACAACAATATGAAACCTATATACTATCATCTGCTATCAAACCATCAAGCGTTCTACACAATGTATCGCTATTGACCTTTTCAACATAGATGGCACGAACAATCCCGTTATTATCAGACACATAGACACGCGGTATGCCTGCTGTGGCAAACAACGCATAGACACTGCGATCCGTCTGTGCCGAATATGGTATGTCCAAACCTTGCGCCTGCCAATATGCGGCAACATCATTGCCAGATTGCGCCCTGCTTATACACACAAAAGCGACACACGCTTTATACTTATTATAAACGTTCTGTAACGCAGGCAAAGCCCGCTGGCAATCTTTGCATTGGGTGCTGAAAAACACTATTACGGACGCATGCCCACGCAAATTATCACTACTCACCAAAGTGCTGTCACTTGTAGTCACCGTAAAATCAGGCAAACGCTGCCCAACACTCACAATGTCCGTCACCTTAGCATTTTCCTCTAATTTACCCAGACATGACGTCATTAGGCCGACAGCTATGACTAAAAGCAAAAAGATTTGTTTCATTCTGCAAATGTACAAATAGCATTGCGCTTATCCGAAAGTTTGATGGCAAATATTCAATCATTTGCATTCTGCCGCAAATATTCTATGCTCTGACGAAATATACGATATTTTCACAGAGTGACTCCATAAACAACCTAAGGCGCAAATGTCCAAGAAATAACACGTTTTGCTTTGTTGAAAGTTGGGTTTGCAGTAACTTTGCTTACCAATAGCAGCAATACATAGCAAATTGCAGAGTGGAATATGCCAATACCTGCATAGACTTTGTATTGTCATAAGGAGTATGCAGACAAGCTGTCATACAATTTATACGAACAACGTAACTAACTGACAACCAGCGTATGTACGATAATTATATTGAACTAATGATTGAAGGCATGACACGTGGTCGAGAACTGCAAGATGCTTTCATTTTGGTGCTGCGTGAAAAGGAGGGCAAACGTTTCCTTCCAATCCTCATTCCGCACAATGGGTACGATATGATTGCAAATGCATTAAAGCATAAAGACTTTACTTGCTCAAAGCTGATGAATAAATTGGCTGGGCGCGTGGGCATGACCATGATAGGTGTACGACTGATGCAGCCAGCCAATGGTGAGACACAAGCCTTGCTTGACTTTGAGCTTGTTAATGAAGTGGTGTCTATCACCGTGCCCGTGGCCGAAGCCGTTGTGTCAGCAATAGAAACACACTCTGCACTGTGGGTGCAACGCGACACTTTTGAGCGACAATCAAGAATGAACAATCCGGACAAGCAAAGCATGGCCTTGCCCCTTGCTGCCATGAGCAACAACTTGCTTAAAGAAGCTCTCAAATCGGCAGTCGAAGATGATAACTTTGAACTGGCCAGCGTGTTACGTGACGAGCTTAACAAGCGGGATATGGCAAATAACAACGAGTAGAAGCCAAACAAGACAAATCATGAAAGAGACACACATTTTCTATGCGCCACAAATAGCTGAAGGCTCTAACGAACTTCCAGCCGACGAAGCAGGACATGCTGTACGCGTGCTCAGAATGAGAGAGGGGGACGCACTGACCCTGACTGATGGCATTGGCCATTTCTACGACGCACATATTACAGTGGCCTCGGCAAAACACTGCACTTTTGCCATTGACCACGAATGGAACGACCACAAACTATGGCAAGGCAGCATTAACTTGGCTGTTGCACCGACTAAAAATATGGACCGCATGGAGTGGTTTGCTGAAAAAGCCACCGAAATTGGAGTTGATAAAATATCACTTCTCAACTGTGCCAATTCTGAACGACGCGTGGTAAAAACCGAACGACTGGAAAAAATAGTCGTTTCGGCCATGAAACAAAGTCACAAAGCTTTCAAACCAGAGATAGAACCCCTTACATCATTTGAGGATTTCATAAACAAACCTTTTGACGGACAGAAGTTCATAGCACATTGCTACACCCCCGAGGAGACAGGCGACAACCAGGACGGCATTCACCTTTCAGGACGTAATTTCTTAGGCGAGCTTCTTAATTCAGACGGGGAGTCCTTGGTTCTTATCGGCCCAGAAGGCGATTTCAGCATTAGTGAAGTTGACAAGGCTATTCGCAATGGTTTTCAACCAATTAGCCTTGGCGAAAGTAGATTAAGAACAGAGACTGCAGCACTTGTTGCCGTGCATCTCATGTATTTGGCAAAACGCACAAAGGCCTAACTCTATAGAATGTTATGCAAAAGGCTAAATCGAAGAAATATATCATTGCAACTACAATAGTGGTTGCAGCCATTGCAGCCTTGCTCACATGGTGGCTTTGGCCCAAAGGATATGAGGATTTCATACCAGCACAAAGTAAAGCTGTTATACGCATCAACCCTGCAAAAATAAAAGACCAGGTGGGCGGCCAAACGCTCCCGGCATGCTTGGGCGAAATGATGGCTGGCACCACATCGGGTATTGATATGAGCAAGCCTGTATACGCTTTCATCACACCTAACGAATACTTCTGCATCACAGCAAAGATTGATGATGGAGATGAGTTTGCCCGTGCGCTTGCACAAAAGGCAAAGCTTAACACCGGCAATATTGACAAATCTGATGGCAGAAACTGGGCCTGGATAAACAGCGGCTGGCTCGTGAGTTGGGATAACAGCAACATGGTATGTATTGGCCCCGGCGTTGCGAAAGAACGCGACTTATTGCGCCAGACGATTACGGCCATGATTAACTCGGGCGATAACTTTACAAGCACCGATGCTTTTAACAAGCTCAAGGCTATTGATGGCAGCATACAAATATACACTCAACTCGACGCGGTGCCTGCACCATATAACATGCTGTTCCGCCTTGGTGTGCCCCCCGACTGCGACCCTGCCGCAATACACGTGTTTGCCGCCGCAAATGTTAAACGCAGTAAGCAGGGACAGTTAACAATGTCTGACATTAACTGCGAAATTACCAGCGACAACAACGATATTATCAATGCAATCAACACCTTTGAACAATCAAAAGGCTGTATAACCACCCCACCAACCACAACTACAGCCGGGCACTTATTGTTCATGGCCACGCGTGCACAAGGCAAGCCATTACTACAACTGCTCAAAACGGACGCCACGCTACGCGGGCTACTCATGGGCCTCAATCAAACATTTGACGCTGATCAGATGATAGGTAGCACAGACGGATTGTTTAGCATTGCAATTGATGCCTTTGGCAAGGATTGGACACCATCATTTTGCATGAAAGCTGAAACGCACACTTCCCACCTTTTTGACGATGCAAACTATTGGCTGCAAAGTGCACACAAACAAAAGAATGTACTATTGAAGCAGTTGT
Source organism: Prevotellamassilia timonensis (assembly GCF_900106785.1). Taxonomy (GTDB): domain Bacteria; phylum Bacteroidota; class Bacteroidia; order Bacteroidales; family Bacteroidaceae; genus Alloprevotella; species Alloprevotella timonensis. The sequence continues at coordinate 519,613 of NZ_LT629845.1, read as the reverse complement.
CAGACCATGCTTTCTATCTGAGCAGCGACAAACAGCAACTTAACTTTGGCTTGCAAGACTGCAACAATGCACTATATTTTGCATCGCCCCAAATGATTGGTGAAGCTAAGAAACCTTTTGGCTTTGACAAAAGCAACTCGGCAAACGGCACTTTAGTTTACATCAGTCTTGATGTGAATGGTCTGCTCAAGCAGCCCTGTTTTGAACAAGGCGGGCTACACGACTTAATCCGCAAATTTACGTTAGGCGCACAACATATCACCTATCAAGCCATGAGCGGCCGTAAAGCAACAATCAGCATCGAATAAAACCAGCATATTATCATGCAATCAATTACATTATCAAACGTTCTGCCTCATGTCTTTGCCCAACGTTCAGACCTTAAGAGCGAGATATGGAAGCAAAATGTGAAGTTTGAAAAAGGTAAGCTCTATTTGGTCGAAGCCATGTCGGGCACAGGCAAATCTACTCTGTGTAGCTACGTATTAGGATACCGGCATGACTATACCGGCCTTGTACGTTTTGACGATACTGACGTCAAAACACTCACTGTAAGCAATTGGGTGGATATACGGCAACGTAACATCAGTCACTTGTTTCAAGAACTGCGCTTATTCCCCGAACTGACAGCTCTTGAAAATGTCGAGATTAAGAACAAACTTACAAATTTCAAGACCCAAGCAGAGATTGAGAGTTGGTTTGAGCGTTTGGGCATTGCCGACAAACTTGATGCCAAAGTTGGACGTATGAGTTTTGGACAACAGCAACGCGTAGCCATGATACGCGCTTTGGTACAACCCTTCGACTTTTTGCTGGCCGATGAACCTATCAGCCACCTTGACGACACCAATTCTGCCATTATGGCTGATATCATGATGTCTGAAGCCAAACGGCAGGGAGCCGGAGTTATCGTAACGAGCATAGGCAAGCACATGGAACTTGACTATGATCAAACATTCAAACTATAATTCGCAAACAGACGCTTTGCTATGAACAAGTTGATTTGGAAATTGCTCAGACAGCACATCAGCCTGTCACAACTTGCAGGTTTTTTCTTTGCCAACCTTTTTGGCATGTGGGTAGTCATGCTGGGCATTCAGTTTTATAAGGACATCATACCGGTATTTACCGAAGAAGACAATTTTATCAACAACAACTTTTTGGTTGTTTCCAAACACATCACGACCGTTGGCACACTGTCAGGCCGCAGTAACGCTTTCTCAACATTCGACATTGACGATGTGCGCAAACAGCCCTTCTGTAAAAAAGCGGGTGCTTTTACGTCCTCACAATATAAGGTGTCTGCAGCAATGGCAGTTAATGGTGCAGAGCCTCTGAACACGGAAATGTTCTTTGAAGCCGTACCCGACAGTTTTGTTGATGCCTCAGCAGCCGACTGGCAATATAAGCCCGGCGATGAAGAAGTGCCTGTCATTTTGCCTCGTACGTATATTGCACTATATAACTTTGGTTTTGCACAAAGTCGCAATCTGCCAAAAGTAAGCGACGGACTTGTCGGTATGATTGATATGCGCATCTTTATCAATGCCAACGGCCAACACGCCCAATTCAAAGGCAAGGTGCTGGGCTTCTCAGGCAGATTGAACACAATACTCGTCCCCCAATCGTTTATGGATTGGAGCAATGCCACCTACGAACCTGGTAAGACGGAGGATCCATCACGCATCATATTGGAAGTTAACAATCCTGCAGACTCACGCATAGCGCAATACATGCAGCAAAAGGGCTATGACGTAGAAGACAACAAACTGGACGCTGGCAAGACTACTTACTTCTTGAAGGTCGTGGTAAGCATGGTGATGCTTGTCGGTTTATTGGTCAGCATACTTTCATTCTACATTCTTATGCTCAGCATATATCTGCTTGTACAAAAAAATACGCAGAAACTTGAGAACCTGCTACTCATAGGCTATAGCCCCAACCGTGTGAGCCGCCCCTATCAATTACTGACTCTCGGCATGAATGCAGCAACACTCATATTGGCGTTTGCATTATTAATAGTCGTTCGCGACTATTATATGCACGTTATCGGCCTTATTTTCCCAACAATAAAAAGAGGTAGCATGCTGCCCGCACTTTTGACTGGTGGAGGCATTTTTGTATTAGTTTCTATTATTAACATCATTGCCATCCGCAAAAAGGTCATGAGCATTTGGAACAGAAAGGAATAACAGCATTATGAAAGAATTACTCTCACTATACAAGCACTGGAAAGGGCAAGCGCCTCTTAAGGTGGAAACCCTGCCTAAAGCAGGCAGCAACAGACAATACGTGCGCATATATGCAAATAACAACGAAAGCGTAATCGGCGTTATAGGCCCTTCAACACATGAAAACCACTGCTTTGTATATCTTGCCCGGCACTTTTCTGAAGCAGGAATGCCTATGCCGCACATTTACGCAGTGAGCGATGACGAGACGTGCTACATACAGCAAGACCTTGGACACGAATCTCTTTACGATGCACTCGCAAATGCTCGTAAAAACGGATATAATTATGGCCAAGAAGAAGTTGCACTGCTTGAAAAGACCTTGCGAATGCTTGCACATGTACAGGTTGAGGGCGGAAAGGGCATTGACTACGAGCAATGTCTGCCTCCGATACGCTTTGACCATCAAGCCGCCATGTTCGACTTAAATTACTTCAAATACAGTTTTTTGAAGACAACGGACTTGCCTTTCAACGAAATAGAGTTGGAACGCGACATGCAACAGTTCGCAAAGGACCTGGCCGGTAATGAGCAAGATGATCATTACTTTTTGTATCGCGACTTTCAAGCCCGCAACGTCATGCTGTGCGATGGTGCTCCATATTTTATAGACTTCCAAGGCGGAATGCAAGGCCCCCTGCAATATGACATTGCATCATTCCTGTGGCAAGCGTCTGCACGTTATCCGCAAACATTGCGTGAGCAACTAATTGATGCTTACTTAGCCGAATTGCAACAAATTGTGCCACAACTCAATTCCAACGCGTTCCGCCAGCGTTTACAACAATTCGTATTATTCCGCATACTACAAGTGCTCGGAGCCTATGGCTTGCGTGGCTACTTTGAACGCAAAAAGTACTTCCTTGACAGCATACCTCTGGCAATACAAAATTTGCGCCGTTTGCTACTTGAAGGTGTCGCTACGCCCTACCCCTGCCTGAATGACACGTTGCACCGCATGGTAGAGCTGCCACAGTTTAACCAAAAGTCCGAAGAGCTTGGCCAGGCCACAAAGTCAAAGTATGACGGGCAAGGGCCATTAGTTGTACGCGTATTCAGTTTCAGCTACAAGAAAGGTATTCCCGAAGACACCTCTGGCAACGGAGGCGGATATGTATTTGACTGCCGAAGCACACACAACCCCGGACGCTACGAACAATACAAGCCTCTCACCGGCCTTGATGCTCCCGTAATCAAATTCTTGGAGGACGATGGCGAGATTCTCACATTCCTTGATTCTGTATACAAGTTGGCTGATGCACACGTGACACGCTACATGGAACGTGGATTTACAAATTTGATGTTCTCATTCGGCTGTACAGGTGGGCGACATCGCAGTGTATACTCTGCCCAACACCTGGCCGAGCATATACACCAAAAATTCGGCATAGAAGTACATATCTGTCATAGGGAGCAAGGCATTTCTGACACGCTTAATGCCACCAAATAGCACATATCTGCAGACTGAAGGTGTACTTACTGAAAGGCGCTGACTGACGACAAACTGCGAGTTAAGTTTCTCTAAAAAAATACTTGAGATATATTGTTATCCAATAATAAGCAGTAACTTTGCTTTAAGACATGCCTATGAATACAGCCGAAATGAACCATTTTCAAGACATTTATGACGCATTAGACCATGGCCAAACTGATGAAGCCATGCGACTTATCTGCCAAGAGCAACAAAAAACAGAGCATTCGGCAGAACTCTACTACTTGCAAGGTAAAGTATTCATGAAGCTGTCTGACTGGGGCAATGCCATTTCGTGTTTTCTAAAATCTGAAGAGATTGAACCGGAAGGCCCCGCACGCCAATGCAGATTGATGCTGACAGAAATCATGGATTTCTACAACAAGGACATGTACAACCAATAACACATACACTCATGCCCCTGAAGCCGGGCAGGAATTTGATACATATAAATATGAGCAAAATGAAAGGAGCTCTTGTCATCGACACCAAACGATGCAAGGGATGCGGACTATGCATTGTGGCATGTCCCACCCATACGCTCGAATTGTCAAAAAAAGAAGTCAACCATAAAGGCTATGCCTATTGCGAGGAAATAGCAGACACTTGCATTGGCTGCGCTTCGTGCGCCATTGTATGCCCCGACGGTTGCATTAGTGTTTATCGAACAAAAGAGTAGAATCAGGTATAAGAAAAGACTCACGCAAAACTATATATGTGTGCAGTCTGCCCTTGAAACATACTTCTATGAAAGAAGAAAACGAAGTACTCCTACTTAAGGGGAATGAAGCCATAGCACGCGCAGCCATACGCTGTGGGTGTGACGGATATTTTGGATACCCTATTACACCTCAAAGCGAGGTGCTTGAAACTTTGGCAGAGTTAAAGCCTTGGGAAACTACCGGCATGGTGGTGTTGCAGGCTGAAAGCGAAGTAGCATCAATCAACATGCTATATGGCGGTGGCGGAAGCGGCAAACGCGTCATGACATCTTCATCATCACCTGGCGTAGCGCTGATGCAAGAGGGTATCAGCTATATGGCTGGCGCCGAAGTACCAGGACTGATTGTTAATGTGCAGCGCGGTGGCCCTGGTCTTGGCACCATTCAACCATCACAAAGCGACTACAACCAAGCAACAAGAGGCGGTGGTAATGGCGATTACAACGTAATTGTATTGGCACCTGCATCTGTACAGGAAATGGCAGACTTTGTTGACTTGGCATTTGAACTCGCATTCCGGTACCGCAACCCTGCAATGATCCTTTCCGATGGCGTTATCGGCCAGATGATGGAGAAAGTTGTGCTCCCCCCGTTCAAGCCTCGCCGCACCGAGGAAGAGATTGCTAAAGAGTGTCCTTGGGCCGCTAACGGACATGGACTGAAAACACGTGGCCCCCAAGTTATCACATCTCTTGAACTTGAGCCGTCAAAAATGGAAGCTAAAAACTTGCATTTGCAGCACAAATATCAAGAAATAAGAGACAAGGAGGTTCGATACGAATGTCAAAACCTTGAAGACGCGGACTATGCTATTGTAGCTTTCGGTTCGGCAGCACGCATCTCACAAAAGGCAATGGAAAGCGCCCGCAAGCAGGGGCTTAAAGTGGGATTGTTCCGCCCTATAACCCTATGGCCTTTCCCCGAAAAGCAAATCAGCGAACTCAGCAAGAAGGTCAAAGGTATTTTGGTCGTTGAAATCAATGCAGGACAAATGATATTTGACGTGCGATGCGCAGTTGAAGGCAGAACGCCCGTTGAACATTATGGACGCTTGGGAGGCATTGTACCCGACCCAGACGAAATTATAGAAGCCTTGCGAAAGTTACAATAACAAGTGCCATACGCACCTTTAACAACGCTTTAATATGATCAATAACAACACACCTGGAAACGGGCATGACATATTGGAACAGTTGCGTCAGTCAAGAGAGGCGCAACAAAAAAGGCGCATGACGCATAATCTTTTCCTGAGAAACATTCTCAATAGCATTTTCATCATTGTGGCTTTGGTTGCCATGATTGGTATCTTGGTTGACAACACACGCACCATGCTGTGGTATAGTGTCGGTTTGTTTGCTGTCATCATCAAAATGGTTGAAGTTGTATTAAGAATGCCCGGAATAAAGAAAAATAATTTTTCAGCCAGAAACTCATGACAAGAGAAGATATTATCAAACCAGAGAATTTGGTGTATAAAAAGCCAGAACTCCTGAACGACACGGACATGCACTACTGTCCTGGGTGTTCGCATGGCGTTGTTCACAAACTTGTGGCAGAAGTCATTGCAGAAATGGGCCTGGAAGAAAAGACAATAGGTATCAGCCCCGTTGGTTGTGCCGTTTTTGCCTACCGTTACATTGACATTGATTGGCAGGAAGCTGCACACGGGCGCGCGCCAGCACTTGCCACAGCATGTAAGCGACTTTGGCCAGACCGTTTGGTGTTTACATATCAGGGAGATGGCGATTTAGCATGTATCGGAACTGCCGAAACAATTCATGCCCTCAATCGTGGCGAGAACATCACCATGATATTCATCAACAATGCCATCTATGGCATGACTGGTGGCCAAATGGCTCCCACCACCCTATTGGGCATGAAAACTGTTACTTGCCCGTACGGCCGTGACCCTAAATTGCATGGTTATCCACTCAACATTACAGACCTCGCTGCAAACCTTGAAGGCACAGCATATGTTACACGTCAAAGTGTACATAGCGTTGCCGCCATACGCAAAGCGAAGAAAGCTATTCGCCATGCATTTGAAAACTCAATGCAAGGCAAAGGTTCTAATTTAATCGAAATTGTATCTACCTGTTCTTCTGGTTGGAAGATGTCACCCGTCAAAGCCAATGAATGGATGGAAGACCACATGTTCGACTTTTACCACATTGGCGACCTGAAAGATAAATAAACAAGACACATGAAACAAGAAATTATTATATCTGGATTTGGTGGCCAAGGAGTGCTTTCAATGGGCAAAATTTTAGCTTATGCGGCACTTATGGAGGGCAAAGAAGTAACATGGATGCCTGCATACGGACCTGAGCAACGTGGTGGCACAGCAAATGTAACGGTCATCATCAGCGACGAACCCATATCATCGCCCATACTCAGCACATACGATACGGCCATTCTGCTCAACCAACCCTCACTCGACAAGTTCCAACCCAAGGTTAAAAAAGGTGGTACTCTTATATACGATAGTTTTGGAATCATAGAAAAGCCTTCACGCACAGACATCACCTCATGGCACATTCCTGCAATGGAATCTGCTGCCGAAATGTCTATGATGAAGTGCTTTAACATGTTCATCTTAGGAGGTTTTCTTAAAGTTCACCCAATCGTATCCATCGAGAGTGTAATGAAAGCCTTACGTAAGACACTGCCTGAGCGTCACCACAATCTGCTACCTATGAACGAGCAGGCCATTCTGAAGGGACGTGATATTATTTCGAAATAATAAAAAGGAGACCGTACTCCCCATATTAACCAAATAAAAAAACGATTATGGCAAACCGCAAACAACTCAAAAAGAGTATCAAAATGATCACTGGCGACCTCTTTGCCGATTGTGTGGCTTTAAGTATGTGCCAACAAGCAGACCGAACTGTGCTTGACGAACTTATGAAAGAGGTTATTGCCCTTCATGGTGAATATGTTGCACGCATCAGCCATACAGAAAAAGGATCTGAACGCGAATTTTATCGTAAGCTCAAACAAGAGTTTACCGATAAGGTTAACGACATTAATGCCCGCATCATAAAGGCATAAAGTCAAAACATAGTAGCGTTAGTCAAATGATTACCGATGTGCAAGTGTTTAACATCTGTATCAAAACAGGTGTTGCAACACTTGCACATCTCGTTTGAGACAACTAATACCAATTTTACATAAAAGAAATGCTCAAATCCATTTGCAAAACAATACTGCACAGATGGTTAGGCTGGCGCGTCGAAGTCACTGAACAGACGCCAAACAAATGCATTATTTGCGTGGCACCACATACAAGCAATTGGGATTTTATCATCGGAGAACTATACTACACTTCTATCGGATTGACCTCGAATTTCCTGATGAAAAAGGAATGGTTCTTTTGGCCATTTGGCCGATTGCTTAAGCGCATAGGAGGTATTCCTGTCGAGAGAAGCAAACATACGAGCATGACGGACCAGTTGGCCCAGAAAGCAAAAGAATCTTCTCATTTTTCACTTGCCATTACTCCCGAGGGTACAAGGTCTTTAGCCAAGCAGTGGAAAAGAGGTTTTTACTTTATCGCATTAAAGGCACAACTTCCTATTTTGCTTTACGCTATCGATTATCCCAACAAGCGCATTGTGTGCACAAAAACACTCAACCCATCTGGAAACGTTGATGCGGATATGCGCATCATCATGGAATATTATCGCCAGTTTGAAGGTAAGCACCCCGAAAAATTTGCGGTTGAAGAAATTGCCCAATAATTACTCTCCTGACTTCATCACTTTTTTGTGCCATTGAATGGCGCGTATTGAAAAACGCTGAGTTACGCCATTTGATTGGGTGACGCATTGCATGCGAACGGACTCAAGCACCAAACGCTATCATCAAGCGCTACCATCAAGCGCTACCACCAAACGCGAACTCTAATGGGGGCGACGCGTCCCGCGGAGAAAGATGCAGCTATTATTAGCAGTAGTAGCGTTCGTATTTAACTCCTATCTCTATCCCGCGAGACGCGTCGCCCCCATTAGTGCTCGTTTCTTTCGCAGCGCCTTTCAGATCGTGCGAATTTATACGTAAGCGGAACGCCAGGCGAAAGTCGCTCTTGACAAAGTGGAGAAATACGCTGTTCTTGCCACTGTTGACAAGCAAGAACTTACATTTTCTCTTCTCAACATAAAGACACCTGTACAAGAAGCAATGAATACCGTAAATAAGAAACTTTCCATCCCAATTCCTGCACTCATCGGACAAAAGACTTGGCGAGAGGAACGGACAACAAACATCAATGACGCTATCAAGGTTCTTGTCGTTGCCATCAACGCTGAACGTGACAAGCAGAATAATGGTACACAAGCATCTGTCAACAAAACTTACACTTACTATATGCAGCAACTCAACAAACTGATTATTGAGAATAAGGCATTGCAGAATGAGAATGATACACTAAAGGCTGAAAATGCAAAAGTGAAGCAACACATATCGCTGCTTGACGAAAATGCTGTCAGACAAGCAACCGTTCAAAAGGATGCAGTTATTGAAAGTCTCAATACCCAATTAGCCTCAAAAAACGAGGACATTACAAGACTCAAGACTGATTACAATACTCTATTGGAGAAATATAAAATCTTGGTTTTTCAATGGAACGACTTGACAAAGCAGCCTGAAATAATTGAAGCTGTTAAACGTGTGGAAGACCGCAAGGAACAAGAAGCGGAGGCAAAACGTGAAGAACAGGCAAGACAAGACAGATACCAAGGTGTACTTAACCGATTCATTAGTGAAGGTAATGAACAGCTTAAAGCCTTTTCGCAATCAAGCAGAATAGATTTCGATGAAAAAGAAGCCAAAGCAATCTATTATGGTATTATGGCTACTGCCACAAAATCCAACATTGCGCTTCGCTCTCCACAAGGAGCAAAGTTTGCCGTTGAAAGATTTCTCGCGAGCATGGATTGGAATGGTTGTGGCAACTATCGGAGAGAATGTGTCGCACACTGGACAAAACTCTTTGCTACCGATGAAGTTGTTTATACCGAACCCATCATTCAGAACTTCCTTTCGTTCATTGATTACATGTCGTGCAGCGCAGATACATACGTTTCATTCGGTGGCTCCAATGGTTGTGCTGACCAACTCACTAATTGGGACGGAACACAGAAGTTGGGATTAGGAGCACCATCAAAAAAGAAGCCACAAGGTTCATCCAGATAATGGCAATGAGAGGCGATTTGTGACGTTGGTTACAGCAAATCGCCTCAAATTACAGAAATATGATGCCAGAAGTGAAGATTTCCAATGATTTATTCTTTCGTCTGAATAAGATTTCCCACTTTTGTGGTCAATAATTGACAATTCTATCAAGAAAAAGTCTATTGGTTTAATCTAACCTCTGAGCAATAACATTGGAAGATAACACCAAACAGCCTTTAACGGCTGACGCTTCATTGTATAATGGGCAGCCTACCGACACAGACTCATCGTGTCCAAGTGCAAGATTTACCTCTTGTACGCCCTCCGTTTCTGACGATGTCAAAGGTGGGGTGTCGGTAGAGAGTGTGCCAAACGCAAATAGGCAATGGTTCGTTTTGCGAGTTTCATATGGACGCGTTCTCAAAGCTAAAGAATTTGTAGAAGCTAAAGGCTTGGAAAGCTATGTTCCTAAGCGATATAAAGCGGTAAGGAAGCAAGGAAAGAAGCGAATCATAACAGACCCTCTTCTCTCCTCATTTCTCTTTGTTCATGCTACATATAGCCAAGTCGAAGCATTGTGTCGCAATAATAATGCATCAGTTGGTAGGGCATTGCTTAGTTTCTACTACGACCATACTTCTTACCGAGAAGATGCTCCTGACAAAAATCCACCTCTTACTATTTCTGATTCAGCGATGGACAATTTCATAAGATTGACTTCCATAAAGAATCCTCACATCATTCCTGTTACTTCAGAGAACATCATGTATAAATTAGGTGACGAAGTGGTTGTAACAGAAGGTGAATTCATAGGAATTCACGGAAGAGTGGCAAGAATTGCAGGACAGCAGAGAGTGGTCGTAGAATTGTTTGAGGGATGCTTAGTAGCTACGGCATATGTGCCAAAAGAGGCGATGAGGAAAGAAAAATCAATAACGCTGCTTGATTAACGCAACAGATTAAACACTATATAATAAATGAAATGAGCAATTCTCCTAACATATAATAAAAATATACAATCAAATGATGAAAGAAGAATTCATGAATATGAAAAAGTTGTATCATTACACAAAGTTTGATACTGCAATTAAAATATTGGAATCCCATAGTCTAAGATTTGGAAGGTTGCATAACATGAATGACATTCATGAAAATGACAAACTTTCCTATGTCGACACAACAGGAACTCTTATCAATAGTTTTCCATCCGAAGTATTGGATGCAATAGATTGTGAGATGGCAAAATATCGACAGATTAGCCTTACCGCAGATGATAACAAACAGGATAAATTGGGGTTCGACCTTCATCAAATGTGGGGACTTTATGCCGATAAAGGCCAAGGCGTCTGTCTCGTATTTGACAAGGACATATTATGCAAACAAATTGATGATGCCGTTCTGCACAAAATTGTATCATACGATACCTCTGTAGAATCGTTTTATATTGCAAACTCCAATGACTCTCAAAGTATCCAAAGCAACATACAAAAGAAAGCCGATAAGTTATTCTTTCACAAGCGAAAAGAATGGGAGCACGAACAAGAATACCGATTTATTAAACGCTGTACCAACCTCAATAAAGAGGAATACTTGTATTATGGCAAAGCCTTAAAATATATTATCCTGAATTCTGTAATCGAGAATACTGATAGTGTTAAGTTTAAAAAATGTAGAGAAACTGAATAAACATACACAAAGAGTTCCAATACTGGTATATGGTAATGGATTGCTTGATTATTCTCTTATTGATATAAATCACACGGAAATAATCTGGAATTCTTCCTATGGATATGATATTCTCATTCCTGAAGTTAATTGTGAGATAGATGTTTGACGTTTCAAAAAGGAAATTGTATGAGTTCAATATTAAAAATATTAGTAGACATTCAATGCCTTGTCTATTGCGATTTTGAAGAAGTTGGTGAAGCTTTCCCAAATTCCATATTAAAGATAGAACTGCGTAAAGGTATATATAAAATAGGCTTTAAAAAAGACAATATTAGTCTAAAATCAATCAAATACAAGATTAAAACTGATAATGAGGATTATCTATTAGAAGAATCTTTAACTAATATATATACAAAAAAGAAGGAAACGAAAAAAAGAAAGGAGATTTCTGAAAAGAACGTTTTATGGATTAATGTTGGTGGTAATTGGAGAATTATGTCTGTAGATAATTACATTCTTAATTCCGTGGCCATGAAGTCATGGATAGATCTTCCCAATAGCTATAATTTATTACCAATGGGGCAGCATCGTGATCCAGACATTGATGCATGCGGTTATATTCCGTTCAATATAGGTGGAACGTTAATGGAAGATGACCTAACCGGTTTCTTTATATCAGGAGGAACATGGGGGTGTTTGGACAAATCTGGTAAAGTCGTAATACAACCAATATATAGTCGTAAAGTGTTTTTCTATAATGACCAAGTTGTAAGTACATATATCAATGGTATATTTAGTGGAGTCATTAATCAATTCGGGGAAAAGTCATTTGCCGAATTTGATAGTGTGCTCCCAGTAGATGAGGTTGTTGGCTATTATGATGTGTCACAGCAAAATAAACATGGAATCGTTAATAAACACGGAGAATTCATCTTACCATTAAACTATTTAAGTTTTGGATATCATACAAGTAAGGTAATTGGGGCACAAGACACATTGTCAAAAAAATGGGGATTGTTAAGATTTGATGCTACTATTGTATTACCTTTTATCTATGATAATATCAATAAGGCAGAAGATGGTTTTTTTGTGTGTAAAAACAAGAAATGGGGAACTGTGAACCTTGAAGGAAAAGTTATTGTAGATACAAAATATCAAATAATAACAAAGATATCAAAATGTTATTATAATCCATCTGCATATGAGGATTTAGATTATTTGTACAACAATTACTCTATAGTTGTTCTTTGTAATAATTATGAAGGTTACCAATATGGTATCGTTAATACACACTTTGTAAAGCACTTCAGTTCTCAAACAACAACAATTGCATTTAAGGAAATTATTCCATGTAAATATGATGCCATATATTCAAAAGAAGGCAAGCATTATTCAGATGATGATTTGGTTGAAGCAGCAACAAATCAATGCGGCGCTCCTGATGGATTATTCGAAATCACAGATGTATATTTCGTCTTAAAACGAGAGCACATGCAATGTGATAGATATGATGACAAGGGCAATATCACATACTCGTTTATTTGTGATGAATTTAATTCAAAATACAAAATTCTATCTCAAAAATACTATCTTAGAAACACGAAAAATGAATTTGATGACAGTCCGTATGACATATTAGAAACTATAGATTTCTATGATGGAACTTATTTTACAAAGAATATCTATCCTGATGATTGGGATGGATATACTTCTATTCCAGCAATAGGACAAGTAAATGTAAAGCACAAAGTCTCTTTTTTAATTGGCAAAAGGGATGATGAATGGTGTGTGTTTGATAACAGAGAATCTAATGCGTATGACTGCAAAGAGAATGAAGCAAGTGAATACTACTGCTTATACAATAATCGTCCAACGACAATTTTATTCAGCTATAAATGTGACAAAATCATTGAATTTGGCATCTTGCTTAGTGGAGAATATTTTGCTATAGTAGAAATAGATAATTATAAAAAGCTATGTATTATTGAGGATTCTAAAATAATATATGAATCTGATTATATGATAGAAATACATTCTTCATATAATCAACTTGCACTTTCAAAAAGATTAGACTTAGAGAAATATCTATATTTAAACGGATTAGGTAATGATTATTTTATTGCAAGATTAACCATTGATAAATGGCAGATTTTAAAGTACGATTACGCCTGTGAAAGTTACGGAGTAGGAATTTTCAAATCTCCAGAATTTGATTTTATTCGGTTTATAGATGAAAATACTGTTGAGATTCATTTATATCACAATGGGCGTACGCTATATAATACAATGTCCATATTGTGTTGGGACAACATGCGACCAGATTGTAAACGATGGAAAGTATCACCTTATGAGGAACGAAATTGCAATTGGGTAGCTGTATTTGATTTTGACAAAGAGAAAGAAGGAATCGTAATAGAAGAACACGATAAATTGTCAGAAACAGAAAATCCTTCATATGGAGGTTATGACATTGTTGGAAAAGTCCCAGAGGAAATAATCATTCCATTTAAATGGGATTATGCAAGAGTCTTTTATAGCGAGCAAAATCCAATAATAGTTGTTGGAAATTTTACAGGTAAAAAAGTCGGAAACTTCTTAGGTGCTGCCAATGAAATAAAGTGTGCTATCTTGGATACAAATCAACGTCCTTTAAGCAGTTTCATATTTGACAGAGTGTCTGTTGGTCGGTCTTGCCAAGATTTGCGATTCCATATAGGTAATTATGGTGCCGATATAAATCTTGCAAAAGATGAATTTATCTATGCTGTTCCTTTTTTGAATTATGACTCATGTGATGAAGAAGGACATCGCATATGGGGAACTCCCTTTAAGAATTTGAGATGTTTTATTGATACTGAGACAACAGGTTTACCAATAAACGACAATCTGCCGTATACAGAATTGGACAATTGGCCTCATCTTGTTCAAGTTGTATTAATTATTGAAGATGACAACTATGGAATATTGGCAAAACGGAATATGATTTTGAAACCGAATGGGTATTCCATACCAGAATCATCCGCAAGAATACATGGAATATCCAATGCCCAAGCTATCAAAGTAGGAGAAGATAGAAAACATGTTATAGGTTTCTTAGACCAGGTTTTAAGTAATTCTAACATCGTTATAGGACATAATGTTTCCTTCGACTTAAATGTGGTTAAAGCTGAAATAATCAGAGTCAAAGGGATAGAAAATGCATTGCTCACTACAAAGAATCACAATGTAGTTGACACGATGAAAATGGGTATGAATATATGCAAAATACCTAATTTGTCATTCCATACACGTATGAGTCAGCCATATAAATATCCCAAATTGGATGAACTCTACTACAAATTGTTCAATAAGCACTTTAATAACCAACATGATGCTATGGCGGACGTACAAGCAGCATATGATTGTTATTACGAACTTAAAAGGAAATCACAATGATTAAATTGTATAACACAAATGTAGATGTTTTGGTGGTAAGGAAGTCAGACTATCAGAATAACAATATCGGCGATGGATATTTTATTGTTCCTAAAGAAGAATGGCTTTGTGAAGATGATGGACTCAAAAGTTTTCATTTATTCCTAACCAAGTTTGACGGAAACAGAGTTTCCTTGTTTTTGACAAGTGAACGGCATCCTGTTATTTTCAGAGAACTACCATTATCACGAAGAAGTGATTATATTGAGATATAAATATTACTGAAACAGAATGAAGTATTGATTATGCTCGAACTCGAACTACAGCAATACCTCCTCCGTGAGTACCCACAAGAGAATGCTCGCTGTGAATGGAAGGAATTTAAGAACTTGAAGAACTCGTTCTGTGGGGACGAGAAAGATGATGTCATATCCTACGTGTCGGCTATCGCCAACATGGAGAAAGAGCAAAAACTTCGTTATGTAGGCAGACTCTTAGTAGAATTAAATAAAGAAAAACAGATAGACAGAATAGGGTTGAAGTGGATATTAAAAGACTGTAATCGGTCGGTTTAATCATAATCCGACCGAAAAATCCACAATCCGACCGAAAATCCGACCATTTGAAAAAAATCGACCGAAAATCCAGCCGATATTTTCGACTTAAACGTCAAATAAAACTGTTTGATTTGTGACATCAGTGTAGGTTTAACAAGTAAAATTTTTACCCAATTAAAAAAATGCTTTATCACTATACTTCTATAGATGCCTTTAAAAGCATTCTTAAAAATGCAAAGGCTCAGATGCAAATGTGTTTCTGGGCAACAAGATACGATTGTTTTGCAGACAAAGAAGAGTTTAAACTTGGCATAGAAACAATAAAACGGCTTTTACCACAAGTTGAAAAAGACTTGCCTTCAGATAGACAAATAGCCTTTTCTTTCGATTGGGACAAAATAAGAGAGAATGAAAATTTACCATTTCCTTATATTGTTTCATTCACTTCACGACCAAACAATTCTTATATGTGGGAAGAATATGCAAAATCAGATGGAATTGTGATGGAAATAGATGATAGTCTGAATTTTCAAACTCAAGAATATCCTATGATGAGAATTGTTTCCTGTATATATGCAGGTGAAAATTCAGATGACAAATTGGTAAATATACTCAGAGAAGAATATTCAAACTTGGGCTATGTCCTTCTTAAAGGGCCCAATAAAGATACAGCTTTCTATTTGTTGAAAAATCATCCGCAATCATTTGTTGTACTAATAGCAATGGGATTGCTCTCGTTTGTTGCGCCAAGAATCAAACGAGCCAAAGATTACTGGATGGAGGAAGAAACACGAACAATTATTCCAATACCAATACCGGCATACAGTAAGAAAACAGAAGGATTTGATGAAATCATTGCAAAATTTGGCATATCTTCAACATGGATAAGAAAAATTTTATCCAATGAATATTCGCGTAAACGAGATGATGGCTCGACTCTATATTACAGAAAGTTGCTTCTACCTATAAATCTACTTAAAGGTTTATATGTGAAGTCCAACAAGGCAAAAGGAAGTGTCGAAACATTCTTAAATGAACAAAATATAAAGATCCCTATAATTCAAGTTGATTAATAAATATGGCACTCGCAATAAACATAAACGACCTGCTTAACAAGCAGAAAATAGAATCCAACCGCATTGAGTTCAAGAAAGGTTGGAACCCAGGAAGCATATATCACAGTATATGTGCTTTCGCCAATGACTTTGATGATCTTGGCGGTGGATATATCATAGTTGGTGTAGATACCGACGATAAGACAGGCATGGCAATTCGCCCTGTAGAAGGTGTGCTAATTGAAAAGATTGATAACATCCTACAGGAGATGGTAGGTTACAACAACAAAATGGCTCCATACTATTTACCTCGCTCTTCTGTAGAGGAGGTTGATGGCAAACAGTTGATAGTTATATGGTGTCCTGCTGGCAGTTACCGTCCATATTCTGTGCCTGTAAACGTAACAGCGAAAGGGACAAAAGAATATTTCTACATTCGCAGTGGCACAAGTAGCATTGAGGCAAGGGGTGAAGTTCTCGTTGAATTGCGAGAGTTGGCTAATCGTGTGCCTTTTGATGAACGAGGCAATAGCGACATCCAGTTGGAAGATATTTCTCTGGTGCTTCTTCGTGATTATCTTGTCAAAGTGGGTAGCAAACTGGCTGATGATGTGATAACGACTCCGCTTTCTACCATACTTGACAAATGGAACTGTACACAGGACCAAAAGAAAACCGTTTGCTTCGCAATGTGGCAGCCATGATGTTCTGCGAGAATCCAAGCAAGTTCTTCCCTTACACTCAGATTGATGTGGTGACATTCCCTAACGGAAAGATGAAAGCCCCGAATAATTTCACAGAGGTAACATTCAAAGGCAGTGTTCCACAGATGATAAAGCAGACAATGGATTACATTAAGAGCAATGTACTCAAAGAGTATGTGCGTAAGATTTCTGGTAGGCAGGAGGCAGAACGCTTCTGGAACTATCCATACGATGCTATTGAGGAAGCAGTTGTAAACTCTGTATATCACAGAGATTTCTTGCAGCATGAACCAATAGAGATTACCATTGAACCAAGCGGAATCTCTATACTCAATTGTCCTGGACCTGACAGAAGCATCTCCAAGGAGGATATAGAAAAGGGCGATATGCTAAAAAGCCGTCGCTATCGCAACCGTCGTTTGGGTGATTTCTTAAAAGAACTTGACCTTACAGAGGGTCGCTCAACTGGTGTTCCAACAATACAAACAAAGTTAGCAGAGAATGGTTCACCACGTGCCATCTTTGAAACTACAGATGACCGCTTGACGTTCTTGGTTACTATTCCTGTTCATGAAGGATGTCGTGAAAGTTCGGAAACGAATAGCAACAGTTCGGAAACAGACATACTTGGTTCGGAAAGAGGTTCGGAAACAAAGGACTTGATTATAGATATCATAAAACAAGACCCACATATAACAGCCGCTGAAATCGCAATGCAATTGAATATGTCTTCACGAGGAGTTGAGAAGCAAATACGTAAACTTCGTGAATTAGGCAAAATTAAACGAACAGGTGGTAGATTTGGAGGCTATTGGGAAATCGTAATATTAGACAAAGAATAAAACGGATATGTTATTAGGAAACAAGATAAGGTCTCTAAGAGACGAACAAGGGATATTGCAGCGTCAAGTGGCTGCATACTTAGAAATAGACACCCCCATGTTCAGCAAGATTGAACGTGGGGATAGGCGAGCAAAAAGAAGTCAAGTAATTCAAATGGCAACATACTTCAAAGTGTATGAAAAGGAAATGCTCACTCTTTGGCTTGCCGACAAAGTATTGGATGCTTTGGAGGGTGAAGACGAATTGAAACTTACAGCCATTGAAACCGCCAAATCCAAGTTAATGGATATTAATAGGTAATTTGCAGCGAGCAATTCATTTTCTGATATAAACAACGCAAGATTGGTTTCTTGCAACCATTGGGAACTTCATGGTATCAAATCAACTTGATACTATAAAGTTCCTATTGATTTACAAACACTTACAAAGCAATTACTGGTTCAAGCGTGGGAACTTGCTCTGTCGCCCGTCCCACCTTTAGAGGCTTCTCGCATTGCCCGATATTGTAGAACGAGCAACGTTGAAGCCCACGCCGATATGAATATAACAACCCCTTTGAGCAAATAATAAGACATAAAAAGCCATATATACTTGCTAAAGGGATGCGTATAAACACATCCCGAGGACATCCACCGTTGCCTCATCCTTGACAATATCTGAATTTTGCGAGAATTCCTAAAGATCAAAGACAAGACGCTTGAAGACGCCTTATTAATATGTCGTGACTCTTTTCCCACCCATTACCCGCTTTGTTATGGCGACACCGTCTCACTCGGCCCGGCGTGGACTGTCTTTGCCTATGTATTATTAGAACATGTCAAAATTACACACATCGGCACGAGACTAAGAGTCATTTGCAAAATGACAAATTTTCTTGCATGTTACAATGTTTTTTGAGAAAAACTTCAAAAAAATAGACATTTAACCCGACTCTTCTGACATTCTGCGGGAGGAGGAGAAGAAGCGAAGTGTTTATGAAAACGTTGCAGTTCGAATAATGCGCTCTTTACTCTGTTTGTGATAAACTTTTCCTTCTGACTCTTTTGCAATACGGCCTGCACGAGATGCTTACAATTATTCGAAGTACCCCCCGCGAGACGCATCGCCCCCATTAAAGCTTGCGTTTGGTGGTAGCGCTTAGTGATAGCGTTTGGTGCTTGAGTCCGTTCGCATGTTTACGTTTCACAGGAAAGCAATAAATTATAAAAGGGCAAAGACAAGAAAGTTGCCGCTTGTAGCTTTTACCATACTACAAAAGCTTACACGCCGAGCATCTTGCATCTTACACTAACACGCCGCAACTCATTGACTATCAACACTTTACTCAGTGTAAGATGTTACAGATGCCACCTACACGCAACCTGCACAAGGCACAAGCTGCAACACGGCACAAGCACGGGAGGGTTATATCACGGCATAGGGGAGCAGAAAAGCCTGTTGCTCCGACAGATTTCTCTACGTCCCTGTGGCGTAAAACCCACCACATACGTCCAAATCGGCTGCGTGGCTGCGGGGCGTGGTGTGTAAGATGTATGTAGGAGTGTGTAAGATACTTTGAAATCATCTTACACTCTTGAAACATCTGAATATCAACTTGTTACACACAAAAAGTGTAAGATGGCAGTAAAAACACACGCACCCTTTTACATGTAGGCAGACGGGGAGGGGGCAAATATGTGTATACAAGTTGTACACTTTTTTGATGGGTACAATGTCTTGGCGTTGCCTTTTCAACAGAGTTCGTTCTGAACGTATAATAAAACAAGTATTAAAACAATTCATGGCGGGAGCATACCCCGCATTCCCCAACTGGCTCATCAACACATATTGGGTATTGATATTTGGTGAATTTAATGCAACCCCAATCTTTATCATAACAAAAAAACTTGCCGAATGTTTCTCTGTAGAGTCGCATTCAGCAAGTTCTTTTTTTTGTTTCAAGCAATGCCACCTGTGGCAGTCCCTTAGCGTACATCTATAAATTTAAGTTGATAATGGCATAAATTAATTCGATGTAAACAAGAATGGGTATGACTACACATATAATGACAGAAGAGACAATATAGTTCCAACCTATCTTTTGGAACCATAATAGGAAATCTACCGATTTCTTGAATGCCAAGTCACATCGGTTCCTGAAATCCATTTTGTCTTTCCAGATAAAAACAATCCATGCTAATAAAAACAGGAGTGTTAGAAATGGCATTCTTGTAATGTAGTCGAGCATGATGGTCCATGACAATGGGATGACAAGATAATATACAATGATATTCACTTCGTTATATGTTGTTCCAGTTATCTTTGCAATTAGGTGTTCTATTCCTGCCACTATCGCAAAAATGGGTAGTGTGATTACCATTACAACCTTCGCAAACATGGTCTGTGAGTTCCAAAATGCTTTTAATTTACTCATCTTTAGGAAACGCATAATATTCTTTGGCGGATATTAATTGAAGTTTCGGATTTAACAAGGACAGGCTAAATCCGAAACATGAGTTTAATACATACTATATGTGTGTTATTTTGATTGTCATTCAAGTCTAAAACCATGGCGAAGTAGCGTTGTGGTTGAAACATCGTTACTAAAAATGGAATACACGCCCTTCTTACATTCAGGATATTCAGCAGTATAATCATAAACGACTCTCCACTCATCACCCTCAGTACGAGCCATGCCGCCCCACCCTTTGAAAGAGCAGCCTACGAGTGGTTGACCAGTTCGCTTAGCCTCCTCCACCTTTGACAGTAAATAAGCAAAATAAGCATTCCGCGCATCTGTGCGCGATGACGGCCGTACAAAGAAAGCGTCCCGAGGATAGCAAGCCTCTGACAACCAATATACCTTGCCATAGTTCAAGCTCAACCTATTATATATCTCTATCCTGTCATCAGAACGTAGATACACATTTCCAAGATTATCAAACAGGTTACCATTCTTTACGCCACAGGTTATGACAGGATTGGCAACGACCTCTATCACATCTGCGTCCTGCGCCTGTACACAAGTCTCAAAAAGTGGTTCATTATTCTGCGCACCAAGTGGCATATAAGAAATGGAAACAAGATGATTCTTGTCAAGAGTCTTCAAATATGAAGCCAATTCAGATTCGGCAGCCACAAATCGGTATAGGCTGTCGGCATTTTGCGTCATTAACGCATCACACACTCGCCAAGCCAATATCGTACTGTCATTTGAGTATAAATTACCCGAGAGGGAACTTTTACGATTAAGCAAATGGGCAGCAAACTGCTTATATTTTTCAACATACTGCTCGCTAAACTGCATTTCTCGATCTAACGAAATAACGGCCCTCATCTTACGTTTTTGCAATTCGCATAAGACGAAGTCCAAACCTCGAAGCAATTTTTCATTCGCTATCTGAGTGTGCAATACTCCATACGACGGGCGCAAGCTATCTACCAACTCTGGTAAGGATACACTTGCACCAGCCAACATGCTAACAGTATTCACCCCTAACGCCTGAAGCGAATCAAGTTCTGCTATCAAACGAGTTCTTTGTTTTTTACCTTCACTTGCCAATAATGGCGCATACCACATTGACACGCCTTTGCACACGAATACCGAACCATCAGTGTGATGCAAACTACTATTGTCTGCATATACAAAAGACTGCTGCGCCTTTGCAGGACTTTGTACGAGAAGGAGCACAACAACCAAAATGCAACGATATAGCTGAAGCCTAATCATAGTCTAACTTTCATTGCACGATCCATTTCACGACGGTCTTGTTTCTCCTTCAACGTGTTGCGCTTGTCATACTCTTTTTTACCACGACAAAGACCTATTACAACCTTTGCAAGTCCTTTTTCATTGATAAACATACGCAATGGCACTATTGTAAAACCAGGAGATTTCGTATCATCTTGCAAAGATCTAATCTCCTTGCGATTTAGCAAAAGTTTCCGGTCACGACGCGTTGAATGATTGTTGTACGAACCAAAATCATATTCTGCTATGTAAGCATTCTTCATCCACATTTCACCACGATTTATATAACAAAATGTGTCAACCAAACTGGCTTTTCCCGCACGAATGCTCTTTATTTCGGTACCGGTCAGCACAATACCTGCTGTATATTTGTCAATAACCAAATAGTCGTGTTCCGCGCGCTTATTCTTTATGTTTATACGCGAAGTAGGTAATATTTTACTCTTGCCCATACTTTCTTATTATTCTATTTCAACAAAATCATTTATATGCTCGTCCACATAATGAGCCACTGCTGCAGTTATATCCTCCTCAGCCTCTACAAATTCGTCGTCGAGGTCGTCAAACATGGGATATTGTTCAAACATCGCCATAAATTCCTCGTCTGTTCGTTCACGAGTCAAATCTTCTTTGTGAGCATCATAGGCTTGCTTAGCCTTATACAACAATTTTGAGAACTCACGCAATCCCCAAAGTCGCATGGCCTTGGCAAAGGGATTATCAAAGTAGAATGGTCCATAACCATTATATATCAGTTGTACAAAACCTCCGTCCATCAATTCATCGCGAAGTATCAAATATCCCCACAAAGTAATTTGATCAGCCGAGAGGTCCTGCATACTATCTGCATTTAGTTCCTCACCAACCTGGCTCTTAAAAGCAGATAGCACTGCATCAAGAAATGCATCAACACCATCGCGAGCAGCAACTTTCAACACAGAGTCTTTTATCTTAATATTCATATATTTAGTATTTATCTATTAAAGAATTGATTTACCTTCGCATCTCCTCTACCAACGTTTTCATGCCTTTAATTTTCTCACAGCCAACTCTTCGGAGCATGTCTCTCAACTTTGACCGAAGCACTGCTGCATAAGCATAATGCGGCCCAACATCTATACGACCAATTTCGTCAGAACGCAGGCCACCCTTTTTGCACAAAAAGCCCAACACATCGCCCTTACTCAGTTTATCGCGCTTGCCACGCCCTATGTATATCGTTGCATATATCGGGGCTACTGGCTGAACCATAGACACACCATTCAAATCAAGTGTCTTATATTCCGTAACAAAATCGGGCAAAGTTTCTGTCGGGCCAAGTAACAAACAAACTGAACCCTCTGACTGCCAACGCGCCGTACGTCCATTTCGATGCGTATAATCCTCAGCCTTCTGTGGCAAATGATAATGCACAACCACTCGCACCTCAGGAATATCCAATCCACGAGCAGCCAAATCCGTGCTTACCATCACGTTAGCTGCCCCACAACGAAACTTATATAATGCTCTTTCACGATATTCCTGTTCCATTCCGCCATGATACATTTCGACAGCAAACCCTTGCTGCCTCAGCCATAGCCCTACGCGCTCTACGCTCTCTCTGTACGATACGAACACAATGGCTGGCGCACCAGCAATGTGTGTTAGCAATTTGGCCAAGGTGTCCAACTTATCCTTTTGAGGCGAGTTTACCACATTTACCTCCACACGATCCTGCAAACTGGCATTCTCCGTCAAGAAGTCTATTTTACTATACTTCGGAAAAAGTTTGCCCATGAATGCCGGTATTTCTTCTGCATCAGTTGCCGACATAAGCCAAGCACTGCTTACATTAGAGAAATACTTTAACACGCACGACATTTCATCTTGGAATCCAAGCTCAAGACATTTATCAAACTCATCTATAACAAGAGATCGCACGCCGAAGACATTCAGGTTATCCTTACCCAAATGGTCATTCAATCTTCCGGGTGTTGCAAAGACAAGTTGTGGCTTTATTTCTTTAATTTTACGATGTTCCTCCATCGCAGGTCGTCCACCATAAAGAGCTAAACAACGTGCCCCGGTTTTCATTTGTCTGAACACGTCTTCGCTTTGCTGTGCCAATTCACGTGTAGGCACTATCACGACTGCCTGCAACACATCAAGCTGCACATCTATTTTCTCAACCAAGGGCAATAAGTAAGCCAGGGTTTTACCCGTACCAGTTGGCGAAAGCAACACGACCCCCCCTGTCCTTTTTCCAGCGCACTCCATACGCTGCTGCATGGAAGTTAGAGTATCAAAGCCTAAATTGGCAAGTATTTGTTCTTTGTCTATCATTATTCTTTTTATTTGCGTACAAAGTTAGCACAAAAGGAGAGGTCGTGCAAAACGAATAAGTGTTATTTTCGTACATCATGCCATAAACGCACAGACTTTGGACGGCAAAACAATACACATTGCCTCACTCGCTGCACCAACAACCTATCCCCGTCCAAATTCTTGAATTTGAAACACTTACAAACAAATAAGCAAAACATTTACACACCGCACATAGCAACGCTCGCCCTTATAGACAAACGAATGTTTAATAATTTCGTTACGAAAGTTTGGGCAATCCAAATCTTTTCCACAAATTTGCAAAGTAAATAACGCATTTAGCAACATAATCGTTCATTATCATGGAAAATACAGCAAAGTCTCTTAGCGGACTCAAAAAAGAAGATTTCCAGAAAGTTATACAAGGAAAACAAACAGACCTCTACTTCTTACGCAATTCCAGCGGCATGGAAGTAGCTGTAACAAACTATGGAGGTTCCCTCGTGGCCATCATGGTGCCCGACCGCAATGGCAACTATGCCAACGTCATTCAAGGACACGATAACATCGACGACTGCATCAACTCTCCAGAACCATTCCTTAGCACACTTGTTGGACGCTATGGCAATCGTATCTGCCACGGAAAGTTCACACTCAATGGCAAAGAATATAGCCTTGCTGTAAATAATGGTCCTAACCACTTGCATGGTGGTCCCACCGGATTTCATGCACGTGTTTGGGACGCAGAACAGGTAAATGACCACACTCTTGTGCTACGCTATGTGTCAGCATACTACGAAGAGGGCTTCCCTGGCGAATTGTCAATGACTGTAATGTACTCACTCACCGAAGACAATGAGCTTAAGATTGACTATAAAGGTACCACAAACAAGAAGACAATTGTCAATATGACAAGCCATGGTTTCTTCTCACTCGCCGGCATTGGCAACCCCACTCCTACTTGCGAGGACGTGATTTGCCAAATCAATGCCGACTTTTATGTGCCCATCGACGAGAACAGCATCCCGACAGGCGAAATTCTTAAAGTGAAAGGCACCCCCTTCGACTTTACAACACCACACCGCGTAGGGGATCATCTGACAGATTTCAGCGACAAACAAATAAAGAACGGCACAGGTTACGACCACTGCTTTGTACTGAACAAGCACGAACCGGGCGAACTCACTTTCGCAGCTAAAATCGTAGAGCCTAAGAGCGGACGTTCTATGGAGGTTTATACCACTGAACCGGGTGTACAGTTCTACTCAGACAACTGGGCTGATGGCTACAAGGGTCAGCATGGCGCTACCTTCGGCAAGCACTCTGCACTTTGCTTCGAGGCACAGCACTTCCCCGATAGTCCTAATCGTGCCTACTTCCCTCCCGTGGTGCTTAAGCCCGGACAGGTTTACACGCAAAAGACCATCTACAAGTTTGGCGTAGAAAACTAAACATAAATCATTAAAGTTTACGGACATGCGTCAGGCGCAAGTTCGTAAACTTTAATACTGAAGAATAATACAAATCAATTCATCTAATAATCTAATTTATCTTTCTCACAAACAAAAATGAGTAATCAAAAGAAACAATGGGGAGCCATCATCATCATGATTGCACTCTTCGCCATGATTGCCTTCGTGACAAACCTTTGTACACCTATGGCAACCATTATTAAGAACCAAGGCGAAATCTCAAACGTATTGGCACAGATTGGTAACTACGGCAACTTCGTAGCTTACTTAGTAATGGGTATCCCCGCAGGTATGCTTATCGCAAAGTTTGGCTACAAGAAGACAGCCCTTATCGGTTTGGCTATCGGTATCTTGGGTATCGCTATTCAGTGGTATAGCGGTCAGATTGAGAATCCTAAAGAAAACTTAGGTCTCGTATTTGGCATTTACCTCGTTGGCGCTTTCATCGCAGGATTCTGTATGTGTATCTTGAACTGCGTTGTTAACCCTATGCTCAACATCCTAGGTGGTGGTGGTAACGCTGGTAACCAATTAATTCAGACAGGCGGCGTATTCAACTCTACTGCTGCGGTTTGCTGCTACATCTTAATGGGTGCCCTTATCAGCGATGCAACAAAGGCTAAGATCTCTGACGCTACTCCTGCCCTCATGATCGCACTTGGCATCTTCGTCTTGGCTTTCATCATCATTGCCATGACTAAGATTGAAGAACCCGAACAAGCTCCCGTAGAAGTTAGCTTGATTAAGGGTGCTATGAGCCACCGTCACTTTGCTCTCGGTGCTTTGGCTATCTTCCTTTACATGGGTATCGAAGTTGGTGTGCCTAACTTCGTTCAGCAGTACTTGACTAATGAAATGAAGATTCCTGCCGGTACAGTTGGTATGCTCGTAGCCGTATATTGGTTTATGATGCTTATCGGTCGTTTCGTAGGTGCTTCTATCGGTGGCAAGGTGAGCAGCCGTACAATGATTACCACTGTTTCAGTCGCCACACTCGCACTCGTACTCTTCGGCATGTACGCTCCAACTGACGTACTCGTAGCATTCCCTGGTGTTGACTGGGGTAGCCTCACTGTTGTATGGCAAGATGTACCCGTAGGTATCTTCGCTTTCTTGCTTGTTGGTCTTTGCACCTCAGTAATGTGGGGTGGTATCTTTAATATGGCAGTTGAAGGCCTCGGTAAATACACTGCCATCGCTTCTGGTATCTTCATGACTATGGTATTCGGTTGCGCTGTAATGATGTTTATCCAGGCTTCTGTTGCCGATACTGTAGGTTATATTCAGAGCTACTGGGTTGTTGTATTCTGCGCTGCATACCTCCTTTTCTACGCTTTGGTAGGCAGTCGTGTAAGCAAGCGCGAAGAATAAATTCGCTATATCACAAGTTGAAGAGTATGGACGACACGGTTCCTTACTCTTCAACTTCACTTTTCTATAAACAGACAGACAGGTGCAAATTGATCATTAGTACTTAGAATGAGCAAACCTTCTGCCGGCAATTCTTTTACCCTCTAAAATTCTTTACTCCCATGAAATTAACAGTAGATGACGTAAGAAGCCGTTTCGTTGAACACTTTGATGGTACAACAGGTTCTGTATATGCCTCTCCAGGCCGTATCAATCTGATTGGTGAGCACACCGATTATAATGGTGGCTTCGTATTCCCTGGTGCAGTAACTCAAGGCGTTATTGCAGAAATCAAGCCCAATGGCACACGTAAAGTACGTGCCTACTCAATCGACTTGAAGGACTACGTTGAATTTAGTCTCGACGACGAGAAAGGCCCCTCAGCTACACACTTCCGCTTTATCTTTGGTGTTTGCCGCGAAATGATGAAGCTCGGTGTACCTGTCGAAGGATTTAACACAGCCTTTGCTGGCGATGTACCCCTTGGCGCTGGTATGTCATCATCAGCTGCATTGGAAAGCACTTATGCCTTTGCACTCAACGACTTATTTGCCGATAACAAAATTGACAAGTTCACTCTTGCCAAGGTAGGCCAGGCCACAGAACACAACTACATCGGCTGCAACTGCGGCATCATGGACCAGTTCGCCTCAGTATTTGGCAAGGCTGGCAGCTTGATGCGTTTGGACTGCCGTTCACTCGAGTTCAAGTACTTCCCGTTCGACCCCAAGGGCTACAAACTTGTATTGCTCAACTCACAGGTTAAGCACGATTTGGCATCTTCAGCCTACAACGACCGCCGCAAGAGCTGCGAAAACGTGGTAGCTGCCATGAAGAAGCACTGGCCGAATGTGGATAGTCTGCGCGACGCAACCTACGACATGCTTGACGAAGTTCGCCCAGAAGTTAGCGAAGAAGACGCACTCCGTGCCAAATATGTAATTGGCGAGAAATACCGCGTACTCGAGGTTTGCGTAGCACTTGAAGAAGGCGACTACGAAGAAGTTGGTAAGAAGATGTACGAGACACACTATGGTCTGAGCAAGGAATATGAAGTTTCATGCCCTGAACTTGACTTCTTGAACGATGTTGCTCATAGCTGCGGCGTTACAGGTTCACGCATCATGGGTGGTGGCTTTGGTGGTTGCACAATCAACCTCGTAAGCGACGACCTCTATGCAAACTTTATCGAAACTGCCAAGAAAGCATATAAGGAGAAATTTGGCAAAGAACCTATCGTTATCGATGTTGTAATCGGTGACGGATCACGCAAGCTCTGCTAATTAAAACATATCAGGCAGCCTATTATTGGCGTCCTCTTATAGATTTTCCGCCCGAAGCCCTTACACATAAGGCTTCGGGCTTTCTTTTGCAGTGCATATCAGCCATTGTTGTCTAACAATAGCCAATCTCTTGCACCCTAATAATACCCTTATCGGAATGCACAAATGACCACATTGATTTGACGTTTTTCCTACCTTTCTGAAAAAAATACGCTTAAAATGCATTTTTTTCTTGGTTTAGTTTGGTAGTTTCAAAAAATGTCGTACCTTTGCATCGCGTTTGAGAGATAACGCTAAAACAAATAACAAAAAAGGAAGTTTGGGTGAGTGGCTGAAACCACCAGTTTGCTAAACTGACGTACGGGTTTAACCGTACCGGGGGTTCGAATCCCCCAGCTTCCGCACCATGGCGCTTTCATCTAATGGTTAGGATACATGCCTCTCACGCATGGTATACGGGTTCGATTCCCGTAGGCGCTACAATGAAGACCGCTAGTCACAACGATTAGCGGTCTTTTTGTCCACCATTTATTTTTGTACACCCCATGCAACTACCCGATAACATCAAGAAACCGCGCGAAAGAGCAAAGGCCAAACTGCAATTAGACGCTAACGAATCGCCGTTCAACAAGCCACTCAACCGCTACCCCAGCACCAAGGCTCTGCAAACTTTAATGACCAACTGGGGCAAACATGAGCATATACCCGAAAGATGCATATTCATGTGTAACGGAATCGAAGAGGCATGCGACCTGCTCATTCGTACATTTACCGTACCCAACCGCGACAGCATCATTGCCGCAGAACCGACAAGGCATTATTACAAAAGGCGCGCACAGATCAATCGCATAGAATACCGCGAAGCCAACTTGCGCGCAGAAAATTTTGAACTCGATGCAAACGACATCGTCAATGCCATTAGCGACACGACACAAATGATATTTTTGTGCTCGCCTAATTCACCAACAGGAAACCTGCTTGACGCAGGAGAAATAGAAAGTATTGTTCAAATATTCGATGGCATAGTTGTGGTTGACGAATCATACATCGATTTTGTTCCTCAGGCCACAGTCATCGGTTTGCTCAACAAGTATAAGAACCTTGTTGTGCTACGGTCTTTTTCGCACGCATGGGCCCTTGCCGGACTGAACCTATCAGCCATTATTGCGCACCCCGACATCATCTGTAACATAGCAAAGATTGCACTCTCCCACCCCATCAACACCATAACAATCAATGCCGCGCTTGAAATGATAAAGAACAGACTTGACATAGACAAGTGGACAAGGCAAATCATAGACGAACGCACAAAGGTGGAAATTGCACTCAAGGACATTCCCGAATGCGAACACATCTATCACTCCGATGCCAACTTTCTACTTGTAAAATTCTCTAACAGCGCATCAATTTACAAAGATCTACTCAAAAACGGCATTGCCGTACACCCCGTAATGGGGTGCTTGCGTCTGACAATCGGGCTACCGCAAGACAACTCTGCATTGCTCGGAGCGCTCCGACGCCGAAACAGCAGCATCAAATAGCGGAATGTCATATTTTGCGTCTAAGAGCATATTCCGTGCCGCTCCGACTCGGTTTTTTCCAAGCCGAACAAAGGGGGCAAAACGCCGTAAAGCGCATTAAAATAGCCTTTACGGCGTTTTTGCTTTCGAAAACGCCGTTTTTCAAAGAGCTTTTCCACGCCATTACAAAAGAAAATCTTAATTTTGCTCTTAGAATATATATACTACACATTCAATGATAACAGACGACGATAGAATTATCAAGGTCAATATTGAGGAAGAAATGAAATCCTCATATATCGACTACTCCATGTCAGTAATCGTATCGCGTGCATTGCCCGATGTGCGCGACGGATTTAAGCCTGTCCATCGACGCATATTATACGACATGATGGAACTTGGCATCACTCACGACAAGCCCACACGTAAATCGGCGCGTGTTGTGGGTGACGTACTCGGTAAGTACCACCCACACGGCGACAGTTCTGTTTACGGTGCGCTTGTACGTTTGGCACAACCTTGGAACATGCGTTACACGCTGGTTGAAGGCCAAGGCAACTTTGGTTCGATGGACGGTGACTCTGCAGCCGCCATGCGTTATACCGAAGCACGTCTGTCACCTGTTGGCGAAGCCATGATGCAAGACATCGAAAAAGAGACGGTGGACATGGATCGCAACTTTGATAATACACGCGATGAGCCAAGCGTCATGCCGACACGCATTCCCAACTTTCTGGTAAATGGTGCGAGCGGCATCGCCGTTGGTATGGCTACCAACGTGCCGACACACAATTTGCGCGAGGTTATTGATGGTTGCGTGGCTTATATTGACAATCCCGACATCACAATCGACGAATTGATGCACTACATCAAGGCCCCCGACTTTCCTACCGGTGGCTATATCATGGGCATGCAAGGCGTGCGCAGTGCTTACGAAACGGGACGTGGCCGCATCATCATGCGCGCTAAGACCGATATTGAAAGCGGACCGCAGCACGACACGATTGTGGTTTCGGAACTTCCATACGGACTTAACAAGGAAGAACTTGTAAAGTTCATCGGCCAACTTGCAGCAGACAAACGTATTGAAGGCATCTCAAACGTAAACGACGAGAGCGACAAGGATGGTATGCGCATTGTTATTGACGTTAAACGCGACTTCAATGCGAACGTGGTGCTCAATAAATTGTTTAAGATGACAGCACTGCAAACATCGTTTGCAGTGAACTGCATCGCATTAGTTCACGACCATGCACATAGAGCCGGCCGACCGCAATTACTCACACTCAAGGATTGCATAAAACACTTCATTGAGCACCGTCACGACGTGGTAATACGCCGCACACAATATGACTTGCGCAAAGCTCAAGAACGTGCCCATATACTTGAAGGACTTATCATTGCCTCAGACAACATCGATGAAGTTGTACGACTCATACGTGCATCGAAAACACCGCAAGCTGCCATCGAAGCCCTCAAGGAACGCTTTGGTCTTGACGATGTGCAAGCTAAAGCCATCGTTGACATGCGTCTGGCGCAGCTTACTAATATTCAGCAGGAGAAACTGCACGAAGAGTATGAGGAAATCGAGCGTCGCATCGCATACTACGAACAAATTCTTAGCGACGACGAACTCTGCCGCAAGGTGATGAAGGACGAGCTCATCGAAGTTAAAGAAAAGTACGGTGATGACAGACGCACCGAGATTTGCCTGTCATCTACAGAGTTCAACCCTGAAGACTTTTATGCCGACGACGAAGTCGTTATCACCATCTCGCATTTGGGCTATATCAAGCGCACACCTCTCAATGAGTTCCGTGCACAAGGCCGTGGCGGCGTAGGTTCAAAAGGCGGTAGCACACGCGACTCTGACTTTATCGAGTACATCTACCATGCAACCATGCACAACACCATGTTGTTCTTTACAGCCAAGGGACGCTGCTACTGGCTCAAAGTGTATGAATTGCCTGAAGGTGCTAAAAACGCAAAGGGACGCGCTATTCAAAACATGCTGAACATCGATCCCGACGACAGTATCAATGCTTGTTTGCACATTCGCAAGTTAGGCGATGCTGACTTCTGCCAAAGCCATTTCGTAATGTTCTGCACCAAGCAAGGCATTATAAAGAAAACTTGTCTGAGCGAATATTCACGCCCACGCGCCAACGGTGTAAACGCCATCAACATTCGCGAAGACGACAAGGTTGTCAGCGTTGTGCTGACTAACGGCTCTGACGAGATTATCATTGCCAACCGCAATGGCAGAGCTATCCGTTTCAACGAGAATACTGTACGCGCCATGGGCCGAACTGCTACTGGTGTGCGCGGTATGCGTCTGGACGATGCCGACCCGACAGACGAGGTAATTGGCATGATTTGCATCAACGATCCCGAAAAGGAAACGGTTCTTGTTGTCAGCGAGAAGGGCAAGGGCAAACGTTCTGCTGTTGAAGACTACCGTGTAACAAACCGCGGTGGAAAGGGTGTCAAGACTCTTAACATTACGGAAGATACTGGCAAGGTTGTTGCTATTAAAGCCGTAACTGAAGAAGAAGATCTCATGATTATCAACAAGAGCGGCATTACCATACGCCTGCGTATGGACGAGATAAGCGTTCAGGGACGCGCCACACAAGGCAACAAACTCATCGACCTCAAGAAGCGCAACGACGTAATATCAAGCGTATGCCTTGTACCCGCCGATGACGAAGAAGCCTTGGAACAAGACTCTGAAAATACCGATGGTTCTGCAGACGAAAATGTTGACGACATGACAACCACCGCCAACAACTCTGACGAAGAAGCATCAACTAATGAGGAATAAGTATAAAAGCGTCAGGCTATGATTATGCAACAAGTGCAAACTGCCCCTGTTGCATAGTTATAACCCGCTACAATACAACAACAATTCACTAAATCAATAACAACTATGAAGAAGTTAATTCTATGTCTGGCGGTTCTTTTTGGAGGCATAGGAACTGCCATGGGACAAACAGCCAATCCGGGCTCTTGGAAGGCATACGACAAAATCAACAAAGCGAATGCCTTGATAAACAAGCACACGTCTGAGGATTTTGAACAAGCCCAGATTCTTTACAAGGAGGCAGAACAGATTATCAACGATGACATTGAAGAGGCCAAAGCAAAAGGCAAAAACAGCAATTTGGCACTCCTTTACACTCAGAATGCCGAATTGCAAGTTAAATTGCTTGACCCCGAATGGAAAAAAGCCGCAGGTGGCATTCCTTTTGACACGTTGAAGTTCTGCAATGGCATTGACAACATTATCAACTTGTACAATACCGCTGCTGAATACAACCAAAAAGCAGATGCCAAAGGACGCGTTAAGCCCAACCCTATTGTAACGGCTAAAACACGTTACGGCATTGAAAAGCAAATGCTCACGATGTATAGCGCATGCGGACTTTTCATGAACAATATGCATAAGTACAAGGAGAGTGCCGAGTACTTCTACAAATTTGTTCAACTGCCTAAGATTTCGCCTGTATTCACTGCGGCCGAAAAAGACTCTGTGTACAAAGCACACGAGAAGGACTACAACGCCTCATTGGTGAACATTGCCAACCTTAGCTACAAAGGCAAAGATTGGAATCAAGCTGTAAAATATTGTAACGAAGCGCTCAGTCAGGTAACGGACTCTGTCAGCCTGCACGACCTCTACTTTATCAAATTGGCAGCTCTTCAGGAACAAAAGGACACTGCAAATTGGGCTAAGACCTTATACGAAGCCAGTCAGCGTACAGGACAAGAAGTATTCTTCTTGCAGTTGATGCAATACTATATCAACAGCAACAAAACTGCTGAAGCTGAAGCTTTTGCACAAAAGGTTGTGGCTGATGAGCCTAACAGCAAAACGTCATGGTACATGAAAGGCTACGTAGAACTTTACCTTGGCAAGAACTATGCTACAGCACGTCAGTCTTTTGAAAAGGCATTGTCTATTGACCCTGATTATGCCAACGCACTCTACCTCGTATCGGTAACTTATACCGACGAAATCATTTCGAAGGTAAATTCTGGCAAGTACCAGTATATTGGTAAGAACCGCAACATTACGGGACGCGGCAAAGGTGCTGCTGCCGAAGCTGCATACAAAAAGCAGAAGGCTATTTACGACAAAGAGTTGAACGAGGTTAAGTCATACTATAAAAAGGCTCAGACTTACTTGGAACACATGCGCGAGATTGCTCCCGACATGGTGAACAAGTGGGCTCCCGCCTTGCAGACAGTATACACCAACCTTGGCATGAAGGACAAGGCTAAGGAAATGGATGCCGCACTCGACGCCTACAACCAAAGCCGCTCTTCAAAATAAAGAATGAGCAACGAAACTAAGGATTATCCCCTATAATTGATATTGAGGTTATGAATGCCACATGGCGTATTCATAACCTCAATTAAGAAAATGCGCATACGATTCCTCTTGAATATCAGTTCTAATATGAAACAGTTTCTTTTGTTACTTGTAATGCTCTTTAGTTTGTCATGTACAGCACAAAAAGCATTTAAGCCTGTCAAGACTGCCTTGAAAGACAAAAAATACAACGAGGCCATCACACAAATAGAGAAGCTACGGACTGACTCCACCTTCAAAAACAACACTAAACTCTGCTTGTATGCCATTGAAGCTTATCGTGGACTTAACGACGCAGAGAACACTAAAATTTACCTGAAAAAGAACTACGACACTTTGGTTTTCTTCTCAACAACCCGGGAGTTGATTGCAATATCACTACAACTGGATTCTATAGAGAATGCCCTACAGCATGAAACTGGAGCCAAGCCCAAACAAAAGCACTTGGTGTGCAGCGTGCTCAACCAATATTATCCTAACATAAACGCTGCTGCACGCTTTTACTATAGCAAGAAGGATTACAACAACGCTATGAGGTTTCTGAGAATTTCGATTGACTTACCTCACAGCAAAATTGGTACATTAGCTAAACTACCCGTCAAAGTTGACACTACAAACAGCGTGCTTTACCTCATTAGCGCATATAATGCTAAAAAGTATGACGAGGTGCATCGCTACCAAGACACAGCCTTGCAAGCCAAGAGCACGCGACGCATTGTGCTACGATACCTTGCACTCAACGCTGAAGCTGAAAACGATACAACGAGCTACCACAGTTTTTTGTATGAAGGTTGGAAAACATACCCTTCAGAGACCTTCTTTTTTACCCGGTTGGCCGATTATTACAACAAGCATAAACACTACGAACGAACGCTCAACATAGCACAAGAGCAACTGCAATCTAAATCGCTGCATAACGCTGCCTACTTGGCACGTTGCGCAGCCTACTACGAGATACAAGACTACGACAGTTGCATTGTTAATGCAAAGAATTTGATTGCCATAGACTCGACAAACGTAGAAGCGCATTACTACATCGGCGCATCATACATTCAAAAGGCTGAACAGGTTGTCATGCCGCAAAACACATCGACACGTAACTATAATAAAGCACTGGCTCAACGACGCGCTTTATTCGCCAAAGCGGAACCCGAATTGGAGCAATTCCGCCGCATGGCACCACAATCACAAAATTTGTGGGCACCCTTGCTCTACAGAGTATATCTTGAGCTCAACAGAGGTGACAAATTTGCCGAAATTGAAAAGTTGCTCAAGAAATTCTGACTAAACCGATTGACACATTACAATATATGAAAAAGTTCATCGCCTCACAATTACTTTCTGACACAGATTGGCAAAAGTTTATCACGTCCAATTATGATTTGCTGCCAGAACTTAGTGGTTCCCATGACAAATCTGACGTGACAAGCGCAGCCATGCTGCACGATGCCATCATCGAAGGCATGGATAAAGAAAAAGCTGAAATTTCCGCCATCACAAACAATACTGACGCACCCAACTTTGACAACACGATAGTTGCTTTGACACAAAGCGGTGGCATGCTTGAACGTGCTACCACCACAATGTACAACTTGCTGAGCGCAGAGACCAACGACGAACTTGACGAACTTGCCAACGAAATGGCGCAAAAACTCTCTGACCATGAAAATGACATCATGCTCAACGAGCAACTTTTTACACGTGTCAAAAAGGTCTATGACAATGAACGCGATCAGCTGGACGGTGAAGACCGCAAATTGCTTGATAAAACATACGAAGCATTTGAACGATCAGGAGCCACACTTAATGACACGCAGAAAGCAACGTTTCGCAACATCACACGTGAGTTGTCTGAATACACACTGAAGTTTTCACAAAATCTGCTGAAGGAAACAAACAACTTCGTTTTGCACATAAAGGACGAGAAAGACCTTGGGGGATTACCCGACATTAACAAGGAAGCCGCCCGATTTGAAGCACAAAGCCGAAAGATGGAAGGCTGGGTATTTACGCTGCATGCTCCAAGTTACGGACCATTTATGATGTATGCCAATAAGCGGAATTTGCGTGAACAAATGTACATGGCATATAACACTCGCTGCACACACGACAATGCGTATAACAATTTTAAGATTGTCGAGCACATAGTCAATTTGCGACGCGAAGTGGCCCAACTTCTTGGCTATAAGAATTATGCAGATTATGCTCTGCGCAGACGTATGGCC
This sequence comes from Prevotellamassilia timonensis, assembly GCF_900106785.1. Classification (GTDB taxonomy): domain Bacteria; phylum Bacteroidota; class Bacteroidia; order Bacteroidales; family Bacteroidaceae; genus Alloprevotella; species Alloprevotella timonensis. Next base: position 483,457 of record NZ_LT629845.1, on the reverse strand, counting down.
CAGAATGCAGAGAATGTTTATGAGCTACTCGACGACCTTATTAACAGTTACTTGCCTAAAGCTAAGGAGGAGGTGGCACAAGTTGCCCAAAAGGCTAAAGAACTTGAAGGCGACGACTTTGTCATGCAACCATGGGATTTCTCATACTACAGTCAGAAACTTAAACACGAACTGTACGACTACGACCCCGACATGTTGCGTCCATACCTCGAACTTTCACATGTGCAAAAAGGAGTGTTAGCTTTAGCTACAAAACTGTATGGTATTACGTTTAAGGAAAACAAGCACATACCCGTTTACCACCCAGACGTTATTGCCTACGATGTCTTTGACAAGGATGAGGCCTTTTTGGCCACACTGTTGGTGGACTTTTTCCCAAGGAAAAGCAAAAAGGGAGGTGCTTGGATGACAAACTATCGTGACGAACACTGCGACCTGCCCTGCAATCAACAAGTGACAGCAAACAATTCGTACCGACCAGTGGTGAGCGTCACGACCAATTTTACAAAGCCAACTAACGACACCCCCGCCCTGCTCACACTTAACGAACTTGAAACATTCTTGCACGAATTTGGTCATGCCTTGCATGGTATCTTTGCCATGACGCACTATGCGGCACTCAGTGGCACTTCTGTATTCTGGGATTTTGTTGAACTACCTTCACAATTTATGGAGAACTATGCAACAGAACCAGATTTTTTGGGTACATTTGCCTTTCACTATAAAACAGGTGAGCCATTGCCACAAAGCTACATTGAGCGTATACGCAAAAGCCGCAATTTCCTTGCAGCTTACTCTTGTATGCGTCAAGTTTCTTTTGGACTGCTTGACATGGCCTACTATACACAGACCTCGGCAACAAGCGAGGACATAAAATCATTCGAGCATGATGCTTGGCATAGAGTACAATTACTACCACAAGTGCCATCGGCATGTATGAGCGTGCAATTCAGCCACATTATGGCTGGAGGCTATGCAGCAGGCTACTACAGCTATAAATGGGCCGAAGTGCTTGACGCCGACGCATTCTTCATGTTTAAGGAAAAAGGCATCTTCGACAAAGACACAGCCAACAGTTTCCGAACCAATATACTTTCGAAAGGAGGCACAGAGGATCCGATGACGCTTTACACCAACTTCCGTGGGCAAGAACCAACCATAGATGCCCTACTGCACAGAGATGGTATTAAATAGTAAATGTGCACATACAAGTAAAACAAATGGGCGCCTCATTACTAAAGCACCCAACATAAAATAGTCCTCCGACAACGGGACATAGAACTCGCCATTAAACAACAAGTTATGACAAAAGCTGAATTACTTGACAGACGCTATCTGCGCATGGCACGCATTTGGGCGGAAAACTCATATTGCACTCGCCGTCAAGTTGGCGCACTTATCGTTAAAGACAAAATGATTATTAGCGATGGCTACAATGGGACGCCATCAGGCTTCCCCAATGTATGTGAAGGAACCGACGGACTTACACTGCCATACGTGTTACACGCCGAAGCTAACGCCATAACAAAGATAGCCCGCTCTGGCAACAACTCCGATGGAGCTACGCTCTATGTAACTGATGCACCTTGTATTGAATGTGCAAAATTGATCATACAAGCGGGTATCAAGCGCGTTGTTTATGCACGGAGTTACCGCCTCACAGATGGCATTGACTTGCTGGCTGATGCAGGAATTGAAATAGATCATATAGCAGAAACTGAAACATCACTGCAAAACAAGTGACGAGCACCAAGCACATCAAGCTTTTTACGCCCCATCACATTACAACGAACTACGTAAAATTGCGGCAAACCGAAGTTAGATGTCACTTGTACATCAGACACTTGAAAGCGCCAACATTTCAATACATACCATAAAATCCGCTCACACGCATTATATCATATACAATGATTAAGCATAACAAAAATCGATTTGTTCCACTGTTCATATCACTAGGTGTCATTGTCGGTATTTTGATAGGGAGTTTCTTTGCCAACCATTTCTCTGGCAACAGACTGAGCATTATCAACAACTCAAGCAACAAAATTCTCGATCTTTTTCACCTCATCGACGATCAGTACGTTGATAGTGTCAACATACCCGACCTGGTAGAGAAATCCATGCCACAAATTCTAAAGGAATTGGACCCCCACTCCACTTACATCTCTGCGGCTAAAGTTGAAGAATCCATGCAGGACCTAAAGGGCAGTTTTTCGGGTATTGGCATACAATTCACGCTCTACAAAGATACCATACGCGTGGTTAAGGTCGTAAAGGGCGGCCCGTCAGAAAGCGTTGGCATACAAGCAGGCGACCGTATCATAAACATAGATGGCAAAGCCTACGTGGGCGATACGATCTCAAACGATGGCACAATGCTGCGACTCAAAGGCCCCAAAGGCTCTGTTGCACGCTTAGGTGTGAAACGTGCCGGTCAACCGCGTACTCTAACGTTTAACATCACGCGTGGAGATGTGCCCGTCAAGACAGTAGATGCGGCATATATGGCGGCACCTGGCACCGGATATATCCGTATAACAGGGTTTGGCGACACGACCTATGCCGAATTTATTGCAGCTCTGACCAAACTGCAGACTCAAGGATTTGCAAAACTTATTATTGACCTTCGCGGCAATCCTGGAGGCTATATGGAAACCGCTGTGCAATTAGCCAACGAATTCTTACCCAAGAACTCACTCATTGTATACACAAAGGGACGTAAATCGCCACGAAAGGAATACCGCACCGATGGTCGTGGAGCATACCAGAATCTCCCATTGGTTGTCTTAGTTGATGAAACATCTGCATCTGCCAGCGAGATTTTTGCTGGTGCCATACAAGACAACGACAGAGGTACCATCATCGGGCGTCGATCTTTTGGCAAGGGATTGGTGCAAGTACCCATCGAATTTCCTGACGGATCCATGCTCCGACTCACGACTGCACGCTATTACACCCCTTCTGGCCGATGCGTACAAAAACCATACAGGCCCGGTGACGAAGAGGACTACGAAGCAGACTTATTGCTGAGAGCTGAACATGGAGAGTATTTCTCGGCAGACAGCATACGCAACTCTGGTGAAAAATATAAAACACGACTTGGACGTACGGTGTATGGCGGTGGAGGTATTGTGCCTGATATTTTTGTGCCACGCGACACTACAGGTATAACCTCCTATTTCAAAGAGGCCTATCTCGGTGGTCTGCTCTTTCAGTATGCCTACGACTACGTAGACAACCACCGTACTGATCTGGCAAAATACAACAATATCAACACGCTCTCTGCATACATCAGCAAAAAGAATATTGTAGAGGGTTTTGCCAACTATGCAGCTAAGGCTGGTTTGAAACGCCGTAATTTGATGATTCAGCGCTCGCACAAGTTGCTCGTTACATACATCTCGTCTGCCATCATTGGCGACATGCTCGATGACAACGAGGCAGCACAGTATGCCAATCGTACCGATCCTGCGGTGAACAAGGCTATCAGTGTTTTAGCCACGAGCAATGCCTTTCCGCAGGCCCCTCATAAATCAAGAGAACAAGCATGGGCTACAATCTGCCGTATCAAACCAAATACACATTTTGCCTGGAGCTTTGGTAGAAACACATTCCTCAACCTATTGCAACAAGCCAAATGTAACGCAAGACCGCACAATACCCCAAGCCTGAAGCATTTGAACGACAAGCCATTGTATGCATTATGTCCGAAAAGAAGACACTTCGTCAACATATAAAAAGCTTGACACTTGCTTTACCGCCAGAAGATAGACTACGCATATCGGAAGATATCATGAAACAGCTCACTGAGCACCCACGCTTCAGAGCTGCAAAAGTTATCATGCTATATCACTCACTGCCTGATGAAGTGTGCACCCACACGCTTCTACAACAATACTGCACGGAAAAGCATCTGCTACTACCTGTTGTCAAGGGCAACTCTATGGTGCTAAGAACATACCATAGAACAAGCGACATGGAAGCCGGCGCATACGGCATAATGGAGCCAGAAGGTCCTGCATTTACTGCATACAACGACATTGATCTCATTATTATACCTGGCGTAGCATTCGATGTAAAACATAATCGGCTCGGCCGCGGTAAGGGCTACTACGACCGCTTTTTGCAACAGATGCAACAGATGCGACAAACACACGCCTACAAAATTGGTGTATGTTTTCCTCACCAACTTGTGGATAGCATACCTGTCACAGCATACGACATTCCTATGGACGAAGTAGTATCTCTGTCTGAATGACAATAAGTCTTAGGTACAAGGACACGCTTTCAGTCATTTTTTCGAACATCTTCATTCTAAAACACCCTTCTATGACACTCGACATACTTATTTGTTCACTCAACAAGGGGGTGGTTCGCATACAAGATGTACTGCTGCCACCACAACCCAATGTGCATTACATTGTATCGTATCAGTACACAGACGAGCGCTATCTTGACCTCATACCTCAAGCACTTGGCGCACGTCCAGATGTATCGGTTTACACATACAAGGGGCAAGGACTCTCTGCCAACCGAAACCTTGCACTCGACAAGGCTACCGCAGACATTATCATGTATGCCGATGATGATGCACACATTCTGCCTGAGACTCCAAGTCTCGTCATGCGCAGGTTTGAAGAAAACCCACAATACGACGTACTATTTTTCAAAGCATCAACTTACACAGACAAACCTCTGAAAAACTATCCAGACAAGGACTTTGACGTATTGGCGATGCCTGCACTATACACCATTTCTGCACTCGAGATGGCATGCAAACGTCAGAGTGTGCAAGGCTTCATACGTTTTGACGAGCGATTTGGACTTGGCACAAAATTCCTCACATGTGGCGAGGAAGAAGTATGGCTTGAAGATGCGCTACGCGCTGGCCTCAAACTGCATTACTTTCCTAACAAAATCATAGAAACCAGCACCATGCTCAAGAAGTCGCTCATATACATCGATGCCGGTGTACAACGAAGCCGTGGAGCCATAGCTTATTACAAACATGGCAATCAAGCATGGTGGACTTCATTTTGCTTTGCGCTTCAAAGTGCCAAAAATGGCTATTGTCATTTCCTGCCCCTTATGCGCCATTTGGCAGAAGGCATTCGCTATATGAAACGAACCACTAAATAAGCAGTGGTAAGCTATAAATTAGACAAGTACTTAATAATAGTCGTTAGAAACAATTACAAGTTAGGCATTGCTACCCACATCACGAGTAGCAATGCCTAACTTTATTATTTTCAATCCCAATCGCACTCTTTGTACCCCTAAAATGTCCCACACACTTGACAACAAGCAAACCAAATACATAGAATTTATGGTATTAGGCCAATAAGTACCGAAAAAAATCGCATTTTAGCCATAAAACCCGTAATTTTGCGCCCGATATGAAAAGTAGGCTACCTATCAACCACAAAACAATGCGACGAGCAATCACGTTGTCAATCATACAAATGTGTTGTGCAAATACACAGCACCTTTATGCGATTTCACCAGTCACGCAGACAAAAGCAACTAACGTTGCAGACAGTGTTGGTACCTACCAAGCAGACAGTATTGGTACCTACCAAGCAGACAGCATTGGTACCTACCAGGTTGACAGCATACAGCCTGCACACAATAAAGGGTTGATAAAGAAAGTCATAGGGTACTTCCGCGACTCGAACAAGCCCAAGAGCAACAAAAAGGTTGACTTTGGCTTTGTGCCTGGTCCCAACTATTCTGGCACAACAGGCCTCGGATTGGGATTTCTTGGTACAGCAACCTACTCTGCCGACCATAATGATGCAACGTTACCCAGGTCAAATGCCTCTATATATAGTAACATGACTACCAAGGGGTTCTTCATGGTGGGCTTACGCGGTAACCACATATTTCCACACCAACGCTTCCAACTCGACTACAAACTCAACCTTTCAACTTTTAGCACAAGTTATTGGGGCATAGGATATGCCGAAAACGACGATGACAATAACGAAACTGACTATCGCCGCAACCGCATAAACGCCATGGCACGATTTATGTGCAAATTGGCACCCAACACCTATATTGGACCATTGGTAAGCTATCGCGTGATACAAGCCAAAGGCGTAAAGAGCGAATACCAGCACCTGTGGCAAGGACAAGACAAAACGATACGTGCTTATACCGCAGGACTGTCATTTACCTACGACTCACGTGACTTCATGCTTAATGCGTCACGAGGTGTGTTTTTACAAATAGACCAAACCTTCACGCCACGCTGCTTTGGCAACGGACAATACAACTTTTCAAGCACCGAAGCCACATTTGCCACCTATGGCCGTTTGTGGAAAGGGGCCATTATTGCCGGGGAGTTGCACGGGCTCTTCAATTACGGTAACACACCATGGGCCCTCTTAGCCGAAGTTGGTTCAAACGACCGTATGCGCGGCTATTATGAAGGGCGCTATCGTGACAAGAACATTATCGAAGGCCAGCTTGAACTGCGGCAACACATCAAAGGTCGCAATGGCGTTGTAGCATGGGTAGCACTTGCCAATGCATTCCCCGACTTCGACCACATAGCGTGGCGTCACACACTACCAAATGCTGGTGTAGGATATCGTTGGGAATTCAAAAAGCGCATCAATATTCGCATAGACTACGGATTTACGCGCAAGGGTGGCGGTTTTATATTCAACATCAACGAAGCATTCTAAAGAATACCCTTTGCATCGTACAAAACAACATATATAACATTCACTATGAATTTCAAAAGCATCACATTAGCTCTTATGCTTGCCATGACGAGTTCTGCAGCAATGGCCATCCCCTATTCACCGGATTACCTGCAAGCAGACCAAACCGATAGTGAAACTGGCAGCATGCAATTCATCCCCAAAGGCAACTTTGAATCGTGGTCTTCTCAATCTATCAAAGAGAGTGGTATAATTGGTGGAAACACTGTTACACTCATGCACATAGGTAGGCCATGGGGATCATCTAATGTATGGGCAAAAGTCAGTGGCGTTACCAAGACCAACGTCAGTGTGTATCGTGACACGCACCCCGGACACGGACATTGCGCGAAGCTTTACACTCACATTGTCGAAGCAAAAGTGCTTGGCATCATCAATATCAAGGTGCTTGCGGCCGGCTCCATATTCCTTGGCAGCACATTACAACCAATCACCGACACCAAAAATCCGATGGCCAAGCTCAATGCCGGCCTCCGCTTTACCAAACGTCCGAAAGCAATTGTTTTCGATTATAAAACCCATATTGTCAAAGGTAATCGCATACGCCAGAATGGCATCACAAGGGGTGCTACTGTTGCCGGGCAGGACATGGCCGATTGTATACTCTACCTGCAAAAACGTTGGGAAGACGCCAGGGGCAACATTTATGCCAAGCGTGTAGGCACCATGGTGCACCGTTTCAGTTCATCAACCAATTGGCGCAACAACCAATCATTCGCCATACATTATGGTGATATCCGCAGACAAAAGTTTTATAATTCAGCATGGGGTCTCACCTCTGGCGCACTTACCAAGTATGCACGTAACTCAAAGGGGAGAATGGTGCCCGTACGCGAGGTAGGTTGGGCTGCTGCTAACGAAGTTCCTACGCACATTGTACTTCAGTTTGATTCAAGCCATGGTGGCGCATACGTTGGTACAGTAGGCAACACCTTGTGGGTTGACAACGTTCGTTTAGCATACTAAAAGCGAAACATAACCACACCAATAAGGGTAACTCCCGATAGCATGTGCAAATGCCATGCTATCGGGAGTTTTCTCATGTCACCATATAAGCCAACAATTATTACTGTCCGCTAAAACACAAAATAATATGGAAATTATTGGTGTCCGGCAAAACGCCGAAACGCAACTTTTTCCGTCTTAAACCCTTTATAAAAAAAGTGTAGATTTTGTACACATATATTTGCCCCCTCCCCGTTTGCCTACTTGTAAAAGAGAGTGTGTGCTTTTACTGCCATCTTACACTTTTTATACGTAACAAGTTGATATACAGAGGTTTCAAGAGTGTAAGATGTATTCAAAGTATCATACACTACCCTGCATACATCTTACACGCACCCCCCCGCTGTCGCGCAGTCAGTTTGGACGTATGCGGCGGGGTTTACGCCACAGGGACGTAGAACAATCTGTCGGAGCAACAGACGTTTCTACTCCCCAATGCCGTGATATCGTCCTCTCGTGTTTGTGCCGTGTGGCAGTATGTAGGGTGTGTAGGGTGTGTAGGTAGTGTGTAGGTAGAATTTGTAGTATCTTACACTAAGTAAAGCATTGATAGTCAATGAGTTGCAGCGTGTTTGTGTAAGATGTAAGATACTCGGTGTGTAAGTTGTTGTAGTGTGGTAAAAGCCACAAACGCTACCTCTAATGGGGGCGACGCGTCCCGCGTCGGGCATAAAAGCAAAGGTTCATACACCCAATAAAGGCTCACAGGCAGCACTAATTACACGCCTGTCTGTGAAAGCCTTTGCTTTTAACGCGGGACGCGTCGCCCCCATTAGAGGTAGCGTTTGCTGGTAGCCTTTGGGATGTCATCACATAAAGCAAGAAGCGCATTTCATGACCATCAATCATGAAATGCGCTTCTGCTTTAAGACATAGACATTAAGTCCGCCAAGACTTAATCCTCCTCCATATGACGCACTATGCCATGTTTGGCACCCCTCACAAATTCGAGGATATCTTCAATTTCCTCACTCATAGGTATCTGCTCAGGAATCTTGAGCACTGCATCTTCAAGACTGAAGTTACCAGTATATATAATGCGATACGTATTGGCAATATGGCGAATAATACGATCTGTCTTATTAACATGTTTCAATACAACGGCATTAACTCCGTGGTATGAGGCAGGATTACCACCCAATATCACATAAGGAGGCACATCCTTCTGTACACGGCAACCACTTTGGATAAGGGAGTAGCGGCCTACACGTACATGCTGCTGTACAACAACACCTGTGCTTTGTATTGAACAGTCGTGAATTTCACACTCGCCGGCAATGCAAGCACCAATGCCTACAACACACTTATTGAATATGTGTACATCATGACAAATGTGCACGCGGTCCATAATAAAATTGCTATCACCAATAATTGTAGCCTTGTCAGGATACGTGCTGCCAGCTATCACCACATTTTCACGAATGCGATTGTCGTTTCCGACAACCACCTTTGTAGAAGTTCCCTCCACATAGTGAAAGTCTTGGGGAGTCGCACCAATTACAGCATTCTGATAAACAATGTTGCCACTGCCCATTGTTGTACCTTTAAGAATGCTGGCATGCGACTTGATAACACAATTATCACCGATCACAACACCCTTCTCAATATAGGCAAAAGGGCCGACCTCCACGTTTTGACCAAGTTTGGCCTCGGGGTCAACATAAGCTAAAGGACTAATCATGGAATAAAGTTTTTAATTAAGATAAACTGTAAGGACGAATACACTTAGTGTGTTGGAACATAAGATTACGAGGTTACAAAGTTTCCTTAGTCACCACATGTAACAAAAGAAACCTTGTAACCTCATTTATCTAATAAATACCAACCATATTATATTCTACCTTTAGTATTATCAATATTGGGTTAGTTATTTTCAGTTTCACGGCCTCCGCCAAGCGCCTGATAAAGGTTGATGGCGGCCTGCACCTTGTCAAATTTGTCCGAAATCAGCGTCAACTGAGCCTGAATGAGGCTCTGCTGTGCTGTAAGCGTCTCAAGATAAGTGGTACTTGTGCTGTGTTGGAAAAGCATTTTAGTGTTCTCCAACGCCGTAGTCAATTCAGCCACCTGATGTTTGCAAGCCTCCTCCTGCAGGGCAGCAGCCTGATATTGTGCAAGAGCATTGCTCACTTCTTGGCCGGCACTCAACAAGGTCGATTTGAAATCATTTTGTGCAGCCTCATACTGCAACTGCGAGATCTTCAAGTTTGCCTTGAGTTTGCCATTGGTAAAAAGCGGCTGAGTAATCGAACCGAGCAAAGTGGCAAGTATCTTGCCTGGATTGACAATAGCGCCAGCATTGTTCGTCCAACTTCCCTGCGCTGTTATATTGAGCGAAGGATAGAAAGCCGACTTGGCTACGTTTACGCCATAGAAAGCCGATGCCACCTTCATTTCAGCAGCATGTACGTCTGGACGGTTGGCCAGCAGCTGAACTGGCATTCCAACAGAGTATTGTGTTGGGAAATTATCTGCATTAAAAGCACCACGACCGATATTGTGCGGAGCCTCGCACAACAAAGTACAAAGCGCATTTTCAGTTTGTGTTATACTGTTTTGCAGTGCAGGCACAGTACTTTGCAAATTATAGTAATTTGCCTTAGCCTGCGACACGGCAGCCTGATTAGTCATACCGCCCTCCTTCATGGCCTCCATTGCGCGCACATTCTCTGCCCAAATGCCGATAGTCTCCTGCGTAGTCTTAAGCTGTTCATCAAGCATTTGCAGCGTGTAGTAAAGGTTGGCCACATTGGCTATAATAGCAGTACGTGTAGCTTGCTTTGCAGCTTTAGTCATTTCGAGGTTCATCTCGTACTGTTTTTTCGTGTTACGAATTGAACCCATCGAACCAAATTGCCAACTTGCTGCTATCGGGAAAGCATAAGTTTTGCTGGCCTTGTTAAAGTCCCAACTTGACATGGTTCCCTGTGGTTGAAAGGCTATGCTCGGATAGTAAGCCAGGCGCTGCATTTTCAAACCAGCCTGGATTTGCTGAATACTCAAATCAGCATTAAGCAAATTAGTATTGTTTGCCAAAGCCTTGTTGATAAGAGCCTGCAGTTGCGGGTCGGTAAACACCTCCTGCCATGGTGTATTGCCATAGCTGGCGGTGTCAGCTTTAACCACATCAGTTGTTGTGTTGCGATACAAGCTGTCAATACCTTGTGCCAATGTCTGAGGGCGCTCGTAGTTCTTGTATATACCCGAGCAACTTGCCATCAGCATGGCACAACCTATGATAGGAAAATTGATTTTCATATATGTAATTTATTGAAGCGTTAAGTAACAAGTAAAACCATGAACAACCAAAGAAGTTGAAGTAATAAGTAAAACATCATTGCATGAACCTCATGCCGTGCAACAACATTCTACTTATTACCAGTTTTACATATCACCTAATGCACCTTTACTGGCATTATTTAGTGTATTGTTCAATATCTGAGCTTGCCTCACTGTTATCCATATCCTCCCATGTGATAGGCTTGATCTTCTCCTGCAAATATTCAAAGATCACGAACAACGAAGGAACGATAAAGATCTGGAATAACATACCAATCAACATACCGCCAATGGCAGATGTACCAAGCGAGCGGTTGGCATTAGCACCTACACCAAATGAGAACATCAAAGGCAACAGACCGATGATCATGGCCAAAGACGTCATCAAGATAGGACGCAGACGGGCACCAGCACCAAGCACTGCAGCCCAAGAGATGCTCATACCCATCTTTCGGCGTTCAAGAGCAAACTCTACAATCAAGATGGCATTCTTAGCCAACAGACCCATCAACATGATAAGTGCAATCTGCACATAAATATTATTTGCAGCCTCGCCAAAAATAGGCAACACATTGTTGATAGCACCTACACCCTGAATAAAGAGGAATGAGCCAGCCAAACCGAAGGGCACAGAAAGCAACACTGCGAAAGGCAACATGTAACTTTCGTACTGGGCAGCAAGCAACAAGTAGATAAACACAAAGCAAAGCACAAACACGATACCAGTGGAACTGCCTGAATTCTGCTGTTCCTCACGAGTCTGGCCCGAGAACTCAAACGAATAACCCGTAGGCAAACTCTTTTCAGCCACTTCTTCAATAGCCTTAATTGCCTGACCTGAAGTATATCCCGATGCAGGGTTACCATTCACAGACATTGAGGTGTACATATTGAAACGGTTGATATTGTCAGGACCATAGGTCGGGGTTACCGTCATGAACTCTGTGATAGGAGCCATTTCGCTACCGTTACGCACCTTTATCTTGTACAGACTCTCAAGGTTTGCACGATCGGCTTGTTCACCCTGTATCATTACACGATAAATCTTACCGAAACGGTTGAAGTTTGAAGCATAAAGACCACCATAGTAACCTTGCAACGTTGTCAAGATATCCCTGGGCGAAAGTCCGGCACGCTTACACTTGGCCGCATCAATATCAATAGTATATTGAGGGAAGTTGGTGTTGAAGGTCGTCTGAGCAGACTCGATTTCAGGACGTTTCTGCAAGTCTGCCAAGAAAGTCTGAGCCACCTGGTAGAACTTGTTCAAGTCGCCACCGGTACGGTCTTGCAAGTTGAATGTAAAACCGTTTGTCACACCATAACCACTAATCATAGGCGGCTGGAAGAAGAGAACCTGTGCATCCTTAAACACGTCACGCGAACGCAGATACAAGTTGGCAAAGATTACGGTTGAACTCTCCTTCATAGAGCGTTCTTCCCAATCCTTCAACTTGATAATGAACGAACCATACGAAGGACCTTGTCCACCAATGAACGAGTAACCCGATACAATGGTGCTGATTTCAACAGCCGGACATGAACGCACGAGGCTGTCTACCTTGTTAAGATAAGCTTCGGTGCGGTCTTGCGATGTGCCAGGAGGCATGGTTACAACACCCATAATGGTACCGGTATCTTCAGAGGGCACCATGGCCGTAGGCGTGATATTCATCATCCATACCAACAAGGCAATACTACCAGCAACAAAGCCGAGTGAGAGCCAAGGGCGTTGAATGAAGATAAGCACCTTCTTTTTGTAAGACTTCAATATCTTGTCGAACGAAGCCTCGAAAGAGTTTTGGAATTTTTTCGTAGTCAGACCGATGAAGGCCAATATAGCTACAATTGAAAGAATAACAGTGATGACAGGGTGCGAATCAAAGTTGAAGCCACCGAATATCAAGCCGAGGATAGAGATTACAACCAATATCAGAGTGATACTGGGATGAAGTATGCGGCCAATGCTTTCGGCATAACGCTGATACATTGTTCGGCCAGCAGCCTTGTAAGCCGTGCCCATGCGTTGTTTCAACGATTCTTCCTCCTCACCATGTGCCTTGTGCGGTTTCAGCAAGATGGCACAAAGGGCAGGCGAAAGCGTAAGGGCGTTCAAAGCTGAGAAACCGATGGCAATGGCCATGGTCAAACCGAACTGACGGTAGAACACGCCCGAGGTACCCGACATGAAGCTCACCGGAATAAACACTGCCATCATCACGAGCGTAATAGACACGATGGCCGAGCCTAACTCACGCATGGCATCGATTGAAGCCTTTCGTGCCGACGTGTAACCTTGATCCAACTTGGCATGCACGCCTTCCACCACCACAATGGCATCATCCACCACAATGGCAATGGCCAGCACCATGGCCGAAAGTGTCAGCAAGTTGATCGAGAAACCAATGGCATACAGAGCAAAGAATGTACCAATCAAAGCCACAGGAATAGCCACAGATGGTATGATGGTGCTTCGCATATCCTGCAAGAAGATATACACCACTATAAACACGAGGATAAATGCCTCTATCAAGGTTTTGATTACTTCGTGAATAGAGGCAAAAAGGAAGTCGTTTACGTTCTGAGCCACAGTAATCTTCAAGCCTTGAGGCAAGCCCTTCTGTGCATCATCAAGCAACTTCTCACAGTCCTGAATGATTTCAGTTGCATTTGAACCTGCCATCTGCGAAATCATACAAGTTACTGACTTGTGACCATTAACCTTACCCGAGAAGCCATAGCTTACACGGCCAAGTTCTACACGTGCCACATCCTTTAAGTGAATAATCGTACCATCAGGATTAGCCTTGATCACAATATCCTCAAATTCGGGAACCTGGCTCAAACGACCCTTGTAACGCAACGTGTACTGGAACGTCTGGTTTTCACGTTCACCGATGTTACCAGGTGCGGCCTCAATGTTCTGCTCAGCCAGTACACCGCTGATGTCCGTAGGCATCAAGTGGTATTCTGCCATCTTCTCTGGATTGAGCCAAATACGCATAGAATAGTCGGCACCCATCACCATGGCATCACCCACACCCTTTACACGCTGAATCTGCGGAATGATGTTAATTTTTGCATAGTTCTCAACAAAAGCCTCATCGTAGCGGTCCTCTGTATCCGAAACAGAGAAAATCATCAACATTGAACTCTGACGCTTCTGTGTAATCACACCTACCTGCGTTACCTCCGAGGGCAACAAACCCTGTGCTTTAGCCACACGGTTCTGCACATTCACAGCTGCCATATCAGGGTCAGTACCCATCTTAAAGGTAATCTGTATGGTGGCAGCACCTGTATTGGTTGCAGTAGATGTCATGTAGTCCATGTTTTCCACACCATTGATTTGCTCTTCGAGCGGAGCAATAACGGAGTTCAACACGGTCTGCGCATTTGCACCCGTATAGGTGGTGCTCACCTGCACAGTAGGTGGTGCGATGTCAGGATATTGGACAACTGGGAGTGATACCAAACCCAATACACCCAATATGACAATCACAATTGATATCACGGTAGAGAGTACCGGACGGTTAATAAACCGATCAAGTGTCATATTGCTAATATATTTAATTGATAAACAACAAGCGGCTGTCAAGTCAAAGCCCTATATCCGCTTGCTGCACATATTATTATACTTGATTATGCTTTGAGCCTTTATTACTTTTCGCCCGGCATCTTGCCGTCCTTCATGGCCTGCTGTTCCTTCTTCTGGTTAGCACGGAGCTGAGCAAGCGTAATAGGATTGATTTTCTGGCCATTCTTCAACTGGTTCACACCATCTACTACGATGCGCTCACCCGAACGGAGGCCCGAGGCTATTACGTAAGTTTGACCATCATTCTGCGGCAGCACAGTAATTTCGCGAGTGGCAACAGTCTTATCGTTGTTCAACACATAAACAAACTTCTTGTCCTGCACATCAAATGTAGCACTCTGTGGCACAATGATGGCATCGTTTGAATGAGTAGGAACAAGGATTGAACCCGTACCACCTGAGCGGAGAATGTGCTGTGCATTGTCAAATGTAGCACGCATCTGCACCGAACCCGTTGAAGAGTCTATCACACCGCTTACAGTACTGATGGTACCGCTCTGGCTGTAAGTTGAACCATCTGAAAGCAAAAGGCTCACTGCAGGCATCTTCTTAATAGCAGCATTCACGCCACCGGCCTCACGCGTAAGGGCAAGTAATTGCTTCTCGGTCATTGAGAAGTAAACATACATCTTTGATATGTTTGACACGGTGGTTAAAGGATCGGCCGATTGTGCACTTACCAAGCTACCTACACGATAAGGAATTGAGCCCACCACACCATCTGCCGGACTTGTAACCGTACACCAGCGCAAGTTGTCCTGTGCGCTCTGCAACTGGGCCTCAGCCGATGCCAACTGGGCCTCGTACGAAGCCAAAGTGTTTTCGGCCATCTTCAAGTCGTAGCTCGAAATGATATTCTGCTTAAAGAGCATACGCTTATTTTCCACCGTAAGTTTTTGAGTGGCAATATTGGCTCGGCACACACGAATTTGAGCCTTAGCTGCCTTTACCGCAGCACGATATTGTTCAGAATCAATCAAAAACAAAGGCTGACCTTTACGAACAGTTGAACCTTCGTCAACAAGCAGTTTTACCAAGTAGCCTGACACCTTCGGACGAATTTCGATATCCTGCATACCCTTGATTGTTGCCGGATACGATGTCTTCAAGTCAGCCGACGTGGTTTGTACAGTTTCTACTGCAAAGTCATTGCTGGCTTCGCCCATCTGTTTTGACTTGCTGCCGCAACCGGTCAAGACCACTGCGGTAAGCACCCATAAAGCGATTTTCTTCATGTGTTGTTTGTTATAAGTATTTTATTTGTGTTTCCTTCTTTCCGTTTACATCAGTGCATACTACACCCTAATATAAACTTTGTGCAAAGTTACGGCAAAAAAACTGAATGCAGTGTGTTAGTTTTCCTTGAAAATGTGCCCATTAGTAATTTTTAGTGCAGAAAAAGGTACAAAACGCCCCAAATGTATATTACAGATTGCAATAAGGTAATTGACACACGATGCGCACAACTCAGGCCATGCTTACCCCGTTGACCGTTTTTTGGGCTGACGAGATAACGAATTGACAGGTTGACGACTAAGTATGTCCTGCACTTTTTGTTATGTTAAAGACAGAAGAATAAGGAACGCAGAAACCTGACAAACACACGTGTCGCCCCATCAATTCGCCAACCTGTTAAATTACTCCGCCAACGGGTACACCCAACTTTTTTAGAGGCGCCCGCACGTATTTTAAGCATTCCGCTCCCGTTTACTATAATGTTTTGCGTAACTTTGCACCAAACTCGAAGTACACAAAATGAGAATAGGATTTGACAACGAAAAGTATCAGCGCATTCAGTCTGAACACATCAAAGAACGTATTTCGCAATTTGACGGCAAGCTCTATCTGGAACTTGGCGGCAAATTGTTTGACGACCATCACGCCAGCCGCGTACTGCCAGGATTTATGCCCGACAGCAAACTGCGCATGTTTCAAAAAATCAGCGACAGCATTGAAATAGTTATTGTTATCAGTGCCGCCGACATTGAGAAGAACAAGAAACGTGCCGACCTTGGCATCACCTACGACGAGGACGTACTCCGACTCAGAGGCGAATTCCAAAACCGCGGGTTCATGGTTGGCTCTGTAGTCATCACCCACTACAACGGACAACCGGCTGCCACACAATTCAAGCAGCGACTTGAACGTGACGGCATCAAAACCTACTGCCATTACCTGATCGAAGGCTACCCACACGATGTCAAGCTCATTGCTTCAGACGAGGGCTTTGGCAAAAATGACTATGTTGAAACCGAGCGTCCGCTGGTTATTGTCACGGCCCCCGGACCCGGCAGTGGCAAAATG
This sequence comes from Prevotellamassilia timonensis, assembly GCF_900106785.1. Classification (GTDB taxonomy): domain Bacteria; phylum Bacteroidota; class Bacteroidia; order Bacteroidales; family Bacteroidaceae; genus Alloprevotella; species Alloprevotella timonensis. The sequence goes on along the minus strand of NZ_LT629845.1, from coordinate 466,543 downwards.
GCTGTTTGCCTCAGCCAATTATATAATGAGAATAAACGCGGCATTAGAGCCGGATATGCCAAATTTGAGACCTTCCCCGTATGGAACCTGCCACTCAAGCACCCGGTCAACATTGCCTACGAAGCCGCCACTGCCGACCTCAACGACGTCAACATGATTGACCCGTTCCACCTGGAGGCTTACAACAAAATAGCCATCAACTACAACCGCGACATTGAGATATACCCTGTGCTCAATGCGCTGTTTGAGGGCATCTATGGTGCCAATCCCTACAAATCGCCCACCGACATGGGTGTTAACATGGTGGGATTTTGCATCAGCGATGATGAGGCTTGCTGCGAAGCATCAAAGGACGAAATTATACGCCGTTATTACGCCGCCACCAACAAGATGGCCCGCGGTGCTTGCAACGAAGCCGAAATCAGCAAAATACAAATCCTCTTTAATCAAGCCGGCATCACTACCGACTACCGTCGCACAACTACGGCAGCTAAAGAGCGCTTGAAGGAAACTGGCCACACTTCGTCGGCCATAGAACTCGAAGATGGCACCATCATTACGGGCAGTTCGAGCGAATTACTTGGTTGCAGTGCTGCCTTGCTACTCAATGTCATGAAGCACCTTGCAGGCATTGACCACCAACTCAAACTCATTCCGCAGTCAATGATCGAGCCCATACAGCACACCAAGATACAATACCTTGGCGGACACAACCCCCGCTTACACACCGATGAGGTGCTTGTGGCGCTCTCGGTTTTGTCTGAAAACGATGATAACTGCCGCAAGGCGCTCGAACAGTTGCCCAAATTGCGCGGCTGCCAGGTACACTGCACCGTCATGCTGAGTGAAGTGGACCAAAAAATCTTCAAAAAGCTGGGTGTCAACTTGACCTGCGAACCTGTGCTGAAAAAGTAACTTATTGAAGTTTCTGATTTAGCAAGTGCGGGCTGAAGGCCCAATGTTCTCCATAGCCCAGGGCAAGCGAAGCGGCACCTTGGGTTGATATGAATGCAAAAGTTACGCCCTGTAAGGGCAGAAGTAACAGAGCTTTTTACTTTTGCCCTTACAGGGCGCGACTGCTTCAATACGCGATACCCAGGGTGCCGCTTCGCTTGCCCTGGGCTATGAAGAACATTGGGCCTTCAGCCCGCCCTTGTCAAATCCGAAACTTGAGTAACTTGTTCAAAAGCCACATAAGCCCCAAGCTCAACAAAAGCCCTTAGCCATAAGTACAGCTATTAACGCTTGCTTACGACTAAGGGCTTAAATTATTTATGGATGATGCAACTTACCTCACCACGATTTTACAACTTTCAGTCATTCGTTTGCCATTGTCAACCTTCACCACATACAAACCAGCTGGCAAGTTAGAAGTGTTCAATCTGTAAGATGTCTGACCATTAGCTACTGGCGTTTGCATTACAGTTTGTCCATTACCATTCACCACACTCAGCAGTTTGGCATTTTCTATTCCTCTAAAATCCACGACAACCATTTCATTCTTGCGAGCGAACTCTGGCGTTGCTTTTAATCCAGTGCGTTCAGTACGTACGGCCTTAATTGAGGCAGCGTCACCAGGAGTTATCGCATAGAATATACTTACGTACTCGGTCTCACCATCGCTCCCAGTTTTCTCCACTTCTGCAACAATATAATTCTTATTCTCGAAATGAACAAAACTGAGGTGCCTATCATATCGATTAAGAATATATCCTTCATCAAACATTACAGTAGCAACCACATTTCCATTATCTTGCATTATCTTGAACCCTGGACAAGCATAGTCATACCATGTCACTATTTGGTCGACCTCTCCATCACCATCAAGATCTGTTTCAACTGTTCTTTCAACTGATTGTTGGCATATAGGAACGACATACTCATATGCTTTGTCAGCATTAAAAAGGTTTTGTGTAATATAGAAATTGTTGCATTCATAATGTGACACCATGTCATCGTAGCGCAAATATAATGCACTCACATCAAAGCTTCGCACATCACTTTTCTCTGGTGCCTCTTTCCAAGCACCCGTAAGAGAGGGCCCATAATATTTCAATGTGCCAGAATATTTGCCGCATTGCTGCCTATCACCACTCAAAGTCAAAGAATCCACTAAGGAGTATGTGATTTTGCCTATGTAATAGTGACCTGTCAACTTACCGTTATAATCCCTACTTACTTCCAACGAATCTTTATTTACACTTATGTCAAAAGACACAGAGGTAGCGGTTCTTGAAGTTTCCGTTATTACGGCCTCTTTACCAAATAGTCTTCGCGGCTCGTAGTATTCGTTTAATTCGGTCATATCACGACGTATCTGATCTGCTGTCATGTTCTCTATTGCAGTTGGATAGCCTGCAAGATCCACCACCTTGTCAAATTGAGGCATGTTTTTCCACAAAAGTTCGCGATATTTAGTCACTGAATACGTTTCCACATTAGGCAGAACCAAATCGAATTCCTTTTCAACGTCAAGATTTTCGTCATAGATCTTTACTCTTTTCTCGCCAGTATCTAAGTAATTATACATACGACCCTTTCCATCACAAGTGAACATTACTGGCGCAGGGTCCCCTATACCAACCAATTCTGACTTTGGTTTAAGAATTTGTGCCTGTGAAGCCAAGGCTACAGAAAGTGCTGAAACAACAAGTAATGTCTTTTTCATCTTTATTTCCCTGATACGTGTCGGGCGCAACCTTTAATTATAAAATATTGATTAAACTATCGTTGTGACAAAAGTAACTATATTATTTTACCCCCCCCCCGTGAATTATACAATATTTAACTATGAATGCGAGCCTATTGACACTACAACGGGATATTATCACAACACATGAAACATTTTATCCACTTAAATGCAAATTAGTAACCATCAATAGTCCTCAACATAAATTACAAAAGAATCTTTTCTTATTACAAATTAGTCATCTACTCCAAAAGGCACATCAATTACACTCTGGATTTAGCATCTTACTAAGTCCAGAGTGTTTTCATTTTTGCATACATAAAGGATTTATCTAACCGCCTTGCTTCGTATAGTGTGTGCAAGTTCATGTTTTACCAACAGTAAATTAAAATATCGATTTTTGTCTACACTCTACACTTTCGTACATAAATAGTTGATTATCATTGCATTATGATGTGTATACAAAGATGCATTCCATCTACACTCCGTCTGCACTATGCCTGCACGATTATCTGCAAATTAACAACACGACAACAAGAGGCAAGAGAAGAAAAACGGAAGGAAGAAAAAACAATAACGGGAGGTAGCACAAACAGTCGGACGAACTGTCGGTACTACCTCCCGTTATCATTTGCTGCGCCTCACACTGCCATAGTGCATGCAAGCCCATGACGTGCAGCGGTTGTTGTACATGGCGTGCATATAAACACTGCCACACCATCTTTGCGTGCAGACAAATACAACTGCGTGCAGACAAGAGTGTAGATAAGAATCGAAGTTGTCTACACGCCGTAGCGCATTGATTTTCAGCACGTTTACCACGTTTAGTGCAGAGTGCAGACAAAATGGCAATAAAATGCCGGACGCGCGCGCGAGGCTATTTGATGAAAGCAAAATCTACACCCAGCGGACGCATGGAAGTGCCATACTTTTGGCGGAGTTTTTCAAACAAGGCCATGGTATCTTTGGCAAACCCCTGGCCTTTCCATGTGCTGGTGTTGGTTATCAGCACCCAACACTGGTTGGTGTCGGGGTAGCGCACCACCAGTGCACTTGACCCCGAGAGCGTACCTGTGCGCGTCCAAGGCTTTCCCGTTGGGGTGAAATTCCAACCTATTGAGAAGCGGTGTTCACCCATATCCTTGGTCATTGTCTGCACCGACTGCGCTGTAAGTATGTCAGGATAATGCGCATCGCCGTCAATGGCCGAAATGAAATGACATAATTCGGCTGCCGAAGCGCACCAGGCACCAGCACCTGCCGAACCCGTAATGTCGTTCTCGCCATAGCACTTAACCACCATGCGGCCGCTGTTGTTAAACTCTTGAATGGGTTCGGCCTCCTTGTGCATGTAATATTTTACCTCGCCAGGGTGGCGGTCTTTATAGTAATTGCCAGCTATTTTGAAGCCAAAGCAACCTGCCGGCTGCAGCACCTCGCGCTGTATGAACTGTTCGTAGGTTGTGCCCGAACGTTTCTCGATAATCATCGACAGCAACAAATAACCTATATTGCAATACTTCTGCATGTCGCCCCCGGGCTGATAGCCCAAATGACGCTTGAGCACAATTTGCAGCAACGCATGATGGTCGGGCGGTGCGCTCAAGTGGTTCTGCATCATAATATAACGGGTTGAAAACACGGGATCGCCAGCATATCGCGTAAAGCCGGCTTTGTGGCGCAACAAGTCGTCAACTGTGATGTCGAAATAGCGTTTATCGGTTATGGCATTGGTGTAAGCTGTATCATTTAATATGCCTTGAGGGCCAAAAACATGGTCGGTCAGCTTTAACTTGCCCTTTTCTCGCAGTTTCATAATGCCTGTGGCTGTAATCAGCTTCGACACAGAAGCTATACGCAGAATATTAGACGGACGCATGGGGTCGTTCTTTTCCTTCTCTGCCCAACCATATCCCTTGGCATAAACCAGAGAGTCGTTGCGCGACACAGCCAACTGTGCGCCATTCACCTCCCAACGCTTAAGATATTTGGCAATGAGACTGTCCATCTCGGCCGCACCCTCGAAATTCGATTTTTCATTAGTTAGCGAGTCGTTCAGATGCGGCATGCGGCTTTCGGGCAAGGATTTGCCTTCATTTTCACTGCCCCCACGGCAGCGGCTTATGCAGAGCAAAGCGACTATGGCTACGACTACTGCTACAAAGATTTTGAAACTACGCTTGAATTTGCGCTTTTTCTTTTTCATTATTATAATGTGGTTATTTTTTTGTTTGTCCTTTATTCCTGCCTGTTACGGCTATGCTTAAAATTGCCGACAATGCCAGCAACATTGGGTAATAAAGATTGGGGATAATCTGCATCGGGCTTACAAGAGCCAGACCACTGGCCATGAGCAACTGGGCACCATATGGTATAATGCCTTGTACCACGCATGAGAATATATCGAGCAAGCTTGCCGCGCGACGTTTGTCCACGCCATAGCGCACACTGATGTCTTTAGTTATTGCCCCAACCGACAATATGGCCACAGTATTGTTGGCTGTGCAGCAGTTGGTAAGGGCAACCAATGAAGCTATACAACACTCTGCCGCACGACGCGAGTGCACACGGCGGGTCAGCACACGCACGAGATAGGTAACTCCCCCACCCTTACGCACAACTGCCAATAGGCCTCCAGCCATCATGGAGATGAGAATTAAGTCGCCCATGCCCGTTATGCCATGCGCCATGGAGAGCAACCAACCCGAAAGCGTGTAAGCCCCCTCGGCTATGCCAACCACACCCGTTAAAAGCGTGCCAACACAGAGCACCATCATAACGTTCATGCCGCACAACGCCGCTACAAGCACCACGGCATAAGGCAGCACTCGCCAAAGATGCAAGATGCCTTGAGCATTGGCTGATACCACGCCTTGCTCAAAACCCATAAAGGCGTAAATTCCAAAACACAGAATGGCAGCCGGCAGCACAATGCGGAAATTGGTGCGAAACTTGTCGCGCATGGTACAATTCTGGGTACGGGTGGCAGCCACAGTTGTGTCGGATATGAATGAAAGATTATCGCCGAAGAAGGAGCCGCCCACCACTATAGCCACCATGAAGGGTAATGACACCCCTGTGCGTGCCGACATTTCAGCCGCCATTGGCACAAGTGCCACGATGGTGCCTACCGACGTGCCTATACAAAGCGACACCACACACGATGCCAGGAACAACCCGGCAAGCAAAATGTTTCCGGGCAAGCACCTCATAGTCAGGTCGACCGTTGCCGTTACCGCGCCCATTTCCTTGGCCGATGCAGCAAAAGCACCTGCAAGCACAAATATCCATACCATCAATAAGAGGTCGCTGCTGCCGGCACCATGCGAAAAGGCGCGCACACGCTCATCAATGCTGTAACCACGCAATGTGAGCAATGAGGCTATACCTGTAAACAGAAACACGATGGTCATCGGCACACTCGAAAAGTCGTTCATCAATATGCCCATCACTGCCATAAGCAGCGCAAGCAACACAAGCGGCATGAGCGCAAGCCAACCACGGCGACGAGGACGCAGCCGGCGGTCTTCACGTTGTTTAGTAGTCATTTATTTAGATTTTGAGTGCAAAGTTAGAAAAATATGCTTACCTTTGCTATGACGTTAGCGGAATTAAGCATTAACGGGCTAACATATTAACAGGCTGACAAGTAGGCACGCCTTGCTCTTTTCGACCTGCGAATGTGTGATACAGACGGGGACACGGCCAGAAGGACACTGCAACTCGTCGTTCATTTGTTCGTCAACAAATTCGGCCAACGCACCGCTATAACAATCAACTTGATATCATTCAGGCAGGGAGGCTTTAACCTAACCCGTAGTGACAGCATATCATATTTGCCCTGTAACGCACACCAAGCCATTCTGCCCATCAAACTTTAATTCTATCATGCTTAAGCAAATCATTAATGGCCGCATTCTCACCCCACAGGGTTGGCTCAAGGGCGGTTCTGTAATTGTTGAAGGTAACAAGATCAAAGCCGTTAGCAACAACGACTTGCACGTTGAGGGTGCCGAAATCATTGATGCGAAGGGTTGCACTATTGTGCCTGGTGGCATCGAAATGCACGTCCACGGCGGTGGTGGACGCGACTTTATGGAGGGTACCGAAGAGGCTTTCCGCGTAGCCATCAACGCCCATGCCAAGCACGGCACGACCTCGATATTCCCCACACTGTCATCGTCAACCGTGCCTATGATTGAGGCTGCCTGCCAAACTTGTGACAAATTGATGGCTGAAGAGAATAGCCCCGTGCTCGGTCTGCACCTCGAGGGTCCGTACTTCAACCCTAAACAAGCTGGTGCGCAAATTCCCGAGTGGATCAAGGCTCCCGTGGCTGAAGAGTATGAACCGCTGCTTGAGAAATATAAGTGTCTGAAGCGTTGGGACGAGGCGCCCGAACTCCCCGGCTCGGTTGAGTTTATCACCGCCTGCCGCAAACATGGCGTTTTACCTGCCATTGCCCACACGCGCGCCACTTACGAGGACGTGGTGGCCGGCCACGATGCTGGTATGACTCATGCCACACACTTCTACAATGCCATGCCGGTGGTTTACAAGAACCGTGAATTTAAGGTGCCTGGCACAGTAGAAAGTATTTTTGCACTTGAGGACATGACTGTCGAAATGATTGCCGATGGCATTCACGTGCCTCCCGTCATGTTGCGCATGATTTACCAAATCAAGGGCGTTGAAAAGACAGCACTCATTACCGACTCTTTGGCATGCGCTGCAACTGAAGGCGATGCAGCCTTCGACCCCCGCGTCATATTGGAGGACGGCGTGTGCAAATTGGCAGACCGTTCGGCTCTGGCAGGCTCTATCGCCACAATGGACCGTCTTATCCGCACCTGCGTGCAGATGGCTAACATTCCATTGGAGGACGCTTGCCGTATGGCCAGCGAAACTCCGGCCAAAATCATGGGCGTGTTCGACCGCAAGGGTTCGCTCGAAGCTGGCAAGGACGCCGACCTCATGATGTTTGACGAGAACCTCAAACTGACATACGTGATGCAAATGGGCAACGTTGTAACCAATGAACTCTAAGCCTCAACGCTAACCTCCATTGTGCTGATGTGCACACGCGTTTTCTTAACACCCTTGAAAGCGCGTGTGCATATTAGCTTTTACTCCCCCCTATTTCTCAAACACAATGATTCCATTACTCGACATTCAGCACCTGACTAAACGCTTTGGTGCGCTCGAACTCTTTAACGACATAAGTTTCTCGGTTGCCGACGGCCAGAAAGTCGGACTCATAGCACATAACGGAGCCGGGAAAAGTACTTTGCTGAACATTTTGGCCGGAAAGGAGGATTATGACGGGGGAACTATCGTGACAAGACGCGATGCCAACATTGCCATTTTGGAACAAGCGCCAGTGTTTGAGCCTGGTACAACTGTGATTGACGCCTGCTTCCAGCGTGCTGGAGAATTGTCAACCCTTATCAGCCAATACGAACAATGCCTTGCCACACCCGGCAATCCGGGGTTGAGCGAACTGATAGACGAAATGGAACGACGCGAGGCATGGGACTTTGAGTTGAAGGCCAAGCAAATTCTGTCGAAACTCGACATTAACAATTTCACGCAGCCGGTAGAAGAGTTGTCTGGTGGGCAACTCAAACGCGTGGCTCTGGCTAATGTACTACTGGCTGACCCCGATTTGCTGGTGCTTGACGAGCCAACAAACCACCTTGACCTTTCAATGATTGAATGGTTGGAGGGTTACTTGCAACGCACTACCAAAGCGCTGCTCATGGTGACACACGACCGTTACTTCCTTGACAATGTGTGCCAGCGCATACTGGAACTTGACGATGAGACCATTTACACCTACGATGGCAACTATGAGTATTATCTCGAAAAACGCGAGCAACGCATCACGGCACAGAATGCTAACATAGCACGCGCCAACAACCTGTATCGCAAAGAGCTTGACTGGATGCGCCGCATGCCCTGTGCCAGAGGCACTAAAGCACGCTACCGCAAAGAGGCTTTTGTTGAATTGGAACAGCGTGCCAAGCAACGGCGTGAGGAAAGGGCTGCACGACTTGAGGTAAAGAGCGGATACATTGGCAGCAAAATATTTGAAGCTGAATATGTGAGCAAAGCTTTCGATGTGCCTGGTGCCGACGGCCAAAAACAGCAGAAGATTATTCTTGACCACTTTTACTACAACTTCGCACGGTTCGAAAAGATGGGCATTGTGGGTGGCAATGGTACCGGCAAGAGCACATTCATCAAACTATTGCTTGGACTTGAACAACCCGATGAAGGCCGTTTTGTTGTGGGTGAGACTGTACGATTTGGCTACTTCTCACAAGACGGCATGGACTTTAACGAGCAAGACAAGGTTATTGACGCGGTACGCAAACATGCCGAATACATTGACTTGGGAAATGGACGACACCTGACAGCCATGCAGTTTCTGACACATTTTCTCTTTCCACCAGCCCGTCAGCAAGATTACATTTACAAATTGTCGGGAGGTGAGCGCCGACGCCTGCAACTATGCACTGTGCTGATGAAGAACCCCAACTTCTTGGTGCTTGACGAACCGACCAATGACCTTGATATTGCCACGCTGCAAATTCTTGAGGAATATCTTCAGGACTTCAAGGGGTGTGTGATAGTAGTCAGTCACGACCGCTACTTCATGGACAAGGTTGTCGACCATCTGTTAGTGTTTAACGGTGAGGGCAAGATTGACGATTTTCCTGGTAATTATTCAGAATACCGCGAATGGAAATCGCTGCGTGAACATGAAGAGCAAGAGGAGAGAGAAGCCGCAAAGAAGCAGCAAGCCACCAACACTAATGCAAAAGCAAACACTTGGGGCGGCGAAAAGAAACGCAAACTGTCTTTCAAGGAAAAGCAAGAACTCAAGCAGCTTGAAACGGACATTGAAAAACTCGAAGCCGAAAAGAAGGAAATCGAAACAAGTCTTTGCTCTGGCACACTGTCCGTTGACGAACTTACAGAAAAAAGCAAACGTCTGCCTTTGCTCGAAGAAGAACTTGACGAAAAATCGATGCGATGGCTCGAACTTAGCGAAATAGAACAATGAAACCATTAGCTGAACGTCTGCGCCCTACAACGCTCAACGATTACATAGGCCAAAAACATCTGGTAGGGCCAGGTGCCGTACTGCGTCAGATGATTGACTCCGGACATATTTCTTCATTCATTTTATGGGGGCCACCGGGAGTTGGCAAGACAACTTTGGCCAAAATCATTGCGCAACATCTCGACACGCCTTTCTACACGCTATCAGCAGTAAATAGCGGGGTGAAAGAGGTGCGCGAGGTGATAGACCGTGCCACAAACGGACGTTTCTTCAGCGAGCAAAGCCCTATTTTGTTTATTGACGAAATTCACCGCTTTTCAAAGTCGCAACAAGATTCGCTCTTGGCCGCTGTTGAAACTGGTGCCATTACGCTGATTGGCGCCACCACCGAAAATCCTTCATTTGAGGTCATACGTCCGCTCTTGTCGCGCTGCCAAGTGTATGTGCTAAAGAGTTTGGACAAGGCTGACCTCGAAGTGCTGCTACATCGCGCCCTGACCAAGGACTTGGTGCTGAAAGAACGACATATCGAGGTGAAAGAGACTGAAGCTCTGTTCAGATACAGCGGTGGTGATGCCCGTAAACTATTAGGCATACTCGATTTGGTGACATCTGCCTCTGATGCCGACCCACTCGTTATTGACAATGCTACAATCACCGAACGTCTGCAACAAAACCCATTGGCCTACGACAAGGAAGGGGAAATGCACTATGACATCATTTCGGCCTTCATAAAAAGTATTCGAGGCAGTGACCCCGATGCGGCACTATATTGGTTGGCACGCATGATTGAGGGCGGCGAGGATCCCAAATTCATAGCACGGCGCTTGGTCATTTCGGCCTCTGAGGATATCGGACTTGCCAATCCCAACGCGCTGCTGCTGGCCAATGCAGCATTTGATGCTGTAGCTAAAATTGGCTGGCCTGAAGGGCGCATTCCGTTGGCCGAAGCTACGGTTTATCTGGCCACCAGCGCCAAAAGCAACTCGGCGTACATGGGCATTAACAACGCCCTGCAGTTGGTAAAACGCACAGGCAATCTGCCCGTGCCGCTGCACTTGCGCAATGCGCCCACCAAACTTATGGCGGAACTTGGCTATCACGACGGCTACTTATACCCTCACGATTACCCGGGAAACTTTACGCCACAACAATATCTGCCCAATGAGGTCAAGGACGAAGTGCTTTGGAAACCATGCAATAATCAGGCAGAAGACCGCAGCCGTGACCGCATGAATACATTATGGAAAGGCAAGCAAAGATAAAGAATGGGGCTGACATCTGATGCAAGATGTCAGCCCTATTATGTGAGGCAAGTTCCTGGCAAGCCATATGAGCGCCCCACTAATACAGATGGAATATACGCTCCATAAGTTGCCATTTTTCTGAAGAGGTGGCACCGTCTTTCGTCTTTTGATATTTCCCTGTCAGTGCCTCCCATTCTTCTTGCTTTGGCAGTTTGGCCAGTTTTGCCATCGACTCGTCCCAATTAAAATCCTCTGGCGTTTCAACAATCATAAACAGGCGGTTTTCCAACAGGTAAATCTCCATTTCGAGAATGCCTACCTCTTTGATACCACTGAGGATTTCTCTCCAGACGTGACCTTCTTCATGCAATTTCTTGTATGCGGCAATGAGTTCTGGCTCGTTTTTCAAATCAAGTGTTTGGCAGAAACGTTTGGTCTTAATACCATACTGCTTCTGCACATATCCATTTTGTTTCATTGTTTTAAGATATGCCCTACTGCATTCTCTCGTGAGAATATGCGAACAGGTGTTATTATACATCAGTTTATAAAGGTTGCTAAGTACGGAAAATCGTGCGACAAAGCCAAATCTTTTAAGTCGTACAAAGTTCTCACTTATTCAGTTCTGAGGCAAACATTTGCACCATAAAATGAACAGAACCAACGCTTCTGCATTAAAAGTAAGGCATTTAGCGTACATTTCTCAATGATTTACCCTATCTTTGCATAGGTTTCGGTTTAACAAAACAACAAAGCGAGTTTAGTACGGCGTTCTTGCCGCACCCATCACAAATATGTTACGCAAAATCTTCACACTACTGATGTTTGCAGCCATAGCCACCACTATGGCGCTTGCAGAGAAGTGGACCATCGAGACATTGCCCATGGTTCACTTGCAAAACGCGCAACATTATGTGTGCAACCCCGACGGTGTGCTATCGCCAACAGCTGTTGCCGCCACAGACAGCATGCTGCAAGCGTTGGAACGCGACAAAGGCATTCAAACTGTAGTGGTGGTGGTTAAACAGCTTAAGGGCGATGACCCTTATCAATTTGGTATGGATTTGAGCCGCAAATATGGCATCGGCTCAAAAGAACAACGCTCTGGCTTGATAGTCATTTTAGCAACAGAGGACAGAAGCTACCAAATACTTACCGGCAACGGGCTCGAAGGTGCACTGCCTGACGCCATTTGCAGGCGAATTCAAAATCAGGTAATGGTGCCAGCACTAAAAGCTGGCGATTGGAACAGTGCCATTGTCAACACAATCAAGCGCATTGACAGCTATGTGCGCAAAGACAATTCCCTGACAGCTGAGAATGGAAACGACGATGACAGTTCGGCCGCAGTTGCAGGTTTCATTATCGCATTGCTGTTCATTATTGCCATCTCATACATATTTGCCCACCGCACACCAAGATGCCCTAAATGCAAGACACGCATGCGCAAAGTCAGCAGTCAGAGGGTGCGCGCCAGTGCTATTAGCGATTGGAAGATACGTACCATTTGGCAATGTCCCAAGTGCGGGAATAAAACAACACACTATACCGACACAAACGACACACACAACGGCAATGCCATTCCACCCATATGGTTTGGCGGTGGCAGCGGTGGGGGTTCATTCGGTGGAGGAAGTATCGGAGGCTCTTTTGGCGGCGGCACCTTTGGCGGCGGCGGAAGCGGCGGCCGGTTTTGACAAAAAAATACAACGAACAGACATTTTTCAAACTAACAACAAACGGATATGAAGAAAGGAACAATAACCCTGCTCGTGATTGGCGTGCTAATTCTTATTATGGTAGGCGGCACACTGACCACCTACAATGGTCTGATTGCCAAAGACGAGGCTGTGGCCACTGCATGGGGCAACATTCAATCACAATATCAGCGCCGTGCCGACCTCATACCTAATTTGGTAAGTACCGTTAAGGGATATGCCAAACACGAAAGCGAGACACTCGAGAATGTAATGGCTGCACGAGCCAAAGCTACACAAGTAACTATAAATTCAGACAACCTTACCCCCGAAAAGCTCAAACAATATCAAGCCGCACAAGGCGAATTGTCACAAGCTCTCGGCCGCTTGATGGCGGTGTCTGAAAATTATCCCAACCTCAAGGCCAACGAGAACTTTTCAGAACTTCAAGCACAACTCGAGGGGACTGAAAATCGTATCAACGAAAGTCGTCAAATTTACAACTCGGCCGTTCAAACCTATAATGTGAGCGTGCGCCGTTTCCCTGCCAATATCGTGGCAGGAATGTTTGGCTTTGACAAAAAGAATCAGTTTGAGGCTGAGGCCGGAGCAGAAAAAGCACCCAAGGTAGAATTTTAATACACAACTCTAAACATACATACTCATCAGTTCACATGGACAGCAAACAACGATACATGATGCGCGGCGTATCCGCCATGAAAGAAGACGTGCATAACGCCATCAAAAACATTGACAAGGGCATATTCCCTCAAGCCTTTTGCAAAATCATTCCCGACATATTGGGTGGTGACCCCGAATATTGCAATATCATGCATGCTGATGGTGCCGGCACCAAATCAAGCCTTGCATACATGTACTGGAAAGAGACGGGCGACCTCTCTGTATGGAAAGGCATTGCGCAAGATGCCCTTATTATGAACACAGACGACCTCCTTTGCGTTGGAGCCGTTGACAACATTCTTGTAAGCTCTACCATTGGCCGCAACAAAATGCTCATACCGGGCGAAGTGATCTCTGCCATCATCAACGGCACAGACGAGTTGTTGCAGCAGATGCGCGACATGGGGGTAGGCATCTATGCCACTGGCGGAGAAACTGCCGATGTGGGCGACCTTGTGCGCACAATCATCGTCGACTCTACTGTCACTTGCCGCATGAAACGCAGCGACGTTATCAACAATGCCAACATTCGTCCGGGCGATGTTATTGTCGGCCTCTCGTCAAGTGGTCAAGCTACCTACGAGAAGGAGTACAATGGTGGAATGGGGTCTAACGGACTCACCTCAGCCCGTCACGATGTGTTTGCCAAATACTTGGCAGAAAAATATCCCGAGAGCTACGACCATGCCGTACCCGAAGAATTGGTATATAGCGGCGGACTTAAACTTACCGACAAGGTGGAAGGCTCACCCATCAATGCCGGCAAGCTTGTACTTTCCCCCACCCGTACATACGCACCCGTCGTGAAGAAACTGCTCGACGAACTGCGTCCCGAAATCCATGGTATGGTACACTGCACAGGCGGTGCACAAACCAAGGTTCTGCACTTTGTGGGCGAAAATTGCCGCGTCATCAAGGACAATATGTTCCCCGTGCCACCTCTCTTCAAGACCATTGCAGAGCAAAGCGGCACCGACTGGGCAGAAATGTACAAAGTGTTCAATATGGGACACCGACTCGAAGTCTACGTACGTCCCGAAAATGCCGAAAAAGTTATTGCCATCAGCAAGAGCTTCAACATCGATGCACAAGTTGTAGGCCATATCGAAGAAGGCCCGCGCTCACTCACCATCAAGAGCGAGTTTGGCGAGTTCAACTACTAAGACACAACACAGCCCGAAGTTCAAGAAGCCAGCAACCATGATTGCCCCCACACAACAGTAGCAATCAAGTTGCCGGCTTTCTGAACTTCTTTCTTTATAGACACCTACTGATTGTATAACATATTTTGAACACCTACTTAAATGAATACGTTATTAGATAAATTGAACGGACTTGAAGCACGCTTTGAGGAAGTCAGCACACTTATTACAGACCCCAACGTCATTGGCGATCAAAAGCGCTATGTGCGACTGACCAAAGAATACAAAGAGCTTGAAGACCTCATGGCAGCCCGCAAGGAGTACGCCAATTTACTATCGAACCTTGAGGAGAGCAAGGACATGCTGCTCAACGAGACTGATGCCGAAATGAAGGATATGGCACGCGAGGAAGTTGCCGAATGCGAGAAACGCATACCCGAACTCGAAGAGCGCATCAAACTCATGCTCGTACCTAAAGACCCCGAAGACGCCAAAAATGCCATTCTCGAAATACGTGGCGGCACGGGTGGCGACGAGGCCGCACTTTTTGCCGGTGACTTGTTCCGCATGTACAGCAAATACTGCGAGCGTAAGGGCTGGAAACTTGAAGTGTCAAGTGCCAGCGAGGGAGCCGCAGGCGGTTTTAAGGAAATTGTCTGCTCCATTACGGGCACCGACGTGTATGGCACCATGAAGTATGAAAGTGGCGTACACCGCGTACAGCGCGTGCCTGCCACCGAAACACAAGGACGTGTTCACACCTCGGCAGCAACCGTTGCCGTATTACCCGAAGCCGAAGCATTTGATGTGGTCATCAACGAAGGCGAAATTAGATGGGACACATTCCGCTCAAGCGGTGCCGGTGGTCAGAATGTCAACAAGGTAGAATCGGGTGTTCGTTTGCGGTACAACTGGAAAAACCCCAACACTGGCGAAGTAGAGGAAATCTTAATAGAGTGCACCGAAACCCGTGACCAACCTAAGAACAAAGAGCGCGCACTTGCACGTCTGCGCACTTTCATCTACGACAAAGAGCACCAAAAGTACGTTGACGACATAGCCAACCGCCGCAAAACGCTCGTTTCGACTGGCGACCGTTCGGCCAAAATCCGTACATACAATTATCCGCAGGGCCGCATCACCGACCACCGCATAAACTATACCATATACAATCTGCAAGCGTTTATGGACGGCGACATACAGGACTGCATCGACCACCTCATCGTAGCCGAAAACGCCGAACGATTGAAGGAAGCTGAAATGTAATATTGTCATGACACGCCTTTTGTTCATATTGTTTTTCACGCTGCCTCTGCTCACAGCCTGCCACAACAAAACGAGTCAGGCCTCGGGCGACAATGGCGCCTTTGCCAAGGCCAAAAGCCACAGCGACGGCGTAAACATCGACCGCATATCACAGTCCGGCGAACTCATTATTGGCACCATCAGCGGCCCCGACACATACTTCGACTACCAGGGCCGCGGCATGGGTCTGCAATATGCACTGGCCGAAGATTTTGCTAACACATTGGGAGTTGGTGTACGTGTTGAACTTGCCACAGACAGCACCGAATTGGCCAAAATGCTCAAAAAGGGAGATGTTGACGTCATAGCCTATCAGCTTTCCCCCAGTTTCTGCCAAAAACAAGGCATAGCCACTGCGGGAGCTAAAAACGCAAAGACGGGAGCAAGTTGGGCCATACTACCCGATGCTAAAGACCTGGCCGAAGCGCTCAACGATTGGTATGGCGATGGTGTAGAAGTGAAAGCACAAAAAACGGAAAGAACGTGGTTGCACAACCGCACCATCGTACACCGCAAGGTACGTGCCCCATTCATTTCACGCGAGAAAGGTATTATATCCACCTACGACGCCTATTTCAAGGCAGCTGCGCGCTATACAGGCTGGGACTGGCGACTCATTGCAGCACAATGTTATCAAGAGTCGGGCTTCGACCCCAATGCCACATCATGGGCTGGCGCCTGTGGCTTGATGCAAATTATGCCCGCCACTGCCGGACAATATGGCTTGCCTTCAACCCGGCTTTTCTCGCCCGAAGACAATATAACCACAGCAGCACGCCACATCAGACACCTGCAACAACAATTTGCCAACATTGCCGATGCCGAGGAACGTGCCAAATTTGTGCTTGCTGCCTACAACGGCGGGCTTGGCCACATACGCGATGCCCAATCACTCGCCCGGAAACATGGCGGAAACGCCTACAACTGGAGCGACGTGAGCTACTACGTGCGCAATTTGAGTAATGCCCAATACTACCGCGACCCCGTTGTTAAATATGGCTACATGATTGGCAACGAAACCTACAACTATGTAATCAGCATCATGGAGCGATGGCGGCAATACGGAGGCAATGTCCACAGCTTGTCAAGCGGCAGGTTGCCCGACGACACACCATTGACTGCCAACAGCAACGAGCGTGTTACGCCACACAAGCGCAACCGCTTCAGCAAAGCGCACAAAATACTGTCTGCCGATGAAATGGAGCAACTTAATCAATAAATTCGCAGCCCCAATCTCCACACACACATAAAGAGAAGGGACGCCTATATGTATAAGTAGACATGCGTTGGCAGAATTAGTGAACAAGTTGACAAGTTAACCTATAATTCCAAAGTTACCGTACAAGGGCTTGACTTACCCAAAAGTCAGACTGTTGTACGGTATTTTTCATTTTACCCCGACCCAACGTTAGCACAAGCTATCCTCCATCTACTTGTAACAAAAGCGCACAATGTATTTTGCATTTTAATACTTTTCAGCGCAAAGTAATAGCAAAATATAAACTCTACAAGAAGAATATCAACAAAAGAAGCATTTTACCCATATATTTCTGCGCAAAAAGTCATTCTGTTACGAATATTGTTGTTATATTTGCAACGTGATAACAAAACAAGTCTTCCACAAGACATTTGGCACATCACAAACATACATTCAAAACACAATAACAGACAGACTACAATGTGCGGCATCGTATCAATATTCAACATTAAAGAGCAAACTCCCGAGTTGCGCAAGAAAGCTCTTGCCATGAGTAAGAAAATCCGTCACAGAGGCCCCGATTGGAGCGGCATCTATTGTGGCAAGAGTGCCATATTGTGTCACGAGCGACTTTCGATTGTCGACCCCCAAAGCGGCAAGCAACCCTTATTTGCACCCGACAACAAACAGGTGTTGGCTGTAAACGGCGAAATTTACAACCATCAAGACATACGCAAGCAATATGCCGGCAAATACCAATTTCAAACTGGCTCCGACTGCGAAGTTATACTTGCCCTTTATCGCGACAAAGGCATAAACTTTCTTGAAGACCTCAATGGCATCTATGCCTTTGCATTATACGACGAAGCCAACGACGACTTTCTTATAGCCCGCGACCCCATTGGCGTCATACCCTTGTATATTGGACACGACAAGGACGGCACCATTTATTGTGCTTCCGAGCTCAAAGCACTGGAAGGGTTCTGCGATGAATATGAACCATTCTTGCCCGGACACTACTATCGTGGTTCTGAGGGGAAAATGGTAAGATGGTACAAACGCGATTGGGAAAGCTACGACAACGTAAAGAACAATGGCGCATCTGTCAACGATGTGCACAACGCACTCGAGGCAGCCGTCAAGCGCCAGCTAATGAGCGATGTGCCTTACGGAGTTCTTCTGTCGGGCGGTCTTGACAGTTCTGTCATATCAGCCATTGCCAAAAAATACGCAGCACACCGTATCGAGACCAACAGCACACAAGCAGCCTGGTGGCCTCAGCTCCACTCATTTGCAGTGGGATTGAAGGGAGCACCCGACCTGGCAAAAGCCAAGGAGGTGGCTGACTTTATCGGTACAGTGCACCACGAAATAAACTACACAATACAGGAGGGACTTGACGCCGTGCGTGACGTCATCTATTTCATCGAAACATACGATGTCACCACCGTGCGTGCCTCCACCCCAATGTACTTGTTGGCACGTGTCATCAAGTCTATGGGTATCAAAATGGTACTTTCGGGCGAAGGAGCCGACGAGGTGTTTGGTGGATACCTCTATTTTCACAAAGCGCCCAATGCACGTGCTTTTCACGAAGAAACCGTGCGCAAATTGTCAAAACTCCACCTTTACGATTGTCTGCGAGCCAACAAGAGCCTTTCGGCTTGGGGTGTTGAAGGCCGCGTCCCCTTCCTCGACAAGGATTTCCTCGATGTGGCCATGCGTCTGAACCCCGAAGCCAAGATGTGTCCTGGCAAGACTATAGAAAAGAAAATTGTGCGCGAAGCCTTTGCCGACATGCTGCCTGAAGATGTGGCATGGCGCCAAAAAGAGCAATTCTCCGATGGCGTAGGTTATTCATGGATTGACACCTTGAAAGCCGTCACCGCACAAGCCGTAACTGACGAACAAATGGCACACGCAGCCGAGCGTTTCCCCATCAACACCCCAATGAACAAGGAGGAATATTACTACCGTTCAATCTTTGAAGAATATTTCCCCAGCGAAAGCGCAGCACGCAGTGTGCCCAGTGTACCCAGTGTAGCATGCTCTACAGCCGAAGCACTTGCCTGGGACGAGTCATTCAAAAACATGAACGACCCCAGTGGACGTGCCGTTGCCGGTGTGCATGAAGAAGCTTACGCCAATAAGTAGGTATTCAAAAATCACCCTGCAGCACCATGCCATTTACCTGGCACCCCTATTACGAGACTTGACTAAACTATATAATGTTATTTTGGTTGATCTGTCCGCCGCACACACCAACGGGTGAACGTGCGGCGGATTTTTTATAACAAGCTGGCATTTCAGCCTTTTAATGTCAAAATAATTGGTAGCCACATTCGCTTCAACTGCCAACCAGCCAATATGTTAGATGCTGCGTATTCAAAAGCGGACATTACCTATTGGCACCTCCCTTTCTCCAAATTCAATCATTGCGTTAAAAAGACTCACCTTCACAGCATTTCGCAAATCATTCAATGTGATATCTGCTTCTTGAATAATACCTTTATCCAGGAGTGCTGCTCTTTTTGTACCAAGCAATAAAGGGCGTTTGGGAGTTATCCAATGATTACCGTCATATATGGCAAGGTTAGTAAATGAAGTATCAGTCAAAAGCCCATGTTTAACGATGATGATTTCATCGCAGTTCCCCTTCTGTGCCACCAAAGCATTAAGACTGCTGCGATCTGCACTTTAATAGTCATACGTTATCGCATCGTTTTCAACCACTTGCAAGGATTTTATTTCGCGCATGGCGTATGCAGCATAAGTTATGTCCTTTACACCCTGCTCTCCATACACCACCCTCGCCTTATAAAAATCCATATCTGCCGTTGGCGCCACGAGTTTCTCCAGCGAAGGCATAGGAGTCGCATTGCATAGCGATGGAAAGAAATGCCGAAGAGTTCTTTCCAACCTTTCCTGATGATATGCTATAGCCTGTGCCTCTCCTTCCTTAATCTTTATAGTTTCTACAAATTGCTGTGCCATATTTCATTGTGTAATTATTCAAACGGAAGATACACCTTTTGCAACACTTCCTCAAATTCTTTTCTGCAATCACTCTTTGAGGTAATGCCACCTCCGGCCTTGAAGAATATGCCCTCCCCGTCCTTTTCCATAAAACGTATCATTACGGCCGAATTGAGCATTTCGTTGTCATATATACCCATAATGCCCGTATAAAAACCGCGGTCGTATCCTTCAGCCTCATGAATTATCTGCACCGTTTTATCCTTTGGCGCACCCGTAATCGAACCTGCCGGCAACATGGCAGCCAAAATATCACCTATACGCTTATGATAGTCTGATGGCAACTTGCCGCTAATTTCAGAGCTGGTCTGCAGTATGTGACCCTTGTTAGTATGCAGTACATCTATATAACGGTATCTGTCCACCCTTACTCGCTCTGCCACACGGCTTAAGTCATTTCTAATCAAATCAACGATGGTCGCATGTTCCGCAGCCTCTTTCTCGTCGTTCATCAGCGCTTCTTCTGCATTTGGCAGGGAAGCGTCGAGTGTCCCCTTCATAGGATAAGAATATATCTTTCCATTCTTTATGCGGACAAAAGACTCCGGAGAAAAACACACAAACTGCTTGCCGTTATCTGTTCTCACGAGAATCTTGTACTTGCCTTTTGCCCTTAAAAAAATATCATCAAATGAAAGGTCGCAATCCACAGCCACCTTACAGGTAAGGTTAGTAAGGAAACTGTTACCACACAGAATGTTGCTCTTAACAGTCTCAAAACTTTTTGTGTACTCTCCAAAGTCCGGTTCATGCACCTTCCACATCTGCTGTTTTGCTGACGCGGAGCGCAATTGCCGTTTCACATTGGTGATGCCCTCAAAGTCATAAAGGCATTCTTCTGGAGAGATTTCCGAAAGTTTCCGTATATATGCTTCCGTGCCATCATAATTGATGACGAAAAGAAACGGTTCCTTTTCATCAGCCAAATGATTGAGACGGTCTATAATATTCTGGTTCATGGGGTTTTACTTATAAGTTGCAAAATTATACCATTTACATGAGAAAGCCAAAAGCACCAGTTGGTATGTTCACCACATCGGCATTTTTTCTCC
The DNA here is from genome assembly GCF_900106785.1 of Prevotellamassilia timonensis. GTDB lineage: Bacteria > Bacteroidota > Bacteroidia > Bacteroidales > Bacteroidaceae > Alloprevotella > Alloprevotella timonensis. Next base: position 445,427 of record NZ_LT629845.1, on the reverse strand, counting down.
GTTCTCTTTAGGCAAAACGACCTTTTATGCGTTACGAGTCATTATGCTAAATAGCACTTTATATTTACCTTACTTCGTTCGAAGTAAACACTTACAACGTTCGTGGTAAATATACACATCGTTCGTTATAAGCACATTGAACGACCGATGTAAGGTGAATACAAAGGCGCCTTAACTTAATTGCCCTACCGACCTCGAACAGTATTCTATGTTAAAATAACACCTAAAGAAGCAAGAAATGTTTTACAAGGATAGAGTAGAAAGAAACCTGCATCTCTTTCTACTCTTATTCCTATGAACATTTATTGGCATTTTACCAAGTGATAACCTTATCTACAATTTCTTGTTGCTCCAAGCTACTTCTTCGCAGATAGATACGTGTTGTCTCTATGCTTTCGTGTCCCATGAGGTCGGCAAGCAAAGCAATATCGTTGAACTTCTCCAAGAAATTTTTGGCATAACGATGGCGGAACGAGTGAGGGTACACCACTTTTTCATTCAAGCCATACTTCACCGCATAGTTCTTCAACTGCTGTGATATGCCTCTTGTCGTGATGCGCTCGCCAAAGCGATTGAGAAAGAGATAGCCACTTGTGCGGTTGAGTGTTTGCAACCACTTTCCAGTTTCCGTACGCAATGTCTTGGGGATATAGATGCGCCGTATCTTGCCACCCTTGGTGTAGATGTCGTAGTAGCCTACTTGCACGTGCTCAACCTTGATTTGTACAAGTTCGCTAACTCTGGCACCAGTCGCAGCCAAGAAACGCACCACAAAGTACCACTCCAAGTTGTCTTCCTTCTTCAACTTGTTCTTCAAGAAAGTGTAGTCGGCATTACTGATGACATTCTCCAGATAAGAACGTTGCTGCACCTTGACCGACTTTAAGCGGAGTTTCGTCTTGCCCACAAATACAAGATACTTGTTCAACGCCTGAATACGGAGGTTCACCGTCTTTGGCTTGTAAGTCTCAATCAAGTAGGTTTTGTAAACCAACAAGTTTCTCTTGTTCAACTCTTTGTGTCGAGAGCCAAACTCCTTCACGGCATACAGATATGCCGAAATCGTGTTTTTAGCCATATTGCCTTGGCTTAGGAACTCTTCAAATTTGTCTAATTCCATTTCTATTCGTTTATTAGTGAAACATTAAGTTGTCCTAATAAATAGGCATGGATTTGTTCTATGAGTTCCTATTATGAGAAGATACTTGCTACGGGGGAGGTGAAGTGCATTGATGAGGAGATACCGTTTGAGATACCTACATCTTGGAGTTGGGCAAGACTTTTGAATGTTTCGATATATATACAAAGAGGGAAGTCTCCTAAGTATTCACCGATAAAAAAGTATCCTGTTGTTGCTCAAAAATGTAACCAATGGGCAGGATTCTCTATTGACAAAGCGCAGTTTATAGAGCCTGAATCCTTGTCCAAGTACGCTATTGAGCGATTTTTGCAAGATGAGGATTTAATGTGGAACTCCACAGGATTAGGAACATTGGGGCGAATGGCTGTATATTACGCGAAGCTTAACCCTTATGAGCTGGCTGTTGCAGATAGTCATGTAACAGTCATCCGATTGTTCAAACCCTTTATGTCTCCTCTTTTCTTCTATTTTTACTTCGCAAGTCCAACGGTTCAAAGTGTAATAGAAGACAAATCAGATGGCAGTACTAAACAAAAGGAACTTTCGACTACAACTGTATGCAATTATCTTGTCCCTATACCACCAAGAAACGAACAGACACGAATAATATCAAAGGTTACGTCTTTACTACCTGTTATAGAAAAGTATGGAACACAACAAGAGAAGTTAGATAAATTGAATAGAATAATAAATGAACAAATAAAAAAATCCGTCTTACAAGAAGCAATTCAAGGAAAACTGGTTCCGCAAATTGCATCAGAAGGTACAGCACAAGAAATGCTTGAACAGATAAAAACAGAGAAGCAGAAACTTGTTAAAGAAGGCAAGCTAAAGAAGTCTGCCCTCAATGATTCTGTTATCTTCCGTGGTGACGATAACAAGTATTATGAGCAGATAGGCAAAAAGTGTTTGGATATAACTGATGAAATACCATTTGTAATTCCTGAAACTTGGCAATGGGTAAGGATTCGTGATGTTTTCCAATTAAACCCAAAGAATGAAGCCGAAGATGAGAAGTTGGTAGCTTTGTAAGCATCCCATGCAGGCCGTATTGAAAAGACTCCAATAAAGTCCGAATTTTGCAGGCAAAAAGTACTTATGTTTTGTCTGAACGAAAATAACATCTACCATCTCTATACTCAAGGCATAGATATGCGAAAGGGCGTTGAAGGACTTTGCGGCATTATTCGTACATATCAGTATAGTCCTACCAATCAAGAAGTCTATGTTTTTGCAAACAAATCGCGTACTCTGGTAAAAATGCTCCATTGGGAACGTGGAGGGTTTGTAGTATATTACAAACGGCTTGAACAAGGCAGGCTCAGCCCTTCCATCTTTCATCATAAAAATGCGGCAGTCTTTATAGATATAAGATGGGATGAAATGGTGCTGCTCATGGAAGGCATCAGACTTGGAACAAAAAGGCGAAAACGATATAATATTATCAAAGAAAAACTTTGATAATCAAAGATATTTTCGCAACTTTACTCTCATAATAAATGAGAGCGCCAAATATGAATACGATACAGGAATACATAGAATTACTTGCAGTTCGCAACGAACAGATTCGCGAGCTGCAAGAACGTATTTCTGGATTGGAAAACGAATTGAGCAAGCGGGAAATAGAACTTTCCAACTTGAAACGTCTGCATTTTGGGCAAAGCTCAGAAAAGATGAAAAAGCCCGAATCGTTGGAACCAATGCCGTTGTTCCCCGAATACGACGAGGCCACTGTCGAGGCCATAGACAATACATTGCCTCCAATAGCTCCTTCGGAAATCGTCGACGCGATAGAGGAAGAAACCAAGCAGCGCAAGGCAAAGAAAAAAACTGAGCAAAAGTCAAAGCAACAACGCGAACGCAGGACACTCAGACTTCCGGACAACCTGGAAAGAGAAGTTGTCACCTTATATCCTGACGGCTATGATTCAGAAGAAATGAAAATCATAGGCAAGGACAGCACCATCACCCTGGAAAGACGCACGCAAGAATACTACCTAAAAGAGGTTGTACGAGTAATCTGCATCAATAAATCTGAAAAAGGCAGTACTCGTCCACGAGTGATGCAACACCCTTTATTGCCGCGGATTTCAGAACACGGCTATTTGGGCGACAGCATGATCGTCAACATTCTTGTAGATAAATTCTGCCATCATTTACCCGAATACCGTCAAGCTAAAATCTTCCGTGAACATGGGCTGGACATACCAACCAGTACAATAAACAGGGCGGTCCATCAAGCTATAGACAAGCTCTACCCCATTTATTATGCCCAAATGAAAGCGGTGCTGCGTTCTCCCTATGTACATATGGACGAAACAGTTGTAAGCGTAAACGACCGCAAGGACAAAACCCGTAAGGCGTATCTATGGGATATGGTAGACGGCAGTCCGCAAAACAAAGGACTATTCTTCTATTACCGAGAAGGTTCACGTTCGCAACAAGTGATGCAACTTATGTTGGACGGGTATAAAGGCGCAGTACAAACAGACGGATACAAATCCTATGAAGCACTAGAGCAGACACGGTGGATAACACTTCTGCACTGCATGGCTCATGCACGCCGCAAGTTTGAAAACATAAAGGGTCAGTATCCTCAAGACATACAGGTCGTACTTAAATACTTCGCCCTCCTCTACCAAATCGAAGCCAATCTCAAAGAACGCCACGCATCTTTGGAAGAAATACAAAAAGAGCGAGAAGAAAAGTCTGTCCCCATCTTAAATAAAATAGAACAATGGCTGAAGCAAAAAAGCCTTGTAACAACTCCCAAAAGTTCTCTTGGCGAGGCAATCAGCTATACCCTTAAGCGTTGGGACAAACTATGTGCTTACGTCACCAATGGCATGTATAACATAGACAATAATCCTGTTGAGCGTAGCATACGTCCCATTGCCCTTGGGCGTAAGAACTGGCTGTTTATAAAGAATGATGAAAGTGGTGAAGACTTAGCTGTAATATCAACACTTATCCAAACCTGTGAACTCTTGGGAATAAATCCAAAGGATTGGTTATCCAAGACGTTTTCCAAAATCGCCGGGCAAAATAATTACGATCCAGAAACATTGCTACCTTATCATTACGTATAAAACAAATAAGCCAAAGTCAATCTATCAGGACTTTGGCTTATTTGTTTTATACAATACGGCCTGCATGGGATGCTTACGTAGCTTTTATTCCTATGGAGAAAATTAGTGCTGGCTATAAATCAGACTTTACTTTTGATACTACCAAATGGGGAACTATCAAAAAAGGATTTACTCATTTTGCGAATGGTGATGTTGCTTTTGCAAAAATCACGCCATGCTTTCAAAACAGGAAGTCTGCAATTTTCCATGACTTGCCCAATGGAATCGGGGCAGGAACAACAGAATTAAAGGTATTGAGACCCTATGGAAATACAATAGACAGGTGGTATCTGTTGTATTTCTTAGAGTCTCCGTATTTCATAGATGAAGCAACGTTTAAGGGAACTGCTAATCAACAACGTATTGTTGTGGGTTACTTGGAAGACAAACTATTTCCTTTGCCTACTCAAAAAGAGCAACAACGCATTGTTGCTCAAATAGAAAAATTATTTGAACAACTGCATTAATTGTTCTATCTTCTGAACTATTATTCTCTGCTCTTGCAGTGGTGGAATACCAATAATAAGACCATAAAACAATTCTTTGTTGAGGTGTGGAATTGCTGCACCTTTCTTAGAGTTGCGCAATGTCTCTTTATAGAACTGTATAAAAGCTAAAACATAAGGTTCGTACATTTGGGAACTTATCCATAACTGCTTGAATGTACTACCCATATAGCCATCTTGTGGTACGATGAAAACTTCACCAGAGTTTTCACCGTCCACAAGCATTATATTGTCACCTTTATATACAAGTTTACCTTGTTCTACTATTGTTTCAGAACATTTACCGCGTAAGTATTTTGCATCTAACAAGCATTGCTCGCCAATGGTTTTCAAGCCGTCTGTAAGTTGACAAACAGCATTTAATCGAGCAATAGACCAAGTACTTGGAAAGTCAAAAGGAAGTTCTATCTCGGTTACTTCGCTCCCTATTTGCTCATAATACTTGTTACGGACTTAATCTTTTGTACTATACGCAGTTGTTCTGCAAATGGTGGTAGTGGAACAAGATAGCTTTTTACAGTCTTTGTTGCTAATTCCTTTTGCTTTGTACTGCCGTCTGATTTGTCTTCAATAACAGACTGAACTGTATTACTTGCAAAATAATAGTACAGGTATTCAGAAACGATGTACGTTTTGTATGGACGAATAACTGTAACATGGCTATCTGCAACAGCCAATTCATATGGGTTAAGTAGCGTATAGTATATAGCCATTCTACCCAATGTTCCCAATCCTGTAGAGTTCCACATCAAATCTCTATCTTGCAAGAAATACTCACTATTATAAGATGTAATACTCTGTGGCTCAATAAACTTTGCTTTTTCTATGGAAAATCCAACCCATTGATTGCATTTTTGAGCAACAACAGGATATTTCTTTATAAGGCTATATTGGGGTGATTTGCCTCTATGAATAAAAGAACAAATATCGTCAAGTCGTACCCACGCCCAATTTGACGGTATCTCAAATGGTATTTCTTCATCAATACATACAGCCCCATCTTCCGACTTCTCCCAATACTTGTTATCGTCACCACGGAATATAACAGAATCGTTGAGGGCAGACTTCTTTAGTTTGCCTTCTTTTACGAGTTTCAGCTTTTCTTCTTTTATCTGTTTGAGCAGTTCTTTGGCTGTTCCTTCTTCTGCAATTTGCGGCACGAGTTCACCTTGAATTGCTTCTTGCAATACACTCTTTTTTATGATGTCTTTTATTGTTTTGTTCAACTCATTTAGTTTATTCTGAGCATTATCATATTTTTCGATCTGTAACAAGAGTGCTTCCAATTTTTTAATGATTCTCTGTTGCTCCTTAGAGGGTGGAATTGGAATAAAAGTGTTCTGAATGCTACTTTGCGACACATTAACCTGTGAAGCAGCCATTCCAACAGTTGCACTCATTACTAACTCATGTATTGCTGAACTATTAAGTACTAAAACGAGAAACCTTGGATTACAATAATCGTGCATATAATCTATTCGAACGGTCTTGTCTGAAAGAATTAGCTTATCACAATTATTTTCAACCATACAAACTATACCAGTTCGATTAACAGGACCAGCTCGTGTTATAAGTATATCACCATATCGTACACAATGTTCAGGGTTTATTACGTAATGCTTTGGTAATACTTTGTTCTCATTAGATAAAAAAGCATTCTCTTGGATTGCTGTAGTTGTCAACACCCCCCATTCATCCGCCTTTTTCGGTCTTTTTTCACAATTAGGGCTTTTGCCAGCATTTGTACCTAAAATAATATCACGTAATCTACACCATTCCCACCCCTGCGGTACTTCAAACGGTATCTCCTCATCAATGCACTTCACCTCTCCCGTAGCAAGCAACTTCTCATAATAGGAATTATCCTCACCACGGTAGATAATAGATGCGTTCTTGTCACGCTTGATTTTCTTCTCCTTGATCAAGCGTTCTTTCTCTTGGCGAATCTTATCAAGCAAAACGCTTGCAGGTTCGTCATTAGGGTCTTGCGGTACAAGTTTTCCCTGTATCGCCCATTGTAATATGCTATTCTTTAATTGCTTTCCGTTCATTATAATTTTCTATCGTTAGAAATCATTGTCCTTATTCTTCTGCTTCAAAAAGAACTGATAAAGTTTCTTGCCTATTTTATCTTTAGCAAATGTCCGCTCATGCTCAATAGGTATGGTAGATAACCTTATCTTAGCCACGCCTTTTTTCAACAACTCAAATTGTTGAGGACTTATCTTGAATTGAGCTGTAGAACTGATTTCTGTCACAGGAAGGACTATATTGCCAGAGACAATACCTGCCGTTTCAGAGCCGCTACCAATCTGAGAACCATAAAGTTTAATAACTTCACCATCGAATGTTTTCAACAACATGGTTGATTCTTTCAGGAAATTCAGTCTGTCTGACTTTACGGTTGCGATAATGTAATATGCCGTATCTTGCTTCACAACGCTATATTTCATGTTGCATCCCTCGGCAGCCAAAGGCCGATATGTATATCCAACCGTTTGTGCATTTATATTGGCACTGAACATAGTCAGTACAATAAACAAAATGATTTGTATTCCAATATTACTTTTCATAATTATGCTATAAAATCGAAATGTCCTTATTTTATTGTTGTTACTCTGCTTCGTCTAACAACTTGTCAAGTTGCGCTTGCAGTTCTTCACGCTTTGGCAGATAAAGTTGGTAACGTGCCACAAACAATTGATTGGTTATACCCTCCAAGGCATACTCCATCAGAAGTTCGTCTTTTCTTGCTCCCAAAACTATGCCAATTGGTGGATTATCGTCAGGTTGACATACTTCTGTTTTGAAATAGTTAAGGTAGAGGTTCATCTGCCCAATATCACCATGCTTTATCTCTGCTCGCTTCAGGTCAATCAGCACATAGCATTTCAAGATACAATGGTAGAATACCAAATCCACCTTGAACTGTCGGCTTCCTATCTGCATGGAGTATTGTCTGCCCACAAATGCGAAACCACGTCCCATTTCCAAAAGAAACTGCTCCATGTGGTCTTTAAGAGCCTTTTCCAAGTCACTCTCCTTATAGCGTTTCTGTTTGGGAAGTCCTGCAAATTCAAGCACGAAAGGGTCACGGATGATGTCTTGCGGAGTTTGCACTTGGTGCCCCTCGTTAGCCAAAGCAAGAACTCCTGCCTTGTCTGTGCTTAGTGCAAGTCGCTGAAACAGACAACTTTTCATCTGTCTTTTCAGTTCCCTAACTTTCCATCCTTCCTTGATAGATTCCTTATAATAGAACTGCATTTCAAGCGTGTTGTCACATTTCAACAATTCAAAATAGTGGCTCCATGTCAATTTGTGAGACACTGTCTCACAAATTGGAAAAGCAAGATAAAACTTACGCATATAGACAAGATTGGAGCGGCTAAAGCCTTTCCCGTTTCTTGCTGTCAAATCCTTTGCAAGGTTTACAAGTAACTGCTTGCCATACTCAGCTCTATCCTTACCTTTAAGTTCATATTCAACAATATACTTTCCTGTCTGCCAGTTGGCATCAAGCAGTTCTGTATTGACAGCAGCAATGGCTTTTGACTTCGCCTCACTCCATAACGTGGTTATGTTGTCTATCAACTTCTGATAGGCAGCATCATTTATGTTTGTCAAACCTTTATTCTCCATGCCAATCTTTTAGATTTGTGGGACACCGTCCCACATTTTACAATTCGTCCACATTCACATTTATCCCCAAGATACGCTGTATCTCTGCCAATGTCTTATCAATTTCATGATCAAGAGCCTTGCGCTTCTTGAAATAGTCGGCAAGCAGTTCGGCAGGAGGCAAGATCTCTTCATCCTCTTTCGGGAACTTACACAAGTCGAAGTTGCAATCGGTGGCGATAAGGTCTTCAACTGAATAGCAACGAGATTTCTCGTCACCATCAGCAATAATAATCTCCTTACGGTCGTTCCACCACTCACGGATTGGGTCACAATGTTCCGACTTCATGGACTTTGTCTTGGAGAAGTGCTTGTAACCCTCTGGCATATCGAGACGATAGAACCATGTTTCCTTCGTTGAGAAGCCTTCTGGAGCATCCTCCGCACTGGTATTGTCGAAGAACAAAATGTTTGTGGCAATCGAAGTGTAAGGTGCAAAGATACTGCCAGGCAAACGGATAATGGTATGCAAGTTGAAATCTCTGAGCAGCTTGGTCTTGATGGCTATCTTTGTGTTGTCCGCTCCAAACAGGAAACCGTCTGGGACAATGACTGCTGCACGACCATTCCTCTTCAGTCGGTACATGATGAGAACCATGAACAAGTCAGCGGTCTCGCTACTGCGCATATCAGAAGGGAAGTGTGACTTGACATCCGACTTTTCGTTTCCACCGTATGGTGGATTCATCAACACAACATCAAACTTGTCTTCGTCTGTATAGTTGAGTACATCTTTTGTAAGCGAGTTGTCGTGATATACCAATGGCGTGTCAATACCATGCAGCAACAGGTTTGTCACACATAGCATATACGGGAATTGTTTCTTTTCTATGCCAAATACAGACTGATTGTACTCTTTGCGGTCTTCAGCAGTCTTTACCTTCTTGTCCAATTCACCCAACCAGCTTGTGATGAAACCTCCTGTACCACAAGCGAAGTCTGCCATTTTTTCGCCAATCTGCGGATTGACTATCTCTGCCATAAACTCGGTCAAGGCTCTTGGGGTGTAGAACTCACCAGACGATCCAGCCGATTGCATTTCTTTAAGGATAGTCTCGTATATCTCTCCGAAAGCATGACTCTCTTCATAGTCACCAAGGTTCAAACCGTCAATTACATTCAGCACTTGACGAAGTTGAACTCCATCTTTCATATATTGGTTGGCATCCTCAAATGTGGTCTTTACAATCGCCTGACGGATAGGGGTAGTTGGTGTTACCTCTATGTTCTTGAGTTTCACAAACAATGTGTTGTTGACAAATGAAAGCAGTTCATCACCAGTCAAGGCATTACCGCTTCCATCGTCATGCGCCCAGTTGCGCCAACGGCATTCTTCTGGAATAATAGACTTGTAATCATCATCGTCCAACTCCCAATCATTCTCTTTCTCGTCATAGACTTTCAAGAACAGCATCCACGCCATTTGTTCTATGCGTTGCGCATCACCGTTGATACCGGCATCATTGCGCATTATATTGCGTACTCGTTTTACGAAATTTGATAAACTCATATTTTGTTTCACCTTGTGCATCTTTTCTCGCCACGACATAGTTCAAGCAAGCTTGGCTCTGTTCGTTTGGTTTTTCGAAAAGATTCTATTTTATGCTATATTATATATGTATTGTTCCAGTTCCTTTACGGCATCAAGATAGCCTTGTTTGCCACCAAAGAACTTCACGATGTTTGCCTTTGAACCCAATTTGCGGAAAGGGTCATTTTCAAGCACAGTAAGGCTTTCCAATTCGGACACACCTTTTTTGGTGTACTTATCTAACAAGGCTTCAAGCACAAGTCGTGCCTGTTCACCATACTTGCTGAATATGTCTCGTTTCTTCACTTGTTCGGCACGTTCGTGTCGTGTAAGTGTTTTCTTGCCGTAGGCTATATGGCAGATAAAATCGAAATCATCAACATCGTCCATATCTTGGTCATGCTTCAACGCCGCAAGGTCAATGCCACTTTCTTTAAGCATTTTAGCAATATCTGACTTTTTCTTGGTTTCTTGCCACTTGGAAGTGAACGTGTCAATCGTAGCGTATGTGTCTATGATACTTTTCTTTGTATAGTCGGTAATACTTTCCGTGCGAAGCAACTTACCATTTGTGTCATAAACAGAAACGACCTTATTAATGACCATCACTTGACAACCATCCTTGGCAACAATCGGCTTCGGGCGTGGCTCAGGATTGGGTTCTTTCACACCTGTAGGCTCGTCGTCTTCAGGAAGTACATATGGCTTAGGCTCTTTTTGCTTGGGCGGATAGTTCGGGTCTGTTTCAATCGGTCCGTCCCAATCTGGGTCTGCAAACAATCGGGTCACGTTGCGGAAGTCCATAACAGTGAAGTATGTCTTTCCTTCTTTCTCACGAAGACGAGTGCCACGACCAATAATCTGCTTGAACTCTGTCATAGAACCGATTTGTTGGTCAAGCACAATCAGTTTTGTCATTTTGCAATCAACACCAGTTGAAAGCAACTTACTTGTAGTTGCTATGACAGGATATTTCTCGGCAACAGAAATGAAATAATCCAACTTGCCTTTTCCGTATTCGTCACTACCAGTTATACGAACCACATAATCGGGATTTTTCTTGCACATATCAGCATTGGCATTAGCCAAAGCCATACGCATACGTTCCGCATGAGTTTCATCAGCACAGAACACAATGGTCTTAGCCATGCGATCTGTACTTTTCAGATAGTTAGTTATCTCTTGCGCAACTTCCCTTATACGGTCTTCTATAACAATGTTATAATCATAGTCGCTATTGTTATAAATGCGATCTTCTATCTCGTTGCCGTTTATATCCTTTTGGCCCATTGTCGGTCTCCACTCATCGCCAATGTTGGTTGTGATGTTTATAACCTTGAAAGGAGCAAGGAAACCGTCCTCAATTCCATTTTTAAGACTATATGTATATATAGGCTCACCAAAGTAGCCAATACTTGACTGGTATTTTGTTTCTTTAGGTGTAGCAGTCATACCTATATGAGTAGCCGAAGAAAAGTATTCCAAAATGTTTCGCCAGTTGCTATCATCCTTTGCACTACCTCTATGACACTCATCAACGATAACAAGGTCAAAATAGTCTGGATTAGGAAACAACTCCTTATAGTTTTTGGCATCATTCTGCCCAATCAACTGTTGATAGAGTGCAAAGAATACTTGATAAGACCCCAATTCTTCCAAGTGGTTCTTATCTTTTGAGTAGTCTATCTTGTGCGTTACCTTTTCTAATGGTTTGAAATCCTGCTGTATGGATTGGTCAACCAATATGTTGCGGTCTGCAAGATACAACACTTTCTTCTTCAAACCACTTTTAAGTAAACGCCATACAATCTGAAATGCTGTATATGTTTTGCCGGTGCCAGTTGCCATGACAAGAAGCACACGGTTTTGTCCTTTAGCAATGGCACCAACTGTGCGGTTTACTGCATTGCGCTGATAATACCGTGGCGGAAATATATTCTGACCAGTGCAGAAAGGCTGCTCAATGACAGACAACTCTTGCTCATTAAGTCCGTTTCCATCGTTAGACTCATTTTTATATTTTTCAATAAGTTCTTCTTTTGTTGGAAATTCGTCCATGGCAAAAGTGCGTTCCTTGCCTGTCAAGAAGTCATGTTCGGCAAAACCTTCACCATTTGAACTGTATGCAAACTTTACATCAAGCATTTGGGCATAGGTCATGGCTTGTTGCAATCCATGAGAAACGGAATGATTGGCATCCTTTGCTTCTACAATAGCAATGGGTGTTGCCTTATTTGCATAAAGTACATAATCGGCAAACTTCGGTTTCTCTCTATGCACAAAATTACCATGAAGGCTAATTTTACCGTCAGTAAATTTAACCTTCTGTTCCATGAATATACTATCCTTTGACCATCCCTTGCTTGTGATGGCTTCGTTGATATAGCGGAACTTGATGTCCTCTTCTGTTAAATCTTTGCTTATGCCCATATTCAAATAATATTTTATTATCAGAAGTTCTACAACATACTTGCCAAGACAAAAACTACGAGTTCATTACACTCTTTCGTTCTCGTCCGTAATCAAATCCTTGAGGTCAACTTCTAAAATCTTTGATATTTCAAGAAGCGTTTCTAAATCGGGTTGGTATTTATTCCGAGCATCGCTATTGACCATGCTAAAGCTCTTACCAAACTGTTTTGCCAGCCAAGTTTGTGATATTCCCCTGCTATCTAAGACATTTTTTTATCTTGTTTCGTTTCATAAATTCACCGAATTATGCTGCAAATATACATTAAATTTTGCGACAATCATTATAAGTCAAGTCATTCCAACATAACGATTGTTATTTCGTGTAGTTATTGTACCTTTGCAACAGAGAAGAGTTGTTTGACAGCAAACGTATGCATATTGCAGAAATTGATACTATTGCCAAATCATTACCTCTATTGAGATAAAAGACTCATAAATAGCTCATTTTAAGCTATTCTGTAGATTTTAGCGAAATTCTTGTGTAAAAAGCCACTTATTTGCCCATATTACCATGTTTTCCAAGTAAATTATACTTCCTTATACATGATATTGCGTATTTTTGTAGTCTAAACTAAGTAGGTGTTCAAAATTATTTTTTCATTGAAAGTGCGTTATCAGGACGCAGATGTTCCCTTCGAGTGAGGGTTTCTGTCCCCCGATAACGGGGGAACCGAAGGGGGTTATAGCGGGCTATGTGACCAAGGCCGAAGGGAACATCTGCGCCCCGATAATGTGCTTTCAATGTGAAAATGGCACCTACTGATTGTCTAAAATAATTTTGAATACCTACTTAAAGTTAGAAACAAATAATAAAAGAATTGTCATGTCAAAAACAACGATAAAGAAACTGCTTCAATCCATGACGAAGGATGAAATCATAGGAATGGTGCTTGAACTGTATTCCGCCAAAAAGGAAGCCAAGGAATACTTGGAATACTATGCCTGTCCTGACGAGAAAGGAAAACTCGAAGAGTACAAGGACATCATTCGTGAGGAATTTTATCCTGTGAGAGGGAGAGACCCGCAGTTACGTTTTTCTGTTTGCAGAAAGGCCGTGGCAGACTTCAAGAAGTTCAAGCCGTCAAAAAATGCAATTGCAGAACTGATGGTGTCGTATATGGAATGGGCCTTCCAATTAGCCCACGAGTATGGCGCCATGTGGGAAGATTATTATTACTCCGTGGAAAGCAACTTTGACAAAACCGTCCAGTACGTTGCCGAAAACGGACTTTGGGAGAAGTTTGACAAGCGACTTCAGCAGTGCGTAAAATGGACAGACGGAAGCGGCTATGACTTTGCGAATATCATTGAAGACATATATGAGGATGGCAAGGATGGATGAGTAGGTGTTCAAAATTATTTTTACATTGAAAGTGCGTTATCGGGACGCAGGAATCCCCTTCGTGTGAGGGTTTCTCAAACAACTTAAAGATCCCCGAAACGGTCTCGTTTTTGATGCCAATTTTGGGCGTCCTACCTTTTAAGGGCGGTTCTTATAATTCTGAAATAAAACAACTGACATTACACAAATTTGTTGATATACGATTGCAATATTAGCCACATAGCCTTAACTTTGTCCTTACAATTTCATTAACACCCATATAAAGAGATATACAAGATGGCAAAGAGTAAAAAAGAATTTACGTTCCTTACCATTGCACTCTTTTGCAGTTCTTTGGCTCATGCACAACAGCAAACTCCAACAGAACAAAAGGATACCATTGAAAACAGGAACACTATTATAAAGATGGCGGACAGCCACTCCTCAAGGGGAGGAGTCAACAACGCCCTTGATGTACTGAGCGGCCAAGCTGCTGGTGTCAACGTAACCTCCAACGGACTTGACCGAATGGCCATGCTCAACAGTGTGCGTGTGCGTGGCACCACCTCTATCATCGGAGGCAACGACCCATTGGTGCTGATTGATGGCGTCACTTCCGACGTACTTACACTTTCAACCATCTATCCTGCCGACATCGAGAGCTTCAAAATTTTGAAGAATGCCGCCGAAACTGCCATGTACGGCTCACGCGGTGCGTCGGGCGTAATAGAAGTAAAAACCAAAAAGGGAACTGGCCGAGGGTTCCAAATATCGTATGAGGGGAACATCGGATTCGAGCAGATGTACAAACATCTCGACATGCTCAACGCCGAAGAATATGTAGCCACAGCAAAGGCTTTGGGCATATATTGCAACGACGGGGGCTTCAACACCGATAATTACAAGGTGATAACACGCACAGGCATGGTCAACAACCATTACTTTGCATTTAGCGGCGGAACGCCACAGTCAAACTATCGTGCGTCTTTCGGGGTGATGGATCACAACACCATCATCAAGAGAATGGATTATAAAGTTTTTGTTGCCAAAGTTGACGTAACACAAAAAGCCTTCAACAACAAACTCACGGGAGACTTCGGGGTGTTCGGTTCGTCATTTAAGGACCATGACATCTTTGACACCCAGATGCTGTTTTATTCTGCAGCTTGCCAAAATCCGACATTCCCGGCTGGAACTGACAAGAATGGTAACTGGCTGAAGAACGGGTCTGCCACCCGCATCAATCCTCCAGGCATATTGCTTGATGAGAAGAATGACTCTAAGGATTTGAACTTTGACGCACACATAAAACTGAGCTACGACTTCAATCCCAACTGGCGCATTTCCACATTCGCATCATACCTTTATGGTTCTACCGAAAACGGCATGTTCTGTCCCACATGGGTATGGGCGCAAGGCAACGTATATCGTGGCGAGTTTAAGAAAGAGGAATGGCTCGGCAATGTGGCTCTCAGTTTCAAAAAGCAATTCGGCATACACAAAATCTCGGCAGAAGCGAACAGTGAATATCGTAAGCTAACAAAAACAGCCTTTTGGGTCTACGCCAAAGGCATTCCAACAAACGATTTCGGTTATAACAATCTGGGAGCTACCGCAGCCCGCCCTTATGGTGGCACAGAAAGCACCTACGAAGACCAGGCCCTGGCATCTGTAATGGGAAGCGTCACATACACATTGCTCGACCGTTACACAGTATCTGCCAATGCACGTGGTGACGGCTCTTCAATGGTTGGCGACAACAAGACATGGGGGTTCTTCCCGTCCGTGTCATTCACTTGGGACATGAAAAAGGAAGCCTTCCTTGCCAATATAAAACCGCTGTCGATGCTCAAGCTCCGTACAGGGTTTGGACAGGCAGGCAACCTTGGAGGCATCTCAGCCTATACAACGATGAACACCGTGAGACAGAATGGCATTGTACCTGTCAACAGCTCGCCTACGGTGACGCTCGGAATGGTGAGAAACAACAATCCCGACTTGAAGTGGGAAACCAAAAAGACCTTCAACATCGGTGCCGACATCGGCCTTTTTGCCAATCGCCTTATGCTCACGGCTGAGTACTACTATTCAGAAACTTCCGACATGCTCTATGCCTACGAGGTTCCCGTTCCGCCATTCGCCTTCAACACATTGCTGGCAAACATCGGCTCTATGTCCAACCGAGGATTTGAGTTTGGCTTGTCCGTACAGCCAATAAACAAGAAAGACATGGAGTTGAACATAAACATGAACCTGTCCTTCCAAAGCAACAAACTCATATCACTGAGCGGGGACTATAAAGGAATGAGCATGACGGCGGCAAACATCACCGCCATCGGTTCACTGGACGGGGCTGGGCAGAACGGCGGCGACAACAATGTTGTCTATCAAATTGTAGGACAGCCTCTTGGCGTGTTTTACCTTCCACACTGCAAGGGACTCGTCAAAAACGAGAACGGCAGCTACTCTTACGACATAGAGGATATTGACCACAACGGCAAAGTGGACTTGAGCGATGGCGGCGACAGATACATTGCCGGACAAGCCACACCCAAGGTAACTCTTGGTTCAAACATCAGCTTCAGATATAAGGACTTCTATATAGCCCTGCAAATGAATGGTGCTTTCGGCCACAAAATATTCAACGGAACGGGGTTGGCTTACACCAGCATGGCATGTTTCCCCGACTACAATGTGCTGAAAAACGCTCCACAGAAGAACATCACCGACCAAAGAGTCTCTGACTATTGGCTTGAGAAAGGCAACTATCTGAACTTCGAGCATCTGACAATAGGCTACAACATACCATTAAAGAGTATGGTCATTCGCTCATTGCGTGTGTCGTGCAACATCAGCAATCTTGGAACAATTACAGGCTACAAAGGGCTGACTCCAATGATAAACAGCTATGTGGTGAACAGCACAATGGGTATTGACGACAAGCGCAACTATCCTTTGTACCGTACTTATTCATTGGGATTGAGTGTACAATTTTAAGAAATGAAGAATATGAAAAGATACATCAGCTACATATTCATAATGTCAGTAACGCTATGCCTCTTCAGTTGCTTGGACGAAAATCCCAAGGACCAACTTGACCAAGAGGCCATCTACAATAATGCTGACAACATATACAAAAACGCCGTGGCTTCACTATACAACCATATCGGCAGCAACCAAGAGTCTGAAGGGCTTCAAGGCACCTGCCGCGGCATATATGATTACAACACGCTTACAACCGACGAGGCGATGAACCCAATACGTGGCGGCGACTGGTATGACGGCGGCCTGTGGGAGAATATGTATCAGCACAAGTGGAGCGCCAACGATGTCTATTTATATAATGTGTGGAAATATCTGTTCAAGGTGATTGTGTTATCCAACCAGTCACTCTCGGTTATTGACAGTCACAAGAGTCAGCTCACAGCAGAGCAAACGAGAAACTTCACAGCAGAGGTGAGGGCGGTACGTGCTTTGTTCTACTACTATGCAATGGACATGTTCGGACGGGTGCCTATTGTGACATCATACGATGTAGAGCTGAAACATGTGGTGCAAAGCGAAAGAAGCGAGGTATTCAAGTTTATCATTGACGAATTGCAAGATGTGGCTCCACTGCTTGCCGACAAGCATTCCAACAAGGAGGGCAACTATTACGGACGCATCACGCGCCCTGTCGTCAACTTTCTTCTTGCAAAGCTTGCCCTTAATGCGGAGATTTACACCGATGACAACTGGACTGACGGCAAACAATTAGAAGGTAAGGACATCTACTTCACTGTCAATGGTGAAAAGAAGAACGCTTGGGAAACCTGCATCTGGTATTGCGAACAACTAAAACAAGAAGGCTATGAACTGGAAAGTGACTATGCCTCAAACTTCGCCGTGCACAATGAAAACTCCAAAGAGAACATCTTCACCATTCCATTGGACAAGAACCTCTACCTCAACGAATATCATTATCTGTTCCGCTCACGTCACTACAAGCATGGCGGAGCTTATGGCGGTTCATCTGAGAACGGCACCAGTGCAACAGTTTCTACCGTCAAAGCGTTCGGCTACGGCACAAACCATGTTGACAACAGATTTCATATCAATTTCTACGCAGACACGGTGTTCGTTGACAACAAAAAGATATATCTGGACAACGGAAAGCCTTTGGTGTACATGCCGCTGGAGCTGAAACTAAACCTCAGTTACAGCCCATATAAACAAACGGCTGGTGCACGTGTCGGAAAATACGAAGTGGACAGAACCGCCTATTCAGATGGCAGGCAGGTTGACAACGACATTGTGCTTTTCAGATATGCCGACGCCTTGTTGATGGAAGCCGAGGCGAAAATACGCAATAACGAGAACGGTGCAGCAGAGCTTAATGCCGTAAGAGATAGAGTTGGTATGCCTCACGTCGAAGCCAATTTGGACAACATTCTCAAAGAGCGACTCTTAGAATTGGTATGGGAAGGCTGGAGACGTCAAGACCTCATTCGATTTGGCAAATACACAAAAGCATACGACCAGCGCACCCCTATTGACAATGAGAATACTGGCTTTACTACCGTATTCCCTATTCCGCAGAAATGTTTGGACTTGAACAAGAAACTCAAACAAAACTCCGGCTATGAGTAAGTAGCCAGCTTTTCACGCCAAGTTAGGCGGCACCTCAGCCCTGTAAACCGAAAAAAAATATTTTTTCGCTTTGCAGGGCATTCGGTTTGCACTAACTTTGCACCAAAAGTGGCTAAGCGCCACATTACAAACTATCATGTTGAAAAGAATTAAGAGAAATTGGTATGTGCCCAAGGGGCAAGAACCTACAGATTTCGACAAACGCATACTGAGCTACCAAAATCGCGGTGAACTCGTACCTACGCGCAAACTTATAAAAACGCCTGAACAAATAGAAGGCATAAAGCGCTCTTGCGAAGTGAACACTGGCGTGCTTGACCTGGTAGAAAAAGAAATTCATGCAGGCATGAGCACTGAGGACATTGACAAGCTGGTGTACGACTACACCGTGGCTCATGGCGCTATACCCGCACCACTCAACTACGAGGGCTTTCCCAAAAGCGTGTGTACAAGCATCAACGAGGTGGTTTGCCACGGCATTCCGTCTGAATTCGAGGTACTTGAAGAGGGCGACATCATCAACGTTGACGTGAGTACAATTCTTGACGGCTACTACAGTGACGCCTCGCGCATGTTTATCATTGGCAAGACTTCGCCCGAAAAGGAGAAGTTGGTGCGCGTAACAAAGGAATGCCTTGAAATTGGTGCCGAAGCTGCAAAACCATGGGGCTTTGTAGGAGACATCGGCAAGGCTATTGAGAAGCATGCCAAAAAGAATGGCTTCAGTGTGGTAAAAGACCTGTGCGGCCACGGCGTGGGATTAGAATTTCACGAGGACCCTGAGGTTGACCATTACAACACACACCACAATGGCATGTTGCTCGTACCGGGCATGGTGTTTACCATTGAACCCATGATCAACATGGGCGATTGGCACGTGTTTATCGATGAAGAAGATGGCTGGACGGTCGTGACGGAGGACGAACTGCCCTCTGCACAATGGGAACACACCTTCTTGATGACCGAACACGGATTGGAGGTTCTGACTTACTAATTTAGTTGACGCATACAAGTTGGTTAGCGTGCAAGCAAGCTACTATGCTTTATGTCGCATGAACGCCCTTATAATTGGTGTAAACAAAGTTACGACGAAATGAGCACAACACCCTTTTTACCATAAACAGGGCAACTAAACCAGCCTACGCTTCAACACAATTGCAGGATTTTTGCAGATTACATCAATCCCGATTGCATCACACAACACAAGTAGGTGTTCAAAATTATTTTTACATTGAAAGTGCATTATCGGGACGCAGATGTTTCCTTCGGGTGAGGGAACATAGCGGGCTATGTGACCGAGATCGAAGGGGACAGATGCGCCTCGAGAATGTGCTTTCAATGTGAAAATGACACCTACTGATTGTATAAAATAATTTTGAACACCTACTTACATACATTTACGAATACAACGAATGACTACAATACTTGCTATAGAATCGAGTTGCGACGACACTTCAGCGGCTGTCATGCGCGATGGCTTTCTGCTGAGCAATGTCACAGCAAGTCAAGCTGTGCACAAGGCATACGGTGGCGTGGTGCCCGAACTGGCCTCACGCGCACACCAGCAAAACATCGTGCCCGTTGTTGACCAAGCGCTGAAACAAGCCGGTGTCGACAAAGAGGAATTGTCGGCTGTGGCTGTAACACTTGGCCCAGGCCTGATGGGGTCGCTGCTTGTGGGCGTATCGTTTGCCAAAGGACTTGCTACCGCACTCGGCGTACCTTTGATCGAAGCCAACCACCTGCAAGGCCACATTTTGGCTCATTTTATCCAAACGAAAGACGATGTGCACGAAGTACCTCCCTACCCCTTCCTATGTTTATTGGTCAGCGGTGGCAACTCGCAAATAGTCAAAGTTAATGCCTACAACAAACTCGAAATATTAGGACAGACTATTGACGATGCTGCGGGCGAAGCAATGGATAAATGCTCCAAGGTGATGGGATTTGGCTATCCTGGCGGACCTATCATTGACAAACTCGCACGTCAGGGCAATCCCGACGCCTACAAATTTGCCAAGCCGCACATACCCGGACTTGACTATAGTTTTTCGGGACTGAAAACATCTTTCCTGTATTTCCTTCGCGACCAGATTAAGGAAGACCCCGACTTTATTGAACACCATAAAGAGGATTTGGCAGCCTCGCTTGAACGCACTATCGTTGACATATTGATGAAGAAGTTGGACCTGGCGGTCAAACAAACCGGCATTAACCATGTAGCCCTGTCGGGTGGTGTATCGGCCAACACAGGACTGCGCAAC
This sequence comes from Prevotellamassilia timonensis, assembly GCF_900106785.1. Taxonomy (GTDB): domain Bacteria; phylum Bacteroidota; class Bacteroidia; order Bacteroidales; family Bacteroidaceae; genus Alloprevotella; species Alloprevotella timonensis. The sequence goes on along the minus strand of NZ_LT629845.1, from coordinate 424,757 downwards.
GCCTTCAAGCAACGTGCCGAGGAAAAAGGATGGCATATTTACATACCGCGCTTTTCATACACAACGGACAACGCTGCCATGATTGCCATCACAGGCCATTACAAATATCAGGACAAAGACTTCTGTCCGATTGACAAACCGGCCTACTCACGCACCACGCTCTAAGCTACGCTGTCACACGTACATTATACATATCATACGAAATTACAACTTAGAGGTGGCTCAACACACAACAAAACGGCCACCCGCTAAAAAGACATACAATGGATTTAGACCTCAAACTTGTAAGCAAGGAAATCAACGAAATTATGTGGCGTGAGTGCAAGACTCTTGCCACAGCCGAAAGCTGCACCGCCGGCCGCATTGCCAGCGTTATTACAGCAGTGCCGGGCAGTTCAAACTACTACAAAGGTGGCTTGGTATGCTATGCTGACGAAGTAAAAGAGAACATTCTGGGCGTTGACGCCAAAGTGATTGAAGAGCAAACTCCCGTATGCGAGGAGGTTGTACGCCAAATGGTCATCGGCGCCAACAAGTTGTTTAACACTGACTATGCCGTAGCCATTAGCGGCTATGCAGGTCCTGGCGGCCCCGATGGCGGCAAAGCTGGCGTCATTGTTGGCACAATTTGGATTGCAGTTGGCAATGCCGACCACATTGAAACGCGCATGATTGAAGAAGACAACGGCCGCGACAAGAACTTGGCCTCGGCCACAAACGCAGCCATGCACATGTTGCTCGACTATATCAAGGGCGAGGAAAAACCCGAAGATGCTGCCGAGTAAAGAACTGTCGTAAAGGGAACGACGTTCACACTCTATATCATACATTGTCACATCAGAGCAGAAAGTTTACAGACTTGCGCCCCAACAAAATAGAGGCGCACTGCAAACTTTCTGCTCTGTTTGGCTATAACAAGGGCATAACTTGCACAAAAGTCGCCCCCATTAGAGCTAGCGCTTAGAGCTAGCGTTTGGTGATAGCGCTTAGAGCTAACGCTTAGTGATAGCGTTTGTCGCTTGCGTCCGTTCGCTTGTTTACACTAAAAGAATCAAGACAAAAAAAGTTGCATTTGTGACTCCTGACTTCATCACTTTTTTGCGCCATTATATAGTGCGTATTGAAAATCAACGAGTTACGTAATTAAATTGGGTGACGTAGGGTGACGCAAGCAAAGAAGCGGACCTTGTTTTGCTCTTTTAAGGGCTGTTCGCCCTTGTACCGCTTACCGCGAAGACATAAGTACATAAGCTACATAAGTAACATAAGGCTGACGCCGTGGTTTTTTACATAAGCTGAGGCAGGGCTGCCCGCCCTGCTTGTAAGAGACATAAGGCTGGCGCCGTGTCATTGGCTCTAATGTAGTTTGTCGTGATAACATAATGGAACACAATTAAAGCGTTCTCTTTATCAGGCGTCAGCCCTTATGTATCTTACAGGCTGGGCGGAAAGCCCAGCCTCAACTTATGTAAAAAAACACGGCGTCAGCCTTATGTTACTTATGTAGCTTATGTTCTTATGTCTCCCGCGGTAAGCGGCACAAGGGCGAACAGCCCTTAAAGCAAAGGACAAGGCTCGTTGCTCCCAATGTAGAATAAGACATATTCTACCTTGTCAGCCCGCTATAATCGATTTGGGTGACGCATTGACGAAGTCAGGAAATGTTGCATTTGTGACTTTTACCATACTACAACAACTTACATACCGAGTATCTTACATCTTACACTAATACGTTACAACTCATTGATTGTCAACACTTTACTCAGTGTAAGATACTACAAATTCCACCTACACACAACCTACACAACCCATATGCTGCCACACGGCACAAGCACGGGAGAACAGTATCACGGCATAGGGGAGCAGAAAAGTCTGTTGCTCCGACTGATTTTTCTGCGTCCTTGTGCCGTATTATCTACTGCATACGTCCATGTTGACTGCGAGGCTGCGGGGTAAGGTGTGTAAGATGTGTGCAAGGGTGTGTAAGATACTTTGGAATCATCTTACACTCTTGAAACGTCTGTATATCAACTTGTTACGTACAAAAAGTGTAAGATGGCAGTAAAAGCACGCACTCTCTTTTACATGAGGGATGACGGCGATGGGGCAAATATTTGTGTACAAATTGTACACTTTTTTTGTTGGGTGCAATGCCTTAGTGTTACCTTTGCAGCACTTTACTTTTATATCAAACCAAATTGTATTGACTACCATGAAACGAATGCTTAACAGAATGCTGCGCTATGCTGATGCCATTGTGAAACGTGGCGTGGACAAACTGATAGATGTTATCGCGCATAGCCTGGAACCACAAAGTAAAAACACTGTAACACCCCAGCGGAAAAAACGCATGCGCAACGACACTGACTGCGCACCGCAAACAACTGGCAGCACCACGAACTGCGGTCTGACCGAACAAGCCATCAGTCTTATGGACGAACTGTACGACATTCGCTATAATGTGCTTGACCGCACACCCGAAGCACAACGGCGCGACCAGGCGGACAAAGGGTTTGTGCCCGTGAGCAAACTGGTGCGCAACACGATGGTGATTGACTTGCACAAACGGGGCTGCATGGTGTGGAACAATGATGTGGACCGCATTGTGGAGTCGGCCTACATGCCGCGGTATCACCCCTTCAGCGCTTATTTGCAGGCCCTGCCTCAGTGGGACGGCACCGACCGCGTGGGTCCACTGGCCGAACGGGTGAGCACCGATGCGCTGTGGCGCATGGTGTTTGGGCGCTGGCTGCGCTGCATGGTGGCCGGTTGGGTGCAAGCTACAGCGGGCGGTGCAAGCACCTGTGGCAATGCCATTGCGGCTGTGATAAAAACGTCTCCAACCGCAGCGACCTATTCCACCTTGTTTCTGTTATGCCCCTATCGAGATAACAAGAACGTTTGCCATTAGCTCTAATGTAAAGTTTCGTAATCTTGACGATGACCAAAAGGCAGGACTTGTCTCAACTACAAAGATGAAGGCAATGGTTATTGACTTTTTATTCGATTCAAAGTCTGTCTTAGGCACAAAATGACTGAAAAATAAGTCGTTTGCTTTGTCATTAAATAAAAAGTTACTACCTTTGCACCCCGTAAGCGGATAGTATGTCCGTTGACTGGTCAATGTAAGAAAAACCACCCCAAGATTACGCAACAACAAAATTCTGAAACCCAGTCATAGGAGAATAAATACCGAAAACCGCTACACTTCTAATCAAACAACAAAGAAACAAAGCGAAAGCAATGTCTAAGATTTGTCAAATTACAGGAAAGAAAGCCATGATTGGCAACAACGTTTCTCACTCGAAGCGTCGCACAAAGCGCTCGTTTGATGTAAACTTGTTCACTAAGAAGTTCTACTACGTTGAACAGGACTGCTGGATCACACTCCGCATCAGCGCTGCTGGTCTGCGCCTCATCAACAAGGTCGGCTTGGACGCCGCTCTCAACAGCGCCGTAGCCAAGGGATATTGCGATTGGAAAAATATTAAAGTAATCGGCTAAAATTGTAGAATAAAATGGCTGGAAAGAAAGCTAAAGGCAACCGCGTTCAGGTTATCCTCGAATGCACTGAAATGAAAGAAAGCGGCCTTCCTGGAACATCACGTTACATCACAACGAAGAACCGCAAAAACACTCCCGAACGTTTGGAGTTGAAGAAGTATAACCCCATTCTTCGCAGAATGACCATCCACAAAGAAATCAAATAAACCACAGTAAACCATGGCAAAGAAAACAGTCGCTACACTTCAAGAAGGTAAGACCGATGGACGCTCTTACACCAAGGTAATCAAGATGGTAAAGAGCCCCAAGACTGGTGCTTATATCTTTGACGAACAGATGGTTCCTAACGAAGCTGTTAAGGACTTCTTCAAGAACTAATCTGAAGTTCGGCAATAATTAATTGATTCTTGCGATGCCTACACAAAGGCTATCGTAAATCATACACAAGGCTGCGTACCTCTAATAGGTATGCGGCCTTTTTTGTTGGCCACGCGCTTTTCTCTTTACAAAACATAGTGTAACTTTGCAAAAGAACAATATATCAGCAGATGCTCATAACCATGATGGCATCATTACAACTTGCACGTCATTGTTTTGAATATCTGCCCAACTACAAAAGCACATTTCTATGAGAAAAAGAGTCCTATTCATTGCCTCATGCGCGATGCTTGCAATGTCTACTTTCTGCCAAGCGCAAAACACTTTCCTGAAACCAGACCAAGTGGCCAATAGCCTTGAGCTGCTTCCACCCCCACCCCAACCCGGTAGTGCACAGTTCAATTACGACGAAGCGCAATACAAGTGGGGAAAGATGCAACGTATCACTCCACGCGGCAAACAGGCTGCCGAAGACGCCAATTTGGGCGGTGTCGGATTGTCAAACGCCTTTTCTGATGCTTTCGGAATCAAAATATCTAAAGAAGAAACGCCCGAAATATATACACTCATAAGCCGTATGCAGGAGGACGCAGGCGATTTGTCTACACGAAGCGCAAAGAACTACTATATGCGCATGCGCCCATTCATGTTATTTGGCGAACAATCACTAACCCCCGGTGCTGAAAAGTGGCTCGCCACAAATGGCTCTTACCCATCAGGCCATACCGCCATTGGTTGGGCTACAGCCTTGGTGCTTGCCGAAATTAACATTGACCGCCAAAACGAGATACTGAAACGTGGATTTGAGTTTGGCCAAAGTCGTGTTATTTGCGGTGTTCACTATCAAAGCGATGTTGATGCAGGCCGAGTGGTGGCCAGCGGACTCGTGGCACGCCTGCATGCAGACGAAGGCTTTTGCACACAATTAGCCAAAGCCAAAAAAGAATTTGCAAAGTTGAAGAAAGCCGGCAAGGTGAAGTAAACAGACTGCAATACGCCTACTGATGCAAAAAGGGCGTGGCCTCAAAGCAAGATTCCAGAAATAGAAATCTGCCTTGGGGCCACGTCTTTTCTATATCAACAGGCCATGTTGCATTGCGTGCAACAACCATGCACGCACATCACCTGCACCTCATCATTTCTGTTCATCGTCACATTCGCCCAAACGATGCGAAATGCGCATGGCACAGAAGTTTGGACCGCACATGGTGCAGAACTCTCCGTTTTCGAAATGTGCGTCTTTGTAATACTTTGTAGCCAAATCTGGGTCAAGACTCAAGTTGAACTGGTCCTTCCATCGGAATTCGTAGCGCGCTTTTGACAACGCATTGTCGCGTACCTGTGCACCAGGATGCCCCTTTGCCAGGTCGGCCGCATGCGCAGCTATCTTGTATGTCACCACGCCCGTGCGTACATCGTCGCGGTTGGGCAAAGCCAAATGTTCCTTGGGGGTAACATAGCAAAGCATCGCAGTGCCAAGTGCACCTATTATTGATGCGCCAATGGCTGATGTAATATGGTCGTACCCTGGCGCAATGTCCGTTACAAGCGGGCCAAGCGTATAGAAAGGTGCATTATGACACTTTTCAATCTGGCGCTGCATGTTCTCAGGAATTTTATGCATTGGCACATGACCCGGCCCCTCAATAAAGGCCTGCACGCCCTTAGCCCAAGCACGTGTAACCAGTTCGCCCATGGTGTCGAGTTCGGCAAATTGCGCGCGGTCGTTGGCATCGTAAATTGAGCCCGGACGCAAGCCATCGCCAAGAGATATGGCTACATCGTACTGCGCACAAATATCGCAAATGTCATCAAAGTGTTCATACAAGAAACTTTCCTTGTCATTTTGCAAGCACCATTCTGAAATAATGCTGCCGCCACGGCTCACCATGCCTGTCATGCGCCCCTGAGAGAGGTGAATGTTTTTGCGACGTATACCACAGTGAATGGTGAAATAGTCCACGCCCTGCTCACACTGTTCGATGAGTGTGTCACGATAGAGCTCCCAAGTCAAATCCTTGGCCTTGCCATGCACCTTCTCCATAGCCTGATACATAGGCACTGTGCCTACGGGCACGGGGCTGTTACGCACTATCCACTCACGGGTTTCGTGAATATTGGCACCAGTTGAAAGATCCATAATAGTATCGCCTCCCCATTTGCAACTCCAAATAGCCTTTTCCACCTCTTCGTCTATCGATGAGGTAGTGGCAGAGTTGCCAAGGTTGGTATTGATCTTTACCAAGAAGTTGCGACCAATAATCATTGGTTCAGCCTCGGGGTGATTGATGTTGGCGGGAATGACGGCACGACCAGCAGCCACCTCATCGCGCACGAACTCTGGCGTAATGTGGGTTTCAATGCCAAGTTCTTTACAATTCATGTTTTCGCGTATGGCCACGTATTCCATCTCAGGCGTTACAACGCCCTGTTTGGCCAAAGCCATTTGTGTGACAGGTTGGCCGGGCAAAGCACGCAACGGCAGGTGATGGTGGTTAAAGCGCAAAACATCAAGCGATTTATCTGCCAAACGTTCACGACAGTAAGACGATGAAAATTCGCTCAATCGTTCTACACCGCCACGCTTCAATATCCACTCTTCACGCAAACGCGGAAGCCCTTCTTTTAAGTTGGGAGTATAATCAGGGTCGGAATACGGACCGCTGGTGTCGTATACCATCACAGGTGCATTCTCTTTGTAATGCTTTTTACCCTCAGCATCTTTAGTAACGGTTGGAGTCAATTCCACCTGACGCATAGCCACCCGCAGTTCGGGGTAACGTTCGCCATGCAAATATATTTTCTTGCTATTAGGATAATGTATTTTCATATCGAACTATTTATTTAGTAGGTGTTCAAAATTATTTTATACAATCAGCAGGTGTCATTTTCACTTTGAAAGCACGTTCCAGATAAAGAGTATTTTGAACACCTATTTATTTGTCAGCGTTCAAAAAACTCTGCATCATTTGCACAGGGTCGTCAGCACGCAGTATGGCACCACTCACAGCTATGCCATGTACCCCCGTTTCGAGAATAGGCATCACATCATCGAGTTCAATTCCGCCTATGGCACATATTGGTATGCGCAATGCTTCGTGCTCAACCTGCTGCATAATTTGTTTGTAACCTTCCAGACCTATCACCGGTGACAATTTCTCTTTAGTCGTCGTAAATCTGAACGGGCCGCAACCAACATAATCAGCACTAAGGCGTTTGAGTTGCCTGATATCGTCTATGGTGTTGGCAGTGCCCCCAATAATGAAATCGTGTCCCAACACCTCGCGCGCCTCATCAACGGGCATATCATGTTTGCCCAGATGCACACCATCAGCCTTTATCTTTTTACAGAGTTCCACTCTGTCGTCCAATATGAATGTGGCTTGATTTTTGCGACACTGCTCGAGCAAACGCACTGCAATGGGCTCAACCTCATCGTCCGACGCATTTTTCATGCGCAGCTGAATCCATTTGCAACCACCCCGCAGAGCCAACATAGCTGAGTCTTCATAGCCTATGGTGGCTGTGGTGTGGGTAATAAATTGTACTGGAACCATATAAATATAATATACGATTATTTTATGAGCTTTTCCTTCGCCAGCATGACCTGGTGCAGGTTCCGAGGGTATAATCTCAGCACGCCCAAATAGGCGTACACCCCTTAGCTCTTTTGAATTGCGCACAAAAGTACGAATAAAAACAAGGGCGACAAAAAAAGCCACTAATAATTTGCACCATTGGAGGATAAGTCATACTTTTGTAAGCATATTTATATTAGGCGTAAAGTGTAATCTTGCAAATTGATACTGCCACGCCATCATAATTTCAACAACATATGAAACAACATATACTACTTACTATCATAAGTTTACTTGTATTCTCAGCCCCGGCTGCGGCCATGGCATCGCCCGTCGACCCTTCGGCGCCACTTGCTGAATCAACCGAGATGCAAGGTATTAACGACGAAGCGAACCATGTGGACGTTTCGGTAAGCGGCACCAGCATTCAAGTGCACGCTGTCAACTGTCAAGGAGCCACCCTGAAGGTGTACGACATTGTGGGAAAACTGAAATATGTAGCGCACATTGACAGCAACGACAAAACGGTACGTTTCTCGCTGGGAAAGGGTGTATACTTACTCAACATCAACAAAACCACGCGACGCATCAGCGTAGCGGGCTAAAACGGCATGGCGCTGCAACATGATAGTGGCATATAGCATTGACACCCTGCGCAACCCCGACACACGGACTCAGGCCTTTGCGGCCATGGTGCGTGACACGACTCCAAAATTGTACACGCAAATCCGACGTATTGTACAATACCATGATGATGCCGACGACGTGTTGCAAAACACCTATATGAAAGCGTGGCAGGCATTGGACTCCTTTAGGGGTGACTGCCAAATATCCACATGGCTATACCGCATCGCCATGAACGAGGCTTTGTCTCTCCTGCAAAGGCAACATACTACAGACAGTTTGGACACTGAGGACGATGCCAACATGCGGTCGCTTGAAAGTGACCCTTATTTTGATGGCGACGAAACTGAATTGATGCTGCAACAAGCTATAGCTACCCTGCCTGAAAAACAACGCATTGTGTTTAACCTTAAATACTTCGACGAAATGAAATACGAGGATATGAGCACTATGCTTGAAACCAGCGTGGGAGCGCTCAAAGCATCGTATCATTTGGCAGTGAAGAAAATTGAGGAGTATTTTAACGCACACGATTAAACTTTTATGCGTTTTATGTGTCATAGAGATAAAGACATATTATCGTGATATGACCAAATAACTGTAACGCAATGAGCACATTCGATACAAATATTTCAAAAAAGCACAATCCATTTGTCGTACCCGAAAACTATTTGGCAAGTTTTCCGGAGTTGATGATGCAGCGCATCGCAGCATCGGCACAATGTGTGCAAAAGGCGCACAACATGTTCATTGTGCGCTGGATACCATGGCTTGGCGCTGCTTGCGTGGCAGCGCTGCTTGTACTGTTCTCGCAAATACAACAGAGCCAAATGTCTGATGTGGATACACATATTTCAGCACAGTCCAGCAACAGCGATTCGCATGCCGATGCGGCCTATGACTATTTGATGATGGCAAATGCCAATAATATTGAAGCCTACGACTATGATTACTAAAATACTTTGTTTGCTTGCCACCTTGTGCTGCTTGACATTAAACACGCCTGAAGCACACGCCGCTTCATGCCAAACAATGCAACCACAGCCTCCTGATGCACCAAACAACCGGCCGCCAAGAAAATTCAACCCTGAGCAATTCCGACGCGACCTTACCGAACACATCACCAAAGCGGCTGGATTTACACCTGCCGAGGCCCGGACTTTCTTCCCCCTATTCTTCGAAATGAGGGAAAAGCAGCGCAACCTTGAGCATCAAAAGGGACGTGCACTACGTCACGCGGCAGAGCATAATATGAACGAATATGACTGTCAACGTGTGTTGGCAGAGGTGGCCGAACTGCAAAAGAAATCGTTGCGCATAGAGCAGCAATACTGCACACGCCTGCGCAAAATAGTCGGTGCATGCAAACTTGTGAAGGCCATCAGTGCCGAGAGAGCGTTCGGACGCAAGGCTTTTAAGAAAATGACAAAATAACAAACAGACACATTGTCAATGGAGAACCCGCAAATCGAGTTAGCTCGAAAGATTATAGAAACGACAGACACCAGTTTGTTCCTTACAGGTAAAGCCGGCACAGGAAAGACAACTTTCCTGCGTCGGCTTCGTTCTGAGTCGCCCAAGCGTATGGTGGTACTTGCCCCAACCGGCATTGCGGCCATTAACGCTGGCGGAACAACCATACACTCATTTTTTCAATTATCATTTGCCCCCTTTGTGCCTGGCGCCACCTATACAGAAAAACAGCGCACATACGGCATGAACAAGCAAAAAATAAAACTGTTGCGTACCCTCGACTTACTCGTTATTGACGAAATAAGCATGGTGCGCGCCGACCTGCTCGATGCCGTAGACGACACACTGAAACGCTACCGCCACAGCAGCCTTCCGTTTGGCGGAGTGCAACTGCTGCTTATTGGCGATTTGCAACAATTGGCACCGGTCGTAAAGGACGAGGAGTGGGATATGCTCAAACAGTTCTACGCCACGCCTTACTTTTTCAGCAGCCTGGCCTTGCAAAAGACCAATTACGCTACCGTCGAGCTTGAAACGGTTTACCGCCAAAGCGACCCTGAATTTTTGTCATTGCTCAACCACATACGCATTGGCAATGTCAGCCAGCAAGTGCTTGACAAATTAAACAGTCGGTATATCCCAGGATTTCGTCCCGAAAATGAAGACGGCTATATTCAATTAGTCACCCACAACTACCAGGCACACAACATCAACTCTCATGAAATGGAGATGCTTGATGCACAGCCCTACACATACGATGCCACCATTAAAGGCAATTTTCCTGAATACGCCTACCCCACCGACCTGAATTTGACCCTCAAATGCGGTGCACAAGTAATGTTTGTAAAGAATGACACAGACAAGCGCTACTTTAATGGCATGATCGGCGAGGTTGTCAAAATAAGCAACGACGGTTTTACAGTAAGTCCCAAATCCGACCCCGAACAACTTATCGAGGTACACAAAGACGTTTGGGAAAACACACGCTACGTCCTTGACGAAAAGACTAAGGAAATAAAAGAGAAAGTAGACGGCACTTTTGAACAATACCCCGTAAAATTGGCATGGGCCATCACCATTCACAAGAGCCAGGGGCTTACCTTCAACCATGTGATGATTGACGCCTCGAGTGCCTTTGCACACGGCCAAACTTACGTAGCCCTTAGCCGCTGCCGCACACTCGAAGGCATTGTGCTGACATCGCGCATCAGCCAATCGGCCATTATTGCCGACAAGCACATTGACGCATACAACAACGAAATGACAAAGCGCCGTGTAGACAATGACAAACTGACACTGATGCGTCACAACTACAGTCTGCACTTGGTGGCCGAGCTATTCAATTTTGAAAAGGAGCGCATCGGACTGGCAAGCATGACACGCATATTCCAAGAGTTTTTGTCATCAACATACGCAAGCACCACAAGGGTGTATGAAGATATGCTGCGCATCTTCGACATGCAAGTAATGAACGTGTCAGGCACATTTCACCAACAATACACACAAATGCTGCATAACTTAAATGGCGATGTTGAAAACGAGGCGCTACAAGTGCGCATCAGAAAAGGCGCAGAATACTTTGCCGACAAATTGTACGATGTGCGCGAATTGATAGAAAACACGCAAATCGACATTGACAATGCGGCAACCAAGAAACGCCTTACAACAACACGATCCGACCTGTTGCTGCAAGTGCGCCTGCACATCAAGCTCCTTGAGATTGCTGCCGACGAAGGATTTACAACAAGCAGTTATCTGCAAAATCGTGCCAAGATATTGTTGCAGATCGAAGAAAGCAGCAACACGAAGAGCAGTCCAACCCAGAAAAACGGCACAACCAAGAGCACAGACAAGGAGAGTATACCGACTGAGATCAAAAACGGTGACCTGTACTACCGGCTCAAAGCATGGCGTGCCCAACGTGCCACTGCCGATGGCGTACCGGCCTACATGGTGCTTAACACCAAAGCGCTGATTGCCATGGCCAATTACGTGCCCACCGAAACGAAGTATCTGATCAGAATGCCCCACTTTGGCAACAAGAGCATGGAAAAATATGGCGCAGAATTATTGGAGCTCATTAAAGCCTATGCACAAGAGCACAATCTTAAGCCAGCCATGCCCGACAGTGTTTTGCAACAGCCAGCTGAACAGCAGCCCGAGGCGCCCAAGGAACCCAAAGAAAAGACCTACGAAAAGACCTTGCGCCTGTACCTCGAAGGCAAAAAGCCTCAAGCTATTGCCGATGAGCGCGAGCTGGCACTGAGCACCATCATATCACACCTTGCACGATACATCAGTTCCGGCGAGGTTAAATTTGACGACTTGGTGTCGCCCGCCAACTTTGAGCGTACCAAAGCCTACTTTGCCACCCACCCCTACTCCAAAGAGCAGCGTCTGACCGACATACGCAATAGCATGGGCGACGACATCAGCTTTAACGACATCAAACTGTCTATGCTCAAACTGGGATACATTAAAGATTATAACTAACACTTTGACATGAAGAGTTTACTGATAAAAGATACAACAACTGAGGAGCGCATTGAAATCGTAAAAAACGCGCTGAACTTTGGCGGTGCCGACTGCGAAGGCATTGACATGGACGACATGTACGACGACTACATCTTCGGATTGAAGGAGTTGGCAGAAATCAACCTCGAATTCAGCGAAAGACATGCAGGAGAAATCAAAGCCAATTCTACAATGGACCGCCCCACCCGAGGCGGGTGCAGCATGCGCTGACATTTTGCACAAAAATACATGACTTTTCTAACCCACAATCGCCTTTATAGTCCGGTTGTGGGCTTTTTAATGTCAAATATCTACACATTGGCACATTATTTGTATGCAAAACAAGCAAACATATTAAACCAACAAAATACAATGCAAAAAGGTAATATCGGTATAACCACAGAGAACATATTCCCTGTTATCAAGAAATTCCTCTACAGCGATCACGAGATTTTTCTTCGCGAAATAGTAAGCAACGCAGTTGACGCTACACAAAAGCTCAAAACTTTGGCCATGAAGGGCGACTTCAAAGGCGAGCTGGGCGACCTCACAGTACATGTAGCCGTTGACAAAGAGGCTAAAACACTTACCATCAGCGATCGTGGTATTGGCATGACCGCCGAGGAAATTGACAAATACATCAACCAAATAGCCTTCTCGGGAGCTAACGACTTCCTTGAAAAATACAAAGACGATGCGTCTGCCATCATCGGACATTTTGGCTTGGGCTTTTACTCATCATTCATGGTGGCTGACCGTGTTGACATCATCACACGCAGCTACAGAGATGACGCCAAAGGTGTGAAATGGACCTGCGACGGTTCACCCGCCTTTGAAATAGACGACTGCGAAAAGGCCGACCGTGGTACAGACATTGTATTGCACATTTCAGATGACTGCGTAGAATTCTTGGAAAAGAACAAAATTCAAGAATTGCTCACCAAGTACTGCCGTTTCTTACCCATACCTATTGCTTTCGGCAAAAAGACAGAATGGAAAGACGGCAAGCAAGTTGACACCGAAAAAGACAATATCGTAAACGATACCACACCTCTGTGGACTAAAACACCATCGACACTCAAGGACGAAGACTACAAGAAGTTCTACCGCGAACTTTACCCCATGTCTGACGACCCCCTCTTCTGGATACACCTTAATGTAGACTACCCCTTCAACCTGACCGGTGTACTCTACTTCCCACGCATCAAGAGCAACCTCGACATTCATCGCAACAAAATTCAGTTGTACTGCAACCAAGTGTTTGTAACCGACCAGGTTGAAAACATTGTGCCAGACTTCCTCACATTGTTGCATGGTGTGATCGACTCGCCCGACATTCCGCTGAACGTTAGCCGCAGCTACCTGCAAAGCGACTCTAATGTAAAGAAAATATCTTCATACATTACCAAAAAAGTCAGCGACAGACTGCAGTCTATATTCAAAGCCGACCGCAAAGACTTTGAACAGAAGTGGGACGACCTGAAGTTGTTCATACACTACGGCATGCTGTCTGAAAACGATTTCTACGACAAGGCCAAGACCTTTGCTTTGTTCAAAGACGTTGACGGCAAATACTTCACATACGACGAATACCGCGACCTTATCAAGGACGCACAAACCGACAAGGAAGGCAACCTTATATACCTCTACGCCACCAACAAAGACGAGCAGTACAGCTACATCGAAACTGCCAAGTCGAAGGGATACAATGTACTCTTGCTCGACGGTCAACTCGACACTGCCATGGTGAGCATGCTGGAGCAGAAGTTTGAAAAGAGTCGTTTCAGCCGCGTAGATGGCGATGTCATTGACCGCATAATCCAAAAGGACAACGAAACCAAGGATGAACTTCCTGCCGACGAAGCAGCCTCACTCACCGGTGTGTTCACATCAGAACTGCCCACAATGGACAAGACACAGTTCCATGTCGAAACTGCTGCCATGGGCGAGCAAGCCACACCGGTTGTTATCACGCAAAGCGAGTATATGCGACGCATGAAGGACGCCAGCCGCTATCAGCAGGGCATGTCGTTCTACGGCGAAATGCCTGACATGTACAATTTGGTGCTCAATTCCGACCACCGACTTGTTAAAGAGGTGCTCTCCGACATGAAGTCTGCCTTGGCCGACAAACTGCTGCCCATTGAGAACGAGCTCAACACACTCAAGGCACGTCACACCGCCATCGAACAAGATCAAAAGGACAAGAAGCCCGAAGAACTGACCGACGACGATAAAGAGACTATGAAAAAGTGCAACGACGACATTGAGGCTCAAGAGAATGCACGCAAAGGCGTTTGGGCCGAATATGGCAAGAGCAATCCCGTCGTAGCACAGCTCATCGACCTGGCTCTCCTTCAAAACGGCCTTCTGAAAGGCGAAGCCTTGAGCAAGTTCATCAACCGCTCTGTCGATTTAATCAAATAGATTATACAAACTACTAAGCCAAGAGCTTATGAGTGTTATGTGCAACATGAAACAAATTACACAATCATCATGACGCACCAACATTCATAGGCTCTTTTTGCATTACGTATGAAACTATTTATTTCTACCATTCTACTTTCATTATTTGCCCTGTCATGCCAATCCACCACGGCCAACAAGAGCAACGAACGACAGGACACGCCAGACGCCACACTGAGCAACGTCGCTGCCAACACCACAAACGACACCATTCTCAAACACTGCGTTTACACTGCTGCCGACTCTGCCAAAGTGGTAGAATTACTCAAACTGCAACCGGGGCATGACGATGTGCTATTTTATGCACGCAAATTTAAGGGCGTGCCATACGTGGCCTCTACGTTGGAAAAAAAGGACCCAGAACAGCTCATCATAAATCTCAAACAACTTGATTGCACCACACTGGTAGAGACAACACTGGCCTTAACCATGACAAAACGCCAGGGCGAAAGTACATTCGAGGCATATTGCAAAAATCTGGAAACTCTGCGCTACTGGCATGGCGAGATGAACGGTTACCTGTCGCGTCTGCACTATTTTACATGGTGGATGCACGACAACATTGACAAGGGACTGATAGAGCACGTTAAAGATGCCGTGCACTTTACCGCCCCCATCAATGTGCAAAATCACTATATGTCTGCCCACCCCAACAAATACAAGTTTTTGAAAGCTCACCCCGAATGGGTGGACAGCATCAAGCAACTCGAACAACAATACAACGGCCCCGACGGATTTTTCTTGCCAGCAAACAAAACCCGGCTCACCCCCAAGGAACTATCGAGCATACACAATGGTGACATTGTGGCCATTGTGACACGCAAAGATGGTATAGAC
Source organism: Prevotellamassilia timonensis (assembly GCF_900106785.1). GTDB lineage: Bacteria > Bacteroidota > Bacteroidia > Bacteroidales > Bacteroidaceae > Alloprevotella > Alloprevotella timonensis. Next base: position 409,383 of record NZ_LT629845.1, on the reverse strand, counting down.
TACTCGCATCTCGGATTTGCAGTATGGGGAAAGGACAACCACCTTCACCTGCTCAATGCTTCATCTATTCATCACAAAGTTGTTGAGGAACCCAAAACGCTCTACCAATATCTCAAAGAGCACCCATCATCAATCGGAATCAGACTGCTAAGGCTGAAATAAACATGACAAGTGTAGTCAGTGCCAAGCAGAATCCCCATCATTTTTTATTTGGCATTTTGTCTGCACTCTACACTAATCACACTTAAAACACTGATATTCAGACCATTACAGCGTGTAGACAAAGTCAAAATCCGTCTACACTCCTCTCTGCACGTGTCTGCACTTGCTTGCACTTGTCTGCACCGGCACAATCACGCCGTGGGCACATGCCAATATGTGGGCACCTGCACTCATCAAAATGTGTCATGACAACAAGATAATCCTGTATAGGGAGAGCGATAATTCTGTCGGAGTTACAGTTTTTTCGCCCTCCCTATATTTATTTTCCGTTCCGTACAAACAATTTTGCAGCCTTAGGCAAACAAAGATGTGAAAATGCAAGCAAGCCTTTAGTGCAGACAAGTGTAGATAGCAGTGTAGACGGATTTTGACTTTATCTACACGCCGTAAAACCATGATTATCAGAAAATTTAATACGATTAGTGCAGAGTGCAGACACTTTTTACATAAACAACTATGGAGGGAACATACGCAAAAATGTCATTTATTCTACACAACACTCTAATGCCTGCACACCATTCATTCGCGTCCGAAATGGCTAACGAGCAAAAAAAACACTTGAAAAATTTGGTCGTTATACCAGAAAGCCGTACCTTTGCACTCGCAAAACGGAAATGAGACTTGCACTCTTAGCTCAGTTGGTAGAGCAACTGACTCTTAATCAGTGGGTCCAGGGTTCGAACCCCTGAGAGTGTACAAAGGATTTTTTCATACGCCAATCATTTCCGGTTTTTGCAAAATGCACTCTTAGCTCAGTTGGTAGAGCAACTGACTCTTAATCAGTGGGTCCAGGGTTCGAACCCCTGAGAGTGTACTTATCAAGCAAATTATTTTGCACTCTTAGCTCAGTTGGTAGAGCAACTGACTCTTAATCAGTGGGTCCAGGGTTCGAACCCCTGAGAGTGTACAAAAGAGACTGAGGTTGACAAACTTCAGTCTTTTTTTGTATGTATACTTGAACTAAAAAACAGCATTTCTAACATGAACATCATACACATCGACAGCATTGACCACCCCGGGGTTGAAATATTCAGCACGCTTACCGAAGCTCAACTACGCAACAAACTCGAACCTGAAAAAGGCATCTTCATTGTTGAAAGCCCAAAGGTGATAAAGGTTGCCATGCAGGCAGGTTACGAGCCTGTGGCTCTGCTTACCGAAAGCAAGCACATCAATGGTGACGCCGCCGACATCGTAAGTCAACTCGGCAACGACATACCCATCTACACCGGTAGCCGCGATGTGCTTGCCTCACTCACAGGTTACAAACTCACGCGCGGCGTGCTCTGTGCCATGAAACGGCCTGCGCCACCCACACTCGCTGCAACACTGGAGGGCGCTCAACGCATAGTGGTCATTGACGGCGTGGTGGACACTACCAACATTGGTGCCATTTTCCGTTCTGCAGCAGCATTAGGCATCGAGGCCGTCATTTTAACACGCAACTCTTGCGACCCACTCAATCGCCGAGCTGTGCGCGTGTCGATGGGATCAATCTTTCTCGTTCCCTGGACCTGGATTGACGAGGAAGATATAAGCGGACTCAAATCGTTAGGATTTAAGACCGTGGCCATGGCACTCACCGACAAATCGGTTTCGCTTGACGACCCAGCCTTGGCTAATGAGGAAAAACTTGCCATCATTATGGGCACCGAAGGCGACGGACTACCCAAACACACTATTGAGGAGGCTGACTACACCGTACGCATACCCATGGCACATGGTGTGGACTCACTAAATGTGGCCGCCGCATCGGCTGTTGCCTTTTGGCAGTTGTGCAAAAGAACGCACTGAAGCACAAATGATCATTTAACAACACTTTCTACAATTTATGTAGAACCTGTAAACAAACTCGTACATGTAAACTTTGTATTTTCAAATAAATATTTACCTTTGCATAAGATAAGGCTGCGGTTCGGCATAACGTTCAAGCAAGCTTGACGTTCTGCACTCACCTTGCACTATCTTTGCATAAGATAAACGGCGCCACCGCGCTACAAACATTTATTTAATAGTCTAACCACCGTTACTACTTATATTAGACATGAATACAGAGGATTTACGTGATGCACGAGATAACGATCAAGAAGTTAATGAATTCAACCTATTAGATTTTGCCCTACAATTATTGCAGAATTGGTATTGGATTGCTATTTCCGTAGCCATCACATTGTGCATTGCTGTTTTTTGCATGCTGCGGACTACACCTACTTACACACGCAGCACGTCTATTCTCATTAAGAACGAAGATGGTAAGCCTTCAGGCTCAGGGGTAGCCTCCTTGTCACAAGACTTTCAAAACCTTAGCGGCATGTTGGGTACAAACACCAACATCAAAAACGAAATGTACACCATTGGCGCACCTGTCGTGATGCAGGAAGTGGCTAAGCGCCTGCATCTTGATGTACAAATGAAGGTGGAACAAGGACTGCACGATGTGCCTTTATATGAGGAATCACCTATCAAATTGTTGCTGCCGCAAGCTAATGACGACGATATGCTCTCCTTCAAAATGCGCCTGCACGCCAACCAGACTGCCGAACTTTGGGACTTTGAAAATGGGGGGGGTAAAATTGACAAACGTGTGACCATAAAAATGGGAACGTTTGCCCGCACACCTGTAGGCGTTGTGGTGATACAGCCCACGCAGTACTGGCACAAGCATTTCTTTAGCGACGATATCACCGTAAACAAAATTCCACTTGAAGTTGTTGGCAATATGTACAACAGCAGGTTGAACGTGAGCTTGACCGATAAGGAGTCGACTATTGTTGACATCAGCATCACTGATGAGGACAAACAACGGGCCGAGGACATATTGTGTAAACTCATTGACGTGTATAACGAACAATGGCTGAAGGACCGTAACAGAGTGGCCGAAAGCACTTTTGAGTTCATCACCAACCGCTTGAACACGTTGTCTAAAGAATTGGGCGATGTTGACCAAAAGATTTCTGACTACAAGAGCCAGAACAAGATGCCAGACATTGACGCAGCATCAAATATGTATATGGCACAGAATTCTAAAAACAACGACCAAATTCTGCAACTGAACAACCAACTGGGGGTGGCACGTTACATACGCGAATATCTTAACGACCACAGCAAGCACAACCAATACTTGCCCACTAACACAGGCATTGGCAGTACTGGCATTGAAACGATGATTGACAACTACAACAAAACTGTCAGTTCGCGCAACGATGTGCTTGTTAACAGCAGCGAGAACTCGCCCCTCGTTCAAAAGTTCAACAACGACTTGGCCCAACAGCGACAAACTATCGTGCGCTCACTTGACAACCTTATTGTGCAACTGCAATCGCAAGTGAACAGTTGGCAAAACACTGAAGCGCTGACTAATGAGAAATTGGCTGCTGCTCCGCAACAGGTAAAGCAGTTGCTCTCTGTGGGACGCCAACAAAAGGTTAAGGAAGCACTCTACATTTATTTGCTGCAAAAACGTGAGGAGAACGAACTGTCGAAGACTTACACGGCATGGAACACACGCATCATTCAGCCACCTATAGGAAGTAAGTATCCTACTTCGCCACGTAAAAACATAGTGTTGCTCATTGCATTAGCCATCGGTGTATGTGTGCCAGCCGGCATCATGTTCCTGATGCAGACGCTCAACCACACGGTGCGCGGACGCAGTGATCTTGAAAAATTGAGCATTCCATTGATTGGCGAAATTCCACATTTTTTAAGCGGTGGTAAAAAACTATGGAAGAGTCACAAAGATAACGCCAAACGACAGGTGTATGTCAAGAAGGATTGCCGCGACTTAATTAACGAGTCTTTCAGGGTGCTGCGCACCAAACTGGACTATTTCATCAAACCTTTTGGCGCAGACAAAAAGATTATTCTGGTTACAAGTTTCAACATCGGAGCTGGCAAAAGCTTTATATCTGCCAACTTGAGCGAGGCTTTAGCTCTTAAAGACTGTCGGGTATTGGCTATAGACTTTGACATGCGTCATGCCTCACTCAGCACATTTGGCGAAACACAAGCACAGGGATTGTCTGCATATCTTTGCGGAATTGAAGATGACGTGGCTAAACTTATACAACACAATCCTAAAGGTTTCAATTTCGACATACTACCCGTTGGCGTACTGCCGCCCAACCCCGCAGAATTGCTTTTGAGCCCTAAGATGAACGATATGCTCGACAAGCTGCGCAATGAGTACGATTACATCATACTTGACTGTCCACCTATTGACATAGTGACAGACACAAGTATTATCAAGGACTACGCTGATGCCAACCTGTTTGTCATACGCGTTGGTCTCATGGACAGACGTAGTTTGAAAGACATTGAAGAACTCTACCAAAAGGGGGTATTCAAGAATATGGCACTTGTGCTTAACGGCACCAAATACGTAAGCAGCCGCTACGGCAACTTTAGATACGGCTATAGCTATGGCTACAACAGCCATGGGTATTCCAGCTATTTCGTAAGCATCCCATGCAGGCCGTATTGTATAAAACAAATAAGCCAAAGTCCTGATAGATTGACTTTGGCTTATTTGTTTTATACGTAATGATAAGGTAGCAATGTTTCTGGATCGTAATTATTTTGCCCGGCGATTTTGGAAAACGTCTTGGATAACCAATCCTTTGGATTTATTCCCAAGAGTTCACAGGTTTGGATAAGTGTTGATATTACAGCTAAGTCTTCACCACTTTCATCATTCTTTATAAACAGCCAGTTCTTACGCCCAAGGGCAATGGGACGTATGCTACGCTCAACAGGATTATTGTCTATGTTATACATGCCATTGGTGACGTAAGCACATAGTTTGTCCCAACGCTTAAGGGTATAGCTGATTGCCTCGCCAAGAGAACTTTTGGGAGTTGTTACAAGGCTTTTTTGCTTCAGCCATTGTTCTATTTTATTTAAGATGGGGACAGACTTTTCTTCTCGCTCTTTTTGTATTTCTTCCAAAGATGCGTGGCGTTCTTTGAGATTGGCTTCGATTTGGTAGAGGAGGGCGAAGTATTTAAGTACGACCTGTATGTCTTGAGGATACTGACCCTTTATGTTTTCAAACTTGCGGCGTGCATGAGCCATGCAGTGCAGAAGTGTTATCCACCGTGTCTGCTCTAGTGCTTCATAGGATTTGTATCCGTCTGTTTGTACTGCGCCTTTATACCCGTCCAACATAAGTTGCATCACTTGTTGCGAACGTGAACCTTCTCGGTAATAGAAGAATAGTCCTTTGTTTTGCGGACTGCCGTCTACCATATCCCATAGATACGCCTTACGGGTTTTGTCCTTGCGGTCGTTTACGCTTACAACTGTTTCGTCCATATGTACATAGGGAGAACGCAGCACCGCTTTCATTTGGGCATAATAAATGGGGTAGAGCTTGTCTATAGCTTGATGGACCGCCCTGTTTATTGTACTGGTTGGTATGTCCAGCCCATGTTCACGGAAGATTTTAGCTTGACGGTATTCGGGTAAATGATGGCAGAATTTATCTACAAGAATGTTGACGATCATGCTGTCGCCCAAATAGCCGTGTTCTGAAATCCGCGGCAATAAAGGGTGTTGCATCACTCGTGGACGAGTACTGCCTTTTTCAGATTTATTGATGCAGATTACTCGTACAACCTCTTTTAGGTAGTATTCTTGCGTGCGTCTTTCCAGGGTGATGGTGCTGTCCTTGCCTATGATTTTCATTTCTTCTGAATCATAGCCGTCAGGATATAAGGTGACAACTTCTCTTTCCAGGTTGTCCGGAAGTCTGAGTGTCCTGCGTTCGCGTTGTTGCTTTGACTTTTGCTCAGTTTTTTTCTTTGCCTTGCGCTGCTTGGTTTCTTCCTCTATCGCGTCGACGATTTCCGAAGGAGCTATTGGAGGCAATGTATTGTCTATGGCCTCGACAGTGGCCTCGTCGTATTCGGGGAACAACGGCATTGGTTCCAACGATTCGGGCTTTTTCATCTTTTCTGAGCTTTGCCCAAAATGCAGACGTTTCAAGTTGGAAAGTTCTATTTCCCGCTTGCTCAATTCGTTTTCCAATCCAGAAATACGTTCTTGCAGCTCGCGAATCTGTTCGTTGCGAACTGCAAGTAATTCTATGTATTCCTGTATCGTATTCATATTTGGCGCTCTCATTTATTATGAGAGTAAAGTTGCGAAAATATCTTTGATTATCAAAGTTTTTCTTTGATAATATTATATCGTTTTCGCCTTTTTGTTCCAAGTCTGATGCCTTCCATGAGCAGCACCATTTCATCCCATCTTATATCTATAAAGACTGCCGCATTTTTATGATGAAAGATGGAAGGGCTGAGCCTGCCTTGTTCAAGCCGTTTGTAATATACTACAAACCCTCCACGTTCCCAATGGAGCATTTTTACCAGAGTACGCGATTTGTTTGCAAAAACATAGACTTCTTGATTGGTAGGACTATACTGATATGTACGAATAATGCCGCAAAGTCCTTCAACGCCCTTTCGCATATCTATGCCTTGAGTATAGAGATGGTAGATGTTATTTTCGTTCAGACAAAACATAAGTACTTTTTGCCTGCAAAATTCGGACTTTATTGGAGTCTTTTCAATACGGCCTGCATGGGATGCTTACGCTATTTCGACAACAAGGGCTCTCATAAATAAGTTTCATTAGACATTGAGACCAAACACAATCTCCGCATGAGTTTTGCAGACTACAAACACTCATGCGGAGATTGCATTTTGTTTAGCGGGTGATCGAAACAGTTTTGTACACCTACCTATAAGCAGCGAGGTTACCTGTATTGCTTTTTGCGATTAAAGAAGAAGCCCACGTACACGTTGCAAAAGTTTACAGAATTAGCCAAACTGAAACGCTGCTTGCGATACAGATACAGATGGCTGATAAACGAAGCACCGGCAAACCAATGAGCATTGTTCCAAACCAACCCCAATCGCGATGTGCAGTCGAAACTGAAGTTACGCAGGTCATTAAACAACTCATCACCCTTTAGTTTCTCACCACTCATCTTGCGAATACCCACCGAAGGCATGACCGATGCACCGAACAAGCAATTACGCGCAAACACCCAATTATAGCCGTAGCCCGTGCTGACAAAGTAATAATCATAACTAATTCTGGAGAATTTCAATTCGTCGACAATTCTCTCATCATTACCCGTGCCCAATAAATCGGACGGCAACTGCGTGTAATCAAAATTCACCTCCTGTTTGCTGTACCCCATGCCCAAGAGCATTGAGCCACAACTTTTGCGCTGCACCGTGCTTTGATTGTATGCCGCAGGATAGGAAAAATGCTTATGATTAAACACATAATAGGCACTGAACGACACCGTTTTTGCATTAAGACCACGAAAGTCTACGTTGTAAAAATCTTTGTTGCCAACACCTTCAAAACCTGTGGTGCGGCGCAGTCTGAAGTTGCCTGTATTCTTGATATAAATGAAGTCGCACCCGAGCATCGCGCTATACAAACTAAAGTTGAACTCTGTGCTTTTGCTTATTGCCTTGGGATGGGCAACGTCGAACGTGTAACCCAAAAATATCCAACGCCAACCGAAATATGGACCAACCTTCACACTCGGAGCCGGTTGGGTTGATATCGTTTGTCTTAAACCATCTTCATTCCTTCCTTGAAACTTATACGTCTGAAAAGAATTTGTATTTTGCAGCATCGCCGTAAAGTTGTAGTAGTTGGGCGATATATAAGTTGTGTCGTAATTGTCGAAGTTCTTGACAAAACGATAAAAAACATTTCCCGCGTGCTTTACCTTCTTCTTTATATGCTGCATGCGCGTTTCTGTCACGGCACTGTCCGCAAGCTCCATATTGGCGTGCAACGAGTCGGCAGCGTGTACTCTTTCACCCACCTCCTCGGCATGCACAAAAGTGTTGACTTCAAAAGCCAACACCAAAGCGACAGATATGTTTCTTATTAAATCGTTAATAGCAGTACGTAATAGATGTTCCTAATACAAATCAACATATATCAGCGGCCATTATTGTATCGCTTACAACTTGCCCAAAATACGGTCTACCACCCAATTAACAGGTGTTGCACTCACACAGTCACAAGTACAAATAGCTTTGTCTTGCAAATGTTCGACCACTAACTTGATTAGGGGCAACTGCACATAGGGAGGGTTTTCAACAGCAAACTCTTGACGCCCGTTTTCATTTTGCAACACAATGGGTTGGTAAGTGAATACCGAAAAAGACAACGACCCTTTATCGCCCACTATGTCGATGCGGTCTTCCTTTGCCGATTCGTGTGCTACAAAGCACCATGAGCCAGAACCTGGCAATCCGTTGCCAAACTTAAAACAAGCACTTACAGAGTCCTCGGTGGGATATAATCCGCCACGGTTTGCTTTCATACCCTCAGCCTCGAGTATAGGGCCAAACATCTCTTGCAATAAATCTATTTGATGCGGTGCCAAATCGTAGAAATAGCCCCCACCAGCAATGTCGGCCTGCACACGCCACGGCAAGTTAGTTTTGTTGTAATCCAAATCACGCGGCGGCACTGCAAAGCGTATTTGCACATTTACGACCTTGCCCACAGCGCCCGAATTAACCAAGTCCTTTACCTTGATGAAGTATGGCAAATAACGCCGATAATAGGCCACGAAACACGGCACACCCGTTTTCTCAGCTATACGGTTGATACGACAGCAGTCCTCATAGTTCGAGGCCATAGGTTTCTCCACATATACGGCCTTGCCGCTTTTCATTGCCATTATGGCATAAGTGGCATGTGTTGATGGCGGAGTAGCTATATAAACTGCATTCACTTCAGGATCATTCAGCAGAGCTTGCGGATCGGTGTACCAACGCTTCACGCCATGACGCTCAGCATACGACTGTGCACGATCAGCCCTGCGACTCATCACTGCCACAACTTCAGATCCTTCAATCAAATTGAAAGCCGGGCCACTCTTTTTTTCGGTCACTTCACCACAACCGATGAAGCCCCAACGTACATGTTCCATAGTTGCTATAATTTGTAAGTAGGTTTCTTCAAGCTATCTCAGAGACACCTCCCCTTAAAGGCACATCGGGTACATGGTTCCAAAGAGACTGATTATTCTCTCTGAATCATGTACCCGAAGTGTATCATTGCATTAAAACATCATCAATACTCCTGCCAGCACTTGATTTCGAGATCGTCAAGTTTCTGTGTGCAGAAAGCGTAGATGAAAGCCGATGCCAATCGGGCATTGGTTATCAAAGGAATGTTCAAGTCGATAGCAGCACGACGTATCTTGTAACCATTACTCAATTCACCCGTCGACAAGTTCTTGGTCACATTTACCACCATATCGATGTCCTTGTTGTGCAACATGTCGAGTGCCTGAGGCTGTTGTCCTTCCTCGCTGGGCCAATGCACCAAAGTGTTTTCTATGCCGTTTTCGTCAAGATAGCGGCTTGTACCCGGTGTGGCGAACAATTTATAACCATGGTCGCGCAGCATAGCACAAGCAGCCAACATTTCAGCCTTTTGCTTGCCATCACCTGTTGAAAGCAGAATATTCTTTTCGGGCACACGCTGGCCTACTGACAACATGGCCTTGAGCAATGCCGAACGCGAATCTTCGCCCAAACAACCTACTTCGCCTGTCGAAGCCATATCGACACCCAACACGGGGTCGGCCTTCTGCAAGCGGTTGAATGAGAACTGCGATGCCTTGACACCTACATAATCGAGGTCGAACAAACTCTTTGCAGGCTTTTCAACCGGCAAGCCGAGCATAATGCGTGTAGCCAGCTCAATAAGGTTGATTTTAAGCACCTTGCTCACGAACGGGAACGAACGCGATGCACGCAAGTTACACTCAATAACCTTGATATCGTTTTCGCGGGCCAGATACTGAATGTTGAATGGACCAGAAATATGGAGTTCCTTGGCAATTTGCTTTGAAATCTTCTTGATGCGACGTGCCGTTTCAACATAAAGTTTCTGCGGCGGGAACTGAATTGTAGCATCACCAGAGTGCACACCTGCAAATTCGATATGCTCAGATATGGCGTATGCAATGATTTCGCCATCTTTGGCTACAGCATCCATTTCTACTTCCTTGGCGTGCTGCATGAAGCGGCTCACAACCACAGGGTGCTTTTTCGACACATTGGCAGCCAACTTCAAGAAGCGCTCGAGTTCCTCCTGATTTGAGCACACGTTCATGGCTGCACCCGAGAGCACATACGACGGACGCACCAATACGGGGAAACCAACACGCTCAATAAAGTGCTGGATATCGTCCATCGAAGTCAACGCGCTCCACTCAGGCTGGTCTACACCGATGCGATTCAACATTTCAGAGAATTTCTCACGGTCCTCTGCATTATCAATATATTTGGCTTGTGTGCCAAGCAAGTTGATATTTTCAGCATCGAGGCGCATGGCCAAGTTGTTCGGAATCTGACCTCCCGTGCTCACAATCACGCCATAAGGACACTCTAAGTCGAGAATATCCATTACACGCTCAAATGTCAGCTCATCAAAGTAGAGTCGGTCGCACATGTCATAGTCCGTCGACACAGTCTCGGGGTTGTAGTTGATCATGATTGAGCGATAGCCCTCCCTGCGGATAGTATTGAGTGCCTGCACACCACACCAGTCAAACTCTACAGACGAACCAATGCGATATGCACCCGAACCGAGCACAACAACCGAGCGCTTGTCATTTTCAAATCGAATGTCGTGAGCAATGCCACTATATGTCAGATACAAGTAATTGGTCTGAGCGGGATATTCGGCAGCCAAAGTATCAATCTGCTTTACAACGGGCAGAATGCCGGCCTGCTTACGACGTGCACGTACCGCAAGAATAGCCTTTTCGATGTCCATCTCCTTCTCCATGCCTACGGCACGAGCTATCTGGAAATCGGTAAAGCCCTGCACCTTTGCCTTACGCAACAATTCGTTGTCGAGCACATTGATTGAGGTGCAAGCATGCAGTTCCCTATCCGTCTCATGTATTTTATAAAGCTTCTGCAAGAACCAACGGTCAATCTTTGTCAATTCATGAATTTGATCGATGGTGTAACCTGCATTGAATGCCTTTTCAATAACAAAGATACGCTTGTCGGTAGGCTCTTTCAAAGCCTCGTCCACATTGTCAATCTTGAGTTCCTTGTTGTCAACAAAGCCATGCATGCCCTGGCCAATCATGCGCAAGCCCTTCTGAATAACCTCCTCAAAGGTGCGGCCGATGGCCATAACCTCACCAACAGACTTCATTGACGAACCAAGTTCGCGGTCTACGCCATGGAATTTGCCCAAGTCCCAACGCGGTATCTTACATACCACATAGTCCAATGCCGGCTCAAAGAAAGCCGAAGTTGTTTTGGTTACAGAGTTCTTCAAGTCGAACAAGCCGTAGCCCAAGCCCAATTTAGCAGCCACAAAAGCCAAGGGGTAACCAGTAGCCTTTGATGCCAAAGCCGAAGAGCGCGACAAACGGGCATTAACCTCGATTACGCGATAATCCTCGCTGTTGGGGTCGAAAGCGTATTGCACGTTACACTCACCCACAATGCCCACATGGCGTACAATGCGGATAGAGAGTTCGCGCAGCTTATGATATTCAGAGTTTGTCAGCGTCTGCGAAGGCGCAATCACAATACTCTCACCCGTATGAATGCCTAACGGGTCGAAGTTCTCCATATTACAAACTGTAATACAGTTGTCAAAGCGGTCGCGCACAACCTCATATTCCACTTCTTTCCAACCCTTCAAGCTCTTCTCTACAAGCACCTGTGGTGAGAAAGAGAAAGCCTTTTCAGCCAATTTGTCGAGTTCTTCCTCATTGTCGCAGAAGCCCGATCCAAGTCCGCCCAAAGCGTAGGCGGCACGCAGAATGACAGGATAGCCCAATTCGGCAGCGGCCTTGCGAGCCTGCTCTACATTTTCGCAAGCCTCGCTCTTGATTGTCTTAACGTTGATTTCGTTCAACTTCTCAACAAACAGTTCACGGTCCTCCGTATCCATGATGGCCTGTACCGGTGTGCCAAGCACCTTGAGATTGTACTTTTCGAGCACACCGTTTTCAAAGAGTTTTACACCGCAGTTAAGAGCGGTTTGTCCGCCAAATGCCAACATGATGCCTTCGGGACGTTCCTTTTCGATTACGCGCTCAACAAAGTAAGGTGTTACCGGCAAAAAGTAGATACGGTCTGCCACGCCCTCCGAAGTTTGCACCGTGGCGATGTTCGGATTGATAAGTATTGTTTCGATACCCTCCTCTTTCAGAGCCTTGAGGGCCTGCGAACCTGAATAGTCAAACTCGCCAGCCTCACCAATTTTAAGTGCGCCCGAACCGAGAAGGAGAACTTTCTTTATTGTAGTCATAGCTTGGATATTTCGATGGTGAGCATACTCTGAGGCTACCACACTACCATGAATGTAGCAGGTTACAGCCCCAGCACTATTTCACCCTTTGGATATATTATTTATTCAGCAACTTTACAAACTCGTCAAAAAGGAATTCCGTATCAACAGGACCGGAACAAGCCTCTGGGTGGAACTGAGCCGAGAACCAAGGATTGGTCTTGTGGCGCACACCCTCGTTCGAGCCATCATTCATATTGACAAAGTAGGGTTCCCATTCAGCAGGCAGTGTACGGTTGTCTACTGCATAGCCGTGGTTTTGCGATGTAACGAAGCAACGGTTTGTGCCAACCATACGCACTGGCTGGTTGTGACTGCGGTGTCCATACTTCAACTTGTAGATGCTGGCACCTGCGGCCTTCGACAGCAACTGATTACCCATACAAATACCCATGCAAGGACGTACAACCGGATTGTTCAAGAACTTGCGAATATTCTCGACTGCCTCCACACAAGTGTCCGGGTCGCCAGGACCATTTGCCAGGAACAGGCCATCAAATTCCATGTCATTGAAATCGTAGTTCCAAGGCACACGAATAACCTCTACCCCGCGCTTTATCAAGCAACGAATGATGTTATTCTTCACGCCACAGTCAACGAGCACCACTTTCTTGCGGTTCTCGCCTTCGTTGTAACGAATGATTTCCTTGCATGACACTTTAGCCACATAATTAACCCCCTCATACTCTGCCGTAGGAACGTTGTTGGGCTCATCATCAAACAATATCTTACCCATCATCACACCATGTTCACGCAACACTTTGGTAAGTTCGCGCGTGTCGATGCCCGTAATGCCTGGCACCTTTTCGCGTTTCAGCCAGTCCCCCAAACTTTCCACAGCATTCCAATGACTGTACTGCTCGCTATAATCGCTCACGATAATAGCCGAAGCATAAATGCGGTCACTCTCCATGTAAGTGGCCAATTTATCATCACCGATTGTGAAAGGTGGCACACCATAATTGCCCACAAGCGGATATGTAAGAGTCATGAGCTGTCCTGCATACGAAGGGTCTGTCAAACTTTCGGGATAACCCATCATGGCTGTGTTGAAAACCACTTCGCCTGCTACAGGAGCTTCATAACCAAACGACTTACCATGAAATTTGGTTCCGTCGTCAAGAACAAGTGTTACGTTACGCATATTATTGAGTTGATGTAGATTTATAAGTAGAGTATGCATAGATTACCGGCATAATCAGCACTGCGTTACCGGCAAACATCTGTACTATTTCGTTTTATAAGAGTTTTCGTAGAAATTCACAAAGGCTTCATTCACACGCTTGTTGCCTCCAGGCGTCGGATAATGACCAGAGAAATACCAATCGCCTGGTGAATGCGGACAAGCCTTATGCAGCCCTTCAATACTTTGATACACAATATGTATTTCGGTTGTTACACCTTCGGGGCGGAGCATTTCGGCCATTTTCTCAGATATATCCTCCGAGGTGAATGGTTCGTACACATCGCGCACATAGTTCACCACCTGCTCTTTGGGCAAATTCAGTTGTGCCTTACAGCGCTGATATATAACGTCCAAGCGTGCTTCAATGCCACGTTCCTTATGCAGTTCTATGGCTGCGCGGAAGGCTATAAACTCCTCCATGTGCGCCATGTCTATGCCATAATAATCGGGGTAGCGCACCTGCGGCGACGAGCTTACCACTACTATGCGACGCGGGTGCAAACGGTCCATGATGCGTATGATGCTCTCACGCAGTGTCGTACCACGCACAATACTGTCGTCTATTACCACAAGATTATCAACGCCCGGACGCACCGAGCCATAAGTGATGTCATAAACATGAGCAGCCAAATCGTTGCGCGAATTGCCCTCAGCTATGAATGTGCGCATCTTGATATCCTTCCATGCCACCTTTTCAGCGCGGATACGGCGCGACAATATTTCATGCAGCTTTTCGTGTGTGACATTTGCACCGAGCTTTTCAATATCTTCTGCCTTCTGTCGGTTAAGATATTCGTTAAAACCCTGCAGCATGCCATAATAGGCGGCCTCAGCTGTATTAGGAATATAGCCAAACACGGTATTGTCTAACTCATTGTTGACAGCCTTCAATATAGGCTCAACCAAGGTACGGCCGAGTTCCTTGCGTTCATTATAGATATCCTTGTCCGAGCCACGGCTGAAGTACACGCGCTCAAACGAACAAGCAGCATATTTTTTAGCCTCAATTACCTGTTCGGTATGCACTTCTCCGCATTTATTCATAAAGATGCCCTGACCAGGCTGCAGCTCATGCACCATGTCAGCCTCCACGTCCAAAGCCGTTTGTATGACAGGACGCTCTGAGGCTACAACCATCAATTCGTCATCTTTGTAATAAAACGCAGGACGTATGCCCCAAGGGTCGCGCATGGTGAACATCTCGCCCGAACCGGTCACGCCACACAGCACATAACCACCGTCCCACACGGGTGCAGCCTTCTTCAGCACGTTGCACAGGTTAATATTGTCCTCAATGTAGCGCGTGATGTCCATATTTTCGAGCCCCAACTTCTTAGCCTCAACAAAGCAGCGTTCGCTCTCGCGGTCAAGGCGATGACCGAGTTGTTCAAGTAAGATATATGTGTCCGACACCATACGCGGATGCTGGCCTTTCACAGCTATCTCGTTGAATATCTCCATCACGTTTGTCATGTTGAAGTTGGCGCAGATGCACAAATTCTTGGCGCGCCAGTTGCTGCGGCGCAAAAACGGGTGGACATACGAAAGGCCACTCTTGCCAGTAGTCGAATACCGGAGGTGGCCCATATATATTTCGCCAGCAAACGGAACATAACGGGCCGCAAAGTCCGCGTCATGCAATTGTTCGCTTGTGAAATCAGCTAATTCCTTATGTACGTTACCAAAAATCTCTTGAATGGCTCCGCCGCCAAGGCCGCGTTGCCGAAACATAAACTCCTCACCTGGAGCCGCCTGCATTTTCACGCATGCCAGCCCCGCACCTTCTTGACCGCGGTTATGCTGCTTTTCCATCAGCAAATACAGCTTGTTCAAGCCGTACATCCACGTGCCATATTTCTTTTCATAATAAGAGAGCGGCTTGAGTAATCGCACCATGGCTACACCGCACTCATGTTTCAAAGGTTCCATTCGCCGAATTCTTTGGTTTTGTGGGCAAAGATACGAAAAAAGTTACAACTCTGCTAAGGTTCTCGCAATTAAGTACACAACGTTTCGTAAAAAGAGCTTCACTCCGCCTACTCTACCCCTAAAACGTGGGCATCACACGCAGCCAACCCTTAAATCCGCTCACCATTCGTTCCTAAACAAATAGCGGATTTAAGGGTTGGCACATAGAGTTCGCGCTTTACTTCACCATCACCTTTTTACCATCAACAATATTCAAACCTTTTATTGGCCTGTTGAGCTTCACACCTGTGGGTGAATATATGCTATGTGGCATAGCCGTTGACGAAGTCTCGACCTCGTCCACCGCATCAAGTTCCGAATCGGCAAGATAGGCAAATTCCGTATCTTCGATAGGTAACACCTCTTTAGCCATGCCCCACACACGATGCTTCTGAAATTTGTCAACCGCATCGCGTGGCACATAGAGTGTAACTTTTTTATAAGCGTCCCAATAATCACTATATACACCATCAACATAATCCACATACTCACCATCAGGTATGTCATGACACCCCAAATATAATCTATTTAGTCGCGCATAGCTAAACGGACCAATTCCTACTCTTTTTAATTTACTACCAAAAGCCAAATAATCTGCACTCCACAGGTCAGCAAAAGCATGCCCACCTATTTCTATTACATTTTTACCCACAAAGCCTTTTAACTTACCCGAACGAAGAGAGCTCCATTGCACCGTGCGGCACTCATCAGGCAAAGGCAACATACCATCATAAGAAGGGATAATATGCACTATTTGTCCGTAATCTTTTGTGTATACAGCTATTCCATCAAACGTATAATAAGGATTATCTGGGTGGAAGGTGAAATCTTTCAGTTTATAACAAGAAGCAAATGTCGTGCCTTGAAACGACCTCACTGTAGACGGGATATTTATTTTTTCAAGAGAACTTTCTACGTTCCAAGAAGCAAATGCCCAAGTGTCTATTTCCACCAATCCTTCATTAAGGTTCACCTCACGCAACGAATAGGTATCTTGAAACGCCGCATAACCAATAGAACGCAATGTACTCGGAACAGTAATAGAACGCAAAGACACAGCACGTTCAAAGGCCAAATCTGGCAAATGATTATCTTTATCCAGCTCTTTGTCATCCATATAGACACCACCTTTTACTATCTGCGCTGCACTTAAATCCAAATTTGCAAG
This sequence comes from Prevotellamassilia timonensis, assembly GCF_900106785.1. GTDB lineage: Bacteria > Bacteroidota > Bacteroidia > Bacteroidales > Bacteroidaceae > Alloprevotella > Alloprevotella timonensis. Next base: position 392,464 of record NZ_LT629845.1, on the reverse strand, counting down.
TTTGGGCGTTTTATTGTCAGTACACCCCACCATATCACGGAGCGTAGCCAAATCATCACCATTTATCTTACCACTAACAACTAAAGTACGCACCTTGTACAAATCATTGCCCAACTTCTCCTTCAGCGTACCAGGTTCTTGCCCCATATCAATAGTCAGCGTTTTATCCAAATCGGTGCGCTTAGGCAATGGCATACGATCCGCATTCACGATGGTATTTGTGGCAGCATCGTAGAGCATCACCGTGAGTTGCAACTTTCCATAGTCGTCACAATTAAAGTTTGCAGATACGTTTGCCACATAAGCATAATCCTTGCAGGCCTCCAACGTTGATGGCACACTACCCTCCAGCCCGTCACAACTGAGATAAATGAAGCGCGCAACGTCCGAATACAGCATTTCCACCTTTGTTGGCAAGTTCTCAAATCCACCCATCTCCTCACTTTCACCAGCAAAATTATTCGTTTGTTTATAAGGGCCCACACTATCCTCTGTCACCACATACACCAAGCGCAGTTGTGCATTTTCCAAAAAATTGGCCACACGTGTGGTTGTATACACCTTATACGCCTCATCGGCCTCAACATAGGTTACGCTGTCAATGCGCACCATTTTATCAGTTGTCAGTCCGGCCTTTTCTATTTGTCGTTTTAGCCACGAATAGCTCACTGACGTACTTTGGCGATTGAGAAAGGCTGAAGGATAACTATTAACCTGCAAGCCATATTCGTCAACATACGCCATTTTATCCCCGTTTCCGTGTATAGCAATGGCTAAAAAGTTGTCGGGAAAATCGCGTTTAAGGCCATCTATGGCCACAATGCCCTGAGGACACCAGCCACACCATGTAGCAGTGGCCTCCTCCATCACCATACGGCGTGGATAGCTCTCTGCCGCGAGTGCAGCACCATCTGACGACAAAGTAAATTCTGCCCATGTTTGCACCGTACCCATGATGCTTAATAACACCACGGCCGCCAAAAATCGTAATATTCGTTTCATAGCATTCTTATTTTGTTGAATAATACAAGTGATTTGCGGTCAAATATACGAATATCCTTTTACATCGGTTTTATTATATTTAATGATATTTGCCCATGTAAGGGCAAAAATGGCAAACAGAAACGAATACAGATACAAGATTTTGGGCCATACACGCTATACAAGAGATTTATTATAGTCCTGATTTTTAGACATATAGACGCATATTTCTTTAGTTTTCCTTTAATATAAGCGCTCTTGCCTTGTAGTCAGGCAAATAACTGGCCATCAATTCATGAAAATGGCGGTTGTGCGAAGGCTCCTTGAGGTGGCACAACTCGTGTACTACGACCATTTCAAGACACCGCTCAGGGTAAAACACAAGGTTAAAATTAAAACACACGACACGTGAGGCTGGCATCATACTGCCCCAACGCGACTTCATAACCTTGTAGCGCACAACCGAAAGTGGCGCCTCATTCATGCGTGGAAGCCAATAGGCAAGATAACTCTTGACAAGCGTTTTGAACTGTTTTGCGTACCACGCATTGATTACCAACATGGCTTGCTGCGGTGTGAGCCAGCGCGACGAGCTCACTACAAGCTGACCATCTTTTAGTTCGGCTTGCGGTACCCCTTTTTCTGTCAAGCGGTAATGAAGCGGGTAACGGTTTCCTAAGTAGGTGAACAACTCGCCCTCTGCATAATCGTGGAACCAATAGTCCTTTTGCTTTTCTAAACGTTGTTTGGATTTTGCCACGGCATTTCGCAGCCAATCTTTTTTGTCGTTCAAAAAGTCCATGACTTTGTTTTTGTCGCACCACAGGGGCACAACCAGCGACACACTACCATCACGGCGTACCACCATGCGTAGTGCCTTGACAGCCTTTATGCTGACCGTTAATTGTATGCCCTCGTAAGTAATTGTTGTGTTGTCCATCTTTGAATAAAAGGGTGTTAGCCTCGCGCGCACGCGCGTCATGTTTTTTCGTGCAATTTGTCTACACTCTACACTTTTACGGTCTAACTAATTGATTATCAAATATTTTAAGTGTGTAGACACTACCTACACTTTGTCTACACAGCATCTGCACTACCCGTCTACACTATGGAAAGCCACATCTATCTTAAAGTGCAAATATGATTGCACAGGTAATATGTCGCGTGGCAGACAGTCGTGCCACTACGTTTGTAGAGTTACGGGGGAGCGGCTTGCCTGTTTCTCCGGCTGAAAAGTCTGTCGCCCGTTACACAAAAGCCGCAAGCACAATGTGGCATACGATGGCTGTCTGCACTCGCACCGACACTCACGAAGCGTGCAAACAAAGTGCAGATGAGTGCAGATAAAGTGCAGACGAAGTGTAGAGTTGTCTACACTACTTTTTGCATTGAATATCAATGAGTTAAATAGCAAAAGTGCAGAGTGCAGGCTGTTTTACATTTTATAAATTAAGGGAGTGCACACAGACTTGTGCAAGCACCACATACACTTGCCTACACTGCCATCACCCTAATAAACCACCTCGACAGCTGCGGGATAAATGCGCTCGGGGTCAAAATAGGTGGCAAGCGATTGCACCATGTTTTTCACGTCAAGCCGCAAACGGCGCTCGCAAATGGTTTTGCCATTTACTACCACCTTGACAGGTTGGGACAAATCAACCAGATGCTCGTCAAGATAGAGTGTGAAACTGCCGCCCCGGGCTGGTGTGTAATGACGGGCAAACTTTAATTCGATACCATATACAGGGTCACGCTCCACGGTGGTGTAGTGCACATCTTCTACCACAATATTTACCTCGTTTGCAGCGATGTTTACATCATAGCGTGTGCGGCATTCGGTTGCCGGGCGTTTGTTTACCTTAATATTGTAAAAACCCGTACGATGCAGACCGTCCATTTCAAAATCCTCCCATATAAAATGCTTGGGGTATGGATTTCGTGTAAAATGCGACAACCACGGTGTGGTGACTGAATAGTCGATAAAATGCTGGCGTCCGGGTATGAGTTCAACTTTGTGTCTGAAGCCGGCAGGATAAAGGGCTTCCATGCTGTCGAGCGCCTCCTTGGTATAACCTGTCAGTCGGTTGCGATAAAAACCGGCATCGTTGGCACCTGTGCGAAACGAAAAGCCGATGTTCTCCAAATTTTCAACTGGTGCATTCTTCAAGGGTTCGCCACCAGCCATCGGCCCCGCTGCAGCCCAATAGTCGGCATAGAACGAAGCCAGACGTTGCGACCCATAACCGCCCTCGGATATGCCAAACACATACAAGCGGTTAGGATTGACATCGGGCGAGAGCATTGCCTCACGCAGCAAGTTGGACCATGCCACTTGCTTGCTGCGCTGCCACCATCGGTACCATTCGCCCTCGTTGGGTATTTGCGGAATGAAATACAACGAAGGGGTATCGGCAAAGCGCTTGGCGAGTATCAGTCCGGTTTGCCACTCTTGCTGCTTGGGACCCGAACCATGCAGATAGACGTAAAGGGGATAACCTGCCTCGGGCTTGCTACCCTTGCAGCCATAATAGAACGGCATGACGGCATGCGGCTCGAGCGTGTCGGGCAACAGCCATTTGTCGGTCGTGCTCCCAAGACTATCAGTAGCCGGCAGATGGTATGCTGCCGCCTTGTTTGCCTTACACCAAGCTTGCCAAACAAGGGCACGCTTGGCATTTAGCCGACTGACAGAAACACGTGCCGAAGGGGCTACAACCGCGTTGCTATTATTAAAGGTTTGCGTGAAATAATGCTCTATATCACCTTGATTTTGAGCATTTACACACAGACTAAAAAGACTAAGTATAAGTAAATATAGCTTGTTCATAAAGTCGTTTTAATATTGGGACGTGCATCAGTTTGCTACAAGGTCAGTCATCATGGCCAAGTCGGCCTCAGACAGTCCGGCCTTAAGCAACATGGCTTTGTCATCGTCGAGGAAGTGCAAGGCATTGTCGTGTGGCAAAGCCCGTTTGTAGCGCGTTACCGCCAGAGGCAGATTGCCTCCGAGCCAGGCTGCATGCCCTGCATTAAGAAAGTCGGTTGGTGTGGGTTGGTTGGCCAGCACTTTGGTGTAATATTTTTCGGCCTGTTCATATTTAGCTGTCAGCAATGAACACCATGCCAAAGCACGCTCAGAATTGCCTGACTGAGGAGCCAAATAATTGGCTTTGAACAGATATTTGAACGCCTCGTCGTAACGTTGCAAATATATCAGACATTCGGCTTGGCGCAACGCCAATGCTGCATCTTCGGGCTGCATTTCGGCCAAGTCGTTGTAACATGACAGAGCCTCTTCGTAGTCGCCGGCATTGCGGTTGCAAACGGCCAAATGACGAAGTGTCCAATCTGATTGTGGTTTGAGCGCATTGGCCTGTTCGTAAAGTGCACGGGCACGTACAAAATCGGCCACTTGTTCGTAGCAATAACCAAGTCTCTGCAACAGGCCATTGGTACGCGCACCGACCGGCACACGCTCGTACAAACTGCGCGCAAGGTCGTATGACTTGTCTTTGAAAACGAAGTCAGCCATGCGTACAAGCAGTTCCTCGTCGTTCATAATATTGTCGAACGGGCTGTAATCGGCTATAAAGAGATTGCGTTGGAACGGATTGACAAAAGCCTCGCGATGTATGTACAAATTGCAAAAGCGGTAAAAGCCTTGTACATAAGAGCGCAACTCATCTTTGTAACGCTCTGCGGCATCACGCTCCATGGGAGCTGGCAAATCGATGTCTGCCAGGCTTTCTTGCATTTTTGCAGCCTTGTCGGAACCGGCATCAAGCGGCAACTGCAGAGCCATCAAGCAGAACGAATATTTGTCGGAATCGCAAAGCCCTGCATTGTTTATCATCAGTTTTACGAGTTTGTTCTTTTCAAGGCCAGCCGGCAGTTCGGGGTGCTGCATGGTGAATGGCCAAAACCAATTACAAGCTATATTGAAAAATGGGAACCGCTGCTTCAACACCTTGAACGAGCCCATATACATGTCGGCACCACGTTGTTGTAATGCTACAAACTCCTTCATGTATTCGCTTAATTTTGAGGGCGTTCCGTCATCGTTCCATTCAGGATTAAAGTCTGCTTCGTCCAATCGTTCCTTAATATCGTCTATGCCAAGCGACTTGTCAATGCGCAAATCTTTCATGCGCTTCATCATCTGCGGAATTATTTCGTTTTGCAGACTTTTTTCAATGCGTTTAGTTTCCAGACTCAAGAACATCTGCGTCTGCAACAACTCAAGTTCGCTCACAAAACTGGGCAAATCAGACATGAGTTTGAGACGCGCCTCAACCTCGGGATACATGGCCAAGCGCGAGGCATGAACAATGTGTACAAAGACCAATCCCGTCAAGGCTCTTACACGTAGTTTCGTTTCGAGCACCAAGGCATTGTCAAGCAGCAACCGGTATTTGGCTACATCGAAAAAACGCATTGCAGCCAAGGTGGCAGCACTCAGCAATAGTGCTTTATGTTCTACGGGGATAGTGTCTGCTGCCATATAATTGGCCGCAGCAATTTCTTCGTCAGCTGTCCAGGCGCCTGAAAGCCATACGGCATCGAACATGTCGCGCACTGGCGCATCGGGCGACAACAAATCGGCTAACTGATATTGTGCACCACGCAACTGCTGCAAGGTGCGCAGACACGTAGCATAATATGATGTGTCGGAAGAGATTTCTCCCACCCTTTCGAGCACATCGGCCAGCTCGTAGGCTCTGCGCACAAAACCTGCATACATTTTGTGGCGCTGAGGATCGTCAGCCCCCTTGGCCATGTAGCTTAACATCATTTGATATGAGTCGGCCAAGGTGTCAACCTCCTCTTTCACACTCCACGACTTCAGGGTTGCTGCCAACCCTTGCAACGATTGCAAGGCCAAAAGCAAATGGTTGCCTTTTAAGGCCTCAATCACATCTTTATGCAAATATTGGTAAGTTTGGGTGTTCATCTTTGTACTATTATGGCTATTATAACCTTTGCAACATTATTTCATTTTGCAAGTGCGCAATCAATATTTTATTGTATCAGCTACGGCCTTTGGCAATCCGTAATCCTTTTGCAGGATAATGCTGTAAGCCTTTGGGCCCTTAATGCGTATGGAGTCGAGTGCCATACGGCGTCCCTTTTCGAACAGCTGCCACTGTTGACGCTTTGACGCGTCTGCCATACGTTTGGATTTCATCACAAAGCAACCTTTTGAACTGGCAAAGCGTTGGGCATAAATGCACTTGTGCCCTTCAGAGTAAGCCAATGAGGTATAGGGCCAGCACAACATGGCCGCATCTATCTGGTCGCCAGTCAGCATTTGGGCGCGAAGATTTAAGTTGTTGATTTGTGGATAATATACATTGTCGGCGTTTACCTTGGCCGATTGCAGCACAAGACGTAACAGTTCGCTTTCAGCCGAATGACGGGCTATGCCCACTGTGCGGCCGGCGAGCGACTTTACCTCGCGCAGTCGGAGTGTGCCACATGTAAACAGCTCCCAACGTTGCGAACCTGTCCACATCACTTTTAAGCCAGCCATACGTGCACCATGGTGCGCCATACGCACGCCATCGGCCCAACCGCCATCGGCTATGCGGCCCATAAGGGTGGTGTCGCAGTCCATCTGCGAGGGATAGGTGGCTATCTGCAAGTGCAGACCAAGCGAGTCATAAATGCCGGTTCGCTCGGCATAATATATGGGGAGACAATCACGGTTGGGGACTAAGGCGACATGTAATGCCGCGGAGTCGTATGGCTCGGTGCCAAAATTGAATTGGCTGGCGGGCTTTCGGTCTGTACACGACACAACGACAGCCATCATTACCACAAACAGAGTTGTCAGAAGTTTCATTTTCAGTATTTATTGTATGCAAGGATTCTATTTTTACAGATATGGAGTTGTACTAATCAGGTGATTATCAGCTTTACCATAATGCACCTTCAGTGTAAAATTAGACCCGAGCACATGCTTAGAGATTATCTTTATATTGCGTGTTATTTTGTAGAGGTCGCAAGCCTCAGCGGTGTACTCCCCGATGCGGCCATGCACAGGAAGGACTTGTATAAAAAAGAATAAGAGTTTAGAAGTTTAGAAGGAAGGCATACTATATATGCCACCTCTTAAACTTCTAAACTCTACTTAAAGCAACGTTTCAAGCCACTTGCACATCAGTAAGCCCAACGGCAATTTGGCCGAAATGCCATATTACTCGCCCTTGATGGCTGCGATACCAGGAAGCACCTTGCCTTCGATAGCCTCGAGCAATGCACCACCACCTGTTGAGATGTAAGACACCTTGTCGGCCATGCCAAACTTGTTGATGCAAGCTACTGAGTCGCCACCACCGATGAGTGAGAAAGCGCCATTGGCTGTAGCCTTGGCAATAGCCTCGGCAATGGCCTTTGAACCACCAGCGAAGTTGTCCATTTCGAACACACCTGCAGGACCATTCCAAAGGATAGTCTTGGCATCTTCGATAACCTTGGCAAATGCCTTGCGGGTTTCGGGACCTGCATCAAGGCCTTCCCAACCTTCGGGAATGGCATTGGCAGGGCAAATCTGAGTGTTGCAATCATTCTTGAAGTCATCACCGGCAATGCAGTCAGTACCAAGTACGAGGTTTACACCATTTTCCTTAGCCTTCTTGATTACGTCGAGTGCTACGTCGAGCTTGTCGTCCTCGCAGATAGACTTACCGATATGACCACCCTGAGCCTTGGCGAATGTGTAGGTCATACCACCGCAAAGAATGAGGTTGTCAACCTTGCCGAGAAGGTTTTCGATAATACCAATCTTGGTTGAAACCTTTGAGCCACCCATAATAGCTGTGAAGGGGTGCTTGATGTTGCTCAACACATTGTCAACAGCCTGAACTTCCTTCTCCATAAGATAGCCAAGCATCTTGTGGTCAGCGTCGAAGTTGTCAGCGATTACAGCAGTTGAAGCGTGCTTGCGGTGTGCTGTACCAAAGGCGTCGTTGATGTAGATGTCAGCGTATGAAGCCAATGTCTTAGCAAAATCCTTCTGACGGGCCTTCATTTCCTTCTTTGCCTCATCGTACTTAGGATCTTCCTTGTCGATGCCTACAGGCTTGCCTTCCTCTTCAGGGTAGAAGCGGAGGTTTTCGAGCAAGAGCACTTCACCGGGCTTGAGAGCTGCGGCAGCGTCCTGTGCCTTGGCACAATCAGGAGCGAACTGTACCTTTACACCCAATTTTTCGCTAACGGCATCAACAATCTGGCCGAGAGAGAATTTGGGGTTTACCTTGCCTTTGGGCTTGCCCATGTGACTCATAATGATGAGTGAACCACCATCGGCGAGTACCTTCTTAAGAGTGGGGAGGGCACCACGAATACGGGTGTCGTCTGTGATGTTACCATTGTCATCAAGAGGTACATTGAAGTCCACGCGAACAATTACCTTCTTGCCTTTGAAGTCGCAAGTTTCAATAGTCATAGCGAATACTTATTTATTTGAAAGTTTAATATTTTCACTATTTGCACACAACATTCAGCCGGCCACACCATACTGGCGCTCCACAATCTGCCGCTGCGCGCATAATTTTATGCAGCAAAGTTAATGCAATCGGAGCGAAAGGCAAAAGTTTTGGCTAAAAAAACTACCAAGCGGGTGCTTTTGGCACATTTTTAGTCTGCTTTGTGCGATTTACGCTTTTATTTTTACTTTTCGCTCCCCAGCATTCGCCCTTTGTGCGTAATTTTGCGGCGCAATCAAGTTGCAAGCACATTTGCGAACATCACTTAAACGAACATTTTAGACAACATGGCAGACGGAAATTTTAATCGCACACACTTGCCCAACCGCCCTTTCTTAAGCGGACTGAATGCCGGCAAGGCCCAAATGCACACTTTGGCCATACGCGCATTTAACGCATGGCAAGCCGAACAAGGATTTGACGAAGAAAAGAAACAAGAGAACGAACGTCGATTCAGAGAACTGCTACCTTTATAATAATGCTCGACAACCCGTCAATTTGCCAACAACCATCTTAAAAACACCTTTCACTTTTTCAAAATCAAGGCCCCGTCTGGCAAAGTTTTGTAAAATAAACATAACAACAGGCATCTTTGCTTGGCATAACGCAATTATTTTCATAACTTTGCCAACATGGAGATAAAATCGACTATTCTGAACAAAATACATAAACTGAGCGGTTGCGCCCTGCTCCTTTCTATTGCTTTCATGATACCGTCAACTTCTCATGCACGCAAAAAAGATAAGGACAACGGACGCGGCATGGCTGCATACGTGGCTACAGAGCCAGACGTTGTGCCAGTTAAAGCTATTGGCGAAAAGCGTATGGTGCACGCTGCCGCCGTATTTATACGTACATCAAACGCACGCATCAATTCGAAATACAAAGAAGGCATTGACGTATCGCACTACCAAGGCAATATCGATTGGGACAAAGTGGTAAACGGCACGCCCATTTCGTACGTTTATCTCAAAGCGACAGAAGGTGCCTCACTAGTTGATGACACTTACGAGCGCAATTTGACCGAAGCGCGCCGCGTGGGGCTGAGTGTAGGTAGTTACCACTTTTACCGTCCCAACGTGGACTGGAAGAAACAGTTTGATAACATGACTTCTGTGGTAAAGACCGAGAATCAGGATTTAGTGCCTATTATCGACATTGAACACCGTGGTTCGGTAAGCTCAGAGGACTTTATTGCCGACCTGCGCTCATTTATAGAGAAAGTGACTGCTTACTACGGCAAGAAGCCCTTGCTCTACACATACCACAACTTTTACAACCGTTACTTGCAAGGCGAATTTACCGACTACCACTTCATGATAGCCCGATACCGCAGCGACTCCCCCACCCTTAACGACGGGAAGGACTATATTATGTGGCAGTACACTCAAACAGGATCTATTCCGGGTATCAGAGGACACGTTGACCGTTCGAAAATAATGGGCAATTTCTCGCTCAATCAAGTAATGATGTAGCGTATACCCTACATTATATATATAGTACATTCAAAACACAACAAACCGCTGTCTCTGCACGAACAATCATATTCATGCCGACGACAGCGGTTCGTTGTATCATGAAAAGTCTCACACATATATTTATTATATAAGTGCTTACTTCTGCAACGCATCACGTATTTCGCGCAACAACTTTACTTCCTCAGAAGGTTCGGCAGGAGCCTTGGGCTGCGCAGCCTCTTTTTTCTTGCGCGAGAGCTTCATAATAAGACGCACCAACATGAAAACGCAAAATGCGATAATAATGAAGTCGATGCAAGTCTGCAAGAAATTGCCATAAGCAATACTAACAGGTTCGCCACCCTCATTCAACGGATTAACAGGCAAATCATACTTCAGGTCCTTAAAATCAATACCGCCAATCAGCCAGCCAATGGGCGGCATAAACAAGTCATTGACAATAGAAGAAACTATTTTGCCAAAAGCGCCACCGATAATTACACCTACTGCCATATCAATGGCATTACCCTTTACAGCAAACTCCTTAAACTCTTGCAAGAAAGCCGATTTCATGTTTTTGAAAATTTAATGATTAAACATGGTGCAAAAATAAAAAGGTTTTTGTACTTTTGCGGTGGAATAAGGAAATAAGTGACAATGCCTTGAAAGCAAAGCACTGATTTCTGCTTCCAACTCAGAGTTCATTAACAGAAATATTAACCACACAAATAGTTAATTCATAACTTAAACATCATGATTAAAGTAGGTATTAACGGTTTCGGTCGTATCGGCCGTTTCGTATTCCGTGCTGCTCAGAACCGCAGCGACATCCAGATTGTAGGTATCAATGACCTTTGCCCCGTAGATTACTTGGCATACATGCTCAAGTACGACACTATGCACGGTGCATTCCAGGGCACAATCGAGGCTGACGTTGAAAAGAGCGAGCTCATCGTAAACGGCAACCACATCCGTGTTACTGCTGAACGCAACCCGGCTGACCTTAAGTGGGACGCTGTAGGTGCTGAATACGTAGTTGAGTCAACTGGTCTCTTCTTGACTAAGGAAAAGGCTCAGGCTCACATTCAGGCTGGTGCTAAGTACGTAGTTATGTCAGCTCCTTCAAAGGACGACACTCCTATGTTCGTATGCGGCGTAAACTTCGACAAGTACGTTAAGGGTACTCAGTTCGTATCTAACGCTTCTTGCACTACTAACTGCTTGGCTCCTATCGCTAAGGTATTGAACGACAAGTTCGGCATCGTAAACGGTTTGATGACTACCGTTCACTCTACTACTGCTACTCAGAAGACTGTTGACGGTCCCTCTTTGAAGGACTGGCGCGGTGGTCGTGCTGCCAGCGGCAACATCATCCCTTCTACTACTGGTGCTGCTAAGGCTGTAGGTAAGGTAATCCCCGAACTCAACGGTAAGTTGACTGGTATCTCTATGCGTGTTCCGACTTTGGACGTTTCTGTAGTTGACTTGACTGCAAACCTCGCAAAGCCCGCCACTAAGGAAGATATCTGCGCTGCTATGAAGGAAGCTTCAGAAGGCGAATTGAAGGGTGTACTCGGCTACACTGAAGACGCTGTTGTATCAAGCGACTTCCTCGGCTGCACTAACACTTCTATCTTCGATGCTAACGCCGGTGTTTACCTCACTGATACTTTCGTTAAGGTTATCAGCTGGTACGACAACGAAATCGGTTACTCTAACAAGGTTCTCGAACTCATCGCCCACATGGCTAAGGTTAACGGCTAATCCGTTGCTTTAAGTTCAGAAACTTAGACCTTTAACAGCCGCCACTAAGCTCTACGCTTAGTGGCGGCTATTTTTTTACACCAGCATGGCCCGCCAGTTGCCCGCATTTAGTATCTTTGCATAAGATAGGCCGCGGCTCGGCATAACGAACAAGCAAGCTTGACATTCTGCTCTCGCCTTGCGCAATCTTTGCATAAGATAGGCTGCGGCTCGGCATAACGAACAAGCAAGCTTGACATTCTGCTCTCGCCTTGCGCAATCTTTGCATAAGATAGGCTGCGGCTCGGCATAACGAACAAGCAAGCTTGACGTTCTGCTCTCGCCTTGCGCTATCTTTGCATAAGATAGGCTGCGGCTCGGCATAACGAACAAGCAAGCTTGACGTTCTGCTCTCGCCTTGCGCTATCTTTGCAACAACAATAAGTAAACAGCAAATAACACACAGTGGACATCATAACAATACTTGGCCCCACCGCCTCAGGCAAAACAAGCGTTGCCGTAAAATTGGCCGAACGGCTCGATGCCGAAATTATCAGTGCCGACAGCAGACAGGTATATCGGCGCATGGACCTCGGCACAGGCAAAGACCTTGATGACTATACCATCAATGGCAAGCAAATACCTTACCACTTGATTGATATTGTCGAACCAGGCACAAAATACAATGTGTTTGAATATCAGCAGGACTTTCTCAAAGCCTACAATGACATTCGCTCACGAGGTAAACGGGTGATTGTGTGTGGAGGTACGGGCCTATACCTCGAAAGCATTCTGCGCAGCTACCGCCTGTCGCCAGTGCCACAGAACCCTCAGTTGCGAGAAAGGTTGAAAGACAAAACGCTCGATGAGCTGACGCAAATTTTGAGCCAATACAAAGTGTTGCACAACTCTACGGACGTCGATTCTGCTCAACGTGCAATCAGAGCTATTGAAATTGCTGAATACTACAAGCACACCCCCATAGACGACCGTCCATTTCCCACCCTCACATCATATAACATTGGTATCGATGTGGACCGCGATACACGCCGCAAGCGCATTACCCAACGTCTCAAGCAACGTCTTGACGCCGGTATGGTAGACGAAATAAGGCATCTACTTGCCGAAGGCATTCAACCTGATGATTTGATATACTACGGACTCGAATACAAATATCTTACACTATATGCCATAAACAAACTCAGCTATGACGAAATGTTCAGGCAACTCGAAATAGCCATACATCAGTTTGCCAAACGGCAAATGACATGGTTCAGGGGCATGGAGCGCCGTGGCATCGAAATTCATTGGCTTAAAGCTGAAGAAGCCGTTAACATCAACATCACCGATTTATAATAAGCCCCTTCACTAACTCAACACGTACATCAACATTTAACTAACTATGCCAGCAAATTCATGGGGCATCATATACTGCCCGAAAGAGGGCTCTGCCCATACACAAAAGCGTTGGAAAAAGATACGCCAATATCTTGAAGAGAAAGGCGTCAACTTTGACTACGTGCAAAGCGAGGGAGCAGGTTCGGTTGAACGATTGGCTGCCATGATGACGCGTACCGGTTACGCCACCATCATTATTGTCGGCGGCGATTCGGCCCTTAACCACGCCATTTGCGGCATTATGTCTACAGCGTCGCCATCGGGCAAACACCCTGTGCTTGGCGTCATACCCAACGGCTTTGGCAATGACTTTGCCAAATTTTGGGGCATGCACACCGATGATTACAAAAATACGATAGACGCCTTAATATTTCAGCACACCCGCAAGGTTGATGTAGGCACAATTCAAATAGCCGATGCCGACGGTCAAAACAAACAGCTGTACTTTCTCGATTGTGTTAACCTTGGCGTAGCATCGTCCATCACAAATTTGAAACGCAAGACAAGCAACTGGTTCGGTTTCAAAACCATCTCATACTTTTTCTCTGCACTGCTGCTATTGTTCCAGCGCATGAATTTCAGATACGTATTTGACATGAGCGGCGAACACATCGAGCAAAGCGCCATGAGCATTTGCATCGGTTCGGCACACGGATACGGACAAACGCCAAGTGCTGTGCCATACAATGGTCTGCTTGACATCACGCTTGTATCAAAGCCTGCCATATTTCAGATATTTCATGGACTGTGGTTGCTGTTCACAGGACGTTTCCTGAGTCACCGCGGTGTAAAAGTGTGGCGCACCCGCCATGTCGAATTTACAAAGCTCGGCCATGCCCCCTTGAGCTTTGACGGCCGCACATACCATGGCCACGCCCAATCCATCAACATCGGCATCATGCCCGAGGAGATTGAGTTCTTGATACCATAACACTTCGCCCTTACAAAGGGTTATATACCCATAACAAAGGCGTGTTTCGCACCATCACGAAACACGCCTTTGTTGTATGCAATAAGTCATTGCATCGGTTATTGTTGTCCGCCTCCTGCATTAGCGTCTCCGCTTGCGCCCGAACTATTTCCGGTTCGCATCACATCATCATTTTCGATGCTTCGGTCCACCTTCTTCACTCCCGACTTCAGTGAGCCAAGGCGGTAACTTACGCCAATGCTCAAACGCATCATGTCATTGCGGGTATCTGAAACATAGCGCATTTGATTAGTGACAGTTGAGGTACGGAAGTGAGTATAACGTCCGATAAAGTTGCCAGCTTGCAAATTGATGCCCAAACGGTCCTCCTTCAAGAATGAACGGCTCAAGCTCAGACTATAGAAAAAGAAGCCTGGAGCCTTACCCTGCAAGGTAACCTGACGTGTGTTGCCGCCGAGCCAAAGACCAAGTTTGAGTTTCCACGGCATCGTTTGCTGCAATCCGCCCCACAAGTTTGCTGAAAAACCAGAATTATGACTACCCAACACATGGGCCTTATAATCAGAATAACTTGCCGAAGCGTTCAGATTGATTGTAGTACACTTAAAAACAGTCCAGTTAATATAGGTTGACAGCATCGTCATCTTTGAATGTTGAAATCCGCCATAAGTGGTGTTGGCCACGCCATTCTCATCAACAAAACTATACGACACCATACCATTGTTGGAGAATGAATAGTTGAGTGACGCATTAAACGTGAGTTTCGGACCAAACATGCTGTAAGTTAAATCCAAATTGTGCGACTTTTCGCTCTTCAAGTCTGGATTACCATACGTTACTGCCTCAGGCGAATAAGACACCTTATAAGGTGAGAGATAGCTAATGTCCGGACGTCCTATACGCATATTATATCCAGCCTTCAACATTTTGCCGTCGCTCAAATTAAAACCGGCACTTATCGAAGGCACCCAATCGCTCATGTGTGTGCCAAAAGCCTCACGCTTACCATCGGGATAGCTCACATCTACCTTGTAATACTCATATCGGCTTCCGGCCATTGCGCTCCACTTGCCCTTTTTCAAGTTATATTCCAGATAAGCGGCGGCAATGTTACCCGTATGGCGGTAGCGCAATGAGCGTTCCTCGTCAAGTTGCATGTCGGCATCACTACCAGCTGGGCGCGAATACTCCACACTGTTGCTTCGGTTGACACGACGAATATACTTCACGCCCGTTGCCATTGTGTGGGTTTTCTTTTTGTCTAAAGGCGTGGTAAAATCCACCTGTGCCGTATGTTCGTATGACAAATTGTCCGGGTCTGTGTCAAGATCCTTCAAACCAAAGTTTTCGGGCAGATTGGTCAACTGGTCATTCCACGTCTTTACCTTTGTCGTTTGCGGACTGTTGTCGTAGCGGTATGACATAGTCAGTTTGGTGTCATCAGTAAAAGCGTGCTGGTAATCGGCCGAAGCGTTTATGCTGCGATACAGGCTCTTTGTTTTCGATGCCACATGATAGCTGTAATAAGGCGATCCGTCAACCCTAAACATCTGGTTCAGCGAAATATTGCTGTTACGACCGTTCCAGCCATGAATGCCAGCCGACACACTCAACAAGTCCTTTTTAGTAAATTCATAACTGGCGTCGAGGTTACCAAACTGAAAAATGCCGTGCGACTCCGATTCCGTGTCCGATTTCAACAAATGACTGTCATTTTCGCCATACAATTCGCGTTCAACGTTAGTAGTGGTATTAGGTTGATCGTGATACCCCGCACCATAGTGTGCAGAAATCATGAATTTGCCAAACTGTGCCATTCCCATCAACGACCCCATTTCGCCACGATTACCAACCGAAGCATTTGCCGTCACGGTATAGCCCGACGTCGAAGTCTTGGTGTTGGTTATGATATTAAGCACACCAGCCACCCCCTCGGCATCATATTTTGCGCCAGGATTGGTAATAACCTCTATCTTTTGAATAGCCGAAGCCGGATAAGCTTTGAATATCATAGACGGATTGGCACTCATCATTTGGTTGGGCTTTCCGTCGACATACACCTTAAAGCTGGCATTTCCGTTCACCTTGATGTTATCCTCACCATCAACCGTCACCATCGGCACCTTGCGCAACATTTCAAGCACCGTGTTGGTTTTAGCGTCAGGGTCATCGGCTATCGAATACGTCAGTTTGTCCAGTTCGGCCTTAACCAATGGGCGTTGTGCCGTCACGGTTGCTACCCCTAAAGTAGAGTTGTATTCCTTTATGTACAGCGTATCAGTATCAACCATACGCTTATCTGCTGCCAACGTTATCTGCCGGCGTACGGGAGCCTTGCCAATCGACATAAGCTCAAGCACGTATTTTCCAGGCTTTGAAGCAGTAATGCTAAATTTGCCATCAAGCTGTGTGGTGTTAGCTTTCAGCGGTTTCATTGACGGCACTCCGAGCAGTCGCACCGTGGCGTATGCCTCTGGCTGACGGGTCAAGGAGTCGCACAATGTGCCTTTTATGGTATAATTGCTCTGACCATACACTGCCACGAGGGGCGAAAAAGGCAATAATAGTGTCAATAGGGTGATTTTGTTCATTTAAGTCTATGTTCTATATTGTGTCATACAATCAGCAGAGGTCGTTTCCCATGCAAAACAGGTCTGGACAGTTGCTTATACCTATCAGACGCGCCTCATTACAGTTTTGCTACATAACAAAGGTGTAAAAAGTTATCGCACCTCCATTTTGATGTCCTCTATCTTGAACATTTCATCAAAATAAGGCAACCAATGATTTTCAGCTATGCCAAGTTGCAACCCATAAAAGCGGGTGCCTTCATGCCTCAAACGCTCTATTTGCAGAAAATACGTTGGTGGCGGCAAAGGAATGCGGAAGTCCGTCACCCAAAGCACGTCGGCACCAGCATAACGCGAATTGCCATTCAGCAACGCAAACATGGCATCGAGCGCGCGCCTGGCATCGGTGTCACCCGCAGCACGGCGGTTGAAAAATTGCAAGAGTTGCGTGCGGTCGTTGAGCACATCGATGGGTTGTGCCTGCACGCTAAAAGCTATCAAATAGCAATTACGCCGCTTCGATGTGCACATTTCGCACAAACTCATCATGAGCGAAAGGGCCACCTTGCTTGGCTCGCCCATCATACTGCCAGACATATCCACACATACAACCATTGGGCCGCACGGCCGCGCTGGCTTGGTGTGCAAACCCCGTGCCGCATTAAGCGTGCGACTTTGGTAGTCAAACGTTTGCAAACGCCCCGTCACATATTTCTGCAAAAAAACGTCCTCCATGTCGGCATCGGCATATTGCGCCAACTCTGTTGGCAACAAAGCCCCCAAGTCGCGCCCCACACTGATGCCCGTTATGTCGCTTTGCGAGGCATGGTGCATTTGCTCCTCATTTCCCTGGCTATAGCCTATGCGCTTGTGGCCCAAAGCATCGGCCACCCGTCCCATGCGGTCGGTTATAGTCTGCAGGACGGGATAGCGGCGCTGAAAGTCGACCACCTGCTGCAAACGCTCGTATTCCACCACATTCCAACGACCGCCCATCAGTGCCCACGACTGATAAAAGCGCTCCCGGTTCACACCATGCTGCTGTACATATTGGGTAACAGCCTTCAGGTTGTTGTGCAACAAGCGGTTCTGCAACTCGCGCCGGCTCTCCAAAAATTCGCGTTGGTGCAGAGCCAGGCGCAAGTCCAAATTATTTTGCCAATCATTGAGCAACGTTTGCCATAAAGCATCATCGTCTGATTGCCCCTTTTCGCCAAATTCACGATTGTAAAAGCCCTTGTCAAACCCCTGTGCTGCATATTTGTCGTCCATCATCTGCACCAAGGCCTGCCAGTTGTCGCGCCGCTTGATGTGGCTCCATTCTGCCGCTTCGGCTATTTGTTTGCGTTCATAGCTGCACCGCTGCATTTGGTAGGCAGCCTTTTGCAAGTTAAGACTGACGAATTGCGCCATTGTATCTACAAACACACGCGCAGCCACCTCGTCATTAAGCACCAGTGCCTTTACCTGCGCATCGTGCATGGCTGTACACAGGTATTGCGCCAGAACATCACACTCGCACGTAAGGGCATCGGGTTCCTCGCCTGAGTTGACAAAGGCGTGGAGCATTTTCATATAAAAGGCTGGCTCATTCGTCATACAGCAATCGGCGTATATCAACGCGGCACAAAGCCACTTGCTTGTAAAATGACTGCAAGTAAGCATCAACCTCCTTGCGGTCGTCGTCACTCACAAAGATGTTCTGCTCCAAAGCCCGTTTCAAGGAGTCGGCGTCATTACATACCTGCTCCACATCGTCCTCGTAATGTGCATAAGTTGTGGTTGATGCCACATCAGCGTTTGACGCCACATTTGCATTGTCAAACAACCCACCGATACTGCCATCTGCCGGATTCATTACAGCAGCTCCCACATGGCGCATTTTGAATGCTATACCATTTATATATATGTGATCGCTGTCGCGGCACAACGTCACCTGCTCGCGGTTTTGACGCGGAATGCCGGCCATGATGTCAGGCGAGAACAAACGCACTATTTGCCGCCCGTTGTGCGTTGGGTCTTTATAAATCACCCCTTGTGCCGGTGCTGCCAATTTGCTGCGTACCGGCATACGCTTAAAGTCGGTTACAAACACATAGGTATGGCCCGTACCATGATTTTCAATCTGATAAAAGAAGCGGTCGACAATCAGCAAATCGTCATCGCGGTGGTCATTCTCGCGCACAGCTTTGGCCAAAGCCTCGTCGGCACGGCGGGCACGCAAGTCGGCCTTCACACCAGCGGCCAAGGTTTCGAGGCGCTGAACGTGAGGGGCGAATATTGACTTTATAACAATTGACCTGACAGCTGCTATCTCAACAGGCTCATTCCACAAGCAATGATACATTGTCAGCAGGTCGGCACGCGTGGCCGATGTGCGCCCCTGTAAATAGGCCGATGTGCGCAACAAGGCAGCAATGTGTTTCCAACGACGGTCGCTCACATATATGCTACGTGGCAACTCCGTATTCTCAATCTCTACACGCTTAAACTCTTGGCGGATACACGATATGGATTCGAGCAAATCCTGACTCAATGCCACTTTGTGTGCCTCACGTTGCCAAAGGGCATATTCATCTGCGGTAATAGGCTCTGCCACCTCCTCGTCGGCACATGGCTCGTCATCGTCGCAGCATAGCATTTGCCTGAAAACCGATTCACTCTGTATGCAACGGCACACTACGCGAATAACAAAGCGGTCCCACAGGGCTTCGAGTCCTTCGCCTTGGGCCGGAAGTTCGTTCGAAGCTGCCACCAGCAATTTTAGCGGCAAGTGCAGCTCTTTATTACCATTGCGGAACAATTTTTCATTCAGCACCGTCAGCAGCGTATTCTGTATGGCAGGACCTGCCTTCCATATCTCGTCAAGAAACACCACATCGGCCGTGGGCAGAAATCCTTCGGTTGCCCTTTCATACACATCGTCGGACTTGAGCCTTGCTATGCTTACGGGGCCAAATATCTCGTCGGGGGTTGAAAATCTCGACATTAAATATTCAAACGACGTGGCACCGCCAAAAGCCTTTTTCAACCGACGTGCTACCATCGATTTTGCCACCCCCGGAGGGCCAAGCAACAAGATGCTTTCACCCGCCAACGCTGCCAACAGCGCCAGGGCCATTTCTGTATTTTTTTCGTAAATGCCCCGCTGCAAATAGCGCAACAGATGCGTCATACGTGATTGTAGTGTATTCATTATTGTTTGTGCATAAAACAGCCTATCCAGCTAAGTCGATGCAAAGGTAGCACTAATAAGTAGGTGCTCAAAATTATTTATATGTTGAAAACACTATCTCGGGCGCATCTGCCCACCGCGTTCTCAGTCACATTACCCAACCAACTTAAAGCTATTTCTCAAATTACCAAACTAAAAGTTTTGTTGCGTAGCAGTGTAGTTTGTCCTGACACCACGATCCGGCTGTCGGTGCACCACATAATCAACTTTTTGAGTATTTGTCTGCACTCTGCACTTTTCGATGTTTTTTAGCTGATATTCAACGTATTACGCTGTGCATACAACTATCATAACCATGTACACTACCATCTGCACGCCTGCCTATGAGTGTAAACAACAACGGGCGAGAGTTTTTTCTGTCATAGGCGGCAGAATATCCATTCGGAGCAACCCAAAATCCGCTCTCCCTAAAGCGTAAAGTCCACCTTTCCGTGCCATTACGTCGCCCCACCGTTAGGGGGTTGTGCAGACGGCAGTGCAGACAAAATGCAGTGTTGTCTACACTCATAAACTATGTGATTATCAATCGGTTACAAGCAAAAGTGCAGAGTGCAGACAATTTGAAGATTTTTCGTCTGACAGGCAATACAAGCCTCTGATTTGTGTGCACTACACTTGTCTGCACGCGTCTGCACTTGTGCCGCTTGTCTGCACGTAAAGTGCAAGCCCTGTGGCGCAACCACCGGAATGTGGACATTGTAAAACATTTCCTATCTACAACGGCACGCCAAATTGCATAAATCGCCGTCACACCTGCATATTTGAATAGATTTACTGCATATTCTTGAGCATTTTAACCTCATTCCGTATTTTTGCATAAGACAAATAACTAAACATGACAACTAACAAGAAAACGCCTTCGGCTCTATTATCGCTCCTGCCTATCATTGTACTTGTACTGATGCTGGTAGCCACTGTACGCACCTATGGCAGCGACTCGCTATCGGGTGCAAGCCAAGTTACACTGCTGGCCGTATCAGCCATCTGCGTGCTGATTGGTACCTGTTTTTTGCGCATTCCATGGAAGGATTTTGAGAATGCTATCACGCACAACATCTCAAGCGTGACAAGTGCCATACTCATTTTGCTACTAATTGGTGCCCTCAGCGGCACATGGATGGTGAGCGGTGTGGTGCCTTCGCTCATCTATTATGGCATACAAATTATACACCCCGATATATTTTTGGCTTCAACTTGCATCATATCGGCCATTGTCAGCGTCATGACAGGCAGCTCGTGGACCACCATAGCCACCATTGGCATAGCCCTCATGGGCATTGGACGTGCCCAGGGATTTGACGACGGCTGGATTGCTGGTGCCATTATCAGCGGTGCATATTTTGGCGACAAGATATCGCCATTGTCCGACACAACGGTGTTGGCTTCGGGGGCCGTCAACGTGCCTTTGTTCAAGCACATTCGCTACATGCTCATTACTACTATACCCTCACTGAGCATCGCGCTGCTGATTTTTGCCATTGCAGGCTTTGTACAAGATACCAACAGCACACATGAGATATCACTGTTTACGGCCACCATTAAAGACCGTTTCTGCATAACTCCTTGGTTGCTGCTTGTGCCTGTGCTTACGGGATTTATGATAGCCAAACGTCTGCCACCTGTTGTTACGCTGTTTTTATCCACACTGTTGGCGGTTATTTTTGCTTTGATTTTTCAACAACAAGTGCTGCACGACATTGCTGGCGACAACTTGTTTAAGGGGGCCATGCAGAGCATTTATGGCAGCACATCCATACCAACTGACAACCCCGTACTCACATCGCTTGTGGCCACACGTGGCATGGCTGGCATGATGGGCACAATTTGGCTGATAATCTGTGCCATGTGTTTTGGCGGTGCCATGGAGGCTGGCGGCATGGTGCGCGGCATCACCCGGCTGTTTGTGCGTATGATAAAAGGGCGCACCAGCCTGGTAGCCTCAACTGTGTGCAGCGGTTTGATGCTTAATTTGGCTGTGGCGGACCAGTACATCTGCATATTGCTTACTGGCAATATGTTCAGACGCATATTCGACCGTCAAGGATTTGAACGCCGGTTGCTAAGCCGCACCACCGAGGACAGCGTGACAGTCACCTCAGTGCTTGTGCCATGGAACACGTGCGGCATGACACAGGCCACAGTGTTGGGGGTGCCTACCATGGTTTATCTGCCTTATTGTTTTTTCAACATCATCAGTCCTGTGATGAGCATAGCCATTGCGGCTTTGGGGTATAAGATATTCCGAACCTCGGCAAACCAACAGGGTGACGCCTCCAAAGCGTGACACTTGCACAACTTTGGTACGATACACGCACATACTTGCGCATCAATCCTCATTTGAACGTTCATAACCGGCAGCGGGTTCGGCTGCCTGTAACAGACACGAGGTCGTTTCGGCATGATGATATGCCGAAACGACCTCGTATTGTTGTAAGAAATAGCGGTTGAGTTTTAAATAAAGCGCATCGAGTGTGCCGACACGCACTGCCGGCTTCAACTCACACTCCCAAATGACTATTACATGCCAACCCTGATGCTGCAGTTGCACCACATTGCGCGCATCGCGCTGGCGGTTGCGGCTGATTTTGTCGCGCCAAAACGCAGTGTTCGTCTTTGGCAAATGATAGTATTTACAGGCTTCGTGCCCATGCCAAAAACAACCATTTACAAATATCACGGTGCGATACTTGCGCAACACGATGTCGGGGGTGCCGGGCAAAGCCTTTACATTTTTGCGGAAACGCATGCCGCATGCAAACAAGAAACGGCGCACCATGCGCTCCGGCCGCGTGTTGCTGCTACGAATGTGCGACATGCAGCGGTGCCGCTGCTCGGGAGTCAGCACGTCAATGCTTTTGGGCAACAACTGGGCCATACTTATGCGCTTATTTTGCTATGCCGCGCTTGTTGAGTGCCTCAGCATAGCGCTTGGCGTTTGCTGTATGTTCCTCGTAAGTGGCAGCAAAATTGTGCGTGCCCGAAAAGTCCTCTTTGGCACACATATATATATAGTTGTGGTGTGCGTAGTTGAGCACCGACTGTATGGCATTGAGCGATGGTATACATATAGGGCCTATGGGCAGGCCTACATTGCGGTAAGTGTTGTATGGGCTATTGACACTCAAATGGTTTATCATGATGCGACGCAACGCAAAATCGTGCAGAGCATACTTTACGGTGGGGTCGGCCTGCAGTTTCATGCCTTGGTGCAAGCGGTTGAGATACATACCGGCTATCATCGGGCGTTCGCCCTCATTGGCCGACTCCTGCTCTACAATTGATGCCAAGGTGTAAGCCTCGTCGGGGGTGAGGCCTGCTGCCTTGGCCTGTTGCTTGCGCGCCGATGTCCAATAGGCATCGTGTTCTTTTTTCATACGCTGCATCAATTTCTGCGGTGTAATGTCCCAATACACCTCGTAGGTGTTGGGTATGAACAAGCAAGGCACTGTGGCGGTGTCGACACCTAATGGCGTTAGCACCTTGCCGTCCTTAAACGTGGCGGCCAATGTGGCTGAGTCGGCCTCGAGTTGTTGTGACAATCGGCCTGCAAGGTCATTCATGGTGTGCACCACGGGTATGACAAGTTCGACGGCGGACTGGCGGCCACCACGCAAATTACGAATTAAGCGGAATGTGCTAACACCATCGCCCGTGGCATAACGCCCTAGGTGAACATGCGAACCATAATTCACCACGAAAGCGCAAAGCTTGAGTCCAACCATTTGCGAGGGTTTTGCAGCCTTGTCGAGCTTTACATATACAGAGTCGGGGGTGTCGTCGCTGTCAATATAAACAAACGAGGGCTTGCGGCTTGAGCTGAAACTTGAGAAGAAAAGCCAGTATATCAATATGGCCACAATGACAACGGCCGCAGCTGCAATGCTTGTTATTTTTTTTTGTTTGTCTGTCATAATACACTCAATTTATTAAGTACACGTTGGCGGAATTTGTAAACAAGTTGACAATCCAACGGGTTCGTTAGCCAAGTTCATACGTTCCTTGCCTTTCTGTCTTAAAAACACGGGTAGGCAGTGCAAAACCAACTTACCTGTCAGCCCATCAACTTGTTAACCCGCTAATCAAGAATTCCGCCAACGGGTTAATGGTTTAGCATCGCAAAAGTACGTATTTTTTAGGCGTAACGTTTGGGATTGGTGAAATAATTGCCCATACGCTTTGTGAAAGGCTATTTTTTTTACTACTTTTGCACAAAACATTATTCAATGTGCCGAGTTAGACTATACTTCTACTTAAATACGATGTGCTAACCCGGCCTATCAAATACCTCAGATGGAAACATATACCGATTTCGTCGACTTGATAGCTGAGAGTCTCAAAAAGAATTGGGACCTTGACGCACTAACCGACTATCAAGGTGTGACCTTGCAATACAAGGACGTAGCACGAAAAATTGAGAAGCTCCATATCCTGTTTGAAAATGCAGGTGTTGCCAAGGGTGACAAGATTGCCCTGTGCGGCCGCAATAGTGCCAACTGGGCTACAGCCTTTTTGGCCACACTGACGTATGGTGCGGTGGCGGTGCCTATTTTGCATGAATTTAAGGCGCAGCAAGTGCACGACATTGTTAACCACTCTGAAGCTAAAATTCTCTTTGTGGGCGACATGGTTTGGCCCGAACTCGACGCACAGGCCATGCCTCACCTTGAGGGCATTATCAACATTCCCGACTACTCGGTACTCCTGTCACGCACCGAACTGCTGACTGATGCACGCGAAAGGCTCAACGAACTGTTTGGCCGCAAATATCCCAAATATTTCAGAAAGGAACACATCAGCTATACACATGCTGCCGACCCCGACGCTTTGGCGCTTATCAACTACACCAGCGGCACCACATCTAACTCAAAAGGCGTGATGCTGCCTTTCCGCGCATTGTGGTCGAATTATCAATTTGCCATCGAGGTGCTCGGCAAACAAGTGCACCGCGGCGACAGCGTGATATCGATGCTGCCCCTAGCCCACATGTATGGTATGGCTTTCGAGTTTATTTTCGAATTTATACACGGCTGCCACGTATACTACCTCACGCGCATACCTTCACCCAAAATTGTGTTGAAGGCGTTTGGCGAAATCAAACCCGTCATTGTTATCTCAGTGCCGCTGATTATCGAAAAGATTATCAAAAAGAATGTGTTGCCCAAGTTGCAAACGCCCAGCATGAAAGTGTTGCTCAAGCTGCCCTTCATAAGCGGACGTATTCTTGACAAAGTGCGTCAGGGACTGGTTGAGGCTTTCGGCGGAAACTTCTACGAAATCATCATTGGTGGCGCTGCATTCAACAGCGAGGTGGAAGATTTGCTCAATAAAATACATTTCCCCTACACGGTGGGCTATGGTGCTACAGAATGTGCGCCCATCATTTCGTACGAGGATTGGCAAAAGTTTAAGAAAGGCTCATGTGGCAAGGCTGCGCCCCGCATGGAAATAAAGATTGACAGTCCTGACCCCCAACACACTGTGGGCGAAATTCTGACACGCGGCGCCAATGTGATGCTCGGCTATTTCAAAAACCCCGAAGCCACAAAATCTACACTCGTTGACGGTTGGTACCATACAGGCGATTTGGGCGTGATGGACGCTGAAGGCAACTTGTTTATACGCGGACGCAGCAAGAACATGCTACTTGGCGCCTCGGGACAAAACATTTACCCTGAGGAAATTGAGGACAAACTCAACACGCTGCCATACGTTAATGAGAGCATCGTGGTGCAGCGCGACGAAAAGCTTGTGGCTCTAATACACCCCGACTACGACGAGGCCGAACGCGACGGATTGGACGAGAACGGATTGCGCATGGCCATGGAGCAAAACCGCAAGGACCTTAACGTCATGGTGGCTGCATACGAGCGCATTTCGTCAGTCGAACTCCATAAAACGGAGTTTGAAAAGACACCGAAACGCAGCATCAAACGTTTCCTCTATAAATAAGCTAACAAGGTTGGCCACATAACGGGTTGACAGGTTTAAGGATTGTGTGTGCAAAACGCGCCCTTGCCTGTTAACCCGTTAGCCCGTTAACCATGCAAATAAGTAGGTGTTCAAAATTATTTTATACAATCGGTAGGTGTTATTTTCACATTGAAAGCACGTTCTCGAGGCGCATCTGTTCCCTTCGTTCTCGGTCACATAGCCCGCTATGCTTCCTCACCCGAAGGAAACACCTGGGTCCCGATAACGCACTTTCAATGTAAAAATAATTTTGAACACCTACTTACAAAAGCAATACACATGATTTCATTTTTCAGGCATAATAATTCTGACAACGAGGAGCAGACTGCCAACATGCAACCACTGCAACCAACTACCGACCAAACCGCACAAACATCAATGGTGCTGAGGTCGGAAGGACTGGTCAAGAAATACGGCAAACGCACCGTGGTAAATGGCGTGTCGTTTGACGTGAAGCAAGGTGAAATTGTAGGATTGCTCGGCCCCAATGGTGCCGGAAAGACTACTTCGTTTTATATGACAACGGGGCTTGTTGTGCCCAACGGTGGCCGAATATTCTTGGACAATCACGAGATTACGAAAGACCCCGTTTACAAACGTGCACAAAAGGGCATCGGATATCTGGCACAGGAGGCATCGGTGTTTCGCAAAATGAGTGTGGAGGACAACATTGCCTCTGTGCTCGAAATGACGGGACGATCAAAAGAGTATCGCAAAGAGAAACTCGAAAGTCTGATAGCCGAATTTCGACTGCAGAAAGTGCGCAAGAACCTTGGCGACCAACTGTCGGGCGGTGAGCGCCGACGTACTGAGATTGCTCGCTGTCTGGCTATCGACCCAAAGTTTATCATGCTCGACGAACCATTTGCGGGCGTTGACCCCATTGCCGTGGAGGACATTCAATACATTGTGTGGAAACTGAAGGACCGCAACATAGGCATTCTCATCACCGACCACAATGTGGAGGAAACACTTTGTATTACCGACCGTGCATATCTGCTGTTTGAAGGCAGAATACTATTCCAAGGTACGCCAGAGGAATTAGCTGAGAACCAAGTTGTTCGAGATAAATACCTAACTAATAGCTTTAAGTTGCGCAAAAAGGATTTCCAAACCATGGACCGTGACCGCAGCAACAACTAATAACACACATACCGCATTATGCTTTTATCAATACTGCTTTCAGTTGCAGCATCTGCTACCACCGACACTTTGGTGGTTAAAACAGCACAGATGGAGGGTCCCTACACCATACAAAGTCCCTACTCTACCGATTCTCTAAATACTAAAGGACAGCCTTTTGACATTAAGGAAGCACTCGGCAGCAACGCCAAACTCATCAAGACGAGTGGCGTGCGCAAGCCCGTTTTTACCAAAATCAATCAAGGCTATCACTTTACGCTTGAAAAGGACAGCTTGCCAGCCATGCGCATTTTGCGATTTAACCTGCAGGCTGACCGCTACACTAAAGCGCACGTCGACATTAAAGGCATCAGCAACTACAAGTTGTACGTCAACGACAAAGAAAGCAGCAGTGACCTGACACTTACACCAGGACGCGCCGAACTGGCTCTGCAAATATTTACACAAAAGGCCGACAAGGACTCATTTGACGTGAGCATCACGGGCAAAGACCTTGCCGGATTGCAAGTGAATGCTACGGGTAAACGCCCATTCACCATTGGACAACAAACTTGGGGACCACACTACCGCAACGTGGCGCTCTCGCCCACGGGTAAATACCTTGTAACATCGAGCTATTATACCAAGACCGATGGTAAAAGTCAGTATACCACCACGCTGACCGAAGTGGCTACAGGACGCGAACTGATGCACCGCAATGAGTATGTAGAACTGAATTGGCTCAACGGCAACCGCGATGTGTTATACTACACTCGCCCCAGCGGACAAGGCAAGGAACTCGTAGTGTACACACCTGCCGACGGCAAAGAACAAGTGTTGGCCGACAACATGCCGGACGGAAGCTTTAATGTGTCGCCCGACGGGAACTACCTCATCTTCAACAAGACCGAGGAGGGTGAGGGCTCTAAAAATGGCTTGAAACGCATACAAGAGCCCGATGACCGCCAACCAGGCTGGCGCAACCGCAACAACTTATGGCGCTATGATTTGAAAAGCGGACTTATGCAACGCATCACCTTTGGCACTGCCGGCGTATGGTTAGCCGACATCTCTGCCGACGGCAAGCAACTGCTGTTGCAGTACGGCCGCACCGACGTGAGCAAATTGCCCATTTCACGCACCACTTTTGTACGCATGGACGCCTACACAGGAAAGGTTGACACACTGCTTGCAGACACTACTTTCATCAATAGTGCGCAATTCTCACCTAACGCACAACAGCTGCTCATATCGGCCTCGCCTGGCGCATTTGCAGGAATTGGGAGCGAAGTTAAAGCCGGACAAACACCACAAGGCTTTGACTACCGGCTTTACATATACGACATAGCTTCGCGCAAGACCACACCCGCCCTACGGCATTTTAATCCCTCGGTGGCCAATTACGAATGGAACAAGGGCGATAACATGATTTACTTTACTGCCGACGACCGCATGGGACGGAACCTTTTCCGTCTCAACCCTAAAAATATGCAAGTCACACGCTATGAGTTGCCCGTCACATACGTGCAGGATTATAGTATTGCCACAACTGCCAAGTCTGCACCCCGCGCAGTATTTTTTGGACAGACACCGCAACGAGCACGCGACATGTATACTTGCGAATTGGGCAAAGCAAAGCCACAAACTCGCCACATTGGTTCAATCAACTTTGACGACATATATAAAGACGTAGCTATCGCCCCAAGTACCAGTTGGCAATTCAAGGCCACACGTGGCGACTCTATCGACGGTTTTTACCTTTTACCGCCCAACTTTGACAGCAGCAAGAAGTATCCCATGATAGTGTACTACTATGGTGGTTGCTCACCCTCGAGCAATCAACTTGAATCATGGTATCCGTTCCAAACCTTTGCAGCACAAGGCTACGTAGTTTATGTGCTCAACCCAAGCGGAACTACCGCCTATGGCCAGGAATTTGCTGCACGCCACGTCAACACATGGGGACACGAATCTGGCGACGACATCATTCAGGGCGTCAAAGAGTTCTGCAAGCAGCACAATTTTGTTGACGCCAAGCGTGTAGGCTGCATCGGTGCTTCATACGGTGGTTTCATGACAGAATACCTGCAAACACGTACTGACATATTTGCTGCAGCCATCTCACACGCCGGCATCAGCAACATTGCCAGCTACTGGGGCGGCGGCTATTGGGGCTACTCTTACGGCGAAACAGCTCAATATGGTAGTTTCCCATGGAACAACCCCGACCTCTACGTCAAACAGTCGCCTCTGTTCAATGCTGACAAAATTCACACGCCCCTACTGCTGCTGCATGGTACAGCCGACACCAACGTGCCAACCAATGAGAGCCAACAACTCTACACTGCGCTCAAAATTCTTGGCCGCGATGTGGCATACGTACAGGTGGAGGGTGAGAACCACGTCATCACCGATTACAACAAACGCCTCGCATGGCTCAATGTAATCTATGCCTGGTTTGCCAAATATCTGCAAAACGACAGCAGCTGGTGGGACAGCATAAAATAAGTTGTCACTTTAGCAACACCATACGGCTGGCTAACCAATCATTTGTTCTGTCGGCGGAATAAATAACCACCCTGTTAAGGTTATGAGATTATAGCGCATTGCCAATAAGGACAATCGCTCATCATATAATCTCATAACCTTAACTCATTAAACACATACATACTTTATGATTATTGAAATAACTCTCCGCCTGCTCATCGCCCTGGTGTTGGGTGGTATTATAGGCATTGAACGCGAATACAGGTCGAAAGATGCGGGATTTCGCACCCACTTCTTGGTAGCACTCGGCAGTGCCCTGTTCTGCATCGTGTCACAATATGGCTTCGGATTCGACCTGAAAGATTCCTCACGCGTAGCAGCACAGGTTGTTTCAGGAATAGGTTTCCTTGGCGCAGGCACCATCATATTTCAAAAGAATGTGGTACGCGGCCTCACCACTGCAGCCGGGTTGTGGGTAACTGCAGCCATAGGCCTGGCTTGCGGCAGCGGCATGTATGCAGCAGCAAGCATTGCCACTGCCATCGTCATTATCGGGCTCGAAGTACTCATAGCCTTTGTTCCACACATCGGAAAGACCGTGGTAGAATTGTCTTTCTACACAACAAATGAAAGCAACATAAAGGTCATTATCAAACAACTCAAACAAGCCAATATCAGTATTTCGTCATACAAACTGCGCAAACAGCAAACTGCCCAAAACACCGACTTGTACAAGGTAGAACTCGAACTCCGCATCAAAAGGCACACCAGCAACGAACACCTAATAGAAATGGTTAGCCATTATGACGATGTGACAATATCAAGCGTAGAATAGCTGTAATAAGCAGGTTTTCGAATACAGATGATACGAATAGGTGTAGAAGATGATGGTGTAAACTAATCTTGAAGACTTGATTATAATAGTCACGTGCTTGCCTTTACAGCCTCTGCAGACCATAAAACGCACTTAAAACCGCTGATTTACATAAAAAACTACTCGGAGGGTTTGCCATGAAACAAAAAAGTAGTACTTTTGCACGCCGATTATTATCTGGCCGGCCATAAAAGCCAGCCAATCCGCAGGTTAATAGTTGCATCCGTTCTATTGGCCAGGGTGTAATGGTTAGGTAATATCTGCGGTAAAAGATAAACATTAGTAGTTACAATTAAAACAAACAAAAGTGGACACTTTAAGTTACAAGACCATTTCTGCTAACAAAGAGACTGCACAAAAAGAATGGGTAGTAGTAGACGCTACTGACCAGGTTCTCGGTCGTCTTTGCACAAAAGTTGCCAAACTGCTGCGCGGTAAGTATAAACCCAATTTTACTCCGAACGTAGACTGCGGCGACAACGTTATCATTATCAATGCCGACAAAATCCAGCTCACTGGTAAGAAGTGGACAGATCGCATCTATCTTACTTACACTGGTTATCCTGGTGGTCAGCGCGAACACACTCCTGCCAGCATCATGGCTAAGCCCAACGGTGCAGACAAACTTTTCCGTCGCGTAGTTAAGGGTATGCTTCCCAAGAACAAGCTCGGTGCCAAGCTCCTCACAAACCTTTACGTTTACGAAGGTGCAGAACACAAGCACGAAGCACAAAGCCCCAAGGCAATTGATATTAACCTCCTTAAATAAGCTTAGCAGCAATGGAAATGATTAATGCATTAGGCCGCCGCAAAAGCGCCATCGCCCGTATCTACGTAACCGAAGGTACAGGTAAAATTACCATTAACAAGAGAGACCTCACTGAGTACTTCCCCTCTCCCATCCTGCAGTTTGTTGTAAAGCAGCCCCTTACCCTTTTGGACGTTGCTGAAAAGTACGACATCAAGGTAACCCTCTGCGGTGGTGGTTTCACTGGCCAGAGCCAGGCTCTTCGCCTCGCTATCGCCCGTGCACTCGTGAAAATCAATGCTGATGACAAGAAGGCTCTTCGTGCTGAAGGCTTCATGACTCGCGACCCCCGTGCCGTTGAGCGTAAAAAGCCCGGTCAGCCCAAGGCTCGTCGTCGCTTCCAGTTCAGCAAGCGTTAATATTCAAATGCGCTGCTTGAAATCACACGACAAATGTGCCGCATGATTTCAGACTTGCAACTGGATTTACGTTTAGTATCTAAACCAGCAGGATCTTCTGATACAAGACTTACTTACAGAAGCTACCCGCTGGCTGGTTGAACTAAAACACAACTCACAAAGAAAGTAAACGAACAAAACAAAACAAAGAAATGTCTAGAACATCATTCGACACCCTTTTGGAGGCCGGTTGTCACTTCGGTCACCTCAAACGCAAGTGGAACCCCGCCATGGCTCCTTACATTTTCATGGAGCGTAACGGCATTCACATCATCGACCTTCACAAGACTGTTGCCAAGATTGACGAAGCTGCTGAAGCTTTGAAGGCAATCGCAAAGCAGGGCAAGCGTGTCCTCTTCGTAGCTACTAAGAAGCAAGCAAAAGAGGTTGTAGCCGACAAGGCTGCCTCAGTTAATATGCCTTACGTGACTGAACGTTGGCCGGGCGGTATGCTCACCAACTTCCCCACTATCCGCAAGGCTATTAAGAAAATGGCCAATATCGACAAGTTGATGAACGATGGTACTTACTCTAACCTCTCAAAGCGTGAAATCCTTCAGATTTCTCGTCAGCGTGCTAAGTTGGAGAAGAACCTCGGCTCAATCAGCGACTTGACTCGTCTCCCCGCCGCTCTGTTCGTGGTTGACGTATGCAAGGAGCACATCGCAGTAAAAGAGGCTCAGCGCCTCGGCATCCCTGTGTTTGGTATTGTCGACACTAACTCTGATCCTAACGTTGTAGATTACATCATCCCTGCCAACGATGACTCTAACAAGAGCATCGAGGTAATCCTTGACGCTGTATGCGGTGCTATCGCTGAAGGTATCGAGGAGCGCAAGGCCGAGAAGGTTGACGCTGAAGCCGCTGGCGAAGGCGAAGCCAAGACTCGTAACAAGCGCGCTTCAAAGGCTCGTGCCGACAAGGACGAAGCTACTGAGGCTCCCGCTGCTGAGGCTAAGGCTGAGTAATCTTTTCATCAAGTAGTTCTTAGTTTTAAGGTTATAGGGTTATAAGGTTAGTTTTTGCCGTTATCGACTAAAGGTGACTTTGTAACGGCTTGTGCCTTAGAACTAAGGACTTTTCTTTTTTAGTTAATACTATCTCAAAACAACTATATATTTCCAACAATAAAATGGGAGTAGCATTAGAAGATATCAAGAAGCTCCGCACCATGACTGGTGCTGGTTTGGGCGACTGCAAGAAGGCACTCGCTGAGTCAAATGGTAACCTCGAAGAGGCTATCGAAATCATTCGTAAGAAGGGTCAGGCTGTAGCTGCCAAGCGTTCTGACCGCGAAGCAGCCGAAGGTTGCGTGCTCGTAAAGAGCGAGAACGGCTTTGCTGCCATCATCGCTTTGAAGTGCGAAACTGACTTCGTTGCCAAGAATGCTGATTTCGTTAAGCTCGCTCAGGACATTCTTGACGCTGCTGTTGCCAACAAGTGCAAGAGCATCGACGAGGTTAAGGCTCTGCCTATGGGTGGCCACACTGTAGCTGAGGCTGTTACTGACCGTAGCGGTATCACTGGTGAGAAGATGGAACTCGATGGCTATAGCTTCATCGAAGGCGACAATGTGGCAGTTTACGACCACATGGGCCGTCACATGCTCTGCACCATGGTACAAACGAACAAGTCTGCTGAAGAGGAGGCTCACAACGTTGCCATGCAGGTTGCAGCAATGAACCCCGTAGCTCTTGACGAAGCAAGCGTTCCCCAGGCTGTTAAGGACGAGGAACTTAAGGTTGCCATCGAAAAGACTAAGGAAGAGCAGGTTAAGAAGGCTGTTGAAGCAGCATTGAAGAAGGCCGGCTTCAACCTCTACATTGCCGAAAGCGAAGAACACCTCGAAGAAGGCATCATGAAGGGTAACATCACTGCTGAGCAGGCTGACCAAATCCGCGAGTTGAAGAAGACTACCGCAGAGCAAAAGGCTGCCAACCTTCCCGAGCAGATGATTCAGAACATCGCCAACGGCCGTATGAACAAGTTCTACAAGGAATCTTGCCTCTTGAACCAAGAGTATATCCAGGATAGCAAGATGACCGTATCAGAGTACCTCAAGTCTGCCGACAAGGAACTTACTGTTACTGCCTTCAAGCGTTTCACTCTCCGCGCTGAATAAGCCAATATCACATACGATATAGATATTAAGCCTCGTTGCTACCGGACATACGTCCCAAAGCAATGAGGCTTTTTGTATACAAGCAGTTATTTCAAAACTGCGCTCTGCGCGTGCTTTCGTTTACAAAATGAAGAATAATATACATGGTATGCAAACATTTTGCTAACTTTGCAACATAAAATACAAACACAAAGATACATTACTATGGACTTATTTGTAAAAAAGAGCGCAGAGGATTTACTACACGAAGCCGACAACGAAGGTGGAAGGGGATTAAAACGTGTGTTAGGCCCTTGGGGGCTGATAGCCCTTGGCGTCGGTGTGATTATTGGTGCCGGTCTATTTTCTGTAACAGGCATTGTAGCAGGAGAGCACACCGGTCCAGCCATCGTCATTAGTTTCGCGCTGGCAGCCATTGCGTGCGCCCTGGCAGGTCTTTGCTACGCAGAATTCGCGTCAATGCTGCCCGTGTCAGGCTCTGCATACACCTATTCATACTTTACCATGGGCGAACTTGTGGCCTGGGTCATCGGTTGGGACCTCGTGCTCGAATATGCCGTGGCATCAGTAGCCATTTCCATTTCGTGGAGCAAGTATTTCAGCATCATGATGTCCGACATCGGGTACGCCATACCTGTTGAGTGGACCGCTTGCCCGGCAGAAGGTGGCGTGTTTAACCTGCCCGCTGCACTATTGGTTGTATTACTGTCCGTTATACTAATGAGAGGCACCGCAGGCAGTTCTAAATTCAACGACTTTATGGTCACGCTCAAGATAGCCGTAGTTTTAGCCTTTATAGTCATTGGTTTCAAATACATCAACACCGACAACCTCACCCCATTCATACCTCAAAACACAGGTGTATTTGGTCAATATGGTTGGTCGGGCATACTTCGTGGCGCAGCCATCGTATTTTTTGCATACATCGGCTTTGATGCCGTCAGCACAGCTGCACAAGAAACCAAGAACCCACGCAGAAACATGCCAATCGGTATTTTAGGTTCACTCATAATATGCAGCATATTGTACATGGTGTTTTCATTTGTCATGACAGGTGTAGTAGACTACCATGCCTACATCGGAGCCGAAAGTATAGCCCCCGCAGCGACTGCCGTTGCCCACATGGGTCCCGTTGGTCCTGACGGTGTTGTAGTGCCGGCCTTTCCGTGGTTAAATCGTGGCATCATTGTAGCCATATTGCTGGGCTACGCAAGTGTGGTACTCGTCATGATGTTGGGGCAAAGCCGCGTATTTTACAGCATGAGCAAGGACGGACTTCTTCCGCCAGTATTCTCTCACCTGCACAAACGTTTTCACACCCCTGCACGCAGCAATTTCCTTTTTATGATTATCATTGGTTTGCTTGCAGGCATAGTCCCAGCCAACGTAGCTGGCGAGATGACAAGCATCGGCACACTCTTCGCTTTCTCACTTGTGTGCCTTGGCGTGATTGTAGTGCGTCGCACTCAGCCCAATGCCCCGCGAGGTTTCAAAACGCCCCTTGTGCCATGGATACCCGCAGCCGGTTTAGTGTGCTGCGTAGGCATGATGCTCTTTCTTCCGGCCGAAACATGGATACGTCTTGTCATGTGGATGCTCATAGGCATTGACATTTACTCATTCTATGGCATAAAGCACAGCACTGCCGGAGGTGGCACAGTGCGACGCCATGGCCAAACCATACTGAGCGCCATTGGCGTGTTTGTAGCCTTCCTTTGCATCATCACCGGATTTTGGCATCAACAGACTGTAGGTTGGCAAGAAAGCCATTTGATGTTATGGATAGCAAGTTTGTTTGGCGTGGCACACATATTCTTCTTCCTCGCACGCGGTTTTACGCATAAAGCCAAACAGGTGTCCAGAATTATGTTGTAACACCCAGTACGGAAGTTGCACAAAAAAAGGAGATTTGCCTAATGCCTGATAAGCATCAGCAAATCTCCTTTTTTATATTCAAGAGCCTTTAGCCTCTGAATGGATTATTCCCACTCAATTATACTCCATCTAATATTAGAACCAACATATTTAGCATTCTTAGCACCGGTTTTTCGACTTTATCTGAATAAAGTTGTAAATTTGCATTAGCTACTTCCAAATTGGGGCGTAGTTCTTTTACTTTTTGACTAAGTATCAAGAGACAGCTTAAGTGCTGGACCAACCGAGCTGACATAGCCACGGTGGTAAAAACGATACGAGTTTAAGGATTTAGAGCCATAATCATTAAATTAAAAAGGTATGTCACAAAAACAGACACTTTTGGAATTGTTATGAGCAGTGTGGAGCATACTAATGCCTCACACTTTAATTGCATGCCCTTCTCCAAGGTTACAAACGAGGCGAATGGCACAAATATGCGTTGTATGAACGAAGTAAAAAGGTAATACAGATTTCGTTAATATGCTCCAGCAACTATCACATGACGCCGTCATTATTAAGGACGGTGCCAATCAGCATAGCGACACTGAAAAGGTTCGTCTATACATCAACCAAGCGTTGGCTATAACGTAAGCAAACGTATTTCATTCACCCACAATAATATTAGAACATGACACATCGTAACACAGAGCAACTAAAGAATAGCATCACCCTAATGAATGGAGAGGCACTTGAGTGTTTTCCAAAGCAATCCCCCCAAACAAAATTTGCGTCCGATAAAATGCAGTTGAATACAACAGGAGCGTATTGGGGTATGGGTGTTATACCATGCAAACCACGACCAAATGCAGATGAAGAAAAAGAACGTCAGAAAAAACTCTTTACCGACAACGCTTTCTACCTTTTGGCCCATAGTGAGCGTATCTTACGCGACAGCAGAATGTTTCTTGCTCCTGTTGCCGTTCAAAACGGACTCGCATACACTGGCACATCAGGCTTCAATGCCCCTACAGTGGGCATATATTTGGAATGGTGGGCAACTTGCCCAAAAGCATTGCGCACAAATAAAGAAGGTCTTCGAAGTCTTGTCTTTCACTTGGCAGGCAGCCCGTTGAGTGGTGCGAACCGCTGTGCAGAGGTCTATGAAGACGGTCGTGTTAAATCTGTATCCGTCTCCTTATTTGCAAGCCATTGGCAATCATTCACGGCTATCAACACACGGTATGACGAGGCTAAGCACATCTATCAAGTCTACACGCTTGAGCAGGTGCTTGACATCTTGCACGCTGAGGATAGTGAAGATTGGAACTATTCTGTTGAAATCAAGGAGCACTTTATGCAATCTGAGATTAACCAACTGAAAAAGAGCATAGAACAAATTACTGCGGAATCGGACAAATGGCACTCTATGTATGCGGACACTTGGTTAAAGCACAACGATGAAGAGATAAGTGGAGCCTTTTCCGAATTTCAATCCTTCAAAGAGCATACTGAGAGGGAAATCGACCTGATCAACAAACAGAAACGAAAATTGAAAGTCGAACTGAAAAACGGTCATATAAAGAACACCACTTACCAACGAACATTAACGCCGTTGAACAAGCAGATAGATGCCTTAGAACTTAAGGTAATAACAAGGCAGCACGAGCTTTTCGACCAATTCCTCTCAGCTGGCATCAGTTATTGTATGATAGAAAGTTACATGAACAAAAAGAATGAAGGGTGGTTCTAAAAATTCTGTTTTTAGAGTTCTGCTATTCTGAAATGTGATTTGCACGCTCTCGAAAGTGTCTTTCTGAAAGTTTGTTCGGTCACATAGCCCGCTATGCTCCCTCACAAACTTTCAGAAATACACTTCCGATAGCGCACAAATCCCTATTTCAGAATTATTAGAACCACCCTAAATGCAAGCAGGCATAAGTAGGGACGAAATCGGGAACGATTTTTGATAAATCGTACAAGAAAGGGGGATTTGTTGACAATCAGTAATTCACGTCAACAAATCCCCTACTCTTTAGGCTAAAACCAAATTACATGACATTTAGCCCCTATATTTCGGCATTCCGATCATTCCCACTCAATAGTTGAAGGCGGTTTTGACGAAATGTCGTAGCATACGCGGTTAACACCCTTCACATGGTTAATGATGTCGTTCGACACCTTAGCCATAAAGTCGTAAGGCAAATGCGCCCAGTCAGCCGTCATGGCATCAGTACTTGTCACAGCACGCAATGCTACAGGGTGTTCATAAGTACGCTCATCACCCATCACACCAACCGAACGTACGGTTGAGAGCAACACGGTACCAGCTTGCCATATTTGGTCGTAAAGGCTTACTTCTATCTCGCCGTCCTTCATGTCAGCCGGCACACCTGCGGCAAGCACGCGACGTGCTTCCTCTCCCGAGAGTTTTACCTTATAGTCGCGCAGGCCACGTATATAGATGTCATCAGCATCTTGCAAGATGCGCACCTTTTCGGGTGTAATATCGCCAAGAATGCGCACAGCCAAGCCCGGTCCGGGGAATGGGTGACGCGTAATCAAATGCTCGGGCATGCCCATTGAGCGTCCCACGCGGCGCACCTCATCCTTAAACAGCCACTTGAGCGGCTCACAAAGTTGCAAGTTCATCTCCTTGGGCAGACCGCCCACATTGTGATGGCTCTTTATAACCTTGCCTGTAATGTTCAACGATTCTATGCGGTCAGGATATATCGTGCCCTGTGCCAACCATTTGGCATCAGTAAATTTCTTAGCTTCGGCGTTGAACACCTCCACAAAGTCACGACCGATAATCTTACGCTTTTGTTCAGGATCAGTAACACCCTCCAAGTCGGCAAAGAATTTGGCCGAAGCATCAACTCCGATCACATTCAAGCCCAAGCATTCATAGTCGTGCATCACATCACGGAACTCGTTCTTGCGCAACATGCCATGGTCTACGAATATACACGTAAGATTCTTGCCGATGGCACGGTTGAGCAACACGGCAGCTACTGAACTGTCAACACCGCCCGACAGACCAAGAATAACACGGTCGTTACCAAGTTGCGCCTTCAGTTCGGCCACTGTTGTATCCACGAATGAGTCAGGACTCCAATCCTGGCGGCTGCCACAAATGTCTACCACAAAGTTCTTGAGCAACTGCGTACCTTGCAGAGAGTGGAACACCTCCGGGTGGAACTGCACACCCCACAGCTTCTCGTTGTCAGCCTGATAAGCTGCAAACTTTACCTTTGACGTTGAGGCAATGCAATGAAAGTTTTCGGGAATAGCTGTAATGGTATCGCCATGGCTCATCCACACCTGAGAGTTTTCGTCAAACCCCTTAAACAAGGGATTCTCATGGTCAAACTGCTCCAAGTTAGCACGTCCATACTCACGGCTGCCGGCTGATTCTACCTTTCCGCCATAAGTCTGCGCCATATACTGTGCACCATAGCAAATGCCCAGGATAGGATACTTGCCACGGATATTGGTCAAATCTACCTTAAAGGCCTCCGGATCGTACACGCTATAAGGTGAACCAGAAAGGATTACACCAATCACGCTCGGGTCGTCGTGTGGAAACTTGTTGTAGGGCAGAATTTCGCAAAACGTGTCGAGTTCGCGCAAGCGGCGACCGATCAACTGAGTCGTCTGCGAGCCGAAATCGAGAATAATGATTTTCTGTTGCATACGTTATAAAATGGTTTTGCGTACAAAGATAGTGCAAACCGAGCGCAATACAAAATGAAAGGCCCAAGACTTTCATTTTTATTGCCGAGGTGCAGCCTATCATAACAAAATCACATATCCAAAGGCATATAAAACTGCAAACAAGAAGGCATATAAAACCGCAAACAATTTATACAAAAAGCCACACCTCACGCCGCAAATTCAACCACATCAAACAATTTTCCCTCCGAGTGAATGCAGTTTTGAATAATTTTATGTAAGTTTGCACTTGTCGCATCATAAGATTATGACTGCCCATAAAACAGACATACTCATTAACTGCAAGCTAATAACACACCGATTATGAAAACAATCAAAAAGCAAGCCACAATGTGGACACTCGCACTCATCACACTGATGACCATGTTCAGTTGTGACGAAGATTGGTGGAACGACTGGGACGGTGGTTCAGACATAACAGGCCAATGGAGAATTGTCGAGACCACAGGCTACGGCCCATACAGACAAGACGACTATTGGACGTTTTACAAAAACGGCGATTTTTACACCGAGGGATATGGCACACAGCCAGAGCATGGATATTGGCGCATGAACGGCCGGCGCAACATACAAATATTATTTGGCGATTACGTCAGCATGGACGCATACGTCAGCACCTTCAGCGGCGACTACATGACACTCAACGTCGATGACTACGACAGCCGCACCAGTTACACGCTGAGATTTGTACGCGCCGGTGGTTACGATTGGTAAACAGGCAGACAACGCCAAGACGACGCCGTCAATGCACCACTGCTACACACCATCTATATTAAGACTGCAAGCACCTGATGAAAATTCTTACACAAGAAGAGATAAAGCATAAAATAGACACCCCACTTTTTAACAAACTTACCGAAACCGCCGACGAGTTGCAGCTTGAATGCTATCTGGTTGGCGGTTACGTGCGTGATTTATTCTTAGAGCGACCCACCAACGACATTGACGTGGTAGTAGTTGGCAGCGGCATCAAAATGGCCGAAGCCTTTGCCCAAAAGCTTGGGCGCGGCGCCCATCTGTCAGTGTTCCGCAACTTTGGCACAGCACAAGTCAAGTGGCACCACAACGAGGTTGAGTTCGTGGGCGCACGCAAAGAGAGCTACTCACACGACTCACGCAAACCCATTGTCGAAGACGGTACCCTTGAAGACGACCAAAACCGCCGCGACTTCACCATCAATGCCATGGCCATCTGCCTCAACGCAGCCCGGCTCGGCGAGTTGGTCGACCCTTTCGATGGTGTGCGCGACCTTGAGGACGGCATCATAGCCACCCCACTCGACCCCGACATCACT
This sequence comes from Prevotellamassilia timonensis, assembly GCF_900106785.1. GTDB lineage: Bacteria > Bacteroidota > Bacteroidia > Bacteroidales > Bacteroidaceae > Alloprevotella > Alloprevotella timonensis. Next base: position 351,991 of record NZ_LT629845.1, on the reverse strand, counting down.
TTCAGCGACGACCCGCTGCGCATGATGCGCTGCGTGCGCTTTGCCACCCAGCTCAACTTTACTATTGAGGACGAAACCTTCGAAGCCCTAGGCCGCAACCGCGACCGCATCAAGATAATCAGCGCCGAACGCATCATTACAGAGCTGAACAAAATAATGATGTCGAAGGTGCCATCTATCGGCTTCGTAGAACTGCAACGCTGCGGACTGCTGCCCATCATTCTGCCCGAAGTGGCCAATCTCGACTGCGTGGAAACGCGCAACGGCAAATCGCACAAGAACAACTTCTACCACACACTCGAGGTACTCGACACCGTGGCATCAAAGAGTGACAAACTCTACCTGCGCTGGGCAGCCTTGCTACACGACATTGGTAAACCACGCAGCAAGCGATGGGAGCCGGCCATAGGTTGGACCTTCCACAACCACAACTATCTGGGCGAAAAGATGATAAAACCGCTCTTCAACCGCATGAAACTGCCACTTGACGAGCGTATGAAGTATGTGGCCAAACTTGTAGGATTGCACATGCGCCCCATTGCCATAGCCGACGACATCGTGACCGACAGCGCCGTGCGACGACTGCTATTTGAGGCTGGCGACGACATTGAAGACCTCATGCTGTTGTGCGAAGCCGACATCACCAGCAAGAATGAGCAACGCAAAAAGAACTTTCTGCAAAACTTCAAAATCGTGCGCCAAAAGCTCATCGACATTGAAGAGAAAGACCGCATACGCAATTTTCAACCACCCGTTACAGGCGACGAAATCATGCGATTGTTCACCTTGCCCCCTTGCCGCGAAATTGGTACGCTGAAGAGTGCACTCAAAGACGCCATACTTGACGGCAAAGCCGAAAACAAACCCTTGGCCGCCCTTAATTTTGTGATGGAACGCGCCCAACAAATGGGATTGTCTGCCAACCAAGAGGCCTATGCCGAAATCAGGCAACAAAAAGAAACTGACGAAAAGGCATTGGCTGAAACTGCCGGTTAACAACATCAAGGTGCAGCCCACCACGGTGACTTGCAAAATCCCCCCACACACAAACAAAAGATCAAAAGCGTATGACCCCCGACATCATCGAAGCCAACAAGCAGCGCTTCATAGCCCTCTGTCATGAACACATCAAGCGTGAGGGTGTTGACAAAGTGTTGGCCTATCTCGAAAACACCGACTTCTACACGGCACCAAGCTCTACAAACTTCCATCTCAACGAGGACGGTGGCCTGTGCCAACACTGCATCAACGTGTTCGAAACGGCATGCAGCATCTACGACAGTGTGGCACAGCCTGCCATCGAAAACGGCACATCGCCATTTCAAGAGCAAATATCGCGCGAGAGCATTGCCATTGCCACATTGTTCCACGATATATGCAAAGTCAAAATGTACCACAAAGCCGAACGTTGGAAAAAAGACGACAAAGGCAAATGGCAGTCGTACAATGGATATGAAATAAAAGATGATTTTCCCTTCGGGCATGGTGAAAAGTCGTGCCTTATGCTCAGCTGGTATATGCGCCTCAAACCCGAGGAGATGTTGGCCATACGTTGGCACATGGGCATGTTCGATGTGGGCGAAAACGGCAGCACCAACCGCTACTCCTTTTTCACAGCCAGCGACAAATCGGCCCTCGTAAGCATTGTACACGCCGCCGACTTTTTGTCATCAAAACTTAAGGAGAAAACCACTACATACTAATGATGCACTTTGGTGGAGTGTATACACTTTACTGCATCGTCAGCACCCTACAATTTATTTTTTGCCATTTTGTCTACACTCTACACTAATAGCACGTAACACAATGAATATCAACGGCTTTAGGAGTGTAGACAAACTCGTAATTTATCTACACTATATCTGCACACCGCATTCGGCAAGCTAAATGCACAGCAAGCGCACCAGCCATACTGTGCACAAGCATCAGTCAACGCGGTCATGCGCGCAAGCAATGACAGTAACGGGAGGCCGTTATAACACACGGAGCAACACATTTTTCTACCTCCCGCAACTGTTTTTTCTATCCCACATGACTGAAAATTACACCGGCGCGCCCCAACTGACGCACACGTATATAATTAAGATGGTGCAAGTGATTGATTGCGGGCTGAGGGGGTAGAAATAGAGAGGGTGAATATAGCGTGTAGAGGGTAATGTGCTAACAAAGAGTGTAGATGACAAGTGCAGGCAAAGTGTAGATGGTTTTACAAGTTGTCTACACGCAATAACAAACTGATTATCAGTACATTAAACACGCTTAGTGCAGAGTGCAGACAAAATGGATATAACTACTTTTTAGGGGTAAGCACAAAGCGTGCATACACCATCTGCACAACCGACATTACCCACACCCACTTACTACAATAACAGACAGAAACACAAGCCCCATTGCACCACCATGCCATGAGGCCAATCATACAAAGAAATATCACATTAACCATTCAACCCCATACATCGATGAGGCATTACAAACATCACTTCAAAAGCATCAAACTCTTCGTTGTGCTTTTGGCCTTGGCTTGCGTGCAAACACTTGCAGCAGCCACACAAAATCCGCCCGCTGTAACTGCCCTGCTCAATCGCATTGGTGGCGACGGCACAGCCGACCGCTTTGTCACCATTGTCGACGAGCGCATCAGCAGCAACGGCAAGGAAGCCTTTGTCATTACACGCCAAGATGGCAAACCTTGCATCAAGGGCAGCAACATTTCGGCGGTGACAACGGGTATTAACTGGTATCTCAACCACTATGCCCACGTCAATCTGTCGTGGAACAATCTGACCACGGACCTAAGCAGCAAAACACTGCCCGTGCCCACTACCGACGAGACACACGAGAGCAGCGTTGACTACCGCTACTACCTCAACTACTGCACCTTTTCATACTCCATGTCGGTATGGACCTGGGACCGCTGGCAAAAGGAAATTGACTGGATGGCCCTGCACGGCATCAACATGCCGTTGCAGATTGTGGGCCTTGACGTAGTGTGGAGAAATCTGTTGGTCAACGACCTTGGCTACACCAAGGACGAGGCCAACGCATTTATTGCCGGCCCCTGTTTCCAGGCTTGGTGGGGCATGAACAACCTTGAGGGTTGGGGTGGTCCCAACCCCGATTGGTGGTACACACGCCAAGAGGGTTTGGCCAAAAAGATTTTGGCCCGCGAGCGCGAACTCGGCATGCAGCCCGTACTGCCTGGCTATGCTGGCATGGTGCCGAGCAACATCGAGAGCAAAAAGGGCTACAAAGCTAACAACCAGGGCAACTGGTGCGAATTTGTGCGCCCTTACATTCTCGACCCCAACTCCGACGCATTTACCGAAATATCAGCACTTTACTACAAGCGTCTTAAAGAGTTGATGGGCACATCTGAATATTACAGCATGGACCCCTTCCACGAGGGGGCCAACACCAAGGGCATAGATGTAGCCTCGGCTTATAGCAAAATAGCCGGTGCCATGTACAAGGCCAACAGCAATGGCAAGTGGGTCATTCAGTTTTGGCAATGGAGTGACGCGCAATACAATGTATTAGACAAAGTAGAAAAGGGCAAACTCATTGTGCTTGACCTCTTCAGCGATGCACACACACATTTTAATGATTACAAAGGCCATGATGCCGTTTACTGTGCACTGCCCAACTTTGGTGGCCGCACGGGTTTGTTCGGCCGTCTGTCTAAAATCATGACCGATTTCTTTACACAGAAGTCTACATACAGCAACATCAAGGGCATTGGCGCCACTCCCGAGGCCATTGAGCAAGTGCCTGTACTTTACGATGCCCTGTTCGAACTGCCATGGCGCAGCAGTGCCCCCGACCCCAAGGCGTGGCTTGCCGCATACAGCACAAGCCGCTATGGCACAGCCAATGCCAAAGCCGAGGAGGCTTGGGAGAAAATGCGCAACTCGGCACTTAATTGTCAAACCGCACTGCAAGGCCCCCACGAGGCGGTGCTCTGCGCACGTCCGAATTTGAGTGTTGGCCAAGTGTCAAGCTGGGGCGGTACTGAGATTTTCTACAATGCGCAAGATGTGCTTGATGCGGCCTACAAAATGCTGCAGGCCAAAGACGAACTGAGCGGCGAAAACTATAGCTACGACCTGACCGACTTTGCACGTCAGGCTCTGACAGACTATGGCTACTATCTGCTCAAAGGCATTAACGAGGCCGCCACAAGCAATAATGCCACGGCCTACGCTACGCGTCGCGATGCGTATTTGCAACTCATTCTCGACCTCGATGCGCTGCTCAACACCAACTCCAACTTTATGCTGGGCCGTTGGACCAACATGGCACGCAACATTGCCGACGAAGCCAATGGCACAACTGGAAATGACAAGCAATGGCTCGAACTTAATAACGCCCGTACACTCATCACGACATGGGGTGAAAACAGCAACAGCGAAGGAGCAGGGTTGCGCGACTATTCATACCGCGAATGGGGCGGCATGCTCAAGGATTTTTACTACAAGCGTTGGAAAGCTTTCTTCGACAATAGAGACAATGGCACCACCCTACCCAACTGGTTTGACAACGATTGGGCATGGGCGCACAATGCCTCACTCAGTTACAACAATCAGCCTACGGGCAACACCGCCGATGTAGCAACAGAACTATTCGGCAAATATTTCATTACTGTTAACCCGGCCAATGCCAGCTCGCGTTGCTTTTACCGCTATATGAGTACAGACCTTGGCACAGCCCTCAACGTGTCTGCCACACGTGGCGCAGCATACACCTTCCCCACCACTCTGCCCACGGGAGTGACTGCCACACTGAGCATTGACTTTAACAACGACGGCACTTTTGGCGAAAACGAGACTGCCAACGGACTTACCATCAACGTGCCCACCACAGCTATTGCCACGCAAGTGGCTGCCCGTCTGACATTGAGCGATGGCACAGCGGCTGACTTCAGCATTTTGCTTAAAGACAACATCACTACGGCGCGTACCGTAAGCGTAAACTGTGACAACAAGCAAGGTTCTGTGGCTATTGAGGGCAGCGACGCACTCAGCGTGACAAACACCGAGGCGGTAAGCCTCAAAGCCACACCTGCTGGCAGCTATGACTTTAAGAATTGGACCGATGCCAACGGCAATGTGGTAAGCACCGCCAATCCATACATATATGGCGGAGCTGATGCAGCTACCTTCACGGCTAATTTTGTAAGTAACAAGTGGGCTATGCCCAAAGAAGACCTTTCTGAAATTGGTACAATCCGCGATTATAACCAGTATCTGAAATCACTGACTTTCAAGCAGAACAACAGCGATGAGCTGAATGTTTACTCCACAGACGAATGTCCAAGTTCATTGTTCCACACGACCGAGATGGCTGCGGCTGCCAAAGGTAGCGAAATCATCTTGCATTGGTTGGGTGCAGGCGGCATGGGTTATACCAACTTGTCGGCCTACATTGACCTGAACAGCGATGGCGACTTTGACGATGAGGGCGAACTGATAAAGGTTGAAGGCAAAAAAGAAAGCGAAGAGAACACCCAATTCAACGACTACACGCTCAAGGTGCTGCTGCCCTACAATATGCCCGAGGGCATTACACACATACGTTTGCGTCTTGATGGTGCTTGGCAGGATGGTTACGATGCCCAAACGGGTGCCATGCCTGCCGACAACGGTTTGATGCGTATGGCCTATGATGTGCCTGTCGACATTTTGCCTCAATCCTCAGCCCCCTGCACCGTGACTGTGAAGGCTGATGACAGCGGACACGGCACGGCAGATGCCAATGGCCAGACCGAGACCTATACTTATAAAGCTGGCGAGAGCGTTGTGCTGCGCGCCTCCCCCGCCGATGGCTACCGCGTGTACTGGACCGACCAATACGGCCGACGCATACCGCAAAGCTGGATTGAAGGCAACACAATTCGCTTCAAGGCTTCTGAGAATGGTACTTACACGGCCAACTTTGAGGTTTCGGATTTGACCTTTGGCTCATGGAAATTTGACTACCAATATGATGACAATGGCATCACACTGACCAAAGTGCTCAGCGGCGAAGGTGAACTGACAATTCCTGCAAGCTATGAGGGGCGCCCCATCGTGGGCATCGCCCCTACAGCCTTGCACGGCCAAACGGCACTCACGAGTCTCTCGCTCTCTGAAAATATCAAGCAACTTGGCGGTTCGGGCCTTGTGCTCAAAGATATAACAGGCGCAAAGATTGAGAACGCACCTATCGCACTACCTGATACACTTAAAAACCTGTTGGCGGAATTAATTTAGTGCATACTTAATTCTGCCAATGGGCTTGTCGTTAATGAAGTTTACGTATTGCAGAATGGTAAGTGCACTAATTTTGCCAATGATCCTGGCAAACAAACCATTCGTTATTTTCGCATAGTTCCTGATGACCAAGAACTGGTCTGTAAGTTGTGAGAATATTGTCTCAATCCTCTTTCTTGCCTTTGCAAACGGAATGAATGTCGGTTTCCAATCCTTTTGGTTGAGCCGATACGGACACTCCAGTCTTATGTGTGCGGTTTCGAACAAGTCAAGCTGTACGTCAGCTCCAATATACCCTTTGTCACCATAGATGCTACAGTCGTGATAAGTATGTTTTACATCCTTCATATAATGGAGGTCCGCCACACTTGCCTTTGACAGATCATATAAATACCTGTTGGCGGAATTAATTTAGTGCATACTTAATTCTGCCAATGGGCTTGTCGTTAATGAAGTTTACGTATTGCAGAATGGTAAGTGCACTAATTTTGCCAATGATCCTGGCAAACAAACCATTCGTTATTTTCGCATAGTTCCTGATGACCAAGAACTGGTCTGTAAGTTGTGAGAATATTGTCTCAATCCTCTTTCTTGCCTTTGCAAACGGAATGAATGTCGGTTTCCAATCCTTTTGGTTGAGCCGATACGGACACTCCAGTCTTATGTGTGCGGTTTCGAACAAGTCAAGCTGTACGTCAGCTCCAATATACCCTTTGTCACCATAGATGCTACAGTCGTGATAAGTATGTTTTACATCCTTCATATAATGGAGGTCCGCCACACTTGCCTTTGACAGATCATAGGAATGGATAACTCCACTTAACCCACAGAGAGCGTGTAACTTATAACCAAAATAATACGTGTTCTGCGAAGCACAGAAGCCGAAGTCGGGAGCTTGCGAGAAATTGCCGGTACGTCCCATCTTGCAACGTTTTCCTCTTGCAACCCTACAGACCTCTATCGGCTTGGAGTCAACAAAGAATTGTTCCTCTCCGCCATCCATTTCCATGGCAATCCGCTTGCGCAGTTCCTCACACAGGCCTGCCGTTTTCTTCCTGCGGTCATTGAACTGTCTCCTTGATATGAGATTAGGAATGTTGTCCTTGTACTCTTGCAATTTATAGTCGAACAACCACTTCTCACTATCAATGCTCTCGGTCTCTGCCGTCAAGGATAGCGCCACCACTTCCAAATCCGAAAACTTGGGAACAGGACCACGACGTGGAACATTACCCGATTCATTGACGAGATTTTCAGAGAATTGCTTGCATATCTCGAGTATTTTGACGAATTTTGTATAAAGGTTGTACATACGATGGTTTGGACTTAATGTTTTGAACACCACTAAGTTACTAAAAATCAGCGATATGTGCAACTTTTTACTCATATTTATCAACTTAAATTAATTCCGCCAACGGGTACTTAAAAACAATAAGGATTGGCAAGTTAGCTTCAAGGTGCAGAACAATGGCAACACTTTTAACAAATGGGGCTCAAGTTTGTTAGCCACAGGCAGCATTGCCTTGGACGAATACTATCATAACGGCTTCCAGTTTTATCTGAAGAAAGACGGAAGCCTCATCATTAAGACAAATGGCAATAAGGAAACGACGCTGACTGCCACACAGAATGTGTCGAGTTTTGACTTGAAGATTTCGCACACGAAAGATGGCACGCTGACCTTTACGGTTGACAATGGCACAACGACCGAAACGCACACCGAACAGTCGTACCAGCTTAATGATATTACGCAGTTTAGCACCGCACTGCCCCAAGGCATCAATATTGAGAACCTTTGCGTTAGCATACCCAGTATGGCCGTTAACCCCTTCAAAGGTTGCACAAACTTGGCAAGTGTAAACATTGACAATGCCACCTACAAGAGTATTGACAATGTGCTGTACACGGCTGATGGCAAAACGCTACTGGCCCGTCCTGAGGGATTGGTTCAAGCACTCAGTTTGCCAGCTGAAGTAAAAGCGATTAACACGCATGCCTTCACCAACACGCAGAACTTGCGTTGCATCATTGCCAACACAAGTGAACCTGCGCTTATGTTGAATGAAGCTTTTGATAACAATACCATATATGTGCAGACGGCACCTGCAAATGCTGCCGCTTACCGCGAAGCATGGTCGCAGCCTGTGGTGTTTGATGTGAAGGCTACCAGCTCATTGAGCGAAACAGATGCTGCCCTGCTTGCAGCCGGCGATGCGGTAAACCTTAATGCCACTGCCACACAAAGCGGTACCGCACCCACACTTGCCACCACGCAAAAGGTGTGGCTGACTACCACACTGTCTGCCGATGAAAAGCGCCCTTTTTGCTTTCCGTGCACACCGAGCAAACTTTGGGTTGAAGGCGTTGGCACGGCTGACCTCAGCGCACTGAAGTTGTTCACTTTCAATGGCAAATCATTTGAAGATGTGTCGACCATTGCAGCTGGCTCGTATTTGGTGCAAGTGCCCGAAGCTTGGAACAACCGCACACTCACCTTTGAGTTTGACAAAACGCTTGATAAAGCCACTACTGGCAGCGCCCCAAGTTTTTATGGCAATGCCACTACAAAAACCATTAGCGTAGAAGCACCTTACTACACCTACGACGAAAGTGAAAACGAGTTTGTAGCACATAACACAGGCAGCGCACTGACCTTATACCCTTTCATGGCTGCCATCAAAGCGAGCTCTGCAACAAGCAAAGACTTTGATGGTCCGAGTCCGGTGGTTTACCACAAAGTAAATGCACTAACAACTGACAGAGAATATTTAATTGTGGCAACAGACGACGAAGGCAATTATTATAGCTTTAATGCCAACAAATTATCAACTAAATATCAAACCAAAATTGATGCTACCCCAATCTCTGTTAACGAAGGACAAGCCACACGTTACAACGAAACAGAGGGACTTTACTGTGAGTTATCTTCAGGCAAGGCCAAACTGGAAAGTTTGCTAAATGGAAAATATCTCATTGTTAATGATAAAGGCTTTGTGGTTGGTAGCAGTTCTGATTTCACAATAACTCCTGACGCCACTAATGAAACCTTCAAATTGAAAAGTAAAAACAATTACTATATTTACTTTAACAAGAATACCAAGCAGTTTAAGTATACAAAGAGCACTAATCTTGCGTCATACGAAACTGCTGATTTCAAATTATTAGAGCGCGAACCTATCGCTTACATCAACGTGGTTGCTCCCGAAGGCTACACTACATTCTATTGCAAGGACAAATACATTTGGCCTGAGGGCATTGAACAGTTTGCCAGCATTACAGGAGTAAAAGATGGCAAGATAGCCATAGAATGGAAGCCAAGACCTGACTACAGCCAAATGCAGGCTAAGCAAGCCTTGCTAATCAAGGCCCCGCAAGGGAAATATCCCTGTTACAAGGCATGGTTTAACGGTGCACATGAGATAAGCGGCAACTGCCTTTTCGGTACCGAAAGAGACAAGATGATTGAAGCTGATGACAACAGTTACTTCTATCAACTGACATACGGCACCATTGACGGCAAACGCACATTTGGCTTTTTCTGGGCTAAGGCTGATGGTGCACCATTCATCAACAAAGGTGGTAAAGCTTACCTCAAACTGCCTAAGAATGTGGCAAACAATGCTCAAGGCTTTGCATTGCTGCCAACCACCACAGGCATTGACGCGGTATCGACCGACAATCACGCACCCTTGGCAATCTTTACACTCGACGGCAGAAAGCTGCAAGATAAGTCTGTTGAGGAACTGCCTGCCGGTGCATACATCGTAAATGGCAACAAGGTTATTGTAAAATAACAGGACCATTACTTACGTAATGCCCGTAGCTATAAAGGAACGACCTCCGTCAGGTGCTTTACACACCCTGACGGAGGTCGCCTTTTGCAATGCACTTTATGCCCTGACTTGGTTCACGCAAATGCGCTCGCTACATTTTAGCGCACAAAAAGTTTTGTGCATCGCTTATCTTACACTACCTTTGTAGGAGTAAATTACAACAGCAATTATATGAACAAGCAACAACTCATTGACAACATTCGCGCCAAGCACTCTTTTCTGTGCGTTGGCTTAGATACAGACTTGAAGAAGGTGCCCGAACACCTGCTCAAGGAAGAGGACCCCATCTTTGCCTTCAACAAGGCCATTATCGATGCCACAGCCCCTTATTGTGTAGCATACAAGCCCAACCTGGCATTTTATGAGTGCTTTGGCTTGAAGGGCTGGACTGCTTTTGAAAAGACAGTGCGCTACATCAAGGACAACTATCCCGACCAATTTATCATAGCCGATGCCAAGCGCGGCGACATTGGCAATACTTCTGCCATGTATGCCCGCTCCTTCTTTGAAGAGATGGACATCGATTCGCTGACAGTGGCACCCTATATGGGCGAGGACAGCGTGACCCCATTCTTGCAGTATGAAGGTAAGTGGGTTATTTTGCTTGCTCTCACCAGCAACAAAGGTTCACACGACTTTCAGCTGACCGAAGATGCCGAAGGCGAACGTTTGTTTGAGAAGGTGTTGCGCCGCTCACAGCAATGGGCTGACGACAAACAAATGATGTATGTGGTAGGTGCTACACAGGGCCGCTTGTTTGAGGATATCCGCAAAATTGTGCCCAACCACTTCTTGCTCGTACCCGGTGTTGGCGCACAGGGCGGCTCACTGCAGGAGGTTTGCAAATATGGCATGACCAAGGACTGTGGCTTGCTTGTCAACTCCTCACGAGGCATCATCTATGCCGACAACACCGAAAACTTTGCACAGGTGTCGGCACAGAAAGCGCACGAATTGCAGCAGCAAATGCAAATCGAACTGGCCAAGGTTGGCTTGTAACACGTTGTTGGGACATTAACCAAACACAAGGGCGTGTCAAATTGCAGTATCTATCATTCTCTGCAATTTGACACGCCCACTCTTTTTATCGTGAAGTAAGTGTGATGCAACCGCGCCTTATTTATCGGCTATTTATGATTTCGGAAATCAGGTATCTCAACCGGCATTCCACCCTGAATGGCCGACTTTTGTGTCAACTCTGCCAAACACGACCACTCGGCGGCATCATACACGTCCATGTCGAGCGGCAAACCATTGTTCAAGCAATAAATCAAGCGCGCGTCCATGGCATAGTTCATCTCGTTGGGAACACCAAGCGCATGGCCCTCCTGCCAGAGCAAAGCTGCCGGTTGTGTGGCATAGTGTTGCATGGCATCGAGTGCCTCAGCCCCAGTCAATGGCTCACCCTCTGCCCTCTGCAAGGTGGGGAGGGGGTATTTCTGCACAAAGGCTTTCGTGCCACAAACGGTCTGCAGGCGATTGTACGGACGAGGGGTGGTGACATCGAGCTGCAACATGATGCTCACGCCATTGCGTGTTTGTATCAAAGCAGTGTTGATGCGCCCCATGACATCAGTCTCATCGCCCTCGAAAGCCCCCTTTGCCGTAACCGACACAAGTGAAACCATGCGGTCGGCATGATGGAAGTCCAACAACTGTGCTATCGGCCCAATGGCATGGGTGGGATAAGGATTGCCCCCATGAGCTGCACAAGAATGCACCATCCAGTTACGCTGGGTGTCGCTATGATAGCACCCCGTGGGCTGTGGCGATTTGATGTGGTGAATGTAGGCTCCCTCGCAATGGGTGATATGCCCGAAGTGGCCCTGACGAGCCATCTCTAACGTTTCGAGAGCAAACAAATCGTAGCAACAATTCTCGGTCATGAACAAATGCCGCCGTGTGCGTTCTGCGGTTTCAACCAACTGCCAGCATTCTGCTACGCTTGTGGCTGCGGGCACCTCAACGGCTACGTGCTTACCACAATTCATGGCTTCGACAGCAATGACAGTGTGCCACCGCCATTCTGTACAGATGTACACCAAATCGATGTCTGCCAACTGACAAGCCTCCTTCCATGCCTCTGCACCCTGCATAGCACGTGCCAACGGACGCCCCGTTGCCGTCAATTTGGCATTGGCCTCGTCAAGGCGTTGCTTGTCTATGTCGACAAGACAACAGATTTCAGCATTCTTTATGTACTGATAGCGTTCGAGTGTCTTCATACCACGATTGCCAAGGCCTATCAAGGCTATGCGTACAACAGGTATTGGTTGACAAGCGAGTAGTTGTGCTGATGGCATAATGCGATAATGGTTTTTCATTAGCAGCATTTGGCTGCTTTATATATTAAAAAAGTGGACGTGCCCTTTCAGACACATCCACTCTACCACTTGGGTGTTACCTTGCCCTTTGATAAGATCGATCTTTATTAGAGCGCGAGTAAGGAGAATTACTTGCGGCTCTTGCCGTAACGGCTCATGAACTTGTCCACACGACCTGCGGTGTCCACCAGCTTTGACTTGCCAGTGTAGAAGGGGTGTGAAGTGCTTGAGATTTCAAGCTTTACTACGGGATAAGTCTCGCCTTCGAATTCAACTGTATCAGTTGTCTTGCAAGTTGAACGTGAAAGGAACATATCGCCGTTGCTCATGTCCTTAAATACTACGGGACGATAATTCTCAGGGTGAATACCTTTTTTCATTGTGCTATAGCTTTTATGGTTTATCAAATTGTTTTGGTAACAACTTAGTGTAATGGTCTGATAATCGGCTGCAAAAATACGACATTTTGAGTAAAGAGCCAAATATCTATCTTTTTTTCTTTGGCATTCACGCGTTAAGCCTTAACTTTGCCTATATGAAACGATTATTGTTGTTGGTCATTTTGCTCAGCAGCCTTATGCCGCGCTGCATGGCCCAGACACTTGATATATACTTTGTCAATGCACCAAAGAGTGTGCTTCCGCTACTCGACCGGACAGCACGACTCGACTTGATGGACTTGTATGCCAGCGGACTTCCGGCCAAGGCCGAAAACCTGTATGGCGGGCAATCTGAACTGCTGAAAAAGACAAGCGATTACCTGATGCTCAAAACATCGGACGCCGGCACATGGCAACTGAAAGTGCTGACTGCCGGACACGACACGCTACTTGTTTGCATACAATCGGTTGAAGCTGATGGCGTGTCGTCACGCATCAGTGTATATCAGAATGATTGGAAAATGGTTAAGCGCGACATGCCACATCTCACTAACGAGAAGTTTGTGAAGAACAGCACCGAAGTGACAGACTTTGACAGACAAAGACTGATGCCCACACTACTGCATCTGCCTATACAAGCCACATGGCACGCTGACGAACCGGTAATAACCTTCTGTCTGAGCCTGAACAGTCTGCCGAAAGAATATATCAATTTGGCAAAGGAACTCACGAAAAGCATATCTTACAAATGGCAGTCTGGCAAATTTGTCGCACAGCCCTAATACATACGAACACAACAAAAGTTATACATGAACAAGCATTTGATGGCAGCAACCATGCTGGCCCTGACACCGCTTTGCAGCCTTGCCGAAAACGAAATATCAGACAACAACCCTTACAATAACCCCGACTACGAGACTGCTGGTTACACCTTTAGAGCCAAAGGCGACTCTAAACTCATGCAGCAGATGCAACCGACTATCAAATTTGGCGGTTACATCATGGGCAAATACAGCATCAGCGACCGCAGCGGTCAGAACACCAATGGCGGTTTCGACCTGCGCTTTATACGTCTGTATGCCGACGGCCACGTTTACAAAGACTTTTACTATAAACTGCAGATGGAGGTCAATGGCGCACCGGGTGAGAACAAAGGGCCGCGCGTATTGGACGCCTTTATTGAATGGCAAAAGTTCAAGTTCTTCCGCGTCAAGTTGGGCCAGTTCAAGCGGTCATTCGGCTTTGAAAACCCCATGAGTCCATTGGCCATCGGCATGGGCAGCTATTCACAAGCTACCATGAAATTGGCCTCGATAAACGATCGTAACGGCGAGGGGGGCTACAACAAAAGTTCGGGACGCGACCTTGGCGTGCAAGTGCAAGGCGACTTTATCACAGCCCCCGACGGACACAACTGGCTGCACTATCAGTTGGGCGTATTCAACGGACAGGGCATCAACCATGCTGATAAGGATCACCACAAGGACTTGATTGGTGGATTATGGTTCTCTCCCATAAAGGACCTTTGCATTGGCGGTTTTGGGTGGAACGGCAAATATACCAACGAGAAATATAATGCCACGGACCCAGCCTCGCTCAAAAGTGTAAAGCGCGTGCGGTGGGGAGCTGGTCTGAAATATGAAAGTGACTGGACGGTGCGCGGCGAATATATGAGCTCGGTGGGCGGCGTCGTAACGAAGGCTACCGAACCTGACCGCTCTGACGCATGGTATGCCACACTCGGTGTGCCCGTGGCAAAGGGTTTGAAAATATATGGACGCTATGACTGCTACCGCAACGACAAACACTCGTGGAAATCGTTGCGCACAGATTATGGCTTGTCGGGCAATTACACCCTGGGCAAGAACCTCATATTCCAACTCAACTACACCTTCACAGATGACCGTTCGGCACGCCATGCCACAAATCCGAAGGACTCACACTACAACACATTTGACGTGCAAGTGACAGCACGTTTCTGACGCCAATCAAACTATTTGGAGGCTAAGGAGTTATAAACACACAACAAAGTAAAGAGTATTATGGGCGAATTGAAAAGACTTGAGACTGAGCGTCACGACTTTGTCAAAGCGCTGCACAACATTTACAACAACGAGCATATACGTCCCCAACAGGCTGAGGCACGCAAATTGGCCGACTTTATAGCAAGCGCAATCGAAACCGACAACTCGCTGCTACGCAACGAATTTGGACATAACCGCATCATACTCGCCCTGCAAGCCATCAGTTTGGCTGGACAGGAGATTGGCTTGCGTGGCCATTCGCTCACAGCCTACTTGCTGCGCGCAGTTATACGCAAGCCAGAACAATGTGCACTCGTAGAGCGCTACTTTGGCCAGGACGTGGCCAACACGCTGCAAGGTTTTCTGCGTGTTGAAGCCATCGAGGTTAAAACCGAAGCCATGCGCACCGACAACTTCCGCAACCTGCTCATTTCACAAGCTGGCGACATGCGCATCATTCTCATGCTCATTGCCGACAGTGTAAACTTGATGCGTCAGATCAAGGACGTTGAAAACATTGAAGCCCAAAGACGTGTCAGCACCGAGGCGGCATGGCTCTACGCACCTCTGGCCCATAAGCTGGGACTTTACAAGCTAAAGAGTGAACTTGAGGACCTCAGCCTCAAATACCTGGAGCACGATGCCTACTATATGATTAAGGAGAACCTTAATGCTACAAAGCGTGCCCGCGATGCTTATATCGAAAACTTTATTGCTCCTATCCGCAAAATGCTTGATGCCGAGGGACTGCGTTACCACATGAAGGGGCGCACAAAGAGTATACACTCCATTTGGCAGAAGATGAAGAAGCAGCAATGCGGCTTTAATGGGGTGTACGACTTGTTTGCCATACGCATCATTCTCGACTCTCCGCTCGAGAAGGAGAAGGAACAGTGCTGGAAAGTGTTCTCTCTCATAACCAACAAATACGAAAGCAATCTGAAACGCTTGCGCGACTGGCTCACTGTGCCCAAGAGCAACGGCTACGAGAGTTTGCACATCACCGTCAAAGGCCCCGAGGACAAATGGGTCGAAGTGCAGATACGCACCGAGCGCATGGACGAAATCGCCGAACATGGCTTGGCAGCTCACTGGCGCTATAAAGGCGTCAAAAGCAGCGGTGGTGGTGTGGACTCCTGGTTGGCCGACATTCGCTCAGCACTCGAAACTGGCAACGAGGGGTTGCTCACACAAAGTTTGAGTTCTGACCTCAAGGAACAAGATGTGTACGTGTTTTCGCCCAAAGGCGACTTATACCGTCTGCCACCACACTCTACCGTACTCGACTTTGCATATACCATACACACGGGGGTTGGAAATCGCTGTGTGGGCGGGCGCATCGACGGCAAAAACTTCCCGATACGCCAACAACTCGAAAGCGGACAGACTGTCGAAATTCTTACCTCGAACAACCAAAAGCCCAAAAGCGAGTGGATAAACATTGCGCAATCGAACCATGCGCGCTCAAAAATACGTGCCGCAGTGCGCGAACTCACAGCGGGCGAGATAGCACTTGGGAAAGAGACGCTTGAGCGTAAAATGAAGAACCGCAAGCTGGAGTGGGACGAGGCTCTTATCAACCAACTTATAAAGAAATTAGGATATAAGGAAAGCTTTGACTTTTTCAGAGCCATTGGCGATGACAAGGTTGACATTAACCGCGTCATAGACACCTACATCGAACTGGGCAAGCGCGAACAAGGATTGGCCGAACGTGCCGCCACCCGCTCGGCTGAAGAGTTCAGCATGGACAGCGAAGTGGTGGCAAGGGCTAAAGGCGATCAGGACGAACTCGTTATCGGGCGCGACCTCAAAGGCCTCGACTACCAACTGGCACGCTGCTGCAACCCTGTGTATGGTGACGATATATTTGGCTTTGTAACCGTCAATGGCGGTATCAAAATCCACCGCACGAGCTGCCCCAACGCCCCAGCATTGCGCCAACGATTTGGCTACCGCGTTGTCAAGGCTCGTTGGGCCGGCAAGGGACAAGGCTCCTACCCCATCACACTACACATTGTGGGACAAGACGACCTCGGCATTGTCAACAACATAACCTCTATCATATCAAAAGAGGAACATATCATGCTGCGCAGCATCAACATCGACTCTAACGATGGTCTGTTCTCGGGCATACTTACCATCTTGGTCGACGACACACAACGCCTTACGGGGCTCATAAAAAAGCTGCGCACCGTCAAGGGGGTCAAGGCCGTAAGCCGCAGTTAACAAAACACCCTATCAAAAGAAATGGCGTCAGCACTTTATAAAAAAGCAAACATGGCCACATGGCAAGCAGCAAGACTACTGCTTGTCATGTGGCTTTCTGCTTCTTCGCCATTCGTTGTTCACGCACAAACTGCTACCCCACACCCCGAACGTCTGATATTCCATTTTGCCGACAGTATCAATGCCCTGCTCGGCAACACTGCACATGGCCACAATATTGACGAATGCACCACCACATTATACCTAAAACACAATATGTTCACCAAGCGCCGTGGCCCTATTGTGCGCTATATACCCAACATGCCGCGCCTCGAACGCGGCATGCACCACTACCAGACTGAGGTACAAATGCGAATACAGTTTCACCCACATGGCAAAACTGACTGCAAAATCGTAGCGTGTAACTCAAACGCACCTTATTTACAGCCCGAACGTTTTGGCTCTTGGGGGCGGTTTAGTTTCCAAATATATCAGCCCAAACTGTTCATCGACCGTTTGCTCAATCCCTTCAGCCGCCGCAACAGCATTTACTACAAATATACGGTGCGGCAAACCATGCCAACCCATGACGCGAAACCCACAACCATGCGTGTGGACATTCGGCCACGTTTCAACAACGACCAGTTGGCCAAGGGATATGCCGACATCAATATGCTCACTGGCGCCGTAGTACATTTTGAGTTATCCTTTCACCACCAACTGCAAAACATCACAGTTAACGCCCAAATTGGTCAAGAAGGTTACCAGCAACTCGTGCCGACAACCATGCGCACCACATCAGATTTCAAGTTATTCGGGAACCGAGTTTATGAAATCTGCGACATCTACCCCACATACAATTTCAAATGCCCCACAGCCACACTGCATAACAAAAAGCGCCAGTACGACCTTACACAACAATGCGTATTACGCATCGACACCACCCACGTCAAATTGTCCGCCGCCTACTTTGACACAATACGGCCCGTTGCACTACATGATGATGCTGAACTTATCATAGCCCAAATCATGCTGCAACAGGCCAAGACAGACTTGTCCGATCCCATCTCACAACAAAAAGACAGCACCATTCACACAACAGACAAACACGCCATTATCAACGAACAGGCAAAAGACATACTGCTTTCATCGCACAAATTCAATATCACCAACAATGGTAATGCCAAATTGGAGCTGCCACCAATCATCACGCCATCGATGATTCAATGGAGCGGCAACAAAGGACTTTCATTGCGCACACGCCTGCGTTTCAACTTTAACAAACAACACAATTATTCCGACTACAAAATAGAGATTTCGCCGAGTGTTGGCTACAGTTTCAAACAGAAACAAATATATTGGAGCACACCTTTGCTATGGTATTGTGCACCCGCCATCAACGGCAAACTACATTTCGAGGCGGGAGGCGGCGCACGCAATTATAACAACAAACAAGCCGAAGAGCTACGCCACAAATTACAAGGATACGAACATTACGACTCGCTACAGAACGTCATCGACAACTATGGCTTTCACGACTACCGCGACACGCACCTGCAAACAGACTTTTCACTTTCGCCTATGCCTGGCATCGTGCTCACTTCTGGCTTTCGTTACCACCGCCGTACATTGGTTGAGTGGAATGATTTGGCAAAATCAGCCGGATTGGCACACTATTTATCGGCCATTGGTCCACGCATACAAATAGAATGGACACCCGCACAGTACTACTACCGACAGGGTAAAAGGCGCATTCCGCTCTACTCGCGCTACCCCACGTTCATCTTCTGTTACGAGCGCGGCTACGATCTGGAACATGGCGACACACATTTTGAGCGTATTGAGGGCGATGTACGCTTTCGCATAGCCCTTTACGCCATGCGCACCCTTTATGTCCGGGCGGGAGGTGGCTTTTTCACACAGCGTGGCAAGGACTGCTTTCTTGATTACGACTTTTTCCGCTTCAACTACATGCCCCAAGAGTGGAGCGACGAACTCAGCGGAGAATTCCAGCTACTCAGTTCGCGATGGTACAATGAGTCACGCTACTATGCACACATCACCACGTCGTACGAAAGTCCCATGCTCTTCCTTTCACGCATTTCGCTATTATCGCGCATCATACAAAAGGAACGGCTTTATTTCAACGTATTGAGTGTGCGCTCGCTCGGCATCTACACCGAACTTGGTTACGGCATCAGCACCCATCTGTTTGATGCAGGATTGTTTACTGGCATATCGCGACACAACACCATCAAGTTTGGCTGCAAAATTGCCTTTCATCTTTTTGAAAACTGATTTAGCCTGCCCCACCTCTTCTGATTAAGCAATAAACTTCAAACAAGTTTGACTTTATTCGCTCAGCTTGCACTATCTTTGGATAAGATAGGCGGCGCCTCGGAATAAACTTCAAACAAGTTTGACTTTATTCGCTCAGCTTGCACTATCTTTGGATAAGATAGGCGGCGCCTCGGAATAAACTTCAAACAAGTTTGACTTTATTCGCTCGGCTTGCACTATCTTTGGATAAGATAGGCGGCGCCTCGGAATAAACTTCAAACAAGTTTGACTTTATTCGCTCAGCTTGCACTATCTTTGCACGATGATTAACGAACAATACCCCTCAAAACTATTGGAGCACGCTGTGCAGGAACTTACCAAGCTACCTGGCGTGGGACGCAAAACAGCCCTAAGATTTGCCTTGCACCTGCTTGCACAAGACAAAGAAGCAGTACATGCATTCAGCAACAGCCTCACCACACTATGCGATGACGTAAAACACTGCAAAGTTTGCCACAACATATCAGACACCGAAATTTGCGACATTTGCGCCAATCCGCAGCGCGACCGTTCTACCATTTGCGTAGTCGAGAACATTCACAGTGTTATGAGCATTGAAAACACTGGGCAATATCATGGACTGTACCACGTGCTGGGCGGAGTCATTTCGCCAATGGACGGCGTAGGCCCCTCTGATTTGGAATTGGAATCACTGTTCGAACGCGTAAAAGCTGGCAATGTAAACGAAATCATACTGGCCTTGAACCCCACCATGGAAGGCGATACCACCAACTTTTACATTTCGCGACGTTTGGCCGACAGTAACGTCAAACTCTCTGTACTTGCGCGCGGCGTAAGCATTGGCGACGACCTCGAATACACCGACGAAGTGACTCTCGGACGCTCCATCTTGGCACGCACGCCCCTTAAATAAGCAAACTTATTTTGTAGACCTACCTAACCATTACACCACATATTAAAATGACAAACGAACACACAACCAACAACAATAAAACAGACCTCACCCTTGCGCGCGCCATATACATAGGCGTATGGGCCGCAACCATTGTCATAGCCATTCTCTACGAATGCCACTTCCTGACCGAAGGATACATCAAGGCTGATGCCGAAACAGAATATGCACTGAACATGCTTTGCGTCTTATTCACACTCGGCGGCACCTGGGGGAGCCTCAAACTCTTTGCCACCAAACACGTGCGCACAGCACTTCACGACCAACCATCAAAACTGCCACAATGGAATATGTTGCGTACCGGCATTTTAGCATGCTGCATATTCATCAACCTCATTGTCTATTATGGACTAATGAGTGGCACCTCGGCACTTTTCTGCCTGCTCATTTCACTCACAGGCTTCGTATTCTGCTGGCCGAAACAAGGCGAAACGGACTAAACAAGCAGGTATTCACAAATCCATATCAACCAAATTCGAACACCTACTTACCACATAAAAGCAAAAGCCATGTACCTACGCCCATTAGAGCCCGAAGACCTTGAGCTGCTCTACACCATAGAGAATGACCCAAGCCTGTGGGACACCTCCAACACCGATGCGCCATACTCACGCTTTGCACTGAAAAATTACATCGCATCATCAGCAAGTATACACGAATGCGGTCAGCTACGCCAAATTATCGACCTCGCCAACAGCAGCAACGAACCAACGCAACCCGTTGGCATGATTGACCTCACAAACTATTCGGCACTCAACGCACGTGCCGAAGTGGGTATCACACTGCTTAAAGCGCATCGGGGCAAAGGACTGGGCAGCCAGGCACTGCAACTGCTCGAAATGTTTGCCGTACAACGCCTGCGCATACACACCCTCTACGCAAGCATCTCACCCAACAACAAAGCGTCACTCAATCTCTTCATTGGCAACGGGTACAAACAGGTGGCCACTCTCCCCGAATGGCAATATTCACAAGGCAAATACCACGATATGGCACTATTCATGAAGTTTTTTTGAAAAAAACTCGGAGAAAGTTTGGTACTTCACAAAAATGTTGTACCTTTGCACTCGCAATCGAGAACGAAAGCAACCAATCAAGAATGGTGTGTTAGTTCAGCTGGTTAGAATACATGCCTGTCACGCATGGGGTCACGGGTTCGAGTCTCGTACACACCGCAACATTCAAACATTGGTACCCTGACCGAGTGGCTAGGTAGCGGTCTGCAAAACCGTGTACAGCAGTTCGAATCTGCTGGGTACCTCAACAGAGAGCAAGCAATTACATTGTTTGCTCTCTTTCGTTTTATATAGCGTCACCACCCCAAAGCACACAGCAAACCGAAGACACAAAAGCAACCTGCAAGCACAAAAGAGAGCGGCTTTGCCAATCACCATCATTACGTGATTGTCAAAGCCGCTCTTCGCTTCTAATCAAGTTACGCACGTCGCCTTAAGGATTATTACTCTGAACTGCCATACGCAGCTGTGCTTGTTGCAAATAAGCCCTCACAAAGGGGTCTGACAGAAAATGAACTGGAGCACCCTCCACTATGCGCTGAATTTGTTCAGTCATGACAGGAGTTGGAAACTGGCTGCATAATAATCTGAAAAAGCCCGGACCAAGTACATTGTTATAGTTGTCTTTTACAAACTGCGTTTCGAGTTCCTCAGTGCGCTTGGCCAGTTGTTTTGTTTTCTTGCCCACACGGCGCTGAATTTCCACTGGCGAGTAACCTTCACGCATCAAGCGCATTGTGGTTTGTTGCACCTCCCACATCTCGTTGTCCAAACGGTTGCGCTTTTTGAAAAAGGCATAAAGCTTATCATTTAGCGGTCCACCTGTCACACGCTGGGTAACATTATCCACCTGGATGCTCAATTTACCATTCTCAAGCACAAGGGGCATCACACACTGGTTGCCTGTGTAAAGCATGGCCATTCTAGCAGAATCGACATCGCCCTCAAAGTTAAAACGCCCATGTACCACCTTGCACGAGTCAAGGCACACAGACACAATCTGTGTCACATTGCGGTGAACCGGCTCATCAGCCGACGACGACACACGCAAATAAAGCATACGTCCATCAAGACAAGCTATGTTCGAATTGCCCGCTATGTTGTATTGCTCTGCACACGAAGTTAACATGAGCAATGAGGATAATATAAGTAAAAGTTTATCCATAAGCCTCTGGTAATAAGCTGTGTAATGTACATCATGACGTGTCTGGCGCCAAACAAGCCGCCAGACCAAGATACCCGACGGCGCCCCAACCAAAGTTGCAGTACGCCTCATGCACCTTTTCTTAATACAAAGATATAATCAAAAATCCATTATGTGACAGCACAACATAGAAACTCAATACACCATAAATTTTTTTTGAGAATTGAATATACGAGTGTAAACAAAACGGACATCTTTTTCACACTTCAGGATAGTTTTTAAGTCTAACATAGCAAGGGGTGCCCCCCCACTGAATACATCTTTCGCCACATCAGAAAAGCGAGTGTTCGATATTATCCCCACATAGTAAATATGAGAATAATTACGAACACCCACTTAAAAACTAACGTTTGCCTGTAAGCCATGATGCCCCAATAGGGCACCCGCCCACTTCATATCAAAAAAACAAGGCTACAATAATATATCCCCTCTATCGAGAGCGTGGGGCAAATATTTCAAAAAAACACAAATCTATCACAAAAAACACATTTTTTGTGGCGCGGTATCACATAAAGCACGACCTTTGCAAATAGAGAATGAATTACGCGTTGGCATAAAAGTTGACGCGTAAACTTATTTACAAACCCTAAAGGGCGGTTCTAAAAATTCTGATTTAGAGTTCTCCTATTCTGAAATGTGATTTATTCTCTCTCGAAAGCGTCTTTTCGTAAGCAAGCTCAGTCACATAGCCCGCTATGCTCCTTCGCTTGCTTGCAAAAATACGCTTCCGATAGAGAACAAATCCCTATTTCAGAATTATTAGAACCGCCCTTAAAAACAAAAGCCCTATGAAACACCTGCTGCCCGAATTACCGTATGCGCTGGACGCTCTGGCACCAGCCATGAGCGCTGACACGCTGAATTACCACTATGGCAAACATCTGCAAACTTATCTCGACAATGTCAACCGCATGATTGAAGGCACGCCTTTTGCCGACATGAAACTGAAGGACATGATTACAAAAGCCCAAGGTGCGCTTTATAACAATGCCGCACAGGCTTTCAATCACATCATTTTCTTCAAGCAACTCACCCCCACCCCAACAACCATCAGCCCTTTGCTTACACAGGCGCTTGTTGCGCGATTTGGTAGCGTAGACGCATTCAAATCCGAATTCTCAAACGCCGCAGCCACGCTCTTTGGTTCTGGTTGGGTATGGCTGGCACTCGATGCCAACAATGTGCTGCAAATTGTGCCAGAGCCAAATGCAGGCAATCCCATTACCCGCAACATGAGACCTCTCATGTGTATCGACGTGTGGGAACACGCCTATTACCTTGATTATCAGAACAGACGAGGCGATTATATCAAAAACTTCTGGAATCTTGTCAACTGGGACTATATCGAAAAGAGAATGCAAGATAAAAACTACCAGCTTTATTACTAACCAGTTATTCAAACATAGTTTATATCACCATGTCCAACATCAGTCGATATGCCTTGGTGCAATGTTTGTCACATAAGTTCAGGTTTCGTCGCTCACGTAGCCGCAATCTTCAACCTAAACTTCAGGAACAAACACTGCACCAAGGCATATCGACTATTTTGAGGTACCAACTTATATTTACACACTTATGTCAAGAGGCCAATGCGCCCCGCCCAATCACAGCAGATTTCAAAATCTGCAACTAATGATGAAAGCAAGACTAATGGTGCTTACACATATCCACAACACAACACCTTGAATCATAGGTTTCAATCCAACCTTTCTTAAAGTATTGATAGTAAGAGAGGCACCTATAAAGAACATGGAAAGCGTAATCATGTGTTTTGCCAAATCAGCAACCATGCGACTGAAATTTCCTCCAATATTTGCTACCTCCTCTCCCAAAAGAGAGGAATTACTCAATACATAGGTATTGAACAAAATCGCAAGCAAAAACCATACAATAAAGGTCGGAATATTCCTGTACCATGCTTTGCCCCTCACATTGTTTGCAAAGTGACTTTTCATGAAAAAGGGCGTCAGCAACACCAAAACAACAATCCACAAGGCACGGGTCAACTTGATAGTTGTAGCCAACTCCAACGCGCTGACGCCTTGTGACGAAACAAGTTCCGGGTGCAGTTGGTCATAAGCAGCACCAGCGCCGACAACAGACGATGTGTCATGTATGGCTATGGCTGCCCACATTCCAAATTGTTTCATGCTCATGCCCAAAGCTGAACCTATGCTGGGGAACAGAAACAAAGCCAGGGCATTAAGCACAAACACCACTGCCAATGCCACAGAAAGATTTTCTGATTTCGCATTCAGCGCAGAACCGACCGCAGCAATGGCTGAACCGCCACATATCGCTGTGCCAGAACTCAGCAAATAACTCGTTTCCGAGTCCACACCGAGGAGTTTCCGGCCAATAACCCACCCAAGACCCAACGTGGCAAACACGCTGACTACTGTCAACAACATGCCTTCCCAACCAGAAGCCAGGGCTTTTTCAATATTCATTCCGAAACCAAGGGCTACAACTGAATACTGCAACATTTTCTTCGACATCAGCTTGTTGAATTTAGAATAAACTTCACCCATCAACATGGCAAAAACAATTCCAACAGCCAACACGAATGGTGATGAAACTTTCTTCAATACACTACTCAAACAACCGGCATCTACATTGAAGGTGTCAACAATAAAGCTCAGAAACAGGAAGGCTGACAGCACAACGACAATGAAGATATAGCTCAATTTTTTCAATTTCATGACTTGACGCTTAAATATTATTTGCTGCAAAAATACCACTTTCTTATAAGGTACAAATGACATGGAAGCATTATTCAGGAAAATAGCATCTAAGGCAAAGTCAACTAACGAGTGCAATATTGTGCACAAAGTGTTTGACGAATTCACCCCTTGGTGTTGAGGAATCTACTGTATCAATGCGCTATATTTTATAAAGTGTCATTTTGTCTACACTCTGCACTCTACACACCTAAGCTCATGATTATCAGGATTTTGCGAAGTGTAGACAACACGCTAAATTACCTACACTCATGTCTGCACTCGTCACTTTGTCTACACACCCACACACACTGGTTCAAACAGTCACGCCAGCTGCATGGCCTGGCATAGGGGGAGAAGATTTTCTTTCAGAGCAACAGAAATGTCTCCCCCTCATAAGCGTACAACGCCATTGGCTGAACCCATTTGTTAGCATGTCTATGCCGACAAATACGTCGAAAAGTAGATGGGGGCAGGCACTTGTGCAGATAAGTGTAGATGCGTGCAGACGAGTGCAGACAAAGTGTAGATGAGTGTAGACAAGGTGTAGATGAGTGCAGACAAAGTGCAGATGAGTGTAGACAAAGTGCAGATAAGTGCAGATAGTATCTACGCTCCATAAATCACTGATAATCAATCTATTAACTACAAAAAGTGTAGAGTGTAGACAATTTGCACAATTATATTTAGAGTTATTGCCGATGAAACGTAAACATGCGAACAGACTCAAACACTAATGGGGGCGACGCGTCTCGCGTTCATCGGGATAGAGAAAGGGGAGGGAAATACGACCCCCACTAAACAATAGCTGCATCTTTTCCAAAGGAACGAGGCTGCCGAAAAAATCCCGACGCGAGACGCGTCACCCCCATTAGAGGTAGCGTTTGGTGTATGTTTTGCACACCCCAACCTTACAGGGCGCGACTGCTCCAACACGTACTTGATAACCCGTTAGCTAAGAATTTTGCCAACAGATATCATATACGATCGAGTACCAACTTGATGAGTGTGTCAATACTGTTCTTATAATTAGGATTGGCACGATGCGCCACACGATTGGCTATCACCATGCAGCAAGTAAGTGCCTTATGCCCCATCAAGAGCGACAGACCGGCAACGGCACTGCTCTCCATCTCAAAATTGGTGATGCGCTTGCCCTCATACTCAAATGCCTCAATCTTGTTGTTTTGCTCAGGGTCGGCCAATGGCAAACGCACCTGGCGCCCCTGTGGCCCGAAAAATCCGCCACAGGCGATGGTGATGCCGCGCACCATGTCGTCGGCCGCTATACGGTTGAGCAACTCCTCATTGGCATGCACGGCATAAGGATGGGCTATACACTGGGTGCCATGCCAATTCATGTGTTTAAGAAATGCAGCTTCGAGCGGGAGGTCTGCCACCTCATTACGACCCGCATAAAAGTTGAGCAAACCATCAAACCCTATACTGATTTCGCTGGCAATGAAAGTACCCTCGGGCGTGTTGGGTTGCAAACCGCCACAAGTGCCAATGCGCACCAACTCAAGTTGGCGCAAGTTATCGTTTATGGTGCGTGTGGCAAAATCGATGTTTGCCAAGGCATCGAGTTCATTCACTACAATGTCTATATTGTCACACCCTATCCCTGTTGACACCACCGTGATGCGCTTTCCATGATAGGTGCCCGTTATGGTACGAAATTCGCGGTTTGACACATCACACTCTTTCGTGTCAAAATGTGAAGCCACAAGCGGCACACGCCCAGGGTCGCCCACAAGAATTACCTTGTCGGCCAACTGCTCGGGTTTAACGTGCAAATGAAAGATACTGCCATCGGAATTTATAATCAACTCCGAGGGCGCAATAGGTGTTTTAGTCATGATATCGTCATTTTCGCGAGAGCACACAGCCCTCTGGTCTTTATTGTAGTTCAGCCTTGCGCATATTCTTTTCCAACGTGTGCAGCTGCACCTTCAGCGCAGGCAATTCCTTATTTATTTGCAATAGCTGGTTGGTCACCGACTCAGTGCGCCCCCCAGCAGCCACTTGCTGCTGCAAGCGGTCATACATCTGCTGCAAGCGCTCTATTTCATCGCTTGTGCGGTCGGCTTGTTCGGCTATGCGTCGTGCCGCCTCGCTGCGAAACTGCGACAACCGTGTATACACCATTTTGTCATTTATCACATAGAGGCGTGCCTTTTCGCCTTGTTCTGTGACATTAGCTGACTTCAGGGCAGCAAGACGCGCCTGAGCTTGTTTTACCACCTCAGCGTCAGTTTGCGTGTCGGCAATGGCGTGCAGTTGGGCCGCATGGAGCACCTGGCTGCGGTTGGCATCACTCATTTCGTACACCTCGCGTGTGGCATTAGGCACAAACACGTAAACACAAGCGCTGTCGGCCTCTTGATGACGGTCAGTCACCAACCACCCCAAATTGTTTTGCTCGTCAATGGCCAACATATAGTCATTGGCAGGCGAATTGAAAGGCATACCCATATTTTCGGCTTTCAAGAACTGCTTGGTGTCGGCATTGTAACGCGTTACAAATATATCGTAGCCACCTAAAGAGCCCTCGCCTTGTGCCGCATAATAAAGTGTCACACCATCAGGCATCAAGAAGGGGAAGTCCTGACAAGTGGCACCGTCTTGCATGCCCTCAAGCGGCACTGCCCTGCCCCAACCATTGCCCGAGCGATAAGCCTCGTGCAGCAACACATTGTCGTGCGCACTGTCGGCGGCAGCAAACACTATGCGGTCTTTCAACTCGTTGATATAGCCCGTTGTGCCCAATTCGGCAGGTTGCACACGCAAGTTTGACGCCTCGGTTTTCATTTTTACTATTTGTCCGGCTCCTCGTGACAAGCGCAAAGAGGCAAGCACCTGCTGCCGTCCTACCTTGAAACTGTCAACAAAGACCACGCGCTCTGTACCGCGCAACATGTCTGCCCCCATATTAGCACGTTGCAAGTCGGCCTCCAAACGCTCTGTTGAACGGCCTGCTGCACGGGCTGCATCAATCTCGCGCTGCAGCACACGGGCGGCATCACTAAAGCGATAATTCTGTATCAGTTGTTCAGCCGACTGCTTGGGCACTGCCGCCGCATTTGTCTTTTTTTTCTGTGCCAATACAGGCGAACTCAAGCCAAATGCCAACAAGCATACGGCACATATCAATCGTTTCATTGTGGTTTGCATCAGTTTAATATATGGTGTATAAGTTGGTGTTCAGTATTATTCCATAACGCGTTGACAGAATGTCTCCATGCTACAAGCGCGTTTCCGGGCGCATTTATAACCTTTTGTTTTCAGTCACATCGCCCGCTTGGCAAGGCTCTTTTGATGCTTTGCAAGTTCAAATGTACGATTTTCTTTTATATGTAAAGGCGCGAATGCTATCTTTTATGTAATTTTGCATTCAAATGAGGAGCTAAGCAGGCGTTCTAAATCAATTAAGTTGATATGTATTGAACGCTGAGTCTAATTCAGAAATTCAAGCTTGAAGAACGAACGTGGCAGACTACGCGAATGATGAAACTTGAACGCATGCAACCAAGCAATATGCCAAGACATATCAGCTAATGCGTGATGCGAATGCCTACTTATATCCATAAAACAACAATAACCGTGAAACTGCGAAGACTCTATTACATACTCACGCTCTGCGTGTGCATCGGCATTGCCGCCCCCCGACAAGCTATGGCACAACAGCGCACCGAAAAGATTGAGAAATACACTGTACAACCAGGCGAGACTATATTGGGCATAGCCCATCGCCATGGCACTACGCTCGACCATCTACTCAGTCTTAATCCGGGCGTACAGCCCGACTATGTGCAGTCGGGTCAAGTAATTAACGTGCCTTACGTGCCAGGCGGTGCAGAACCTGCTCCCACCCCGGCACAACGCGCTGCCGCAGCCAAGCAGAAAGAGGCTGCCCTGAAGCAACAAGAGCAACAGCCTGTCAACCCCTCGAAGGTGACATACACCACCGTGGGGGCCAACAAGCCTCAACCGAAAATAACCTATAAGGAGTACAAGGTAAAGAAGAAAGACACTGCCTACGGCATAGCCAAGGCCAACGGCATTACCGTTGACGAACTGATTGAGGCCAACCCCATTCTGAAGCAAGACGGGGGACTCAAGAAAGGCGTCACACTGCGCATTCCCGTCAAAGTTTACCCTCCCAAACCCAAGTATACCGGACTTGCCACAATCCGCGTGGCCGTTATTCTGCCCATGTTGGGCAATGGGGTTGAAAATGTGCGCAGCGTTGAGTTTTATCGCGGTCTGCTCATGGGAGTTGACGAACTCAAGAAGGCGGGCACGAATGTGGTCATAAACGTCTACAACGAACCCGCCCCCGATGCGAGCATTGCGCAGCAAATGGTGCAAGTCATGTTGCAGTCGCCCGACGTAATAGTAGGCCCATTGTACCCCACCCACTTTACCGATGTAACAGCTGTGTCGTCAAAGCACACAAAAGTGGCGGTTCCATTCTCGTCGAAGGTGCCACAGGTTGACTATCGCCCCGAAGTGTTTGTGGTGAACACGCCCGCATCTTACGAGACATCGCTGGCCATTGACTTGTTCATGACAAACTTCAAAAAGCAGACACACGTTATCATGCTGCACAGCGGCAATGGCAGCAAAAAGAATTTCAGCGAATCATTGCAGCGCCGGTTGGGCAGCGCCGGTTATGATGTGATTAGTTTGGCATCAAGCTCTACGGCCCAACAAATAAACGTGGCACTTTTAGGCAAGAAACGCGGCGAATACATCATCGTGCCCGATGATGCCAGCGAGGCCACCATGAAGCAGATGCTGGCCAAGACAACCGAACTGCAAAAGATGCTGCCCGAATCCTCTATCTCGCTTTTGGGTTTTGACACTTGGCTGCCAAGCACAGAGGGCACCGACCGCAATTTGATACATGCCGCCGACACCTACATACTGACGTCTAATTATTATTATCCCTACACCGCAGCAGCCAAAGCTTTCCGCGCCAATTACGAGACATGGTTTAAGAGCGACTTTGTAAAGTGCACTCCGCGCATGGCGCCATTGGGCTATGATTTTGCCCGTGGATTTCTTGGCGGCATGGCCACATACGGCTACGACTTCAACACACAATCACCGCAAGAAGGCAGCGTGGCAGCACAACCCAAACTGCAATCTGAGCCTCGATTTATAACCGTGGGCGGCAATGGTGGCTACGTGAGCCGCAGCATGTGGTTGGTACGTTTCAAGAAGGATATGAGCATTGTGAAAATAGCTGCCCAATGATACGCCGAACTATGATACTCCACACACTTGACATTAAACGCACTTTGATGTGGCTGCTACTGTGTTTGGTGCCAGCCTTGGCCCAAGCCCAAATTGGCGAAGCCCGTCACAACATCTGTATTGGCGTATCGGGTGGTATGACGATGAACCGCATCGGATTTGACCCTACTATTAAGCAAAGCTGGCACTACGGCCCCACATTTGGTGTGGTGGCGCGCTTCACGAGCGAACGCTATTTCAAGGCTTTTTGTGCTTTGCAACTTGAATTGAACTATGCCACGCTCGGCTGGCGAGAGAATGTGCTCGACGCCCAGTCACAACCATTGCCCGACACCTATCAACGCGACTTACATTACATTCAGCTGCCCGTTTTAGCACGCTTGGCATGGGGACGCGAAAAGCGCGGCTTGATGGGATATGTACTGGCCGGGCCTCAAGTGGGCTACTGCTTTAAGGAGCACACAAAAAGCAGCGCTTTCACACTCGACAGCGAGGGCAATCCCAACAGGCCGAACGGCATGTTTGCTCAATATGGCATGCCCATACAAAAGAAGTTTGACTACGGCATCACAGCTGGCGCTGGCATGGAACTGACCACAAACATAGGGCACTTCCTGATAGAAGGACGTTACTACTATGGTTTGTCTGACATATACAAAAACTCGAAGAAGGACGTGTTCAGCCGTTCAAACAATGGCGCTATCGTGGCCAAGGTTACTTACCTGTTCGACGTTAAGAAATAAGTGCACGCAACAAGCGCGCTTTCAATGCAAATAACGTGCAAGCTTAACGCAACAATGTTTACCCAAATTGCCGAGGTGCTGCCACTTTAACTAAAAAGACACTGGCTGAATAACTATTTTGAATACTCACTAAGTAATTAAACATACACAATATAATGGAATTAGCAAAGACGTACAATCCCGAAGAGGTTGAAGGCAAATGGTACCAATATTGGACAGACAACCATCTTTTCTCTTCAAAGCCTGACGGCCGCAAGCCCTATACAGTAGTTATCCCTCCCCCCAATGTGACAGGTGTGCTGCACATGGGCCACATGCTCAACGAAACCATTCAAGACATCTTGGTGCGCCACGCACGCATGGAGGGCAAAAATGCCTGTTGGGTGCCTGGCACCGACCATGCTTCAATCGCTACCGAAGCCAAGGTGGTAAATCGCCTGGCTGAGCAGGGCATCAAAAAGACTGATTTGACCCGCGAGGAATTTTTGAAACACGCTTGGGACTGGACCGAGGAACATGGAGGCATCATCTTGAAGCAGTTGCGCCGCGTGGGTGCATCATGCGACTGGGATCGTACTGCATTTACTATGGACGAAGAACGCTCGAAGAGCGTCATTCACGTGTTTGTTGACCTCTATCGCAAGGGGCTCATCTACCGTGGCGTGCGCATGGTCAACTGGGATCCTAAGGCCAAGACAGCACTTTCGGACGAGGAAGTGGTGTATAAAGAGGAGCACACCAAGCTCTACTACATGAAGTACTATGTGAGCGAGGACGATGGCACTGGTGCCACTGGCGAAGAGGGTGAAATCATTCATCAAGACGCCAAAGGCCGCTATGCTGTGGTTGCCACCACACGCCCCGAAACGATTATGGGCGATGTGGCCATGTGCATTAACCCTAACGACCCGAAGAACCACTGGCTCCGAGGCAAGAAGGTTATTGTACCACTCGTTGGCCGCGTTATTCCTGTTATTGAGGACGAATACGTTGACATTGAGTTCGGTACGGGTTGTTTGAAGGTGACTCCGGCCCACGATGTGAACGACTATATGTTGGGCGAGAAGTATAATCTGCAGGCTATCGACATCTTTAACGATGACGCCACCATATCTGAAGCCGCTGGCATGTACGTAGGACAAGAGCGCTTTGCCGTACGCAAGCAAATTGCCATCGACCTGCAAGAGGCTGGATTGATGGAGAAGATTGAGGACTACGACAACAAGATAGGTTGCTCTGAACGTACTGGTGTGCCCATTGAGCCAAAATTGTCGATGCAGTGGTTCTTGAAAATGCAGCACTTTGCCGACTTGGCCCTGCCGCCCGTAATGAACGATGAAATCAAGTTCTACCCTACCAAGTATAAGAACACTTATCGCCACTGGCTCGAAAACATCAAGGACTGGTGTATCTCACGCCAACTGTGGTGGGGACACCGCATTCCGGCTTACTATTTGCCCGAAGGTGGCTATGTAGTGGCCGAAACCATTGACGAGGCTGTAAAACTGGCTCAGGAGAAGAGCGGAAATGCCAACCTTACTGCAGCAGACTTGCGACAGGACGAAGATGCACTCGACACGTGGTTCTCTTCATGGCTTTGGCCTATTTCACTCTTCGATGGTATCATGAATCCCGACAATGAAGAGTTCAACTACTACTACCCCACGAGCGACCTTGTAACTGGTCCGGACATCATTTTCTTCTGGGTGGCACGTATGATTATGGCTGGCTATGAGTTTACGGGCAAAATGCCGTTTAAGAATGTATACTTTACCGGTATCGTTCGCGACAAGTTGGGCCGTAAAATGTCAAAATCGCTTGGCAACTCACCCGACCCGCTCGACCTCATCGACCGCTTTGGTGCCGATGGCGTACGCATGGGCATGATGCTTGCCGCACCTGCTGGCAACGACATCCTGTTTGACGAAGCGCTTTGCGAACAAGGTCGTAACTTCTGCAACAAAATATGGAATGCCTTCCGCTTGGTACAGGGTTGGCAAGTTGACGACAACGCCGCACAACCCGAAACGGCACGCTTGGCTGTGGAATGGTTCGATGCCAAACTGCGTCAGAGCGCAGCCGAAATTGCTGACCTCTACTCAAAGTACCGCTTGAGCGAGGCCTTGATGGAGGTGTACCACCTCTTCTGGGACGAATTCTCAAGTTGGTTCCTCGAAATGGTTAAACCGGCCTATGGTTCGCCCATTGACAAGGCTACATATCAGTCTGTGCTTGGTGCATTCGATCATTTGCTGCACCTGCTCCACCCCTTCATGCCATTCATTACCGAAGAATTGTGGCAGCACCTCACTGAGCGTAAAGCCGGCGAGAGCATCATGGTAAGTCCGCAGACCATTGCAGCACCGGCCGAAGGCGACAACGCTATCTTGGCCAACGTTGAAATTGTTAAGAATGTAGTGGCTGGCGTACGCGCCATTCGCAACACTAAGAATATCTCTCCGCGCGAGACACTCGACCTGCAGGTTATTGGCACCGACCCCGTGCCGGCCTACGATTGCATTATCGTGAAAATGGCCAACGTTGGCAGTGTAACAGCTACCGAAAACAAGGGCGAAGGCGTTAGCTCATTCATGGTGGGCACCACCGAATACGCTGTACCCCTCGGCGGCTTGATTGACGTTGAGGCTGAACTGGCTAAGGCTGAAGCTGAGCTGAAGCACCTCGAAGGTTTCTTGAACGGTGTGAAAAAGAAATTGCAAAATGAGCGCTTTGTCAACAACGCACCCGCAGCTGTGGTTGAATTGGAGCGTAAGAAGCAAAGTGACGCTGAAAGCAAAATTGCCACACTGAAGGAGACTATTGCCTCGCTCAAGAAGTAAAATGTATCTTGCCACACAAAGGCAAGTCTTTTAACGAAGTCATTACTCTGTAAATGTGCAAATGAATATGTGCTGTGAACTATAAGTATTTGTAGTTCCTTGCATATGTCATTTGCACATTATCACGTTTGCAGGTTACGACTCTTGACTTTACACTCAGATAAATAGAAGATGAGACACGCCATTGTCATCACAATCCTTTCATTACTGGCAGGTACCGCACAAGCACAGACTGACCCTTTGCGAAGTACCGTGCATAACTACATACGCAACTATCAATTGGCCGGCTACCAACCCCGCGATGCCATGTCGCTCGACTCTGTGCGCGCCGACGACCAGCAACACGAGGTGCGTATATATGCCAACGAACCTTTCTGTTCGCAACCCTTCACGCCCGAAAGTGTGAAGCGCATTTATGCCGACATACAACGCCGCCTGCCTGCGCCATACAACACCTACCACCTTGCTATATTCAACAAGAAGGGTATGCTCATTGAGGACCTCATACCTAACATTTACCGCACCTCGGGACAAGACAAATCACGTGTGTGGGGCAAAACGGATTATGCCGGACTGCCATGGGTTGAGAATACTTCAAAGCCCTACAAAGTGACCGCCGGACTGCAAAGGCGACACTTGTTTATATGGCCGAGCCACGGACGGTATTATAAAAACGGCGGCTGGCAATGGCAACGCCCCTACTTGTTCTGTACAACCGAGGATTTGTTTACCCAGTCGTTTGTGTACCCGTTCTTGTTCCCGATGCTCGAAAATGCGGGTGCCATAGTTGATTGTCCGCGTGAGCGTGACTATCAGACGCACGAAGTGGTGATAGATAACGACACACAGGCCAACGGACAAGGCTTCTATGCAGAAGTGACGCAACAAGACGCAACCTGGACATCGTCAGCCGACTCTACGGGATTTGCGGTTCCAAGGTATTTGCTCAATGATGACAGCCGTCCATTTGCCAGCGGCACATACCGCATGGCTCCGGCAGTAAGCAGAAGAGCAAAATTGGCCACTGCATCATGGACACCTAACATACCCGAGAGCGGACGCTATGCGGTGTATGTAAGTTATGCCTCGCGCCCTAATTCTGTGCCTGACGCACACTATACAGTGCTGCACAAAGGTGGACGCACAACCTTCGTGGTGAACCAACAAATGGGAGGTGGCACCTGGCTTTACCTTGGCACATTTGAGTTTGACAAGGGGAGTAACATGGAAGGACGTGTTGTGCTTAGCAATCAGAGTGACTTTAGAGGTATTGTAACAGCCGACGGTGTACGGTTTGGCGGTGGCGTAGGACAAACAGAACGCGGCACGGCTGCCACATCGGGCCTGCCACGCTACCTTGAAGCAGCACGTTATTATGCACAATGGGCCGGTATTCCTGATACCTTGGTGAACACTGAGAATGGGGCCAACGACTATAACGACGACTTGCGCGTGCGAAGCAATATGCTCAACTATTTAAGCCGTGGCAGCGTGTTTAATCCTGGACGCGATGGGCAGCATGTTCCGTTTGAACTGGCGTTGGCCCTACACAGCGATGCCGGAGCAAGGACGGACGGGAGCATCTATGGCGCACTGTCAATCTCGACCACCCAAGACGGCAATGGCAGCATGAGCTACCCCACGGGACTTTCGCGACAGGCGTCGTCTGATTTTGCGCAAATGCTGTTGACTGGCCTCACCGACGATTTGAGCCGGTCATTCTGTACCAATTGGACTCGACGCGAACATTGGGACCGTAATTATGCTGAGACACGTATGCCTGACGTACCATCTGCCATACTTGAAATGATGTCGCATCAAAACTTTGCCGACATGAAGTTTGGTCACGACCCGTTGTTCAAATTTACATTGGCGCGCTCTGTATACAAAAGTATACTGCGCTTTGTCAATTTTGAGCATGGCATCAAGGACTATGCCGTACAACCTTTGCCGCCACATGCCTTTGCCGCTACCTTTACGGCCGATGGCAAGAGCGTGCGACTTACGTGGCAAGCTACGCGCGACACGCTGGAAACGACTGCAGCGCCGAACGGTTTTGTGCTCTACACACGTGTGGGTGACGAGGATTTTGACAATGGTTTGGCTCTTGGCAATGTCAACGAATACACCTTGCCCATATCGCCAGGCCGCATGTATGCCTTCAAAATAGCAGCCACCAACGCTGGCGGACAGAGTTTCCCGTCTGAAGTGCTTACCATCTACAAAAGTACCAACGAACAGGCTCCACAGGTGTTGCTGGTCAACGGCTTTACACGTGTCAGCGGTCCGGCATGGGTTGAAACGCCCGATTCGCTTGGTTTCCGCCTCGACATCGACCCTGGTGTACCCTATCTGTCAACCACAGCCTTTAGTGGCGAACAGCGAGTGTTTAACCGCGAAGCTATTGGTCATGAAGGTAGCACCGGGCTTGGCCATTCGGGACACGAATTAGTGGGTCACGAAATGGCGGGCAACACTTTCGATTTTACCATTTGTCATGGCAAGTCTATTGCTGCCACCGACCAATACTCATTCACCTCGGTAAGCCGCGAAGCCTTTCAAAGTGCCACGCTTAACTTGAACAATTATGCAGCCATCGACTTCATAGCAGGTTTGCAAGGCAATATGCCACAGAACCTGCGCCCCTACCCCGTGTTCAATTCTGGCATACGCAACAAGTTGTCACAATACTTGCAAAGCGGTGGTGCGCTTATGTTGAGCGGAAGTTTCATCGCTTCTGACAACATTGAGAATGACGACGAACGCAACTTTATTGAGAATGTGCTCAAATACAAACATGATGGTACGGCACGTAACGACTCTACAAGCTATATAAATGGTCTGAACCTGCAATTTGACATTCAGCGCAAGCCATCTGCCCGACATTATGGGGCCATTGCGCCCGATGCCCTGCTGCCTGCAAATAACAAGGCTTTCACAGCCTTTGCCTATGGCGGCGGACAGAGTGCGGGGGTGGCTTATAAAGGTAAAAACTACCGCACACTCTGCATGGGATTTCCGTTTGAATGTATCAGCAGTGAAAAGGTGCGCAATCAGGCCATGAGGGCTATTCTCACATTTTTAACGAAGAACTGATAGAATATATGCTGCAATTAGAGGAGAGCAAAGGTATACCTCGCAAAATATTGCTCATGATGGCCATTGTGAGCGGACTCACTGTGGCCAATCTTTACTACAACCAGCCGTTGCTCGAAGACATACGTAAGGACATCGACATCAACGAGTTCCAAGCCAACTTGATAACCTTTATCACACAGGCCGGTTATGCCTTGGGCTTGTTGTTTGTAGTACCATTGGCTGATATGTGGTCACGCCGTCGCATCATAGCCACGAGCATGGTGCTGGCCACCATCATGACGCTGGTTATAGCCACCACGCAACATATTGGCATACTATGGGCCGCGTCACTTGTGTTGGGCATTTGCTCGGTTGTGCCACAGATATTCGTACCCATGGCACGCTTGTACTCTCGGCCCGAACATAAATCGCAAAACATGGGCATTGTTCTGTCAGGACTGCTGAGTGGCGTGTTGGGAGCACGTGTTTTGAGCGGTTACATTGGCGATTGGTTTGACTGGCGTACCATGTTTTACATTGCTGCCGCCATCATGCTGATATGCTTGTGCATCACACTGCGCGCCCTGCCACAAATGCAACCAAGCTACAAAGGCACCTTTGGCGGACTGATGCGCTCCATCATAAGCATATACAAGCAGCACCAGCTTATACGCCTCTACTCACTGCGCGCCGCCTTTGCCTTTGGCAGCATGATGGCTGTATGGTCGTGTATGGCCTTTCATTTGGCGGGTAGTCCGTTCAACGCGGGCAGCGAGGCTGTTGGCATGCTTGGCCTGTGTGGTATGGCAGGTGCCATAGCGGCAAGTGGCATTGGCCGCCTGATACCACGTTTTGGTATCAGACGCATCTCGCTAACAGGTAGTTGGCTACAACTTGTGGCTTGGACTACAGCCTGGCTGTTTGGACACACTTATGCAGGACTCATTGCCACCATCATTTTGGTAGATATTGGCGCACAATGCCACCAACTTAGCAACCAAAGCGGCTGTTTGGCTCAAACCCCACAAGCCACCAACCGCAGCAATACCATCTTCATGTTCCACCTGTTTATTGGCGGCAGCATCGGCACACTGTGTGCCGGCATGGCATGGCAACATTATACCTGGGCAGGTGTTTGCATAACGGGACTTACATTTGCGCTCGTTTCGCTCTGCATCACAGTGCTCAAACGCATATAAGTGGCAAAACCATTGGACAAAGCTTCCCGTTTTCTGACTTCATCACTTTTCTGCGTCATCACATAGCGCATATTGAAAAACGGTGAATTACGTCATTTGATTGGGTGGTGCATTAACGAAGTCCGCAAAAAACGCTATCATTAAACGCAAGTACAAAACGCTATCACTAATGGGGGCGACGCGTCCCGCGTCGGGATTTTTAAGGCAAAGGCTCACAAACAAGCGTGTAATTAGCGCTGTCTGTGAGCCTTTATTTGGTGTATGAGCCTTTGCCTTAATGCCCGACGCGAGACGCGTCGCCCCCATTAGTGCTTGCGTTTTGTGGTAGCGTTTTGTGCTTGCTTTTAGTGGTAGCGGGACCTTTACCATACTACCAAAACTTTACATGCAGAGTATCTTACATCTTACACTAACACGCTACAACTCATTGATTGTCAACACTTTACTCAGTGTAAGATACTGCAAATTCCACCTACACACAACCTACACAACCTACATGCTGCCACACGGCACAAGCACGGGAGGACGATATTACGGCATAGGGGAGCAGAAATGTCTGTTGCTCCGACAGATTTCTCTACGTCCCCGTGGCGTAACCCCCACCGCATACGTCCAAACCGACTGCACGGCAGCGGGGTGTGATGTGTAAGATGTATGCAGGGGTGTGTAAGATACTTTGAAATCATCTTACACTCTTGAAATATCTGTATATCAACTCGTTACGCACAAAAAGTGTAAGATGGCAGTAAAAACACACGCACTCTTTTACATGTAGGCAGACGGGGAGGGTACAAATATTTGTGTACAAATTGTACACTTTTTTTGATGGATACAGTGCCTTGGTGTTACCTTTGCAGCACTTAATTTTTATATCAAATTGTATTGACTACCATGAAACGAATACTTAACAGAATGCTGCGCTATGCCGATGCCATTGTGAAACGTGGCGTTGACAAACTGATAGACGCTATCGGACATAGCGCGGAACCACAAACTAAAAACGCAGAAACGCCGGCGCACCCGACAAACCCTGTGGAGGGCTGTGCAGATGCTAACCCAAAAACTGAGTTGCCAAACGATACATGATTGCCCAAAAGTAGTACCTTTGCACTATGAATCAGAATGGCAATAAAAATATGTATGAGGGCCTCGCCTCATATTTCCTCCCCGAAGGAGTTCTTAAATATTTCGAGGTGACAGACTTTGCAACACAGCGTACTCTGGACAAGGATGTTCTTTACACAACAGAGCTTCACATCTATCTGGATGAGCGCGACAATCGCACACCAGACATGAAGGATTCCGTGAGCAATGGTTTTGGGGAAGAATCATGTTTACTTGACTATCCAGCCCGAGACAAGAAGGCGGTACTTCACATACGAAGAAGGCGTTGGACAATGCCGGATGGCACAACAAGAAGTGTTGACCTTGACAAGGAGTTTGAACTGAAGCATAAGGGCACTCGATACGCGAAGGACTTCGCGCTTTTTTTAAAGAGGGCGAATGGACTCTGAGACGATAACCGCTCGTCAGATTGGTTATACGTACATGATTAACAGCTCCACGTTTGCCAAAAGATACAAGGACGCCCTGAGTAACTTCGAGACGTGGGAGCAGAAGGATCACGCATCCAAGTGGATTCTTATTCCGCAAAACGTAGGTAAGGAGCAAGGCATAGACGAGACCTCCCTCCAGGGCGAACTGTACACTATCGTTCACAACAAGGATGCCCATGGTCGCAAGGGTGCAATCATAGCAGTAGTCAAGGGAACGAATCCTGCTGACGTACTGAAGGTTCTCATGCAACTACCTGCAGATAAGCGTGAAATGGTTGAGAATATCACGATGGATCTCTCAGATTGCATGCGTGTCATAGCCCGAGAGGCATTCCCTAAAGCCACAGTCATACGTGACTGCTTCCATGTCGTAAAACGCGGTGGAGAGGGCTGCGAAGAGATACGCCTGCGCCTGAAACGAAAAGCCGTAAAGGAGGCGAACAGACAGAAGGCAGAGTTTCGCAAATACCTCGAAAATCTGGCAGCGCAGAGAAAGGCTTACCGCGAGCGAATGAGGAAAAGGCATGGGAAGAACTGGAAGAAGAGCAAGCGCGGAAGAAAGCCTATGAGGCTGAACACTCGCTTTGAACCCAAAAGGCTTGAAAATGGCGAGACTCTTGTAGAGGCACAGACACGATGTCGCAAGCAATTGTCCATGAGCCGAGAGAAGTGGAGCGCAACGCAGAAAAAGCGTGCGAAGATACTTTTCGCACTCTACCCAAAACTTGAAGAAGCATACAATCTGATCAACTCCCTTAGAGCCATATTCAGAAACAAGAAACTCACAAAGGAGACTGCCAAACAGAATTTCAAGGGGTGGTATGAGAAAGTGGCTTCCTGCACTCTGCGTGAAATCAAGTCCGTACGCGATACCATCAGATTCTATGAGGATGAAATCCTGAACTACTTTGACGGACGTAAGACTAACGCTTCAGCTGAATCGTTGAACTCAAAGATCAAATGCTTTCGTGCACAAGTAAAAGGAGTCATAGACATACCATTCTTCATGTATCGTTTAGCAACAGTTTTGGGTTAGCATCTGCACGGCCTACTCCACAGGGTTTGTCGGGTGCGCCNNNCCGGCGCACCCGACAAACCCTGTGGAGGGCTGTGCAGATGCTAACCCAAAAACTGAGTTGCCAAACGATACATGATTGCCCAAAAGTAGTACCTTTGCACTATGAATCAGAATGGCAATAAAAATATGTATGAGGGCCTCGCCTCATATTTCCTCCCCGAAGGAGTTCTTAAATATTTCGAGGTGACAGACTTTGCAACACAGCGTACTCTGGACAAGGATGTTCTTTACACAACAGAGCTTCACATCTATCTGGATGAGCGCGACAATCGCACACCAGACATGAAGGATTCCGTGAGCAATGGTTTTGGGGAAGAATCATGTTTACTTGACTATCCAGCCCGAGACAAGAAGGCGGTACTTCACATACGAAGAAGGCGTTGGACAATGCCGGATGGCACAACAAGAAGTGTTGACCTTGACAAGGAGTTTGAACTGAAGCATAAGGGCACTCGATACGCGAAGGACTTCGCGCTTTTTTTAAAGAGGGCGAATGGACTCTGAGACGATAACCGCTCGTCAGATTGGTTATACGTACATGATTAACAGCTCCACGTTTGCCAAAAGATACAAAGACGCCCTGAGTAACTTCGAGACGTGGGAGCAGAAGGATCACGCATCCAAGTGGATTCTTATTCCGCAAAACGTAGGTAAGGAGCAAGGCATAGACGAGACCTCCCTCCAGGGCGAACTGTACACTATCGTTCACAACAAGGATGCCCATGGTCGCAAGGGTGCAATCATAGCAGTAGTCAAGGGAACGAATCCTGCTGACGTACTGAAGGTTCTCATGCAACTACCTGCAGATAAGCGTGAAATGGTTGAGAATATCACGATGGATCTCTCAGATTGCATGCGTGTCATAGCCCGAGAGGCATTCCCTAAAGCCACAGTCATACGTGACTGCTTCCATGTCGTAAAACGCGGTGGAGAGGGCTGCGAAGAGATACGCCTGCGCCTGAAACGAAAAGCCGTAAAGGAGGCGAACAGACAGAAGGCAGAGTTTCGCAAATACCTCGAAAATCTGGCAGCGCAGAGAAAGGCTTACCGCGAGCGAATGAGGAAAAGGCATGGGAAGAACTGGAAGAAGAGCAAGCGCGGAAGAAAGCCTATGAGGCTGAACACTCGCTTTGAACCCAAAAGGCTTGAAAATGGCGAGACTCTTGTAGAGGCACAGACACGATGTCGCAAGCAATTGTCCATGAGCCGAGAGAAGTGGAGCGCAACGCAGAAAAAGCGTGCGAAGATACTTTTCGCACTCTACCCAAAACTTGAAGAAGCATACAATCTGATCAACTCCCTTAGAGCCATATTCAGAAACAAGAAACTCACAAAGGAGACTGCCAAACAGAATTTCAAGGGGTGGTATGAGAAAGTGGCTTCCTGCACTCTGCGTGAAATCAAGTCCGTACGCGATACCATCAGATTCTATGAGGATGAAATCCTGAACTACTTTGACGGACGTAAGACTAACGCTTCAGCTGAATCGTTGAACTCAAAGATCAAATGCTTTCGTGCACAAGTAAAAGGAGTCATAGACATACCATTCTTCATGTATCGTTTAGCAACAGTTTTGGGTTAGCATCTGCACGGCCTACTCCACAGGGTTTGTCGGGTGCGCCGAAACGCCCCAGCCGCAAAAAAGCATGGGCAACGACACGGACTGCGCACCGCAAACAACTGACAGCACTACGAACTGCGGTCTGACAGAACACGCCATCAGCCTGATGAACGAACTGTATGTCATGCGCTATAATGTGCTTGACCGCACGCCCGAAGTGCAACGACACGCCCCGGCGGACAAAGGGCTTGTGTCCGTGAGCAAACCGTATTTGAGACCGCTGAAAAACCCAACGCGGGACGCGTCGCCCCCATTAGTGCTTGCGCTTTTTACCAACTTCATCACTTTTTTGTACCATTGAATGGCGCATGCTGAAAATCAGTGAGTTGCGCCATTTGTTTGGGTGACGCATTGACGAAGCCAGAACGGGGCTACTTTTACGTTTGTTTCGCTCTGCATCACAGTGTTCAAACGCATATAAGTGGCAAAACCATTGGGCATGGGACTTTCTGTTTTGCAGCTGCAACACAACAGCAAAGGCTGCAAACCAGCAACACTTAATTGCCAGTTTGCAGCCCTGTTTTTGCTTGTAACCAAACTCTTGCAAGCAAGTTACATTTCTAAGCTTTGTTAATCCAATCAACAATCCAAGCACCGACTTCTTTAGTGCCATACTTTGAACCATCGGCCACTTGAATTTCGGGTGTACGTACATTGGCATCAAGACTCGCATCTACCGCTTTACGCACCAAAGCACCTTCCTTTACAAGATTGAAGTATTCAAAGAGCATGGCCACAGACAATATCTGCGCCAAAGGATTGGCTATGTTCAATCCCTTAGCTTGAGGCCATGAGCCATGAATTGGTTCAAACACTGGTGTGCTTTCACCTGTCGAGGCTGACGGGAGCAGACCCATCGATCCCGTAATGCAAGAGCCTTCATCGGTCAGAATATCGCCAAAGGTGTTCTCCGTCACCATCACGTCGAAGAAGGTAGGCTCCTGTATCATGCGCATCGAAGCATTGTCAACATACATAAAATCTGTTGTCACATCAGGATACTTGGGCGCCATTTCTTGGGCCACTTTGCGCCAAAGACGCGATGATGCCAGCACATTGGCTTTGTCTACTACCGTAAGGTGCTTGCGACGACGTTGTGCATAAGCATAGGCTACCTTGAGAATGCGTTCAACCTCCTCACGCGAATAGGCATTGGTGTCGTAAGCATAGTCATCGCCTTCTTTTTTCTCACCAAAATACATGCCGCCAGTAAGCTCGCGAATGCACACAAAGTCCGCGCCACGCACTAACTCGTCCTTTAATGGCGACTTGTGAATGAGGCAATCAAATGTTTGCACCGGACGAATGTTGGCAAAGAGCCCCAATTTTTTGCGCATGGCCAACAATCCTTGTTCGGGGCGCACCTTGGCATTCGGGTTATTGTCAAACTTAGGATCGCCTACTGATGAGAACAGTACGGCATCAGCCTTTTTGCATATTTCATAAGTATCCTCGGGGAAAGGGTCTCCCACTGCGTCAATTGCCGCAGCACCAACCAAGGCTGGCGTAAATGTGGCTTCGTGTCCGAACTTCTGACACACGGCCTGCATCACAGCCACGCCTTGTGCTGAGATTTCGGGCCCTATACCATCACCGGCCAATACAGCTATGTTCAGTTTCATATTGCTCTATTTTTGATTTGTTTTCAAGTAAAAAGTCTATATCGTCAAGTGCATTTTCGAGGCAATACTTTTTGTAGCCATTTATATCAAAATGCTCGCTTTCGCCTGTAGCCTCGTTGGTAATGGATTGGTTGGGCAGGTCCACCTTCACCTTTGTTTGATGGTCGGCCTCTATGCTCTTGAATAATTGTTGCAAGAAAGGCTCACTTACCACCACCGGCAACACAAAATTGTTCAACTCATTCTGCTTGTGTATGTCGGCAAAGAATGAGCTCACCACGACACGGAAGCCATAACCGGCTATGGCCCATGCAGCATGTTCGCGACTCGACCCGCAACCAAAGTTTTTGCCAGCCACCAACACCTCGCCCGAATACTCAGGGTCATTCAGTACAAAATTCTTTTTACTGCCATCAGGATTGTAACGCCAATCACGGAACAAATTATCGCCGAACCCTTCCTTGTCGGTAGCCTTTAGGAAGCGAGCAGGAATAATCTGGTCGGTATCTATATTTTCAAGCGGAAGAGGCACGCAAGTGCTCTCTATGATATTGAATTTACGTTTCATACGCTAAGTGCTTACATTAAGGTTCGCGGATCAGTT
Source organism: Prevotellamassilia timonensis (assembly GCF_900106785.1). Taxonomy (GTDB): domain Bacteria; phylum Bacteroidota; class Bacteroidia; order Bacteroidales; family Bacteroidaceae; genus Alloprevotella; species Alloprevotella timonensis. The sequence goes on along the minus strand of NZ_LT629845.1, from coordinate 307,178 downwards.
ATCACACCCGTCACAGCAGCCGCAGCAGCCACCATTGGCGATGCCAGGCAAGTACGGGCCCCAGGCCCCTGACGCCCCTCAAAATTGCGGTTGGAGGTTGACACACACAACTTGCCAGCGGGCACCTTGTCGTCATTCATGGCCAAACAAGCAGAACAACCAGGCTGACGTATTTCAAAACCAGCCTCACGCAAAACTTTATCAATGCCCTCTGCTTCAATCTGGCGCATCACAGGCCACGACCCTGGCACAAGCCAGGCCGTTACATTAGGTGCCTTGTGGCGTCCTTTGGCTATTGCGGCAAATGCACGGAAGTCCTCGATGCGACCATTGGTACAAGCCCCGAGAAAAACATAATCTACCGGTTTGCCTATCATTTTGTCGCCTGCAGCAAACTGCATATAAGCCAAAGCTTTCTCGTCCGATGAATTTTGCGCAGCAGGTATCGTGTGCGTTATGCCAATGCCCATGCCCGGATTGGTGCCATAAGTTATCATGGGTTCAATGTCGGCTGCGTCAAATGTCACCTCTTTGTCAAATATGGCATTATCATCGCTTTTCAACTGTTTCCAGCGCGCCACAGCCTCGTCCCAATCCTCATCTTTAGGCGCATAGGGCTTGCCCTTCAAATAGGCGAACGTCACCTCGTCGGGAGCTACAAATCCACCACGGGCTCCCATTTCTATCGACAGGTTGCAAAGCGTCAGACGTCCTTCCATGCTCAAAGAGCGAATGGCCGAACCGGCATACTCTACGAAATATCCCGTGGCACCACTTGTTGTAAGCTTGCTCATCAGGTATAGTGCAACGTCTTTAGCCGTCACTCCCTTACCAAGTTTGCCCTCCACATTGATGCGCATCGACTTTGGTTTGGCTTGCAGTATGCACTGCGATGCCATCACCATTTCCACCTCCGACGTACCAATGCCAAAAGCTATGGCCCCAACTGCTCCGTGGGTCGAAGTGTGCGAGTCGCCACACACAATGGTCATACCGGGCAATGACAAGCCTTGTTCAGGCCCTACCACGTGTATGATGCCATTGTTAGGGTGCATCATGCCCCAATAGGTCAGCCCAAAATCCTTGGCATTTTGTGTCAACGTATCAACCTGCTTACGCGATACGGGGTCGGCTATGGGTTTATCCTGGTCATGCGTGGGCGTGTTGTGGTCTGGCATACAATATATATGGTCAGGACGGAAACAACCTATGCCCCGCTTTTTAAGTCCGGCAAAAGCCTGCGGGCTTGTCACCTCATGTGCATAAAGGCGGTCAATATATAATTGATCGGGACCATCAGCCACATGCTGCACCACATGGGCGTCCCATATTTTGTCAAAAAGCGTATTCATGTGCTTGTCCTTGAGTTACTAATTACTTTCTGAAATTGTTGATAGCGTCAATATAAGCCTCAACACTTGCTGTCACAATATCGGTGTTAGCACCAAAGCCATAATAGACGGCACCATCATATTCAACCTGCATGTGCACCTTGCCCACATCGTCCGAGCCCTTGTTGATAGCTTGAATAGTGAACTCCTTCAGCGTCATTTTGCGCTTGATAATGTTTTTAACAGCATTGATGGCGGCATCAACAGGGCCATTGCCTTCAGCTGCGGCATTAAATTTCTCACCAGCAATATCAAGTATGATGGCTGCCACAGGACGCACACCGTGTCCGCTTGTCACCTGCAGATAATCCAACTTAATGCTGTGCGAGGCAGAGCGCTCTGCACCGGCCAACACCAAGATGTCATCATCGGTAACCTCTTTTTTCTTATCGGCCAAAGCCAAGAAACGCTGATAAATGTCATTCAGTTTCTCGTCGTCCACCTCTACGCCAAGCACTTCAAGGCGGTGCTTGAGTGCGGCATGGCCAGAGCGTGCTGTCAAGATGATAGAATTATCGTCAATACCCACATCTTTAGGATTGATAATCTCGTAGGTCTCAACATTCTTCAGCACACCGTCCTGATGTATGCCACTTGAGTGCGCAAAAGCATTGCGGCCGACAATAGCCTTATTGGGCTGCACCGGCATATTCATGAGTGAACTAACCATGCGCGACGTGGCGGCAATCTTCTGTGTGTTGATATTGGTTTGGATATCAAGGTGGTGACACTTCAGTATCATGGCTATTTCCTCCTCGGCCGTATTGCCGGCACGTTCGCCTATACCATTTATGGTCACCTCCACCTGTCGGGCACCGTTCAGCACACCCTCGAGTGTACAAGCTGTGGCCATGCCCAAATCGTTGTGGCAGTGTGTTGACAGTATGGCTTTGTCCACACCGTCTACGTGCTCCATCAAATACTTGATTTTGTCGCCATACTCATGAGGCAGACAATAACCCGTTGTATCAGGAATGTTCACCACAGTGGCACCCGCCTTAATCACGGCCTCTACCACCCGTGCCAAATATTCATTGTCAGTACGGCCTGCGTCTTCCGCATAGAACTCCACGTCCTCAACATAACGTTTGGCATATTTTACAGCAGCAACTGCACGCTCAATAATTTCCTCGCGCGTCGAATTGAATTTGTATTTAATGTGGCTGTCGCTCGTACCGATGCCTGTGTGAATGCGCTTGTGTTTGGCATACTTCAGTGCCTCTGCTGCACAGTCAATGTCTTTTTCTACGGCTCGGGTCAATGCACAAATGGTAGGCCATGTTACAGCCTTCGATATTTCAATAACCGAGTTAAAGTCGCCCGGACTTGAAATAGGGAAACCGGCCTCTATCACGTCGACGCCGAGTTGTTCAAGTTGTTTGGCCACCTGTATCTTCTCTACCGTGTTAAGCTGGCAACCAGGCACCTGCTCGCCATCACGCAACGTTGTGTCAAAAATGTAAAGTCTGTCACTCATTGTATTATGATTTTTGTTCTTTATTATTCAAGTGTATATATTGCAAGAGCCTCACTTCTGCTTGCTGCGGTAGTGAGGCTCTTGTTTGGTTTTTAGGCTATGATACAACACCAAGTATTTTTTGGCGGCGCCGTATCCATGCACCATGGTTATACCCATAACTCTCACTCCCGCGTACCCAATGTACGCAAGCTAAGCACGTTGCAAAGTCGGAAGTAAGATGTATAAGTCATGTTATTTCGTTTTGTGATGGCAAAGTTATAAATAAATTACAAAATGCAAACAATTATCCGAGATTTTTTACAACATCGGCATAAATATGCTTATTTCCTAACCGATCTACCATTCCCATACACCCAACGAGCGACCATTCAAGCCACTGGCAATTACAGCAAAACCCGGAGCGACGCCCCTATCAAGGGCAACCGTTCCGGGTCTTGTTCAACTATCAGTTGTTTAGCCTACCGCTTCATTATCGAATGAAAAGGAGTTCACGATATTTAGGCAGCGTCCACATCTCGTCCTCAACAATGAGTTCGAGCTTGTCAATGTGGTAACGGATAGCATCAAAGTAAGGTGCAATCTCGTCATGATATGCTACAGCCAACGTACGTATATCGGTGATTTTGTTCACCACCTTGCGCTTTTCAACCATAGCCTCCACATTTTCAGCTACGAAACTAACGTGCTTGTTGATTTTCTCAATCAAGTCGATGTTATACGAGGTCAGATCCTTCACCTTTGCGGGGTCGGCAAAAGCCTCCTGTATCTTATGCACATTGTCTACCAGTTCGCTCTGATACTTCGTTGCGACGGGAATGATATGGTTCATGCAAAGGTCGCCGAGCACACGTGCCTCAATCTGTATCTTCTTCTGATAAGTCTCCCACTTGATTTCGTTACGAGCTTCAAGTTCGGGCTTAGTCATCACGTTCATGCTCTCAAACATCTTGATGGTAGCATCGTCAAGGTAACGGTCAAAGATTACGGGGCAACTTGTCTCGCAGTCCAAGCCACGGCGTGCAGCCTCAGCCTTCCACTCATCGCTATAGCCATTGCCATCAAAATGAATAGGCTTGCAAGTCTTGATATCTTCGCGCAACACTTCGAGTATGGCAGTAATTTTGCCTTCGCCCTTGGCCATGAGCGCATCTACACGTGTCTTAAAGTCGGTGAGAGCCTCAGCCACAGCTGTGTTCAACACAATCATTGCGCTGGCACAGTTGGCAATAGAACCTACTGCACGGAACTCAAAGCGGTTACCCGTAAAGGCGAAAGGCGAAGTACGGTTACGGTCGGTATTGTCAACCATCAACTCCGGAATTTGCGGAATATCAAGTTGTACGCCGTGCTTGCCTTCAAGCGTAAAGAGTTCGTCCTTTGTAGAGTTCTCCACCTTTGACAAGAATTCGCTGAGTTGCTTGCCAAGGAAGCTTGAGATAATTGCGGGAGGTGCCTCGTTTGCACCAAGGCGGTGAGCATTGGTTGCACTCATGATAGAGGCTTTGAGCAAACCATTGTGCTTGTACACACCCATCAAGGTTTCAACTACAAACACAAGGAAACGCAAGTTGTCCTCAGGCGTCTTGCCAGGTCCATGCAGCAATACGCCGGTGTCGGTGGTCAAGCTCCAATTGTTGTGCTTGCCCGAGCCATTGATGCCAGCAAAGGGTTTTTCGTGCAACAAGCAGCGGAAACCATGCTTGCGGGCAATCTTGCGCATCAACGACATGATGAGCATGTTATGGTCAACAGCCAAATTACACTCTTCAAAAATCGGCGCCAACTCAAACTGGTTGGGAGCTACCTCGTTGTGGCGGGTCTTGCACGGAATGCCGAGTTCAAGAGCCTGAATTTCGAGGTCGCGCATAAACTCCTGCACACGTTCAGGAATGGCACCAAAGTAGTGGTCGTCCATCTGCTGGTTCTTGGCAGAATCATGTCCCATCAAGGTGCGTCCTGTGAGCAGCAAGTCAGGACGTGCGGCATACAAGCCCTCGTCAACCAAGAAATACTCCTGTTCCCAACCCAGGTTAGCCGTTACACGGGTCACATTGGGGTCAAAATAGTGACATACAGCCGTTGCAGCCTTGTCTACAGCAGCAAGTGCCTTTTTGAGCGGAGCCTTATAGTCAAGGGCCTCACCAGTGTAACTTACAAAGATGGTTGGAATCATCAGCGTGTCGCCTACAATAAACACAGGCGAAGCAGGATCCCAAGCCGAATAACCACGGGCTTCGAAAGTTGAACGGATACCACCATTAGGGAACGATGAGGCATCGGGCTCTTGCTGTACAAGTTCCTTACCCGAGAAATCCTCTACCATGCCACCTTTGAAGTCATGCTCCACAAAGGCATCATGCTTCTCAGCAGTACCTTCGGTCAAAGGCTGGAACCAGTGTGTGCAGTGTGTCACACCCATTTCGATGGCCCATTGCTTCATGCCTTTAGCCACATCGTTGGCTACAGACAATGGCAGCGGCGTGCCTTTTTCTATTACTTCACGAAGCTGCTGGTAGGTATTCAACGGCAGATACTTGAACATCTTTTCCTGGTTGAACACATACTTGCCAAAGTATTCAGACGGGCGCTCAGCTGGCGCCTTAACTTCGAGAGGGCGCTTCTTAAACGCCTCTTCCACGACTTTGAAACGAAGGTTACTCATTTTGTTGTGGTTTAGTGATTATGTTTGCTTTTGTGCGATTCTGTTATTGATGTATGCTATTTGTAAGAATTGAAACACTGAAAGTTCAAAGCTTGAGTCGCATAAAAAGTGCACACATTTTTACCGACCGCAGCCTTATTGCCACAAAGTTAAGTAATAAAACCTACAAAACCCCGAAATGCCTCACAAAATGTTTCAATCATTGACTGATTACTTCAACCAGTTCTTCAGTCGGCGCATGGCTTCCTCGCAGTCCTCGCGTTTGCCAAATGCCGTCAAACGGATAAAACCTTCACCCGCAGGGCCAAAGCCCACGCCTGGCGTGCTTACCACATTGATTTGGGTGAGCAGCTGTTCAAAGAACTCCCAACTGCCCACACCCTCAGGTGTTTTCAGCCAAATGTAGGGCGCGTCTACCCCGCCGTACACTTTCAAGCCCACCTCGGTCAATGCCTCGCGCATGATGCGCGCATTGGTCATATAATAGTCGATAGTTTCGCGCACCTCGCGCTTGCCCTCTTCACTATAAATGGCCTCGGCCGCGCGCTGCACGATGTAGGCTGTACCATTAAATTTGGTGCACTGACGGCGGTTCCAAAGTTGATTAAGCTGCACGTCTTCACCACGCTTGCTTTTGAACACGAGTTCTTTGGGCACAACGGTGTAACCGCAACGCAAGCCTGTGAAGCCTGCCGTCTTTGAATATGAGTGGAACTCCACAGCACACTTCTTGGCACCCTCTATTTCATAAATAGAATGGGGCACGCCTTCGCGTGTGATGTATGCTTCATAAGCGGCATCGTACAGCAGCAGGCTGTTGTGCTTCAGTGCATAGGCCACCCACTTTTCCAACTCTTCACGACTGAGTGTCGTGCCTGTCGGGTTGTTGGGGTAGCACAGGTAAATCATGTCTGTGGCATGGTCGGGCAGTTGCGGCACAAAGCCATTGGCCTCATTACAGGGGCAATAAGTTATCTTGCTCCACGAACCATTTACGATGTCACCGGCACGGCCGCCCATCACATTTGAGTCTATATATACGGGATAGATAGGGTCTGTTACGCAGATGCTGTTGTCTGTGCCAAGTATGTCGCCAAAGTTTCCCGTGTCGCTCTTGGCACCATCGTTAATGAATATTTCGTCCTTATCGATGCTTATGCCACGCGGTGCGAAATCATTTTCAACAATGGCCTGACGCAAAAATTCGTACCCATGTTCCGGGCCATAACCTCTGAAGGTGTCGGCACTGCCCATCTCGTCTACAGCCTTGTGCAACGCCTTGATTACGGCCGGAGCCAGCGGACGTGTCACATCGCCTATGCCCAAGCGTATAATGTTTGCCTCGGGGTGCGTTTCCTTATAGACTGCCACCTTTTGGGCTATATCAGCAAAAAGATAGTTCTTTTGCAGTTTCAAGAAATTCTCGTTTATCGTAGTCATATTATAGTAATGTTGTCAAATATTTGCGCAGGTACAACCCACACCACCCTTAAAAAGTTGCCTCTCCCCACCCGCTCGATTTTGTGAGAGGGAGAAGGGAGAGGCTATTATTCCATTATGGCAAGTCAATTTTTCCGTCAAACACTTTGGCAGCTGGCCCAGTCATCAGCACCCGGCCGTCGGACTCTCGCCATTCAATGCTCAGTGTGCCGCCGTCCATTACAATATGGCTATGTCGCAAGGCACGGTGCGTCAGTGCTGCCGCCACTGCCGTAGCACAGGCTCCTGTGCCACATGCCATGGTTATGCCCGAACCGCGTTCCCACACACGCATACGTATGCTGCCATCGGGGCGCACTGTAGCAAACTCTATGTTACAGCGTCCGGGAAATATGGGAGCGAATTCCAACGTTGGTCCTACTCCGGCCACATCAAAATTTTCGGCATCGTCGACAAACACCACGAAGTGCGGATTTCCCATCGACACGAAAGTGCCCACATAGGTTTTACCATCTGTGGCTGTCACCGTGCCCTCTGTCATCGAGCCGTCGGGAGTAGCCAACTGTGTGGGCACGGCCAAACGGGGTTCTTCCATATCAACCGTCACACTGTCTACGTGGTTCGTGTCATCAACATGCAGTTTGAGCACCTTTATGCCCGACAGGGTTGACAAGCGGATTTCTGTTTTGTTTGTCAAACCATATTCGTAAAGGTACTTGCCAATACAGCGCGATGCATTTCCACACATGCGTGCCTCCGACCCATCGTTGTTGAATATGCGCATCGAAAAGTCGGCACCCGCTGCCCCCTTGCCTATCAGCACCAAGCCGTCGCCACCTATTCCTTTATGGCGGTCGCTCCACAGCTCCGACAGATGCTCAGGATTGTCAATCGGGTATTTCAAGGTATTGACATATATATAGTCGTTACCCGCACCATGCATTTTTGTAAATTCTATTGTTGTTTGCATCGCTGCTTTGTGTTTGAATCCTTAATTCGGGTGCAAATATATAACATTTCGAGCAAATACCAACGTCACTACGAACATTTTTCTTACAAAAAAGCTTTATTGTTTTCGTTTTGCCATTTTATACATACTTATCCGCACATAAAAGTCTTTAATTCATTACAATAATTACAAATAGTCATATTATTCAGCATTACGGAGTTATTTGTAAATTTGCAGCATTCAAAGCCAAGCGAATGACACATTTATATTTAGCGCGCCACGGCGAAACCGAAGAGAACGTGGCCCAAATACTTCAAGGCCTCATGCCCGGCCACCTTACTGCACGCGGACGCGAGCAGGCTGCCGAACTGCGCGACAAGTTGGTTGCCGCACACACCGCTTTCGACGTCATGCTGACGAGCGACCTGCAACGCGCGCTCGACACGGCCGACATCATCAATGGCGGATTGCATCTGCCGCTCAGCCCATGCCCCTTGCTTCGCGAGCGCGATTGGGGGAGTTTTACCGGCACTCCCATCACCATAGCCCGCAGCAGCCAGATGCCCGACGATGCCGAAAGCGTGCAAGCCATGTTTGAGCGTGCCAAGCGTTTTATTACCTATATATATAAGGTGTATCACAATCAGTCGGTGTTGGCCATAGGCCACGGTTTGTTCAACCGCACCATACAGGCGGCCTTTGCCCACTGCGAAATACGCGACATTCCACGCATGCAGAATGCCGAGGTGCGCCACATCGCCATCGACCATCTGCCAGCGCAATGGAACAGTTCGACACAAGACGCTATTTCTGCCGACTGACCTCTTTCTCTCCAAAAAACAAAAGTTTCGGATTTAATCAAAGCTGACCTAAAGTCAAACCTTGATTAAATCCGAAACTAATATATAGATATATGTGGCGTATTAGAAATCGATTTCGAGTCCCAAACCGAACACGTCGTTGCTGCGGTGGAAGTTGTCAGAGCCTACCGTGCTGTAATTCGCCAACCCCGTCTGAATATTCTGCAAAGCTACACCCTCTGCCTGTATTTGTCCCAGTCGGGCCTGATATGCAGCTCGCTGCTCAGCTGGCAACTGCGGGTTAGCCAACGCTGTACCAATTTGCGTAGCCGCGGCACTCAACTGATCGCCCATGGGCTTAAGCATTTTGCCAAAATTACCCTTGATATTATAGAAGTCACTGTGCTGACGTTCGTAATGCTTGTAGAAGGTCTTGAAGTAGGCAATATTCAGAGCCACCTTTTTGCGCAGTTGGAAACGGGCACCAATACCCAGCGAGTTAGAGTTGGTTACAAAACTCATGTCGCTGATAAACTGGCTGTTATCGCCAAGGCCATAGTTGGTTGTTTGCCAACCGGCACTCACTGTCCAGCGGGGTGCCACATCTACCTCGGCACCGGCCAGCAATTCCCAACCACCCTTTTTCAGAGAGTTGTGTCTGTCGTTGTGCTGTGTGGCTTGTTTGTCAAAGTAATAGTGGAAGCCTGCGTTCAATCGCAAGTTATCAAGCACTTCGTAGCGTGCGCCCAATGCCAGTATGGCCGGAATGTCAGCCTTTACCTTGACCCCGTCGTCATACTCTTCAAGGCCGCTGGTGTTCATACCCGTTTGATTTTTAAGGCGCAACTTTGTCTTAAATTCGTAACGTGCCGAGAGGTTTACCTTGCCCACCTTGTAGTCGGCACTGATGATGGGGGTAAATCCCCAACCGCTCTGGTCGCAGTTAAGTTCCTTGTCCGACACAACCGATGCAAAGTCGGGCATATTCTGAGATTCAAAGAACTTGGTTGCAGATACAAAGCCCTGCTGGTCCGCCAAAGATACTAAGTTCGGGTCCGTCACATGCACACTGATGTTACGCACATAGCCATAATAGTTACACTGTGCATAGACCACACGTCCACCTACGCTGACATTAAAATTGGGAGTGATTTTGTAGCCCACACCAAACTGGCCACCAAAGTAATACTGGCGTCCTTGCATGTGGGTGTCCATTCTATAACCTGTGACAATATTGGGGTCGCCAGTTACAGCGCCAATCAAAGCGGGCAACATGGCCACCTGGCTCTCAAATGAAGGCAAACCATCGGCAAACTTACACTTGCCACCGCCACCGGTAATGCCAAAGTGGAATGACGCGAACCACTTTTCACCCACACGGGCCAAATCGAACGAAGGGATTACAGGCGCCTTGGCCTTACCCTCAAATTTCTTAAAACCGTCACTACCATTGGCCACACCGTTTACGGTGCCAAGGGCAAATGGTGCAAAGTATGTATTGTCGCTACGTGTTTGGTAGGCACTCTGCAGGTCAAAGCCCAAATGCCAGCCTGTCGACATAAATCCCAAACCTGCGGGATTGGCATAAGCACCGTCTATGGCAATGGCGGCATCGCGTGCCGGATTGCGGAGAAAGCTCACACTCTGGTTGGTGTTTGTCAGATAGCCACCAGCCTGAGCTGCTGTGGCGGCGCTCAGTGCAAGCGCAGCTGTAAGGATTGATTTTTTCATTATTTTCCTTTTTCTTGTTCTAAACGTCGGCAAAAGTACAAACAATTTTGCACACAAACAAGAATTATGCGCATTTTGTGAAAAATCCTTGCGCACACGGCTGTCGCTGCTGCTGCCTCATGCCTTCTTACATCGCCGCCTGCAGAATATAGACCTTACACTTAGGGACGTTCAAAATTGCCATCAAAAAGAGAGACTGTTTTGCGGGCGCTTGCACAATTTTGTATCATTTATGCAAAAGAACAACCCTATAGTTGTACCTTCTCGTAAGAATCAGTTATCTTTGTTGGCGAAATGGCATTAGCCATAATATAAAAGGCACAAAGCGAAATACGTCTAAGATGATAAAGGAAACAATATCTCCTATTCAAAATGCAGGAACACAAATGAGCCAAGAAGAAAAATCTTGGTTTAACCATTCGCAGATGATAGCCAATATCATGTCAGCAAGAATGAAGGAACTTGGAATGACTCAAAAGATATTGGCAGAGAAAATGAATTGCACTCAACAGTACATTTCAAAAATCTTGAAAGGGCATGAGAATCTTTCGCTTGAAGTCATAAGCAAAATAGAGAATGCCTTGGATATTCATTTTCTGCAAACGAATGAATAACCATGTTCTTATAAGTATAACGATAAAAAAGATGAGATATGCCTGTACAAAGTGAAGCAGCCCTCGAAAACGGACTTATAGATACTCTTCAAAAGATGAACTACGAGTATGTTCATATTGAAGAGGAGAAGAACCTGTCTGCCAATTTCAAGAAACAGTTGGAGAAACACAACAAGAAGAAATTGGAAGAACTTGGTCGCACTGAGTTTACGGAGGCTGAGTTTGAAAAGATACTTATCTATCTTGAAGGTGGCACTCGCTTTGAAAAGGCAAAGAAACTGCGTGACCTCTTTCCGCTTGAACTGGAAAGCGGCGAACGCCTGTGGGTGGAGTTCTTGAACCGCACTCACTGGTGTCAGAACGAGTTTCAAGTTTCCAATCAGATTACGGTTGAAGGTAGAAAGAAGTGTCGTTACGATGTGACGATACTTATCAATGGTCTGCCTTTGGTTCAGATAGAACTGAAGCGTAGAGGCGTAGAGTTGAAACAGGCATACAACCAAATACAACGCTATCACAAAACTTCTTTCCATGGACTGTTTGATTACATCCAGTTGTTTGTCATATCTAATGGTGTGAACACTCGCTATTTTGCAAATAATCCGAATAGCGGATATAAGTTCACATTCAACTGGACGGATGCAGCCAATATGCCTTTCAACGACTTGGAGAAGTTTGCCACTGTGTTCTTCGACAAGTGTACGTTGGGCAAGATTATTGGCAAGTACATTGTATTGCATGAGGGAGACAAATGTCTGATGGTGCTTCGCCCTTATCAGTTCTATGCAGTGGAGAAGATTCTCGACCGTGTAGAAAACTCCAACGATAACGGTTATATTTGGCATACAACAGGTGCAGGAAAGACCTTGACATCATTCAAGGCAGCCCAACTTGTATCGGAGTTGGACGATGTGGATAAGGTGATGTTTGTGGTTGACCGCCACGACCTTGACACGCAGACGCAAGCCGAATACGAGGCCTTTGAGCCTGGTGCCGTTGACAGTACCGACAACACAGACGAACTGGTGAAGCGTCTGCACAGTAATTCAAAGATCATTATTACCACCATTCAGAAACTTAATGCAGCTGTCAGCAGGCAGTGGTATAGCAGTCGTATAGAAGAAATACGTCATTCTCGCATCGTGATGATATTCGATGAGTGTCATCGAAGCCATTTCGGAGATTGCCACAAGAACATCGTAAAGTTCTTCGACAATACACAGATATTCGGCTTTACAGGCACACCTATCTTTGTTGAGAATGCGGTGGACGGACATACCACAAAAGAAATCTTTGGCAACTGTCTTCACAAATATTTGATAAAGGATGCCATTGCCGATGAAAATGTGCTTGGTTTTCTTGTGGAGTATTACCACGGCAATGAGGATGTGGATAATGCCGACCAAGACCGCATGACGGAGATAGCAAAATTTATCCTTAATAATTTCAATAAGTCAACATTCGATGGAGAGTTTGACGCATTGTTTGCCGTGCAGTCAGTGCCGATGCTAATCCGTTACTACAAGATATTCAAGAGCCTCAATCCGAAGATCAGGATTGGGGCGGTCTTCACATATGCAGCCAACAGTTGTCAAGACGATGAGCAGACCGGTATGAACACTGGCGGTTTTGCAAGCGAAAGTACAGGCGAGGCAGACGAACTGCAAGCCATCATGGATGACTATAACAATATGTATGGCACAAGTTTCACTACCGAGAACTTCCGTGCGTATTATGACGATATCAACCTTCGCATGAAGAAAAAGAAAGCAGACATGAAGCCTCTTGACCTCTGCTTGGTTGTCGGTATGTTCCTAACTGGCTTTGACAGCAAGAAACTCAACACTCTCTATGTTGACAAAAACATGGAGTATCACGGATTATTACAAGCGTTCAGTCGTACCAACCGTGTGTTGAACGAGAAGAAGCGTTTCGGTAAGGTGGTTTGCTTCCGTGACTTGAAAAGCAAGGTGGACGAGTCTATCAAACTTTTCAGCAACAGCAATAATCTTGAAGATATTGTGCGCCCACCATTTGATGATGTTAAAACCCACTATCAAGAACTGACAAAGGACTTCTTGGAGCATTATCCCGAACCTCATTTTGTGGACTATTTGCAAAGTGAGGACGACAAGAAGCAGTTTATCCTCGCTTTCCGTGACATCATCAAAAAACACGCAGAGATACAAGTGTATGATGAGTTTGAAGAGGATGCTCCCGACCTCGGAATGACAGAACAACAGTTTATGGACTTCCGCAGCAAGTATCTTGATATATACGATTCGTTTGCTGTCAAGAACGATGATCTAAAGAAAGGTTATCAAATTCCAGAGGAAGACCTAAGCATGGTTGGTGAACCAAGCCCTCATGAAGAAGTCGCAACTGGTATGGGCGATATTGATTTTTGCTTGGAACTCCTGCATAGTGATATTATCAATGTTGCCTATATCTTGGAGTTGATTGCAGACCTCAATCCATACAGTGAGGACTACGAAGAGAGGCGTAAGCACATCATCGACACAATGATTAAGGATGTTGAACTTCGCAGTAAAGCAAAACTCATTGACGGATTTATCCAGAAGAATGTGGATGATGACCGTGACAATTTCATGGTTCGCAAACAAAAGGCTGATGGTACAAGCGACCTTGAAGAACGGTTGAATAACTACATCGTAACAGAGCGCAACAATGCTGTAAATACACTTGCCAAGGAAGAGGATTTGGATGCATCCGTGCTCAATCACTACCTATCTGAATATGACTACCTACAGAAGGAACAGCCTGAAATCATACAAGAGGCACTGAAAGAGAAACACCTGGGACTGATAAAGAAGCGCAAGGCATTGACAAGAATACTCAACAAACTGCGTTCGATTATAAGAACATTTTCTATGTATTAAGTGTTAGTGATAAGTGATTAAGTGTCAGTGATAAGTGATTAAGTGTTAGTGATAAGTGATTAAGTGTTGCACTGCAACCACTTAGTATCTATTCACTAAAACATAAAACTAAAAAATGGATTATGAAGCAAAGTATATTAAAAGATAAGAACAAGCTTTTTGCACTAAGGGTTATACGCTTGTACAAGTATTTATGTGAAGAAAAGAAAGAATACGTTCTTTCAAAACAATTACTTAGAAGTGGTACAAGTATTGGAGCAAACATTGCCGAAGCCTTTTACGGACAAAGCGAAGCAGATTTTGTTGCGAAATTGTCTATCTCGCAGAAAGAAACGAGTGAAACCATTTATTGGTTAGAATTATTACATGAGAGTGAATATTTAAAAGATAATGAATTTGATAGTGTTTATAGTGATGCAGAGGAATTAATCAAACTATTGACATCCTCTATAAAAACAATTAAAGGAAAAATGCAACAAAGCAAACTTAATCACTAATCACTAAAACTTAATACTTAACATGAGCGAAGAATTACAACAGAGACTCCGTGACCAACTTTGGGAAGTCGCTAACAAACTGCGTGGCAATATGTCTGCCAGTGACTTCATGTATTTCACCCTTGGCTTTATCTTCTACAAGTATTTGTCGGAGAAGATAGAGAAACACGCCAATGACGCATTGGTGGATGATGAAGTTACGTTCAAGGAACTCTGGGCAATGGAGAAAGACGAAGATATAGAAGAACTTCAGGAGGGCGTCAAGACCGAATGTCTGGAGAACATCGGCTACTTCATTGAACCAAACTTCCTGTTCTCGTCTGTCATTGAGAGCATTAAGAGAAAGGAGAATATTCTGCCGATGCTCGAACGCTCATTGAAGCGTATTGAGGACAGTACCCTCGGACAGGACAGCGAAGAGGACTTTGGCGGTCTATTCTCTGACATTGACCTTGCTTCACCCAAGTTGGGCAAAACTGCCGATGACAAGAATACTTTGGTCAGCAATGTGCTTCTTGCACTTGATGATATTGACTTTGGTGTGGAAGCATCGCAAGAGATTGATATTCTCGGTGATGCCTACGAGTATATGATTAGCCAATTTGCCGCAGGTGCTGGCAAGAAAGCTGGTGAGTTCTACACTCCTCAGGAAGTAAGCCGTATCTTGGCAGAGATCGTAACCATCGGTCATGCTCGTCTGCGCAATGTCTATGACCCAACTTGTGGTAGTGGTTCGCTGTTGCTACGTGCAGCAAACATCGGTCATGCAAACGAGATTTTCGGACAGGAGAAGAACCCTACGACCTACAACTTGGCTCGTATGAATATGCTTCTTCATGGCATAAAGTTCAGCAACTTCCGCATAGAGAATGGCGATACCTTGGAGGCTGATGCTTTTGGCGATACACAGTTTGACGCTGTGGTAGCAAATCCTCCTTTCTCTGCTGAATGGAGTGCTGCCGATAAGTTCAACAACGATGATCGTTTCAGCAAGGCAGGACGCTTGGCACCACGCAAGACTGCCGACTATGCCTTTATTCTCCACATGATTTACCACCTTAATGAGGGTGGTACAATGGCTTGTGTCGCTCCTCATGGCGTGTTGTTCCGTGGCAATGCCGAGGGCGTTATCCGCCGTTTCCTCATCGAGAAGAAGAACTATGTGGATGCCATCATCGGACTTCCTGCCAACATATTCTATGGCACAAGCATCCCGACCTGTATCTTGGTATTCAAGAAATGCCGTAAGGAGGATGACAACATTCTGTTTATTGATGCAAGCAAAGAGTTTGAAAAGGTCAAGACCCAGAACAAGCTCCGTACGCAGCATATCAAGAAGATTGTTGACACCTATCGTGAGCGCAAGGAGATAGAAAAGTACAGCCATCTCGCCACACTGCAAGAAGTGGCTGAGAACGACTACAATCTCAACATTCCTCGTTACGTTGATACTTTCGAGGAAGAAGAACCTATCGACATCCATGCTGTCATGAAAGAAATCAAGGAATTGGAAGCCAAACGAGCCTACCTTGACAAGGAGATTGAAGGGTATTTGAAGGAATTGGGATTGGTAGAATGAATTTTTTGTACCAGGTTGGGACAATTTTAGAAGAACGTTTTATATGGCTGAGAAAGATAATATACCAGAAATGCGTCCTACGTTTGATGCTATCCGCAGGACTGACGAAAACAACAAGGAATATTGGAGTTCGCGCGACCTGTGCAACGCTATGGGATATTCTACTAACTGGAAATTCCAAAATGTCATAAATAAGGCAATTGCCGTAGCCAATCAAAAAGGCATGAAGATTGATGACCATTTCAACCAAACGGTTGATATGGTCAAGCTCGGTAGTGGTGCATATAGAAAGGTGAACATATTCCGTTTGTCTCGTATGGCGTGCATGATTATAGCTGAAAATGCAGACGGAAAGAAACCTCTGGTGCAACAAGCAAGAGAATATTTTTCGCAATCCGTTTCTACCACAGAACTTATCCGAAACTCACTGGAATCCAACATATTACTGTATAAAACAGCACAAGGTGAAACCCGCATTGAAGTGATATTCAACAACGAGACATTTTGGATGTCGCAAAAACGCATGGCAGATTTGTTTGGCGTAGACCGAGCAACGATTGCTTATCACCTTTCTCAAATTTATGAAAGTGGAGAACTTACAAAAGAGGCAACTTGTAGAAAAATTCAACAAGTTCAACTTGAGGGTGTGCGTGATGTTGAACGTACTCCTTTGTTCTACAACCTTGATGCCATTATTGCCGTTGGCTATCGTGTGAACAGTTATCAAGCCACACAATTCCGTATATGGGCTACATCTGTATTGAAGGAGTTTATCATTAAGGGGTATGTACTTGATGACGAACGCCTGAAACAAGGCAAGCATTTCGGCAAGGACTACTTTGACGACTTGTTGGAACGCATCCGTGAGATACGGACGTCTGAACGTCGCTACTATCAGAAGATAACGGATGTATATGCAGAGTGTAGTGCTGATTATGATGCAAAATCAGAAAGTACCAAATTGTTCTTCAAGATGGTGCAGAATATGATGCACATGGCTGTCACACATCATACCGCAGCAGAGATTGTCTTTAACAGAGCTGATGCCGAACAACCACACATGGGGCTTACAACATGGAAAAAAGCACCAGACGGTAGAGTACAAAAGTCTGACACAATTGTTGCCAAAAACTATTTGTCGGATACCGAACTTAATCAACTCAATGGCATAACTACTTCATTCCTTGACCTTGCTGAGACTCGTGCCCAACGCCATATCA
Source organism: Prevotellamassilia timonensis (assembly GCF_900106785.1). GTDB lineage: Bacteria > Bacteroidota > Bacteroidia > Bacteroidales > Bacteroidaceae > Alloprevotella > Alloprevotella timonensis. The sequence continues at coordinate 289,915 of NZ_LT629845.1, read as the reverse complement.
TTACAACAATGGAAAATTGGCGAAAGCGACTTGCCCAGTTCCTTGCGGCAATGGACTATGAGGCAAACCCTTCGGCAGGAACTGTTTCGCAAGATGAAGCAAGAGCAAAGGCTTATGGAGAATATGAGAAATATAAGCTCATCCAAGACCGTTCATATATTTCTGATTTCGACAGATTTAATAATGGTAATGACGATATGCCTCTGCTTCCTTTCGACCTCAATCCAAAGGAGAACTGAAATCTTCCACAACTTGTGGAAATTTTAGGGAAATAATTTGTCCACCAAGCTGGTGGACTATTTCAGAACAATCAAATTAAGGATTAAAAATGACAACGACAAAAAATAACGAACATAAGAAACTCTATTTTTCGAGTGAGCGAGAGCAGAGTCAAGCTTGCTTGAACTCTGCCGAGCATGAGAAAAATCAAGGACGAAAAGTCCTTAATGTCCCAAATCTCAGACTCCCAGAGTTTCAGGGGGAGTGGGAAGAACTTGGGCTTTCAGAACTTCTTGATTTCAAGAATGGATTAAACCCCAAACCAGACAAATTCGGCAAAGGTATAAAGTTCATTTCTGTTATGGACATTCTTAATAATGCAGTCATTTCATATGATTGCATTAAGGCTTCTGTTGATGTAACGGAGAAAGAATTATCTGACTTTTCTGTTGAAAAAGGAGATATATTATTCCAACGCAGTTCAGAAACTTTGGAGGATGTTGGTAGAGCGAATGTTTATATGGATGATAAAACTGCTGTATTTGGAGGTTTTGTTATTCGTGGAAAGAAAAAAGGAGAATATGACCCACAATACTTCAATTATTTGTTACGCAGTCCGTTTGCTCGCAAAAAAATAGTTCCAATGGGTGCAGGTGCGCAACATTTTAATATTGGGCAAGAAGTATTGAGCAAAGTAAAACTGCACTTTGCAAATATAAAAGAGCAAAAGAAAATTGGAAAAATGTTCTCTTTGCTTGACGAGCGCATAGCGACCCAAAACAAAATCATTGACAAGTTGCAGTCCTTAATCAAGGGACTAAATGACTTCTTGTATACTCAATATGGTGGTGAAGTATTGACCTCTTTTGCAGAACTTGGCACTTCATATTCTGGACTATCTGGGAAGTCTGCACAAGATTTCGGTTCGGGTAAGCCTTTCATAACTTATTTGAATGTGTATTCAAACAATGTCATCAAAGAAAATGATTTCCAATATGTGGCAATCAAAGATGATGAGAAACAGAATGTTGTAAAATATGGCGATGTGTTATTCACATTATCCTCGGAAACTCCAGAAGAAGTTGGTGTAGGGTCTGTGTATCTTGGTAAAGAGAAAGTGTATCTCAATAGTTTTTGTTTTGGAATTCACATCACAAATACGGAAGTTGCTTTTCCTCCGTATCTGTCTTACTACGTTTCTTTAACAGCATTCCGCAAATTTATTTATCCTTATGCACAAGGAAGTACGAGGTTCAACCTGTGTAAGGCTGATTTCGAGAAGGCAAGTATTAAACTACCAACCTTAGCAGATCAAAAACGAATATACTCTGTGTTGGGGCATATAGACTGTAAAATAGAAACAGAAAGACAAATGCTTAACCTTTATAAATCTCAAAAGCAGTATCTGCTTCGCCAAATGTTCATATAAACATCTGGCGGAGCAAATATTTCTTCTGCATACTTAGGCTTGTTAGAATGTTCTTTTCCACCAATAATTTGCTATCTATTGCAGATAACGACTGAGCATATTGGAGTTGTTCTGTATATGATGGGCAAAAAAACTTGGCTTTGCCATAATCCTTGAAATATATGTGAGGTATAGCCATACCTGTCTTATAGGGTTCAAAGTTGAATACTTTCAGCAGATAGTAAAGGTATTGGAGTGAATAGCCTTCTTTTGCTTGTAATGTATTCAAAGTTCCTGTTGCAGAACATTTGCCTGTAACGTAGGAAACGGTTCCTACACCAGAACCATCTTTGATAATATAAACGGCTTCACCCTCTGTATTATAATTATCGAGGTAGCCAACGATGCCATTTGCTCCATAAACTGGATATGCACCATGTTCACAAACATCACTTTCTTGTAAGGTGGAAGAACTGCATTCTACGCACTCTGACAAACGAACATTAGTCTTGTTGCTGTGAACTATCTTCTGTGCAATTCCCTTGATTAAGGACTGCAACTTGTCAATGATTTTGTTTTGAGTAGCAATGCGCTCGTCAAGTGAGCGCAATAGTTTGGTTATTGCGTTTTGTTCTTCTTTACAAGGTAAATATACATGCGTCCTTTTTAGGTCTGCAAATGGAGGTATGTTTTTAATGGCAGAACCATTACTGTAAATTTTGGAAAATTTATCAATCATCGAAGAGAATACTGTTATAAAAATTTTCTTATTTACAAATTCGTCGTTTACTCGTACTCTCATCAAAGCTTGATTAAATACGCCATCCTCTGCTTCTTGTGGTAATTCATAGATTTCTCCAATAGTTCCTGCACATGAGACAATCAAATCACCAGCTTTTGTAACAAATTGTTTCATGTGTGAATCGAAGTAATCTTTCGTAATATAATATCTGCTCAAGGTCCAGTCTTTTTTTATGGCATTTTGTTGTTCGTAAACTTTTATTGCAGTCTTGCTTTGCGGAACGAAAATATCTTTCTTCAATGCACTACCAAAAGGACCTTTTTTGTATTGTGCTATTTCATCAAATGTGCACTTCTCCCACTCCCCCTGAAACTCTGGGAATCTGAGATTTGGGACATCAGAGGTCTATTTTCTCTAATTATTATGTACATCTTCAAAATTAAGGATTACAATGACAATAAAAACAATTAGAGAAATTGCGTTGGCTTGGAAAAGTGACAAGCAACGCTACGTAAAGCAGTCCACATACGCTGCTTATGTGCTAATTCTGGAGAACCACATTCTGCCATCATTTGGTGATTGCGATGCTCTGAGTGAGAAACTTGTGCAGGAGTTCGTTTTACAGAAACTGAATGGCGGTCTAAGCATTAAGACGGTGAAGGACATCCTTATTGTCTTGAAAATGGTTATGAAGTTCGGAGTAAAGAACGAATGGTTGAACTATTGCGAGTGGGACATCAAATACCCTACGACAGAGCCCAACAAGGAAATTGAGGTGCTGACGGTGGCACACCATAAGAAGATCCTCGATTTCATCAAACAGAACTTCACATTCCGTAACCTCGGTATCTACATCAGTCTGACCACTGGCTTGCGTATTGGAGAAATTTGCGGTTTGAAATGGTCGGACATCAATACCGATAATGGCACTATCACCGTGAGTCGCACCATTGAGCGCATCTACATTGTGGAGGGCGAACGCAAGCACACGGAGTTGGTCATCAACACACCCAAGACAAAGAACTCATGCCGTGAGATACCGATGAACAAGGAACTGCTGGCGATGGTGAAGCCACTGAAAAAGGTGGTAAACACAGACTTCTATGTACTGACCAATGAGAAGAAACCGACAGAGCCACGTACCTACCGCAACTATTATCATCGGTTGATGGCGCATCTTGACATGCCTCGACTAAAGTATCACGGGCTGCGCCATAGCTTTGCAACACGCTGCATTGAAAGCAACTGCGACTACAAGACAGTAAGTGTATTGCTCGGTCATGCCAACATTACAACAACCCTTAATCTCTATGTTCACCCGAACATGGAGCAGAAGAAAAAGTGCATCACCAAGATGATCAAGTCTCTTGGAAAATAGGGAACACAAAAGACATAGGCTATAAACGGTAAAAGGATGTGGTGACTTCAAATCACCCCATCCTCCGCCTATTTGTTGATATATAATGCGACAAAACAGACAAGCAAAATGACTGTATAAAGGAAACTCGGCAAGAATATCCAAAACCAAGTCTTTACCCAACCATTTGACAACCACACGCCTTCATTCCTTGACATCAAACAAGCCCTAAACACAAACAAGCTGAATAATCTCGCCAACAATCTGTAAAGGAATTAGGTATTAGGGCGTCACACCCCATCTGCACCAAGTGCAAACGAGCATGTGCACTTGTCTGCACACGTTCTATGCACGCCATATTTTTAATTATGTAAAAAGTGTCTGCACTCTGCACTTTTTACATATTCTTTATTGATAATCAAGCACTTAAGCAGTGTATACACATCTACACTCCGTCTGCACTGGCATCTGCACGCGCCTTGTTCCTATGCCACCATCTACATTCAAACACACTGCTTGCACCTCCCTTCATTCGTTCACGAACAGAGACACGAATCGGCATAGGGGGAGAGATTTTTCATACGGAGCAAGAGTCCTTTCTAACTCCCGCAACTGTATTTTCGCCCTCCCATAACAATGCTTGCGGCTATTCTACACCCATTTCACCACGCCTGCATAAAGGCTCGCATCAAAGTGCAGACAGTGCAGACAAGTGCAGACAGAAGTGTAGACAAGTGCAGACGGTGTCTACACGCCTAATTATTTAATTTTCAACACATTACAAACAATAGTGCAGAGTGTAGACAAAATTGCTTTTTTCCTCTGTATAGCACGAACTCAGCAATAAGTATTCAGCGGGAATACGTATATTGGGGGTTACCTTGTTGTATATTCTAAAGAGTGCATACCCTTCTGACACAGTTTCCATTTTTATTTTGCTTAGTAATGTTTTATTTGCTACCTTCGCAGCATAGCATGGAAGTAGAGCCAGTATATAGGAAGTTGGCCAGTCGTTAGACTGAGAGCAGCAGTTCGAATCTGTCGCTTCCATGCTTTTTTGTTTATTCTGTTATATTTATTTTGATTTATGCTTTAAGGCACTACTATTCGGGGGGGAGTTTCTTGTCAAGTACTTGGCTTGGCGTATAATCTATTATTGTTTCGGACCAGTGCGTTAATATGTTTTAGCCTTGTAGGCATTTCTTCTCCGATATTTCGTAACTTTGCACGGATTATGTGTTGGCGGAATTTGTTGACGTGAACTAACCTGAATGCACGTTCGATTTCGTACCAACAGACACACTATACATATAAGGTATTGAAATAGCATGTCATCACTACACAATAAGAAAGCAGCTTACCACACACTTGGCTGCAAACTCAATTTTGCCGAAACATCGTCACTTCGCGACCAACTGGAACGCGAAGGGGTGCAAACCATACAAAAGGGCGAACATGCAGACATCTGTATTGTAAACACTTGCTCCGTAACCGATGTGGCCGATCACAAATGCCGACAGGCCATACACCGCTTTACACGCGAACACCCGGGTGCCTTTGTGGTGGTGATGGGTTGCTACGCCCAACTCAAGGCCGACGAAATCGCCACCTTTGACGGGGTGGACCTTGTGCTTGGCATGGAACAAAAAGGCGATGTGCTGCGTTACATTGAGGAACGTATGGCACAGAAGGAGGCCCTGAATGGCGGCGACGCCTGCCACGAGGCTATCAGTGTGCCTACCAAGGACATTCGCACCTTTGTGCCATCATGCTCGCGCGGTGACCGCACACGCTATTTTCTGAAAGTGCAAGACGGCTGCAACTATTACTGCACCTACTGCACCATTCCCATTGCACGCGGCCGCTCACGCAACGGCAGCATTGCATCGCTCGTTAAACAGGCCGAGCAGGTGGCCGCCGAAGGAGGCAAGGAAATAGTGCTGACGGGTGTCAACACGGGCGACTTTGGCCGCTCGACAGGCGAAACTTTCCTGCAACTTATCAAAGCTCTCGACCAGGTGGTGGGCATTGAGCGCTACCGTATATCGAGCATAGAGCCAAACTTGCTCACCGACGAGATTATTGAGTTCTGCGCACAGTCGCGCGCCTTCATGCCTCACTTTCACATACCGCTACAATGCGGCTCTGACACAGTGCTGAAACTGATGCACCGCCACTACGACACGGCCCTGTTTGCACAAAAAATAGCACGCATCAAGCACATCATGCCCGACGCTTTCATAGGGGTGGACGTTATTGTTGGTATGCGCGGCGAGACGGACGAGTGTTTTGAAGAGTCGTACAACTTTATCAAGTCGCTCAACATCTCGCAACTGCACGTGTTCAGCTACAGCGAGCGCCCAGGCACCAAAGCACTGGAAATACCCTACGTTGTGCCGGCACAGACGAAACACGAACGCAGCCAGCGCCTGCTTGCGCTGTCGGAGGAGAAACGACGTGCGCATTATGCCCAATTTATTGGCACCACACGTCCTGTGCTGTGGGAGCACGCACGCGACAATGAACCCATGCAGGGCTTTACCGACAACTACATACGCGTGAAGCAAGCTACCGGCGACCATGCCAAAGACAACCATGTGACTTTGGCCGAACTGGGTGATTTTACAGCCGACGGCGAATGCTTGAATGAAGTGTTGGACCAAACTACATCTGCTCATGATTAAGACTGACAAAATAGCCATCGTCATACTTAACTGGAACGGTCGCGACATGATGCGCCAATTTTTACCCTCGGTTGTAAAACACTCCAAAGACGAGGGGTGCGTGATTGTGGCCGACAATGGTTCGACCGATGGCTCGCTCGATATGCTGAAGGAGGAATTTCCCGAAATTGAATTACTGCCATTGCCGCAAAATTATGGCTTTGCCGAGGGCTACAACAAGGCGCTCGACCTGGTGGAAGCTCCCTACTACTTGTTATTAAACTCTGATGTGGAGGTGCCAGATGGTTGGTTGCGCCCCATGCTCGACTATATGGAGCAGCACCCTGAGGTGGCTGCCTGCCAGCCCAAACTGCTGAGTCAGAAAGACAAACAATACTTTGAGTATGCCGGAGCTGCTGGTGGATTTATGGACCGCTACGGTTATCCATTTTGCCGCGGCCGCATATTTGCCGATGTTGAACGCGACGAAGGGCAGTACGACACCACAGCACACCTGCTTTGGGCCACTGGCGCGGCCTTGATGGTGCGCAGCCAGGATTGGAAGGAGAGCGGCGGACTTGACGGCCGTTTCTTTGCCCACATGGAGGAAATTGACCTGTGCTGGCGACTGCGATCGCGCGGCAGAGGCATTGTGTGCGTGCCGCAGAGTGTGGCCTACCACGTGGGAGGGGCATCGCTTGCCGCGGGCAATCCGCGCAAGACATTTCTCAACTTCCGCAACAATCTGCTGATGCTCTACAAAAATTTGCCGGCCGACGAGCTAAAGCCTGTCATGCGTGTACGCAAATGGCTTGACATGGTGGCGGCCTTCAAATTTTTGATTACAGGCGATGTGGCCAACTTCAAGGCGGTATACAAGGCACGCAGAGAGTTTAGGCGTATGCTGCCTGACTTTGAAAAAGACCGCCAACACAACCTGCAGTTAGCCGTCGATGGCGGACACGGACTGCCCGAACGTATTGACCAAAGCCTGCTGCTTTTGTACTACGCGAAAGGCATTAAAAGGTTCAGCGCTTTGCATTTTTGATATTATTTCATATATTTGCAAACAAAATAACAGTATAGTTGAAACGCTTACGCTACATATTATCCACTCTCATGGTATGCTCGCTTGCAATTTGTATGGCAGCATGCCAGTTTGACCGTAACCTTATTAAGGAGAATGCTGGCAAGGACTTGCGCATCATTCGTTACGACCGCATGGTGGACGACTATGTCAATACGGGCAATGTGGCTTTGTGGCAACGAATGAACACGGAGTTTCCACGCGAGACCCGTGCATTGATTGAGGACGTGCTGCACCTCGGGCGCGCCGACAATGAGGACATTGACGACAGCTTGATAGCATACTACAAAGACCCCATTCTGGTGCAATTGCGCATGGACATATCGCGCAAGTTTGAGGACCTTTCGGTTTACGAAAAAGCTTTGTCTCGTGCCTTCAAGCGCCTTGAAACCGAAGACAAGAATTTTGTTACACCCAAGATTTACGCTCAAAACTCGGCCTTTAACCAAAGCATTGTGGTGGGCGACAGCCTTATTGGCATCAGCCTCGACAAATACATGGGGGCTGATTACCCCGCATACAAAAAGTATTTTTACGAAAATCAGCGCGCCACAATGGAGCCCTCGCGCATAGTGCAGGACTGCTTATACTTTTACCTGAACCAACAGTTTCCTCCCACGAGACTGCGCATACGCCACACTTTGGGACAGTGGCTTATACACCAAGGCAAAATTGCCTGGGTGGTGGCACAACTCACTAATAAGAGTGCTATTGACATAGCAGCCTGCCAACCGGCCACCAAGGCATGGTACAAGCTGAACGAACGACGCGTGTGGAACACGCTGCGCAACGAAAAAATATGGAACAGCTATGACTCGTTGTTGCTGCACTCCATTTTGTATTCAAGTGATGCACACCCTTATTTTGTCGACCCGCACTCGCGTGGCGTGGGACTGTGGATTGGTATGCGCATTGTAGATGGCTACATGAAACATCACCCTGAAATGTCATTTGACGCACTGCTCCGTTATAACAACTATGATTTGATCAAGAAGGAGAGTAATTATTGACTCAAGTTTCGGATTTAGCCCGCCCGTGTTAAATCCGAAACTTCAATTATTGAAATATACACTATGGCTTCATTGTACCTTATACCCGTAACCTTGGGTGATACGCCCTTGTCGCAGGTGCTGCCTGCCTATAACAAGGACATCATTCTTGGGTTGCGGCATTTTATTGTGGAGGAGGTGCGCACAGCACGCCGTTTTTTGAAACAAGTTGACCGCGACATTGATATTGACAGTTTGACGTTCTACCCCATGGGCAAGCATGCCGATGCAGCGTTATTTTCAAAATACCTTGACCCGCTGCGCAAAGGCGAGTCGGTTGGTGTTATAAGCGAGGCTGGCTGCCCCGCAGTGGCCGACCCTGGAGCTGACGTGGTGGCCATAGCCCAACGTGAGGGACTGCATGTGGTGCCATTGGTCGGCCCTTCGTCCATTCTGTTGGCAGTGATGGGTTCGGGATTTAACGGACAGAGTTTTGCCTTTCATGGCTATCTGCCCATTGCACCTGGCGACCGTGCCAAAAGGTTGAAACAACTCGAAAGCCGCTCTGCTGCTGAACACCAGACACAGCTATTCATTGAAACGCCCTATCGCAACCATAAGATGATTGCCGACATCTTGTCTACCTGCAACCCGCGCACACGACTGTGCATTGCCTCGGGGCTGACTACCACACAAGAGTTTCTGCAATCGAAAACGGTGAAAGAGTGGAAGCAGACTCCCCCACCCGACTTGAACAAGATTCCTACCATCTTTGCCATTTACGCTGGTTAACGCTGGCATTTTGTTTGCCGCAAGGCCTGCGTGCTAAATTGGACAATAAATACGAAAGTGTCCGGTAAAATGTGCTGTTGCACATTTTACCGGACACTTGCCATTTACGCGATATGCTAAAGGTGCTTAGAGCACAACTTTAACTACTTGCCCATCGGCCACAACCACATAGGTGCCATGAGGCAGCGCAGTGCTGTTGTTAACCTGTTGGCCAGCTGCATTATAGATGCTGTAGTGGTTGGCATTCTCAACAACAATGCCGCCAAACTTGGTATATACCTTTACAGCAGAAGTTTGGTTGTTGTTAATTGAAGTTACCTCACCAAAGTTCTTGACAGAGCTGTCGCCCTGACCAGTCAGTTCGGCTACCTTGCCATTCAGCACCTCTACGTCGTAAGCCACATCGTTGGCTGTAAGGTACGGATAGTCGAGTTCGCTTTGTGCCAAGGCAATGGCTTGCTTGAGAGCCTCAGCCTTTTCACCCTGCAAAGTGGCGAGCACCTGCTGTGCACTGCTGACTGCCTGCTGCAATCTATCGGTCTCAGCCGAAGCGGGAAGCGGCACCAAGCGGAAGGTGAAGGCGTTCTTTGCCACCTTGTTGGCTATGGTGAGCGCTGAACCAGCTGCATTGGGTGCAACAAACGAAAGCGTGCTGCCGCTCTTGGCATCAGTGGTGCTGCCGGCATGAATGGCCAGGTGCGAATCGAGCGTCCATTCGTCCTCGTTGAGGAACAAGACAAACTTTGATGCTTCGGCTGTGGTGGCAGACTTAACAGCATTTCCGTCAACCGTTACATTGGCACCTGATTGCGGCAGCGTGAGGGTGGCAACGCCTTCATCATTTGTACTAATGAGCAAGCGCGAACCTTGGTAGGTGTAATCTGTGCTCAACGAGGCATTGCCGTTGGCATCGAACGACACAAAACGTCCCTCGCTATTGTAGTTGTAGTCGGGGAATACACTAACTGCCTGAATGCAATAGTAACCATTGGCAACGGCATTGGCCAATGAAACGGGCTTAGCCTCAACCAACTTGACACGTACCGCGCTGGTCTTGTCCTGAAAAGTCATGGTGCCGTCTGCATTATAGCCATAGCACTTCTCAGCGTTTTCGAAGGGAACCATGTAATATGAGTTGTCATCAGCCTTCTCAAAGGTCCACTTTTGGTTGTCGCCACCGCTTGTTTGCCACTGCAAGAGCTTGTGATAGTTTGCATTGTTTGAGGCTGATGGGTTGTCGATGTTGACATTGCCTACCGAGCTCTTTATGGTCCAATAATTTCCCGAACGGTTTATTTGCCATATCTGTCCTTCGTCCTTTACATCAAAAGGCTGCATGGTCAATATGGTGTTATTGGCCGTTGAACCATTGTTGCTTAATGCTGCCGAAGTGTCGAATGTGCAAATTTGGTAGTAGTTGCCGCTGGTTATGCCATCAATGGTAATGACGGGTTCAACATACTTGACCAACTTGACACGTGTGTCGGCACCTTTGTCCTGAAATGTAAAGTTGCCATTGGCATCAAGCGCATAACATTTCTCGGCATTTTCGAATGGGATCATGTAATATGAGTCATCGTCTGCTGCCTCGAAAGTCCACTTCTGGTTGTTGCTACCTTCTGTTTGCCATAAACAAAGCTGGTTACCGAATCCTAAATGGTTCTTGGAAGGATTATCTATATTAAATGCCCCCATTGCCGAGGTTATGCCCCAATAGTTGCCGTTTTGGGTCAGCACCCATACCTGGCCTTCCTCGGTGTCGCTCAAGTTGGTGAGTGTAAGCGTGACATTGTTTTTGGCCACTTCGCCACAGCTCAATGCTTTTGTGCCATCGAGCGTTACTATTTTGTACTTTTGACCGCTCACAATGTTGTCGGCCTGCACATTAAATGCGAATGCCAACAATGCGAAGAGCGTTAGAAATATCTTTTTCATAAATCTGATGTTGTATCGTTAGTAATGTATGTGCGGCCCTTTTACTGCAAGTCGATGTATTCGGTAGGCATTGAGAAGGTGATGCCGCGATGCTGAAGGTCGAGCATCAAGGGGCGTGAACGCTTTAAGAAACCCTTCCACGAACGGTTCTTTTGTGCGCTCCAACCTGCCTCGGCCAATATCAGCGAACGTGGGTAGGCCTGGTAGAATATGCGCTCGGGCGAATTGATAGATTCGCTCCACAGAGTGCCGGCCACGCCAAAGAGATTGTTCTTTTCAAATTCCTCACCTTTGCCCCAACCTGGGTCGAACTGGTAAACAGTCTCGAACGTGCGCACGGGCATACCCCAGTTTACCTCGGGCATATCGCCACTTGCCATGGGATAGTCGAAATAGCAATAGTCGCCAGGGCACATCATGATTTTGGCATTATTGTCGATAGCCGCCTGCACTGCAGGTTCTGTCAGACCATTACGCCAAGCAAATGTGACACAGCCCTCTTGTATCTCCTTAAAGTCGGTTTCGTACCAGAACATGGGTACCTTGTCGTACTTGGTGCGCAAGGTGTCAATAATACGGTCGAACATGTACTTTTGCAGTTTCCAGTTTTCCGACCGGTCGGTAGTGGTGATACCGAGCTTTTTCTTGAGTTTCTTGTCCTTCTCGCAAGTGGTCCAACAGTCGAGGGCGGGATTACCGGCCTCATCACCACCAAGGTGAACATATTTGCATGGGAACACATCGGCCAACTCGCGGAACACGTTGCCAAGGAACTCATAAGTAAATTCGTTGCCCGGGCAGAGCAGTTCGTTCGACACACCACAAGTGGTGCGGATAGGCACTTGCTTTCCACCACAAGTAAGTTCGGGGAAAGCATGAATGGCAGCCACTTCGTGTCCCGGCATTTCGATTTCGGGCACAACCATAACATGATATTGTGCACAGTACTTGACGAAGTCCTTCATCTGCTCTTGTGTGTAGTAGCCAGATATGGGTATCAGCATGTCGTCCATGCCCACACGCGAGGTGCTTTTCTCGATAAGTTGCGGATACTTCTTTATTTCAATGCGCCATGCTTGGTCATCGACCAAGTGGAGGTGAATACTGTTAAGTTTGTAACGTGCCATTTCGGGCACAATCTCCTTCAGACGTTCGTAAGGAACGAATATGCGGCAAGGGTCAACCATCAACTCGCGTACATGGGTGCGCGGTGCATCTTCGATGGTGATAGGGTTGGTTTCGATGCAACGGGCCGAGGCATTGTCATCTATCATGAGTTGCTCCATGGTCATGATGCCATAGAACACACCCGCGGCCGTTTTGCCGGCAATGTTTACGCCATTCTCGTCGATTGAAAGCGTGTAAGCCTCATCGTCGTTGAGCGAGGTGTCGATAGAGAGCGTTATTTGTGCTGTGCCGTTGTCGTTAAGAGTGGTTATGCCTGCACGGTCGGCAAGAATGCGCAGCAAGTGCGCCTTTTCGTTGGCCAACTCGTCGGGGCAGTTGATTTGTCCAACATTCTGCCATACAAGCGGCTGGCCCTGTGCTGAGGCCATTTTCAAAGGGATTGGCACCAAATTTTGTGCGGTGGCAACTGTTGGGGCCACCCAACTTGCTGCACAAAGCAGTGCGATGGAAAGAAATATCTTTTTCATAAATATTGTGTCTGATTGAGGGTTAGTAATTTACTTTGAATGTACGATTGTTAACCTTGACAAGGTAAGCGCCTCTTACCTGTAAGGGCAAAGCAATTTCACCCTCGCCCTGCAATGACTGCAAGAGCTGGCCTTGTGCATTATACATCTGCACACGGCTGCCCTGAGGCAAATGCTTGAGCCATACCTTGCTGCCTTCGACAGTGGCAGTAACTTTGGCTAATGCCTGCTGGGTGCTGACTGTGGTGACAGTACCGATGTTGAAGTTTTTCCACACCTCGGCCGATTTATAAGCCTCTTCGCTACCCTCGGGCACCAGCAAGTCTACATTGGCGCAGTCAACCCCGGCAAAGGCTGTGGCATCGACTGCTGCGGGAGTTTCGGCATAAACCTTTATGGTTTTGAGTCCGGTACAACCGGCAAACGCACATGCTTTGAGTTCGGTGAGTTCGGCAGGCAGAATGACGCTTTCTATGCCACTGCAACCTGAAAATGCGCCCTTACCAAAATACAAGATGCTGCCCGGAATGCTTACCTCGCCACGCAAACCGCTACAATTCATGAAAGCGGCATCGCCTAACTGCTGCAGGGCTCTCGGCATGCTGATGTGTGTGAGGCTCTTGCACTCGGCAAAAGCTGAGGCGCCTATGCGGGTTACCATCTTGTCGAGATTGATGTCGCCCGAAAGACTGGTGCAATTAAAGAAGGTGTTGTTGCCTATCGACTGCAAAGTAGAAGGCAACTTGATACCCTCGAGACTGCTGCAACGCGAGAAAACGCCATCGCGCAACACAACAAGGGTTGAAGGTATGCTGACAGTGCCCGCCAAGCTTGTGCAACCCTCGAAAGCATACGAGCCAATGTTTACCAACTGACCCGAGCCAGCGAACTGAATGCCTTGTAACGACTTGCAGCCTGCAAAACAGCTGGCACCGATGCTGGTTGTTGTTCTCGAAAATGTCAGTGTGCCTGCTAAAGAGTCGCAAGCGAAGAATGCCTGCGAGCCAATGGTTGAAAGGTTGTTGGGCAACACAAGGCTCCGCAAGTGATGGCGCGAATGGAGCGCATTTTTAGAAATGTTCGGACAGTTGGCCGCCGACAGATCGAGCGTGGCCATTGAATAGCAAAGGTCACGCAGCTGGCGAAAATCGCTGTTGCCTGTGGTGGTCAACGTTCCCGTGAGTTTGACATTTACCAGGTTAGGCTGATCTTTTGCCGCCACACTGGTTATGTTGCCAGTGGTCACATTTTGTGCCCAAACGTATGCAGGCGAGCCGCACAACAATGAGCACATGAGCATGAATTGTAGACTTCTTCTCATAGAATGATGATGGGTAAAAAAGTTTGTATTCGTAAGTATTAATAGGTCGTATATACCATCTGTTATTCATTTCAGAATAACTACCGGTAGCAAATGTACATAAAAATTATGTAACAATGCGAGGCTAACTTGCAAAATAGGGCATTTAACTGGCCAAAACGCCACATCTCGCATAAAAATGGTGTGCCAAGGCCCTCCTAACTTCGTCAATGCGTCACCCAATCAAATGACGTAACGCTTCGTTTTTCAACATGCGCCATTCAATGGTACAAAAGAGCGATGAAGTCGGGATATTGTGGTGTTTTATGAGATCTGCCGCTAACGCGGAGAACATAAGGACAAAAGAACATAAGAACAAAAGAGTTTCAAGACATACGGGCATGGACTTACGTCCATGTGCCCTCAAGAACATAAGGGCTACGCCGTTAAGCCCATGAGCGTCATGGAACAAGAAAACAATAGCATTAAACGCTACGGCGTAGCCCTTATGTTCTTAAGGGCACATGGACGCAAGTCCATGCCCGTATGTCTTGAAACTCTTTTGTTCTTATGTTCTTTTGTCCTTATGTTCTCCGCGTTAGCGGCAAATCTCATTGAGCGCCACATTCTTCAGCACCCCTCGTCATATTTGCGCCTCACGCAGTGCTATGTAGACTTGCTGCTGCGTCGGCGCGGCACTTGCTGCTGCACCAGTTCACGCCCCAGAGCCACGGCAGTGAACGTCTCCTTTGTCCGTCTTGTCACGCCGTTGCACTTCGGGTGTGCGGTCAAGCACATTATAGCGTATGTCGCACAGTTCGTCCATTAGGGTGATGGTTTGTTCTGTCAGACCGCAGTTTGTAGTGTTGCCAGTCGCTTGCGGTGCGCCGTCAGTGTCGTTGCTCTTGCTTTTTTGCGGCTGGGGCTTTTCTGTGTTTTTAGTTTGTGATTCCGGGGTATGTCCGATAACGTCTATCAGTTTGTCAACGCCACGTTTCACAATGGCGTCGGCATAGCGCAGCATTCTGTTAAGCATTCGTTTCATGGTAGTTACTACAATTTGGTTTGATATAAAAGTAAAGTGCTGCAAAGGTAACACGAAGGCATTGAACCCAACAAAAAAAGTGTACAATTTGTACACAAATATTTGCTCCCCTTCCCGCCTACCTACATATAAATGAATGTGTGTGCTTTTACTGCCATCTTACACTTTTTGTGCGTAACAAGCTGATACACAGAGTTTTCAAGAGTGTAAGATGATTTCAAAGTATCTTACACGCCCCTACATACATCTTACACACCTCACTCCGCTGCCGCGCAGCCAATTTGGACGTGTGCAGTAGATAATACGGCATAGGGACGTAGAGAAAACTGTCGGAGCAACAGACTTTTCTGACCCCCTATGCCGTGATGTCTTCCTCCCGTGCTTGTGCCGTGTGGCAGCGTGTGGGTTGTGTAGGTTGTGTGTAAGTGGAATTTGTAGCATCTTACACTAAGTAAAGCGTTGAAGGTCAATGATTTACGATGTGTTAGTGTAAGATGTAAGATACTCGGTAAGTAAAGTTTTTGTAGTATGGTAAAGGCCCCGCTACCACTAAACGCAAGCACTAATCGCTACCACAAAACACAAGCACAAAACGCAAGCACAAAACGCTACCACTAATGGGGGCGACGCGTCCCGCGTCGGGCATCAAAGCAAAGGTTCACAGACAGGCATGTAATTAGTGCTGAGCTTTTGTGTTCAGTGTATGAGCCCTTGCTTTAATGCCCGACGCGGGACGCGTCGCCCCCATTAGTGGTAGCGTTTTGTGATGGCGCAGGAAAGTGATGAAGTCAGGAAAGAGTGTGCCAAGGCCCTACATATAAGAGCCTTGGCACACCATTTTACATAATATTGTTTATTGGGGAGGACCCCGTCAACTTGTTTGCTAATTCCGCCTACGCGTTGGCACTGTCGAAATTACTTGAGCAATTCAGCCAGTTTCTCTTCGACCTTTGACACGCCAACCCCACTGGCCACGATTTTGCCATCGGGACCTATGAGCAATGTGGCAGGTATGGCTGTGATGCCATAAACCTTGCCGGCCACACAATCCCAACCCTTGAGGTCGGACAGGTGGTGCCATGGCAAATCAAGTTTTTTGATGGCATTTACCCACGCAGCCTTATCACCATCGAATGACAAGCCCACCACATCAAAGCCCTTGTCTTTATACTTGTTGTAAAGTGCTTTCAACGCAGGCATTGACTGACGGCAAGGACCGCACCACGAAGCCCAAAAGTCGACGAGCACATATTTTCCCTTGCCCACATACTCTGACAGTTTGTGTGTTTTGCCATCAACATCGGCCATCTCGAGGTCGGTAAACATGGTACCTACAGCCTGACGTTTCCACGCTTGAACTTTGTGCTTTATGTCATCACTTAACTTCGTGCTCATATAAGCAGAATTGCTATTTTCGGCCAAAGCTATCACGTCTTCCTGCTCCATGATGGGACTTACCCGCCACAGGAAGAATGCCGGAAACTTGAACTGCTTGTTTTCAGTGCAACACTGCTTGGTCAAGGCTACCAGTTGCTCGGTGCACTCTTCATTAACTTTTTCAAAACGATCTAACACACTGTCGGGTATTTGCTTGCCTGAGGCGCGCATGGCACGGTACTCGTCACCAAGTTTGATGATTTTGCGCATCGGCACATCGAACTTGGCAGCCCATGCGCTCATGCCTTCATTCTCGGCATTGCCCGTAGCCTTTTCGCTGGTAAAATCTACCTTCACATTGCCTTCGAGCACCACGTTAACGCCTTCGCTTTTATTATAAGTGGCCATTGCAAAGATATTGCCATTGGCATCGCCTTCAAAACGGAACTGGCCATTGCTGACCGTCGTGCTGTCGATATGGGGTGATGCGCCCATAAATTGTAAATACACCTTCTTCACACCATTGGGAACTTGACCACTGACCGTATATCTCTGAGCCATGCTTGGAAGGGCTAATAGCGCACATAGCGCCAATACTGTTCGTTTCATTTTTATGTGTTTAGATTGATTGTTTGCCGATTTATCTTGTGCAAAGATAAACAATGTCGGCCAAAATGCTTACTTTTGTAGCGGAAATAAGGACAAAGGGTGGTTCTAATAATTCTGGAATAGGAATTTGTGTGCTTTCAAAAAGACACTTTCGATAGCGTACAAGTCACATTTCAGAATCGCAAAACTCTAAAAACAGAATTTTTAGAACCACCCTAAAACTCAAACACGTTAATGGAAAAGAGCGACAGCGTTGTAATAATTCCTACCTACAACGAAAAAGAAAACATTGAGAATATCATACGCGCCGTAATCGGCCTGTCCGAACATGGCTTTCACATTTTGGTCATTGATGACGGGTCGCCCGACGGCACCGCAGACATTGTAAAACGCTTGATGGCCAATGAGTTCAAACACGAATTGCACTTGGTGCAACGCACTGGCAAACTCGGTCTTGGCACAGCATACATTGCCGGTTTCAAATGGGCTTTGGAGCACGGCTACGAATACATATTCGAGATGGACGCCGACTTCAGCCACGCTCCTAAGGACCTGCCCCGACTCTACAATGCTTGTGCCAAAGATGGGTACGACGTGTCGGTTGGCTCACGCTATGTAAGCGGTGTCAATGTGGTAAACTGGCCCATGGGACGCGTGCTCATGAGCTATTACGCCTCAAAGTATGTGCGAACAGTTACAGGGGTGCCCTTGCACGACACCACAGCCGGATTTGTTTGCTATCGTCGTAAAGTGCTCGAAACTATCGACTTGGACGCCATACGCTTTAAGGGATATGCCTTCCAAATCGAAATGAAGTTTACGGCTTACAAACTCGGGTTCAAAATCAAGGAGGTGCCCGTGGTATTTGTCAACCGCGAACTCGGCACGAGCAAAATGAGCGGTGGCATATTCAGCGAAGCATTGTTCGGCGTAATGCGCCTGCGATGGGCCGCCATGACGGGAGGCATCAAAGCCAAGAAATAACTTGCTAACTATAATGTGCCAATGCGACAAATTGTTTTACCGCATTGGCACATTGTTAAATATAGACCTATGCACTTCAGAACTCAAATTAAGAATGCTACCATCATAAACGAAGGCCGCCAGTTTGTTGGCACGCTCGTTATTGATGATGACCGCATCGACGAAATACTTGAAGGCCATGATGCCGAACCTACCATTCCGGTTGACGAGTCGATTGACGGCACCGGCTGCTACGTGCTACCTGGTGTGATAGATGACCACGTACACTTTCGCGACCCCGGACTGACGCAAAAGGGCGATTTCTGCTCAGAAAGCCGTGCTGCTGCGGCAGGTGGTGTGACTACAATTTTTGACATGCCCAACTGCGTGCCTCAAACCACCACCCAAGAGGCATTTGACGAGAAATGGAAAATTGCAGCTTCAAAGAGTGTAGTCAACTATGGCTTGTTCTTTGGCGCCACCGCTGGCAACGCCTACGAGCTGGCCCATCTTAATCCACGCAAGGTGGCCGGCATCAAACTCTTCATGGGTTCGTCAACTGGCAATATGCTGGTTGACAACGAAATAGCCCTGAAGGCTATCTTTGAAAATGCCAAACTGCTGATCATGACTCACTGCGAGAATTCTGCCATCATAAATGAAAACATGAAGGCGGCACAGGCACAATATGGTGCGGACCCAAGCGTGGAACACCACCCCGAAATACGCAGCGAAGAGGCTTGCTACCAATCAACGGCACTGGCTGTACGCCTGGCCCGCGAGAATGGGGCACGCTTGCACGTGGCACACTTGTCAACAGCAAAAGAACTCGAGCTCTTCGCTCCCAACGACCCACTTATTACGGCCGAAGCTTGTGTGGGACACCTGCTATTCTGCGACGAGGACTATGCACGACTCGGCTCACGCATCAAGGTAAACCCTGCCATCAAGACCAAAGCCGACCGCGATGCACTGCGCGCCGCACTGTCGTCAGGCAAAATCTACACCATTGGCACCGACCATGCACCTCATTGCATGGCCGACAAAATGGGAGGGTGCGCAAAAGCGGCATCGGGCATGCCCATGGTACAATTTTCACTGGTTTCGATGCTCGAACTTGTTGACAAAGGCTTGCTCACCCTTGAACGCCTTGTAAAACTGATGTGTCACAACCCGGCCGATTTGCTGCAAATTGAAAACCGCGGCTACCTGCGCGAAGGATATAAGGCCGACATTGTCATGGTGCGCCCACACAGACCATGGACACTCACCCCGAACCGCATTCAGAGCAAATGCAACTGGAGTCCGCTTGAAGGGCACACCTTCCATTGGCGTGTAGAACGCACCTTCTGCAATGGGTTCCCCATCTTCAACCGCGGTCATGTAACGGACGAGAAATTCCGTGGGCAGGCTGTATGCTACAACAGATAACCATCGAATACAACACAAGCAAAGCTACGCAACAAAAAACTACACTCCTATTTATTATGCTGTACAAAATATATCAACTCTGCATAGCACTCCCCATCATTTTTGTAGCCACAGTCATCACTGCTTTAGTTACAATAATAGGCGGTTTGTTCAACGCCCATGTGTTTGGCTACTACCCCGGAAAAATATGGTCACGCCTTATTTGCCGTGTGCTGCTACTGCCCATCAAGGTTGAGGGCCGCGAAAATATCGACCACAACCAAAGTTATGTGTTTGTGGCCAACCACCAGGGGCCAATGGACATATTCCTTATATATGGCTATCTGAACCGCAACTTTAAGTGGATGATGAAAAAGGCTCTTCGCAAAATGCCACTCGTTGGATATGCCTGCGAAAAGGCACGCCACATCTTTGTAGACAAATCTGGCCCCAAAGCTATCAAAGAGACCATTGAGAATGCACGCCACACGCTACAAGGAGGCACCTCGCTCGTAGTGTTTCCCGAGGGCGCACGCTCCTTTACCGGCCACATGGGCATATTCAGAAAAGGTGCATTCCAACTGGCCGACGACCTGCAACTGCCCGTTGTGCCTGTTACCATTGACGGTTCTTTTGATGTGCTTACCCGCATGGCCGGACTCAACTTTGTCAACCGGCACGCCATGCGTTTGGTTATTCACAAGCCCATATATCCCACATCGCACAGCCCCGAAGATATCAAAACTACTATGAATGAGGCTTACAATGTGATTATGTCGGCACTGCCCGAAAAATATCAAGGTTACGTTAAGAATGACGACCAGTGACCGACGTCACGCTATAAAGTGTACGAGTAAGCATATGACACTTGCAGAATAGACACATTTAACAAATACGCGAAAGAGCGCAATAGTCCAACATGAAGCCCTTTTATTATGGCGCTTCAAAATGGACCATTGCGCTCTTTCGGTGTTTATGAGGCTCAAACTAAGTAGGTGTTCAAAATTATTTTTACATTGAAAGGGCACATCTGCGCCTCGATAATGCACTTTCAATGTGAAAATGACATCTACTGATTGTATAAAATAATTTTGAACACCTACTTATTACACGCCACACAACTTAATATACGCACCAATCATAAAGTCCGTCAAGCAACGACTGCAAGGCAACCTTGTCACCACTACGCTCAACAATCCTTAGCAAGCGAGCCATAATCGAAGGTTTGGTCACACGGCATATAACAGGAGCAAAATGATCTTCATAGCGCAAATTTTCAGCCCCCCACTGCGCAAAGAACTCATTAAATCTGAACGAAGCATGACCATACGCATAATCCAACACGAAATCAAGTATCATTGAATGCAAGGTTGACGGGCGCGGATTGTGCAACTGCATGTATTCACGAAGCAAGCCAGACACCCTTTCGTCGCTAACCTTAAATCCCTGCCGGCGCAAATACCTGCATATAACCCAGCCATAAGCGGCATGATACACAGGGTGCACATTTTGCGGCGTACACTCCATGGCATGTACGATGCTCATAGCTTTAGTTGGATGAGTCTTGGATATGCGCTCCGCATAGTCTACCGCTGCAGCATGCGGCATGTGCTTTAGCAGCAAATTGTCATAACACTTGCGCCCTATGCCCTCCTCATCAATCATTGTGCGCAACAGATACTTCATGCACACAAAACATTTTGCCGCCACCTCGCCACCCCCGTCCGTAACCAAAGCCATTTTACACATGTCGTATATAACCCAAAAGAGCGACATTTGGGTCCATTCTGTGTCCATGAAGTGCAAATTGTCAAGCGCCGCATCAAGTGCCGCCTGCCAGTGCCCCCTCCGGCGCAAATCGTTTACATGATTGATTGACATGGCAAGTTAGTGTTCAAAATTACTATATGCGATGCGCAGATGCTGTCTCCAAACGGAATGTAAGTGCTTTAGCGCATCTATCACCTTTGTTTTCGGTCACATAACCCGCTATGTTCCTTCAAACAAAGATAAATTCAACTATATGATTGTGTAAAGATAGGAAAAACGCTCATAACTGCCTATTACCTGTGCGCATTATCTCAAAAGTTGCACAATGAATGCCCATTCTACTGCCGCCTGTCGTAACAGATAGCATGCTTTTTGCCAACTACGTTTTACAAAGAAACGCATCAAGATAAAATAATGTCAATTTGTACAACATTTTTGAGAAAAAAGCAGCCGAAACGTTTGCATGGATTGAAAAAGTCCGTACCTTTGCATCGATTAAAAAAGGCAATTGATTGTTTTACTTAAAATTTTAACAAACACAATGAAAAAGTTAGTTTTCATGTTCGTAGCTTTCGCAGCTATCTCTTTCGCTTCATGCGTTAACAAAACTTCTGACGCAGCTGCTGCTGATTCAACTGCTGATTCTTCAGTTGTAGACAGCACTGCTAACGACTCAGCTAACGCTGATTCAGCTGCTACTGTTGATTCAACTGCTGCTACTGCTGATTCAACTCAGGCTGCTTGAGAGCCAGCTGCTTAACTAAAGAAGTTTAGCTAAGCGAACTCGCTACAACAACGAGAGAAACTGAAACCTGTAACACCGCGTGTTGCAGGTTTTTTTGTGCACCTATACAAACTCAAGGGGAGAACATGGCAAACTCACGCATTGTGCGATGACCATATTCTCCCCATTAGTTTTTCAGTAAGCCCCCTATTACAGGGTAAATAGGTGTTCAGAATTATAGGGTGGTTCTAAAAATTCTGTTTTAAGAACCACCCTACAGCGGCTGGTTGCATGCGCTACTGTGCAAGCCAATGATCTATCAGGTGACGTGCCAAACTCACCTCGCCGGGTATGGCCGGCATGTTGTCGCGCGAATACCACCCTCCCTTGTTGAGTTCAGACCGCTGCAACTGTATGTCGCCACTGTCATATTCAGCTATAAAGCCAACCATCAGTCCACAAGGATAAGGCCACGGCTGCGACGCAAAATAGCGAATGTTCTTCACCTTTATGTGGGTTTCCTCCCACACTTCGCGATGCAAGCACTCCTCAAGCGTTTCACCGGTTTCTACGAATCCGGCCACAAGCCCAAGATAATCCTTTTTGAACTTGTTGCTTTGCACCAACAATATCTCCTGATTATCATGACGCGTAACAGCCACAATAATGGCTGTAGCCAGTGCCGGCCACACCTCCTTGCCACAATTTGTACAACGCTTTGATATGTCGGTATGTAATTTCATAGGCGCGCCACACACCCCACAAAACTTTGTGGTTTGGTCCCAATACAATATTTCACGCGCCTTACCCGCCATATTGTAGAGCGATGCCGGCAACACATCAAACGAGGCACGCAAGGGTACCATCTGCCATTCGTCGCCAAGCACGGGCGTGTCAAGTCGCGCTGTAAAACAAGCATGACCATTCAAATCGGGCAAATGATGCAAATGTTGCCACGCCTCCAAGCGTATTGGCGACTCGTCCCGCAATGGCACATCACCGCCCGACGTCAACAACAATTCGTCCTGACAAAACAAAAAATAGTAATTCATTAATATACCATTTAAGTTAATAGCAAGAGGCGGGCCTGTTCATCATCACAATGAATAGCCCGCCTCATAAGCTTGTTTATTCTAATCCAATAATATTACAAACCAAGGCTCTTCTTTACAGCCTCAATCTTTTCGTGTGCATCAGCCACAGCGCCCGCATAGCACTTCGGACATTGCATTGTGCCCTTTACTTCAACATAGAACTTGATCTTAGGTTCAGTACCCGAAGGACGAACGCTCACCTTGGTGCCATCTTCAGTATACCACTGCAACACATTGCTTGGCTCGGGGAAGTCAACGGCATCAAGTGCTTTCTCTGTGCCATCAGCATCAAACTCCTTCAATGCCTCGTAATCCTTGGTGCACACCACGCGCGAACCAGCTATTTCGGCAGGACGGTTAACACGGAAGTTTTCCATCATAGCCTTTATTTCGTCGGCACCAGTCTTGCCAGGCTTAACCACATTGATGGTTTTGTTTACTGCCAAGCCGTATTCCAAGTATATCTCCATGAGCACATCGTACAGCGTTTTGCCCTGATCCTTTGCCCAAGCGCAAATTTCAGCAAGCAGCGAGCAAGCCGATACAGCGTCCTTGTCGCGGCAGAAGTCCTCGGCCAAGAAACCGTAGCTCTCTTCACCACCGCCAATATACTGCAATTTGCCTTCGTTCAGACGAATTAAACGTGCAATCCACTTGAAGCCTGTGTAGCAGTCAAACATCTTAATATTATTTTTGTCTGCAATAGCCTTAATAAGTTCAGTGGTCACAATCGTCTTTACAACAAAGTCATTAGGCTGCATCTTGCCTTGAGCCTTGCGGTTCATGATGATATAATAAAGGAATATCATGCAAGTCTGGTTACCATCAATCAGCACCCACTCGCCCTTATCGTTCTTGCAAGCCATGCCCACGCGGTCGGCATCAGGGTCCGAAGCCATCACTATATCAGCATCGATGCGCTTAGCCAAATCAAGTGCCATTGTAAGAGCCTCGCCATTTTCGGGGTTAGGACTCTTCACTGTGGGGAAATTGCCATCCTTCACCATTTGCTCGGGCACGCAATGCACATTCTCAAAGCCCCAAAGCTTCAACGAATCCGGAATAAGCATCATGCCCGTACCATGCAACGGCGTATACACAATCTTCAAGTCCTTTTGGCGCTTGATAGCCTCGGGGTCAATGCTCAATGTGTGTACCTTGTCAAGATAAATCTGGTCAATTTCCTTGCCAATAATCTGGATGAGTGCCGGATTGCCCTCAAACTTGATATCCTCAACCTTCACCTTATTCACCTCGGCAATGATGCCCTTATCGTGTGGAGCAAGCACCTGCGCGCCATCGTCCCAATAAGCCTTATAGCCATTATACTCCTTCGGATTGTGGCTGGCGGTCAAAATGATACCGCTCTGACAACCAAGGTGACGTATGGCAAACGACATTTCGGGGGTTGGACGCATGTCCTCAAACAAATACACCTTGATGCCATTTGCTGAGAATATGTTGGCAGCAGTTTCGGCAAACAAGCGGCTGTTATTACGGCAGTCGTGTCCTACAACCACGCTAATTTCATCGCGGTCCTTGAAATTGATATTAAGGTAGTTTGACAAGCCTTGTGTGGCTGCACCAACAGTATAGATGTTCATACGGTTTGTTCCAGGGCCCATAATGCCACGCAAACCACCAGTACCAAACTCAAGCGTTTTGTAAAAAGAATCGATAAGTTCGGTCTTGTCTGAATTTTCTACCATGGCCTTTACGGCCTTCTTGGTCTCGGCATCGTAGCAGTCAGAATCAATCCACTGCTTTGCCACCTGCTCACACTGAGCTACAAGCTGATTATCCATAATTGAAATATTTGCATAAACAAGCGGCCGGCTGCTGCCATGCCGCCATTTTTTGTTTGCTATTATTACGACGAGTAGGCTTCAAGTGTTATACCACAAAAGTACCTTCTGCGCAAAAGCTGCGCCCACCTACTTACAAAATAAAAATTGAACCTGTATTACTAATCCTGCCCAAGCACTACTTCATAGGCAGCACTTCAATCCAATAGTCATCAGGATCGTTAATGAAATAGAGTCCCATCTCTTCGTTCTCGAAGCACACGCACCCCATTTCTTTATGATAAGCACGCACCGCATCATAATCACCAGGCACACGCAGGCAAATGTGCGATTCATTGTCACCCAGTTCATAGGGGTCTTTGCGGTCACGCAACCAAGTGAGTTCTAACTTGAAATCACTCAATTCGTTTTTCAAATACACGATTTTGAACGCACCGTCCGGCCCTTCAATCTCACCACAAGGCTTAAGACCAAGTGCCTTGCCATAAAACTCTATGCTGCGCTTCAAATCGAGCACATTGATGTTGAAATGATCAAATTTAGCTGTTACTTCCATTGCAGTCTGAATTGATACTTTGGTTTGTTTACAAAGGTACGAAAAAAACTCTGCAAACAAAGTGGCGCATGAATAATTTAGCAGTAATTTTGCAACAGCACAAAACTAAAAACTACATCATTATGCTTGACACCATTATCTTTGATTTGGACGGCACACTGCTTGACACATTGGACAACCTTGCAAACAGCGTGAACTACGCGCTGCGTACACACCGACTGAAAGAACGTTCCATCAAAGACATTCGACGTTTTTTGGGAAACGGCATCAGATATTTGATGACAAACGCCGTCGACAATGCCGTAACGGGTGATGATTTTGAAACGGTGTTCCAAACATTCCGCACACATTATGTGGCACACTGCCTGGACACCACACGCCCCTACCCCGGCATCATGCAACTGCTTGAAACACTCAAATCAAAGCAAATAAAAATGGCCATCGTATCGAACAAGCTGGACCCCGCTGTGCAAGAACTGGCCGAGCGCTTTTTCAAAGGATACATTGACTCCGCCGTGGGCGAAAGCAAAACCGTGCGCCGCAAGCCCAACCCCGACGCAGTGCTTAAAGCCATGCACGATTTAGGCACTACGGCCGACCATGCCATATACGTTGGCGACTCCGAAGTTGACCTTGAAACAGCCAAAAATGCCGGACTGCCATGTGCCTTGGTCACCTGGGGGTTCAGAGACGAGGACTTTCTGCGCTCACTACCACTACAACGCGACACACATTTTATCAACCAACCTGCCGAATTACTCAAACTTGTATGAACAGGCAACTGCCTATCACAATACAAATTATACAGACTGACACGCTGCAAAATAGGCTCGTAATGGCAGCAAAACAGTAAAATCGCGCCTTACAACGCAGAAAAACGCAGCAAAAACAACTAAATTAACATATAAATTCGCCATTGTCGTAGACTGTCACATTTCATACGTTCCTTTGCATCACGATTTTGAAAGCAGCCTAAGCTCACTTTCCAACGAGCTGCTACATAAAACAACTCACAAAATACACAGCCATGCAAAAGAACAATTTGACACTTCACAACGCAGCCAATCCCGAGTGGAAACTCATCAATCTGCTCACGCTTGCCACTCTCACACAATGGCTTAAGCGCACAAGCGCCATACAGACACTAAAGAAATGCTACGCCGACATCATGGGCATTAAACTGACATCAGAACAAACCGTTTACGTGTCGTATGCACAGATTGCAAGCGTGCTTACGCTCATGCCCTTCAACATCAATCTGGGCTGGCGCGCCCTCTTCTTTATGTGCTTCTGCATTATGGTCAAGCAGTCGGGCATTACACAAGCCATTCACGACGACGGCGCATAACTTTACTATCACAACACATCACAGGCCCGGGTATGCACTCATCTTAAATGTTGGAGAGCAAACCCGGGCCTGTAATAAATAGGCGTTCATACTTGGTGTTCGCTGTCCGGTGAAACGGAACGTTAACATGCGAACAGACTCAAGCACTTAACGCTACCTCTAATGGGGGCGACGCGTCCCGCGTCGGGAAAATGCAATGTTTATACACTAAATAAAGGCTCACAGACAGCAGTAATTACACTTCTGCCTGTGAGCCTTTGCCTTTATTCCCGACGCGGGACGCGTCGCCCCCATTAGAGTTAGCGTTTAGTGGTAGCGCTTAGTGCTTGAGTGCGTTCGCATGTCTACGTTTTACCAGATGGCAATAAAACTCATGCTATAAAGAGGGGGCCATTGTCACCCTGCAAAACACCTGCATATATTGAAAAAACGGGAGAAGCACTTACGTGCATTCTCCCGTTATACTTTTCGTATTGAGCTGTAATGTGCTTATCGGCACTAATTACTTAGCCTTAGCTACGATGGCCTTGAAAGCCTGAGGATTGTTTACAGCGAGGTCGGCGAGCACCTTACGGTTGATCTCGATACCAGCCTTGTGCAAACCACCCATGAGCTGTGAGTAAGAAAGACCTTCGAGACGAGCTGCAGCGTTGATACGCTGAATCCACAAAGCACGGAAATTGCGCTTTTTGTTACGACGGTCGCGGAAGGCATAAGTCAGACCCTTTTCCCAAGTATTCTTGGCTACGGTCCAAACATTCTTGCGGGCACCATAGTAACCGCGAGTGAGTTTGAGAATTCTCTTACGCTTAGCTCTTGAAGCTACGTGATTTACTGATCTTGGCATTTTGTTGTTACATTTTGGAAGTTAGCGTCGGCTGCCACATTATATTTTTAGTTGCATGACAGACGAACTTGGAAGCTGAACATCCGGTTAGACTTTAATGTGAAAGATTAAAAGGTTTGGATTGCTCCTTTACAGTTAAACCCGCTAAGAGGATTAACGGAGGCAGAGGAGTTCGCGAACCTGACGGCGGTTAGTGCTGTCGATGATAGCTACGTGGTCAAGGTTACGCTTCTGCTTCTTAGTCTTCTTAGTCAGAATGTGACTGTGGTAAGCATGACGTCTTTTGATCTTACCCGTTCCAGTGAGAGCGAAACGCTTCTTTGCACCAGAATTAGTCTTTACTTTTGGCATTTTCTTTTGTTGTTTTATTGTTAATATATCACTGCGGCTACGTGAGATACCGAACGTAGCGCGCGAGCTATTCAGTTATTGCTTCTTTTACCCGAGCGCAAAGATTAGAAATCCTCGCCCTCAACAAAAGGACCAGTATACTCTTTCTTGGCCTTCACCTGAGGAGCCTTCTTTACAGGCTTTGGAGTCTGTTCTTCCTGAGCCTCACTGGCGTCGGCCACAGCCTCAACCTTCTTGGGGGCTGCAGTCTTTTTGGGCGCGATAAAAAGTATCATGCGCTTACCCTCAAGCACAGGCATTTGTTCGACCTTGCCATATTCTTCAAGGTCATTGGCAAAACGGAGCAGAAGCACCTCGCCCTGTTCCTTGAACAATATAGAACGGCCACGGAAGAATACATAAGCCTTTACCTTGTCACCCTCAGACAAGAACTCCTTGGCATGCTTCAACTTAAAGTTGTAATCATGCTCATCAGTTTGCGGTCCGAAGCGAATTTCCTTCACCTCTATTTTAACCTGCTTGGCCTTGAGCTCCTTCTGGCGCTTTTTCTGCTGATAGAGGAACTTTGAATAGTTGATCAAGCGACATACAGGCGGAACAGCATTGGGGGAGATCTCTACGAGGTCAACACCCTTTTGCTGCGCAAGCTGAATGGCCTGACGCGTGGGCATTACTTCAGATTCTACATCATCACCTACAATACGTACCTCGCGGCAACGTATCTGTTCGTTAATGCGATGCTGTGGCTTGTTGTTATTGCGGTCGCGGCGATTATTCTTCTGCGGTGCTGGCATTAAATGAGTATTTGAGTTTATAAGTTTACGAGTTGACAAGTGAACGAGCGATTTTTCACGCGCCACGTATCCTTGTAGACTTTCAACTTTCTTTTATTTTAGTTTTTATCGGCTGCAAATTTACACCTTCTTTTTTGAATATCAAAGCATAACTATGTTTTTTACACGTATTTTTCATCACGTCGTTACAAAATAAGGCCTTTACCTTTGTCTTTATAGCAAAGGCTGGCATAGAGAAAATGCTTGAAGTCCCCTTACAAACACGTAAATTCAGCAAGCAAGAGCCAACTCCGTCATAAGGCAAAATTTTCCACCCCCAGAAAAAAGGGGGCGGAAGATTTTAGTTATGAAACCACTCTAAAAAGGTGCCAATACGTCTATATGCACTTTCGTACCTTCACGCAAGATAAGTGTACTTTTGCACAATAAAACTCTGGAAAATACGTCATTTTTTATAACTTAGCAGTTCAAATTCGAGAATAGACAATTAAGAATAATATGAATACAAAAGCAAAAACATTCATCAAATGGGTCGGCGGTAAAGAACAGTTCATCGAACAACTGGAAGCAAAACTCACAGCGGACTTTGATAATTTGGCAAATGTTACATACAGATTTGTGGCAACTAAAGACTAAGGATTATGGCTAAGATAAAAGTTGAAAATGCAGAAATATCTGTTGTTAGTGTGCAAAGCGAGGATTATATCTCTTTGACTGATATGGCACATAGCCAAATGCAGGAGCACGTAATTTTCAGATGGTTGAGTCTCAAAAGTACAATAGAATATCTCGGCGAATGGGAAATACTATATAATCCGAATTTTAATTGTACCGAATTCGATACAATTAAAAATGCAGCAGGAAGCAACAACTTCGTACTTTCTGTGAAAGCTTGGATTCAAAGAACAGGCGCAATTGGCATTATGGCAAAAGCTGGTCGATATGGTGGAACATATGCCCATCGTGACATTGCCTATCATTTTGGAATGTGGATAAGTCCTCGATTCCAACTTTTATTAGTAAAAGAGTATCAACGTCTTAAAGCTGACGAGCAGAAGCAATTGGCGTGGTCTGCCAAACGTGAATTGTCAAAGATAAATATCGTATTCACACAGATGCAATTAAGGAAAATCTTATTCCAAACGAGGTGACACGTGAACAAGCAGCTATGAAGTATGCCGACGAAGCCGATGTTCTCAACATAGCCATGTTTGGTATGACGGCAAGGCAATGGCGTGAGCAGAATCCAGACAAGAAAGGCAACATTCGTGATTACGCAAGCATCAACGAGCTTATCTGCCTATCAAATATGGAGAATCTAAATGCTGTGTTTATCAACGATGGAATGCCACAATCAGAACGGCTCATTAAACTGAATCAGATTGCTATCCAACAAATGAGAATTCTCGAAGGTACAGGAGGTAGAAACTTATTAAAGTAAAATTGATTATGGCACAACAGAAATATACACAGGTACAGCAAGTGATAGACACGCTTCGCAAGACTGGAGGGTATGCAACACTTGGGGATTTGTATTATCTCGTAGATACAAAATCGTGGGCGACCTATACTCCCAACAAATCAACCCGAAGGATTGTGCAGCAATCTAACGAAACATTATACAATGTGTCAAATCTATAGCGCATAATGCAAGAAACCGTGTCAACAGAGACATGCAATGTATCGGGGGAGGTTTGTGGCATTAAGATTGTATAATTCATTATTAGAATACAGCTGAAACAGCGTTTCTTGTATTACTCCATTCGGAATGGTGCAGGAAACGCTGTTTTTGCGTCCAGACCCAAAGGAGCGAGCAAGCTATGCAAACAAGTGTAGACAAGCTACGGTTATCACCCTACCCCATATATTGGGTTTTAGCCGTTTTGTCTGCACTCTGCACTTTTCACACATAAACGTTTGATTATCAGATATTTGAAGTGTGTAGACAACCCTGAAAATCATCTACACACCTGTCTGCACTACAACACGCACTATAACACTTCATGCACAACTTATCACACTTTGCACAAGTAGGTTTTACCATGCCGCCACAAATAAGAACGATTACGGGAGGCCGTACTATCTATTACTCCAAATGAAACGCCTACCTCGCACAACCGTAACAACGAACTGCCTGCACCGACAACTCTAATCTATACAGACAAGATGCCACTATGCTGGCAGCCGTGCAGACAGTGCAGACAAAAGTGCAGATAGTGTAGACAAAAATGCAAGCAGTGCAGACAAAAAGTGCAGATAGTGCAGACAAAAAAATGCAAGCAGTGCAGACAAAGTGCAGACAAAATGTACTTTTGTCTACACTCGTAAGATAATTGATTATCAGCACTTTAAGACGAAAAGTGCAGAGTGCAGACAAAATTCAAAAAACTATGTAGAGGAGGCTTGACGACGAGACTAAAGTGCAGAATACTTGTATGCACGCACACCACAATTTGTAACACAAAAAAGTGTGCCGTTTACGTTTTGAACAATACGTAAACGGCACACCTTATGCCATGTGGTTGTTATGTGAAATGGCTTATGAACCTCTGAATTTTGATTAGAATTTCTCGGTCATTTCCTTTACTTCATCATTCACCTTCTTTGCAAAGTCGGCAATAGAGAGAACGCCTTGGTCGCCTTCGCCTTGCTTACGCACAGCTACAGTGCCGTTGGCAGCCTCTTTCTCGCCCACTACGAGCAGATAAGGCACATGCTTCATTTCGTTGTCACGAATCTTACGACCAATCTTCTCCGAACGGTCGTCAACGTATGCACGCACGTCCTGTGCATTGAGTTCTTCGCTCACCTTATGTGCGTAATCGTTGAACTTGTCTGAAATAGGCAGCACAGCCACCTGGTCGGGAGTAAGCCACAAGGGGAACTTGCCGGCAGTGTGCTCGATAAGCACAGCCACGAAACGTTCCATAGAACCGAACGGCGCACGGTGAATCATTA
Source organism: Prevotellamassilia timonensis (assembly GCF_900106785.1). Lineage (GTDB taxonomy): Bacteria > Bacteroidota > Bacteroidia > Bacteroidales > Bacteroidaceae > Alloprevotella > Alloprevotella timonensis. The sequence continues at coordinate 258,117 of NZ_LT629845.1, read as the reverse complement.
CAGGACGGTGCTTTTGGTTGTCTGCACCAGTGTATTCCAACTGGAAGCGTTCGGGCAGGTTGTAGTCAACCTGAATGGTACCCAACTGCCAACGACGTCCAAGAGCGTCCTTCACCATAAAGTCGAGTTTAGGACCATAGAATGCAGCTTCGCCGTATTCGATGTGTGCGGGCAGTCCTTTTTCCTTGCAAGCCTCGATAATGGCTTGTTCGGCACGTTCCCAATTTTCTTCTGAACCGATGTATTTCTCGCGATGCACCTTGTCACGGAGTGAGATCTGTGCCTCGAATTTGTCAAAATTCAGAGCCTTGAAAATAATCATGATGATGTCCATCACACGAAGGAACTCGTCCTTTACTTGCTCGGGTGCACAGAAGATGTGTGCATCGTCTTGAGTAAAGCCACGTACACGCGTCAATCCGTGAAGCTCACCACTCTGCTCGTAGCGGTATACCGTACCAAACTCTGCACAACGGAAGGGCAATTCCTTGTATGAGCGTGGACGCCATGCAAAAACTGCACAGTGGTGAGGACAGTTCATAGGTTTGAGCATGTATTCCTCACCCTCTTCAGGTGTGTGAATGGGTTGGAAAGAATCCTTGCCATACTTTGCATAGTGACCTGAAGTTACATAAAGGTTCTTTGAACCGATATGAGGTGTCATAACCTGCTGATAACCATAACGCTTTTGTATTTTCTTCAAGAAATCTTCCAAGCGCAAACGGAGCTGTGTTCCCTTAGGCAACCACATTGGCAAGCCCTTACCCACGAGGTCAGAGAACATGAAGAGTTCCATTTCCTTGCCAATTTTGCGGTGGTCACGGCGCTTGGCTTCCTCTATCATCTGCAGATATTCATCGAGCATCTTCTTCTTGGGGAAGGTGATGCCGTACACACGAGTCATCATCGGACGCTTTTCGTCGCCACGCCAATATGCCGAACTTACCGATGTTACCTTGATGGCCTTGATAGGTGCAGTGCTCATCAAGTGCGGGCCACGGCAAAGGTCGGTATAATTGCCCTGTGTGTAAGTTGTGATATGACCATCTTCGAGTTCTTCAATCAACTCGTTTTTGTAGGTCTGGCCATGATCGGCAAAGAACTTCAATGCGTCGGCCTTTGAAATGTCCTTACGTACAAGAGACTCTTTCTTTTGAGCGAGTTCTTGCATCTTCTTTTCAATCTTGGCAAAATCGGCTTCACCGATTACTACGCCTTCGGGTGGCATCACATCGTAATAGAAACCATTCTCGATAGCCGGACCAATACCAAACTGGGTGCCTGGCCACAACTCTTGCATGGCTTCGGCCATGAGGTGGGCTGATGTATGCCAGAAAGCGTGCTTGCCCTCTTCATCGTCCCATTTATAAAGATTGATAGTAGCGTCTTCGGTAATTGGGCGATTGAGTTCTACCGTTTCGCCATTCACACCGCAAGCAAGCACATCTTGCGCCAAACGCTGCGATATGCTTTCTGCTATTTGCAGACCTGTTACGCCGTTTTCATACTCACGTACAGACCCATCAGGAAAAGTTATTTTTACCATAACATTATTTGGTGTATGTTCTTAATTGGTGGCAAAGTTAGTGCAAACCGAATGCAATGCAAAGCAAAAAGGCAATTTTTTGCCTTGCATTGCTGAGGTGCAGCCTAACTTGCAGAAAGTTTACTGCATATTTTATAAAGCCCTGTGCAGTATTTTCAGAATGATAATGATACTTTTGCACCGCAACATCAACCAACATACATATATATAATATGCCAACACGAATTGAACGAGAAAAGCAAACCGTTGCACAGATGATTAAAATCTACTGCAATGGCAAGCATCACAGCAAGCAGCTTTGTGCAGAATGTCAAGAGCTACTCAACTATGCCCAGCTTAGACTCGAGCGCTGCAAATTTGGCAACCAGAAGCATACTTGCAAAAAATGCCCCGTTCATTGCTACAAGCCCTGTATGCGACAAAAGATGTGCGCGGTCATGCGCTACGCGGGCCCTCGCATGCTATGGCACCACCCCATTGCCGCCATACGGCATATGCTAAATCATTAACCGAAATGGTATAAACCTATTATCACGCCATCACTCATCACTGGCGCATTTGCCGAGCGTGTCAAGTTTTCGGCTGATATGGAGGACGAGGTGGACGATGACGGGCAACTGGGTTACTAAATGCGCTATTCAAGCATTTTTACTTAACAATTTATATGGTTGAGGCGCGTATTCGTGTTAAATGAGACAAAAAAATGGCGAAAAGCAAGTGCTATGGCATACACTCTATTGACGTATATCGTAAATTCGCGGTCAGTAAAATCAAACAACCTATTTCGATATATGACACGTAAATATCTTCCGTTATGGGTTCTGGCCTTGACTTTGGGCCTCCAATCACCCGCTATGGCTGCTAATGCAGTTCCGTCAAACCCCGCTGACCTTACAGTTGCTGCCGAGAGCGCAGTTAACTCTGTAGTATACATCAAGGTCGTAACAGGTGGCAAGACACAGACTATTCAATATTCTGACCCATTTGAAGACTTCTTCGGATTCGGCGACTTTTTTGGCAACGGCAATGGACAGCAACGCCAACGCATACAAACTCCTAAACGCGTAGGAGCCGGTTCCGGTGTCATTCTGACTGAAGACGGCTATATCGTAACAAACAACCACGTTGTGGAGAATGCCGAAGAAATGACCGTGAAGCTGAACGATAACCGCGAGTTCAAAGCACGCATCATCGGTACCGATAAATCAACCGACCTGGCACTTATCAAGATTGAAGCCAAAGGCTTGCAAGCCATCAAGGTGGGCAACTCTGACAATCTTAAATTGGGCGAATGGGTTTTGGCCATTGGCAACCCGTTCAGCCTGACATCTACCGTTACGGCTGGCATTGTCAGCGCCAAAGCCCGCACTCTGAATGCCACACCTGGCAGCATCGACAGCTACATTCAAACTGATGCCGCCATCAACCCTGGCAACTCTGGCGGCGCCTTGGTCAACACCAAGGGCGAGCTGGTAGGTATCAATGCCATGCTTTACTCACAAACGGGTTCGTTCTCGGGTTACGGCTTTGCCATTCCTACTTCTATCATGAACAAGGTGGTTGACGACTTGCGCAAATACGGCACAGTGCAGCGCGCCTTGCTTGGCATTTCTGGCATGGACGTAAGCAACTACATCGACATGCAAAAGGACAAGGGCAAGAACCCTGACCTTGGCACCGTAAATGGCATCTATGTGAAGGAAGTTAGCGCTGATGGTGCCGCTGCCGAGGGTGGTCTGAAAGAAGGCGATGTGATTACAGCTGTTGACGGCAAGAAGATTGAGAAATTTGGCGAGCTGCAAGAGTTGCTTACCAATCACCGTCCTGGCGACAAAGTGACAGTTACTTATCTGCGCGACAAGAAACAACATTCTGCTACCTTGACGCTGCGCAACGTTCAAGGCACTACCGTAGCAGTTCAGTCACTTGACATTACGGCAATGGGGGTGGGCTTGCGTCCGCTTACCGACAGTGAAAAGAGCGAACTCAACATGCCTTATGGTTTGATGATCACAGCTATTCGCGAAGGCAAGATGAAAGAGGCCGGATTAACAAAAGGCTTGATAATCACAAAGGTTAATGATCGTGAGATGCGTACTACCGACGACTTTGACGAGGTAACCAAACAAGCAAACATGAGCAGCGACCGCGTGCTTTGGATTCGTGCCAAAACTCAGACTGGACTCAATCGTTCATTTGCTGTTGAATTGGCTGACACCAAGGCCGTCCACAAGGACAAGAGCAACACGAAGAAATAACATCATATTAAGGTTGAAATAACTGCAAGCGTCCGAGCTTGGCTGTACTAATCACAACCGCTCCGCACGTGCATCAAGATAGATGCCACATGCGGAGCGTTTTTTATTGTTGTTTGTCGTGTATTATCAACGTGCTGTCAGATTTTGTTGACGGTGTACGGCAAATGATTGCATCTCGACAAGCCTGACAATCGGTTTATATCGGTTAAAAAGTTGCCTCGTTTAGCTCTTACCCCCCTATTACGAACAAAGCGACTCGTTTCGCAACGAGTCGCTTTTGAATGTTTTTGATAGGTATTAGTTCTTTAAGGTAAAAAGATTGTATTTAGGATAACGGTGCAAAAGTAGCCCCTTATTTTTACATAGCCAAGTAAACACTAAACAAATTTACGTTATTACTTACTTTTTGCTACATTAGGAGCGCAATTTTGATTTTAAGCGGTCCAATTTGTTAGCATTTCTTTCATAAGCCCCAACGTTCGCGTTGTATTTTGGCAGTCTCATATCAGAAGTCGAACGACAAGCGCGCGTTAATCTGGCGACCAGTCAAGTAGTTCGGCACAGCATATTGGGTGTTAGTAATATCTGTCACCCAATAGTATGAATTGACGTTATCTATGCCCAAAAGGTTGAAGCAATCCAACCCGAGCCAGATGTTTTTGAACAGACGTCCCATGCCACGCTGTATGTGACGGTCACTATTGTTCAACAAACGATAGCTCATGCCAATATCCACACGTTTGTAGGCAGGAGCACGAAGCGTTTGCTTCGACTTGTCACTGCGTGGAGGCCCAAACGGCAAACCATCGGCAAAAGCAGCTTTAAGCGTGAAACGCCAACGTGTAGTTCCCGGAAAATAATCGGTAAAGAACAACGACACGTTATACCTTTGGTCTGTGGGACGCGGAATAGACAGGCCGTCTATTTTTTCTTTGGTACGCATCAGCGAGAAAGTAAGCCACGAATCTGTACCGGGCACAAACTCGCCATACAACTTAAAGTCAACACCTGCTGCATAACCACTCGACTCATTACGGCCATAATATACCACACGCACATTATCTACCGTGTATGGTATCAAGTGCGAAAGGGCTTTGTAATAAGCCTCAGCCGTAAACTTGAACGGACGTCCGGCGACCTTGAACAAATAGTCGGCACCGAACACAAAATGTATAGAACGCTGCGATTTGATGTCACGATTGAGCTGAACCGTAGCAATGCCATTTGTCAACGTCGTATCCTTCAACTCCTTGTAAAAAGGTGCCTGGTAATAAAAGCCCGTGGCAAAACGGAAGGTCCAATGGTCGGAGAATGATGGCAACAGTCCCATCGACACACGCGGCGACACTATCGTTTCTTTATTCCAGTCCCAATGACTCAAACGTACACCATACGTAAGGTTGAACAAGCCAATCTTTGCACGTATGCGCCAAGTGTCCTGTGCGAAAAGCGATATACGCGAAGTTGTAATGTCTGACTTCGATCGCAAACTGTAAATGAGGTTCAATGCTGTGGGGTTATATGGCAATGAATAGCCCATCGAATCGCGCATTTCCCACTCACGCGAATTGTCATGAATAGTCTCGCGTGTCCAGTTAAAGCCTGCTTGCAGCGTATGACCGGTCAACTTGGTACGGAAACGCAGACCCGTGTTCATCACACGCGCCCTCAAGCGGTTACGTGCGTGTTCCAAATAGGTGCCGACACCCAACTGCTCGGCAGTCGTGGCCTCATTCAGCCAATATTGCCCCTGTATGTCGTAAGTTTCATGCTCTTGTGTGGCATAAGTTGAGAACTGCAAGGCCAAATAGGTATCTGGATTAAAATGACGCGTGAGAGTTGCTGCTCCAAACATGGTTTTGAAAAAGTCCTTTTCCTGACCGTCGAAATACACAAGAAAGGTTTTAGCCTCGCTGATTGTACCAAACTTCGTTTCGCGGTTGTGCGGCACAAAGTTGTAATGGTTGTCTGATATATTACCCAACACATCAAATGACCACCGACGATTGGGACGCCACGAAAAGAATGCCTGATAGTCGAGAAAGTTCGGGCGGTACTCGCCATTGGTGTCTGTCGACCCCAACAGATATCGCGTGGTTTTGTAACGCACCGACGACATCAAGCTCACCTTTTTATTACCCCAACCCACATACGCGCCAGCACCAAGCATTGACGCCTGTGCCGTAGCCTCAAAATTCTCCGGGTGCTTGTACGTAATATCGAGCACTGACGACATTTTGTCACCATAACGTGCCTCAAAGCCGCCCGACGAAAAACCGATACTCTCCACCATATCTGAGTTGATGATAGAAAGCCCCTCCTGCTGCCCCGAACGCACCAACATGGGACGGTACACCTCGATACCATTAAGGTAAACGCAGTTTTCGTCAAACGAACCACCACGCACATTATACTGCGACGACAATTCGTTGTGTGTGCTCACACCGGCCTGCGTGGCAATAATCTCCTCCACCCCGTTGCCTGTGGTTGACGGAGTAAGTTTGGCATCAGGCTGTGTAATACGCTGCGTAGTTGTTGTTTGTCTTCCCTGTCCCGTCACCACAGCTGTGCCAAGTGTGTTGTTCGAGTCGAAAGGTGGCAACATGACATCAAGACGCACAGAGTCGCCCGGCGAACGCAACAAACGTTTGCGTGTTTCATAGCCTATCATTGAATAAACTATGCGCACACTGTCTTCTGACGCACACCACAAGTTGTACTCGCCCTTCAAATTGGTAAATGTCAGCGCATTCTGTCCCACAGCCCTTACCGAAGCCAATTCGATTGGTGCCCCTTGGTCATCTTTTATTACACCGAACACGCGTGTGCGCCTTTGGGCATATACGTTAGTGGCCGCCATTGCAAACAGCAACAGCAGCCATACGCTATTTAATATCTTGTTGTATTGTTTGTTTGAAGCCATATAAATATGATAACGGCATATTTCCATGTTTATTGCAAATATCGGGAGTTGATTTACCCTCTCCCACCCTGCAACATCTCGCCTATCTGCTACACCTTACTTATTAAAACTCAACGGCGCAACTTTCGATGTGAAAGCTGCGCCGTTGCGTGGGCAAAGATGGATTCGAACCACCGAAGGCGTAAGCCAGCAGATTTACAGTCTGCCCCATTTGGCCACTCTGGTATTTGCCCTTATTTCTTAATTGCGATGCAAAGATACGAACTATTTTTGTAACTTCCAAGCATAATCGACCATTTTTATTGCAGTTAGTGCAAATTCTTCGCCTTTATTGCCTAATCTGCCCCCCGAACGCTCCTCAGCTTGCTCATGATTGTTAACTGTGAGCAATCCGAAAATCACCGGAATATCGCCTTTGGTGTTCAATTCTGCCACGCCTTGCGTCACACCTTGGCAAATATAATCAAAGTGCGGTGTATCGCCACGTATTACGCAACCAAGGATTATGATACCATTCACATGACCGAACTTTGCCAGTTGTGATGCAGCATATATCAGTTCAAAACTGCCCGGCACACGTTCTACCTTTATATTGCCTTCGGCCACACCATTCTTTTTGAGTTCACTAACCGCCCCATCAAGCAATTTGTCGGTTATGTGATTATTCCACTCTGTGGTGATTATGCCAAAACGCATTTCGCTGGCATCGGGCACTGGTATGGTTTGGTCTGCTGTATATGAATAATTAGAAGATGACATTTTATATATATGTGTTATATGTGTGCAAAAAAAGAGTGGCTGCGGCTTGCAAAGTTCTTATCAGTTTATTAAGACCTACTCACTTGCAAGGCGCAGCCACCGCATTATTGTAAATTACAAATTGTATCAGTTACCGAATACAAGGTTACTTTGAAAGTCTTTCAATGTACTTATCAATTACAGCATCAAGCACCACACCATTTTGTTGTTGACGGCTGCAAATCGGTGCTGAAGGATACTTGCTCTTTATGTCTTGATACAATTTCAAAGCATCGTCCTTCTTGTTCTGGCTTTCAAGAACAAGTGCCGCATCAAACAAGGCCTGTGAGCTGAGCGCAGGTACATCTGTAGCATCAGCTGCCTTCTTAAAGGTCTCAACAGCCTTGTCAAGTTGCTTATCAGTTGCATAAGCATTAGCGAGGGCATAAAGAGCTTGTGCCGATACGGTCTTGTCACCCTTTACGTCAAAGGCTTCCAAATATTTGATAGCCTCCTTGGTCTTGCCCAACTGAAGGTTGCAGATACCAGCCTCATACTTGGCAATGTTGCCTGCATTGGTTGAGCTGTACTTGTCAGCGATTTTAGTCAAACCGAGCGTCTTGCCTTCGCCTTTCAAAGCGTGCTCGTAGTCCTGACTCATCAGATATTTTTGCATTACGATACCAAGGCACTCCTGTGCTTTTTCCTCACGAGGCTTTGAATAGCCAAAGATGTAGGCAGGAATACCACCTGCAATGACTAAGACCACTACAACGGCCGTGATTACTTGCTTTTTGTACTTGATGAAAAATGCTTCGGTCTTGGCCAAAGATTCGTTCACATCGAGTGTTTGGTTGTTCTTCTGATTGCTCATAATATGTTTTTTCTTTATTTACAGATTGCTTTGGCACTCATAACCCTTTAAGCATCAACGGGTTGACAAATGCAGCGCAAATTTACAACTTTCCACCCATGTACTGAAATAAACCACTACTTTTTTTACCTCACGCAAGCACGTACATTGATAAAAAGGATTATTTTGACAGCACACAGCGCGCTTTAAGCTGCCGTTTACTTTGTTTTTGACTCATCAAGGTGTAACTTTGCATTGTCTTAAGCCGTCGGCGAAATTCCTTGTTAATGGGGTTAAGGGTTAAAGGGTTAGCAGGTTAACAAGCTCTTTACTAATTCCGCCTGCGCGTTGTCTTAACGCTATTATTTAGCATACACATGATATTAAACCATCTCACCATAACCAACTACCGCAACATCGGCGTAGCCAGCCTTGAGTTTTCACCCAACATCAACTGTTTGGTGGGCGCAAACGGCATGGGCAAGTCGAACGTGCTCGATGCCATATACTACCTGTCGTTTTGCCGAGGCTTTGCCAGTGCACAGGACGCTCTCAATGTCAACCACGACACAGACTATTTCATATTAGAGGGCGACTACACCGACGATATCGATAGCCACAAACGTGTGTGCTGTTCACTCAAGCGGGGGGCACGCAAAAGGCTCAAGGTTGACGGCAAGGACGTCAAACGCATCTCCGAGCACGTGGGCCACATACCGCTCGTCATCATTGCCCCTGCCGATTCGGCATTGATTTTAGGCGGCAGCGAAGAGCGGCGGCGCTTTATGGACATGGTCATCATGCAGTACAGTGCCCCCTACCTCGACGCCCTCATTCGTTATGACAAGGCGCTGAAACAACGCAACGCCTTGCTCAAACAAGAGGCTGAGCCCGACAGCTCGGTTTTGGACGTGCTGGAGGATATGATGTCTATGAGCGGACAAGTTATCTATGAGCAGCGCAAACAATTCATCACAGATTTTCTGCCCATCTTCACCGACTTGTACACGCAACTTTCGGGCAACACTAACGAACAGGCCGGCATAACATACATCAGCCATGGCGACCGTGGCGAACTACGTCCTCAGTTGCACGACTGGCGTGCCAAGGAACGCATCGTGGGCTATTCACTGCACGGCATGCACAAGGACGAACTCGAACTTACACTCAACGGTTTCGGAGTCAAGCGTGAGGCATCACAAGGTCAACAAAAGACGTTCTTCATTGCCATGAAACTGGCACAATTCATCTTCCTAAAGAACAAAGGCGAGCACCGTGTTCCATTATTATTGCTTGACGACATTTTCGACAAACTCGATGCCAACCGCGTGGAACGCATCATTTCTTATGTCAGTAACCAAAACTTTGGACAGATATTCATTACAGACACCCGCCGCGAACACCTCGACCGCATACTTGCCGCCACACAGCACGACTATAAACTGTTCAATGTAACAAATGGCGAAGTAAGCCAGGTGTAGTAAAAAGAGAATAAGATTATACAGCTGTCCGGTACAACCACAAAGCACATATTTATGCCTTTGCTATTAGTTGTACCGGACAGCATTCATATTAAATAGGATAACCCTCTTCCATGATAATTTGTTTGAGAACATCGTTTTTTACAGAAGAGGCTTCAGCCTTATCGTAGATAAGAAGCAGGACAATTACACCATCAACCTCATGGACAATAAAATTATAGGTGATAATCCTTGCCCCTCCCGATTTTCCCTTACCTTTTGATTTGATAGCCATTCGTATTTTACGAATGCCTGGAGACAATTCATCTCCTTGCAGCGGATTATCCAATAGTTCTTTACGAAAGGTCTTCAAGTTTTCCTTGAAACTCGGATACTTTTTGGCTAACCTTTTTGCAGCCACATCAAAGTAGCTTGAAGTGGTTATACTATAATTCATCAATCAGGCTATCAAGTGTATTAAGCTTTTTCTTTCCGGCAATAACCTCTTTAAGTTCACGAAGAGCACCCCTTAAATCAGCTGTTATTTTCTGTGTTTCGTCCGAAATAAAATCAGAAGAAGACACAGGAACTAAGCGAAAGTTCCCCTCACGTGATTTCAATATTACATGTTCGCCCGAATTTACCATCGAGAAATATTTCCCTTGGTTGGCTCTAAAATCTCTTGCACTAACTATCGTCATAACAATATGGTTTATTGGTTATGGCGCAAAGTTAAGAACTTCCTTTCTATTTGGCAACCGAATTGGTACCAAACATTATATGAATCATTCTCACAAACACCTCCATTTAGTAATGGTGAAAGAATAAGTTGAGCAATTTTGACCTGTATTTTTGTTGCTTTTGAAATTTGGAAGAGGGAGCATAGCGGGCTATGTGACCGATGACAAATTGCAAAAGCGGCAAAAAGACAGGGCATAAGGAACATCTCCTTACTCCGCAAAATTGGTCAAGTTATTTTTTCACCATTACTTAATTCAAACTATTACTGTCCGGTAGCCCCAAAACGCATATATCTGCAATTTGGGGTTACCGGACAGCAACTATTGGTATTACTTGGCTTATCTTCAAGTCCGTCATACATTCCTCACGAAAATGCGATGTCAACAATCACATTAACGCCGACTTTGGCATTGAGTTTCTTGACAAGGTCGCTGCGCTTCATCGACAACTCGTTGCGCAACATAGCCGAACGCAGTTTAACATACAACGTTTGGTTGTACACCCTCAAGCTCTCCGTCAACCGTTCTGCCGCAACTCCGGCCACCTCGCCCCATGCCGCTATCAAGCGGTGCTCATTAAGCGGTGTTTCGAGTTGCGACTGACGCAAGAAGCGCAAAAGCACTTTTTCAATAGATTCTTCTTTACGCCTTTCCATTGTCCGTCGGCATATTACTCAGGCCTTTCAGCCTCAATCTTTACGATGCCGCCTGTCACAGGAGAAAGCTGCACATGGGTCGTTGTCTTTTTGTTAAACAGTTCGCCGCCCAAATGTTCTACGCGTCCGAATTGCGCCATTGGCACCGATTGCGAAACAAATTCCTTATCGGCCGAGAATACCTTTACCAAAGCTCTGCCCGGTGTGGCATACCTCAGGTCGGCCACCTTTTTCTTTGCCTTGCCATTTGCCTCAGCCGCAACTACCTCTGGCAAGCTTTTTTGGTCTTTTACGCTTATATATACAGGTGTGCCAGCAGGGTCGTCAGCGTCAACCACGCCCAAATATTTTGAAAAGTTGAACACCACTTGGCGATCAATATCCTGCGTTGGTGTCACATCAAACACCACAACGTGTGTTTCACTGCTTGCCGAGCCACGGAACAGCTGCATCAACCCATCTTCCTGCGTGTCCAGATTAGCGAGCATCAACTTGAGCTGCTCACCGTCCTTAGGCATAAAGTCGGCCTGTCCCTTTGTCAACAAACCACGGTTTTCGCGAATGTCATATATTTCGTTTGCAGCCAATTCTGCCATTTTAGCAGTACTGCCAGCCGAGAGTATCTCTTCTGTCTTGAAATCAGCACCATTCACCGTCTTTTGCTGCACTTTCGTTACCGACGCCACAGGCAGTTGCTCATCGTTCACACTGCTTTTGGCATTAACCGACAGCAAGCGCCCGTCGTTAGTCAGCGACACATACGGGGCCGAAGTTTTCTGTTTGAACTTGATGCTATAAGCCTTCGACTTGTCGGCTACGCCATAAGGCACAATTTTCACATCGTCAATAGTCCACGTGTCATACGCTGTCTGCGGCACATCTTTCAAGCGCAAGTAGCGCTCTGCATACTCACAGAACTCGCCTGGCGTATGATGCGTTTTGGTAGCAGTCAGCACAACGCGCAAACTTGTTGCGGGCAAAAAATATGTAATGCCGTCTTCGGTCAACCCCGGCGTATAAGCAGTCACTTCGGTTTGAGCCTTTGCGCCCAATGAAAGCAGAGCCGCAGCAGCGGTTATTATTGTAAAGCGTTTCATCTTCATCGTACAAAAATTTCAAGTTTCACACACCTGCCGTTCATGCCCCAGCCTTTATACTGAGCAAAGCCTTTGGCAAGTAATTTATGATGTCCGAGGCCGTCACGCCATGTTCTCCCATGTCGGCAGCCGCCATGTCGCCAGCCAGCCCGTGCCAGTAAACGCCCAGTTTACAGGCCTCCTCTGGCGTATATTGCTGTGCCAGCAGGGCCAAAATAATGCCCGTCAACACATCGCCGCTACCGGCCGTAGCCATGCCCGAATTGCCTGTTGGGTTAAAGCACACCTGCCCATCAGGAATACATACGGCCGTATAATGCCCCTTCAGACAAATAAAGAATTTGTGCTGCTTGGCCATGTTCACAGCCTCGAGCAAAGTGCTGTATGAATCCGTATTGCATATACCAAGGTGCTGCATCTCCTTGGGGTGCGGCGTAAAGATGGCATTTGCCGGAATTTGCGGTATCCACCCTTTGTGGCTGCCCAATATGTTGATGCCATCAGCGTCTATCACCAAGGGTATGTCCGTATGGCTCGTTTGTTCTATGAAGGCCAGCGCCGTGCGTTTGTCTGTCCCAATGCCAGGGCCAATGGCCAAAGCCTGGAAAAAGTCGGTCCTGACGGGATTGGTAAAAATGCGTTCGTCCTCATCATGGTCGAGCACAGCCTCAGGCACAGCTATTTGCAAGATGTCATTATTTTTCAACGGGGTGTGCACCGTCACCTTGCCTACGCCCGACTTCAGACAGGCCCTTGCAGCCAACACAGCAGCCCCAGCCATGCCATACTTGCCAGCCACGAGCAGCGCATTGCCAAATGTACCCTTATGACCAAAGGCAGGACGTGCCTTTACCAAAGCGGCCACATCGGCACGTTCCGTTATTTGATACGGAATGCACATCTCGTCAAGCTTGTCAAGGCACAACCCTATCGACAGCACATGCGTTTGTCCTGCATAAATCTGGTTGTCGGCCAATATGAGCGCAAGCTTGGGCAGCCCGATGGTCAATGTATGGGTAGCCCGCACAATGGCCGAAGGCGAATTGTAAGTATTATCCTCACACATCAGTCCCGAAGGCATATCAATGCTCACCACATCGACTTGTGCCGCATTGATAAACTTTACCAAAGCGGCATATCCGCCCCCAAGGGGCTTGTTCAGCCCTGTGCCAAACAAGGCGTCAACTATCAAGGTGTCGGTGCTCAGTTCGGGTGCTTCAAACTGCTGTTGTATTTCAATGAAATCCACTTCAGGACATTCTTGGCTCAACCTTTCGGCATTCACCTTGCAGTCCTCGCTCAGCGAATTGTTGGTATTAAACAAAAAAGCCTGTATGCGCTTATAGCCACGTTTGCTCAGCATACGGGCCATAGCCAAACCATCGCCACCATTGTTGCCCGGACCAGAAAATACGACAATAGGCTTTTCGTGGTCGGTGTATTCATTCTGTATAAAGTCTGCCACAGCCTTTGCAGCCTCCTCCATCAGGTCAACAGACTTCATGTCACGTTCTTGGATCGTATAATTGTCCAACTCCCTCATTTGGTGAGCGTTTGGTAGCTTCATGCTTATATGTGATTTTCGTTATTTGTATTTTCCTTGCTATGTCAGAATAGCCGACAACAGCCCATGCGGTACGACATGTCAGAATTTCCACCAAGCCTTTTTCTTTGGCTCTTGGTTGTCATTTGTCAACCTTTCAACATACTGCGCATAGGTCATGTGCTTTGTCACCATCTGATAGATTGTGCCCCAATCGGGCAGTCCGCCACAATTACGGTCGTCGATGAACACATCGGCCTTAATTTTACGACTAAAGTGTGCCGTACCCTGGTGGTCTGAGGCGTCCTCGTCAATATCTGAATTTACAGCATAGAAACGCACGCCACGTTCTTCGCACCATTTTACGGCGTCGTCAAGTAATTGTCCCTCGCGCACACTCCACAATATGAGTTTGTGGCCGTCCTGCATCAACTGGCGCAAGCTGGCGGTGGCAAATGGTATTTCCTTTCCGATGGCCGGATATTTGTGCTCCACTATCGTGCCATCAAAGTCTACTGCTATTATCATGTGAGATTTTTGGAGTAAGGTTATAAGGTGGTTCTAATTAAAGTGTAAGGATTGCCTTGAAAACTAAACAGGCCAGGATACACGTGCCCCTGCCAAGTCCAGCCCATCAGCGGCTAAGCCCCTTGGCTGGCATACTCATCGGCCAGCTTCAACAGATATTGACCATATTGGTTTTTAGCCATTGGCAAAGCCTGTTGCCGCACCTGCTCAGCCGTCACCCACCCATGGGCCAACCCGATGCCTTCGAGACAAGCCACTTTCAAGCCGGTACGCTTTTCTATCACTTCAATAAACGTAGAAGCCTCGCTCAAACTGTCGTGCGTCCCGGTGTCGAGCCAGGCAAAACCGATGCCCAAAGTTTGCACCATGAGTTTTTTGTTCTCAAGAAAATGCTGATTAACGGTCGTAATTTCCAGTTCGCCACGTGCCGACGGTTTAATTTGCTTGGCCACCTTCACCACCTCGTTGGGATAGAAGTACAAGCCCACCACGGCATAGTTCGACTTAGGCTGTGCAGGTTTTTCCTCAATGCTCACTGCCTGTCCATCGTTGTTAAACTCTACCACGCCATAGCGTTCCGGGTCGTTCACGCGATAGCCAAACACCGAAGCGAGTCCCTCGTTTTCAGCCTTTGACACAGCTTCACGCAGCATGCTCGAAAAATTACTGCCATGAAATATATTGTCGCCAAGCACAAGGCACACGCTATCGTTGCCAATAAATTCCTCGCCAATAATAAAGGCCTGTGCCAAACCATCGGGCGAGGGCTGCACGGCATATTCAAAGTGTACGCCAAATTCACTGCCATCTCCCAGCAAGCGTTGGAAGCTCGGCATATCCTGTGGCGTTGAAATAATCAGTATGTCGCGTATGCCTGCAAGCATCAACACCGATATGGGGTAATACACCATCGGTTTGTCGAATATGGGAATAAGTTGCTTGCTTATGCCTTTTGTAATGGGATAGAGGCGTGTGCCGCTACCACCAGCTAATACTATTCCTTTCATGTAGTGAGGGATAAGGTTGTAACAAATGAAATACGCCATGGCAGCGCATCATTGCAAATCTAAAGCCAAGATAGTGCAAGGTGTGAGCAGAGCACCAAACTCGTTTGAGTGTTTTGCCGAACCGACGCCTATCTTTTGCAAAGATAGTGCAAGGTGAGCGAAGTGCAAAGCGAAAAACGCGTTTTTTGATTTGCACTTCCGAGCCGCAGCCTATCTTATTCAAAGATAGTGCAAACCGAGCGCAATACAAAATGAAAGGCCCAAGACTTTCATTTTTATTGCCGAGGTACAGCCTATCTCGGGGTTCAAGCACCAAACGCTAACTCTAATGGGGGCGACGCGTCCCGCGTCGGTTTTTTCAGCAGCCTCGTCTCGCGAAAAAGATGCTGCTATTATTTAGTAGAGTTCATATTTTCCTACTTTCTCTATCCCGACGCGAGACGCGTCGCCCCCATTAGAGGTTGCGTTTGGAGCATGAACACACAAAATGCGGGCAAAATCAAGACCCTGTACAAGGTCTTCAGTTTTGCCCGCAATAATCATTATAACAATTATACATCTTGCAAAACACGTTGCAAGAATGCTTATGCATTATCTAAAAATAAGGATGGCTATACTCGTGAGTACAGACGTTACAGACAACCAGGTTGAAATATTGCGCACCGAGTTATCGTTGTTGGTAGACTGACCCATACGCACTTTGTTAGGCTCAACATACACCACATCATTCTGCTGCAAGTTGAACACCGGCGAATTAAACAAGTCCTTTGAGCGAAGGTCTACAAAATAAGTCTTTGTTACGTTGCCCTCCTGACGGAGCACCCTGATGCAATCGCGACGGCCAGTAATGGTCAAGTCGCCCGCACGACCTATAGCCTCGAGTATGGTCATCTTGTCACGCGTGATTTCCTGCAATCCCGGACGGGCCACTTCACCCAACACCGTAATATACTGATTGTAGGCGGCCACCGTTACAACAGCGTCGTTCAACACGCCATCACGGAACTTGGCCTGAATGCGCGATGCAGCCTCAGCGCGAGTGAGGCCTCCCACTTGCACACGACCTATGCCCGGCACATCAACATTGCCATTCTCGTCTATCGTGTAACGCATGTTGTCGGCATTTGAAGTGCTCGAATATGACGAACCTGTCGACAAGTTGTAACGTACTGCCAACTCGGGAGTGGCAGCACTGGTCACGGTTATACCTATCTTATCGCCCGGCACGAGTTTCAGCACACTCTGCTGGGTGGGAATGACTGTTGTGGCAACACTGTCGGGAGTAATGTCTTGAAAGTAGATGATTTTCTCTTTGGTCTTGCATGACGCAATGGTTAGGATTGCTACCAAAAGGAGGAAGATGTTTTTCTTCATTATTCTGTTCTGAGTTGTTATATATGGGTGCAAAGTTAATATAATAACTTGTAATTAAGCAACAATTACAAAATGATTTTTGCGCCTATTGTGCAAATTGCAAACGAATGTCATTGTTTTATTTGCACAAGGAGCAAATTGTCAGAGTACAACACTTGCACAGTTTGCAAACTAACATTTGATTTTTCTAATTGCACAATCTACGATTGCGTAACCAACCGATGGGACCTCACAAGGTTTCACAACAAGTGCAGACACACTACCATAAGATGTAAATGCACAAAGTGTCTGCACTCTGCACTTTTGCCACAAAACTACATGAATATCAACTTATTACACAGTGTAGACAAAGGTAAAAAACGCCTACACACCTGTATGCACTTGTCTACACTAACAAGCGAATACGGCAGACCAAATGCTTGCACAAAAACGGTCGTGCCAACCGCTCGCTACGGCATAGGGAGAACGTTTTTTCTGTCGGAGCAACCGGAAGTACGCGCCCCCTATACCGCAATGCGTAGTCGGCACTACACGTGTACACTTGCATCTATGCTGATAAGTGCAAGCAAAGTAAATAGTGCAGACAAGTGTAAATAAGTGCAGATAGTGCAGACACGAGTGTAGTTAAGTGCAGACAGCGTGCAGATAAATTTTGGAGTTGTCTACACGCCTGAAACGATTGAATTTCAGCGCAGTGTATATAAAAAGTGCAGAGTGCAGACATTTTGCATTAAAACGATATAGAGAGCAAAATGGGGCAGCATTACGCGTGCATCGTAAATGAGATGTCATACATTTGTATGCTACTTTTTTGTACATTTGCATACAGAAACAACGTTCAACATTCACGCCTTATGAAAAAGATTATCAATCCCTATTTGGGTAAAAAAGGTTACAAGTGCATTTGCTGCAGTCCGGACAATCCCATCGGTCTGCATTTACAATTTTGGGAGGAAGGCGACGAGGTTCTGACAAAATGGAGCCCGAGCGAGAACTACCAGGGTTGGGTCGACACATTGCATGGTGGTGTGATTGCCATGCTGATGGACGAGGTGGCCGGCTGGGTGGTCAACCGCAAGTTGCAAACAGCGGGCATGACCACACGGCTCGACGTTAAGTATCGCCAACCGGTCATGACCACCGAACCGCTTATTACCATCAAGGGGCACATCAGCGCACAACGCCGCAATATTGTCACCATACATCTTACTCTTGAAAATGCCAAGGGCGAAATTTGCGACGAGGCTGATGCCACTTACTTCACTTTCGGACCGGAACGGGCCAAGGAAATGGGCTTTGATGGTTGCGCAGTGGAAGGAGAAGAGTAAAATACGAACGGGCTCAAGCGCCAACACAAAACGCTAACACTAAGCGCTAACACAAAACGCTAACACTTAGCGCTAACACTTAGCGCTAACACAAAACGCTACCTCTAATGGGGGCGACGCGTCCCTCGTCGGGAATTTTAAGGCAAAGGCTCACAGATAGTAGTGTGATTAATACTATCTATGAGCCTTTATTTTGTTCTTTTTTCCGACGCGAGACGCGTCGCCCCCATTAGTGGTAGCGTTTCTTCAAGCACTAAGCGCTAACACAAAGAACCATTGCCCTTCAATGCAATTTCTACTCAAAGTTGCTACGTCTTCAGTATCGTCTGTTGAATATAGATATATTTCCAAATCAGCTATTCGGTACTTCACGTTTCTGACTCCTTCACTATCTTTTTCACATTTGGCGATGGAAAAGTTTTTCATCAGGCTAACCGCCAATGCTTCGTAATCCTCTTTTATTGGATTAGCGAATTTCTTAAAAAGAGAGTCTATTGTTTTATACTCGTTCATATTTCCTGTCTATTGGCTAATAAACTGATTAATGATATTTATTTAACTAGTGAATGGCAAACCTCAGTGTCGGCTATAGACTACATCATTTCTCTTTTAAACCAAAGTTCAAATACACTATCAGCAAGGAATATACCATCTTTTTCAACGGTGATAATCTCTTTGTCAACCAAACTTTTCTTTATACGGTCTATATTTGACTTACTGCCAAGAGGGTATATTTCAGAAACCGCTTGAGTTGTAAATCCTGAATGTATGTCTTTGCACAAAAGACGAATGAAGTTGAGCTGATAGGTCGTAAGCCCCTCTGTCTGTTGTATGAAGAGACTGCTGTTTTGCTCCAACAGAGCCTTCAAGCCTTCTTCAAAACTCTCCTCGTTTACTTCTTTTCCTGTTTCGGCCATAACGTTCCATGCAAGTTGCTGCACATAAGATGAGTAATTCTTTACCACTTGGCATATTCTGCCAGCATACTCTTCTGCTATCTTCTTGCCATATTTCTCGTATCGAGAACAGATGAATGGGACCCAATATTCCGTAGGAATACACTTGAGATGCAACATCTCCCCAAACTGATAGAAAGGCATACGACGACTTTGGAAAATATTTTCCATCAGATGCTTCTTACTGCCAAAGAAGCAATATGACACATTTTGATGATGCTGCCAAACACCGCGTAGACGTTTTTGTATAGTCAGCGAGTCTGTAAACTCTCCTATCTGCTGAAACTCGTCAATACATACTACAAGGCGAACGCCCTGTTCCTTGGCAATACGTTCTGGAAGATTCAAAATTTCCTCTGGAGAATAATCCTTGGGTGTTATACCCAAGGATACAGAAAACTCAGAGTTAGGTTCTGGGCTAAATGAAATTTTGGGCGAGATTCTAACCAAAAAACGCTTGATGTTCTCCATTACTTGCTCCAAATGGTTGCCGGTGGACTTCATGATTGTTTCAGCAAATCGGTTATAGAAATCATATTCACTTCTGCAGTCATATATGTCCATATAGACGATTTTTAGCATAGGGTTATCAATCTCGGAAATCACCTTTTTTATAAGAGAAGTCTTACCCATGCGTCTTGGAGATATAAGAATAACATTAACGCCATTTTCAAAGTCAAGCTTGATACGCTTGGTTTCTTCAATTCGGTCTGTAAAGTTATTACCACCGACCGACATACCATATACAAAAGCTTTCTCCATAATCTTTACTCCTTACTTAATTAGATTACAAAGGTAATGTAAAAAGAAGTAGTTCACAAGGTTGTGGTCCACAACTTTGTGAAGTCGATTGAAAAATCTCATAAAATAGACTCCCTCTCCATATTTTTCACATCTGCTTGTCTGCGTCGCTTCTTCCTTTTAACGCGAGTTCGTATTTCCTTCCCCTTTTTCTATCCCGACGCGAGACGCGTCGCCCCCATTAGTGGTAGCGTTTCTTCAAGCACTAAACGCTAACACTAATGGGGGCGTTTCTTCAAATACCAAACTGTTGATCAGCGAGCAAGCGAACACCGCATCACAACACACCACCTGAGGTGCGCATCATGTCCTGTGTAGAACGCAGGGGCTTTTCCTTTACCTCAAACGTAAAGGTTTTGGACGCTCCCTGCACCTTGACATTTTGATATTCGGGCTGTGCCCCCATCATCTGGTCAAAGAGGTCGGGCATACGCACCACACGCTGCAAAGTAGCCTTAAACTTTTGTACGGGTATTGTATATGTACCCGTCTTTTGCGGTGCCACCACATATTGGTTCCACACAAGGGTGTAATACATCTGGCGTCCCTCGCGCGTACGTCCGGCCGTGGCGTTGCGGTCTATGTCGAGCTTGCGTACATCACATTTACCCTTCACCACAAACTGGCTCGTACATTCGGCCTTGGCAATAGGCGCCGTGGCATACAGCACCACCGACACCAACATGCTGTCGCCGGCATAAAGGGTGGTACGGTCGGGCAATATGCGTGCAAACAACACATCTTTCGTTGCTGCCCGAAGAGGCAACACCATCAACATGAGCAGCAATGGAATAAGCAACCTTTTCATATTTCTATATCATTTATTGAGGTTTCGGATTTAACAAGGACGGGCTGAAAGCCCAATATTCTTCATAGCCCAGGGCAAGCGAAGCGACACCCTGGGTATCGCGTGTTGAAGCAGTCGCGCCCTGTAAGGGCAAAAGTAAAAAGTTCTGTTACTTCTGCCCTTACAGGGCGTAACTTTTGCATTCATACCAACCCAGGGTGACGCTTTGCTTGCCCTGGGCTATGAAGAACATTGGGCCTTCAGCCCGCACTTGCCAAATCTGAAACTTCAGTTATTTTACGCATTTTCTACAACGGACGGTGTACTTTCATCTTCCGTCTCGAGGTCGGCAAGCCATGCGTCCGAGCTGGCATCGGAAGGCATGCGCCAGTCGCCACGCGGACTGAGCGAGCAGCTGCCAACCTTAGGCCCATCGGGCAAGCACGAACGCTTGAACTGCTGGGTGAAGAAACGGCGGAAGAAGGTGCGCAACCATTTGAGAATAACCTCATTGGTGTACGCCGTGCCATTGCCTGTACCGTCAAATGCACGACAGGCAAGATAATATATCTTTTGCGGACGGAAACCGAAACGCAGCACATAATACAAGAAGAAGTCGTGCAGCTCGTAAGGGCCGACAAGGTCCTCTGTCACCTGCTTGATATTGCCGTTCTCGTCAGCCGGAATGAGTTCGGGACTGATGGGGGTGTCTACTATGTCGAGCAGTGTGGTGCGGCTGGCCTCATCGGCCATGTTGCGTGCAGCCCAGCTCACGAGGTGCTTTACGAGCGTTTTGGGTATGGAGGCATTCACACCATACATGCTCATGTGGTCGCCATTATAGGTGGCCCACCCAAGTGCCAGTTCGCTCAAGTCGCCCGTACCGACCACAAAGCCGCCCATCTGTCCGGCAGCGTCCATCAATATCTGCGTACGTTCGCGGGCTTGCGAGTTTTCGTATGTCAGGTCGTGCACATTGATGTCGTGTCCCAAATCCATGAAGTGCTGTGTCACCGCGGGTGCTATGCTTATCTCGCGTATGGTCACACCGAGCTCCTTCATCAAGTTTGTGGCATTGGTATAGGTGCGGTCGGTTGTGCCAAACCCTGGCATGGTGATACCCACTATGCCACGGCGGTCGCGCTCCAAACGGTCGAAGGCATGCACTGCCACCAGCAGGGCCAGTGTGGAGTCGAGGCCGCCACTAATGCCTATCACCACCGTCTTGGCACGGGTGTGCTCTATACGACGTGCCAGTGCCTCGCTTTGTATGCAGATAATCTCCTCACAACGCTCGTCAAGCTCGTAGCCCTCGGGCACAAACGGGTGGGCGTCGATGGGGCGTGTCAGTGTAAACGGCACATTGCTTGCATAGGGTTCGAGTTCTATATTGCGGTAGTTCTGCACCAGTTCGTTGTCGAAGGCATTGGCAAAAGTCGTATTGGTGCGACGCTCGGCGCGCAGACGCTCCACGTCAATTTCGCTGCAAATGAGCTGTTCGCGCATGGCAAAACGTTCGGCCTGTGCCAGCAAAGCGCCATTTTCGGCTATAAAGGCACGACCGCTGAACACGAGGTCCTGTGTGCTTTCGCCATAACCACTGCCAGCATACACATAGCCAGCCAGCAGGCGGGCGCTCTGGCCGAGCACAAGGTTGCGCAGATACTGCGCCTTGCCTATGAGTTCGTTGCTTGCGCTAAGATTGAATATGATGTCGGCACCGGCCAGTGCCAAGTGGTTGCTGGGCGGCACAGGTGCCCAAAGGTCTTCACATATCTCAATACCGAAAGTGCAGTGTGTGGTGGAGAACACGAGGTTCTTGCTCATGGGCACCGTCTGACCGCAAAAGCGCAATTCCACACCATTGGCCAGCACTTGGGCTGAGGTGAACCAACGCTTTTCATAAAATTCTTTGTAATTGGGTATATACGTTTTGGGCACAAGGCCATACACTTTGCCCCGCTGTATGACGGCAGCACAATTAAACAGCATGCTGTTATAGGCTATTGGCACGCCCACCAAAGCCGTAACATTAAGGTTACGGCTGAACTCCATCAGTTTGAGCAGTGAAGCTTCTGCCTCGTCAAGCAGCAACTGCTGCTGAAACAAATCCTGGCAGGTGTAAGCAGTGATGGCCAACTCGGGCAGGCACAATATCTCTACACCCTGTCCCTCGGCCGACGCCATAAGGCTTTCAATCTGTTGGATATTAAAAGAACAATCGGCCACCTTCACCGAAGGAATGGCCGCCGCTACTTTGATAAAACCGTTTTGCATAATCAATATTTGATGCAAGAAAACGCCACATTTTGCCCTATCGTCACGCACATACGAAACGACAGGGCACAAAAAAAGGCTGTACCAGTGATGTGATGAAACTCCGAGCGAAATAAGATTTGAGCTCCAGCCAATCTCTGTAATCCGACCCTACGACAAGCGCATATCGGCACGCCATTGAATAACTGGTTGACTCGGTTTTCAAGTAATTATTGATGAGTATCCCAATCTAACCGGTACAGCCGTATATTTTTCTGCAAGAGGCTGATTTCCTGCCTTTATACAGCGCGCTGTCTGATGAGCGCTCTGTTTTTATGTCTTATTGAATTTGATGCAAATATACAATCATCTGATATTACTGCCAAACGTTTGCACTCATTTTTTTGCCTGTCCCTCCAATTTACATGTTTTGCAGCAAAAGGTGGGTGTATGTCATTTTTTCTTGTTAAGTTTACCGCCAAATGCGGCACAAGCAAAAAGGCCCTTTTCTACCACCTGAATAATCAGTATTTTTTAGAACCGCCCCATTACTAAACGCTTAAATTTGAAGCATGAAGACTCTCACTTTTCATATTGACTACCACACCCGCCACAATGAGCGCCCCGAGCTGGTCTGTTCGATTGATGGTGGCGACATATTATATATAGCATTGCAGAGCAACGACCAAACGCACTGGACCGCCACGCTGCAAGTGGCTGATCAAAGCCAGCACATCAGATATGCCTACCAAATAGTGGCTGACGACGGCACACTGCTGCGCGTCGAGACTAACACCTGGCGGTTGTTTGCATTCAACCACCGCTCTGAGGTATGCTTTTGCGACGCCTGGGCCGACACGTGCTTGGGGCAGAACTATCACCGCGCGGCATTTGAGCAATGCTTGATGTTGCCACGCGGCGGCGAAAAGATGCACCTTGAGTTGTTCACCTCGCCTTATTTATTGCTGCTGCACACGCTGCCACCAGCCAATGGCATGAAGTGGGCCGTTGTGGGCAACACGCCCAATATGGGGGAATGGCAGCCACAGCAGGCACGCATCATGCAGCGCACTGACACCTACGAGTGGGCACTGCCGCTGACGCGTGAGGATTTTGAACAAGGCTTGGAGTATAAATATGTATTGGTGGACGCTAAAGACCCTGCACACGCACAGTGGGAGGAGGGCGGCAACCGCATCATCAGCCCCACCCCATGCAACCTCAATGCCTCGATTGTGCGTCAGGACGAAAGGCCGCGCATGAGTTTGCCTCAATGGCGGGGAGCGGGGTGTGTCATTCCGGTGTTCTCGCTGCGCAGCAAGGGCAGCATGGGCATTGGCGACTTTGGCGACCTTGACACCATGATACGCTGGGGGGCCGATGTGGGCATGAAGGCTATTCAGCTGCTGCCCATCAACGATACCACACGCACGGGGTCGTGGCACGACTCTTACCCCTACAATGGCATTTCGGTGTTTGCCCTGCACCCTGCCTACCTCGACCTGCGAGAGTGGAGGGGGAGCAAGGCTTACAAGGTGTATAGTGCGCTTGGCACGGAGTTGAACACTCTGCCTGAGGTGGACTACGAGAGGGCTTTTAAGCTGAAAATGGACTTTGCGCACGCTTTATATAAAGAGGGTGGTGCAAAGGTGGTGGCCTCTGCGCCTTTCAAGAAGTTTTGCGATGACAACGCACATTGGTTGCCTGCCTACACTACTTTTTGCACGCTGCGCGACACTTACCACACGGCCGATTTTCGCTCATGGCCCGACGATGCGCCCAAAGCCGGCGAACTGGAGGCCTACACTGCCAAACACCCCGATGTGGCCGACAGCCGCCTGTTCTACGCCTGGCTGCAATATTTGCTGCACCGGCAAATGCAACGGGCCCACAACACGGCACGCGAACTGGGGGTGATACTGAAGGGGGATATTCCCATTGGCATCAGCCGCGACAGTGTGCCGGCATGGGCCGACGGCCATTTGTTCCACTTTGACGGACAGGCGGGGGCACCGCCCGACGACTTTGCCGTGCATGGGCAAAACTGGGGGTTCCCTACCTATAATTGGGAGGCCATGGCGCAAGACGGCTACCAGTGGTGGCGCAGCAGACTGAAGCACATGGAGCAGTACTTTGACGCTTACCGCATTGACCACGTGCTGGGCTTTTTCCGCATTTGGGAGGTGCCGTCGCAACATATTTACGGACTGTTGGGGCAGTTCCGCCCCGCCCTGCCCTATACCGAGGCCGAAATTCACGACTTTGGTTTTGGGGGCGACGTGCAAGCCTTGTGTGTGCCACGTGTGACGGCCGGAACCATGCAAAAGTTGATGACCGACACAGAGAATGCCAAACTGGCTGCCGACTATTTTACAAAGAACGGCGAATGGTATGTGCTGAAGGAGGCTTACCGCTCCCAGCGTGCCATCTGCCGCTTGCTGCCCGAGGGCAAAACGCGCCAGACTTTGTTGCAGGTGGTGTGCGAGGTGTTGTTCATACGCGATGCCACACACGCCCATCTGTTTCACCCACGCGTTGGAGCACAGCGCACTTGGCTTTTCGATGCCTTGAGCGAGGCCGACCGTCAGGCTTTCAACCATCTGCACGACCACTTCTTTTACGAGCGCAACAACCAGTTTTGGGCTGACGAGGCCATGAAGAAGGTGCCGGCAGTCACACAGAGTGCCGACGCGCAGCACCCGGTGCTGCAACTTTATCCGCTTAACGGCAATGGCATGTTGCCATGTGCCGAGGACCTTGGCATGGTGCCGGCATCGGTTAAGGGTGTGCTTGAACGGCTCGAAATTCTGTCGCTCGAAATCCAGCGTATGCCCAAGGCTTATGGTGTGCGTTTTGGCAATCCGCTCGACAATCCTTATCTGTCGGTGGCCACCATTGCCACCCACGACATGCCGCCATTGCGCTTGTGGTGGCAGCAAAATGGCGAACAGTCACAGGCCTTTTGGCACGAAGCGCTGCGCCACAATGGCGAGGCGCCCGCCGAAGCCACACCTGAGGTGTGCGAGGAGGTGGTAAAATTGCACCTGCAATCGCCCTCAATGCTTTGCTTGTTAGGGTGGCAGGATTGGCTTGCCATATCACCCACGCTGCGCAGCAAGCACCCCGAGACGGAACAAATAAATGTGCCGGCCAACCCCGACCAATACTGGCAATACCGCATGCACCTCACACTTGAGGAGTTGATACAGGCCACGGGCTTTAACGACAAGGTGCGCGCACTGATTGCGGCCTCGGGACGTTTGGATAATTAAAAACGCAAGTTACGGATTTAGCCCGCGCGGGCTAAAACATCGTGCAAGGCGAATGCAATCAAACTTGCGTGAATTGTTCAAGCATCAAACGCTACCTCTAATGGGAGCAACGCGTCTCGAGGCTGCTGAAAAAAACGACGCGGGACGCGTCGCCCCCATTAGTGCTTGCGTTTCTTCAAGCATCAAACACTAACACCAAACGCTACCACTAAGAGCTACCACTAAATGCTAGCTCTAATGGGGGCGACGCGTCTCGCGTCGGAGAATTTTTCGGCAGCCTCGTCTCGCGTCAGGATTTTAGGCAAAGGCACACAGGCAGAAGTGTAATTAGTGCTTACGTTTTTTGCAGCTGTCATTGATTCAGCCCGCACTTATTAAAACCGAAACTTCAGACAACAACTACCATATATGACCATTGACGATGCACGGCTTATTGAGTTGCCACGTTTCAACGACCCTCGCGGCAATTTGTCGTTTGTAGAGCAACATAACCAGGTGCCTTTCAAGTTTGAACGCGTATACTGGATATACGATGTGCCGGGGGGCGAAAACCGCAGCGGACATGCCTACCACACTACCGAGGAACTTATCATAGCCATTTCGGGCAGTCTCGACGTGATTGTGGACGATGGCACAAACAAGCGCACCTTTACGCTTAACCGCTCGTACTACGGGCTTTACATACCAAAGGGACTTTGGCGCACGCTCACAAACTTCTCCACCAACTCGCTGGCACTCGAAATAGCCTCAACGCCTTACAACCGTGCCGACTATGTGGAGGATTACGGCACTTACAAACGAATGAAGCAACATGGAGAAATATAGTGTATTCGACTGCTCTATTGTAGAACTTAACCGACACCATTCTGACCGCAAAGGCAACCTTACCGTGGTGCAGAATGGCGACACGCTGCCTTTCGACGTGAAAAGGGTTTACTACCTTTACGATGTGCCGGGCGGCGAGGAACGTGGTGCACATGCCCACCGCACACTGAGCCAATTTATAGTGGCAGCATCTGGTTCGTTCACTGTCACACTCGACGACGGCCAATGCAAGCGGTCGTTTTTCCTCAACCGCCCCTACCAAGGGCTGCTGGTGCGCCCGGGATTGTGGCGAAGCATCACCGACTTTTCGTCGGGGGCGGTGTGCATGGTGCTGGCTTCGGACATTTACAAAAGCGAGGATTACATTCGCAACTACAACGATTTTGTAGCATTCAGACTCTCGCTCAACAATATTGAAACATTATGATTAAACTATACGACTTGCAGCGCATCACCCACGAACACGCCGATGAGTACAAGGCCGCCATGGCCCGCGTGATTGACTCGGGGTGGTTTTTGCAGGGCGACGAGACGAAACAATTTGAACACGACTATGCCCGCTACATCGGCACACAACATTGTGTGGCGGTGGCCAACGGACTTGATGCGCTTTACCTCATACTACGCGCCTATAAGGAAATGGGGGTGATGGCTGATGGCGACGAAATCATCGTGCCGGCTAACACCTACATTGCCACCATATTGGCTATTACACGCAACAATCTCAAACCTGTATTGGTGGAACCTACTTGGCACCATCTGGAACTTGACACCGACCGCGTGGAACAGGCCATCACACCGCGCACACGGGGCATCATGACGGTGCACCTGTACGGACGACTGGCGTGCAACGAGCAGTTGCTCGACATTTGCCACCGCCACCACCTCAAACTGATGGAGGACAATGCACAAGCGCAGGGGTGTACGTTCAATGGCAAACGCACCGGTTCGTTGGGCGATGCCGCAGCGCACAGCTTTTACCCTGGCAAAAACATCGGGGCCATGGGCGATGCTGGGGCCGTCACAACCGACAATGCGGAACTTGCCGCCACCATTCGCGCCCTGGCCAACTATGGCAGCGAACGCAAATATGTGTTCAAATATGCGGGCATCAACAGCCGCATGAGCGAGATGGACGCTGCCGTGTTGCGCATCAAACTCAAATATCTTGACCACGACAATGCCCGCCGCCAGCAGTTGGCCGACTTTTACTACGGGCACATCAGCAATCCGCTCATCACGCTGCCCGAGCGTCTGCCCGATGCCCACAATGTGTACCACCAATTTCCCATATTCTGCAAGGAGCGCGACCATCTGCAAACGTTTCTTGCACAACAGGGTGTGCAAACGCTCATTCACTACCCTATCCCCCCGCACAAGCAGCAATGCTATTATGAGGCATGGGGTCACGAGCTCTCATTGCCTGTAACGGAGCGCATTCATGCCGAGGAACTTTCTATCCCTATGAGTCCGGTGGTCTCTGCCGATGAGGCGCAACAAGTGGTTGATGTGCTCAATAAATGGCAAGGTACGTCACAAAATGCCATTTAATGGCGCATTAGTTGTTATCTTTTTGGTAATTTTGTGCATAAATACAGAACAATGCCGACTCACATGAAATACACCATATTCAACCGCCGCACAGAACTATTGCGCGTGCCCTTGGCCAAGGCCATGTTCTACGAGGCTTATGGCAACTACTGCTATGGGGTGTTTCCCAACAAACAGAAGGTTATGCTGCCCGTTGGCCTCACCACCGTTGAGGAGATGCTGCACAAGCAGGCTGCCGAAACGGCACCAACCTTCCTGCGCATTGGCAAACGCTACATTGTCAATGCCGACATGATTGTGCAAGTTAACCTTACCAACCATAAGTTGGTACTCTCCGACTTTGAGCATGAGGGTAACTTTGCCCTGCCCATGTCGAAAGAGGCGCTTAAAACTATCAAACGACTTTACGAAGACAATACTTTATGGAAATAGGCGAAAGCATCATTATTGGCCGCATGGGGCAACAACCGCTACACCTGTCCGACGCCAGCATCGACCCGCAGCACGCCACACTTACGCGCACCTCGGCCGACTCGTATGTAATTGAAGACCACGACTCGGCCAAGGGGGTCTTTGTGTTTGGCCTGCGCATCATGCGCAAAAGCATCAAGGCTGACACGCCTTTATTTTTAGGCTCTTTCAAGACCTCGGTCAAACAACTGCTTACCGATGCCTCGCGCATCAACCTGCAACAGGTGTGGAACGACTACGACAAGCAAAAGCGCAAGTGGGACCG
This sequence comes from Prevotellamassilia timonensis, assembly GCF_900106785.1. GTDB lineage: Bacteria > Bacteroidota > Bacteroidia > Bacteroidales > Bacteroidaceae > Alloprevotella > Alloprevotella timonensis. The sequence goes on along the minus strand of NZ_LT629845.1, from coordinate 228,882 downwards.
CTACTCCATGTTGGTCAACTCCATTCGTATGCTCACCCCCATACTGACCATGCTCGTCACACAGATGGTGGGTCAAAACTGGCTGGTGTCGTGCATTGTGCTGCTGGCTGTCATGGCCATTGCCATCTTTGCTGGCGAAAAGGTGCTCGAAAAGAAGACCGTCGCTTTGGCCACCCTCAACGCACAGATGCAAACCACCTACGTTTGCCCGCACTGCCACAAATTTCTTGGCTTCGTCCCCTACTCTGTGCTAAGCGGCAAAAAGTATTGCCCTAATTGCGGCGTGCCGATTAAGTAACGCGCTGACGGAGTTCTTGGTTGACAGGTTTACAAGTTGACAGGTTTACAAGTAAGTTTGATATACACTCCTTGTTCTGTAGAACTTGGCTAACTTACCCGTCAACTTGTTAACTCGTCAACCCGTCAACTCCTCAACTCGTTTACTAATAAATGATACAAAAGCATGATGAATCCCAATACAAGACAAGTGCCCTATGGTGTGGCCGACTTTGAGCTGATCAGAAGAGACAACCTCTATTATGTGGACAAGACCATGTACTTGCCCATGCTCGAAGCTGAGGCACGCAACATATTCTTTACGCGTCCACGCCGATTTGGAAAAAGTCTGCTCATCAATATGCTGCATGCCTATTATGATTGCAACAAGAAGGACAAGTTTGAACAGCTGTTCGGCGACTTGTGGATTGGTAAACACCCCACAAGTTTACAAGGCAAATACCTCGTGCTATACTTGGACTTCTCACAGGTGGGCGGTAGCATCGATCAAGTAGAAGAAAAGTTCAATGCCTATTGTGGCACACAACTCAATGGTTTTGTACGCGACTACGAAAGACTTTACCCCGAGGGGTTTGTTCAAAAAATTGACGGCCTCGCCGATGCAAGTGCCAAACTTAACGAAATTGCCAACGAGTCGAAACGCAGAGAGTTGCCTCTCTACCTTATCATCGACGAGTATGACAATTTTACCAACACCATACTCAACGAGCAAGGCGAAGCGGTGTACCATGCTATCACACACGCTGACGGCTTTTACCGCGACACATTCAAAAGGTTTAAGGGAAACTTTGAGCGCATATTCATGACTGGCGTCAGCCCCGTTACTTTAGACGATGTAACAAGCGGCTTCAACATTGGTTGGAACATTACCATGAAGTCTGAGTTTAACGACATTCTCGGCTTTACTACCGACGATGTGCGCACCATGTTCAACTACTACAAAGAGCAGGGCGAGCTACCTGCCGATTTGGACGTGGAGGAGGTCATAAATGACATGAAACCATGGTATGACGGATATTGTTTCTCGGAAAAATCACTAAAAAGCAAAAACCGCGTGTTTAATTGCGACATGGTGCTTTATTACTTGCGCAACTATATGAGTTACGGCTGTGCACCCAAACAAATGATTGACCCCAACACTAAAACGGACTACAGCAAGATGAACAAGTTGCTACGTTTTGACAAGCTGGACGGCAACCGCAAAGGGATTATTAAAAGCATAGCTGAAACAGAACAAGTAATTACTTCGCTCGAGGAGTCTTTCCCCGCCCGTGCCTTGACCAATCCCGACACATTTACCAGTCTGCTCTTCTACTATGGCATGCTGACCATCAAGGGCACACATGGCATGCAACTTGTGCTGGGCATTCCCAACAACAATGTGCGTAAACAATACTATGGCTATTTGTTAGAGGAATACCAACAAATGAGCCGTGTGAGCCTCAACGACCTCATAGACAAATTTACCAATATGGCCTTTGATGGCGATTGGCGTACCGCACTCAGCAGCATGGCACAAGCATACGCTAACATATCATCTGTGCGCGACGGCATTGAAGCTGAACGTAATTTGCAAGGTTTCTTCATGGCTTACTTCAGCTTAAACGACTATTACTACACCGCTCCCGAATTGGAGCTGAACCATGGCTATTGCGACTTTTTCTTGCTGCCCGATCTCACTCACTACCCCACCCAGCACAGCTACATCATCGAGTTAAAGATGCTACATAAGGGAGATAGTGAGGAACTTGCTCAAAAGCAGTGGGACGAGGCCGTCAGCCAAATCAATCGCTACGCTGCAGCACCAAGAGTTGAGGCCCTGCGCCAAGGTACTGAGCTACATAAAATCATCATGCAATTTGAAGGCTTCCAACTCAAACGCATGGAAGAAATTGTTAACAAATAATCAAGCGCACACATCATGAACCCCAAACACATCATTCTCACCCTGCTCCTCATGCTTTGCCCCATTGGCATGGCAGCACAGAGCACCATTACACGTAATAAGCCGAAGCCGGCTGTAACGAAACAAAAACCTGCTGCAAAGCCAAAGGCTAAACCTACACCACGGCGCAATAGCAGCACTACTGGTTTGTCGGCAGAGCTTAACAAGCTCATTAACAATATGGTGTATGTAGAGGGAGGAACCTTTACAATGGGTGGCACAGCTGAGCAAAATGGCGATATGGACTACAATGAAGAACCTTCACACAATGTGACTCTCAGCAGCTACTACATCTGCAAGTATGAGGTAACGCAAGCTCTTTGGCGGGCCGTCATGGGGAGTAATCCTTCCTATAAGAAAGGCGACAAGCTACCAGTTGAATGCGTCAGTTGGGATGACTGCCAAACCTTTATCAACCGTCTCAACAGCTACACGGGCCGCAACTTCCGCCTACCTACAGAAGCAGAATGGGAGTTTGCCGCACGCGGTGGCAAGAATAGTCGTCACTACAAATATAGCGGCAGTAATAATATTAACGATATCGCATGGTATCATGACAATAGTGGGACGCCGACACCGAGACACGTTCACCCCGTCGGTTGTAAACGCCCCAACGAATTAGGACTCTATGATATGAGCGGCAATGTTTACGAATGGTGTAATGATTGGTATGGCTCATACACGTCATATTCACAAACTAATCCAACAGGTCCAGTAACGGGGGCTTATCATGTAAAGCGCGGTGGTAGTTGGAATGATTATGCCAGATACTGCCGCTCATCAACCAGGTATAATGGTGCCACGGATAGCGAGATCGGCCTCCGCCTCGTCCTCTCCAATTTATAATATATCACACACACATCATGAACCCAAAACACATCATACTAACCCTGCTCCTCATACTTTGCCCCATTGGTATGGCAGCACAGAGCACCATTACACGCAATAAGCCGAAACCGGCTGTAACGAAACCAAAACCTGCGGCAAAGCCCAAGGCAAGACCGAAAGCCAAGCCCAAACCTGCACCACGGCGCAATAGCACACATCATTCAAGCAGCACAAACAGCACGACTGGTTTGTCGGCCGAGCTTAACAAGCTCATCAACAACATGGTATATGTGTCGGGCGGTACTTTCACCATGGGCGGCACAAGCGAACAAGGCTGTGATGCTGAGTCTGACGAAAAGCCCACCCACAACGTCACCCTCAGCAGTTATTACATCTGCAAATACGAGGTGACGCAAGCCCTATGGCAGGCCGTCATGGGCAGCAATCCGTCTGAATTCAAAGGCGACGATCAACCTGTCGAACGCGTGAGTTGGAACGACTGCCAAACCTTTATCAACCGCCTCAACAACTACACGGGGCGTAACTTCCGCCTGCCTACCGAAGCCGAATGGGAGTTTGCCGCACGTGGCGGAAACAACAGCCGCCACTACAAATACAGCGGTAGTAACTACATTAGCGACGTGGCATGGTACATCGACAACAGTTATAAACGCCCCAACCCCATTGGCACCAAGCAAGCCAACGAACTCGGCCTGTACGACATGAGCGGCAATGTGTGGGAATGGTGCAGCGATTGGTACGGCTCATACAGTTCTTACTCGCAAAACGACCCAACTGGGCCTAACAGTGGGGCTAGCCACGTGTTTCGCGGTGGCAGCTGTTACGACCTCGCCAGGATCTGCCGCTCGTCTCGCCGTGACGGCTACTCGTCCGGCTACCGCGGCAGCCACCTCGGGCTCCGCCTCGTCCTCTCCCAGTTGTAAGATCCTTGTTAAAAAGAAAAGAGTCTGAAGCAAAAACGCGACAAAAGGAGGCGACGGGAGGAGCCGACGATGTCGTGTTTATGCTTCGGGCGATAAATAGATACCGCCTGTGGCGACATTTACAACAAAGGTATTACCACAAAGACATATACAATAAGAGTCATACCCCACACCTAACACCTTCCACCTCACCATGCGCCAACTGCTACTTTTACTCTGCATACTGCTCCCCCACCTGCTGCCTGCCCGCACCATCTATATGGTGTCGGTGGGCATAGCCAAATACCAATACATCAACCCCTTGCGGCAAACCGAGAATGATGCAACCGACATGGCGGCGCTCTACCGCACACACACTACGCACGTCACACTGCTGACGGGGAAAAATGCCACACGGCAGAGCATCTGCACGACACTGAAAAATGTCTTTGCACAAGCGGAGGCCGACGACGTGGTGGTGTTCTTCTTCAGCGGACACGGCAGTAAAGGCGGATTGTGCGCCTACGACACACGAGGGGCGTCTACCTGCATCAGTTATGGCGAGATAGCCAAAATCATTAAAGGCTGCCGCGCCAACAACAAACTGCTGTTTATTGATGCTTGCTATGCCGGCGGCCTGCGCCACGACAGCAACGCTGTCGCTTCCGCACAAAGTTCGTTTGACAAAACCGAGGGGGTGATGCTGTTTCTCTCATCACGCACCAACGAAACCTCGCGCGAAAATCCATACGGACGCAACGGACAGTTTACACGTTACCTGCTGCGCGGCTTGAAAGGCGGAGCCGACAATAACCGCAACCGCATTGTGGAGGCGAAGGAACTCTTTGACTTTGTGGCAGCCAACGTGGCCAAGGCTACCAAGGGCAAGCAGCACCCTGTGATGTGGGGACGCTTTGACAACAACATGCACGTAATGAATTGGAACCCCAAAAGGTGATTTCGTCACGCCAAACACGTATTTCATACTTTGAAATGCTATAACCATTGGCAAAAGGCGAACCTTGTTTTGCTCTTTTAAGGGCTGTTCGCCCTTGTACCGCTTACCGCGGGATACATAAGAACATAAGCTACATAAGTAACATAAGGCTGGCGCCGTGTTTTTTACATAAGCTGAGGCAGGGCTTTCCGCCCAGCCTGTAAGATACATAAGGGCTGCGCCGTGTCATTGGCTCTAATGTAGTTTGTCATGATAACATAATGGAACAAATTAAAGCGTTCTCTTCATCAGGCGTCAGCCCTTATGTATCTTACAGGCTGGGCGGAAAGCCCTGCCTCAGCTTATGTAAAAAACACGGCGCCAGCCTTATGTTACTTATGTAGCTTATGTTCTTATGTATCCCGCGGTAAGCGGCACAAGGGCGAACAGCCCTTAAAGCACCAATGCAGGATAAGACATGTTTTAGCCTGTCAGTCCGCTATGATTGCTTTGGGTGGCACATGGACGAAATCAGGAACATGCACGTAATGAATTGAAACCCCAAAAGGTGATTTCGTCATGCCAAGCACGTATTTCATACTTTGAAACGCCATAACCATTGGCAAAAGGCTACAAAGCACCTATCTTTGCATCATAAACATCTAAAACAACCAAGCCATGTATAACAACAACGACACCATCACACAGGGACGCAACAAAGACCAAAAGCAAAGCAATGATAAGAAACTGCACTTCAAAAGTATGGCAGCCTCCTCATTTGTAGGTGCCATGGCTGGCGCAGGTGCCATGTGGGCTGGCGAAGCCTTTGCCAACGAGCAAAATAATGAAGCTGCCGCCGCTACCGCCGAGGCTGCAGGAGTACAAACCATTGCGCAGCCCAACGAGCAGGAAGTTACTGCCGACACGCTGGCCGCTGAAAGCAAAACACAAGCACAGCACGAGGCCAACGCCACACCAAAGGCCGATGCCACAACACACAACGCTCACAGCAGCCACACCACACACCACGATGAGCCGCAACTTACTCCGGCCACTCACACGCAAGGATATGCCGCACAACACGACATTCAAATTGAAAGTGTCGAAACCATGACAACCGACGACGGACGCACCGTCACCATGGCCATCGGCACAGTGGACGGCCACATGGCGGCCTTCAAAATGGACGACAACAACCGGGTGGTGGCCTCGTTTGTCGACACCAACGACAACGGCGAGGTGGACGACAATGAAGTGACCGACCTGCGCAGCGAAAACATGACGCTGAACACGCTCACCAATGGCAACAACAATGTACAAATGGCGGCCGACGACACCGAGTCGCCCGAAATTCACGTCATTGCCGTACAAAACGATGTAGACCTTAACGGCCACACAGTGGACGTGGCTCACGTGAGCGTGGGTGACGAACACGTTGCCTTGGTAGACGTTACTCAAAACGGCGAGGTGGACATCATGATGGGCGACAGCAACCACGATGGTCAAATAGACGACAGCGAACTGCACGACATATCTGACAGCCACATGCCCATGCCGTCGGCCGACGATGTGGAGGGGGGCTACGGACAGATGGCACAGTCTGACACCGACCTGCCCGACTACTCCAACGATGCCGATATCACACTATACGACGCATAATGACGAACTAACAAGCGTATGAACATTACACTTAAATGTCCCGCCTGCGGCGCACTGATAAGCGCGGCCAGCATGGCGGGCATTGAACAAAAAACGGCCGAATGCCCCACCTGCCACACCAAGCAACGTTTAGGCGCCTACTTGCCCAAACTGTCGTTGGCTGTTGGCAGCCACACCTACCAGCTGCATTTTGGCAAGCAATGGGTGGGCCGCCTTAAGGAGGGCAATGATGCCGAAATACAAATACCCGACGACACACGCTACATGAGCCGGCACCATGCCATTATCAATGTGCAATGCACCGCCACCGGACTGCGCTGCACCCTCGAGGAGCATGGCAAGAACCCTACCCTGCTGCAAGGCATCGAACTGTGTGAGGATGACATTGTCTACCTCAACGCCAACGACTGCCTCACACTGGGCGAACAACAAATGTACGTAGCTAACGATTTTGCAAAATGAGCCAAAAGCCCTTAACTATATCGACTCCACAAGGTTTTAGCGAACTGGGACAGAAACCTAACCAGGAGGACGCGCTTTACCCTGCCCTTGGCCATGCCACCAGCACCACACACGTTTTTGTGGTGTGCGACGGCATGGGCGGACATGCGCATGGCGAGGTGGCGAGCAGCTGTGTGGCGCAAGCCATTGGCCAGCACACCACGCTGCCCAAACCATGCTCCACGCAACAAATGGAACAGCACTTCAACGAGGGGTTGGCCGAAGCCTATCGTCAACTTGACACACTCGACAAACAGTTTGACGACAGCAGCGGAGGCAAGGCCACAATGGGCACCACGCTTACATTCCTGGCCATTTGCACCGATGGCATACTGTTGGCGCACATTGGCGACAGCCGCATTTACCAATTCAGACAAGGCAAGGGTGTGGTATACCAAACACGCGACCACTCGCTTGTCAACGACTTGATAGCGGCGGGCGAGCTGACCGAAGCCGAGGCACGCACTTGTCCACAACGCAATGTCATCACAAGGGCTGTGCAACCTCATCAGCCTACCATGTCCAAGGCCACGTTCAAAGTCATACCTTACTACCATGTGGCACCTGGCGATGTATTCATGCTCTGCTGCGACGGCATTGTCGAGCAGCTCGACAACAATGATTTGCAACAAATAATGCTTGCCAATCAGCCACTTGGCCAACGCATCGACGCACTCAAACAGACTTGTCGCACACGCGGTACACGCGACAACCACTCATGTTGGGCGTTCGAGGTTGAAAAGGTTGAACATACGAAGTCGCAACCCGCCCCCCAGCCCGAAACTGACGAGGAACGCTTCACCCCCAACGTGCAACCGGCAAAGCAGCCTTCTGCCCCTACCAAACACACTTGGCCTTTAGTAGCCATATTAGTGTGCATCATCTTGCTCTGTTTCGGCGCAGGCTATTTCCTTTGGCACAAGCCCCAACAAACTACCGACGCACCGACTGCCACCATGCCCCAAAAGGTGGAACAAAAGGTGGAACAAACCACCGAACCAACCGACAGCAACGACTCTGATGCCACACAAGGCACCATCACACGACATCATAAATAAATCCGTTAACGGGTTGACAGGTTGACAGGTAAGTTTGTTCTGCACAACTTATATTGTGTAAGGGACATAAAAGACACGACTAACTTACCCGTTAACTTGTCAACCTGTTCCCCCGTCAACAAAACAGTCAACCCACTAAATAAATACAGACGCACCATACTATGACCGACAATTCCACCCCCCGCGAGGGGTTGCTTGCCATTGGCACCACACTTGCCAATGGCAAATACCGTATAGAAAAATACCTGGCATCGGGCGGCTTTGGCAATACCTACATGGCCATCGACACCGCCTTTGACGAAAGAGTTGCCATCAAGGAACTCTTTATTAAAGGCGTGTGCGGCCGCATGGACAATGCAACCGACATCTCCATCAGCCTTACCGAGAACCAGCGCACATTCAATGCACAACGCGAAAAGTTCCGCAAGGAGGCACGCCGCCTGCGCAAACTCGAAAACAAGCACATTGTACGGGTGCACGACTTGTTCGACGAGAACGGCACCACCTATTATGTAATGGACTTTATCGAAGGCGAAAGTCTGTCTACCCGTCTCAAACGCACCCACCAGCCAATGACAGAGGCCGAAGTGCTGCCCATTCTGGCTCAAGTGCTTGATGCGCTCGAAACGGTTCACAACGAGGGCATTTGGCACCTCGACCTCAAGCCTGCCAACATCATGGTTGATGACAAAGACAACGTGCAACTCATTGACTTTGGTGCGAGCAAACAGCTGCGCAATGCCGACGGCAACTCCCTCTCCACTTCATCGGCCCTGGCTTGCACTCCTGGTTATGCCCCGTCCGAACAAATGGAACAGAACATCGAAAAGTTTGGTCCGTGGACTGATCTCTACGCGCTCGGTGCCACACTTTACCACTTGCTCACACTGCAACAACCGCCCTCGCCATCAGACATTGACGAGGACGCCACAGAGGCTCTGAAATTGCCTGCCGCCGTGAGCAAAAAGACTGCCGACCTCATCAAGTGGCTCATGAAACCGAACCGCAAGATGCGTCCGCAATGCGTGGCCGATGTCAAACAGTTCCTGGCGGAAACGCCTACAAAGCCGCAACCCAAACCACAATCCGAGCCGCAACCTTCAAAGTCTGCTACCAAGACGGCCGATGATGATGGCGACACCATTTTGAAAGGCGGTAAAAGTACCAAGACCACAACACAGTCCAATGGTAGCAATACAACACCTACAACAGATCACAAAGGCAAATCAAACAAAACCGTCATCATAGGCAGTATTCTGGCCCTCGTCATTGTGGGAGCATTTGGCTACGGCATGTGGCACGACCGAAGTGAGGCCCAAGACGCATCGGTGGCTGTTGACTGTGACAGTGTGGCTGCAGACGTGGTGCAAAAATCGGTAACCAATCTGATGGTGTCAGTAAACGCTGGTCCGAAGAACATGCGCAACTATGCCTATACCGGCAGCATAGCCGACACGATTGGTGCACTGCCGCAGGGCTTTGGTACGGCCAAATTTGAAAAATATGGCAGCATTCCTGCCGCCACCTATTCTGGTCACTTTACCAATGGCTTGTGCAACGACCAAACGGGCGATGCCACGCTGAAGTTTGATAATGGCGATACGTATAAAGGTACCTTCAACAATGGCTACTACGAGCAAGGCACCTACACCTTGAAGGATGGTTCATACTTCACAGGCACATTCAAAGAGGGCAATCCCTACAAAGGTAAATGGTACAATAGCGACGGCTCGTTCTCTGAAGAAATAGGTAAGTAAATATTGCTGTCCATGAAATCGTGAATATTCGAACAGTCTCAAGCGCAAAGTGCTAGTACCAAACGCTACCACAAAACGCTAGCATAAAACGCTAGCATAAAACGCTAGCACAAGGCGCTAACACAAAACGCTACCTCTAATGGGGGCGACGCGTCTCGCGTCGGGAAAAAAGAAAGCAATAAGCAACTCTAAGCAGAGCTTAGTAAATGCAGACTCCTCTCTCCTTGCCCGACGCGGGACGCGTCGCCCCCATTAGTGGTAGCGTTTGGTGCTTGCGTTTGGTGCTTGAGACTGTTCAGATTATTACGTTTTACCAGACTGCAATTATTAGGAAATTATTGCTGCCCGGTAAAACCATTCTGATATTATCGCTCACGGATCGCACCGATTGCATGGATTCTTTTGCTCATGCAACGTGCTCTAGCACCACAGAGATGACGGATTTTACGGATTTTGTGAGCATTGCATGCTCACTTCGCTATTGGCCCGTAACGTACCCGTGGCGAAGAACATTAGCACAGATTATGTGGTAATGTACCTGTCCGTAGCAACGAGCTAATAGCGAAGTGAGCATGCAATGCTCACAAAATCCGTCAAATCCGTCATCTCTGTGGTGCTAAAGCACGTTGCATGAGCGGAAGAATCCGTGCAATCGGTGCGATCCGTGAGCAATAGTAATATATTGCCTTCTGGTAAAACTCCAAAGCATAAACAACCTGTCACGGATAACGCTACCACAAAACGCAAGCACAAAACGCTACAACAAAACGCTACCTCTAATGGGGGCGACGCGTCTCGCGTCGGGAAAAAAGAAAGCAATAAGCAACTCTAAACAAAGCTTAGTAAATGCTGACTCCTCTCTCCTCGCCCGACGCGGGACCCGTCGCCCCCATTAGTGGTAGCGTTTTGTGGTAGCGTTTTGTAGCAGCGTTTTGCGGTAGCGTTTTATGCTTGCGTTTGGTGCTTGAGACCGTTCGTATTATTACGTTTTACCAGACTGCAATTATTAGGAAATAAAGCAAAATCACTTCTTTTTCTTGCTACTCTTCTTAGCCGTCGTTTTCTTCTTCGTACCACTCTTCTTTGCAGACTTCTTCTGCTTTGTAGCCTTTTTGGTAGTCGTCTCGGTAGTCTTTACCGGCGTGTAATACTTCAAGGCAGTAGGCAACCACTTCTGAATGTTGGCAATACGCTTGGCATCTGAAGGGTGATCACTCAAAAAAGCCAAACGGCTGTTAGTTGTGCTGCTTGCCATACGCTGCCAAAAGCTGACGGCCACACTGGGGTCGTAACCCGCCATAGCGGCAAAAATAAGTCCCATGTAGTCGGCCTCGCTCTCGTTGTCACGCGAATATTTAAGGCTGCCAAGCTTCGAACCTAACGAAAAGGCCGTCTGTGTGAGCAACGAAGTTGTATTGCTCACCCCTGTGGCACCCAACACCGCACCGAGCAGTTTGGCACCAGCCTGCTGCTTTACCTGCGTGCTGAGTTGTTCGGCCGAGTGCTTGGCCACCGCATGCGCTATTTCGTGACCGAGCACAATGGCAAGGGCGTCTTCGCTCTGCGTTACAGGCAGCAAGCCCTCATACACAACAATTTTGCCACCCGGCATACAAAACGCATTGGCCGAGTTGTCCTGCACCAGGTTAAACTCCCAACTGTAGTTCTGTATCGCATCGAGGCGGTTGTTATTGCGCAAATAGGTTTCGACCGCTGTGGCCAGACGCTTGCCCACCTTTTGCACCATGGCAGTGTTGGCTGCATTGGTCGATATCTTGGCTGTTTTCAAGTAGCTTTGATACTCTTGCGCACTCAAACTGAGCACCTGTTCGTCACTAACCCACAACCTTACCTTACGGCCCGTAACGGGCACTACAAACTTGCCTTGTGCATTCATGGCCGTTGGAGCAGACAACAGCAACACAAGTGCCAACAAAACATGTTTCAGAAATTTCATTGTAAAAGTATGATTTTACAAAGGCCACTCCCCAAAGCGAACTTTAAGGGAGTGGCCAAAGTTTTATTTACAAATAAGTGTATTAGATGAACCAGCGCACATAGCAGAAGTTCTGACGGTTGGGCAGGTTCTTGTTCTTAGGATACATGCGGTAAGCCACCTTGTATGAACCGGCGAGGTCAACGCTCGAAGTCAGTTCGAAGGTATAGAGATTGCCCTCATGAGCTACAACATTCATAGGCATTACACTGTAAATCTCCTCGTTACCCTCGGCACCCGACATAATCACGAGATCTACGCCGATAGCATCGTCAAGGCCCTGTTCGTCAATCACATGCTTAACAGAGAATTCCTTGCCGCTGACAAGTGCGCCATTCTGCAAGTTTTCGCTGCGTTCGCTGCTTACCACGCGAATGTTGTCCCAACGCTGTGCCACGCTTTCCTTCCATGAGGCAATGTCCTTAGCCAGCTGGTTGTCGTGAGCGACCAAAGTTTTGAAACGAGCAGCCTCGGGGTTGTAGAAGCGGTCGTAGTAGTCATCGAGCTGGCGCTTCATGGTGTACTGCGGTGCAATGCAAGCGATAGAGTTCTTCACCGTGCGCACCCAGTTTTCAGAATAGCCCTTGCGGTTGCGTGCGTAGTAAAGCGGAATAATCTCCTGCTCAAGCATAGAGTAGATGGTTGAAGCATCGAGCTTGTCCTGGTGCTCCTGGTTCTCGTATGTGCGACGGTCGGTAAGTGCCCAACCTGCACCCTCGCGGTAGCCTTCGTACCACCAGCCATCGAGCACACTGAGGTTAATCACACCATTCATCAAGGCCTTTTCGCCTGATGTACCACTGGCCTCGAGCGGACGGGTCGGTGTGTTCATCCAGATATCTACACCCGACACAAGGCGGCGTGCCAACTGCATGTCGTAGTTGTCGAGGAAGAGAATCTTACCCATAAACTCAGGACGCTGTGAGATGTCGTAGATCTTCTTTATCAAGCCCTGACCGGCGCCATCGGCGGGGTGTGCCTTACCTGCAAAGAGGAACTGCACAGGATAGTCGGGGTTGTTGACGATCTTAGACAGACGGTCGAGGTCTGAGAAGAGCAAGTGAGCACGCTTGTATGTAGCAAAGCGGCGTGCAAAACCAATGAGCAACGCATTGGGGTTAATCTTGTCGAGCAAGCTTACCACCAATGAGGGGTCACCCTGGTTGCGCAGCCAGTTCTCGCGGAAACGGGCACGGATATAGTCAATGAGCTTGTTCTTCAGCAGTACACGGGTGTTCCAGATAACCTCATCGGGCACATTGTAAATCTTCTCCCAAATCTTGCTGTTGCTCTGGTCGTAGATGTAATCCTTACCCAGATACTTGGCATATACGGCCTGCCATTCCTTGGCACACCATGTGGGGAAGTGCACACCATTGGTCACATAGCCCACGTGGCTCTCCTCAGGATGCGGATTGTAGATCTTGAACCACTCGTCGTGGCTGCGTTCGGCATGATTGGGGTGTGTATAGTTGGGCAGATAGCCAGGCCAAATGTCCTTGAACATCTGCTGGCTTACACGGCCGTGGAGCCAGCTTACACCATTAACCTCCTGGCAAGTCTTGCAAAGGAAGGTTGACATACAGAACTTCTCATCCTTATCGTCAGGATTGGTGCGGCCAAGTCCCATAAACTCGTCCCACGAAATGCCAAGGCGTGCGGGGAACTGGTTCATGTACTTGTTGAACAAGCCTTCGTCAAAATAGTCGTGACCTGCGGGCACGGGGGTGTGAACGGTGTAGAGTGAAGAGGCGCGAACCAATTCGAGAGCCTCGTCAAATGTCATGCCGCTCTCAACATATTCGGCCAGGCGCTGCACGTTGCACAATGCGGCGTGACCTTCGTTGCAGTGATAAATATCCTTCTTGATGCCCAACTGCTTGAGGGCCAACATACCACCAATACCGAGCAAATACTCTTGCTTGATACGGTTTTCCCAGTCGCCACCATAGAGTGAGTGTGTGATGCGGCGGTCGAACTCTGAGTTCATGTCGTTGTCGGTATCGAGCAAATAAAGCTTGATACGTCCCACGTTAGCCACCCAAAGTGCGGCGTGCACCATAAAGTTGGGATAAGGCACGTTAACAATCACCTGATTGCCATCCTTGTCGAGCACGCGCTCGATGGGCAGGCGGTCAAAGTCCTGAGCCTCGTAGTTGGCAATTTGCTGACCGTCCATTGAGAGGCTCTGTGTAAAGTAGCCATAACGGTAAAGGAAACCTACGGCCACCATATCGACATTGCTATCCGAAGCCTCCTTCAAATAGTCACCGGCCAAGATGCCAAGACCACCTGAATAGATTTTGAGCACATGGTTCAAACCATACTCCATGCAGAAGTAAGCTACCGAAGCGCGCTTGGCATCGGGCTTTACGTCCATGTACTTGCGGAAGTCGCCATACACCTTGTCCATGCGGGCAATGGTTTCGCCATCTTTTGACAATTCGATCAGACGGTCATAATCGATGCTGCGGAGCAGGTCGATAGGGTTCTTGTTAACCTTCTTCCAAAGGTCTCCGTCAAGACTGGCAAAAAGCTGCATGGCTTCTGTGTTCCAAGACCACCAAAGGTTATGGGCCAGTTCGTCCAACTTCTTCAGAGCCTCAGGAATGTGGCTTTTCACGTTGATCACCTTCCATGAAGGTTGGTTAACGTTGCTAATTTTGATGTTCATAATATGATAGTTAGTCAATTTTCATTAGTTGATAATTCTACTCTCGACAAAGCGAAGTTGTATGCTTCGTAATAGTACTTGACAAAGTGTTTCCACTGCGCCTTGTCGGCCAAGGCAGCCGCCTTGTTGCGTGTGGCGGTACGCTTGCGCGCAGGGGTGCCAAGCAGTTGTTTGACAGTTTCGCACATCTGGTGTGCCACCTCAAAGTAGTTGCTGTCATCGCGATGTATCACATGCACGCCATCGTTCAATGTGCCCTCATGGCCAAGCACCTCGTCCACCCATTGGCCAAAGCCACTGAGGTCGGTGGTTACGCATGGGGTGTGGAAGGCACAACTCTCAAGCGGCGTATAACCCCACGGCTCATAGTATGAGGGGTAAAGCGCCAGGTCGTTGGCAGCAAGCAGATGATAATAAGGCATATTGAATATGCCATCATTACCCTCAAGATAGCAAGGCACGAGTATCACCTTTACCTTGTCTTCCGGACGGTTTTCAATGCCCAAATGGCGGATAGTGGCCACTATGCGGTCTTCGTCCAGGTTATGCAAGTCATGCGTGATAATGGGGTTGGGCAGTGGCGCGGCCTGGCCGAGTTTACCCTTCAGCAGGGCTTCTTGCAGGTCGGCGCGCGGTCCTTCGAGCCAGCACGGCACCTCTATCAGGGCCAGCACCTGCTGCTTGCCCGGTATGTCGTTAAGCTGTGCACGGAGTTCGGCCATCGACTCCAGAAATACGTCAAAGCCCTTGCAGCGGTAGTCATTGCGTCCGCTGGTCGAAACAATCAGCGTATCATCGGGCAGCGCGCTGCCTGTGAGTGCCGAAGCCACATCGAGTATGCAGCGACGGGCCTGTTTGCGCACCTTGGTAAATTGCGCGCCTTGGGGCACGAAATCGTTTTCAAAGCCATTTGGCAGCACCACATCTACTGGCTTGTCGAGCAACTGCTTGCACTCACGGTCGGTAAAACGGCTCACGGTTGTAAAGCAGTCGGCATGCCATGCACTTTGCTTTTCGATGCTGTGCTTGGCCTCCATGTGCAGTTCTTGCGCCATTTGGTCGCCGTTGTAGCCATCGAAGTAAGCATACAGCTGTTTGTCGTTACCGCATATAGAGCGACCTATGCTGGTGGCATGGGTTGTAAATATGGTTGCCACGCGGGGCATGTGTTTTTTAAGGAAAAGCATACCCAGTCCCGACATCCACTCGTGTGCCTGGTACACCACCTTGTCGGCGGGAGTCAGGCAGAGCGACACCACGGCCTCGACAAAGCGACCGGCTGCATACGAAAACATCGATGCCTCATCATAGTCGCCATAGGCGTGGAGTGAGTCAACGCGAAAGAGATCCCATGCCTCGGCATAGATCTCATCTTTAATTTCAAAAAAGGGGGCAAAATCAACGAGCACAGCCACAGGCTTGCCCGGTACATTCCAACGGCCAATTCTACATTTTAGTCCTAAGTCTGCTGCCGCTTTCTTCCATGTTGGCAACAACCCTTCATCTTCACAAAAATCAACATTAGCCGTAGGTTGCTTCAAATCAGGACCGATAAACACGAGTTTGTCCTGATAAACAGACATAAGTGTCTTGGCACGCGATGAGAGCACCGTATAGATGCCGCCCACCTTATTACAAACTTCCCAACTTGTTTCAAATATATAGTCGGGCTTTAATTGTTCATTCTTCATAAAAATCTGTAATAACCTCTGCAAAGATAGTGCAAGGTGAGCGAAATGCAAAACGAAAGTCCTAAAACTTTCGTTTTCATATCCGAACCGCAGCCTATCTTATTAAGAAACGCTACCTCTAATGGGGGCGACGCGTCCCGCGTTTTTTTTCAGTTATTGCTTCTGTATAACAAAGTTCAAATATCATCTTTGTTATTATCTCAACTTGTTTGCCATTCTGGCAAAGGGAACTGTCCGGTTAACCCATTCTGATATTATCGCTCACGGATCGCACCGATTGCACGGATTTTTTTGCTTGTGCAACGTGCTTTAGCACCACGGAGATGACGGATTTTACGGATTTTGTGAGCATTGCATGCTCACTTCGCTATTAGCTCGTTGCTGCGACCAGGTACATTACTACACAATCTGTGCTAAAGCATTTCGCCACGGGTACGTTACGGGCCAACAGCGAAGTGAGCATGCAATGCTCACAAAATCCGTCAAATCCGTCATCTCCGTGGCGCTAAAGCACATTGCATAAACAAGAAATCCGTGCAATCGGTGCGATCCGTGAGCGATAATATCAGAATGGGTTAACCGGACAACCATTATCAAAAAAAGATGCTTGCGCACATCACTTTGCCACATTCACCTTCAAGCCCAACGCCCACACGCTATAAGTGGACACGAGCAAAGAGGCTGCCATGCCGATGGTATTGAGCACAAAGAACAGCACCGTTACAAATGAAGGCAACCCCATGGCATCACCCATAAGCTGCGACTTGACTGCGGCCACACTGGTACAGACATACACCAACACGGGCATGAGCAGCACCACGGCGCACAACCCCACGGGGATAGCTGCCAACAACATCAAATTGAATGTCAAACCGAAAGCACGCTTTAAGGCATAACACATGCCCGGCTTAAAAGGCACCATATAGAGTGCATACCTCAACGTGAATATCGCAAATGCCGACAACAAGTACAACACAATCAAGGCATACACTGCCATAACCCACACCTGCCACTTGACGGCGGCATAAACAAAAGGTGCACCAATCACCAAAAGGGCCACGGCAAAAATCACCACCGACTGAAACAGCCGTTTCAACGTTTGGCGGTCCGACTTGTCGAGCATAAAACTTCCCCGACCGTCAATCCGCCCCTGTGCCTTGTAGCACCGAATGAGTTTGAACACACGGGCCACAAAGCCTAACATGGCGACCAAGGCAACAAACAGCGCCAGCACCAGATACAATGCTTCGTGCCATACGGGCAGGCTGACAGCCTTAGCCAACTCGTGCGGCGCGCCTTGTTGCCACAGCAAATAGGCGGGCACAGCATGCTGGCAAATGTACTGTTTGCACATTTCTATCAAAAAGGCTTGCGCCATGCCTGCAAAGATGGTCCACGGCAAAAGGGCCATGAAATAAGTTTTCCAGTTCAGCGCCACTATTTTCCAGGCATCGGCCATGCAACCTTTTATGCCCCGGTCTTTATCGAATGATATATTACTTGTTGCCATATACTACTCTTAAGTAAGATTGTTGTCTCCTTTGCAAAATTACAGAAAGTATCACATACGCGGCATGCCACGCCCTATTTTTTTTACGAAGCCCGCCCCTGCTCCACCTTCATATCCGTGCCGACGCCTCACGCGCGCGCACGCGTCCGGCATTTTATCGGCAAATTGTCTACACTCTGCACTTTTTGTATGCACTGCGTTGATAATCAAGCGTTTCAAGAGTGTAGACAAACCCGTTTTTTATCTACATTTTTATCTACACGCTGTCACAATCACATCACCCTCTGTCTACACTTGTCTGCACCCTACCCACTCTGCCATGTGCTGATTGTGAGGAGGCAATCAAACAACTATGGGAGGTAGTAATATCTGTTGCTCCGAACGGCACGCCTGCCTCCCGTAACAGACATTCGGCATACAGGCTGCGTGCAGACACGGTGCTAAACAGAGTGCAGGCATCGTGCAGACAAAGTGCAGACGAGTGTAGTTGTGTGCAGATGGTGTCTACACTCCTAAAATACCTGATTATCAACGCAGTGCATACAAAAAGTGTAGAGTGTAGACAAAATGGCAAAATCACGAAAAATATGGTTGTCCGGTAAAACCATTCTGATATTATACTCACGGATCACACCGATTGCACGGATTTTTTTCGCTCGTGCAACGTGTTTTAGCACCACGGAGATGACGGATTTGACGGATTTTGTGAGCATTGCATGCTCACTTCGCTATTTGCCCGTAACGTCCCCGTGGCGAAAAACATTAGCACAGATTATGTGGTAATGCATCTATCCGTAGCAACGAGCTAATAGCAAAGTGAGCATGCAATGCTCACAAAATCCGTCAAATCCGTCATCTCCGTGGTGCTAAAGCACGTTGCACGAGCGAAAAAAAATCCGTGCAATCGGTGTGATCCGTGAGCCATAATACCAGAATGGTTTTACCGGACAATATAAACAAACTGACGCCGTAGCGCTGCTTTTTGCAACACTACGGCGTCAGCCTTTGGGCTATACTTATGTCGGGATTAGCTCTTAATCGCCGGGTGTCTAACTATTTGAGACAACCAATGATTTCGTGCACATCTTTCACACCATGACTGTCGAGCCACTCGTTCATGCCGTCAATGACACGTATGGTGGTGGTGGGGTCGATGAAATTAGCCGTACCAATTTCTATGGCTGTGGCACCGGCCATCAAGAACTCGATGGCATCGGCAGCATTCATGATGCCGCCCAAACCTACTACGGGAATGTTGACTGCACGGGCTACCTGCCACACCATGCGCAACGCAACGGGCTTGACACACGGACCGCTCAAACCGCCCGTGCCGATGCTCAAACGTGACTTGCGGCGCTCTATGTCGATGCTCATACCCATCAGGGTGTTGATGAGCGACACACTGTCGGCACCTTCGGCCTCGACGGCTTTGGCTATAGAGGCAATGTCGGTCACATTGGGCGAGAGCTTGACAATGAGTGTTTTGTGGTAGCGCTGGCGCACGGCACGTACCACACTGGCAGCCCCCTCGCACGTAACACCAAAGGCCATGCCGCCATCTTTGACATTCGGACACGATATGTTGAGTTCAATGCCTGGTATGTGGTCGAGCGCATCAATGCGGGCGGCACACTCGGCATAATCCTCGGGCGACGAACCTGACACGTTGACGAGCACATTGCTGTCAATATCCTTGAGCTGTGGATAGATATGCTCGCAAAAATAGTCGACGCCCTTGTTTTGCAAACCTACGCAATTAAGCATGCCCGAGGGGGTTTCGGCCATGCGCGGATAGTCATTGCCCTCGCGGGGGTGGAGCGTGGTGCCCTTCACTATGAAACCGCCAAGGCGGTTGAGATCGATAAAATCGGCAAATTCAAGGCCATAGCCAAATGTGCCTGACGCCGTGAGTACAGGATTTTTGAGGTCCAGGCCTCCTACTTTTACATTTAATTGAGCCATGACAGTTTTTCGGTTTTGAATACGGGTCCTTCCTTACATACACACAGATTGTGGCCATCGGCCATCTTTTCGACACAGCACAGACACGCGCCGAGGCCACAGGCCATCAAGTTTTCGAGCGAAGCCTCACACGGCACGCCGGCCGATGCTGCCCAGCGGGCCACTGCCACCATCATGGGCTTTGGGCCACAGGTTGACACGCTGTCGAATTGTTCCTTACTCAATATGCTGTGGTTGGTGACGAAGCCCTTTTCACCCTTTGAGGCATCTTCGGTTGTGACGTACACACGGCCGTACTGCTCAAACAGGTCGAGCTGCATAAGGTCGCCGGCTGTGCGTCCGCCGAGCAAGAACACGGGTTCGCAACCTGCCTCGCGCAGCATTTTGCCAAAGTAAAGCAAGGGAGCGGTGCCGACACCTCCGCCAACGAGCAACACTTTGCACCCGTCGGTGGCGGGCATGCTGAAGCCATTGCCCAAGGGGAACATGCAGTTTATCATGTCGCCCACCTGGCTACAGGCCAAACGACGGGTGCCATCGCCCACAGCATGTATGAGCAGCCACAACTGGTTCTTGTCATAATCGACAAAGTTTACGGAGATGGGGCGGCGCAAAAGGGTGGTTGGTGAATTTTGCACTTGTACTTCGACAAACTGTCCGGGCAAGATTTCGGGCAGCAAGCCGCTTGTAGGCTCTAACTTGAGCAGAACATATCCCTGACGCGGGGTCTCTACTTCGGCCACGCGGAGGTCTTTTACGTATTTTTTCATGAAACGGAGTTTGTTGCTTTCTGCAAAAGTACATAAAATCTTAAGAGTGGCGGGCAAGTGGGCATTCAAAAGTTTGTATTACCACACCACAGACTGCTATTCATTATGCAACAAATGCGACTTTTCAAATTCTGCGCTGCTATAATCGTAAAAAATATGCACACTTCACAAACGCTTATAATGCAATGATTTTCAACACGATACGTACAATAAGATTCTTTGCTACGCAAAATTGTTTCACAAAAAAGTCGTGAAACAATTTGTCAATTCAAAAAAAGTTCGTACTTTTGCATCGCTTTAGAGGAAAACCTTGGGCGTTTAGCTCAGCTGGTTCAGAGCATCTGCCTTACAAGCAGAGGGTCGGCGGTTCGAATCCGTCAACGCCCACACAAGTACAAACACAAGGTTATTTCTCATCACAAAGCATTGCAAACAAAAGTTCGGGCGTTTAGCTCAGCTGGTTCAGAGCATCTGCCTTACAAGCAGAGGGTCGGCGGTTCGAATCCGTCAACGCCCACTACACACTCTACTCAAACTTTTGTTTGCTACCTCACAACATGAGGGCGTTTAGCTCAGCTGGTTCAGAGCATCTGCCTTACAAGCAGAGGGTCGGCGGTTCGAATCCGTCAACGCCCACACAAGTACACACAATTTGATTCGCTGTTTTTATTACAGGGCGTTTAGCTCAGCTGGTTCAGAGCATCTGCCTTACAAGCAGAGGGTCGGCGGTTCGAATCCGTCAACGCCCACATTAAACATAGGAGTATCGTTATGGATACTCCTCTTTTTGTATTTTTGCTGTTCTGTTAAACCATTCTGATATTACTCACGGATTGCACCGATTGCACGGATTTTTTTGCTCGTACAACGTGCTTTAGCACCACGGAGATGACGGAATTGACGGATTTTGTGAGCATTTCATGCTCACTTCGCTATTAGCTCGTTGCCGCGGATAGGCACCTTACTGCATAATCTATGCTAACGTATTTCGCCAAGGGTACGCGTTACGGGCCAATAGCGAAGTGAGCATGAAATGCTCACAAAATCCGTCAATTCCGTCATCTCCGTGGTGCTAAAGCACATTGCACAAGCAAAAAAATCCGTGCAATCGGTGCGATCCGTGAGTATAATATCAGAACGGGTTAACCGGACAGCAATAAAAGCTGATAGAAAACACAGGCACTAATGGGGGCGACGCGTCCCGCGTCGGTTTTATAAGCAACCTTGTCCCGCGCGATAGTGAAAAGGGAAATATGCCGTCAACCCGCTACAGCGTTAACTTGTCGCCATAAACATAGGTGGCATCGCGCCATTCGACAAATGGCTGTTCGCAAAGCAACGGATAGTGCTTGACAGGATGGCCATCGTGCGCGAATTCTACGACCTCGCGGTGCAACGTTTGCCCCGTGGGCAACACGACTCTGGAATATGCTATCAATCGTGACATGATGTGTGCGGTATGTATCTACACAAAATGCGGCTTACGCTCATTGGCCGTGTCGGACCGCATAAGGCTGTCGCGCAAGCGGCGTTGGAAATTGACGGGACGGCGTGGTACAGAATCACCATGCGCCGGGGTGCTGGTGGCTCGTTCCACCTGCTGACCACGTACACGGTACATGCGCAGGTTCGACAGCGACACAATGCGGGCACGGTTGTCCCATGGGGCGCACTGGTATGCAAACAGTTCGATGCTCGTTACCTTGCCCTTGCCTATGGTGGTTTGCATCTGCTGGCTGCCACTCATAAACACAAACTGCTGCATGGTGGTCACCGAATCGCCAGCATAATGTATGGTGGCATACATCATGACGCGGTGCTCGCCTTCATGATAGAACCACTCGGCATTGAACATCAGCACCAGACGGTCGCCACTTTTTATAGCCGTATCGGCACGCTGGGTGTAAACAAAACGGTTTACGCCTTGAGAGTTGAGCAAAATGCTTGACGGGCCTTGCCACACGTTCAGCGTGTCGCCACTTGCCGTTTGCAAGCCTGGCAGCAGCGCGTTGTTTGTAACATCGACACTGCCGCCCATACGCTCTGACAAGCGGGCGTATATTTTGCCAAGCTTGTCGGCATGGCGCTCATACCATATCATGGACTTGTCGAAATCGGATTGGGTGATGCCATATTTCATGAACACCGCTTCCTGATAGAGCCGGGTGTAATAAGCTATGCTGTCACCTGGCATTTGCTGTGCCATGGCTTGTGCCATGTGGTAGTCGTAGAGCACATCTTCCATCTTGCCAGCGCCAAGCACGCCATCGGGGGGACCTGGCTTGCACGACATGAGGCAGAGTGCCGATATTAAGAGCAGAATTATTGAACGTAAACGTAAGAACTTCGTCATATAAGTACTATATGCGGAAAGATGGGGGCTGTTTACTTTTTAAGCAGCCCCATGTTTGATATATACTTGTGATAGAACAACACGAGTGCTACGGCGCCACAACTGATTGAGGCATCGGCAAAATTGAATATGGCACCAAAGAAGGTGTTGCCACCGAACAAGGGCACCCAATCAGGCCATGTGAACAACGGGAAATAGAACATATCGACTACCTTGCCCGACAAGAAACTGCCATAACCCTGGCCAAAGGGCACTAACTGGGCGGGTAAATAGGGGGTGCTTTCGGTGAATATCAATCCGTAGAACATGTTGTCGATGATGTTGCCCGCAGCACCGGCTATAATCATGGCCACACACACTATCAGGCCATAGGGTGCCTTGCGCTGTATTAACCGCGACAGCAGCACGCAAAACAGGCCTATTGCTACCACGCGGAACAGCGCCAAGAACATGGTGCCCACGAACTGCATGCCAAAGGCCATGCCACGATTTTCGGTAAAAAGGATATGGAACCAATCACGCGCTACAACATAGTCCTCGTGCAGCATGAAGGTGGTTTTGATGTCAAACTTTATGAGTTGGTCTATCACAATGACTCCCAACACAATAAGTATGGCCAATATGGTACGACGCATAGAGTTTGTTGAATGTAAAGATGCTGACATTTGATAATAGGGGCTGATTATTCTGGCTTTAATTCTGTTAGTAACTCAAGCTTCGGGGTTAACTTGAACGGGCCGAAGGGCCAATGACTTCCATAGCCCAAGGCAGCGCGTTGGGTTTTCAGCAAGAGGAAATGGACGTCCTCAAGCACCAAGCGCAACCTCTAATGGGGGCAACGCGTCTCGCGTCGGGAAAAGAGGCAGTTATTATTTAGTAAAGCTCGTATTTTTCTCCTTTCTCTATCCCGACGCGGGACGCGTCGCCCCCATTAGTGCTTGCGTTTTTTGCAGCGCGTTTCTGGCTACTTAAAATGTCCCAAAAACGGTCTCGCTTTTAATGCCAAGGCATACCTGCTTATCAGCGTGCTTGTTTGGCCTCGATGCTGAGTGTGGCATGAGGTACTGCACGCAAACGTTCCTTGGGTATGAGTTTGCCCGTTACACGGCAGATGCCGTAGGTCTTGTTTTCAATACGCACAAGGGCTGCTTGCAATGCTTGGATAAACTTTTGCTGACGTGCTGCCATGGTGGTTAGCTCCTCCTTGGTTTGCGTCATAGAGCCCTCCTCGAGTATTTTGTAGGTTGGCATGGTGTCGTCCACATCATTGCCATTTTTATTGCTGAGCGTATCCATCATTTGCTGATAGTCGCGTTTGGCCAGCTCAAGTTTGCTGAGGATTATTTGCTTGAACTCTTCAAGTTCCTCGTCTGAATAACGTTTCTTTTCCGTCATGGTTATTAGGGTGTTAGATGGCTATGCAGGCTGGCACTCTGTCAAACGGCTCACGCGATGTGAACCCTTGCATGCTGCTCAGTTGCCGCCATTATTATTAAAAAACGCAATGGGCAAATAGGCAACCACACTGCCAGACGGCTCATGTTGTGATCGCTTATTTGCTCATTACCAACAGTTCTGATTATCGCGTAATGCTCATTTTGGCCTTGAAGTCTTCAAAGTCAAACTCTGCGGCATCACCGGGCAGTGTGTCAGCTACCTCAATGCTGTCGGCAAGCACTTGCGATGCGATATATTCATTGAAAGCCTCAACCGCTGCAGCAAGTTGTGCCTGGTTTTCTATCACCACACGTATGCGGTCGGTGATTTCAAAACCACTCTCCTTGCGGTAGGTTTGAATGCGCTTTACTATTTCGCGTGCCAAACCTTCGTTGCGAAGCTCGGGGGTGAGTTCAAGGTCAAGTGCCACAGTGAGTGCGCCCTCGTTGGCCACTGTCCAGCCGGGCATGTCCTCGCTGATTATTTCCACATCGGCACGCTCTATCTCAACCGGTTGTCCTTCAACTGTGACTGAGAGTTTGCCTTCGCTGTCGAGCTTGTTGATGTCGTCCTGACCAAGTGCCGTAACCACGGCATTGACGGCCTTCATCAGTTTGCCAAACTTCTTGCCCATTACGCGGAAGTTGCACTTTACTTTCTTCTCCAGCATGTTGGCGTCGGCATAGCGCAGCTCCTTTACATTGACCTCGTCAAGAATGAGCTGGCTGACAGCTGCCAGGTCTTCGCGCAACTGGTTGTCGGTTACGGGAATTGATATGCACTGCAGGGGCTGGCGTACGATGACGTGCTCTTTTTTGCGCAACGACAGAGTCATTGACGACACTTTCTGAGCCAGTTCCATGCGGCGCTCAAGTGCCTTGTCTATGCAAGCCTCGTCAGCCTTGGGGAATGTGGCGAGATGCACACTTTCAGCAGCACCCTTGACGCCTGCCGTGAGATCGCTATAAAGACGGTCGGCATAGAAGGGGGCGATAGGAGCCATCAACTTGGCCACGGTGAGCAAACAGGTGTAGAGTGTTTGATAAGCACTCAGCTTGTCGGTGTTCATGCCACCACCCCAGAAGCGCTTGCGGCTCAAACGCACATGCCAGTTTGACAAGTTGTCGATGACAAATGTCTGTATCAAACGGCCGGCCTTGGTGGGTTCGTAGTCTTCGTAGTCAGCAGTCACCTCGCTGATGAGCGTGTTGAGTTCTGACAAGATCCAACGGTCTATCTCGGGACGCTCATTCATTGGCACTTGCGGTGCTGCGGGGTCGAAGTTGTCGACATTGGCATACATGGCAAAGAACGAATACGTCTGATAGAGCTTGCCGAAGAATGTGCGGGCAACTTCCTGCACGCCCTCTTCGTCGAACTTGAGATTGTCCCAAGGCGAAGAATTGGTTATCATGTACCAACGCAAGGGGTCGGAACCGTACTTTTTGATTGCGCCAAATGGCTCTACGGCATTGCCAAGACGTTTCGACATCTTGTTGCCATTCTTGTCGAGCACCAAGCCATTGCTTATTACTGCCTTGAATGCCACGCTGTCGAACACCATTGTGGCAATGGCATGCAATGTGAAGAACCAGCCACGTGTTTGGTCTACGCCCTCGGCTATGAAATCGGCGGGGTAAACGGTTCGGCTGTCGAGCAGTTCCTTGTTTTCAAACGGATAGTGGATTTGCGCGTAAGGCATTGAACCTGAATCGAACCATACGTCTATCAAATCGCTCTCACGCTTCATGGGCTTGCCCGAAGGTGATACTAATATGATATTGTCTACGTAAGGACGGTGCAAATCTATGCGGTGATAGTTGTCGGCTAAATAGTCGCCCGGAACGAAGCCTTTGTCCTTCAACGGATTTGAGGTCATGAAACCTGCAGCCACACTCTTTTCAATCTCGGCATTGAGTTGCTCGAGCGAACTGATGCATATTTCTTCGCGTGTCTCAGCATTGCGCCAAATAGGCAACGGGGTGCCCCAATAACGCGAACGGCTCAAGTTCCAGTCGTTAAGGTTTTCAAGCCATTTGCCAAAACGGCCCGAACCTGTGCTGGCGGGTTTCCAATGAATGCCATTGTTCAACTCCATCATGCGCTCTTTAAGGGCTGAGCTGCGAATGAACCAGCTGTCGAGCGGATAATAGAGGATAGGTTTGTCTGTGCGCCAACAATGCGGATAGTTGTGCACATGTTTCTCAATTTTGAATGCCTCACCAGCCTGTTTCATTTCCAGGCAAATGACGATATTCAAGTCCTCTGCTTTGGCGGCAGCCTTTTCGTCATATTTTCCGTCCTTGTTAAATTCGGGAGCGTAAGCATTCTTCACATAATCGCCGGCATGATGGCTGTAAGCCTCAACGTCTACGCACTTGGCTACAAAGTTGTCGCACAACTCGTCGAGCACATAGTACTTGCCGGTAAGGTCTACCATCGGACGTGTTTCGCCCGCCTTGTTTATCAAGAAGAGTGAAGGTATGCCGGCGGCCTTGGCCACCTTGGCATCGTCGGCACCGAAGGTTGGCGCTATATGTACAATACCTGTACCATCTTCGGTTGTCACATAGTCGCCCGGAATAACACGGAAAGCTTCTTCGGCAAGTTCAACAAACTTGTCGATGCCTGAAGTAAAGCACTTGTCGGGGTGGGCAGCAGCATATGCGCTAACCCATGCGGGTGAATTGTCTTCAACCTTCTCGGTGGGTTTAACCCAAGGCATCAACTGCTTGTAGTGCATGCCCACGAGGTCTGAACCCTTCCACTCGCCCACAATGCGGTAAGGTATCACCTTATCGCCGTGTTTGTAAGCGTCAAAGTCGGCATTCTCGCCCTCGGGCTTGAAATAAGCTGCCACACGCGCCTTGGCCACGACTGCGGTCATGGGCTCGCCATTGTAGGGGTTGAATGTTTCAACTGCCACATAGTCAATGTTCGGACCAACGCACAATGCGGTGTTCGAAGGCAGAGTCCAGGGCGTTGTTGTCCAAGCCAAGAAGTATGGCTTGCCGAACTTCGTCATCTCGGGTTTAGGATCGAGAATGGCAAACTGCGCCGTAACGGTAGTATCCTTTACATCGCGGTAGCAGCCCGGCTGGTTAAGCTCGTGTGAGCTCAATCCTGTACCTGCAGCAGGCGAGTAAGGCTGTATGGTATAGCCTTTGTACAGCAAGCCCTTTTTATAGAGTTGGCCGAGGAGCCACCACAAGGTTTCGATATACGAGTTTTCGTATGTGATATACGGGTGTTCCATATCTACCCAATAGCCCATCAGGTGACTGAGGTCTGTCCACTCTTGTGTGAACTTCATCACATTCTGACGGCAACGGGCATTATAATCCTCAATAGAAATAGTTTTACCGATATCCTCCTTGGTTATACCCAGTTCTTTCTCTACTCCAAGTTCAACAGGCAGACCATGTGTGTCCCAACCAGCCTTGCGCTTTACTTGAAAGCCTTGCATAGTTTTGTAGCGGCAGAACACGTCCTTAATGGTACGTGCCATCACATGATGAATACCGGGGTGTCCATTGGCAGAAGGAGGACCTTCAAAGAATACAAAAGAAGGACAACCTTCGCGTTCATTCATGCTCTTGTGGAACAAGTCCTGCTTGTCCCACTCATTGAGCACCTCTTCATTAACCTTGTATAAGTTAAGTCCGTTACGTTCGGTAAATTTCATATTTCTTGTATTGTTTCTTTCTTATTTTAGTCTGCAAAGATAGTGCAAGGTGAGCGCAATACAAAACGAAAGTCTTAAAACTTTCGTTTTTATTGCCGAACCGAAGCCTATCTTGGGCGATAGCCAAAGGGCAAGGTGAGCGCAATACAAAACGAAAGTCTCAAAACTTTCGTTTTTATTGCCGAACCGCAGCCTATCTTGGGCGATAGCCAAAGGGCAAGGTGAGCGCAATACAAAACGAAAGTCTCAAAACTTTCGTTTTTATTGCCGAACCGAAGCCTATCTTGGGCGATAGCCAAAGGGCAAGGTGAGCGCAATACAAAACGAAAGTCTCAAAACTTTCGTTTTTATTGCCGAACCGCAGCCTATCTTGGGCGATAGCCAAAGGGCAAGGTGAGCGCGGTTATTCCGTGCCACCAGTTTTCGGCCCCACCCAAAGAACATAAGCTGCAAGGCCTATTGCACAGAGTGCAAAATCGACAGTAAAATTATCTGACACACCACAAGCACTGAACAAAAATCCCAGTGAAAAAGCCATACGCCATGTCAGAATATAGGTATTCTGTGCCGTGCCACGCTGACAATGTTGCGCCGATACGACCCAATCCATAAGGTGACGCGACGACACCGCCCCTACGCCAAAGCCGAGCAAGCCATAAGCCACGCTGACAACGGCGAAAGAATTGACAGGCAACATGCACAATGCCAACATTATAAGTAAATAGGCAAACGACACAATGCCGCGTTGCCCCATACGGCGCCTTACGAACAGCTGCACCAAAAAGGCTGCCAACACGCCAAGAGCCATGCACAGACAGGGCCACGCATTCAACATCAAACCGGCCATGCGTCCGAACACCCATGGCGCAGCGAACATGGTCAGCCCCAAGTGCATCGAACTGGGCAAGAAGAAGCGGTCGAGCGTTACCAACGGCACCTTGACCGGAGCCTTGACCGGCACTGTGGTTTGTGCTACAAGCAGAAAAGCCAAAGCACAAGGCACAAGCGTCCACCAAAAGGCCAAGTCGACTGTCACGACCCGCAACAACACATAACCCAAGAACAGTCCCAAGGGAATGCCCAAGCGACCGGCCCAACCATAAATAATGTCACCACGGTTACGCTGTTTCGACTGCAATATATCGTTGACCAGAGTCGTACCGAGGGCCGTTTGTGCCACGCCAAAAGCCATTCCTTGCAACAGTTGCAATGCCACAATGCTTTCGAGGTTATGCACGCAAAACATATAGCCAAGCAATGTCACTACGGGACCTGCCACCAGTGCCGCCTTCAAAAACACTTCCTTACGGGAACGCCGTTCCATCAGGTGTGCACCAAACGGGCCAGGAATTACCATGCCCACAGCAAAAGCCAGCACAGCATACCCCGTCCACGCGGGTGTACCACCCAAATTTTCGACCAGGACAGCGAGCAACGGCACTGTGGCGAATATAAAAATATGCAAGAACCAGTTGGCTACGCACATATTGATAAAGCGCGAACTCGACAACCGGTTGTGAACTTGTGTACTCATCATTTCAACACCAGATGCGGCACTCGCCCTATGATGTGCAATCAAAGGACGTTCCGCCATAAGCGTTTGTTTTAATAGCTTTCGTTAGCATTCGGAAAGTCGCCCGTCTTCACATCTGCCACATACGCTCCAATAGCGTCTGTCATAATGGTGTGCAAATCGGCGTAACGACGCAAGAATTTTGGCGAGAAACCATTGTTCTTGCCCAACATATCGTCCACTACAAGCACTTGTCCGTCGGCCGGTCCGGCACCAATACCTATGATGGGGATATCTACGCTTTCGACAGCTTTTTGGCAGAGTGCGGCGGGAATTTTCTCCAACACCACGGCACAGCAGCCCACCTCAGCCAAGAGTTTCACGTCCGACAGCAGCTTTTCGGCCTCAGCATCTTCCTTGGCACGCACGGCGTAGGTGCCAAATTTATTGATGCTTTGTGGTGTCAGACCCAGATGTCCAACAACAGGAATGCCTGCATCGAGTATGCGTTTTACGCCCTCTATTATCTCGACACCGCCCTCAAGTTTCACGGCATCACAGCCCGTTTCTTTCATTATGCGTATGGCGTTTCGCACGGCTTCCTTTTCGTCAATCTGATAGGTACCGAAAGGCATGTCGCACACCACGAGCGCACGTTTTACCGCACGTGCCACCGATCGGGCATGATAAATCATTTGGTCGAGCGTAATGGGGAGCGTGGTCATGTTGCCAGCCATCACGTTAGAGGCGCTGTCGCCTATCAATATCATATCTACACCGGCCTCGTCCACAATCTTAGCGGTTGTAAAGTCGTACGAAGTGAGCATGGCAATTTTCTTGCCCTCTGCTTTCATTTCCTTCAAACGATGCGTCGTCACCTTGCGCGTATCGTCAACTAAATATCCTGGCATTATTATTTATTATTTAATAAGTTGCACATCTGTACAACGGTTATTTCAGTAAAATCATTTATCACCTTGTCGCACAACGGCTCTATCACCTTTGCGCTATTCGTTGTAGTCAGCCCTACCACCAACGCGCCGCTGTTGCGACCAGCCTGCAAGCCACTAATAGAGTCCTCAAACACTACTGCATTTTGTGCGTCTCCGCCCAAAGCCCTTGCAGCATCAATGTAGCAATCGGGAGCGGGCTTTGAGCGCCGTGCGTCCTCTGCGGTAAATATGCGGTCGAACAGCTCCGGCAATTCGGGGTGACACTTGAACAGGCACTGCATCTTTTTATTATCAGAGCTTGTAACAACTGCCACAGGAATTGTGGCCTCACGCAATGCTCTGACAAAAGTCACCGCACCTTTTATATATGGAAAGTCCATTTCGCGTTCAAACTGCCACAACTCTTCTATCACCTGCTGCCGCTTTTCTGCATCATTGGGGTAATATTCGCCAACAATTTGCTTGAGCGTGTGTCCTTTGATACGTGCTGCAAAATCCTCCGTTTCGGGAAAATCACGTTTGCCTACTTTTTCCCAAAACAACGTGTACTGCCCTTCCGTGTCAACAATCACGCCGTCCAGGTCAAATAGGGCGATGGTCTGCATTCTCGTCATAGTTGTTTAGTTTTGTATGCGTGGCAAGCGTCATATCTTGTCACGCTGCAAAGTTACGTATTCTTTCTGAGCTATACACAAAAGGCACTGTTTATCTTATTCGCACACAGATAACGCCCCGCTTTAAGCACCCTTCATACAATCTGATATATTCACACACCGAGCCCGGCCACCACCGCTAACGGATTTTGGCCGGGCTCCTGTTTCTATCACATTGTTATTGTTCAATATTCTCTTTCGCCAAAGATGGCGGTACCCACACGCACAAGTGTTGCGCCCTCGTCCATGGCCACATCATAGTCGTGCGACATACCCCACGAACGCTCACAAAAGTGCGGGTCGTCAGCAAAGAAACGTTGTTTCAACTCGTCAAAATACACGCGGGCTTGATGAAACTCGCTCCGCACCTGCACCATGTCGGGCGTGTTCGAAGCCACACACATCAAACCGGCTATCTGCACATTTTTCAAAGCGCGCCACGCCCCATCTTCAAGCAAGGCGGTGCAGGCCTCGGGCGTAAAGCCATACTTGCTCTCTTCCTGCGCTATGTGCAATTCGAGCAAACAGGGTATCACGCGGTCATGCTTAGCCGCCTGTTTGTTTATTTCGGCCAGCAGTTTGTAGCTGTCCACAGCATGTATGAGCGAGATGTATGACGCAATATATTTCACCTTGTTAGGCTGCAGATGACCGATAAAATGCCATTGTATGTCGGCCGGCAAAGCCTCGTGTTTGGCCTGCAGTTCCTGTACGCGGCTCTCGCCAAATATGCGTTGGCCCTGGTCATAAGCCTCCTTGATGAGTGCCGCCGGGTGGAATTTTGACACGGCTACAAGTTCTACGCCTTGCTTTACCGTAGCCCTTACTTCGTTAAGATGTATCATAGCCTCAAAATAATAGATTTTCTACTTATTTGCCCGTTAACTTGTCAACCCGTCAACTCATTACGTCGACGCGTACTTATCAACTCATTACGCCACGCCTAAGAACGGCTTTAATATCCGGCAGTGTGGTTGTCAAGCCTCATATTCGGGCTTGTCCTCACCAGCCTTTTTGTGGTGTACAACATAGTGGAATATGTCCATAATAGCCGTTTCGGTAACCGAGGCTATGGTGTAGTCCATCATTGAGCCTTTCATACCCTCGTCAAGGCGCTTGATCGAATCGCGCAAATCGGCAGCCTGCACAAGCACATTCTGCGAGGTCTTCTTCTCCTTGCCACTCTTTTCGTCGAGTGTGATAAAGAGCAGTTTGGCACGGAAAAACTTGTCGGCGCTGTCATCGCCAGGTGCCTCAAACAGTTCGGCATAGTGGGCGCGCTTGATGTCGCTCACCTCAAAGGCACCGGTCATAAATGGGGTTATCTCTTCTATAATACGTGCTTCAGCTTCGGTAAAGTTCAAGGCGTCTACCAAATAAGGCTCTGTCACCTTCTTTACAAGACCATTTTCCATAGTCTTTTCATACTTCACCTTACACTCAAACCATTCGTTGTTCATTGTTAGTCGTATTGTTTTATTGTTCTACTTGCACCAAACGGACGTTTTACATTAACGCATCTTGCATACCGACGGGATAAGTGCGCCCGCTTAGCGGACGGCAAAATTATAAATTTATTTTCACCTGACCCTTGCCACGCGTAAATTTTCCGTAGCTTATGGCATGGTGCGGACAGATATGGTAGCAACGCAAACAATGCGTGCATTTGCCGGCATGCCATTGCGGCAAACCGTCTGCCCCCATACGCATATTGCCCAACGGACAACGGCGCACACAGGCACCACATTGGCTGCAGACACTGGCATCTACGCTGAAGCGGCGGTCGCTTATCAGCAACTTGTTAAAGAGCGGGCGCAACACATAACTTTTCAGCCAGGGCCATGCCCCACGCAGCATTTCACGCTCGTCAAACGGTGCCCGGCTGGCCACACACGTCGCCACATGTGTCATGCGCTGGTCGAAGGCGCGGTCTTTACGTTGTTGCACGTCAGGACTGTCCACATCGAACCCCGGCAAACATACATAGGTATTGCGCATCTGTACCACATAAACGGCATCGAGCTGCCACCCCACACGCTTCAGCGCCTTGCGCAATAACACGTCGGCATACCCCATGTCGTCACCGCAGGTCAGCACAGCATAAACATACTTGTGCCTGACGCCACGCGGCAATGACTTGACGAACTGCTCTACAAACACGGGCAGGCCCCAAGCATAGACGGGTAGCACAAAGCCCACCACCGCATCGTCACACACCGGGACATCAACCGCCACACTACTCATGTCGGCCAACTTCGTCGAAGTGCTTTGAGCCAACTGGGCTGCCACTTTGTACGAATTGCCGGTACCCGAAAAATAGTAAATCATTTGACGAACTGCTTTACAAAGACAAAATGCTTGTCAAAGACCTCTGCCGCCTCTGGTACAGGGCGATCAAACAAGCCAAATATCGTGCTGCCGCTGCCACTCATGGCTGCATACTGTGCCCCCATGTCGTAAAGTGTTTGTTTGATGGCTGCCAATTCCGGGTGATTGGGAAAGACCGATGCCTCAAAGTCGTTCACCACCAGACGTCGCCACTCCGTCACCGGCTGGGCGATGGCATCAATTAGCGGATAGTCGGCCGGTTTGGGCACGACCTGTGCATAAGCCTCCTTGGTCGACACAAACACATCGGGCTTTACCAACACGATGTGCTTGCCCTTGAGCGAAAGCGAAATTGGCTGCAACCTGTCGCCTATGCCCGTGGCATAAGCAGACCGGCACTTTACAAAGAAAGCGCAATCGGCTCCAAAGCTGGCCATACGCTGTTCCATTTCGGTCTCTGACATACCGAGTTCAAAGGTTTCGTTCAGCCCTGTCATCATCATGGCAGCATCACTGCTGCCCCCACCAAGTCCGGCTCCCATCGGTATGTGCTTGTAAAGATAGATGTCCAAGGGCGGCAAGTCGAACTCCTTTTTGAGCGACATATACACCTTTACCACCAAATTGTCGGAGGCGTCACCTGCCACAGGCACACCGCCCGTGGACAGCGTGTAAGGCGCTGTATCGTCGTCTGAAATCTTAAATTCAAGATTGTCACGCAACGGCACAGGATAAAACACGGTTTCAAGATCATGATAACCGTCGGCACGACGGGCCACCACATTCAAACCAATATTTATTTTGCACGGTGGCAACAAGAGTGTACGCTTGTCTGTTTGCATATTTAAGTTGGTGTTCAAATGTGGGTGGCTCTAACAATTCTGAAACAGGGATTTGTGCACTATCATAGTGCGCAAATCACATTTCAGAATGGCAGAACTCTAAAAACAGAATTTTTAGAACCACCCACTTGTCTTACCCCCGTTGGCGGTCTGAGCTGAACGGGGCAACAAGTTGAATTGTAAAATAATTGATAGGCAGTAGAAGCTGGCACAACGCTAACCTGACAATCTCTGAAGCCGCGTCACGCCAAAGCATACTGCCAAATGTCCGGCACAAGTGCCTTTTTTGACAAACCGCAAACAAAGTTAATGTTTTTCCTTTACTTGAACGCCGTGCGCCTAAATCTTTGAACCTCAAAACACAAAAATAAAACATATTTCACACAAAAAGCACAAAAAGGCTGTAAATGCCTTGGCACTTCGGAGGGCATTACTTATCTTTGCAAGAGCTATTTGCTCCAACTGAACAAGAGCACATGGCACAAACAACACAACAATATGGGATTATTTTCAAAATTATTCAAACATAAGGAACAGCCCAACGAAACAGGTTGGCGCGTGGGCGGCATGGAAGATTTCATGATGCTCATTCGCGTTTATTATCAAGCTGTCATGGCGGCTAACCTTGGCATCAGCAACCTCTCTGCACTGCCCGACCTCAGAGTGTTCAAGCAGACACTCCACGTACAAACCGTCAACAACAAGTTGGGCTTGGGCGAAAAGAACAAATGCCGCAAAATGCTGATGGAAATTTACGGCATCGAGGACTTCTTCTTCAAGGAAATTGACCGAAGCATCAAGCGCCACTGCCGCAATGTGAACGATGTGCGCAACTATCTGTTCCTCTTCCAGGGCTTTTCACAAGAGCTGATGATGCTCATGGGCAACATCATGAAGTGGAAGTTCCGCCTGCCAAGCATGTTCCAGCAGGCGCTGCGCAACCTCACTGCCAAGGCCATCAACGAAGTCCTGACCAAAGACACCTGGAAGGACGAAGGTGTGCGGAAGGCTTGCATCGCCGTACGACGCTACCAACAGCAACTGGGCTATAGCGCCGAATGGATGACCACCTACGTATACAACGTGGTAATACTGGCCAAAAAAGAGCCTAAACCAAGCGACAAGGACGAGAAGTAAGCGTGTCACACCCGCACCAATCCCCCCCCACCCCTCTCAACCGTTCAAAGCATAAATAATGACTAACGAACAAGAAATAGCACTTCGAAACTTTGAAGCACGCGTGCGCCAACTCATGATGGCGTATCAAGACGAGCGACAAAAAAACGCCGACTTGCAAGCGCAGCTCGAAGCGTGCCAGCAACAACTTGCTGGCGCGGAGCAGACTATTGACGGTTTGAAAAAGGACTACGACACGCTGAAAACGGCACGCATGATTGAGGTGAGCGGCGACGATGTGAAAGAGTCGAGAGCCAAAATAGCACGACTCATACGCGAAGTGGACAAGTGTATTGCATTATTAGACGTTTAGACACTCGTATTATGGAGAACAACAACGAAAAAATGGTCATACAGCTGCTCATCGGCAAGCAAGCTTTCCCTATTACCATCAAACGTGACCAAGAGGAAATTTACCGACGGGCCTCACAACTCATCAACGAGAAACTCGGACGCTACGAGCAATCTTACCCTCATCTCGGATACGAAAAATACACCTCTGTCGCATTACTCGACTTTGCCGTACAGGTGCTGCAATTACAGGCACAACAAGACCAGTCGCCCTACGAAAACACCGTAACAAGGCTGACGCAAGAACTTGAAGAGCTATTGGCCGAAAAATAGCGCACACCACGGGCAAACCTGCTTGCCCACCACCAAGCGCCACAACTGCCACACCTTGCACCCTTACGCTTATTTATAAAAATGACAATTAACGACGCTGCCCGGGGGTCGGACTAAATATGCCGGGCGCACCATTAACACTCTATATAAATACAAATGTACGAAGCAATACTTATCGTCATCGGTCTGGTGATCGGTGGCTGTGCTGGATATAGTTTTTTCCGTTATGTACTGAAAAAGAAATATCTGCGCATGATCGAAACAGCCAACAAGGAGGCTGACGTCATTAAGGAGAAAAAACTCCTCGAAGTAAAAGAAAAGTTCCTCAACAAAAAGGCTGAACTTGAAAAAGAGGTGCAGCAGCGCAACCAACGCATACTGCAAGTTGAGAACAAACTCAAGCAACGCGAAATCGGACTGAACCAGCGCCAAGAAGAACTGGGACGCCGCAAGCAGGAGCTCGACAACACGCACAACCGACTCAACACACAGCAGCAGGCTCTGAACCGCAAAGAGGAGGAACTTGAAAAATTGCAACTCAAGGAGCGCGAAAAGCTTGAAGAGTTGAGCGGACTCTCGGCAGACGAGGCCAAGAAACGATTGGTTGACTCGCTCAAGGACGAAGCACGAAGCAACGCACAAAGCTACATCAACGATATCATGGACGATGCCAAACTCACCGCCAACAAGGAAGCAAAGCGCATCGTGATACAAACCATACAACGCGTGGCCACCGAAACTGCCATCGAAAACAGTGTGACAGTGTTCCACATCGACAACGACGAGGTGAAAGGCCGCATCATCGGTCGCGAAGGACGCAACATTCGCGCACTCGAAGCCGCCACTGGCGTTGAAATCGTTGTGGACGACACACCCGAGGCCATTGTCATCAGCGCATTCGACCCCGTGCGCCGCGAAATCTGCCGATTGGCACTCCACCAGCTCATTGCCGACGGACGCATACACCCGGCACGCATTGAGGAGGTTGTAGCCAAAGTTAAGAAACAGGTTGAGGACGAGGTTATCGAAACGGGTAAACGCACTGCCATCGACCTCGGCATACACGGCCTGCACCCCGAATTGGTACGCATCATTGGTAAAATGAAATACCGCTCGTCATACGGCCAGAACCTGTTGCAACACGCACGCGAAACGGCTAACCTTTGCTCTGTTATGGCAGCAGAACTCGGCCTCAACCCCAAAAAGGCCAAACGCGCCGGCTTGCTGCACGATATAGGCAAGGTGCCCGACGAGGAGAGCGAACTGCCACACGCACTTTATGGCGCCAAGCTGGCTGAAAAGTATAAAGAGAAGCCCGAAATTGTAAATGCCATCGGCGCTCACCACGACGAAATGGAAATGACCACTCTGCTTGCACCCATCGTGCAGGTGTGTGATGCCATCAGCGGTGCACGCCCAGGCGCACGTCGCGAAATTGCCGAAGCCTACATCAAGCGCCTCAACGACCTTGAACAAATTGCTTCAAGCTACGAGGGCGTAACCAAAACATACGCCATACAGGCTGGCCGCGAACTGCGCGTGATTGTTGGCGCAGACAAAATTGACGACAAACAAATCGAAAAGCTCAGTGCCGACATCGCACGTCGCATTCAGGACGAAATGACTTATCCCGGACAGGTGAAGATTACCGTCATTCGCGAAACACGCTCTGTAAGCTACGCCAAATAACAAACTGGCTATACAACATCTTGCAATATGCTAATGTGCTAATATGCTAATGTGGCTGCGCCTTATGCGTAAAGGTCGCCCAGCGTATTAGCACATTTACGTATTGACACATTAGCAACGTTAAACACGCATATCAACACACACGAACACACAACCATGAAACAGCGTTCACCATGGGGTTGGATCCCCACGCTCTATACAGCCGAAGGCATACCCTACGTCATCGTCATGTCGGTAGCCACCGTCATGTACGAACGCATGGGACTGACCAACGCCCAAATTGCACTCTACACCTCATGGCTCTATCTGCCATGGGTTATCAAACCATTTTGGAGCCCCATCGTAGACCTCCTGCGCAACAAACGGTGGTGGATTGTCATCATGCAGTTAATCATTGGAGCGGCCCTGGGCGGCCTGGCTTTCAGCATGCAGCTGCCATATTTCCTGCAATGCTCGCTCGCCATGTTGTGGCTCATGGCTTTTAGCAGTGCCACACACGACATAGCAGCCGATGGCTTTTACTTGCTCGCACTATCGCCCAAAGAGCAAGCTTTCTTTGTCGGCATACGTTCCACCTTCTACCGCATAGCAAGCATTGTCGGACAAGGATTGCTCATCATGATTGCCGGCACACTTGAGTCGCACTACCGCCCCGCACAAGCGTGGAGCATCACATTTACACTCACCGCAGTGGCTTTTCTGCTGCTGTTCCTTTACCATTGGCGTTACTTACCACGCCCCGCAGCCGACGTAACGAGCAAGCAAGTAGACTGGCACAATGTAACAACCAACTTTATCGATACATTTGTCAGCTTCTTCCGCAAACCGCAGATTATCATAGGGTTGCTGTTCATCTTGCTATACCGACTCCCCGAAGCCCTGCTCGTCAAGATATGCCCGCTATTCATGCTTGGCAAGCCCAACGATGGCGGATTGGGCCTCAGCACTGGCGAACTCGGCTGGGTGCAAGGCACCGTCGGGGTTATCGGACTGACCCTTGGCGGCATATTGGGCGGCTGGGCTGCCGAACGCGGAGGACTGAAACGCTGGCTCTGGCCCATGGTGTTAAGCATCACACTGCCCGATGCTGTCTACATCGTGCTGGCCTATTTCCAACCCGACAACCTCACTTTCGTGAGCGTGTGCACCTTTATCGAACAATTTGGCTACGGGTTCGGATTTACCGCCTACATGCTCTACCTGATGTATTTTTCGCGAGGCAAATCATCGACGGCCCACTACGCATTTTGCACCGGCTTCATGGCCCTTGGCATGATGTTGCCAGGCATGGTGGCTGGCTATCTGCAAGAGGCCGTTGGCTACCTCAACTTCTTTATTATCACCATGGTGCTTTGCACCCTCACCTTTATAGTGGCTTCGCTCATAAAAATTGACAAAGATTTTGACGAAAGCAACGAAGAAGAAATCGCTGTGAAGAACTAAGCAGCAAACGCTACCACCAAACGCTACCACTAAACGCAAGCACTAATGGGGGCGACGCGTCCCGCGTCGGGAATCAAGGCAAAGGCTCAACAGACTGGCATGTAATTAGTGCTATCTGTGAACCTTTATTTTGTGTCATTTTTTCCCGACGCGAGACGCGTCGCCCCCATTAGTGCTTGCGTTTGGTGCTTGCGTTTAGTGCTTGCGTTTGATGCTTGAGTACCTTCGCATATTTACATCTCACCTGACAGCCATAAAAACAACTTTTGCCGTATTGTCTGCACTCTGCACTTTTTATATGCACTGCGCTGATATTCAACAGTTTAAGCAGTGTAGACACCATCTGCACGCGTCTGCACTTCTCTACACGCGTCTGCACTTTCTATACACACCACAAAAAGAATGAAATGCCTTTTGCATCAACAGTACCATTTTACGGTCACGGCAGACAACCATACCTGTTACGGGAGGCCGAATTTTCGGTTGCTCCTACTCAAAAGTCGCCCTCCCTATACAACCGCAAACAAATGCCATCACCGCAATTACAACACAGCCCTGACAAGCAGTGTATTACGTGCCAATGGCAACTACACGCCGCAAAGTTGAAAATGGTGCAGTGCAGACAGTAGTGTAGACAGTAGTGTAGACAAAGTGCACACGTGTCTACACTACCCAAAGCGTTGGTTTTCATTACATTACGTCAGAAAGTGCAGAGTGCAGACAAATTTGCATTATTCCCCTATAGGGCAACTACGCCACATCATGATGCACTGGAGTCGATATTATTTTATCCGATTTTTTTGCCCCCTCAGTTGCAAGTAATAAAAGAAAGTCGTAAATTTGCGTGCAATTAAAATCCCGACTTAGTATGACATCTGATTTTATTGCTGACAAAATCGTGATGGACGGTCTCACGTTTGACGACGTCCTTTTAGTTCCCGCTTATTCTGACGTGCTCCCACGCACCGTGTCGCTTGCGACAAAATTCTCACGCAACATCGACCTGCAGATACCCTTCGTTACAGCTGCGATGGATACTGTAACAGAGTCGACCATGGCCATTGCCATTGCACGCGAGGGTGGTATCGGTGTTATTCATAAAAACATGAGCATCGAGGATCAAGCACGCCAGGTGGCTATCGTAAAACGTGCCGAAAATGGTATGATTTACGACCCTGTGACCATCAAGCGCTACAAAACAGTGAAGGACGCACTCGACTTGATGAGCGAATATCACATTGGCGGTATTCCCGTCGTTGACGACGAAATGCACCTCGTGGGTATCGTTA
The DNA here is from genome assembly GCF_900106785.1 of Prevotellamassilia timonensis. Taxonomy (GTDB): domain Bacteria; phylum Bacteroidota; class Bacteroidia; order Bacteroidales; family Bacteroidaceae; genus Alloprevotella; species Alloprevotella timonensis. Next base: position 188,389 of record NZ_LT629845.1, on the reverse strand, counting down.
CAAACCGTGACTTGCGTTTTGAGCGCCAACTCGACAAGCGCATTGACGAGGTAATGACCAAAGAAAACCTCGTTACCACCACACAACAGACCGACTTGCTCTCTGCTGCACAGATTTTGCAAGAAAATAAAATCGAGAAACTCCCCGTTGTGGACAAGGACGGCCACCTTGTAGGACTTATCACCTACAAGGACATTACCAAGGCTAAGGACAAACCCATGGCTTGCAAGGACGCCAAAGGCCGCCTGCGCGTGGCAGCTGGTGTGGGCGTTACTGCCGACACTATGGAGCGTATGGAAGCCCTTATCCATGCCGGAGCTGACGCCATCGTAATTGACACAGCACATGGTCATTCTAAATTCGTTATCGAAAAGCTGAAGGAGGCTAAGTCAAGCTTCACAGGTGTTGACATCGTTGTGGGCAATGTGGCCACTGGCGATGCTGCCCGCATGTTGGTTGACGCTGGTGCCGACGCCATCAAGGTGGGTATCGGTCCGGGCTCTATCTGCACCACCCGTGTGGTAGCTGGTGTGGGTGTGCCACAGTTGTCTGCCGTTTACGATGTAGCTTGTGCGCTTAAGGGTACAGGTGTGCCCTTGATTGCCGATGGCGGTTTGCGTTATTCGGGCGATGTAGTGAAGGCATTGGCTGCCGGTGGCTACTGCGTGATGATAGGTTCGCTCGTGGCTGGTACTGAGGAGAGTCCAGGCGAAACCATCATTTTCAATGGCCGTAAGTTCAAGACCTACCGCGGCATGGGCTCGCTCGAGGCTATGGAGAATGGCTCGAAGGACCGCTACTTCCAAGGCAACGTGAAGGAAGTAAAGAAACTTGTGCCGGAGGGTATTGCCGGCCGTGTGCCTTACAAGGGATCTGTGCAGGAGGTTATCTACCAGATGGTAGGTGGTCTGCGCTCGGGCATGGGCTACTGCGGTGCCGCAACAATCGAAAAGCTGCACGATGCCAAGTTTACACGCATCACAGGTGCCGGTGTGCTCGAAAGCCATCCACACGACATCACTATCACCAGCGAGGCTCCTAACTACAGCCGTCCTGGCGAATAAGCATTTATTCATTGACACATGATAATGGCCAAAGGCATGAGGCCCTGGCCTGCTGAGAGTTTAGAAGTTAAAAAGTTGACAGACGCGTTTACTACAAAGCACGGCAAAAGGCTTTTCAACTTCTAAACTTTTCGGCTTAAATAACGAACGTTTCTGCATGAAAAAAACAGTTCTATTTTCTACCCTCTTCGCCCTGGCCCTGACCGCTGGGGCGCAGTCGGCTGCAGACCCCGTACTGATGGTTATCAACGGCAAGCCTGTAACAAAGAGCGAATTTGAATACTCCTTCCACAAGAATGGCAATGTGCAAGATGCCGTTGAGCAAAAATCGGTGCAGGAGTATGTGCCCATGTTTATCAATTACAAGCTGAAAGTGGCTGCTGCCGAGGCTGCACACCTTGACACGCTGTCGAGCTACAAAAAAGAGTTTCTGACATACCGCGACATGCAGCTCACGCCCTTCATGGTGGACAGCTTCTTTACCGACTCCATAGCACGTGTGGTTTATGCCAACACCGAGAAACAACTCGGTGGCAAGGATTTGATACAGACGTCGCACATACTCATACGTCTGGGCCAAAAGGCTACCGAGGCCGAAAAGGCTGCTGCCAAGTCGAAGGCGGACTCTATTTACAACGCCATTGTCAATGGTGCCGACTTTGCTGAAATGGCTAAAAAGTATTCAGCTGACCCAGGCAGTGCTGCCAAGGGCGGCCAACTGCCTATGGTGGGACCCGGCCAATTTGTAAAGGAATTTGAAGATGCTGCCTATGCTCTGAAACAAGGCGAAATGTCGAAGCCCGTATTGTCGGCCTTTGGCTACCACATCATCAAAATGGACGAACGCAAGCCGCTTGACCCCTACGAAAAGCTGAAGGGTGACATCATGGCCATGCTCAAACGGCAGAACATTGATGAAGCATCGGCTGAATACCGCATCAAGAAACTGGTTGCGGCATCGAATGGCAAACTTACACGCGAGGAGGTGCTCGACAGCGTGATGAATGCCAACATCGGCCAAAACGATGCGCTGCGCTACCTCATACAGGAGTATCACGATGGGTTGCTGCTTTACGAAGTAAGCAAGCGACAAGTGTGGGACGTAGCTGCTGCCGACACCAAGGGACTCGAAACGTGGTATAAAACGCACAAAGCTGACTACGCATGGAAGGCCCCAAAATTCAAAGGTTTTATCTATCACTGCAAAAACGCCAAGGATGCCAAGGCGGTGAACAAAATGCTGAAGAAGTATGGTGCCGGAGAGTGGCGCAAACAGCTCAAGCAACAGTTTAACAAGGACTCTATCACCGTGTCAGTGAGTGGCCCCTACCTCTGCTCACAAGGCGAAAATTCTGTAATTGACGCCTACGCCTTTAAGACCGGCAACAACGTGAAACAGCCCAAGGGATTTACCATGACCGGGGTGAGCGGCAAGGTGATGAAACAGCCTAAATCGTACATTGACGTGAAGGCTCAGGTGACAAGCGACTACCAGGCCGAATGCGAAAAGCTGTGGGTGGAAAAGTTGCGCAAGCAGTTTACCTTCACTGTTAACGAAGATGTGCTGAAAACCGTAAAATAAGCTATGATTAAAAAATTTTGGGGGGCTGCTTTGCTGGCTCTATCGCCAATGCTTGGTTTTGCACAAACCAACATTGTAGACGAAATTATATGGGTTGTGGGCAATGAACCTATCTTGTTGTCCGACGTGGAGGAGACTCGCATCTCGTCCGAAGCATATGGCCAGCCGGTTGACAACCCTTATTGCACCATACCCGAACAAATTGCTGTTAACAAGCTGTTTGTACACCAAGCCGAACTGGACAGTGTGACGGTGAGCGAATCGGACGTGATACGTGCCGTCGACAACCGCATCAACGAGAGCATTCAAGCCTTTGGCTCACGCGAGGCTCTGGAACAGATGTACGGACGCTCGGTGTCGCAAATGCGCGAGAACCTTAAAAAGCAGTATCGCGAGCAGATGATGGCTGACGAAGTGCGCCAAAAACTCACTACCGATGTGAAAGCCACACCGGCCGAGGTGCGCGAATACTTCAAGAATGTGCCCAACGACAGTCTGCCTTTCATACCAACGCAGGTTGAGGTGCAAATCATCACCTCGGTGCCCGAAGTGCCTCGTGCTGAGGTGGAACGCATCGAAAACAAACTGCGCGAATATGCACGCCGCGTCAACAGCGGCGAGGCGGACTTTTCGACCCTTGCCAAATTCTACTCCGAAGATGGCTCTGCACGCAATGGCGGCGAATTGGGATATATGGGACGCAACCAGCTCGTGCCTGAATTTGCCAACGTGGCTTTTACACTTAACGACCCCAAAAAGGTGTCGAAAATAGTGCGCAGCGAATATGGCTACCATATCATTCAGCTGATTGATAAGAAAGGCGACAAGATTAACGTACGCCACATTCTGCTCAAGCCTCACATTGACGATAGCGAAATTGAAAAGGGCATAGCACGCCTCGACTCCATTGCCAACGACATTCGTGCCAACAAGTTTACGTTTGACGCAGCAGCATTAGCTTTGTCTGACGACAAAGACACACGCAACAATCATGGCCTCATGGCCAATGTTGACCAGCAAAACGGCACAGTGAGCTCGCGCTTTGAAATGCAAGACTTGCCCGCCGATGTGGCCAAGGTGGTTGACACACTTAGTGTGGGACAGATTTCGCGTGCCTTCCGCATGACCAATGACAAGGGTCAGGAGGTATGCGCTGTTGTGATGCTCAAAAACCGCATTGAGGGACACCCTGCCAACATGACAGAGGACTTTCAGACGCTGCGCGACGTGGTTGTGAACAAACGCAAGGAGGAGAAGATTGAACAGTGGATTAAGGACAAAATCAAAACGACTTACGTGCGCATCAGCCCCGACTGGCGTAACTGCAAATTCCACTATGAAGGTTGGGTGAAGTAATTTACCGAACAACGTACCTAAATAATGAGAGCCTGCATTTGACTACACACAATGCAGGCTCTTATACTCATTGAACAAGTGAACGATAAATTAGTATGAAACGCAAACAGCTCATAATTAGCGCTATTACGCTCTGCATCGAAAGCATCGTGTTCTGCTTGATATTCTATGCACTCTACAATTTAGGGCGCTTTCTATTCGACATTCCCTATTTGCCCGCGCAGACTCTACCTATTAGCTTCTTGATTTACTTCATACTCAATATAGCCCGGCACATTTTCATACAACGTAAATAAACACGGCGTGGCATTTGCTGCGCCTCATTCTACTATTTACAACACATAAATGGCACGCCTTAAATATATACAACACTAAATGCCAGTGTATAAGCCACACGACTTTGATATCGCGACTTATACACTGGCATTTAGTGTTATTGCACCTACGGTGTGGTGCGTACTTGTGTCTACAAATATTATTTACTCGGCAAGGTAGGCAGCCACGTTCTTCTCGATACGGGCAAGTACGTCGCCAGTCTCTTCAGGAACGAACTTTTCACCTGTAATGTGCTCGTAAAGTTCGATGTAGCGGGCAGAAATGCTGTTGACAATCTCGTCTGTCATTTCGGGCACTTGCTGGCCTTCTTTTCCCTGGAAACCATTGTCCATTAACCATTCGCGTACAAACTCCTTTGAGAGCTGCTTTTGAGGCTCACCTGCGGCAAAACGCTGCTCATAGCCTTCTGAATAGAAATAACGTGAAGAGTCGGGCGTGTGAATTTCGTCCATCAAATAGATAGTGCCGTTATGCTTGCCAAACTCATACTTGGTGTCGACCAAAATAAGGCCGCGCTTGGCTGCAATTTCGGTACCACGCTCAAAGAGTGCAAGGGTGTACTTTTCGAGCACAGCATATTCTTCGGGAGTGGCAAGGCCACGTGCCAAGATTTCTTCCTTTGAAATATCGGCGTCATGTTCACCAATCTCGGCCTTTGTTGTAGGCGTTATGATGGGTTGAGGGAACTTTTGGTTTTCCTTCATGCCCTCAGGCAGTTTCACACCGCAGATTTCGCGCACACCGCTTTTGTAAGCACGCCATGCACTGCCACAGAGGTAGCCACGTACAATCATCTCAACGGGAAATCCCTCGCACATCACACCAACCGTTACCATGGGGTCGGGGGTGGCCAACTTCCAGTTAGGACAGATGTCGGTTGTGGCATCGAGGAATTTGGCAGCAATTTGGTTGAGCACTTGTCCCTTGAAAGGAATGCCCTTGGGCAAGATTACATCAAATGCCGAGATACGGTCAGTTGCCACCATGGCTAAACGGTCGCCAAGGTTGTAAACATCACGCACCTTGCCATGATAAACACTCTTTTGTCCTTGAAAATGGAAATCAGTTTTTGTTAAAGCAGACATTGTTATTTGGTATTTTGAGCAAAGCTTCAGGCACAGGCCTTTGTCCCTGCCAATGTTTGTAATTATCCGAATTTATGAGTCGTTGTTCACTATCAGCTGGCATGAATTGCGCAGCGTTTGCTTCAGTAGTTTTGGCCTCATCACGTACGCAACCCGTTACGCACGTTCTTCAATCTGAACGTATGCTAACAAGTCGAGGCATATTGACTAATGCTGGACGTGAGCGTATAGACGGAACTTGAATACCTGCATAAAATACAAAAAGGCAACAGGAGAAGCGCCATTTGCCGCATGGCGTTTATATCACCATCACATTGTGCTCCAACTACTACCTTCCCGTCTCATTACGATATTTTGCTTTCGTTTTCTCGCTGCTCGCGCAGTTGCTTTACACGATCGTCCTCACGCTTGTATGCCTCGACTATACGTGTCACAAGTTTATGGCGAATGATATCCTTCTGCGTCATTTCAACAAAAGCTATGCCATCAACTCCCTGCAATATACGCTGGGCTTCGACAAGACCGCTTTTTTGCGACAACGGCAAGTCTATCTGCGTGCGGTCACCCGTCACAATCATTTTGGTATTCCAGCCCATACGGGTCAGGAACATCTTTATCTGTGCCGAGGTGGTGTTTTGCGCTTCGTCAAGTATCACCACTGCATCATTAAGCGTGCGGCCACGCATAAAGGCCAACGGCGCTATCTGAATGACATTGGTGTCCATGTACTCCTGCAGTTTGGCTGCCGGAATCATCTCTTGCAACGCGTCATACAAGGGCTGCAAGTAGGGGTCAATCTTGTCCTTCATGTCACCCGGCAAGAAACCAAGTTTCTCACCAGCCTCAACAGCGGGACGACTTAATATGATTTTCTTTACCGCCTTGCTTTTCAAAGCGCGCACAGCCAAGGCTATGGCAGTATAGGTCTTTCCCGAACCTGCCGGCCCAACGGCAAAAATCATGTCACATTTGTCGTAGGCTTCAACCAATTTGCGCTGATTTTCAGAGCGCGGCGTGATGGGCTTGCCACCCGTGCTGTACACTATTACGTCTTGCGACGTTTCGGCATTGGTTGTATGCCCTTTTACTATATTGAGTATATCCTCCTCTGCCAGGCGGTTGAATTTGGCACAATGCTTTTCAAGCTTTTGAAACACATCTTCAAAATCAGCCATATCCTCTTCACCACCCATTACACGCACCACATTGTCGCGCGCCATAATACGTAATTTCGGACACAAGGCACGCAACATCTTTATGTTCACGTTGTTTGCCCCATAAAATATGACGGGGTCGGCCTCCTCAAGTATGAAATGCTTCTCTATCATGAAAAAGTTTGTACCAGCCCATTTATAGGACTGCCTTTATTATTTCAGTTTTATTTATCTGCAAAATTAAAAAATACCACCGAAATGCGCTAACTTTGTGAACGCATTTTCGCGCAAACTTTACATTTCAAAGCAAGTAACACCTTTATGAAGAACTTTTACAAACCGCGTCGCATACATTTCATCGTGGGTTTCGGCATTATATTCATCACGCTTGGCATACTTAAATGCACACACCCTGAGTGGCGGTTGCCACGACTGGCCAATAACGACAATGACAAAAGCGAAATCAAATCGCACACGCCCGACAGCATAGAGGTGCAAGCTGCCAAAGTTGACAAACTGTTGCTCACCGTGCGCAACAAGCCCATTCTGCTACGCAAAGACGGTAGTCGTGTCAAAAACCGCGTGACAAGTGTGCCACGATTTGAGACCTCCTTTCCCGACCTGAATGATGTGCAACTGGCTACTGCCAAGCGCCTTGGCATTCCGCAAATCCAAAACCGCGAGGAAGCACACAAGCACATGCAGGAGCTGGTCTACATTGCCGACAATCCTTTTTACCATGTGCAACGCCTGCACCAATCTATCCCCTACCTTGTACCACGGGCAGCTCGACTGCTCAATGTCATAGCAAGGGCCTTCAACGACTCGTTGGCCACAAAGGGCTACCCTCCACACAAACTGCTCATCACGTCGGTGCTACGCACAAAGGAGGACGTGCAAAAACTACGCAACTTTAATCAAAACGCATCAGAAAACTCGTGCCACCAATTTGGCACGACATTCGATGTGTCGTACAACCGCTTTTTGGAAATTCAGCCCGACGGCAAATGCGAAATGCGATGGGTGACGGTTTATAAATCTATCCTTGCTGAGGTGCTCAATGATATGCGCGAAATGGGAGTATGCTATGTAAAATACGAAAAGAACCAATCGTGCTTTCACATCACAGCGCGATGACGCCCAATCTGCCACACTACACAGTTTACTGTTAAGTTGCCCATATTGTTCGTCTATAGATGCGACATCTGATTTCAAAAGATTTTCACTACTCGCACTAATATAACTTAATATGCTATAATAGCGCATCTTATATAAAATACGCTACAAGACAATACAAGTCATAAACAAACGTAATGAAGCATCATTCAATTTTGTCTAAACAGCGAACAAACATACAAAGTAAACCATGATACAAAGCGTAAACAAATACCATATCTACGAGATATTCGCCTCGGACGGCAAATTTTACTATTCTATTCCAAAATATCAGCGTGAATACACATGGAACTGCAAAGAATGGGATGCTCTCTATGACGATATCAGCGAAAATAATCCTGAATACTTCATTGGTTCCATCATCTGCATACCTTTAGGGGATTCGATCTGCCCCTACATGGAAGTGATAGATGGGCAGCAACGACTTACCACTATCAGTTTATTTTTAGCTGCCATCTACACTCGTTTGAGAGAATTCAAAAATTATATGGACGAAGATGACGAGGATATTCTTCCAGCATTACGAAAGTCATTGAAAAGTTCTTTGTCACCAAATGAGATGAAGTTGGTTCCACAGGTGCAGAACAACAATTTGGAAGATTACAACTTCATCATGTCCGAACTTGGACTGAAAAAATCAGCCTCAACAAGGAAACCATACTTTGTCTCACGAAAAGTTTCACGTTGCTATCAACATTTTCTGATGCTTATGGATAAAGAGATGGAGAACATGAAACCAGAAAATAAAGTGGCATTCCTTTTAGGCAAGTTTGATAAATTAAAGCAAGCTATGCTTGTCAAGATGGAGGTATCCTCTCATTCGGACGCTTACATTCTGTTTGAATCACTTAATAACAGGGGAACTCCTCTTACAGCCATAGACTTAATGAAGAATCTCATAATGGCAAAAGCTGAAAACAACCATCTCACAACCGATGATTGCTTCAATCGCTGGCAGCAGCTTTTGGCATATCTTTCCGACGACTATGGAACTCAAGAACGTTTCTTCCGTCAATATTACAATGCTTTCAAACGTACCTTAAACGATCCCTTCCGCAGCGACAGCGACAGAAAAAAAGACCCTCTTGGAGTTGTAGCAACGAAATCGAACTTGCTAAAGATATTTGAGAAACTGATAAATAAAGATCTCAACCTGTTTCTTACAGACGTTATCGAGTGCGGAAAATACTACTCGTGGCTAATACTACAAGAACAAGAAGACAACCCATACAAGAAACATCTTGAAGACCTTGAACACATACAAGGTGCTCCTTCTTATCTTCTTCTAATGTATGTATTAAAGTATAAAACGGAGCTTGAATTGGCAGATACTGACATAAACACTTTGATAGAATTGCTAAACAAGTATTTTGTCAGACGTAATGTTACGGACTACCCAAGCACGCGTGATCTTACACGCATTTTTATGGACATCATTGCTCACATAGAGAATGAAATGCCTAAGGGTAAAGAGGTTATTAAGGTTATTGTAAAGTTATTGAATACAGCCAATAACTGCGCGACAGACGAAATGTTCGAGAGAAGTCTGCAAGGAGATATCTACAAGGAAAACGTGGGTGCTGCGCGATATATGCTTTGCAAACTTGCAGAATCTGCCATGACACAAGAAACATGGACTGACCTTTGGGCTCGTACTCCAAAGAATGTGTATATCTGGACTATTGAGCATATATTTCCCGAAGGAGAAAATATACCACAAAGTTGGGTTGACATGATTGCTGGAGGCGATACAGAACGTGCAAAAAAATACCTTAACGAATACACGCATAAAATAGGCAATCTGACAATCACTGGCTATAATAGCACATTGAGCAACAAATCATTCCTTGAGAAACGCGATCGACAGAGTAAAGATGGCAAACGCTTTATCGGTTACCGAAATGGACTCGATATCAACAAAGAAATAGCCGAGTTAGATACATGGACAATCGAGGATATTAAACGCAGGTCTGAAGCTTTAATACAACAGTTAATGATAATGTTTAAGTTCCCCGATATTTAGATAAAGGAGGTTGGAACACACTTGCGTTCCAACCTCCTTTTATTATTCTACTTTGAAGCAATACTCACTAATCAAAGAAAGCTTCAGGGTTATTATTGTTCTTCTTTGATTTTCTCTCCTTCTTCTCCTTCTTTGTAGCAGATTGTGCACTGCTTTGTGAGGAAGATACCGATGATGCTGCACTGTTGTTATGCGCATTGTTGTTATGCGCATTGCCTTCTTTATGGGTTGCTGCATTCTCGTTATGCGACTCTGCTGCATCGGCACCAGCCTCATGACCTTCGCTATGACCTTCGCCGCCCAACAAGTTTTCATCATCATATTCTTCGTTTACCGAAAGCGAGTCGTTCGACAGCGAGTCGTTCTTTGCAGCCGGAGCGTTATAAACAGCCTCATAAGTTGAAGGTGCCACATCAGAAGGGGGCATGCCATACTTACGCTGATATTTGCCGCGAAGCGAGGCATCGTCCATCACACTGCGGAAGAATTGGGCCACAATAGGCAGTGCTGTACGGCTGCCCTGTCCCAAAGCGCCCGTGCGGAAGTGTATGCTGCGATATTCGCCACCAACCCAAGCGCCAGCCACAAGACTCGGTGTCACGCCCACAAACCAGGCATCAGAGTGATTGTTTGACGTACCGGTTTTGCCACCCATATCCAGTTGGTTTGAGAATGGGCCGAGATACATACCTGCACCCAGAGTCTGCGATGTACCGCCAGCGTCGCGCACACCAGCCTCCAACAGTTTCTGCATATAGAAAGCGGCAGTTTGCGGCAGGGCGCGGGTGCCCTCCTCTTGCTTAGCCTCGAATATGGTGTTTCCGTCAGCATCAACAATCTTTGTCACCATCACCGGTTCCTGATGAATACCATCGTCCGCTACGGTGCCATAAGCATTAACCAATTCGAAAAGGTTCACGTCATTAGAGCCCAAAGCCAACGACGGATTGTCATCAAGCGGTGACTTGATGCCCATATCCTGTGCTGTTTGAATCACATTAGATATGCCAACCTCCTGACCAAGTTTTACTGCTATGGTGTTAACACTGCGCGCAAAAGCCGAGCGCAGGGGCATTTCAGCGTTTGAAAAACGGCCATTGGCATTATGCGGTTGCCAATAAACGCTATCGTGCTTAAACTTGTCATACACACGCATACGTATGTATTCGTCCTTGCGCGTATCGGCCGGTGTCAAGCCCTGTTTCATTGCGGTAGCATACACAAAGAGTTTGAACGTTGAACCAGGCTGTCGCATAGAGCGCACCTTGTCGTATTTCCACGTCTTAAAATCGATGTCGCCCACATAAGCTCTCACATAACCCGTTTCAGGTTCCATTGCCACGAAACCCGTGTGCATGAATTTCACCATATACTTCAGCGAGTCGACGGTTGACATGTTCTTGTGCACCGGTCCGTCATAGCTGTACAAAGTCACATCGTGGGGCTTGTTCAGGTAATAATCTACCGAGTCGGGGTTGTTGGGGAACCTTGCCTGCAACATTTTATAGGTATCAGTCTTGCGCACCTTGTCCTCAATAAATCCGGGTATCACTTGTCCCTTTTCGTCACACCAAGGGTCGCCCACACCACGCCAGTGTGCATCAAAATTGCGTTGCACCACCTTCATTTGGTCGTGCACAGCCTTCTCAGCATACTGTTGCATACGCGAGTCGAGCGTTGTGTATATCTTCAAGCCATCAGAGTACACATCGAGGTCGGGAAAATTCTTCTCCATATAATCCTTCAATGCTTCGCGGAAATAGAGAGCCTGTCCATCGTAAGCATTCTCTACGCTAAACTTCAAGTCGATAGGCTTATTCTGCAATTTTTCGAGCGTCTGCTTATCAGCAATATACACATCACCAAAGCGTTCCGACAGCATGGCACGATGCGAATACATGTTGCTGAGCACCGTGTTACGACGCTTCTTTGAGTTTTCAGGATTTATTTTCGGATTGTATGCCGATGTAGCCTTGAGCAGACCAACAAGCACAGCAGCCTCCTCGGGTTTCAAATCGAGCGGTGTTGTACTGAAGTAAGTTTTGGCAGCGGTTTTGATACCGAAAGCATTTGAGCCAAAATCAACCGTATTGGCATACATCTCGAGTATCTGCTTCTTATCGCAGAACATTTCTATCAAGCGCGCAATGATAATTTCCTTGCTCTTCATTATCACGATGCGCAGTCCGGGCACCTTGCCGAGCAAGCCCGTTGAATATTGCGTGCGCACGCGAAACATATTCTTCACCAACTGCTGCGTGATGGTAGAGGCACCACGTGCATGGCCATGAGTAGCATCTTTTGCCGCAGCAAACATACCACGATAGTCTATGCCATGATGTTGAAAGAATCGTTCGTCCTCAGTCGACACCAAAGCTTCGAAGAAAGCCGGACTGATTGAGTCGTAAGGCACTGGCGAGCGGTTTTCATTGAAATATTTGCCGAGCAACTTGCCATCAGCACTATATATTTCAGAGGCTGCTGCCGTTTTAGGGTTTATAATATCTTCAATCGAAGGCGACTTGCCAAACAGCCAGAACAAATTGAAGTATACGGCGAAACAATAAAAAATGACAAAAGCAAAGAACGACCAAATGGCTGTAATAGTCTTATACCACCAGGGGCGACCTTTATATTGTCCTTTATACCAGTTCCAACCGTTGCGCACACCTCGTCCCAACTTGCACAAGGACTGTGCCACTTTACTGATAATATTGCTACTCATTGTAGTAAATTTGTGTGTATTTGTTTTACATTGCCACTGTATTGACAAGGCTACATTTTGTTTCAGTCCTAATCACGGCAATGCCTAATATGCTGCAAAGTTAATGTAATGCTAACGGAAGGCAAAAATTATGCGATAAAAAAATATTAAGCACAACACCGGCAGCGTACGATAACGACCATCTACCTGCCACCCCCCACGCCTGCCAGCCTCCTGCTAACCATCGCGCATTTACAACTCGAGCCACCTCACACCGGCGTCCTTCTTAAACCAAGTAAGTTGCTTTTTGGCATAGACACGCGAGTTGCGACGAATTTTGTCGAGTGCAAAGTCGAGTGTCCATTCGCCATCAAGATATTTGAACAACTCCTTATAGCCCACCGTGTTGAGCGAGTTACACTGCCGGTAGGGCAACACGCGGCGCACCTCGTCAAGCAGCCCCTCCTCCATCATCAAGTCCACACGTCGGTTGATACGGTCAAACAATTCGGGGCGCGGCCTGTTCAAAGCTATTTTCTCTATATTAAATGGGCGCTGCACCTGTTTGCGCACCCGGAACGAGGTGAAAGTGCGTCCCGTCATATAGCATATTTCGAGCGCATGCACCACGCGTTTGGGGTTGCGCTTGTCACAAATGTCATAATATTCGGGGTCGAGCAAGCGCAGTTCGGCCACCAAAGGCTCAAGCCCCTCCTGCTCATAGCGTGTCTTGAGCAAGGCGCGTGTCTCATCGTCCACCGTGGGTATGTCGTCTATGCCATTACACACCGCATCGATGTACATCATCGACCCTCCGGCCATCACCAACGTGTCATGCTCTGCAAACAATTTGGTGAGCAACGCCATGGCATCTTGCTCATACTGCGCTGCACTATAATAGTCCTCAAGCCCGAGTGTGCCCACAAAGTAATGCTTAACACGGGATTGTTCCTCAACTGTGGGTGCAGCAGTGCCTATGGGTATGTCGCGATATATCTGCCGCGAGTCAGCATTGAGTATGGGGCAGCCATACTGCTCTGCCAGTTGCAGGGCATAAGCCGTCTTGCCCACCCCCGTCGGACCGATTATTACCTTTAGTGTCTTGTTCAAAATAGCACGTTATTAAATGTCGTTACCGAATAACAAACAACTGATGTCCTTCACCGGCATGACGCATCTGGTCATTCCCCTTTGACGGACATCAGTTCTATCGTATTCCTTTATAACTTAATTGAAGTTTCGGATTTAGGAAGGCGGGCTGAAAACCTGGGTGCTCAAAACGCTACCTCTAATGGGGGCGACGCGTCTCGCGTCGGAAAAAAATGCAGCTATTATTTAGTAGAGTTTGTATCTTTCCTTTTCATTATCCCGACGCGGGACGCGTCGCCCCCATTAGAGGTAGCGTTTGGTGCTCACGTTTTTTTGCAGCGCGTTTCTGGCAACTCAAAATGCCCAAATTCGGCGTCGCTTTTGAAGCCGATTTTGAACGCCCGAGCTTTCAGCCCACTCTTGCTGAATTCAAAAATTCAACAACTTAGCCAGCAATTACGCGTACGGGGCGCCTTCAGATATTTCGAAGCCGTCCAAATCTATTTCATCATCATTGAACGAAGCGCCACCAAATATGGCATCATCTGCATAATCATCGTCAGCGGCCGACCCCCCTTTATTCTTTTTGGCAGTTATAGCCGTCACGGGGTCATCGTCCATACCCTCAATCTGCTGGGGGGCATCGCCCTTCGAGCGTACAATCTCAGCCTTGTCAAGATGTTCACCAGGTATGAGCTCCTTCACATCGAGGTAGAAACTGCGGTTGTTGAATGGGTCGAACACAAACTCCAGGCGTTGTTCCTCGTCCTCTATCAACTCCGACAGACGTGTGCTGTCCATCACATAGATATCCTCATCTGAGTCGCCAAGGCCCATATCCTCACGTGTTACCTGCTCGCCGCGTTCCCATTCGTCGTTGCACAAATAGAACGAAGTCATTTGGTCATCGGGGTAGCCACACGATTCGAGTATTATTTTATTCAAGTCAAGGAAGCTTGCCTCGCTGTCGATTTTCACCTCGCGAACAAAGCCGTCCACCTCCTCGCATATAAATTTTATTCTGTATACCATATTATTAAGTCGGTGTTTGTAAGTTAGGCTGGGTGGTTCTAATAATTCTGAAATAGGGATTTGTACGTTATCGGAAGTGTATTTTTGAAAGTTTGTGAGGGAGCATAGCAGGCTATGTGACCGAACAAAACTTCAAAAAGACACTTTCGAGAGCGTGCAAATCACATTTCAGAATAGCAGAACTCTAAAAACAGAATTTTTAGAACCACCCTTATTTGATAATACCACGCTTTGACGACGTTATAAAGTCGAGGATATACTCAATTTCCGGACTCATTGGCACCGTTTCGCGTATTTCCTGCAAGCACTCTTCACGCAGTTTGCCGCGCTGATAAAGCAAGCGGTAAGTGTTGTGTATGTTTTCAATCAGCTCACGGCTGAAACCACGACGGCGCAAGCCCACCAAGTTCAAGCCACAGTAAGCCACCGGCTCACGGGCTGCCATGCAGTAAGGCGGTATGTCCTGGCTGGTGCGTGTACCACCACCCACCATCACATAACTGCCCACATGGCAGAACTGGTGTATCAGCACACAGGCCGAAATGATGGCAAAGTCGTCTATCACCACCTCACCGGCTATTTTGGTAGTATTGCCAATGATGCAACCATTACCCACCACAGCATCGTGTGCCACATGCATACCCTCCATCAGCAAGTTGTTGGAGCCTACCACAGTCTTGCCTTTTGCGGCAGTACCACGGTTAATAGTCACATTCTCGCGAATGGTGTTGTTGTCGCCCACCTCGGCGGTAGTTTCCTCACCCTTAAACTTGAGGTCTTGTGGAATGGCACCTATCACAGCACCCGGAAAAATGCGGTTACCATCGCCAATGCGCGCACCCGACAGCAGCGTAACACTGTTCATCAGATGGTTATTTTTGCCTATTACCACATTTTTGTCGATGTAACAAAACGGACCAATCTCACAACCCTCGCCTATCACAGCTTCGGGGTGTATGTATGCTAACGGACTTATCATATTTAATCTTTATATGCATGAGAGCCTTACAAGCTCTTACTTATTCTTAACTATCTGAGCCGTAAAGGTGGCCTCCATCACCACTGTTTCGCCCACAAAGGCAAAACCATGCATTGTAGAAATGCCGTGGCGTATTGGCGCCATCAGCTCAACCCTGAACAGGAGCGTATCGCCCGGCACCACCTTCTTGCGGAATTTTACATCGTCTATGCGCAGGAAGTAAGTGCTCCATCGCTCGGGTTCCTCAATAGAGTTGAGCACGAGCAAACCACCTGCCTGGGCCATGGCCTCAATTTGCAACACGCCGGGCATGACAGGCTCCTGCGGGAAGTGACCTTGGAAGAAGGCTTCGTTCGACGTCACATTCTTTACAGCCACAATAAAGTTTGAGCCAGTCTCTACCACCTTGTCCACCAACTGCATGGGGTAGCGGTGCGGCAACAACTCGCGTATACGGTTAACGTCCATCAGCGGCTCTTCATTGGGGTCGTAGTTTGGCGCCTGTATTTCGTGCTGACGGATTTCGCGACGCATTTGGCGCGCAAATTTATTGTTGATAGTGTGTCCCGGACGTGTGGCAATAATTCTACCCTTTATCGGACGGCCTATAAGGGCCATGTCGCCTATGATGTCGAGCAACTTGTGGCGTGCCGGTTCGTTCTGCCATACCAAGGCACGATCCTGCACATAGCCAAGCTTTGTAGCGTCGCGATGCTCCACGTGCAGGTGGTCGGCCAAGCGGTCGAGCGCCTCTTGCGATATTTGCTTCTCGTATATAACGATGGCATTGTCCAAGTCGCCGCCCTTGATAAGACCGGCCTTGAGCAGAGGTTCAATTTCGCGTACAAACACGAATGTACGTGCCGAGGCTATTTCTGTTTCAAAATTGGCCATGTCGTCAAGGGTCGCAAACTGACTGTTGATAAACTGCGACTCGAACGATATCATGGTAGTGATCGAGAACTGGTCGTCGGGCAGTATGATAATAGACGAACCGGTCTCCTCATCGCGGAACTCGATCTTCTTCTTTATCACATAAAAGTCTTTGGGGGCATTCTGCTCCACCACGCCCACGCGCTTGATGTTTTCAACGTAAAGTATAGAACTACCATCAAGGATAGGGAACTCCGGACCATTCACCTGTATCAAGCAGTTGTCAATACCCATGGCATAAAGTGCAGCCATGGCATGCTCAATGGTGCTGCATCGGGCTTCACCCTTTGCCACCACTGTGCCGCGCGAGGTGTCTACCACATTCTCGGCTATAGCTTCAATTATGGGTTCGCCCTCAAGGTCTATGCGTTGTATTTTATAGCCATGATTCTCAGGGGCGGGATTAAATGTCACCGTCAAACTGAGTCCGGTGTGCAGCCCCTTGCCATAGAGCGAGAAACTGCCGGCCAATGTTTGCTGTTTTAACATAATGTTATATGATGTGGACAATTACAAGCAACTGTCCTCTGTTTTGTATGGATAATATGATTTGATTTTCGAAATTGAGCAGCACATACCGTGCAAATGCCAAAGCGCCCCAGGGCCGAGATTCAACTTACTTTGCCTCTGCACCGCCAAGTGCGTTTTACGCACGCTATTTTGCCTTCAGCGCCTGTATTTCCTTTTTGAGCGCCTCTATTTCCTGACGCATTTCGGGCAGATACTTGAACACCACGCTCGAGCGCATAAAGTTCTTGGCATCGATTGCCGGACTGCCCTGTATTGTCACATGGCCCTTGCGTATGCTGCCTGCTATGCCTGCCTGGGCGCCACAAAGCACACGGTCGCCTATCACAGCGTGGCCCGCTATGCCTACCTGTCCGCCAAACATACACCATTCACCAATCTTGGTAGAACCTGCCACACCCACCTGGGCCGACATCACTGTATTGGCGCCTACCTCGCAGTTGTGTGCCACCTGCACGAGGTTGTCAAGCTTAACGCCCTTGCGCACAATGGTCGAGCCCATGGTTGAACGGTCAACACAAGTGTTGGCACCTATTTCTACATCGTCCTCAATGGTAACAATACCTATTTGAGGAATTTTTTCATAGCCATCGGCAGCAGGAGCAAAACCAAAACCATCGGCACCTATCACACAACCTGAATGCAGCGTCACACGGTTGCCAATTTTACAATCGTGATATACCGACACGTTGGGATAGAACAAGCAATCGTCGCCCACGGTGGCACGTTCCTCTATCACCACGCCGGCATATATTTGACAGCCCTTGCCCACAACGGCGTGTTCACCTACATAAGCAAACGGGCCCACATAGCTGCCCTCGCCCACCGTAGCCGTTTCAGCCACACAGGCCAAGGGGTGAATGCCTGTGCGCTTCTGCATGGTCGACTGATAGAGCGTAAGCAAACGGGCTATGGCCTCATAGGCATTCTCCACACGTATCAGTGTGGTGTGCACCTCGTGTTCTGGCTTAAAATCCTTATTTACGAGCACAATACTCGACTGGGTGTCGTAAAGGTAGTGTGCATAATGCGGGTTAGCAAGGAAAGATATGGCACCTTTCACGCCTTCCTCTATTTTGGCAAAGGTTTTTACAGAGGCATTTTCATCACCTTCAACTGTACCGCCAAGATACTCGGCTATTTGCTTTGCAGAAAATTCCATGTATAGTGATTGCTTTTCTTGTTTGTAAAGAGTGGTCTCCACCCACCTCATTAGCAGGTGGACGACGCGCAATATCTTTTTATTTTCGTTGTCTAAAGGCTTTGGCCTTGGTATGTCTTTGTGCGTCAATTATTTGACAACAACATCGTTTGCAACAGTTTACAAATCGTAATACGTTGGTTTTCAGCACATTTACTTCAAACATACGACTTATAGACTATATTTACCCGTATTATCAAAGACATAGGTTTATGCAAATATCGCAAAAATATTCGATATAAGCCCCTACACCTATGGTTTTTTACACGAATGCGCAGTTTTGTACAGGTTTGTAGGGGTTTGTACTATTTCCCATTCCTAAACTATAGCCTATCAGGGCTGTCTGCTTGAGGATGACGCTATCTCAATGACAGATTTACATGGCAATAAGCAGAACACTCACCTACCCTTACATACAATATCTTGTAAAACTGTCTGCACTCTGCACTTTTCCTTATAATAGCATTGATACAGAACACTTTACAGCGTGTAGATAACGCCAAAATTTGTATACACACCGCTTAATTTGTCTGCACAGGCTGCTGTATCAGACATCGCACTCTGAGGGTTTTGTTATGGGGGCAAGACTTTTCTGTTGCTCCGACAGAAAAGTCTTGCCCCCATAACTGTTTTTACGCTGTGGCAAATCTGATGCGTGCAGACGGCAGTGCAGACAAATAATGATGGTGTCTACACGCTTTTATTTACTGATTATCAACTGCTTACATTGTAAAAGTGTAGAGTGTAGCGAGTTTGTGTGCGCGGACTAATATGCTAATGCGGGAATATGCTAATATGTTAATGTGGTAATATGCTAATGAACTGACGCCGTAGCATTACCACTTGTAACACTAAGGCGTCAGCCCTTATGTTCTTTAGGCCACGCGGACGTTAGTCCGTGGCCTAAAGCCGCGCAGCGGCCTTATGTACTTATGTTCTTTTGTTCTTATGGTTACCGCGTTAGCGGCCAAAGCACTAAGGCGTCAGCCCTTATGTTCTTGAGGTCACGCAGACGTTAGTCCGTGGCCTCAAGAACATAAGGGCTACGCCGTAGTGTTGCTTGTTGGTTGCTTAGCACGGGAAACATTATTTGTGTACAACTTGTACACTTTTTTTGTTTGCAAGCCATAATGCACCCTATCTTTGCACCCACTACTAACTAAATTGTATATTATCATGAATACCAAACAAGCCTTGCTGCAATTTGTGCAGCAAATTATGCACGAGGGCATCGATGCACTGATTGACCGTATCGCCAACCGCGTGATTGAAAAACTTGACGAAGCCCGAATGTCCATGCCACAAACGGCGGCGGAGTATGACGACGAACTACCACAGCCGAAAGAATTTGTCAAGCCACAACCGAATAATGTTACCGAGCCGCAACCAGTAAAAGCATACCATGAGCAACCCGACACGCCCTCCCTTACGGAACAAGCCATGCAAATGGTTGACGAGATGTACGACACGCGCTATAACGTGCTTGACCGCGTGGCCGAAATACGCCGACACAATGAGGTCTCTGCCCAGTTTGTGCCGGTGAACAAACTGGTGCGCAACACCATTGTTATCGACTTGCACAAACGCGGGTGCATGGTGTGGAACAACGATGTGGACCGCATTTTGGAGTCGGACTATATGCCGCAATACCACCCCTTTACAAGTTATTTGAAATCGTTGCCCGCATGGGACGGTACCGACCGCGTGACACCCCTCGCCGCCCGTGTGAGCCGCGATCCGCTGTGGACCACCGTGTTCCACCGCTGGCTGCGCGCCATGGTGGCCGGGTGGCATGGTGCTGAGGGTGGTGCCGCCTCGCAGACGGGTGGCAATGCCATGATACCCTTGTTGGTGAGCGAGGAGCAGGGTCTGCGCAAGAGCACCTTCTGCCGCATGTTGCTGCCGCCCGAACTGCGCAACTACTACTCCGAAAAGTTTGAACTCTCGGGCACGGAGCGGCTCGAATTGGCGTTGTCGCGCTTTGCACTTGTCAACCTTGATGAGTTTGACCGTTACAGCCAGCACCATGCGGCCAAACTCAAGAATTTGGTGCAGCTCGGCACCATGCAGTCGCGTCGTCCGTATGCGAGCGGTTTTTCCGAGATGCCGCGCGTGGCCTCGTTTATTGGTACGAGCAACCGCTACGATTTGTTGAACGACCCCACGGGCAGCCGCCGTTTCTTTTGTCAGGAGGTGCACGGGGTGATAGACTGTGACACGCCGCTTGACTATGCGCAGCTTTATGCGCAACTGTTGCACGAGGTGTTGTCGGGTGAACTGACTTATTTCACGCACACCGAGGAGGCTGCCATTCAGCATCACAACCGATTGTTTTACCAGTCGTCGCCCCTGCGCGAGTGTTTTGTGCGCCGTTTCGAGGTGGCTGATGAGGGCAAGCTGGTTGATGGTGGCAAGTGGCAGACGGCCACGGCCATATTCCGCACGCTCAAGCGTGACTTGCGTGGCATGGTGCGCAATGCCACGCCTAACACTTTGGGACGTGAACTGATGCAGCTCGACGTGCCGCGCAAGAGGTGCAACCGCGGGGTGATGTATTGGGTGAAAGCACGAGAAAGTTAATGTGCTAATGGACTGACGCCGTAGTGTGGCTTGGCAGCCGCTAACGCGGTAAACATAAGGACATAAGAACAGAAGGACAGAAGATATACGTTTGTGTTAGCCGCTTACCGCGGGAACATAAGAACATAAGCTACATAAGAAACACAAAAGGCCGCTGCGCGGCGGACGGCCACGGACTATCGTCCGGGTGGCCTCAAGAGACATAAGGGCTGACGCCGTAGCGTGGCAACCGGGTTACTATTTGCAACTATTATTACTTCTATATAACAAAGTTCAAATATCATCTTTGTTATTATCTCAACTTGTTTGCCATTCTGGCAAAGGGAACTGTTCGGTAAAACGAAAGCTCGCAAACAGACTCAAGCTCCAAACGCTACCTCTAATGGGGGCGACGCGTCTCGCGGGAAAGTGCAATTTTCATACACTAAATTATTGCTGTCCAGTAAAAGCATTCTGATATTAAAGCTCACGGATCGCACCGATTGCACGGATTTTTTTGCTTGTGCAACGTGCTTTAGCACCACGGAGATGACGGATTTGACGGATTTTGTGAGCATTGCATGCTCACTTCGCTATTGGCCCGTAACGTACCTGTGACGAAATACGTTAGCACAGATTATGTAGTAAGGGACCTGGTCGCAGCAACGAGCTAATAGCGAAGTGAGCATGCAATGCTCACAACATCCGTAAAATCCGTCATCTCCGTGGTGCTAAAGCACATTGCATAAGCAAAAAAATCCGTGCTATCGGTGCGATCCGTGAGCTTTAATATCAGAATGGTTTCACTGGACAGCAATAATATACTATACTGAGAAGCATTGGAGGGTTATACGTATTACACAAAAAGGATTCGAAGTTTGTTTGACTAAACTTCGAATCCTTAATTAGATGTATTCCGTATGGGCGGGATTATCTGCCACGCCCACGTAATTACTTGTTATAAACAGGACTGATGATATACCAGTTATCCTCAACGAGCAATTTGCCGAAGAGTAAGCCATCGTAAGTGGCAGGTGTCTCGTAAGGTGCACCATCAAAGTTACGACGGGCAATCTTCCATGCCAACCACTTTGTACCATAATCGGCAGCAGTGTTGCTGTCAAGGTTCATGTGACGGGCAATACGAATGAGGTCAAACATACGTGTACCCTCATAAGCCGTTTCGAGTGCATATTCGTCAGCAATCAACGTTTCAACAGCATTGATTTCGGCAGGATCTGCGGCAAGCGGCTCAACCGGATCAAGCGTTTCATAGTCCTTGCGCTGCTCCTCGAGGCTTGGTGTGGTAGTACCACCTTCTTCAGGTGTTACAACATCGTTCCAAGGCAAACGTACACGGCGCTTGATGCTCTGCACATTGGTCTCGGCAAGTGCTGCACAACGCTCTTTTTCCTGCAATATACGACCCTTGATCTTTCCGCCTTTGGCAATATTGCCATGTACAGCCAATGCAAAGCTATTGAGGCTGTCCATTGACGAGGTTACGCCTGTACCCATCTCATGAATACCTACGTTTGACCAGTTGTTTGAGGTGAAGTCGAGGAACTTGGCGTACTCGGGCTCAGCCTGTGCACGGCGCAACTCATCAACACCGACGAAGAATGCGGCATGATAGGGAGTCGTGGTCTTGGTACTATCCAAGTAATAAACGAGTTGCTTTGTATGTGCAGCGTCGTCGTAAGCGATAGAGTCGCCCAATTCGGGAACGGTGTTTTTAGTCAAACCTGTGTTGAGCACGGCGTAAGCCAAACGCGGGTAGCCGGCACGGTTGATTGCCTCGGCGTAACGCAAGTAAATTTGCTTCAGACGATAGATTGACTTGTAGTGTCTGAAGTCGTAACCACCTGCTGTGCTGCTGGCATTGACATAGGTTACAGGAGCCTCCTTTACAATGTAACGGTTGCGGCCTCCCTCCTTGGTTTCGAAGATAGGAGCTGTAGCAGCCAAACGTGCATCACCTGCGCCAGTGTAATACTCTACGCTGGTAGGAGCACCTGTGGTGTTATCTGAAGTTGTAACAGAGTAGTTCTGAGCCTTACAGAGATTGAGATACGCATTTGAGGGCTCTACCTGACGTGACTTATAGTTTACGCTGAGTGAAACACTACCTGATGTAGAACCACTTGACGAGGTGCTGTTGGTTGAGTTAGAATCGAAGCCATAGATTTGTGCCACCTTGGTCAAAACGCGACCAAAGGTGCTGTTGGCAGCTGAAGGCAACAAAGTGACATTCTCGGCATTGAGCGATGTGGCTGCAAGGCCGCGTGACACCCATGAGTTGATGTTGGGCGAATAACTATATGAGCCATTGGTGTTGATGTTCTTGCCGAATGTGGCATAAGAGCCTGATACACCTACGCCCTTGCGTGACTGCTCCTTCAGGAAGTAGTAGTAATTCTTAGCTGCTTCAACATAATCTTGCTTTGAGGCACCACGGTAAAGGTAGAGGTCGCCAAGGAGTATGTCGGAATAGAAGCGCAAATATGAACTGTTTACCTTGAAGTTGTCATTACCTGTGGCAAACTCACCATACTGCGGATAGCCTAAAGTGTGCTCTATGGCATTGGCACGCTCGAGGTCGCCCTTCAACAGGTCGACCAAGTTGTCGGCTGTTGCCCAGATGTCGCCCTCGGGCTTGGTTTCCCAACCGGTGTCGGCATTGTCAACAGGCTTGGTGATGAAAGGTACACGGCCGTAAGTCTGTACTAACTGAATGTAAGCCCAAGCACGAATGTCAACAACCTGTGCATACTCACGCTTCATGTAGTAAATGTTGTTCTTTACTGCACTGGTGTCAACCTTGGCAAGGTAGAAGTTGCACTGGTTGATTACCTTGTAGTAGGCAGAACGATTGAGCAAGCCATTGTCGCCGTCACGATTGGCATTGGCATTGGTGCGGTCGTAATTGATTATGCCCGAAACGGAGTCGCTCACATAAGCTGTTGGGGCTACCAAATCACTGCGCAGGTCACCCAAGAGTTGGTTCTGCTCAACCATGTCCTGAACGTTACGCAAAATACCTGTGTAGAAGTAGATGGTATCCTTTCCACTAAAGTTTTCAGCGTAACGATTCATATCGGGGGTCAACATATCTTCGCAAGATGTGGTGACAGCACCAAATCCCATGAGGAAGATGAGAAGACTTAAAATCGATTTGTGTTTCATTGCTGTATTGTATTGAGAGTTGAGAGGTGAGAGTTGAGAAGTCAGAAACCAACTTCTGAACTCCCCACTCCCTACCCTTTTCTGTTAGAGGTTGATGGTTACACCAAGATTGAAGTTGCGGCCCTGGGTGAGGTAGCCTGCATCGATGCCCTGATAGAGCACGCCGTTGCCTGCCGAGAACTCGGGGTCGTTGCCTGTGTACTTGGAAATGGTAAACACATTGTTGCACTCGCCCCATACTGAGAGGCCAAGCAGCCAACTGAGGTTTACAGGCACATTGTAAGTAAGGCGGATATTCTTAAGCTTGAGGTATGAACCATCTTCAATCCAACGGTCTGAGAAACGCTCGTTGTTTACCCACTGTGTGCTGGTAGGATCCATTGCACGGGGTATGTCGGTCTTTTGTCCCTCGTAGCGCCAACGGTTGACAGCAGCAGTTGTTTGATTCCAGTTGTTGTTGAGTGCCTCCAACTGCGAACGCTGGTAGTTGAACACGTCGTTGCCCAAAGAATACTTGAAGTTGACGTCGAGTTTCAGGCCCTTCCAGCTGAGCGAGGTGTAGATGTTACCATAGATATCGGGATTGGGGTCGCCGATGACTACCATATCAGCTTCGTTGATCCAACCATCACCGTTTTGGTCTACAAAGTGTACATCACCTGCCTTGAAGTCGCGCGAGGGCTGTTCGGCCAAACCTGTCGGATAGCGGAGGTAATTGCCGTCCTTGCCAGCTGCACGTGCCTCGGCGTCTGATGAGAACACACCTGCTGTTTTGTAACCATAGAATACACCTGCAGCATGACCTACAGCGGTAAGTATGTTGTTGGTGCCATACACTGACGAGGTGTAACCATGTATCTGCTTTTCAGTATCAGCTATACGGTTGCCGTTATCGTCAAGGGCGTATGTGCGAATGGTGTTGAGCGAGGTTGAAGGCAGAGCCGTGATCTCATTCTTGTAATGGCCGATTGAGAAGCCTGCCTGCCAACGCCAATCCTTGCGCTGCACGAGCATGGCATTGACGTTGAAGTCGACACCACTGTTGCGCAATGAACCGTCGTTAGACCACATGGTGGCCAAGCCTGTGATGTCGCTCACTGCCTTGCGGGTGAGCAAGTGGTCGGTGTTGCTGTGGAAGTATTCGATGGCGAAGTTCAAGCGGTTGTTGAGGGCACTTGCCTGCAAACCGATGTTATAACGCTTGGTTGTTTCCCACTGCAACTTGGGGTTCTGAATGTTTTCGAGTACAAGTGCCGTTGCTTTGTCAAGGAACTGGGTGTTGGCAAAGTATGTACGTGTGGCATAGTAGTCGATGTTGTCATTACCGCTGATTTCATAACCACCGGTGAGCTTCAAATAATCGATGCCCTTGACATTGAACCACTTTTCAGACGACATAACCCATGCAGCCTGCAATGAGGGGAAGAGACCCCAAGTAACACCACAGAGCTTGATGCCTTGTTCGGCCTTCTTACCAAAACGCGAAGAGGCTTCCATTGACATGGTACCTGTAAGGAAGTACTTGTTCTTGTAGTTGTAGCCTACGTTGAGGTAATATGCCAAGTTGGTCCACTTGTCGTTTGCACCACCATAGCTCTTGTACTGCAATGAGTAGGCCATGTTAGGCATCTTATCCTGGTCGTTGTTGTAACCAGTGATGTTGCTCGCATTGTATGAGTAAGAGTTCATGCGGAAACCGCCATACAACTGTACGTCGTGTGCGCCAAAGGCACGGTGCCAATCAACACAGAAGTCGTTGTAAAGGGTGGTTTCCTTGGCAAACTGTGTACTTACGATACTTGTTACATCGCCAAGTCCTTCAACGTTCTTGGGAGGTGTACCATACTTAGGCAAGTAGTACTTTTCGTTGCTGCGATTGAGGATATAGCTGAAACGGTCCTTGATGGTGAGGAAACGGTTAATCTTGTAGCTCGGAGATACATTGAGATTGAACTGTGTCTGTTCCTGGAAGTTCTTGTTGTCACCATCACCATTCTGCAAAATCCAATAGGGGTTGATCAAGCCCGTATAGCCGTAGCTGCTGCCAAACATATAGGGGTTGTTGTTGTCGCTATAGATCTTGCCTGAATATACGGTGTTAGAGTGTACCAGTTCGAGATTGTTGCCCGTAGAGTGTACATAGTAGGCATACGGACTGATGAACGGTGTCTGTATCATGCCCAACACATTGGGCGAAGTGATGTTGCGTGTGGCATAGCTCTCGGCCCAACCATTGTCGCGAAGGTTATAGGCATTACGCGAATAAGCGAAGTCCAAACCTGTAACAAAGTCCTTGAACATGTTTACGTCGGTGTTGAAACGAATGCTCAAGCGGTTGAAGTCGTTTTTCTTGGCTGTGGCATCGCTCTGGGCATAACCCAAAGAGAGGTGATACAATGCCACATCATCACCACCATCAACGCTCACCTTGTAGTTCTGCGTGAATGTGTTGTGATAGAGGTCCTTCTGCCAGTCTGTCTCGTTGTGATAGAGCTTGTAGTAGAAGTAGTTGGGATCCTCGTTGAGGAACGGTGTAGTCTTGGTGCTGCTGACAACGTCGTTGTTGGGCTGTGTACCAATCAATTCGCTGATGTAGTTGCGATACTGGCTGGCATTCATCACCTTCATCTGCTCAGGCGAAGTTTCAAAACCTGCATAGGCACGGAAGTTGATGCGTGTTACCATGCTCTTGCCACGACGGGTGTTGATGAGCAATACGCCATTGGCGCCTTTTGCACCATAACGGGCAGTACCGTTCTTGACAACTTCTACGCTTTCAATGTCATCGGGGTCGATGATGTTGAACACGTTGTTGACAAAGCCCTGGTGCAAAGAGCTGCGGTCGTACTGCATATCGAGCATTACACCATCAACAATGACAAGAGGCTGTGCATTGCTGTTGAGTGAGTTCAAACCATTGATAAACATGGCTGCACCCTGAGCGGGCATACCACCACGATTGATGACACGCAAGCTACCAGCCAGCCCCTTCTCCATCTCGTTCTCGATGGTAAGTGAGTTGGGCTCGTCAACCATCATCTTCTGATTATTGTTCAGCTTGGTGCCATTGGCAAAGAAGTCTGCGTTCATGCCGCTGGTGAGGAACACGTCCTGACCTGTGGCACCCTTGATGGCCAACTGGGCAGGATTGTAGTTGGTGTCCTTGGCAGAGACATACAACACGTCTACAAACTCCGGCACACGAATGGTGTACTTACCATTCTCATCGGTCATGGCGCTGTAGTAGCTGTTGCTCAACGACTGAACACTTGCACCTACAACAGGCTTGCGGGTGGCACCATCAAACACGTATCCGGTAACCTCCTTCATCTGATATTTGGGTGCCTTTTTCTTTGCAGCCGGTGCCGTTGGGGCAGAATGGGCTGCAACGTTGTCACCATCTTGAGGGGTCTGGGCTGAAAGCACGCATGCACCTGAAAGCATGAACATACATACTCCTGCTCTCAGGGTACCCTGCATCAAGTGTATTTTCTTATTGTTGTTCATTATTTGCAATATTAAGGTTGAAATAAGGCTCAAGCATTGTTCGCACTGCACAATGGCAGGCGAAACAAATGCTTAAAACTTGATGCTTATTCACCAACGGGTTCAACAAATATTTTGACGACGCTCAAACCTGAAGGCTGCGTTTTAAGATAAGGACGATAAGGCTTTAACTTGCCAGGAATTTCGAGCTTCAACAGCGGGTAGCACTTGTTGACACCTGAAGGCAAGTTGTAATAGCACTTGGGTATTTCGATTGACTCGAACAAAGTGTATGTCTTAACCTCATTATCATCGACAGTTATATCAGGGCTTTGCTCACCGATTTGATTACCTTCGTCATCGTAAACGGCAGCAAAGAACTTGGTATTTTGCATGATTTCCTTTTGCTCACCAGTTTCCTTGTCTTCTACCAAGTAACGGTGGTTGAGGTCCACGCGGTTTGGTAGGAGCAAGATGCGAATGCGGTACTTGCCACTCATGAGCGATTGAAGCGGGATGAACACCTTCATTGCACTTGTCTGACGGGAAGGTACAGAGAAGTAGCGATAGCCCTTTGTTTCAAGTGATGAGATGTCAATATCCTTATTCCAGTTATCACCCTCTACCAAGTAGGTGTAAGTGCCCTTACCCATGCTACCTGATACTGAATAGAAACCGACATTTGAGTCGTAAAGCATGTCGATAGAGCTTTTCTGCATGATGGTGTTGGCAGGATCGGCCTTATACTCAGTGATGGGGAATATAACACCATTTGATGCCTTAACATAGTGACCATCGCCGAAGAGCGGGTTCAACTGGCCCTTGACGGGGTTGTAGAACGTACTGTTGTTTGTCGAAATCAACGAGTCGGCGTACATGGCATAATTGGCAATCATTTCCTTGGCCTCTTCGCGGTCCTTTTTCTTGTACTGTTCTACAAATGACTGTGCAAAGATTGAGGGTGAGAAGTACATGCTCGTAATAATCGTGCGCTTGGTGTTATAATCAACCAATGAGTCACGATCTTCCTTTGAGAATGTTTTTTCGGCAGTAAATGCCTTGTCCACATCATCGTTTACAGGATTGTAGTTGTACTTGTAGTAAGTGCTGTAGTTGAAAAGCTTTTTCGTTTTCTCTTCTGCCACAGTCCAAGCTGCATCGGTAGGAATAACCGCTACATACAAGCTATCCTCATTCTTGATCTGCGCACCGCAAGAGTTGAGCAACTCGTTGTTGTAATAGAACACCGAGTCTACATAGATCATCTTGCCGTCCTCGCCCATGCCACCAGGAGTGCTGGCACCTTCGTTGAATGTGCGTTTGTTGATTTCAGGATCTGTCAGTGTGCCATATACATTCTGAAAGATGTCCTCGTTGTCACCCATGTAGTCATAGATGTTGTAAGCGAAGGCTGCCTTGCCGTCGAGTACATGCAACATACCATTTGACGACGGGATAGTAGGCATAGTGGCATCAAGCTTTACAGCATTGAATACGCCCTCGCCTGCATTGTATGAGCACAACTTGCCATTGAAAAGGCGCACGTTCTGCTGTGACTGTTCAGCCTCATAGTTGAAGCGGGCCATGTGGTTTTGTGCGAACTGCAAACCGATGTTATACTCCATACGGTCGGCCTTTTCTGTCTGACCAGCCTCACGCAATGCTTTGATCTCTTCAATCTGGTCAAGATACTGCTTGGCATTGTATGTACCGTTGCGGGGAGCCCAGAACGTGAACGACTGTGCCTGATTGAGCAATTCGGCATAGGTCATTGTACGCTTGGTGTCTTCCTCCTTGGTGTAGACTCTGACCTGCTTAAGGATCATACCAAGTGAGTCTAACTCCTCAGGGTGACTCTCGATGTTCTGCCAAATAGTTTTGTTTGAACCTTCGGCACCCGTCAAGATATCGTAATGGTCATCTGAACATGCGGGGAAAGCCAGGAGCAATGCTGCTCCCAACGTGCCGCCCATGACCTTTTTTACTTTATTTAGTTTCATGATAGGAATTGTTGTGGTGTTATGCGTTACCAAACGTCCTCAGGCTCAGAGCCATTGTATACGCTTGAAGGTACGAACTCTATGTAATCGAGGAACAACTGCGACTTTGAATAGTCAGGTATGGCTGACTTGAAACGCAGATAGTAAGTTTGGTTGGCCTTGAAATAGTCCGTGGTCAAAATACGGCGCAAAGCGCAGCTCGAACCACCGATATTACGTGCCGGCGTTGCTTTGCTCTTACCACCTGCGTGGAAGTACTGCGGTGCCTTCATGTAACCTTGGTTACGCAAGTTGCGGTCATTCTCGCGACAAGTTTGCTCGTCGTAGTCTGACTCTTTGTCATCAACCCATGGTTTACCGGGAATCATGTCAACCGTTTCACGCTGGTCGATTGGAAGGCCAACAGGATTCATGATGTTAGGCGATTCACCCAAATAGATTTGCACCATACCACGGAGGTTGTTGTTTGAACTTGCCAAACGCAATTCGTACATACCATCTTTAGGCACACGGGGCAACTTAATTGTCAAGTCGTACAAGCCCGTTGCAATGAACTCATCGCCTTGATAGTCTCTCCAGTCCATACCCTTACCGCAGAAGCCTTCTTGCAAATAGAAGAGTTCGGTACCAACGCTTTCGTTTGTAATGCCTGAGAAATATCCTCTCGGGAAGAAAGCAGGCTTTGAACCTCTGATGTCATTTGAAAGAATCTCGGGGAAGAATGTGGTGAAGTCGATACGCATACGCTCTGAGCTCAGAGCGTCCTTCGTTGCATTGCCATTTACAAGCACGTGGTCGATGGGGAAATAATAGCCATTGGCACCATCGTTTTCATAAATGGTTTCCTTTCCGTTGCTTTCGACACGGTTCTTGTTGCTGGGTGCCACGTTCAAGCCCTCACCTGTACGCACGCTACCATCGATTTCCTGATAGTCGCCAAGGATAGGTGAACCGTCCCACAACGTGTTGTACTTGCACACACGGTTGATATAATACTTGGGCTCGCCAATATTGTCGCCCTTGCCCTTACCCGGAGTTTGGGTAATTTTGAGCAATGCGCCAGATTTTGTGGTATAGTAATCCCACACATCAACCATATATTTTGTCGAAGACTTTACAGTGTAGCTCTCACCACACTCGTAGTCGTACTCGTTCCAATGGTGTACGGCAGAACGGTCCTCAAGCACAATTTTACCATCAAGCAGGTGATAAGCCATGAACTTGTTCAAGGCATTGCCCTCCTTCTTGAGATCATCAGCATCAGCCGTGCCATAAATGGCCTCACACTTAGCCTTGAGCTGCGGAAGTATTGTGCTGTTCCAGAAAGCATCGGTAATACAGCCGTTCTCGTCAACCTGTTCGGGATTGTTGTTATCGGGCTTTGTTATGCCCCAATCTGAAGCAAACACGTCGTCGGTTTCGACAAAAGCGGTATAACCAATCAATCTCTTGCTTTGGTAAGTATAGTCGCTACCCGCATTTTCGAGTGTGCGCTTTTCACCAGCATGAGAGAGGTGCTCCTTTTCATAAGCCTCTTCCTCTTTGGTTTGCAGTCCGAGTTGGTCGGCATAGCCAGTAACTTCGAGCAACTTGCTGATAATACGCATATTGGGAGCGGCAGAGATCAGATTGACTACAGACTTGTCAGAAGGCACGATCACATTGTTAATCAAGTGAAGCATACCATTTGAAGCCTCCAAGTTTGACTCAATAACCGTTGCGGTATCATTAAGCTGATATTCGCCTGAGGTCAACTGCTTGCAAGAGATACGACGCTCACGCAAGTTAGTCGTGGCAAACATACCATCGCTTGGAAAGTCTGCCAACTCGTATGCCGAGTTTGAACCATTATCGATGATACAGTTCAAAGCGACAGCTGTCTTTTGCTCATGAGTCAGCACATTGTAATCGCTGCTCTCACCATTAGTAAGCAAAGACACATACTTTGCTACGGCATCATTATTGGGCGCAAACACGGTGTAGTTACCACGTGCAGACAGTACACTTTCTATAGAAGACGCATTGTCAGAAACGCCCAACTTTGCATCAGCAAATATGGCGCGAATGCTCGACAGGTCAGGACGTTCAGACAAATAATCGTCCAGTGTCTTCTTCGTTTTGATGGCATAGGCATCAGCACTGATCTCCTCCTTACACCCTACAAAAGTGAAGGGAGCGACAAGGAGCGCCAGCAACGAGATGCAAGCCACCAAACGACGACTATTAAACATATAAGTATTCATAGTAGTACTTATTTTTTAGTGTAACGATCCCAAATCGGGTTCTGCACAAGCTTGCCACCATCAGCCTGTCCCTTACCGTTCACCTTGAGTTCCTCACTGTAAATCGGATTGTAGAGGCTGTAGAGTTTTGACAAACGGTTAGTAACCTGCTGCTTGAAGCTACCGAACGCCAGAGCCGAAGAAGTGCTCTTTTGGTTGGCTACATACGAGAATTCAGCCTGACGCACGATGTCGTACCAACGCTTGCCTTCAGCAACGAATTCACGCTGGCGCTCACGGTATACATTAGACAGAAGCGTGGTAGCAGATTTGCCAGTCACATTGTAGTTCTCATTCAAACGATCGCTGTACAAATTGTTTGACAGCTTGTTGGCATCAGCCTGCGCTTCAGCAGGTGTAACCAAAGCAGGGTTGTTACGCTTGAATATCTCATTAATCAACTTGTAACCCTCCTTCAAGTCTGCCTCACTGATAGAACCAGACATCAAGCCCAAACGTGCAATAGCCTCTGCCTTAATCAGCATCACATCTGTAAGGCGATAAACAGGCCAGTGTGCATTGTTAGAAGAAGTTGTACGACCAGAGATATTCGAGAATGAGTTGAGCTGCGACATATCCTCAGTGCTTGTTATCGAGAAGTTCTGGGTTACGAACTTTGAAACAGGCTTTTCTGTTCCTGTGTAAGGATAATAGCAAGTCTCCAACAAACGGAGGTCTGACTTACCAAAACCAATTTCGGGATCAACCGATGTAACAGAAGAGAGCAAGTTGTTAGACAACACCATAGTACCCGGGGTAAAGGTGTTGTTTGAATAGGTAGACAAATAGTTATTGACAGTACCATTGGTCATGGTAGTACCATCATACTGCAGTTCGAAAACACTTTCGAGCGAATTTTGCGAGCCGAAATTGTTCGAGTAAGAATTATCTATTATACCATTGGTAATCTTGCGCTCGTTCAAGTACAAGGGATAAGGTTGCGTCTTCTGCTCGGCAGTGGCCGAAGTCAAATTCTTCTGCAACTCTTCCCAATACTTTTCATACAAGAGGTCGATAACTTCTTGTGAATAGTTTTTAGCCTTTTCCAAGTAAGCCTTGGCCAAGTCATTACACAAAGCGTTATTTATAGTCTTGCCATCCTTTGTGGTATAACCAGTTACATTGCCATTCTCATCTTTAACGGCAATGTCGTCCATATTGATTTGTGCTGTGTTTTCCTTGCTCACATAATCCTTGAGCATGCAAGCACGCCACAGACACATATCAGCAAGCAGCGCCTTGATACCCTTCTTTGTAAAGCGGCCACAGTTGTCAGCGTCCGAACCGAGGTTCTTTGCTGCATAATTAACGTTAGCCTCGAGCGAGTCGATGCACTCACCCAAGATAGCCACACCAGGCACGGCAGCAGACTTGCTTGCTCTTGCCTCGGCATCGGTACGTACAGACTTCGTGACATAAGGCACATCGCGGAACGACCTTACCAAGTAGAAGTAATAGAGTGAACGCAAAGCCAACATTTCAGCACGGTATGAGCGGTAGTCGGCACGCGTAAAGCTGGGGTCAACCTCCTTGCCAGGAACGGTCATGTCCAAACCCTTTTCCAATACGAGGTTGCAATAGTTAATGCCTGTGTAGAAGCCAGACCAATCGAACATGCCCTCACTCGGCTGCAACACAGCATTCTGCAAGTTGTCGACAGCTGTGTTCGACACATTGTTCAAAGACAAATTGTCTGAACGCAACTCACCCCATTGCAATATTTTCTCAGTCTGAGATGCCTTAGCCAACTGACTGTATGCACCAGCACGCACACCATCAAGGTCAGACTTATCCTGCCAGAAGTTCTCTTCAGGCAACTGGTCAGTTGGGAGCAATGTCAGATAGTCGTCGCACGAAGTCATTGCGCCGCCCATGAGGATCAAGCTGCCAGCAAGCAGGAGTTTTGTATATATTTTCTTACTATTCATGATAATGAATTTGTTTCGGTGGTGGATAGTGAAGCACTGCCTGCCATGCCTGAGGCATTATGGCAAGAAGCCTTCACTATCCATACACTTTTTAGAAACCAAAGTTCAAACTAAATGTGAATGAACGAGAACGCGGAGTCTGCGAAGAGTCAGTACAAGGAGAATAACCGCCTGCAGAGTGTTCAGGGTCAACGCCTGAATACTTAGTCCAGAAAATCAAGTTATTACCTGAAGCACTGATACGCAATGTGTTCAAACCGATCTTCTTCAACTTTTCAGGAGCCACGCTATAAGAAAGCTGGAAGTACTGGAAGCGGAGGAAGTCGCCGGGTTCTACATAACGGTCGCTCACCAATGAGTTGTAAGTGGTCTTAACATTCGCACTCATGGCGTGAGGAATTGTGGTGTACTGACCATTCTTGCGCCAGCGGTGGTTAACCGAAGCACACTGGTTCATGTTGCTTGTCATGCTTTCGGCATTCAAGCGAGCAAGGTTGATGATCTTGTTACCCATACGGAAGTTGAAAGAAGTCTTCAATTCCCAACGTCCATACTTAAAGTTCACACCGAAACCACCATTGAGCTTAGGATTAGAAGTACCCAAGTATACAATATCGAGTTCGTCGATATTACCATCATGGTTGATATCCTCGTAGATAGCATCACCACCATCAAACTGGTAGTTCTTGCCACCATAGTTAAAGTACATGGGGAGCGGGTTACCGTTCTTGTCGTAAACTACATTGCCATTGGCGTCGAACACGATAGGTGTAGACTTGGCCAATTCAGGACGTGCAGAGCTCTTGTCGCTTACCCACAAGTCGGGACGAATGTTGCCGGCAGCCGTGTTCGGGTTACCATATTCGTCAGTCCAGTTGTTCTTCGGGTTCTCCTGGCCATTGATGGGCTGGAAGTAACCATTGTGGTCGTAGTCGTAAGCATAAACGCCCTTGAACTTGAAACCATAGATACCACCCAAAGCATTACCAATCTGCACACGGCTGAGCACCTCACCATTATAGTATTGGATATCAGTGTTGTACGAAGCCAACACCGAAGCGTCCATATTGGTGATAGTGTTCAAGTTCTGAGAGATATTGGCACGGAAGTTCATGCTGAACTTACCCACCTTGAAGAGGTCGCGCGTTGAAACATAAAGTTCCCAACCCTTGTTCTCCATATCGCCGACGTTGGCCCAAGCCAATCTTGCGAAACCGGTAGTAGAAGGGATACGCACGTTAGAGTTCAACAAGTCAGAAGTCTTTTTGTTGTACACATTCAAGTTGAACCTGATAAGGTCCTCAAAGAGGTTCAAGTCCACACCAATGTTCCACGACTTAGTCTTCTCCCAACGGATTTCGGTAAGCTTCAAGTTTTCAGGATACATTACCTGCGTACCATTGTATGATACACCGCTACGGTTGTACTTGTTGTACATCAAGCCCTCGCTACCTGGAGCAAGACCAGTCATACCCCAACCTGGAGAGAATGCCAACATGCTGATGACACCGCGCAGAGGCTTGAAGAACTTTTCGTCAGAAATGTTCCAACGACCAGACACACCAGGGAAGAAGCCCCACTTGTTGCCCGAACCAAAGCGTGTGCTACCATCGGCACGAAGCGTGAAGTCGAAGATGTACTTAGAACCGAAAGCGTAGTGGATAGAACCAGTACCGGCTGCACGGTGGCTCTTGCCAGTGCCCGAGCTTGAACCAGTGAGGTAACCATTTACGGTCGGGTCGGTGATACCACCAGTCACAC
Source organism: Prevotellamassilia timonensis (assembly GCF_900106785.1). Lineage (GTDB taxonomy): Bacteria > Bacteroidota > Bacteroidia > Bacteroidales > Bacteroidaceae > Alloprevotella > Alloprevotella timonensis. The sequence goes on along the minus strand of NZ_LT629845.1, from coordinate 152,945 downwards.
CAGTAGTTGAGTGGCTCTGCGAAGTGCTGTTAGTCGAAGTAATTTCGAAACGGCCGAGAACCTGCAACTGGTGGTCAGTATTTGCAAAGTGCGGGTGGAAAGTCAACTGGTGACGGGTTGTGAACTCAAGGTTCTTGTTCTCACCATTACTTGTCTTGTAAATACCATCGCTCCAAGTATCAGAAGTGAGCGAACCAGGATAGTAAGACTGAGAAGAATAAGTGTAAGCGTTCATGTAAACATCACCACGGTAGTTGAGTTCCGTTTCATCATCGCTCTTGCCCAACAACTTGTACTCGATGTTGAACTGCGGTTTGATGGTATAGGTAGACTCGTGCTGCCAAGCCAAATTGGCAATGGCCACGGGGTTACCATTGGTGATCATGTCGTTAAGATAATAAGAAGTACGACCGCTATTAGCACCTACCAAGCCAGAAGAAGAGGCACGCGGCGGCATGATGAAATATTCGCCAGTGTCGAAGTATTCACCCACGCCATCAGCAGTTTCGCGATATTCGTAGCGGTTGATAGACATATTAGGCATGGCCTTATATGCACGTCCCAAGATGCCGCTATCATAGTTCTTATTATTCTTTGTATAAGTCAAAGAGAAAGTTGAAGAGAACTTGATACGGTCAGAAACCCAGTAGTCCAAGTTCATCAACGTAGTCAAACGGTTAAGAGACTGCTTGATGATGGTACCCGTTTCGTGGTCGTAAGTACCAGACACACGGAATACGGCCTTTTCACCACCACCTGATACAGACACACCATATTGATGAGTCTGACCAAACTGTGTAACCTCCTTAACCCAATCGGTGTTCTTATTATAGTTACCATAATAAGACGGGTGGCTTGTCAAGTACATGATTTCGGCAATACTTGACTGCTCCTCGGTAAGCATACGGGGGTTGTGGTAAGCCTCCTTCAACATCATGGTATAGCCGTCACCATTGAGCATTTTCATGCCTGAAGGCTGCCATGAACCAGAGAAACGATAGTTGAAGTTTACTTTGGTTTTACCACGAGCACCACGACGTGTGGTGATTTCGATTACACCATTCGAACCACGAGCACCCCAAATAGCAGTAGCCGAGGCATCTTTCAGCACCTTGATGCTTGCAATATCCTCAGGAGCCACCTGCAAGAGTGTGGCAAACTGCTCTTGGTTGTCCATATTGTCGAGTTCGAGAGAACTGTTGTCATAATCCTCAAGGATATAGCCATCGACAACAATCAAGGGGTTTTGGTTACCATTGATAGAAGTTACACCACGCAGACGCATGCTTGAACCCGAACCGAGGTTACCAGAGTTTGACACAATGTCAAGACCGGCAATCTCACCTTGAAGGGCGTCGGCAGCTGTCTCGAACGAGAGGCCAGCCATCTGGTCCATATCAAGCGTTTGCTGAGCGGTAGAAATTTCGCGTTCAGGAATGACGAGACCATTAGAGCGTGTTTTACGCGTTGTGGTAACCTCGGCAGATTTGAACGTATTCTTATCAATGAGTTCGATGTTAAATCGCGCATTGGCACCAATAGGAAGAATCTTCGTCTGGTAGCCAATGTAAGAAACGCGCAGACGGTTGGCCGGATTCTTTACAACCATAGAGAAGTTACCATTGGCATCAGTTTGCGCTGCGGTAACGTTACGGTTATTTTTGTCCTGCTCAACTACGTACGCCATTACAATGGGGCCGTCGGCTTTACTCCACACACGACCCGAGATGCGCTTCTGTGCGTTAGCGGCTAAAGCACAAAAGAAGCACAAGACCAGCGTTAATAGGAACTTTATGTTATTCATAATATTGGTATTTATTTCTTGAGTCCGAACTTCTTAACAAATGCTCTTGCCGCAGCAGGAGTAGCCCAATCCTTGTCAAAGCGACCACCTGTCAGCGTCTTAAAAAGTAAGAAATCTTGACCTTTCAAACCATGCAAAACAGCATAAGAAGACGATTTAATGCTACGTGCTTTGGTAGCTTCGTCATTCAATTCATAGTCGCGAGCGAACAAGTTGTGTGCGCCCTCCTCGGTTGATACATTAATTGCCTGAGCGTTGCCTTCAATTACAGCACCAGTATTCACGCCAGCATTATTAGTCATTGAGCGGGCATCAAATACTTGGAGTCCGCCAACTTTATGACGTACTGCAACAGGAATAAATGTATTAGTCTTGCTATCGCTACATGCAGACTGGCTGAAGTTGTAACCATTGTCGCTGTAACCATCAACAAAATAAGATTGGTCGCAGAAGTGATACTTCAAGAAGTCAACCAAGCAAGTAATCATTGCCTTTGCCTTATCCTGAGTGCCTTCCTTCCAAGTCTTATTATTATCGGTGTAGTTATCCTTTACATACGCCTTGATAGATTCAAGGGTAGGCAAGCCAAGACTTTCAGCTTGAGTAATAGCATCGTTTGTCGGCACGAAGATAGTATAACGATAGTTGTTGAAGAAACGTACCAAACTGGTGTTGACAGCAGTCAGACGTGCTCCCACACCGCTACCATTCATGGCAAAGATGGCATACTTCTGCTTCTCTGTAGTCCACTGGTTGTCAGTCAAACCAGCATTCTCAAAGAAAGCGGCCTTCAACTCATCTTCGTTCATACCATATTCAAACGAAGAGCAAAGTTCGAAGAACTTGCTATACTCAGCGTCCTTTTCAGCCAAATCCTTCAACACTGTGAATACATTGTTGATAGTAGGCTGCATAGGACGGTCGAGGAAGTAAGTGTGACCGTTACCATAACCAATAGAAGCGCGTGACTGATCAAATCCCTTTATTACACTGCATGAGAAGTTGTTGTTGGGGTATCTATCGTTGTTCACATCACGTTGGAAACCACCTTCAACTACCATGCCTGTGCCATCAGACTTGTTGGAGTGTGTTACTACCACAACGGGAGCGCCACTACGTGACAAGTAATAGCTTTGGTTAGGTTCGATGCTTTCAGCACCATTGCCCGAACCATGTACAACAATGTGCTGGTCCACCATGTCACAAAGAATCTGCGCCTTGGTAGCACCAAAGCCAGAGCCTACATTATCATTTGCAGCACTTGAAGTTGAAGTACCGAGCGGTCTGTCAGTCTTTGCACTCATCTGCGCATCGCGCTCATAACGATAACCCTTTGCTACGACAGGTACAACCTTGCCCTTGGCCGTCACATTAGATGGTGTCAACGACCAATATCTGTACGACGTCACATTGCCAGCAGCAAAGCTCACGGGGTCAGCATAACCAGTGTTGGCCAATCCTTCGTCAACCGGCACAAACAATGAGAAGTTAGACTGCATGGCGAGCAAATAAGTGCTGTAGAACTTACGCAGCGGAGCGTTAGCATAATCAGACGTAATATGTCCGTCGTCAGCGTGAATGGCTGTATTCATTACGCGGGTACCCTGGTCAAAGAGCACCGGACCTGAAACAGATGCAAAGTCAGGCGGTGTAATCATGTCCTTCATTACATAAACCACACCGTTGTTAGCCACGAGCACCTTTTCGATAGCAGCCTTATAGTCCTTCACATCAGGATACTGCGAGAACATTTGGTCCTGTGCAGTATTCATTACAGAAAGATACTTGCTGGGCACTGTAGAGTTGAAAGATTCCTTCATCAAGTTGTTGATCAACTTGACCATAATGTTTTGCGGAATCTGATAAAGGTCCTCGAGCAAGTTTGAGTGATCGCTATTGGGTGCGTAGTTTTCAATCAAAGAGCGGCCAGTACCTTCGAGGAAGTACTTGCGCATAGCCTCATCGCTAGGCACGAACATGGCAGCCATATCCTGCTCCTTGGTAGAGTTGTCTACAGAATAGGCATTCCATCCCGGATCGTATGAAAGACGAGACACTGAGCTACCCAAATCTTCGCCATCGGGATCCTTAGCCAAAGAACCCTGCTGGCCACGCTGAGCTATATACAACTTTTGGAATACAGAGTCTGCCTGAATGCTGTGCAGCGCTTTGTACTCCTCAGTCAAAGTAGCATCATAATAAGGTGCGCTAAAGCGGTCGAGCATGGCGCTGAAGAGCTTCGTGTCAGGATTTTTACGAATTTCCTCAGCCATGTTGCCCGGAGTTACAAGCACCTTGTCGAGCACATGAAAATAACCGTTCAAGCAAGTTACGTCAGGTGTAGTAATTTCGGCATCGTAAACGAAGCTGCGGTTCTTGCTATCATTCCATGCCTTGTCAGTACCATCCAAGTTAAGAATGAAAGAGATATCGCTTGGTGTGATATTCTTTTCATTCATCTGAGCCTGGAGGAAGTGAGTCATCATAGGCGTGGTTTTGTCCAATGCCATATAAATACCCTTGCCAGGATAGCCCGGATTGGTGTAACGGTCCCAAAAACGCTTGTCGGGTGTTTCACTCGTCGGCTTGTTCAAGTTGTGAGGTAAGTCCTCAGCCTTGAAGAAGGGCACAGAGTCAGTAGCCGACAACGCAGAGAGCTGACGGAGACAAAGGTTTTTAACTGGTCCCTGAATAGTGCTCAACATCTCGACAACATAAGCATTGTTAAGCATTGAACCATTCAGGAGCAAACGCTTTTGGTTAGTAGACAATTGGTCGTAGCTATTTACGCCCCAACTGTTACTTGAGAAGAACTGATTATAAGACTCATCGTTTGCCACAAACAGGGTTTTACTACCTGTTTTTTGCATCACGTCCTTATAACCCAGATCATCAATCAACCTAATTACAGTTTTGAAGTTACCGCGGGCGTTCAACTCGTCATATATACTCTGACCTAAGAAGCTGGGCTTTGTTTCGTCCAGATCATAATCGTCGGAGCACGAGTACGTCACACCGCAGGTAGAAAGCAAGCAAGCTACGCCAAGCAACTGCTTACCCATTCTGCAAAAACGGTTTTTCATACGCTTTGAATTGGATTAATTATTTTATTTTGTTTGTTTTCTGATATAATGGTCAGGGAAGATGGCCCCTGGATAACTGTTTTCTGAATGCCATCAAGTTGATACACACCGACTTATTAACTATTCGACATGTTACAACTCAGCATTTTGCTCACACTGCCTTACAAGCTCAAAGATTAGGCACGCTGTTTTCGACAATGCTCACTTAGTGAATTGACTGCAAATTTAATAGTTTTTCTATGGGTCACACAAGCACCGAGCAACATTATTTTAGAAATTAAGATTTATTAGTAATACGTTTTGTCACAAGTGTTAAAGGGCACGGGCTTTTGATTTTGCAAAATAGAACCCAGCATTACAAATAACCACACAGAACGTCAAAAAACTATACCAAATAGCCTAACGAGTGTTATCATTCTCACTATTTTTTAACAGCAACGGCGTAAATGCCCATACACATTGCGCGTCACAAAATCACACACTTTTGAAGCGGGGAGATACCGCCAAGTCTTGAAGAAGATATTTTCGACTATTTGCGCACGCATTAAAATGCGCACATCGACCAGTGCAGACAATCACGCACCTTACTCAACTTTCGGATTTAGAAAGTGCGGGCTGAAAGCCCAATGGAGCACCCAGCCCAGGGCAAGCGAAGCGACACCCTGGGTATCGCGTGTTGGAGCAGTCGCGCCCTGAAAGGGCAAAAGCTTTAAGACATGGCGCAGGTATTGAAAGATATACATACGATGTTCCACTTTAAGACCGCTAATTCAGCTATCAAGTAAGAATAACAAAATAAAGGCTTAAAGCTTTTGCCCTTACAGGGCGCGACTGTTCTAACACGCGATACCCAGGGTGTCGCTTCGCTTGCCCTGGGCTGAGTGCTCCATTGGGCTTTCAGCCCGCACTTATTAAATCCGAAAGTTAAGTACCGTATATATCTACCCCCTATTTACTTAAATTGCAATTTTGTCTACACTCTACACTTTTGAGGCATAATGTATTGAATATCAATCGTTTCACGAGTGTATACACGCTTGCACTTTGCTTGCACTGTCACATACACTCATACACTCATGCCCATTACTTACACAACGTGCCAACAAGAGGCATCTGCCACGGCAGAGCCATAAAACGGCTATGCGAGAGCGGCAGAGCTGTTAGATGGACAGAAATTTCTGTCTGGCACTACCGAAAAATCTGTCCCCGGTTACAGCTATGCGCCTTTGTCTGCCACAGCATACGCCACGCCTGAAAACAAAAGGTTGATCATGCACTAAGAACAGGCAGAGTGCAGGCAGAGTGTAGACGGAGTGCAGGCAGAGTGTAGGCAGAGTGTAGACGGAGTGTAGGTAGAGTGCAGACAGAGTGTAGGTAGAGTGCAGGCAGAGTGTAGACGGAGTGTAGGTAAAGTGTAGGCAAAGTGTAGTTATATACACTCTTAAAATCATTGATAATCAGCGCAGTGCATACAAAAAGTGCAGAGTGTAGACAAAAAGAGAAAAAAACATAGTGTGAGTGCAGCGTAGCATTTTCCAGCCACCTTTTATGCTATTCACCCACCCCAACACGCATTATATTTTCAACAGCATTCGTCAAGTTCAATATGATTTCACTAAATTTGCATCAATATATGTTGACGGAGGCTCTTGATGCAATTTTTGATGCGATTCTCATAAACACTAAAAAATGACATTTGCCAGCACATCATTGGCACAAGTTTTGCAATAGGACCAACCATTGCTATCAACATAACCGAATCAAAACCCACCCCCCTATGAACAATCTCATTATACAGATAATAGTATTAGGAGCCATACTTCTACTATATAATTACCGCAAACAGATACATAGATATCTCGATCGGCTCATGAACAACGACGATAGAGAAGGAATTTTCCAAGAACCCTGTGCACTCGAAAACGCATTTGACGAGCTGAACATCGAGTACAAAAAAGATCTTGACGACGAAGGCAACGTCCTCTATATGTTCAAATACCAAGCGGGGGAATTCTATATGAGATACAACGAAGCAGCGACCTCAATGCAATTGACATTTCCCTACATTACAGATGCCGAGGTCGATAAAATCGATTTGGTGCGAACTGCGTGTAACGATGTAAACGGCGTGGCCCCCATGACCTCTGCTGTATACAAAGTGGACGTCGAAGGTGACACCTATAAAATAAACATACACATCATTGCGGGATTACCCAGACTGAGTGACCTCAAAGAAATGGTCCACACACTACGCTATACGCTGAAAGACTGCTTTCATCTGCGCAGCATGTTTTGCAGCCACCTTAAAGACATTATAGAAGCATCAAACAGGGAGCAGGCTGACGACATCGAATACGAGATGGCCAGCAACGAACGCATGAAGCAAATCATGGCAAGCACCGAAGCTATGACATGCGAGGCTAAACCCCACGATGCAACTGTGGCAGCTGATGGTATCACGACATTGGGCGAATGGCTTGCAAATTGCGACATACTGCCACAAGGGGCTCAGATACAGCAACTTGTGTGCGAAGGTGACGACGGTTATCACTTTACGAGCAAAGACATCGACACCATTACGAGCTATCGCCTGACAGAACCCATCGTCCACCAATTAGGCGCAGGTAATGCCCCTACAGCCGAAACAGCATCTATCAAAATCATATTCACCATTGGTGATGAAGCTGACAGCAACAAGCACACCATCATTGTGGCACTTGAAAAGGCTGCCACCATTGACAAGGACAAGGTTACATACATTCGCATCAACTATGTCACTTCTAATCGTGCTGCCACATCAACGGCTACACGCATACCGGCCGAAGTTGCCGTCACCCCCAAAGCCGGAAGCATGACGATTGGCTTTGATTGGACTACCGGCAAAAACAAACAGGCAGAATTTGACTATATGTGGGCCGATGCACGCGACAAAGAACGCGACGGGCATCGTGACGAGTGGACAGCCGAGCAAAAGCTTATACACGATTTGACAGACCCCACCTTGGCCTACAATATGTATTGGGGCTACAAACTCATGCTTCAAAAGCGCTTTTACGAGGCATCGCAGCACTTTGAATACGTATGGAGGCAAAACAATGAACACATTAAGCGCAACGGCGAGAAGAGCCATGCCAAATGGCAAAAGTTCTACGACACATGCCTCATGCTGGGCACATGTTACCTCAACATAGGACAATATTATAAGGCGTTTTACTACCTGCAAAACCTTGAGGGCAGCAGCCACCCGCAATATGTGCGCACCACCATTGCTTGCATGATGGGCGCAAAAGACTACCGTGCACAGCAAGCTATCGAAAATTGCCAGACACAAATAGAGGAGCGTATAAAGGAGCTTACACAGACTGAACAAGAAGTGCCCCCTTATCTGCTCGACCTCTATCATTTCATAAAGTGCAACAGCGTTACTTTCAATATTGAAAACGCACATTACGACGAAGCTGAAAAGTCTTGCAAAGAGATGCTCAAAAATAGTGACGAAAAGGATTTTGCACTCGACAGCTTGGCTAAAATACAGAGTTTGCGCAATGAAGGCAAGGCACTGCCTACTGAATCGCAACCAACCTCTTCAGACACACAAGAAGATTAAAACAATACATTAAATTATGCCTCTTATATCTCCCTCCCTGCTCTCGGCCGACTTTGGCAATCTGCAACGCGACCTTGAGATGCTTAACAACAGCGAATGCGACTGGTACCACCTTGACGTGATGGACGGTGTGTTTGTACCCAACATTTCATTTGGATTTCCGGTGATGCAAGCCATGGCCAAACACGCCAAAAAGCCACTCGACGTGCATCTGATGATTGAACGCCCCGAAAAGTTTATTAACGAGGTGAAAGCACTCGGTGCCAAAGTGATGAACGTGCACTACGAGGCTTGCACACACCTGCACCGCGTGGTGCAACAAATTAAGAATGAGGGCATGATGGCCGGTGTCACGCTCAACCCGCACACCCCGGTGAGCCTGCTCGAAGAGATTATTGGCGACCTCGACCTCGTGATGCTCATGTCGGTAAATCCGGGTTTCGGCGGACAGAAGTTTATTGAGCATTCACTCGACAAGACCCGCCGGTTGCGTGAACTGATTGACCGCACCAACTCGCATGCGCTGATTGAAATTGACGGTGGCGTCAACCGCCAAACCGGCAAGCAACTGGTAGAGGCTGGTGCTGACGTGCTGGTGGCTGGTTCGGCCGTGTTCAAAGCAGATGACCCTGTTGAAGAAGTGCATATACTGAAACACTTGTAACACGCTATCCGCTGGCGAGATTCCTGGTTAACGAGGTAACAAGTTGACAAGTTAACAAGTAAATATGATTATATACTCTAATTTCGGATTTCGCAAGTGCGGGCTGAAGGCCCAATGTTCTTCATAGCCCAGGGCAAGCGAAGCGGCACCCTGGGTTGATATGAAAGTAAAAGTTACGCCCTGTAAGGGCAGAAGTAACAGAGCTTTTTTACTTTTGCCCTTACAGGGCGCGACTGCTTCAACACGCGATACCCAGGGTGCCGCTTCGCTTGCCCTGGGCTATGAAGGACATTGGGCCTTCAGCCCGCGCTTGCGAAATCCGAAACTTGAGTTATATCTCGAAGTCAGAATGCCAGGAAGCTTAAAAAAGGCTTGGCAAACTTACCCGTCAACGTGTCAACCTGTTTACTAATTCCGCCGACGCGCTTTCCGTTGGCAAAATGATTGGCTAACGCCATCGCGTTACAGCCCCCTACCCCAACAGCCCAAGACACCAATGAAACAATTACTATCAAACACCGAACTATTTGCCCTGCTGCAAACCATACAGCAGAGCAAACATATCGTAATATGCGCCCACCGCGGCCCTGATGGCGACGCCGTGGGTTCCTCGCTCGGTTGGGCCGATTATTTGACGTCACTCGGCAAGCAGGTGAACATCGTGCTGCCCAATCCCTTCCCCGACTTTTTGCGATGGTTGCCCAACTCACACCTCATACATTTCTACGTAAAACATGAGGCCGCAGCCACACAAATTATCAATCAAGCGGACCTGATATTCTGCCTCGACTTTAACAGCCTGTCGCGTCTGCAAGAGATGCAGACAGCTGTGGCCAGGGCCAAAGCCGACAAGGTGATTATCGACCACCACCTCGACCCCGACCGCACCTGCGCCAAACAAGTCATTTCATTTCCGTCGGCATCGTCGACAAGCGAACTTGTGTTCCGTCTTATCCACCAATTAGGCGGATTTGACAGCATGACACGCAACGGAGCCGCGTGCATCTACACGGGCATGATGACAGACACGGGGGGCTTTACCTACAACTCTAACAACCCCGAGATATACGAAATCATCTCATTGCTGCTGACCAAGGAGATTGACAAGGACAAGATATACCGCAATGTGTTCAATGTATACTCGGCTGACCGCATGCGACTGACGGGCTACGTGCTGTACGAAAAGCTGCACTTCTATGCCCGAAACCGTGCATCTATCTTTACCCTCACACGCGAGGAGATGAAACGCTTCAACTTTATCCGCGGTGACGCCGAAGGACTTGTCAACATGCCGCTACAGGTTAAAGGCATGCGATTGAGCATATCGCTGCGCGAGGACACTGAACGCGATGTGGTGCGTGTGTCGCTGCGCTCTGTTGACGACTTTCCGTGTAACAAGATGGCCGAAGAGTTCTTTAATGGCGGCGGCCACCTCAACGCATCGGGTGGCGAGCTGCCCTTCCCGCTTGAAGAGGCTGTCAAAACGGCCGAACGGGCGATTGAGGCTTATAGCGAAAAGTTGTAATGACACGTTGATTAGCACGTTGATAGGTTGATTGGTTGACAGGTTAACCAAGAATTCAGACAACGGGTAGCACTTTCCAATATTTATTTGTACATTTGTGGACGCACAACACGCCGCTGCATGGCAAGCGACGGTTGTGCGTCTTACCAATGTTGTAAAACCACCTAACATCTACAATCATGATTACTGAAAGAGACAAGGTGCTGCTGGCCAAGAAAGGCATCAGTGAGGATAAGCTCAATACACAATTAGCCTGTTTTGCCAAAGGTTTTCCGTATCTGCGTCTGGCGGCTGCAGCAAGTACCGAAAAAGGTATACTTGCGCCCAGCCACGAGGAGGTAGACAAATATCTTGAGGCATGGGAGGCCTACACCAACAATACTGCTCACCGCATTGTGAAATTCGTGCCTGCATCGGGCGCTGCCAGTCGCATGTTCAAGAATATGTTCGCGTTCGTTGATGCTGACTACACCACACCGACCACAGATTTTGAAAAATCTTTCTTCAATAATATACACAAGGCCGCATTCTACGGGGATTTGGACAGCGCTTGCCAGCGTATTTATGGCAAAAATATTGACGAACTGTTATCAGCCAACCAGTATAAAGAGGTAGTTAAAGCCATGCTTGACAAAGAAGGCCTCAACTATGGTGCGCTGCCCAAGGGCCTTCTCAAATTTCACAAATATGCCAATGGCTCGCGCACACCGCTTGAGGAGCATCTGGTTGAGGGCGCACTCTATGCACGCGAGAAGGACGGCACGGTTAACATTCACTTTACTGTGTCAACCGAACATCGTGCTCTGTTCGAAGCATTGGTCAACAAGGTTGTGCCCGCATACGAAAAGGAGTTTGGGATAAAATACAACGTTAGCTTTTCAGAGCAAAAGCCAAGCACCGACACGGTGGCTGCCAATCCCGACAACACGCCCTTCCGCACCAAAGACGGCGACTTGTTGTTCCGCCCGGGCGGACATGGCGCTTTGATTGAAAATCTGAACGACATTGATGCCGACGTGGTGTTTATCAAGAACATAGACAATGTGGTGCCCGACAGACTGAAGGCTGACACGGTGCGCTACAAAAAGCTGCTGGCAGGCGTGCTTGTAAGTTTGCAACAACAGGTGTTTGCCTATCTGCGCAAGCTCGATAGCGGCAAATACACCATGGACGAGTTGCGCGAGATGCTGCAATTTGTACAGAAGAAACTCTTTACAAAAAATCCCGAGACGAAGATGCTCGAGGACACTGAACTCGCCATTTATCTGCGCAAAAAGCTCAACCGCCCCATGCGTGTGTGTGGCATGGTGCGCAACGTGGGCGAACCCGGCGGTGGTCCGTTCCTGGCCTACAATGCCGACGGCACCATTTCGCTGCAAATACTTGAAAGTTCGCAAATTGACATGAATGACGCCGAAAAGAAGGCCATGTTTGAGAAGGGTACGCACTTTAACCCCGTTGACCTTGTTTGCGCCGTTAAAGACTACCAGGGTAACGCCTTTAATTTGCCCCAATACGTTGACCCCCAGACAGGTTTCATTTCGCACAAGAGTAAAGACGGCAAAGAGTTGAAAGCACTCGAGTTGCCCGGATTGTGGAACGGTGCGATGAGCGATTGGAGCACGGTGTTTGTTGAAGTGCCGCTCTCCACATTCAATCCTGTCAAAACTGTGAACGACCTTTATCGCGAACAACACCAGTAATGCCTATAAACAGGTGTTCAAAACAAGCTTAATATGTCCGAAGTACTCCCTTTCTGCGGGGAGCACTTCGGTGCATTTATAAAGCAGAGTATTGGCTTATAATTAGGCACTCAAACCTACTTATGCCCCACCTCCACCTAACACAAGCATCACTACTTTTATTAAAAAACACGAGACTAACTTGGCACTCAACTTTATCACATTATTCACCACATTTCTGCAAGCCGGTGGTTTGACCATAGGCGATGGCTACGCCGTGATAGCCCCTCTGAGACGCGCACTCGTCAAGCGAAATTGTTGGCTGAGCGACGACGAATTTGCACAACATTTGGCTGTGGTGCAAGCCATGCCCGGCGTGTTCAATATCAACCTGGCCACTTACATAGGCCGAAAGCTCTATGGGTGGAAAGGGAGTGCGGCTTGCTTGTTGGGCATGATACTGCCACCACTGCTCATATTCCTTATATTTTCTATTTTCTACAACGACCTGTGCAACCAGCCAGCCATCAAGGCATTTCTTCGCGGTGCACGTCCGGCCATTGTGGCCCTGATAGCGTTGCCCTGTCTGCAAATGTGGAACAAGTCGGGCATTTCGCTCAGCACCGTTTGGATACCCGTAGGTGCAGCCATAGCCATCGGTCTGTTGGGCATTTCGCCCACCTATATCATTTTAGGTTTGATACTGCTGGCGGCGCTATATGCAGTGTTTGTACTTTCGTCTGACGACAAATAAGCAACTGCCACTGCACGATACACGCCACACTCTTGGCGGTTGTTAGTAAGCAAGTATTATTCATACACATACAATAAGTAGGTGTTCAAAATTATTTTTACATTAAAAGTGCATTATCGGGGCGCAGATGTTTCCTTCGGGTGAGGGAGCATAGCGGGCTATGTGACCGAGGCCGAAGGGAACAGATGCGCCTCGAGAATGTGCTTTCAATGTGAAAATGACACCTACTGATTGTATAAAATAATTTTGAACACCTACTTATATGCTCATATTCATACTACTGTTTCTGAGTTTCTTTCAGATAGGCTTTTTAGGCATTGGCGGCTATGCCAGCACACAGGCACTGATTGAACACGAAGTCATCACCTTGCACCATTGGCTGACCCCCGCACAAATGGCAGACCTTATGACCTTTTGCCGTGCTCTGCCAGGCGGCACTGGCCTTAACAGCGCCACCCTGGCCGGCGCACTGACTGTGTCGGGCCAATATGGCATGTGGGGTTGTGTGGCAGCAAGCTGCTGCACCATTGGGGCCCTCATCGTGCCATCGGCCTTTTGGACGGCCTTTTACAGCAAAATACAGGAACAAGACAAGTATAAGTCGTTTTACGAATGTGCCATGGTGGTATTGCGCCCGCTCGTGCCAGGACTTATAGCCGCGGCCGCCATACTGATGATGCGCCCCGACACATTTGGCACACCCAGCACTACGCCCTGGGATTTTATGGTGAGCATATTCCTCTTTCTGGCCACACTGATTGGCATTGGCGTGTACAAGTTCAACGCCCTGTTCATGGTCGTACTTTGCGGACTGGCCGGCTGCGTGCTTTATTAAGCAGCCCGCCACGCTCGCTCGCCAACTTGACCTCATGAAGCAAACACCGCCCAATTCACATCAACGAATTTCGAGCAGCCACCTACATTTACAGCAATGCGCATATTGTCACATCAATGTAACAGTATGCGCATTTTTCATTCAAAAAATGCAAGTGCGTGTATCTTTCTTGAACAATTTTGGCGAATTAAGGAATAATGAACGTAACTTTGCATTAGAGTAACTTAAAACCCGAAAAACAAACTGAAGATTTATGAGCTTTAACCTTCCAAAAACGGACAAAAAAAGAGTGGTAATTGTAGGCGGTGGCTTTGGCGGTTTGAAATTGGCCAACAAGCTGCACAACAGCAACTTTCAAGTTGTGTTGGTTGACCGTAACAACTACCACCAATTTCCACCACTTATCTACCAGATAGCTTCGGCAGGTATCGAACCAAGCTCTATATCTTTCCCCTTCCGCAAGATATTTCAAAAGCGCAAGAACTTCTTTTACCGCATGGCCGAGGTGCGCTCCATCTTTCCTGAGCACAAAATTATCCAGACCTCGATCGGCAAAGTAAAGTATGACTATCTGGTACTTGCCGCCGGTGCTACAACAAACTTCTTTGGCAATAAGAACGTGGCAGAAGAGGCCATGCCTATGAAGAATGTGAGCGAAGCCATGGGTTTGCGCAACGCACTGCTTGACAACTTTGAACGTGCCTTGACTTGTGCTACCGACAAGGAGCGCCAGGAATTGCTCAACGTTGTGATTGTGGGCGGTGGTGCTACGGGTGTTGAAATAGCCGGTGCACTGAGCGAAATGAAGAACTTTGTGTTGCCAAAGGACTACCCCGACCTGCCCACATCGCTCATGAATATTTACTTGATTGAAGCCGGCCCACGCTTGTTGCCCGCCATGAGCCCCGAATCGAGCCAAAAGGTTGAAAAATACCTGCGCACGATGGGCGTGAACGTACTGCTCAACAAGATGGTGACCGACTGGAAGGACCACAACGTGATGCTCAAGGACGGCAGCAGCATTGCTACACGTACCTTTATATGGGTGAGTGGTGTGGCTGCACAACCTGTGGGCAACCTCGACCCCTCGCACTTGGGACGCGGACGCCGTGTTGTGGTTAACGCCTTTAACCAGGTGGAAGGACTTGACGATGTATTCTGCATTGGCGACCAGTGCATCATGCCCGAAGGCGACGACAAATGGCCGGGCGGTCACCCGCAGCTGGCACAAGTGGCCATTCAACAAGGCAACAATTTGGCCAAGAACCTTAAACGCCTTGAAGCGGGCAAGGAGATGAAGCCTTTCCACTACACCAACCTCGGTACGATGGCCACCGTTGGCCGCAACCGCGCTGTGGCCGAATTCAGCCACATGAAGTTTGGCGGATTCTTTGCCTGGGTGCTCTGGCTGGTAGTACACTTGCGCTCTATTCTTGGCGTGCGCAACAAAATGATTGTTTTGTTCAACTGGCTGTGGAACTATGTGTCTTACTCACAGTCACTGCGCATGATTATCTATGCCAAAAAGGCCAAAGAAGTGGTTGAACGCGAAAAGCGACTGGCCTCAACGCACTGGGGACACGACCTGTTGAGCGAGGGTTCTGAGGACCCTAACAACAAGACTGAAGAATAAAGCAGCTACCCTCGTGGGGTTGGCCGAAGAGCTTTACATACATAGCCTAAAAAAGGAGGACGCCGTTGTGCGCCCTCCTTTTTTAGCTATATGTGGAGAATATATGTCTTATTCAGAAATGTCGTCGGCAGGTGTTTCAGGTTTCTTGTGCTTGTCCATAAACACCATTAAGTCGCCACCTTCATAACGTTCGAAACTGGTAGATGCCGTTTTTGACGAGCGGAAGCCATAGTCCACTACTTGCTTTATGTCCGTCATCTCGCCCCCCTCAATAGCACTTTTCATTGCTGCCACACGATAGCGCATGATGTACTCGTGAATGTCGTTGTAGCCCTGCGAGCGCAAGCTCTGCAACACCATGTGGCGATTGAAGCCAGCCAACCGGCACAAGCGCTCACGGTTGAAGCCACAATCGAGGAACGGCTTGTCGTGCTGCATGACGTACTCCATCACCTCGAAGCGATGCAAATTGGCCTCGTTAAAGTCGTCAACCTCAGATTGCGTAATTTCCTCACGCGTGGGAGGCGTTTCTACCTGACGAAAGTCGGGGTACGAAATAGCCTCAACAGTTGGGCGCAATATGCGGAAGAACAAGAACATGTTGACGGCAGTGAACAGCAACATATAAATAGTGAGCAGCACAAGGTCGAAACGGATTGTGAGCACAACAAACAGCAAGCTTACCAAGCCGAGAGCCGAACCATAGGCTATCAAGTCGTTGGGCAGTTGCATATTCTTGACCAATGTGTGTGGCAACCGAAATATGTTGACAATGTAGTAACCCGATAACAGCAGTGCTATGATGCGTAACACAACATCGCCCGACAAGAATGAATTGAATATGTCGTTGAAGGTGTAGACATTGGCCAAGTTGCTGCCTACCGCCGCCCCAATACTGTAAATGAATATCAGCACCAAGGCAGGTGCCGCATATCCCCACATACGCCCCCACTGCAAATAGCCCGGCATGCACAAGCCGAGCGGATAGATGCTCAACAGATACGAACAAGCTAATAAATAGATGAGCAACACGGGGTGCATGATGCCCGGTTGGGGTATGACGTCGTTGGTCGCCACGAAAAACAAGCCGGCACAATACATCAAACAAATCAACAGCATAATCCAGGCCTGCGACAAGAATTGCACGCTACGACGGGCCAGGTAAAACATGACCAGACTCATCATAAAATGTGTGGCGGCGGCAAACTCAACGGTCACCAATACAAGTGTACGCATAGAAATTATAATTGTAAATAGGGTGTAAAGTTACAAAATAGCTTCCATTAAGCACTGATTATGGCGATATTTGTGGCAACTTCGACGCCACACCTTGTTAAAGTGTGGCATTATGGTTAATTTTGCGTGCAAAAATATACGACTTCTTATTCACATGACACGACAAATACCATTAGAGGATTTTTTCAGAAACTCAGAACGCACCGGCTATCAGCTTTCGCCCGATGGCAGCTACATATCATACATGGCTCCCTACAAAGACCGCCTCAACGTGTTTGTGCGGCGGGTGGACGAATCCGACGAGCATGCAATACGAATAACCAACGAAACAGAACGCAGTGTGGCAGGCTACATGTGGGCAGACAACCAGCGCCTGCTGTATATGAAAGACACTGCGGGTGATGAAAACTACCAGCTCTATGGTGTGCACCGCGATGGTAGCGACGACCGGGCCTACACCGCCTTTGACGGTGTACGCACCAGTTTGATTGACGACCTTGAGGAGCAACAGGGGGTTGTGATGATTGGCATGAACAAACGCAACCCCGAGGTGTTCGACCCCTACCGTCTGAACATTGAAACGGGCGAACTGACACTTTTGGCCGAAAATCCGGGCAACATTCAGGGCTGGATGACCGACCACGACGGCCGTCTGCGCGTGGCCACAGCCATTGTGGACGGTGTGAACACGCAAATTCTATATCGTGACACGGAGGACGAGCCTTTCAAACCTGTGCTGACCACAAACTTTCGCGATGTAGTGAGCTTTATGGAATTTACACCCGACAACAAGGAGGTGTACGCAGCCACCAACCTGCATCGCGACAAAACGATATTGGTGCGCATGAATCCTGCCACCTGTGAGGAACTTGAGGTGCTTTATGAAAACGAGCGCTACGACATAGCAAGTATCAGCTATTCGCGCAAGCGCAAAAAGTTGCTCAGTGTTTACTGCACCGGTCACAAAGAGCCTGTACGCCACTATTTTGACGCAGAAGAGGAGCAGCTGCGTCAGCGCATCAAGGCACACTTCCCCAACCAGCGCTATGGCATAGCTGATACCGACAAGGCTGAAGAGAACTACTTGATATATGTGGGTGGCGACCGCACAAGGGGCAGCTACTGGCACTACAATGCCTTGACAGACAAGGCTAAAAAGATTGCCGACCTCGCACCATGGATAAAGTCTGACGAGATGAATGCCATGCACCCTGTGTGCTACACCACACGTGACGGACTGCAGATTGAGGCTTATCTCACCCTGCCCGACGGCCTTACACCCGACACGGCCAAGCAACTGCCCGTAGTGGTGAACCCACACGGCGGACCATGGGCACGCGACTGCTGGGGGTATTCGTCGGAAGTGCAATTTTTGAGCAACCGAGGCTATGCCGTGTTCCAAATGAATTTCAGAGGTTCCACTGGCTATGGGCGCCATTTTCTTGAAGCCAGTTACAAACAATGGGGACTTAAAATGCAGGACGATATTACTGATGGCGTGAAATGGCTCATTGAACAGGGCATAGCCAATCCCAATCGCATTGCCATCTATGGCGGCAGTTATGGTGGTTACGCCACTCTGGCCGGATTGACCTTTACCCCCGACCTTTATGCTTGCGGCATTGACTATGTGGGTGTGAGCAATTTGTTCACCTTCATGCAGACAATACCGCCCTATTGGCGCCCCATGCTCGAAATGATGTACGAACAGGTGGGACACCCCGAGCACGATGCCGACCAGTTGGCCGCCACATCGCCGGCTTTGCATGCCGACAAAATTAAAGTGCCCTTGTTTGTGGCTCAAGGAGCTAATGACCCACGTGTAAACAAGGCTGAAAGCGACCAAATGGTTGAGGCACTGCGACAGCGGGGTGTGGTGGTAGAATATATGGTAAAAGACAACGAAGGACATGGTTTTCACAACCAAGAGAACCGCTTTGACTTTTACCGCGCCATGGAACGTTTCCTTAAAGCGCATTTGTAAGAGAGGAGGGGGCTAAAAAATCTGTTTTCACCCCCTCTTTGAACCAAAGCATCTACCGCACCCAACTAACGACTTACCTCTTACTCCCCCACTCCATTGAACAAACAGATATTACACATAGCCATACCAAGCATCATCTCAAACATTACCGTGCCGCTACTGGCATTGGCCGACACCACCATTACGGGACATCTTGGTTCGGCTGCCTGCATTGGCGCCATTGCCTTGGGAGGCATGGTATTCAACATGGCCTACTGGCTGTTTGGCTTTCTGCGCATGGGCACCAGTGGACTGACGGCTCAGGCCCACGGCACAGGCAATCGTACACAGGCATTGCATGTGCTGTATCGGTCACTCATTGTGGCATGGGGAGTGGCCCTGCTGCTCATTGCAGCACAACGCCCCATATTCGATGCCGCTTTTAACTTTGTAACAGCCACACACGAAGTGGAACAACTTACGGCCACATACTATCACATTCTTATTTGGGGTGCCCCGGCCGTATTGGGGTTATATAGTTTTGCCGGCTGGTTTTTAGGCATGCAAAACGCCAAAGCGCCAATGGTCATAGCCATTGGACAAAACATCATAAACATCGTTGCGAGCACAGTGCTGGTGTTTGGTTTTGCACAAGGTATGGCCGGCGTGGCTACCGGCACATTGTTGGCACAGTACGCTGGATTGTTTGCAGCTATCATCATTTGGCAGAAACAATATGGCAAGCATCAAGCATCAGCTATTAAATGGCGTGAGGTGTGTAATGTGACGCAATTCAAACGCTTCTTTGCCATCAACGGCGACATATTTCTGCGTACACTCTGCCTCATCGCCGTCACCACCTACTTTACCGCCGCTGGTTCGGCACAGGGCAACATGGTGTTGGCCGCCAACACACTGCTCATGCAATTTTTCATCATCTTTTCCTACATCATGGACGGATTTGCCTACGCTGGCGAGTCTATCGGCGGACACTATTATGGTGCACGCAATTTGAGCAGCTTCAGCCTGCTCACACGGCGGCTTTTTGCATGGGGCATGGCCCTGTCGGCAGCATTCACTCTGGCATACGCCGTTGCGGGGCAGTGTTTATTAGAACTACTGACCAACAACGCCCAAGTGGTGGCACAAGCCATCAACTTTATGCCCTACGCCTGTGCCATTCCGATGGTGTCGTTTGCCGCCTTCATCTACGACGGGCTATTTATTGGCACCACTTCCACCAAACTGATGCTTGCCAGTATGCTGGCAGCCTCCATGTGCTTTTTTGCCGTCATCACGCTATGCCCCGATGGCAATGTGTCATTGTGGTGCGCCTTTCTCAGCTATTTGGGGTGCCGCGGCCTGATGCAAGCATGGCTTTACCAACGAATTGTCAAGAAAATGAGACTGCTCTGACAGCTGTTTAGCGCAACATAAGTTTGCGCCCCATATCATTTACCACAAAATTATTATAACTTTGCACGGAGTTGGCACGCATACCAAACATACGTGCCATCACACTAATATATACTTACATAACAACGTATCTACATTATGGCTAAATTCAAACGCATTCTGCTCAAGCTCAGCGGCGAGAGTCTCATGGGCGAACAAGGTTATGGCATTGATGTCAAACGACTTAACGAATATGCAGCACAAATAAAGGAGGCACTCGAAATGGGTGTGCAAATAAGCATTGTCATTGGTGGCGGCAACATTTTCCGTGGCCTCAGCGGTGCAGGCAAGGGTTTTGACCGCGTAAAAGGCGACCAAATGGGCATGTGTGCCACTGTAATTAACTCTTTGGCCTTGAGTTCGGCCCTTGGCGCTATTGGCGTAAAGAGTCACGTACTCACAGCTATCCGCATGGAGCCTATTGGCGAATTTTACAGTAAATGGAAAGCTATCGAAGCCATGGAACGCGGCGAGGTGGCCATCATCAGCTGTGGCACAGGCAGCCCCTATTTTACCACCGACACGGGCTCATCACTGCGCGGCATTGAAACCGAAGCCGACGTTATGCTCAAGGGTACACGCGTTGATGGTGTCTACACCGCCGACCCCGAAAAGGACCCCACTGCCACCAAGTTTGACGAAATCACCTACGACGAGGTGTTGTCACGCGGACTCAAGGTAATGGACGTGACTGCCACCGCCATGTGCCGCGAAAACAAGTTGCCTATCTATGTGTTTAACATGGACGTTTATGGCAATCTGAAGAAGGTGCTCTCTGGCGAGAACATTGGCACCTATGTACACGCATAATCAATGTGACAATGGATTAATGTGACAATGGGTTAATGTGGTAATGAGGACGGAACTAACACACACTGTCTGACACTTCACAACTCATTGTCACATTAGCGTATTAGCTCGCTCATCAGCTATTTTTACACAAAAACTACACTAAACTAAATGCAAGACAAAATGTCGCTGGCTAACTGGCTTTCGCTGCTTGGCCTAACTTTTGCCACCTTTATTTTCAACACTTCAGAGTTCGTGCCCATCGGTTTGCTCACCGACATAAAGACCGATTTCCATCTGACCGAAGCCACCGTAGGCATGCTCATTTCGGTATATGCCTGGGCTGTCATGATACTTTCGTTGCCGCTAATGCTGCTGGTGTCGAAAATGGAAATGAAACGTCTCATGCTTTGGCTCGTAGGACTGTTTGCCGTCTTTCAGTTCATGTCCTTCCTGTCAAACAGCTACGCCATGCTCATGCTCTCGCGCATAGGTGTGGCATGCACACACGCCGTATTCTGGTCTGTCATTTCGCCCATTGCCGTGCGCATCGTACCCGACAAATATCGTTCCGTAGCCTTAAGCATGGTTGTTACAGGCTCTTCAGTAGCCATGATATTGGGCATGCCCCTTGGCCGCATCATTGGTCTGCATGTAGGTTGGCGCATCACCTTTTTGAGCATCGGCATTTTTGCCGCATTAACGCTGGTATATATGGCATTCCGTTTGCCACGTGTGCCAAGTCGTGGCGGCTTTTCGCCCCGCAAGCTCCCCGCATTATTGCGTCAGAAGGGCGTTGTAGGACTATACATTTTCACCTTGCTCATTTCCACTTCGTACTATATAGGTTATAGCTACATCGAGCCGTTTATGAAACAAGTGGCGGGCATGCGCGACTCACTTGTCACCACCACACTCATGATATACGGCGGAGCAGGTTTCCTTGGCAGCATCGCATTCTCTCGCTACTACAACCGCAACCGTAAGCGGTTTATCTCAGTAATTGTGGCCATCATGTCGGTTTGTCTGCTGCTGTTGACACCCATTTCGGGCAGTTGGGTCACGCTGATTGCAGTATGTGCCTTATGGGGACTGGCTGCCACAGCCTACAATGTGGCCATGCAGTCAAACATCATTCTCATCACCACCCCCGAGAGCACCTCGGTGGCAATGTCTATATTTTCGGGCATATTCAATCTTGGCATTGGCAGCGGCGCCTTTTTTGGCGGCATCATCTGCTCTCAGGCGTCAATAGCCTACATCGGTTATGCGGGAGCCTTGCTTGGTCTGACAGGCTTGGCATATTGGGTATGCAGACTTGGCAGCAGGGTATAGAAGGTGGCATTGCGCATACGTGCATAATCCGCCCTGCTTGTAAGAGACATAGGGCTGGCACCGAAAAGCACTGCACTCTTTTTATTGTTTCGTTATATTGCTGCCAGGTAAAACGTAAATGTGCGAGCGGACTCAACACCAACTCAAGCCCCAAACGCTATCACTAAACGTTATTACTAAACGCCATCACTAAACACTTCCACAAAACGCAAGCTCTAATGGGGGCGACGCGTCCCGCGTCGGGAACTAAAGCAAAGGCTCACAAACAGGCATGTAATTAGTGCTGTCTGTGAGCCTTTGTTTTGTGTATGAACCTATGCCTTAATGCCCGCGGGACGAGTCGCCCCCATTAGAGCTTGCGTTTTGTGGAAGTGTTTAATAGTAGCGTTTAGTAGTAGCGTTTAGTGATAGCATTTAGTGATAGCGTTTAATGCTTGAGACCGTTCGCATGGTTACGTTAAAAGCATCAAGACGAAAAAGTTGCACTTGAGGCCTTTTACCATACTACAATAACTTATACACCGAGTATCTTACATCTTACACTAATACGCTGCAGCTCATTGGTTATCAACGCTTTGCTTAGTGTAAGATACTACAAATTCCACCTACACGCAACCTACACGCCCGCACATACTGCCACACGGCACAAGCACGGGAGGGCGATATCACAGCATAGGGGAGCAGAAAAGTCTGTCGCTCCGAAAGATTGTTCTACGTCCCTATGGCGTAAAACCCACCGCATACGTCCAAATCGACTGCGAGGCAACGGGGGTGGAGCGTGTAAGATGTATGCAGGGGAGTGTAAGATACTTTGGAATCATCTTACACTCTTGAAACATCTGTATATCAACTTGTTACGCACAAAAAGTGTAAGATGGCAGTAAAAGCACACACACTCGTTTACAAGTGGGCTGACGAAATCTGGAAGATACTCATGAGAGAACGGATTATTTAACTGTACTGATAACCGAACAATCTACATCTTAAACTGAGGGTTGAATCGCTTACTGATGACTATGTGGAGTTAAATCACTGCATGACCGAAAATATTCCTTCAAAAGAAGTGAGTTTCTCAGATTTAATTTGTTCCTTTGCCATGCCTATCGACGGATTCTCTTGTTTATTTTTGCTACACTAAAGTAAATGAGCTCAAGTTCCGGTTTTAACCTGAACGGGTTGAAGGCCCAATGAATTCCATATTCCAAGGCAGCGCCTTGGGATATCATCAAGAGGAAAAGTGATGCCCTGCAAGGGCAGAAGTATGATAAAGTATTTCTACTTCTGCCCTTACAGGGCGTCACAACTATGCTCAATTTTACCCAGAGCGTTGCCCCGGGCTAAATAAAATACTTGGGCCTTTAGCAGCCCGCACTTGCTAAATCCGAAAGTTGAATAAGTGAATTCTTAGACATGGCAAAATTCTGGGCCGCTCGGCTTTGCCGCTTGGCTTGTACAAGAACTTTTTGTTGCTCAGATACTTAAAAGGATTAAATTACAATAGTGTTGCTGAATTAAGATAAGAACAAGATCATGAAATCGCTATTCATATTACAACTTGTATGTTGCGTCATTACAGCCATGTTAGCATTGCAATTAGCCATGGCAAGTTTGCAGGTGAGATGGAAGGTGTGGCGCTACGAAATATCAAGATGGATTCTCGTTGCATCCATGCTATTATTCTCTGTCCACTACCTCTTACAGATGATTCATGGGCTTCGTGCACAAGGTACCGATGTGGGCGCAGCATTCAACATACTGTTCTATACCCCAGTGGCATTTGCCATCACTCTCTCCATCATCAACATAGATAGCACAGGCAACAACGTGCGCCGTTATTGTTTACGTAGTATGATGGCATACATACTCATCGCCATAGCTTTCGGCATTGGCATGTTCAAAAATAATAGTTTGCACATTGGCAATATGCTCTATGTGATGCTCGGGCTTTTTGTGGCAAGCATGGCATATTTTATTTTTATCATTCGCAAAGAAGCAAATACCCGAAGGCAGAAGCTCATGGAAAATTTCGGAAGCGACTTGATTTCATACGTGCGCTATTCGCAAGCCAGCCTCATTTTGCTAAACCTTACTGCTGGACTCCTGCCTGTAGCAATCCTCTTCAATACCTTATTATATATAATACCTGTTGGCGGAATTAATTTAGTGCATACTTAATTCTGCCAATGGGCTTGTCGTTAATGAAGTTTACGTATTGCAGAATGGTAAGTGCACTAATTTTGCCAATGATCCTGGCAAACAAACCATTCGTTATTTTCGCATAGTTCCTGATGACCAAGAACTGGTCTGTAAGTTGTGAGAATATTGTCTCAATCCTCTTTCTTGCCTTTGCAAACGGAATGAATGTCGGTTTCCAATCCTTTTGGTTGAGCCGATACGGACACTCCAGTCTTATGTGTGCGGTTTCGAACAAGTCAAGCTGTACGTCAGCTCCAATATACCCTTTGTCACCATAGATGCTACAGTCGTGATAAGTATGTTTTACATCCTTCATATAATGGAGGTCCGCCACACTTGCCTTTGACAGATCATAGGAATACCTGTTGGCGGAATTAATTTAGTGCATACTTAATTCTGCCAATGGGCTTGTCGTTAATGAAGTTTACGTATTGCAGAATGGTAAGTGCACTAATTTTGCCAATGATCCTGGCAAACAAACCATTCGTTATTTTCGCATAGTTCCTGATGACCAAGAACTGGTCTGTAAGTTGTGAGAATATTGTCTCAATCCTCTTTCTTGCCTTTGCAAACGGAATGAATGTCGGTTTCCAATCCTTTTGGTTGAGCCGATACGGACACTCCAGTCTTATGTGTGCGGTTTCGAACAAGTCAAGCTGTACGTCAGCTCCAATATACCCTTTGTCACCATAGATGCTACAGTCGTGATAAGTATGTTTTACATCCTTCATATAATGGAGGTCCGCCACACTTGCCTTTGACAGATCATAGGAATACCTGTTGGCGGAATTAATTTAGTGCATACTTAATTCTGCCAATGGGCTTGTCGTTAATGAAGTTTACGTATTGCAGAATGGTAAGTGCACTAATTTTGCCAATGATCCTGGCAAACAAACCATTCGTTATTTTCGCATAGTTCCTGATGACCAAGAACTGGTCTGTAAGTTGTGAGAATATTGTCTCAATCCTCTTTCTTGCCTTTGCAAACGGAATGAATGTCGGTTTCCAATCCTTTTGGTTGAGCCGATACGGACACTCCAGTCTTATGTGTGCGGTTTCGAACAAGTCAAGCTGCACGTCAGCTCCAATATACCCTTTGTCACCATAGATGCTACAGTCGTGATAAGTATGTTTTACATCCTTCATATAATGGAGGTCCGCCACACTTGCCTTTGACAGATCATAGGAATACCTGTTGGCGGAATTAATTTAGTGCATACTTAATTCTGCCAATGGGCTTGTCGTTAATGAAGTTTACGTATTGCAGAATGGTAAGTGCACTAATTTTGCCAATGATCCTGGCAAACAAACCATTCGTTATTTTCGCATAGTTCCTGATGACCAAGAACTGGTCTGTAAGTTGTGAGAATATTGTCTCAATCCTCTTTCTTGCCTTTGCAAACGGAATGAATGTCGGTTTCCAATCCTTTTGGTTGAGCCGATACGGACACTCCAGTCTTATGTGTGCGGTTTCGAACAAGTCAAGCTGTACGTCAGCTCCAATATACCCTTTGTCACCATAGATGCTACAGTCGTGATAAGTATGTTTTACATCCTTCATATAATGGAGGTCCGCCACACTTGCCTTTGACAGATCATAGGAATGGATAACTCCACTTAACCCACAGA
This sequence comes from Prevotellamassilia timonensis, assembly GCF_900106785.1. Lineage (GTDB taxonomy): Bacteria > Bacteroidota > Bacteroidia > Bacteroidales > Bacteroidaceae > Alloprevotella > Alloprevotella timonensis. Next base: position 126,755 of record NZ_LT629845.1, on the reverse strand, counting down.
GAGCGTGTAACTTATAACCAAAATAATACGTGTTCTGCGAAGCACAGAAGCCGAAGTCGGGAGCTTGCGAGAAATTGCCGGTACGTCCCATCTTGCAACGTTTTCCTCTTGCAACCCTACAGACCTCTATCGGCTTGGAGTCAACAAAGAATTGTTCCTCTCCGCCATCCATTTCCATGGCAATCCGCTTGCGCAGTTCCTCACACAGGCCTGCCGTTTTCTTCCTGCGGTCATTGAACTGTCTCCTTGATATGAGATTAGGAATGTTGTCCTTGTACTCTTGCAATTTATAGTCGAACAACCACTTCTCACTATCAATGCTCTCGGTCTCTGCCGTCAAGGATAGCGCCACCACTTCCAAATCCGAAAACTTGGGAACAGGACCACGACGTGGAACATTACCCGATTCATTGACGAGATTTTCAGAGAATTGCTTGCATATCTCGAGTATTTTGACGAATTTTGTATAAAGGTTGTACATACGATGGTTTGGACTTAATGTTTTGAACACCACTAAGTTACTAAAAATCAGCGATATGTGCAACTTTTTACTCATATTTATCAACTTAAATTAATTCCGCCAACGGGTATATAATAGGTCCCTTGATGCTACTCTCTATAATCTTTTTCGTCCACACTTTCATCGCTATGGGCTATTACATCACCCCCAAAGAAGTCATTCCTGAGGATAATGATGCAGAAGCAACAGACACGGAAGCAGAATACACAGAAGACACAAAAGACGACAAGAACACTCTTGACACAAATATCTTGACAGCTAATAGAAAGACAGAAATAGAATTAGCCCTCAAAAAATGGTGTGAAGAGGGATTATACAAGGACTATGAAGTTAATATCTATTCGTTAGCTACTAAGTTGGGATACAAGAAAAACGAACTGACAGAATACTTCAATCAGTCAGAATACACCAATTTTAGAACCTGGCTTAGCGACATTCGTTTTAATGAGGCAGTACGCATGATGAAAGCCTACCCCGAATATAGCATTGACGCTATTTCCACAGAGTGTGGTTTCTCATCCCACACATGGATTTATCGCATATTCAAACAAAAAACGGGCATGTCACCCAGCCAATGGCGCAAACAGTTTGCCTCCGCCTAAATGTATATTTTTGTAATTTCTCATTAAACAACATCTAAAAAGTAGTAGCTTTCCTATGAAAGCTACTACTTTTTTTGTGGAAAAGCTACAACCACCATA
>NZ_LT629845.1:0-124041 GCF_900106785.1 Prevotellamassilia timonensis | reverse complement strand
ACCTGTTGGCGGAATTAATTTAGTGCATACTTAATTCTGCCAATGGGCTTGTCGTTAATGAAGTTTACGTATTGCAGAATGGTAAGTGCACTAATTTTGCCAATGATCCTGGCAAACAAACCATTCGTTATTTTCGCATAGTTCCTGATGACCAAGAACTGGTCTGTAAGTTGTGAGAATATTGTCTCAATCCTCTTTCTTGCCTTTGCAAACGGAATGAATGTCGGTTTCCAATCCTTTTGGTTGAGCCGATACGGACACTCCAGTCTTATGTGTGCGGTTTCGAACAAGTCAAGCTGTACGTCAGCTCCAATATACCCTTTGTCACCATAGATGCTACAGTCGTGATAAGTATGTTTTACATCCTTCATATAATGGAGGTCCGCCACACTTGCCTTTGACAGATCATAGGAATGGATAACTCCACTTAACCCACAGAGAGCGTGTAACTTATAACCAAAATAATACGTGTTCTGCGAAGCACAGAAGCCGAAGTCGGGAGCTTGCGAGAAATTGCCGGTACGTCCCATCTTGCAACGTTTTCCTCTTGCAACCCTACAGACCTCTATCGGCTTGGAGTCAACAAAGAATTGTTCCTCTCCGCCATCCATTTCCATGGCAATCCGCTTGCGCAGTTCCTCACACAGGCCTGCCGTTTTCTTCCTGCGGTCATTGAACTGTCTCCTTGATATGAGATTAGGAATGTTGTCCTTGTACTCTTGCAATTTATAGTCGAACAACCACTTCTCACTATCAATGCTCTCGGTCTCTGCCGTCAAGGATAGCGCCACCACTTCCAAATCCGAAAACTTGGGAACAGGACCACGACGTGGAACATTACCCGATTCATTGACGAGATTTTCAGAGAATTGCTTGCATATCTCGAGTATTTTGACGAATTTTGTATAAAGGTTGTACATACGATGGTTTGGACTTAATGTTTTGAACACCACTAAGTTACTAAAAATCAGCGATATGTGCAACTTTTTACTCATATTTATCAACTTAAATTAATTCCGCCAACGGGTATATAATAGGTCCCTTGATGCTACTCTCTATAATCTTTTTCGTCCACACTTTCATCGCTATGGGCTATTACATCACCCCCAAAGAAGTCATTCCTGAGGATAATGATGCAGAAGCAACAGACACGGAAGCAGAATACACAGAAGACACAAAAGACGACAAGAACACTCTTGACACAAATATCTTGACAGCTAATAGAAAGACAGAAATAGAATTAGCCCTCAAAAAATGGTGTGAAGAGGGATTATACAAGGACTATGAAGTTAATATCTATTCGTTAGCTACTAAGTTGGGATACAAGAAAAACGAACTGACAGAATACTTCAATCAGTCAGAATACACCAATTTTAGAACCTGGCTTAGCGACATTCGTTTTAATGAGGCAGTACGCATGATGAAAGCCTACCCCGAATATAGCATTGACGCTATTTCCACAGAGTGTGGTTTCTCATCCCACACATGGATTTATCGCATATTCAAACAAAAAACGGGCATGTCACCCAGCCAATGGCGCAAACAGTTTGCCTCCGCCTAAATGTATATTTTTGTAATTTCTCATTAAACAACATCTAAAAAGTAGTAGCTTTCCTATGAAAGCTACTACTTTTTTTGTGGAAAAGCTACAACCACCATAGAAAAGCTACCATCACTTCAAAGAGGGAGGAACTATTTTTGCACTCAAATCGACAGATAATGAACATGACAGGAACAGAACCACCCATTTCAATTTCAGATGGCAATCTCATCATGATTGGTGTAGTGATTGTGACTGTATTTGTCATAGTGCTCATCCTTGTGATGATAAACGACTACCGTCTCTACCTAGGAAACCATTGGAAAAAGAAATTCAGTTTCACTGATTTCATCAAGCAAGAACAATTCTATATCTATATACTGTTGTTCTTCCTTCTTTTGGTAGGTTCGGAATTGTTGTTACAAAACGGGTATTCATTCTAAAACAACAAATAATTATGAAAAAGACGTATCTATCATTATTCACCCTCGCAATAGGAGCTGCGATGTTTACTGCTTGCACAGACGATGACATCAACGGGGGAAACAAAAATCCCAACAAACCTTTAGCAGAACTATCCAAACCAAAGGCAAACCCTTGGCTGGCACAAGAGGAATACAGCATCACCCATTTCAATTCGGCGCAGACTGATGCTTTCACAGCAAAAGTGAAGGACGGCACGTTCTATGCCGACCTGACGAAATGCAAGGCAACAAGCAGCGGTCCTGTGAACCTCATGACGCTCGCGTCCACTTCCCCAAAATACATGTGGGGAATGAGCAGCGACAGAGTGTCTATCATTGACGTATCCAACGGCAACTTTGAAAGACTCGCAGAAGCTGGTTTGCCTGGAATACCAATGAAGACTCAAGAACAACTCAACATCTTGACTTCCAACTACTCGTCTTACTCTGAACTTGCAACAGCCGTAACCGGAGTATTAGGTGCTACCCCACAAGCGTCTATAGCCAATGGTAACTATGTGTTGTGCGACAAGGACAACTATGTGTACACCAATGCCGGACACATCATGGCAAGATACAAGCTGAAGAACCCCAATAATCCAAAGGAAGGCATAGAGTTAGACAGTCAGATTAAGCTCACTCCGTATATCAACAACTCTTACACTCTGGTGGGAGCTTCCATGACATACGATGGACACTTGATCGTGGCGGCACAGAATGCGCTCGTTGTACTCAACCGTGAGTTGACTAAGGTAGAAGATACCTACAACCTGGTGAGCACCCAGATATTGACGAACTCAATAGCAGTGGACGAGAACGGCGGGGTATATGTAGCAAGCAACAACAGGCAGGCCAACGGCAAGGGACTCATGCAAAAGCTGATATGCAAGAATGGAAAATTCTCTGACAGCGAGAGCGATGGAGCATGGAAAGCCGAGTATGACGGAGGTCCGGCAACACCATGTATCAAACTCGGATATGGCACAGGATCAACCCCTACCCTGATGGGATTTGGCAACGACGAGGACAAACTCGTGGTGATAACAGACGGATCGAAGAGAATGAAACTCGTAGCTTTCTGGCGTGATGCCATACCTGCCGATGCCAAGCCTGTAGATTCCAACAACAAGCGTTTGGCAGGAACGTTCGACATCACATGCGGATTACCAGCCTCTACCGAATGGGTACAGTCGGAACAATCCGTAGTAGCCGCAGGATACGACGCCTTTGTGGTGAACAACATCAGCCAGACAAAGGAAGATATAAGCGACAAGATTATAGGCGTGCTTGCCATCGGTCCTACCATAGAGACTCCCAGAGGTGCTGAATGCGTGAGCTGGAACACGAAAGAGAACAAGTGGGAGACTAAGTGGACACGTGCCGACGTCAGTTCGCCAAGTATGATTCCTGCTGTAAGCACATCGTCAGAAATGGTATTCGTAAGTGGTTGGAACGATGCCACAGGTTGGGAAGTAACCGGACTCGACTGGCACACCGGCGCCACACGCCACCGCACAATCCTGGGCAAGGACAATCGAGCCAATGGAGCATATGCCATCATACAGTTCTTTGACAATGGTGACTTACTCTACAACTCGGTGTCTGGACCGTTCAGAGTGCAGATCAAGTAAAACAGTGTGAGAACAAAAGTATATTAACATAAAAAGCAAGAAGAATGAAAGTCAAGCAATTTATCATGACCTCATTGCTAAGTTGCATCATGGCAATGACATTCATCGCTTGTTCCGATGACGACGGCATAAAGATTCCCAAACCGTTACCTAAAGAGCAATGGAGCGCAACCCTGAAAGGCGACGGTGAAGAGCTCGGGGCATACCCAGACTTGTATTGCAATTATTGGGAATACACCTATCGGGCAGACGAAAATAGTGACAAGATTCTATGTCTGAAAGGAGAATTCCCTCATTGCAGATATTTCAGCGTATCACTATACAATGATGAGACAGGAGACGTTTTCTCAGGCATCAACGACCAAGAAATCCCAGCAGATAAAGGAAGCACAAACCCCTTCGTCAAGACCACTTCGGGAAAGAACTATTTCACCATCTATGTGGTGCCAAATGGAACACCACAAAGCGTGATAGACAAACTTGGTTCAGAGAGAGTGGTGAAAGTAGCAAAAGGTGTGAACAAAGTAGCCATTGCTCTCAGACATTACCTGGGCACTACTGCTGATGGAAGCCAAAAAGACGAATACGCAGGAGTGGAACTACCAGCCATCACCGCACTCGACATGGATTTGCATGAGACCTCTGTGCCAGAACACGTTGCATCAAATATCGCTAAGGTGACATCTAAGGTGTTTACACAGAAATCCGACGAAAACAAGGAGATGCCATTCTTCCTTGCTCCAGTCAGCATGTACTATCCAAACAGTTTCACGGCATACCTTTATGGAAGAACGCACTTGCGCAAGGACTCTGTGCTCACATTCTCCTTCATTCCGGCCCCAGTGCCCACTAAGCCGGAGGAATACAAAGACGCTGTGACACGTTACTGGTCTATTTGCATTGGCTCAGCAAGCGACACACGCTCATATATGTCTATATATGATAAGAAGGCCCGCTATGCCGATGGCAAGAAAGCGACATTTGTGATTTGCTTGAAAAAGAATCCTAAGCTTGCAGCCATACAGAGCAAGGTGAACGAAATGAATGCCAACGGAGAATATGTCAATCTCTTCATTTGGGACAGTGAGAAAAAGAACATAGACGGCAATCCTATCGGAGAGGTTGTGGCTGTCATGTACAGAAACATTCTTCCCGACAAGGACTGGGAACACTCCATCGCAAGAATGACACCTACAGCTTACAAGGATAATAAGGGCGAACCTATCGACCATGTGACCGATCCCGACAATCAGCTTGCTCACAAAGCTCTTGGCGACTATGGACCACTTGGTGTAAAGGTAAGCAACGACGATTTCTTAAAGTAATACAGACTTTCATGAACCTACTATGCTAACTCGCAAAATGAGGGTTAGCGTGGTAGGTTCTTTACTTTTCTCCCGTTTTACAGCATTTCCTTCACCTTTTTCTCTTGTTCCTTTTTGCAACACTGAGATAAGTGAATTCTTCGACATGGCAAATTTCCGAGCAACTTTTTGTTGCTCGCGTACCTAAAAATGTTACGGAATTATTGCCGTCCGGTAAAACGCCGAAACGCAATTTTTTCCGTCTTAAACCCTTTATAAATAGCACTTCATGCTCTTTACTTCAAGAAGTAAGCCCCTTTAGTTAGCTGCACATGTCTGCAGAAGCTATTATTGACATAAAAGCATACATGAAATACGTTAGCAATCACGTTGTCCATGACAGACTTTAATGCTTTTGCCCTGTAAGGTTGGATGTTCAAAATTGGCATCAAAAATGAGATTGTTTTAGGGAATTCTATTCGTTGTTATGGTTGTTCGGTGAAAAGTAAACATGCGAACGGACTCAAACACCAAACGCGTCGCCCCCATTAGTGCTTGCGTTTTTTTGTAGCGCGTTTCAAGCAACTTATAATGCAACAAAAACAGTCGCGCTTTTGATGCCAACTTTGAACACACTACCTGTAAGGGCAAAAGCATTATTACAATGTGCTTTAGACTTTTACCGGACAGCAATATTGCGGACTTAAGCCTTATTTCAAACGTGAAGTGCGTTGTTCCCTTTTACGTTCTAACCCAAGCCATAATTGCAGGCTTGACGGGTTAATCAGTTTTACATCGACTTTACATTTCGCCCTTCACATACTTGGCAAACTCTTCCTTACTACCATTGAACACATTGACGTCTACCTCGGTACGAATGCCACGCACCCGTCCATAAGGGGTGAGCTGCCAATGCAGCAAATGCACGTAGGGCTTGAACTCGCCATAGCGGGCTATCCATACATCGTACTTGCGCAAGGCGGCAGGAGCGTGTTTCAAGTGGTTGTTAACAAACAGCTGTCCCACATAAAGTATAGGGCGTTTGCCATGACGGCGCTCCACTATTTGCAACCAGTTAAGTACCTGGCGGAACAGGGCACCATCACCACCCATCTGCCGTATCTGTGCATCAGTTGGCTCAAGGTCAAGCACCGGTGGCAGATCAGATTGTGCCACCCAGGCCATTTTCAAGAAATAAGCGGCCTGCTGCGCACCCGTGCTGCGTGTGCTGAAAAAGTGGTACGAGCCCACATGTATGCCATGCCGGCGGGCCTGTCGCAAGTCGCTGGGATAATACTTGTTGTACACGGTGCGCCCCTCGGTAGCCTTGATATAGGCAAATGACACGGGATAGTCAACCACACCCCGCACCCTGCGCCCACCACCAAGGCTGTATATGCGAAGCTTTGACCAGTCTATGCCATACCGGCGACGTCCCTGCTCGTGCTGATGGCGCGAGATATCAATGCCATACACACGGTCGGCTGTATAAATCATGCGTTCACCCTGGAAACGGTCGTTTTTCCACGAGCCACAACGCACAATGTGACGGTTGCGCGAGCTAAAGCCATGCCCGCTGCGCTTGTCGGCCTTCCATTCGCCATCATAAAACTCTCCGTCAGCAGCATATAGTTTGCCACTACCATCGGCCCGACCCTTGCCGTCAAAATTGCCCTCATACACACCGCGTTGGTCTATGCGTTTGCCTGCTTTCAACGTATCATTGTGCCATGTGCCTTCATACACAAGTGTGCCCGACGCATTGGCCATGCGACCATACCCCTGGCGCACCCAATGTCCGGCCACTTTGCGTCGACAATCTACCTGCCCCTCATACTTCAACGAATCGGCCACTGGCATATTGCGCACACAAGTTAAATCCGTACGTGGCACAACGGGCACTGCTTTGTCGTGTCTCAAATGGAAGGAGCGCACCCACGCCGTGGCATTTTTCCACCACCACACGGGCCAATAGTGCACATAGGCCATGAGCTGCGCCAATTTGACTGACGACACACGGGCCGCGCCACGCTGCACCCCGCTTATATGGCCCGAACGGTTGACCCACACACCACCCTCGGCTGCCGCAAACAACTCGCGGTCACTGTCTGTCACTGCTGGCAAAAAGTTTTGAGAGCGACTGCCCATGTCGTTATAGGCAAACAAACGGCTGCGCAGCGTGCGCACCCCGAAACGGTATACCGAAAAACGGCTGCAACCATCGGGCAAGCAAAGTGTGTCGAGCTGCAACAGCATGAGGCCGTTTTTATGACACCGCAAATGTGCTTTTAGCTTGGTCGGCACATAGGCGCTCGTCACCTCAACACTGGCATCAAGATGCGCAGCATACCGGCTGCTTTGCTTGTACTTACCCACAAGCCTCAAAGCTGAGTCTACCATCTCGGCATGTTTTCTCACCTTTTCACGATAGGCCATCACGTCGTTATATCCATCGTCTACCACCGAATGGGTGCGCGCATAGTAGTCGAGTTCTTTTTGCTCGCCCTGCAATTTGGCGAGCCGCGCAACAAGTAACGTATCGAGCTGCTGCAAACGTTGGCGCACTTGTGCGGCCGGCAACACCGAAGGTTGGCCGCCTACTATGGCATCAGAGGTTACGATGTCGCCACCATTCGACACAAAAGCGCCCGATTGGTCGGCCGTGTCGCTCACCGCGGCACGAACTGTCGAAGCATCTTGCAACGAATCATTGCGCAACGAGAGGTAAAGGGTGTCACTGCCCACCAATGGCAACACATAACAGGTTGCTGCCTTAACACGACAAACAGCACGCAACTGTTCGGTCTGTCGTGTGGGTATGAATATAATGAGTACAGCCACCGCCACAACTATCAGAGGCAATGCTATGAGCGATATTTTGTGAGAGCGTTTCATGATGCTTGTTTTTTCCTTGAACAGAGATGTTCTAAAAAATTACTTAGCTTATGCAAAGTTAACAAACACACGAATAGGGCTGCATGCCAAATGCGGTGTTTTTCTACACTTTTCGCTCAAACTTTCCCTGCCACGAACCACGGCGCCGCAACTCGGCCATTATATGCTGCGTCACCACATCATTTTTAACGCCCCACTTTGGCGCAATCAACTGCCCGGCCGGCGATTGCGACACAAAACGCTCTACTGCAACCAAAGGCGAAAGATGTTCTAAAAAGTCTGCCACATGGTATACATACCCTTGCATGTCATACAAACGGAATTGTGTGGGGGCTGCTTGATAGTCGTGAGCCATCTGCGAACCTTTGAGCACCTGCAACTGGTGCAGTTTTACCACATCTACATGCAGTGCATTTACGGCCTCTGCCGTTTTTACATGATAATCATGACGCTCGCCGGGCAGTCCGAATATCAAGTGCGCACACACGGGCAACCCCCGTTGCTGCAAGGCGTTCACAGCTTTGCGCGATGTGCCAAACGTGTGTCCGCGATGCACGCGCTCGAGCACCTGGTCATCAACCGATTCTATGCCCAGCTCCACCATGACGAATGTCTGCGCCGAGAGCCGCTGCAAATAATCGAGCCAATCATCTGTCAGGCAGTCGGGCCGCGTGGCTATCACCACCCCCTTCACATCGTCGGTCTCCAAAGCGGCTTCTATCAACTCACGCCCACGGGCCAACGGGCCATAAGTGTTTGTGCCCGACTGGAAATATGCCAAATAGCTCACATCACACCCCACGCTGTACTTGCGCATGAAAAATGCCTTTCCACGTTCCAACTGTTCAAGCACGTCGCGCCCATTTTGGCAGCATTTGGGCACAAAACTGCGGGCATTGCAAAAGTCGCAGCCGCCGCGGGCTATCGTGCCATCGCGCACCGGACAAGTGTTGGCTACATCAACAGGCAACTTCTGCACCTTGCCATCGAAGTGCTTTTTCAAAAAGTCTGAATAGGTCGTGTATAAATTCATAAGCAGGTGTTCAATATTAGATGATATGAATCGATGCAGTGCATATCCCCGAAGTCTTGATTAAAGAACGGGTTGGCAAAGTTAGTAAACAAATTGACAAGTCTGCCAAGAATACCGCCAACGGATTTTGAAGATCTATTTGCACGTGCAAACGGCACTCACTGCAAAATATTTTGTCCGGAACGCACTTTTCTGAAAAAATAATCATACATTTGCATCATACAAACTTCTAAATACGTAATTGCCTATCGAAAAAACATTACTCTGAAACAATAAAAGTTACAAGTAATGACAAACTACACGCTAATGGCCGACGACGAATTGGTCAAGCTATTTTGTGCTGGTCAAAACAATGCTTTTGACGAGCTTTTGTTACGATATAAAGATAGGCTCTATTCCTATATTTCATATTTGGTTAAGAATGACGACATGGCAGACGATTTGTTTCAAGAAACGTTTGTCAAGGCCATCATGACCATACGTCAAGGGCGCTATCAAAGCAGCGGAAAATTCTACGCATGGCTCACACGCATTGCGCATAACTTGCTGATAGACCAGTTCCGCGAGGAGAGCAACTTGACCTTGGTGTACAACGACGGAAAAGAAAACGGCTGGCAAACGCTGCAAGGCTATGTCGAACCCACACGCGAGAGCCAGTTGGCCAACGAGCAAGTGCTGGCCGACGTGCGCCGACTTATGGAGCACCTGCCGGCTGAGCAACGCGAAATGGTGTACATGCGCTATTACAAGGGACTGACTTTCAAGGAGATTGTCGACCTTACCGGATTGGGCATCAACACCGCGTTGGGCCGCATGCGCTATGCCATACTTAATATGCGCAAAATGGCCAAGCAATACCATATCAACCTGTACTAACACACAGTTTTTTTACCACACCATCATAATATAATGGCACATTGTGCGTTAATAGGATATGAGCGACAAACTGGTGTTCATAAATCGTCGATATGAATTGACACAGTTGAACACCAACTTGCCCGCCTGCATATACTTAACTCCATTAGCGCCTATGCCACATTTTACACCACAAGCTAAAAGTCCGAAACCCGAAAGCCTGCTCTACATAACAGCATTTGCAAGGCTTTACTCCCCTGCCCCCGACAATGAGCAAACGGCACGCAGCATGGCGTCAATATGCCGCCGACAAACAAAGTGTTAATGAACCCGTTGACGAATTTTGGGGGTTAAAGGGTTAACAAGTTGACAAGCTTGCTGGCAAGTTTGCTATACACTACTTGCCATGTTAAGCTAAGAAACTTGGCCAAATTACCCGTTAACTCGTCAACTTGTCAACCCGTCAACCGTACATGCCATCAACGTGTTAATAACATTTTTTTGAGTTACTGTTTTATTTTCAACACACAACATTGCCACTTTGCACAGAAAGCAGTACCTTTGCCATAAGGTTGAGCAGGCAAACCCGCAGCGGGCTTGTCCGCCATTATAGCTAACACTTAATTTATTTCCTTACACAATGAAAAAGATATTGCTTCTTGGTTCGGGAGAACTGGGTAAAGAATTTACTATTGCCGCCCAACGCTTAGGACAGCATGTCATTGCCTGCGATGCCTATGCAGGAGCACCAGCCATGCAGGTGGCCGACGAATTTGAGGTTTTCTCAATGCTCGACGGCGAGGCGCTTGAGCGTGCAGTTGAAAAGCACCACCCCGACCTCATCGTACCCGAAATTGAAGCAATACGCACCGAGCGCCTCTACGATTTTGAAAAGGAGGGCATACAAGTAGTACCTTCGGCCCGTGCCGTCAATATCACCATGAACCGCAAGGCCATTCGCGACCTCGCTGCCAAGGAACTCGGCTTGAAAACGGCCAAATACTTCTACGCCAAATCATACGACGAGTTGGTTGAGCACGCCAAAATTATCGGTTTCCCCTGTGTGGTAAAGCCGTTGATGTCATCATCTGGCAAAGGCCAGTCGCTCGTTAAGACTGCCGACGACCTCAAGCACGCATGGGAATATGCCATGGGAGGCAGCCGCGGCGACATTCATGAGGTCATCATCGAAGAGTTCATACACTTCGACAGCGAGATTACGTTGCTCACCGTCACCCAAAAGAATGGCCCGACACTGTTCTGCCCGCCAATAGGCCACGTGCAAAAAGGCGGCGACTACCGCGAGAGTTTCCAACCCGCACACATAGCCCCCGAACACCTGGCCGAAGCCGAACGCATGGCCGATAAGGTTACACGCGCATTGACAGGCGCCGGCATTTGGGGCGTAGAGTTCTTCCTGAGCCACAAAGACGGCGTATACTTCTCCGAACTTTCACCTCGTCCGCACGACACGGGCATGGTCACTTTGGCCGGCACACAAAACTTTACCGAGTTCGAGCTCCATCTGCGCGCAGTGCTCGGATTGCCGATTCCTTGCATCAAACAAATGCGCATTGGCGCAAGCGCCGTCATTCTCTCACCCATCGAAAGCCAGAACACCCCCGAATACGAAGGACTTGAGCGCACTTGTGAGGAGGACGCTGACGTGCGCATCTTTGGCAAACCCACCACACGTGTGGGCCGCCGCATGGGCGTAGTAGTTTGCAACGGACCGCTTGACGCCGACCTCGACACACTGCGCGACAAAGCCAAGCGCCTGGCAAGCTACGTAACTGTCAAATAACACACTGGCACAACGCAGGCTACTAACACACCATACACCTGCCACACCTTACACATACGGGCTGAATTGAATACGGCATCACCCCCAAAGGCTGCCTATTCAATTCAGCCCGTATGCGTTTGTACACGCAACAAGCCTCTTGCATTGCCCTTTATATGCGTTAAAACACTTGTTTAACAATAAATTAAGCCCCACATCGCAAACAAATGCGCATAAATTTTGTACCTTTGTGGTCAAATATCGAAAAAATGCGGCAAAGGCCACACAAAAGTTAACCAAGCCACCAACCGCTCCCTGCGAAAGCCTGCCATTACCAAACCGACACAGGCATCCGCACACATCAAAAAAAGTATGTGGGACAGGGCACATGTCTAACTAATTCCACATTCCATGGGGCTATTACTCCTCTATCTCTTTGGTGCTTTAAGCATCTCATTTTTATGTTCTATTCTTGAAGCGGTGCTGCTTTCGGCACCAATGTCATTTGTGTCCATGCTCGAAAAAGAAGGACGCAAGGGCGCTCCCCTACTCAAAAAATACAAGCAGGACATCGACAAGCCCATCGCGGCCATATTGTCGCTCAACACCATTTCGCACACCGTGGGTGCTGCTGGTGTCGGCGCACAGAGCGAGGCCATTTTCGGCAGCCAATTCTTTGCCATAACCTCGGCCATACTGACATTGCTCATTCTCGTTTTTTCCGAAATCATACCCAAAACCATCGGTGCATCATACTGGCGCAAAATGGCCATACCATGCGCACGCATTATCCACGTATTGGTAATCGTCACCTATCCTTTGGTGCTGATGTCTGAATTGATTACACACATTTTCTCGGGCAAGAAGCAACAAACTTCTGTCAGCCGCGAGGAGGTGTCGGCCATGGTAACCGTGGGTGCCGAAGAGGGCGTGCTCGAAAAGAAAGAAAACAGAATGATTCAAAATCTGTTGAAACTCGACGATGTGAAAGCTCGCGACATCATGACCCCAAGTTCGGTGGCCGAAATAGCCGAAGAGAGCATGACTTTGCGCGAGTTCTACCAGAACGATGCTTTCCGCCAGTTCTCACGCATTCCCGTCTACAACGAGGAGAACGACGACTACATCAAGGGTTATGTACTGCGTCAGACCATACTCGAAAAGCTCTCCGAAGACAAATTCAACCTGCGCCTTACCGACATCATACGTCCGGTTCTCACTTTCCAGGAAAACGAGAACGTGGGCAAAATATGGGAGCAACTGCTGGCTAAGAAAGAGCATATTTCCATCATCATCGATGAATACGGCTGTTTCCGCGGCATCGTAACCATGGAGGACGTTATCGAAACCATGCTCGGCACCGAGATTGTTGACGAAAAAGACACCGTGACCGACATGCAAGAGTTCGCCCGCGAAAAGTGGCAAGAGCAACAGCAGCAAAAAAAGTAAATTCACACACTATCTCTATACATGGCAGTTGCTTAACGGCAACTGCCTGTCTTTTTTTAAGCAAATATACAAGTACAACTCACTGGCAGAATTTTTGGTTAACAGGTTAACAAGTTGACGGGTTAACAAGTAGATATGCTTATACTATTTATTATGTTAACCCCCATTAACCCCATTAACCCTCTAACCAACTAACCCCCTAACCCATTCCTCCCTCCACCCCATAAAAGCTATTTCACATTGTTTCGATTTTTCATTCTGTTACTACTACTGCTCATTCTGCCAGACCTGTATATTTGGTGGAACTTCACACGCACACAAACCGGCATATTGCGCACATTGCTCTTAGCATTACCCTCGCTAATGGCCTTGGGCTGCATGTTGCTGCTAATATGCCAAGTACGTGCAGCCACACTCATGCAACTGGCCTTCATTCTGCTTATATGCGTAGCAGTGCCCAAACTCGTATTTGTGTTGGCCGACATCATAGGTCGAGGCATCTGCTGGCACCACCCCAACATGCTGCCCAACGTACACAAAGTGGCCACAGCACTGGCAGTAGGCATGGCCGCCCTGCAAGTGTATGGCACAGCATGGGGCTGGCGCAAATTGCAAGTCGAAAACACTACATTACACATAGCCGGACTACCTGCAGCTTTCAAGGGCTACCGCATTGTACAAATATCCGACATACACCTCGGCACCTATTCGGGCGACACATCGCTCATGCAAAGCATGGTTGACAGCATCAACCAACTCAACCCCGACCTCATCGTGTTCACCGGCGACATGGTCAACACGGCCTCGAGCGAAACACTGCCGTACATTAAGATACTTGGCAAACTGCATGCGCCCGATGGCGTCATGTCGGTGTTGGGCAACCACGACTACTGCATGTACCACCCCGGACTCTCACCTCAGGAGAGGGAAACCGAAATCCGGCGCATCATACGCTCACAACGCATCATGGGCTGGCAAGTGCTGCTCAACGAAAACCGTCACATTGTGCGCGGCGACGACACACTCTACGTGGCAGGGGTCGAAAATGTGGGCAAACCGCCATTTCCCACACGTGGCCGCCTCGACAAGGCCATGAAGGACATTCCCTCGCATGCCTGCACCCTGCTGTTAAGTCACGACCCATGGCATTGGCGCCATGGTGTGCTAAAGTACCCCAACATTGCCCTCACCCTGTCGGGCCACACACATGCCCTGCAAATGCAAGTAGGCAGTTTCTCGCCCGCCGCATGGTTCATGTCCGAATGGGGAGGACTTTACACCAAAGGCCATCAGCAGCTCTTTGTCTCAACCGGCATCGGCGGCGGAGTACCATACCGACTTGGTGCCTGGCCTAAAATCGAACTAATCACACTTATGTAATCAAAATTGGCGTCAAAGACGAGACGTTTCCGGGATATTTCAAGTTACTTGAAACGCGCCACAAAAAACGCAAGCACTAAACGCAAGCACTAATGGGGGCGACGCGTCCCGCGTCGAGAAAATATATAGCTATTATTTAGTAGAGCTTGCATATTCCCCTTCACTATCCCGACGCGAGACGCGTCGCCCCCATTAGTGCTTGAGTTTAGTGTCTGAGTTTGGTGCCTGAGCCCGCTCGCATGTTTACGCTTTACCATACAGCAATAATTAGTTGACAAGTTAACCAAAAATACCATCAACGGGTAGTTATATGCTCCCCCATTAACCCTCAATTCCAATACCCTTATAACCCACTCCCCCCTACCTATGAAAAAAATACTATTCACCCTATTAGGCCTTCTATTTACCTATGCAGCAATGGGGCAAACGCCACAAGCGACCTCCAATAACCAACCCAACACAACATCGGCCTACCAAGATGCCCCTGCAACGCCACACGAAGTAGCCATACAAAACGACAATCCCCTGCCCCCGTCAGAGCCTCTGTCGCTTTGGTACACCGCCCCCGCCACCAACTGGGTGCGCGAGGCATTGCCCATTGGCAACGGCGACATGGGAGCCATGATATTAGGCGGAGTGGCACAAGACCGCATACAATTCAACCACAAAACACTGTGGAAAGGCACCTCCAAACCCACCGACCTTGGGTCGTACCTGCCCTTCGGCGACATTTATATTACAAACCTCAACGCAAAGAGCGCCACGAGCTACCGACGCTGCCTTAACCTGCGCACAGCCGTGGCCGATGTGCAGTACGATGCTGACGGCGAATGTTACACACGCGAATATTTGTGCAGCAATCCCGACAAGGTCATAGCCATTCGTTACAAAGCAAAACACGCCCGCAATCTGTCGTTAAGCATCAATCTAATCAATGCACAGGGGCTGCGTGCCACCTACACCACCAAGGGAGCCACCTTCAGCGGCACACTGACCAACGGCATGGCCTATGCTGCCACCATGCGCGTCTGCCACAAGGCGGGACGCGTCACAGCCACAAGCGAGGGTATTGAAATAGACCGGGCAAAAGAGGTTGTGATATTCCTTGCATGCACCACCAATTTCGACCCCACCAAAGCCAACCACCTCGCGGGCAACATGCCTCAAATTATGGCCAACATCAACAGCACTGTGCAGGCGGCAAGCAACAAGGGCTTCGAACGCGTGATGAGCCGCCACATCAAGGACCATGCACAACTCTTCAACCGCGTAAACTTTACACTGCAAGGGGCCGAACACACGCAACCCACCAACCTGCTGCTCACAGCAAACACCAACGGGGCCAACAACATGATCGACCAACTCATCTTTCAGTATGGACGCTACCTTACCATCGCGGCCTCACGGGGTATTGATGTGCCGTCCAACTTGCAAGGGCTGTGGAACAAAGACGGCTACCGCGGGGGCGACGCCGTTTGGGCTTCCGACATACACTCCAACATCAATGTGCAAATGAACTATTGGCCATCAGAACCTACCAACCTGAGCGAGTGCCACATGCCATTTCTCAACTTCATCTGCAACGAAGCCCTGCGCCATGGCGGACAATGGCAGCAAAACGCACGCCAACTGGGTGTGGAGGCCGGTTGGGTGGTCAACACGGCCGGAAACATATTTGGCGGTTCAAGCAATTACAAGATTGGCAAGTATTCGGTGGTCAATGCCTGGTACTGCTCACACCTGTGGCAACACTTTGCCTACACCTGCGACACCACATTCCTGCGCCTGAAGGCCATGCCTGTAATGAAGGCGGCCTGCGACTTTTGGGTCAAGCGCCTGGTCGAAGCACAAAATGGCGACGGCACGCTCGAGTGTCCCAACGAATATTCGCCCGAACAAGGCTACGTGCAAAATGCCACAGCACACTCACAACAGCTTGTCACACAACTCTTTGAACAAACGCTTAAGGCCATCGAAGTTCTTGGTCACGAAGCATCGGGCTGTGACAATGCGTATGTGGATTTACTCAAAAGCAAACTCAACAAACTTGATAAGGGGTTGCGTATAGACCAAAACGGATTGCTGCGCGAATGGAAATATCAAGACAACACGCCCAACCTCAGTGCCAACACCGACTTCTTTGCCGACGACGAACATAACGTGTGGCAGGGCCACCGCCACACCTCACACCTCATGGCCCTCTACCCGGGCTTTAACATTGACCCCGGGAAGGACAGCCTGATATTTGCTGCTGCCATTAAATCGCTCGCCAACCGAGGCGACGATGCCACAGGCTGGGCACGCGCATGGCGCATTTCGCTATGGGCAAGGGCACGCAACAACGCACATGCCTACCAAACGCTGCGAGGTTTTGCCCACCACACCACCAACACCAATTACGATTGGCAAGGCGGTCTTTACGACAATTTGCTCGATGCACACGCCACGAGCGTGTTCCAAATCGAGGGTAACTATGGTGCCACGGCTGGCATTGCTGAAATGCTGCTGCAGAGCCGTCCCGACTCATTAGTTCTGCTCCCCGCCCTGCCCCCGGCATGGGCCAATGGCCAGATTGACGGACTGAAGGCTATTGGCAATTTCGAAATCGGCATGGCGTGGTGCGCTGGCCAACTGTCAACACTCCGCATTCTGTCTGTCAAGGGCATGCCCGTCACGTTGGCTTACCCCCACCTGTCGCAAGCCACCATTGTTAACGAAACGACTGGCGAAAAGGTCACCCCTAACAGTCACGAGGGTAACCGCCTCAGTTTCAACACCATGGCTGGCCACACATACAGCATCACCCTGCCTCACTCAGCCTTTGGGGGTGCAGACAGCCCTAACTAATAAGTAGGTATTCAGAATTATTTTATACAATCAGTAGGTGTTATTTTCACATTGAAAACACGTTATCGAGGCGCATCTGTTCCTTTCGTTCTCGGTCACATAGCCCGAACACCAACTTAAAGGTAAATCGCTGTCCGGTAAAACAATTCTAATATTACTCAACTTTCAGCCCGCACTTGCTAAATCCGAAAGTTGAGTAATATTACCGAACAGCAATAGCTACGTTTCGTTTTGATCTTTCAGCCTCATCACCTCATCAGTCTATTCTCACCTTTGCCACAAGTTTGCGCAGTGTACCGCTGCCAATAATAGGGGCATGGGCATCTTCGGGATACATGATGTAGAACTGCCCCGGCACCACATCAAAGTAAGTGGCAGCCGGCAGGTCGTAAAGGGCAAAATCGCGTGCCACATCAAAGGGTTCGCGACTACTTTCGGCCGCCAAAGCCTCAAGCGGACTCCACCCCACCCGTTCGCTACCGCTGAGCGGGAAATGTATGTCGATATAGCGGCGATGCACCTCAAGTGCCTGCTCCCCCTCTGTGCGCAAGGTCGCATCATCAACATTTATAAACACGCGGTCGCCATCGAGCGCAATGCGTCCTGCCGGCACCTTTGTCAAATCGTGCGACTTGACATAATCAAAAACCAATTTGAAAGCCGGGTGCGAATGCTCTACGCGCCCACTCTCTGCCAATGTAGATAGTATCATATTCTCTATTGTTTTTTATACTGCATTATTTGCTGTGCCCCCCTTGCTTACCGAGAGCCAACAAGCGAGTGCAATATTACGCACATTTTTTGAAAACCCCCACACCCCCTCCACACTTTTTTTGTGCAAACTGTCTGCACTTTGAGGGCAATGGGGTGTTAAATAATTCTGTTGTATCTTCCCTATTGTTTATTCTTTCGTCTGAGAAAGATTATTTATCTTTGTAATCATTATTGACAATTCCACCAAGGAATAGTCTATTGGTTTTTATCTCTGAGCAACAATATTGGAAGAAATATTTGACGGAACCACCATGTCTGTTTCCTAGCCCAAAAACAAGCAACGGCCCGGCATAAAGGAATAAACACTATTACGCATGAATATTAAAGCTATAAGCAGTAAATTGAAGGGTAACCCTACGATGGTGGAGGGTACGGTGTATTCGATGCTCGTTATATGCAGCATCTCGCATTTCTTGAATGATATGATTCAATCTATCATTCCTGCCATCTACCCTATCATGAAGGACAGATTCAACTACTCCTTCGCACAGATAGGCATCATTACACTGGTGTTTCAGATGACTTCCTCTATTCTGCAACCTTTCACAGGTTTTTATGCCGACAAACACCCACGACCATACGCCCTGTCGGCGGGTATGTGCTTTACCTTGATAGGATTGTTGCTGCTTGCCTTCGCCGAGAACTATTTTATTATACTCCTGGCGGTGAGCGTGGTAGGATTTGGTTCTTCTATTTTTCACCCTACAGCTTCGCTTGTCACACAACTGGCCTCGGGAGGCAAAAAGAGTTTGGCACAGTCCATATTCCAGGTGGGAGGCAATGGCGGTTCGGCTGTTGGCCCGTTGCTTGCTGCCATCATTATTCTGCCCTTCGGACAGCATGCCATCTCTTGGTTTGCCTTGGCGGCATTGTTAGCGGCTATCATCATGATACGGTTGGGAACTTGGTATAGGACCAAACTGTCCTATGTGGTGACGCATCAGTCTGCGCAACCTCTCATCAATCACGACATCTCAAGACGAACCAAATATGGTGCTCTGCTTATTCTTATACTTCTCATATTTTCGAAGTATTTCTACACGGCTTGCATCACGAGCTACTTCACGTTTTTCTTGATAGACAAGTTCGGCGTTTCGGTACAAACATCGCAGCTTTGTTTGTTCGTGTTCCTATTGGCCTTTGCTATCGGAACCGTGGCCGGGGGCATGTTGGGCGATAAATTTGGCCGGAAGTATGTGATATGGTTCTCCATTTTAGGTGCCGCGCCATTTGCAATAGCCATGCCTTTTGCCAATTTAACGTGGACCATTATCTGCACTTTCCTGTCGGGACTCATCATTGCCTCGGCGTTCTCGTCGATCGTGGTTTATGCCACCGACTTGATGCCTGACAAGGTGGGACTGATAGCGGGCATATTTTTCGGACTGATGTTTGGATTGGGCGGACTTGGCTCTGCCTTCTTCGGTTGGCTCGCCGATAAAACCAGCATTGAGTATATCTTTCAAGTAAGTGCCTTCCTGCCGCTTCTCGGCATCATCGCAGGCCTGTTGCCTAACACGCAGAAAGTGAATAGGCGCAAATGAAAGGGCACGTCTTTACACGTAAAAGCGCAAATTGTTTATGTTGAGGCACGAATCGTAAAATATTTTCTATACCTTTGCAAGCGAAACATCAAGAGCAGTTGCTACGCAGCATTGATTTGCTGATGGTGGCAAACTCACCAACCGAGTTTACAGGAACCACGGTGGTTAAGGTACGATGTGGAAGTTTTCTATATTCATTAAAACACTTCAAACATTTCCTGACATGAACAACAATTCTCTTTACGCAGATTTTGCTGCGCGTTTTGCGAAGGCTTCACTTCAATCTCTCATTGACTCTTTTAATGCACAAGTAGGCTGCAGGGGCTGGGGCTCAGCTCGTGCTTGCCATGACGTGGCACTTATTGACGAACTGAAACGACGGGGCATTGACCTATCAGCCATCAGCCAGGGTAGCGGCACGTCGTTTGCTCACAAGGTGACACTTGACACTGACGGACAAAAGCTTATTATTGCTGACTAATGAGTGGGCAAGATGCCTAAAAAGGCACTGACGTTAGTCTGACTCTACAATTATAGGAAAATCCCTTCCACATCGTCTGCTCTTGATGTGGAAGGGATTTTGCGTGTATTTTGCATTGCTGTACCTTAGTGTACAATGACTTTGGCGGTGCTGTTGTCAGTTACTATGATGTAGGTACCTGGCAAGGCGATGCTGCAGGTGGTAACGCACTTGGCAACGGAACGGCCATCGAGGGTGAACACGCTGAACGTGCGGCCGTCGGCCAATGACAGGGTGCGGCCATCGGCACCATAGTGTATGGCCGGCGTGTAATTGTTTTGCCGTACGGCATTGATGCCTACAGCCATGTGTTCGGCGTCCATAGGCTGAATGTTGCATTTGCCCCATGCCAAATCGGCCTGGTATGCCTCTACACTTTCAGGACGGACGTATACCGTGACATCGGCACCAAACCAATCGGGCAAAATGTAACGTCCACCTACTGTGGCAAAGGGGGTGACCGCCACATTGCCGGACAGTTCGGAAGAGAAGTCGTAGGGGCGACGCATATAGTTGTAGATGGTTGTTATCTTGCCATTGTTGAAAGCCTTGCTGTGCAAATAGGTGAGTGTTTTGGGCAGAGTCACCTGGGTCAAGGCGGTAGCACCAAAGGCATAACGTCCGATATGGGTGGTTTGCATGGGCAGTTCGGCTTTTGACAGCAGGTTGCAGCCATTGAACACCTCGTCTTCAATAACAAGGGGCGTGTAGTCTGGACGGTCGGCAAAATTCACTTTGAGCAAAGAGTTGCACTTTGTAAACATGTAGGCGGGCAATATGGTTACATCGGCACCGATGTTAACGATTTCAAGTCCCTTGCACGAAGCAAACATGTTTTGCGCGGTGGCAGCATTTGGCACGTTGTAATTGACACGCAGAAGGGTGCTGATGTTGTTGAAAGCGCTCTCACCTATAGTCATGTTACCATCGAGGTTGACAGTGCTTAAAGCGGTCCATGAAAACGCCTGATTGCCTATATACTGCAACTGTTTGGGCAAGGTGCAGGTGGTGAGCGATGTGCACGAGGCAAATGCTTTGTTACCTATTGCCAGCAGGCTGGCAGGCAATGAAACGTGTTGCAATTTATCGCAACCGTAAAACAATTGGTCGGAAATGACCGTTGTGCCAGCGGGCAGTGTGATACTTGTCAGATTACCGCTTTTGCATGAACTGCCCAATTCTATGGCTGCGCTGCCGAGCATGATGATGCTGTCTGTTTGCACGTGCTGCCAATACCACTCAGTACCATACATGATGTTGAAACCTGCACGTGTCAACTTGTCGGGAGCTGATGTGACCTGCTGAATGTGTGACCGCATAAATGCGGCGCTTCCTATTTCACTGAGGTGCTTGGGCAGCGCCAGGTTGCCTCGCAACATGGCAGTGTTAGCAAAAGCACCTTCACCGATATACTTCAGGCTATCTGACAGAACGAGCTGGCTGATATACGATTCGCGGAAAGCATCAGCGGCTATACTGTCAAGACTAACAAGGTTGGCATGGCTGACACAACTCTCATTAAATGCAGCACTACCAAGTTCCTTGAGATGGCTGAGGTCTATCAAACCGATGGCTGCACGCTGGAAGGCTCCACTGCCTATGCGCTCCACACCATCAAATGGGTGTTCAACAAGTTTTTCGCAACCATAAAAAGCGTCTTGCTCAACCTCTGTTATTTTGCCTTGGCTTGTTACACTCACCAATTTGTTGCAGTTGAGAGCGAAATGGTCGCCCACACGGGTGAGTGATGTAGGCAGCACAATGCGCTGCAACTGGGTCATGTTGGCAAAGGCTCCGCCAAGATCGAGCGTATATTCCTTTACATAGTGGTTGGAACCACCAAGGCCTGTTGATGATGAAGACTCCTCGGTTCGCTCCTCATCGGAGAGGTAATAAGTGGTGGTTTCCGTACCAAGTCCTATTTGGTAGCGGTCGGTCTCGACTGTGCTGTAAGCGCCGCCATCGGGCACAAGGGTCACATCGGCCAAATCGATGTCTAAAAGTTTAGCAAGGCGGCCGGTGCCAGCACGCAAAAGAGCCAAGTCCTGCGAATTGATGGGGCCTACGAGCTTGAGTCGGCTGATGCTTGTTACATCTTCGAGTTCGGCCAACTTTTCGCGCAATGTACCAGCTTCGGTGAGTCGGACTGTAACAACGTCGCCTTCAACCTCGGCTGGTGTGACTGT
Source organism: Prevotellamassilia timonensis (assembly GCF_900106785.1). GTDB lineage: Bacteria > Bacteroidota > Bacteroidia > Bacteroidales > Bacteroidaceae > Alloprevotella > Alloprevotella timonensis. The sequence continues at coordinate 101,836 of NZ_LT629845.1, read as the reverse complement.
AATATGCAACTTGGCAACGCCAGCCGGTAGATTTTTGGTTGCATTGACATGAGCAAAGAGCGTGGTTTCGCCAGGTTTTTCACCCAAAATCATGCTACGATTGCCTTCAGCGCAATTAAAAGCGGCTATGGCTGGATTGTCGATACTATAGCTTGTGGAGTCGCTAATAATACCATCTGTATCACCTACCATATCAGGCAGTTCAACCTTTTCACCTTGCTTGATGGTCACGGTTGCGGGGTCGAAAGAGATGTTTCGCTGTTCTGCACAGTCAACTGACAAACTGGTGAGATAAAACGTGGTAGAGCTGCCTTTATAAAAATAAATGTAGAGCGAGCCACTCGTTGTGTTAGCTACATAGTCATAACTGCCACTTGGGTAAAAACAGGCAGCCTTTTCATCGAGTTCGTTATAATAGCTATTGCCATTTATCTCAACACGCTCGATAAGTACTGCCTGGCTGATCGTTTCGGTACCATCGGCTGACGATGAACCTTCTAAAGTGATAGACTGTACATAATTGTAGTTTTGTGTACCAGTGATGGTGACATAACCACCAAAGCCCGCGAATACCAATGCTGGTTTGCCCGACACGGGGTCTGTGCCAAGTTTGTAACTATTTTCGCCGCCATCGGCAACAATACTAAAATTCTGTATTATTTGTTCGGGAGTGTACGTTATGCGTTCGGCCCACATGGGGAGTGCTCCGATGCTGCATATCAAAAAGGCTACGAATTGGCGCCATGCCTTTGTTGATGTCTCTCTAAAATTCATTAGGGGGGGAATAATTTCTGCATAAGCTACAATAGGATTTGCTTGTGTTAACTTTGTTTGTATTTGTTGTCTTTTGTACAAAGGTATGGACTTTTGTCTGAAACGCCAAAGACACGTGAGGATAAAATCTCGTTAAAAGGCGGAAATTCCCCACGAAACTTTTCAAAGCTTTACAAGGGGGATTTTAATACAACAGGTTTGACGTTGTGTCAAACTGTTGGTTACAAGCCATAGCTAAGACCTCTTGACTTTGTCAATGCGTCACCCAATTGAAAAACAATGAATTCGTATTTTTGATTGGGGAGACGCATTGACGTAGGCAGGAAATATTTGCCCATTCCACCGATAGCCCACCTATAAATGAGTATGTGCGTTTTTACTGCCATCTTACACTTTTAGCATGTAACAATCTGATACACAGATGTTTCAAGTGTGTAAGATGCGTTCAAAGTATCATACACTCCCCTGCATACATCTTACACTTCACACCCCGCTGCCGCGCAGTTGACTTGGACGTATGCGGTGGGGTATACACCACAGGGACGTAGAAAAATCTGTTGGAGCAACAGACCTTTCTGCACCCCTATGCCGTGGTATCAACCTCCCGTGTTTGTGCCGTGTGGCAGCGTGTGGGGTGTATAGGTTGTGTGTAGGTAAAATTTGTAGCATCTTACACTTAGCAAAGTGTTGATAATCAGTGAGTTGCAGCGTATTAGTGTAAGATGCAAGATACTCGGTGTGTAAGTTATTGTAGTATGGTAAAAGGTCCCAAGTACCACTTTTTCGTCCTGGTTCTTTTAGCGTAAACATGCGAACGGAGTCAAGCATCAAGCGCTATCACCAAACGCTAGCACCAAACGCTAACTCTAATGGGGGCGACGCGTCTCGCGTCGGGAATAGTGCAGCTGTTATTTAGTAAAGTTTGTATTCTTTTCTTTCATTATCCCGACGCGAGACGCGTCGCCCCCATTAGTGCTTGCGTTTCTGCAAGCACCAAGCGCTACAACCAAGCGCTACCATCAAACGCTAACTCTAATGGGGGCGACGCGTCTCGCGTCGGGAATTGTGCAGCTGTTATTTAGTAGAGTTTGTATTCTTTTCTTTCATTATCCCGACGCGAGACGCGTCGCTCTAAGTTTGCAGCAGTTAAGCGGCGCAGCCGCTAACCTGTAAACATTGTTAAATAAGACTTTGTAGTTAGAAGCTTTTTCTATTACTTTTGTCGTAGTAAAGTAAAGGAATAGCTGGTTGGGAGGAAAAATACACCGTCGCCAGTCCGTAGAGACTATTGGGGGCATTAAGACCCCTCCCAACCAAGCTGCAAAGACTAAATAGAATGCTCATAAAAATAGTTAGAGTGGCAGTCATCACAGCTTTCGCTACCTTTAAAAAACCATACAAAGATATGAAAAAGTTCATTATTGGAATCGATTTTTCCAAAGAAACAGTAGATGCTAGTATCGTACAGAAAGAACAACCAGAAACTCTCATTGCGTACAAGAAGTTTAGAAACAACCTGAAAGGAGTTGATGGACTGATTGCTTGGGCCAAGTCAAAGGTTGCACAAGACGGAGAAATCATCTTCTGTGGTGAAAACACTGGTACATATAGCACACTCTTCAGTGATGAATTGACAGATCGTGGCTTTATCATATGGATTGAGCATAGCATGAATATCGTACGTGGCATGGGTGATGTAAGAGGGAAAGACGACAAGACAGACTCTCTGCGTATTGCCTCTTACGCTGCACGTTTCTATGATAAGATGAAACCTTACGTACGTCCCAAGGACGAAACGCGTGTACTTAAGACACTCCTTGCTAAGCGAGATAGACTCAAATCCTTCTTAAAAGCGGAAATTACTAACACAAAGGAGAATCCTTTAATGCTGCAGGACTCCAACATAGCAAGTAGCATAAACGAGTTTTTCAAACGCCTAGAAGAATCCTTACGGAAAGAACTCAAGGAACTTGAGCGAATGATTCTCGATGTTGTCATGAGCTGCTCTGAATACGCAAAAAACTTCAATATCCTGACTTCCATGAAAGGTATCGGTTTGATTAATGCAGTCGCGCTCATAGTCTATACAGACAACTTCACCAAGTTCAACTTTAACCACCGCAAGATTGCTACATATTGGGGGGTTGTTCCCTTTAAGAACGAATCTGGTACTTCCGTCAGGAGAGGTACACATGTAAGCCCCAAATGCAACTCTTGGCTGAAAGCGCTTTTGACCGAAGCCACGCTTTGTGCAATTAGGTATAACTCACGCATAAAAGCTTATCATGATAGGCTTATGGCACGAGGGAAAGCGATCGGTATAGTACTTAACAATTGCAAGAACAAAATGCTCAAGATTCTTGTTGCAATGGTACGTGACTCCAAAATCTATTCAGATATGGACGTATCAAAGGATCCTCATACGACCACAACTACTAGCTCAATAGTTGTATGCTAACATCGGTATCCAACAGATCCTTTAACAAAAAAACTTGCCAAAAATTTGGTCAATAACATAGAATGCCCCCATTAGTGCTTGCGTTTCTGCAAGCACCAAGCGTTACAACCAAGCGCTACCATCAAACGCTAACTCTAATGGGGGCGACGCGTCTCGCGTCGGGAACAGTGCAGCTGTTATTTAGTAGAGCTTGTATTCTTTTCTTTCATTATCCCGACGCGAGACGCGTCGCCCCCATTAGTGCTTGCGTTTCTTCAAGCACTAAGCACTACAACTAAACGCTATCACCAAACGCTAACTCTATTGGGGGGCGACGCGTCTCGCGTCGGGAACAGTGCAGCAGTTATTTAGTAGAGTTTGTATTCTTTTCTTTCATTATACCGACGCGAGACGCGTCGGGAATAGTGCAGCTGTTATTTAGTAGAGTTTGTATTCTTTTCTTTCATTATACCGACGCGAGACGCGTCGCTCCCATTAGTGCTTGCGTTTCTTCAAGCACTAAGCGCTACAACCAAGCGCTACCATCAAACGCTAACTCTAATGGGGGCGACGCGTCTCGCGTCGGGAATTGTGCAGCTGTTATTTAGTAGAGTTTGCATTCTTTTCTTTCATTATCCCGACGCGAGACGCGTCGCTCCCATTAGTGCTTGCGTCTCTTCAAGCACCAAGCGCTACCCGGTAAAGCCATTCTTGTTAAAAGACAAAAATCCCCCACGGAACCTTTCTACGGGTTCCGAGGGGGATTTTAATACAACAGGTTAGACGTTGTGTCAGACTATTGTTTACAAGCCATAGCTAAAACCTGAAATGTAGTTGTAGAACACACCACCAAGGCCGAGTGCCACAACACCAATGGTGCAGAGCGCAAGGGCCACACGGGTGTAGTTGTCGCTACGGAATGTGGCTATCGGGGCGTCATTGCCCTTGATGTACATGGCCTTGACTATGAGCAGATAGTAGTAAAGCGAAATAACTGTGTTGGCCAAAGCAATGAATACCAACAGGGGGTATCCTGCCTTGAAGGCTGCCATGAACACAAAGAACTTGCTGAAGAAACCTGCAAACGGCGGGATACCTGCCAAAGAGAAGAGGCAGAGCGTCATGAGGAATGCCAACTTGGGGTTGGTCTGATACAGTCCGTCATAATCGCTGATGTTGATCTTGCCGCTGTTATTCTCAACTGTGGTCATTACTGCAAAAGCGCCAAGGTTAGAGGCCATGTAAACCAAGAGGTAGAATACAAGGGCTGACATGCCTTGCGCTGTGCCGTCCATAATGGCCAAAACCAAATAACCTGCTTGTGAAATGGCTGAGAAAGCCATGAAACGCTTGAGGTTGTTCTGGCGAATGGCAAAGAGGTTGGCCACGGTGATTGATGCCACGATGATCCAGTACATGCCCGTGTTCCAGCTATAGAACAGATCGCTCTGTGCAAAGGCCTTCATGAGCACGGTCATGAGCACAAAGGCTGCTGAACCTTTTGAGATGACGCTCAAATAGGCGGTAACAGAGGTGGGAGCACCCTCGTAGGTGTCGGCTGTCCAAAGATGGAAGGGTACCAAAGAGATTTTGAAACCCATGCCAGTGATGAACAATACCATGCCGAAGATGCAGAATACTGAACCGTCGAGCTGGCTGCCAATTTCGCTGAAATAGAGTGTGCCAGTAGCACCATAAATGAGCGATACGCCATAGAGCAGAAGCGCACTTGAGAAGAGAGCCAACAAAATGAACTTGGCTCCGGCCTCAGCACTCTCAAAACGCTTTTTGTCGTATGCCACCAATGCGGTGCAAGGTACAGAGGCCAACTCCAAACCGATGAAGAACATGAGGAAATGGCCACTCGAAATCATGAAATACATACCAAGCAGTGTAAAGAGGGTGAGCATATAGAACTCGCCTTGCTTTACAAGGTTCTCGTTGCGGCTCAACCACCTGTGTGCCATAAGGAACACAATGATAGTACCCACATTGAGCACACTCTTCATAATGGTCATCATGGGAGTGTATTGGTACATACCGCCAAAGGCACTCGCAGGCTCGGCACTGCTGCACGGCAGCAGGTTGAGCAAGGTGTGCACGGTGAGCAATATTACGGGTAAAGCTGTGTTGTAAACGCCTTTCCCGCTCTTTTTGTCAGGACACATAAAGAGGTCGGCTATGAACAGGATAACAATCACTGCCAAAAGCGACAACTCTTCGTGCATGTATAAGAATTGTGAATAATCCATTGTCTTATAAATTTAGAGGAAAGGGTTAGAAGATGAAACAGTTACAGCCGCATTGTGAATGTGGTCAACAATAGGTGCCACACCAGTGGTAATCATGTCGCTCACCCACAACGGAGCCAAGCCCAGTCCGGCAACTGCCACGATGAGGCAGATGACAGCAAAACGCTCGTCCCAAGTGGCGTCGGTGAGTTTGAGATGATGCTCGTTGGTGCAGGTGCCATAAAGTATCTTGCCCACCACACGCAAAATATAGACGGCGGTGATGACAATTGAACAGCAGGCTGCAATGGTGAGCACACGGTGGAAGGTGTCGGCATTCTCAAACGAACCTACAAAAATAGTCATTTCGGCAATGAAACCTGAGAAGCCGGGCAAACCGAGGTTGGCCAAACCGGCAATGATATAACCTACCGAAAGGAATGGCATGATGCGCATCAAACCATTCAGTTCGCGAATGTCACGTGTGTGGGTACGACCATAAATCATACCGATAAGGGCAAAGAACAGGGCCGTCATCAAACCGTGGCTGAGCATTTGGAGCACAGCACCCGTGCAAGCTGTTTGGTTGAGCATGAGTATGGCGAAGAGCACCATACCGCAGTGCGACACCGAACTGTAGGCGTTGATATACTTCAAGTCGGTCTGCACACATGCTGAGAATGCACCATAAACAACTGAGATGCCGGTGAGGATAAGGAATATCCAACCTAACTCGTTGGCAGCCTCAGGCATAAGGTACATGGCAATGCGGAAGCAACCGTAGCCACCGAGTTTCATCAACACACCGGCATGGAGCATTGACACGGCGGTAGGGGCTGAGGCATGACCATCGGGAGACCATGTGTGGAAGGGGAACAATGCACCAAGCACACCGAAACCAATGAATGTGAGCGGGAACCAAATGCACTGCTGGGCAAAGGGAATAGCGTGGGCGCCACCTATGTGGTTGGCTATTTCGACGATGTTCATGGTCTGACCACCGGCACCGTAGAATATACCGAATATGCCACACATCAAGAAGGCTGAACCACCCATGAGCATGAGGGTCAGCTTCATGGCTGCATACTCCTTTTTGCCACTACCCCACACACCGATAAGGAGGTACATCGGGATAAGGGCTATTTCGTAGAACATGAACATGGCGAACATGTCTACCGAAATGAAGAAACCGAACACACCAAGGCTCAACAATGTGAACCACAAGAAGTACTCCTTGGTGAGGGGCTTGAGTTGCCAAGAGGCAAATGTACCGGTAAACACGATGACTGACGAAAGCAGCAACATGGCCACCGATATGCCGTCAACGCCTACCGAATATTTGATGTGAAGGGGCTCAAACCAGTTGAACGATGCTGTGTAAAGCATCTCATCTGTGGCTCCAGCCGCACGATCGCCAAGGAAGGTTATGGTTAAATAGCCTGCCAAGATGAGCAGCAGTGTACTACCTGTCACCATCACCGCACGTACGCCTTTCACATCTCTTGCCAGCCACAAACCGAGCAGCATGACAAGTGGAATCAATACGAATAATGATAAGAAATTCATTGTTTATTGTTTTTAGCTTAGGAGTTTAGGGGTTTAGAAGGATAGCAAACGATGCTTGCCACTTCGACCCTTCAACTTTTCAACTTAAAATTCACGCAAAGGCCATAATTGCCAGCAATATCAAAGTACCGAGCAGGAATACGTAAGCATAACCCTGTACTGAACCACTCTGCAAACCACGAATGCGGAAACTGAGGGCATTGGTACCCCAAGCCAGGAAGTTGAAGAAACCATCGATGACATGGCGGTCAAACCAGGCAATTGGCTTTGATATGTGTGCAAATATAATGCGGTGAGTAATGTATTGGTAAACCTCGTCCATATAGAAGCGCTTGTAGGCCCAGCGATGAAGCTTGCCAAACTTCTCGGCAAGGGCATCGGCCTGCGGCTGGCGCTCGCCAATGTACATATAGGTGGCAAGGAATATTGAGGCTACAGCAATAATGATGCTTGTGCCGGCCACATTCCAGTCGAGGTGAATGTCGTACAACTGGCCATCGGCACTTACAAAGTGGCCAAAGGGAATGAAGCCTGCCACACAGGTAACTAATGCGAGGAACATCAAGGGGAATGTCATGGTGAGCGGTGCCTCGTGCGGGGTGTGCTCAGCATGCAAGGCTTTGTTCTCTGTGCCCCAGAATATGCCGTAGTACAAACGGAACATGTAGAAGGCTGTCATGGCGGCAATAGCTGTCATGATCCAACCCATGGCGGGCATGTAAGCAAAGGCTGCTGTCAGGATTTCGTCCTTTGAGAAGAAACCTGAGAAGGGAGGTATACCCGAAATGGCCAAACAAGCTATCAAGAAGGTGATGTGGGTGATGGGCATGTATTTGCGCAAACCACCCATGGCCGACATTTCGTTGCTATGCACGGCATGAATGATGCAACCTGCGCCAAGGAACAAGAGGGCCTTGAACATGGCGTGTGTAAACAAGTGGAACATTGAGGCCATATAGCCCAACGAACCTACATGCTCATGACCTGTTGTGAACTCGGTGCAGACACCGAGAGCCACCATCATAAAGGCTATTTGCGAAATGGTTGAGAATGCAAGCACACGCTTGATGTCGCTCTGACAGCAAGCCACAGCCGCTGCATAGAAAGCGGTGAAAGCACCTACCCAAGCTACAATGTGCAGCGTGCCAGGAGCATATTCTATCCACAAGGGGAATAGACGGGCTATCTGGAACACACCGGCCACCACCATGGTGGCAGCATGGATAAGGGCCGACACGGGGGTTGGGCCTTCCATGGCATCGGGCAACCATATGTGCAAGGGGAACATGGCACTCTTACCAGCACCACCAATGAACATAAGGAACAAAGCGGTGGGAAGCATCATGGCTCCTTGTGCAAAACCGTCCTGGTTGAACTCAAATCCGAATGAATGGCAGTAGTAACCATAAATAAGGATACCGATCAAGAAGAAGAGGTCGGCAAAACGGGTCACGATAAATGCCTTCTTGCTGGCTGCAATGGCAGCGGGCGAAGTGTAGTAGAAACCAATGAGCAGGTAAGATGATACACCTACTAACTCCCAGAACATGTACATCTGGAAGATGTTAGTAGCTACCACAAGGCCGAGCATTGACATGGTGAACAAGCTCAAAAAGGCATAGTAACGCTGGAAACCGCGTTCGCCATGCATATAGCCAAACGAATAAATGTGTACCATGAGCGACACCGTGGTGATGACGATCAACATCATTACCGATATGGGGTCGAGCATGATGCCCATGTTAAAGCTAAGTCCCTTTACGAAGAAGGGCAGCCATGTAAAGTTGTATGGCATGAGTGTGGGCAACACACCCTCTGCCGTACGCGGAGTTTGGAAAAAGTACTCAAAGGCGGTGTAATAAGCCATGACGGCTACCACACCAAGCACTACTGTACCTACCAATCCGGCTGCTTTATGGCTGAACCATTTTCCGAACACTCCAAGCAGGAGAAACGAGAAGAATGGCAGCAAAAGTATAAGAATTGTATAATCCATTGTATTTTATAGTTTAAGAGTAGTTTAGAGGTTATGAGGTTATAAGGTTATAAAGTTACCTTCAGTCGCTCACAACATTCTCAAACGTTCTTTAGGCTATCAGATTAGCAAGACATATATTATAACCTTCTAACCTAAGAACTTAAAACTCTCTTACCACTTCATCTTCTCGAGCTCACCTACCTGAATGTTCTTAATCATGCGGTAGATGTTGATCATGATGGCTATGGCAATGGCACTCTCGGCTGCCGATATGGCAATAGAGAAGAGCGCAAAGAAGTAACCCTCATAACCGTCGGGATAAAGCATACGGTTAAACACTGCAAAGTTCAAGTCGGTGGCATTGAGCATAAGCTCTACCGACAAAAGTATGGCCAACGTGCTGCGGCGTGTCAGAAAGCCGAAAACGCCCGCAAACATCATGATGGCTGAAATAATCAGGATATATTCTATCTGAATCATAATAGTTTGTTGTTGAGTTTGAAAGTTTAAGAGTTTAAGAGTTTAAGCAGTTACCCTTTCGCTTACCGTTGTATCTTAAATTGCACCGCTTTCACGACACGATACGAACTACTTTTAAGCAGTTAAAGGTATAACCTTAACTTTCAACTTCTAAACTTTTCAACTTTATTCTTATTAGCGTTTACGAGCAATCATCAGTGCGCCCACAATGCAGGCCAGCAGCAACACACTCACAGCCTCGAAAGGCAGGAGATAGCCGTTGTCGCCAGACGATAGCATATTGCGGCCGATTGAATCAATGGTTGTGACAGCATTGGCAGTCTCACTCGGTGCAGCAAGCACTGCAGCCTTGAAATTGTGCGTGAGCACCACACCTACAAAGGCCAGGAAACCTACAAAGCTCAACACGAAGCCCCATGAGGCGTCCTTAATCTTGCGCTTGAAGATTTCTTGATCCTTCGCACCCTCTGTCAGCAAGATAGAGAACACATACAACACGATGATACCGCCGGCATAAACTATCACCTGCGCTGCACCGAGAAATGTGTAGCCCATCAAGAAATACATGCCCGCTGTGCCAAGCAGCACAAAGAACAGGTATGTGGCAGCGCGCACGATGCTTTTGGTCAGCACTGTTGCCAACGACGAAAGCACCATCAGCACAGCCAAGATGACGAACATGATGTTTTGTGAATTCATTGTTTTTGAAGTTAAGAGTTAAAAGTTTAAGAGTTAAGCGTATGCTTTGTCATTCTCACACCTTGAATTCTTTTCTTGAAAAATAATGCAAGGCGAGCGCAGAACATCAAACTTGCTTGAATGTTATGCCGAGCCGCAGCTTATTTTCTCTAAAAAGCAGAAGTCTCAGCATTGGTTTGAATGCATGAGCATCTTCTTAACTTCTCTACTTTTCAACTTTTCAACTATACTAATTATTTCTTTTCTTCAACGTGGCTACCGGGGTGGTTAAGCACCTTGACAAGCTTTGCACGGTTGAACACCGCATTTTCGTAGCTTTGGTCAAATGTGATGGCACCATGGGGGCAAGCGCGTGTACAGAGCATGCAGAACATGCAGCAACCAAGGTCGTACTCATACTTCACGAGGCGTTTCTTTTTCTTGCCGTCGGGAGTCTCGTAAAACTCGCTGGTCACCTTGATACTGCCGTTAGGGCAAGCCATCTGGCAGAGTCCGCAACCCACGCACTTGTGCTCATTCTGCTCGTTATGGGGCATTGTGAGCGAACCACGGAAGCGTTCGAACATTTCGTTCGAATCACGGTTTTCGGGATATTGTTCGGTGATTTTAGGAGTGAAGAACTCGCGCATGGTTGTTTTCAAACCTGTGCCAAGGCTCTTCAAGCCACTTACTACACCACCTATATAACTTTTTTCTTCCATGAATTTAAGCTTAATGAGTTCAATGAGCTTATACTGTTTGGCATGGTTAAGGAGCTTTCAGTTAAAGTCCCAAGCATGCGTTAACATCTAAACTTACCAAACTATAAAATTAGAACGTCCACCCCATGGCCACGCAAAGCGCCATGATGATGAGGTTTACCATGCTGAAGGGTACGAGGTACTTCCACTCGAGCGACAATATCTGGTCGATACGCAAACGGGGGAAAGTCCAACGCAACCACATGAGCAAGAATACCACAAAGAACGTCTTGCCAATGAACCATACAGCACCGGGTATATAATCCATCACACCATTAAAGGCGTCAAGTCCGTAGATATGAAGCGGAGCCCAACCACCAAGGAAAATGGTGCTTGCCATACCGGCACAGATAAACAGGTTCAAATATTCAGCCAAGTAGTAATAGCCGAAGTGCATACCCGAGTATTCAGTGTGATAACCTGCGGTCAACTCACTTTCGCACTCAGGCAAGTCAAACGGGCCACGGTTACACTCAGCATTGCCGGCAACCAAGTAAATAAGGAAGGCGATTACTGCCGGGATGTGTCCTCGGCAGATGTTCCAACCATTCAAATACTGGTCGTTGCATATCTCGCTGAACGACATGGTACCAGTCAAGCAAATCATGGCCAGCATGGTCATGCCGATTGACAACTCGTAGCTGATAATCTGTGCACCGCTACGCATGGCACCAATCAACGAATACTTGTTATTACTACTCCAACCGGCAAGCAGGATACCTACTACACCAATTGACGACATGGCGAGGAAGAAGAATACGCCGACATTGAAGTCGATGATTTGCGCGCCCTTGTTCCAGGGTAAGCACGAGAAGGTGACCATTGAGGCTGTCACAACAAGGAACGGAGCCAAATTGTGCAGGAAAAGGTCACTCTGTCGCATACTGATAATCTCCTTGGTCAGCATTTTGAACACATCGCTGAACACTTGGAGAAGGCCCCACTTACCTACACGCATCGGACCAAGACGGCATTGGAAGAATGCACAAATCTTGCGCTCCATGTAGATGAGGGCTATGGCAAACACGGCATACAAAGTGATGATGGCTAATGCCACAAGAATGCTCTCTGTCAAGATTGCACCCCATTCGGCAAAGCCGCATGTGTTCATCAAAAAGCCATGCAACCAGGAGGTTACTAATGAAAAGTCAAACATAAAACAGTTTTTAGTTTTTAGGTTATGAGGTTATAAAGTTACCTTTACCCGCTCATTTCCCAAGAACGTATAACTTATGAATTTAGATTCTCTGCAAATTTATATTTCAGTCCTCTGATAAGTTTCGCAACAAACTCAAAAGCGGGTTTCAAGGACTCAATTTCCTCAAACGAGAAATAATCCAAGTCAGAGCCTACCACCAGCTGATTATAAACTTCAGCCAATGAGCCATAGGCTATTTCGAGGAAATGGATTTTCTCTTTATAGGAAAAACGTGCGCTTCCTTCCGCTATGTTCGACGTAACAGAAATCATTGCACGCCGTATTTGATTTCCCAATGCGTACTTCTCATAATCAGGTAATCGAAGGGTGAACTGATAAACCAACTTTGTTAACAGTCTTGCTTCTTGCCACACCTTGAGTCCTTCAAATGAGAACAGAGTTTCTGATTTTTGCATTTATATTATTTATTAGAGATTTGATAGAGAAGTAATAATAAGGTCAGGTAACTTTATAACCTTATAACCTCAAAACTTAAAACTCCCTATCAACGGTCAATATCAGGCACAACGTAGTCCACCGTACCACCGATTGTTATCAAGTCAGCAAGCATATTGCCCTTGCAAGCCGTATCCATCACGGCCACCAGAGGCAAGCCGGTCGAACGGTAGTGCAAGCGGTAGGGGCTCTTGTCGCCCTTGCTCTCGATAAACACACCCATGCGGCCACGGCTGCCTTCCACCTCGCTGTAGAAAGTGCCCACCGGGAGTTTGATGATTGGCTTCATCTTCTCCTGATAATTGCCTTCGGGAATGTTGTCTATGAGCTGCTCAATAATGTTGAGGCTCTCCTTTATCTCGTCCAGACGTATCATGTAACGTGCAAAAGAGTCGCCTTCGGTGCGTACAATCTCGTTGAACTGCACACGGTCATAAGCGGCATAAGGCTTAATCTTACGCAAGTCGTTGTGCCAGCCTGATGCACGACCAGTACCGCCGGTACAACCAAAGCTTATCACCTGTTCCTTGGTCAGCACGCCCACGCCTTTTGAACGGTTCTGGAAAATCACGTTACCTGTAAAGATGTCGTGATACTCCTGAATGTTCTTGCGCATAATCTTGATAAATTCCTTCACACGTTTCTGGAAGTTGGGGTGAATGTCATACATCACACCACCAATCGTGTTGTAGTTCAATATCAAGCGGCCGCCACAAGTTTCCTCAAATATGTCGAGTATTTTCTCGCGGTCGCGGAAAGCATAAAGGAAGGCGGTTGTGGCACCAAGGTCCTGGCAGAGACAGCCAAAGAACAAGATGTGCGAGTCAATACGCTGCAACTCGTCCATGATGGTACGAATTACTTGCACACGATCGCTCACCTCAACACCCATGGCCTGTTCAATACACATGCACAGCGCATGGCGGTTCTGCATGGCACCAAGGTAATCCAAACGGTCTGTCAGAGCCAGAGTCTGCGGATAGGTCATGCTTTCGCTAATCTTCTCCACACCACGGTGAATGTAACCGAGTATAGGGTCGACCTTGCGAATCATTTCGCCCTCAAGGTCTACACGGAAGTGAAGCACACCGTGAGTCGAAGGGTGCTGCGGACCGATATTCACCACATAGTCATCTTCACCAAATATTTGGTGTTCAACCTTCTTCACCGTACCGTCCTGCTCCAACTGGTATTCGTAAGTAACGTCTGCCAATGGCTCGTTGGTCATGTGTTGCGGGTCGAAGGGGTTGTCCTTCTCAGGGTCATTATCCTTGCGGAATGGATAACCTACCCAATCCTCGCGCATGAACAAACGGCGCATATCAGGATGGTTGGTAAAGATGATGCCGTAGTAGTCGTACACCTCGCGTTCATACACATTGGCAATGTCCCAAAGGTCACAAACCGAAGGTATCATCGGGTTTTCGCGATCACTTACCACGCATTTAACGCAAGCCTGCTTGTGATTTTCGGTATTCTCTACCTGGTAAACCACGCCAATGCCGTCCTCGAGCCAGTCTTCACCTGTCAAATTCAGCAAAAAGTCCATGCCCTCTTCGTCGTGCAAGCGCTTCATTTCGGCGTGCAAGTCGGCAGCGGCCACAGTCTTAGGTTTCAGTTCATTCACTGCAGGTTTGGCAGGAGCAGCGGCAGGACGTGCCACTGCCGGACGTGCAGCAGCAGGTTTGGCAGCTGCGGCGGGCGCAGCAGGTTTCTGTGCTTCAGTACCGTTATTAGCTGTAGCTTTCAATTCTTCGCTCATGCCTCTTCCTCCTGATTATAAATGGTTTCTTCTTTTTCCTCGGCAGTCACCTTGAAGGGGTCCTTCTGCTTGCGGTTCGTAGTACCGAAGAAGTTTTCAACTTTCACAATACGCTGCAACTGCATCATACCATAAAGGAATGACTCGGGGCGCGGCGGACAACCCGGCACATAAACGTCGACGGGAATAATCTTGTCCACACCATTGAGCACATGGTACGACTTGGTAAACGGACCGCCCGAAATAGAGCAACCACCAATAGCCACCACATACTTCGGGTCTGCCATCTGGTCATACAGACGGCGAAGCACCGGAGCCATCTTGGTAGTAATGGTTCCGCACACCAATATCACATCAGCCTGTCGGGGAGAGTTACGTGTAACCTCAAAACCAAAACGTGCGATGTCATAACGTGCAGCACACACGGCCATAAATTCGATACCACAACATGAGGTAGCAAATGTCAGCGGCCAAAGAGAGTTTGAACGGCCCCAGTCGATGAGGTCGTCGAGCTTGCGCACAATTACGTTTGCGCCGCCCGCATTGAGTTGTTCAACGAGCTCTTCATAAGTCTCGTTGTCCTTGAATTCCTCGTAAGGAATCGACTTGATTTTTGCTCTTTTCATTGCCATTTCAACGCTCCTTTCCTCCAGGCATAAGCCAAGCCCAGAACTAAAATAAACAGGAAGAAGAGCACGCTCAACAAGCCCGCAGGGCCAAATGAGCGCATCACGACGGCCCACGGGAAGAGGAACATCGTTTCAACGTCGAACATCAGAAAGAGAATAGCGAACAAGTAGTAGCCTACGCGGAACTGCATCCATGAGCGTCCACGTGTAGGAATACCACACTCGTATGCCTCTTCCTTCTGAGCGTTATAGCTGCGCGGCGAAATCAGTTTTGCCAATATCGTCACAACACCTACGAACGCCAACCCTGTCAGCAATGCAGTGACAAATAAGGTAAAGTTCATAGCTCTTTAATGTTATTGTTAATAATGTTGTTTGTTTCTATCAAGTTCACAACTCCGAGTTGCCGGGCTGGTAAAGTAGTCTTTACGCACCCGGTCTCTTTGCCGAGAACTGCAACAGGCGAAACGCCATGTACCAAGGAACTGCCATTATGCAAGACGAAAAAATCCGCATCATTCAGGGTATAGGGCTTCCCCGACGTGCGGACACAAAAAATCAGCGAACGGACACACTTGTCCGCCGCTTCAAAATGTTTTTTACCAGTTGTGCATGCCAACGATGCACTCACATAGCAGCCCTTGTTCACTTTAGTTTCGTCTTTTGCGAGTGCAAAGTTAGTGCAAACCGAAAGCCCTGCAAAACAAAAAAAGCATTTTTTGCTTTGCAGGGCTGAGGTGCAGCCTAAATTGACGAAGAAAAGTTAGTGCAAACAGAAAGCCCTGCAAAACAAAAAATGCTTTTTTTGCTTTGCAGGGCTGAGGTAAAACCTAAATTGACGAAGAAAAATTCCAAGTTCAGCACCCTTCAAAAGGTTGCGCAGTCCCCTCTGTCACCAAAGTGGGAAACAGTTCACCACCGTCGTCCTTGCTGTCAGCACCATCGCCGCTGTCGTCATCACTATCGTCATCGTCAACCAATTCATACACCTCCACCTGCTTCAGTCCGGGAGCGTTGCAATAAGCGCCTTTATAGCCATATGCTATAATGCGCTGCCCCAACATGGCAGGATTGTCTGCAAGATTCAAGTCAACACGTGCGTCGCTTCCAGCCTTGAGTTGCAAACCCACACACAATTTCATATCCGTTTCGGCAACCCTGTCGGCCAACACGATGTTGGTACTCACAGCATCATCGGCATTAAAAACCACCTTATTTATGGTATTCGTAGGCATGTAGCCAACGATGTAGCCCTTCAGTGCTATAAATTCGCCATCGTCAGCCCGGCAGAGCGTGGCTATGGTAAACGTGTCGTCACTGTCGGGCGCGGCCACATTCTCCTTATCATCATCTTCCTTGCCGCCAGAGCCTTCTGAAGGCAACTCTATTTCGTTACAGCCACAAAGCATCAAGGCAACCATAACTACCGATAAGGCAAACAGCTTCTTCATATAATAAGATGCGTTAGTTACCTATAACTATCACTTTAATGTAGTCCTTCAGGCTGAACGGCCCCTTGCGGTACCCCCCTTGCGAGTCGTTCACCAGCAAGAGCGTCATGCGGCCATCGGCCAGAGTGCGACCAAGACACATACCCTCGTAGTTGGCAAATGTCAGTTTGAAAGGCTGCACCTCAGTAGTCCAGTCCGCCAACAACTTTTTATCCAGAAAGTGGTTGCTGTCAACGTCCTTCATCGGTGTGCTGCTGTCAATTTGGTGTGCATTGCGCGGGTCCACCACAAACAATTTGCAACGGGTTGTACTGCTCAATCCACCATGGGTTACATTTGCCTCGCGCTCAAGTATCAATAGCCTGCCGTCGGGCAATGGGGCAATTTCGGGGACACCAAACACATAAGTCTTGCCAAAGTCATCAGTACGTCCCCTATCCATGCGGTAGGCATGCTGTGCCACAGGTTGCAGGTTGTCGTCAAATGCCTGCAAGCGCAACAAATTTACCACTCCGGGGTGAGTGGGCGAAGCCGCCGGTCCATCGGCAGGCAGTGTGCTTTCCGACGTGGTCCAAAATCGGTGTGCAATAGTGTCGTAGCACAACGCCTCGAAACCATAGTTGAACACAATGTGTTCAGACGAGAATATGTCCGGCACATTCAGTTCACGCCCTGTGGGCTGCCCTTTCATGTCATACTCTAAAATGCGCTGGTCACCCTCACCGCTGATAAACAGCGTGTTGCGCTGAGGGAAATATGCCACACCCTCACAATCGCGTATGGATATGCCCTGCGCATCAACCTTGGGCGAGCGGTTGCCTTTGAACCCCTCCAGGTACACATTAGTCACATCGCCCGTCAGAGCGCTTTGGTCTATTCTAAACAAGAAAAAGCCATCGGTGGGTTCCTTGTCACTCACCATAGCATAGCGGTTGCCGCCAAGTGCAGTAATGCCACTATACTGTGCCGCACCTATACGCCATTTGCCGAGCGATTGTTGTTTAAGTTCTACTGCCGTTTGGGCAGAGGCCAAGCTGCAAAGTGCAACAGCCACCATTGCAAGGCCATATCGCAGTTTGTTCATAAGATAATTCTTTTATAGGTTGACGGGGTCCCCCAACGCAGCGTGTCTACTCGTCAAGCATCATATCCATCACCATGGGTTGTGCGGCCATAAACATGGCAGCCAAACCACCAGGTGTAACAATGCTGTCGGGCTTGATGTCTGTCAAACGCACGCGGCCGTTTTCTACTATATACCAACCATTATTTTCTGGAATATCGAGGTCGCCGTCCACACCAATGTGCAGTTGGAAACCCGGATTGGGTGTGGCAATGGCCGACAAAAAGCGTGGCACATTTACCACACGCGCCATGGCGTATGGCTCTGAGCCCTTGAGCGAAGCTGGCATACAGAAACGGCGATACACCTTGTCCACATTGCATGCTTTCATCAGATAATTCACAAAAGCAGCACGCGCAGCGCTTTCGGTAATGGCCAAAGTGCGAATGTACACATTGCCATCGGCCTCCTTCACCGCCAGGCAAACGCCCACAATACGGCGCTTGCGACGCGCCACGAGCACATAACCATCATCGAGGTCGGCATCAGACAATGCAGCAAAGAAGTCGTTCTCCGACGGGTGCATCATAAACGGCAACTCTACGGTCAGACGGTGGTAGAACACATACAGGTCGCGGCCCCACTCGTCGGGGCGTGTCACCTCTATTTTGCTGTAATCGCCATCGTTGGTAATGTCGAGAGGCAAATTCTGACGGTACACGGCATTCCAAAAAGCGCCATGTTGGGGCTTTTCGTAAAAGCTGCGCAGTTCGTCACTGCCGGGTATCAAAAAACTGAGCGTGGCACCTTGGTTGAACAACCGGCGGTGTGCCTCATGTATGAGGTTCGAGGCGTAACCTTTGTTGCGGAATTGTGGCAGAGTGGCCAAGCCTGATATATAGCCTGCACGCAGTACCGAACCATAAAAAGTAAATCGGTACGGCAACAGTTGCGTGGCAGCCACCACTTGTCCGTCGTGACGTATGGTCAGGTTGTTGTCATCAGTGTATTTATCTTCAAAATATATGTCCATAAACTCTTCTGAGTCATGGAAACAAGTGCGCCACAGGTCGCGCGTTTGCTGCTTTATTTCGTTGGGTGTAAGTAGCATGGGGGTAGAAAGGGGTTAGGGGGTTAATGGGTTAGGGGGTTAGGGGCTTGACAAAGTAACTCACCTTTCGGGTTCAGTCTGTTCTTCTTAAATCCGAAACGTTAGCAACGTGCTGGCAAGTTTGTCAGCGAGCAGTCTTCCCCACCCTATTTGTTTCATTCGCCAAGCGGGTGCTTGGTCATCACCGTATATTTATGGAGCAGTTGTTCGGGGTGATACGACAGTTTTGAGCGCCTCAAGCCTGGCAGTCCGAGGTCTTCTTCGCGGTTGATGTACACATACTGCTCTGGCAGGCTGCGCACAAAGTCGCGGTTGATAATGGTGAATGCACCCTCGTATTGCGTGTCGGCCTTTTCGATGCAAACGTCAAAGGTGTCGTAGTTGATGCCGGCACCAAGCGTAAAGGCTATTATTTCATTGTCTACAATCAGCGCACCGCCCCTTGCGCCAGTAGCCTCCCAATTATCAAACATGGTTACCAACGCTTGTCGCTCGGTTTCGTAGGTAAATTTGTCGTGCGTCTCCTCTTCTGCCTTTTCTGCGGCCCATTTATGGTCAAGTTCCAAACAACGGTCAAACAGGTCGGGCGTGAGCGGCACAAACTGATAGTCGGGGTGCTGCGACACAAAGCGGTTAATAAAATTGCGCTTGGGTTGCAACTTCTTGCCCGAAAGGGTGCTGAGCTTGTCGCGGCTGTAAATGTATTCAGAGTAATTGCGGTCGGCTTTGGCAAAGAAATAGCCCGGCATGGCCATTTCGAGTTGCGCGAGTGCATGCTCAAACACGCCAAGCATCAAAAAGGGGTGCCCCTGTTGCTGGGCATCGTCGAGCATATCCTTTATTATGTCCTTTCTGTCGCCATTGCCCACGGGTATTTGATAGGCCAAATGGCCATCTGCCTTGAAGCGGAAGAGCAACCAGCCCTTATAGTCGGCCACCTCGGTGTCGTACATAAAGCGCCAACCTATAAGGTTCAGAAAGTTGTAGTCGCAGTAGCGGTAGTCACTGTGCAACACGCGCTGCTGCACAAGTTCGCGGTCTGCCAGTGTTAGCGGGTGAAATGGTATCATCGTCGTGACAGTCTGTTAGCAGTTTCTATTCTTTATAAATGAATGCAAAATGTGCCACACCTCCAAAAGTGTTGACACTTACCGACACACTGTCGGTTGATGGCCGGAGCATGCCAACCAACGACTTTAGGGGCATCGACAAGTACATTTCGATGGTGTAATATGCCGGGTCGCCATGCTGGTCGTGCAACAGAGTGATGTGCAAAGTGCGTGTGCCATTGCCATTGTCGGTCAGTTCGCCCCGGTTAAAACCGAAGTAGTGCTTACCAGTGTTCGTGCCCTTGATGCCTATGTGCAAATTGATGTACGAAGCCCCTTGCCAGCACGACACAACGTTCAGTGCATCGGTGTGTACCTTGTCGGCAGCGTAGGCTTGGGGAGCCGCGGCCAGCACAGGCGTACAACCAATCAGCGAGACGCGCGTCGATGCTTGCACCTCGTACACAGCCCGAATGCGGTATGTGCTATCGGCCTTTAATCCCGTCAGCGGCTTGGCAAGCGTTTTCACCCCACCATCGTCGAGCGTCAGTTCACTCACCTGCCCGTTGGCGTCGGGTGTCATGTCGGCCAACATCGTCTGTATGTTGGGCAAAGGCTTTTCATCGTCATTGCAAGCGGTATTGAGCATGACAACTGTGACTAAAGCCCAAAGGCAAAGTGCTGTTCGTTTCATCATTGCTAAGTAGATGCTCAAAATTATTTTATACAATCAGCAGGTGTCATTTTCACATTGAAAGCACATTCTCGAGACGCATCTGTTCCCTTCGGCCTCGGTCACATAGCCCGCTATGCTCCCTCACCCGAAGGGAACATCTGCGCCCCGATAATGCACTTTCAATGTAAAAATAATTTTGAACACCTACTTAAGCGTTGGCCTTCAGCTGGTTGATGAGCGGATTGGCATACATGGTGAGCAAGCGTTCGCGCAGGAAGTCGATATCCTTGTTGGGCAAGTCTATCATGTCAATGCGTTCCTGCAAATATTGTTCAAACACTTTCTTTTGCTCCTCCGTGTAATGTACAGCCTGGGCCTCGTTGCCATTCAGCAAGTCGAGCGCCACATAATTGTTGGCATATATTTCGTAGCCCTGATGTATGGCCACATCAATGCGGGCGGCTACTGCCTTGTAAAATTCGTTCTTGGGCAGTTCGGCATATTGGTCAATCCATGTATTGACGGGTTCTGCCATGCGGTAATGCACATGTCCTTTTTTGCCAAATATGCCGGTTTGCATATTGACAAGGTCGTCCTGACGGCTCTTCTTGAATGCAGCATCATCGCGTTTTTGCTGAAACTCCTTTGCTTTCAAAAAGTCGCATGGATCATATTCATACGATATGCTCAACGGCACGATGTTCAATTCCTTCAATCTGTCGAGTGGTGTGCCCTCGCCGCCCATGGTCATCATTTTGAGTATAGACTCCTGTGTGCGGTCATTCGAGTCCTTGGCACGTCCCTCGCGCTGTGCAATCCAAATGCCTTGATGTTTCTCTTTGATGGCAAAGTGCATGTATTCACTCATGCGCTTGCTCGACATGAGCATTTCGCGCATACCCACCGAGCGCTGCACAATGAACGACTTGTTCAAACGCACGAGGGTCTTTATCCAAGGGTAAATGAGCAGGTTGTCGCCAATGGCTATTTCGATACTGTCGTTGAACTGGTGGTCGATAAGCAAGATGTCGAGCAAAGCGGAATCGAGCACAATGTCGCGGTGGTTCGACACGAAGGTGTAACTTTTGTCACGCTGCGACACGGGTATAGCCTCGGCGTCGAGTGTCAAGCCACTGGCACATTTGGCCATCAGCTGTTTGACGAGCGGATAGAAGAAGGTCTTCTGTATTTCCAAACCAGTGCGGCACATTTTAGCCTTGGCTTTGATGGCCTTAACAGGCACGTCCTTGAAAAACGATTGCACAATGGCGCAGAACTGCGGTTCGGCAAACAGCTCGTCAATGGCAGCGCCAATTTCATTAGGCTCAATGGGACGTATGGCGTCGAAATCGTGAATATTCATGGCAGTAAAGTGTGTTAAGAGGGAGGGGGATAAAATAAGATAAGGCTATGAGGGCAGCCTGAGGCAATAATTGCCGGCCGACCTCATAACCTTAGTTTAAGCTATTCAGCAGAACTTGCCTTCGATAATGTCGCTCAGCACGTCCTTAATGTCATATTCCGAAGCACGTACCTGCTGCGGAATGAAACTTGTAGCGGTCATGCCCGGAGTGGTGTTGATTTCGAGCATGTTAATTTGTTCATTACCCTTCTCGCCCGACAATATGTAGTCGATGCGGATAAGGCCATAGCAACCCAATATGTGGTAGATGTGCTTGGTCATCTCGCTCACGCGCTGGGCCGTTTCGGGAGCAATGCGTGCCGGGGTTATCTCGTCTGACTTGTTGTTGTACTTGGCATCATAGTCAAAGAACTCGTCGTGGCACACCACCTCGGTAATAGGCAATGTCACAATTTCGCCATTGGCACGCTTAAAGCAACCGCAAGTAATTTCGGTGCCGCTCATCATCTTTTCGACCATCACCTCGTCGCTTTCCACCATAGCCTTTTCAATGGCGGCACGCAGGGCATCGGCGTGCTTCACCTTGGTCACACCAAAGCTCGAACCGCCGGCATTGGGCTTGACAAAGCAAGGTATGCCAAGGCGGGCAGCCAGTTGCTGCTCGGTGTCGGTGGTAACGGTGTCGCCCTTGCGAATGAGCACCGAGTCGGAAATGTGCAACTCGGGGTAGGCACGCAAAAAGTTGTTCAAAGCAAACTTGTTGAAAGTCAATGCTTCAACCAGCACACCGCTTGTTGAATAGGGCATGCCGATAAGGTCGAAATACCCCTGCATGATGCCATTCTCGCCCGGAGTGCCGTGAATGGTAATATAAGCAAAGTCGAATGTGTGACGGCCGTCCTTGGCGGTAAACGAAAAGTCCGCGCGGTCAATATGGCAGGTTTCGTTGTGATACTCCACCTTCCAGTTGTTGCTTGTCACTTCGACAATGTAGCAATTATACTTGTCCTTGTCCATAAAGGACATGATACCTTCTGCCGAACGCAGAGATACGTCGTGTTCAGAGGAGTCGCCTCCGGCCACAATAGCAATGTTACGTTTCATGATGCTATATCTATATGCTATGCTTTAATTCCTTCAATATATTTATCCCACTTGGCCAGCAAAGCCACCATGTCGGCAGCGAGGTCAGTGGTAAAGTCCATTTCCTTGCCCGTTTTGGGGTGCTTGAAGCCCAATGTGCGGGCGTGCAACGCCTGTCGAGGACAAATGGCAAAGCAGTTGCGTATAAAACTGTTGTAAGTGCTGCTCTGTGTGCCTCGCAGAATTTGGTCGCCCCCATAGCGCTCGTCGTTGAACAAGGGGTGGCCAATGTGCTTCATGTGCACACGTATCTGGTGTGTGCGGCCCGTTTCGAGCACACACTCCACAAGGGTTACGTAGCCATAGCGCTTCAGCACCTTATAGTGTGTCACGGCATGCTTGCCTATGCCCGACGAGGGGTCGAACACGGCCATCTGCATGCGGTCGCGCGGGTTACGCGCTATGTTGCCCTCAATGCGGCCCTCGTCATCAGCCAAGTTGCCCCACACCAAGGCATTATAGCGGCGGCGTGTGGTCTTGTTGAAAAACTGCAACCCCAATTTAGTTTTGGCATCGGGTGTCTTGGCCACCACAAGCAGCCCCGACGTGTCCTTGTCAATGCGGTGAACCAACCCCACCGACGGATCGTTGGGGTCGTACTTGGGGTCATCCTTCAAGTGCCAGGCTATGGCGTTGACAAGGGTGCCGGTATAATTGCCACAACCCGGATGCACCACCAGCCCGGCGGGTTTGTTTACCACGAGCAGTTCGCTATCCTCGTATACGATGTCGAGCGGAATATTCTCCGCCTCAATCTTGTTTTCATAACGCGGACGGTCGAGCAGCAGGGTTACCACGTCGAATGGTTTTACACGGTAGTTGCTCTTTACCGGTTTGTCGTTGACGTGTATAAAACCCGCTTTGGCAGCAGCCTGTATGCGGTTGCGCGAGGTGTCCTTCAGGTGGTCGAGCAAGAATTTGTCCACGCGCAGCAACTGTTGGCCTTTGTCGGCCACTACGCGATAATGCTCGTAGAGCTGGCCACCTTCGTCGCCACCCTCTTCGTCCATGTCGTCGGTGTCTATGTAGTCGGGCAGTTCTTCGCTGATGTCTGCCTGTGTCATGATGTCTTCCACGTGTTATGCCGTGTTTAATACCCGTTGGCGGAATTCTTGGTTAACGGGTTGACAAGTTGACTGGTTAACAAGTAAGTATGCAACACGCTACTTATTATGTTAAAGCCAGAATGGTAAGGAACCTGGCAAACTCACCCGTTAACTTGGCAACCTGTTTGCTTGTTTCCGCCTATACGTTGTTTTATATAATAAAGTCTGAGGTTGAGGCTACTGCCTTATTGCCCGTTGTCTGTGTTATTATCGTTGTGGCCGGACTGAGCGTCGTAGCTGTCATCGCCACCGCCCTCGAGCTCGTCAACCTCCTCGGGAGGTGCATTCTTTACAAAGTCGAGACTGTCGTTGCCATTATACTCGTCTGTCACACCGCCCGAGCCCACAACCAATGTGATGGGTGAGGTGACAGACACCTTGGTGCCAGCCGCCACACTGCGTCCGTTCACCTTGATGCCGTACACCCATTCGGGGTCGCCAACCACATATTCGGTAGCAGCCAGTTTGAAGCCCAGCACTCTGAGTTTGTCCTCGGCCTCACGACGCGAGCAGTTGTCTGCCACATCGGGTATGGCTATTTGTCGCGGTCCGTTGGCATTGATGGTTATGAGAATGATACGGCCGGGTTTCACCTTTTCGCCAGCCTTGATGTTTTGCTCAAGCACCGAGAAGGGGGCTGCATTGTACACATAGCCCGTATCTGTCACTTCCATGCGCAGGCCCATTGCCCGGAGTTTCTTTTCGGCCACGCCTTGGTCCATACCGCAAACGTTGGGCACGACCACCTCGTCGCCATGATGGGTGTAAAAGTTTATAAACACCAGCGACCCTATGCCGAGCAACAGGGTTACAATCACCACTCCCAAACAGTTGCCAAGGAGCGGACGGCTAAATATCTTTTTGATAAATTCAGATACAGTCATGCGATGTGTTTACATTTAGAATAAGTACAAAAGTACGACAAAAAAATGAGTTATTCCATTTGTACGCCATAAATAGCTCGAAAGTTGGAGCGAAATGTGTGCACGCCAACTATCGAAAGATTTGAGGATTTGACAAATTGCAGCCTGGCGTGCAAAATGGTTGATGTCATGACAGAGGCGCAATTTTCGCGCACGCGCCTATACATCAGGCTTTAGGCGAAGTATCTTGCATCTTACACTATTTGCTTGCAACATATTGAATATCAACGTATTACACAGTGTAAGATACTTGCAAACACATCTTGCACTGGCATGCACACGCACAAAGACGAAAGTGTATGACGGACAACGGGCGAGCGAATATTCTGTCCGTCCGTCAGAATTTTCGCTCGCCCGTTATTGCTTTTACGCTCTGCCGCAACAGATTTTGCGTTTTATCATGCAGGTGGGGCAGTTGTGTAAGATTGGTGTAGGTAGGGTGTAGGAGCCTGCGAAGGCATCTTACACTCCGCAATTTGCTGATAATCAACACGTTACATGCAATTAGTGTAAGATGTAAGATTTACCATGCTTTTCCAAAACTGTAGGTAGTGACACGGTGTGTAGGCTTACCAAACAGCAATAAAAATCATATCTTTTTGTTCTGCCACGGGTACCAGCGCATGTAGGCAAATGCAAGGACTGTGACGATTATGCTGTAAACAAACTCGCTGGCCCAGCACCACGGCAGCGACAGGCGCATGTTGAAGATGGCTACCGCCACATAGGTAGTGTAAACAGCCAGAGCACACAACTCGATGACGAAGGCCATGCGGGTGTTGCCCGTAGCACTCACAGCGTTGAACAATATTTGCGCCGGAAGGGTGAACACATACGAGGCTAAAAGCACATAGAGTGCGCCGCGGCCGAGATCAATTAACTGCATATCGGTGGTGAACACCGACATGACGGCATCGGGGAATATGGCTACTATCAACAGCAGCGGAGCAAGGGCCACGGCCGTCATGAGCATGGTGCGACGCAGCATGGGCCACACGGCATCGGGCTCACCCTGCCCCATAAGGTTGCTGACCAGTGTGCCAGCTGTGGAGGCAAAGGCTACCACTGTCATAAAGGTGAACGACGAAATGCTGCGTATGATGTTGGTGGCTGCCAAATAATCCTCGCCCAAATGTTCGATGCTGAGGAAAAAGATGAACCATGTGGAAAGCGACAGGAAGTTTTGCACCATGGTCCAAACGCTGAGGTTGAGTATCTTGCCCAAGAGCGACAAGCGCAAACGCGGCATACGGTTGAGGCCGTACTTGCTGCATGGTATGTGACGACGGGTGTGTATGATGAAGAATATAGTGGAAACGCCTTCGGCCATGCTACTGCCAATAGCTGCACCAGCTATGCCTAAAGCGGGTACGCCGAAATGGCCGAAAATGAGCACATAGTTGAAGCACACGTTGCTCAACACCATCACAACCGAGTTGAGCGTGAGGGTGCGTGTGTGGGTGGTGGCCACATAGAAGGCCCGGAACATAACGTTGACAAAGGCAAAGAACATGCCGATGATGCGCCAGTGCAAATAAGTGGTGGCGGCCTCGCACACACGGGGCGACTGTATGATGCGCTGCAATATGTGGGGCGAGAAGGCTCGAACAAGCACAAACAGTACGACTCCTAACAATAGCAGGAATGCGATGCTGTGATAAAATATGACGCCTATGCGCTGATAGTTGCCCTCGCCGTTGCGCCGCGCCATGAGTATTTGGGCGCCGATGCTGAAGCCTAAGCCTAACATGAACACGACTATGAATAAGATGCCGCCTATGGCTGAAGCACCCAACTCTATATCGCCTACACGACCAAGAAAGGCCGTGTCGGTGGTGCCAATGAGCTGCTCCATGAGTGTGCTGACAAGTATGGGCAGAGCGATGTGGGCTATTTGTGAATAGGTGTAAGTACGCATAGTGTTTTTTTTGAGAAGGGCTACACATTCTTTGTTGACGGGGTAACGGGGTGACAAGTAGTGTAGAGCATATGTCAACTCATCAACTTATCAACTCATCAACTTGTAATCTCATCAACTCATCAACTTATCAACTCATCAACTCGTTTATACTGTGATATGCAAAGGCCACACTGCCGGGGTTTCTGCAACCGGTAGCGTGGCCTTTTGGTATGAATGTTTGTGGGGTCACTCGTTGAGTGATTGCTCCATCGGTATTACTTCTTAGACTTTTCAGCCTTGGCAACCTGTGCTTGTGCCTTGGCTACAGCCTTGGCATAGGCAGCTTCAGCCTTCTTCTTTGAAGCCTCGTCCTTGGCGGCCTTCACGTCATCGTAGAGTTTCCAAAGGTTGAACTTGGCAGTGGCAGCCTTTTGTGCGGCGGTTACGGCACTGGCTTTTGTCTCAACAGCCTTTTCCTGCTCAGCAGAGGCAAAGGCGTGACGGAAGCCCTTCACATCGTTCCAGTGACCACGGGTAAAGTCGGGAATAGCCACACTTGCGCAGTTGTGATCCATTGAGAGGGCACCGAGTTCGGCAAGTGAGCACCATTCGGCAAGGTCGTAAACGTCCATGTCGAGGGGCAGACCATTCTGCAAGCAGTATACCAAACGGCTGTCCATGATGAAGTCCATACCACCATGACCACCTACTTCCTTGGCCATTTCGCCATACTTCTTAAGTATGGGGTGCTGGTACTGCTTTTCGAGTGCCTGCTTTTCGCTCTCAGGCATGAAGCTGTGTGAGCTCAAATTGTCAACTTTGGGCTGGTGACCGGCTGAAGCCAACTGGCTGGCGTCAACAGCATAACCCTCTACGGGATACTTGTTGGCAAAACCCTTGGTACCGGTGAGCTGGTAGAGGCGGTTGTAGGGCTGGGGATTCATCACATCGTGCTGAATTTCGATAACCTTGCCTTCCTCTGTGCGGATAAGGGTGGTGGTGTGGTCGCCATTGCGGAAGTCGTTGCAGGGCTTGCCTGTCTTTTTCTCCACATAAGCCTTACCATGCACGCTCTTAGTGTCCATGGCCACGAGTGTCTTCATGCGGTCGCCACGGTGAATGTCGAGTACCTGTGCCACAGGGCCAAGGCCGTGAGTGGCATATACGTCGCCACGGTTTTCCTTGTTGTACTTCATGCGCCAGTGCAAGTTTTCCTTGTCTGAGCCGTTGGGGTTCTGCCAGTAGTAGCCCCAGAAGTCGTCGAGATTGTGAATGTAGGCACCCTGGGCGCGGATAACCTCACCAAACACACCGTGCTGGGCCATGTTGAGGGTGTTCATTTCAAACCAGTCGTAGCAGCAGTTTTCGAGTATCATGCAGTGCTTGCGGGTCTTTTCAGAAAGGTTGATGAGGTCCCAGCACTGTTCGAGGTTCATGGCCGAGGGCACTTCGATGGCGGTGTTCTTGCCATTCTCCATAGCGAACTTGGCTACGGGGAAGTGGTGATCCCAGTCGGTTGCTACATATACGATGTCGATGTCGTTGCGCTTGCAGAGTTCCTTGTAGCCTTCGGCACCTGAATAGATGGCTGCGGGGGCAAGACCTGCCTGCTTGAGGTACTTTTGGCAAGCCTCAGCACGCTCGGGCTGGTAGTCGCAAAGTGCTACAATCTGTACACCAGGAATGTGGGTCCAACGCTCTACGGCACCAGGGCCACGCATACCGAGGCCAACAAAGCCTACACGTACGGTCTGAATTTTGGGAGTGGTAAGGTTGATCACGTCCTTTTGACCGGCAGGGCGCTCAGGAGTGTCAACAACAATAGTACCTTCTTCCCAATGCCACTTGGTTGAGGGCGAGAGTGATTGTGCATTGGCCATGTTAGCACCCAATGTGAGGAGGGCAGCAAAGGCAAATGCAAAACATTTTACCATTTTCATAGGTAGATGTAATTAATTTGTTAGAGTTGTTTGTTAGATGCTTTTTTTGTAGCTACGCAAGTATTGCGTGCTTGCAAAGTTAGCACAACTCCTCCGAAAAGCAAAATTATAGTGACGAAAGTTGCTCCGCGCAGCTTTTTGCTGCCGGTGTGTTGCAGGCACGATACGGGGTGGGTGGCAACAGATTTTGGAATTTGTTATAATTGTTGTCTGGTAAATATTGCTGTCCGGTGGAACCATTCTGATATTATCGCTCACGGATCGCACCGATTGCACGGATTTTTCGCTACGTGCGATCGGTGCAATCCGTGTGTCATAATAATCCATGTCTGAACTCTATCAAATTAGTTAGGTGTAGGTTAGCACGTCATTTTATTGCACCCAACTTGCGGCTGACGCGCGCCTTTCTGTGCCCCCCAAAAGCGGAATGCTCCGCCCACATCAGTGCCTTGCAGCACAAGTGTGGGCGGAGCACTCCGCTTTCGTTGCGGCAGTTGGGCTTTACAGCCTCTGCCTTTTATTATGTGTACGTTAACCTGTTGACCACCACAGTCAACCCGTTACAATTACATGGTCTTAAGATGCTCAAATGCAGCCTTGACAAAGTCGTCATCGGGACGAATGCTCTTGGCAATGGTGGCATACTTTGTGGCTTCAACCTTGTTGGGGGTGTCGATGCTCACATAGTAGAAGAACAGGTAGCGGCAAGCCTCAAAACGGGCATTGCTGGCCTTCTGCTTGATGGCCTCGTCCTCGCTCTCGTTGATAACCTTTACGTAGTAATCGCGTACCAGGTCGATGGGTTTGTTGGTGTCAGTATTGCTCAAACGTGCAAGCATCTGGATAGCCAGCACGATGGGCAGGCGGTTGGTGGTTTCAGTACCAACAACGGCTTTGAAAGCCTCCTCGGCCTTGTCGTGATATACCTGCTTTTGCTCGGGGGTGTTGTTTTGCTGCTGGTAGGCGGCAAAATATTTTGTACCGAGTGTATACTTGTCTGAGATGTCAGCCTTGTCGCCAAGCAATGCAAGGTACTTTTCGTACACCTCAATACCCTTGTCGGCTTGCTTGTTGCGCACATAGAGGTTTGAGATTTCGTAGAAGTACGAACCACGCTTGTTTTCGTTTTCGGTCTTCTTGCGCTCGTCGGTGATGTCGCCGGCTTTAGCCTCGAGGTCCTTTACAGCTTGTTCAAAATAGCTGATGGCCTGTGGTATGTCGCCCTTTTCCTTGGCAAGCTTGCCCGCGAAGTCGTAGTCCATGTAGAAGTAAACCGAGTCGGGGAATTGCTTGTCGCGAATGTAGGCGCAAGCCTCGTCGGCAGCCTTCAACGCGCCTTCATAGTCCATGGCTGTTTCAACCTTGTTGTACTTGGCGAAGAACTCCATACGCGGAATGATGATGTCTTTGGGGGCGAGGGGCTTTATCTCGTTGGCGATGGTTATCATCTTGTCGAGGTTTGTCTCGTCCTTTACCGACATTGAGAAGAGTGCCTGAAGGTAGTTTTCACAAGCACGAATATCAATTTTGTCAGCTTCCTTAGGAGTCACCTTATAATAGGTGTCGTATGCGGCAATAGCCTTGGCGTAGTCGTCGAGCTTGTAGTAGATGTCGCCCAGGTCCTTGTCGGCATCGGTATATGCAGGGTCAATCTTCTTTATTTTGAGCAAATAGTCGATGGCTGCGTGGGGGTTTACATTTTTGTAAACGAAGGCGTTACGCTTCATGGCAGCGATGTTGGTAGAGTCGATGGCCAGCACCTCGTCGTAACGACCACCAGCGAGGCCCCACTGCTGCATTTTCATGTACACCTCGGCCGAGAACATAAGGCCGGGAATGTAGTCGGGTGCCTTTTCGTAAACCAACTTGGCGCAACGGTTTGCACCCTGAAGTTCGTTGTGCTCGAGCAGGTAGGTACCAAGCGAAACGAGGTCTTCCTTGTTTTTCTGCACCTTCTTTTCAAGACCCATGTAAAGCTTGCCAGCCTTTTCGGGGTCTTCCATCTGCAGGCTGATTACTTGGTCGGCCTGTGCTTGATATTCGGGGTTGAGAGGAGGGCACTCGTAGTTACGAGTTTGGGCTTGTGCGCCGTTCACGCTCATGGCGAGAATGGCAGACAATGCTGCTGCGCGGAAAAAATTCTTTTTCATATTGTGTGTTACGTATTATGCTGTGAATATGTATTTGCCTTATGTTGGATCGTGTAGTGTGGCAAATTGCGTGCAAATATAGCAAATAATAAACAGACTTTGCCGTTTGTAGGCCGATTTTTGCCAGTACGGCTAATCCTTGATGCTCACGTCTTTAACTTGTACGGGGGTGATTGGCAACATTTGCGAGTTGTTGCAGATGATGGTCTGACCTTTTTGCCCCTTGGCGTAGAAGAAGAAGTTTTTGAGCTGCGACTGGCTGCGCGGATCGGTGTGGATAATGTATACCGAGCGCAACAGGGGATAGTCGGCCGTTGCTATATAGTATTGGTACGGACGCACATACTTGCTTGAGCCGTCGGCAGTGCGGCTGACGCGCATGACATTAAAGGGTAACTTTGAAAAGTTGGCAAGTGCGTTGCCCGTCTTGTCCATCAACCAGTTGGCACCCACTATGCCTATTATGTTGGGGTTGGCCTGCACCATGTCGAGCACAGATTGATTGGATTTGCCCTCTGAGGCGTAGACGTTGCCCTTGAGATCCTTTCCATTGCAGAGGGAGTCTTTCATGTAACGCACGGTGCTCGAACCTGAGGCATCGAACACCAATTTGAGCTCGCCGCTCTTTGTGTGATTGCTGAGCTGCTCCCAGCGGGTTATTTTGCCTGTCACGATGCCTTTTATTTCGTCGAGTGTGATGAGTGAGTCTTTGTTCTCTTTGTTCACAACCAGGGCTATGGCATCTGAAGCTATCATGGCTTGTGTGGCATCGAGGTGGTGCGAGCGTATGATGGTCAATTCGTTGTCGTTGAGCTTGCGTGTGACGATGATGCAACGCACGCTGTCGTTGACGAGGTCGCGAATGGCTTGGTCCTCGCTCTCGTATATGGGTTTCATGTTTGCCTCGCTGTATGCCATGCCGTAGCTTTGCGCAAGGTTGTCCATTATAGGTTTGAAGGTTTCGTCTATGGCAACCTTTACATCGTACTCTTTGAGCCAGTCAGAGTTGCCTTTTTTGTTGCTTTTACAACTTGCCAGTGCCAGGATCATAAGCAGCAGAGGCAAATAAAACTTCATTCGTTTCATCGCATTATGTGTTGAGTGTAGTGCAAAGGTAGCAATAAGACTACAATAATAATAGGCTGCACTACCTAAAATAGTACAGCCTATTAAAACATTTTACATATTACAAATGTGTTTAGTACACAATTTGACTACTTTACGAGGTCGAGTGTATCGCTTGCAATGAGCAACTCCTCGTCGGTAGGCACTACCACCACCTTGACTTTGCTGTCGGGGGCAGAGATAATTTCCTCCTCGCCGCAGTTGGCCTTGTTCTTTTCGGCATCAATCTTGATGCCCATAAATTCGAGGTCTTCGCAAGCACCCTGACGAACGTC
The DNA here is from genome assembly GCF_900106785.1 of Prevotellamassilia timonensis. Classification (GTDB taxonomy): domain Bacteria; phylum Bacteroidota; class Bacteroidia; order Bacteroidales; family Bacteroidaceae; genus Alloprevotella; species Alloprevotella timonensis. The sequence goes on along the minus strand of NZ_LT629845.1, from coordinate 69,611 downwards.
CCATTGGTGTTCGCCCACACCGGCTGTAAAGACCACGATGTCTACACCGCCCATAGCAGCTGCATAGGCACCAATGTACTTCTTGATGCGGTAGTCGTACATCTCCATGGCCAACTTGGCACGCTCGTTACCCTCGCGAATGCCGGCTTCTACCTCGCGAATATCGCTTGATATGCCCGAGATGCCTTTCACGCCACTCTGCTTGTTGAGCAAATCGCTCATTTGGTCGGGGGTGAGGTTTTCCTTTTTCATGATGCTAAGCACAGCCGAGGGGTCGATGTCGCCTGAGCGGGTACCCATTACCAAACCTTCGAGCGGGGTGAGGCCCATCGAGGTGTCGACACACTTGCCATACTTGACAGCTGAAACTGACGCACCGTTGCCAATGTGGCAAGTGATGATGCGCACGTCCTCGGGCTTTACGCCGAGCACCTCGCAAACGCGGGCTGTCACGAAGCGGTGGCTTGTGCCGTGGGCACCCCAACGACGGATATTGTTCTGCTCGTAGTACTTGTAAGGCACAGCGTACATATAAGCCTTGGCGGGCATGGTTTGATGGAAGGCTGTATCGAACACAAATACCTGGGGCAAGTTTGGAAGCATTTCCTTCACTGCCACGTAACCCTTGAGGTGGGCGTCAGAGTGCAGCGGAGCGAGTTCCATGTACTGCTTCCACTCTTGGAGCATTTCGTCGGTCACAATCTGGCTCTTGGTGAAGCGGCCGCCTGCCACGATGCGGTGACCGGCAGCACTGATTTCGTCGAGGCTCTTGATGGCGCCATAAACGGGGTTGAGCAGTGTGTCGAACATGAGCTTGATGCCCTCGGTGTGGGTGGGACAAGGCGACTCGATGATTTTTGTTTCGCCGTTGATTTTGGTTTTGAGGAAGGAACCTTCAAGACCAATCTTTTCGATACCGCCAGCAGCGAGTACCGACTTGTCGTCCATCTCGTAGAGTTTGTATTTGATAGATGAACTGCCGCAGTTGATTACGAGAATTTTCATAGCTGGGAGATATGCAAATGTGCGTAGCCTTGGTGTTCAAGGTCGCACATAAGCACGTTTTTGTAATATTTATCAATTAAGTAAAGAGTAAATGTGTGAATGTGCAGATTCGTGTAACAAATAAAGGTTACATGTCATTTGCACATCTGCACATTCTCACATTTGCACATCAATAATGCACTCAACGCATTATTCCGCTTCCTTTGCCGCGATAGCCTGGTTAGCCGTGATGGCAATCATCTTGTACACATCATCGACAGAACAACCACGTGAAAGGTCATTCACCGGACGGGCAATACCTTGAAGGATAGGGCCAATGGCTGTGGCGTGACCAAGACGCTGCACAAGTTTGTAGCCAATGTTACCAACCTCGAGCGATGGAACTACCAGCACGTTAGCCTTGCCTGCTATTTCGCTGCCCGGAGCCTTTGAAGCACCTACCGAAGGTACGAGAGCAGCATCTGCCTGCAATTCGCCATCGATTTTGAGTGTGGGATCAAGTTCTTTGGCTATGCCGAGGGCCTCAACCACCTTGTCAACAACCTCGTGTTTGGCCGAACCCTTAGTAGAAAAGCTGAGCATGGCCACACGCGGGTCTATGCCGGCCACAGCCTTAGCGGTGCGGGCGGTACAAACAGCAATCTGGGCCAACTGGTTGGCATCGGGCACGGGGGTAACGGCCACGTCGCCCATTACAAGCACGCCGTTGTCGCCACACTCGGGAGCATGGGTGAGGAGCAACATGGCACCGCTCACGCAAGTAATGCCCGGAGCTGTCTTGATAATCTGCAAGGCAGGACGCAGCACATTGCCTGTCGTGTTGCGTGCACCGGCCAACTGGCCATCAGCATCGCCGCTCTTGATAATCATGCAACCGAAGTAGAGAGGGTCGAGCACCTTTTTACGTGCTTCTTCAATGGTCATGCCCTTCTTCTTGCGCAGTTCGGCAAGGAGTTCGGCGTATTCTTCCTTCTTGGGACTGGTGGCAGGGTCGATGATAGTGGCCTTGTCAATGTTGCCCAAGCCCCACTGCTTGGCCAGCTCATGGATTTCGTCCACATTGCCAAGAATGATGAGGTCTGCCACGCCGTCGGTCAATATTTGGTTGGCGGCTTTAAGTGTACGTTCTTCCGTTCCTTCAGGAAGTACAATGCGCTGCTTGTTTGCTTTGGCACGCGCAATAAGTTGTTCAACGAGTTCCATAAATACTTTTATGTATACTTATTTTATGTTGTGTTGTATTTTGCAATTCTCACTAATCAGCCAACATCTGTTTATATTGTTGCATATCCAATCAGACGCTTGGCCCATGGTGCTTTGCGCTCTTGCAAAGGTAGCGACTTTTATTCTTTTCTTTGCCATATTCACAAAATATTTTGTATAAGTAGGTGTGATTGTGCACGGGCAACGGCGTCGTCAAGCGCGCATTGCCGCTACCTAAAGACCGTTCATAGGACTTTCACGTGCATTCTTTGGCGCATTTTATATTTATTAAGATAATTACCCCCCCCCAATACGGCACTTATTTATAGCTTTGCAAGCGGAAAGTGTACAAGTACTTCCCATGCTTCTATACTCTAACACCGCATGAAAACATTTACTACTCAAATCTAAATATGGATAATAACATTAAACGTTGGATGGGTGCCACAATCTGCTGCTTTATGTTAGGCAGCGGCCAAGGCATTATAGCCCAAAAGGTGGTTTTTCCACAAACTCAGCAGGCCGGTACGGCAAGCATTGCCGTTGACGGCAACGAATATACCTTGAAGAACAACTTGTTAACTGCCAAATTTGTCAAACAAGACGGCTCGCTCTTTTTCAATGGTTGCGAGGAGATGAACCTCAAGGCCGGCACCGAGTTGTTCAAAGTGGTGCTGGGCGACGGCACTACCTTCACTTCCTCACAAATGACACTGCAAAGCGTGGAGGAAGAAGAACTCACTGGCAATGCCGCTGCAGCTAAAGGGTCTGACAGATTCAATGGCAAGGCACTTAAAGCCGTATTCAAAAAGGACAAGCTTAACGTGACATGGCATGCCGTGTTGCGCGATGGTTCACACTATTTGCGCACCACGCTCGAGGTGACGGCTGATGACGATCAGGCTATGCAGTCTATCACCCCAATGATATACAATGTAGACAATGAAGCCGCCAAAACGGTGCCCGTGGTTGTAGGTAACACACGCGGCGCCTTGTTGGCAAGCAACAAAATATTTGCCGGACTTGAGACTCCTATGGGCGTAAACTCTGCCCAGGTGTCGAATGCTGGCATGGATAGTTTTACGCCAACTGGCTGGAACTCATCGTCCTTTAATTGGGAACCTGGCGACGAACTGCCCGAGGATATTCGCAAAAGCGAAATCAAGGTAGACAATAATACAGTGTCGCCCGACGACGTGATGGGTACACGCGGCTATGTTTCATTCCGCAAAGCTGGCACACAAACTTTGACATTCCAGTACACAAGCGGCAACCACCGCCTCGACATTGTGGGCGTAGACGTGGTTGATGGCAATGGCAATGTGCTGGCCAAGGACTACCATGGTGGTTTTACGGGCGGACAGAAGAAAGATAATGTGTACACGCTCGACATACCCAAGGCTGGTGCATACGTGCTGCGTTATTTTGTAGCTGGCACAAAGCGCAGCGATTTTAGCAGCAATGGTACCATCACGTTCAGCGAAAAGATTGGTGTGCCCGTTGTGCTTTACGATTTGGTGGCCGAAAAGACCGAAAAGGCGGAGGCTGCTCAACGCAAGGCCCTGGCTGACGGCACCGAAGCCACAACCACCGAAACACCTGTAATTTACGACCGTTCTGACTGGACAGTGACTGCCGATGGTTGGAACAATGATAATGGCACAGGCAAGGTTGAGGCCATTATCGATGGCAATACTAATACTTACTGGCATTCCGACTACACCAACAACAACCAAGATATGCCGCACTGGTTCATGGTTGACATGAAAAAGGCGCAGAAGGTAGGTGCCGTAGGCATTGTTACACGCCAGGCGGCAGTTGGCGTAAACGGACATATAAAGGATTATGAAATCTGGACAGGTACTGATGCCAATTCGCTGGCCAAACAAACCGAAGGCACTTTGACCTATTCGCTTGACGAGGAGTGGATTAATCTGCCGCAGCAGGTTGATGCTCAATATGTAAAGGTGGTGATCAAGTCTGCACAGAACAGCCGAAAGTTCGCTTGCTGTGCAGAGTTCCGCGTAGCTTCGGCTAATCCTAATGCCGATGTACCTCTCACCACATTCGAAATAGATGAGCCAGTCAGCCGTCAGTGGACTCCCGACAGCTGGACTGTTGTTGAGAGCGACAAAATACCCTATAAGGTGATTGAACAGGACGAGGCTTATCCTAACATCTATGCCAAGACGATGGACGTACACTTTAACGAGGACAAAGGTACGCTCAACGTGGCATTCAACTACCAATCTGGCTCTAACCGCTTGAACATAGTAGGCGTCGATCTGCTTGACGCTTCGGGCAGTGTCGTAACAGCCAATTACCATGCAGGCTTTACGGGTACTGCTAAAAACGAGAACGAATACACCTTGTCAATACCTAACAAGGGCGACTACACCTTGCGTATGATGGTGTCGAAAAAGACCGAAGCCATCACCTCATCGGGCACGATTAAGCTCAGTTACACCAAGATTGACACCTTGCACATGCTGGCACCGACCGAAGTGCCCATGCAGGGATATTGGCGCCGTAACACCACATTAAAGAAAGGCACCACTTGGGAGGTTAGTTCGGTTGTAGGTCTCGTGGCTCCCGGCCAACAACGCCGTTCGTTCCTGGCCTACAGCGAACGCGAACGCGCTGTGCCCTGGCGCCCGTTCACTCTTTACAACTCATGGTATGAACTGAACATCGACCGCAACAATGCCGTGGGAAATAATGGTGTGTATGATGCATCTGACCCCAATAACACGAAGGGTGACTACTCTGCCAACATGACAAGCGACCAATGCGTCAATGTAATGAACCAGTGGAAAACCAAGTTCTACGATGTGTATGGCAAAGCTCCGTACGCCTTTGTATGGGACGATGGCTGGGACGCATACGGCACTTGGACATTCAACTCTAATTTCCCCAACGGATTTACGCCTGAAGATAACCTTGCCAAGCAAATGGGCGTAGGCATTGGTGCCTGGCTCGGTCCGGTGGGCGGTTATGGCGCAAGTGGTACATACCGCCGCAAATACTGGAACGGCCGTGGCGGCATGCAGTTGAGTAACGCTGAATACTACAAGTATTTTGTGAGCTGCTGCACCGACATGATTAACAAGTACGACTTCCGTTTCTTCAAGTTTGACGGCATCAGCGCACAAGGCACTGCCACTGGTCCCGATGCTGGTGACACGGGTATTGAAAATGCCGAGGGTATTATCAGCATTGAGCGCGACGTACGCAAGAGCCGCCCCGACATATTCTTCAACACCACCGTGGGCACATGGGCATCGCCATTCTGGTTCCATTATAGTGATGCGGTATGGCGTCAAGATGCCGACTGCTCGAAGATTGGTAATACAGGCACCGACCGCGAGCAGTGGATTACTTATCGCGACTACATGGTGTACAAAATCTTTATCCAAGATTCACCACTCTGCCCCATCAATACGCTCATGACGCACGGGTTTATTCTGAGCAAACACGGCAAACCTTACACACCGAGCAACTACGATTATGATGGTGCTTTGCGTGAGCTGCGTTGTGCCTTTGGTTGTGGTTCGGGCATGGTAGAATTGTATGCTGACTATGCCCTTATGGACGAAATTAAGGACGCCAGTGGCAAGGCCGGTGCATTGTGGAAAGACTTGTCTGACTGCATGGATTGGCAAAACCGCAACGTGGACGTGCTGCCCGACATTCACTGGGTAGGCGGCAACCCATGGGACGGAAGCAAGGTTAATGTATATGGTTGGGCTGCATGGAATGGTAAGAAGACTACCCTCACCCTGCGTAACCCCGATGTGCAAGAACGTACCTTGACCACAACATTGCGAAAGGTGTTTGACATACCCGAAGCGTTCAAGACAACCATCGCTCTGAACAGCTCGTTTGACGACCAGAAGATTGGTGTTGATGGCGGTTTGAAAGGCATCAACGTGGGTGAACCCATTGACATTGATCAAGAAATCACCTTCCAGTTCCCTGCCTCAAGCGTATTCGTATTTGAGGGTGTTGACAATGGCGACTTCAACTTTGATTCTACCGTGACCGAGATAGGCAAAGTTAACACGCCTTTCGTCAATACTGACGCAACTATCTACGACATGTCGGGACGCCGCATGGCCGCCCCACAAAAAGGACTTCCCAATATCATTGGGGGTAAAAAGGTGCTTAGCAAGTAATATTGCTAGCAAGTAATAATAGGTTTGGTTGGAAAGGGCCTTGGCTCTTTCCAACCTTTTTTGTTGCCTGAAACGTGCTGCAAAAAAACGCAAGCACTAATGGGGGCATTCTATGTTATTGACCAAATTTTTGGCAAGTTTTTTTGTTAAAGGATCTGTTGGATACCGATGTTAGCATACAACTATTGAGCTAGTAGTTGTGGTCGTATGAGGATCCTTTGATACGTCCATATCTGAATAGATTTTGGAGTCACGTACCATTGCAACAAGAATCTTGAGCATTTTGTTCTTGCAATTGTTAAGTACTATACCGATCGCTTTCCCTCGTGCCATAAGCCTATCATGATAAGCTTTTATGCGTGAGTTATACCTAATTGCACAAAGCGTGGCTTCGGTCAAAAGCGCTTTCAGCCAAGAGTTGCATTTGGGGCTTACATGTGTACCTCTCCTGACGGAAGTACCAGATTCGTTCTTAAAGGGAACAACCCCCCAATATGTAGCAATCTTGCGGTGGTTAAAGTTGAACTTGGTGAAGTTGTCTGTATAGACTATGAGCGCGACTGCATTAATCAAACCGATACCTTTCATGGAAGTCAGGATATTGAAGTTTTTTGCGTATTCAGAGCAGCTCATGACAACATCGAGAATCATTCGCTCAAGTTCCTTGAGTTCTTTCCGTAAGGATTCTTCTAGGCGTTTGAAAAACTCGTTTATGCTACTTGCTATGTTGGAGTCCTGCAGCATTAAAGGATTCTCCTTTGTGTTAGTAATTTCCGCTTTTAAGAAGGATTTGAGTCTATCTCGCTTAGCAAGGAGTGTCTTAAGTACACGCGTTTCGTCCTTGGGACGTACGTAAGGTTTCATCTTATCATAGAAACGTGCAGCGTAAGAGGCAATACGCAGAGAGTCTGTCTTGTCGTCTTTCCCTCTTACATCACCCATGCCACGTACGATATTCATGCTATGCTCAATCCATATGATAAAGCCACGATCTGTCAATTCATCACTGAAGAGTGTGCTATATGTACCAGTGTTTTCACCACAGAAGATGATTTCTCCGTCTTGTGCAACCTTTGACTTGGCCCAAGCAATCAGTCCATCAACTCCTTTCAGGTTGTTTCTAAACTTCTTGTACGCAATGAGAGTTTCTGGTTGTTCTTTCTGTACGATACTAGCATCTACTGTTTCTTTGGAAAAATCGATTCCAATAATGAACTTTTTCATATCTTTGTATGGTTTTTTAAAGGTAGCGAAAGCTGTGATGACTGCCACTCTAACTATTTTTATGAGCATTCTATTTAGTCTTTGCAGCTTGGTTGGGAGGGGTCTTAATGCCCCCAATAGTCTCTACGGACTGGCGACGGTGTATTTTTCCTCCCAACCAGCTATTCCTTTACTTTACTACGACAAAAGTAATAGAAAAAGCTTCTAACTACAAAGTCTTATTTAACAATGTTTACAGGTTAGCGGCTGCGCCGCTTAACTGCTGCAAACTTAGAGCGACGCGTCCCGCGTCGGAATAATTAAAAGGAAAGATACACTAAATAATAGCTGAATATTTTCCCGACGCGGGACGCGTCGCCCCCATTAGTGCTTGCGTTTGGTGCTTGAGTCTGCGAGCACGGCGTCAGCCTTATGTATCTTACAGGCAGGGCTGGTCGCCCTGCCTCTACTTATGTAAAAAATCACGGCGTCAGCCTTATGTCACTTATGTAGCTTATGTACTTATGTCTACCGCGGTAAGCGGCGCAAGGGCGGATAGCCCTTGAAAACACAGAACGAGGTTCATTACCCACAATGTCATTTACCCCATCAACCGGACGGTACATTAGCTAAGTCAAGAACTGCATATTTTCCCGACGCGAGACGCGTCGCCCCCATTAGTGCTTGAGTTTGGTGCTTGAGTCCGTTCGCATGTTTATGTTTTACTGAACAACAATCATTTTAATTAACAGATTGCATCATTGCAAAATTAGTTGTATCTGTCATGCACAGTAATCAAAAATTGTAGTTATTACAATTCGGTTAATAAAAGTAGCAGAAATGTTGCAGTTATTGTACTTTTTGCACTACCTTTGCACAAGGTAAGGCCGCGGTTCGGCATAATATTCAAACAAGGTTTGACATTCTGCACTCACCTTGCACTACCTTTGCAGAAGGTAAGGCCGCGGTTCGGCAAAATATTCAAACAAAGTTTGACATTCTGCACTCACCTTGCACTACCTTGCCACACAAGAACAAGCTTACAAGACTATAGCAAGCTTTTATTATCTACAACGACTCTACTTTTTGAAAAGAAACAATTTTGGACAACGTGCCTACACCATGCAACAAGCTCAAGGAAAAGACATTGAGACAACTGCGGGGTGTAGCCAATGTTCAATTTACTTTTAACTCTAAACCCTATAAACAAATGAACTTCATCGAAGGACCTTGGACTGAGCAAATCAACGTGACCGACTTCGTAAAGCGCAACATTACTCCCTACGAGGGTGATGCCTCTTTCTTGGTTGGCCCCACTGAACGCACACGCAAATTGTGGAACATCTGCTTGCAGGCACTTGAGGAAGAACGTGCCAACGGCGGTGTACGCTCACTCGACCCCGACACTGTGTCTACCATCAGCTCGCACAAGGCTGGCTATATTGATAAGGAAAACGAGCTGATTGTCGGTTTGCAAACTGACGAACTGCTCAAGCGTGCCATCAAGCCCTTTGGCGGCATCAAGGTGGTAGAAAAGGCTTGTGCACAACAGGGACACCCCGTTAACGAACACGTGAAGGACATCTTTACACACTACCGCAAGACACACAACGATGGCGTGTTTGACGTGTACACCGAAGAGATCCGCCGTTTCCGTTCACTGGGTTTCCTCACCGGTTTGCCCGACAACTATGCCCGCGGCCGCATCATTGGCGACTACCGTCGTCTGGCTGTATACGGCATTGACCGCTTGATCGAGGCTAAAGAAGCTGACAAGAAAGCCATCGGCAGCCCCATGACCGACGACCGTATCCGTCTGCGCGAGGAGGTGGCCGAACAAATTAAGGCATTGAAGGAAATGAAGGTGATGGGCGAGTACTATGGCCTTGAACTTGGTCGCCCTGCACAAAACGCCCAGGAGGCTGTACAGTGGGTGTACATGGCATACCTCGCTGCTGTTAAGGAACAGGACGGTGCCGCCATGTCACTTGGCAATGTGTCATCATTCCTCGACATCTACATTGAGCACGACCTGAAGCACAACCTCATCGACGAGACTTTTGCACAGGAACTCATCGACCAGTTCGTTATGAAACTGCGCATGGTACGTCACTTGCGTATGGACGCCTACAACGAGATTTTTGCCGGCGACCCCACTTGGGTGACCGAATCACTTGGCGGCCGCTTCAACGACGGTACGCTCAAGGTTACCAAGACCTCGTTCCGTTTCTTGCAGACTCTCTACAACCTCGGCCCCTCACCCGAACCCAACTTGACAGTGCTCTGGAGCCCCGAGCTGCCCGAAGGCTGGAAGGAATTCTGCGCCAAGGTGAGCGTTGACACATCATCTATCCAGTACGAAAACGACACACTCATGCGCGAGGTGCGCGGCGAGGACGACTATGGTATTGCATGCTGCGTATCATACCAGGCCATCGGCAAGCAAATCCAATTCTTCGGCGCACGCTGCAACCTGGCCAAAGCCCTGTTGCTGGCCATCAACGGCGGCCGTTGCGAAAAGACTGGCACTGTCATGCTCGAAGGCATTCCCACACTCACCTCTGACGTGCTCAACTACGACGAGGTGCTCAAAAACTACAAGTTGGTGCTCAAGCAGATTGCACGCATTTACAATGATGCCATGAACATCATTCACTACATGCACGACAAGTACTACTACGAAAAGGCACAAATGGCACTCATCGACACCAACCCTGCCATCAACATTGCCTACGGTGCTGCCGGCTTGTCTATTGCCATCGACTCTTTGTCAGCCATCAAGCATGCCAAGGTTACTGCCAAGCGCAACGACATCGGCCTGACCGAAGGCTTCGACATCGAAGGTGAGTTCCCCTGCTTCGGCAACAACGACGACCGTGTTGACCACCTTGGTGTTGACTTGGTTTACTACTTCGACGAGGAGCTCAAGAAGCTGCCTGTTTACAAGAATGCCCAGCCCACACTCTCATTGCTCACCATCACTTCAAACGTGATGTATGGCAAGAAGACTGGTGCAACTCCCGACGGCCGCGAGTCTGGCGTAGCCTTTGCACCGGGTGCCAACCCCATGCACGGACGCGACAAGAGCGGTGCCGTAGCCTCATTGGCCTCAGTTGCCAAACTGCGCTACCGCGACTCTCAGGACGGTATTTCAAACACCTTCAGCATCGTGCCGCAGAGCCTTGGCCGCACTCCCGAGGAGCGCGTTGAGAACCTCGTAACCATGATGGACGGCTACTTTACAAAGGGCGCACACCACTTGAATGTGAACGTGCTCAACCGCGAAATGCTTGAAGATGCCATGGAGCACCCCGAAAAGTACCCGCAGCTCACTATCCGTGTGAGCGGTTACGCCGTAAACTTTGTCAAGCTCTCACGCGAGCACCAGCTCGAAGTTATCTCTCGTTCGTTCCACGAACGCATGTAATAACAACACGAACGCATGTAATGACATGAGGCGTGTTGTGTAACGCCCCGCTTGTGTTGCACAATGCCGCCTCTCTTACCACTCACATATTAGCGCCTGTGGCCTCACATAGCCACAGGTGCTATTTTTTTGACATCGTGCGTCACCCAAATCTCAAGCACCAAACGCTACCTCTAATGGGGGCGACGCGTCTCGCGTCGGAAAAGATACAGCTATTATTTAGTAGAGTTCGTATCATCCCTCCTTTCTCTATCCCGACGCGAGACGCGTCGCCCCCATTAGTGCTTGCGTTTTATGCAACAAAACCAGTCTCATTTTTGATGCCGATTTTGAACACCCTACCTGTAAGGGCAAAAGCATTACAATGTGCTTTGGAGTTTTACCGTACAGTTCCCTTTGCCAGAATGGCAAACAAGTTGAGATAATAACAAAGATGATATTTGAACTTTGTTATATAGAAGCAATAATTGGGTATATATATCTTCCGACTTTGGTGCTTTTAAGGGCTGTTCGCCTGGTTGCGCCATTGCACTTCGAGTGTGCGGTCAAGCACATTATAGCTAATGTCGTACAGTTCGTCCATAAGCGTAATGGCCTGTTCTGTCAACCCGCAGCTTGTGGGGTTGCCAGTTGTTTGCGGTGCGCAGTCCGTGTCGTTGCCCATGCGTTTTTGCGGCTGGGGCGTTTCAGCGTTTTTAGTTTGTGGTTCCGGGGTATGTCCGATAGCGTCTATCAATTTGTCAACGACACGTTTCACAATGGCATCGGCATAGCGCAACAATCTGTTAAGCATTCGTTTCATGGTAGTCAATACAATTTGGTTTGATATAAAAGTGCTGCAAAGGTAACACCGAGGCATTGCACCCAACAAAAAAAGTGTACAATTTGTACACAAATAATTGCGCCCTCCCCGTCATCCCTCTTGTAAAAGAGAGTGTGTGTTTTTACTGCCATCTTACACTTTTTGTACATAACAAGTTGATAATCAGATATTTCAAGAGTGTAAGATGATTTCAAAGCATCTTACACTCCCCTGCATACATCTTACACACCCCACCCCGCTGCCTCGCAGTCGTTTTGGACGTATGCGGTGGGTTTTACGCCACAGGGACGTAGAAAAATCAGTCGGAGCAACAGACTTTTCTGCTCCCCTATGCCGTGGCATTGTCCTCCCGTGCTTGTGCCGTGTGGCAGTATGTAGGTTGTGTAGGATGCGTGTAGGTGGATTTGGCAGTATCTTACACTGCGTAAAGTGTTGATATCCAATGAGTTGAAGCGTGTTTGTGTAAGATGTAAGATACTCTGCATGTAAAGTTTTGGTAGCATAGTAAAGGCCCCGCAAGCACTAAACGCAAGCACAAAACACTACCAACAAACGCAAGCTCTAATGGGGGCGACGCGTCCCGCGTCATCGGGCATGAAAGCAAAAGCTCACAGACAACACTAATTATGCCCCTGTTTGCGAACCTTTGCCTTCATGCCCGACGCGGGACGCGTCGCCCCCATTAGTGGTAGCGTTTCTTCAAGCACCAAGCGCCACCACTCACATAATTACCGCCAGTGGCCTCACATAGCCACTGGCGCTATATTTGTTTTACACTATCAAACAAAAGCGAGCCAGCCTATGCTTTCCTTATAACCCCACAACGAGGCAACCTCTGGCAGATGCGGTTATCGCATCAGTCAGAGGTTGCCTCGTTGTGGGGTAAAGATAAAAAAACAACAGCAGAGCGCTTCATGCCACCCTGCTGTCTGTTGTTAGTCTTATGCTTTAACGCGGTTAAGGTATGAACCGTCGCGTGTATCAACTTCGATAATTTCGCCTTCGTTGATGAAGAGAGGCACACGCACCTCAACACCTGTTTCAAGCGTTGCAGGCTTAGTAGCGTTGGTTGCAGTATCACCCTTCAAGCCCGGCTCAGTGTATGTAATCTTGAGATGAGTCTTAACAGGCATTTCGGCGAAAAGGATAGTTTCAGTTGAAGCATCGCTTACAACTTCGCATACATCACCTTCCTTCATAAAGTCCACACCTGTGATAAGGTCCTTCTCGATGATTACATCGTCCCAAGTCTCCTGATTGAGGAAGTGGTACTGATCGCCCTCAGCGTATGAGTATTGGTAGGGGCGACGCTCTACGCGCACGTCCTCAAGAGCTTCACCAATGTTGAAACGACGCTCAAGCACACGGCCTGACACTACGTCCTTCAAAGTGGTGCGCATAATGGTGTTACCCTTACCGGGCTTTACATGAAGAAAATCGATGCAGAAGTAGAGCTTGCCGTCAAGGCGAATGCAAGTACCCTTCTTGATGTCTTGTGATTTAATCATTGGAGTAAATGTTGTATTTCGTTTTATCTTATGATTTTGACGGCAAAATTACGACTTTTTTTTGATAAAGCACTTCTTTACGTCACTTAAAATGGCCCGCAATATCTATCTCCATCACTATCACCATCACCCAACATGGCTGGAGCAATTTACAACAAGGCGGTCGAGGAGCAGACGCACAACCGGGCACTGTAGGAGGAGGCATGGTGACATTTGCAGCACAAAAGTACATATTAAGTAGGTGTTCAAAATTATTTTATATAATCAGTAGGTGTCATTTTCACATTGAAAGCACATTCTCGAGGTACATCTGTTCCCTTCGGCCTCGGTCACATAGCCCGCTATGCTCCCTCATCCGAAGGAAACATCTGCACCCCGATAACGCACTTTCAATGTAAAAATAATTTTGAACACCTACTTATCATTTAATTTTATTACCTTTGCCTACATGAAGTACTCATTTATCATACCCGTATTCAACCGCCCCAACGAGGTGGACGAACTTTTGCAAAGCCTTACCACACAAACACTGAAAGATTTTGATGTGTTGGTGGTAGAGGACGGGTCTACCCTACCCTGTCAAGACGTGGTGGCACGCTATGCCAGCCAACTGGCCATACATTATTATAACAAGCCCAACTCTGGCCCAGGACAGACACGCAACTATGGCGTGCAACGCGCCACGGGTGAATATGTACTGATACTCGACTCCGACGTGGTGCTGCCCCCCGGCTATCTGGCCGCAGTCGATGCCGAGCTCACTGCCAACCCATGCGATGCCTTTGGCGGGCCCGACCGTGCCCACAAGGATTTCAGCCCCACACAAAAGGCCATCAACTACGCCATGACATCGTTCTTTACCACAGGCGGCATACGTGGGGGCAAAAAGAAGATGGACAAATTCTACCCGCGCTCATTCAACATGGGCGTGCGCCGCGAGGTATACAATGCGCTCAACGGCTTTAGCGAGATGCGTTTTGGCGAAGACATTGACTTCTCCACCCGCATATTCGAGGGCGGCCACAGTTGCCGTCTGTTCCCCGAGGCATGGGTGTGGCACAAGCGCCGCACAGACCTGAAAAAGTTTTTCAAGCAAGTACACAACTCGGGCATTGCACGCATCAATCTGTCAAAACGCCACCCCGGCACACTCAAGCTGGTACACACTCTGCCGGCCATATTCACAGCCGGTTGTGCCCTGCTTATTGTGCTGGCCGTCATCGCAGCCATTTGTGGCTGTCCACATTGGTGGGTCATGCTGCTGCCCTTTGCACTGTTTGCCATCATCATCTGCGCCGATGCCACACGCGCAGAACGCAGTTTTGGCGTAGGGATTCGTGCCGTGGCAGCTTCCTTTATCCAACTTTGGGGCTATGGCTCAGGCTTTTGGCGCGCATGGTGGCGCCGCTGCGTGTTGGGCAAAGGCGAGTTTGACGCATTCCGAAACAACTTCTACAAATAGATTTTTATCAAGCAGGAGGCTCAAACCTGCATAGCCAGCAGCAACAGGCAACGCAGGAAAAGGGCGCATTTTTAATAATAGGCTCCATCATGCTTCGAGCCTTCTTCGCCGCATAAATCTCCCTTTCACACACTTCTACCCCACTTCATGGCAAAGCTCAACATCACCGATTTGGCCCTTGACGACCGGCCACGCGAAAAGTTCGAGGCACAAGGCGCTTCAGCGCTCTCCACCTCCGAACTATTGGCCATACTCATAGGGTCGGGCAATACAAACGAGAATGCCGTAACACTGATGCAACGCATTTTGGGCGACTGCAACGGAAGTCTCACACTGCTCGGCCGCAAGTCCATTGCCGAATTGTGCCAATACAAAGGCGTAGGGCCAGCCAAAGCCATTACCATACTGGCAGCGTGCGAGGTGGGCAAACGGCGGGCTGCCGAACCCGACCAACGGAAGATTGTTAACAGCGCCAACGACATCTACGCCTATATGCGCCCTATCATGTGCGACCTGCCACACGAGGAGAGTCACATACTGTTGCTCAACCAACGGTTGCAAATATTAGGCTCACGCTTAATGAGCCGCGGCGGCATAACAGGCACTGTAGTTGACATACGCATGGTGTTGAAAGAGGCGCTTCTGGCCAATGCCACTAACATTGCCCTTGCCCACAATCACCCCTCGGGCAATTTACGCCCCAGCCGCGAAGATGACCGACTGACCGACAAGGTAAAACAGGCTGCCAAACTGCTGGACATTACGCTCATCGACCACGTTATTGTGACCAACGATGGCTATTATAGTTACCAGGACGAGGGACGCCTTTAGACTGAACTGAACAAACATAACGACACCCGCTGGTGGATTTCTTGGTTAACAGGGTAACAAGTTTACAAGTCAACAGGTAAGTATGCCATACACTACTTATTATAAGTAAGACTGCTGAGAAGCTGGCAAACTTACCTGTTAACCCGTTAACTTGTCAACTTGTTTACTTGTTTACTAATTCCGCCAACGCATTAACAACACAACTACAAAATATGACACCCGAAGAAAAGCTTAAAATAGAGGAGCGCATTGTCGAAGTGCTCAAAACGGTTTACGACCCCGAAATTCCCGTCGACATCTACAATCTGGGCCTGATATACCGCATCGACCTGCACGACGACGGCATACTCGAGCTTGACATGACACTCACCGCCCCCAACTGCCCCGCAGCCGACTTTATTGTGGAGGACGTGCGCACCAAGCTCGATGGCATAACAGGCATCAAAGACGCCAAGGTAAATTTGGTGTTCGAGCCCGAATGGGACAAGGACATGATGACCGAAGAGGCCAAACTCGAGTTAGGGTTTATGTAACCCCCCAGGGCACGCTTTTGTTTTTCCAACCTGATTTTTACTTATGAGCAACGACACGAAACCACATAACATCTACTTCCTGTCAGACGCACATCTGGGCAGTCTGGCCATTGCACACCCACGCATGCAGGAGCGCCGATTGGTCAATTTCCTCGACAGCATCAAGCACAAGGCCGAGGCCGTCTACCTGTTGGGCGACATCTTCGACTTTTGGTACGAATACAAAACCGCCGTACCCAAGGGCTACACACGCTTGTTAGGAAAAATCAGCGAACTGACCGACCTTGGTGTGGAGGTGCACTTCTTTTATGGCAACCACGACTTGTGGCAGCACGACTATTTTGAAAAAGAATGCGGCATGATACTTCACCCCCACAGCGAGGTGGTTGAACTGCACGGACAAACATTTTATCTGTCACACGGCGACGGACTGGGCACAGACGACAAGAAGTTCAAGTTTCTGCGTGCCATCTTTCACAATGCCACATGCCAGCGCTTGTTCTCGGCTCTGCACCCACGCTGGGGCATGGCCTTTGGCTTGGAATGGGCACGACGCTCACGCCTGAAACGCGAGGACGGAAAAGAGCCACCCTACCAAGGCGAAAACAACGAGTCATTGGTATTATTTGCCAAAGACTATCTCAAAACCCACCCCGACATCAACTACTTCGTGTTTGGCCACCGCCACATCGAGCTCGACCTCATGCTCTCACGAACAAGCCGTCTGCTCATTCTTGGCGATTGGATTACACTATTCTCATACGCCGTGTTTGATGGCGAACACATGTTCATGGAGAATTTTATGGAAGGCGAAACCATCAACTGACCTTCCACACAGCAAAATCAATAAACGGCAAAGAATTTCAGGTTAACGAGTTAACAAGTTGACAGGTTAACAAGTAAGTATGCTATACTCTATTTATTATATTAAAGTCATAATGGTAAGAAGCTTAAAAAGTTTGACAAACTTACCTGTTAACCCGTTAACTTGTCAACTTGTTTACTAATTCCGCCAACGCGTATAAAGAACAAACATAGACATGAAACGCACACTCATCGCACTGATGGCCTGCCTGGCAGCTTTTGTCAACGTTCAGGCACAACTACTATGGAAGGTTACCGGCAACGACCTTGCCAAACCATCATACATAATGGGCACGTACCACCTGGCCAACACCAGTTTCGCCAACTCCGTCAAAGGGTTGCACGACGCCCTCAATGCCTGCGAGCAGGTGTATGGCGAACTCAACATGAGCCAACTCGACACACAAGCCATGCAGGGCATGCAAAGCACCATGATGCTGCCAAAAGGCCAAACACTCGACAGCCTGCTTACTGCCGACCAACTGGCAAGGCTCAATGCTTTTATGACGAAGTTACTGGGCGCAGACCTCAGCAATCCGTTTCTTGAACCCATGAAACAGATGACGCCGGCCGCTCTCAACACACAAATTCAAGTGCTGATGTGCATGAAGCTGGAAGAGGGCTTTAATCCCAACGAACAGTTCGACACATATTTCCAAAACGAAGCAAAAAAGCAAAACAAGGCGGTAGGCGGACTCGAGACGCTCGACTATCAGATGAAAGTGCTGTTCAGCACACCCATGCCACGACAGATTGAGCAGCTCATGTGTCTGGTAGACAACTACGACTACCAAACCGAATTGCTCAAACGCACCATCAAGGCGTTTTATGCCGAGGACATGAATGCGATACAACAAATCTACGAGGAGAAATTGCACAACACTTGCGACATGACGCCTGCCGAGGAGAACGCACTGATTTACACACGCAATGCCAACTGGGCCAAAGCGCTACCCAATATCATGTCACAGCGCAGCACACTGGTTGCCGTAGGCGCAGCCCACCTGCCAGGTCCACGCGGCTTGCTACAACTACTCAAGGACGCCGGTTATACCGTCACCCCTATCAGTAAATAACAGGACTCGGGGTTACAAGTTGACAGGTTAACGGGTTAACGGGTTAACGGGTAAGTTTGTTCTGGCCTATCATATTGTGCTGAAGGTCGGAAAGAATATATTTAACTTACCCGTCAACCTCTCACCCCGTCAGCCCGTCAACTTGTTAACGCGTCAACCGATCACCCCCATACACTCACACAAACATGAACGACTTCTTTCTGCAAGCCAACCACATTGTCAAACGCTATGCTGCCCACACCGCCCTCAACGATGTGAGCATCAGTGTGCCACACGGCAAAGTGTTCGGACTGTTAGGCCCCAATGGTGCGGGCAAGACCACTCTTATACGCATTATCAACCGCATCACAGCACCCGACAGCGGCGAGGTGTTGTTTGACGGCCACACCTTCAGTGCCGATGATGTCATGCGCATTGGCTACCTGCCCGAGGAACGCGGCCTTTACAAAAAGATGAAAGTCGGCGAGCAAGCCATCTATCTGGCCCAGCTCAAAGGCTTACCTAAGAGCGAAGCCATAGTACGCCTCAAAACATGGTTCGAGAAATTCGGCATCATGCCGTGGTGGAACAAAAAGCTCGAAGAACTGTCAAAGGGCATGCAGCAAAAAGTGCAATTTATCATTACCGTGCTGCACGAGCCGCCATTGCTCATATTCGACGAACCATTTTCGGGCTTCGACCCCGTAAATGCCGAAATGCTCAAAAATGAGATATTGGCTCTGCGCGACAAAGGACATACCGTCATATTCAGCACACACAACATGGCCTCGGTTGAAGAGGTGTGCGACGAAATAGCCTTGATCAATCACTCACAAGTAGTGTTGTCGGGCGATGTACACAGCATCAAGGAGCGTTTCCGCACAGGGGTGTACGAAGTCACCTCACGCGACGCCACACTTCACAACACGCCCAACATCTTCACCATCAACGCGCACACACAGCACGCTGGTCTGCACCACTACACACTGAGCAAGACCGCCGATGCCGACAACAGCCAACTGTTTGCTGCCGTGGCCGCACAAATCAGCCCGCGCTCCATCAGCGAGCAAATGCCCACGATGCAAGAGATATTTTTACAGACCGTTCAACCCGCCACACCTCCCGTCCATCATGAATAAATTTCTACTCGTTGTACAGCGTGAGTTTATGACGCGCGTCAAGAAAAAGTCTTTCGTCATTCTCACCATACTCATGCCCTTCATATTCGCAGCATTGGTATTTGTGCCAATTTGGCTGGCAAGCATCAAGGACAACAATCAAAAGACCGTGGCCGTGGCCGACAAAACGGGCAAATATGTGGGACTGTTCAAGAACGACCAAACCTACCGTTTCGTACCCATAGCCAATGCCGACGACCGCACGCTATATGCCGACACCACCAGCTACGAGGCAGTGGTTGACATTCGTGCCGATTTGGCTACCAACCCCAAAGCTGCCACCATCTACTCTCGCAACGAGGTGCCTGCTGGCTTGTTGTCGTATGTTGAGAATGTCATCAACGAGCAAGTGCGCCACGACAAGCTCGAAGCCACAGGCATCACCGGCCTCGACAAAATCATCGACGATGTGCAGAGTCAAATCACCATCAACACCATGAAGCGCAATGCTGATGGCGACACCTCATCGTCAAACACAGCCTTTGCCATTGCTGCCGGTTTTGTGTTCACCTTCCTCATCTACATGTTTGTCATGTCGTATGGCGGCATGGTCATGCAGAGTGTGATGGAGGAGAAAACCAACCGCATAGTCGAACTGATGGTGTCGAGTGTCAAGCCCTTCCAGCTCATGATGGGCAAGATTGTAGGCATCTCGCTCGTCGGCTTTGTACAACTCGCCATTTGGGGCGTCATGTTGGCGGTCATTCTCACCGGTGCCAGCATGGCCTTTGGTGTGTCAAATGCCGACATGATGCAAACATCGAGCATGGCCATGGCCACACCGTCAGCACAAGCCATGAGTGCCGCGCCAAGCGAGACACAAGAGATGCTCACAGCACTGCTCAATCTGCCATACGCCGAATTGGGAGTTTGCTTTGTTCTCTACTTCATTGGCGGCTATCTGCTCTATGCCTCGTTCTTTGCCGCCATTGGCGCATCGGTCAATGAGCAAGAGGACTCATCACAATTCATGATGCCCATTGTCCTCATCATGGTATTTGGCTTGTACGCCGCCATGGGTTCAGCCGAAAACACCAATGGTCCCCTGGCCTTCTGGGCGTCAGTATTCCCCCTTACCTCGCCCATCGTCATGATGGTGCGCATACCCTTCAACGTACCACTTTGGGAGGAGGTACTTTCGCTCGTCATTCTCTACGCCACGGCGTTGTTCTTCATCTGGTGCAGCGCACGCATTTACCGCGTCGGCATCTTGATGTACGGCAAAAAGCCAAGCATCAAGGAGATGATTAAGTGGATGCGGTACAAATAGCGCGCCACATTAGCACATTAGCACAACACATTAACAAACGTATGTTTTCAATTATAATGATAGCCCTTTGCGGCGTCGTAGCCGGATTTGGGTTACGACGTTGGAAAGGATTGCAACACGTCAACAGCACCATTACCATCACCATTTGCTTCATGCTCTTTGTACTCGGACTCTCCGTGGGCGAAAACCGCCTCATCGTCAGCAACCTGTGGAGCTACGGCAGCCAGGCACTACTCATCAGCCTTGCCAGCATATTGGGAAGCGCCATTAGCGGCTGGGCGCTATACAAATATGTCTTAAAGTCAAAACAGGAGGAACGCGCCGCATGAAACAAAGCATTATCGTAATCATGATGTTTGTGCTGGGGTGCATCATTGGCGACATATACGCCCTAAACTGGGACCTTCACAACGTGTCGATGATGATACTCTATGCCCTCATGTTCCAAGTGGGACTGAGCATAGGTTGTAGTCCCAATCTCAAAGCCATATTGCGCAACTTCAAACCCAAAATGCTGCTGTTGCCACTGGCCACCATCAGCGGCACCCTGTTGTTCTCGGCCATCATTAGTGTGGCACTCGTGCAATGGCGCGTGACAGACTGCATGGCTGTGGGCAGCGGCATGGGCTACTATTCACTCTCGTCCATACTCATCACACAGCTCAAAGTGCCTACCCTTGGCCAGCAAGTAGCAGCGGAGCTGGGCACCATTGCACTGTTGGCCAACATCTGTCGCGAAATGACAGCTCTCATCTGCGCCCCGCTCATTCACAAAATATTCGGGCCGCTTGCCACAGTGACTGCTGCGGGGGTTACCTCGGTCGACGTATGCCTGCCGGCCATAACCCGCACGTGTGGCAAGGATATGGTGCCAATAGCCCTTTTCCACGGCATGCTGATAGACATGAGCGTGCCACTGCTCGTACCATTTTTGTGCGAATTGTAAACTGGTTGACGGGGTGACAGGTTAACAGGTTGACGAGTAAGTTTGTCAAGCTCATACAATCTTTAGCACAATAGATATATAGGGCAAACTTACCCGTTAACTCGTCAACCAGTCAACCCGCCAACCAGTCAACCCGCCAATATACAACAGACTTATGAAAAACCCACTTCTTTCCTTACTACTACTTTTTATTTCACTACCGCTGTTCAGCCTCACGCCCATCAAGGTGGCCTGTGTGGGCAACAGTGTGACATTTGGCTACAAACTGCCCGACCGTAAGACGCAAGCCTACCCCGTGCGCCTGCAACAGATGTTGGGCAACGGCTACGATGTGCGCAACTTTGGGCACAGTGGTGCCACGCTGCTCAACAAAGGGCATAACCCCTACATGCAGTTGTCCGAGTTCAAAGACGCCTTGGCCTTCAAACCCGACATGGTGGTAATCCACCTTGGCCTCAACGATACCGACCCACGCGATTGGCCCCAGCATGGCGACGACTTCGTGTCCGACTACCGTGCCCTGATTGACTCATTCCGTGTGGCCAACCCCAAAGCCAAAATCTGGATATGCCTGATGACGCCCATCTTTCACGACCACCCTCGCTTTGACAGCGGCACCAGGTTGTGGCACAGCTACATTCAGCAACGCATACGCCAAATTGCCAGCACCTATAATGTTGGGCTCATCGACCTCTACACGCCCCTGCACAAATTTCCCAACCTATTTCCCGACGCCTTACACCCCGACCCCGAAGGTGCCCACATTCTGGCCCGCACCGTTTACAGCGGCATCACCGGCAACTATGGCGGACTGCAGCTGCCCCCCACCTACGGCAACGGCATGGTCATTCAGCGCCAGCAGCCCATCAATCTGCAAGGCACCGCCAATGCTGGCGAACACATCAGCATCAACTTTCATGGCACAAAAGCCGAGGCCATAGCCAACCAGTTTGGCAAATGGGCCGTCTCACTGCCTGCCGAACAGGCTGGCGGCCCCTACACCCTCAGCATCAAAGCCCCAAGCGGCAAGCACACATTCAATGATGTTTGGGTGGGTGAGGTATGGCTTTGCTCCGGACAGTCAAACATGGAGCTTGTCGTACCCCGCACAAGCACGGCCAAAGCCGACCTGGCCGCCGCCGACACTTGCTCGCTTCTGCACCTGTACAACATGGCAAGCATCGTACCTACCTACAACATGGCTTGGGACTCTGCACGACTTGACTCTGTCAACAAACTGCTTTACATACAACCTGGACATTGGGAACGCTCCAACGCACAACTTGTGCGCAATTTCTCGTCAATAGCCTACAACTACGGGCGCATATTGGCCTACAACCTGGGGTGCCATGTGGGCATTATCTCGAATGCGGTGGGCGGTTCGGGCTGCGAGGACTGGATTGACCGCAGCACACTCGAGGAGGATTTCCCTGCCATATTGCGCAACTGGAAACAGAACGACAACATCATGCGCTGGGTGCGCGAACGCGCCACTACCAACACGAGCAAGGCAACATCTGCACTGCAGCGTCACCCCTACGAGCCGGCCTATTTGTTTGAGAGTGGCATATTGCCACTGCAAGGCTACGGGCTGCGCGGTGTATTGTGGTACCAGGGCGAGTCGAACGCCGACAATGTAGAGGTGCACGAACGCCTTTTCCCATTGTTAGAAAAGAGCTGGCGCAAATTTTTCGGCCGCACCGACCTCCCCTTCTACTTCGTGCAACTCTCGTCAATCGGCACACGCCCCTCGTGGCCATACTTCCGCGACAGCCAGCGCCGCATGTCCGAAACCCTGCCCCACACCTACATGGCAGTAAGTTCCGACTTGGGCGATTCGCTCGATGTGCACCCCACACGTAAATTTGAAGTGGCACAGCGCCTGGCATTGTCTGCACTCTGCCACACCTACAACTACCACCTTACCGGCAGCGGCCCACGCTATCTGTCGTTTACAGCCAACGGCAGCCAGGCCACACTGCGCTTTGCCGATGCCGAAAACATGCACCCCGCCAACGGCACTACACTCATGGGGTTTGAAGTTGCCGGTGCCGATGGCATCTACCACAAGGCCAAGGCCAAACCACAGGGCGAGGAGTGCATCGTGCTAAACTGCCCCGAGGTGAAACAAATCAAAGCCGTGCGCTATGGTTGGCAACCTTTCACACGCGCCAATCTTGTAAATGACGCAGGGTTGCCGGCCTCTACATTCCGCGACGAGCAATTTTGAGGTGTGTGGGGTAAAGAACTGTTGTGCCAAAGCATTACGCTCTAATGGGGACGAGGCTGCTAAGAAATGCCTTGAACGCGGGACGAGGCTGCTGAAAATATCCCGACGCGGGACGCGTCGCCCCCATTAGTGTTAGCGTTTGATGCTTGAGTTTGTTCGCATTTTTACGTTTTACCAAGCAACAATAATAAAAAGACAAAGTGCAGACAAAATGCTTTGAAAAGATGTGGTGTGCTGTATGCACTCCCATCTTCCATTGCATTTTGTCTGCACTCGTTTACACCGTGCCGTTAGTAACAGCTATACAAATAACCGCCGCATCAAAAGTGTACAACCAATTCGGCCACCACCTTGTCACGCTCTGAGGTCTTTGCCAACGAGATGTCATCATAGAAATACTTCTCGTAGTTCAGTCTGATGTCGGCATTCATCTTTTTGGCCATGCTCAAGGTGATGCCGCCTGTCACGCGGTGACGGTGCGCATCAGTCAGTTTTAGTTTACCCTCATCAGTCAGTGTGCCGTCTGAATGGTTGTCCATCATGTCGTAGCGACAGAGGAAACTCATCTTGCGGAACACCTTTGGCAATGGCTGGTCGTAGCACACAAAGGCATCGAAAGCGTTCACATCGTTAAAAGCCTTATGCTCATAATGCTTGCACAGATATTCTGCCTCGAGCATGAAACGCCCGCTTTGCAGCGTGGCGCCGCCGTCGTACAAATACGTTTTGATGCCGTTGGGTGATATCTTTTGCACCGAGGCTTGCAGCGTCAGGCCGAACGGCAAGGTATACTGTGCCTTGGCCGAGAAGTTAAACTCCTTTGTCCAATAATTCTTTTGGTTGGTCAGTCCCGAACCGTTAAAGGCTCCTACCTCAACAACCAATGGCACATTGGGCAACGTGTAACCCACATAAAAACCCACATCGCGCACATTGCCCACCTGCTTGGCTATGAAAGAGCGGTTGGCAAAATACTGTTTGTGCGGTGAGCGGTGCGCATCAATGCTGAAGGGCACACGCATCTGTCCGATGCGCAAATCGAGCCCCTGGCAAGGCAACACGCCTGCATAAGCATCGAGCATCTTGATTTGCCCCTCATCGGAGAGGTCAATCTCAGCCTTGTAATCAACCATTGGGGTAATGAAGCCATCCAGGGCCACACGTGCGGTGCGCACCTCAAAGCGACTTTCCTTTTCGTTGGTTTGATATTCCACCTTGCCGCGTATCGTTCCGCTCACGTGCGGCAGCCACGATTTGCGGCCCACTTTGGTTGAGTCTGTTTGAGCCGCCATGCCCACTGTCATGACACAGGCTGCGGCCAGGAGTTGTAAGCGTTTCATATATACGTTATGCCTTGATATTTGTCATTTCGCGATAAGCTTTGCCACTCTCAATCATTTGTCGGAGTTCGACCATGATTTGCTGCATTTCCTGTCCAAGGTGTAACATGAGCGTGAGCGAGTTAAGATTGTAGCCTTCGGTCTGCATGGCCACACCCACATATTCGTTGTAGGCACAAGCCTCTGCCTCGAGTTTATTGCACTGCGGCACAAGGGCATCGTTATCACCGCCACGCTGGTTGCGCAGGTTGTCAGCCACTACGAGCATCAAGTTGGTCACCTCGTTGCGCAGTTTGCAAAAACGCTCAGCCATGATGGCGTCAACCGGGCTGAAGTTGTTATCAACATGCTCGTGAGCTGGTTCGGCTATGCGTATTATGCCATAAAGCATCTGGCGCAGCGAGTTGTGAATGAGGTGGAAATTGGTGCTCAGGCGCACAGCCGACACAGGCGGCTCCACACGACGCAAGCAGATGGTTTCGCGACGGCGCAGGCTCTTCAGTTCGCGCTTGATCTTGGCCAGTCTGCGCAATGCTGTGCGCATGGGGCGTAATTGCTCGGCAAAGAGTCCGTCGGTTGATGTGGTAAGTGCCTCGGCATACTTGTGCAGCATGTCGGCAGTGCTCATACCAATGTGGCGCGAGAGCATGGGCACAATGGCTGTATGGTCGGTGGTGCTGATCATCTGTTGGAAGAGCACATCGCCCTCGGTCACCTCCTTTTGCTTGCGGGCAAAACGCTGCTGGCTGTGAATAATGCTGTAAATGCCAGCTGCTACAATAATGACTACTGCCACCACACCGCCAAAGTTCATGGCCATGGCCACAAGGAAACAAGCGGTGAATGCCACACCTGCGGTGATGAACCAACCACCAATAACGGTGAGCACACCTGTAATGCGGAACACGGCTGTTTCGCGTCCCCAAGCACGGTCGGCCAATGACGAACCCATGGCTACCATGAAGGTGACGAACGTGGTTGACAGGGGCAACTTGAGCGAGGTGCCAAGTGCTATGAGCAACGACGACACAACGAGGTTGACCGAAGCACGGCACATGTCGTATGCGGCCTGATTGTCAACGGCCTCGGCGGGCACTTGAAAACGGCGGTCAATGTAGCGTGCCACACTGGGTGGGGTTACGTTAGCCACGGCATTGCCTATTGAGTTGCCCCAACGCACCAGGCTGCGGGCCACCTTTGACGAGCCAAACATTTCGTCACCCTCGTTTTTGCGCGAGAGACCAACCTCGGTCTCGGTCACCTTGCGTGCCTTCTTTGAGGTGGCAAGGGCAAACACCATGATGGCGCCGGCGGCTACCAGGAAGTAAACGGGGGTGTGGGCCGAACTGCCGAGCGATGTCATCATGAACGAGTCGGGCGAGGCACCAGCGGCGTTGGCCGAGAAGTCGGTGTAGGCGCTAAAACCTGCCAGAGGCACACCAATAAAGTTTACAAGGTCATTGCCTGCAAAGGCTGTGGCCAGGGCAAATGTACCAATCAGCACAATGACGCGGAACACATTGACCTTGAACACATGCAATATCTGCATCACGATGGTGGCAATTACAAACGTCATGCCCAATATGGCCAAGATGTGTTCGTTGAGGAAAGCCTTTACATCGGCATTCATGAAGGAGAGGTCCTTCAAGCCCTTGAACAGCATGAAGTAAAGTATGGCTGTGATGGCTACACCACCGAAAATGCCAATCTTGAAGCGCAGGTTCTTGGTTATGCTGAAGCTGAATATGATACGCGTGATATACTGAATGAGCGAACCGAACACAAAAGCTATTGGCACACTCAGGAATATACCCAATATCACCTCAAGTGCTTTAGAGGTGTTGAGGTAATCGCCCATAAGCAGTGTGCCGTCGCCACCTGCCATTTTGAGCATGGTAAAGGCAAAAGCTGCACCCAACAGTTCGAACACCATCGATACGGTGGTGGAGGTGGGCATACCAAATGAGTTGAAGATGTCGAGCAACACAATGTCGGTTACCATCACCGCCAGGTAGATGTACATCACGTCCTCAAAACTGAAGTACTGCGGTGTAAAGATGCCATGACGCGCAATGTCCATCATGCCATTGCTGAGCACGCAACCGCAGAACACGCCCGTGCCGGCAATAAATACCAGCGAGCGGAACTTGGCAGCCCTCGACCCTATGGCCGAATTCAAAAAGTTCACCGCATCGTTGCTCACACCTACCCAAAGGTCGAACGCGGCAAGAATGAAGAGGAAAATGACCATTCCCAAATACATCCATTCCATACAGATTTGTTGTTTTGTGAATTAAATAGTTATTTCAAGTTTCGGATTTAGCAAGGGCGGGCTGAAAGCCCAATGTTCTTTATAGCCCAGGGCAAGCGAAGCGGCACCCTGGGTATCGCGTGTTGAAGCAGTCGCGCCCTGTAAGGGCAAAAGTAAAAGCTCTGTTACTTCTGCCCTTACAGGGCGTAACTTTTGCGTTCATATCAACCCAGGGTGCCGCTTCGCTTACCCTGGGCTAAGTAAATACTTGGGCCTTCAGCCCGCACTTGCTAAATCCGGAACTTCAGTAGTTGTTTGTTTACGAGTGCAAAAGTAAGGGCACGATGTTGGGAGGTTGTGACAATGTGGTTAAGAAAGTGTGAAGGCACTGATTGCGCGACAGGTGGTGGCGCATCTTCACACAATTTTAACAGCGCCTTGCGCACATAGTACAGATAAAAGGCGTAATATTGCAGCACCATTTGCCAGTTGGCTGATTTAAGGGGTTGACAGGTTTACAAGTAAGTATGCTATACATCACTTATTATGTTAAAATCAGAATGGCAGGAAGCTTAAAAAACCGGGCAAACTTACCTGTGAACCCGTCAACTTGTCAACTTGTTTACTAATTCCACCAACGCATACACCTATATTATATATATTATGACCTACAAGATTTTAGTAGTAGATGACGAACCTGATTTGCGCGAAATTCTGCAATGCAACCTCGAGAATGCCGGTTACGAAGTTGACACGGCTGAATCGGCAGAAGAAGCATTGCACATACTGTCGCCCGAGCACAACTTGATATTGCTCGATGTGATGATGGGGGGCATGTCGGGCTACCGCATGGCCAACAAACTGCGCAACGAGCTGAAGCTTAAAACGCCTATCATTTTCCTTACAGCGAAAGATACGGAGAACGATTTGCTGACGGGTTTCTCGGCCGGTGCCGACGACTACATATCAAAGCCTTTTTCGCTGCACGAGGTATTGGCACGCATCAAGGCTGTGCTGCGACGCACCAAGACCGAACCCGAGCGCACCGAACTGCATGTGGGCAGCATGACTATCGATTTTGTAAAGAAACTGGTCAAGACCAATGGCGAGGACATCAAACTGTCGCCCAAGGAGTTTGGCATACTCAGCATGCTGGCCAAGCAACCGGGCCGTGTGTTCTCGCGCGAGGAAATACTGGCCGAGGTGTGGCATGGCGACAGCTATGTGCTCGACCGCACCATCGATGTGCACATTGCCCGTGTGCGACGCAAACTGGGCGAGGACGCTTGCCACCTGACTAACCGACAGGGATATGGCTATTGCTTTGAAGAGTAAGTGGGTTAGAGGGTTAGGAGGTTAGTGGGTTAAAAGATTGCCTTTGCATTCTAAGTTTCCTAACTCACGAAGTTATTAACTCCTCAACTTTCGATCCAACCCTCTAACCCCTCCAACCCCTCTACCTCCACTCCCTAACCCTCTAACCCTCTACCACCCTCTAAATGACTTACAAAACCAAACTGTTGTTAAACTTTACACTGCTGTTTGCCGTATTTACGGCATTGCTGGTAGTGTTTCAGTACAACCGCGAAAAGCAATACAAGCGCGACTTGCTCGACTCACGCTTGCGGAGCTATGCCGACATGGTGGCCGAAACGATTGACCAAGACAAAAATAGTGGTGACACGGTGCGCTACACCTACATTCTGCGTGTGATGCCTGCCGACCTGCGACTGACCGTTATCAGCCGCATGGGACGTGTGAAATTTGAATCGACACACCACAGCATTAACGAAATGAACAACCACCTGACAAGACCCGAGGTGCAAGCCGCACTGAAGAATGAGGAGGGTAGCGATATACGTCTGTCTGAGACCGACCACCGCGAATACTTTTACTATGCCAAGGCCTTCAATAGCTACATTGTGCGTGTGGCAATGCCCTACGATGCCACAGTGCAAACTTTCATGAAGGCGGACAATGTGTTTTTGTGGTTTGTGCTGATGCTGTTCCCCATAGCATTGGTGTTGCTCATCTATATTTCAGACCGTTTTGGACAGGCTGTGTCGGGACTGCGCAACTTTATGCAATCGGCCGACCGCGGACTGGTGGACTACGACCACATTACTTTTCCACACTCCGAACTGGGCGACATTGGCCGCGGCATCATGCGCAAATACAAGCAGCTTGAGGAGTCGAAACAACAAATTGACCTTGAACGTGAACGACTCAAGCGCCACTTTCATTACTACGACGAGGGCATTGCCATATTCAGCCCCACACGCACACGCATCTATTGTAACCCGCGCTTTATGCAGTATGTCAACGTGCTGCTCGACCACCCCACCCCCGACATCAACACCATTTGGCAGGCCGACGCCTTTAAGCCCGCACTTGAGTTTTTACAACTCAACAGCGCGCAATCTGCCTCTGCCGACGAGACGCCCGTGTTCAAGTTCAACACCAAGGGGGGCGGCAACACATTTGCCGTGCAGGTGCTCATCTATGGCGACGGAAGTTTTGAACTGTCGCTGGCTGACGTGACGCGCGCTGAAAAGAGCCGCAAACTCAAACAGCAGATGAGCAACAACATCACGCACGAGCTGCGCACGCCGGTGAGCAGCATCAGGGGCTACATCGAAACCATACTCGACTGCGACAGTCTTTCTGATGAACGCAAGCACTACTTCCTTGAAAAGGCGCAAGCACAAGTGGTGCGATTGAGCGACCTCATACGCGATGTGGCGCTCATTACAAAAACCGAGGAGGCTGCCGACCTCATGCCACGCGAACAGGTGGACATGGCACGCGTGGTGGCCGATGCACAGGAGGACCTGCACGAGATGTTTGACCGCACTGGCATGAAACTGCACGTGTCGCTGCCCGAGCACCTTACCATCAACGGCAATTACTCGCTGGTTTATTCCATCTTCCGCAACCTCATGGAGAACAGTTTGCGCTATGCCGGCAACGGCAAGGACATTTGCATATCATGCTACAATCTGTCGACGGAGTTTGCCTATTTCTCTGTGAGCGACACGGGACAGGGGGTGCCCGAAGAACATCTGCCGCGCTTGTTTGAACGTTTTTACCGCGTGACCGAAGGCCGCACACGCGACAATGGCGGCACGGGCCTCGGCCTGTCTATTGTACGCAATGCGGTGTTGTTTCACCACGGCGACATATCCGTACGCAACCGCAAGGGAGGCGGACTGGAATTTTTGTTCACATTGCACAGATAGGCTGTACATGTACCAGAAATGAGCACGCGCTAACGGGAAAGTTCTTATTCCTGTTAGCGCGTGCCGTTTCCTGACATCATCGCTTTTGTGCCATTAAACGCATTGACGAAGTTAGGAGAAAATAAAGCACAAATAAACGCTACCTCTAATGGGGGCGACGCGTCTCGCGTCGGGAAAATATGCAGCTATTATTAGCAATAGTAGCGTTCGTATTTAACTCCTATCTCTATCCCGCAGGGACGCGTCGCCCCCATTAGTGCTTGCGTTTCTTCAAGCACCAAACGCTACCACCAAACGCTACCGCTAATGGGGGCGACGCGTCTCGCGTCGGGAAAATATGCAGCTATTATTAGCAGTAGTAGCGTTCGTATTTAACTCCTATCTCTATCCCGCAGGGACGCGTCGCCCCCATTAGTGCTTGCGTTTCTTCAAGCACCAAACGCTACCACCAAACGCTACCTCTAATGGGGGCGACGCGTCTCGCGTCGGGAAAATATGCAGCTATTATTAGCAGTAGTAGCGTTCGTATTTAACTCCTATCTCTATCCCGACGCGGGACGCGTCGCCCCCATTAGTGCTTGCGTATTTTCGCAACGCCTTTCAGACTGTGCGAGCCGAAACTTGAATAATTTATAAAAGTGCCAAGACGAAAAAGTTGCACTTGGGGGCTTTTACCATACTACAACATCTTACACACCAAGTATCTTACATCTTACACAAACATGCTACAACTCATTGATTATCAACACTTTGTTTAGTGTAAGATACTACAATTTTCACCTACACACAACCTACACAACCCACACGCTGCCACACGGCACAAGCACGGGAGGAGGATATTACGGCATAGGGGAACAGAAAAGTCTGTTGCTCCGACTGATTTTTCTACGTCCCTATGGCGTAAAACCCACCGCATACGACAAAACCGACTGCGCGGCAGCGGAGTTAGGCGTGTAAGATGTGTGCAGGGGAGTGTAAGATACTTTAAAATCATCTTACACTCTTGAAAACTCTGAATATCAACTTGTTACGTGCAAAAAGTGTAAGATGGCAGTAAAAACGCACGCACTCTTTTACAAGAGGGATGACGGGGAGGGGGCAAATATTTGTGTACAAATTGTACACTTTTTTTGTGGGGTGCAATGTCTTGGTGTTACCTTTGCAGCACTTTAATTTTGTACTAAACCAAATTGTAGTAACTACCATGAAACGAATGCTTAACAAAATGCTGCGCTATGCCGATGCCATTGTGAAACGTGGCGTTGACAAACTGATAGACGCTATCGGACATAGCCCGGAACCACAAACTAAAAACACTGAAACGCCCCAGCCGCAAAAACGCATGGGCAACGACACTGACTGCGCACCGCAAGCGACTGGCAGCACTACGGACTGCGGTCTGACGGAACAAACCATCGCGCTTATGGACGAACTGTGCGACTTTCGCTATAATGTGCTTGACCGCACGCCCGAGGTGCAACGGCGCGCCCAAACGAACAAAGGAGAAGTTCACTGCCGTGGCTCTGGGACGTGAACTGGTGCAGTTGCAAGGCTACATTATTCAAGTTTCGGATTTGGACGGGAACGGCCTGAATCAACGTGCAAGGCGAATGCAATCAAGCTTGCTTGAATTGCTGAGCCGCAGCCGATGATGTCAATAAAAGGCCAAAAGCACCAAACGCCACCACCAAACGCCACCTCTAATGGGGGCGACGCGTCTCGCGTCGGAAAAATATGCAGCTATTATTAGCAGTAGTAGTGTTCGTATTTAACTCCTATCTCTATTCCGACGCGGGACGCGTCGCCCCCATTAGTGCTTGCGTTTCTTCAAGCACCAAACGCCGCCACCAAACGCTACCACCAAACGCTACCTCTAATGGGGGCGACGCGTCTCGCGTCGGGAAAATTAAAAGGGAAAATACACTAAATAATAGCTGAATCTTTTTCCGCGGGACGCGTCGTCCCCATTAGTGCTTGCGTTTGGTGCTTGAATCCGTTCGCATGTTTACTTTTCACCGAACAGCCATAACAACGAATAGAATTTCCTAAAACGGTCTTGCTTTTGATGCCGATTTTGAACACCCTGCTTGTAAGGGCAAAAGCATCAAATGTGCGTTTTGGCGTTTTACCGTACAGCAATAATTGTGTGACTTGCACAAAAGTAAGCAGGACATTCGTTCCACCCACCTTCGCGCAAGCCTTTTTTACTATTTCTTTTTCTTGGGCTGAATATTGAGCTTGTATATCACATGTGCCATGAAGTACGATGGCAACACGTTTGAGTAGCTTTCTATGCGGCCCTGGGCATTGACGGTGCGCGTCACCTTTGACAGATTATGCAGAATGTCGAAGCCGTCAACAGCAAAGGTGAGATTGCCGTTCAGCACACTGCGCTCCAGGCGCATGTTCCACACCACATCGTCGCTATTGAGGCTTGGGTCGTCGTAGCCACGGCGGCTGAATATGGTGAAGTCTGTGCTCAAACCTATACCGCCCGGTATGGGTATGCGGGCTGTAATGCCGTAATTGTAATCCCACGCATTGATGGTATTGAAGTCGGCACGGTTGCCTGCTAAATGGCTGTAGCTGGCACGCGCCTTGGCACCGACATTCCAGCCATTCTTGCTATAATCGAGCGAGAGTTGCTCGTGCAGGTAAAGGTTCTTGAACACACTGAGTGCATTGTCTGTGGCACCATCTATGTTTGCCATGTCTACACTGTGGTTAAACGTGTAAGAGGCTGTATTGCTCAACGTGAACAATTTCTTTTTACCCACATTACGCGTTATAGCCACAGAGCCATCTGTGCCCCAATTACCGTTTACATTTACAGGGCGCACTATGTAACCGCCCGTTACAGGCACAAAGGTGCGTTCTGTTCCCAACGCATTGTGTGTACGCAAGTACGACATCTTTACGTTGCAAAGTGGCAAATCACCCGTCCGCACAAGAGCATCTAACGTCAGTTTATGTACTACCGCCGTTTGCAACGAGGCGTTGCCTTGTTGTATATACAGCGGATTGGAGTTGTCTACAACCTCAATAGTCTTGAGCAAATCCGCCTGCTGGTGCGACAAATCGTAGTAAAGTTTGAAGTTAATAGCTCCACCCTTGAAAAACACATTATGCTGCAATCGGCCGTTAAAATTAACCATTGGTTTACTGCGGCACACATCGTAATGGCGGGCGTCACGATTGTAGAGCAGATGCTCGAGTTCGATTTTTATTGGCACACTGAATGACAAATGCGTTCTCGATCTGTTTTTGAATTGACAGGCCAAACCAAATGCGAGGTCATGTGTGCGCTTCCATCGCTCGGTATGCGTGCTGTTCTGCACGTCAAGTGCCTCCTGAAGTTCGGTTGAAGTTGAAGGCAAGGTTGCAAAATCATTCATTCCATCCTTGCCCCACCCTTCAAGGCGGTCAAGCCTGTATAAGTCGTTGCTTCCACTGCGATAATCCTGCGTATAGCAGTACGACACGTTAGGCTGCCAAGCACCAAACATTGTTCTATAGGCTGCCTTTGCATAATAATTGTAATGACTTGCAGGTTTTTCGTAGTAACGATTGCGATAGTCATCAATCGCTTGCGTATTGAAATACTCCAAATCGTAAGTGTCATACGCATGGTAATTGTACTTGTCGTAACTGCCGCATATATCAAAAGTAAAAGTGTCAAAACGTCCTTTGTTTCTGAATGGGGAGATCCACAAACTGTAAGGTGCTGACACACTCCAATAGTCCGATTTCATAAGATATTGTTCTGCACGGCGATAACGAGCAATTTGTAGCAATTTATTACTGCCGGGCATAAACAAAGTGTCAAGTACTTTGCCTTTGACCACATAATCGTAAGGGTCGTTGTTGAAGCCACCATAGCGGCTCAATGAATGATAGCGACTTTTATAATAGTATGCGCTAACACCGCCATTTTGATGCGCCTTTTTCTGTACTTTGAAATTGTGGTTTGATTGCAATGACGTAAAGCTATGGTTGCCATCACTCCTGCTTTGCGTATAAAAATGGTCTAAAGGCAAAAAACTCTCGCTGCTTGTGTTTGTCACCGTGTGATTGTCCAAGTCTGTAACCGTCACATCACTTGTCCATTCAAACGTTTTGTTGCGGTTTTCATAAAAATATTCAGCGCCTGCCGTTCGGTTCGTTTGCACGCCATTAGGCAAATTACTTGGTGTCCACTCGCCCTTTGAACCAGCGCGACGCGTATCGTTTGTATTATTGATGTTGCCATACATGGCTAAACGCGAACATGCAGTAAAACGCATGGCAAACAAACGTCCTAAATATTTTTCCTTAGTGCCATAAGCAGCCTCAGCATTGGCTATCCAGCCCACGCTGTATTGTTTTTTAAGGTTTACGTCCATCACAATTGGGCGTTCCACTTCCTTATGTCCGCTAAACTTCTCAAAGTCACTTTCCTGCTCATACACTTTCACTTTATTCACCATATAGGCCGGCAAATTCTCAAGTGCCACTTTGGGGTCGCCACGAAAAAAATCCTTGCCATTTACAAGTAAACTACTTACCATTTTGCCGTTAACGGTTATAACACCATTATCCTTGAGTTGCACCCCTGGCAATTGTTCAATAAGTGCATCAAGCATTGAGCCTTGCGATAATTGAAACGCATCTGCGTTATAAACAAGCGTATCATTCTTCATCACCATTTTTATTTTGGTAGCTGTTACTACAGCCTCTCCAAGTTGGTGATTCCTTGGACGTTTGCGCATCTTTATCACATCATCAAAGCAAGCTGCTTGTGCGTCCTTCCGAACTTGTACCTTTACAGGGTAATAAAGCGTCTCATATTTTTCATGCGACAAGCGTAACAGATAGTTACCATTACATGGAACCTTGAACTCGATCATTGCTGTCACCGGGATACCATCATTTCTTTGCACCCCCCATTCTCCCCTACACACATAAGTAGAGTCAGTCCGCAACACTTCTACCCCACCATCGTATATTATATCTTTGGTAAAAGCATCTGCAACAGGCATCAAGATCATGATCGAATCAGATTGCTGGGCTTGAGCAAAAAAAGGGAGGAAGAATAATAGTGCAATAAATATGTTTCTCATGGTACTTAATTAAGAATATTAGCGGTTTGTTAATGAATAATGTGGGCCGCGAATCACGCAAAAACTGGAGGAAACAACGCCCACATTATTCTTAACAGAGTCATGTTAGTGGTCACCAACGGCTACAACTTGCAGTTATTAAAGCAAGCCACACAAGTCCACCCTCACGCAACACCGAGGCACGCATCATTACCGTAGGGTGAGCCATGCAGCAGACATTCACCATGTCGTACATCGTCACATTGCTAATAGGCTGCACACACCCCTCGGCCTTGCCAAAACGAAGCAAGCCACCACCAAGCACACCCACCTCTGGGTGTTTTTCCATATACCCATGTTGCACTTCGAGTCGGTATGGCATCATCACATCGTCAGCGTCCATGCGTGCAATATATTTGCCCTTTGCCTCTGCCAGCAACAAATTAAGCGATGCGATATAGTCATGTTCATTCTTTATCAAGCGCACACGCGTATCGTTGCATGCCTCAACTATGGCCACACTCTCATCAGTTGAACCATCATCCACTATCAACAGTTCAAAATCACCAAATGTTTGCGAGAGTATGCTGTCAAGACACTCTTGCAAATGTAACGCAGCATTGTACATGGGCATGCAAACGGATACGGTAGGAGGTTTGCTATAGTTTGACATGATAGGATTGGATATTTGATAAGGTTAGTAATAGTAACTTAAAGTCACATGCTCATCTTCAAAGAGCCGCTTTATAAGCCGGTTATCGAATGTCAAGCATTGTTGAGTCTTTGGCACTCGATTGAACTTTACGCGCAAATATAGGCTTATTTTTTTACATATTGCAAACTTTTCTGCATTTTTATAGAGAAAGTCTGTAATCACCCTATATTATTTGTTCGGCACGTCAATACCTGAACCCATCACTTCTTCTTTGGCTGAATATTGAGCTTGTATATCACGTGCGCCATGAAGTACGACGGCAGCACATTTGAGTAGCTTTCTATGCGGCCCTGGGCATTGACGGTGCGCGTCACCTTTGACAGGTTATGCAGAATGTCGAAGCCGTCAACGGCAAAGGTGAGATTGCCGTTCAGCACACTGCGCTCCAGACGCATGTTCCACACCACATCGTCGCTATTGAGGCTTGGGTCGTCGTAGCCACGGCGGCTGAATATGGTGAAGTCTGTGCTCAAACCTATACCGCCCGGTATGGGTATGCGGGCTGTAATGCCATAGTTGTAATCCCACGCATTGATGGTGTTGAAGTCGGCACGGTTGCCTGCTAAATGGCTGTAGCTGGCACGCGCCTTGGCACCGATATTCCAGCCATTCTTGCTATAATCGAGCGACAGTTGCTCGTGCAGATAGAGGTTCTTAATAGTGCTGAGGGCGTTATTTACAGAACCTGCAATGTTTGCCATATCCACACTGTGGCTAAATGTGTAAGAGGTGCTGTTGCTCAGCGTAAAGAGTTTCTTTTTACCAAGATTATGCGTGATATTGAACTTGCCATCGGTAGTCCAATTTCCGTTAACATTTACAGGGCGCACGATATAACCACCTGTTGTAGGCACAAAGGTGCGTTCTGTAGCCAACGCGTTGTGCGTGCGGTTATATGAGAAGTTGAACCTGTAAGTCCGCTTTTGCCGCACATATATCTCGAACATTACATTGTGCATGGCTGTAGTCTTCAGGCCCGAATTACCATTCTGTATATAGAGCGGGTTGCTATCGTCTACCACATCGAGGTTTTTAACAAGATCGGGCTGGCGACGTGTGAAGTTGTAGTTCAGTTTCAAACTGACAAATTCCCATTCACCTTCTTTACGAAATACTTGTTGCATTGCACCTTTGGCCATGAAGAGAGGCTTGGTGCGATGTAAATCAAAATGTCGTCCACTGCGATTGTATAGCAAGTGGTCCAGTTCAATATTGACAGGAAACGTAACAGTCACCTCGGTATTATTAGCGGCCTTATTACGATAACGTACTTCAAAATTCAGTTGGTGCAAACGTTTCCACAATGATGAATATACACTATTCTGCAAGTCAAGTACGTCCTGCAACTCTGAAGAGGCAGAAGGCAGGGTGCCAAGCGTAGCGTTGCTGTTCTGGCTCCAGTTGTCCAACTTGTCAAGACGATACAGCTCATCACGTCCACTGCGATAATCTTGCGAATACCCGTACATTATGCTGGGCTGGAAATCGCCAAACACTGTGAGGTAGGTTAAATCTGCGCTGTAGTTATAGTGTCTCTCTGTTTTAGGCTGATAGCGGTTTCTGTACTCATCATTTGACGTGCCATTGAGGTACTGCAAATTATACGTATTAAAAGCATCATGTGTGTATTTGTCATAACTACCTACAACGTTTAACGAGAAGAAATCGTATATGCCTTTATCTTTGAAAGGGAATAGCCACAAATTGTAAGGTGCTGTTACACTCCAATATTTCCCATTGAGCATACTTTGTTCACGGCGGCGATATTGTGCTATTTCTTTGATTTTATTGTTACCTGGCATAAACAATGAATCGAGCGCACCGGCTTGTATCAATGCATAAGGGTCGCTATTGAACCCACCATATAGTTTCAAGGAGTTTGCACTATTTTTATAGCCAGAAAAGTTTACGCCACCTTTATGACGCCCAGCTTTGTTTACCACAAATTCATGGTTTGTCGATAACGTAGTAAAGTCATGGTTACCATTTTGCTTGCTCTGAGAGTAGAAGTTATTTGACGGCAAAAAGCTCTCGCTGTTCGTAAAAGTAGACGTATTGTTATCTACATCACTCACAGTGAGGTTACTGGTCCATTGTAAAGTCTTTTGACGGTTTTCGTAATAGTACTCTGCCCCACCGGTACGACTCGTTTGCACCCCTTCAGGCAAGCTGCTTGGTGTCCAATCGCCCTTTGAACCTGCACGACGTGTGTCGTTGGTATTGTTGATGTTGCCATACATGGCAATACGCGAACAGTCGGTAAAGCGCAAAGCAAACAGACGGCCTAAATATTTATCTTTTGTGCCATAGGCTGCCTCGGCATTAGCTATCCAACCTATGCTATATTGCTTTTTAAGATTTACATCCATCACCAAGGGGCGTTCCCGCTCTTTTATGCCTGAGAATTTCTCAAAATCGGTTTCCTTCTCATACACTTTTACCTTGTTCACCATATAGGCCGGCAAATTTTCAAGTGCCACTTTGGGGTCACCGCGGAAAAAGTCTTTACCATTAACAAGCAAACTGCTGACCTGTTTTCCATTAACCGTAATTACGCCATTATCTTTTAATTCTGCACCTGGCAACTGCTCTATGAGTGCATCGAGCATTGAGCCTTTTGACAGTTGAAAAGCATCTGCATTGTATACAATGGTATCTCCCTTCATCACCATCTTGATTTTTGTGGCTGTAACCACAGCCTCGCCCAGTTGCTTATCTTTCATTGCATCTGGACGTTTGCGCATCTTGATTTTATCTTTCAATGTAACGTAACCATCAGCTCCAGCACGTTTCGACCTTTCTATGACTATTTGCTGATATGTTGTAAAATAATCATTCTGTGTTAAACGCAGCAGATAACGTCCATTACTCGGAACCCGTAAATTCAGCCAAGTTTCAGTACGTACGCCATTATCTTCAGAATAACTCCATTGTCCCTCTGCTATAAATGTTGAATCTAAAGCCAGTACCTCAACCTTGCCATTTTCTATCACTTTGCCTGTAAAGGCGTCTGCCACTGGTACCAACACGTTTATAGAATCATTCTTTTGTGCGTATAGATTCATACACAACGCACTCATTACACCTATAAATATCTTACGCATAATATCATCAAGTAAGTTAAAAAATAATGATTAGCACCCCTTAAAGGGGGTATATAAAATCGGAAATAATATCACTATTGGCTGACTTTGTAGGAGCCTTTGTAAAATCTATATACATCGTTTAAGTTTCATACTATGTTGTTTTAAGATTTGATGTTGCAAAATTACGCAGTTCGGTGCTGTATAACAAAAAAAGCAGGTATACTTCACGGGTATACCTTGTTTTATACGAACTTATTGATTATCAATATATTTTCATATTTAGCAAGGTATACAGATGGTATACATTTGCATTACAACGACGTCACGTACTCACGAACTGACATTTTGGAATCCGTTATATTCAATTTTGCTTTATACTTGAGCAGGCGTTGCTTAACAGAGCCTTCGTTGATGCAATATATTTGGGCAAGCGTCTTTGTAGAGAACCCGATACGCACAAGCATCAGGAAGCGCAAGTCGTTAATTCCTAAATCGGCATGCAGACGTCGGATTTTTGACACAAAGCCATCATCAGCGTTTTCGAGATAATTGCTTATAGCCTCCCAGCCATTTTCATCTATCTCAATATGTGCACCTAACCCGTTGGCACTCTGCGTTATCATCGTTACGACGTCTATATTATTGGTAATATACTTTTTCAACAGGTCTATCCTCTCACGTTGTTGCCGCATCTCAACCTTATGGAGCATGGTTTCTTTCTCTGCTAATTGTTGCTGTAAAGCCAATTCTTTGTTCTTATTGTCGAGTTCAATGGCTTGCATTTTCTTCATGTGTGCACGCTTATACCGCCACATACATACCAACAACACAATAATCACCGCCAAGACAACAATAGACGCCACATATATTAGCATACGTTTGTCTGCATCACGCTTTTCTGACGATTTCTGCATCAGCTCTGAATAATACTTATTTCTTTCATCTAATGAATTGCGAAACAGCACCTCTAATGTGTTTGTGGCCGAATCTGTATAGGCTAATATGGCCTGCTCATCATGCTTGCGGACTGCTGCAACCTGGCAAATGGAATATGCCTCGTAAGCATCTGCCAGATCTTTACCCTGCATCACAGGGCGTAATAATTGCACACACTTTTCGTATTCGCCTAACAAGCTATAACTCTCGGCAAGTACTATACGGTCACGAACTTCCCGCCTCAACTGCCACAACTTTTCTGCCCATTTTACGGCCTCCTTGCCATTTTCGCTCCAGGTCTCAATAATTGCCATCAACATGTAGCCGTCTGCCAACATCGCTGTGTCACCATACGCCTCAGCTAATTTTAGCGACTCGTTCATCTCTGCCCTTGCCTTGTCGTAATGACTCGTCTGTGCATAGTACAACACCCGGGCATTGGCAAAGGCCAATTTGTTGTAGACTATGGCATGAGAATAGGAATTGTAAATGGCAATACACTTGTTGAGATAAGCCAACGAGCGTTTTGGATGGGTGTAACGCTCTGACTCAGAAAGCACACGCAAAGCGTTGCAC
This sequence comes from Prevotellamassilia timonensis, assembly GCF_900106785.1. Classification (GTDB taxonomy): domain Bacteria; phylum Bacteroidota; class Bacteroidia; order Bacteroidales; family Bacteroidaceae; genus Alloprevotella; species Alloprevotella timonensis. The sequence goes on along the minus strand of NZ_LT629845.1, from coordinate 28,677 downwards.
CAATAATTGGTATCACGCAAAGCGATAGAAGCCTTTATCGACTTTTTCAAACAATAAATGGCTTTGGCGTCGCTGTCGCTTCTGTGGAAGTAGTTTCCCATATAATACATACAGCGACCATACAGGCTGTCGTTGGGCAATTTGCTATAATAGTTATATGCAATGCGCAACAGGCTGTCATCGTCCACTTCAATGCTCTTTTTGCCCAAAGCCATTGTATAGGCTAAAGCATATAATGGTTGCTCAGCATCTGACACCTTTTGCTGTCTGACACTGTCAAGAATATTCAATGCACGGTCTGGAAAGCTGTCGGCCAGACTCATGGATTGCTTGATAGCTGCCACATGGCTGCGCCGACACGAAGCCAACACGAGCAATAAGACAAATAATAACGCTATCCTATTTATATATGCCATTAAGACACTTATTTTCTGAAGAAACTAAAGTTTACGCTGCCATAAGCACGGTGTTCTACAAAGTCGGGGCGATTGCTGAAGTCGTAGTTCTTGCCATGCTCAAGCACGAACAAGCCTCCCTCTTTCAGCAGAGCCGACTGCATGACGCGGTCGGGCAATTCGCCGAGTTCGGGCAGTGCATAAGGCGGGTCGGCAAACACCAAGTCGAACGACTCGCCACAACGTTCAATAAAGCGCAAGGCGTCGCCACACATGGGTGTCCACGCCTCATCGCCCAAAGCACGCTGACACTGCTGTATGAAAGCAAAGTGGCGGCGGTCCTTTTCGATGGTCATCACACGCCGGCAGCCGCGCGATAGCAACTCAAGCGATATGCTGCCCGTACCACCAAAGAGGTCGAGCGCGGTGGTATCTTCAAAGTCTACGTATGCACGCAACACATTGAACAGGTTTTCTTTAGCAAAATCGGTTGTGGGACGGGCCTTGAACGTGCGTGGCACTTCAAAATGGCGTCCTTTGTATATTCCTGTTATAATTCGCATATTCTTTAATAGAAACATTGGCGGAATTAGCAAACAAGTTGACTTGTTAACTCAGAATTCCGCCAACGCGTGTTAATGGGTAAATATAGCTATTTAAGCAGTGCACACATCAGGTCGTACGGCACCCCCTCGGTGGTTGATACCACATTGCGGTTGAACTCTGCCGAGGGATTGACGGGATACACGCGGGGGGCATATTTCTGCAACTCGTCTATCACAGGGTCACGCAGCAAGGGCGCGCCTGCCACAAACAGGGGTGTTTCGGCCACATCGAGTGCCAAATGGCGCACCAAATTAAACACATAATAGTCTACATCGGTTAGTGTGCGCACCATGTAGGTGTTGAGCATTACAAGGCGGCTGTCTTCGAGCACCAGCACGTCGATCACCCCATCATGGGTATAAACGAACAGACGCTTGCCATGCGTGGTGTCGATGCCCTTCTGTGCAAAATGCTGCACCAAGGGGGTCAGGGCTGCGGTATAGCGCACCTCGCCAAAAGCCTCCTCGAGGGTGCGGCATGTCACCTCTGGCAGGGCAAAAAGGAATACGGCGTTCGAGGCTGGCACCGTGTCGTAAAACACGCGTTGCTTGTCGCCGGGCGTGAAACAAAAGTTGTAGGTTGTTTCAACGTCCTCCTCCTGAAACTCGGCCAGTGGCACGGGGGTGACGGTGGCATTAACATACACCTCAACCTTGTCGTACTGTTGCTGCAACATCTCAACCTGTTGCATGGCCATGCGCAGGTTGACCGTGAGCGACACTTGCGGACGCACATGGTAGGGGTGAAATTCAAATTTCGGCGGTTGACCTGCTTCGTAGGTGGCAAAGCAGATGTCGGTGTCGGATATACGGATATGTAGGGTCAAAATTGTAGGTCTGATTTAGCCGCGGCATATTTTGCCGTGAGCTTGGTCTATAAAATATTTTACTATCAAAGCGAGCAGCACCCCCATGCTATTGGTGGCAAAGTCGGCCCAGTCACCTGTGCGGTAGGTGGTCAGATATGCCTGAGCCAACTCTATCACGCCACTCATCAGAATGGGCGCCACCACACCTATCAAGGCCAAGCGGCACTTGTGCCATTTATAGCCGTTGCACTTGTATTCGAACCAGAACACGCTGCATGTGCCAAGATACATGGACAGATGCACAATCTTGTCGATATAAGGAATGTCGTCAAGCGTGCGCACATGAGGCGGACGGAACAGACACAGATACCATATCAGCGCCACACATGCCAATGTGAGCGGAAAGTATTTTCGTAGCTTTTGCAATATCACCAAAACTTGTTTTGTGAAGGGTTATACTCAAATCCGGCATCGGCCATTTTCTGTTCGAGTTGCTGCTTGTCCACATCGAGGTCATCACACAGTGCGTCGAGCGAGCTGTAGTCGTCGCGCAACTTGGTATTAACGTAGCTGAAAAGCATCATGGGGTCTTGCGGTAGTGACATATCAATATTTGTTCTGAAATTTTACAATCGATTCTTATGCAGTGCAAAAGTACGTCTTTCCAACTGAAAAACCTACAATTACGGTCGTTTACTCCTGCCCCGCGCTCCAATTCACCAAATACACCCTTTCGGTGGTACGCGTAAAGGCTGTGTAGAGCCATCGCAAGTAGGGTTGTCCGAGCGCGTCGTCGGGCACATAGCCTTGGTCTACATACACTCTGGCCCACTGTCCGCCTTGCGCCTTGTGGCAAGTTACGGCATAGGCATACTTTATCTGCAAGGCATTATAGTAGGGGTCCTGGCGCAGTGCCTTCATACGGTCCTTTTTAAGCGGAATGTGCTGATAGTCCTCAAGCACCGATTCGTAAAGGCGGGTACTCTCATCGCGTGTGAGCGATGGCGACTCCGACTGCAGGGTCGACAACAGCACACGGCAGTCCAGCTCGTAGCCGTCATAGTCGGCAAAGCGCAATGTGGCATCGGCAAATCTGAAACCATACTGCTCATGCACATTGCGTATGCGCACCACCTCGGCCGTATCGCCATTGGCTATGAAGTCGAACGGCATGCGTTCGTCGCGGGGCAGCGTCTTGGCATATTGCTCTGTCCAAAAGTAGTTGTTTTTGACAGCCATCACCAAATCGCCGCGCGTCAACTCTTCCTCACGGTCGAATATGCGTGAGCGTATGCCATTGTTGTAAATGTTGGCACGCTTGTTTGAGCGTGTCACCACTATCACATTATCGGCCCCAAAGGCTTGATAGTCGCTTACAAGGCTCTCTATCAGTTCGTTGCCCGGCAAGGCACGCACCTCGCCATGCGGGTCGGTGTTGATGGGCGGAATGCCTTCAAAGCCTTGTTGCAGCAGCTGCCGCAGCATGGTGGCGCCCGACAGCACATCGCTGTCCTTGCTCTGTCGCACCACTTCGGTCAGGTCGGCACTGCCCACCAGCAGTCCGTAGCGCGTCAACACATCGTTGTTCAACGCCGGACTTTGCTCCTCGCCCACTGGCGGCAGCTGAGCGGTGTCGCCCACAAACAACAAACGGCACCCCTCGCCCGAATAGACGTAGCGCACAAGGTCGTCCATCAGCTCGCCAGAGCCAAACAGACTGTCGCCCATCTGTCCGGTACCACTGCTTATCATCGAAGCTTCGTCCACCACAAACAGGGCATGGCGCAGCTTGTTAAACCCTAACGAGAAACGTGTGCCTTCGCCCTGAAAGGTTTGCTGGCGGTATATCACGCGGTGTATGGTATAGGCCGGTGTGCCGGCATGATGCGAAAACACCTTGGCAGCCCTGCCTGTTGGGGCAAGCAGCACCACCTCGCGTTTGAGCAGACGCATCACGCGTACCAGGGCGCCAACCAACGAGGTCTTGCCCGTACCGGCATATCCGCGCAATATGCACGCGGCATCAGCACGCGGAGTTGTAACAAAATGCGCCAGCAGCGTGGCGGCACGCTGCTGTGTGGGGGTGAACGGGAACGCAAATTCCTGCGCTATGAGTTGATATATTTCGTCGTTAAGAGCCATGGAAGGTCAATGTACGAAGTTGATAAGTTGACAAGTTAGTTGATAAGTTGATAAGTTGATGGGGTGATGGGTTGATAAGTTGATGGGTTGATAAGTTGACGGGTTAACGGGTAAGTTTGCCAAGCTTTTCAAGCTTCTTACCAATATGACTTTAACATAACAAGTAGTGTATGGCATACTTACCTGTCAACCTGTTCACCTGTTAACTTGTCAACTTGTTTACTAATTCCGCCAACGCATATTACTTATGCCTTGCGAGCAAAGCGCGCAGCATACGCAGCAATCACTACAAAGCAACACAATGGCACGATAAAAGCCATTGCCATGCTTGCATGGTCAGCTATAAGCCCCATCAGCACGGGCGCAATGGCACCGCCCACAATTGACATTATCAAGAACGATGAAGCACGCTTGGTGTGTTGGCCAACTCCCTTCAGGGCCAATGCAAATATGGTTGGGAACATGATGCTCTCGCACAAATAACACAACATAAAGGCTGCCACGCCTGCCACACCCGCACCACTGAGCAGTACAGCCATGGCCAATGTGGCACCTACGGCACAATAGAGCAACACACGCTCGGCACGCACACGCAGCATAAGCCAACTGCCACCCATACGACCTGCCATGAACAAACCCATACCGCCGAAGCCTAACAATAATGAGGCGTTGACATTGCTCACACTTGCGTGTTCGGTCACATAATTGATAAAGAAACTGTTTATGCCTGTCTGCGCTGCCACATAAAGGAACAGCGCTATCAATCCATACACAAAATTGCGATGTTGCCACAACGAGTCTGTGGCGTGTGCCGACTCTGTCTGTGCCACTCCGTCGGCCTGCACTTCGGGCAACTTGACTTGCGCAAACACCAGTGCCACACACAGCACCACAACGCCTATTATGGCATAGGGAATGGCTATGCTGCCCTTGTCGGCACCCACTGCAAAAGCAAAATGCCCACCAATGAGCGGACCGACTATCCACCCCAGCCCATTGAACGATTGCGACAGATTGATACGCCGCGCCGCGCCCTCGGCATTGCCAAGCACCGTTACGTAGGGATTGGCTGAGGTTTCAAGGCACGTGAGGCCGCAACCTATTACAAACAGTGAAAACAAAAAGAAGGGGAACGACAACAGTTGTCCGCCCGGAATGAACAGCAACGCACCTATGCCATAAAGCAGCAAGCCCGTTATCACACCGGCCCTGTAGCCGTAGCGCTTGATTATCTGTCCGGCTGGGAGGGCCATCACAAAATAGCCACCATACATCACCGCCTGCACCAAGGCTGACTCGGTCTTGCCCACGCCATCCATGGTTTCCTGAAAATGCTTGTTCAGCACATCTAATATGCTATGGGCCAAGCCCCACAAAAAGAATAATGAAGTGACCAACACAAAGGGCCACAAATAATTTTTTCCGTCTGCCGTTCTGAACAGACCTGGTTTGGTATTTGCCATGCTATAAATAGGTTGAAGTTTCAGATTTAACAAGGGCGGGCTGAAAGCCCAATGGAGCACATAGCCCAGGGCAAGCGAAGCGGCACCCTGGGACTTCCGCATAGTAGAGTCTACGCGCCCTGTAAGGGCAAAAGCTTTAACCCTTTATGTTGTTATTCTTACTTGATAGCTGATTTAGCGGTCTTAAAGTGGAACATCGTATGTATATGTTGTTCCACACCTGCGCCATGTCCTAAAGCTTTTGCCCTTACAGGGCGCGACTGCTCCAACACGCGATACCCAGGGTGCCGCTTCGCTTGCCCTGGGCTATGGGCTCCATTGGGCTTTCAGCCCGCCCTTGCTAAATCAGAAACTTGAGTAAATAGGTATTCAACATATTTGCCCGACACATATAATTATGACGGCGAACATGTAATGGGTTGTTTGTGTAAGCAGATATTCAATGTTAGGTTGTATCACGCGTTGGCGGAATTAGTAAACACGTTGACAAGTAATTCCACCTACGGATTTATATCAACAGAATTCGAACACCCGCCTATTACTCGGACAAAGGTAGCAATAATTTTACAAACTTGCCCACTCGGGCATTCCATACACCGCGTGCACTCAAATTTGCAATGCCACGCCCCCTACATTTTATTCTTTACACTTTTGTCTACACTCTGCACTTTTTGTCTGCACTCCGTTGATAGTCAGAGCATTACGCAGTGTAGACAAATCTCAATAATGCCTACACTGCTGTCTGCACACGCCACGCCTGCTTGTCTATGTCAGGGGGGTGCATTTATCAGTTTAGGGAGGCCGTTTTCTCAGTTTCGGGAGGGCAGATTTTTATTCCGTCCGACCAAAAATCCGCTCGCCCTATGCCGTAACACGGCACTGGTTTGACAGGTGCACGCACCGGGGCAGACAGCACAACATGCACGTGCAGACAACGAGGGAGTGGCAGCAATATATAACATTTCATGTCCGCTCAGTGCATACACGTGTGCAGGTTATTTTAGCCGTTGTCTACACTAACGAAACGCATGATTTTCAACGGGGTGCAGACAAAAAGTGCAGAGTGCAGACAAATGTACACAGAATAAATTGATAGGGGGTGCAGCCCACGGCGAGATATGCACACATTTGCAAATTGCACCAAATATGTTGGTCAATCTCAACTCTTTGTTGTACATTTACATCACCAACTACACGCGGGCTACAATCAGACAGCAAGCCGACGGGGCATAAACATCATAAACCCATTGGCATTTTTTGAAGTTAACGGGGTTACGAGTTGACTGGTAAGTATGCCATACACTACTTATCATGTTAAAGTAAGACTACCGAGAGACCTAAAATGCTTGGCAAACTTACCTGTTAACCCGTTAACTTGTCAACCCGTTAACCAATTCCGCCAATATCACAAACAACAGATTACAACCCATGAAAATAGCCGAAATAATAGCCAAACAACTCGGACTGCGCGAAAAGCAGGTCGAAGCTACCATCAACCTGCTCACCTCGGGCGCTACCATACCTTTTATCAGCCGCTACCGCAAGGAGGCTACCGGCGGACTTAATGAGGTGCAAGTGGCACAGGTTAAGGAGCAGAATGACAAACTGGAGGAACTTGTACACCGACGCGACTACATCATCACAACCATTGAGGAACAAGGCAAACTGACTGACGAACTGAAGAAGCGCATCGAAACCTGTTGGGACGCCACGCTGCTTGAGGACATGTACCTGCCCTTCAAGCCCAAGCGCAAGACTCGGGCCGAAGTGGCACGCAAAAAGGGACTTGAACCTTTGGCCGACATGCTGATGCTGCAACCCTTCAAACAGCCAGAAACGGCTGCCAAATCTTTTGTAAAAGGCGAGGTGGCCAATACGGACGAGGCGCTGCAAGGGGCACGTGACATCATAGCCGAAAGGGTGAATGAAAATGAACGCTCACGGCAAACGGTACGCCGCTCGTTTGAGTGTACGGGCATGATACGCTCCAAAGTGGTGAAAGGCAAGGAGGCCGAGGCTGGCAAGTTCCGCGACTACTTTGACTGGAGCGAGCCACTGAAGCGCTGCACCTCACACCGTCTGCTGGCCATGCGCCGAGGCGAGGCCGAGGGCTACTTGCGTGTGAGCATCTCGCCAAGCGACGATGATGACTGCATAAGCCGGGTGGAACGCGGCTATGTGAAGGCGGGCACACCGGCAGCCGCACAAGTTGAAATGGCCATTGCCGATGCTTACAAGCGACTGCTGAAACCAAGCATCGAAACGGAATTTGCCGGTGCCAGCAAGGGCAAAGCCGACGAGGAGGCTATACACGTGTTTGCCAACAATCTGAAACAACTGCTGCTTGCAGCCCCTCTCGGGCAAAAACGCATCATGGGCATTGACCCTGGATTTCGCACTGGCTGCAAGGTGGTATGCCTCGATGCACAGGGCAACTTGCTGCACAACGAGACTATATTTCCACACCAACCACAAAACCAGTATGCAAGGGCGGGCTTCAAACTCCACTCACTGGTTGAACAATACCACATAGAGGCCATTGCCATTGGCAACGGTACGGCCGGACGCGAAACTGAGGAGTTGGTAAAGAGTCTGCACCTTAAGGGGGTGGAGGTCTTTCTGGTGAGCGAGGACGGGGCTTCGGTTTATTCGGCATCGAAATTGGCGCGCGAGGAGTTTCCCGACTACGATGTAACGGTGCGCGGTGCGGTAAGCATTGGCCGCCGGTTGGCCGACCCTTTGGCCGAACTGGTCAAAATTGACCCTAAGGCTATTGGTGTGGGACAATATCAGCACGACGTGGACCAAACGGAACTGAAAAAGTCGCTCGACCTGACGGTTGAGAGTTGTGTCAACACCGTGGGGGTGAACCTCAACACGGCCTCGAAGCATTTGCTCACCTACGTGTCGGGACTGGGGCCGGCCCTTGCACAGAACATTGTGGACTACCGTACGGCTAACGGGGCTTTTGCCTCGCGCCGCGCACTGCTCAAGGTGCCACGCTTGGGGGCCAAGGCCTACGAGCAATGTGCAGGCTTCTTGCGCATTCCTGGTGCTGAAAATCCGTTGGACAATACGGCCGTACACCCCGAGCGTTATGCACTCGTTGAGCAAATGGCCAAGGACGCGGGCTGCGACGTGCCAACACTGATAGCCTCGGCCGAGGCACGTGCCAAGGTGGACTTGAAGCGCTATTGTACCAACGAGGTGGGACTGCCCACGCTGACTGACATCATGAACGAACTGGCCAAACCGGGACGCGACCCGCGCGGCACAGCCAAGGTGTTCAGCTTTGCCGACAATTTGCACTCGCTCGACGACTTGCGCGAAGGTATGGAGGTGCCGGGCGTGGTAACGAACATCACTAAGTTTGGTTGCTTTGTGGACATGGGCATAAAGGTGAAGGGGCTGGTGCACATATCGCACATGGCCGACCACTATGTGAAGGACCCTGCTGAGGTGGTGCATATTCAGCAACAGGTTATGGTCAGGGTGCTCGACATTGACGAGGAACGCGGACGGGTGGCATTGCAACTGATTAAAGGGTAACTGATCTCTCACCAGCAACCCGTTGGCAGAATTCTTTGTTGACGGGGTAACAAGTTGACAGGTTGACAAATAAGTATGGAACCTACACTTATGAACGACGAATATTATATGCGCAAGGCGCTGGAACAGGCCCGTATGGCCTACGACAAGGACGAGGTGCCTGTGGGAGCGGTGGTGGTATGCCGCGACCGCATCATAGCACGTGCCTACAACCTGACCGAAACACTGAACGATGTGACAGCTCACGCCGAGATGCAGGCCATCACTGCTGCCGCCGATGCGCTGAATGGTAAATATCTTGATGTGTGCACACTGTACGTGACGGTGGAACCTTGCATTATGTGTGCCGGGGCCATCGGGTGGGCACAGATGGGACGTGTGGTATACGGAGCCAGCGACCCTAAACGGGGGTACAGCGTGTTTGCTCCCAAGGCCATGCACCCCAAAACCGAAGTGGTGTGCGGGGTGCTTGAAGAGGAGTGTGCACAACTGATGAAGGATTTTTTTAAGCGTAAACGCTGATGGCTGACCACAACGAACTGGGACGCGAGGGCGAGGACGAAGCACTGCTCTACCTGACGCAAAAGGGCTATACGCTACTGGCACGCAACTGGCGCATCGGACATCTCGAAATTGACATCGTGGCCGAATGGTTCGGCGAAATTGTGTTTGTCGAGGTGAAGACGCGACGCGACGAACATTTTGCACCGGCTGCAGAAGCGGTGACGCTGCACAAAAAGCGCAATATCATTGCCGCCGGCCGCGCCTATCTGGCACATAACCATTTGCTTGGTTCGCCTTACAGCTACGACATCATTACGGTGGTTGGCAAGCAAAGGCCTTTTTGCATTACCCACCTGCGCCATGCCTACAACGAGGAGACGGTGTGGAAACAACGCCAGCATAAACGCGACTTTGAAGTATGAACATTGAAGACATTCGCAATTACTGCCTGGCCAAGCCCTTGGCCACAGAGGATTCGGCCTTCGGGCCCGACGGAATCTTGTTCCGTGTGTACAACAAGATCTTTGCTTACATTGACCTTGACCGGCCCGATTTGGTTGTAACAAAGTGCGACCCCGACTATGCCATTACTCTGCGTGATAAATATAACGGCATACGCGGGGCTTGGCATTGGAACAAGAAGTATTGGAACGAGGTGATGTTTGACACAGATGTGCCCGACGAACTGGTGTATGAACTGATTGACCACTCGCTGAGCGAGGTGCTTAAGAAATTGCCTAAAAAGACACAAATGGCTTATGCTGAACTTACAAAACATTGATTTGCCGCACAACTGGGAGCATGTGCATTTGCCCGAAACAGACTCGACCATGCTGCTGCTGCGCCTGCCGCAATATCAGCACAGCGACAAGGAATTTGTACTTGCTACGACCGACTATCAGACCGCGGGACGCGGCCAACGCGGCAATCACTGGGAGGCTGAACGTGGTAAGAACTTGCTATTTGGGTTTCTGTTCCACCCCACCCTGGTGCCTGTGACGCATCAGTTTGCACTGTCTGAAGCACTGGCCCTTGCCGTGCGGGCCGCATTGGCGAAACACGTGGACGGCGGCGTGACGGTGAAATGGCCTAACGATGTGTACTGGCTCGACTACAAGATTGCCGGCATGCTGCTGGAGCACGATGTGTGCGGCACACAAATAGCCACTACGCTGACGGGGGTGGGAGTTAACGTGAACCAGACTGTTTTTGAAAGCGATGCGCCCAACCCCATATCGCTCATGAAAATAACTGGCAACCATCACAACCGCGCCGAACTGCTGTCGAAACTTGTTGGTGAGTTTGAGAAACGTTACCACCTGATACTGCGCAACGATTATGCCACACTGCACAACGAATACATGGAGCACTTATACCGAGGCAAAGGCAACCATGTGTTTGAAGACGCCAGTGGCAAGTTTGCAGCCAGCATTGAGGGCATTAGTCCGTTAGGCGTATTGTCTCTGCGCAAAAGCAATGGCACTATTTGCAACTATGCTTTCAAGGAGGTGGCCTTTTGCCATGATGAACGACCTTAAAGGTGTGGATTGAGACAGAACTTATTCTGCCTGGTAAAACAATTATTGCAGTCCGGTAAAACGTAAAAATGCGAACGGACTCAAGACAAAAACGCTAACTCTAATGGGGCGACGCGTCTCGCGTCGGGAAAATATGCAGCTATGATTAACAGTTATTGCAGCCCGGTAAAACCATTCTGATATTGTAGCTCATGGATCACACCGATTGCACGGATTTTTTTCGCTCGCGCTACGTGCTTTAACACCACGGAGATGACGGATTTGACGAATTTTGTGAGCATTGCATGCTCACTTCGCTATTGGCCCGTAACGTACCCGTGGCGAAATACGTTAGCACAGATTATGTAGTAAGGTACCTATCCGCAGCAACGAGCCAATAGCGAAGTGAGCATGCAATGCTCACAAAATCCGTCAAATCCGTCATCTCCGTGGTGCTAAAGCACGTTGCGAAAAAATCCGTGCAATCGGTGCGATCCGTGTGCCATAATATCAGAATTGTTTCACCGGACAGAATATAACACAAAACACGCAAGAGAGGCTGACACCCACATTGCACTTGCTGCAAAAAGGTGTCAGCCTCTCCCTTGAAAAAGCAATCCCCAACACCGCTGTGCGGTATTGGGGAGTAGCTTATAATTTATTACTTCTTGCCATGAACTTCGTCAGACACGGTCAACTTCTTGCGACCCTTAGCGCGACGAGATGCCAATACGCGACGGCCGTTGGCTGTCTGCATACGCTGACGGAAACCATGCTTGTTATTTCTCTTTCTGTTGTGGGGTTGGAATGTTCTTTTCATTTTTGTTATGCTGTTTTTTTGTTTTTGATATACATATCATTGCGCGAGAAAGGTCAGCACTACCATGTTACAGACCTCGCGGCCTCACGTTCTTTTTGAGGCACCTTCTCGCTTCGGGTTGCAAAGTTAGGAAATCTTTTGTGAATGAGCAAATTGTGCAGCGGAAAATGTATGTTTCCCATACATCTTCTGCTCCATTTGCTTGTTATTGTGGCACGAGTTTGCAGCTCGGCCAAGGAGTTCCATCGTTTGTGCGGCTTACTTTGAAGCAAACTTCTTTGCCTGTTCGGCTATGAGTTCGGCATCGTCAAAGTAGTTGATTTTCATAGCACGACGCACATCGCTAAGGGTTTCTGCAGCCACGGCACGTGCCTCTTCGCAACCCTTTTTGAGCATTTCGTACACAGCGGGAATGTCCTTTTCAAACTCGGCACGACGCTGACGAATGGGTTCGAGTTCCTCTTGGAGTATTTTGTTGAGGAACTTCTTTACCTTCATGTCGCCCAGTCCACCGCGTTGGTAGTGTGCCTTTACCTCGTCAAGGTTTTGGTATTCAGGCCAGTACGCTGCAAAGTGCTCGGGCTTGCTGAAAGCATCGAGATAGGTGAACACTGTGTTGCCCTCGATGTGGCCGGGGTCCTCAACACGCAAGTGGGTTGGGTCGGTGTACATCGATTTCACCTTTTTCTCTACGTCCTTGGCTGTGTCAGACAAGTAGATGCAGTTGCCAAGGCTTTTAGACATTTTGGCTTTGCCATCGGTTCCCGGCAGACGGCAGCACACGGCGTTTTGCGGCAACAAGATGTTGGGCTCTACCAATGTGTCGCCATATATGTGGTTGAAACGGCGCACAATTTCGGTGGCCTGCTCAAGCATAGGCTTTTGGTCTTCACCCGCCGGCACTGTGGTGGCACGGAAGGCGGTGATATCGGCAGCCTGGCTTATAGGGTAGGTAAAGAAGCCCACAGGTATGCTTGACTCGAAGCCACGCATGCCTATCTCGGTTTTGACGGTCGGGTTGCGCTGCAAACGGCTCACAGTGACGAGGTCCATAAAATAGAATGACAACTCGCAGAGTTCGGGTATCTGGCTCTGAATGAAGATGGTGATTTTTTCGGGGTCAAGGCCACAGGCCAAATAATCGAGTGCTACCTCAATTACATTCTGACGCACCTTTTCGGGATTGTCGATATTGTCGGTCAAAGCCTGTGCATCGGCTATAAACACAAACATCTTTTTGAAGTCGCCAGCATTCTGCAACTCTACGCGACGACGGAGTGAGCCAACATAGTGGCCTATGTGCAAGCGTCCGGTGGGACGGTCGCCTGTAAGGATTACGGTATCTTTTGCCATATTTAGTCAGTGTTCTTATTTTGATTTGTTGTATAATATGCAGGAGCTGTTTTTCACCTTGACGGCACGTTGCCAGGTGTGTGGCCCGTTAACGCTATTTCAGTATGAAAATGCTTGTGTGCACCTGCTTATAAGCATATTTTGCCAGCAAAGGTACTGCTTTTTTGTAAGTTTGCGTAACTTTGCAATAAGAATAAGTAGGTGCTCATATTTATTTTTACGTTGAAACAGCGTTTATCGGACACCTGCTGATTGTACAAACCAATATTGAATACCTACTTAAATATGCAAATACGCGTTCACAGCTATGAGTCGATGGGCACATTTGATGGGCCGGGACTGCGCTACGTGGTTTTTCTGCAAGGCTGTCCGTTCAGATGTCTGTATTGTGCCAACCCCGACACGATTGATGCCGTGGGTGAAAGCACACTGACTGACGCCGAACACATTGTGAAACAGGCCGTGTCGTTCAAACCTTTCTTTGGCAAACGGGGCGGCATAACCTTTTCGGGCGGCGAACCTACGGTACAGGCCAAAGCGCTCATTCCACTGTTCAAACGGTTGAAGGAGGAGGGCATTCACATTTGCGTGGACAGCAACGGAGCCATCTGGAACAATGACGTGGAGGAACTTTGGAAACTGACAGACCTTGTGATGCTTGACATCAAGGAATTTAATAATGACAGACATCAATACATTACAGGACGCAGCAACGAACAACCGCTTAAGACGGCGGCTTGGTTTGAAGCGAACAACCACCCCTTTTGGCTACGTTATGTGCTCGTGCCAGGAGTGAGCAATTTTGACGAGGACTTGCACGCACTGGGAGCGCACTTTAAGGATTACACACAATTACAGCGCATCGAACTGCTGCCTTACCACACACTCGGTGTACACAAATACGAAGCCCTTGGGTGGGAGTACAAACTAAAGGACGTGCCTGTCAACACGCCCGAACAAAAGCAGCATGCAGAGGAAATTCTGCGACACTATTTTAACGACAAACTGGTTGTAAACTAAGCCCCCACTCTACACCCCTCTCTATCAGCAAATATACTATATGCGACCTTCGATAGCCATCATATCACCCAACACGCTTGCCTGCATGGGGCTGGCCGACATCATACGCCGTATGATGCCGGGGGCTGAGGTGTACTTGTTTTCACACGTTGCGGACATGACGGAGGAGAACTCTGCCGACACCTTCTTTCACTATTTTGTATCGGCGGACGAGGTGCTGGCTAATGCGTCTTTCTTTTTGAAACGGCAACACAAGACCATCATACTGGTGCATGGCAATGACACTTGCCATCTGCCTCAGGGCTTTCACGCACTGAATGTGTTTTTGCCTGAGAAAGCGCTTGTAGCTTCAATCATAGCTCTGGCAAGCAAGTCGCACAACCAACATGGTGCTGAACCCGATGTGGTGAAAGAGGCACAACAAACCCCTAATGGCGCCGAGGCTGAGACAGGTAGCCACAACACGCCACACCTCACACCACGCGAGCGCGAAGTGCTGAAGGGCATTGTGGACGGACTTATCAACAAAGAGATTGCCGCACGCATGGGGGTGAGCGTGGCAACTGTCATCACGCACCGCAATAATCTGACCGAGAAACTTGGTACGCGCAGTGTGTCTGCCCTTACCATCTTTGCTGTAATGCACGGCATTGTACGCATTTGAGCCGCGCAAGCAAAAGCCGGACGCTCTTTATTACAACAAACGGTTGGTGGGTTAAAAAGCATACTTATGGATTGTCTGCTTTTTAACCCACCAACCGTTTTATCTTCTATGTGATTTCGGGATTATTAGAACCACCCTTTAATTGCCGTTATTTGGCACCAATGCCTCACACCTCCTCAAAATCGACGTATTCCCCCTCACTCTTGTCAAATATTTTGCCTTTGTCTGACGCGCGACGTTCCTGCCCGCCTTCATGGTGGGCATTGCCTGTGTTGTAATGAGTGGTACGTTGCTGCTCGCTGGCAGTGTTATCATTTCGTTCTGCGCTATTGAAAGCGCTTGCCTTGCGACGTGACCCGACAAAGAATGGTGCAAAGATGTTGACACCGAACAGGGTGCGGAACACCCAACTTATGACGGCTATCACGAAGAATATACCACCTAATATGAAGACAAATAAACAACCTAAAAAGTGCATCAATCAATATGTGTTACGTTAATAATAAGGAGTTGCCTACTCCTCATCAGCAATCTTTGTGCCAAACACGTTGTTGGCTATTGATGTAAGAATATATAACACTATTATGGCGGAGAAACCTACCCAGCCCAGAATGGCAAGCAGCAATATGCTGAATAGCACAAAACCATAACGCAACTCGTTGCCCTTGACGCCATAGTGCTTGAACTTTAACGCGAACATGGGAATTTCGGCCACAAGCAACCAACTTGACAACAGTGCACCCACTACCAATGCTGGCAATAACCACAACGCATTGTCGGAAACAAGGCAGCTGTTTGTGCTGAGCGATACACTCAACGCTGCCCAGAACAAGGCATTGGCCGGGGTGGGCAGACCGATGAAAGAGGTGGTTTGACGCTCATCGAGGTTGAACTTGGCCAAGCGCAAGGCTGAAAATGCTGCAATGACAAATGCAACGTATGGCACATAGGGGGTGACTGGACAAACTGCCGCCCCATCGCCACATGCTGAGAGCAAGGTGCGGAGCATTGAGAAAACAATGGCGGCCGGGGCAAATCCAAATGTAATGTCGTCGGCCAGCGAATCGAGTTCCTTGCCCACTGGTGACGAAACATGCAGCAAACGTGCTGCGAAACCATCAAAGAAGTCGAACACCGCGCCTATTATTATAAAGGCAAAAGCAAATTGAAAATTTGCTTGGAAGGCAAAGTATGTGGCAATGCAGCCCGATATGAGGTTGCAGCATGTGATGGTGTTGGGGATATGCTTTTTCATTGTTATTATGGCGTTACTTGGTTTATAAAGCATTACGAGTTGACAAGTCTGCGTAAGCTGGCGAGGGACGCATAAAGCCCCTTGCTTAACTCACTATCAATCAACCTGTCAACTCGCAAGAGTGTGTTATTTTACTGATAAGTAGTATTGTTTGTCACTTTACTTAAGTTTGGCTATCACTGTTTGGTTGCCAACTGTACGTTGCCCCATCTTTACCAGCACTTCGGTGTCGGTAGGCAAATAGACGTCGACGCGTGAGCCGAACTTGATAAATCCCATGTGCTCATCGAAGTAGCAATCCTCGTCCTCACGGGCATAGGTTACTATACGGCGGGCTACGGCCCCAGCTATTTGGCGCACGAGCACGTCCTTGCCGTCGGGTGTTTCGATTACTACAGTTGAGCGTTCGTTTTCAGTACTGGCCTTGGGGAGCCAAGCCTTATGAAAATTGCCCTTGTGATGCACTACTTTTTTTACAAGTCCCTCAACCGGGAACCAGTTAGCATGCACATTGGTGATGGACATAAATATGGAAATCATCAACCGGCGGTCGTGGAAATATTCATTTTCGTCTACCTCTTCAATCACCACCACCTTGCCATCGGCTGCAGCAAGCACAGTTCCTTCCTTGTCACCATTAAAGATACGTATCGGGCAACGGAAGAAGTTAACGGCCATGGCATACAATATTATGCAAATGGCCATGTAGGCGTAGAAAGGCCACAGTGTTACGTCACGCAAAAGGTAGTATAAGAGCGCACCCGTCACGAGTATGACCAGCAGGCTTTTACGCAGTATGTCATTGCCTTCACTGTGCAAACGCACTTTTTTTATCTTGTGATTTTTTGTCATGTTATAGACTTGGCTGTATAATGGGGTTTGTGCCACGTTTGGGGGCGCTTTTCACACTATCACTTGCAGTATGGCGCACACGTCAGCACTGCAAAGATAAGCATAAATAATGAAAAGCAGGCACTTGTTACTCCTTTATCCACTCTTTTGAGAGTGCACTCTCTAATTCCTCGGCCGACATACGCAAGCGGAAACTGCCTTTTTCGGCTATTGAAATACCACCAGTTTCCTCCGAAACGACCACTGCCAGGCAGTCACTCTTTTGAGATATGCCAAGCGCTGCACGGTGGCGCAGGCCTAACGATTTGGGTATGTCTGTATCGTGCGATATGGGCAATATACAGCCTGCAGCCTTGATGCGTTGGTGTGATATAATCATGGCTCCGTCGTGCAGAGGGCTGTTCTTGAAAAATATGTTTTCGATGAGTCGCTGCGTGATATTGGCATTGATCATGTCGCCCGTGGCTATATACTCGCTCAAACCCACATAACGCTCTATAATGATGAGCGCGCCTACCTTTTGCTTGCTCATATTCATACATGCCATCACTATGGGCATGATGTCCTCGCGATGCACATTGTCGCCCTTGTCTTTCTTTGACTTGAATATGCGTGTGAGGAAATGGGTGCTCGGACGTGAACCGATGGTGCTGAAGAAATGACGTATTTCCTCTTGAAATAATATGATGAGCGCAAGCGAACCTACGTTTACCACTTTGTCGAGAATGGAGCCAAGCAAACGCATCTCGAATATTTGCGACACAAATATCCAAACTACAATAAAGACGATGATACCGCCAAAGATATTGGCAGAGCTCGATTCTTTCATCAATCGATAGATGTAGTATAACAATATGGCTACCGAAAAGATGTCTATGATGTCTTTTATCCCAAAACTTAGCATTGACTCGTATGTGTTGAGCGTTTTCTGAATATATGGCGGTTACAACTGTTGGCGGCAACTGAAAATCGTCGCTCTGGCCTCAGGCATTTTGCTTCATCGCCATGTAAATTTGCTTGGCCTCAGCTGCGGCTTTCACGTCATGCACACGCAATATGTGTGCCCCCTTGACTAAAGATATGGTGTTGAGCGCTGTGGTGCCATTGAGTGAGGTTTGTGGTGTGCCACCTGTCAATTTGTATATCATCGATTTGCGTGAGATGCCGACTAACAGCGGCAAGTTGAACACGGCAAAATCCTCAAGGTGATTCATCAGTTCGTAATTATGCTCGAGCGTCTTGCCAAAACCAAAGCCGGGGTCGACAATAATGTCTTTGGCACCCATCTGGCAAAGGCGGTCGATGCGTTCGGCAAAATAGAGCATGACCTCACGCCGCAAGTTGTCATAGTGTGGTGCCACCTGCATGGTGTCGGGGGTACCTTGCATGTGCATCAATATATAGGGTACGCCAAGGCGTGCCACAGTGCGAAACATCTGGCGATCCATCATGCCACCGGATATGTCGTTAATGATGTCGGCCCCTTCCTCTTCAATACACATGCGTGCCACATCGGCTCTGAATGTGTCAACCGACACAGGCACTTCGGGATAGAGTTTGCGCACAATGCGCAAGCCACGACGCAAACGGTCCATTTCCTCCTCGGGCGTTACATCGTCGGCACCCGGACGCGACGAATAGCCACCAACGTCTATCATGTCGGCACCCTCGTCCATCATCTGACGCACACGATCTGTGATGTGCGCCTCGTCAGGCGTTCGGCTGTCGGAGTAGAAGGAATCGGGCGTTACATTCAGTATGCCCATTATTTGAGGTTCGCGCAGCTCTAAGAGTCTTCCGCGCAAATTGAGTGTATGTGTCAATGTTGTAAATGTTTTAATTCGTGGCTATTGGCATGAAGCCATGGCGTCTTTATGCCCCCTTTTGTGTCTGATTGCGCCAAGGGATTACGCTATGCAAAGGTATACAAAAAAGGCGACAACAAAAGTTTTTACACAATCGTTTTGCATTGCGTGCATCTTGACGTACCTTTGCATGACAAACTACATCAGCAAATAGCCTGCTGGCGGAATTCTTGGTTAACGGGTTTACAAGTTTACCAATTCCACCAACAAGATAAATACATTTAGAACGATGACAATACCCGAATTGTACAATATCTTTCTGAAACACCCTGTTATTACAACCGACACACGCGATTGTCCTGCAGGTTCTCTTTTCTTTGCGCTGCGTGGCACCACCTTCGACGGCAACAAATTTGCACTGAAAGCACTCGAAAATGGTTGTGCCTATGCGGTAGTGGATGACGCAGAATTACCCGCAAACGATAAACTCATAAAGGTTGACAACGTACTGACCACCTTGCAGCAATTAGCTACATATCACCGCCGTCAACTCGAAACGCCCATTATACAGATTACTGGTACTAATGGCAAAACTACCACCAAGGAGCTCACGTCTGCGGTCTTGTCTACTAAATATAATGTACTTTACACCCAAGGCAACTTTAACAACCATATTGGTGTGCCCAAGACGTTGCTGCGCTTACGCCCCGAACACGAAATTGCCGTTATCGAGACTGGTGCAAACCACCCTGGCGAAATAGCTCAACTGTCTGAGATTGTAGACGCCGACTGCGGACTGATTACGAACGTGGGTTGTGCACACCTTGAAGGCTTTGGGTCGTTTGAGGGCGTTATCCGCACAAAAGGTGAGCTTTATGACTACTTGCGTGTGAAACCTGGAGCGTTTGTATTTGTTGACGCTGACAACAAATACCTTATGCCCATGACACAGGGCCTCACCACCGAGACGTATGGCTTGCCCGATAAGGGATATGCTGTTGAAGGTGAATTTGTGGAATGCACACCTTTCATGACATTCAAATTCCGCTATGCTGGCGACGAGTGGCATACGGTGCACACCAAACTTATTGGTTCGTACAACGTAACCAACGCCTTGGCTGCCATTGCCGTGGGCAAACACTTTGGGGTTACTGCCGAGGCTGCCGCACAGGCTATTGCGGCCTACGAGCCTACTAACAACCGCAGCGAACTGAAAAAGACCGCACATAACGAACTTATCATTGACGCATACAACGCCAACCTGACAAGCATGACTGCCGCACTTGACAATTTTGCCCATATTGCGGCCCCGCACAAAATGCTCATATTGGGCGAGATGCGTGAACTCGGACTATCATCTGCCTCGGCTCATAAACAAGTGGCAGCACAGGCATTATCCTCTGGTTGCGAGGAAGTTTGGCTTGTTGGCGAAAACTTTCAGCCGTACGCCGAAGGGGCTTTTTGGTTCCCCGATGTTGAGGCAGTCAAAACGGCCATCACAGGGGGCAATATGCCCACAGGCAGACTTATCCTCATCAAAGGGTCGAATGGCACACGGCTTTTCGAACTTCCGCCCCTGCTCTGACGTGCTCTGCACTGACGTGCTCTGCTCTGACGTGTCTGCTGAATTTATCAGTCTGTAAAGGCTTATGAAACCGACAGATTATTAAGTACCACCTTAACACCACATCAACATGAATGCTATCAAACGCGTGGCACACGCTTTCAAGCATACCTACAACGCCACATTGGTACGGAGCATCGCCTACCTTATAGGCTTGTTTTACTTTGTAGTGGCCAACGACTTGTTTTGGACTGGTAATGCTGATTGGAACACGCCTCTCATGACGGTGCTGTTTAATGCACCCATTTTCGTATTTGCAGCCGCAACAGTGTGCACCTTCGTTTACTATTATACCAAGGAGAAGGCTTGCAACGATTTTACTGCCACAACAAGCAGCAGCAACAACAATCACGCGAACGATAACGCAGAGGCTGACGAACAATAACACACAGCACGAAAGTGCATCATGCCTCAAAACAACGAGAGTGTGTCAAAACTCAATTTGTGCGGGCTGAAAGCCCAATGATTGTCCATAGCCCTGGGCAAGCGAAGCGACACCCAGGGTTAACGTGTGAAGGAACAGTTGCGCCCTGTAAGGGCAAAAGTAAAGATTATCATTCACTTTTGCCCTTACAGGGCGTCATTGCATCACGTTACGTATAACCCTGGGTGCCGCTTCGCTTGCCCAGGGCTATGGACAATCATTGGGCTTTCAGCCCGCACAAATTGGGTTTTGACACACCTCTGTTGTTTGTGTATTATTTTAGATTTTCAACGGTTTAATATAACCGTTTGAAGAATAAACATTTAACTGAGTATTTGAGAAACAGTGGTAACGAGTTAGCAACTGTGCTATTTTCAGCGTTTTGCGGTGCTATACTGTCAAATAACTCTTTCATTTGCAAAGTTATTACTTTTTATTGAAACGCACACTTTTCCGATATGAAATTTAACAAAAAGTCTCCAACAAATATATGTTAGAGACTTTGATTCATTACAATTGGATTTTTATTTATTCAAATGACGATAAACTATATTTGATATATCTGCCATTATTTTGGCGTTATCATCATCAGACTCACGAGAATCCTTTATCAAAACGACAATGTAGCACTTCTCACCGTTGGGAAGATATATCACTCCTGCATCTCCCTCGCTTATCTGTATGCCATCAGCAGTTCGGTTAGAACGTCCCGTTTTATGCCCAAATTTTATATCGGTAGGCAACCCCGCTATTAGTTTGTTCTTGCCAGACACACAATCAAGCATGGCTGTCTCTAAAAACGCAAAATGCTCTTTTGTCAAAATATTTTCTGTATGAAGTTTCTTGAGCAATTGCGCAATAGCTAATGGTGTGCTCCAATTGTTGTAGCATAACATAATGTCCGTATGCATGCTTTCCTCTGTCTCCGTGAAATTCATATCCTTTATCCCAAGAGATTTTATGTAGGAGTCCACTTTATCAATACCACCAACAAACCTTATTAACCAATCGCATGTGTTGTTGTCGCTAATCGATACTGTGTATTTGATTATATCCCTATAAGATATACGAATCCCTTGGTCGGGATATTTATCCCTTAACGGGCTATACGTGTTTTTCAGCATTTCTTTCTGTTTGATATACACCATTTTGTCCAGCGGAATATTCTCTGCTTCCATTTTTTTCAGAGCTGTCACTGCTATATGGAATTTGAATACACTCATAGTGGGATATTTGTCCTCGTTGGCAATGGCAATTATATCGTCATTATGGATAATTGCTACCCCGACAGACGCTTGCTTCCCTTTGATAATCTTTTCAATTTCTTGGGTCATGTTCTGCCCGAAAGCCATAATGCTGCAACAGCAACAAAGCATAACTGATAATAGCGTTTTTGTCATGTTCATTTTTGATAGTGGAACTTTTTGTTTCATATAGTTTTCTTTTTTGCTTCTTAGCCCAAAGAAGCGGATGCTCAAATGCAGAAACGTGGACTACCAATGCAACATTCTAAGTCGAAGGTCGTAGGAAACCTAAATGCACGAATGTAGTATAGCAGCCCACGCTATATGCGTGAGAACCACTATGCCATCCTTGTGCAGTGTCTTGAATTTCCTACGTTCTCGACTTACAAGAAAGCATAACGCTTCTTTTTCTTATGTCTTGGATAGAGTTGCCTCAATCCGAGTGCAAAAGTACAAAAAATCCGTGATATGTCATTCAACAATCACGGACTTTATTTTGATTTACAGTTGCATACCTCTGTTTTGTCTTGGTTTCGGTATTCCGATAGCTTCCCTAAACTCGTTCATCTTCTTTCTGAACCAGCTTATATGTGATACTCCATCAATCTTGAAATCGAACTTTCCATTTTCATCCTCTTTAATGGAGCAGACGGCACGTTGGGTTTCAAAGCCTTGGTTGAACTCGGAAGAATGTAGCTTGCCTTTTATGGGAACGTCCTTGAATGTGCATAATCTTCGGATAATATCGTCATTGAAGCCCAAGCGTTCACGCAGGAAATTTATTGTCGGTATCAGCTTCTCCACATATGGGAAGTAGCGTTTCACAAAGTCTGTAAACTCGGACAATTTGCGGTGTCGCAGCTCGTAAGCGTCTGTTATCTCCTGTATGTGTTTCGCCTGTTGCTGTTCCCTTTGTCGGGCTTCTTCTTGAAGTTCTGATACACGCTCATGCAGATTCTTGTTCTCCCTCTCCAGCGTCTTGACCTTGTTGCTGCCGAAAAAAGAACCGACACTCTCGGCTATGTTGGTCGCTGCGGTCGTGGCTGCGCCTTTCAGTTTCTCAGTCTGCACCTCTTTCTTGGCTTGGCGGAGTTCCTGCCGTGCCGCTTCTTTCCGCTCCTGCAAATCTACCACTTCCGCTTTGAGGCTATCGACAAGTTTCTGTGTGTCCCGATAATACTGCTGCGTGGACTTGTGCCGTGCCGTTGAACCGTCTATGCCACGCTGCAATCCGTACTTTGCCATCGCAATGGCGTAGGTATCTTGGTAGGTCTTCAATTTCAGCCGTGTCATAATGTCATCGGCACACAGTCTTACGGTGTCGGTCGGCTTCTTGCGGTAGCGTTTCTTTGTCTGTTCCTCCCGTTTCCTGCGCTTACGTTCCCCCTTTACGATTGGAACAAGGGTGATGTGTATGTGTGGCGTTTCCTCGTCCCGATGAAGGTGCGCAGCCACAATATTCTCCTTACCGAACATGAAGGCAAAGTAGCTCATGTTGTCGGCACACCACTCGTCCAATCTGCCTTCTTTTTCGATACGCTCCATGTCCTCATGCGTTCCCGACACGATGATGCGGATTGCCTGTACTTGGTTGTTACCGATTTTGCGTGTCAACCCTGCGTTTTCCAAACGGTGTTGGATGGCTGCTGTTCGGTCTTTCACTCCATCGGGATAGTCGATGAGTTTTCGGTTAAGATGCGTGCGAGTTGGATCGGCGTTCTTCGGTATGATAAAACGCTCGATGTGGGCGGTCGTTCCGCTGTCGGAACCGTGCGCCTTTTCCATATGTAATACGACAAATCCCATATATGGTTTTCCTTTCTTTTTTAGCTTGTGAAACAATGGTTGATTATTCTCCTGTACGGCTTCTGCCGTTGGCTTGGGAGAGTCCAGAGAGGTGCAACCTCTTTGGCTTATTGGGGAATTTTCAGCGTTGCTTGCAATGCGGCTCGGAAAATTCCCTAATAAGCTATGGTATTTTCCGCTTGTAAATATCCGCACGGCTGCAAGCGTTCTCACTCCCTACATCTTCAGCCCTCGCTTTTTCGGTGGCTGCATCATCCGCCTTGCGGATTGGACTTGCCTCTCCTGCTTCATCGGCTCTGCCGATTGGGACAAGGGCTTACCGCACAGGTAGTCGTTCAAGTCCTTATACTCACTATAGTGTATGGACTTGTCGGAAAGGCGTTCCCCGAACCTTGCTTGCAGATGCTCACAGGCTGTCCGTCCTGCCGTATCGTTGTCAAGGAAACAGCCGATTTGGGAATAGTCAGCCAATATGCCCTCCGCCTTTGCGAGATTGGAAACGGAGTTCAAGATGATATAATCCTGCGTGGTCAGTCGGGGGCATTGCGGATTGTTCCTCACACGGATGGAAAGGAACGAGAGGTAATCCATGAAGCCCTCGAAAAGATAACAGGTTGTCGGCTGTTCTCCACTTTGTCGGATATGGGTGATGTCCTTTGGAGCGACACAACCTTTGAAATAGCGGTTGCGCACCTCATAACCACCTGCCATATTCGGGAAACCGATGGCGAAGTATGGTCTGCCCTTGTTTTCAAAATGCAGTTCCTTACATTCCCTCTTGGCGAGTTCGGTGCTTATTCCTCGCTCCTGCAAATAGGATAATAGTACAGGAGAGGATAACTCCGAAACTTGCAGATGTCGGTACATCGGTTCTGAAACGGATTGCCGACCAAAAGAAAATGGTACATGGATGGCGGTGTGCAGATGCGGTGTCTGTTTGGCGATGCACTCCAACAGATACGGCACGTTGTCGGAGCGGTAGAGTTCCGAAGCCAATGCGATGATATTGCCACCCTTGCCGATGCCGAAGTCATACCATTGGTTGAGTTCGGTGTTTACCTTGAACGAGGCTTCGGCTTCCTCTCTCAGCGGTGACTTGTACCAAAGGCTGCTATCTTGTCGCTTGACGGGTGTGTACCCCAGACTTTGCAGATAGTCTGCTATTCTGATTTGTTTTGCTTCCTGTATTGTCATAATGTATATTCCTACGGATTTGATGATGGTTGATAAAGCGATGATTTGATGAACATATGGTTTAACACATTGATTTATATCTATATATCATCTCATCATTTATTCATCAAACCACTCACGAAAAGAGAAATTCATCGTTTACGGTGTCGGGCATGGTCTGTCCGTCCTGTTTTCTCCTTTCATCAGTGAGATACTTTTGATGAATGTTTGATGAGAATGTAAATATCTATATTTCAATATATTTATATACTTATTCATCATTTCATCAAAATAATCATAGTGTTTCCAAAAACGATTTTGTCACGGTGTAGAACCGTCCTGTCTTCCGCATGGGCGAATAGTGACAGTCACGGGTATAGTCCAACTGATAGGTGGTATAGGTAAGCGTGTTGGGTGCAGGATTAAGTTTCCAACACTCTTTCAATACCCTGCGTACTTGATGTTTCTCCACTTTTGCCTGTGAATACCGCAACAAAAGAAAAATATCGTTGCAGTCAAAAGAGAAAGTGTCCGTGCCTACACTTTCCATAATGTCAAGGATAAGCTCGTGCATCTCTATCTCCAATCTGTTGCGGTTGCTGCGGATAATCTTCTGCAAGGCTTCGGTATGCAGTAGTGAGGGCGTGAACCACATACGGCTTTTCTTTTCGGTGGATAGCTGCCTATGCTGTAAATGGTGGAGAAAAGCAGGTATCTCCGCTTTCAGTTTTTGCAGGAAGTCGGTATCATCCGACTGCAAGCGGTCTATCTTGCGCACCCAATAACGGGTTTCACCTGCATCAATGATGACAGGCAGGTACTCGTTGTTTGAACACAGCACGAATTTGGCGAAGAACGCAATTTCGTCACGGTCTTTGCCTTTGGCTTCCACCTTGTAGGATAGTGCCGTGCTCAGGTTCTTCAACCGCTCGCTGTCCTCCCGGCGGCTCAGCAATACTTCGTCCACCACGATAAGGAGTTTCCCAGCCCAGTCGGAATTGAACTGGCTGCGGAAATCCTCGTTGGTGTTGAATGTCACGTTATTCTGAAACAGGGCTTTCAGAAAATTGAGGAATGTACTTTTGCCTGTGTTGCGCTCCTCCGACACCAACAGCAGGATGGGCAACTTCTGAATGGGTTGCAGGTAGAGCAGTTGAAGATAGTCCATTCCCAACTCGTATTGCTCCCCGAAGATATGTTCCACCAATGAGCGGACAGAGGGGAAATCACCCTCTTGCGGTTGGTGGGGTATCGGCTCGTAGAGGTTAAGGAACTTGCCGATTACAGGCTGATAGCTGACGTGTTCGGGTACGGTGCAGAAGCCGTCATACTTGGGTACGCTGCCGATGTAGTCCTTGCCATAGTCTTGG
Source organism: Prevotellamassilia timonensis (assembly GCF_900106785.1). Lineage (GTDB taxonomy): Bacteria > Bacteroidota > Bacteroidia > Bacteroidales > Bacteroidaceae > Alloprevotella > Alloprevotella timonensis. Next base: position 2,283 of record NZ_LT629845.1, on the reverse strand, counting down.
CGCAGGGTCTCGTTGTTCCATGCGATGCGCTTCCTTACATACCCTCCGTTCAGTCTTGGCTGCTCCACAATCTTGTAGAGCGTTGTGCCGACACGGATAAACTCTTCCTTTGCCATGCCGCCATCTGTGGGCGGTCGGTGGCTGTCATTTACTTTGTTTGCTTCCATATTCCAATGATTTAAGTTTGAAAAAATGTCAGCTACAAAAGTATAATCAACTGTCGGATAAGTTGATACGCAAATCACAGCAGAACGCAGCAAAAAATACTTCGGGGCTGTTCGGGGCTGTAAAAACAAAAAATCCGAAGAAACAGAGCTGAAAACAGATGCTTCTTCGGGTGCGTGAGTATGTGTGAATGGCAATACGCCTATGCAAAGTATTTCGGATTTGCCGTATCAGTGATGTTCAGCGAAAAGAAGATGCCTGTTTTTTCTTTTCGCAAGTACAGTCTTTCAAGTATGGCTCTGCGAACCTGTTCCGCTCCGAATGTGTTGATGCGGAAAGCAAGGGCGATGATGGCTTCAAGACTGTAAACCTCCATGCTGCGTTTGTCCGACAGTTTGATGGTATGCTTTGTCTCATATTCCCTCAAAACACCGCTTTTACAAAGAGCCTTTATCCCTGCTCGGATTGTTGGGGCGATAACCCCGAACAACTCGCAGAGTTCCCACTCGGTCATGGCAATGGAGACTGTATCGGTCGGCAGGGCGATGTTGCCCTGTCCGTCCATCGTGATGATGCTTCGTTTCTCTTTCATCTGTATTCTTCTTTATGGGTTATCAAATGGCACTGCAAATGCTTTTCTCCATATCCCCCAACTTGTCGGACAACAGTTCCAAGTCCTGACTTATCTTTTGGGCGGTTATCTTCGCGTAGATTTGAGTGGTCTTTATGTTGGTATGCCCCAACAGGCGGCTGACGGTTTCAATGGGTACTCCGTTGGATAACAGTATGGTAGTTGCTGCCGAATGTCTTGCGACATGATATGTTAAATGTGTCTTTATACCGCACAAATCGGCTATGGCTTTCAGCTTTTTGTTGCAGGTCGTATTACTTGGCATGGGGAAAACCTTATTGTCCTTTGCCATCCCCTTATACTTCTCTATAATCTTTCGGGGAACGTCCAACAGACGGATATTCGATTCGGTGTTGGTCTTCTTTCTTCGGGTGATAATCCATAAGTTACCGTCAAAGAAAGTTTGCAGGTTGTCGGTGGTGAGGTTCTTGACATCGGAATATGCCAACCCCGTGAACACCGAAAACAGAAACAGGTCCCTCACAAGCTCGTGGGTCTTGTCGGGCATCTCGGTATTCATCATGGTGTGTATCTCCTCTTTCGTGATATACCCCCTGTCCACGCTTTCGGGAGAGTTGATATACCCTGCAAAGGGATTGAACGGCAGACGACCGTCATTTCTCGCTATGGAAATGATGTGCTTCAACACAATCATATAGCCCCAAATGGTATTAGTGCGGCATTTCTTCACCGTGCGCAGGAAATACTCGAAGTCGTTGATGAACGTGAGGTTTAACTCTTTGAGGGGAATATCCTCACGCTTGTATGTATGGGGCAGGAACTCCCGAATATGCTTGCAGACGGTTATGTACCGTTGGAATGTTCCTTTGGCACGGCTGTGTCCGACTTTCTTTGCAAACTCCGCATTGTGCTGCTCAAAGAGTTTCAGCAAGGTTTCCTGCTTGATACCGATACCGAGATAGGCATCTTTCAGTTTGGCAGCGGTCACATATCCGTCTGTCTGCATCAGTTCTTGGTAGCGGCGGTTCACCTCCACCCGCATCTTGTCAACCGCACGGTTGATTCTCTGCGCTTCGGCACTCTTGCCCGAAGCACGGTTGTTCTTCACATCCCACAAATGGGGTGGAACTTCCATTTTGCAACTGAACTGCTTAATCTCTCCGTCCACCGTAAGGCGGCACATCAGTGGCAGGTTGCCGTTGGGCTTTGCACTGCCTTTCTTCACGTAGAATAAGACCTTGAATGTACTTCGCATAACTCACTTCTTTTTTGGTGACAAAATTAGTTTACCGTGAGTTACCAACAGCTACGCAAAATTACGCAAATCGCAGAAAAACAGATGCTTATTCTGGAAGTTCACACATTACGGCAGTAATGATGTGGTAACTGAACTCTTGCGTTGTGTGGCTTTTGGATGTCTGCAAACGACCTTTTCCACATCAAAAGCAAAAGCGTAACGACCACTCTTTCAGTTGAATCGCTACGCTTTTCTCAAATTTACTTTTTAGCTATCTGTTTATTTTATA
>NZ_LT629844.1:294727-765597 GCF_900106785.1 Prevotellamassilia timonensis | reverse complement strand
AACTCTTCATTGTAATATCTTAATGTTTTGTTTTCTCTGTTTTTGCTCAAGACTCCGTCATTACCTGTCCTTGAAATTTCTTTCAGGAATTGACAAGTGACTTTTTAACCCGAACAGCTCTTTATGAAAAGAGTGCTCATTTTGTCTCTTGTACTTCTCTACAAAATAGTTTTATGTAATGTTTTCAAAGATCGAATTGCTTCAGATTTGTGAGGTGTTGTAGGCCTCATTTCTGTTTTGCGAGTGCAAAGGTACGGACTTTTGTCACACACACCAAATTTTTGGCGAAGAAATTTTGGAGAAATTTTCGGGAATTTCTCTTGAAACGGACGTAACGCGCTGAATGCCAGCGCGTTGCGGCGTGCAAAAAAAATCGCGCAATTTTGCGCTCTCGGGCGGCGGACATGACCGTTTGTGCCTGCTGGTGGGCAAAAGTGCTGGTTTGCCGGTGTGCTGGCGGGCGGGGATTTTTATGTCCAACGGGGCAAATGTAGGGCTTACTTGTGTATATGCCAAGTTTTGGGGTGGATATTTTGCGAAAGTGTGCTGAAGAACATAAAAGTTCGCTTTGCCTGCTTGTTGATGTGCTAACAGGCTGATGAGCTGACGCCGTAGCGGGGATTAGTTGGCCGCTAACGCGGGAAACAGAAGAACATAAGGACATAAGAACATAAGATATAACGTTTGTGCTTGCCGCTTACCGCGGGAACATAAGAACATAAGTTTTCATAAGATACACATAAGGCCGCTGCGCGGCGGACGGCCACGGACTACCGTCCGGGTGGCCTCAAGAGACATAAGGGCTGACGCCGTAGCGGAACTTGGTTGGCCGCTAACGCGGGAAACATAAGGACAGAAGAACATAAGGACAGAAGATTTGACGTTCGTGCTTGCCGCTTAGCGCGGAAACATAAGAACATAAGTTTTCATAAGATACACATAAGGCCGCTGCGCGGCGGACGGCCACGGACTGGCGTCCGCGTGGCCGGAAGGGACACAAGGGCTGGCGCTGAGGGGCTGGGTTACAAGACAATCATACATATACGTGTATGCGTATGCGCGCACGCGCGTCCGGCATTTTGCAGTGTATTTGTCGTCACTCTGCACTAGCGGGGTGTTTCGTATTGATTATCAGATAGTTGCAGAGTGTATGTATGCTTGCACTTTGCCTACACTGTGCTATCACAAGGGGATTGGGGATGCGCAGAATTTGTCGTGTGACGGGGACGGTTGGGAAACGGGAGGACGGCCGATGAGTTGCTCCGAGTGAATGTACGGGGTGGCTATGGCGGATTGGCTTGTGCACGTGACGGAATGCGCGGGTCATGGCGAAAGTGGAATTGTGTAGGTAGTGCAGGCAGTGCAAGTAGTGTAGGTAGTGCAGGTTGTGCAGACAAGTGTGCAGGTAGTGTAGACAAGTGTGTAAGTAGTGTAGACAAGTGTGTAAGTAGTGTAGACAAGTGTGTAGGTTGTGCAGACAAGTGTGCAGGTTGTGCAGACAAGTGTGCAGGTAGTGTAGACAAGTGTGTAGGTAGTGTCTACACTCTTAAGTAGTTGATTTTCAGATAGTTATAGCGAAAAGTGCAGAATGCAGATAATTTTGCATAAATCTGCTGACGCGCGCGTGCGCGCGAGGACAAATGTGGATAATAAAAGAAATCCCCATTGAAAGTGCGTGTTACACCTTCAATGAGGATTGAATGTCATATTGAGCATGCCGCAATAACCAATGCGAATGCAGCAAGTTATTTAGACGATACCTTGAGCCATCATGGCTTTAGCCACCTTGAGGAAACCAGCCACATTGGCACCACGTACATAGTTGATATAGCCATCAGGCTGTGTGCCATACTTTACGCAGTTTTGATGAATGTCGCTCATGATCATCTTCAAACGCTCGTCAACCTGCTCACGCGTCCAGCTCAAGCGTTCTGAATTTTGGCTCATTTCAAGACCAGACACAGCTACACCACCAGCATTGGCAGCCTTGCCCGGAGCATAGAGCAATTTGGCCTGCTGGAATATTTCAATGGCCTCGGGAGTTGAAGGCATGTTGGCACCTTCGCTGACAGCAATTACACCATTAGCCACGAGTGAACGTGCATCGGCTTCTTCAATTTCATCCTGTGTAGCAGAAGGCAATGCTATGTCAGCCTTCTCGCCCCAAGGACGTGCACCAGCTACGTACTTCACGCCATACTTTTCAGCATATTCCTTTATACGACCACGCTTTTCGTTTTTGAGTTCCATAACGAAAGCGAGTTTGTCAGCATCGATACCGTCCGGATCATAGATATAACCATCTGAATCGGAAAGTGTTACAGGCACTGCACCAAGTTCGATGAGTTTTTCGACAGTGTACTGTGCCACGTTGCCCGAGCCACTTACAAGTACACGCTTGCCCTTTAATTCAATGCCTCTGGTTTGAAGCATGCTCTCGAGGAAGTAAACATTGCCATAACCAGTAGCTTCGGGACGAATAAGCGAACCGCCGAACTGGAGGCCCTTGCCAGTGAGTACACCTACAAACTGATGCGTCAACTTTTTATACTGTCCGAACATATAGCCTACTTCGCGGCCACCTACGCCTATATCGCCGGCAGGAACGTCCTCGTCGGGACCGATATGACGGTAAAGTTCGTTCATGAACGCCTGGCAGAAACGCATTACCTCAGCATCGCTCTTGCCATGCGGATTGAAGTCTGAACCACCCTTAGCACCGCCCATAGGCAATGTAGTGAGTGCATTTTTGAACGTCTGCTCGAAGGCGAGGAATTTCAAAACAGATGGTGTAACACTTGCGTGGAAACGTATGCCGCCCTTGTACGGACCGATGGCATTGTTGTGCTGCACACGATAACCCATATTAGTTTGCACCTTGCCCTTGTCGTCAACCCAAGTTACTCGGAATGAGATAATACGATCGGGAATGCAGAGGCGATCGATAAGATTAGCCTGCTCAAATTCGGGGTGACGGTTGTATTCATCCTCGATTGTGCCGAGCACCTGGCTCACGGCTTGAATGTACTCAGGTTCGTTTGGGAAACGCTGTTTAAGGCGTTCAACAGTTTCTAAAGCGTTCATAAATATGCGTTGGTTTGTCTTAGTTTTTGCTCAATTTGCGGCCGTTTGAAGCAGCCCTTTTGAATTTCGATGGTAAAAGTACGAATAATTTTTTATTTTGCGGCATTTTACAATCATAAAATGACAAAAAGGCAGTTTTTTGCGACGAAATGAGCAAAAAGAGATATTCAAACTACCGCATAAGACTGATGGCGGGCGTTATACGTCTGACCGCATATAGCTTCATTTCGTTTGCAGAAGCGTTCGCACTGCGCCGTGATGTCATACCCGAGCATGGCCCCTAACATAAAGTCTTCGGCTGGAGTTAATACATGCATTGGTTTGTGTACGAATGTGCGCACCACATCGAGGCAAGCCTTTTTGCCAAAATACAAATTCACCTTGTTACTTGACACGGGTTGCTCAATATAAGATATGCCCTGCTCGTCAAGGCGTTTGCACATAATTTGCGCGCAGTCATTGCACATGGTGCACAGTACGAGCGGCCTCACACCTTTGCGGTATTCGTATATTTGGTGCATGAATAGTTTGAGTGAGTCAAAACGTGAAAAATCTTCAGAGGACATAATATAAGTGGGTATTCAAAATTATATTTTATACAATCAGTTGACGGGGTGACAAGTTGACAAGTTAACGGGGTAACAAGCAAATATGCTTTATTCACCTCAAATTGCAGAGAACAAGACATACGTGTTTTAGCTCAATATACTACTTGCTGCCCCACCCCGTCAACTTGCTAACTAATTTTACTATCGGGGGGATAGCTACTTGACCTTACTTTACCAAGCTGCACCAGGCTTCGATGCGCGCTTGATTTTTGCCCTCGTCATCACCCTCGTCAATGGCCAGTCCTACAAATTTGCCGTCACGACAGACATCTGAATCGGTTACATTATAATCGGTAGGTTCGAAAGCGCCTATAAAGGTGCAACCGGTGTTTTGCAGCCCGTCGTAAATTTGAGCAATGGCGCCGCAGAAGGTGTCGGAATAAGAATCGCTGTCGCCACAGCCAAATATGCCGACGCGCTTGCCCGTGAGGTCGAGCGATGAGAGCGTATCGAGAAAGTCGTACCAGTCGTCCTGCAAATCGCCGCAGCCCCAGGTTGAAGACCCCAAGAGCAATGTGTCATAGTCCAAAGCTTTGTTGGCATCTGTTGTGCCCACATTATATATATCCTTAGCCTCAACTCCAAGTTGTTGTGCAATGGCATTAGCCACATTTTCGGTGCAGCCTGTTGTGCTGCCGTAAAAAATTCCAGTCATACGATAGATGTGTTGTTTGATGGTTTGTAATGTGCATTGTTTACGACTGCAAAATAACAGATAAAGCGCCCACCCTGCAATACCCAAACAAGGTGAAACGCTTTATCGTATAACAAAAAGTAAATAGTGTTCTTCTTATAAATATAAATATATAGTATAGTTACGCGTTGGCGGAATTAGCAAACAAGTTGACAAGTTAACGGGCTAACAGGTAAGTTTGCCATGCTTTTTAAGCTTCTTATCATTATTACCTTAACATAACAATGTAGCGTATAGCATACTTACTTGTTAACCTGTAAACTTGCCAACTTGTTAACTCGTTAACCTGAATTTCCGCCAACGGGTTATGGTAGTTTGTCTCGGGAGATAATATATCACAGATAAAAGTCCTTGCACAAATCGGCATACGCTTCGGCCCTTGCTCCATCATCACCCACAAGGCAGAGCGTTGTATGCACAAGTGATTGGGGAGTGCGACAGAACTCAAGCAACACCCGTTTACAAGGTCTGCCCTTGCGGGTGACCACATCAGTTCGACGCGTTAATTGCAACCCGTGTACAGCAGCCATTGCTACAAACCCCGCAACCGCCGACATGGGCAGTATGGCCGAAAAAGTGGCCTTTGGGTTAGCGGGGGTCAACAAATGCTCAACAACTCGCAACAAGGCAGCAAAAGTCAGTCCCCCACCCTGTGTGTGGCGCGCTTTGGCCCGCTGCGACGCGGGCGGCAGCAACGATTCTTCATGATAAGGCGGGTTGCTCAATATGCTGTCGAATGCCAAACCACAATCTGCTGCATATTGCAGAACGTCGGCACAGACGATTTCGACATTTGCCACAAAAGGAGAATGCTGCACATTGGCCAAGGCATCAGCGGCCGCTGCCGCGTCGAGTTCTACGCCAACAACCCGTGCAGCCCTGTTGCGCTGAGCTGCCATTAAGGCTATCAAGCCACTACCGCACCCAACATCAAGTATGCGATCAGCCTCACACACATTGGCCCATGCGCCGAGCAATACGCCGTCCGTGCCCACCTTCATGGCGCAGTGCGCGTCGTCTATATGAAACTGTTTGAAACTGAAACTCATTGCTTTGCCTATATATATTGCGTGTGATACTTCAAGTTGCATGCTCCGGCACGCTTCTGATTATTGCGCCACAAAAGTACGACATTTGCCTTAATTAGCGCAAAGTAGGGCACGCACATTTTGCGAATACACTGATTTTTAGTAATTTTGCACGTTCCATATTCTGAATATATACTAAACATGAACATACGAGACGATAATCCACAAACAGCCTTTTCACTTGTTGCCGACTTTGACGGCGACATGAATGCTCTGCTTCAAACCCAACACGAAGACACCCTGCCTGCACTTGCCCTGCGTAACATGATGTTGTTCCCCGGCGTGGTGGGTTCTGTCACCATCGGTCGTCCGATGAGTTTGAAAGTGGTGAGCCAATCACTGAAAAAAGGCGCCATCATAGCCGTGTTGGCACAAAAGAATGGCGATGTGGAAGATCCCGACCGCAAAGACCTCTTTGACGAAGGGGTTGTGGCCCGCGTCATGCGCATGATCGATCTGCCCAACGGCAACAGCATGGCCATACTGCAGACTTACGGAGCCATAAAGCTTGAGCATATCAAGCGACGCAAGCCCACCATGCGTGTGGAGGTTTCGTCTATACCCGAAGTTACCTACAACAAGGACGACAAGGAGTTTGCCGTGTTGGCCGATGCTTGCCGCGATGCCGTTATCCGTTTTTTGAAGCTGAACGAGGGCATGCGCTCTGAAGAGGCGGCCTTTGCCGTGCGCAACATCAGCCACCCTGCATTTTTGGTAAACTTTATTTGTTCGAACATGCAACTGTCGCAGGAGGACCGTTACACTCTGTTTCAACTGCACGACATGCGCGAGCGTGCTTTCAAACTACTGCAAATGCTTAACCGCGAATGCCAGTTTGCACAAATAAAGCATGATATTCAAAACCAGACACGTGAGGAGCTTGACCAGCAGCAACGCGAATACTTCCTTCACCAACAAATCAAGAACATACAAACTGAACTTGGCGAGGACGGCAATGGTGATGTGGCCGAGATTGAACGCAAGGCCGAGAAACTGACTTTCCCCGACAAAGTAAAGGAACTGTTCAAACGCGAGGTTGAAAAGCTCAAGCGCCTCAACCAGCAGTCGCCCGACTACAATGTGCAACTCAACTACCTGCAAACGCTTGTGGCGCTGCCATGGGGCATCAACACTGAGGACAATCTGAGCATCAAAAATGCCGAACATGTGCTCGAACGCGACCACTATGGCATGGAGAAGGTTAAAGAGCGCATACTGGAACACCTGGCCACGCTTCGCTACCGAAAGGCCGAGAAAGCCCCCATATTGTGCCTTGTAGGCCCTCCGGGAGTTGGCAAAACCTCACTCGGACGCAGCATAGCCGAGGCTCTCGGACGCAAATATGTGCGCATATCGCTTGGCGGTGTGCACGACGAGGCTGAAATTCGCGGTCACCGCCGTACCTACATCGGTGCCATGCCCGGACGCATTGTCAAGGGTATCATGAAGGCGGAATCAAGCAACCCGCTTTTTGTGCTCGACGAGATAGACAAAGTGTCTGAAAACAACTATAACGGCGACCCGCACAGCGCATTGCTCGAAGTGCTCGACCCCGAACAGAACAATGCTTTCCACGACAACTATTTGGACGTGGACTACGACCTGTCAAAGATTTTCTTCATTGCCACGGCCAACACCTTGCAAACCATACCGCAACCACTGCTTGACCGCATGGAGGTGATTGAAGTGGAAGGCTATCTGACCGAGGAGAAGAAAGAAATTGCACGTCGCCACCTCATACCCAAAGAGCAAAAGGTATTCGACTTTGGAGACGGTGCGAAACTCAAATTCACGCCGGCAGCCATTGAGTACATCATTGAGAAATACACACGCGAGAGCGGTGTGCGACAACTCGAAAAACAGGTGGACAAGATATTCCGCAAAGTGGCATTCCTCACCTCAAAGAGCGAAGACGGCAAGATGCCTTTTGCCGACCGCAGCATCAAGCCTGCCGACATAGAGGCGCTGCTTGGCAAACCGCTGTTCAACCGAGACAAATACCAGGGCAACAAATATGCTGGCGTGGTTACCGGACTGGCGTGGACTGCTGTAGGCGGCGAAATTCTGTTTATCGAGACGAGTGTGAGCCGCAGCAAGGGACCGAAACTGACGCTTACAGGTAACTTGGGCGACGTGATGAAAGAGAGTGCCGTACTGGCTTTGGAATATATCAAATCGCATGCCGACACGTTAAACATAGACTATCGTGTGTTCGACCATTGGGGCATTCATATTCACGTGCCCGAAGGGGCTACACCCAAAGATGGCCCATCGGCAGGCATCACCATTGCCACCTCAATAGCCTCTGCCCTTACGCAACGACGTGTGCGCGACCACATTGCCATGACTGGCGAGATTACACTGCGCGGACGCGTGCTGCCTGTCGGTGGCATTAAGGAGAAAATATTGGCTGCCAAACGAGCTGGCATTACCGATATCATGATTTCAGAAGATAACCGCAAAGACATAGAGGACATTAACGCCCGATACATCGAAGGCTTGTCGTTCCACTTTGTTGAAAATGTACAAGACGTGCTGCGCTTTGCACTGCTTGACGAGAAAGTTGAACACGCCATCGACCTGACGGTTGAAGATGACAGTGCTGACAATAGCGATGCACACAAACAGGCCACAGACAACAAAGTGGCTGTGAGATTGTTGAAAGAGAAGTAACACACAACATGGACTACCAACTGCTACATACCGATGGCGCCGCACGTGCCGGCCTTATCACAACCGACCATGGCCAAATTCACACTCCCATATTCATGCCTGTGGGCACCGTGGGCAGTGTGAAAGGAGTGCATCTGCGCGAGCTGAAAGACGACATCAATGCCGAAATCATATTGGGCAACACCTACCACCTATACCTGCGTCCGGGGCTTGACATACTCGAGCGGGCAGGCGGTCTGCACAAATTCAACGGCTTTGACCGCCCCATGCTGACCGACAGCGGCGGCTTTCAAGTATTCTCGCTTTCTGGCATTCGCAAGTTGAGCGAGGAGGGTTGCGAGTTCCGCTCACACATTGATGGCAGCAAGCACTTCTTCTCTCCCGAAAGGGTGATGGACATTGAACGTACCATTGGTGCCGACATCATGATGGCTTTCGACGAATGTCCGCCGGGCACAGCCGATTACAGCTATGCGCGCAAGAGCCTTGACCTTACACATGGGTGGATGAAGCGCTGTTGGAAACGCTTTAACGAAACAGAACCAAAATACGGCTACAAGCAGGCCTTGTTCCCCATTGTACAAGGTTGCGTGTATAAAGATTTGCGTCAGGAGAGCGCCCGTTTCATGAGCGACTTCGGGGCCGAGGGATATGCCATCGGCGGACTGGCTGTAGGCGAACCTGCCGAAATGATGTATGAAATGATTGAGGTGGTGAACGACATTCTGCCCACCGACCGGCCGCGCTATCTCATGGGCGTGGGCACCCCCATCAACATACTCGAAGCCATTGAGCGCGGTGTGGATATGTTTGACTGCGTCATGCCAACGCGCAATGGGCGCAACGCTTGCCTGTTCACCGCTGAGGGCATTATTAACATGCGCAATGCCAAATGGGCTGATTGCTTTGAACCTATCGACCCCATGGCGCATTGTTTTGCCGATGTGCAATACACCAAAGCCTACCTGCACCACTTGTTCAAAGCCAAGGAATTGCTGGCCATGCAAATTGCCTCTATCCACAATCTGGCATTCTACCTGTGGCTGGTGCGCGAAGCACGCAAACAAATTATGGCAAACAACTTCGGACCATGGAAACGCGACATGGTTGAAAAGCTTGGACGTAAACTGTAAAACGCCATGCTGAAAAACTTGCTTACTAAATTCAAATCATACCTCATGCTGCCTGTTCGTGACCAACACGCTGACGGGCAGCATGAGGCGTGTGTGGACAGCCATCTGGCCAACCCCGGCAAGGGACGCAAACCGCTCATCGGACGTATCGACCGCTACATTATTGGCAAGTTCATCACCACATACATTTTCTTGATAGCTATTATTATTGTAATTGCTGTGGTGTTCGACATCAACGAGAATATTGACAAACTCACACAAAGTCATGCCTCGGCCTTACGCATAGCGCAATACTACAGCAATTTTGTGCCGTATTTTGCCAATATGTTCAGCCCGCTGTTTGTGTTTATTGCCGTCATTTTCTTCACATCAAAGTTGGCCGATAAAAGCGAAATCATTGCAATGAAGAGCACAGGCATGAGTTTCAAACGCCTGCTGCGCCCCTACATGGTTACAGCCGCACTCATAGCCGCCACATCCTTTTTGCTTGGCGCATACGTCATACCCAAGAGCAACGTGGCGCGCGTCAATTTCCAAAATCGATACATTAAGAAGAAAACCGACATCACCTCGGTCGACAATGTGCAGATGCAAGTTGACACGGGAGTTGTGGCATACATTACTCACTTCGACAATGTGAGCAAAAGCGGTTATGGATTTTCGCTCGACAAATTTGTCGAAAAGAAACTCGTGTCACACCTTACAGCCCAGACCATACAGTACGACACCCTGTCAGACCATCGTTACTCGTGGACACTGCGCATGTACGAAACACGCACCCTCAAGGGCATGCGCGAGGTGCTTGAGCGGGGCGACAAAATTGACACGACCATCATCATGGAGCCTAAGGACTTCTTTTACGTGCGCGACCAGGAGCAAACACTCACCCTGCCCGACTTGAAAGAATATATCAACCGGCAAAAGATGCGCGGTGTGGCCAACATCAGCAAGTTCGAGGTTGAATATTACAAGCGGTATGCCATGCCTTTTGCGGCATTTATACTGACGCTGATAGGTGTGTGCATGTCAAGTCAAAAACGCAAAGGCGGTATGGGCATCAGCCTTGGCGCCGGACTGGCACTGAGCTTTGCCTACATTCTCTTCCAAACAGTTTCGGCATCGTTTGCCACCAATGCCGGACTTGAAGCATGGATTGCCGTATGGCTGCCCAATATAATATTTGCTGTCATCGCACTGATACTATATTATCGCACACCACAATAACGGGCACTTCAGGCTTTATGATACATCAACATAAATTCCGCTAATCACGCCATTACAAGCTATTTAATATAACGCTATGGACAACTTAAAGGAACAAGACAATACAACAAGCGAAAGCATCGACAATAAAGATACTGAAAAGGCACCCGAGGTGTACTTTGAAGACCTTGACCTTTCAGACAACGTGCTCGACGCACTCTACGACATGCGGTTTGAAAAGTGCACGCCAGTACAAGCACAATGTATACCCCCCATTCTTGAGCACCACGATGTGCTTGGCGTGGCCCAAACGGGTACGGGCAAGACGGCAGCCTACCTGCTACCGCTGCTCACTTTGCTTGAGCGCGACCCCCACCCTGCCGACGCCGTAAACTGCCTGGTCATTGCCCCAACGCGCGAGCTGGCACGCCAAATAGACCAAGCACTTCAGGGCTTTGCCTACTACACAGGAGTTAATGCCGTAGCCGTATATGGTGGCAACGATGGCATACGCTATGAACAAGAGCGCCGTTCGCTGCAAGCTGGAGCTGACATTGTGCTCGCCACACCGGGCCGTCTCATTACCCACCTGCAACTTGGCACACTCGACTTGAGCCGCACCACACACCTGGTGCTCGACGAGGCCGACCGTATGCTCGACATGGGATTTGCCGAGGACATTCTGTCTATTGTAAAACAAATGCCCGAGCATCGTCAAACAATTTTGTTCTCGGCCACCATGCCACCTAAAATTGCCGAACTGGCACGAACCGTGATGCACAACCCCGTCGAGGTTGAAATCGCTGTATCAAAACCTGCCGAAAACATCAAGCAAAGCCTCTACATTTGTCACGAGAGCGACAAGGCCATCATACTGAAAAAGATATTTAAGGAGCAGCCCCCCCAACGCGTGATTTTGTTCTGTTCGTCAAAGCAGAAGGTAAAAGAACTGGCCATTGTGCTGAAACGCAACGGGCTGAATGCGCGCGCCATGCACTCCGATTTGGCACAAGCCGAGCGCGATGAAGTCATGAATTTGTTCCGTGCACACAAAGTGGACTTGCTCGTTGCCACCGACATTGTGGCACGAGGCATCGACATTGACGACATTACGATGGTCATCAACTACGATGCACCACACGATGCCGAGGACTACGTACACCGCATTGGGCGCACCGCACGCGCCGGACGCGAAGGCAGTGCCATCACGCTGATTGGCGAAAAGGACTTGTATGCACTGTCGAACATCGAGCGCACACTCAAAATTAAGATACCGCGTGCCGAACTGCCTGAGGGCGTACGCCCACCACAAACCGAGCCCCAACACGGACGTGGCGGAAGAAGCGGCGGAAATGGCAACGGCAGAGGACGCAACGGTGGCAGCAGAGAACAGCGCAACAACCATGGCAAAAGAGGAGGCGAAGAGGCCCAAGGCAAAGGACGTAACAACCATCGCCGCAACGACAAACGGCAAGCACAAAGCAGCAAGCCACATGGCAAATCCGACAACAGACCTGCTGCCCAAAAACGCCCGCCCAAGAATGGTACTGGACGCAAGCCCGAATAAACACGAAACATGAAACTATACAAACTGACAACATTGGTTGTTGGCGGTTTGATTATTGTAATGGGAGCGAAGGCACAATGCCTCACTCCCATCACACATTTTCACGCCAACAACAGTCCATACATGCCCTACAATGACAATTTCATAAGCGGGTTTATGCAATCAGCATCACAACAAACAGCCGACAATGGCTTTTTGCAAATGCCATTTGTGGGCGACCCCTTACTGGTATATGTAGGCGAAAAAGACAGCACACAATTCACAGCATACGCATCGGGGTACATATTTGAGGAGCGCGCCCCCCAAAATTACCAATTACGCTATACACGCTACGACATTACTGCCAACATTGCTGCCATGCCCGCCTATTGCGTGCAGCGTTATGCCTATCCCGACACAACGGCTGAAAAAGGCTTTCTCGTAGACATTGACAATGCCATGACAGGTGCCGCCAATGAGGACATGGACATCGTTTTTATTGACAAACGCACCATACGAGCCTACAAGCGCAGCACCCTCAACAGCAGCAATGCCCCCGCACTTTACTACGTGGCCCACTTCTCCCACCCCTTCAACAAGTGGAATGTACGCCGCGAAGTTGTGCGCACCGAAAACGGGCAACGCGAACAGCGCTGCAAAGCCGCCTTTGTGTTCGACCTCAAGCCTGGCGAAGAGCTTACCGTACAATCGGCCGTGTCGGCCGTCAGCACCGATGGCGCCTATGCCGCAATAGGCAAGCCACTCACCAAACGCCACTTCAGCGACCAACGCAAAGCGCAGCCGCAACTCTCCACCAATGGACAGCCCTTAACGGCACAACGGCAAACACAGGCAAGCCACACAACCAAGTGCCCCACCACAGCAGCCACGTCAAGGCCGGCACAGTCCAATAGCAGTATGACAGCCGCCAGCACCTTGCCCGTACGCTACATCGAGATATCTACACGCGATGCACAGATGCAAGCAGCCTTTGCCGCAGCACTTTCGCAACTCATGCACAACGCCAACTGCCGAAAGGCTGCCAATGCCACAGAATTGCTTAATGCCATTGCCCCTCTCTACAACTGTGACGCAACAAAAACCGACGACAACGCCGTGCTCACCGATTCGCTGCTAAGACAATATGCCCAATCATTGTTCACCGGACAAAGCGGCAATTTGTCTGACACACAAGCTGCATGGTTCGTGTTCAACGCCATGGGCCTGGTGCCACACAACGACGACGGGCAGGACGGCTACAAATTAGTACGCCCGCTCTTTAACGTTGTCACACTGCATCTGCCACGCGGCCGTCGCCTCATACTTCACACAAAAAATAACAACAGGCAGAACCTGTACATTGCCCAGGCCAAACTCATGCACCAACCTCTAAAGAACAACCAATACCTCACACACACACAACTGCTCAAAGGTGGAGTATTAGAAATCAAAATGGCCCGACAAGCTAACTAAACAGGTGCCGCAAACATACAATCAATGACACAGTGCAGACCATTTCTCAAGTTTTATGTAGGTTATTCCATCAAATTTGAGTAAGTTTGCAACTACAATAACACACACTACACATAATGGCAAAAACAGCAGAAGAAAATACTACCCCCATGAGCGAAAAGCTCAAGGCGCTACAAGCCGCCATGTCAAAAATAGAGAAGGACTTCGGTCGTGGCTCTGTCATGAAACTTGGCGACGAACAAATTGAGGACGTTGAAGTTATCCCCACAGGCAGTTTGGCCCTTAATGCCGCTTTAGGCGTAGGAGGCTACCCCAAAGGACGCATCATCGAAATATACGGCCCCGAGTCGTCAGGAAAAACCACTTTGGCCATTCATGCCATTGCCGAGGCACAAAAGCGTGGCGGCATAGCAGCCTTTATTGATGCAGAACATGCATTCG
This sequence comes from Prevotellamassilia timonensis, assembly GCF_900106785.1. Taxonomy (GTDB): domain Bacteria; phylum Bacteroidota; class Bacteroidia; order Bacteroidales; family Bacteroidaceae; genus Alloprevotella; species Alloprevotella timonensis. The sequence continues at coordinate 751,654 of NZ_LT629844.1, read as the reverse complement.
ACCGTTTCTATGCCAAGAAATTGGGCGTCGACGTTGACGAATTGCTTATTTCGCAACCCGACAATGGCGAGCAGGCACTCGAAATTGCCGACCAGCTTATCCGCTCATCTGCCATCGACATCATCGTCATCGACTCTGTGGCAGCACTCACCCCAAAAGCCGAAATCGAAGGCGACATGGGCGACAACAAAGTGGGCCTGCAGGCACGCTTGATGAGCCAGGCCTTGCGCAAGCTCACCTCTACCATCAGCAAAACCAACACCACCTGCATCTTCATCAACCAGTTGCGTGAAAAGATTGGCGTCATGTTCGGCAATCCCGAAACCACCACCGGTGGTAACGCACTGAAGTTCTACGCATCGGTGCGCCTCGACATTCGCCGCGTAACAACCCTTAAGGACGGTGACACACCGATTGGCAACCAGGTTCGCGTCAAAATTGTCAAGAACAAGGTAGCACCCCCCTTCCGCAAGGCCGAATTTGAAATTACATTTGGCGAGGGCATCTCACACGTGGGCGAGATTGTCGACCTCGGTGTAGAATTGGGCATTATCAAGAAGAGCGGTTCATGGTTCAGCTATGGCGAGAGCCGCTTAGGCCAGGGACGCGATGCGGTGAAAAAGATTATCAAGGACAATCCCGAACTATCCGAAGAGCTTGAAGGCAAAATTGCCGAGGCCTTGAAGGCACGCAATGAAGAGGACTAATCTTGCACAAATAACATCCACATTATATTTCTGTCGGCAAACAGAGGGGTAACCCACTTTGTTTGTCGACTTTTATATTTGTACCCAACATGGAATACAAAAAGCATTATACCGACGAAGAACTGGCCGAAGTTGTCAATTGGTTTAAGGAACACTTTGACGAGCTGCCCCAATCTATCCATATAGACAAAGCCACCTACATTGCCGACCTCAAACACACCGTCACACTCTACTACGACATCGTGGCCAAGCATAAGGACAACCCCACCTATGCCGCACAAATACACCACATCTACCAAATGCGCGATGCCGTACTGCGAAAGTGGGAAGAGGACAAAGCCACACAAGGCTGACGCACAATATACACGCACAAGCCAAACGAGCAAACCGCTTGCAGAATTATGCTGCAAGCGGTTTGCTCGTTTAGATATCACGCACCCATAAGCGCACCTGAGGGTTGCACAAACGCATGACGCGCCTCCAAGCCCCAGCTACTTTTCCTTTTCAGACTGTTCCCATGCCTCCCACTGCTTCATGGCCTCTTGCCAATCTGCACCTGGTGCTGCCGAGGGCCGTTCGGCCGCCTGTTCTGCCGCATCACGTTCGCGGTCACGCGCCCGCTTGGCCAACATGTCAGCTATGGTGGCATCATCAAGTATCACAATAGCACGGCGTTTTATGGCCTCGTCAAGTTCTTCCGGACCAAAAGCCTTGCCAGGCTCGTTAAAGTCCGATATGTTGAACTCATATTTTGTACGCAATTCGTGGCGTATCTGTTTCTGCCCAAAGCGGTTGGCCTTATTCTTCAAGTGCAGCAGGCGGCGTATGTCGTTTATTTCGCTCTGCGCATATTTGTTACGTCCCATTACTAAATACTATTCTTGCAATTAAGTGTTACAACCCGAGTTCGCGTACAAAGCTTTCGGCCTCATGCAGGGTATTAAGCTTACCCACGTCGAGCAGATGCAAATCAGGCTGCACATATCCGCGAATATCAGCCTTGGCACACGCCTCCAAATAAAAATCCATGATGGGGAATGCCGCAGGCCGTTCCGCCATCAAATCAAACAAACGCGGCGAGAACATGTGAATGCCCGAAAAGGCATAACGCTGCAGTTTGTCCACTTCAATGTGGTCAAACGGGCTCTTTACTTCGCCAGTAGCAATGTTTGTCCACCCACGCAAGCGCATGTCGTCATCAAACAGCAAATAGCGCTGCGTATCGCGCTGGCTCACCATCAGCGTGGCATCAGCCTGCAAGTTCTGCTTGTAAAAGGCAGCTATCGGCGCATTGCTCAATATGTCGACATTATGAATAAGGATAGGCGCACCATCTTGTGCAAATAATGGTGCAGCATGACGCAATCCGCCACCCGTGTTGAGCAGTTCGTCAGTTTCGTCAGATATACGCACTGGCACAGGCCACTCGTGTTGCATCACAAAGTCAACAATTTGTTGTGCAAAGTGGTGCACATTCACCACCACCTCGGTAGCACCTTGCGCTATCAAATGCCTCAGGACAATGTCTATAAGCGGACGGCCCGCCACCGGTACCATGGCTTTTGGCATGGTGTCAGTAAGCGGGCGCAACCGTGTACCAAGTCCTGCTGCAAAGAGCATTACTTTCATATATACGTTTCTAAAATATCTTATTTGTTATACCGGCTATAAATGATTTGCATCTTCACCGGGTTTTCTTCATCAGCTCCACCCTCAAGCTGCACCGAGGTCAAACCGAGTTGCGCTTTTACGCTGCGCAACACCGATACGGCTGTGCCCGTTGGGCTGGTAGTTTGGGTATAAACGGCATCAACCGGTATCAGCACCACCTTGTTCCAGTCTGCATCATACTTGTCCGACGCCTCCCATGCGGCATACTTGTTACGGCGTGTGGCCGCATCATCGGTACGCGACACACCAGCAGCCTTGTCGCGCATCACCTTCATATACGTTACAAGCGGAGCAATGTTGCTGAAAGCGTAATAATTCTTGGCCTCAGTTGTCTGGCTGCTCAAGTAGCTCAACTGGCTGTCGGGCAACTTGTTCCTTTCAAAGAATGAAGTCATATCAGCCTTGCGCAACAACAATATTTGCTGCGGCACCGGCATGGCAAATGCCCCCTCAGCATGCTCGTTGGTTTTGCGGCGAATGATGATTTGAGCAGAATTGATGCTGTCGTTATAGTGCTCGCCATTCTTGTTCTTGCCATCTACCACATCGTCTACGGGTATTGTCATTTCGGTAAAATAGCCCGCGGGCGACTTGAGATAAGTGCATGGCTGCCCGGCCAACGTCTCATTGCTGACACTGCCCGGATAGGTATTGTCAACATACGTAGTCTGCAGCACCTCCTCAGTACCACCAAACGACACGGCTCCGCCCACAATGGTGTCGGCACCAGCAGTCGTTTTGCTATGATAGCTAAAGTATACATTGAGCGACATTTTGGCCGTTTTCAACAACACGTCCGTACCGCCCGCACTCTTAAAGCTGAAACCGGCACACACATTACGTATAAAGTCATACGAGCTCTTGAAATTCGGGCTGTTTGGGTCGGCATAATAACTGCGCATGATTTTGGTGCCAAAATCCTCTGGCAATTTCACCACAATCTGCCGGTAATATGTCTTACCGTTCGTTTCGTTGTCGGGACGGGTCAAGTCCTTCACCGCATAGCTGATGGTCTTGCTCACCCCACCTTGCTTGATGTAGTCGTCTGCACGAAGGTCGGTATAGTAATTTGTTTTGTCGTTCAAAGCCTTGTCGCCCCCCTCAAGTTCCTGCACGTGCAGTTTCATTGTAGTGAGCGAGTCGCCATAATAGCTGTCTATGTACAAGCGCAGGTCACACGAGTCTGCCTTTATCGGCGACAGTGCGAGTTTGCTCTTTGCAGGCAGCTTGAAGTCGGCCGGCAGATAGAATTGTGCCAAAAATCCCGAAGTGGTTTTGATGTGCATGTCGGGGTCGACAATACTGCCCAAATAGCAAGTGCTTGTGTTGGACAACACCGAATCTACCTTAATGGTGCGCGAACTGACTGTAAACACCGAGTCGATGGCCGAAACCTCATCTTTCTTGGGTATCACGTCGTACCCCACCATTGCAGTATCATCATCACACGCAATCAAAGCGAAAGCGCCCAACAGCATTGACAAAGTGATATTCTTCATAAAATAAAACCATGTTTCGTTGGCATCAAAGGCCATGCTACAGCATCTTGCTGCGTCATTGTTTGCGCCAAGCTATCAAAAATAAAGCCCATGTGTGTTTCAGCAATGACATTATCTGTGTGCCTTAACGTACATGGGCCTATATGCTATGTATTATACAAAAAATCGTGTAGTATTTGTGTGAGCGTACCACGGAGCAGCAACCTTCACTCTGCGCAAAGCAAATGCCCTCCCCGGCTAAAGCCAAACACCGGCAAGCAGCTTACGCTTCCTCGCCACCTGCTATTTGGTCAATAAAAGCCTTGTAGGCAGCGGCCTTCTCATCGTCGGCGGGCATGGCAAGTGTCGGCACATTCAAGCTCTTGGCATAAGCCAACAATTCGTCTTGCTTTCCGGCCTCGCCCTCTATCACGCCATCGCTGAAAGCTACAGCCAAACGTCCTAAGCTATCGGGCAATGTAAGGTCAACACCTGCCTGCTTGATGGCATCAGGTGTGGCATCACGAAACTCCAAGCACTCGGCAAATCGCTCTGTCTGCGTGGCATCGGGCATCTCGCCATACAACGAGCTGACAACCTTTGCAGCAGCAAAAGGCGGTTCTTCGCGATAAGCCGTTTTAATATAGAACGGAACGACTGCCGACATCCAGCCCTGGCAATAAATCACATCAGGACACCAACGCAACTTCTTAACCGTTTCGAGCACGCCACGTGCATAGAATATGGCACGCTCTATGTTGTCGTCATATTCCTTGCCGCTCTCGTCGGCAAACATGGCACGCTTGTGAAAATAGTCGTCGTTGTCGATGAAATACACCTGCATGCGGGCAGCCTGTATTGAAGCCACCTTGATAATGAGCGGGTGGTCCGTGTCATCGATGATAATGTTCATGCCCGACAAGCGGATAACCTCGTGCAACTGGTTGCGACGCTCGTTGATAATACCCCACCGGGGCATGAACGTGCGGATTTCGCAGCCCAGCTCCTGCAGGGCCTGCGGCATTTTGCGACCATCAAGAGCCACAGGGCTCTCGGGCACATAGGGTGTCATCTCTTGTGTAATGAACAATACTTTCTTTGACTTCATTATAACTTCGTTTTATATCTAACTGCCAACACGCGTCCGTTTAGTTTGATAAAGCTGCGCAAGCCGCCATGCAACTTGCCTCTTTGCCTCTTGTGGAGCTTAATTTGTATTGGCACACTAAGTCTACAAGTGCAAAGTTAGCAAAAAAATCAGGAAAACGCGCTATGTACCAATGGTTTTAAGACTTAACGTGTTAAATATCACACAATTCATGGCCAAACATAGGGCATATTTGACAATAAATGTGTTATTTTGCACCTCCAATGAAAGGGGCTCGCTTTGCCCATAATAATATTTCAACACAACAATGAAAGTCTTCAACACACAAAAAGAGCTTGAGGCCGCACTCGACACAGCGCGGGCCGAAGGTAAGAAGATTGGTCTGGTGCCCACCATGGGCGCACTGCATGCCGGACACGCATCACTTGTTAAACGCGCAGTTGCCGAAAACGACATCACGGTGGTGAGCGTTTTTGTCAACCCTACCCAATTCAACGATAAAAACGACCTGAAAAACTACCCCCGCACACTCGATGCCGACTGCAAGTTGCTCGAGTCGTTAGGTGCCACCTACGTTTTTGCACCTACCGTGGAGGAGGTCTACCCCGAACCCGACACACGCACTTTTTCATACCCGCCCATCGACACCGTGATGGAGGGCCCGCGCCGTCCTGGCCACTTTAATGGTGTTTGCCAAATTGTGAGCAAACTCTTCTACATGGTGCGCCCCGACCACGCTTACTTTGGCGAGAAGGATTTCCAGCAGATTGCTGTCATTCGTGCCATGGTAAAGGATTTGAAAATTCCCGTCGAAATTCGCCCCTGCCCCATCGTGCGCGAGGAGAGCGGACTGGCACTGAGCTCGCGCAATGCCCTGCTGAGCGAAAGCGAAAAGCGCATTGCGGTGTGCATATCGCAAGCACTGAAAACGAGCGTGGAGTTTGCCAAGAGCCATAGCGTTAAGGAGACACACGACCTTGTGTGTGGCGCACTCAATGCCACAAATGGCCTCGAGGTGGAATACTTTGAGATTGTTAACGGCATCACGCTGCAGCCCGTGACCTCATGGGACGAGGCTGAATACATTGTAGGTTGCATCACCGTTTATTGCGGTGCACGCCCCGTGCGACTGATTGACAACATTAAATATAAAGGAGGAGAATAAGACATGCTGCTCACACTGCTGAAATCAAAAATACACTGTGCCATCGTAACCGAGGCAAACCTTCACTACATGGGCAGCATCACCATCGACCAAGACCTTATGGACGCCAGCGGCATCATAGCCGGTGAGCAAGTGCATGTGGTCAACAACATGAATGGCGAACGCGTGGTTACCTACGTCATAGCTGGTCCGCGCGGTTCGGGTTGCATCTGCTTGAATGGTGCGGCTGCCCGCATGTTCCAGGTGGGCGACGAGGTCATCATCATGTCATACGCACAGATGGAGCCGGCCGAAGCCAAGGACTTCCGTCCACAGGTCATCTTCCCCGAAGGCGCTCACAACAAGCTTGGCTGACATCAAGGCCAGCAACGAGGCAACACCTTTTGGAGATACCCCCAAAATAAAGCTCATAAAACGCAAACATGCGAACGGACTCAAACTCCAAACGCTACTACTAAGTGCTACCACCAAACGCTATTAAACGCTACCACTAAACGCAAGCACTAATGGGGGCGACGCGTCCCGCGTCGGATTTCAAGACAAAGGCTCACAGACAGACGTGTACCGCTGACTGTGAGCCTTTATTTCGTGTATGAACATCGCATTTTCCCACGGGACGAAGCTGCTAAAAAACCGACGCGGGACGCGTCGCCCCCATTAGAGGTAGCGTTGGGTGCTTGAGTCCGTTCGCATGTTTACGTTTCACCGGATAGTTCCCTTTGCCAGAATGGCAAACAAGCAGAGATAATAACAAAGATGATATTTGAACTTTGTTATATAGAAGCAATATTCTAAAAACACGAAAACGACTGATTTTAGGCTCAACGCCTAAAGTCAGTCGTTTTTGTTTCTTACTCTTCCACAATCTGCGAGATGCGCCTGATGCGCCGGTTACGTTGGTTTATGATGAGCGGCACACGTTCTACCACCACCATCGACGTGTCAAGCCCCAACGCCTTAGGTTCGCCAACACCGATCTTGCTGATGATGGCATAGATGCTCATCAGTAAATTCTGCTGGCGATTGCCGAAACTCTCCGGGTAATACACACGATGAATGATAACAAATCGGAAATCACCAGGAATTCCATTCTTGCGAAGCGAGGCGTACGTACTGGTCAGATCCACCTTTTTGCTATCTACCAAATCTTCTACCACCTGTCTCAGATAGAGACTCACCCGGGGTTCTATGCGGAAACCTATGTACATCGTTATGCTGTACAGGGTGTTTGGTATCAAAGTTTCACAGCTGTATTCCAGCGTGTCAGGAGTATCAACAAAGACCATATTGACAAGCCAGTAATGATCGGCACGCTTAGGCTGCTTGTTGATGATGGAATAGAGCAACTTGTCATCTACGGATCCCTCCTTTTCGGCATGGTTTATATAAACAAGGTTGGACGCATACTTTGGAATGCTTTCGTCGGCTTTGATGTCGGAGATAATCTGATAATAGTCAACCAGCGGTTTAGAACTGATATAATTACCGCGTATTTTTATGGCTCTGAACCATACATACATCATCAGGAAGAGAATTCCGCCAATAAGCATCGTGCACCAGCCTCCTGCAAGAAACTTCGACAGATTGGCTACCAGGAAGATGGCTTCGAGGGTGCAGTATATACCCATAAACAATAGCGTAAATCCCCACGCCACTCTCTTGCTGTGCAAGTAAAAACCAAGCAGCAAGGTGGTCATCAGCATGGTGATGGTGATAGCGAGTCCGTAGGCAGCTTCCATGTGTGAGGAGTCGCGAAACAGTAGAATGATAAGAACCACACCGATGTACATGGCAAGGTTGATCGTAGGAATATAAATCTGCCCCTTTACCTGGGTGGGGTGCTTGATTCGCATACGTGGCCAGAAGTGCAGGTTCATGGCTTCGCTCAATATGGAGAAGGTGCCACTGATAAGTGCCTGACTCGCAACAATTGCTGCACCTGTGGCCATGATAATGGCGAAAAACAACATGCCGCGCGGCATGATGGAAAAGAACGGGTTCACGGACAATGCCGTGTCCACATGGTTCAACACCCATGCTCCCTGTCCCAGATAGTTAAGAATGAGCATGGTCTTCACAAAAGCCCAGCTGACAGCGATATTCTTCCGGCCACAATGTCCCAAGTCGGAGTACAGAGCCTCAGCACCAGTGGTACAGAGAAATACTGCACCCAGTATTAAGAACCATTGTGGCGATTTAACCAGCAACATTACAGCATAATATGGGTTGACAGCTTTCAGTATCAACGGATAAGAAGTTATGCTAAAAACTCCCACCACACCTAACAACAAGAACCATAGCAGCATGAACACGCCAAACGACTTGCCAATGCTCTCTGTGCCAAAGCGCTGCACGAAGAATATAATGGTGACGATGGCAATCGTGATAGGAATGACAGGCAGATCGGGACTAATACTTTCGAGTCCTTCGATGGCTGTGGTAACCGTGATGGCAGGGGTGATGATACCATCTGCCAGCAAAGTGCTGGCGCCAATGATCGCCAATATGTAAATCCACTTACTCTTGAGTCGACGCAGCAAGGCATAGAGGGCAAAGATACCTCCCTCGCCTTTGTTGTCGGCACGCAGCGCCACACATACATATTTGATGGTGGTTTGTAGGGTGAGAGTCCAAATGATGCAGGACAAGGCGCCCAATATGGTGTTCTCGTCAATGGTTTCGCCTGTATGTAATATTGCCTTCATCACATAGAGGGGTGATGTACCGATATCGCCAAACACGATACCCAGTGTAACGAGCAATCCCACGAAACCTACTTTATGATGATTGCAAGCTACTGAATTTCCTATAACTTCTCTCATGTTTATTCTAACAGTGTTATCCTTGTTATCCTTTAGATTGTCATAAATGCGCACAAAGGTATAAACATGAGAGGTAAAATATGATTAGCTTAACAATGATTACCGTATTTAACTTTCGATAAAGGCCCCACAAGTATGGGTAAGCTTCATCAGAAACAGAGGTAGAGTTATAGTTTTACGATTATTGTTGTCCAGTAAAACTCCGAAGCACGTTTTAATGCTTTTGCCCTTACAGGCAGGGTGTTCAAAATCGGCATTAAAAACGACACCGTTCTGACAGATAACAGAAAGAAAATCCTTGGCGATGAGTCTCCAAACTTCTTGAAGACCACCGAAAGGAAAATAAGGAAATCCTCACTCGCCATTTCTATGACATGTCTAATATGATGTCAAGAAATGAAGGAGCTTGGTTGTCGAATGGTTGGGTAAAGGCTTTGCTTTGTTTTTTTGCCGTGTTCCCTTTATACGGTCATTTCGATTGTATATTTTATTGCATCATACATAGACAAGTAAGCTGAGGATGGGGTGATGTTGAGTCACCTCATCCCCTTTTGGCTTTCAATTCTTATCATCGTCAAACGGTAAAGAAGAATTGAATTTATCAAAATCAGAGTTGAATAATTTGTCTTGTATCACACGATACTTCTCAAACTCTGACTCTGCAAAGCTCTTGGCAAATTCAGCAGAAACCTTTCCTGCATCATGTAATACGGCATCACCTCCAGCTTCAAGAATAATATCAATACGTTTAGCCCAATCTTCCATAGTCATTGGTATATGTCGATTTGCCATACGTTCTGCTAAGTCAAGCACAGAGTTGACAAGTTTTCCCATATCTTCAAGTTCCACTTGTTTTAGATAGTTCTTGGCGATACTCACATCTGGCTTGACAATCTTTCCATCAGGCGCATTCTCCCAAGTGGTCAGTCCCATATGCTCTTTCTCCGCATTGGCTCTTTCTACGATAAGTTCTGCCGCAGTATGCCCATGCACTGCATAATGCATCTTATTCTGAACTTTTTTATAAAACAGACGTGTGGTAGGTGCATCCTTATTGTAGTCAACAGCTGTAGCATATATATCTGTGAGCTTTTGGTAAAATCTTCGTTCACTCAATCTAATCTCACGTATTTCTGCTAACAAATGCTCAAAATAGTCCTCACCTATGAACGAACCGTTCTCCATACGCTTCTTGTCTATGATATAGCCCCGGAGCGAGAACTGCCGGATAACATAGGTACACCATTGGCGGAACTGTGTGGCACGAATGGAGTTGACACGATAGCCCACGGAGATGATGGCATCGAGGTTATAGAACAACGTGTTGCGCCGAACCTCTCTCGCACCTTCCTGTTGAACTACCGAGATTTTCTCGGTAGTTGCCTCCTTGTTCAATTCATTCGTATCATATATATTCTTCAGATGCAAACCGATGTTGTCAGCAGAACAATCAAAAAGCACGGCCATGGCCTTTTGCGTAGCCCACACTGTTTCATCTTTATATAGCACTTGTATACCTTGTTCTTTACCTTCTGCCACAAAAGTCAAAAACTCCGCCGTACTGTTTCGTATTTCAAATTTCTTTGCCATAAAACTATTTGTTTACCTTTTATATCCGACTATTGTATGTTTGGTGTCTTTTGAAATAACCTCATTTCTTTCCTATCACCTATGACTTTTGCAACCGTTGCCCTACAGGAAATATTACAATCACCTTAATCCAGTTGCAATTAGATAAAAACACGAAACAGCTCGTATTGTTGCAAGCATAATGTGGAATACAACAAATCTACATAAAAATTTGATTTATAAGCCAGTCGAGATAAAGAACCAAATACAAATTCCTCGAGTGTTCACTAAGACGAAAATATAAAGTAAAGTCCGCCACAATTCCTTGTCCTATAAACGTGCTCTTTCGTCACAATAGTTGTATAGTTGAGTTTCTAAACAAATGTTTAACCTCAAAAGTTAGGCTTATGAAAATTGTATGCGGACTTGATATGTACAAAGATACAAAATAATCGGCAATAAAAAGGATATCAACATTATTTTTATTGCTTGTTTCACCGTACAGCAATAAAAACTATAAAAAGCATTTTTGTCTACACTCTGCACTAATTGCACATAAATCATTATAAATCAGCTATTTCAAGAGTGTAGACAACATCACTTTTAATATACACACTGTCTGCACGCCAATGCACTTACCCGTGCACTTGCACCCGCAGTTGGCTGCACTCTGTCACTCACAAAATTGAGTACAAGGCGAGCGGATTTCTTGTCGGAGAATTTGATTCTTCTACCTCCCGTTACCATAAACTCCCCCTCCCATTACAGAAAACGGCGCCTTCCCCTCAAGATCTGACTCCCGTTTCGTGCAGACGAGTGCAGATGACTGCAGACGAGTGCAGACGAGTGCAGATGAGTGTAGACGAGTGCAGATGAGTGCAGACACTTTACACGTTTGTATACACGCCAAAACACGCTGATTATCAACGCAGTGCAGACAAAAAGTGCAGAGTGCAGACAAATTATATTTATCTCTTTCCAGTAAAGCTGTTGTGAAAAACAGGTGTCCCGTAAAGCACAAAATAATATAAGGAAACGCGGGACGAGGCTGCTGGAAAAAACCGACGCGGGACGCGTCGCCATTAGAGGTAGCGTTTGGTGCTTGTTACCGGACAGTTCCCTTTGCCAGAATGGCAAACAAGTAGAGATAATAACAAAGATGATATTTGAACTTTGTTATATAGAAGCAATAATTTATTATAACGACAATAGAGACAACGATTGACTATATTGTCACCATTGTCTCTATTGTCGTTTATGTCGTTTTGTTATATGACAGAGTTGTTCTTAAACAACTCTTGCGAACCAATGACTGATCAGCCTTCGGCCTCGTGTGCCTCGATGAGTTTCTTCTGCAAGTCGCCCGGCACAAGTTCGTAGCTGGCAAACTTCATGATGAACGAAGCACGGCCACCTGTGAGCGAACTGAGTGAGGTAGAATAGTTTGACATTTCCTTGAGCGGCACCTTGGCTTGGAGCTTTTCGTAACCGTTTTCGCTGCTCATGCCCACAATCAGGCCGCGGCGGCCCTGGAGGTCGCTCATGACATCGCCCATCTTGTCGGCCGGCACGAACACTTCTACATCGTAGATGGGTTCAAGAATCTTTGGCCCGGCCTCCTTGAATGCCAGGCTAAAGGCATTGCGGCCTGCAAGCATGAATGAGAGTTCGTTAGAGTCAACCGGGTGCATCTTGCCATCATACACTACCACACGTACATCGCGGGCATAGCTGCCTGTAAGCGGTCCTTGCTCCATACGGCTCATGATGCCCTTCAGTATGGCCGGCATAAAGCGTGCATCGATGGCACCACCTACTACTGAATTGATGAACACGAGTTTACCACCCCACTCCAAGGGTATCTCTTCCTTGCCCTTGATGGTGACACGAATTTCCTGACCGCCAAACTTGTAGACTGTGGGGTCGGGCATGCCGTCGCTATAAGGTTCTACCACGAGGTGTACCTCGCCAAACTGACCAGCACCGCCACTCTGCTTTTTGTGTCGATAGTCGGCACGTGCGGCCTTGGTGATGGTTTCGCGGTAGGGTATGCGCGGCTCATAAAACTCTACGGGAATTTTGTCAAGGTTCTCCAAACGCCATTTCAGTGTGCGCAAGTGGAATTCGCCTTGGCCATGCACCAATATCTGGCGCAACTCTTTGCTTTGCTCCACCTCCCAAGTGGGGTCCTCCTGCCGCATGCGGTTGAGGGCAGCCATCATCTTTTCTGTGTCGGCCTCGTTGGCGGCCTTAATGGCACGGGTGTATTTTGGATTGGGGTATTTAATGAAGTTGAAACGGTTCTCGCAGTCCCTGCCATTGAGTGTGTTGCCGGTACGCACATCTTTGAGCTTGACCGTGCAACCGATGTCGCCAGCCTGGAGTTGCTCAACCTTTTCGCGCGAGGCGCCCGAGCACACAAATATCTGTGCCATGCGCTCCTTCGAGCCGCGGTCGGCATTGGCCAGGTCGTCGCCCTCGTGCACGGTGCCGCTCATCACCTTGAAGTACTGCACCTCGCCAATATGGGGTTCGACACCTGTCTTGAAGAAATAGATAGAAGTGGGACCGGCGGGGTCGGGTTTCACCTCCTCGCCACGTGTATTATGCACTGCGGGCATTTCGTCTACAAAAGGCACTACATTGCCAAGGAATTCCATGAGTCGGCCTACGCCCATATTTTTCGACGCACAAACGCAGAATACGGGGAAGATGCTGCGCGTAACCATGCCCTTGCGTATGCCTTCGCGCATTTCGTCCTCGGTGAGATGTTCTGTCTCGAAGAACTTCTCCATCAGTCCCTCATCATTTTCGGCTGCGGCCTCAACCAAGGCTTTGTGCATGGCCTCTGCCTTGTCTTTCTCTTCGGCCGGTATGTCCTCAAGCTGTGGTTCGCCGCCATCGGGGCCCCAAGTGAGTTTTTTCATCAATATCACATCAATCAAGGCGTTGAAGTCAGGCCCTGTCTTGACTGGATATTGCACGGGCACTACCTTTTGGCCATAAATGCTCTGAAGGTCGTCAACTACGGTATCGTAGTCACAGCTGTCAGAGTCAAGCTGGTTAACCAAGAATATGACGGGCTTGTGCAGTTTTTCGGTGTAACGGAAGTGGTTTTGCGTACCCACCTCTGGCCCAAACTGGCCATTGATGAGCAGCAATGCTGTATCGGTTACATTTAAGGCAGTAAGTGCTGCACCTACAAAGTCGTCCGAACCCGGACAGTCGATAATGTTGAGTTTTTTGCCTTTCCACTCGGTGTGGAACACTGTAGAGAAAACGGAATAACCATAGTCCTGCTCAACGGGAAAATAGTCCGACACCGTATTTTTAGCCGTAATGCGTCCACGACGTTTTATTTGACCACATTCAAAAAGCAAGGCTTCAGTGAGCGTGGTCTTGCCTGAGCCATCGTTACCAAGGAGGGCAATGTTTTTGATCTCGTGCGAATTGTAGACTTTCATGGTGTTTTTGCGGGATTTAAGAAAAAGCCCTTGCCACAATCTGCGCATAACACGTAATTATGTATGCTGCAACATGGACTTTTCTGTTGTTTGAACACACATTCGGAGCGTTTCTCCGACGTTTCGGGCGCAAATTACACCTTTATTCTGACAACTCAAAGTAGCAAACGTATGTTTTATAACACAATTTCTGTTTATTAACGATTATTACTGCCCGGTAAAACCTTTCTGATATTATATCTCACGGATCACACTGATCGCACGGATTTTTCGCTCGTGCAACGCGCTTTAATACCACGGAGATGACGGATTTTACGGATTTTGTGAGCATTGCATGCTCACTTCGCCATTAGCTCGTTGCTGCGACCCAATACCTTACTACATAATCTGTGCTAACGTATTTCGCTACGGGCACGTTACGGGCCAATAGCGAAGTGAGCATGCAATGCTCACAAAATCCGTAAAATCCGTCATCTCCGTGGTGCTAAAGCACGTTGCATGAGCGAAAGAATCCGTGCAATCGGTGCGATCCGTGTGCTATAATATCAGAATGGTTCCACCGGACAACAATAGTTCAAAATAGATTCTTTAGCAAGAGCATTTGGGGGGGATTGTAAATTGCTTGAAACGCGTTGTAATTTACAATCCCCCCCAAAAAATGGTCTCGTTTTTGATGCCTATTTTGAACGCCCCTCCTTTCGCTCCCTACCCCACATCTTCTCGCAATTCAATGGCAAAGGTTGTGCCCTTGCCCACCTGGCTGTCGTACACATAAATACGTCCGTGGTGGTACACTTCGACGATGCGTTTGGCCAATGAGAGGCCAAGCCCCCACCCTCGCCGCTTGGTAGTGAAGCCGGGGGTGAACACGGTTTTGAAACGTTTGTGCGGAATGCCCTTGCCTGTGTCGGACACCAATATTTGCATATAGGGGTGGCCGTGGTGCATCACCACATTGCGACGCAGCGCAAGGGTCAGTTCACCACCGCTCTGCATGGCGTCAATGGCATTTTTGCACAGATTTTCGATAACCCACTCAAACAAGGGAGCATTGACCGCTGCCTCAACCTTGACCGCAGGCAGGTCGACATGTACATGCACACGCGCCGAACTGCGACGGTCGTAATAGGCTGCCACTTGTTGCACAATGGGGCGCACGTCCTGACGCTGCAGTTCGGGGGCCGAACCTATTTTTGAGAATCGTTCGGCTATAAGTTGCAACCGGCGTATGTCCTTGTCCATTTCGGGCAGCAGTTCATCATCAGGATAGCTCTCGCGCAGCACTTCACTCCACGCCATGAGCGAAGATATGGGGGTGCCAAGCTGGTGCGCCGTTTCGCGCGACAGCCCTACCCACACACGGTTTTGCTCTGCACGCTTGGCTGCCAACAAGGCTGCAACCGCCACACCGAAGAAGATGGCTACTACCACTAACTGCACATACGGGTAGATGGTGAGTTGGCGCAAAAGTACGGATTCTTGATAGGCTATGTATATATACTCGTGCGGTGCGTTGTCGGTGGCGGCAAGGTCCATGCGCAACACCTCACCTTGCTGCCGCATTCGGGCTGCAGCATGTTGGAGTTGCTGCAGGGAGTCGGGTCCCGAAGGCTCGGGGTGCAGATTGCGCTGGGTGAGTATGGTGCCATGCGCATCGGTCACTACCACGGGTATGGTGTGGTTGCTGTTAATGACCTTGAGCACGAGGTTGAGGTCGGTGTGTTCATCGGCCGTGGCAAGTGAGCGCATGGCTTGTGCCCACACGTCCATTTTGCCCACCTCCTCCACATAAAGGGCACGCGTGAGATAGTGCGAATAAATGAGCGATGCGGCCGAAATGAACAGGGCTGACACGATGAGTGCCACCCTGAACTTTTGTGCTTTGATTGACGAGAAGAGATACAACTTCACTTCAAACTTTGATTGATTTGCTCTATGTAATCAAGAAATTCGTCGCGCCCCTGCCCGGTGTCGCTGCTGGTTATGAAATAGGGAGGCAGTTCTTCCCACTCCTCGTGCAGGGTTTGTAAAAATCTTTCCACATTCTTTTTGAGCTCGCCACGCTTCGGCTTGTCGGCCTTGGTAAAGATGATGCCGAACGGCACGCCGTTTTCGCCAAGGAAACGTATAAATTCAAGGTCTATTTTTTGTGGTTCAAGACGCGAGTCTATCAGCACAAACAAGCAGGTGAGCTGCTGGCGCTGAAGTACATAATAGTTGATTAGCTTTTTGAGTTTTTCAACCTCGTAACGTCCACGTTTGGCATAGCCATAACCTGGAAGGTCGACAAGGTACCACTCATTGTTTATAACAAAGTGGTTGATGAGCATGGTCTTGCCTGGCGTTGACGATGTCATGGCCAATGCTTTGCGACCGGTGAGCATATTTATCAAACTGCTTTTGCCCACGTTGCTTCGGCCAATGAAGGCATACTCTGGAAAATCGGACTGCGGACATTGGTCGGCGCGGCTGTTGCTCACCAAGAAATCGGCTGACTGTATTTTCATGTAGTGAATTACTAAAAAGCATTCAAGGCGACGGAGTACAAGTGTTGTACATCACCTGTGCCCCATCGCCTTGAGTTACTGCCTGTTATTACGCGTTGGGCCAATTTAGCGCCAACGGCTTAATGGTTATTTATTTTTATGACGAGGGGTAGCACTGCTTTGCCCCCCCTTGGCACTACTTACTTTGTAGCAGTGCGGCGCGAACGGCGCTTGGGCTTTTCGTCTGCGGGTTTTACAATCTTTACACCAGCCAATTCGGGGTCGATCATGATACGGCCGCAGTATTCGCATACGATGATTTTTTTGCGCATACGAATGTCGAGCTGACGCTGGGGCGGGATTTTGTTGAAGCAACCACCACAGGCATCACGCTGTACATAAACGATGCCCAAACCATTGCGCGAATTTTTGCGAATGCGCTTGAAGGCTGCGAGCAAACGGGGCTCGATGGTCTGTTCAAGGTTCTTGGCCTTTTCGCGGAGCTTCTCTTCCTCGGCCTTAGTCTCGGCTGTAATGTCGTCGAGTTCAGACTTTTTCATGTCAAGGTCGGCACGACGCTCCTCAAGTTGATGCTTGGCATTTTCAACGTCGGCCTTGCGGCTGTCGATGGCACGCTGAGCTTCGCCAATCTTCTTGTTCTGAAGTTCAACCTCAAGACCCTGGAATTCTATTTCCTTTGAGAGCATATCATACTCACGGTTGTTCTTCACATCGTTAAGTTGGTTCTTATAACGGTCGATGGCTTCCTGTGCCTCTTTTATCTTATTTTTTTTGACTGCAATGTCAGTTTGCAAGCCTTCGATATCCTCGTTATACTTGCCAATGCGGTGTGTCAAACCTTCAATTTCGTCCTCAAGGTCCTGCACTTCAAGGGGGAGTTCACCGCGAAGCGTTTTGATGCGGTCAACCTCCGACAGGGTGGTTTGCAACTGGTAAAGGTTCTTCAACTTCTGTTCAACGGACATGTCCGCAACGTCTTTCTTTGCCATAGTCTTTATTGTATGTTTTAGTTTATTGTTATCGGATTGGTATTTATGGTTGTTTCGAGCACACGCAGCGTGGGGTGTGCCTCGTGCAGTATGCGGTGCAACAACTCTATGGTGTATTGCTCGCTCTGGTAGTGCCCGAGCACTGCGATGAGCAATTCGTGCTCATGGCCAAAATAACGGTGGTAGCTCATTTCACCCGTCAAAAAGGCATCTGCCCCTTGCTTGACCGCTTCGTCGAGCAAGAAGTCGCCCGCCCCGCCACACAACGCCACGGTGTGGACCTGGCTCATGGTGGGGGTGTTGTGCATCACGCCTTCGACGTTGAAGGTTGAGGCCAATGTTTTGACAAACTCGGCGGGGGACACTGCACTCGGCAGGTTGCCTATCACCCCACTGCCACCGGCACCATTTGCTGCAGGTTGCAGAAAGCGCACGTTGTCGAGCCCAAGCTTTTCGGCTATCATAAAGTTGACTCCACCCGGTGCGTTGTCAAGATTGGTGTGTGCTGAATATATGGCTATTCCCTTTTGCAGGGCCATGGCCACGCAACGCTCCACCTGTGTCTGCCCCGTGATGTGGCGCAACGGGCGAAATATGAGCGGGTGATGCGACACGATAAGGTTGCACCCTTGACGCTCGGCTTCGCATATCACTTCCTCTGTCACGTCAAGACACAATAAGACCCCTGACACATCTTCGGCCTCTGTTAATCCAATCTGCAAGCCAGCATTATCATAGCTCTCTTGCAGCGGCAGGGGCGCGAACCGTTCAAGGGTCACAGCGACGTCCTTTATCTTCATTTTAATGAGATAGTTATATGTTTGTGCTGCAAATTTACAACTTTTCGTGCATAAACGGAGCAAACGTGTGCGTTTTTATTTACCACGCACACGTTTGCACATCATTTTTTTGCTCGAACTTAGATCAATACACTATTACCTTTTTACCTTCGACCACATAAATGCCTGAAGGCAAGCTTATATTTTGCTGCTGACCTGCCTCAACTGCAACGTGTTTTACACACTGGCCCTGCAAATTGTAGATGCCTACCTTTCGGGGCATTTCCGACATCAGCATCATGCAGCCATGCCCACCTTGCAAGGTGAGGCTGTTGCCACTTGTATGAATGTGGTGTACACCAACGGGGGCCCCAGCAATGTAAAAAATAAGAGCTGGACCTATCTGTATCCAATATCGGTTTGGACTATCGACCATGTAGTATTTCACTTCTGGTATCTCTGACACGTCTAAATCCATTATTTCCGCACTTTCAGAAGAATTATACAGAGTCAAGTAACATCTCAGCGACCTCATATCTTCATAATCAGCTAAAGGCAGAGTGAAAGTCAAGGTGGTAACCGCTCCGTTGCATGAAAGCTTTACACGCTTAACCTGGCTCGAATATACGCCATCTGGAGTTGATTTGTTAAAAGCAATAGACAACAATTCGGCATACGCATAACACATGCCACCATCATTGCGTACATTATAAGTCAAAACAGCCTTATCGGCATTCACTTTTGGCACAGCCGTACGATTGCCCCATAAATAGGCGTTTTCTGTTTCAAGATCGCCTGCTGTGGTGTTTACATGTTTACTGGCCAAAGTCAGTATTGGTGCTTGGCTTTCTGCCACCTCAAACTTTTGAGCTGACACAAGTTCGTGACCATTTTCATCACACACCCACACGTACAAGTCACCGGCCGAAGGGGGACGCAACGCGAAGCGCCGGGCCACATGGCCTTTGGCTGGAATGTTTACATAGAGGCTTTGTGCGTACTCTGATGGTTTGTCGGGGGTTTGACTGCCATACACATACAGCATAACATTTTGCTCGCTGCATGCCGTTGTGCTGGTTGTCAGATTGAAACTGGCATCATAGCCCTCTACAAACTCATCTACACTTGCCAAACTTGCCGACAAGGTATCTTCAGCCATACGCAACGTGGTATCTGTGGCGTCAAATTCGTAGAACAATTTGCCATATAATTTGTAGCACAATTTGCCATAATTGCCACATTGTTGCCACGTATTGCCGTCTGTTGAATATATCTGGTATATGCGGGTACGTCCTTTGGGGAAAGAATAGTCTATCTCAAATGTTAACGGCTCGATATAACATGTGCCATCTTCCTCCATACCATCAAGGTAGATTTTGCTTGTACTCAAAGGCAAATACATGCCACTCTCATCTTTCAAACCCACACCGGCATAGCCGTCGAATGCCGTTTTCTCTTCATTTCCAAACGCTGCAGCAATGCTTAATCTGAACGACCCGCTTGTATCAGCGCGTTCGGTGGTGAGTAATTCACAACCAACCCCTTCACCTTCAATAGCTGCTAGCAGCGGAGTTACTATCAATGGCGCATCTGTCACACCATTATCGGGCATGATGCCCACTATCATGCTGCAAGAATAATTAAAACCGTCTGCTGGGGCAGTAGCCGATTCGGTGCCACTATAGTCACTGTTTAGTATGGTTATGTCAAAATAGCCGTTGCTCCAGCCGCTCCAGCCCCAGTTTATATGGTACAGCCCGTCGCCATCGGCGCCGTCGCACAGAAAGGCATGGCCTCCTGATGTGAACGACACACCGCTGTAGTACACTGGACGCGACGCCCGCAGCTCTGCATCGAGTATGGCGGTCCACTCTCGCAGACTGAAGCCTTCTCTATTTAGCTGCTTTATCACATCAGGGTCATACCCCCAATATTTCACCAACACGTCAGGCGTACAATTTGTGCCTGTCGACGGCCCGTAATCGGCCTTTGCCGAAAGTCCGCAATGGTACATGAGTTTGGCCACGGCATTGGCTTGCGCTGCCGTATACGCGCTGCCCGAATATTGCGGCAGCATATTGTCCCAATCATAACGATCACCTGCAGACACCGACGGCATGTCCAACTGATAAGAGCTGGTTTGATAAGCAGGTATGTCGCTCTTGAGCGTTTGGGGGTATTTGTAATACATCATCAGCTGCGCCATGGCTGTGGCCACGCAACCTGTTACCGTACGCCGTTGACCATCATACATCGGACACAGGTATTGTAAGGTTCTGTTTGCCCCCAAGCTATATCGGCAAGCAATGGCTACACACGGGGCTGCCGGTATGTGGAGTCGGCCGCGAGTGCTTCTTTCTCGGCCAAACATCTCTCAGCTTTGGCATCGCCGTTGGCCAATGCTGTCGCCATGGTTTCATAGGCCTGCATTAAGTGCTTCATGCCATCTGGCATGTTTTCTTCACTATACGTGTCTGTGGTTGAATAACCCATTATTTCGGGCATTCGGTCATCGCCCGACACGATGGTATAACCACAATTACCATCATGTGGAAATACGTAATATCCTCGGCTACTGGTGGTTGATTGTTGCTTGTTCAGCACCTTGGCACGCTTTACCGATTGCTGCCCTATATGCGCCCCATTCTTTGCAGCATGTCTTTCGGCTATCTCGCGAGCTTGCCGAAACGAACGGTTCTCTGCCAACACTGGCATTGCCATCAATAGCAGGAATAACAGAAGTGTGTGTTTTCTCATATTCATGGTTCTTTGGGGTTTGGATTAAACTGGCGCACCCGACAAACCCTGTGGAGGGCTGTGCAGATGCTAACCCAAAAACTGAGTTGCCAAACGATACATGATTGCCCAAAAGTAGTACCTTTGCACTATGAATCAGAATGGCAATAAAAATATGTATGAGGGCCTCGCCTCATATTTCCTCCCCGAAGGAGTTCTTAAATATTTCGAGGTGACAGACTTTGCAACACAGCGTACTCTGGACAAGGATGTTCTTTACACAACAGAGCTTCACATCTATCTGGATGAGCGCGACAATCGCACACCAGACATGAAGGATTCCGTGAGCAATGGTTTTGGGGAAGAATCATGTTTACTTGACTATCCAGCCCGAGACAAGAAGGCGGTACTTCACATACGAAGAAGGCGTTGGACAATGCCGGATGGCACAACAAGAAGTGTTGACCTTGACAAGGAGTTTGAACTGAAGCATAAGGGCACTCGATACGCGAAGGACTTCGCGCTTTTTTTAAAGAGGGCGAATGGACTCTGAGACGATAACCGCTCGTCAGATTGGTTATACGTACATGATTAACAGCTCCACGTTTGCCAAAAGATACAAGGACGCCCTGAGTAACTTCGAGACGTGGGAGCAGAAGGATCACGCATCCAAGTGGATTCTTATTCCGCAAAACGTAGGTAAGGAGCAAGGCATAGACGAGACCTCCCTCCAGGGCGAACTGTACACTATCGTTCACAACAAGGATGCCCATGGTCGCAAGGGTGCAATCATAGCAGTAGTCAAGGGAACGAATCCTGCTGACGTACTGAAGGTTCTCATGCAACTACCTGCAGATAAGCGTGAAATGGTTGAGAATATCACGATGGATCTCTCAGATTGCATGCGTGTCATAGCCCGAGAGGCATTCCCTAAAGCCACAGTCATACGTGACTGCTTCCATGTCGTAAAACGCGGTGGAGAGGGCTGCGAAGAGATACGCCTGCGCCTGAAACGAAAAGCCGTAAAGGAGGCGAACAGACAGAAGGCAGAGTTTCGCAAATACCTCGAAAATCTGGCAGCGCAGAGAAAGGCTTACCGCGAGCGAATGAGGAAAAGGCATGGGAAGAACTGGAAGAAGAGCAAGCGCGGAAGAAAGCCTATGAGGCTGAACACTCGCTTTGAACCCAAAAGGCTTGAAAATGGCGAGACTCTTGTAGAGGCACAGACACGATGTCGCAAGCAATTGTCCATGAGCCGAGAGAAGTGGAGCGCAACGCAGAAAAAGCGTGCGAAGATACTTTTCGCACTCTACCCAAAACTTGAAGAAGCATACAATCTGATCAACTCCCTTAGAGCCATATTCAGAAACAAGAAACTCACAAAGGAGACTGCCAAACAGAATTTCAAGGGGTGGTATGAGAAAGTGGCTTCCTGCACTCTGCGTGAAATCAAGTCCGTACGCGATACCATCAGATTCTATGAGGATGAAATCCTGAACTACTTTGACGGACGTAAGACTAACGCTTCAGCTGAATCGTTGAACTCAAAGATCAAATGCTTTCGTGCACAAGTAAAAGGAGTCATAGACATACCATTCTTCATGTATCGTTTAGCAACAGTTTTGGGTTAGCATCTGCACGGCCTACTCCACAGGGTTTGTCGGGTGCGCCANNNTGGCGCACCCGACAAACCCTGTGGAGGGCTGTGCAGATGCTAACCCAAAAACTGAGTTGCCAAACGATACATGATTGCCCAAAAGTAGTACCTTTGCACTATGAATCAGAATGGCAATAAAAATATGTATGAGGGCCTCGCCTCATATTTCCTCCCCGAAGGAGTTCTTAAATATTTCGAGGTGACAGACTTTGCAACACAGCGTACTCTGGACAAGGATGTTCTTTACACAACAGAGCTTCACATCTATCTGGATGAGCGCGACAATCGCACACCAGACATGAAGGATTCCGTGAGCAATGGTTTTGGGGAAGAATCATGTTTACTTGACTATCCAGCCCGAGACAAGAAGGCGGTACTTCACATACGAAGAAGGCGTTGGACAATGCCGGATGGCACAACAAGAAGTGTTGACCTTGACAAGGAGTTTGAACTGAAGCATAAGGGCACTCGATACGCGAAGGACTTCGCGCTTTTTTTAAAGAGGGCGAATGGACTCTGAGACGATAACCGCTCGTCAGATTGGTTATACGTACATGATTAACAGCTCCACGTTTGCCAAAAGATACAAGGACGCCCTGAGTAACTTCGAGACGTGGGAGCAGAAGGATCACGCATCCAAGTGGATTCTTATTCCGCAAAACGTAGGTAAGGAGCAAGGCATAGACGAGACCTCCCTCCAGGGCGAACTGTACACTATCGTTCACAACAAGGATGCCCATGGTCGCAAGGGTGCAATCATAGCAGTAGTCAAGGGAACGAATCCTGCTGACGTACTGAAGGTTCTCATGCAACTACCTGCAGATAAGCGTGAAATGGTTGAGAATATCACGATGGATCTCTCAGATTGCATGCGTGTCATAGCCCGAGAGGCATTCCCTAAAGCCACAGTCATACGTGACTGCTTCCATGTCGTAAAACGCGGTGGAGAGGGCTGCGAAGAGATACGCCTGCGCCTGAAACGAAAAGCCGTAAAGGAGGCGAACAGACAGAAGGCAGAGTTTCGCAAATACCTCGAAAATCTGGCAGCGCAGAGAAAGGCTTACCGCGAGCGAATGAGGAAAAGGCATGGGAAGAACTGGAAGAAGAGCAAGCGCGGAAGAAAGCCTATGAGGCTGAACACTCGCTTTGAACCCAAAAGGCTTGAAAATGGCGAGACTCTTGTAGAGGCACAGACACGATGTCGCAAGCAATTGTCCATGAGCCGAGAGAAGTGGAGCGCAACGCAGAAAAAGCGTGCGAAGATACTTTTCGCACTCTACCCAAAACTTGAAGAAGCATACAATCTGATCAACTCCCTTAGAGCCATATTCAGAAACAAGAAACTCACAAAGGAGACTGCCAAACAGAATTTCAAGGGGTGGTATGAGAAAGTGGCTTCCTGCACTCTGCGTGAAATCAAGTCCGTACGCGATACCATCAGATTCTATGAGGATGAAATCCTGAACTACTTTGACGGACGTAAGACTAACGCTTCAGCTGAATCGTTGAACTCAAAGATCAAATGCTTTCGTGCACAAGTAAAAGGAGTCATAGACATACCATTCTTCATGTATCGTTTAGCAACAGTTTTGGGTTAGCATCTGCACGGCCTACTCCACAGGGTTTGTCGGGTGCGCCATTAAACTTCTCTATACTATCATAACGCAAATGTATGACTTTTTCACCATTGTTACAACTTTCGCGCCTTTCTTTTCGCTTTCGCGCAAGTTAGGCGGCGGCTCGGAAATGCAAAATTGAAAGTCGCGGGACTTTCATTTTGCATTTCGCTCGCCTTGCACTTTCGCTTCGCGCAAGTTAGGCAGCGGCTCGGAAATACAAAATTGAAAGTCTCGGGACTTTCATTTTGCATTTCGCTCGCCTTGCACTAACTTTGCACCCAAAAGAAATGATTGTGAGAAAAATACTCCTATATATATTAGTATTGGCAGGCTGTGCAGCATACGCATTGCCCAATGTCAACCAACACCGAAAGAAACAAACTCATAACAATGAACGCATTGTGCTGCGACATGCCGATAATTTGCGCTTCTCTGAATACGAAATGAACAAGGCGCAACGACTCAGCGGCAACGTGATACTGGCACACGCGGGCATGGTGATGCACTGCGACAGCGCTGTGCTGAATGATGACTCACAAACGTTTGACGCTTTCGGACGGGTACGCATCGTGCAGGGCGACACTCTCACACTTAAAGGTGACAAACTGCACTACGACGGCAGCACCCAAATGGCCGAGATGCGCAAAAACGTGGTCATGACGCACCGCAACCAAATAATGCGCACGGACAGCCTCAACTACGACCGCATGTATAATGTGGGATATTACTTTGAAGGCGGCGAACTGATTGACGGCAACAACCACCTGACATCTGACTGGGGTGAATATCACACTGATACACGCAAGGCCACGTTTAATTACAATGTGGAGCTGAAGAACCCTAAATTCAAACTGATAACCGACACACTGCATTACAACACCATCACTAAATGGGCTGAAATTGTAGGCAAGTCTAACATCTATTCCGGACAGGACCGCATCTACACCGAGCATGGCTTTTATAACACGGTTTCTGAAAAAGTGCGTCTGTACAAGGGGACTAAAGCATTTGGCAAGGACCGCATCATGCAGGGTGACACGGTTTACTACGACAAGAAAACGGGCGTGATGGAGGGGCTCGGCAACGTGTCGTGCGAGGACACCAAAAACAAGAACATTCTCACCGGCGGTTACGCCCGCTACAACGAACTGACTGGCGAGGCCATGGCCACCAAACGGGCTTTGGCACGCGATTATTCACAGGGTAAGGATACGCTCTATGTGCATGCCGACACTTTGCGCATGTTTTCGTACAACCTTAAAACGGACTCTGTATACCGTGTGCTGCACGGCTATTTCCACGCTCGCGCTTTCCGCACCGACATGCAAATGGTGGCTGACTCGCTGGTGTTCTCATCGCGTACCAAAAAGGTGACGCTCTACCGCGACCCCATTGTGTGGAGTGACAACAAGCAAATAGTGGGCGAGGAAATCAATGCCTATATGAATGATTCCACGCTCGACTCTATTTACGTTGACCGCCAGGCACTTACCATCGAACGGGTGGACTCTACACACTTTAACCAGGTGGCATCACAACAAATGCGCACCTACTTCGACACGCAGGGCGAGGTGAAGGAAAACCGCGCCATAGGCAACGTAATGGTGGTGAACTACCCGCTCGAAAAGGATAGCACAATCCTTTACCAAAACTATGTCGAAACCGCACAGGCTCGCATGTTTATGCGCAACCGCAAGCTGTACAAAATATGGGCGCCAGCCTCGCACGGCTACTTTTACCCCATCGGACTGGCACCTGCCGACCGCACAAAGCTCCCGGGCTTTGCGTGGTTTGACTACATACGCCCTCTGTCGCCTGACGACGTGTTCAACTGGCGTGGCAAAAAAGAGGGCACAACTCTGAAGCCAAGCATAAGGCGCGAGGCTCCTCTTCAAAAATTATAACAACCACGTTGGCGGAATAAGTAAACGAGTTAACAGGGTGACAAGTTGACAAGTTAACAGGTAAATATATTCTGGAGTATTTATAGTATTAAATGACAGAATATATAAGGAGTATAAAAACTTGACTAACTTACTTGCTTACCCGTCAGCCTGTTTACTAATTTCGCCTACTTATATATATTTATATGAGTGATATCATACATCTGCTGCCCGACTCTGTGGCCAACCAAATTGCTGCAGGCGAGGTGATACAGCGTCCTGCATCTGTCATAAAGGAGTTGGTTGAGAACGCTCTCGACGCCGGCGCCACTCACATACAAGTGGTGGTTGAAGATGCCGGCAAGACACTCGTGCAGGTGGTTGACAACGGCTGTGGCATGAGCGACACCGATGCACGCTTGTCATTTGAACGTCATGCCACATCTAAAATTCAGCAGGCCACCGACCTGTTTGCACTGCGCACCATGGGCTTTCGCGGCGAAGCGCTTGCCTCAATAGCCGCTGTGGCCCAAGTTGAGCTGCGCACCAAGCAGCAGGGTAAAGACCTTGGCACGAGCATCTGCATCGAGGGGTCAAAGGTCACTTGCCAAGAGCCTGTGGCCTGTCCGGCCGGAGCCAACTTTGCTGTGCGCAATTTGTTTTTCAACATACCGGCGCGCCGCAAGTTCTTAAAGTCCAACCAAACAGAGTTGGCCAACATCACAAGCGAGTTTGAACGCATAGCACTCGCCCACCCCGACATTGCCTTCACGCTCCACTCTGGCGGCAGTGTCATGCTCGATTTGCCCGGTGGCAACTTCCGCCAACGCATCGTGGGCATATTCGGCCGCCGCATCGACAAACACCTCGTGCCGGTTGAGGTTGACACCACACTGGCACACATCAGCGGTTTTGTGGGCATGCCCGCTGCAGCACGACGCAAGAATGCACACCAATATCTCTTCGTCAACGGACGTTTCATGCGCCACCCTTATTTTGCCAAGGCCATACTCACAGCCTACGAACGTCTAATTCCCGACGGGCAACAAGTGCCGTTCTTTATCAACTTTGAGGTTGACCCCGCACGCATTGATGTCAACATTCACCCTACAAAAACTGAAATAAAGTTTGAGGACGACAGCGCCATATTCCAAATTCTGCTGGCAGCTGTCCGCGAGTCGTTGGGCAAATATGGCGCCGTGCCAGCCATCGATTTCAACACCGAGGGGCGTCCCGACATACCAACGTTCAACAACGAGTTCAATGCGTCGTCTGCCCCCATTACGCCGCCAACCATTCATGTCAACACGGCATTCAACCCCTTCGACACAGGCAGCCAGGCCGAAGCCAGCAGCAATGACTTTGCGCCACATGGCAGCGACAACTCTTCTGCGGCAGCATACCGCACACACCACCCCGCACCTGCCCCACTCGACTGGCAGCAGATTTACGAAAACGCACAAAGGCAGGCTGCCCAGCAACCACAAGCTGCCAACCAAGGTGATGCGACCATTGAGATTGAGAGTCATTACAACAACGAGTCCCCTGCAAGTGACACCATGTCTGCCACGCCCGATGCCCTCCCACAACCGTCAGACAACGCACTCTACAACAATCTGCCGTTGCCCGACCAAAACGAGTGGCAAGCCAAAAGTGCCGCCGACCTGTTGCAATATAACGGCCGCTACATTGTGACGGGCATCAGCTCGGGGCTGGCACTTATCGACCAGCACAAAGCGCACATGCGCATCTTGTACGAGCGATACATCAAGCAACAGCAGGCACACAAAGCGCCCTCACAGCAAATGCTCTTTCCCGAACCATTCACCACGTCACCCTCTGAGGGCATTGTGCTTGAACAAATTATGCCGCAGCTCAAGGAGGTGGGATTTGACATCACCACCACTGCCCCCAACACCTACGAAATATCAGGCACCCCCGTCGGCACTGAAGGCCTGTCGCCTACCGCCCTCGTCACCTCTATCCTGACCGATGCCATTGCCGGGCAAGCTGATGCCGCCGCCACCATCGGACACATCATTGCGCTGGCCCTCGCCCGCAAGGTGGCCATGCCTGTGGGCCAATACCTCACCACCACCGAAATGAGCGAACTCATTGGCCAACTTTTCAGCTGCGAGTCACCGGCCATCACACCCGACGGAGCGCCCACAATGATTATTATCAATCCCGAAAAAATGTTTTAGACGCGCCTTTAGGTATCATAAGCCACCAAAACGCACAATACACCTTACAAAATAAGTCTAAATCACGGTATAAAAGCTATTTTTCACGCAAAAAGTTGCGTCAAACACACAAGTATACTTAACTTTGCAACAAGTTGCAGGCAAAAGTAGCCCCCTACGAATGCCATGCAATACATAACGACAACAAAACAAATACAATATTATTAATAGTTTCAAATCATCTAATTATGAAAAAATTAATGATTGCACTCGCCTTTGTAGGTCTTGCATCGACCACAACGGCTATGGCTCAAGACACTGAAGTTCCTACCAAGAAGTACAGTGTGGCCACCAACTCATTCTGGGCTAACTGGTTTGTAAGCGCTGGTGTATCTGGTACAGCTTACTACACTTCACAGGAGCATGGTGTTAGCAACAACCCATTCAGCGACAAGCGTGGTACTATCGGATTCACTGTAGCTGTAGGTAAGTGGTTTACTCCGGGCATCGGTCTTCGTACTAAGTTCGACGCTATCAAGGGTAAGCAGGTTAACTCTGAAACGAGCCACCCTCTCTATACCGCACTCAACGTTCACGAGGACGTTATGTTCAACCTCTCTAACATGTTCTGCGGTTACAACGAAAAGCGCGTTTGGAACTTCATTCCTTATGTAGGTATCGGTGTATCAACTAAGCTGAACAACGGCAAGAATGCTGACATCTACTACACTGCTGGTTTGTTGAACAACTTCCGCGTAAGCAAGCACGTTCAAATTTTTGCTGACCTCAGCGTAGGTGCTACTGAAGGTTCTCTTGACCAGGCTGCCAACGACAACTGGGCAGGCTACAAGAAGAACAAGATGAAGCACTGGGACAAGGATCTCCGTCTCGATGTAGGTGTTACTTACAACCTCGGCAAGTGCACTTGGGACAAGGTGCCTGATGTTGACGCCCTCATGGCTATGAACAAAGAGCAGATGGACGCTCTCAACCAGTCACTCAAGGAGCAGCAGGACGAAAATGCACGTCTGCGCGATATGCTTGCTAACGCCAAGAACCAGCCTGTTGTTAACAGCAAGGAATTCGTTGGTACTACTTCAAGCGTATTCTTCAACATCAACTCTGCTAAGGTTGCCAGCCGCAAGGATCTCGTTAACGTGAAGGAAGTTGCCGAGTATGCTAAGGCTAACAACTCTAAGATCGTTGTTACTGGTTACGCTGATAGCAAGACTGGTTCTGCCGAATACAACCAGAAGCTCTCTCAGAAGCGTGCCGAGACTGTTGCTAACGAACTCGTTAAGATGGGCGTTAACCGCGACAACATCATCACCGAAGCTAAGGGTGGTGTAATGAACCTCGAGCCGTTCTCATACAACCGTCGTGCTACTGTTAAGATTCAGTAATCCTTATTTGAACACTTAACGGTTCATATATCTCTTATCAAGGGCTGCGCCAAGTTGGTGCAGCCCTTGTTTTGTTTCATATATTGTATGGTAAAACGGAGCCATGCGAACGGAGCCAAACTACAAACGCAAACAACAAATGCAAACAACAAACGCAAGCAACAAACGCAAGCAACAAACGCAAGCAACAAACGCAAGCAACAAACGCAAGCACTAATGGGGGCGACGCGTCTCGCGTCGGACAGAGAAAGGAAAGGCATACGAACTCTGCTAAATAATAGCAGCATATTTTCCCGACGCGAGACGCGTCGCCCCCATTAGAGGTAGCGTTTAGTGGTAGCGTTTGGTGCTTGAGTCTGTTCGTAGGTTTACTTTTTTGTTTTGCACTTCGCTCACCTTGCACTACTTTTCACCGTCAAAGTAGGCGGCGGTTCGGAACTGA
Organism: Prevotellamassilia timonensis; assembly: GCF_900106785.1. GTDB lineage: Bacteria > Bacteroidota > Bacteroidia > Bacteroidales > Bacteroidaceae > Alloprevotella > Alloprevotella timonensis. The sequence continues at coordinate 721,472 of NZ_LT629844.1, read as the reverse complement.
AAACAAAAAAAGACTTTTTTGTTTTGCACTTCGCTCACCTTGCACTACTTTTCACCGCCAAAGTAGGCGGCGGTTCGGAACTGAAAACAAAAAAAGACTTTTTTGTTTTGCACTTCGCTCACCTTGCACTACTTTTGCACCATAAAACAGAAAACTATGCAAAAGAATTTGGTAATAGTCGAGTCTCCTGCCAAGGCCAAAACCATCGAAAAGTTTCTTGGATCAGACTATAAAGTCATGTCAAGTTACGGACATATCCGCGACTTGAAAAAGAAAAATTTTGGCGTTGACCTCGACACCTTCGAACCGCAATACGAAATACCCGCCGACAAAAAGAAAGTAGTGAGCGACTTGCGTGCACAAGCCAAAAAATCGGAGGCTGTGTGGCTCGCGTCCGATGAGGACCGCGAGGGGGAAGCCATATCATGGCACCTGGCCGAAGTGCTCGGCCTCGACCCCAAAGAGACCAAGCGCATCGTCTTTCACGAAATCACAAAGCCGGCCATTCTCGCAGCCATCGAGCATCCGCGACACATCGACCTCAATCTGGTCGATGCACAACAAGCTCGCCGTGTGCTCGACCGCCTGGTGGGCTTCAAACTGTCACCCGTATTGTGGCGCAAAGTGCGCCCGAGTCTCTCGGCAGGCCGTGTACAAAGTGTGGCCGTGCGACTCATCGTTGAGCGTGAACGCGAAATACAACAGTTCAAGCCCGAAGAGAGCTACCGCGTCACAGCACTTTTTGATGTTCCCGACGACAAAGGACACACCACCCCATTGCGTGCCGAACTCAACAAACGGTTCAGCAGCAAGGAGCAGGCCGAGGCTTTCCTCGAGTCATGCAAGCAGGCCAGCTACACCATCGACAGCATCAGCAAGCGCCCTACCCAGCGCACACCGGCACCCCCATTTACCACGTCCACACTGCAACAAGAGGCCGCACGCAAACTCGGTTTCCCCGTTGCCGTGACCATGCGCGTGGCACAGAGCCTTTACGAGTCAGGACTCATCACCTACATGCGTACCGACTCTATGAACCTCTCCGACCTCTGCCTCAACAGTTGCGCACCGGTCATTACCAACATCATGGGGGCCAACTACCACCAACGCCGCACCTACCACACCCATGCCAAAGGGGCACAGGAGGCACACGAAGCCATACGCCCCACCGACATGGCACGACAGACCATCACCGGCGACAGCCGCGAGCAACGCCTGTACGAACTGATTTGGAAACGTACCATCGCTTGCCAAATGGCCAATGCGCAACTTGAGCGCACCACGGTCAACATCAGCGTTACAAGTGCCACGGACAACCACAACGGCTACTACTTCCAGGCCACCGGCGAAGTTGTAAAGTTCGACGGTTTCCTGCGCGTCTATCGTGAGAGCCAAGGCGATGATGACAACGCCAATACCGCCGACGAGTCACGTCTGCTGCCCCCCATGAGCGAGGGACAGAACCTGCAAAACCAAGAGATTGTAGCCCAACAGCGCTTTACACAACAACCACCGCGCTACACCGAGGCTTCGCTCGTGCACAAACTCGAGGAGTTAGGCATCGGCCGCCCGTCAACCTACGCCCCCACCATATCTACCATTCAAAACCGCGAATATGTGGTCAAGGGCGACAACGAGGGACAACCACGCAACTACTGCCAACTCACACTGGCCGGCAACAACATAACCGAACAAACGCTCACCGAAAACGTGGGCAGCAACCGCGGCAAACTGGTGCCCACCGACACAGGGCTCGTAGTCAATGACTTCCTGATGGAATACTTCCCCGAAATCATGGACTACAACTTCACCGCCAACGTTGAAAAACAATTCGACGAGGTGGCAGAAGGCAAGGAGAACTGGACACAAATGATCAGTGACTTCTACAAGGATTTTGACCCGCAGGTTGAACGCACACTCAACGAAAAGACTGAGCACCGTGTGGGCGAACGCGAACTCGGTACCGACCCGCAAACGGGCAAACCCGTGAGCGTAAAGATCGGACGTTTTGGTCCCGTAGTGCAAATTGGCACACCAAGCGACGACGAGAAGCCACGCTTTGCCAACCTCAACAAAGGCCAAAGCATCGAAACCATCACACTCGACGAGGCACTCGACCTGTTCAAGTTGCCACGCACCTTGGGTGAGTTTGAAGAGCAGACTGTCAAAGCCAACGTAGGACGCTTCGGCCCCTACGTGCAAATTGGCAAACTGTTTGTGTCCATTCCAAAGGGCGAGGACCCCATGGACATCACACTCGACCGTGCCATCGAGCTTATAAAGGACAAACGCGACAAGGAGGCTAAAAGCCACCTCAAACAATTTGCCGAAGAGCCCGAACTCGAAGTGCGCGCCGGCCGTTGGGGCCCCTACATCAGCTACCAAGGCAAAAACTACAAAATACCCAAAAAAGATGCCGACCGCGCCGCCGAACTCTCCCTCGACGAGTGCAAGCAAATCATTGCATCTGAAAGTAAAAAGCCTGCCACACGCACACGTTCACGAGCCACTAAAAAATAAGCAACTGTCATGAACAAAAGCATCATTTTAGTAGGCTACATGTGCGTGGGGAAAACCACCATCGGACGCGACCTTGCCAAACTGATGAACCGCACCTTCTACGACCTTGACTGGTACATCGAGGAGCGCTACCACACCAAGGTGAGCCAAATATTTGCCGAAAAGGGCGAAGCACACTTCCGCGACCTCGAGCGCCGCATGCTGCACGAAGTGGCAGAGTTCGAAAATGTCGTGCTTTCGTGCGGCGGGGGTACACCCTGCTTCTTCGACAACATTGACTACATGAACCAAGTGGGCGAAGTATTCTACCTCAAAGCCTCGCCCGAAACCATCTTGCAGCACCTGTCAATGAGTCGGGGCGAGCGTCCGCTGCTCAAGGACAAAACACCCGAACAACTGCAACAGTTCGTCACAGAACAGTTGGCACAACGCGAACCGTTCTACAGCAAGGCACGCCACATAGTCGATGTCAACGTGCTCGACTCTTTCGACAAAATCAAGTTCGTTACACAGGACATTGCCAATGCCATTGGCTGACGCCCCTCGCTGACACACGAACCCACTACAATAATAAACCTACAAGCAGGTGCACCTATCATGACACAGTGTAAAAACAACACCTGCGCAACATATTAAAATCCCTACTTAATATAATATCACCTTGCCCGCTATGCGTAAATGGAGAATTGAAGATTCTGAGGAGCTCTACAACATCAAAGGTTGGGGAGTCAACTACTTCGGTATCAACGAAAAAGGCCACGCCTACGTGTCACCACGCAAAAACGATGTACGCGTCGACCTCAAAGAGATAGTTGACGAACTCAACTCACGCGACATCACAGCCCCCGTACTTCTGCGTTTCCCCGACATATTGGATAACCGTATCGAAAAGACCTCTGACTGTTTCAACCAGGCAGCCAAAGAGTATGACTACAAAGCCGAACACTTTATAATCTACCCCATCAAGGTCAACCAAATGCGCCCCGTGGTCGAAGAAATTATCAGCCACGGCAAGAAATATAACCTTGGTCTTGAAGCCGGCTCCAAACCCGAGTTGCACGCTGTGCTCGCCACCAACATGGACTCTGACAGCCTTATCATCTGCAACGGCCACAAAGACCAAAACTTTATCGAACTGGCCCTGCTCGGTCAGAAAATGGGCAAACGCGTGTTTCTGGTAGTTGAAAAGCTGCCCGAACTCATCACCATTGCCCGCACAGCCGAAAAACTTGGCGTGCGCCCCAACCTCGGCATACGCATCAAGTTAGCAGCCAGCGGCACCGGCAAATGGCAAGAGAGCGGCGGCGACGCCTCAAAGTTCGGCCTTAACTCTTCCGAACTGCTCGACGCCTTGCGCATGCTCGACGAAATGGGCATGCACGACTGCCTCAAGCTCATACACTTCCACATCGGCTCACAAATAACCAAAATTCGCCGCATCTCCACAGCCCTGCGCGAGGCTGCCCAATTCTATGTGCAGCTGCACGCCATGGGCTTCAACATCGAGTTTGTCGACTGTGGCGGCGGACTTGGCGTTGACTACGATGGCACACGCTCAAGCAACTCCGAAAGTTCGGTTAACTATTCCATTCAGGAGTATGTCAACGACTGCGTCTACACATTTGTCGATGCGGCCAACAAAAACAACATACCCCACCCCAACCTCATCACCGAGGGCGGACGCTCGCTCACCGCACACCACTCTGTGCTCATTGTCGACGTAATGGAGAGCGTGAGCATGCCCCACATGAGCGAGGATTTCCACCCCACCGAACAGGACCACCAGCTTGTACACGACCTTACCGAGATATGGGACAAACTCTCGCCCCGCTCCATGCTTGAGGACTGGCACGATGCGCAGGACATTCGCGACGAGGCGCTCGACCTCTTCCGCCACGGCATCATCGACCTCAAAACGCGTGCACAGATCGAAAGTCTGTACTGGAGCATCACACGCGAAATCAGCGAACTGGCCCACCACCAAAAGCATGTGCCCGACGAACTGCGCACACTCGACAAGATGATGGCCGACAAATACTTCTGCAACTTTTCGCTCTTCCAGTCACTGCCCGACTCGTGGGGCATCGACCAACTGTTCCCCATCATGCCCATTGAGCGCCTCAACGAGCGTCCCACCGTGTCAGCCACACTACAGGACATCACCTGCGACTCTGACGGCAAAATATCGGCCTACGTCAACTACAACCAACAAACGTCCTACCTGCCGTTGCATGCCTTCCGCGAGGGCGAGCACTACTACATTGGCGTGTTCCTTGTAGGAGCCTACCAAGAGATTTTGGGCAACATGCACAACCTCTTTGGCGACACCAACGCCGTGCACGTCACCGTCGACGAAGATGGTTACAGCATCGACAAGACCATTGATGGTGAAACCGTGGCCGATGTGCTCGAGTATGTGCAATACGACCCCAAGCGCCTTGTGCGCCGTCTCGAAACATGGGTCAGCAAGGCCGTCAAGGAGGGCAAGATAACCACCGAGGAGGGCAAGGAGTTCATCTCCAACTACCGCTCTGGCCTGTATGGCTACACTTACCTTGAATAAAATTATTGCTGTCCGGTAATGTGTGTACCTTTGTTCATAGTTACCGAACATCTTTCAAAAAACTTTAAGGGCTGAATTCCAACCGAGGAATTCAGCCCTGATTTTATATCGATCGAATGCTTTTGCCCTTACAGGCAAGGCGTTCACAATTGACTTTTTTGCTAAATCATTTTGGGTGGAATTGCAAGTTGACTGAAACGTGCTGCAAAAAAAGCTGCCTCTAAACGAAAGCTACTACCAAGCGCTACCTCTAAACGCTAACTCTAAACGCTAACTCCAAACGCTAACTCTAATGGGGGCATTCTATGTTATTGACCAAATTTTTGGCAAGTTTTTTTGTTAAAGGATCTGTTGGATACCGATGTTAGCATACAACTATTGAGCTAGTAGTTGTGGTCGTATGAGGATCCTTTGATACGTCCATATCTGAATAGATTTTGGAGTCACGTACCATTGCAACAAGAATCTTGAGCATTTTGTTCTTGCAATTGTTAAGTACTATACCGATCGCTTTCCCTCGTGCCATAAGCCTATCATGATAAGCTTTTATGCGTGAGTTATACCTAATTGCACAAAGCGTGGCTTCGGTCAAAAGCGCTTTCAGCCAAGAGTTGCATTTGGGGCTTACATGTGTACCTCTCCTGACGGAAGTACCAGATTCGTTCTTAAAGGGAACAACCCCCCAATATGTAGCAATCTTGCGGTGGTTAAAGTTGAACTTGGTGAAGTTGTCTGTATAGACTATGAGCGCGACTGCATTAATCAAACCGATACCTTTCATGGAAGTCAGGATATTGAAGTTTTTTGCGTATTCAGAGCAGCTCATGACAACATCGAGAATCATTCGCTCAAGTTCCTTGAGTTCTTTCCGTAAGGATTCTTCTAGGCGTTTGAAAAACTCGTTTATGCTACTTGCTATGTTGGAGTCCTGCAGCATTAAAGGATTCTCCTTTGTGTTAGTAATTTCCGCTTTTAAGAAGGATTTGAGTCTATCTCGCTTAGCAAGGAGTGTCTTAAGTACACGCGTTTCGTCCTTGGGACGTACGTAAGGTTTCATCTTATCATAGAAACGTGCAGCGTAAGAGGCAATACGCAGAGAGTCTGTCTTGTCGTCTTTCCCTCTTACATCACCCATGCCACGTACGATATTCATGCTATGCTCAATCCATATGATAAAGCCACGATCTGTCAATTCATCACTGAAGAGTGTGCTATATGTACCAGTGTTTTCACCACAGAAGATGATTTCTCCGTCTTGTGCAACCTTTGACTTGGCCCAAGCAATCAGTCCATCAACTCCTTTCAGGTTGTTTCTAAACTTCTTGTACGCAATGAGAGTTTCTGGTTGTTCTTTCTGTACGATACTAGCATCTACTGTTTCTTTGGAAAAATCGATTCCAATAATGAACTTTTTCATATCTTTGTATGGTTTTTTAAAGGTAGCGAAAGCTGTGATGACTGCCACTCTAACTATTTTTATGAGCATTCTATTTAGTCTTTGCAGCTTGGTTGGGAGGGGTCTTAATGCCCCCAATAGTCTCTACGGACTGGCGACGGTGTATTTTTCCTCCCAACCAGCTATTCCTTTACTTTACTACGACAAAAGTAATAGAAAAAGCTTCTAACTACAAAGTCTTATTTAACAATGTTTACAGGTTAGCGGCTGCGCCGCTTAACTGCTGCAAACTTAGAGCGACGCGTCTCGCGTCGGAGAAATATGCAGCTATTATTTAGCAGAGTTCGTATTTTCCTCCTCTATCTCTATCCCCGACGCGAGACGCGTCGCCCCCATTAGAGCTTGCGTTTAGAGCTTGCGTTTAGAGATAGCGTTTAGAGATAGCGTTTAGAGATAGCGTTTGATGCTTGAATCCGTTCGCAAGTTTACGTTTTACCGGACTGCAATAATTTTGAATACCTACTTATTCTTTTAAGTGCACAATTTGTCTGCACTCTACACTATTTGCCTGCACTGCGTTGATTATCAGCGTGTTACGGAGTGTAGACAACTTCGTTTTTTATCTACACTGTCTACACTTGTCTGCACGCCGTCTGCACACTAATTCTTCCTCTGCACTTCTGTCACAGCAGCATGACGCAATGCCCGTGAGAAGGCGGTTAGAACAATAAAGGGAAGTAGTTTTTTCGGTCGCTCTAATCAAAAAATCGCTCCCCCTATGCCGAATTGTGCAGGTGGCATGACCATCGTGCAGTTAGGTGCTGACAGGTGTAATGAGGGGACGTGCTGACGAGTGCAGACAAGTGTAGACGAGTGTAGATAAGTGTAGGCAGCGTGTAGATAAGTGTAGACAGCGTGCAGACAGAAAGCAAGGTTGTCTACACTTCGTAACACACTGATAATCAGCGCAGTGCAGACAAAAAGTGCAGAGTGCAGACAATTTACCGATGAAAGTATATGCCTCGTATGAAGTTTCTGCACGTCTGGCCTGATGTTTGCCGCCGGCGTGCCTTCAAGTTTGGCAAACTTACCTGTTAACCCGTCAACTTGTTAACTTGTCAACTTGTTTACTAATTCTGCCAACGCGTCAAGCATACTTGAATGTTCCAGAGTGCAACTTGTCTCTATTATATAGAGCGGTGAATAAAATGGCGGTATTAAGAAAAAATTTTATAAAGCAAATTACCCCCCCAATAAAAAGTGTTATATTTGCACCAAAATATATGACATTTCGAACACATGCCCAAAGGCATAATAACAAAGAACCGCAAAAAACACTCAGTAAGAACTCAAGAAATTAGAGAAAGAGCTAAATACCCCACCCTCAAAAAAACGGGGAAAAGCCCAAACTTTAAGTAGAACTGATATAAAGCAGAACACAGCTGCTGTATAAAACAGATATCTTATGAGAATTACGAAACTATTACTATGTGTATTCTTGTCATTGACGAATACCCTACTATATGCTCAAACTGTAGCTATAAAAACTAACGCGCTTTATTGGGCAACCACCACGCCAAATATCGGTGTAGAATTATCGTTGAACAACAAGCATACCGCACAACTGTTTTATGGACTGAATCCATGGGAGCAATCTGGTGGCGACCACTCTAAGCTCAGACATTGGAGTACAATGGCTGAGTACAGACATTGGTTTTGCCAGAGTTTCAATGGTTGGTTTGTTGGCCCCCATGTGATGGGTGGCGAATTTAACTTGGGAGGTGTAGACTTGCCATTGGGTTTGCTACCTAACCTGAAGAGCCATCGCTACGAGGGTTGGTATGCAGGCGGTGGCATTTCGTGTGGCTACCAATGGCCAATATCTCGCCATTTGAACCTTGAAGCTTCGCTGGGCGTGGGATATGATTATATCAAATATGACGAGATGAAATGCGGAACTTGTGGCAAGAAATTAGAGAGTAGCCACAAGAACTATTTTGGCCCTACCAAAGCCGCTATATCATTGATATATGTGATAAACTAACTCAAGTTTCGGATTCAGCCCGCCCTTATTAAATCCGAAACTTCAGTAGACTAATACGGAGAATACTCCCCCCTATCTTTTCCTAAGTATATATATAAGAGCAAAGATATGAAACACAACATTCTATTCATATTGCCGCTACTTACCCTTGCCGCAGCTCCATGCTATGGGCAAGGCTGCAAGCGTGTGCATATAGCCAACGAAAGCATAACGATAGAGAATGTGAGGGTTAAGAGCATGGGCAAAAAGGTGACTCTTGCCATGACTGTGAACCTGGACAAACTGAAGATGGGTGCCAACAACCAGTTTGTGTTCACGCCAACCATAGCTACCAGCGATGGCGAGGTGGTGATGCCAAAGATGGTGATAAACGGCAAACGACAGCACATCATGCAGCAACGCAACAAGCGAAAGGCGAAAAACGACGAGGCGTATGTGGTGAGGAGAGAAAACGGCAAGCCGCAGCAGATAGAATATCTGCAATCGGTGAGCTACGACAAAAGGTTGGGCGACTACAGGGTGAGCATAAGCGAAGACCTTTGCGGGTGTGGCGACAACATTGGCAACAAGCACTATGAGCTGGCTGAATATCGACGACCTACGGCAATGTATGTGCGTCCAGAGGTGGTGGCAGAGAAAATTCAGGAGCTGAGCAAAACGGCATACATCGATTTCCCCGTGAACCGCACAGAGCTGAATCCACAATATCGCAGAAACCCCGAACAGCTGGACAGCATAGTGAGAACCATCGAGGCGCTGAAGGCTGACAATAATATCACCGTGGTGGGCATCAATATTCATGGCTTTGCATCACCTGAAGGAAGATACGAGAGCAACAACTATTTGGCGCAAGCACGTGCGAAAACGCTGACGGAATATGTGCAGCGCATGGTGAAACTCGACAAAGAGATATTCACAGTGTCGCATACCGCCGAAGACTGGGAGGGGCTGTGCAAATATATTGCCGGAAGCAACATGGAGCACAAGCTGCAGATACTCAGCATTGCCAACGACACATCACTGAAGGAAGACGAACGCGAGGCACGGATAAAGGCTGAATATACCGAGGAATACAAGTTTTTGCATGCAACATGCTATCCTGCATTGCGCCGCTCTGACTATCACATAAAATACAAGATTCGACCATTCAATGTGGAAGAGGCAAAGAAACTGATAACAACTCGTCCGCAGCTGCTATCGCAAAACGAGATGTTTATGGTGGCACAAACCTACGAGCCTGGCTCGAAGGAGTTTAACGAGGTGATGGAAATTGCGGTGCGCATGTTTCCTAACGACCCTACTGCCAACCTTAATGCTGCTTGCACGCGTTTGAATGCTGGCGACGCAGAGAGTGCCAAGCCATATCTCGACAAGGCTGGCAACAGCCCTGAGGCAGAGGCGGCACGGAAAATATATGAAGAGATTATTAAGTAGGCGTTCAAAATTATTTTATACAATCAGTAGGTGCCATTTTCACATTGAAAGCACATTCTCGAGGTACATCTGTTCCCTTCGGCCTCGGTCACATAGCCCGCTATGCTCTCTCGCCCGAAGGAAACATCTGCACCCCGATAATGCACTTTCAATGTAAAAATAATTTTGAACACCTACTTAAGTAAATAGCAACATTATTAATAACAACTTAATTTCCTGTTATGAAGATTTCTAAATTATTCCCTTTTGCATGTGTGGCATTGATGATGTCCGCATGTGCTTCAGACAAAGAAGAGATTGGTAGCGGCACAAAACCTGGTAGTGATCCGCAGTATCTCGCTGTGAACATTGTGAATGTGGGAGCTACTCCTACAACACGTACTACTGACTATGAGAACGGAACTGCGGGGGAAAGCGCTATCAAAAAGGTGCGTTTCTACTTCTTCAACGGTGATGGTTCGCCATATCTTATTAAGACGGGTATAGATGGTGGCGGAGACAAAAACTGGCTTGAGGCTTCTCCTGCTGACGACACCCCAACTTCAGGCACACCATCACAGATAGAAAAGATTACGCAAACCGTGCTCGTAATCAATGGTATTCAGTCTGCGGCTCCTGCTGCTATTGTGGCTATTGTTAATCCAGAAACTGTTGAGGCTACAACACTCCAAAATGAAGAAGGTGGTGATGTAATGAGATTGAGCGAACTTCGTTATTCTGCAGTAGGTCGCAATTTCTACAAAAAGGATGCGGATAACGGTGCTGTGTCTGAGTTTGTAATGAGCAACTCTGTATATGTTAATGCAGGTGAAGATGTTTGTGCATCGCTTGTTGCAGGTCATGTAACAACTTCGGCAGAAACTGCCAAGGCAAAACCTGTAGACCTCTATGTAGAGCGTGTTGTGGCTAAGGTTACTGCCGATGTTGACAATAACGCCTTTGAGCTTGGCAATGGTACGAACTGGGAAGCCGACAAATATGGTACAAAAACTGCTGTTGGAAAATCCGGCGATTATGATGTTTATGCTGTTATCGAAGGCTGGGGCCTGGCAAGTGAGAATGGCAAGGCTGAGATAGAAAAGCAGGTAAATAAGACATGGGCCGATGGAACTTTAGGTTTTACTCCTTGGACAACATCCGACTATCACCGTTGTTTCTGGGAAAAATCAGTTGGATTTGATGCAGGCTTGGGCGCCAATCCGCCTGTTAATCCTACGTTTAACCAATTGAATGCCAAGATGCGGGACGTATTGTACACATTGCCTAACACGCCTGAAAGTAAAGTCACTGATTTGAATAACAATGACCTGACAAAGTTGGCAGTTGCAGCCACTCTTAAATATAAAGATGCTGACAACAACTGGCATAATGCCGAAATTTGTAGATATAATGGTGTGTCTATTCTTGGAATTGACAATCTTAAGAGGCAGGTGGCATTGACATTCTCGCAGTATTACACAAGTACTGATGCCACAACTTATACTCAGCTTTCAAAAGATGACATCGACTTTAAGGATCCTGATGCTACTACGCAACAATATCTCGTAACTCCGACATTGGCAGACGGCGCTACTGGTACTAAGTATTACACCAAGACAACTACAGGCACCACTCCTACTTTCTCAGAAGTACCAAAGGCTACAGTATTGGCAGCCATTGAGGCAGATAAGGCTGAAGTCAGAAAGGATGGTAGAGCTTACTACTATGTTCCTATCAAGCACCTTGGAAGTAATGGCAAACTTGCCGAATATGGTATTGTGCGCAACCACTTCTACAAGATTACTTTGTCAGGTATCAAAGGCTTTGGCACACCTGTATACGACCCCAGCAAGGTGGTTAAACCTGCTGTGCCTACATACCAAGACACCTACCTTGCAGCACGCGTTCAGGTACTGCAGTGGCGTGTGGTAAACCAAAACGCAAGTCTTGGTAACTAAGCATTACCCGTTGGCGGAATTTCAGGTTAACGGGTTGACAGGTTAACAGGTTAACGAGTTGACAAGTAAGTATGCAATACACTACGTCATAATGGTAAGAAGCTTAAAAAGCTTGGCAAACTTACCCGTTAACTTGTCAACTTGTTTACTAATTCCGCCAACGCGTAAGCATAATATATCTCTATACACATAGTTGGTACGGCTCAGTGTCGTACCAACTATAACATAAGGTATCAAAGAAAACAATAGTACATACATTACATTCTACTTATATGAGATACTTAAGGTCTATCTTGAACACAACAAGCAAGATAACACTCGCTCTTATATCGTCATTAGCCATATCTTCTTGCTCTATGATGCACGATGACATGGACGGATGTAAAAAAGACTTGAGAGTAAGGTTCTGCTACGATATGAACATGGATTTTATAGACATCTTCAACTCACCAGTGAAGACGGTGACCCTGCATGCCTATAATCCCAATGGCGACCTGGTATTCAATAAGACTGAGGAAGTGAGCGATATAGCTGCCGCTGGAGGCTATATGAAACTCGATATCAAACCAGGCATATACACCCTTCATGTATGGGCTGAAGGCGAAGAACGACAGCCAAACTCATACATATACACAACAAGCGGCGATGCAACAAACGACATCGCTAAACTCGATTGTAAGATCAATAGAACGACCAGAGATATACAGCACGACCTGACAGCCCTATACCACGGATACTCTAAAAATGTAGACATGCGTATGGAAGACTATGGAACAAAAACCATAACGGTGCCACTAACTAAGAATACTAACAACGTCAAAGTGGTGATACAGAACACATCTGGCAAGAGACTAAAAGCCAGCGACTTTGACTTCAAGATAGACGACGATAACGGTTGGCTTGCCTACGACAACACACCTGTAATGGACGACTCGATAACTTATCGCCCATGGGCGCAATACGACGGTAGCGTCAGAGCTGCGAACGAGAACGGAACACAGGTGTCGGCAGTAGTGGCTGAGATGACCGTAAACAGACTGTTTGCTACAAAACACCCACAACTTAAGGTTTATAATACGAACAACGGGAAAATGGTGTTCAACATACCTCTCATAGACTATGCATTGCTTGTGAAAGGAAACTACAACAAGGCAATGACTGACCAAGAATACTTAGACCGGCAGGACGACTATAACTTCATCTTCTTTGTAGACGACCGCTTGAATTGGCTAAACGCCAATATATACATAAACTCTTGGCGAGTGGTGTTGCAAAATACTGAAATGTAGAGAAAGAGAAATAACTCAAGTTTCGAATTTAGGCGGGTACGGCCTGAAAGGCCAACAGCACTTAGCCCAGGGCAAGCGAAGCGGCACCCTGGGTATCGCGTGTCGGAGCAGTCGCGCCCTGTAAGGGCAAAAGCTTTAAGACATGGCGCAGCTGTTGAAAAAATATACATACGATGTTCCACTTAAAGACCGCTATATCAGCTGTCAAGTAAGAATGACAACATAAAGGGTTAATGCTTTTGCCCTTTCAGGGCGCGGAGACTCTACTATGCGGAAGCCCCAGGGTGTCGCTTCGCTTGCCCTGGGCTATGTGCTCCATTGGGCTTTCAGCCCGCCCTTGTTAAATCCGAAGCTTCAATAAATAACAGTGTAATACTTGATGCTATATCATATTAAACATATTACCCTTATAGCGGTTGTCGGCATAATGCTATGCATGGCAATGGCAGCTTGTTCAGATAGCAACGCAGAAGACGCTATCGGTATGGACGATGTGCGTGTAGCCTTTACGCTGGCGGTGGCAGATGTCAGGACAACTCGTGCCGCCAACGAGGGCTGGGACAACTACGATCATCCGCTGCCCGGCATTGAAAAGGAAAATATGATTAACCCCGACGACTTGTATATAGCCATCTGCGACAAAGGGGGCAACATCATCGGAGATGTGAAGACGATAAAGGTTGTACCTATGAGCGACCCTTCGGGCAATAAATATGCCATAACCGGAGTGTGGAAGAATGCTAAAGACAATATTGCCAAGGCTAAGAAGATAATGATTGTGGCTAACTGCAACGTTTCAAAACATAGCACCATTTCACTATCCGACTTGACATACAACCTTGATACGGGCACACGAAAATATATACCAATGTGGGGGGTGGCTTCGCTGCCTGCACTAACCCTCGGCACACAAACAGATATGACAGAGCCAATATATTTGCTAAGAGCTATGGCCAAGGTGAGAGTTGGTATGCGCTCGGATATGCCGTCGTACGGCTACTCTATAGGCAGCATGCACATCAACAACTATAATACCAAAGGCTATTGTCTGCCCAACAACTATAAGCTGGCTAACAGAACGCAGGATATACGCTTCAACAATTCGCTGCATGTGTTTGACAGCAGGGAGGCAAGTATTGACTTGGTGGAGGAGAGAGCAACATACATACCAGAATACGACAATACCAGTAGTGGTGCCACACCTGCTACTATAACAATAAACCTGAACAGAAACGGCAAACACGAAGGTACATATACCCTGTATTTTCGCAACTACGACACTGCCGGAGAACCTACAGGCACGCCGTACGATATACAGCGCAACCACTTCTATACATTCATGGTTTACAAGGAGGGCGGAAAGCTCATCGTAAACCTGCACGTAAGAAGATGGAACAAGCGAGAATACGACGAAGAAATAATAATGTAAACGCGTTGGCGGAATTAGTAAACAAGTTTACAAGTTAACGGGTTAACAGGTAAATCATACAGTACCACTAAAAGTGACATAATATATATGAAGAAAATATCGCTTTTGATAGTCTCACTCATTGCATCACTTGCTCTATGTTGTTGCTCGTCAGACCCTACTACCGAGCCGACAATTGATAGCGAGCCTGTAACTGTGCGCATAAATATTTCAACCCCGACAGGAAGCACTGCATCACGTAGTAGCGGTTCGCTGGAATGGACCGACGCCAATGCAGAAAAAGGCGAGATGATGAACAACTGCTTCACCATCGTTGTACAGCATGGCATCATCAAGCACCTGCTTGTTAGTGAGGATTATGCTGAGGAGAAGAGCTGGGTGGGCACGCTTACGGCAAAGATTGAGCCAGGCAAGACTACATTCTATTCTTTCGCAAATATCAAACCTGAGGCTGTGGGGCTCGACCCGAATATAGACTATTCTACATCTAATACGCCGCTCCCTGCCGACTTCGACAATAAGCTATATACCGTAAATGGCAATGTGCTTACGGCAGCCGACTTTCCTGGCGGCATACCTATGAGCAACAAGCAGACCATAGAGATAAAGAAGAATACTTCTGATGTAGATCTCGAAGTGATAAGAATGGTGGCTAAGGTGAAGCTGAAGATAACCAACGACACACCAAACGACATCACGCTAAAGAAAGTGGCGCTTACAGATATTACCAAGAACGAGGCTAACAATCTGTATCTGCTGCCTGGCAAGGACAATGGCACAGCTGTTGAACCACATATCAATGCTTCGGCAGCGAAAGAGATGTTTACTATAAATCTCGACCCTGAAGTGGTGGTAAAGGCCAATACTACGACACCAACGATAATAAGTTTCTACGTCAATGAGTCGATAGCTCAAATGCCAAACTACTTTGTAGTGAGCGTTAAGACCGACCATGCCACAATGAACCATCGTGGTGCATTGTCAAACTGGAACACAATATCGCGTAACGACTATCTTGAGATACCAATAAAGCTAAACGACTATCGTGTAAGATTCAAGGTAGAGCAGTTTACCCCCATTGGCGTGCTGCCTACTGTTGAGCAGAACGACGAGATGCTTACCGTAAGATTTAAGAGTTACGGCGAGTTTCATCTCATACCCTATGTAGTGCGCATAAGCGATGGTGTAGAACTCAAACCAGGTGTCGATGCAGCCGACGGTTGGGTGTTTGCCGGTTGGCAGACATTGACGTTGCAACCCGACGGCGATGGGGTATGTATATACGACCGTATGCCCACACCAGTGCCATCGCGACACACCATAGAGGGCGTAATTGGCAACCGCAATGGATATGCCATACACAAGGTGCTGATAGGTATCAATCAGTTAGGGTATGACATTCCGTATAAAGTGGAAATTATAAAAGAGTAGTGTATTATGAACAAATACAAATACATCTATTTATGCTTTATGGTGTTGGCATGCTGTGCCACCACCACCATTCATGCACAACAGAGTGTGTTCAAACATTGGGAGGGCGTGACTGGCAGACCGCTTCTGGCCAATCCTTATGGACAGATGATGCAGCAGGTGCATGAGTATGAATATACCTATTATGTAGAGCCGGGAAAGGCTGTAGACTTGCTATTGCCGTTTGAAGGATATACAACGGACGGTGCACGGCAGAGTCGCTCAGACGAGCCAAAGGGCTACATCAGATGGTATGACTATAAGACAGACATGAAAAGCAGCAGGCTCTCAGAATACGACAGATATAACAGCTATTTGGAAGAGGTTAGCGATGCTGCTAACCATGTGCGTGGTCTGTTTGCTTGGAAAAAGTCTATACGTGGTGAAAAGTATGGACCGAGTAGAATAAGACAGGGTGTAAAGTATACTGCACCAACCGAGGCGGCAAACGCTAATTGGGAAGGAGAGGAAATAGCATGTGATGTGAGTAAATATATCGACTTTGAACCCTTTGAGGCTGGTGGCCTCTTCAAAGAACGATACTTCCAGCGTGAGCCTACACTGCAAATACGATATATCTTCCACATAAGGTCGGCAAAGAGTATAGCAGAGAATATTGTCAATGCGTTTCCGACAGACAAGCGTGCGGCTAACTCCGACTTGACGATTGAGGACAACCGCCAAATATTATTTGGTGCTAAAGACGCGAATTCCTCAATGGCAATACGTGTAAATATGTTGCCAAGCAACTACTATTTTTATCCCCTTAAGGAAACCAATCATCACGTATATGCAGCAGATGATGCACATCTGATAAAACGTGCCGACTTTGATAAGACCAAAATGGTGCAGGCTACGCGTTATCAATGGCGTGCTTATGATAAGACCAAGACTAAATATACCATTCTGGCAAGAGATGCTAATGAGGGTTATCAGATATGGTCGGCTACAAGCATGAATACCATTATGACAAATAGTAATGGGTGGTGGACATTGGACGGAAAGAAAACTTCAGAACCAACCATTACTTTTGGAGATGTGGTGTATATTGTGTGCTATGCCAAGAATGGCAACGACATGGCTCCGATAGCCAATTACGAGATATTGTATAATAATACTTATCCAAAGACGCGTGAGCAGATTTTAGCTGATGGCGATAACGACCGCACTTATGACTACCTCAACACCCACTATCAGCAAGCTACAAAGCCTATATCGTTTGACGATGACAATAATACGCTGACATTGGACGCACCTACAGCAGCTAACAACATCTCTACGCTGTCTTCACAATGGGACAAACGTGCGTATTGTTACGCTTATCCACAACTGCGCGACCTAAGTTGGCCTGATGGTTATGGTGTTATACACGGCGAGTATGGATTGTACAAGAGTGCGAACGTGCCGGGTGTGTCGGACGCGAACCAAGAGAGTGCTGGTGGAAAAAAGATGTACCAATGGTGGGCTTCTGAAGTACTTTACGACCGCACCTATGAGCTTACGGGCGGCAAGCAGTATGGATACTTCTTGTATGTAGATGCTTCAGATGAGAGCCGACAGATTGCAACTATCGACTTCAAGGCCGACTTGTGTTCGGGAGCACGTCTTATCTTTGCAGGAGCAGTGGCAGACTTTACGTCTGGAAAGACACAACCTCAGTTGATGTTCAAACTATATGGCATCATAAAGGACGAGCAGGGCAAGGTGACCTATCAACGATTGCTGTCGTCGTTTAGCTCGGGCGACCTTGCCAACAATACTGCAGGCGGCATACAACAGGGCAAGTGGTTCCAGGTGTATAGCCGACTGGTGATACGAAAGAAGGCAGGAGTGGAAAACTATTCCGACTTCCGTATTGTGGTGGACAATATGTGCGACAACACCAATGGTGCCGACTATGCTATTGACGACTTGCGACTATATATACAGCATGCCAAGATAGACGTGATACAGAACAAAGCAGTGTGTCCAAGTCAGCTCAAAGGTTCGGGCAATACCGACGACGTTAAGCTCATGATAGCCTCTCACTACGAGAACATACAGGCTGTTGTAGGTGTGGGAGTGGCTTCAAAGTTGTTTTACCGTATATGCGACTTGGAGGGCAATCCTGTTGCAGGTATCGACTATGATGGCGACGGAAAAGCTGATGAATATGGTGTGGCAGAAGTGCCTGCTGAATACAACGCAAGCAAGATGCTGCCAAGCTATGCAGCAGGAGGCAGCACCGATTCGCCAATGTTTACAAAGGACGTGGACGGGAATATACTGCTGTTGCTTGCCTATCGCCATTTCAACTTGGCTTTTGGTACTAAATATTACATTTCGGTAGCTATCCCTAACGAAGACGATCCTGACAAGCCTGGTGAATGGGGTAAACCTACTGATGCTTGCTCTTCGTATAGTGAGGACTTTGAGTTTGTACAGCAAAAGTTTACTGTTTCGGACGCTACCGGAAATACCGTATCAACGGTACGTGTGTCGTGCGATGGATCTAATAAGCCTAACGTTAACATTAGCGGAAAGTTGGTGACTACCGACGTAGTGAATGGTGGTACAATTACATTGCATAAGGTTAAATTAGACTGGTTCTTCAGCGAGCCCGACAAGGAGAACAATTTTGCCTCCATCCCCGAGTTACAAGAAACGCTGGCTAAATATCGCATCAGAGCCGAGTTTACCGAAGTGAAAGGTCTGGCTGCGGAATACAAAAGCATTAATCCTACTGGCTATGCACTATTGAAAAAGTATGTGGACAACGGGCAATTACTGCTTTCGGCAAGCAACAATCTTGACGACTACCAATATAACTCAGAAAAGACTGGGGTATACAAGGTGGCTGCAATCCCTGTAACAACAACATTTACAGAGGGTACAGTAAAATACGAAATCTGCCCCGACCCCATGTACTTTACTCTGCGTATCGTCAAAGATGGTCCGAAACTTACTATGGGTGATGCAAGTGTTGCTTACCCTACAGACGACCGCAGCGTGCGTATAGGCTTGCCACAAATAAAGGCCATGTTGGCAGCAGGAAAGGAACTGAGATTGCCTGTAGCAAACCTTGAAGATGCTGCCAAGATTAAGTTTCAGAATGGCTCAAATGTGTTTGTTGCCAATTCAAACGATCCAACATTCAACCTTGGTTCTACTACAAAGCAGATTGTAGGAAAACTAAAGGAAACAACTCTTGAGGGAACTTCGCTGACAGGAGGTAAAGGCTATATAAGTTTACTCTTCGACAACGACAATGCTTTGGATATTCTACACGAAGGCTATTGGTATGAGCTGAACTTCTCGTACGAACAAGATGTCGAGGGGTCTACAATGTCGTGTCCAGGAGAAGTCTTCATCACATTCAAGGTGGTGCCAGAATATCTGACGTGGAATTCTACACTTGCCAACAAACTTAATGCAAACTGGAACAACGACCTAAACTGGAAACGGTCTACTGCGGCTGAATTGTATAAAACTGACTATACTGATTATGGTACAGGAATTTACGACAAGCTAAACAGTAATCAGGCATATACACCAATGAAATTCTCGAAGGTTACTATACCTGACCAAACGGGCAAGGTGTATCCCGCACTCGGCAATATCGTATACCGCGAAGGAAACAACATCGCCCTTAAACTTACTAACTATAAGGGCGAGGAGGCTACAGCGGCTATTGCTTACGATATGCTAACAACATGGAACTATAACACTATCGACCATTCAGACACAGGCGAAGGTTGGTTTACTTGTGAGACTTTCAAAGGCAACATTTGTGATGAAATATACTTCAAGCCACAAGCTGAATTACTCAATCAAGCTTACCTTGTGTATAATAAGGCTTACGTAGAAAAGGAGATGACTCAAAATAAATGGAATATCATTTCATCACCTTTGAAGGATACGTATGCAGGCGACTTCTTTGTGCCGGTTAAAAACAATCCCACGTATGGGTCGCGTGGTAGAGAAAACAAGGAAGCTTTCACACGCATGGAGTATGCTCTTACAAATAACAGCCGTGTGGAAGCACCAGTATACCAGCGCAATTGGGACAGCAACGGCGAACAGGTAATCAATGGTATAACGAGCTACAATGCAGATGACTATTTTAATGGTTATAATCGCATTGATACTATAACAGATGGCGCAATGAATATCGAGTCGCTATATTGGAGCCATGTGTTCAACAAGCTGGACGAGAAGTATGCCGATGGCAGAGGATTTGCCATTAAGGCTGGTGACGATTATAAAGATGTAACACCAACGTGGCTTTTCCGTTTACCAAAGGAGGATAAAGAATATTTCTATACTACTGTTGATAACAATCCGTTCAATTCGGACGGCAGCACATTAATCAAGGTAGTTCCAGTGAATAAAACGGACATATATAAGTTTAATGTGGCTTCTGTTACTGCGGCGAATGAATTAGGAACTATAAAGCAGCAACTAACCACAAACACACATAGCAAGAACTGCTATTATATGGTTGGTAATCCGTATACAGCAACGCTGAGTATGTATAGCTTTCTCAATGGTAACCCAAAGTTTGAACGAAAAGTATGGACTATTCAAGATGGTGTGCTTAAAGCGTATCTCATTAAAGAAGGTACATACAATCGTAAAGAAGATTTGCTGATTGAGCCTATGCAAGCTTTCTTCGTAAAGGCTAAGGCAAACGAAAGCATAAGCTATGCAACTTTTACCCTACTCATGACCACTGACCGCTGGAAGGCGGGTGGAGGAAGAATTGCTGAGACGAAGGCAAAGATGAACATCCACGTTATTGAGGGTGGCAAAGAAATGGCTACTGCCAAGGTCATAGTGAAAGATGATGCCAACGAAGACTTCTGCAACGATGAGGATATAGAGCTGCTCAACAACACCGAACTGGAGGATATTCCGCAGGTTTACACCATAGCTGGCACTCAGGCTGCAGCGCTCAATGCCTTGCCCAATATCGGAATATTGCCTTTTGGCGTGATTGCAAAGGAAAATAAGATGGTGGCTGTGGAGTTGGAGGCAAATAAATATCTCGACACCCCACTCTATATTCTCGACGCCAAAACAGGCACCTATACCCCAGCCGACCATGCCATAGAGATTGCTGCCAACGAGCATGGCAGATATTATATCACTACCGCCATCTACAACACCGCGAGCCGTGGCAACGATAACCCAATACGCTGCTTCTCGCCTCAGAGTGGCACTATCATGGTAACCTCTCTGGGCAGCAAACTTACCTCTGTGAGCATCTACTCCATCGATGGCAAACTCCTTACTTCGGCCTCTGGCATCAATGCCACAACATGGCATAAACAAGTGGCTACGGGGCTATATATTGTAAAGGCGACCACGGAAGATAGAATGGAGAAAACGGTGAAGATTAAGGTGAGATGAAAATAGGTGAAGAAAAAATCCCCTATTAGGTAGGGTGTTCAAAATTGGCATCAAAAATGAGACCGTTTTTGGAATACTATTCGTTGTTGTTGCTATTCGGTGAAAAGTAAACATGCGAACGGACTCAAGCACCAAACGCAAGCTCTAATGGGGGCGACGCGTCTCGCGTCGGAAAAGATACAGCTATTATTTAGTAGAGTTCGTATCATCCCTCCTTTCTCTATCCCGACGCGAGACGCGTCGCCCCCATTAGAGCTTGCGTTTTTTGCAACAAAACCAGTCTCATTTTTGAGCCGATTTTGAACACCCTACCTATTAGGGCTTGCTCAGGACTTGCACCCGTTAGACAAAGCTCATGCCGAGCGTACCACGATAAAGCACCTTCGCAGAAATGCGAAGGTGCTTTATTACTATTATTGCTGTCCGGTGGAACCATTCTGATATTATAGCACACAGATCGCACCGATTGCACGGATTCTTTCGCTCATGCAACGTGCTTTAGCACCACGGAGATGACGGATTTTACGGATTTTGTGAGCATTGCATGCTCACTTCGCTATTGGCTCGTTGCTGCGGATAGGTACCTTACTACATAATTTGTGCTAACGTATACGGGTACGTTACGGGCTAATGGCGAAGTGAGCATGCAATGCTCACAAAATCCGTCAAATCCGTCATCTCCGTGGTGCTAAAGCACGTTGCGCGAGCAAAAAAATCCGTGCGATCAGTGTGATCCGTGAGCGATAATATCAGAATGGTTTTACCAGACAGTTCCCTTTGCCAAAATGGCAAACAAGTTGATATAATAACAAAGATGATATTTGAACTTTGTTATATAGAAGCAATATAATTTTATATCGATCGAATGCTTTTGCCCTTACAGGCAAGGCGTTCACAATTGACTTTTTTGCTAAATCGTTTTGGGGGGAATTGCAAGTTGACTGAAACGTGCTGCAAAAAAAGCTAACTCTAAACAAAAGCTACTACCAAGCGCTAACTCTAAACGCTAACTCTAAACGCTAACTCTAAACGCTAGCTCTAATGGGGGCGACGCGTCTCGCGTCGGAGAATTTTTCAGCAGCCTCGGGACGCGCGAAAAGATGCAGCTATTATTTAGCAGAGTTCGTATTTCTCTCCCCTTTCTCTATCCCGACGAGGCTGCTGAAAAATTCTCCGACGCGAGACGCGTCGCCCCCATTAGAGCTAGCGTTTAGAGCTAGCGTTTGATGCTTGAGTCCGTTCGCATGTTTACGTTTTACCGGACTGCAATAATTTTGAATACCTACTTATTCTTTTAAGTGCACAATTTGTCTGCACTCTACACTATTTGTCTGCACTACGTTGATTATCAGCGTGTTACGGAGTGTAGACGACTTCGTTTTTTATCTACACTGTCTACACTTGTCTGCACACTAATTATTCCTCTGCACTTCCGCCACGGCAGCATGACGCAATGCCCGTGAGAAAGCGGTTAGAACAATAAAGGGAGGTAGTTTTATCGGTCGCTCTAATCAAAAAATCGCTCCCCCTATGCCGAATTGTGCAGGTGGCATGACCATCGAGCAGTTAGGTGCTGACTTGTGTAATGAGGGGCGTGCAGACGAGTGTAGACAAGTGTAGACGAGTGTAGATAAGTGTAGACAGCGTGCAGACAGAAAGCAAGGTTGTCTACACTCCGTAACGCACTGATAATCAGCGCAGTGCATACAAAAAGTGCAGAGTGCAGACAATTTACAATATAAATTATTGGTGGGCTGCACGAGTGGTGAAATCTGAATTCTTTTTATTACAGTCCGGTAAAACGTAAACATGCGAACGGACTCAAACACCAAACGCAAGCACTAATGGAGGCTTGCTTTTTCAAAAAATTATCCGCAACACCTGTTTATGGGCATTGCGGATAGACGTTCTATGTTATTTTGTATTTCGCCAAACTGCAATAATCTGCTTCATATCGCAGGCAGTGTGCATTATTTCATTTCTCTTAACCACTCTTTGGCCTTTTGACAACCATTGGCAGCAGACTTTCGCAACCAATACTTAGCTTTTGTCACGTTGACAGCCGTGCCCATGCCTTGGTAATAATAATAAGCCACATTGTACTGAGCAAAGCCGATGGCCTTCCTTGCTTCGGGGGCATCATTATTTTGATTCTTTGCAGCTTGGCTGAACCAATAGAACGCTTTCTTATAGTCTTTGGCAGTACCTACGCCATTTTGATAGCAAATGGCTAAATTGTATTGGGCTAAGGGGATATTCTCGTTATCTGTTCCGTCCTTTTTATATAAATCTACAGCTTGTCTTAATTCTTTGAATGCTAAGTTGTAATCGCGTATGGAAGGGCCTCCGAATTTATGACAGAGGGAACAACCATACAATCCATCGGGACTGCCTAACTCCGCGCTTTTTTGAAAATAATTCAGCGCTTTGACATAGTCAGGCGAATTGGCATTGCCTTTATAGTAGTAACAACCCATGATGTAGCAGGCTGTGGAATCGTCTTTCTCAACACCCTTTTCACCCCAATAGCGGGCTTCGGGATAGTTAACTGCCGTACCTTTTCCCCAATAATAGCAATTTGCAAGCGCTCCGTAAGCCATATCGAAGTCTTGCTTAGCCGATTTGAGCAGATAGTTGAAAGCCTCCTTATCATCTTTAGCCGTTCCTTGGCCTCTTCCATAATACATTGCTACCGTATACTGTGCTGGAGCATATCCCATATCTGCTGCCCTCTTACAGAGCGAAAAAGATTTATTTAGGTCTTTCTCCACACCTTTTCCGACTTCGTATCTATTAGAAAGAATAAATAAGGCTGCAGGATCATTGCCTTCGGCAGTTTGCTCGTCGTGGGCAACGGCGTCGAGATCGTTATGATTGTCCAATAAGTTATACATGCTAAGTGCAAGTTTTGCGTCATCACTACCATCAGCAATAGCATCTTGCAGAAGGGCACGGGCTTTCTCTGTATCTTTCTCTACACCTTTTCCCTCATGATACATATCGGCCAACAATAAGCGTGCCTGATTATTGCCAAGAATTGCGCCCTTTTCCAGATAGATTTTGGCAAAGATGTAGCTTTCTTCATCATAGTAAAGTTGTCCCAAGAGGGTGTAGCCCACATCACTCTCTCTGTCAGCAGCTTGCTGTGCCCAGTAACGTACTTGGTCCAAGTCCTTGTCTACTCCGCAGCCCTGATAGTACATCCAACCCAACCATTCCATACCTCGTACGTCGCCTTCATCTGCAGCCATTTGAGCATATTTCAGTGCTTTGGCATAGTCTGCATGTTCAGTTAACGCATGCTCTGCCACAACGGCAAAGGCCGGAATATATCCTTGGTCTGCTGCTTTCTGTATCCAAAAGTAGGCTTGATCGATAGTGGCGCTATCTGTAGAAAGGCATGCACCATAATAAAACTGAGCTGCAGCAACGCCTTGCATGGCCGCCTGCTCGAAATAGCTGCGAGCCTTGTCTGTATCTTTTTCTACGCCCATGCCGTTAAGATAGAATAATCCAAGGTTGTAGATGGCACCATCGTATCCTTGATTGGCAGCCTTGCGGGTATAGTAGAGTGCCTTATCAACATCTATGGGCAGTCCGTACAAGCCTTGTATGATGCTTGCTCCCATCGATGTCTGTGCCTCTGCATCTCCCGCATCTGCAGCCAACTCAAGATATTTCACAAGGAGCAGGGTGTCTTCGTGTTCCTCGTTTGCATAATATTGCCATAGCTTTACCATGCTCTCTACGTCTCCCTTGTTAGCTTTCTTTGTAAATTGCTTGAGTTCTTTGGGCGAAAGTGTGGCTGCAGAATCGTCCGTTTGGGCATGACATACGACTGCAAAGTTGAATAGCAGGAAAAGGGTTAGTATAAATTCTTTCATTGTTGTATGAGATTAAGACGTGTCGTTATTCTGTATGGCCCCCCAGTATTGTAGAATCTGAAACGTTGAGCGTTACTGCTTTAATGTCTGTGGATTAACCATGGTACGCATGCCCAAGGCCACGGCTTCGCCGCAAAGGGCCACCTCGCCTAAACGATAATGGCATGTGTTTTGTGCCTTATCTACGATTGTATCGCCAGCAGTAGAGGCTGTTTGCAATAGTCTGCTACGCATTTCCCAATCGCCCAACCAAGTGGCTGCTCCCAAGGCAAAGGTGGTGCCCGACGGACTAAGCCCAAACACGATAGGCCCCGCATCAACATCGAAAGAGAACATGGGGGATTTATCGAGAAATTCACGAATGCCAAAGACAGGAGTTTTCTTTATAAAAAGTTTCTTGAACAGTTTGTATTGGTCATGGGCAAAGGCATCTTCAACACAAAATGCCAGTAGCGAGCAGTTCAGTGCTGTGTACGAACCACGCACTTTGCTCGTTGGTTTGCGCAGCTTTTTTGTTAGCATAGATGCGAGTAGTCCCGTTTTTTTGTCAAGCCATACTGTTTGTACTTTCTCTAACCAGCGGCTAAGGGCGTCTTGATACTTTCCACTGCCATAAAGCTGTTCGTAGTTATGAAGCGCCACGATGGTGTAGAGCATATCGGGCAAGAATATCGGCGTGTCGGGAAAAGAGCGCAGGTTCAGGTCGGGACTAAGAAGCATATTGCGATGAAGCGATTGACAACACGCTTCGAGCAAATTGTCAAACCGAGAATCGCCCCCTGCAAACTTGTAGTGCGTAATGGTCCAAGCCAACAAGCTGAGATATGTCATGTGGTCGTTGGGGCCATCTAAGCCTTTCATTGCATCTTCTTTCCACATCATGGTGTCGTAGTAGCGAATGACAGGTGTGTCGATTAACCCGATGATTGCCTCTATTTTGGGCAGCATTTCGTCCTTAATGTCAGGGTATATGCGACATAGATTGGCCAACGCTACGGCTGTATAGCAACATGAATAGATAGCCCACTGCCCGCCATAAAAGGACCCGAGTTCCTTTGGCATTTTACTCATCAGCTCTTTGGGAGGAACAATTACCTCCTGACAAAGCCAACGCGCACGACCTATCAATTCTTCGCGTTCTTTATTCCAAGGAACTCCTGTGTTTACATCAGCAAAACGACTCTTAATAAAGATACAGGGGAGATTGGCCGATAATTTTGCGAAAGTGCTTAGTAGATTCATAAATTATATGACAACTATATTAGTTTTCTAAAGTTTTCTCTAAAAAAGGATTATGAGTATCCTAAGTAACACACGAAATCCCAATATTCGTTTTCTATACAGCGCAAATATCCAGTCTCTCCAAAATTGAAGAGACGACACGTATGTAAAAAGGTATTTTTCTCTTCTAGCTCGAAGCTATACGTGGGCATCCACAAGTATCCAAGGCTTTGGCTAATTTACAAGGACGGAGTCGAACTACCAGAAACTTAATAGCCTTGCAATGGAAACTTATTGTTACAGCTTGCACTAAGCAAGCTGAGTACAATCTTTAGCAACAGACTTTTGGGGTTCAAAGTCCTTGTATGAAACATTGAATTTCAGAATGTGCCAAATGCACACAAGTATTTTTCTGGCCACAGCTACCACTACTTTCAACTTGAATTTCTTCCTCACTTGTGTGTGAAATGCGTAAAACTTAGAGAAGTAACAATCTTTCGTTCTTGATGCAGCCCATGCGCATTGAACACTGGCAATTCTGATGAATCTGTTCCCGTGAGTAATCTTGTTCGATTTGATTTTCTTGTTACTTTCGTCATTTCTTGGGTTGAAACCGCACCAAGAGACGAGATGTTTGGCACTCGGGAACGCATTTACGTCTGGACCTATCTCGGCAAGGACTGTCAGGGCGGAACGCTCGCTTACACCTGGGATTGTCTGAAGGTTCTTCATCTGTTCCTCAAACTCCCTGTTGCAGATTTCCCGCATTTTTTCAATGCATTTGTTCTTGTTATCCTCCAATAAGGCTGATTCTGCAACATATTGTGCAAGCATGTCTATTTCAGCTTCGGAAACGACACCTGTAAGTGCTGCCAGTATCGTATCCTCGCCATGCTTGTTTATAATGCGTTTGTGTACGAGCATAAGTAGTTCTTGCGGTGAAGTTACACCTTCAGATATACGCTTGACAACATTTTTGTAACTCTTGCAATCTGTATTGGACACATAGTTACTCAAACGAATATTACAGCGCTGCAATATCGCATCAATCTTGGAATACTTTCTTACTAATTCCGCATTCAACTCGAATATTCGTCTGTCGTACAAGCGGAGTTGTTGGATTAAAGGAGGTGGAATAAAGCTTCCACGAATTAGTTCCTTCATGACGCATTCCGCAATCCATTGAGCATCCTTGACATCACTTTTACGCCCAGGAAGTTGCTTAATAAAGTAAGGATTAACCAACTTGAGTTCAAATGAATCAACAAGTACGCGCCAGATGGGAATCCAATACACACTTGTGCTTTCCATTGCGACTTCGCTGACTTCGTTTTCTGCCATAAAATCGCGCATGGAATCGAGTTGTGGAGTCAAAACGCCGTATACGCGTTCTATTTTCTCCCCGTTTTCTCGCAAAATACAGAGATATACACTATCTTTGTGCACATCAAGCCCTGCTACAGTTTTCATAAGCTTTTAATTTAATTAGGCGTTAGAGCCTGTTTTCCCACAAATATACGGGATATTGGCAACATTTGCCAATATAGGAAACTGAAGCGGGCTTGATTTATGTTTTGCTGCGGTCCCTTTTTTATCTCGTGGGCATGTGATTGGAAATTCTCATCTTAATTTACACCATATTACTTATACAAAGATAGCACAAACCGTACCAACAAACAACTAACTTGCAACACAAAAATAGTTTGCTGGTTACGGATCGAGTTGTACTCAGTTTTTTACAAGTTGAACAACAATTAATCTTCCTCCCTGCCCTTTGTCAAGGAGTATTTGTCTGCCCTCGGTGAGCGGCACGTACTGGCCGATGCCTATGGGCTTTTTGTCTGTGACATCATACATATCCGGCAAGCGGCGGTTGATGAGGATCCATTGGCCATTGTAGAAATGAAAGTCGCCAACAGGTTTCTTGTCATCTGCGCTTGTCTTCTCGTTGCAAGGCACGAGGTTGTTGGCATGCCATTTGTACAGGGTCTGCTTGTCGTATACCATAAGGCGGTAATTCTCAGATATATACTTTCCGTGCGAAGGGGCATAGTAGAAATTGAGAATTGGCAGTTGCCCTTTATACTCTGTTCCACAAAACGGGCAGCGCGGTTTGGTAGTGTTGTCGAACACATACCAGTGTGCCTCACACTTCGGGTTTTGGCATGGTTGCACCAAGTCACAAGTCTTGACTAAAGCCTCCTCCCATTGCAAAGCAGAGGGACGGGCTGCAGGATTATGCAAACCATCAATGAAAGCCTTGTCGAACAGATCTTTCAGGTTTGGTCCGCATATTGTATAAGGCATTTTTGCAGGGTCACCTTGCGGAAGCTGCGACTTTAGCAATTGGTCTGCCTTTACACGATTGGTTTTGTCTGTTGGGTGCTCTATGAACAAAGCCTTTGAACCATAGCGCATGTCATCGTCCTTTTGCGGATCATCTACGTTCCACACCTTGCCTCCATCTAACGGATCGCGGTTGAGCAGAAATGTGTAGATAAGGACGGCAAGCGCATGACGGTCGGTTTCTATTTTAGGAAGGTTCTTTTTCGGATCGTCAACCTTGAGAGCTTTCGTAGCAAGCACCTCTGGAGCTATGAAACCGGGGGTGCCCACAACCTCGGGCGGAAACTTGTGTGGCACAACAAGACCGTCGCAATCGATGATACAGGCATTGCCACTCAATGGGTCAACCAACACATTGTTATATGAAAGGTCGGAGTGAGCGAGACCTGCAGCATGAAGCCGTCGCATGGCACGGGCTATCTTCAGGCACATGTGCAGACGGTTCAAAAAAGTACCTTTTTGGTCAGTGGGGACAAAACGGTTGATAAGCTTGGCCGACGAGAACCATTTGCCGTTTTTCTCCTGTCCGTTCTTGATGAATGGCCAAGAGTCGGCCACACCGCTGAAGAAAAACTTCTTGTCGTAGAAAGGTATCACGATGCCCGTCAGCCCTTTCCACTCAACAATTTTGGTTGGCCATGCAAAGAACTGACTCCAATACTGCCCTGCGGCATCATTGGTAAAAATACGATTTCTATGAACGTTGACAATGTCGTTGATTCGAGCCTTGTCATTGGCATTGACAGGCTTGCGGTAGAAGGCCACAACATACGTCTTGTCCGTAGAGAAATACACGTCCTTGACACCACCTTGAGCCTTTATCTCATCGTAAAACTCAACGGTGCTGCCATCTTGTGCTTTTAATGTTACCTTGTTTGCCATAACCTATTCGTTTTGTTGTTCCTCAAGTTCTTTTTCCGAAGTTTGGTTCTCTGCTGCATTCTTCTCGACAAGATTATTATCTTCTCCCTCATAAAGAATGGCTATTGTGCGGTCATCATGATTGCCGGGCGACCAAAAATCGAGCCAGTCCAGTAATTGGTCTTTCGAAGCTTCGTTGTCGTCAGTCAGTTCAACGCCATTCTCTTTCAGGTCGTCCCATAGCGCGTCCCATTTGTCGGGATTGTTAAGATTGGCATCTGTTTCAAACTTCGGGTCGCTCACGCCATCACTCATCAAGAACAAAGCTGTGAAATCATCGACTATATTGAAACGCAGACGCTGATACAGAGCCGTAGTGTCCTCAAATATTTCAGACATGGTAAGGAAACGTGTCTGCCCTGCATACTCACCCTCGTCGGGCACACCAAGTATTTTGGCAGTGTGAGCTTTTCTGTCGTAAAGACAGATTGCACCATCGCCCACCCAGAACGAAGCCACAAACCAACCGAAACTGAACTTCTTGCAAATGGCAAGCAGCAGAGTCGTGGCATAATACTTTATGGGCTGTTTTGTCAGAGACGCTTCTGTCTGTATGGCCTTGTGAGCATCAAAAGCAGCTTTCCCTACAATATTATAGATGTGATTGCCCACAGTTTTACGGGCATCTTCTTCCGTTATATCATGCAGATGGCTATAAATTTCGATAGCGTCTTCAAAAGCCTTGCTCTGTCCGAGTTTCGACATACAATAACTTACCGCCTCATCACAAGCAATCTTTGAACCTTGACGCGAATATTTAGCAGAGCCCGCTCCATCGGCAACAGCCATGATGTACCACCCGTTGTCCATGTGCTCCATGCGGAAATAGTCGTCACGCGGTTTTCCCTCCTGCGCATGGCTGCGGCCGCGTTTGCTTGCAGCCACAATGTCCTTTTGTGGCGTGCCGTCAGCCAAGGCCTCAACCTTTACATACTCCACCTGCGTGTCGTCGTTCTTGTATTTTGGTTCGGGCATATTCTCCCAATCCACAGGCAAGTTGCGCCATAGTTTGCGCGGGTCTTGATTGATGACAAATGGTATTTTACGTTCCAGTGTAGGCATGTTTTCAGGCATCTCTATTCCGCCACAGAACTTATATACCAATGTCAATTCAAAAGTAGATTCTGCCACGGCACCATCTTTGCGGAAGCTTTCCAAAGAAGGCGTGCCGGTTATGGTAAAACTTTTGCCATCTGGCGCAACCGTCAGTTTTAGTCCGTGGTTATCCTCGTCCAGTCCCTTAACGTCCACAAGTTCCAGTTCCACATTATTAAGTATGTCAGAGTTTACTTGTGGCATTACTACGGTTTGGTTGTATTCTATATTTTCTTTGGCATTAGGCATGTTGAGGTTCCATTTCAACCCACCGTCAGCCATTTTCACTTTGTCCATAACGTCTGTATTATATAGTTCCCATAATTTGTCTGACAAGAAATGAAGGATTTTCTCCGCCTTGTCGTCATCTCGATTACCTATGAGAATTTGTAAAGCTTTGTCTAATGTCATAATATGGTTCACTCCTACTTTTTATTTAACGAATCATACGTTGAACAGGGAATAACCTCCTTATACTTTCTAAATGTAGATGCCAGCTTTTTTTGTTTTTCTACCAAAACACTTTCGATATACCCTGTTATGTAGTATTGGGCATCCTTTTCTTTAGGGTCAGCTTTTATTTCTGTTTCAATATTTAGATACAGCCCTTGGGCGCCCTTGTCAACAACATAATAGGTTACTTCTTTATCATTTTGGCTTAGCTCTTCATAAGTAGCCTTAACTATTGGCTCTTGATAATGCTCAGCATGGTAAGCATCTAATAACGCTATGGTGTAAGTTCCTTTATAATTAGACCTTACATACACATTGCCGTCAATAGTTTCCAAAATAACTTCTCCTTGTCCACTTTTGCTTCTTCGACAATGAGCAACGTATTCATTCTCATAGGCCAAAGCCATTGCATAATCTACAAAGGAGCCATTGATTTTTCCTCGCCGTTTATATAGCATTATGTGATAATTCGTGTTTAGCCAATGTAAAATTTCTCTTATTACTTTTAGTACTACGTCGTCTAACATATCTTTAAGTTAATAAATAAGCTTCGGTGGACAGTGGGGGTAAGTTCTTGCGTAAACAAATAAAGCCTACCCTCTACCTCTTGTTATATCCATACCTCCTTCTGCTATTTCGCCGAGTGAGCCTTCCAAGCCACACCACGGGCAAGCAGTAGTATTGCCATCAGAGCACATGATATTTCCACATTCGCAAATTACTACGCCAAGTTGTGCACCGCAGCAAGGACATGTCGGCATACCACGAAGCGACATCGTATTGATATGGCTGTTCGATTTGCCATCGCTCAAGCTGTTATAGGTCTCGTCATCCACAGGATAAGCCCCCACGAGTTTGAAATCCGTGCCTTTAATATCCAGGGTTTCCAGCCCTTCAATGGGAGAGATATGTTTGGCATATTTTACAAGATAGGTCTTCTTGGTGTTGGAGCACTTGCCTAAGAGCACAGTATAGTTCTCGTCCACAACGCAAGGTCTTGACGTATCTACTTTCTCAAGATTGATGCCGGTGGTAGGTGCCAATGCCACACTATCGTCACCCATATCAGTGACCGAAACACTTGTTGCCTGAATGGAAGCGGTAACCCATTTGAAGAAAGCCTTGAAAGACATCTCGTCCGTGTCGTTCAGCCTGAGCACATTGTCCGAAATCTGCCCCAACAACTGGGTGTTAACATTATTGCCGATGGAAATAGCCACGAGGTTGGCCTTGCGGCGGTATTTGTTGTTCCATCGTGCAAAGGCTGCTGAAGGGTTGTCGGTCGGCGTGCCATCAGTAAAAAGGAATATGATGGGTTTCCAGTCGCCTTTACGTTCTTCCGTAGTCTTCACCACATTATGGTCAATGTCGTCCATCAAGAAGTCAAGAGCGCAACCAAGTGAAGTACCGCCGCCAATAGGGAATGTTGGTGGATAGAACTTGTAGAGTTCTGTCAAAGGCGACAAGCTCTTGGCTTTGCCCGCAAACGCTATTACAGAAATAAAAGCTGTTTCAAGGGCGTAAGGGTCGGTGCGCAGTTCTTGCACAATCTGCCGCATACCGTTCTCTACTTGTTGAATGGGTTCTCCCACCATCGACTCTGACACGTCTACGAGGAAGTATATAGGTAATCGTCTCATGTTTTTAATTGTTATTGTTTAGGAATTATCATTGGGATAGGACTCAGATAAGCTTTCCCTGGCCCCGTTATCTTCATCAGGCTCAGCCCTTCACCTCTCAGCACATTGCCAAACGACCAACCAGCCTGTATTTGTGATGTCTGAAAGCCTTGCAATGCCACGATATGGTTTTCGTCCACTTCTATGGTCTCGCCTTTTGCCAATATCTTTTCTATGGGTGTACCGAGCGAGTCAAGGAACACGGTGGCATTGCCTTCTACTTTTTGGAACAAGCCTACCCCACCCAACAAGCCTTGCAGATTGAGGTTGAGATTAAGCTTTACCTTGTTTGTAGATGCCACATAGTGTCCACGGCGGCAAATCATATTCTCGCCTTGCAAACGTATCGGAACGAGTGAACACATACTGCCCGACAGCACCATTTTCCTGTCGGTGTTGGTAGGGTTATAGAAATGTATTATCAGCACCGACTCTCCCGACAAGGCTGAGCGCAACACACCGCCAATAAGGTTGCCGAGTCCGCTACCCGCACCGCTACCGTTCCATTCAGCTTCACGTTGCAGAGCTTCGTCTACATACACAATGCTGCCACGCTCCGCATAAAACGACTCCCCAGGTGAAAGTACCACCTCAAGGGTCTTATACTCATAACCTACAATCTTGCAATTCATACTTACTCTTATATTACGACGTTAACCTCTGCTGGAGCTGGTGGAAGTTCCACACTATCTGTCACTCCCATAGTCCGTCCTCCTTGTTGCACATTGATTGTCACCCACTGGAAGAATTTCTTGAACGTGCTGCTATCCATTGTGTCGAGTGTG
This sequence comes from Prevotellamassilia timonensis, assembly GCF_900106785.1. Taxonomy (GTDB): domain Bacteria; phylum Bacteroidota; class Bacteroidia; order Bacteroidales; family Bacteroidaceae; genus Alloprevotella; species Alloprevotella timonensis. The sequence goes on along the minus strand of NZ_LT629844.1, from coordinate 687,615 downwards.
AACACATTGTCTGTGAGTTTCTTCAATGGATCTGTTTTTGCCTTTGGCCCTGCAGCACAGGCTACTATATTGGTGAATTGATGGCGCTTTACATTTTTGATAGCCTCATCATATACCATCAAGTCCGACGGCTTGCCATCTGTAAGCACAAACAGCAACGGCATCCAATCACCCTTTTGCTCTTTGGAACCCATATTCACCTCATGGTCATAGCAGTCGCACAACATGTTTAGAGCTGCACCGGTATGCGTGGGGCCTGAGTCGGGACACGCTATGTCTGGTAGTTGCAGATTTTCAAGTTCCGTCAGAGGCAATATCTGCTTCACGTCCTTGTCGTATGTAATGATGCTGATACATGCCGTTTCCAAAGCATAGGGGTCAAGGCGCAAGGAGGCTATCATATCAGAAAGGCCTACTTTGACAGACTCAATTGGTTCGCCCTTCATGGAGCCCGATGTATCAATCAGTATGTATACAGGTAATCTTCTGCTCATTATTGTATGTTATTATAACAAGTTAACGGGTTATCGGGGTAACGGGTTAACAGATAGTTTTGCCAAGTTTTTTTGAGCTTCTTAGCATTTTGACTTTAACATAATAAGTAGTGAATGGCATACCTACTTGTTAACCCGTCAACTTGTTAACCCGTCAACCAAGAATTTTGCCAATGGCTATATCTTTATACCACGATATTCACCTCTGGTGGTGGAGGCGGAAGTTCGCTCATGGTAGTGGCCTCAGCAGCAGTTTCTTCCACAGACTTGCTGCTCGTGCTTATCGAAGCTGACACCCACTTGAAGAAAGCCTTGATAGTGGCACTGTCAGCAGTGTCGAGCTGAACCACATTCTCGGTGATTTGCTTCAACGTGTTGGTGTTGGCACCTTGTCCTGCAGCACAGGCTACAACCATTCCGCACTTACGTTTCTTGAACTCTTCCAAGCCCTTTGTCATGGAGTCGGTAGGTTCGCCATCTGTCATGACAAACACCAATGGGCGCCAGTCGCCTTTTACCTCAGCCGTTGTCCTGACTATCTCTGTGTCTATTTTCTGTGACAGGAGTTCCAAGGCACCGCCTAATGCCGTGCACCCGCTTGCGTCGATGTTAGGCTGCTGGAAAGTTGCCAGGTCAGTAAGCGGAGTTATTTGCTGGGCCGAGCTGTTGAATGTTATAATACTGATGTATGCTGTTTCGAGCGCATACGGATCGCTACGCAGAGTGGAGATAAGCGTCTGCACGCCATTTTTCACTGCCTCGATAGGCTCACCATACATGGAGCCACTGGTGTCGAGGAGTAGATATACTGGAAGTCTTCTCATTGATTTATGATTTTTCTGTTGGTAATATTATCTGCCTTTATCTCTTATGGGCTTTTGATTGACTTATGGGCTTCTTCTTGCTCGCCACATAACGTTGTTTGCTTCTGGCGCTCCTGGCAGTCTTAAGCAAATTGATATTGAACAATGCCAAAACCCTTGCCACCCTAACCGACAGAAAACGTAGCCAACGCGGACACTGACGATAATGATAAAGCATCCATATCAAGAAATGGTTGAATGAACGTTGACTTCCTTCAATTAAGAGTTTCTTCCAAATGACAAATGCACGATATACAACTCGTATTAGATAAAGTACAAATATACCGAGCACTGTGCCATAAACTGTAAATCGGGCGTCACGTGTACCAAGGTATTCTACTATTTCATGATAATATCCCATTGTCCACCTATCTGTTTATATTTAGCACATGTTTAGGTTCTTATTCATTTTGAATAATCTCTTGCCACACGGGCTATGGTTAAAGTGATCATTCGATCTTCAAAAGCATCACCGATAGCGGCAAATTTCCAATCGCCATTGTGCCTGTAAAGTTTGCCCATAACCAAAGCTCGTTTGCCTGCACATTCCGTTTTCGTTGCCACGTTGTATTGTGCAAAAACTTGCTTGGGCGGGCGATTAGGTGTTCCCTCAAACATGCGAATTGAAGCATACGGTATTCCCGAGAAATCTCCACTATACTCACTGTTGTTATATATATTGAGGAAGAATACGATAGAGTTTACATTCGGGTTCACACGATTCAAGTCAACCGTTATAATCTCATTGTCAAGACCATCATCACCATTTTGGTCACCAGTGAGGTCGTCGCCTGTGTGATGCAAAGCGTGGTCATTGGAGTCCAATTTTCCCTGTGGTAGTTTGCCTCTAAAGTTGTACAATGGTGACCATATATGATCTACCACATTTCCTGCAGCATCAAACATCATACAACTAAGATCCAAGTCTACGTCCACTACGTGAGTTGAAAGGCCGAAGAATTTCTTCTCGATGATAGCCCCCCAGTTGCAACCTACACAGAAGTTTGTCAACTTTGTTCCGCTCTCTTTTTCAAGATTGATGCGTTGTCCTTTTTCAAGTCTTATAGCCATAAGCGTATTTATTTTGTACCAGATGTCCACTTGAAATTCCACCCATACGCACTGTCGCATGCTGAATGGTTCTTATGAAACGTTGATAATTTCTTTACTTCTAACATATTTCCGTTGGTACTAATTTCAGCAGCCACACAGAAACGTTCTTTTTGCTCTGTTTGATCAAGGTTTACCAACACACATGATTGGCCGCCCACCTTAATCTCCAGTTTTGCGTCTGTTTTGTACCAATGCGGAACACCCCGCCATATAAACGCATACACATACAATTTCTTTATATCCTTTAGTCCTTTCGGATTCACATAGATTCTCTCGCTTGACGTTTCTGTAGCTCCACGATCGTCGCCCTGATGCCAAACATACGGGAATTGGGTAAAACACCCTTGCTTCGTCTGCATATTCTGGGCTCCACCACGTTTGTTGAATTGTACAGGGTCAATCAAACTTTTCGTGCCGTCCTTCATCTCATAGTAGATGCCTAAATCTAAATCTTCGTCACCTATAAAGATGCTTTTCATGAAATGGGCAAGTTTATCATATTTAGTTCGAAAGAAGTTTCTCCTTTCTCGCATCTCGATAAACGTCCATCTCAGCTCAATGACAATTCCGTTTGACAGTGAATTGGGCGTAGACTTTGACCAATCAACATAAGTTGTGTCACCATATTTTTCTAAGCTAATCATAGACTCTAATCTTTAGGTGTAGTATATATTTATTGCCATCACTACATAAATTTAGATGCATACTTGCGGCAAATAGGCTCCAACCCATCTTTATGTGCTTCGCCTACAGCCTGAAATTTCCACTCCGAGCCGCGGCGATACAAACGGCCGAACTCAACGCCCTTGTCAGTAGAGAAATCCTCATCAAGGTCGTATCGGCATATTACCTCGCCATTTACTGCATTCTTTATCTGTATGTAGGCGTCACGCACTTGACCGAAATTATAGTGCATTCGTGGAGCGAGTTTAGGGTTATTTGCGTCGGACGGGCTCCAATAGATGCTTGCCGTGAAAAGAATTTCATTGACGCGAGAAGATGTCTTGGTCAAATCAACATCAATTTCTTCATTTCCCTCACCAGTATTGTCGTCATCATCGCCAAGGTCGTCTACCGAACCAAGAACGCTTTTGTCTACAGAGATCGGACGCATCACAGGGTTGCCTTCTTCGTCATAAAGCTGTTTTCCACTGTTGTCCAACACCGGTGTCTGGTTGCCTGATCCATAGAAAACAAAATCATACTCATTTTCTATCTGTCCATTGCTTCCCAACAAAAAAGTTGAGGCATCCAAGTCGTATGGAGGTTTGGCGTTAGGATTTACCTTCCACCCCATCTCCACCCTCAGGCGGGTAAGTCCAGCTTCTATTTCTACGCGCTGTCCCTTTATCAAATTAATCATAAGCCGTTATGCAAATTGTTTAGCGTATTTGTTTACCAGGGTTTGAAGTCCACCTTTGTTACCATTGCCGATAGCCTCAAACTTCCACTCACCATTATGACGGTACAAGCGACCAAACTCTACTGCAGTTTCAACAGAGAAGTCCTCGTCCAAATCATAACGGGCAATTTCCGTATTGGTCTTGGCATCATATATGCGGATATACGAATTACGAACTTGTCCGAAATTCTGGCGGCGTTCGTCTGCTTTATAAATAGTAGCCGTGAAGATTATCTCTTGAATATTGGAACTTACCTTTGTCAAGTCCACATTCAGTGTCTCGTCATCTCCGCCACTGCTGTTGCGCCCTGTCAAGTCATCACCGGTTGATTCTACCGAACCATCAGGTGATTTCTGATTACCATAAAATACGAAAAACTCCTGCTTGGGAACCTGCCCGTTATCTCCTAACATAAATGCCGAAGCGTCCAAATCAAAATCATAACCCGTACCTTCATTCGGATCCCAACCAAGTCCTACACCAACAAGGGTAAGACCTTTGTCCATATTTATACGCTGTCCTTTTTCGAGATTTATCATGATGAAAAGATTTTAATTAAATATGTTCTTTATTACGATTGCAAATTTCGGTATATTGTTCAATACAACCCTTAAAACGCCAATGTTGCAGTCATAATACAATACGTGGGCAGTAGTTTTGTTGCAAGGTTACAATGCAGATACCCCCAATCACCCATTCCGCTAACGCGGAGGACATAAGGACAAAAGTCCATGCCCGTATGTTTTGAAGTTCTTGTGTTCTTATGTCCTTTTGGTCTTATGGTTCCGCGTTAGCGGCAAATCTCATAACTCACAAACCATGAGTTATGTCCTTTGATTTGGGCGACACATTGACGAAGTCAAGAAATGTCTGCACTCTGCACTTTTCTGCACAAAGTATTTGATAATCAATCGTTTTAGGCGTGTAGACACGTCTGCACAGTATCTACACTGCGTCTACACAACTTCAGCACAATGTTTGCACTATTTGGGGCAGTAGGTCAATCCGTTTTGTGCCTCGGTCATTTATGTTATGGGGACAAGAATTTTCTGTTGCTCCGACAGAAAAGTCTTGCCCCCATAACTGTTGTTGCGCTGTGGCAAATCTGATGCGTGCAGACGGTAGTGCAGACAAATAATGATGGCGTCTACACGCTTTTATATGTTGATTATCAACTGCTCACATTGTAAAAGTGTAGAGTGTAGCAAGTTTGTTAATGTGGTAATATGCTAATGAACTGACGCCGTAGCATTACCACTTGTAACACTACGGCGTCAGCCCTTATGTTCTTTAGGCCACGCGGACGTTAGTTCGTGGCCTAAAGCCGCGCAGCGGCCTTATGTACTTATGTTCTTTTGTTCTTATGGTTACCGCGTTAGCGGCCAAGGCGAGCAATGCCCGCAGATATACAGATATGCAAACAGAACTAACGCCGTAGCGTGGCTTGGCAGCCGCTAACGCGGTAAACATAAGAACAAAAGGACATAAGGACATAAGGACATAAGGCCGCTTCGCGGCAGAAGGCCACGGACTGACGTCCACGTGCCCTCAAGAACATAAGGGCTACGCCGTAGTGTTGCTTGTTGGTTGCTTAGCACGGGAAACATTATTTGTGTACAACTTGTACACTTTTTTTGTTTGCAAGCCTTGAGGTTTTATATCTTTGCACCCACTACTAACTAAATTGTATATTATCATGAATACCAAACAAGCCTTGCTGCAATTTGTGCAGCAAATTATGCACGAGGGCATCGATGCACTGATTGACCGTATCGCCAAGCGCGTGATTGAAAAACTTGACGAAGCCCGAATGTCCATGCCACAAACGGCGGCGGAGAATGACGAAGTACTACCACAACCGAAAGACGTTGTTAAGCCACAACCGAATAATGTTACCGAGCCGCAAGCAACTGAGCCGCAAGTTACCGAGCCACAACCAACGGAGTCGCAACCTATCGAGCCGCAACCAGAAAAAGCATACAATGAGCAACCCGACACACCCTCTCTCACTGAACAAGCCATGCTATTAGTTGACGAGATGTACGACACGCGCTATAACGTGCTTGACCGCGTGGCCGAAATACGCCGACACAATGGGGCCTCTGCCCAGTTTGTGCCAGTGAACAAACTGGTGCGCAACACCATTGTTATCGACTTGCACAAACGCGGGTGCATGGTGTGGAACAACGATGTGGACCGCATTTTGGAGTCGGACTATATGCCGCAATACCACCCCTTTACAAGTTATTTGAAATCATTGCCCGCATGGGACGGCACCGACCGCGTGACGCCCCTCGCCGCCCGTGTGAGCCGCGATCCGCTGTGGACCACCGTGTTCCACCGCTGGCTGCGCGCCATGGTGGCCGGGTGGCATGGTGCTGAGGGCGGCGCCGCCTCGCAGACGGGTGGCAATGCCATGATACCCTTGTTGGTGAGCGAGGAGCAGGGCCTGCGCAAGAGCACCTTCTGCCGCATGTTGCTGCCGCCCGAACTGCGCAACTACTACTCCGAAAAGTTTGAACTCTCGGGCACGGAGCGGCTCGAACTGGCTCTGTCGCGCTTTGCACTTGTCAACCTCGATGAGTTTGACCGTTACAGCCAGCACCATGCGGCCAAACTTAAGAATTTGGTGCAGCTCGGCACTATGCAGTCGCGTCGTCCGTATGCGAGCGGTTTTTCCGAGATGCCGCGCGTGGCCTCGTTTATTGGTACGAGCAACCGCTACGACTTGTTGAACGACCCCACGGGCAGCCGCCGTTTCTTTTGTCAGGAGGTGCACGGGGTGATAGACTGCGACACACCGCTTGACTATGCGCAGCTTTATGCGCAACTGTTGCACGAGGTGCTGTCAGGTGAGCTGACTTATTTCACGCACACCGAGGAGGCTGCCATTCAGCATCACAACCGATTGTTTTACCAGTCGTCGCCCTTGCGCGAGTGTTTTGTGCGCCGTTTCGAGGTGGCTGATGAGGGCAAGCTGGTTGATGGCGGCGAGTGGCAGACGGCCACGGCCATATTCCGCACGCTCAAGCGTGACTTGCGTGGCATGGTGCGCAATGCTACGCCTAACACTTTGGGGCGTGAACTGATGCAGCTCGGTGTGCCGCGCAAGAGGTGCAACCGCGGGGTGATGTATTGGGTGAAAGCACGCTGACGCGGGAGCTAATTAGCCGCTAACGCGGAAAACAGAAGGACATAAGAGCATAAGAACAGAAGGCTTTGCGTGTATTGGCCGCTTACCGCGGGAACATAAGAACATAAGTCTACATAAGATACACAAAAGGCCGCTGCACGGCGGACGGCCACGGACTAACGTCCGGGTGGCCTCAAGAGACATAAGGGCTGACGCCGCGTAGCGTTGCAAATCATTTCCGACGCGAGACGCGTCGCTCTAAGTTTGCAGCAGTTAAGCGGCGCAGCCGCTAACCTGTAAACATTGTTAAATAAGACTTTGTAGTTAGAAGCTTTTTCTATTACTTTTGTCGTAGTAAAGTAAAGGAATAGCTGGTTGGGAGGAAAAATACACCGTCGCCAGTCCGTAGAGACTATTGGGGGCATTAAGACCCCTCCCAACCAAGCTGCAAAGACTAAATAGAATGCTCATAAAAATAGTTAGAGTGGCAGTCATCACAGCTTTCGCTACCTTTAAAAAACCATACAAAGATATGAAAAAGTTCATTATTGGAATCGATTTTTCCAAAGAAACAGTAGATGCTAGTATCGTACAGAAAGAACAACCAGAAACTCTCATTGCGTACAAGAAGTTTAGAAACAACCTGAAAGGAGTTGATGGACTGATTGCTTGGGCCAAGTCAAAGGTTGCACAAGACGGAGAAATCATCTTCTGTGGTGAAAACACTGGTACATATAGCACACTCTTCAGTGATGAATTGACAGATCGTGGCTTTATCATATGGATTGAGCATAGCATGAATATCGTACGTGGCATGGGTGATGTAAGAGGGAAAGACGACAAGACAGACTCTCTGCGTATTGCCTCTTACGCTGCACGTTTCTATGATAAGATGAAACCTTACGTACGTCCCAAGGACGAAACGCGTGTACTTAAGACACTCCTTGCTAAGCGAGATAGACTCAAATCCTTCTTAAAAGCGGAAATTACTAACACAAAGGAGAATCCTTTAATGCTGCAGGACTCCAACATAGCAAGTAGCATAAACGAGTTTTTCAAACGCCTAGAAGAATCCTTACGGAAAGAACTCAAGGAACTTGAGCGAATGATTCTCGATGTTGTCATGAGCTGCTCTGAATACGCAAAAAACTTCAATATCCTGACTTCCATGAAAGGTATCGGTTTGATTAATGCAGTCGCGCTCATAGTCTATACAGACAACTTCACCAAGTTCAACTTTAACCACCGCAAGATTGCTACATATTGGGGGGTTGTTCCCTTTAAGAACGAATCTGGTACTTCCGTCAGGAGAGGTACACATGTAAGCCCCAAATGCAACTCTTGGCTGAAAGCGCTTTTGACCGAAGCCACGCTTTGTGCAATTAGGTATAACTCACGCATAAAAGCTTATCATGATAGGCTTATGGCACGAGGGAAAGCGATCGGTATAGTACTTAACAATTGCAAGAACAAAATGCTCAAGATTCTTGTTGCAATGGTACGTGACTCCAAAATCTATTCAGATATGGACGTATCAAAGGATCCTCATACGACCACAACTACTAGCTCAATAGTTGTATGCTAACATCGGTATCCAACAGATCCTTTAACAAAAAAACTTGCCAAAAATTTGGTCAATAACATAGAATGCCCCCATTAGAGATTGAGTTTTGTGCTTGAAGCCGTTCGCATATTTACGTTTTACCGAAAGCAAATAGTAACCCAGTTGTTACGCTACGGCGTCAGCCCTTATGTCTCTTGAGGCCACCCGGACGTTAGTCCGTGGCCGTCAGCTGCGCAGCGGCCTTTTGTGTATCTTATGTAAATTAAGATGAGAATTTCCAATCACATGCCCACGAGATAAAAAAGGGACCGCAGCAAAACATAAATCAAGCCCGCTTCAGTTTCCTATATTGGCAAATGTTGCCAATATCCCGTATATTTGTGGGAAAACAGGCTCTAACGCCTAATTAAATTAAAAGCTTATGAAAACTGTAGCAGGGCTTGATGTGCACAAAGATAGTGTATATCTCTGTATTTTGCGAGAAAACGGGGAGAAAATAGAACGCGTATACGGCGTTTTGACTCCACAACTCGATTCCATGCGCGATTTTATGGCAGAAAACGAAGTCAGCGAAGTCGCAATGGAAAGCACAAGTGTGTATTGGATTCCCATCTGGCGCGTACTTGTTGATTCATTTGAACTCAAGTTGGTTAATCCTTACTTTATTAAGCAACTTCCTGGGCGTAAAAGTGATGTCAAGGATGCTCAATGGATTGCGGAATGCGTCATGAAGGAACTAATTCGTGGAAGCTTTATTCCACCTCCTTTAATCCAACAACTCCGCTTGTACGACAGACGAATATTCGAGTTGAATGCGGAATTAGTAAGAAAGTATTCCAAGATTGATGCGATATTGCAGCGCTGTAATATTCGTTTGAGTAACTATGTGTCCAATACAGATTGCAAGAGTTACAAAAATGTTGTCAAGCGTATATCTGAAGGTGTAACTTCACCGCAAGAACTACTTATGCTCGTACACAAACGCATTATAAACAAGCATGGCGAGGATACGATACTGGCAGCACTTACAGGTGTCGTTTCCGAAGCTGAAATAGACATGCTTGCACAATATGTTGCAGAATCAGCCTTATTGGAGGATAACAAGAACAAATGCATTGAAAAAATGCGGGAAATCTGCAACAGGGAGTTTGAGGAACAGATGAAGAACCTTCAGACAATCCCAGGTGTAAGCGAGCGTTCCGCCCTGACAGTCCTTGCCGAGATAGGTCCAGACGTAAATGCGTTCCCGAGTGCCAAACATCTCGTCTCTTGGTGCGGTTTCAACCCAAGAAATGACGAAAGTAACAAGAAAATCAAATCGAACAAGATTACTCACGGGAACAGATTCATCAGAATTGCCAGTGTTCAATGCGCATGGGCTGCATCAAGAACGAAAGATTGTTACTTCTCTAAGTTTTACGCATTTCACACACAAGTGAGGAAGAAATTCAAGTTGAAAGTAGTGGTAGCTGTGGCCAGAAAAATACTTGTGTGCATTTGGCACATTCTGAAATTCAATGTTTCATACAAGGACTTTGAACCCCAAAAGTCTGTTGCTAAAGATTGTACTCAGCTTGCTTAGTGCAAGCTGTAACAATAAGTTTCCATTGCAAGGCTATTAAGTTTCTGGTAGTTCGACTCCGTCCTTGTAAATTAGCCAAAGCCTTGGATACTTGTGGATGCCCACGTATAGCTTCGAGCTAGAAGAGAAAAATACCTTTTTACATACGTGTCGTCTCTTCAATTTTGGAGAGACTGGATATTTGCGCTGTATAGAAAACGAATATTGGGATTTCGTGTGTTACTTAGGATACTCATAATCCTTTTTTAGAGAAAACTTGTGTTCTTATGTTCCCGCGGTAAGCGGCTAACACAAACGTTTATCTTTTGTTCTTATGTTCTTATGTCCTTTTGTTTCCCGCGTTAGCGGCTGCCAAGCCACGCTACGGCGGCAGCCCATTAGCATATTAGCACATTGACACATTAGCATATTGACATATTAGCGCTGCGAGCGTCAGCAAGCAAATAAAGCGCAATCAAAGTTTATACGACCAGTTTGCACGACCATTGCATAAAAAGTTGTACATTTGCTGAGTAAACCACTAAGATACAGATGCCATGACTGCAAGCGAACAAACCTATCAACAAATAGAACGCGCACTGCGCAAAGCGGCCTCGAAGTTTGACCCACAGGCCGAATGTATGCCACTGACCGACATTTACCTGCAAGTGAGACAGGAGGGCGGCGAACTGCGCATTTATGATGACGACGATAATGAACTCACTCGCTGTGTGGTGGAAGAGTGGATTGACAACCACGACGAAGATTTCTACACTGCCGTACAACCCATTTTGAGAGAGTGTATCAAACGCATCAAAGATGTAACTGAAAATGTGGCCATACTGAAGCCCTACTCTTATGTGCTCATTGGCGAGGACCATGAAACAATAGCCGAACTGCATTTGGTGGACGACGATACCATACTTATTAGCGGCGACCTGATGAAAGGACTTGGCAATGACCTTGACAACTTTTGGAACAAACTCTCTGCTGAATAAGCTTTAAGACAATCTTTACCCGTTGGCAAAATTCTTGGTTAACGGGTTAACAAGCTGACAGGTTAACAAGTAAGTATGCCATAATCTGCTTATTGTATGGCGGAAAATCAGAAAAGGCTATGCAAACTTACCTGTTAACCCGTTAACTTGTCAACTTGTTTACTAATTCCGCCAACGCGTATCTTTTTATTTCTTACATGAAAAATATCAAAGCCACTATAACCGCCCTTTGTCTGTGTGCGGCCCCTGCGATTTTTGCCCAGCAAAATAATCTGCCACTCATTCCGCAACCTGCCAAAGTGGTGCAGGGCGATGGCACATTTACCTTTTCCCCCACCCTCAAGGTGTGGGCCGATGCTTACGATGGTGACAGCATCAAACTTGTGTTGCAACAGTTTGAGCAGAAATTCACACCTGCCACAGGCACACACTTTAAGTATGGCGGCAAAAGTGCCACCATGCAACTGCGCTGCAACAAGCACCTTGGCAACGAGGCTTACACACTAAATGTGACCCCGAAACAGATTGTGATAGAGGCTGCCAAACCGGCAGGTTTCTTTTATGCTTTGCAAACACTGCAACAGTTGCTGCCCTCGCGCAACGCCATGGCAGGTGTGCCCGACTCGACCATTGCAAGCTGGACACTGCCCGCAGTGAGCATTGCCGATGCGCCACGTTTTGGCTGGCGTGGTTTTATGCTCGACGAGGGTCGCCACTTTTATGGCAAACGCGAGGTGATGAAAATCATTGACATGATGGCGGCATACAAGATGAACCGCTTTCACTGGCACCTGACAGAGGACCAAGGGTGGCGTATCGAGATAAAGAAATACCCCAAATTAACCGAGGTGGGTGCATGGCGTCACAGCCGCACCTTGGGCTACGGCGAGACGGTGCCCGATGGCGAACGCTATGGCGGCTATTACACCCAAGCTGACGCACGCGAAATTGTGAAATACGCACGCGACCGTTTTATCGAGATTGTGCCCGAAGTGGACATACCCGGCCACTCACAGGCCGCGGTGGCATCGTACCCCGAATTTTTAGCCTGCGACCCGCAGAACCCACACCAGGTGTGGCTGTACCAAGGCGTGTCGGCCGATGTAATAAATGTGTCGAACCCTCGCGCCGTGCAGTTTGCCAACGATGTGATTGACGAACTCACAGGCATCTTCCCCTTTAGCTATATCCACCTGGGGGGTGACGAATGCCCCGTTTACAAGTGGCAGAACAACGCTGACTGTCAGAAGCAACTGAAGGAATTGGGGTCGGACAACTATCGCGACTTGCAAATTAACTTCTACCACCAGTTGCAGCAACACATGGCCCAGAAGCCGCAGCACGAGCAGCGCAAACTCATATTTTGGAACGAGGTGCTGCATGGCAACACGGCTCCGCTCGGCAAGGACATTACCATCATGGCATGGATTGGTGCTGACGCTGCGGCACAAGATGCGGCTAAGCGTGGCATGAACACTATTCTGTCGCCACAAATACCCTACTACATCAACCGCCGACAGAGCAAAGATGTGTGGGAACCGCGCTCACAGGGTTGGGGCACCGAAACGGTGGAGGCTGTTTACAACTATGTGCCCATGAAGGATGTGCCCGATGCTTTACAGTCAAAATACTTGGGTGTGCAGGCTAACTTCTGGACAGAATGGGTGGAGGACGCCAGCACGGTGCAGTATCTCACGTTCCCTCGTTTGGCTGCCGTGGCCGAAGCTGGCTGGACACCGCAATCGGAGCGCAGCTACACCAACTTTGAACAGCGTTTGCAGGCCGAACCGGCATTTTATAAGGCGGCTGGTGTGAACTATGGCAAACATGTGTTTGATAAGAATAAAGCGCAATGAAACCTGAAGATATTAAACCTTGGAAGATTAAGCGCTCGGAATATCTCGTCAAGCGCCCCTGGCTCACTGCCCGGCGCGATGTGGTGGAGTTGCCCGACGGCCGCGAGATTCCCGAATATTATGTGCTTGAATACCCCGACTGGGTGAATGTGATAGCTATTGACAAGGCTGGACGCTTTATTATGGAGAAGCAGTACCGCCATGGTATGCAACGCATGAGCTACGAGTTGCCCTGCGGGGTGATGGAAAAGGGCGAGACACCGCTTGAGGCGGCGAAACGCGAATTGCTTGAAGAGACGGGGTATACTGGCGGCGAATGGCAGTTGCTGATGGAGGCTGCACCTAATCCTGGCTCGATGTCGAACATGCAGCATTGTTTTTTGGCTACGGGGGTTGAGCCTACTGGCACGCAGCACCTTGATGCTACCGAAGACTTGGCTGTGTTTACTGCCACACGCGATGAGGTGGTGGAGATGATGCATGACGGGCGCATATTTCAGGCACTGATGCTGGCACCGCTGTATAAATATCTGTACGAGATGCGTTAGACACTCGTTCTGCTCGCAGATGTGCATATTTGCAAGCATCGTTTGTGGCGGACTTGTGTTCCTTTGAATGCTATTGCTGGTAGGTAAAACGTAAACATGCGAACGGACTCAAGCACCAAGCGCTTGCACTAAGCGCTACCTCTAAACGCTAGCACTAATGGGGGCGACGCGTCTCGCATCGGGAAAATATGCAACTTTTATTTAGCCGAGTTCGTATTTCCGTCCTTTCTCTATCCCGACGCGAGACGCGTCGCCCCCATTAGAGGTAGCGTTTTTTTGCAGCGCGTTTCAGGCAACGTAAAATGCCCTCAAAACGGTCTCGTTCTTGATGCCTATTTTGGTGACAAGCTGTTTATGCTTTGAAGTTTTACCAAAAAGCAATATAATGCTCACGGATCGCACCGATTGCACGGATTCTTTCGCTCACGCAACGTGCTTTAGCACCACGGAGATGACGGATTTTACGGATTTTGTGAGCATTGCATGCTCACTTCGCCATTAGCTCGTTGCTGCGACCAGGTCCCCTTACTATACAATCTGTGCTAACATATTTCGCCACGGGTACGTTACGGGCCAATAGCGAAGTGAGCATGCAATGCTCACAAAATCCGTCAAATCCGTCATCTCCGTGGTGCTAAAGCACGTTGCATGAGTGAAAGAATCCGTGCAATCGGTGCGATCCGTGAGCCATGATATCAGAATGGTTTTACCGGACAATACAAAAAATACATTTTTTGCTTTGCAGGGCATTCGGTTTGCACTAACTTTGCTTCGCCAAGTTAGGCGGCGGTTCGGCAATACTAAACGAAAGTTTTAAGACTTTCGCTTTGTATTGCGCTCGCCTTGCACTAACTTTGTTTCGCCAAGTTAGGCGGCGGCTCGGCAATACTAAACGAAAGTTTTAAGACTTTCGCTTTGTATTGCGCTCGCCTTGCACTAACTTTGTTTCGCCAAGTTAGGCGGCGGCTCGGCAATACGAAACAAAAGTTTTAAGACTTTCGCTTTGTATTGCGCTCGCCTTGCACTAACTTTGCCCCCACAAACTAAATTAGTACATACTTATATTGTATTATGAGCAAGAATATTCGTTTAGAAGTAAGCAAGGCTGCACAATTTTTAGCAGCTGGTGCCGTTGAGGCACTCGAACCCCGCGTTAAAGCAGCACAAAAGGCACTCGAAGATAGCACATGCGCTGGCAATGACTTTTTGGGCTGGATGCACTTGGCATCGTCAATCACACCCGAACATTTGGCAGACCTGAAAGAGACCGCCAAGGTGCTGCGCGAAAACTGCGACACCATTGTAGTGGCCGGTATCGGCGGTAGCTACCTGGGTGCACGTGCCGTGATCGAAGCACTCGGCAACAGCTTTGAATGGCTTGCCAATGATGGCAAAAATCCCATCATGCTCTTTGCTGGTAACAATATTGGCGAGGACTATCTTTACGAGTTGACAACCTACTTGAAGGGTCGCAAATTTGGCGTGATCAACATCTCGAAGAGTGGTACTACTACCGAGACAGCTTTGGCTTTCCGCTTGCTGCGCAAGCAATGCGAGGAGCAACGCGGCATTGAAATGGCACGCAAGGTGATTGTGGCCGTTACTGATGCCAAGAAGGGTGCCGCACGCGTGACCGCTGACAAGGAAGGCTATAAGAGTTTTATCATTCCCGACAATGTAGGCGGCCGTTTCTCAGTGCTCACACCTGTAGGTTTGCTGCCCATTGCTTGTGCCGGTTTTGACATTGAAGCACTTGTGAAGGGTGCTGCCGACATGGAGAAACTCACTGCACCTGAAGTGCCTTTTGCAGAAAACCCTGCTGAACAATACGCTGCCGTGCGCAACGCTCTCTATGCCAATGGCAAGAAGACTGAAATATTGGTTAACTTCCAACCTAAGCTCCACTACATGAACGAATGGTGGAAGCAGCTCTATGGCGAGAGCGAGGGTAAGGACGGCAAGGGCATTTTCCCCGCAGCTGTTGACTTTACTACTGACTTGCACTCAATGGGCCAATGGATTCAAGAGGGCGAACGCACCATATTTGAAACGGTTGTTTCGGTGGAGACTCCTGAGCACACCGTACTCTTCCCCCACGACGATGAGAACCTTGACGGACTTAACTTCCTTGAAGGCAAGCGCGTAGACGAGGTGAACAAGATGGCCGAACTTGGCACGCAGCTGGCCCACGTTGATGGCGGTGTGCCTAATATGCGACTGGTGGTTGAACGACTTGACGAGTACCACCTCGGCCAGATGATTTACTTCTTTGAGCGTGCCTGCGGCATCAGCGGTTTGCTGCTCGAGGTTAACCCGTTCAACCAACCGGGCGTTGAGGCATACAAGAAGAACATGTTTGCTTTGCTCGGCAAACCTGGCTATGAAAAGGAGACTGAAGCCATCAAGGCCAGACTATAATAACGCGTTGGCGGAATTAGTTGACAAGATAACGGGTTAACATTGGTAGATTTGCCAAAGGTTTCTAACCATTCTAACTTTAACATAATAAAGTGTATAACATACTTACTTGTTAACCTGTCAACCAAGGATTATTACGAAGCAGACACGACCATGGCACCGCCCTCCTGAACGAAGAGGGGAATGCCATAGCCGTGTCTGCCGTTTTGTAGCTAAAAAAGATCATATTCACATGACGTTTAAGTCGCAAATTGACGCTTACCGCAAAGGTAAACCTGCACGAAAGTTGCGTGCTGTACTGTTCGACATGGACGGTGTGCTGTTCGACTCCATGCCCAATCATGCTGCCTCATGGGCCAAAGTATGCACGGAGTTCGGCCTTGACATGGAGCCTGAAGAGGCTTATATGCACGAGGGACGCACTGGTGCATCAACTATCAACATATTGGCTAACCGCTATTGGAAACGCGACGCCACGGCCGAGGAGATTGAACAGATATACAAGGAGAAGTGCCGTTTGTTCAACGCTTGTCCTGAAGCGCCCAAAATGCCTGGCGCACTGCAGGTGCTGCAAGAGGTAAAGGCCGCAGGACTGACCATTGTGGTTGTGACAGGCAGCGGACAAAAGTCGTTGCTCGACCGGCTTGACCATAACTACCCTGGATTTTTCACCCCCGAACTCATTGTGTCGAGCAAGGACGTGAAGCATGGCAAGCCTAACCCTGAGCCTTACCTTATGGGACTTGAAAAGGCTGGCGTTGGTGCTGACGAGGCCCTGGTGGTTGAGAATGCACCGCTCGGCGTGCGCGCTGGTGTGGCCGCTGGCATTTTTACTATTGCAGTAAATACTGGCCCTCTGCCCGAAAAGGTGCTGACAGACGAAGGTGCCAACGTGCTGTTCGACTCGATGACTGCATTGGCTCAAAACTTTAATACACTGAATACTGAATGGGAAGCATAGAGAAAGCTATATATAACCGCTCTGAACGTTTGCTTGGGGCCGACACAATGGATTTGCTGGCCGAAAAGCGCGTCATTATCTTTGGCGTGGGCGGCGTGGGTAGTTGGTGTGCCGAAAGTTTAGTGCGGTCAGGCATCAAACACCTGACCATTGTTGATTCGGACCGTGTGTGCATAACTAACGTGAACCGTCAGATCATGGCCACCATGAAGACGATTGGCATGGTGAAGGTTGAGGCTCTGAAAGAGCGTTTGCTCAGCATCAACCCAAAGGCTGACATCACGGCCATGCAAAAGATATACACGGAAAGCACTGCCAACGAATTTGGCATTGAGAACTATGACTACATTGTCGATGCGATTGACTCGTTACAGGACAAAGCGCTGCTTATTCTTAACGCCTGCCGCACGAAAGCGAAATTTTTCTCGTCGATGGGCGCTGCGCTGAAAATGGACCCAACCAAAGTGGCGGTGGCAGAATTTTGGAAAGTGAAGGGCTGCCCGTTAGGTGCCGCACTACGCCGCAAATTCAAGAAGCAGCATATTTTTCCTGCCCACAAGTTTAAGTGTGTGTACAGCGAGGAGTTGTTGCCCAACCTTGGACAGAGTCATGCCTGCGGCACAGCAGCATGTCTGTGTCCGAAAGCTGAAAACGGTCCCGGCGACCCAGACTTGCTTAACCATGAATGGTGCAGTTCGAAGGCTCAAATCAACGGAAGCCTTTCGCACATCACGGCCATATTTGGCTTTACTATTGCAGGACTGATTATGCAAGATGCCACAGCGAGCGGTGCTCGCTGATGGACGCGCGCCGCGGGAAAAATGCGCTGCTCATACACTAAATAAAGGCTCACAGACAGCGCTAATTACACGACTAGCTGTGAGCCTTTGCCTTGATTTTCCCGACGCGGGACGCGTCGCCCCCATTAGTGCTTGCGTTTCTTCAAGCACGAAAACGCTACCACTAAGCGCAACCACAAAACGCTACCACTAATGGGGGCGACGCGTCTCGCGTCGGGGAAAAAGCCATGTTCATACACTAAATATAAAGGCTCACAGACAGCGCTAATTACACGACTGGCTGTGAGCCTTTGCCTTGATTTCCGACGCGGGACGCGTCGCCCCCATTAGTGCTTGCGTTTCTTCAAGCACGAAAGCGCAAGCACTAAACGCAAGCACTAATGGGGGCGACGCGTCTCGCGTCGGGGAAAAAGCCATGTTCATACACTAAATATAAAGGCTCACAGACAGCGCTAATTACACGACTGGCTGTGAGCCTTTGCCCTGATTTCCGACGCGGGACGCGTCGCCCCCATTAGTGCTTGCGTTTGGTGCTTGAGTCCGTTCGTATGTTTACGTTTTACCGGACAATAATTAGCAAGCAAAGCCCTGTTTGCGCAAGGTGTCGAGCAATGTTTGGGACATGGCACGGCAATCGGCAGCAGTATAACGAATGTCGGTAAATATTTGCGCCAATGTTTCGGTGCCGTTTACTTGTACCAACTCTTTGTTTTCGGGTAAAGCCTCTTTTGCTGCGTAATCGCGGTTTATTGTATCGGGCGTAACAGGCTGATATGTTTCGTCGTGACGAATGGCGGTGAGCGGCAAGCGATCGCTTACCGGCGGATTTTCGTCGGGCCAGCCAAGCGTAATGGTAGCCACAGGCATTACCAAACGCGGCAGTTTGAGTACATCGACAATAAGTTGCGGCTGATAAATGGTTGTACCAAGAAAGCACAAGCCAAGACCTGCAGCCTCAGCCAAATCGCAAAAACGCTGACAATAGAGCAGTGCATCGGTTGCCGCATTTTGGTATGAAAGGAAGTTGTCGTAACCGGGGTGCCCCTTGCGCTGCAATCCCCATTGTGTTGTGCGGTTATAGTCGGCACAGAATGTGAGCACAACAGGAGCCTGCGTCACCATGGGCTGATTGAAATGTGCTGGTGCGAGTTTTTGCTTCATTTCGCTGCTGCGTGTCACCACCACCGAATACAACTGCAAGTTACCCATGGTTTGAGTATGTTCGGCCTCGGCAAGCAAGCTGTTGAGTAACGCATCATCTATATCACGTGTACTATATTTG
Source organism: Prevotellamassilia timonensis (assembly GCF_900106785.1). GTDB lineage: Bacteria > Bacteroidota > Bacteroidia > Bacteroidales > Bacteroidaceae > Alloprevotella > Alloprevotella timonensis. The sequence goes on along the minus strand of NZ_LT629844.1, from coordinate 668,621 downwards.
CGTATTGAACGTCTTGTCATAATTTGTTTTGTTTGGGTTTGAACACAAAGGTAACGATATATTCCGATACATAGAGTGGCACGGGGCTGCTTTTTGTGTAAGATACAATCACTGCAACAATTCATATCCCCCACAACCTACCTAACAACGCAAACTGCCCGTCCATACTGTGTGAGAACAGCGGACGGGCAGTAAAACTTTATAAATACTACGCGGTGTATCGGAACGTTGAATTACTTCATGATGACACCAGTGCTTACCTTGCCAAACTTGGGCAAACGGCCAGCCTGAGGCATGGTTACGGTGAAGTTGTGACGCTGACGAGCTACAAAGCCTGTCTTGGCATTAGCCTTCATGGCAGGTGCAGCGGCCGGTGCAGTGGCAGAAGGAGTAGTGAAACGCTTAACGCAAACTGTACCCCACTCGCCATTGGCATTCTTGGCAGCAGCTACTGCTACAGCCTCGGTATTGGGATCGATCTGGAAATCGGTTGTTATAGGCTCATAGAAGAACCATTTAGCCACGGGCATGGGAGGATCCTGAGCTACGTAGCTGTTTGCACCTTCGGGATCGGCATCATATTGCTCAGCCTTGTACACATTGAAACGGTAAACGCTTGTCTGATCGTTGGGAGTGAAGGTGATAAACTGGCTGTACTTTTGCTCACCTTCCCAATCGGTCAACCTGTAATCGCCAAGAGCGATGTCAACCGAAGCTGCGCCCTGGCCACCCTTTGTCTGTGTGGTAATGGTGATGGTGTCGCAAGGTGTGAAGTTGTCGTTGGCGTCCCATGCCTGAACAAATACTTCGTATTCGGTACCGGGATCCATAGAGGTCCAAGAATCCTTTATAGGCTTCCAAGTTGTTTGACCTTCCTCCAATGTATGGTTAAAGCCCCAACCTTTCACCATTTCGCCAAAGTTTTTGTAACCAAACATGGGAGCGAACTGCTTGTACTGCTTCTGGATAGATCCTTTCTCGCCAGCAAGGAGTGCATAACCCTTGACGTCGGCATTGGCCAAAGTACCAATTGAGAACTCGCGCTGACCTATCACTGTGCTGTCGGCCACAGTCTCAACCTTGGGGTCGCCAACCAACACTGCAGGCAGTGTTTGGAAGTTGGCACGACTTACGCCACAGGGTGTGCCATATTGGTCGAGACCTACGGTGATAGCAGTATAGTCGGTAAGTGGTGTAGCACCAAAACTTGCCAACTCTACCTTGCCATTGGTAAAGTCCATTGAGTAAACAGTCTTGTTATTTTTGTCAACATAGGCAGCTGCTGCGGCATCGCTCAGCATGTCGGCAGTGGTTGTGGGCAGAATGTCGAGTTTGAAGTTCATACAGAAGTCGTTACGTGTTACGACAAACGTCACACTGTCGCGGTCAATGCCCTTGACCGTAATAGCTGCACTTGCTTCGCCATCAACTGTTGGGAAAGTGATTTGCTGTATGCGATCTACAGCAAAGGGGTGTGTGTTGCCTGCTGCATCGAAAATGACCATACGGTCGTTTGACAAAGTTTGTGCAAATGCACTACCGGCAAAGAGGGCCGAAAGAAGGGTGATGTATACTTTTTTCATAGACTGATTATACTTTTTATACCTGTGCGCCGCTACATGTGTGCGGTGACACTTGGGTGAATGTGTTTTTAGTTACTTGCTGAACTTGAATGTTTGGTTGCCTACCTTTGCAATATAGACGCCCGGAGTGAGTGTGGCAATATTGATGTCACCTCCACGCCATGTGCCATAATTCTGTATGGTCTGGCCTGTAGCAGCCACAATAGTCAAACGGGTGGCCGGGCCCGAATAGCCCTTTACACGCAGTGTGTTGCCCATTACCACGGCACGCAACTTTGCTGCAGGACTTGCTACTACGGATTTGACGGCTGTGGGATCGTCGACAAAGGTGATTTTTTCGATACCCTTCAGGTCGATGGCCTTGAGAGTGGTTGTAGTTTCGCCTTCATCGGCCCCAAAACTGATTTGGCCATTGAGGAAAGTGGCAGCCGAAATCTTGCTCAATGCGCAAGACCAGTTATCGGCACGGTCCTGCATTTCCACTACCATCAGTTTTTGTGCTTGTGCACTACCACCGAAGGCCATGGCGCACAGGGCGACTCCTAACCATTTGTGTGTTTTTTTCATAAACAAATAGGTGTTATGTTAGGTTGATAATTCTAAGATACAAGTAAAACAAATGACGACATACGCTGTGTGTTAGGTATATGGCGCGTTATTTTAGTTGTGTAATCTTGTTTCGCTGACAAAAGTAGACATATTTCTCTAAACAGCAAACATTTTGTTATATTATTTCTATATAAAATTACTTTTCGTGCACAAAACAAGCATATCCTACAATGAATGAGTGTCGATATGTTAGTAATACCCGTTGGCGGAATTTCAGTTAACAGGTTAACTAATCAACTTGTTTACTAATTCCGCCAACACGTATACATCACCTTCTGCGCCATCACATAGCGCAAAAAAGTGATGAAGTATGGAAATACTTGACAAAACTACCTGTTAACTTCATGGTAGTTGATAGATATTGAAAAAAAATGAGTATTTTTGCATTCATAAGTATAAGCAGAATATAATATAACCTCATATTATTCATCTAACTTATATTGCAGTGTAAATTAAAGCAACGAATCATGATTGATTATTACGAGTATTCTATACCGGAATTGGTAAAACTTCTTGGTGCAAGATTCAAGGATTACCGTCTGCGTAGCAATATGACGCAGAAAGAGGTATCTGAACAATCGGGTATTACAATCACTACCATTCATAAGTTTGAGAATGGTACATCGGGCAATGTATCGCTCGGCACCTTCCTTTTGCTGCTGAAGGCAATCGGTCTGATAGATGCGCTTGACGAACTGATGCCGGATTTACCGCCATCTGCATACCTTGTGAAGAAAGAAAAGAAAGTTCAACGAATTAGACATAAGAAATCATGATAGCAAGTTCTTTGAAAATAATGCTTTGGGACAAGGAAATCGGCCGCTTGTCCTGGGATGCAAGGAGAGGCATTTCGTTTTTCGAGTATAATCCAGCTTTCCTTGGTGGAGGACTTGATCCGTTCCCACTTGTGGCTTCTGTCAAGTCACCTGCTAGCCGACGTCCCATCATGGGTGACAAGGAAACTAAGCTTTACCGCAAACTGCCTCCTTTTCTTGCAGACTCTTTGCCTGACGCTTGGGGTGACCAGGTGTTTGAGTGCTGGCGCATACAGAAAGGCATTCGCAATCAGGAGATTACTCCGCTTGAAATTCTGTCGTTTATAGGTAAGCGAGGTATGGGAGCTTTGGAGTTTATCCCCGAATCATCAGGCATCAGAAAGTCGGAAAAGCTGAATATGAAAGCATTGACAGATTTGGCCCAGAGAATATTCGTTGAGCGTGAGAATGTAAGACTTATGCCTGACGAATCGCTGACCATGCAGTCGCTGATAGCTGTCGGAACATCAGCAGGCGGTCGCCAACCTAAGGCAATCATAGCGATAAATCCGAAAACGGGAGAAATAAGAAGCGGACAGATTGCCGGTCACAAGGGCTTTGATTATTGCATACTGAAGTTTGGCGATGCTGAACGCTCGTCAGCAGAATTGGAAATGGCTTACTATAAAATGGCTATGGCTGCAGGTATAAACATGATGCCTTGCAGGATTATAGAGGTGGAAGGTCAGAAGCATTTCATTACACATCGTTTTGATCGTGATGAAGAACGCAAATTGCACATGCAGACATTGGCAGCTCTATATCCTGATGCCGACAGCTACGAAAAGTTGATGATGGTTTGTCGCAAGATGCGCCTGCCAGAAAGCACCCAGGAGGAAGTCTTTCGCAGAATGGTATTCAATATTCTTGCCAACAATACTGATGATCACAACAAGAACTTCTCGTTCCTGATGGACGAAAGCGGCTATTGGCAACTTTCTCCGGCATACGATATGACTTATATCTTCAATGTCGGTGGTTTTCTTCCTGAGAAGATGCATTGTCTGATGATGCGGGGTAAACTTCAAGGTCAGACTCTTGAAGATACTTTGGCTCTTGGCAAGGATAACGGTATCAGAAAGGCAAAAACCATCATTGATGAGGTTGCTTCTGCCATTCGCCAATTCAGACACTTTGCAGAAGAATGCGAAGTTAGTCAGCGTTGGATAGGTGCTGTAGAAACCACCCTTAACAATCATCTCGCAGAGTGGAGATTGTTAGAACAAAGAAAGAATGTTTCGTTCAGAATTGGTGATACTATTTTTGAGAATGTGCGTGTAGAAAAGGCGTACAAAGGTAACTATCACCTTTTATGTGAAGTGGAAGGAAAAGAACGCAAATTCGTGATTACCAGCAAGAAAGAAGAATACACCTTTATTGATAAAGTAGGTATTGACAATTTAACTAATGAACAGTTGTGTTCGTTGGTCGAAACCTTCTTTGTAAGGTAACAATCTTCGGATATTAAACCGCAAACAGCCCTTGGCATCACTGCCAAGGGCTGTTTGCGGTTTAGGTTAGCAGGTGGCATTTTCACACTGAAAGCACCTGCCTATGTTTGTTCGCTTTATTCTGCCCTACTCTACGCCATCATCGCCCGTAGTGTCTTGGTTGGTATCGCGCACAATGCTTGAGGCACTGCCATCGAGGGGGATTTCGACACAGAAGGCCGGGCCCTCTTCAATGCCAACCTGGCCAACTTGTGCACCAAGGCGTATGGCATGCCCGTCACTTTTGGCACTGTCGTATGCCATGCCAAGCAAAATGGTGCCCTGTGTTTCGGACTTTGTTGTCAGGAACGAGGCAAAAGCCTCTTTGGTGTATGACTTTGAGAAGAATGGCTGGCCGTTGCAAGTAATGGTTACCTCAACGCGGTTGTCGTAGAAACTCTTTCCCAAATCGTCTGTTACGGTGGGAAGTGATTTGTCGGCAGCACGTTTGATGGTGATAACAAAGTCCTTTCCACCTAACTTGGCATTGTACGAATTTTCTTGCGACGGATCGGCATAAGGCGCATTGCTGTTGGTGGCAGTTTGCACGGTATCCTGCTTTGAATCGGCATCAGATGTTTTTTGGCCTCCACAAGCAGGGAGCAATGTGAGCATGCCTGCCGCACAAGCCATTATCAGTATCTTTTTCATTGATAGTATTTGTTTTGTAGGAGCAAAATAACAAAACTTTATGCACAAAAGCAAGAAATGAGAAGAAAGAAGTACGACAGACGCAAAGTTTTTCCTTACTTTTCTTTACTTTTGCACGTAAATCACAGCATAAAGCACACACAAGTGAAGTTGCACATTTCATCATCATACGTCAAAGTCTGCCTTTGCACACTGCCGCTGTTACCCATTGTGACAGCGTGCCATGACAATGCCACTAACGATGAGCCCGACAAGGCGCCCGTGCGCCGCACTGTGCTGATATATATGGCTGCACAGAATTCGCTGCATAAAAACGCACAAAGCGACTCGGCGGAGATTATGAACGGCCGTCAATACATTGCCGACAACGACCGGTTGCTCATGTTTGTTGATGACGAAAGAGCCCCGCGCCTTTACCGCGTGACACGGCGCTGCAAGGAGCCCGTGCTGCTGAAGCGATGGGATAAGGACATTTGCTCTACCGACCCGGAACAACTGCGTGAAGTGCTCTCGATGGTGCGACACGACTATGAAGCCCAGGAATATGGGTTGGTTATGTGGTCACATGCCACGGGCTGGGTGCCATCAACCAATAGCAACTATAATGTATATAATGTGTGCAGTGCCAAGCGCCCATCGGCATTTGGCATTGACGACGGGCCAGGAGTTGTTAACGACCATGGCGCGCAAATGGACATTGACGATATGGCGCGAGCCATGCAGCAAGCCGGCTGGCATAGCAAATACATACTGTTTGACGCCTGCTTGATGCAGAACGTGGAAGTAGCGTACGCCCTGCGGCAAGTGACTGACTATGTGGTGGCCTCGCCCATGTCGATACCATCGGCTGGGGCTTATTACACACATCAGTTACAAAACGGCTTGTTTGCCAACGACCCGGGCACTATTGCCCGCACCTACTACGAGGACGTGTCGAACCCCCAAATGGCCAACACCATGTTTGCCGGCATGGGCATAGCCATATCTTGCGTGCGAACCGACTTGCTGCAACCTTTGGCTGATGCGCTCAAAACGGTGTGGGCACGGTATGACGCACGCAACAGGCTAAGCAATAACTGGCCTGACATGACAGGTGTGCTGCCATATCAAGCCTACTCAGCCATCTACTACTACCGGCCACATAATTATGACGCGCAACAGGTGTTGCAACGAATTCTGCCAAAGGAAGACTTTCAGACTATTCAACCTTTGCTGGCCAAAGTTGTGGTGTGCCACTATGCCACGAACCGCATTTATGTGGGGCCAGGCTACAACACTTTTCAAAGCATGCCGCGCGATGCCTCAAACTATTGTTGCATGAGCATGTTTGTGCCACAACAAGTGTACGAGGCAAATGCCAGCTCTTGCTCCTATGGCAATCTGAATGCAGCCTTTGGCCAAACGGCATGGTACAAGGCTTGTGGCATGAGCAACCTGGGCTGGTAAGCCACACAACGATTTTCCGTAATAACTCAAGTTTCGGATTTAGACGGGTATGGCCTTGCACGATGATTCAGGCCGTGCGAACCTAAATCCGAAACTTCAGTAATAATATTTATATCACCACATGATGCTAAACGAGACTGAAGACTTTGTCGAAGCTATGGAACAGTTTGTTAAGGCGGAACTGCGTGCAAGCATGGAACCCGCCGACTACAACAACGAGGCCATCGAGATTATTGATGCCCGCAATCATCTGTTTCGGAATGTGGGACGGCAAACTACCGACGAGGAGTTGAACATTTATGCCATTCGCGACTTATGTTGCGTGGACGAGGCAACAATGGAAACCATACCCAACCGTATGAAATTCAAGGCGATTGCCAAAGGTTACTTTGGATAACGGGGTAACAGGTTTACGGAATTGACGATTGGACATGAGTAGATACTCAATGTGGAAACGGCACCTGCTGTTTACGTAAATTATCTTTGAACACCAACTTTTTATATGGAAAACTTACAAACCGCGCAGACAAGTGATGAGGTTTACCACCACAGTCTGCCTATACAAATACGCTTTAACGACGTGGACCGCTATGGGCATGTTAACAACAATGCCTACTTTGCATACTACGACCTTGGCAAAGAAGAGTACCTGCGCAATGTGCTAAAGGTAGATTACCGACGGGCCGATGTGGTTCCGGTCATCGCCAACATCAATGCCGACTTTATATTGCCCATTTTTTATGGCGACAACATCGTAATTGAGACGCGTGTGTCGCACATCGGACATAAAAGCTTTACGCTCAAACAGCGGGCCATCAATCAAAAGACGGGACTCGAGGTGTGCCAATGTAGCACCGTGATGGTGTGTTTCAACCTCAAAACTCAACAGTCGGCCGAACTACCCGAACCCTACCGCAAGGCCTTTGAAGCCTACGAAAACAGTAGCAAGTAGGTGTTCGCCAACTCGTATCAACTAATTTCGAGCACCTGCTTTCTTAAATAGTTTACGTATCATGCAACAAATCATATTTTCAAAAGACATTACCACCGAACTTGACCGCCTTTGCAGCGAGAGTGGTGCAGACCGCATATTTTTACTCACCGACCAAACGACAGAAGAACTTTGCCGTCCGTTGGTACAAAGCTGCAAGGCCGTAGTTGGCGCACAAGGCATTGTGATTGGAGCTACCGATGTGTACAAGACACTCGACACCTTGGCCTCGGTGTGGAAGGCGCTTAGCGATGGCAAAGCCTCACGCCGTTCACTGTTGATAAATCTTGGCGGCGGCATGGTGACAGACCTTGGCGGTTTTGCCGCAGCCACGTTCAAACGCGGTATCGACTTTATCAACATTCCTACTACCCTGCTGTCGATGGTTGACGCGGCCGTAGGTGGCAAGACTGGCATAAACTTTAATGGATTAAAGAACGAAATCGGTGCGTTTCAAGAAAGTCGTGCCGTTATTATCGACACCGAATTTCTGCGCACACTTGACGAGCAAAATCTGCGTTCGGGCTATGCCGAAATGCTGAAACACGCCTTGCTCGAAAACGAGGCTATGTGGAGCGACCACCTGAAGTTTGACCTTGACGCACCCGACTATGCCCATCTGCAGCAACTTGTTGAACAAAGCATTCGATGCAAGGAACGTATCGTGACGGAAGACCCACACGAGCATGGCATACGCAAGGCGCTCAATTTGGGACACACCGTAGGTCACGCCTTTGAAAGTTTTGCCCTTGAACAGGAGCGCCCCATTCTGCATGGCTATGCCGTGGCCTATGGCCTGCTGTGCGAACTGTTCCTCAGCGCAGCACATACAGGTTTTCCCACACAACAAATGCGCCAAACGGTGCAGTTCATACGTCAAAACTATGGTATGTTTGCCTTTACATGCGACGATTACGAGCATCTATACAACTTGATGTTGCACGACAAGAAGAATGTGAACGGGGTTATCAACTTCACCCTGATGGGCGGCATTGGAGACATCAAACTCAACCAACACCTTACAAAGGAGGACGTATTTGAGAGTTTCGACTTTATGCGCGAAGGATAACTGAGCCTCGACGTTACAAGTTGACAGGTTAACAGGTTAGGTTGACGGGTTGACAGGCAAGTATGCTTTGTGTGATTCACTATGCTAAATACAGGAATACAAAGAAATTGAAGCCCTAACGAACTTCCCCGTCAACCCGCCAACCTATGACATTTATGCGTAAGAATTAAAAGGTCTGCGATTATGAATATCAAACACTTTATGCCCTACATCATAAAACATCTCGAACACGTGGTGTCGCTGCTCGTTGTCTTTTTGATGCTTGTGGCGACCGCACTATGGTCTGGCAAACTATTTGGTCACGACATTGGCAGCAATGCCAGCCCCGGTAACAATGCTAAGGCCACCTTGGTGCGCCCCGACAACGAACAGATGCGCACATTGGGACTGCCGGCCAACAATGATTGCGAACTGACCCAACGTGACAGCGCCTCGTGGACGGTTACCGCCCACGATGGCACCGACCTCGGCGTTGTGGTGAGCACTGCGCCATACGCACGCCACATAAAGGGCTTTGCCGGCACCACCCCACTCTATCTATACATCAACACTCAGGGACATATTTCGCAGATTGCTGCTGCCGAAAATGCCGAAACACCCGATTTTTTCAAACGCGCCTTTGAAGGCACTGCCCCTCAATGGACGAGGAAATCTGTGGTCGAGGCGTCACACGCCAATGTTGATGCCGTAAGCGGTGCCACCTATTCGAGCAAGGCCATCATAGCCAATGTGCAAAACACCCTGGCGGCACGCAGTAGGGCTGAGAGCGCGGCAGCCCCCATACCGGCTATTGGCTGGGCACGCACCATTATTGTGGCCATGGTGCTGCTCACAGGCATACTTATCACCTTTAAGTGGCGCGGACACAAATGGCTGCGCATGGTGCAGCTGCTGCTCAACGTAGGCGTATTGGGCTTTTGGTGCGGGCAATTTCTGTCACTATCATTGCTTCGCGGTTGGGTGGCTAACGGACTTGACCCTGTAACCAGCCTGCCAACAGTGCTGGTGCTGGGAGTGGCTGTAATCATGCCATTCATTAAACGGCCGCACCACTACTGCTCATGGGTATGCCCCTACGGCAGTCTGCAAGAGTTGGCAGGCCGACTGCCTTTCCCAAAAGTGCATTGCTCGCCCAAAGTGTATAAAACAATGAGCCGCATACGCATCACCGTTTTTGCCATCATCATGCTGCTGCTCTGGACTGCGTTTTGGGACATTCAGGTGCTCAATTACGAACCATTCAGCGCATTCATGGTAAATTCTGCCGCGCCAATAGTCATGGTGCTCGCCTGCGTGTTTGTAGTAGCAAGTTGCTTTGTGCCAAACGTGTGGTGCAAATGTCTGTGTCCCATGGGACAATTACTCAACCTGTCCGAAAAATAGCTGCTGCACACACCTGCGGTGCAATGCGATATTAAACATAAAGAACCCTCTCAATTTCCTTACAATGAACGACGCATTGAAATACAAAATTGTATCACTTGTACTGGCCATAGGTCTGCTGGCATCACTGATACATCTTGTGGTCTCACAAAAACAGGCCACTCAACCTGAGCACAAACGAGCGGCAGAGATTGTCATGCAAAACATTCTTTCGCGCAAAAGTGTGCGCTCATACACCAATCGCCCTGTCAGCCGTGCACAACTTGACACCCTTGTGCGCGCTGCAATGGCAGCTCCCACAGGCATGGACACCCGTCCATGGAAATTTGTTGTAATCGACGACAAAAACGCCATGCAACAACTTGCAGCCAAACTACCACGTGCCAAAATGCTGGCTGAAGCACAAGCTGCCATTGCCGTGTGCGGCGACATGAGTGTGCTGAGTAAGGACGGAAAGCCCTCGCGCAACTGGATGCTCGACTGCTCGGCAGCTACCGAGAATTTGCTGTTGCAAGCCGAAGCCATGGGCCTCGGAGCTGTGTGGACAGCAGGTTACCCCTACCCCGACCGCATGGAGGCCATCAAATCGGCCCTTTCGCTGCCCGATCACATCATTCCGCTAAACCTCATACCCATTGGCTACCCTAAAGGTGACCCACAACCCAAAGACAAATATAATAAGGACAATATTCATTACAACAAATGGTGAACACCTGGCGGGCAAGCTGACACAACCATCTCCTTGCTGACAGCCCGCCAATCTGCCACACTATTTCCTGAAAAGAACGCATCAACACCAACCTTTCTATGACATCTACATCTGAAAACAAACAACCACAACCAGCACAAGAAAGCACCTCAAACAAGGGTGTGACAATCGGCTTTTTATTAGGCCTGCTTGCAGCCGTGTGCTATGGTTTTATTCCCTTCTTTACGCTCCCCATCAAGAGTGGCGCAAAGGCCGATTTCATGGCCGACCCTACAATCTTGTTCTACCGCTTTGGCTTTGCCAGCCTCATCGTAGCAGCCATCATGCTGATGCAGCGCAAAAGTTTCAAAGTAAGCCGCGGCGAACTGGTCACACTCATTTACCTTTCGTTCATCAGCGATGGCTCGGCACTCTTCTTGATTGATGGTTACAATTACATGTCGAGCGGCGTGGCTACCACGCTTCACTTTATGTACCCCGTTGTCACCGCCATCATCATGATGGCCTTCTACAACGAGGCCCGCCGTTTCAGCACCATATTTGCCGTTATCATGGCAGTTGTAGGTGTTGGCATACTGTCGTGGGACCCCACGGGCAATACGTCAATACAAGGCGTTATCATCGTGCTTATTTCGGCCGTGTGCTATGCGCTCTACATCATTCGCGTCAACCGCTCACGCGCAGCCACCATGGACGGCACGAAACTGGTATTCTACGTCATGTTTATCGGTGCCATCATATTTGGTGCCGAAGCTTTACGACAGGGCAATTTCAAGCCCATCACCACAACCTCGCAATTCACCCACCTTGCCGCCCTCGCCATTATTTGTACTTTCGTCACCAACACCTGCCTGGTGTTCAGCGTCAAGCGCATTGGCAGCACCATGGTGGCCGTGCTTGGCGCACTCGAACCGCTGACAGCCGTTGTGATAGGTTGCACCGTGTTTGGCGAGCCCATCACTTGGCAGGTTCTTGCTGGCATCGCACTCATTATTCCTGCCGTGCTGGTGATTATATGGACCCGACGCAGATAATCAAAATCCCGTACAAACAACACCCAGTTAACGGGTTAACAAGTAAGTATGCTATCTCATTATGCTAAAGTTTTAATGGTGAGAAGCTTAAAAAGCTTGGCAGACTTGCCTGTTAACCCGTCAACTTGTTTACTAATTCCGTCAACGCATCTATTATGGAAGAAAAAATAAGACAAGACCTTTACCAATACTTGCTAAGCCGTGGCAAAATAGATGAGCGCATGCCCGAATGCCCCGATTTGGAAGACAAGTGGCCCGAACTGGCACAAGCCTATTTGCCCGACGGCATACGTGAGTTCAATGCCTACCCCACCGTGTCATTGGGTTGGGTGATGTTTATCGGCATGGCGATGGCCACCTATTGGGACAAAGATTGGGAACGCTATGGTCAGACGCCCAACATATACGAGCAAATGCGCAACCAACGCGGTTTTGATTGCTTGGACGAATACATTCTCGAGGACGTGCTGCACATGAAGGGCGATGGCCTCAAGCAGCTTAACGACCTTGTGGCTGAGTGTGCCTCGCGCACTAACAACGCGCTCATTCATGCCCACCTTGAGCCAGGTACACCCGAAGCCTTCAAAGCCTATGTGGCTTGCTTGCACCAACTATACCTGATGGGCATGGCGGTACAGCTCAAACGCTTGGGCTACCACATGGAACTGACGGACTAAAAACGTGCAGGGCACACACCCCTATAACCGTCACCTCATGCCTGTTGTCTGTGGGTGCAAACTCAAAAACACTCCCGCAAGGTTGGGTGTTCAAAATAGACTTTTTAGAGAGAACGTTTTGGGAAAAGTTGCCTGAAACGCACTGCAAAAACGCAAGCACTAATGGAGGCGACGCGTCCCGAGGCTGCTGAAAAATGCCCGACGCGAGACGCGTCGCCCCCATTAGAGCGCAATTTCCTGGCATAACAGTTCTTCCCATGGCTTCAAATATGCTTTTTAACCTGTCAGTCAGATAGGAAACGCAAGCACTAATGGGGGCGACGCGTCCCGCGTCGGGGCATTTTTCAGCAGCTTCAAATACGGTTTGCTCACGGACACAAGCCCTTTGTCCGCCGGGTCGTACCGTTGCACTTCGGGCGTGCGGTCAAGCACATTATAGCGTATGTCGTACAGTTCGTCCATCAGGGTAATGGTTTGCTCCGTCAGACCACAGTTCATAGTGTTGCCAGTTGTTTGCGGTACGCAGTCAGTGTCGTTGCCCATGCTTTTTTGCGGCTGGGGTGTTTCAGCGTTTTTAGTTTGTGGTTCCGGGTTATGCGCGATAGCGTCGATCAATTTGTCAACACCACGTTTCACAATGGCATCGGCATAGCGCAGCATTCTGTTAAGCATTCGTTTCATGATCATACAATTTGGTTTGATATAAAAGTAAAGTGCTGCAAAGGTAACACCAAGACATTGCACCCATCAAAAAAAGTGTACAATTTGTACACAAATATTTGCTCCCTCCCCGTCATTCCTCTTGTAAAAGAGTGCGTGTGTTTTTACTGCCATCTTACACTTTTTGTGCGTAACAAGTTGATATACAGAGATTTCAAGAGTGTAAGATGATTTCAAAGTATCTTACACTCTCCTGCATACATCTTACACATCACACCCCGCTGCTACGCAGTCGGTTTTGTCGTATGCGGTGGGTTATACGCCATAGGGACGTAGATAAATCTGTCGGAGCAACAGACTTTCCTACTCCCCTATACCATGATATCGTCCTCCCGTGCTTGTGTCGTGTGGCAGTGTGTGGGTTGTGTAGGTTGCGTGTAGGTAAAATTTGCAGCATCTTACACTAAGTAAAGTATTGACAATCAATGAGTTGCAGTATGTTAGTGTAAGATGTAAGATACTCGGTATGTAAAGTTTTTGTAGTATAGTAAAGGTCCCGCTACCACTAAACGCAAGCACTAAACGCTAACACAAAACTCAAGCACTAATGGGGGCGACGCGTCCCGCGTCGGGCATAAAAGCAAAGGCTAATACACTAAACACAAAGGTTAAACACTAATTACATGTCTGCCTGTGAACCTTTGCTTTTATGCCCGCGGGATGCGTCGCCCCCATTAGTGCTTGCGTTTTGTGCTTGCGCTCAGTGGTAGCGTTTTGTGCTTGCGTTTTTGCAGACTTTGTCAATGCGTCACCCAATCAAATAACGCATTGACGAAGTATGGAAAGAGCACTTAGGCTGAATAAGTTTTCCACTTTTTACAAAGTACAAAACTCCCCGCTGCCTGACCTTGCTTAACAAGATCGCACAACGGGGAGTTTTACTTTAAGTTGATATATACTGTATGGCCCTATTTAGCCAACGTACAGCATATAGAGATTTTTAGTTATTCTCAGGACGGAGTTTGCGCACGGTTTCACCAGCACGCCACATTTCGCTTTCGTGGAGTGCCTTGAGTTCCTGTTCAAGTCCTGCACGGTAATCGGGCTTAGAGTTGGCGTCGATTGAAATTTGAGCTTCGTTGCCACTTGCCACGCTCTGGTAGAGTTTTTCCATCACAGGCTTGATGGCATCGTGGAAGGGAGTCATCCAATCCAAGGCACCACGCTGGGCCGTTGTTGAGCAGTTGGCATACATCCAGTCCATACCATTCTTGCCCACCATGGGGAGAAGTGACTGGGTGAACTCTTCGATAGTCTCGTTAAAAGCCTCAGAGGGGGTGTGTCCGTGTTCGCGGAGAGTTTCGTATTGAGCCAAGAAAAGTCCCTGGATAGCACCCATCAAAGAGCCACGCTCACCAGTAAGGTCGCTGGTAGCCTCGCGCTTGAAGTCGGTCTTGAACATGTAGCCCGAACCTATGCCCACACCAAAGGCAAGCACTTTTTCGGTAGCATGGCCCGAAGCGTCCTGATATACAGCGTATGATGAGTTAAGACCACGACCCTCGAGGAACATGGTGCGGAGCGATGTGCCCGAACCCTTAGGAGCTACCATGATGACATCAATGTCTGCGGAAGGCACTACACCGGTGCGGTCGTTCCAGGTGATGGCAAAACCATGTGAGAAGTAGAGTGTCTTGCCCGGAGTGAGGTGCTTCTTGATAGAAGGCCAAAGCTGCATCTGTGCGGCATCTGAAAGCAACATGCAAACGATTGTACCCTTTTCGGCAGCCTCCTCAAGCGAGAAGAGTGTTTCGCCTGGCACCCAACCATCGGCCACAGCCTTTTCGTATGTCTTGCCTTGACGCTGGCCTACAATCACGTTGAAACCATTATCGCGCAGGTTGCAAGCCTGACCAGGACCTTGTACACCATAGCCGAGCACGGCAATGGTCTCGTTTTTCAATACTTCACGTGCCTTTTCCAAGGGAAACTCTTCGCGGGTGATTACTTCTTCTACAACTCCGCCAAAATTCAATTGTGCCATAATATTTAAGTTTTTGTGTAGGTTGCGGCAACCGTTTGCACAATCAGCTGCACATTACCTATAAGGTTATAATATAAATGTCTATAAATCAAATATCTATCGTGCTAATAGCCTCGTCAGAAAACCGTATTGGCTTGTTGCGCACGTTTCTCCTCCTCACGCAGTTCGAGGAATTCGTTAAGTTCCTCGCGGCGGCTCTTGGTTACAGCCACCACGCCCGAACTTACATACTGCAATATGCAGCCATATCCCTTCAGTTTGTGATAGAGTTCGAGAGTTTCCTCAGGCAGCCCCTCTTTCGACACGATGGCATAGGTTGAGTTTACCTCCACTATTTTGCCATCATACTGGCGAATGGCCTTTGATATGTTGCGGTTTTCAATCAAACGCGCCGTGGCTATTTTGTAAAGGGCCTGATCCATCACATATATTTCGTCGTTTGTGAAATACTGCGCCTGGATTACGTCGATTTTCTTTTCAAGCTGCTTTACCAATGTCTGCACCGTGTGCTCGTCGGTATAGCAAGTTATCGTGTAGCGGTGCACATGTTCAATGCCCGACGCCGACACATTAAGACTTTCAATATTGAGTTGTCGGCGTGTGAACACATTGGTCACGAGGTTCAGCACACCGGCCAAATTTTCAGAGAACACGATAATCGTGTAAAGCGTAGTGTCCTTTTTATCTTCGTTCATACAATAAGTAGGTGTTCAAAATTATTTTATACAATCAGTAGGTGTCATTTTCACATTGAAAGCACATTCTCGAGACGCATCTGTTCCCTTCGGCCTCGGTCACATAGCCCGCTATGTTCCCTCACCCAAAGGAAACATCTGCGCCACGATAATGCACTTTCAATGTAAAAATAATTTTGACCACCTACTTAGTCGTTTTTATTAAGTTTCACGCCTCAAGCATCATATCATCTACGTCATGTCCCGGACAGCACATGGGCAGCACATTGTCCTCTTCAAGCACTGCGGCTTGCAGCAAGAAGGGGCCGGGGGTGGCAAGCATTTGGCTGATAGCCTCATCAAGCTTGCTTCGGTCGGTGACGGTCAGTGCCGGTATGTTGTAAGCCTCTGCTATCTTCTCGTAGTCGGGGTTCATCATGGGTGTGAACGAATAGCGGTGGCGGAAGAACAGCTGCTGCCACTGTCGCACATTGCCCAAGAAATTGTTGTTGAGCAATATGATTTTGACTGGAGCATGCTGCTCCATGATGGTGCCAAACTCTTCGATGGTCATTTGCAATCCGCCATCGCCAAGGAACAAGCACACAGTGCGGTCGGGCGCACCGAATGTGGCACCAATGGCAGCCGGCAATCCAAATCCCATGGTGCCCATACCGCCCGAGGTTATGATGCTGCGCTTTTCGGTAAAGCGGAAATAGCGTGCCGCCATCATTTGATTCTGTCCCACATCGGTTACCAGCACCGCCTTGTCCTGACTGAGTTCGGTTACACGACGCACTACCTCGCCCATGCGCAATGGGCCATCGGCTGGATGAATTTGCGGTTCTATAACCACCTCGTGCTCTTTAGAGTCCCATTGCCGGAAACTCTCACGCCATTCGGTATGCGCTTTCTGCTCGAGCAAGGCTGTAACAGCCGGAAGCGTCTCTTTACAGTCGCCCAATACAGCCACATCAACCGTCACATTCTTGTTTATTTCTGAGGGGTCGATATCGAAATGTATCTTGCGTGCTTGTTTGGCATAGGTGTCCAACTTGCCCGTAATACGGTCGTCAAAACGCATGCCGACGGCTATGAGCAAGTCGCACTCTTGTGTCTTTTTGTTTGCACCCAGCGAACCATGCATGCCAAGCATGCCCACATTCAGCGGGTGATTGGTTGGCAAGGCGGACAAACCTAACAGCGTGCAGCCTGCGGGCAAACCTGCCTTCTCGATAAATGCACGGAGTTCCTCGCCAGCATTACCCAGTTCGACACCCTGCCCTACCAACACGAGCGGACGCTTAGCCTCGTTAATCAAGGCTGCAGCCTCGGCAAGGCTCTGCTTGTCTGTTGGCGGCACGGGCACGTAGCTGCGTATAAAGTCTATGGTGCCTGGCATATAGTCGGCCTTTTCGATTTGTGCATTCTTGGCAAAGTCAAGCACCACAGGTCCTGGACGTCCGCTTGCTGCAATGTAAAAGGCACGGTGTACAGCCCATGCCACATCCTTGGCCGAGCGAATTTGATAGGCCCATTTGCTAATAGGCTGGGTGATGTCTACCACGTCACACTCCTGAAAGGCATCTGTGCCAAGCATCTGTGCACCCACCTGTCCGGTGATGACCACCATGGGCGTACTGTCCATCATGGCATCGGCAATGCCTGTTATCGTATTAGTGGCACCAGGGCCACTTGTCACGAGGCACACCCCCGTGCGCCCGCTCACACGGGCATAGCCCTCGGCTGCATGGGCGGCAGCCTGTTCGTGGCGCACCAATATGTGATTTAAGCGGTCGCGATAATCATACAAGGCATCGTACACGGGCATGATAGCACCGCCCGGATAACCAAACAATGTGGTAACCCCCTCATCGAGGAGGGTACGCATCAGTATTTCAGCACCGCTAATTTGTGTATTCTTGTTTTCGGTCATAGTTGTCTGTTAAGGTAGTTCGCTTAATGGTCGTAGCGTGAGGCAAGTATGCCTTCGCCCCCATCAACCTACATTTCTTACGTTAGGAGATAACGTCGTCGGTGTTCAATATTATTTTGAACATCCTCTTATATTTATATTTCGCGCACACCGCCTTTGTCGGCACTGCTCACCATGCTGGCATAAGCCCTCAAGGCCTTGCTCACCGTACGTTTGCGTTGCAAGGGGCGCATGGGACGTGCGGCCAGTTCCTCATCGCTGAGGTGAACTGATATGCTGCGCGACGGTATGTCTATCTCAATGATGTCGCCATCAATTATCTTGCCAATAGCACCGCCTGCTGCGGCCTCGGGGGATATGTGGCCAATGCTCAAGCCTGACGTGCCGCCTGAAAAACGGCCATCGGTTATCAGCGCACAAGCCTTGCCCAAATGGCGGCTCTTGATGTACGACGTGGGGTAGAGCATCTCCTGCATACCCGGGCCGCCCTTTGGCCCCTCGTGGGTTATAACTACTACATCGCCAGCCTGCACCTTGCCGCCAAGTATGCCCTTGCAAGCCTCGTCCTGCGAGTCGAACACACGAGCTGGCCCTTCAAAGTGCCACAAACTCTCGTCCACACCGGCGGTTTTCACCACACAGCCATCGAGCGCTATGTTGCCAAACAACACGGCCAGTCCGCCATCTTTTGTATAGGCATGTTCCATGTCGCGAATGCAACCTGTGGCACGGTCGGCATCAAGCGACGGCCATTGACGGTTCTGCACACCCATCTTGGTGGCAAACTTGCCGCCAGGCGCACTACCATATATGCGTGCAGCCTCGGCATCAACCTCGGGACCTGTTATGCTGTAATGTTTAACGTCCTCGCCCAATGTGGCGCCATTGACACGATGTGCTGTCAAGTCGAGCAAATCGCCCTTGGCCAATTCGCCCAATATGCCAAGCACACCACCAGCGCGGTTACACTCCTGCACAGAGTAGCGCTGCGTGTTGGGCGACAATTTACAAAGACATGGCACATGACGGCTCAATTGGTCAATGTCCTGCATTTTGAAGTCGACACCAGCCTCATTGGCCACAGCCAACAAGTGGAGCACGGTGTTGGTAGAGCCGCCCATGGCTATATCCAATGTCATGGCGTTAAGAAAAGCCTGACGGGTGGCTATTGAGCGCGGCAGCACCGAGGTGTCGCCCTCACCATAATATTTCATAGCATTGCTCACAATGAGCTTGGCTGCATCTTCAAACAAGCGGCGGCGGTTAACGTGTGTGGCCACTATGGTGCCATTGCCAGGCAACGACAAGCCAAGCGCTTCTGTCAAGCAGTTCATTGAGTTGGCTGTAAACATACCCGAGCAACTACCGCAACCAGGACAAGCACGCTGTTCGATTTGTGCCAATTCATCATCGCTCACCGAGGTGTCAGCTCCCTTTACCATGGCAGTGATAAGGTCGACATTCTGCCCCTGATAGCGGCCGGCCTCCATGGGGCCACCACTCACAAACACGGTTGGTATATTCAAGCGCATGGCCGCCATCAGCATGCCCGGTGTAATTTTGTCGCAGTTTGATATGCACACCAGCGCATCGGCCTTGTGTGCCTGCACCATATATTCTACAGAGTCGGCAATAATGTCGCGCGAGGGCAACGAGTACAGCATGCCATCGTGACCCATGGCTATGCCATCGTCAATGGCTATGGTGTTGAACTCTGCAGCATAGCAACCAAGTTTTTCAATCTCTTGCTTTACGAGCTGCCCGGCCTCGTGCAGATGGGTGTGGCCTGGTACAAACTGGGTGAACGAGTTGGCTATGGCAATAATAGGCTTGCCAAAATGCTCACGCTTCATGCCTGTAGCTATCCACAAGGCACGTGCGCCCGCCATTCTTCGTCCTTCGGTGCTGAATGCACTGCGCAACTGTATTTTCATAACTCTTTCAGGATATTTATTAGCTTTGTTGCATAACACACATTATCATGCAGAAGCTTTACAGTTTACTACTCTTGTTGTTATTTTGTTTTGCAAATGTAACCAATAATACGATACAACAATACAAAATGTAAGAAAAAGTTCGGAAAAATGTCGAGAAAAACCGATTGCGCGCCACAAGCATGCACATTTATGCAATATTGCGTGCACCTTACCGCCCCCAGCGCCCCCACACACGGACTTTGCACGGGCTTCATGTGCCACATACCTGAGTTTTGTCACACATCTGCCGCATTTATGTCTAAAATTGATTAGCAAATCTCACAACAGAGCACAAGTAAGAACCTGCTTTAGCGCTTTATACCATTTTATTTACGTAATTTTGCCACACTGTTAAGTCCTTAACGAATTGATGAGGCGGACAGAGTGACGAGTTATTTAACACCATTTGCTGAAATTCCATTCACACACTGCTCGATATGCGCAGAACACACTTGCCACGCCCGTCAAACCATCAACACACAAACTTATTTAGAACAACGACCCCTATCATATATATGCAAATCAAACACATAGGCACAATGCTTGCCATAGCAGCTACTACCCTGCCGCAGGCCTCTGCACAAAATGCGCTGCAGCGCGCAGGCCAACACGTTACTTACACGGCCGAAGCACAAGCAAGCTATTCGCATAACAAAACACCCTTGTGGCTCACAGCCAACAAATACGGCATGTCGTCGGTAGACACCAAGAACGACTATTTGCGCATGGCCATCGAACGCCAGGCTGATGCTGACTCGGCCTGCCATTGGCGCTTTGGCTATGGGGCCGACATAGCAGTTGGCGCGCACTATCCGAGCAGCGGTTTCGTTCAACAGCTCTATGCCGACATCGATTGTCGGCTGGTGCGCCTCACCATAGGTGCCAAGCAGCACCCCATGCAACTTAAAGACAATGAACTGAGCAGCGGATCGCAAACGCTGGGCATCAATGCACACCCTGTGCCTGCCGTACGCCTGTCCTTGCCACGCTACTGGAATATTTCTGGACGTGGAAATTGGTTGGGCATACGCGGCCACATCTCGTATGGACTGATGACCGACGACAATTTTATGCAGGACTATCTCAGAGGCACCAAGAATCGTTATGCCACACGGGTATTGCTGCACACAAAGGCATTCTATTTGCGAGCTGGAAATGCCCAAAAGTTTCCCATCACCTACGAAGGCGGACTTGAATGGGCCACCCAATTTGGCGGCACAATATACAACGCAAGGCAAACTCCCATTAAGGCGGGACACCATCTGAAGGACTTTTTCACCGTACTTTATGGCGGCGGAGCCGATGTCACCGATGAGGTTTATAGCAACGCCCTTGGCAACACATTAGGCAGTTGGGTGTACCGCCTCAACTACCACGGACACGGCTGGGGGGTCAGCCTTTACTACGACCATTACTTTGAAGACCACTCGCAGATGTTCTACAATTATGGCTGGCGCGACGGCATGTGGGGACTTGAGGCACACTTGCCCAAAAATCCCATACTTGGAAAATTCGTGTACGAATACATCAAGACCACCGACCAAAGTGGCCCCATCTACCACGACCATACACCCGAAATTCCCGACCAAGTGAGCGGTAGTGACAACTACTACAACCACGGACTGTACACGGGCTGGCAACATTGGGGCATGGCCATTGGCAACCCGCTCTACGTAAGCCCGCTTTACAAGGGCACACGAAATTTGAGCTTTATTGGCACACGTTTCAAGGCGCACCATCTGGGCTTTAGCGGCGACCCACTCCCCTGCCTGCACTACCGCATCATGATTACCCACGAACGTAACTTGGGCAATTGCAGCAGCGATTGGACCGAGGCACGCACACTGAACAGTCTGCTGCTCGAAGCTGCATGGTCGCCCCAACGCCTCGGACGCATCAACACCAGTGGCTGGACCGCCAAACTGGCTTTCGGACTTGACCGTGGCAGCTTGATTGGCCACAACACTGGTGCACAACTCACCATTACAAAGAACGGATTGATTACAAAATAGCCTCATGCACTTACACACATTATTATATAACAAATGCAGCACACTTGCCATCACAGCGATTGGCCTGCTGCTCACCACAGCCTGCTCGCACGTGAGCCGCAATGGGCTGATTGACGGAAGATGGCGCCTACACGAAATTCACAGCAAAGTCACACCAACAGACGCCTACTATACGGCACAGAAGAAGTATGTGCTTAATGACCGCATATACTGGTCATTTCAGCTCGATTTGCTACAAATAACCTCTGCCCTGGCACATAACGGACAAACTAACAAAACCTTTGCCCGCTTTAACTATGAGGGCGACAAATTGGCTGTGTATAGCCCCTATGCCCACCTTTACGATCACGATATTCCCATTACCGACCCCAACATTTCATTAGAAAGTGTAGGCATCAGAGGCCACGAGGCCAAATTTCGCATTGTGCGCATCAATTCAAGTTCGCTCATTCTGTGCTCAGACATGGACAGTTTGGTATTCCGAAAATTACACTAAACGCGATTAAGGACATTGGTCGCCCGCTACATCTTGCTCCCCTATACAAAGAATATTAAGAAAAAACATTACCTTTGCAAATATAATATACAAGGAAATACTTATGGCAAGATTCATCAACCCCTTCACTGATATCGGTTTCAAGAGAATCTTCGGACAAGAGGTATCCAAACCTCTGATTATTGATTTTCTGAACAGCCTGCTGCTCGGCAAGGAACACATCACAAGCATCACATTCCTTGACAAGGAGCAACCGGCCCTATTTGAAGATGACCGATCGCTCATATACGACATATATTGCGAAACCGACAAGAATGAGAATATCATTGTCGAAATGCAGAACAAGTCTCAGCCTTATTTCAAAAACCGGAGCATATATTATGTCTCCGAAGCCATTGCAAGGCAAGGCGAAAAAGGGGCTGATTGGAAATACAATATAGATGCTGTGTATCTTGTTGCTTTCTTGAATTTCTGTCCGATGGATTTTAAGAAGGAGTTCAGAACCGATGTGGGACTGACTGACTTAAAAAGCAATGAAATCTTCTCAGACAAAATTAGAATGACATTTATGCAGTTGCCTTTATTCAAGATGGAGGCAAATGAGTGTGAAACAAACTTTGATAAATGGATTTACGTTCTGAAAAACATGGAGACATTAACAAGATTGCCATGGGCTGCAAAAAGCGCCGTGTTCAAAAAACTGGAGCAAATTGCCGACGTTGCTTCTCTTTCAAGACAAGAGCGTATGAAATATGACGTGGGATTGAGAAAATACCGCGATACACTATCAGTGCTTGAAGGTGCTAAATTAGACGGGCTGGCGGAAGGCAGAGCACAAGGTATAGCCGAAGGTAGAGCACAAGGCAGAGCACAAGGTATAGCCGAAGGTAGAGCTGAAGGTAGAGCTGAAGGTAGAGCTGAAGGTAGAGCTGAAGGTAGATCTGAAGGCGCACAAAAGGAAAAGATTGAAACAGCAAAAAGACTTTTAGCTATTGGTGCAGACACCAATACCATAGCAATTGCTACCGGATTAACCACAAACGAAGTTGAAAGTCTGATAGGAAATTAAACACCCTAATCTGCTGTCGGAACCTTGCGCAGCATAGATAACTAAATACAATTACTGTTTCTACTATTTGGCTGCTGAACCCACAATAGCCCCTGGGAGTTTTAACACAACCCCCAGGGGCTATTTTCATGAAAGCGCAGGCCGTGGTTCAACAAGTCGTGGTACATCAGCATCGAGGTGCTGAAAGACCACATGGCGCGCATCATGGGCGACGAGTTCAGCGGTGCCTTCGACACGCTGACGGAGCGCGAGAGGGGGTGGCCCTTGGGCACTTTAAGCCCCCAGTTTGTTGCGCGGAAGTGATTAAAGCCATATCTTTGCAAAAAGAATATATACACACTACGCAGTATGCTCACACTCTTTGTCATAATATTATCAGCTATAGTCTTGTTCTTTCTCTGCGCCATCATCACAGGTATAGTCAAAGCCCTCAGCCAGACTCCCGAGGAGCAAAAAGAGTTTTTGGAGAACTACCGAATGGAGAAAAAGCAAAGGAAGGAGAGCAAACGACTATATAGGAGCATTGAAAGCCAAGCCATTGCCAAATACCCCGGCCGCGCCAATTACAGAAAAAGGAAAGCCTACATAGACAAGCACCTCTAACCGCCCTGCGTGTCTTTTAACACCCGGTTAAGCCGTGTTACTTTTGGATCATCACACACCAAAAGTAACACGCTTTTTTTATGAATAACAACGACATTAAAACCATAACCCTCACCATCAACTCGGAGCAGTCACAACGCAAGCTCGACGACATCAACCGCCGGCTGGAGCAGGCACGCCTCAAGCGGCAAGATGCCTTTGAGCGCGGCGACGGAAAGGCACTGCAAGCCTACGCCAACAATACAACAGACCATGGCTGAATACGTAGCAGACGATTAGCACACGAATTATAAAAGCAACAACTACACATCAACACCTTCAATGCGTAAGAGGAAACGTTTTGTACTAACCCCTGCAGCAAATCCCGTCAGCGTGCCGTCCAATCCAATAACACGATGACACGGCACTATAATACAAATGGAATTAGCTCCAATGGCCTGTGCTACTGCACGCACGCCATTGGAGCAACCCGCTGCACGCGCCACATCTGTATATGAGGTGGTCTGACCATACGGAGTGGCAAGCAGCGCGTTCCACACACGTTGCTGAAATGGTGTGCCGGCCATGGCCAAAGGCAAATTAAACTGTACAAGGGCACCCGCAAACCAGGCGTCAAGCTCTTTGGCTGTTGCTTGAAGCAACGGGGTGCTTCCACAAACATAACGTGCATTAAAAAAGTGCTGTATGCGCTGGTCGTTACGCCGACGATGCTTGCCATTAGCCCAATCGCACAAGCATAACTTGCCTGCATAATCGCCAAGTACCATCTCACCACATGGCGAATGATACGGCTGCGTAAATATTTGCGCTGCACTTTTCATTGAACACGTTTTTCAAAATGCTGAAAATCTTTGCGGTGCTTCCATGCGCCACCCCATACAAAGCCATGCTGACGGAACAAACGACAACATAGGTCATCGGTCGTTATCTTATACTTAAAACTACGCTGCCTGTTGGCATAGGGCCGTCCCTTAGCCGGACTTACCACCAGGGTGCCATCCTTACGGTGCCACACATATGGGTTGTAAAGCGGATTTACATCGACCGCTCGCCCCCAACTATGGTTTGACAGTTTTGACGAGCCTGCCACACGACGGTAATTGAAGCAGGCCGTATTGTTGGCCGACATAGACCGCTCATCGTCGGCTCCATAATTGTCAATCAGCACCATGCGTTCTATAGGATAGTGCGCTTCATACAACTGTTTGAAAATAGAAACTAAATCATTTGCCACAGACTGATGGCAAACCATTTCACCAATTTGCGGCTTGCCATTGCCGTTATAATGCAACAAACGCAGGTAGCGCAAACTCGACAATGGAATGGGGCAATCAGCCTTATACGACAACCCCGACATACGCTTGGCCACCACGCTGTCAACTGCACACGCCTCAAAGCATTTCTGCAAACCATAGGCCTGCACTGCCGCCTCACTTACCTCGCAGCCAGCACGCCATTGGCGCAACAGTTTTATATGACTTTCTATTGACAAATCACACGGAGTGCGAACAATTACTTTTGCAACACGACAAGTCTCCTCGCCAGACTTATTTGTTTGTTTACACGCCATGGCCGAGAGGGCTGTGGCAAGCAGACACGCACCTGTAAAAAAGCCACACGCACGACACATTTGTATATAGGTGTTCATCTTTCTTTTCTGCATAATATCACCTGTCATATTCCTTACACCGCTACACATTTCTCCGCACACGTAAGCAGTACCCAACAGGTCACATATCCATTATTTATTTGATGGTACAAACGATTCATAAGTACCATTGCTGTAAAACACACGTATCTCTTTTATTTTACGCTCATCTTTGTCAATATTTATGCCCATTGTAGCCATATTGCCATTACCGCGCGAAGTGATGCGCTGCTCGCGACGAGGAGAAACGATACCCGCACGAGGTTCTACTGCGGCACGATTATGCACATCAACCACATCAGGAGCCATCGCAAAGGGTGCATCAGTACTTGATACCCCTTCGACATTAGAGGTAGCAGACTCGAGCTGAACAATTTCGCTCGCTGTGCCCAATGCCCCATCCTCATCGCCAGATAGGGCATGACTTGGGGCGCCATTTACCAACATCTCGCCCTCGCCAAACATCAACCAATTAACATTTATTTCGGGGAATGCTACATGCACTCCCATTACGTGTTTGTTCGTTGGATTGGTGCGCCCTGTCAGTATGCTTGACAATGATGCAGGTGAAATACCAAGCCGAGCGGCAAAATCCTGTTGCGACAATTTGGCATAATCCATAATAGATCTTATGCGTTCAATCATTGTTTCGTTCATATATATAATGTGTTTAATCGTTACATGGAGCGAGGTCCCGGCTTATCTACCTCGAAGTTTTAGACTTTAGCTGCACAATTAACCATTTCGGTGTCTGAAAAATTGAACAATATTGCACCACATTTTTTATGCGCTGCAAGACACACCTCCGAGCAAGGACTCAAAGCCAGGTGAAGGAGGAGGCACAAGTACAATGACTCAGTAAGCTAACATGTAGTCCAAAATTCGTACTTAACAAATCGGCACCCGCCATCAAGCCTTGAGGCCCAAAATGGCTTATCTAACATGGTGTGCAGAAGCGTTGGCATCACACTCGCTTCAACTAATTCATTTACAAAGATAAAAAATAAGGGTCAATTAAGCAATAGATCTGGTGCACAATCGTCAATTTACATTACATAATTCTTTATTCACGTTACTATATCTACAAATTTACACCTTAATATTGCGTTTTACATTGTAATATCAAGAACACACCACGCACTATTTAGCAAGCTAAAGTAATTATATCGCATTTTTTCTTAACTTATTGACTTACAACAGATTTCACACAGACATACCCCCAATACAGCTGGCTATATACTATACATGCAACAAATCACTTCTATTTAATCAAGCATTTCGAAAGCATACGCGTGTTTTTATTGGTTTTCAACAAGTTACACTTAGAGTAAAGACTTGCATTTTTATAAATCTACAAAACCACTTTACATTCCAATGTTTATAGACGTATATATTTATGATTGTAACAAACGAAAAATCGAACACACTTACAAAACTAAATATTTTGCTTTGCGGTTTACATTACGAATGTTTACAAATTATATCTACACCGATAAATACTAATTTTGGTTTAATGTAAATTATCGAGCACGAACAAAGCCGAGAAATCCACCATATTTCCATATCTGCACCAATGGCCATTTTCGCAGTTTTGACGCAACCACAGCGAGTTAATTTCAACACAAACACTTGATTTACAATGAGTTACGCGTATTTTTGTCTACACAACGCATCATTCCATTTAGATTTACAGATAACACATATTGCTATACACATATTACAAATTGCGCTATTAGTGCGTTTTTTGAGCGCCAAACAAGCCTTTTCTTTCGCTCAAATGGTCAAAATTTACATTTTCTACGCAACACGCCCGCACGCCATGCCATTAACAGGCCGTTTGAACGCCCAATTTGGCATAGTTGGGTATTTGTTTTTCTGGTGCGCAGAACCTGATTATACTCCTTCAAAAATATTGAAAAGCACCATCACCATAGCCCACTCTACACCACGTGCGCAAATCGGGCGCAATCTGGAAAATCAGGCATATTGAAAAACAGAACAATTATAGGACTCATTCCAACATCTCATGTTTCCAGCTGCCCCCGAGGCCCTACTGACAAGAAAAATCTCCCATACTTATAGAAGTCCCCTCCCCTCTTCCCTTACCGCCAAGCACACATGCCCACACTTTAGCAAACACGAGCCTACCCTACCCCCTGCTGCATACATACAAAACAGGGCGGCAGCCATGGAACATTTAATTCCACAACTGCCGCCCTGACAAGCTTTCATTTCAAGAACTACTGCTTGTTAGTGTAGTATAAAATATATTAACTCCTTCATCAAGTCACCATTCGACGTATGCGATCCTTCTGCCCCTTTCGACCGCGCATCAGTCCGTCGTATTTCGGCCAGGATTTGCATCACCTTCACTCCCGAATAGCTACGCATGGCAGGCAACACATTTTTCTCAACCTGCCACTCGGTCAAGCCAAGCCAAGTGGCAATACCTTGCTTCGTTTTGGTTGGAGCATAAAAGGCCACCATCAAATTTGCAAAATATTTGAACAGCGAAGCCAGTGTGCGTTGAATGGGATTATCTTTCTCATTTTCGTCAAAATATTTCACAATTCTATTCACCTTTAGCACGTCCTTGCAGCCTATGGCGTCCTGCAGTTCAAAGATGTTATAATTCTTAGATATGCCGATATGCCTCTGCACCAATTCTATGCTTATCTGCTTTTCGCCCTCGGGCAGCGACAACACCAGTTTGTCAAGCTCCGAAGCCATGCGGTTAAGATCAGCCCCCACATACTCGCTCATCAGCTCGGGAACCCCCGCCTGTGGCACCACCCTTTTACGCTGCAAATACGCACGAACAAATGGCGGCAACTGTGCGTCGCGCAGTTTGGCCGATTCAAACAGCACACCCTCTTTATTTATAAGGGTTGCCACCTTGGTACGGCGGTCGAGCGTTCCATTTTTATGACAAAATACGAGTATCGTACTGGGTTGAATTTTGCGCAAATAATACTCCAAATGCTCAATATGCTTCAAGTTTTGCGCCTCCTTCACCACTATCACGAGATGCTGCGCCGCCATGGGAAATGCCTGTGCTGCGGTAATGATA
This sequence comes from Prevotellamassilia timonensis, assembly GCF_900106785.1. Classification (GTDB taxonomy): domain Bacteria; phylum Bacteroidota; class Bacteroidia; order Bacteroidales; family Bacteroidaceae; genus Alloprevotella; species Alloprevotella timonensis. The sequence continues at coordinate 639,976 of NZ_LT629844.1, read as the reverse complement.
TTATCAATATCAGCCTCAGCCCCGAAGAAAGTCATCAAGTTGAAATCACGCTCTTCAGGTTTCAGCACAGCATTAACTATGAAGTCTGCCACATGGTCAATGTAATAGCTCTCCTGTCCCATCAAGTAATAAATGGGTTTAAGGTTGCCTGCCTGCACATCGCGCACAATTTGCTCGTAGGTCGGGCCTGTTGCCTTCTTCTTAAATCCGGTGTATCCTCCAGCCATTTTAAGTATGTGTTCAAAGTTATTTTATACAATCAGTAAGTGTCATTTTCACATCGAATCGACTTTTCTGCCCCATATTGGAGCACACAAAGGTAAGTAATATTTTGCTCTTAGCTAACCCGTTGACGGAATTAGTTACCCCGTCAGTCCGTTAACTTGTCAGCAAATCTGTCAACCAACTCTGCCCTCTATTTTAGCACAAACACTTGCCCATATCTCAAGAAATGCCGAAATTAGCAATCGCCGTCCCCACATATAAGAAGAGCACTCTATCAACTATTCGTTGACAGTCTGTAGAAATAACGGGATAGCGGAATAGCGGAATAACGGGATAGTGGAATAACGGGATAGTGGAATAGCGAGATAACGGATTGCGGGATAACAAATAGTCACACAAGCCCACCTTTTGCCTTACAAAATATTATGCCACAACAATATGTAAGCAACAACGTATCTACGTTACCCCACTCGCGGGTTTCTGTCAACCCATTCGGCCGACGCGCTCCGATACAACTTCAATACTACTAACAATATATATATGAATATAGCCAAAGCCACTTACTGTGTAAGAAGAGTCTGCACAATCCTCTTCGTCATACTATCAGTTCTTTGCCTTTCATGGCCACTGGCGTCAATGGCCAAGAAACGGGCTTTGCTCATCGGCATCTCCCACTACCCACAGACAACGAAAAGCAATCCATGCACCTGGACCAATATCCATGGCAGCAACGATGTGCGTCTGCTACGAGGCACACTGCAAAAGCAAGGTTTCCGCATCACCACCCTTACCAATGCCCAAGCCACCGCCTCACACATAAGACGCGCACTCAAGCGACTCTGCCAGCAAGCAGCCAAAGGCGACATGGTAGTTATACACTTTTCAGGACACGGCCAACCATTTGAGGACCTCTCGGGCGATGAAGCCGATGGTTGGGACGAAGCCATTGTACCCTACGATGCGAAGAAATGCTACAGCCGTACATACACCGGACGATGCCACATCATTGACGACGAACTCGAGCGCTACATCAACAGTCTGCGCACCACGGTTGGCCCCCGTGGCTTTGTATACGTGGTGCTCGATGCCTGCCACATGGGAGGAGCCAGTCGCGACGAAAGCGAAACCGACTCCGCCGCCTGTGCGCGTGGCACCAACGTAGGGTTCTCGCCCAACGGCCGCACATACATACCACGCATCGACCGCCGCGGCCACTTCACGGTTAAAGCCTCACCCCGAATGGCTGGTGTGTGCTACATAGAGTTATGCCGTGCCTACCAAACCAACACCGAGATTTACGAACAAGGGCAATACTATGGTCCGCTATCGTTCTACATTAGCCAGACCCTGCAACACACGCCCCTCACCCACAACCTGCAGTGGGTGCATAAGGTGGTAGAAGCCATGCAGCACGACAAACGACTGATTAAGCAAAATCCCGTAATTGAAACTGACCGATGAACCATACCATTAGCGACACCGACTATGTAGAACTAAGCACATTTGCCGAGGAGCAATGGCACAAGGTGCTGAATTATTTAGGCCGAACGTTCAATCTGCCGCGCGAGGATTGCCAAGATGTGTTTCAAGATGCCTTCATCGTGCTTTACGACCAAATAAACGAAGGCAGACTTACTCCGCTCAAATGCTCGCTATCTACCTACTTTACAAGCATTTGCCGCTACAAGGCTTTGGAACTACTGCGCCACAACAACCGTTCGATAACGACAGACTACACCAATCTTGCCACAGACAACGGTACCAACAGCGCAACGCTTGCCCAACAAGCCAGCAAACTGGCATCATTCGACCCAACATTGGCCAACGAAAAGGAATACAAACTGACACTTGTCGAACAGATAGTAAAACGGCTGCCATCACCATGCAAAGAACTGTTATGGGGTTTCTACCGCGACGGCATGTCCATGAAGGCATTAGCACACATGCACCACTACAGCGAGGGGGCTGTAAAAGTAATAAAGCACCGGTGCTGCGAAAAGTTTAAGAAGCAATACGAAACAACCATTAACCAAACCCGATAGCCATATATGACCACACCCCATCACACGCCCGCCTCACAAGCCGATTTACAATACGACCGCATAGACCGCTACCTGCAGGGCAAAATGACCGAAGCAGAGCAACACGCTTTTGCACACGACCTTGCCCACAACAAAGACCTGCGTAACAGAACAGAGGCCATGGTGCAGCTCGTAAAGGCGATGGACCAAGTAGGACGCGAAAAGGACGCACAAATAGTGCATACGCTGGAACACATGAAAAGGGATAACGTCATAAAGTTCGTGCGTGCCTTAACTCAATGCCACGAGATGGAGGAAAACAGCGCCACATGCGCCAACAATACCAACAGCCCCAGCAATGCCAATCGCCCCAACGAAATGCAAGTGCCTTTCCACCGTCCGCACAAAGGCAAATTGCGCCGCATAGCCACGCCACTTTCGGCCGTTGCCGTAATGGCCGCAGCCTTCTGGGGCGGATTAAAGTATTACGATGCACAGAGTTTGAGCCAAATGGGCAACGAATATATTGTCCTATTTTTGCCACAAACAGAGTCTGGCATAATGCGTGCCGATGTTGCCGACACCCATGCCGCCACAGAGGTAGCCAAACTTTACAACGCAGCATATACATACCAACAGTTAGACGAAAAAACAGCAGCCGCCACCCTTAGCCAATTAAAGGCATTGTGGCAAAAAGCCCAAAGCGACACCTACAACGAGTATACCAATCAAGCCCCGCTCATCGGTTGGGCTTTGGCAAATGTCTATTTAATAAATCACGACGAGCTGAATGCACTGCATACGCTTGACAAACTGATAGAGCTGACTGCACCGCAATCGCTCGTACAAACCAAAGCCATAGAGCTACGCCACAAAATCAAGAACCGCAAAAAGATATTTGGCCTGTTGTAACAAACGCGTCTATCCCAACCACATGAAGATATTATCAATAATACTTGCACTGTTTGCCACATCATTTGCAGTACATGCCCAAACGTATACAAAGGCTGAACTGACCCAAGCGGCCTACAACATTCAACAAGGGCACAACGAGGGTGCCAAAATATGCCTGACATACAAAGCACAAGTAGAAGCTTCAAAAGCATGGACCGAAGAAATAAGGCAAAACAACTTATTCGCCATTCAGTCGCTGCTTGAATATTACAGCATGCAAAAGCGCTACACCAACGAGGAAGAACTGCTCAACCACGCCATAGCCTTGTACAACACACGCGACAGCATAACCAACAATCCGCAAACACGCGCACTACACACAATGCAGACGCGCGTGCAGTTTGACAAGAAAAACTACGATGCCCTTCTCGGTTACGCCAATAAGGCACTCAACATGTACAACGCTGCCGGCGACCATGGCGTTGACTACTGCATATTGTGTTGCAACACCAATTTGGCGTATGTTGAGCAAGACGATGCACAACACGCCATACAATATATTGACGAGGCATTTAACTGCCAACAAAAACTCACCGCCCAGTTCAACCTGTCAAAATACATGGGCTACTACCCTGTTCAAAACCAGCGCGGATATGTGTACCAAACCCTTGGCATGTACGAAAAGGCCATTGAATGCTTTAAGGACATTGTAGACAACGCCTCGCCCGACACCTTGGCTTCGGTCTATTATCTGGCAGCCAACAATCTGTCAACCTGCTATTTCATAATGAACCAACTCGACAAAGCCATTCCCCTGCTTGAGACCGTTAAAAAAGCCACGCCCACCCTGGCCTACACCGTAAGCCAAAACCTGTCCATAGACTATGCACTGACAGAAAACGATAAAAAGGCACTCGAAAATCTCAGACAATTTAATACCGAAGGCTATGAACAGGCACTTGCCATTATTTCAAAGTTCTCTGAAATAGACCGCGAGGCCATGCTGAAGAAGCTGTCGCAGGAGATGTCCGATTGCAACAATTTTGTGGTCAGATATGTGCCGCAGGCTGCGGTAGAGGCGTTCGACATCAATCTGCTCATGCGCTCTGCTTCACTGTCAGTAAACCGTATGGTTAAAGACTTTGCCAACAAAAGCAGCAAATGCAACGAGCTGGCACACCTCAGGCAGATGCTTGCCAAAGGACACATTTCGACTGCGCAATACGACTCCATTCACCATGCTATCATTGATATAGAACAGAACTTGCTGCGTGCCGACAATCAATTTGAGCTGACACTGAAAGCACAAACCGCCACATACGAAAGCACCAAACAGATGCTGAAGGCCGACGAGGCATACGTGCTTTATTGCAATTTGCCAACATTTGATGTTGAGGACGGCGAGCTGGCAAAAACGCTCCACTATGCTGCCTATATTGTACGTTCCCAACAAAATGATGGCCCAACCATGGTAGACTTGGGGCCATACGAGGACATCGACAGTCTGTTTTTTACCGCCACGCCCACAGCAGAGTATGCCGCCGAAACTTATGCCGCCGGCAATGCGCAGCTTTTATACGACAAATTGTGGGCTCCACTTATGCCACACCTAAGGGGGGCCAAGCGCATTTACTACTCCACCACAGGCAATTTAGCCACGCTTAACTTCGATGCACTCATGCAGCACAACAACAAGCGGTTAGGCGATGTAACAGAACTCACACTGCTTTCATCTCCGCTTAAAATAAAAAGTGCCACCAACGTCACCCCCATCAAGAATGTTGTGGCCATGGGCTGCCCCGACTACGACATGACGCCCCAGCAAATGGTCAAAGCTACCTCTCCCCACCATGTCATTCAACACGAGGACATCAGCAGCAAATTGGCTATGCGAGGCGACGACACACGCGGAAACTGGCACACCATTCCTGCCACACGCAACGAAGTGGCCAACATTGCGGCCATAGTCCGGGCCCATGGCGCCAAAGTTTGCACATTTACCGACGCCCAAGCCACCGAAGAGGCTTTCAAAGCCCTGGACGGACATGCACCTGACGCACTGCACATTGCCACGCACGGATTTGCCATAAGCACCATGCAGCAATACGACAATTCGCCATTTGCACAATCGCGCACGGCATTTACGCCCAATGGCAACTATATGATGTGGAGCGGCCTTGTGCTTGCTGGTGGCAATAATGCCTGGCAGTGCAAGCCTTTGCCAAGGGGGGTGGAAGATGGCATACTGACAGCAGACGAAATTTCGCGTCTCGACCTGTCGCACACCCGGCTCGTGGTTCTCTCTGCCTGCGAAACGGCACGCGGCCACATTGAAAACACCGATGGCGTATGGGGACTGCAACGGGCATTCAAGCAAGCCGGTGCCGGCACCATTGTCATGACGCTTTGGAAGGTATCAGACGAAACAACGTGTATGTTCATGACCGAATTTTACCGTCAGCTTGCCAATGGCCTCAACACACGTCAAGCACTTAAACGCGCCCGCACCTACCTCATTGAGCAAGGAGCTACCGACCCCTATTATTGGGCCGCATTTGTAGCTATTGACTAAGAGCTAACTGTATATACAGAAAATCCGCGATGCCTAAAGTTCAGCATCGCGGATTTTCTGTATTGTATATAGTTGTATATTATTGCCGTCTGGTAAAACGTAAACATGTGAACGGGCTCAAGCACCAAACACTACCAAGCCCCAAACGCTATCATTAAGCGCTATCACCAAACGCTAACTCTAATGGGGGCGACGCGTCTCGCGTCGGGATAGAGATAGGAAGAAAATACGAACTCTGCTAAATAATGGCTGCATCTTTTCCCGACGCGAGACGCGTCGCCCCCATTAGAGCTAGCGCTTAGTAGTAGCGCTTAGTAGTAGCGCTTGATTGTAGCGTCTGATGCTTGAGTCCGTTGCCTGTTTACGTTCTACCAGACGCCAATAATTAAAATACCTGCGTCAATTCAGACGTTCCGATTATCATTACATTTTGGCACAATCGCCCTCGTAATGCCAATCTTCGCGTTCTGTCTTTCACTTTTTTACCGTAAAGGACTTGTCCTTATCAGTATTCTTCACCTTCAGACGCCACAAGTGGGTGTTCTCCTTTTCGTAAGTATTATAGAATACACGCGGTGAAATCTTTTCCCTAAAGGTCCATGTTCCAGAGACATACTCTCCAAAAGAGTCTTTGTGCAGGCAGTCCTCGTATTCGTACTTCTTCGACAATGCGCGCTTCGAATAGTTGGTGATACTTTCAAGCCAGAATTTGTGGTTCCAGCGTATCAACTCCTTGCAGTCGGGTGTATAGCTGTAAGCAATAAGATTCTCTACAACAAGCGGCGAATTCGTTTCGTAAAATTTTACAGGTGCAGACTGCTTTTTGGGGAACATGTCGAAATTGCAATCAGCAAACAAACCATTGTTTATTGCATACTTGCATTGTAAGCTCTTAGTAGTATGGGGAGGAATGCACACCACCTTGGGGCTGCGCACACGTTTAGCGCCCACTTGCACCTCTTCGTCTCTGTAATAATCATTCGAATAGCCGTTTGTTATCACAAAGCACTCTGGCAGATACACGTAAATGTTGCGTTCGGTGTTATTCGTAATGTCAGAATTGAGGTTACCACCTTCACCCCACAAATCGTACTCTACACGGCAGTCGGCATTGGCACCCGAGAATGGTTGATCGGTGTCATTTTCCGTGCCAGGTTCCACCCACGACTGGTCGGCCTGCATATTGCAGACTTGATAGTACCATTCTGACGATATTGAACATGAACTCATGCCAAGGGCCAGCATCAGTGCGAGCCCAGAATTTTGTAGCAACTTTTTCATAATAAATATGGTTTTAATAATGATGTTCTTCTCTTTATGCCGGAAAGCATCAAAAGGTTAACAACCTCGATAATATTTTTTAGACAACATGGCCACATATATAGCGGCGGAGCTAAATATCATGCACAAAAATACACAAAGAAACTAAGAAAGTGCTTGTCAAGGTGTTAAAAAATCTAATTTATCTCTTTTGGCGGCAGACATCGGCAAACATCATCAAACATCAACATGGTATGCCACATTATATGCAAGCAAGCCGCTTGCTATCACAATATAATTGTAATTTTGCCTTTCCATTAAACGTTTCTTATTATAATCATGCAATCACTCAACCTGCCCGCCTACGAGGTGAAACTCAGCAACCGCAACGGGCAACCTGCCATATATGATTTTTTGCGCCACTGCTACTTGCGGCTCACGCCCGAGGAGTGGGTGCGGCAGCACTTTACGCATTACCTGGTGGAGCATAAGGGTTACCCGGCCGCTTTGTTGGCCAACGAGGTGACCATCAACGTGGGGGGCGTGGCACGCCGCTGCGACAGTGTGCTATACCACCGCACGGGGGGAGTGCCTCGCGTTATAATTGAATATAAAGCACCACACATTGCCATCACGCAGCACGTATTTCAGCAAATATATGCTTACAACAGTGTGTTAAGGGCTGACTATTTGATTGTGAGCAATGGCATCAAACACTATTGTTGCCATGTTAACTATCAAAGCATGAAAGTGGAATACTTGCAGGATATTCCCGATTACACTGATTTGGCATAATCGCCGTCCGGTTAAATGTTACCCGACATATAAATATCTGCCTTGAACACGTAAGCGCCCAAACTAATGCACCCGTAACAAACACCCTGCACACCCCTCACAGCACTTTTTTGGCAAACTGTCTGCACTCTGCACTTTTGTCTACACTCACACTGATTATCAATGAGTTACGGCGTGTAGACAAGTCTGTTTTTTGTATGCACTACCGTCTGCACGCTGCACTTTTTATCTGCACTGTCTGCACTATCTGCACAAGCTTACATACGCAAGCATCACACAGGTCGTGCCAACATGGTATTTCGGCATAGGGAGGGCGTTAAACTTGTCGGAGCAATCGAATATCCGCCCTCCCTATGCCCGATCGATGCTCCCCTGATGCTGCAAGTGCACACAGTCACCTGCCATGAGTGTAGGTAATAGTGCAGACAAAATTTCGCTTTGTCTACACGCCGTAACTCATTGATAATCAGTATGAGTGTAGACAAAAGTGCAGAGTGCAGACAAAATACGGAAAAAGATTTACCGGGCAGTAATAATTGGAGATAGGCTGTTAGGTGAAACGTAAACAAGCGAATGGATTCTATCACCAAACGCAAGCTCTAATGGGGGCGACGCGTCTCGCGTCGGGATAGAGATAGGAGGAAAATACGAACTCTGCTAAATAATGGCTGCATCTTTTCCCGACGCGAGACGCGTCGCCCCCATTAGAGCTAGCGTTTGATGGTTGCGTTTGATGGTAGCGTTTGGTGCTTGAGTCCGTTCGCATATTTACGTTTCATCGAACAGCAACACTCTTATATAAGACTATACGACCTACACGGGAAGCTTACAACACACTAAAGGCTTGAAGCCCCTCCTCATGAAGGAGTAGGGTTTCAAGCCTTTAGTGTGTGTTGCAATGTATCTTAAGCAGATGTTCAAATATTGAATTGCTTGCCCTGGCGGCCGTTGTCGTAGCCCTTGGCATATCCTTCGCGGTAGCCGCGCACGTAATTTTGCTGCTCTGGCTTGGTGGCAAAGTTGTTGGTCTCGTCGTAGGTGGCATGGTCAGCCTTGGCAGCACCATCGTCACAACCGGCTGCATAGCCGTCGTCGTAACCGGCCTCGTAGGGGCTGCGGGTGTCGCGCCCCAAAATGGTGTCGGGCAACTGTGTGGGCTGCACCGTGTCGGAGGTTTGCGGCATGACCTCGGGGGCTATGGTGGTGTCGGGCACAGCTACTTGGTGGGCGGTGTCGGAGGTGCCAGAAGGCACGAGGAGCTTTTGCTCGCCCGACGAATGTTTCATATAAATAATGCCAATCACTACGAGCAGGCAAAACAATACGATGGATACCGCGCGCCAGCGGTTGGGCGATTGGGGATATTTGTTGTAATTCATTTTCGATTATATGTTTGTGTTCGTTCTGTATTAAAGTTCTGCATAGCTCATCACGCACCAAGTATGGGACGCTTGCGACTGGCGTCCATGCGCAGGAATATGAAGAGCATGAGGGTGAAGCCCCACAATGATGAGCCGCCGTAACTGAAGAAAGGCAATGGTATGCCAATAACTGGCGTGACGCCCATAACCATACCTACATTGATGAACACATGAAATAATAGTATGCTGGTGACAGAATAGCCGTAGACACGGGCAAAGGTTGTGACTTGCCGCTCGCTGAGATATATCAGTCGCAATATCATGCACAAAAAGAGCAGGAGCACACCGGCGGAGCCTAAGAAACCTTGTTCCTCGCCCACGGTGCAGAAGATGAAGTCGGTGTCTTGCTCGGGCACATACTTGAGCTTGGTTTGTGTACCATTCATAAAGCCCTTGCCTTCGAGTCCGCCCGAGCCTATGGCTATTTTGCTCTGGTTTACGTTGTAGCCTGCATCACGGTTGTCCTCGTTCATGCCAAGCAGCACTTGTATGCGCACGCGCTGGTGGGGCTCAAGCACATTGTTGAGGGCAAAGTCTGCAGTGTAGAGGAAGGCCGTGCTGCCCAGTGTGAATACGGCTATGAGCAGACAGGTGTTGACACGCTGGCCTAACGACTGCCATGCCAAATAGCCGGCCATGAAGATGCACAGGGCGAGCAGCACCCACGATATGTCGAAGGGGATTATAAACTCCGACACGAGTAGTGACAATATTATGGCACCCGCACCCACCAGAGTGAATAGGTGGGCTGACTTGTTGCGGGGGACGTAAACGTGCAACATGCCTATGGTGAACAACCATATCAGGGTGAGCACAACGAACTCGCCTACCGACGAGAGTGTGCCAGGCAGCTCGGTGGTGCCAAAGCGTATGCCTACAACGAAATAGACTACCGCGGCAACAGCTATAAAGAGTATGCTGCCAGGCATGCCCTCGCGGTAGAACATAAGGAAGAAAGCCAGGTAGACCAGTGCCGACCCCGTTTCGCGCTGCAAGACAATAAGCACCATGGGCAGCAGCACGAGGCCTGCGGCCTTGAAGAAGTTGCGCATCTTGTCGAGGGTAAAGCCATACTCATCAATAAGTTTGGCCACCGCCAAGGCCGTGGCGCACTTGGCAAACTCGGCTGGCTGTATGTTGCAAAAGCCCAAACTCACCCACGAGCGCGAGCCTTTGATGTCCTTGGCTATGAATGGTGTGACGAGCAGCACGAGCATCATGAGCCAATAAAAGAAACCGGCCAGGGTGTCGTAATAACGGTCGGACGTCATCATGATGACGAAGCCCAAGGCTAACGCGCAGGCTATCCACACGAGCTGCTTGCCGGTGCGTGTGCTCCACTCAAAGAAATTGGTGTCGCCCAACTCGTGACTGGCTCCGCAAATGCTGAACCAACCGCACACCAGGAGTATGAGGTAGAGTGAGAGCACAACCCAGTCGATGTTGAAGAGCGGGTATTTTTCGTTTTCGTTTAACATAAGAAGTGTTTCAGCTAATGCCAAGCATGGGGTCAATCACCATACTTTATGTGCATGTTTTGAAAATGTTGTGCTTTAATTTCAGACGACTTTGACAAGTGGCCATTGAGGTATTGCTCCATAATGAGGGCGCCTATTGGCACACCATACACATTGCCAAAACCACCATTCTCAACATATACCGAAACGGCAATGCGGGGGTTCGACATCGGGGCAAAACCCATAAACACGGAGTGGTCGTGACCACGGTTTTGTGCCGTACCAGTCTTGCCGCACACTTCGTAGCCCGGTAAATTGGCGGCGCGACATGTGCCGTCGAGCACAGCCTTGCGCATGCCCGCCACACAGTATTCGTACCACCTGCGGTCGACGCCTGTGTAATGCTTTGTACGGTAAATGGGGTCGATGCTACCATTTTGTATGGCGTGCACCACATGGGGGGTGTAGAAGTAACCGCGGTTGGCTACAGTGGCTGCCAAATTGCATATTTGCAACGGGGTGGCCGTTACCTCACCCTGCCCTATGGCTATGGATATGACGGTGAGGCCGTTCCATGAGCCTTTGTATGCCTTGTCGTAATATTGTGCATTGGGTATCATACCACGCTTTTCGCCAGGTAGGTCGATGCCAAGTTTGTAGCCATAGCCCATGCGCACCATGTAATCTTTCCACACGGTCATGGCCTTTTGCACTGACCCGTATTTGCGCTTGTTGCTGAGCAAGCGGAAGAGGTTCCAACAGAAGTAGGAGTTGCACGATGTACCGATGGCCGGCACAAGATTGATGGGAGAGGCATGTCCGTGGCAGCCTACGTGCAAGCCCTTGTAGTTAAATCCGTGGTGGCAGGGGAATGCGATATGGGTGTCGATGGACCCCTCTTGCAGTCCGGTGAGTGCTTGTGTGATTTTGAATGTAGAACCTGGCGGGTAGGTACCCATTATGGCACGGTTGAGCAGGGGGCGCTTGGGGTCTTTTTCGAGCAGCATGTGGTTCTTGCCACGATCGCGGCCTATCATTGTTCGTGGGTCGTAGGTTGGGGCTGATGCCATGCAAAGCACCTCGCCGGTGGAAGGTTCGATGGCTACGATGGCGCCTTTTTTCCCCTCGAGCAATCGCTCGGCAAGGGTTTGCAGGTCCTTGTCTATGCCGAGGGTGATATTTTTGCCGGGTTGTGCCTTTTTGTCGTATTTGCCATTTTGGTAATGACCTTGTGTGCGGCCGTGTACGTCGCGCAACATGATGCGCATGCCTTTTTCGCCACGCAGCTGCGTTTCGTATGCACGCTCCACACCGAGTTTGCCTATGTAGTCGCCCGAGGCGTAGTACTTGGTAGAGTCTTTTTCAAGCTCACGCTCGCTGATTTCGCCCACATCGCCAAGCAGATGGGCGCCTATGTTGCTGGTGTACTGCCGGGTTGTGCGTTTCTCGACGCTGAAACCCTTGAAACGGAACAGCTTTTCGCGGAATAGCGAAAATTCCTGGGCGGGAATTTGGGCCATGAACAACTGTGGGGTGTAGCGCGAGTAGCCAGGATTTTTGGCCGGGTCTTTAATGTCGGCCATGCGTTTGATGTAGTACTCCTTGGTGATGCCTATTGTCTGGCAAAAGTCGAGTGTGTCGACGCCCCGTTGGTCGTTCATCACAACCATTATGTTATACGATGGTTCGTTGTAGACGAGCAACCGGCCCTTGCGGTCGAGTATCAGTCCGCGCGAGGGGTATTGTATGTCCTTGCGGAAGGCGTTGGAGTCGGCATTCTTTTTGTAATCGTCACTCCACAACTGTAGTGTGAAGAGCCTGATCATGTAAATAAGAATTATGCCTATGGCCACGCCTCCGATGACGAACTTGCGTATTTCGAAGTTATTGGAGGTTCTCATTATGCATTTGTATAACAAAAGGGTGGTTCTAAAAATTCTGTTTTTAGAGTCCTGCTATTCTGAAATGTGATTTGTACGCTCTCGAAAGTGTCTTTTTGAAAGTTTGTTCGGTCACATAGCCCGCTATGCTCCCTCACAAACTTTCAAAAATACACTCCCGATAACGCACAAATCCCTATTTCAGAATTATTAGAACCACCCAAAATGGATTTAGAGGGCTGAACTTTGCAATGCTTGCACATGGCACTCCAACCATCTAAACCCACTCTCAATATAATGTACTATTTTGTTCGTATCAGCTCCATAGCCACAATGAATAATGTGGTCAAAAGCGTGCTACCTGCAATGTTGATGAGCAATATCTGCCAATCGAAGAAGGAGAAGGCCTCGAGCACAAAGAAGGCTACGCAGTAAATCAGTACACTGAAGAACACGTATTTCATAAATGAACTCCACTCCATAATTTTATGCGATGGCACAAAGCTGTCGTTATCATCTTTGGGTGCAAAGGCCTTGAGCAACCATGGCGTTACCAACCCCGAAAGGCACAGGGCACCAGCTGCCATGCCTGGGGTGTTGGTGAAGAGGTCGACACTCAGGCCAAGCAAAAAGCCTAAAAGCACATACAGCCAACGCGGTGTGACGCTTGGCAAAATGAGCAGGAAGTAAATGTATGGCATAGGGGTGGCATAGCCAAAGATGTGTACATGGTTGAACACTAATGCTTGCAACAACAATAGCATGACGAACCACACTATGCGCGATATAAAGGTTTGAAACACAGTTACGTATGTTTTAAGTTTTTGTTGATGATATGTGGAGAGGGCCTCGAAGCACTTTCGCTGCTCTGATATGACTACTTGCCGGCTTGCGCAGCATCGTCAACCTGTAAAGCATGCACCTGTAAGGTGTCTATTTCGGCCTTGTAGGGAGTTGTCACGACCAACACATCGCGCAAGTTGGCAAAGTTTGTGCCGAGTGTTACGTCTAATCGGTATGACTGCCCGTCGGCAGAGTTGCTTATGGCACGCACTCTGCCCACAAATATGCCCGGCGGGAATACAGCTGAGTAACCACTCGTCTCGACGGCCTGCCCTACTTTGACCTTGGCATAACGGGGCACATCGTCAAGATAAGCACTTAGCATGCTTGAGCCGTCCCACTGCAAGTAGCCAAAATAGTTCTGGCCACGCACACGGCAACTGATGCTCGACTTGCGGTTGGTGACGGGTATCACCAGCGAATGGTGCGGCCCCGTAAGGTAAACTATACCTACTACGCCACCACCACCAACGACTCCCATTTCGGGTCGTACGCCATCGAGTGTGCCACGGTCTATCACAATATAGTTGTTGGTGCGCTCGGCACTGTTCGACACCACGGTGGCTGGCATCAGGTTGTAGCCCGCAAGTTTGTCGCGCATCAACTTCTCGGTCAGTGTCGTGTCCTTTGTAACTGTTATCAAAGCCTGGCGCAAATTGTCGGTTTCACGCTGAAGGGCTATGTTTTGCGCTGTAAGCTGGCTGTTGACTTCCTTGAGTTGGAAGAAACTTACCATGTCGGTATAAGCACCGTTGATGCGGCTCACCACCGAATTGGCTGCGCTGAACCATACACTGCCCTGATAGCTGTTGAACTTGAACAATAATGTAAGGCTTGCTGCCTCAAGCACGATAAACAGCAGATAGAAATTGTATTTCCCAACAAAGTCGACCAAACCGCCCTTGCCGTTACTTTCACTCATATAATTTATTATAGATATAAACAAGTGCCTTTTTTTTTGGAGAGAGAGGGGGCACTCACTTAATGAAGTTGTAGAAATGAGACAGAACAAGTTGGCGCGTAACCTTGTGCCCGCAAGGGCTGCAAGCACGCATGCTATGCCGTCATAAAACGCGGGCCTCACCCACTCGGCTACCCCCTCCCCTTGGAGATGGGGACCGAGAGGGTGAGGCCACTCGTCCTTTTATTATATAATTGTGCATCAGCATAGCTACACCGCATGCGCTGCAGCATTACTGCCGTCTTGTTTTCATTAACGCATCAGGAATGTGAAGTTCTCCACATTCTTCAATGCAATGCCTGTGCCCTTGGCCACACAGAGCAAGGGGTCTTCTGCCACATGGAACGGAATGTTAATCTTATCGCTCAAGCGCTTGTCCAAGCCACGAAGCAAGGCACCACCACCAGTAAGATAGATACCATTCTTAACAATGTCGGCATAGAGTTCGGGCGGTGTGTTGGCCAATGCGTTTACAACGGCCTGCTCTATCTTGGCAATAGAAGTTTCGAGGCAGTGTGCTATTTCCTGATAGCATACGGGCACCTCCATCGGCATGGTTGTAATACGGTTTGGGCCATGTATCAAATAATCCTTTGGCGGATTTGGCAGGTCGGTCAAAGCTGCGCCTACATTTATTTTGATACGCTCAGCCATACGCTCGCTCACACGCACATTGTGCTGACGGCTCATGTACTCTTGAATATCGCTGGTAAAGTCGTCACCAGCCATTTTGATAGAGTTGTTCGACACAATGCCGCCTAACGATATGACAGCGATTTCGGTGGTACCGCCACCTATGTCGACAATCATGTTGCCCTCAGGCGCATTGACATCAATGCCTATACCTATAGCAGCGGCCATAGGTTCGTAGAGCAAAAATACGTCGCGACCACCAGCATGCTCGGCAGAGTCGCGCACAGCACGCAATTCAACCTCGGTCGAACCACTCGGCACACCAATAACCATGCGCAACGAGGGAGAGAACAGGCGCTTGCCTGAATGTACCTTTTTGATGAGGCCGCGCATCATCTGCTCGCAAGCATTAAAGTCGGCTATCACACCATCGCGGAGCGGACGGATTACACGTATCTTATTGTTTGTCTTTTCATACATGCGCTTGGCTTCCTCGCCCACAGCGATCATTTTTTCGCTGTGTGTGTCGAGTGCCACGACCGAAGGCTCGTTTACGGCTATTTCACCATCTGAAATAATGATGGTGTTAGCAGTACCGAGGTCGATGGCCAACTCCTGCGTGAAAGAAAAGAACTTTGAAAATATACCCATGTGTCCTATTATTTTTCAAACCAATTATGGATTGCGGTATCGTAATGGCTGCTCACGCCGAAAGCGCGTGTTGCAAACCAACGACGGTCTTCGAGAGTGGTTTGTGCACCGTTTTTGCTGATGATGTCCAGCAATGGCTTATACTCGGCCTTTGAAGGCACAATCACCACGTCCTTGAAATTCTTGGCGCCTGCACGAATGAGTGAAATACCACCTATATCAATCTTTTCGATGATGTCAGCCTCGCTTGCACCGCTTGCAACGGTTTGCTCAAACGGATAGAGGTCTACTATCACGAGGTCAATTTCAGGTATTTCGTATTGTGCCATCTGCTGCTTGTCCTCATCAAGTTCGCGACGACCCAAAATGCCACCGAAGATTTTGGGATGGAGAGTCTTTACACGGCCGCCCAAAATTGAGGGATAAGTTGTAACTTCTTCAACCTTTTGGCAAGGGTAGCCCAAAGATTCAATAAATTGTTGTGTACCACCTGTTGAAAGGAAATGCACACCTTCTTCGTGCAGTTTGGCAAGCAGAGCTTCCAAACCATCTTTGTGGAACACTGATACCAGAGCTGTCTTGATTTTCTTTGTAGAGGACATATTGCTTGTTTTATGAGTTATCAAAATACGTTTTATAGCTGCACACGCATCAAAACGCCCAAAATGGACATTCTAAAATGCCTGATATGCAGCATATCGGTTACAAAATTACTGCTTTTTTATGGGGCGGACCAAGTTTTGGAGTATAAAAAACATCACAAGTCTTTATTTATCACTCATAATGCACATTTGTCATTACAATACAGCGGTGCGGGGAGTGTTGCGAAGACTGTTGCGGAAAGCCCCCCCCGACCAGGCTTTTGTATCTGCGCCAACTACTTTTCGCCCTTGTGGCGCATGTCACACACGCCACTCATAGGTGTCGTAACACACGCCACGCCCTCCAAAGCCTTCTTTTTGATAAATGAGCGATTCGTTGAGTGTGCTGGCATCACCTTCAGTCGATTTGCCAAAGTCAAATATGGGATAGTTGGCATAATCCTTGTTCAGTATGCAGTCAAACAGGGCATCAACCGCACCAAGATGCTTCCCCTCTGATGTTGAAGATATATATTGCGTATGCAGCACCTTGCCTGTCAAGTACAACACGGTGCCGCCTATCACTCTGCCGTCTAACTGCGCAGTATAAAGTTGTATGTTATCGGGAAAACGCGATTTGAGCAGAAGCATCTCGTCAAGCGTATGCACCGGACGTACACCATAACGTGCTTGCAAATTACCCTGCAGTATTTGCCAGAAGGCTGCATAATCGTCACTCTGCTGTATGGTCACACCATTTTTACGACATCTCGTTATGCCATACTTTCGCCCATGATGCCACTTTGGCTTATTGCTCATAATGATGCTTGATGAGATGTCTCGACCCACGAGCTGGGCATTACATGTCTTGAATATAGCATAGAGGTCCTCTTCAGCTGGCACATGGTGGTATATCCATGGTATAGCCTTGTAGCGCACCTTTCCAATACCCGTACCGCGCAAGTAGACGTTGAGTTCTTCAAACAAAGCAAGCACCTCTGAGGCAGTGGCTTTGTTCGTCATCACCAACCCGCCATACGTCAAACCGCCATGTGAGCACAAACAATCGCCACATCTGTTGGCGGGCAAAATAGCATACAACTTGTCCTTGGCATAGAACATCAGCGAGTTGTCGTCGAACCGGTCATGGTGATAGTCCATATAATTGCGGTCGAACAAGAATGTACCATTTTTCGACTCCGCCACAAAGGCATTCCAAGTCTCCTTGTCGGCTGCGGTATATTTATGTATTTCAAACAATGACATCACTTATTTATATAACACACACATGGCGGAGTTAATGCCTGACATCAATTCCGCCATGTGTTCACATTATGAAACTTTATTGAAGCGAATATCCCACTATCTGAACGAGTCTGTCAACAGTTTTATCTCGATACTTGGCGATATGCGTTCATACAATATGTTGTACACCGCATCAAGTATCGGCATATTGACATGATAGTGGCGATTTACGTCTTTCATACATTTGGTACCATAGTACCCCTCGGCAATCATTTCCATTTCAATTTGTGCCGACTTCACGCTGTATCCCTTGCCTATCATGGTGCCAAACACGCGGTTACGCGAAAAGTTTGAATACCCCGTAACCAACAAGTCGCCCAAATAGACACTGTCATACACACAGCGGTCTATGGGATATACTGCACGCAGAAAACGGTTCATCTCCTGCACGGCATTCGACATCAACACGCTCTGGAAATTGTCGCCATACTTCAGTCCGTTGCAAATGCCTGCCGCTATGGCATACACATTTTTCAACACCGAGGCATATTCTATGCCTATAACGTCGGAAGATGTTTTGGTCTTGACATATCCCGAGGCCAATGTCTCGGCAAAGGCGCGTGCCTTGTTGTTGTCGGCACACCCTACGGTCAGATACGTCAAACGTCCCAGCGCCACTTCCTCAGCATGACTCGGACCGCCAAGCACAGCCAAATTTTCATCGGGTACATTATATACCACCCTGAAGAACTCGGAACAGACCAAATTCTCGTCTGGCACAATACCCTTGATGGCAGTAATGATAAACTTGTCGTGCAGCTTTACCTTAAGCTTCTTCAAATGATTTTTAAGATACGGCGATGGCGTGACAAAAACCAACGTGCGGCATGAGCGCACTATTTCGTTTATGTCGGTTGAGAAGGTAATACGCCGAGGGTCGAAATGCACACTCGTCAAATACGAAGGATTATGCTCCATACGTATAAAGTCATCTATGGCATCTTGTCGGCGTACATACCAATGCAGATGCTCAACTTTTTCGAGGAGCATCTTTGCAATGGCCGTGGCCCAACTGCCACTACCCATAACGGCTATGTTACCTAAATCATACACAATAGAAAGAACTTATGCTTGTTAGCAAAACTATTTGGAAGGATTACAGGTGACTACTCTGATATTCAACACACAATCAAGTATTTTGCATGTTAAATATCAGAAATATATGAACCACCCTTAAACGTTCCAGGCTTCGATATCCTGCACACTTGGTTTGGTTATATCAAGTTTATACTTCTTGATTACCTCACCAATCTGCTGCTGTATTTTCTGAGCCTTCACATCTTTCAAGTCGCTCACAAGGTAGTAACCCACCTTTTGCAACACTGGAACAAGCTCTTCGGCTATACCAGCAGCCACATACTTGTCGGCCTTGTCGCGCGGTGCCTTCTTTTCAGGACGCATCTGCGGGAAGAAGAGCACTTCCTGAATTTGTGTCTGGCCAGTCATAAGCATAACCAATCGGTCTATGCCGATGCCGATACCCGATGTGGGCGGCATGCCATACTGCAGTGCGCGCAAGAAGTCTTGGTCAATGAACATTGCTTCGTCGTCACCCTTTTCAGAGAGGCGCAACTGATCTTGGAAACGCTCCTCCTGGTCTATCGGGTCGTTGAGCTCCGAGTAGGCATTTGCCAGTTCCTTACCGTTAACCATCAATTCAAAGCGCTCGGTGAGTGCCGGATTGTCGCGGTGCTTCTTTGTGAGCGGCGACATCTCGATAGGATAATCCGTGATGAAGGTTGGCTGGATATAAGTGCCCTCGCAGAACTCGCCGAACATCTCGTCAATGAGTTTGCCCTTGCCCATGGTGTCGTCAATTTCCATGTTGAGTTTCTTGCAAATCTCGCGGATTTCGTCTTCGCTCTTACCATTAAGGTCGTAGCCAGTCTTTTCCTTGATAGCCTCGAGTATGGGCAGACGGCGGAACGGTGCTTTGAAACTGATAGTCTTGCCGTCAATCACGCTTTCGGGTTTGCCATTTACAGCCACACAGATGCGTTCCAGCAGTTTTTCGGTAAACGACATCATCCAGTTATAGTCCTTGTACTGCACATAAAGTTCCATACAAGTAAATTCCGGATTATGGTTGCGGTCCATACCCTCATTGCGGAAATTCTTGCCAATTTCGTACACGCCCTCAAATCCGCCTACAATTAAGCGTTTCAGATAGAGTTCGGTAGCGATACGCAGATACAAGTCCACGTCAAGCGAGTTGTGATGCGTAATAAACGGACGTGCGCTTGCGCCACCAGGAATTGGCTGCAATATAGGTGTTTCAACCTCAGTATAACCAGCCTCGTCAAAGTACTCGCGCATGGTCTTGATCACCTGCGTACGTTTCATAAAGATGTCCTTCACGCCCGGATTTACCAACAAGTCAACATAGCGCTGACGATAGCGCAATTCGGGATCGTTAAAGGCGTCATACGTCACGCCGTCCTTTTCCTTTACCACAGGCAGCGGTTTCAGACTCTTCGACAGGAGTACCAATTCCTGCGCATGTACTGATATTTCGCCAGTCTGTGTGCGGAACACAAAACCTTTCACACCTATGAAGTCGCCCAAGTCGAGCAATTTCTTAAACACGGTGTTGTAAAGCGTCTTATCCTCGCACGGACACACATCGTCACGTGTCACATACACCTGAATGCGTCCTTTAGAGTCCATCAACTCGGCAAAACTGGCTTTACCCATCACACGACGGCCCATCAGACGGCCTGCTATGCAAACCTCACGCTTCTCTTCTTCGTTAAAGTTCGCTTTGATGTCGTCACTATAAGCAGTCACCTTATATTCGGCTGCGGGATAAGGGTTTATACCCATCTTGCGCAATTCGTCAAGCGAATTACGACGCTGTATTTCTTGTTCGCTAAGATCTAAAACGTTCATTCAGTTATATTTTTGTTATTTTGGTGCAAAGTTAGTGCAAGGTGAGCGAAGTGCAAAACGAAAGTCTTAAAACTTTCGTTTTCAATTCCGAACCGCAGCCTAACTTGGGCGTCAGCCAAAGTGCAAGGTGAGCGAAGTGCAAAACGAAAGTCTTAAAACTTTCGTTTACACCTCCTTGGCACAGACCAAAAACAAAGCGACCTTTGGCAAAACGCAATACATTTGCCAAAGGTCGCTCTATACACATGGGGCAAAACCTAAGTAGCCCGGCAAGCCTTTACTGCTTGACAAACTTAAAGTTCTTGAAGTACACTTCTTGGTCAGCGCCACTCACGTTGGTGATACGGAGTTTCGATGCCTGCATGCCGCCCAGTTCGTTACCCGTGTGTATAACAGGGTCATTGTCACGATAGTGCAGCAAGCTTACTTCCTTCCACACGCCATTGTCATACAGTTCGAGCTTGAAATTCTTGGCCACACCTGGCACGCCCAAATTAAATTCCATACCAGCGAAGGTGACATTGCGGTCGCTCTCAATAGTGAATGATGCACCCTTGGCCCATTTTATCACCTCGAGCGAGGGAGCCACCGTCACATCGTTGCCGCGCACACTAACGGGGAGCAAGGCCAACTGTGGCACAGTAGACTCTATCTTGTAAGGATTATACTCTGCCTCGCTAACGAACGAAGTGCCATTCTCTTTGTTATAAGCCTCAACCGTCAGGGTAAACAGCTTGTTGAGCGTGGGGAGCAGCACCTTGGTTGCCACCTTGATGCCGGGCTGCAACGCATGACGCACATCTGAGTTTTCGAGCTCATACATCTGCACCTGCAAGGCACGCGCCTGCTTGTAAGCCTGTTCAAAGCTTGGGAAGGCATTGGGGTACTTACGGTTACCAGCCATGGCACAAACGGCCACACCATAGTCTGCCACATTTTTACCTTGCAACAACCATGGGCGCAATTCACGCCTCAACTCTGGATTGCTGTTGTCGGCCAACAACACGTCAACAGCCATGCGCAACTCGTAGCACTTGCCGAGCAAGCTCTGCACGCCTTTAAGGTCGCCACTAAGTGCGGCATCTGCCACAGGCTTGAGTTCATCACCCTCCTCGCGGCGGAAACCATGGCCATTAGGTCCAAGGTCTTTATTATAGAGCGCAAAGGTGCGCAATGCCTCGTAGTTGTCGGGCAACACAGCCTTCAAACCTTTCTCCCAGTCGGCCTTATAATCGTAGGCCTTCATGTTCCAAGTATAATCGGCAATGCCGTAAAGCGATATTTTCGAAGCCTCAGCGTGCTCCATGGGGTTTGACACAAAGCCCGACATATCGTTGGCTATGTCAAGTCCGTTGCCGTATGCCGGACCAAGCAAGATGTGGTCGCGCACGAAGTCTGACACAGGGAAATTCCACCAAATGTATGCCTTGCGGTCGATGCGCTGGTTAATCCACTCCATACTCTCCTTGTCTATGCAGTGCACCACCGAGTTGCCCGTCCACATTATCTGTATGTCCTTGTTCATCTTTGTGCCCAAAGTGCGCAAATAACCACCGGCATCATTTGCCCACGAACGGTTGTACTCTGTGGGGCACATAATGAGCGGTTTCACATCTTTGTGGCTCTTTATGAAATTGTCGTCCACATAGTTGAGCAAAGCAGCCTGCTTGTCGGCCTTGGTTCCTTCGCCCCAAATATCATCAAAGAACACCGCAAACGAGCGTATGCCAAGTTGGTACATCTTTTCGAGCTTTGCCATCAGAGCATCGCGGTCGGCATCATTCCATTTGATATCCACGCCCGGGTGAATGGCCCAATAAAAGTTCACGCCACACTGCTTGGCATACTCATTGAGTTCCTGTATGCGGCGTGCCTCCTCGTCGGGATAAGGCACACGCCAATGGTTGCGGTGATAGGGATCGTCCTTAGGACCATAAATGTACACATTCATCTTGTTACGGCCATAAAACTCTATCTGGCTCAAGCGTGCCTTGTGGCTCCATGGCGTACCATAGAAACCCTCCACTGTGCCACGGAACGGCACATCGGGCCAGTCGGTAATGGTGCAACACTCAAGTTTGCCCTCGGCCACCGAGGCGAGCAATGTCTGCACACCATAGTACAGGCCCTCTTCGTCGGCACCAGCCACTACGGCACCTTTGTCGGTGATAGACAGATAGTAGCCCTCGGCTTTAGCTGGTATGAGTTTGGCCACTTTGCTTACAGCCTTGTCACCCTTCACACCTATTGTTACGCTGTATGCAGCCTTGGGTTGTTGCTTTACTGTTGTAGCCTTGACCAAGGCTTGATCGGCTATACAGCCTGTGCGATTTTTGTCGCATATTACACGCCATGCGGCAGGTGCAGCCACAATGCCTTTACCCGATGCCGTCACCTTTTGCGGCACTGGGTTTACCAAGCTTATTTGAGCTGTTGCAGTGCCTGCACTCAGTGTGGCAAGCAGCAGTGATGTAGCAAGAATTCTCTTCATTGAAATTGTTTATAGATAAAAAGATAAGTAGATATTCTAACCCTTTGGCGGAATTTCAGGTTAACGGGTTAACGCGTTGACAGGTTAACAAGTAAGTATGCTACATACTACTTATTATGTTAAAGTAAGACTGGCAAGAAGCTTAAAAAAAGCTTGGCAAACTTACCTGTTAACCCGTTAACTTGTCAACTTGTTTACTAATTCCGCCAACGCATATGTTCTAAGTTTATACGAGCACCATTCAATGCTTGTGCGTCATGATGTCGAGCACACAATGGTCTGTTTCGTTCATGGCATCGGCCCCAATGCTCACAAGGTTGCGTATGCTTTGGTCCACATCATCATCAATGATGCCCTCCACACTTGTCACACAGTTTCCCTGCATGGCCAGCATGGCCGAAAGCACTGCGGTACTCACCCCTGTAGTCAGTTTCATGGCACAACTTGGCTTCGCACCATCACATATCATGCCGGTCAGGTTGGCTATCATGTTTTTCACAGCAAAGGTCACTTGCTCGTAGCCGCCCCCCATCAGGTAGGTAATGCCGCAGCTCGACCCTGTAGCAGCCACCACACAGCCACACAAGGCCGACAGTGTGCCAAGGTTTTGCTTGATGTAAATGGCCGTAAGGTGCGACAGCATGAGGGCGCGTGTCATTTCCTCTGCCGTATTATGGTTTTCCTCTGCAAACACCACCACCGGATTGGTGGCACAGATGCCCTGGTTGCCCGACCCCGAATTACTCATAACAGGTATCATGGCACCAGCCATGCGGGCGTCACAAGCACAAGCCGTCGACGATATGATGTGCGAGTAAATGCTGTCGCCCATTATGCCGCGACCGAGCGGACGGCTCAGCACCTTGCCCAAGCAGTGTCCGTAGTTACCCTGAAGCGATAAGCGGGCAGCCTCACCGTTTAATCGGCGTGCCTCATTTATAAAGTTGATTTCGTCCAAAGGCATGGTCGTGGCGTACTCCCACACCTTGCGCAGCGTCAGTTGCAACGACGATTTCGCCGTCGGTATATCCGCGCCACAGGCTCCGGCATGGGCATTCAGTTGCAAAGGTTCATTGCACAGCACTTCATCGTCCTTGGCCACATATATATAATGTGTATGTTCACGCGCTATCACCACCGTTGCCTTATGACCGTCGGCATCGTGCGCCACCACCTCAACGT
The DNA here is from genome assembly GCF_900106785.1 of Prevotellamassilia timonensis. GTDB lineage: Bacteria > Bacteroidota > Bacteroidia > Bacteroidales > Bacteroidaceae > Alloprevotella > Alloprevotella timonensis. The sequence goes on along the minus strand of NZ_LT629844.1, from coordinate 615,915 downwards.
ATAGTTTTTCGGGGGCATCTGTTTTGAGCGCAATGTTTATACGTCCGGCATCGATGTATGCCTTGCCCTGTTCCACCATGGCGGGAGTGCTGTCGCGAAGCACTTCAAGTCCGTACTCCGACTTGCCCACAAGCACGCCCAACGCTATGGCTATGGGCAGCCCCACCATGCCTGTGCCGGGTATGCCCACCCCCATGGCATTCTTTAGTATGTTGGCACTGAGGCGTGCCTCTATGCGGTCGGGCACACCACCAAGCACCTCGGCGGCCTTGCTGGCTGCAAGCGCCACACATATTGGTTCAGTACACCCTATGGCCGGCACCACCCAGTGATGCACGAGTTGCGTAATTTGTTGTTTCTCTGTTTCGTTTAACATGGAGCCGTAATAGGTTAAAATCCAAGTTCTTTCTTGATTTGCAAACGATAGGCCCGCGGCGTGCAGGCATATATGCGATGAAAGGCTAAATAAAAAGCCTGTCGCGACGAAAAGCCCGACAACAAGCCAATCTCTTCAACCGTCATGTCCTTATGCTTGGGCGAGCGCATCATTTTACACACATCACGCAAACGCAGGCTATTGACCAATGCACTGTAATTATTGCCTGTACACAAAGCCACGGCCGCCGATATGTAGCGTGTGTTTGTGTGCAAATCGGCCGCAAGCCGCTTGGTGTTGTACTGCGGGTCACGATACAGTTTCTCGCGCGTCAGCTTTTCTAATATTTGTATGTACAGTTCGTTTGCCTTCTCGGTGTTCAACCTGCTGCGATAAGCAGGCTCTGCTTTTGTATTTACAGTATCTGTTTCCATAATGTGATATCGATGCAAATATAGCGAAAATAATTGACATTCGCATAACTCTGCCCATTAAAGGCTTAGGCTTCCATTCAACTATAGCCCTCTGATATTTGGTAATTTGGTCTTTTTATTGCTAATTTTGAAGTGCAAAGGTAAAGAAGCAGTTGCAACAGATGACAAGCAAAGGATACATACAACGTCAGGGGAAAGATGGAAACTGGTATGTATTTGCTACATCTTCCATATAGAGAATTATGTTAAAATCACGTTCAAAGGTGGCTTATGGCCACCTTTGAACGTGATTTTAATATTCTGAAACAAAAAGACGATCCTAATATGTCAGAAGAACGCCTTTACATGGCGCGACTTCCCCTTAACCCTGGGTTACCGCGTGTTGGAACAGTTGCACCCTAACTTACAAGCCGCAACGTCCGTATTGATATAGCACTAAACTTACTAAAACTTCGCGTCTGGCTTAGGCGTGCAAAAGCGCATCTTAATGGCCGCAGCAACCTGTGCCATCAAAGCAATGGGTGCAAAGTTTGCACTTGGGCAGCCCTATGGCCTTGACCAAAGTTTCGAGTTTGTTGAAACGCAACGAGGTCAAGCCGAGGCGCTTGCGTATTTCCTCCACCAGACGCTTATACTGCGGCGAGTCGGTTGTGGCATAAAGCGCAAGGTCTTTGTTCGGATCGCCCTCAAAGTCGCCAATGATGCGGCGTGTAATGAGTTCCATGTCGCTTTTCGACGACGTAAAGCCTATGTATGGGCAGCCATAAATAAGCGGCGGACAAGCTATGCGCATGTGCACCTCGCGCGCCCCATCGTCAAACAGCACGCCCACATTGTCGCGCAACTGGGTGCCGCGCACAATCGAGTCGTCACAAAAGAGCACGCGCTTGCCCTTGAGCATATCGCGGTTGGGTATGAGCTTCATCTTGGCCACGAGCGAACGCATCGACTGGTTGGCGGGCGTAAAGCTGCGCGGCCATGTGGGGGTATACTTTGATATGGCACGCTGGTAAGGCTTGCGCATACCGGCGGCATAACCCAAAGCCATGCCCACGCCCGAATCGGGGATACCGCACACGCAGTCTATCTCGGTATCGTCCTCGGCAGCCATCATGCAACCATTGTCATAGCGCATTTCCTCCACATTACGGCCCTCATAGGTTGAGGTGGGAAATCCGTAGTACACCCACAGGAATGAGCATATCTGCATTTGCTCACGCGGAGCGCGCAGCTGCTCTATGCCGTCGGCACGCAAGCGCACTACCTCGCCCGGACCGAGATAACGGTCGGTCACATAATCCAGGTTGGGGAAAGCTGTGCTCTCGCTCGTGGCAGCATAAGCACCATCTTTCTTACCAATAACAATGGGGGTGCGGCCCCACGAGTCGCGGGCTGCTATGATGCCGTCCTCGGTTAGCAGGAGCATGGAGCACGACCCCTTGATGTGGCGGAACACATTGTCTATGCCGTCCTCAAAAGTCTTGCCCTGAATGATGAGCAGGGCTACCAACTCCGTCTGATTTGTCTTGCCCGACGACAACTCGGTGAAGTGCATGTTCTGACCAAGCAAATGCTGCTCGAGCTCGTCCATATTCTGTATCTTAGCCACAGTCACAATGGCAAAACGTCCCAAGTGGGAGTTCAGCACAAGTGGCTGTGCATCGGTGTCGCTAATCACACCTATGCCGGATGTAGCACCTGCAAAGCGCGACAATGTCGGTTCAAACTTGGTGCGGAAATACGAGCTCTCAAGGTTGTGTATCGAGCGTGTAAACGTACGGTCCGACGCGTTGTAAGTGGCCATACCGCCACGGCGGGTGCCTAAATGCGAATTGTAGTCGGTGCCATAAAACAGGTCTGCCACACATTCAATGCGTGACACGGTGCCAAAAAAACCTCCCATGTTGTATTGTCTGTCTGTTATGGGCGGTTCTAATAATTCTGAAATAGGGATTTGTTCTCTCTCGGAAGTGTATTTTTGTAAGCAAGCGAAGGAGCATAGCGGGCTATGCGACTGAGTTTGCTTACAAAAAGACGCTTTCGAGAGAGGACAAATCACATTTCAGAATAGGAGAACTCTAAAATCAGAATTTTTAGAACCGCCCTTGTGTTTGTGATGGTGTTTGCGGTTGCAAATTTACTCTAATTATGAAAAAGCAAAAGAACATCTGCACCAAAAATGTTCGCAAAAATGTCACATACTGAAAAACCACACATTTATTTCTTAATTACGGGCAAATTACATACCTTTGCATTAAGCATCGCTCCGACTGTTAGCCGGTGCTCCGAAAATAGCAGGCACAAACTGGCACATCACATCAGCATAAAACTTTGATGCGCCTAACAGACGGCCTGCCACACCACTAAAGAAGTACCATTATGGAAAAGTCAAGCACATATAACTACAACGTCGAGCCTTTTACCGAGGACATCTGCGGCAATCTGGCTTGGGGCAACCTGGGCAACCTCATTTTGCGCTGCGCCTCGCTGCATGCCGGCGAGCATGGTTTTGGCTACCCACAAATGATTAAGCTGCATCATGCCTGGGTATTGTCGCGCTTGGTCATCGAGATGGAGAGCTTGCCCAAAACGGGCGAGGACTTTGGCATCGAAACATGGGTGGACCGCCTCTACCGGCAGTTTACCGACCGGCACTTCAGCATCACAAGGCCCGACGGCACGCCCTATGGCCACGCCACAAGCATTTGGGCCTTGATTGACACCGAAACACGGCAGCCTGCCGACCTTGAGCAACTGCCCAATGGCGGATTTGCCAGTGTGCTCATACCCGAACGTCCGTCGCCTATTACACCAATGGGACGCATTCGCATGAAAAATGCCGAACTCGTGCTCACACACAAAGCGGCCTACTCCGACCTCGACATCAACGGGCACGTCAACTCCATACGCTACATCGAACTGCTGCTCGACTACTTCTCGGCCGAACTGCTGCGTGAGCACCCCGTCCACCGCATCGAAATGGCATACTGCCTCGAATCGTACTGTGGCGACACACTTGAGGTGTATCACGACATTGACAGCAAAAATGCCGACCGTCACCTGTTTGAAATAAAGTGTGGCGAGAAGGTCATTGTAAAAGGCAGTGTGCAATTATAGACCTTGCACCGCGGTCCTCTGGGCCCACAAACCACAACGAACAACACCTACATAATATCAACATAGTATAAATGGGAAAAGTATTGATTATCGGCGCCGGTGGCGTCGCAACCGTAGCTGCCCACAAGGTGGCAAAGAACACTGATGTGTTTAGCGAAATCATGATAGCAAGTCGCACCAAGTCGAAATGCGACGCCATTGTCAAGGCCATTGGTCGCGATGACATCAAAACCGCCCAGGTTGACGCCGACAGCGTGGAGCAACTCGTAGCACTCTTCAACGAGTTCAAGCCCGACCTGGTCATGAACCTTGCCCTGCCCTACCAGGACCTCACCATCATGGAGGCTTGCCTGCAATGCGGCTGCTCATATCTCGACACTGCCAACTATGAACCCAAGGACGAAGCACACTTTGAGTACTCATGGCAATGGGCCTACAAAGACCGCTTTGAAAAGGCCGGACTGACAGCCATATTGGGCTGTGGCTTCGACCCGGGCGTAACAAGCATCTACACGGCCTACGCTGCCAAGCACCACTTTGACGAAATTCAGTATCTCGACATCGTAGACTGCAATGCCGGCAACCACCATAAGGCTTTCGCCACCAACTTCAATCCCGAAATCAACATTCGCGAAATAACTCAGAAAGGTCTTTACTGGGAAGACGGACGATGGGTTGAAACTGAGCCGCTCGAAATTCACAAGCCGCTCACCTACCCCAACATCGGCCCCAAGGAGAGCTACTTGCTGCACCACGAGGAGATTGAAAGCCTTGTAAAGAACTACCCCACCATCAAGCGCGCCCGCTTTTGGATGACATTTGGCCAGGAATACCTCACCCACCTGCGTGTCATTCAAAACATCGGCATGGACTCTATCAAGCCCATTATGTATCAAGGTATGGAGATTGTGCCGCTACAATTCCTCAAGGCCGTACTGCCCAACCCGCAGGACCTTGGCGAGAACTACGAGGGCGAAACAAGCATCGGCTGCCGCATACGTGGTATCAAGGACGGCAAGGAACACACTTACTACGTTTACAACAACTGCTCGCACCAGGCGGCCTACAACGAAACGGGCATGCAGGGCGTCAGCTACACAACTGGTGTGCCTGCCTGCATTGGCGCACGCATGTTTATGCTCGGCTTGTGGAAGAAGCCTGGCGTGTGGAACGTTGAGGAGTTCGACCCAGATCCTTTCATGGACGAGCTCAACAAGCAAGGACTGCCCTGGCACGAAATCCACGACGGCGACCTCGAACTCTAACACACAACGCACAGGTTATGAACTGACACGTGTGCAGACAAGCGAAGCGTGTAGACAGCACTATATTTACAAAAAAGCCATTTTGTCTACACTCTACACTTTTCAATTATTACGCATTGATTATCAACGCGTTACAGCGTGCAGGCACATCTACACATTGTCTGCACGACCCGTCACCCGTCTGCACGCGCCAAAGTTCATTTTGCAATTACATAAAAGAGGAGCACCCAAACGCACGCACTTTTCTGCACGCGTTTGGGCGCTCCTTTTATTATTGTCCGGTAAAACGCAAAAACGCGAACGGACTCAAGCACCAAACGCTACCTCTAATGGGGGCGACGCGTCCCGCGTTCATCGGGGATAGTACAGCTGTTATTTAGTGGTGTGTCTTTTCTTTTTATTTTCCCGACGCGAGACGCGTCGCCCCCATTAGAGTTAGCGTTTTGTGATAGCGTTGGGTGGTAGCGCTTGGTAATAGCGTTTGGTGCTTGAAGAAACGCAAGCTCTAATGGGGGCGACGCGTCCCGCGTCGGAAAAATATTACGCCTTCTACACGCTACATTTTGTCATGCGCGTGCTACCCGTCAAAACGGTTATGCCACCCGGACATCACAGTTACGAGGGAGCGGATTTGCTATTAGAGCAACAGAAATTCCGCTCCCCCATTACCCGTACAACATACCACACAAGCACATTTACACGACCTTGCTAACCGTGCAGACAAATGCAGACAAGCGTGCAGACAGAATCAGTCTCTGTCTACACTTCCTAACTATATGATTTCCATGCACTTAAAAGCAAAAGTGCAGAGTGCAGACAAAATGAGTTCAAAATACCGATGCGCACGCGTACGCGTGTGCGAGGAGACAAATTTAATACTGTATTTGACAACTACATGTGCAATTTTCGTGTTATATGTTTTGTAAATTCAAAAAAAATAGCCAATTTTGAAGCCAAACATATCAATAATACCATAAAACTCAATATACCATGGACGACAGACAACGACACTACAAAGATGGTGCAGACAATGAAATACTCTTTTCTAAAACGGTAAAAGCTGGCAAACGCATATATTATATAGACGTAAAACGCGACCGCAAAGGAGAGTTCTACCTGTCAATGACCGAAAGCAAGAGGCTGAAAGATGTCAACAATAATGCACTGCACCCAACATTCGAAAAACATAAAATTTTTCTATATCGCGAGGACCTCGAAAAGTTTATGGTTGCCCTTAACGATGCAGCCGAGTTCACCAAGGCCAACGCACCCGAAAACAGGCGCAGCAGAGAATGGACAGAAACGGAGAACAGCCTCGACTTTGCCGGCTGCGAAAGCGAAAGTGACAACGGCTTCAAACTCGATGTTGAATTTTAAGCCACTTGCAGTTTGGCCGTTAGGCAAAAAATACGTAATTTTGCACCCGATTTGTCCTGCACAGGCATAATGATGCCTCACGTGTGATGGCGAATTAAGCGAAATAAAAAGCCCCGTGACGTTGCAGCGTTTGGTGCGCAGACGCGATGCCATGAGGGTTAAAACTTAATTTAGAGTAACACAACTAATTAACAAAACAATGAAGCAAATTTCAATCAACGGTACTGCACGTACTGACCTTGGCAAGAAGGCTACTAAAGAAATCCGTAAGAATGGCAACGTTCCTTGCGTAATCTATGGTGAGAAGAAGGACGAGAAGGGCGCTCCCGTAGCTATCCACTTCTCAGTTAGCGAGAAGGAAATCAACAAGCTCATCTACACTCCCCACATCTACCTCATCGACATCAACATCGATGGCGAAGACCACAAGGCTGTGCTCAAGGAAGTTCAGTTCCACCCTGTAAAGGATAACGTGCTGCACGTTGACTTCTACGAAGTACATGCTGAGAAGCCTATCGTAATGGGTGTTCCCGTTCAGGCTAAGGGCTTGGCCGAAGGTGTACGCGCCGGTGGTCGCTTGATGATGATGGTTCGTAAGCTCAATGTACGCGCCCTCTACGATCAAATCCCCGAGAAGCTCTACGTTGACGTAACTTCACTCCACCTTGGCAAGACTATCAAGGCTGGTGACCTGCACTACGAAGGCCTCGAAATGGTAACTCCGAAGGAAGTTATCGTATGCGCAGTTAAGATGACACGTGCCGCTATGGGTGCTGCCGCTGCTGCCGCTGCCGCCGCTGAATAATTTATAACATTCAACACCGTTAAGGGTTGAGCGTAAAGGTGATAACGTGCCGCAATTTTCGTTTCGGCCGCTGGCCTGCGCTCGACCCTTAATGCGTTTTGGCTCTGTGTACGACACACGCTCTGAAGCTTTGGGCATCAAGGCTATTGATGGCGCCCCCCTGAGGGCACGGTTAGCCGACTAAATAACGATGGGTAGCCTCATCATATTACCCCAAAAGCCTCACGCCTAAAATTCTGCACACTGGGCCTTATATAACCAACGCGCTGGCGGAATTTGTTAACGATTTAGCCGGTTTACAGGTCGGTTAACCAAGTGCTCTTACATTCCTTATCTATTTGTCATTAACACCACAAATAGAGCAGGACATACTTACTTGTTAACCTGTCTACTGGTTAACCCGTTAACCAATAATTCGGCCAATGGGTATAACTTATCTGAAACGTGAATTATTTGATAGTTGGGCTGGGCAACATTGGCGATGAATATGCCCGCACCCGTCACAACATAGGATTTATGGTGGTTGACGCACTTGCATCGGCAGGCGGCGTAACATTCGACGACAAGCGCTACGGCTTTGTCAGCACACTCAAGGTAAAGAACCAGACGCTCACCCTGCTCAAGCCCTCAACTTATATGAACCTGTCGGGCAATGCCGTGCGCTACTGGATGAATGAGCTGAAAGTGCCCGTTGAGCGCGTGCTCGTGGTGGTGGACGACCTTTCACTGCCCTTTGGGCACTTGCGTCTCAAGCCAAGCGGCAGCGATGGCGGCCACAACGGTTTGAAACACATTGCCTCAGTGCTCGGCACCCAAAAGTATGCACGCCTGCGTTTTGGCATAGGCAATGAGTTTCCGCGTGGTGGACAGGTGGATTACGTGCTCGGCGAGTTCGGCGAGGACGACTTGAAGACCATGGACGAGCGCTTGAAGGTGGCTGGCGAGGCGGTAAAGACTTTCTGCCTGGCGGGCATCAACATAGCCATGAACCAGTTTAACAACAAATGACAATGGAAGCCCGATTGGACAAATGGCTGTGGGCCGCACGCATTTACAAAACACGCACTCTGGCTGCCGACGCCTGCAAGAACGGGCGCGTCAGCATCAATGGCGCTCAGGCCAAACCCTCGCGCACAGTTAAGGCTGGCGACGAGGTGGCGGTCAAGAAGTCGCCCATTACCTACACTTTCCGCGTAAAGCAGGCCATTGAGAAGCGTGTGGGGGCAAAACTCCTGCCCGATGTGCTCGAAAACATCACAAAGCCCGAGCAGTACGAACTGCTTGAGATGAGCCGTATCAGCGGATTTGTGGGCCGCGCACGCGGTACCGGACGCCCAACCAAAAAAGACCGCCGCGCACTCGACGAATTTGCCGAGGACACGCCTGTCTTTATGGACGATGATTTTGATTTTGACGAAGACTGACACTTTACACACTTATGCAAAATAGTAAATGGGCACCTGTGGTGGTGCTGGTTGACGCCGACTACCTTGACCGGGTGGCGGCTGACTTGACATTGAATTTTGGCCGCATGATTGGCCGCAGCATAGCCAAGGCCGACCTTTGCCACTGGCTTGACTGCGTGTTGCTCGATGGTGCTTTGCGCCCTGGGCATAACGAGGTGCAGGTGCACATGCTGCACGCCAAACAAAAAGCGGCTTTGGAGCATTTTCAGCCTTCGCGCTTTGACGAGGACTTGAACGGCCTTTCGTTCGACGACAATCTCGGGCATTTTAGCTTGTTTGCATTTCCTGTGGAGGATGTGGTGCGCAGCGACGAGTTTTTCCTGCAATCGCTCACCATGCTAGCCGATGCTGCTGAGGTTGAAAAGCTCTTAGTGGTTGGCGACACGCAGTCGTATGGTAAAGGCATGGTGGACATCTGCCAAAACACCGATGGCAAAGATATCACACTCTTTGCCATGGAACCCGTAATGGGACAGGGCTTTAAGACTGAAATTTTGGGTTACTCGCTTATGTCGGCCATGGGTATCAGCGCTGACGAACTGCGCTGAGTAACCTGATGTGAACGTTTTTCAACTTTTTAGCTGCAAGATAGGCGGCACCTCGGAAGAAAGTTCAAGCAAGCTTGACTTTCTTCGCTCAGTTTGCACTATCTTTAGATAAGATAGGCGGCACCTCGGAAGAAAGTTCAAGCAAGCTTGACTTTCTTCGCTCGGTTTGCACTATCTTTGCATAAGATAGGCGGCACCTCGGCAAAGATTACAAGTAAACTTGTATCTCTGCTCTCGGTTTGCACTATCTTTGCACAAAATAGGCCGCATTTCATTTTTTACTAAAAACAACAATGGACAATTCTGCAGTTCAACGCGTCAAACAGCGTTATGGCATAGTGGGGAACTGTGAGGCACTGAACCGTGCCATAGAAATAGCGCTGAAAATAGCCCCTGTCGACCTCTCGGTGTTGGTGGTGGGCGAGAATGGTGTGGGCAAAGAGTCCTTTCCTCGCATCATTCACGACCACAGTTTGCGCAAGAACAAGAAGTACTTTGCCGTAAACTGTGGCGCCATACCCGAAGGTACTATCGACTCGGAGTTGTTCGGACACGAAAAGGGGGCTTTCACCGGAGCTGTGGACCAACGCGAAGGTTATTTTGCCGCAGCAAACGGCGGTACGCTCTTTCTTGACGAAGTGGGCGAACTGCCCTTGCAAACACAAGCACGTTTGCTGCGTGTGCTCGAAACAGGCGAATACATACGCGTAGGCTCGAGCGAGGTGCGCAAAACTGATGTGCGCATTGTGGCGGCTACAAACGTAAATATGGAGAAAGCCATAGCCGAAGGCAAATTCCGCGAAGACCTTTACTACCGACTTAACACGGTGTCGATTGCGGTGCCCGCACTGCGCGAACGTGGCGACGATGCCGCACTGCTCTTCAGAAAGTTTGCGCTCGACATGAGCGAAAGGTATAAGATGCCCGCCGTACGACTGACGCCCGAGGCTCAACGCATGCTCGTTAGCTACTCGTGGCCCGGCAATGTGCGACAGCTCAAAAATCTGGCCGAGAACATGAGCGTAACGGCCGAAGAACGCGAAATAACCCCTGAGGTGCTGAGCCGCTACTTGCCATCTGAGTCACACAGCAAACAAATAGTCATGGTGGGCGAGCCCGCTAAGGACACGCACAGCTTTGAGGCCGAACGCGAAATATTGTACCAAATATTGTTTGACCTGCGACGCGAAGTGAACGAACTCAAACGTTACGTCAGCGAACAACGCAACGGAAGTGACCATGCTGCAGCGGACTGTGTGGCTAAGCCTAACAACCTGATTCTTGAAGACCAGGACCACACTGTAAAATTTGCTGAGGACGGCGCACAAGATTTAGCGTATTGGGAGGCCGAGGAGGTGAAAGACGACGAACCGGCAAAACCAGCCGATGGCAATGTGCCTGCCGCCGAAACTGATACGGGCAAAGCTAAAATGCCGCAGTCGCTCGACGACTTGGAACGCGACATGATAAAACGCGCCCTCGACATGAGCAACGGCCGACGCAAAGTGGCTGCCGACCAACTGGGCATATCGGAACGCACACTCTATCGCAAAATAAAGGAATACGGATTAGAATGATACGCAAAACGCTGCAAATTATTGTGCCGATGTTGCTGCTTTGCGCACTGACGGCTTGTAGCATCAGTTACAAGTTTACGGGGACGAGCATCAACTACGACGTGATAAAGACTATACAGATTGACAAAATAGTCAATCGTGCACCTTATGGTTGGGCACCAATGGAGGCTATTCTCAACAACAAGTTGCAGGACGTCTATGCCAACCAAACACGCTTGAAACTGGTTAAACGCGGAGGCGACTTGCACGTGGCTGGCGAGATTGTAAACTACGACCAGTTTAACAAAGGCATATCGGCCGATGGTTATGCCTCGCAAGTGCAACTGCGCATTACGGTGAATATCCGCTTTGAAAATGCCAAGACGAACCAAAAGTGGGAAAAGCAGTTTACGGCCACCAGCCAATACGACTCGACGCAACAGTTGACCGCAGTGCAAGAAACTCTTGTAACCGAAATGGTTAAGGACTTGTGCGACCAAATATTTAATGCCACCGTGGCTGACTGGTAAACAGGCTCACGAACCAACAAGTGGTACAAACTGGCTGTTTAACAGGCTCGCACATTGTTGACGCCAATGTTTGATACCCCCACCGCCCCCGAAGGATTTCCACACCTCACGAACCACTTCTTTTTACACATCAATGGAAACTATAGCCGAACTCATAGCTCACCCTGAACAACTGAACAAGGATACTCTCTACGCGCTCCGCGAGCTCGTGGCCAAATATCCGTACTATCAGGCTGCACGGCTCTTGTTCCTGAAAAATCTGTTCTTACTGCACGACCCTCAATTTGGCGAGGAACTACGCAGGGCTGCCTTGTACCTGCCCGACAGACGCGTATTGTTTAAGATGATTGAAGGCGGCAACTACGAAATTCAACCTACCCCCTTGCACAAGGACGAGGAGGGGCAAGCCCAACAAGGCGACCGCACTGCTTCGCTCATTGACAACTTTCTGCGAACGACGAGCGCAACAAGTGACGATAAGCCAACGGGCGCACCACACCACCAGCCTACTGCTGCCGATGCCACGGGCGACTATGCGGCCTTTCTGCTTCAGCTCGACGATGCCGTGCCTGATGCAGCTGACGAAAGCAAACCGACCGACCGCAGCGCCGAACTCATTGACGACTTTATTGACAAAAAGCCCGAACGCATACAACTGCAAGACGAGCCTGAATACACACCCGAGCAAACTGCCGACAATGCCGACACCGACAATGCGTCAGAAGACGGCTATCTGACCATGACTTTGGCCAAAATATACATTAAACAACAGAGATATGAGAAGGCGCTCGAAATTATACGCAAGGTAAACTTGAATAATCCGAAAAAAAATAGTTACTTTGCAGACCAAATCAGATTCTTGCAGAAGCTGATAGTCAATAAAAATCACGAAAAAGCATAACTCCGTTGCGTATGTTTGTTGTATTTATCATTATATGCAGCCTTGTGGCTACGCATTTGCGCAAACTGGTGTAACACGTACACCGCACATGCGCAGGACGTTCTGCACACGTGGGTGACTACGAAACAAGTAATCAATAAAAACAAAACAAAATAATAAGACAATGTATTCAGTACTCGTAATCCTGGCTGTGTTAGTAGCCATCTTGCTTACGTTCATCGTTGTTATTCAGGAATCAAAAGGCGGTGGTTTGGCTTCGAACTTTGCAGCCTCTAACCAAATTATGGGTGTGCGCAAAACTACCGACGTTATCGAAAAGGCCACTTGGACTCTTGCCGGCCTATTGGTAGTAATCTCAGTAGCAACCATTTTCTTTGCACCGCGTCAGTCTGATGTTGACTCTGTTGTAACATCTGCTGCTCCTGCCGCAACCACCACACCTGCCGCTCCTGCTGCTCCTGCACAGGCTCCGGCCAGCACACCTGCTGCTCCTGCACAGTAACGTGTACTACTTGACAGTTGCTGAACGCACAAATAAATCTATGAGGTTATAATGTCCTTCCTATTCTCTACACAAAGGGGGCTTATAACCTCATAATTCTTTTTGCAAATTAAACAGCTTGATTGTGAAACGCTTGCTATTTACTATATATCTGCTGCTTTACTTCAGATTTGCGCAGTATGACGTCAGCGGCTACTGGCTCAGCCTCGTCGCCGGACATTTTGTCGAACCATGGCCCTGGACTATGGCCCTGGTTGCAACTGGTGTGCTGTTGCTGGTGTTGTGCTTGACTGAAAAACTGTTGGCACACTGGCACAAACCTGTCATCGTGGCATACGCCATCGTGGCATGGCTGGCCACAGCTGGGGTTGGTATGGCTTTTACTACAGTATGGCATCAATTACTGCTGGCTGCCGGGGGCCTTGTGCTGGCATGGCTGCTGATGATAACCGACAAGCATCTGCGCCACCGTTCACGCATCACCCCACAGACGTTCGGCGTCAACTTTCAATTCTTTGCAGTGCAAATGTTGCTGCTTTGCCTGTATGTGGGGGTGGGCAACGGCGTGACCGACTTGCAGCATTACGAATTGCGTACAGCACAAGCGCTACAATCCAAGCACCCCAAACGCGCTTACAAGGTGGGCGACAAGTCGTATGCCACCTCACACCGCTTGTTTGCCATGCGTTGTTACCTGATGGCCACCACACACAAAAAGGGGTTGGGCGACGAGGTGTTCAGCCAAATGGTGCCAGCCGGTGGTGCCGCCAGTCTGCTACTGCTGCCAACTGACAATTACCAACAACTGTTGCTGCCCGCATCGAAACTTGAAAGGCTATTGGGCAGCCGGCGCCATGCTAACGAGGGTGCCCTTGCCTATTTGCACCGCTGTGCCTGGCTGTCAGCATTCATGGGAGATGGCAAGCACACCGCTGCTGCTGACTACTACCTGTGTGCTTTATTGCTCGAACGCAAACTTGACCTGTTTGCCAAAGAGATTGTCTACTATTACCCCACCGAGGTGGCGCAGAGCAAACTGCCACGCTATTTTGCACAAGCGCTCATACTGTACCAACGCACGCGCACACAGCCCAAGGTGTTCTATACCGACAGCAACATTGAGGCGAACTATCGCGATTATACCGATATGGCCGACTCTATACCCGACCGCACCGTTCGCACTAACATGCTGCGCTACTCGTATGGCGAAACCTATTGGTGGTGGTACAGCTACGGAGGCAGCCACAAGTGACCGGCCGTTTGTTTAACTTTGTAAGTTCTGTGTATGTCTATATCCAAGGAGGAGGCACGTGTCATGGTTCTGTGTACACTGATGCTGGCCATCGGTGTGTGTATATCACTCGTGGTATTACGATGCCACGACGACAAAGATGAGCTACCCGAGGCCGACAACGAAGCTCTCACAACCCTTCAGCACCAATGGAACGCCCATACCTCACACGACCGAAGGGGCAATGAAATAGAACTTACTCCCTTTCCATTTGACCCGAACCATGCCGATTCGGCCACATTATGCCGTCTCGGCCTGAAACCGTGGCAAGTGAGCAACATGCTTAAGTACAGGCGCAAAGGGGGACGTTGGCGCTCAGCCGACGACCTGCAAAGGCTCTATGGTCTGTCAAAATCTCAATTTGAACAGTTACGCCCGTATGTACGCATAGCCGAAGCTGACAAGCGCAAGGTATATGAACGTGCTGAGTGGCAAAGCAACTATGAACACGAGCCGCGACCAAAGACTGAGAAATTTGCCGAAGGCGCAACTTTGCCTGCCAACACTGCCGACACAACGGCCTTGAAACACATACCGGGCATTGGCTCGTATTATGCACGCAAGATTGTGAACTACCGCGAACGTCTGGGCGGCTTTGTGAGCACCAGCCAAATTGGCGAAATTGAGGATTTGCCAGCCGGCATTACACGTTGGTTTGTGCTTGACAAGACTGACAAACCCAGACAACTGCGTATTAACCACGCCACATTCAAGCAACTGGTGCGCCACCCGTATCTGAGCTATGAGCAGACCAAAATCATCGTTACACATATACGCCAATATGGCGCCATACGCTCATGGCGCGACTTACAACTCTACAAAGAGTTTACGCAGAACGACTTCAAACGGCTTGCACCCTACATCTCTTTCAAATAAGACCGGATAAAGTTGCGCCAAATGATTGTAAAATAGTAACTTTGCGGTTGCTTAGCTGCTAAGAGTGGCAGCAAGCAGCATATCTTTCATATTCATAACAGCTGGACAACCTTTGTTGCCCCGAGTGCTTGATAAACCTCGTAAAAAACAAGATTTATGTCATACAACAACACTACATGTGCCCCGGAGCGCAAGCAGCGCCCGGCAGTAAGCATCGCGTTTATGATGCTCGGTGTGCTATTTTGCGTTTGCTTGATAGCCGCCAATTTGTTAGAAACCAAACAAATAGCTTTTGGCCCTATCGACCTGACAGCAGGTCTGATCGTATTTCCCGTATCATATATCATCAACGACTGCATGGTCGAGGTGTGGGGCTACCGCCGCGCACGCCTTGTTATATGGTTGGGCTTTGCCATGAACTTTCTGTTTGTACTGTTCGGCATGTTGGCCGACTGGTTGCCAGGAGCGCCTTACTGGCATGGCGAAGAAGGCTTTCACGCTATTTTTGGCTTGGCACCGCGCATTTGCGCAGCCTCGTTTGTGGCGTTCCTTGTAGGTTCTTTCTTGAACGCTTATGTCATGAGCCGCATGAAACTGCGCTCCGATGGCGGCAAGCATTTTTCGTATCGTGCCATAGCCTCCACAGTTGTGGGCGAAACCGGCGACTCTTTGGTATTTTTCCCTCTTGCCCTCGGTGGTGTAGTGCCCTGGCCAGTCATTCCCCTGCTAATGCTTAACCAAGTGGTGCTTAAAACCGCTTACGAAATCGTTGTACTGCCCATCACCATACGCGTGGTGCGAGCACTCAAAAGGCATGAGGGCGAAGACACCTACGACAAGGGTATATCGTACAGCGTATGGAAAATATTTGATATTTAACTCCTACTTATCATAGCATAATGAATAGCAAACACCAAATACACTTGCCGGTTGATGGCGGTGTAACACATGAGCCTGCCCTGGTCGTGTTCAGCGGCGGGCAAGATTCAACAACCTGTTTGTTTTGGGCTAAAAAACACTTCAGCAAAGTGTATGCGCTTAGTTTCGTTTACGGACAGAAACATGCCCACGAAGTAGAAATGGCCGAAGATATAGCACATGAGGCAGGTGTACATTTCGACAAGATGAACGTCAGCTTTATCAGTTCGCTCGCACACAATTCGCTCACCGACAGTTCGATTGTGATGGACCAGGTAAAACCTGCCGACGGCCCTCCCAACACTTTCGTGCCGGGGCGTAACCTTTTCTTTCTGAGCATTGCTGCCGTTTACGCCCGTGAGCACGGCATCAGACACATTGTGACCGGTGTGTCACAAACCGACTTTTCGGGCTACCCCGACTGCCGCGACGCCTTCATTCGTTCGCTAAACGTCACAATCAACCTGGCCATGGAGGAGCAGTTTGTCATTCACACCCCGCTCATGTGGATTGACAAGTGCGAGACATGGGCCTTGGCCGATGAGCTGGGAGTGCTCGACCTCGTGCGCCACCGCACCCTCACATGCTACAACGGGGTGCCAGGCGATGGTTGCGGACATTGCCCCGCCTGCAAACTGCGCCGAGAAGGTCTTGAGCAGTATCTGGCCATAAAGAACAACTCTACAAAAGACTAACAACTCACACTACAATCACATAAGTAGGTGTTCAAAATTATTTTTACATTGAAAGTGCGTTATCGGGACGCAGATGTCTCCTTCGTTTGAGGGTTTCTGTCCCCCGATAACGGGGGAACCGAAGGGGGTCATAGCGGGCTATGTGACCGAGGACGAAGGAGACAGATGCGCCTCGAGAACGTGCTTTCAATGTGAAAATGGCACCTACTGATTGTATAAAATAATTTTGAACACCTACTTATCATGCGCGACGACTTACAACTCAACGCCCTTGGCCGCAAAACAGAATATAAAAGTGATTACGCTCCCGAGGTGCTTGAAACATTTGTAAACAAACACCCTGGCAACGACTATTGGGTGCGGTTTAACTGTCCCGAATTTACCAGTCTCTGCCCCATCACCGGACAGCCCGATTTTGCCGAAATACGTATTTCATACCTGCCCGACGAACTCATGGTTGAAAGCAAAAGCCTCAAGCTTTACTTGTTCAGTTTCCGCAATCATGGCGACTTCCATGAGGACTGCGTGAACATCATCATGAAGGATCTCATCAAACTGATGAACCCCAAATACATTGAAGTGACAGGCTTGTTCACCCCTCGTGGCGGCATCAGCATTTACCCCTATGCCAACTACGGCCGCCCCGGCACAAAATATGAGAAGCTGGCCGAATACCGTTTGCAGCAACACGACCTGTAATGGCAAAGTTGCGGCAAAGGTTGCACCAACTAAATGGTTCTGTGGCAAATAATGGCAGCAGAACCATTTTTTTGTGTACTTTTGCACGTATATATCCGCCAGCTGACACAGCTGCACTTCACACTTTTAACTATCGCTTTATGGGACAACGACTGAAAAACTTTTGTTGGAGCCTGATACATAAGAAGTACTTGTGGACAATACTCTTCTTCATAGTAGTAGTGGGATTTGTCGATCCCAATAGCTTTTGGCACCGCTATGAGATGCACCAGCAGAACGAAGAGTTGCGTGCCGAAATCAAGGACTTTGAAGACCGCTACAATGCCGACACACACGAACTTAACGAACTCGAGCACAACCCCGAGGCTGTGGAGCGCGTGGCACGCGTAAACCTTTATATGAAAACCGCCAACGAAGACGTCTACGTCATCGAAAGTGACAACACAAACACTGACGAATGAAACAATTTGCATTATACGCCGGTGGCATACTGCTCGTAGCGGGTGCCTTGCTGCCCTTGTTCCTGCCAACTGTTGCCCCCTATTTGTTTGCCTTAGGCGCACTACTTTTTGCACCAGCACAAATTGCCGACCGCTATGAAGGGCGAAATATCATAATTCGCCGTTTGCGCCGTCAGCAGGTGATGGGTGCCCTGTTGCTTGTAATCACGGCCGCACTTATGTTTATGTCTGCCTACCATTGGCCCCCATTTCGTGGCGGCGAATGGAAAATAGCATTGCTCATAGCCGTATTTTTAGAACTATACACCACATTGCGCATTGATGCAGAGGTAAAAAAGGAGAAATAACGCCATTGCAAGTTATATCTGTCCGTTGCAAAGGCTAATGTTAAGCTATAAATTCATACCTTTGCACAATCATTACCTTTTTCAGACTATCAAAATAATGACTCAAGATACCGAATTAGCCGAACAGTTGCGCCACATCAAGCGTTCTCTGCGCGGTGTGATGAACGGTCCTGTCAGCGCCTCGATGCGCGACAAGGGCTTAGCCTACAAGGTTATATTTGGTGTAGAACTGCCACGGTTGCAGCAAATGGCTGCCGACCTGCCACACACCTACGAACTTGCAGCCGCTCTGTGGAAGGAAAACATACGCGAATGCCGGCTGTTGGCGGGCATGCTCATGCCAGCAGAGCGCATGGACGCTGACTTGGCCACATTGTGGGTTGAGCAGATGCAATATGCCGAAGAGGCCGAATGCACCGTACTCCACTTGTTCAGCCACGAAGCTTGGGCTTCGGTCAAGGCTTATGAGTGGATTGCTTCCGACAGCGAGATGTTTCAACTCTGTGGTTACTTACTACTCTCGCGACTGTTCATGCAAGGTTCCGTGCCCAACAATCGCGATGCCCAAGAGTTTATAGACCAGGCAGCAACCGCCATGCACCAACCGCAAAGCATGGTCGGACGTGCAGCCGGCAAAGCACTCGTCAAATTCATGAACCTTGGCCAGACACAAGAACACATGGCCGAGCAAATGCTGCAAGCACTTAAATAGAAACAACTTGTCTCATCATGAGCCGTAATGAGAGCAGATGCGCTACTTGTCAAAAGCCACCCATGCTCCCATAACAACAAATATATCGAAGGCTGACTCTCATACATATATGAAAGCAATACGATTTGATGCACTCTTAAAGACCACCATTTGGGGCGGCGAGGAAGTGACAGAACTCAAACATCTGTCGCAAGCCCCGTTGCAAGTAGGCGAAAGTTGGGAAATTTCAGGACTTCCTGGCGACGAGACACTTGTGAGTGATGGAGAGTTTAAGGGACAGACATTGTCGCAACTCATTGCAACCCACGGAGCCAGTCTGGTTGGCAAGCACAATTACGAGCAGTACGGCACAAACTTTCCGCTCCTCGTCAAGTTCATGTCAACGGCCAAGGACCTCAGCATACAGGTACACCCCGACGACGCCATGGCGCAACGCATGGGTCACCCCTTTGGCAAGAGCGAAATGCAGTACATACTGCACGCCCAGCCGGAGTCACGCTTCTATGCCGGCTTTAATGCCGACTTTTCTGCCGACGGCTACAGCCAAAGTGTACAAGACGGTTCCTTGATGGCACACCTCAAATGCCATGCCACACATGCCGGCGACTGTTTCCTCATTCCCGCAGGACACATTCACTGCATAGGCTCGGGCAATTTCTTAATTGAAATTCAGCAGTCGAGCAACGACACCTTCCGTGCCTACGACTTCGACCGGCGCGATGCACAAGGCCAACGCCGCGAACTGCACATTGCACAAGCACGCGAGGCACTCGACTTCCACGCATATCCCACCCATCGTGTGCATTACGACCACAAGCCAGACACAGCCTCGCTGCTGGTTGACATTCCCGAATTTGTAGTACGTCTTTACGAGATTGAACACACACTCAATGTGGACTATGCAACCACTGACTCGTTCATCATATACATAGCCTACGAGGGCGACGCCCTGCTGCATTATGATGAGGGTGACATACACCTCAGTGCAGGCCATACCATACTGTTCCCTGCCTCCACCACATTTGTGCGTATAGAGCCAGGGGCACACGGGTTCAAAGCGCTCGAAACATATTGCTGAAATCACCCAACGCCCAGCACAATCTGCAAATCAAGCAAATAAATACAACCGTTATGAAAGGCGGCGCCAAGAAGTGAAACACCACACGTCCTGGCGCCGCCAATATTATATTTATTGCTTCTATATATTACTATAGCACTCACGGATCGCACCGATTGCACGGATTCTTTCGCTCACGCAACGTGCTTTAGCACCACGGAGATGACGGATTTTACGGATTTTGTGAGCATTGCATGCTCACTTCGCCATTAGCTCGTTGCCGCGACCAGGTCCCTTACTACATAATCTGTGCTAACATATTTCGCCACGGGTACGTTACGGGCCAATAGCGAAGTGAGCATGCAATGCTCACAAAATCCGTAAAATCCGTCATCTCCGTGGTGCTAAAGCACGTTGCGTGAGTGACAGAATCCGTACAATCGGTGCGATCCGTGTGCTATAATATCAGAGTGGTTTTACCAGACAACAATATATTATTTTGCACCTCACGCAGTACAATGTAGCCTTGCTGCTACGTCGACGCGGCACTTGCAGCTGCACCAGTTCACGCCCCAGAACCACGGCAGTGAACTTCTCCTTTGTCCGTCTGGTCGCGCCGTTGCACTTCGGGCGTGCGGTCAAGCACATTATAGCGCATGTCGCACAGTTCGTCCATCAGGGTGATGGTTTGTTCTGTCAGACCGCAGTTTGTGGTGCTGCCAGTCGCTTGCGGTGCGCAGTCAGTGTCGTTGCCCATGCGTTTTTGCGGTTGGGGCGTTTCAGTATTTCCACTTTGTGGCTCCGGACTATGTCCGATAGCGTCTATCAGTTTGTCAACGCCACGTTTCACAATGGCATCAGCATAGCGCAGCATTCTGTTAAGCATTCGTTTCATGGTAGTCAATACAATTTGGTTTAGTACAAAAGTAAAGTGCTGCAAAGGTAACACCAAGGCATTGTACCCATCAAAAAAAGTGTACAATTTGTACACAAATATTTGTTTCCTCCCCGTCATCCCTCATGTAAAAGAGTGCGTGTGTTTTTACTGCCATCTTACACTTTCTGCACGTAACAAGTTGATACACAGAGGTTTCAAGTGTGTAAGATGATTCCAAAGTATCTTACACACCCCTGCATACATCTTACACACCTCACCTCGCTGCCGCACAGTCGGTTTGGACGTATGCGGTGGATTATACGGCATAGGGACGTAGAACAATCTGTCGGAGCAACAGACTTTTCTGCTCCCCTATGCCGTGATACTGTTCTCCCGTGCTTGTACCGTGTGGCAGCGTGAGGGTTGTGTAGGTTGCGTGTAGGTGAAATTTGTAGCATCTTACACTAAATAGAGTATTGATAATCAATGAGTTTCGACGTGTTAGTGTAAGATGTAAGATACTCGGTAAGTAAAGCTTTTGTAGTATGGTAAAGATACCGTTACCGTCAAATGCAAGCACAAAACGCAAGCACAAAACGCAAGCACTAATGGGGGCGACGCGTCTCGCGTCGGGGAAAATACAATGCTCATACACTATAAGCAAAGGCTCATAGACAGCACGAATTACACTCATGTCTGTGAGCCTTTGTCATAAAAATCCCGACGCGGGACGCGTCGCCCCCATTAGTGGTAGCGTTTGGTGCTTGCGTTTTGTGCTTGCGTTTTGTGCCTTATCTCCTCCTGACTTCGTCAATGCGTCACCCTATCAAATGACGTAACTCATTGATTTCAATACGCGCTATTCCATAACACAAAAAAGTGATGAAGTCTGGAGCAATCTACAGAATAATTTGTATATTTGTGGGGACTAACCCCCAATAAAACACGACCTATGAATACCCCCAATATACCTACGACAAACGCCAAGAGCCAGCAAGAGCAGCAAGATGAGGCTATGATCAACGCTGCCTTCCAGCATTTGCTCGACACCTATCTGGCATCAAACCACCGCCGTAAGGTGGAACTAATAACCAAAGCATTCAACTTTGCTAAAGAAGCACACAAGGGCGTGCGCCGCCGCTCGGGTGAACCCTATATTTTACACCCCATAGCAGTGGCACAAATAGCCTGTGGCGAAATTGGCCTTGGATCTACATCAATCTGTGCAGCCTTGCTACACGATTTTGAGGAGGATACCGACTATACCAACGAGGACCTCAGCAACCTCTTCGGGCCCAAAATTGCCAACATCGTCGAGGGCGTCACCAAAATATCGGGGGGCATATTTGGCGACCGCGCTTCGTTACAGGCCGAAACCTTCAAAAAGTTGTTGCTCATGATGAGCGATGACATACGTGTCATTCTCATAAAAATATCCGACCGCCTGCACAACATGCGCACTCTGTCGAGCATGTTGCCGTCAAAGCAGTACAAAATAGCCGGCGAAACGCTCTACATATTCGCCCCCATTGCCGACCGTCTCGGACTGAACAAGATTAAGACTGAACTTGAAGACCTCAGTTTCAAATACGAACACCCCGACGACTACAAAACCATATTGCAGAAACTTGACGAGAGCCACGTCGAGCGCGATGATGTGATAGCCCATTTCACCCCCGCCATACGCGAGAAACTTGACAGAATGGGCGTGAAATACACCATCAAGGCACGCATCAAAAGTCCCTATTCCATTTGGTGCAAAATGCAGAAAAAGCACATACCATTTGAGGAGGTGTTCGACATTCTGGCTATCCGCATAGTGTTTACCCCGGCCGACCGCACACACGAAAAGGACGAGTGCTTCCGCATATACTCGGCACTGACCGAAATATACAAGCCCCACCCCACCCGCTTCCGCGACTGGCTTTCAAACCCCAAGACAAACGGCTATCAGGCACTGCACAACACCTTCATGTCAAAACAAGGCAAATGGATTGAAGTGCAAATACGCTCCGACCGCATGGACGACATTGCCGAAGTGGGTTTTGCTGCACATTGGAAGTATAAGGACAAAGATGCGGCCTACGATGAGAATGAGCTCGACAAGTGGCTTGATTCGATTAAAGAAATACTCGACGACCCGCAGCCCGACACACTTGACCTGCTCGACAACATCAAGCTCAACCTGTATGCGTCCGAAATCATGGTGTTCACCCCAAAGGGCGATTTGAAAACCATGCCAAAGGGTGCCACCGCGCTCGACTTTGCCTACTCCATACACTCCTTCCTGGGCTCACACTGCCTCGGTGCCAAGGTTAACCACCGTCTTGTACCGCTTAGCTACGTACTGCGTAGTGGCGACCAAGTTGAAGTGCTCACCTCACGCAACCAGCACGTACAGCCCGAATGGCTCAATTTTGCCACAACTGCCAAGGCACGTGCCAAAATACAGGCCTATCTGCGCCGCGAAAGCCGCGACAAGCAAAAACGGGGCGAAGAAGTGCTGCGCAACTTCCTGGCCAACAACGACATGAAACTTTCGGGTGGCATCATCGACAAGTTGCGCCGCCACTACCACGCACTGTCAAATGACGAGTTGCTCTTCAACATTGGCGACGACAAAATCACGCTTAACGACGACACCATCAACTTCCTGCAAGGACGCAACCAAAACCGGGGCTGGCGCAGATTTCTGCCATCATTCATGGGAAAGGCCGACGATGCGGCCAACACCAAGGAAGGCACATCAAATGTGGCAGACCCCAACTGGGTTAAGAACCTCAACCGCAAGGAGATACTGGTGCTCGACGAGGAAGTGTTGCGCAAATGCACCATCGAGCCATGCTGTTCGCCCATACCTGGCGACGATGTGTTGGGATACATCACCGACGATGGCGTGCTGCAACTGCACAAACGCAGCTGCGAGGAGGCCGTAAAGCTAAAGACACGCTATGGCAACAACATCATAGCCTGCCGCTGGGACACGCACAAAGTGCTGCTGTTCGACGTGCAACTTGAAATTCGCGGTGTCGACTCACAAGGCGTGCTTTATGCCATTGCTGATGTGCTGCACAAACTCACCCACTTTATAGTCAAGCGCATAACGCTCGACACCGACGACGGCATATTTGAGGGACGGCTCACCATATCTGTCTACGACACCGAAGATGTAGAGAACGTGTGCGCACAACTCAAGCAAATAGAAAACGTGACCGAAGCTGTGCGTGTGTAAACACCCCACCCGCATAGCATCATACAAACAAACTAACGCAATTAAGGCCTTTGACAGCCGCTGGACGTTGTACGTCCGCCTGGCTGTTAAAGGCCTTAATTGCGTTTAGCTTCAAGAGCGTTTCTAATTTATCGTTGTCCATTAAAACGTAAACATGCAAACGGGCGCAAGCACCAAACGCTACCTCTAATGGGGGCGACGCGTCCCGCGTCGGGAAAAGATGCAGCTATTATTTAATGCCCCGACGCGAGACGCGTCGCCCCCATTAGTGCTTGCGTTTGGTGCTTGAGTTTGATGCTTGAGTCCGTTCGCAGGGCTACGTTTTACCGGACAACAGTTTATAATCTTGCGCCCCATCAGAATTATCAGGACCACCCTCATCAATACCATTCACCGCCATCGTCGGTAGTATTGTCGTCAGAACCCGAGCCACTGTTGATACGCTCAAGTTGTTCAGGCGTATACTCGTCCTCATAGTGCTGCTCAACAGGCGCCGTTTCGAGAGGCAAATCTGCAGGCAACTTGACAGGGGCAAATGTGCTGTCGTAGAACTTCTGATAGTCGTTTATGCTAAAGGTTGTGCCTATGAGCTCAAGGTTCTGCTTTGAAATAAGCATCACACGTCCCTTACGCAAATACGGCACCAAATTTTTGTCCTTAAACACACGGCTGGCGTATGCGTGCGCCTCGTCAAACGAATTGAAGCCCGATATGCAAAGCTGGCTAAGCCCCTTTTCATGACTCACCTCCATGTCGAAGCCACGCACCACAAAAGTGGTAAAGTTAAAGTGCGCCATTTCGTAAAGCAGCGCATTGGTCTGCACCGAATCGGTAGGATAAGCCAGCACAAACACAAACGGCGTGTTACGTTCTGGCGTGAACTTGCGCGCCTTGGCCGCATCAGTAGCCACAGAGTCGGCCGAAGCAGTACGACGGTCCCAAAGCGAACCAAGGTCAAAAGTGCCAGTGCCAGGCTTACGCCCGCTCTCCAGCCCCTTGACTATCATACCAGCCATTTCGCTCACATCGCTGTCGGGGTACTTTTGCAGCAACTGTCGCAACTCATCAGTCAAGTCCTTGGTGGCAGACGTGTTGAGATGTGCCAGCACATGTACAAACATAAACTTGGGGCGGTTGATGCCGTTAGGATACTTGTCGGTCGACACCGCATAGTTGTGGTCAACCATTTGCACGTTGCGCTGCCGGTAAGCATTGTAAGTAGCCGTATAAAGCGAATCCTCTATGAGTTTGCCATAACGTGCATTGTATTCAAAGTCGGGATCGTTTATCAGCTTAGTCCGCTCATCATCAGCAAAGTGTTGTGCCATATATGCCTTAGCCTCCTCAGCCTTATCAGTACGTCCCCAGCGCGAATAAAGCAAGAACAACTGATACCAGGCATCAGCCATGTGCTCGTATGTTGGATAATGCGTGGTAAGGCGTTCGAGCGTGCTTGCTGCCAACGGGAAATCCTCAAGGTCGTCCTTCTCTATGACACCAGCATTGTAAAGGCCGTCCATAATGATGGCATCAGACGCAGCCCGGGCCTCATCGGTAAACGGAATTTGCTTAAGGTAATATTCACGCTGATGCGGGTCATCTTGCAGCGAATCGGCCGCCTCAGTCTGCAACTCATCTGTCTCGGCGTTGCGCAACGAGTCACTTACGTTCTGCAGCGAATCGTCGGCAGCATAGTCAAAGCCCTCATGATCGTCCATTTTCACCACCGTGTGGTTTGAGCGCCGCCAGTTATCCTCGTTCTTACGTTTGCCCCAAAGCCGCACAAAGTCCTGCTTGCCTTGTGTCACAACCATGGGATTGTAAAAATACCATGCCTTGTTGCCAGTAGCAGCCTGCTGCGCGTTGCTGTTGTTGGGCTTGTTCATATTGCCACCACCGGCAGCCTGTCCGTTCTCCTCGGCCCGTGCTTGTGCCGCAGAGTCACGGCGCGCCTTGCGTTCCTCAGCCTCTTTCTTTTTGAGAGCCTCTATCACACGGTCGATTGCCGCATTGCGGTCGGCCTCACTCATACGCGAAAGGGCCTGCAAACTATCCTGAAGATATACGGCCGAGGTGTAAGGCACCAGTTTGTCGAGCACCTTTGAGCGGCGCGTTATCTCCTCATAATCCTCACGTGTCTTGTCTAAAAGTCCGATAGCCTCGGTGTAACAAGGCTGTGCTTTGTCAAAACGTCGCTGGTCCCAATACACCTGTCCCAAGCGTGACAAGAGCACCCCCTTTTCTATGCCATTGCGTGTACTGCCTGCACGTCCCTTTTCGTAGGCAGCAATAGCGGCAGCTGTGTCACCTTGTGTCAAATATATGTTGCCTATGGCATAATACACTTGGTCCAGATACTCCTTATTATTGTCCGAGCGGGCCATACGGCGCAATTTGCCAATCATCTTTTTGCCCATGCCTTTCTGGTCGGCCAGCACCTCTGTTTGCAAGATGCGTGCATTAAACGACAGTTCAAATGGCGGACTCTTGCGTATGCACTTCTGCAACGATTTGTAAGCCTGCTGCGACTGCCCCAAATGATGCTGCACCTGTCCTAACAAATAGTACAAGCGTGCTTGTCTGAAACTGCCCTTGGCATAGCGTGCCGCACGTTCAAGATAAGGAAGGGCCTCTTCAAAACGCTCCTGACGCAGCAGCAAATCGGCCTGCGTGGCATCGGCCTCACGCAATGTGGCACGCTGAATGGTGTCGCGCCGCATGCGCTTCAAGGCGTCCTCGGCGTCATAATACCATTTCACTTGTGTGTAACAACGCGCCAGCCACTGGTTGGCCTCGGCAGCCACGGCGGGTTCGGCCGCATAAAGGCGGGCTATGTACGAGAAGGTGGCTGCAGCCTCAAGGAAATCTCCTTTTTCAAATTGTGCACGTCCCATCATGAGCCACGCATTCTTCAAAAAAGGGTTATACTCCTTGCGCTGCAAGTAAGCTTTCATTTTGGGCGTTTTACGCTTGCTGGCACTCACCACCGGCCGCCGTTTGATGCTGTGCAAAGCAATGGCCTTTTGACATTTGGTAATGGCAGTTTCAAAACTGCTCTTGCCTGACGTGCGCGACTTTTCGTTGCCCACAAGGAACACGGGCAAAAATTCGGTGTAATTATCCTTATGTCCTTGTACCTTTGACTTCTCGCCTTCGATGTATGCTTGCGACCCGTTATAATACACATTGTAGCGAGTGTTGAACGACTGCCAAAAACGTGAGGCAGCCGTGTTCTTCTTAGTTGAACACGACACTGAGGCCATGACGCAAACCGTCAGAGCCAATAGTATGTAGAGTGCGCGTTTGATGTACATTGAACTCTTGTTTGGTATATAAGTAGGTGTTCGAAATTAGTTTATATAACCCGTTGGCGGGTTTCTTGGTTGACAGGTTGACGAGTTGACGGGTTACAAGTAAGTTTGCCATACGCCACTTATTACGTTAAAGTCAGAATGGTAAGAAGCTTGACATACTTACTTATCTGTCAACTCGTTAACCCGTCGTCAACTTGTCTGCTTAACATTTTAAGAACGGCGCAACACGCTTTTTATTATACGGCACACGGCATAAATGCCTATACTGGTCAATATGATGGAGGCGCCGCCCGGCACATCGGCATAATACGACAGCAACAGTCCGCCCACGCAGCCAGCATAGGCAAACACGGCCGACAGCCACACCATGCGCTGATAGGTTGATGCAAAGAGCGCGGCCGTCATTTGTGGCACACTGAGCAACGATATGACCATGACAATGCCCACCATGTGCAGGCACCCCACAATAGCAAGCGCCATAAGCAGGGTCATGGCCCCCTCAATGGCCCCAACGGGCAAGCCCTGTGTGCGGGCAAAACCGCGGTCGCAAGCCACACTTATCACGGAGCGCCGCAGCAATACATACAACAGCACAGCCATAAACGTGAGTATGCCGAGCATGACAATGTCGGCGTGCGATATGCTCAATATGTCGCCAAACAGATATGACGGCAGGTCGGTCATAAATCCCGGCGTAAGATAGGCAAACATGATGCCAAGCGCCATGCCAAAGGTCCAGAGCATGGCTATGGCTGAGTCTTCACGCACGGTGCGCTTGCTGCTGAGCCATTTTATGCCAAATCCGGACAATACGGCAAACACCGCCGCACCAAGCAATGGCGGAAAGCCCCAATAGGCAGCCATGCCCACTCCGCCTAACGAGGCGTGTGCCATGCCGCCACCGGCTATCACCATGCGTCGCGTCACAACATAGGTGCCCACTATGGCGCACAACACAGACGCTAACAATGCACCTAACAGTGCGTTCTGAAAAAAAGTATAGTCTAATAGCATTGTGTTTAGTTGACGGGGGGATGGGGGTTAAGGGGTTAAGGGGTTAGGGGGTTAGGGGGTTAAGGGGTTAGGAGGTTAAAAAGGCACCTTGGTTTATCGGGCTGCCTTTTATTTTCTGGATTAACGGGCTGGCAGGTTAATGAACTGACAGGTTAACGAATAACCTAACCACCTCTCAGTCTACTTCAAACTTCTTATCTGCTCTTCATCAAGGCCGGTGGCATTCATAATTTTGTCTATTGCCACCCCCATGTCCAACAGACTCTTGGCTATTTCGAGCGAGCGCTCATCACGACCCTTGGCAAGCCCCTTGGCAAGTCCCTCTTCAAGTCCTTCTTGTCGTGCATTGCCAAGCACATCGTTCTGTATCATTACCGCATTGATGTGCTCGTCGTAAGCATGGCGCTCAGCGTCGTCCATTGAGTAATATTGCAACTTTTGGCGTGCCTCACGCAATCCTGGAGCAGTTGTTTCGGCACTTATCACACCATCTTTCAGATACTTTATCCACTCCTCGAGCGGCGACTTGGCCACCTCGTTAAAGTTGTTGACCCTTACCAGATAGTAAGTAGGGAATATCTCCGAGGGGAAACGCTGCACAATGGCACCCTCCTCCTTACGGCTGATTTTAAGATGGTCCTTGGTGTGTACGCCCACAAAGTCGTTCTGCCCCACATACAAGTAGTCAGCCCCTTGTCCGAGGTCGAAATAGAGTATGCTGATGGAGTAGACTTTCTTCACCTCCTGATAGGTATTACCCAAGTTGATGTGCTCGGTTATGGCCTTGGCCACTCCGTAGAGTATGCGTTCAAGGTAATAAAGTTCGCTTGTATTCTGAATTTCAACTATGATAATCTCGCCTTTGGAGTTTTTGGCCTTTATGTCGACGCGGTTAAACTTGTCGTCCTGTGCCTGCTGGTTGCCCTCGCTCTCAAGTATGTCCACAATTTTCACCTTCTCGCCAATGAATACGGTGAGGAAGCCCTCGAGCACATCAAAATTGGCCTTTTGCCGCAGCAGCCGC
Organism: Prevotellamassilia timonensis; assembly: GCF_900106785.1. Lineage (GTDB taxonomy): Bacteria > Bacteroidota > Bacteroidia > Bacteroidales > Bacteroidaceae > Alloprevotella > Alloprevotella timonensis. The sequence goes on along the minus strand of NZ_LT629844.1, from coordinate 586,521 downwards.
TTTATGGCCCAGTCAAATCGTATGTATCGGTCCTTTAATGCTGTCATGTGCTATGGTTCGATTTTGTTGTACAAACATGTCTTGTTCTAACCCGTTGGCGGAATTATAAGCTGACGACGTTACAAGTTGGCAAGCACGCCGTTTTCCTGTCATGTAAAAGCAGAACGAAAGGCACGATGGCCAAATGGCAGCACCACCCGGCCGCCCCCTACTCGCCAATATGTCAGCTGAAAGGTACGATGGCCAAATGGCAGCACCACCCGGCCGCCCCCTACTCGCCAATATGTCAGCTAATTCCGCACACGCGTTATTTTAGAGCGAAGATACGACAAATCTGCCGAAGAATGCCATTTTTTGCCGAATAACTGGCCTCCAACAGTCAAAATTGGCACCATGAGGGCTGAAGTATGTCGCATATCGATTTTTAGCCAACATGCTCGCAGCGGTTTTTCTACACTAAAAGGTTTTTCCACAAAACTGTCTACACTCTGCACTAATGCTTATTTTCATATTGATTATCAGCATATTGCAGCGTGTAGACACGTCTACATTCCGTATGCACTACCATCTGCACTCCGACTACACGGGGGCCTCGTTTTGCACCTGCGGCAGGGCGTCAAACGCACAACGGGAGAGCGTTTTTCCTGTCGGAACAACAGAAATTCCGCTCCCCCATTGCCGTAAAACGCGGGTGGTGGCACACGAAATGTGCTTGCACATAACGAAAGTCAAGCGGTGTGTGGTGTGCAGACAAGTGCACACGGTCGTGTAGGTTCTTGAGCTGACCATCTACACTACTTAACGCACTGACAATCAAAGCGTTACACGCAGAAAGTGTAGAGTGCATACACTTCGCATTCAAAATGCCGGACGCGTGCGCGCGAGAATCTGCACGATTGTCGAAAATACCGATACATCTATACACATTACGAATTGACATAAAAAAACTGGCTGTTGGTATAAAAAGAGTGCGCTTTGCAAAAAGGAGTTGACAATTATTCGTAACTTTACCGCGCTTTATTGAAAAACAAAAATACTTACGCATTGGCGGAATTGACTGACAACTTGACAAACTGACAGATTAAAGCGGGTCGGGCTTGACGTTAATCCCTGCATACGTTATTCTCTCTTGTCAGCAATGCAAGCCAAATACCCAAAAGGGTTCGCCTGTCAAATTGGTTGGTTTACCCCTTTGCAATTAAAATACGACAATAAGTTACAACTACATACCCTTTCTACATGAAAAAGTTTTTACTCTTTTTCCTTTCCTTGTTGGCTATCGGCACGGCACAAGCCGCCCCTAATTTCAAAGCCAACACAAAGTACCGCATCAGTTGCAAAAAGTTTAACAGCAGCAATAGTTATGGTTCGGTAGTTATTGGCAGCAACCATAGCAAACTGGTTGAATTGTATTACGACAGTGGCAACTCTTACAGCGACGACAGCTGGTGGTACATCAACAAAAGTGGCAACGGCTATGTTATTGTCAATGCAAAGAGCGGCCAGTATCTGACCTTTACTACAACCAAAAACTACAGAACCAAGTATGTCACCCTGACCAACGCCGCGTCGGGAAACGAGAGCCAGTGGATTTTCGACATCAACGAGGACGGCTATGCAGGCATTGCCAGTGCCAGCGAGGGCAATGGTTCGGGCTACCACTTTAATGTGCGCATTGACGGCACAAATTTGTTTGGCGCCTACCGTGCGAACTACTACGATGAAAATGAGTTGTTCAAAATCTATGACGAGCAGGGCAACAATGTGTTGCTCGACAACAGTGGCAGCAGCGGCGAAACTGGCGGCGGAAGCGGTGGCGAAACTGGCGGTGAGGGCACAGACGACTTTAACGCAACCACATACGGCAAAACAAGCTATGGCGAATATTGGGAACGTACTCAACTGAAGCAGCCCATAGTATATACCACCTCTGTGGCAGACCCTGTGCTCTACAGCATTGCCAATTTGCGCACCGGACGTTATGTGGGCGTAGGCACAAGCATGAATACAAAGACGACTTGCCTGACCGAGGTGTACTCAGCATCAGACCGTACGCAATTCTATTTTGTGCAAAGTGGCACTGGCGTGCAGATATTTACAAAAGATGGTCAGTACGTTTCGACCAACTATCCCACGCCCGACAACAGCGTGTCTGACAAACGTGCAGGACTCAGTGTGGTGAACGGCACACCCAACGGCAACCTTTGGGGCTTTGGTTGGACTACCAACACCTACCCGGGTTATACCATCACAAAACTTGATAATCTGAGCGCAACCGACGCCACACAATATAAATATAACTCATGGAACGACTATAGTCTGGACAATAACACAGGCAGTAGCAATGTGCACGAAGTAGGACTCTACGAAGGTGACGATGCTGGTTCGTCGTTTGTGTTTACATCAGCCGACTTGCGCCATGCTAAATACTTGCAGAACAAAGACATCGACTTTGGACTTGATGTAACACCAAAGGCCTTTGCCGAAGCCTTCGATTCACTGCGCATTAACGACAAACAATTGGTGTACGACGGCAAGGGCAACGCCTACTTTGCCACACTGCCCGAAGGCATGCGCAATGGTGGCGACTACACAGCCAAAGTGACCTACAAACTGAAGGCCACCAACGCCGAGGGCTACACACTGAAGGTGAACGGACAAGAACTCGATGCTGATGGCTATGTGACATTTGATAATGTGGACTGCGAAACACTCTACCCCATCGAACTGACCAATGCCAGCGAGAACGTAGACCTCAGCGCCAAAATACGGTTTACCTTCTTGCCCATTGTCGAACTTAACTGCAGCAGTGTGAACAGCAAGGCATATACTACTGGTTCGCTGCGCGTGACCGACCCGGCCTCTTTGGGCTACGACTCGCTGATGATTGCCGCATTCAAGTATCGCGGTGCCTCGTCGAGCAACTACCCCAAACGCTCATACGCCATTAAACTGCGTGATGAGAACGGCAACTCGGTTGACCGCAAACTGCTTGGCTACCGCTCAGACAACAACTGGATACTCGATGCCATGTACATTGACCTGGCATGTATGCGCAACCGCGTGGCCACCGACTTGTGGAACGCCTTTGAATGCAAACCTTACTATGCCGACCGCGAAAAGAAGGTGCGCACTGGCACACGTGGCAAATTTGTAGAGGTGATACTCAACGGACAATGGTGGGGCTTGTACTGCATGACTGAAAAGATGGACCGCAAGCAGCTCAAACTGAAAAAGTTTGTGCCGGCAGCCCAATCTACTACTGGTGAGAACGAGGTGCATGGCGTGCTCTACAAGTCGAACCAATGGACATACGAAGTGTTTATGGGACACGAGAGCAACGACGATAATGACTACAAACAAGTTATCTACCCTCACAAAAAGGTGTCTGACTACAAGAACATCTTGGGCCAGGAAACATGGTGTGAATACGAGTTCAAATACCCCGACTACGAGGACGAAGCCGTAGAATGGCGTCCGCTGCACGACGCTGCCAACATGGTGGCAACATCATTCATTCTGAACATCGACAGTGTGAAGAGCCGCTTTGACTACCCCATGCTGCGCGACTACTACCTGTTTATCGACCTGCTGCTCGCCACCGACAACCATGGCAAGAACTTGTTTTGGTATGCTTACGACACCCAAGGCCCCGAAGGCGACAAACTGAGCCTCGCACCGTGGGATTTGGACGGCACCTTTGGACAGGACTGGGACGGTGTGATTACAAACACCAAAGATGTAACGCTTGACTTTGACACCTATATCAAGAACTATGAGCACGGACAATTTGCCATATTTGACCTCATTAAGAGCAGGTCGGAATGGCAGCAAGACCTAAAGGACCGCTATGCCGAATTGCGCATAAAGGGTGTCATTTCGGGCGACGGCATAGCCAACCGCTTTGCCAACTACGCCAGCCTCTTTGAAGCCAGTCTGGCCGACCAGCGCGAACAAGACATGTGGAGCAAAGCATACCATTCGCGCCACAAGGACATTCAGGGCGGTGCCACATACGCCGAAAGCTGGATACGCCGCCGCGTAAACTGGCTTGACCAAAAGTACGGATTTGACGCTGCTGTGACAGCTATCAACGAGGCCAAGGCCGAGGCTTACTTCGCAGCACTCGGTGGTGTGGGCTGTATCTCCGTCAATACTGGAAAGGCGCAATCGGTACGCATCTACAACATTGCCGGACAGCTCGTGCGCAATGCACAGGTGGGCAGTGGCGTAACCACCATCAACGGCATTCCTGCCGGCATCTATGTGGTGAACGGTACCAAGGTGATGGTGAAGTAATTCTGCGCCAAACTTTAGTTTGACAAAGGTTTGCTTTGACTGAAGTTCAATTTAACCGAAGTTTGGCATGCCATTCACCCTTGGGTGTAATTATAAATTACGGGTTAACAAGTTAACAGGTTGACAAGCATATCTGCTTTGTACTTCCCCGTTTACTTGTTAACCCGTAAACTTTTTTATTGCGATTTGGTAAAACTTTTAGCGGACTGCAATATTTATAGTCACAGGACATAAGAAACAAACGAGAAACAAGAAAACTACTAAGCCACAATCCGAAAGCATTGCTAAACATAAATTAACACGGAAATAAAAGGCATTTTTCCGATTTTGGGATGCGTAAGAGAATGTGTGCAACTATATATTGGCTTGCTATATAAAGAAAGCTTAATTTAGAAACTATTTTAACGATGTGTGTATCTGAAAAACTTACATCCGATAGCATCATAGAAATAATCTTATCCCAACAATGCTTACACTCTCTTTGTAAGCAATTATCACCTATGCAAAAAAATGAATATTGTCAGCAAATATTTTGTGTGTTTTTCTTAAAAACCCACCAAAGCGCCATAAATCCGGATATATTTTTGTAACTTTGAAGCAGATTTTACCCATGCGCAAGATAAAGAAAACATATAAGACAATAGAAGTAGTTGACCTGTTCTGCGGAATAGGAGGCTTAAGCTATGGCATGAAGTGCAAGGGGTTAGATATAAGGGGGGGATTTGATATAGATGGAACATGCGAATACGCTTATAAATTCAATAATCAAGCAAATTTCTTTCATAAGAATATATTTGATGTAACAATGGAAGATGTTGTAAAGCTATATAGCAACGATTGCATCAGAGTGCTTGCAGGATGTGCACCTTGCCAACCATTCTCCTCATACGCATTTAAGAACAAGACGAAAGACCAGAGCAAATACGACTTGCTGTATGAATTCGGCAGATTAATAAAGACTGTTCGCCCTGATATTGTAACAATGGAAAATGTTCCTGCAATTTTGACATTTAAACTCAAAAATGTGCTTCAAGACTTTGTCAAGCTGTTAGAGGACTTACATTACTACGTCTCTGTAAAAATCGTATACTGTCCTGACTATGGCATCCCTCAAACAAGAAAAAGGCTAGTCTTGCTAGCTTCGAAATTTGGAGAGATAAATCTCATCCCTGCAACTTGCACTCCTGACCATTATGTTACAGTAAGAGATACTATTGGCAAATTACCGCCAATAAAAGCAGGAGAAACAAGTGCTACAGACGCTCTTCACAGAGCTGCTGGTTTGACCCCTATAAATTTGCAAAGGATAAAGTCAACCCCTATGGGAGGAAGTTGGAAAGACTGGCCAGAATCGTTAAGATTAAAATGCCATAAGGCAGAAACTGGCAAAACTTATGGAAGCGTCTACGGTAGAATGTCGTGGGATTTGCCTTCACCGACAATGACTACTCAATGCACTGGCTTTGGAAGCGGACGTTTTGGGCACCCCGAACAAGACAGGGCTATATCTGCACGAGAAGCCGCCTTATTACAAACATTCCCAATGAATTATAGATTCTTTGAGAAAGAGAAAGACGTTTCGCTCGGAAAAGTTTCTAGGTATATAGGGAATGCAGTACCGCCCAAATTAGGTGAAGTGGTAGCAGATAGCATTATTAAACATTTAAACGATTTAAAGTAGATTCAAATGACAAAAAAGATAAAATTCACGTCACAGGATATCGAAAATATGGAATTGGAAATCAATCAAGCCAGCATTCCATACGATTATGATACAAAAGAATATCCTGTTGAGGTTATTGTGCAGAAATACAAGAAGGATCAACTATTTGTTCCGCATTATCAGCGGAACTTTGTTTGGAAGAAAAAACAGCAAGCAAAATTCATCGAATCGGTTTTTCTAGGTGTACCAATTATGCCTTTCCTCGTATCCATTTCAGGAGAAGAAGCTGAGTTGGAGATAATAGATGGCTCACAACGTATACGAACTCTTGTTCAGTATTGTTCTGATGAATTGAAACTCAACGGACTTGAAAAATTAAAGTCTTTAAATGGAACTAAATTCTCAGATTTGTCAACAAGTCGTCAGAATAAGTTCATGCTAAGAGATTTTAGATTCCACGTAGTAACAGAAAAAGCAACGGCAGACGTTCGGGCTGACATATTTAAAAGAATCAATACTAGTTCTAACAAACTTACTGATAGTGAAACACGAAAGGGCGCATACCAAGGGCAATTCTATAACTTTATCATAGAGTGTTCTAATAACGAGTTGTTCCAAGAGCTTTGTCCTATGTCTGAAAGTAAAAAGGACAGAGGAGAGTACGAAGAACTTGTGTTACGCTTTTTTGCATTTTCAGAAGGATATCTAAAATTTAAGCACGACGTTGCTCCGTTTTTGGACGAATACGTAAAACGATGCCAAAAAAGTTTTGATAGGGAAGCCATGCTCTCTAAGTTTACTTCAATGTGCAATTTTGTCGAAACCCACTTTGCACCACAGTTCTTTGCGAGAAAGCCGAATGACAGTGTTACACCAAGAGTGAGATTTGAGGCTATTTCAGTTGGCGTTTATCTTGCTTTAAAAGAAAATCCTGACGTACAACCGAGGTCTATGGATTGGTTAGATTCGGTTGAATTCAAAAAGGAAACAACATCGGATGCAAGCAATAACCCTGGAAGACTAAAATCTCGTATTGAATTCGTAAGAGATTGCCTTCTAGGAGTTCAACAAGATTTAACCTATGATCACAACTAAAGTAGAATATAACAAACGCAAACATGAAGTCTCTAGGTATTTAGACGCTGTAGGATATCTTGATAAAGGGGAATGTAAAATTGTTTGTACCGATATATTAGGAAATGACTCATCTATGTCTATTGATGATGAATTATCTAAGATATTAAAAGCGAACTGTTTTATACTCTTATATAATTTGATAGAATCTACAATAGTCAATTCGATAAAGGCCATAACCAATTCAATTGAGAGCGAAAAACTTACTTTCGAGCAATTTTCAGATGAAATTAAACGTCTATGGATACGGCAAGAGGCAAAGACCATAAAGGATATAAGCCAAACTGTTAATATTATCACAAAACTAACTGATAGTATTCTTAAAAAAGAGTTTATTGCTATCACTGTTGGTAGCGTTCATATTAGTGGCAATATTGATGCTCAGGAAATAAGAAAAATAGCAAAACAAATCGGTTGGGAACGAACAAAAGATGGACGTGATTTAGCGACAGTAAAAAACAAACGCAATAGTTTGGCACATGGCGAATTTACTTTTTCAGACATAGGCAAGGATTATACTATTAGGGAATTGATAGAGATTAAGAATAAGACAATTCAATATCTTGATGATGTTCTGCAAAAGGTAGAAGAATACGTAAACTCTAAGAAATATAAGAAATGACAGAAACTGATATTATATTAAGGATATACCGGGGACTTATCTCCTTAAAGAAAGGAGAAGGAATTCCTGTACACTTGCGGCCAGCAGCAGTCGTTGGGACTGTGCAAGATGACCCATTTGATTGTTGGGTGGAAGAAGTTATTCAAAAGAGCTCATCCAAAGATTTCGAAGTCTTTCACTCCGGCACTTTAACTACGCCTGACTTGGTCGTTAGAGATAAGAAGTCAGGTTTGATTATTGGTATTGAGGTTAAAAAACTTATCCAGAAAACCAATGGAAAAGACCCTCGTGGAATGACTATTGATTACAATAGTTGCCTACCCTGTGGAAAAGCTTTTGTTAAAGTCGGTGCTGAGACAAGAATCATTCCTTGTTTCTACTTATTTGCATTACTCAATCCGGCAAGTACAAAGATTGTATCATTAATACTTGTAGATGGAGATTTCTTGAATTACGACTTCGAGTTGTATAAAGAAGCTAAATATGCAAATACTTCCGAATACAATCATGGACCATATGGAGAAGGCTCGGTAAGACATCGTAGAATGTATACTTACCCTAATCCTTTAAATTCCAAGTTGGAAGAATTTTACTTAAGAATGGTTCTTGTGTTGAAAAAACAAGACATTGAGCAGTTAGGGGAAACTTTGAATATAAATGAGCAGATAGTAAGAGAAGACAAATATGGTAACTCTTTCTACTATTTCTTACTAGATGAAATTGCGCCATGTAATTCTGGTGCAGAACTCATCACATTAAGTAATATTTTTGATGCATGCAAACTGAGGGAGGTAAAGGAGCGTGTTGCATATATACCAGTAATTCCTGCATAAATGTATACTGTCGAACAAGAAAAATTGTCCCCATACACTTTCCTTAGCCTATTCTCAGGTGCAGGGGGGTTGGATATTGGCTTTGAAAAAGCCGGTTTTATTCATACACAGTCAAGCGACATATTAGATTATGCCGTCCAGACTATGCGTATGAATAGACCTACATGGGATGTCGTAAATTGTGATGTACGCGAATACACTCCAGACTTTAGAGAAGGACTTGATGTGTTGTTAGCCGGATTCCCATGCCAAGGATTCTCTTTAGGGGGTAATCGAGACGCAAATGACAAGCGTAATTCCTTATACAAAGAAGTCGTTAGAATAGCTAATATCATGAAACCTCGTGTAGTAGTTATGGAGAATGTGTTAAATCTTAGGACTATGGTTCATCCTGAAACACAGAAACCTTTTGCCATACAAATTGCTGAAGAAATGCGAGCGATTGGCTACACAACAGTATTTCAGTACTTTAAGGTATCACAATTTGGAGCACCACAAACTAGACGGCGATTTATATTTATTGCTTACAAAGATAATACTCTTAGTCATTTTCAATATCCCGAACCATCCTCAAAAGAAACGGGTATCAGAGATTTCATCTATGAGTTAGGACAAGACTTGTCCATAAAACTTCCAAATCATAATCCGTCTTGGGGATTTAAGAGCTATGCACACACGGAAACAGGCGAACCTTTTGATGACACAGAAATAGCTATACCTGTACGGTTTAGTAGAACCGCATCTGAAGGTAATCCCATTCGTACTTTTGATGCTCCTTTTCCTGCAATTGACACTGCAACAGTATGGGGCTGGGCTCTAGGGAATGTTAAAGCCACAAGAATTGACAAGGAGCGAGAAGGAGCATTATATGTTCGAAATCCTGAATCAAAAGCAAAATTGTGGAGGATTTCCGCAAGTAAGCTAAGGGCATTCACTCATCGAGAATATGCACGTTTACAAACCTTTCCTGATGATTGGGTGTTTTATGGTCATAATCAACGTGAGATACAATTGCAGATAGGTAATGCTGTTCCAGTTGCGTTTGCTAAAAAGATTGCTCAAAGTGTGAGAGAGGCATTAGAAGTCTTGGACGGAGTTAGGAAACCACAACCGCAACTTTACCTTTTCCCAGATTTTATTTAATACAAAAAGGTCAACCGCCTGACTTTAAGCCCTCAGCCTAAGGTCAGGCGATTTCACTTTCCATAGTGCTGCGCTATCATTACGGCAATAACACCACAAAAGCCGAAAAACCAAGGACGAAGAAGAGCCAGAAGAACCACTGGGCGTAGCGACCGAGATAGACTCCATCGTATTCCTTGTAACGCTCGTTGACCTTCCTGCGCTCATTGGCAAACATGTCATTGACTTCCTTCAAGTACTTCTGCATCTTGGCCAACATCTGCTTGTTGTGCTCGTCAAACATCTGCTGCATCTTCTGCCAGTCGGTATCTGAAACTTCCACGGATACCTCCAACTTGGTCGGGGCTTCCTTTATCACCTTGTCGAGGTGGCCGTTTATGGTGTCCACATTTTTTCTGGCAGCAGTAACGGCATCTGAACATTTCATTTTTCACCGTACGCAGGACATGTCGCCCCCATTAGAGATTGGGATTGCGTTAAGAGAGCAGCATTATGTAACACCATAAATTATTGGCAGTGTCATAACTTTAATATTGCTCCATATCTCTTGTTTAACACCACAACGCCTTACACACTTCACTCCTCGTACGAAGTGCCATCTGATAGAAATTTCCGACCTGTTGCCTCGTCAATAATTATCTGTCTGAAAGCATATATACAACGAGTATCCCATTTCCAAGAGAAATTCCCGACACGGAAATCAGTCAATTGCTTACCTTCCATATTAAAAAATGCACTCTTTTCTCCCTTAAACACTTGAATGCCTGCACCACAAAAATCCGTTCGACAGTTGTCTATGGGTTTTCCTGTCAGACAACTTCCAGTTTTATAATCCAATATAAACAGTTCATCATTCTTAGCTGCGAAAGCACAATTGGGAAGTGGATTACTAATAGAAAGTATGTCATACTCAGGGAAACGGCTACGAATTGCATTCAAAACGTCATGACATTCCTTATAAGAATCATGATACTTTAGATCATAGTCCGGCCATATTCCTTTTCGGGGATCAACATCTGCAAAACGCATAATATCAAATTCATGTATGATGCTGTCTTCATCGTTTTTCCCATAAGCCTTCCAATCCTCAAAGGTCGAGTCATAGTCATCGAGTCCGCAGTTCCAGCTATGGAATTCATCGCAAATCCAACCTTCGGTATGGCCAAATGCCAGCAGTGTATTAAAACAAACCTCTCTGGCCCATATTCTTGGTTTCCCTAAAATATCCGTATTGAAAGGGATAAAATAATGATTATAACTTGCCACCGGCCATATATCCCAAAATCCAGAATGCATCTCTGCTGTTATACTCAGAAGAGGTATCTCAAAACTATATTTTATATAATTGGGATCCTCTTCATTAGTGCTTATAATAATATCTGTGACGAACTGCTTACGTCCATGAAAATGCTTGATGACAGAATCTATCGTGTCATCAAAACATTTCTTGGCGTTTTGTGTGTCTCGCAATGACTGGCAATTGTTCGGTATTATCAATGACAAATCTACGCTCATAACATATCAATAATAAAAGTTGTTGTTAACCAAGATACTTGTTGCTTCAGTAGCTTCGTACAAAATGCAAAATAAAGAGAACCAATATGCCTATAATTAGAATCCACCGGTTTATATCTAACTCTAATTGAGCATCTATAGAGTTCTTCAAGTTTTCAAACATCAGCCTATTAAGGCATCGGTTCCCCACTTTTGTCGGAATGCCTGCTTGCGCATATCGAGCTTTTGCAAAAATTTGCGGTGTGCCTCGGTATCGGGATTGATAGGCCGGTGGGCCATGGCACGCAACAGGGCTGTACGCTCACGGGCATAATCGTGCATGGCGGGAGTAAAAGCCCACTCGGTAAAACGCTCCCACACATAATCGATGGCTTGCTCTGAGGGGTGCAACATGTCGGGGGCATAAAAGCGGTAGTCGCGCAACTCGTCTGTCACAATTTCGTAGGCCGGGAAATAGTATGCGCGCTCAAACTCACGACACAAATGGTCGGTGAGCAACAGCAACTGGGCCTTGCTGAGCGCATTGCCATGCATGCCATATTTGGCATAACGATAGGGGCTGATGGTGAACACTACACGCAGATGGGGCATTACTTGCAACAAGTGCGAGAGGAAATAATGCCACCAACTCTCAAGGTCGCGCCACGGCACAGCCTCCTCACTGAACATGCTGGCCGGCTGCTTGTGACAGTTTGCCACGCAATGGTGCACATAAGGCCCTTCGTTTAGCCAATACACATGGTCGGTGCTCAGGGTGATGAACAGCACATCGAGCTGGGCAAACAGGGCATTGGCACGCTCCCACCCTTGCGTCAGTTCGGCCTCGAGCGCCTGCTGTGTCGGAGCCGAGAACTTTGTGGAATAGTCCCAATGACGCCATTGTCCGTCGGGTGTCTTGAACAGGCCTTTTTGGGAATATGGCGGGTCAATGGTGTCGGGCAAATAGGTGACGAGGGTATTGCGTATGCTGACGGGATTGTATAGTGTGCCATGCGGATTGATGCAGACCTGCTCCTGTGGCAAGCAGTCGGACATGCGCCCGCCAATGTGGTCGGCAAAGCATGAACCAATGAACATGACACGCGAATGCGGGGTGATTTGCACCGTCTTTTCGGGCAAATCGACAGGTGTAGAAAACTTCATAAGACAGTACTTGTATTGAGGTACAAATGTACATTTTTTATCGTTAGTTAGTGAGGTTGTATGCAATAATCTTTTTAACTTTGCGAGGCGGCGACTGCCGCTAAGTTGGGGCTCGAAGTTATTTTGAGCACCAACTTGATTTCTATATTGCTATTAAATCACTGATTATGCGCATTTTATTTTTATCAGACATACATGGCTCCATCACAACGCTACGCATGGTGCTCAACTACTACGATGCACATCACTATGATTTGCTGGTGTTGCTTGGCGACATTCTGAACTATGGCCCACGCAATGGCTTGTGCGACGGACTTGACCCGCAAGCTATTGCCGACGAGCTGAACAAACGGGCCGCCAACATTGTGGCGGTGCGCGGCAACTGCGACTCAGAGGTGGACCAAATGTTGCTCAACTTCCCCATTCAAAGCACTTACATGATGTTGGTGGACGAGGGCAAGCGTTTCTTTCTGACGCACGGGCACATCTACAACGAGGACCACATGCCCAAGGCACCGGCCTGCGATGTGTTTGTATATGGACACACACACCGACAGGTGCTCAAACCAGCGGAGGAAACTGGCGGGCCTGTAATACTGAACACGGGGTCGCCCACATTTCCCAAAGGGGGCAACCTGCCTACCTTTGCCACGTATGCTGACGGCATGCTGGCTGTGCGCACACTTGATGGTGCTGCCATCAGCAGCTTGAAAATCTGACTTTGACCTATATCGGGTGGTTCTAAAAATTCTGTTTTTAGAGTTCTGCTATTCTGAAATGTGATTTGCACACTCTCGAAAGTGTCTTTTTGAAAGTTTGTTCGGTCACATAGCCCGCTATGCTCCCTCACAAACTTTCAAAAATACACTTCCGATAGTGCACAAATCCCTATTTCAGAATTATTAGAAACACCCATAAACATATTAAACCATATAAATGGAGAACACTTATACATACGACGAGGCTTTCAAGGCCTCGCTTGAATACTTTGGCGGCGATGAACTGGCCGCACGTGTTTGGGTTAACAAATATGCCATGAAGGACTCCTTTGGGCACATATTTGAACGTTCGCCACGTGACATGCACCACCGCATTGCAGCCGAAATTGCACGAATCGAGAAGAAATATAACAACCCGGTGAGCGAAGAGGATGTTTTTGCACTACTCGACCACTTTCGCTACCTTGTGCCTGCAGGCTCACCCATGACGGGGATTGGTAACCATCACCAAATAGCTTCGCTCTCTAACTGCTTTGTCATTGGCATTGATGGCAATGCCGACTCATACGGTTCCATCATGAAACTGGACGAGGAACAAGTGCAGCTGATGAAGCGGCGCGGCGGTGTGGGCCATGATTTGTCGGGCATTCGCCCCAAAGGGTCGCCTGTTAAGAACTCGGCATTAACCTCGACCGGCATTGTGCCATTTATGGAGCGTTACAGCAACTCTACACGCGAGGTGGCACAGGACGGCCGACGCGGTGCACTGATGTTGTCTATTGCCATACGACACCCCGAAGCTGAGGCCTTTATTGACGCTAAAATGACTGAAGGCAAAATTACAGGGGCTAATGTGAGTGTGAAGGTTGACGATGAATTTATGCGTTGCGCCACCGAGGGACGCCCCTACCACCAGCAGTTTCCCATCAGCAGCAACAGTCCGTTGGTTGAAAAGGACATTGACGCTACGGCCCTTTGGCATAAAATTGTACACAACGCCTGGAAGAGTGCCGAGCCCGGCGTGCTGTTTTGGGACACCATTCTGCGCGAAAGCATTCCCGACTGTTATGCCGACCTGGGCTTCCGCACGGTGAGCACAAACCCTTGTGGCGAAATCCCGCTTTGCCCCTATGACAGCTGTCGATTGCTGGCCATAAACCTTTATAGCTACGTTGAAAATCCCTTCACGCCACAAGCTACGTTCAACTTCGAACTGTTCAAAAAGCACGTGGCCATGGCGCAACGCTTTATGGACGATATCATTGACTTGGAGCAGGAGAAGATTGATGCCATTCTTAACAAAGTAGCAAACGACCCGCAGAGTGACGAGGTGAAATATACAGAACGCCACCTTTGGGAGAAGATTAAGCATAAAACGGCCCAGGGCCGACGCACCGGAGTGGGCATTACAGCCGAAGGCGACATGTTGGCAGCCCTCGGCCTGCGCTATGGTACGGAAGAGGCTACCGAAATGGCAGTTAAAGTGCAACAGACTTTAGCACTTTCGGCATACGCCTCGAGCGTGAACATGGCTAAAGAGCGTGGCGCGTTCCCCGTATATGATGCCAAACGCGAGGAGAACAATCCCTTCGTCTTGCGCATTAAGGAGCACGATGCTGCCCTGTATGACGACATGGTTAAGTACGGCCGCCGCAACATTGCCTGCCTGACCATTGCACCAACAGGCACCACAAGCTTGATGACGCAAACAACATCGGGCATTGAGCCTGTGTTCATGCCCGTGTACAAACGCCGTCGTAAGGTGAACCCTAACGACACAAATGTGCACGTTGACTTTGTGGACGAGACGGGGGACTCTTTTGAGGAATATATTGTATATCACCCCAAGTTTATTACATGGATGAAGGCCCAGGGGCTTGACACAGAGAAGCGTTATACGCAAGAGGAGATTGACGAACTGGTGGCACGCTCGCCTTACTACAAAGCGACTGCCAACGATGTAGACTGGCTGATGAAGGTGCGCATGCAGGGCGCCATACAAAAGTGGGTAGACCACAGCATCAGTGTGACAGTGAACTTGCCGAACTCTGTGGACGAAGAACTCGTTAACCGCCTCTACGTCGAAGCATGGAAGAGTGGCTGCAAGGGTTGTACGATCTACCGCGACGGTTCACGTGCAGGGGTGCTGGTAAGTACGCAAAAGACTGACAAAAAGAAGAAGAAACAAGAAGAGGACTTGCTGACTAAGGGCATGAAACTGCCCGAGGTGACCGAACGCCGGCCCGACGTGCTGGAATGCGACGTGGTACGCTTCCAAAACAACAAAGAGAAATGGGTGGCTTTTGTAGGGTTGCTTGACGGACACCCCTACGAGATATTCACCGGTCTGCAAGACGACGAAGAGGGCATCGTGCTGCCTAAGACGGTAACGAAAGGACGCATAATCAAGACTGTCTTGCCTGATGGCACCAAGCGTTATGACTTCCAGTTCCAAAACAAGCGCGGCTATAAAATGACGGTCGAGGGTTTGTCGGAGAAGTTTAACAAGGAGTATTGGAACTATGCCAAACTCATCTCTGGCGTATTGCGCTACCGCATGCCTATTGAGAACGTGATTAAGCTTGTCAACTCACTGCAACTTGAGAGCGAGAACATCAACACCTGGAAAGTGGGCGTGAGCCGCGCGCTGAAAAAATACGTCATCGACGGCACTGAAGCCAAAGGACAGAAATGTCCGAACTGCGGCCACGAAACTTTGGTTTACCAAGAAGGCTGCCTGATATGCAAACACTGCGGTGCAAGCCGGTGCGGATAAACATAATCAATATAACTGAAGCAGCCCGACAAGTTGAGTAACTTATCGGGCTGCTTTAGTCGTATGGCTGGTTCTAATAATTCTGTCCTGACTTCGTCAATGCGTCACCCAAATCAATTATAGCGAGCTGACAAGGTAGAATATGTCTTATCCTACATTGAGAGCAACGAGCCTTGTTCTTTGCTTTAAGGGCTGTTCGCCCTTGTGCCGCTTACCGCGGGGTACATAAGTACATAAGTAACATAAGGCTGACGCCGTGGTTTTTACATAAGCTGAGGCAGGGCTTTCCGCCCAGCCTGTAAGATACATAAGGGCTGACACCTGATAAAGAGAACGCTTTAATTGTGTTCCATTCTGTTATCACGACAAACTACATTAGAGCCAACGACACGGCGCCAGCCTTATGTCTCTTACAAGCAGGGCGGAAAGCCCTGCCTCAGCTTATGTAAAAAAACACGGCGTCAGCCTTATGTTACTTATGTAGCTTATGTACTTATGTCTTCGCGGTAAGCGGTACAAGGGCGAACAGCCCTTAAAAGAGCAAAACAAGGTTCGCTTCTTTGCTTGCGTCACCCAATTTAATTACGTAACTCGTTGATTTTCAATACGCACTATATAATGGTGCAAAAAAGTGATGAAGTCAGGAAGAAGGCTGCCTGATATGCAAACACTGCGGTGCAAGCCAGTGCGGATAAACATAATCAATATAACTGAAGCAGCCCGACAAGTTGAGTAACTTGTCGGGCTGCTTAAGTCGTATGGGTGGTTCTAATCATTCTGTTTTTAGAACCACCCATATATATTAGTTCGTCACATGCGTGAAGGCCTTAATCATTCTGCTGCTCAGGAGCCTCATCAATCAAGTCCATAAACTGGTCGAGCTTAGGCGTGATGATGATTTGTGTGCGGCGGTTGCGCTGCTTGCCCACAGCGGTAGCATTTGATGCCACGGGGTTATACTCGCCTCGACCAGCTGCTGAAAGGCGCTTGGGGTCTACGCCATACTGGTTTTGCAATGCCTGCACTACTGAAGAAGCACGAAGCGCCGAGAGGTCCCAGTTGTTGCGAATATTCTTTTGCGAAATAGGCACATTGTCGGTGTTACCCTCAACCAACACATCGTAGTCCTTGTAATCGGTAATGATTTTGGCAATCTTAGAAAGCGTTTCGCCTGCACGATCGCCAATTTCGTAACTACCGCTCTTGTAAAGCATGTTGTCGGCCAACGAAATATAAACCACGCCTTTAAGCACTTGTACGTCCACATCGTTCATTTCCTGACGAGTGAGCGAACGAGTCAGTTTGTTGGTCAGAGCCTGGTTCAAAGAGTCACTCTTTGTTTTGGCATCAACCAATTGCTTGATAAACTTGTTTGAAGCATTGATTTCATCAACCAACTTCGATATATTCACATTACCTTGCTGCACATTGCTCTGATAAGACGATTGCAATTTGCTGTAAGCCTCTCGCATCTCCTTATTGCGTTCCTGCTCCTCTTTGAGGCGGGCAGCCAAGCTCTTTGAGTCGGCAGTGTATTCGGCAATGCGCACCTGTGCCTCATTGTAATCCTTTTGCAAAGCGGCATGCTCCGTCTTCAGGTTGTCATAATTACCTTGCACCTCAGCAAGTTTCTTTTTGCTCACACAGCCAGTCATCAGCAACACCGCCAATGCCGGCACAAATAGTTTAAGATTTTTCATTTGTCAGGTTGTTTCGTATTTATAATCATGTTAGGCATACACACCTCAATGGCATGCATTTCGCGGTGCAAGTTAGGCATTAAAGTTGACTGCACAAAAGATTTCGCATTTTTTAAGCACGTGCGTCATTCCACAGCTTCAATCTCGCTCTCTGGTTTGCACATAAACATGAAAACCGTGTCATATATTTTTCCCAACTACCGCTGCTGGAAACCTAAACTTCTGAAACAAAATGCACAAAACAACGGCGCACCCGACAAACCCTGTGGAGTAGGCCGTGCAGATGCTAACCCAAAACTGTTGCTAAACGATACATGAAGAATGGTATGTCTATGACTCCTTTTACTTGTGCACGAAAGCATTTGATCTTTGAGTTCAACGATTCAGCTGAAGCGTTAGTCTTACGTCCGTCAAAGTAGTTCAGGATTTCATCCTCATAGAATCTGATGGTATCGCGTACGGACTTGATTTCACGCAGAGTGCAGGAAGCCACTTTCTCATACCACCCCTTGAAATTCTGTTTGGCAGTCTCCTTTGTGAGTTTCTTGTTTCTGAATATGGCTCTAAGGGAGTTGATCAGATTGTATGCTTCTTCAAGTTTTGGGTAGAGTGCGAAAAGTATCTTCGCACGCTTTTTCTGCGTTGCGCTCCACTTCTCTCGGCTCATGGACAATTGCTTGCGACATCGTGTCTGTGCCTCTACAAGAGTCTCGCCATTTTCAAGCCTTTTGGGTTCAAAGCGAGTGTTCAGCCTCATAGGCTTTCTTCCGCGCTTGCTCTTCTTCCAGTTCTTCCCATGCCTTTTCCTCATTCGCTCGCGGTAAGCCTTTCTCTGCGCTGCCAGATTTTCGAGGTATTTGCGAAACTCTGCCTTCTGTCTGTTCGCCTCCTTTACGGCTTTTCGTTTCAGGCGCAGGCGTATCTCTTCGCAGCCCTCTCCACCGCGTTTTACGACATGGAAGCAGTCACGTATGACTGTGGCTTTAGGGAATGCCTCTCGGGCTATGACACGCATGCAATCTGAGAGATCCATCGTGATATTCTCAACCATTTCACGCTTATCTGCAGGTAGTTGCATGAGAACCTTCAGTACGTCAGCAGGATTCGTTCCCTTGACTACTGCTATGATTGCACCCTTGCGACCATGGGCATCCTTGTTGTGAACGATAGTGTACAGTTCGCCCTGGAGGGAGGTCTCGTCTATGCCTTGCTCCTTACCTACGTTTTGCGGAATAAGAATCCACTTGGATGCGTGATCCTTCTGCTCCCACGTCTCGAAGTTACTCAGGGCGTCCTTGTATCTTTTGGCAAACGTGGAGCTGTTAATCATGTACGTATAACCAATCTGACGAGCGGTTATCGTCTCAGAGTCCATTCGCCCTCTTTAAAAAAAGCGCGAAGTCCTTCGCGTATCGAGTGCCCTTATGCTTCAGTTCAAACTCCTTGTCAAGGTCAACACTTCTTGTTGTGCCATCCGGCATTGTCCAACGCCTTCTTCGTATGTGAAGTACCGCCTTCTTGTCTCGGGCTGGATAGTCAAGTAAACATGATTCTTCCCCAAAACCATTGCTCACGGAATCCTTCATGTCTGGTGTGCGATTGTCGCGCTCATCCAGATAGATGTGAAGCTCTGTTGTGTAAAGAACATCCTTGTCCAGAGTACGCTGTGTTGCAAAGTCTGTCACCTCGAAATATTTAAGAACTCCTTCGGGGAGGAAATATGAGGCGAGGCCCTCATACATATTTTTATTGCCATTCTGATTCATAGTGCAAAGGTACTACTTTTGGGCAATCATGTATCGTTTGGCAACTCAGTTTTTGGGTTAGCATCTGCACAGCCCTCCACAGGGTTTGTCGGGTGCGCCANNNNGGCGCACCCGACAAACCCTGTGGAGTAGGCCGTGCAGATGCTAACCCAAAACTGTTGCTAAACGATACATGAAGAATGGTATGTCTATGACTCCTTTTACTTGTGCACGAAAGCATTTGATCTTTGAGTTCAACGATTCAGCTGAAGCGTTAGTCTTACGTCCGTCAAAGTAGTTCAGGATTTCATCCTCATAGAATCTGATGGTATCGCGTACGGACTTGATTTCACGCAGAGTGCAGGAAGCCACTTTCTCATACCACCCCTTGAAATTCTGTTTGGCAGTCTCCTTTGTGAGTTTCTTGTTTCTGAATATGGCTCTAAGGGAGTTGATCAGATTGTATGCTTCTTCAAGTTTTGGGTAGAGTGCGAAAAGTATCTTCGCACGCTTTTTCTGCGTTGCGCTCCACTTCTCTCGGCTCATGGACAATTGCTTGCGACATCGTGTCTGTGCCTCTACAAGAGTCTCGCCATTTTCAAGCCTTTTGGGTTCAAAGCGAGTGTTCAGCCTCATAGGCTTTCTTCCGCGCTTGCTCTTCTTCCAGTTCTTCCCATGCCTTTTCCTCATTCGCTCGCGGTAAGCCTTTCTCTGCGCTGCCAGATTTTCGAGGTATTTGCGAAACTCTGCCTTCTGTCTGTTCGCCTCCTTTACGGCTTTTCGTTTCAGGCGCAGGCGTATCTCTTCGCAGCCCTCTCCACCGCGTTTTACGACATGGAAGCAGTCACGTATGACTGTGGCTTTAGGGAATGCCTCTCGGGCTATGACACGCATGCAATCTGAGAGATCCATCGTGATATTCTCAACCATTTCACGCTTATCTGCAGGTAGTTGCATGAGAACCTTCAGTACGTCAGCAGGATTCGTTCCCTTGACTACTGCTATGATTGCACCCTTGCGACCATGGGCATCCTTGTTGTGAACGATAGTGTACAGTTCGCCCTGGAGGGAGGTCTCGTCTATGCCTTGCTCCTTACCTACGTTTTGCGGAATAAGAATCCACTTGGATGCGTGATCCTTCTGCTCCCACGTCTCGAAGTTACTCAGGGCGTCCTTGTATCTTTTGGCAAACGTGGAGCTGTTAATCATGTACGTATAACCAATCTGACGAGCGGTTATCGTCTCAGAGTCCATTCGCCCTCTTTAAAAAAAGCGCGAAGTCCTTCGCGTATCGAGTGCCCTTATGCTTCAGTTCAAACTCCTTGTCAAGGTCAACACTTCTTGTTGTGCCATCCGGCATTGTCCAACGCCTTCTTCGTATGTGAAGTACCGCCTTCTTGTCTCGGGCTGGATAGTCAAGTAAACATGATTCTTCCCCAAAACCATTGCTCACGGAATCCTTCATGTCTGGTGTGCGATTGTCGCGCTCATCCAGATAGATGTGAAGCTCTGTTGTGTAAAGAACATCCTTGTCCAGAGTACGCTGTGTTGCAAAGTCTGTCACCTCGAAATATTTAAGAACTCCTTCGGGGAGGAAATATGAGGCGAGGCCCTCATACATATTTTTATTGCCATTCTGATTCATAGTGCAAAGGTACTACTTTTGGGCAATCATGTATCGTTTGGCAACTCAGTTTTTGGGTTAGCATCTGCACAGCCCTCCACAGGGTTTGTCGGGTGCGCCAAAACAACGCGACACGAGTAATAACGTCTACGCGTTGGCGGAATTTCAGGTTAACTTGTCAACTTGTTTACTAATTCCGTCAACGCGTTAAAGTCTACTTTACCAGCATTTCATACAAAACAGACCACTAAATATTGCACAAAAGCGTGCCAGTGATTACCTTTGTGTAAGACAAAACCATAAATCGTGACAACAATATGACAAAACAAGAACTGATGCGACGCGCCATAGCTTTGGCCGTCGAAAACGTAAGACAAGGGGGCGGCCCCTTTGGTGCCGTCATAGCGCGCAACGGCGAAATTGTGGCCGAAGGCGTCAACCGCGTTACCTTGCAACACGACCCTACAGCCCATGCCGAGGTGCAGGCCATTCGCAATGCTTGCACCAAGCTGGGCACTTTCGACCTCAGCGGCTGCGACATTTACTCGTCGTGCGAACCTTGCCCCATGTGTTTGGGGGCCATCTATTGGGCACACCTCAGCCACCTATACTTTGCCGGCACAAAAACTGACGCTGCCGAGGCCGGATTTGACGACGCCTTTATATACCAGGAACTGCCACTGCCCATCAACGAACGCCACTTGCCCACCGAAGCCATGATGCACGACGAGGCCGACGCCCCTTTCAACGCCTGGCGTCAGAATGGCGACAAAGTAGCATACTGAATGGCTCATAAAGGACATTTATTTTAGAAACTCAAAACAATACGTTTGAAAGCAGGAAAACACATTAGTTATCAGTTGCATCATCATCGTAGTGAAATATGGACTTGTGTTGATGGCGAAGGCATCTTTGTTTTAGATGGTGAACGAAGACTAGTTAAACGTGGAGACGTCATGAATATTCCTGTCGAACATTATCATGCCATAAAGGCCACAACGGATTTGACTTTTATTGAGGTACAATTAAGTAATCCGCTCGTGGAGGAATATATTGAAAGATTTGAGTATGAATGGTAAAAAGGAATTTCCTTAATTAAAGAACAAAAACATATCAATTATGAGTAAACAAAACATAGCCCTAATAACGGGTGTAACAGGACAAGATGGATCATACTTAGCAGAATTGCTCCTTGAAAAAGGATATGATGTACACGGCATCATTCGCCGTTCATCCGTAGACTATCGCGAGCGTATCGCACATCTCGAAGGCAAACCCCATTTCCATTTACACTATGCCGACCTTGGTGACTCCATGTCTATAGTAGGCGTGGTGTCAGAAGTGCGACCTACTGAGATTTACAACCTTGCTGCACAGAGCCATGTGCAGGTTAGCTTCGACTCTCCTGAGTTTACCGCTGACGTTGATGCCGTGGGTGTTCTACGTATAATTGAGGCAGTACGCAAAGTAGGACTTACCCACAGTTGTAAAATCTACCAAGCATCAACCTCCGAACTCTATGGCAAAGCTGAAGAAGTGCCACAAAACGAAAACACCCCCTTCCATCCATTCAGCCCCTATGCAGTAGCCAAACTCTATGGATATTGGATAATCAAAGAATATCGCGATGCCTACAATATGTTTTGCTGCAATGGCATCCTCTTCAATCACGAAAGCGAGCGTCGTGGCGAGACTTTCGTGACACGTAAGATTACTCTTGCTGCTGCACGTATAGCACAGGGCTTGCAAGACAAACTCTACCTTGGCAACCTTGATTCATTACGCGATTGGGGCTATGCAAAAGACTATGTAGAGTGCATGTGGCTCATTCTTCAAGCCCCTAAACCCGAAGACTACGTCATCGCAACAGGTGTACAACATAGCGTACGTGAGTTTGCCCAACTCGCCTTTCATCATGTAGGCATCGAACTAAAATGGGAAGGCAAGGCAGAAAACGAAAAAGGCATCTGCATAAGCGGTCCCGAACATTTAAAAGGAAAAACAATAGTAGAAGTTTCCCCAGACTTCTATCGTCCCACAGATGTAGTAAACCTTTGGGGCGACCCAACCAAAGCCAAGGCAAAACTCGGTTGGGATCCCAATACTACCTCCTTCGAGCAACTCGTAAAAATCATGGTAGACCATGACATGGCAAAAGTAGCAGCAGAAGGAGCCGCAGCCCAAGTACGTACCAATTTGGCAGAATATCTTGAAAAGGGAATTGTAAAATAAAAGAACACCATGTTAAGTAAAGATAGTAAAATCTATATAGCAGGACATCACGGACTTGTAGGCTCAGCCATTTGGAACAATCTAAAGGCACGAGGCTATAACAATTTAATAGGTCGCAGCCATAAAGAGTTAGACCTAACCGACCAGCAAGCCGTAACACGCTTCTTCGATGAAGAACGTCCCGAAGCCGTAGTTCTTGCAGCAGCCTTTGTTGGTGGCATCATGGCAAACTCCCTCTATCGTGCCGACTTCATCATGCAAAACATGAAGATGCAGTGCAATGTAATAGAAAATGCCTACAAACATGGTGTCAAAAAACTCCTCTTTTTAGGTTCAACGTGCATCTATCCCAAGAACGCACCCCAACCCATGAAAGAATACAGCCTGCTCACCTCCCCCTTAGAATATACCAACGAGGAATATGCCATAGCCAAGATAGCAGGATTAAAGATGTGCGAATCGTACAATCTGCAATACGGCACCAATTATATAGCCGTAATGCCCACCAACCTCTATGGTCCCAACGATAATTTCCATTTAGAGAACAGCCATGTCATGCCCGCCATGATGCGCAAAATCTATTTGGCAAAACTCCTACACGAAGGCGATTGGCACAGCATAGAAGAAGACATGAACAAACGCCCCATCAATCCCACAGATAAACTCCGTGCGCTCATTGGTGAAGGCAATGTAGATGGCACAAACCCTCATGACCGCATCTTAAAAGCCTTAGCCTTCTATGGCATCTACGACAATAAAGTAGTGCTTTGGGGAACAGGAACGCCACTTCGCGAATTTCTTTGGAGCGAAGACATGGCGGATGCCAGTGTACACATACTCCTAAACGTTGACTTCAAAGATATTATAGGAATAGAAAAATACAGCAGCGTGTTTTATGGAGCCAAAACCGATGGCACAGTAGACCGCAACAACTCTGAAGGTCGCGGAGGCGCCATACCCACGTTAGGCGAGATACGTAATTGCCACATCAACGTAGGTACAGGCATAGAACTCACCATCCGTCAACTCTCCGAATTAGTTGCAAAAGCCGTAGGATTTGAAGGCACCATAGAGTTTGACAACACCAAGCCCGATGGCACTATGCGTAAACTCATCGACGTAAGTAAACTCCATTCATTAGGCTGGACACACAAAGTCGAGATTGAAGAAGGCGTACAACGACTTTTTAATTGGTATAAACAAAGTCTCAACAAACAATGAAATCAATCGTAACACGAAAATACCTGATACCATTTGCTCTTGTAACCTCCCTATTCTTCTGTTGGGGATTTGCACATAAGTAGGTGTTAAAAATTAGTTGATATGAATTGGTACAGTATTTCGTTCGCTTTCGCGCACCTTTTCTCGACATGGCAAAATGAAAGCAAGCTCTCTTTTGCTCATCTGGCTTAACGAAAAGGTTCAGAACTTGAGTACGTAATCTCACCACTTTGCACCTCGTGCAGCAACTGTGCATAAAGTTGCGCATAGTCGAGCGGCGTGTCACAGTCTATGACGTGCTTCACCTCCTGGCAGTAAAAACGGCGGCTGCCCGTAGGGTCGGTCAGCAGGTCGAACCTGTTGCTGGTACCTATAAACGAGGCCACACGTGCCATTTTGCTGAACCCGGCAGCATAGGGGCGGCGCGCCTGCATGGTGCCAAGCTGCACCAAATTCTTAAGTTTGGCGTTGTGCAACTTGTTGTAGCGGTCAAACTCGTCAAGATTGACAAGCGCAAAGCGCGACAGCGCCAGTTCAAGACGCTCGTCGCCGGCCAGCTCAAACTTGTCAGTATAGTAATTGCGCAGTTCGGGAGGCAGCAACATGCGGCAAAACGTACTTTTGCGCACACCCTGCTCCTCACTCACCAACAGCGGTATCATGGCATTGCCGCAGGTGCTTGCGCCGCCCGCTGCGGCCTGCACCCAACCAGCCACCATGCAGCGCAGCCAGCGCCCAAACACCATGCGCCACAGCGCGTCGGTGCTCACCCGTTCGGCCAGTGGACCCACGCGGTCGGTACCGTCCCATTGGGGCAGTGACTGCAAATAAGCGCTGAATGGGTGATACTGCGGCATGTAGGCCGACTCCACAATGCGGTCCACATCATTGTTCCACACCATGCAGCCCCGTTTGTGCAAGTCAATCACCATCGTGTTGCGCACCAGTTTGCTCACGGGCACAAGCCCTTTGTCCGCCTGGTCGCGCCGTTGCACTTCGGGCGTGCGGTCAAGCACATTATAGCGCATGTCGCACAGTTCGTCCATAAGACTGATGGCCTGTTCGGTCAGACCGCAGTTCGTGGTGCTGGCTGTCGCTTGCGGTGCGCAATTAATATCATTGCCCATGCTTTTTTGCTGGGGCGTTTCAGTGTTTTTAGTTTGTGGTTCCGCGCTTTGCCCGATAGCGTCTATCAGTTTGTTAACGCCACGTTTCACAATGGCATCGGCATAGCGCAGCATTCTGTTAAGCATTCGTTTCATGATCATACAATTTGGTTTAGTACAAAAGTAAAGTTGAATTAAAGTGCTGCAAAGGTAACACCGAGGCATTGCACCCAACAAAAAAAGTGTACAATTTGTACACAAATATTTGCTCCCTCCCCGTCTACCTACTTATAAATGAGTGCGTGTGTTTTTACTGCCATCTTACACTTTTTACACATAACAAGTTGACACACAGAGGTTTCAAGAGTGTAAGATGATTTCAAAGTATCTTACACTCCCTTGCATACATCTTACACACCCCACCCCGCCGCCTCGCAGCCGGTTTTGTCGTATGCGGTGGGGTTTACGCCACAGGGACGTAGGAAAATCTGTCGGAGCAACAGACTTTTCTGTTCCCCTATGTTGTGATATCACCCTCCCGTACTTGTGCCGTGTGGCAGCGTGTGGGGTGTGTAGGTTGCGTGTAGGTGGCATTGACATCATCTTACACTAGTCAAAGTGCTGATAATCAATAATTTACGATGTATTAGTGTAAGATGTAAGATACTCGGCAAGTAAAGTTTTTGTAGTATGGTAAAGGTACCGCTACCACAAAATGCTACCACAAAACGCAAGCACAAGACGCTGCCACCAAACGCAAGCACCAAACGCTATCACTAATGGGGGCGACGCGTCCCGCGTCGGTTTTTTCAGCAGCCTCATCCCGCGTGAAAATGCAATGCTTATATACTAAACAAAGGCTCACAGACAGCACGAATTACACTCATGTCTGTGAGCCTTTGCCTTAAAAATCCCGACGCGGGACGC
Source organism: Prevotellamassilia timonensis (assembly GCF_900106785.1). GTDB lineage: Bacteria > Bacteroidota > Bacteroidia > Bacteroidales > Bacteroidaceae > Alloprevotella > Alloprevotella timonensis. Next base: position 560,119 of record NZ_LT629844.1, on the reverse strand, counting down.
GTCGCCCCCATTAGTGCTTGCGTTTAGTGGTAGCGTTTTTTCAGACTTCGTTAATGCGTCACCCAATATCAATACGCGTCATTCAATGGCGCAGAAAAGTGGCGAAGTCAGGACAAAAGAAGGACAGGATTAACGCTTGCTGTACATGCGTCTATCCTGTCCTTTCTTTTATTGCAATTTATATATCAACAAAGCGCCATGCCGTCAATCATCGAGCTTGCGGTAGCGAATGCGCTTGGGTTCTTCAAGTCCAAGGCGTTTGGCCTTGTTCACCTCATAGTCTGTGTACGAACCTTCGAAGAAGAACACATTGCCATCACCCTCAAAGGCCAATATGTGCGTACAAATACGGTCGAGGAACCAACGGTCGTGGCTGATAACCACCGCACAACCGGCAAAGGCTTCCAAGCCCTCCTCCAGGGCACGCAGCGTGTTGACATCAATGTCGTTGGTTGGCTCATCGAGCAACAACACATTGCCCTCTTGCTTCAGGGCAAGGGCCAGTTGCAAACGGTTACGCTCACCGCCCGAAAGCACGCCACACTTCTTCTCCTGGTCGGCTCCAGCAAAGTTGAAACGGCTCAGGTAAGCACGCGCGTTGATGTCGCGACCGCCCATACGCATCAGTTCGCTGCCACCGCTTATCACCTCATACACACTCTTGTCGGGATCAATGTCGGTGTGCTGCTGGTCAACGTATGCCAATTTTACGGTCTCGCCCATTTCAAATGTACCGCTGTCGGGGGTGTCCAAGCCCATGATAAGGCGGAACAGCGTAGTTTTACCCACACCATTAGGACCAATCACGCCCACAATGCCAGCGGGAGGAAGCGTAAAGTCAAGGTTTTTGTAAAGCACCTTGTCGCCAAAAGCCTTCGACACACCATGCGCCTCAATCACCTTGTTGCCAAGTCGCGGTCCGTTAGGTATGAATATCTCCAACTTCTGTTCCTTCTCCTTTACGTCTTCATTCAGCAGTTTGTCGTAAGAGTTCAAACGCGCTTTACCCTTAGCCTGACGTGCCTTGGGGGCCATGCGCACCCATTCAAGTTCGCGTTCCAACGTTTTGCGGCGCTTGCTTGCCACCTTCTCCTCCTGCTCCATGCGCTTGCTCTTTTGCTCGAGCCACGACGAGTAGTTGCCCTTCCAGGGTATGCCCTCACCACGGTCAAGTTCCAAAATCCAGCCAGCCACATCGTCAAGGAAGTAGCGGTCGTGTGTAACGGCTATCACCGTGCCCTCATACTGGTTCAAGTGCTGTTCCAACCAGTCGATGCTCTCCGCGTCAAGGTGGTTGGTCGGTTCATCGAGCAACAGCACATCAGGCTTTTGCAACAAGAGGCGGCACAATGCCACGCGGCGGCGTTCACCTCCCGACAGGTGTTCAGCCTTCCAGTCAGCAGGCGGCAGGCGCAATGCGTCCATGGCACGTTCCAAACGGCTGTCGAGGTTCCACGCATCGGTGGCGTCAAGAATGTCCTGCAACTCGCCCTGACGGGCAAACAAAGCATTCATCTTGTCCTCATTCTCGTAGTACTCGGGCAAACCAAACTTTTGGTTAATCTCCTCATACTCGGCCAAGGCGTCTACCACATTCTGCACACCTTCCTGTACAATTTCCTTCACCGTCTTGTTATCGTCAAGATGGGGGTCCTGCGGCAAATAGCCAACCGAATAGCCCGGCGAGAATACCACCTCGCCCTGGTAGTCGTTGTCCAGTCCGGCAATAATCTTCATAAGGGTTGACTTACCGGCACCATTAAGACCTATGATACCAATTTTGGCACCATAAAAGAAACTGAGGTAAATGTTTTTAAGTACCTGTTTGTTGTTCTGCTTGATGGTCTTTGACAAACCGACCATCGAGAAAATGATTTTTTTATCGTCTACTGTAGCCACTATGTTGTAGGGGTTTAGGCGTTGTTTTATTTCTTTTTCGTGAGCGTGATAAGCGTCTTGCCGTGGGCATCTTTGAGCAGCATTTCATTGCCGTTCACCTCCGATGTGCGCACCTTGTCGAGTGCAGCCATAAAGTCGCTTTCGTAGGTATCGTCGGGGCAGAGCATACGCGTCATGCCCATGTGCGAGAAGTCGGGTTTGCCAGCCGCAAACTTTTTCAAATTCATTGAACCCGTAAGTCGGTTGCAGCCCGTAAAGCCATAAATATTTCCCTCGTTAAGGTCAAAACCCAGGAAAGGCGTTTCATCGCTGGGCGTAATAGCGCGCCCGCCGATATTTGTCACACTCCATTCGCCTCCGATGGCATACGTTGACTTTTGTGTGGCGCACGATGCCAACAGCAGCATGGTGGCAGGAATAACATATAATAATCTCTTCATAATTCTTTATTTAGTATTTAGTAAGTTACAAATTCGAGTTTCGGATTTAGACGGGTATGGTCTGAAAGTTGAATTACAGATATATTGTCGGAGTCAGTTGACAAGCTGTCTGGCCACCCCGTCAGCCTTTTATTCTGCCAAGGGGTTCCACCCTTGTGCTTTGAGGTCAAACTCATTGCCGTCGCGTGTCACGAGTTTGTTACCCAGTTCGGGCTTTGTCATGTGTCCGATAACCTTCACGCCCTCAATTTGCGAGACGCGCTCGTGTCCGGTCAATGGCACAGTAAACAGCAATTCATAATCCTCGCCACCATTCAATGCGGCCGTGTACACATTCATGTTAAACTCCTCGGCAGCCACGGCAGTTTGATAGTCGATAGGTATGCGTTCCTCGTAAATGCGGCATCCCGTATGACTCTGCTTGCAAATGTGCATGGCCTCAGATGACAGGCCGTCACTTATGTCCATCATCGACGTGGGATGTATGCCAGCCTCACGCAAGTGTTCAATCACATCGCGACGAGCCTCAGGCTTCAAAAAGCGCTCTATCAAATACTCACGTCCTGCAAAGTCGGGTTGTGCAGCCGTTTCGGCATTACCTTTCTGCGACTCGAATATGCGTTTTTCGCGCTCCATCAACTGCAATCCGAGGTAAGCTGCACCCAAGTTACCGCTCACACAGAGCAAATCAGTGTCCTTTGCTCCCGAGCGATACACGATATCCTCGGCCTTGGCCTCACCAATACAAGTAATGCTGATGGCCAGTCCTGTGAGAGAAGACGTCGTGTCGCCCCCCACAATATCCACGCCATGACGCTCGCATGCCAAACGAATGCCGGCATACAGTTCCTCAACGTGCTCCAACTTGAAGCGCCGACCTACAGCCAGGCTCACCAGCAACTGCCGCGGTGTGCCGTTCATGGCATACACGTCCGACAGGTTCACCATAGCAGCCTTATAACCCAGATGCTTGAGCGGGGTGTAAGTCAAATCAAAATGAATGCCCTCCATCAGCATGTCCGTAGTCACGAGCACACGTCGGTTGTCGGCGGGGTCGGTGCTATACTGCAACACAGCACAGTCATCGCCCACACCGCGCAGTGTCGAGGCATTCTGCATTTTAAGTCCTTCGGTCAAGTGGTCTATCAGGCCAAACTCTCCCAAAGTTGCTATTTCTGTCATTATATATAATATCAACATGTTGGCAAGAATAGCTGACAAGTCAGCTCCCTATTACGCCAACAATTATATTAGTCACTGAAGTTTCGGATTTAACCTGGGCGGGCTGGATCCAAAACATAATTTAGTTAAACGTCTTGCTTTACTGTTCCTTAAAAGTAGAAACCCAATCCTATGCGTGCGCCCACGGTGCTCTTTTCTGAGAAAGAGTCGAGCGACATTTTATAGTACACCGAAGGCTCGATGGTAATATAGCGGTTGACAAAGAAGGCATAGCCAATCTCCACCGGAATTTGCACATCGTTAGAACTTGGTGTATAGTGCACATATTCTGCTCCGGCACCAAGGAACACACCACATTGGTCAAAGTAGTAACGTGCACCAGCGCCCACACTCACATCGTTAATTTCCTTGGTGTGGTCATAGCTCACATTGCCACGCAGCATAAAGCAGTCTGCCAAGAAATAGCCTGCCGTTGCATCAAGTCCGAATCGGAACTTTTGGTTTGAACTGTAAGACAAACCAATACCCGATATTGAGGCGCCCACATACTTTGTACCTTTTGCAAATTGTGCATGAGCCGACAGTGTGCCCACAGCCAGTGCGAGCATGATAAACAATTTCTTCATATACGTATATTTTGTTTGTGTACAAAGATAGTGCAAACCGAATGCAGTGCAAAATGAAAGAAAGTTTTTTTTCATTTTGCACTGCTGAGGTGCAGCCTATCTTATCAAAAGATAGTGCAAACCGAATGCAGTGCAAAATGAAAGAATACTTTTTTTCATTTTACACTGCTGAGGTGCAGCCTATCTTATCAAAAGATAGTGCAAACCGAATGCAGTGCAAAATGAAAGAATACTTTTTTTCATTTTACACTGCTGAGGTGCAGCCTATCTTATCAAAAGATAGTGCAAACCGAATGCAGCGCAAAATGAAAGAATACTTTTTTTCATTTTACACTGCTGAGGTGCAGCCTATCTTATAAACCATTCTGATATTATACTCACGGATCACACCGATCGCACGGATTTTTTTGCTCGTGCAGCGTGCTTTAGCACCACGTAAATCCGGCAAAACGAAATGTGCTCGATTTGAAAAACGAAACGTGCAAAAATCGGGAAAAACGAAACGTGCAAAAAAATTCGCGCACACGACACTTTAAAACAACAAAAAAGCAGTCCAAAACGGGCTGCTTTTATAGTTTTTGAACGGCGGACAAACAGTGTTCAAACGAGGTTCAAATTATGCGGCATTAGACTTCACGAGCATCATATCTTTGTAATCTGCGTCATAGTTCACATGCGCATTGAACTCGAAACGCTTACAACCTTCGAACGGATTGCCGAGCGTTTTATTCTTGCCTAACCATTCACAAAGCTCAATGATAGACGACTTATCTGATGTAAAATAAACAAACGGCTTTCCTTTGAGCACATTCAACACATCGAGATAGTCAGACAAATGCCAGTACATTTTGTATGTTCCGACCTCTGTGGACAAATAAGGAGGGTCCACTATAAACACCACATTCGGCTCGTCTTTATATTTTTCGTATAGTTCACGATAGTCACATGATTCAATCGTCAAACCTTCCAGATAGTCCTCACTTGTCGGGTAGTCGTTCTTTCGGATATTATTGTATAATGTCTGCTTCTCCATTTCCTCGATGCTCAGTTCGTACTTCATCGAGAACATCACCGATGCCGAGATGGTTATAAAATCAATATAGCCCACCGTTTGCTCCTCATGTCTCAAACGTTCAAACATCTTCTCACGCATCACACCATCTATCCGCTTGTGCTTTGGCGTATTGCCAACTATCTCTCGCAAATCAGCGAGCAGCGTATTTGTCGGACGTATATGTGCCAATCTCTCGCGGTAGTTGTCGTAGTCGTTATATACCACAGTTGCCTCTGGGCGCAAATGCTTCGTTATATGGGACAGCAAACCGCTGCCACCGAACAAATCCACAAACACTGTTTTGTCGTTGAACTGGGGCAGAATCTTGATATACTCCTTTGCAAACATGCGCTTCTGTCCGACAAAAGGCAGAGGTGCTGCCATGTGCATTTTCCCTCTCATACGTTCAGTTCAAATTTTATATTATCCTCACCAGCGAGAAGTCGTTCAGTGGGCTTTATGTTGTTTTCATAGATGTGTACATTCGCCAGGTTCAGCGTGATAGACTTTAGCGGCAAGTCTATCTGTCGAGCCATCAGATAAAGGTGGTAAATGTCTGAAGGCAGTCCGAGGTTTGCATCGGAGCTGCGCTGATATGCCGACACAACCAATGCATCGTCCTCTATTTGAAACTGCACAAGGCTCAGGCACGGTGCCTGGTTGCTCTCTGCATCCGTTGCTCCGAGAAACAATACATAGTTTTTGCTGTTGCGTTTCTCCTTGTTGATGCGCTCAATAAGTGGTGGCAGTTTCTCCATGTAGGTCGGGTAGCTGTTTACCAATGTCTGGCCGCAGTAGTCCCACCATGCTATGCCTGCCTCACGGTATCGTTCCACATTGCGCTCTCCTTGCATAAACAGTTTCAGCTCTTCTTTCAGTTTCTTCCTCGCTATGCCGTGGCTCTCAAATATGTCGAGCAGGTCAGCCGGTGTGAGCATCAGCTGCTCGTTGAGCAAGTATTTTATCTTGCCTTTTTTGTTCTGTTGGGTCTTGCCTTCAGCAAGCACCTTCCCCAATAATAAATAGTATTTGTTCATCGTATTTTACTTTCGATACGGCAAAGTTACCACGCTTCCGCATCAAAAAGTAACACCACGAGCAAATCACACTGCAAGCCTTTTACAGCACGTTTTCAAAATCCTTATGCTTTATCCCTCGAGCACCTGAGTGCTACACTCTCGACCATATCGCTTGATGAGCGTGTACACCTTGCGCTCGCTCACATGATAGCGATCTGCAAGTGTCGCCACAATGTATGAGACCTTTTCGCCACCACCGAGCATCACGCGATAGTCGTTGTACAAGTCTATATATTCCACATCTTCGATGCGTATCCCTGCCTGTTGTAGCCTTTTTAACGGCTCGCGGTTAAAATTCAAAATCTCAAATACCTTCATTTTCAACTAATTTATATACCTTTGTATCGCCAATCATTTATAACACAAAAAACACGAGAGTGCAGCAGGAGACATCAGCCCCCGGTTGTGCACTCTCGTGGTGTTGTGTTAATAAATGATTGGCGTCTATATTAACAGGCCGGGGGCTTTTTTACATCCTCCCCCGAAAGGATTTTTTAAGCGTTGTACTTGCTCAAATCTATTGCATCTTTATTCTTCCAGCCATTTTCCTGCAGCTGTTCATGTATGATGTCACGAATCATCCATAGTTCCGCTTTCGTTTTACCGAGTACCACGCCGTCATCACAATATCTGTAAAAATAACGTACGCCGCACTTGTCTTTCAGATAATGGTCTAAGAAAACAGACAATAACAGATTCCCCGCCCCTTGCGAGCTGCGCAGCCCGAAACTGATGCCCTCAGGCAGAATATACACGCTGCCAAGTCCTGCGTCCTCACAATTATCACAAATTACAAAATTATAAACCCAACTTCTGTTTGATTTTATTAAGAAGGCGCCTATCGGCAATGGTCATAATGCAAGGAGTATCATCTGAGGCTTCATATATATATTCACCAACAGCACCCTCACGAACCTCATAGTATTTATCGCTTGTGTCGCATAAGTACTTGCCGACAAGTGTATCGGCAGTACCATGCAGCCAATAATCAAGACGATATCGCACAAATAAGGTCGGTTCGATATATAAGCCAAACCAAACGCATTGTTTGTTTGGATTATTTTCATCATACCCAGCCGAAACATACACGTCAAAAGAAGCACCTGGGGTGTAATCACGTTCCTCAGCATTCCGATAAAGATCAGCAGCAATTTGTGTGTTTCCAACAGTTCCTGGAACACTAATTACATTACACTTGCCAATATAGCCTTCCACGCCATGTGCCTGTCGTCGGGCATTGAAATCAGCAAACGCACCCTGTAGTTGAGTCTTGTCTTCAGAACTCATGAAGCCATTTCTACTCTTCGTAGCCAAAGGCTTACACTGCTCCAAGTCATATATACGCTTAGCCTGTTCTGTAATACTATTGCCAAAGGAATCTATTGAAGCAGCAATCACATCGAGCTGTGCCTTATCGGAGGCAGACATCAACCCATCTTTTTCACTTGTTGCAGCATCGTGCAAATCACTATACGAAGGAATAACACATTCTCGCGACACTATATATTGTGTAGATGTACCTATATCCAACCCACCACTGCCTTTATAAGGGGTATATACTTTCCCATCGTTCAGACGAAATGCTACAGGAGTTCCATACGCGTAAAACTCTTCCTCGGTTTGCCCTATAACTTGCTGACAACTATATCGTTCTATGTTGGTCATACTTTTGCGCAATCCGAACCATATCATATACTTCTTACTGTCTGCACCAGACTTTATGCCTTGCGTGCAAAACACTTCAAAAGGTCTCCCTTTTGTGTACTCTGTTGGAATCGAACTGTCATATAGACCTTTATTAACAGCGCCACCTAACGTGAGGTTATTTGTATCGAAGATATTATTTGGACCAAATAGTTTTGTGTCTCCTGCGGCCGCGTACAAGGCTCTTGCAGTGCGTGCGCCCTCGGCAGAAATATCACTTAATCCATCTAACTTCGTCTTGTCAGCTGCCGTCATCACACCTGCCTTAGCAGTTGTTGCTTGTGATATAATTAGCTCTCTCGTGCCGCCTGTGGTAAAAATCGGGGTTACAATCTTAACCTCTGTGGCGGTAGAGTTCTGCTCGCGCAGTTTGAATCCGTCAAGCCTGCGGTATATGTCATAGCGGAGCAGCCCTGTGCCCCCCGTCCATGCGTTTGGCAGCTGCACCTGACTGTAGTCGGTCTCGGCCGTGTCGTTGGCAGCGCCCCAGTGCTTGAAGCGGAGAAACTGGTTATAGTCGCCGTGCTGATATATCCACAGTTTGCCACTCAATACCGTGCGAGTCTTATCTGATGGCGATGAGTACACATAATTCTTACTTGTGCCTTGAACTCCATTTTGGGCTGTGGCACCATATACAACCAAATTACCCTCTTCGTCACTCCACACATAGAGATTAGTTCCACATACATATATTTTATCCTTACGTGGAATTTTACGACCATCATCAAGGTACATTGATGCAGCGTGCGTGTTATCGCCTATAGCCCAATTATTATAGTAGTGACCGTCTTTCTTAGCGCAAAAACGCTTGTTCTTGATGTCATAATATACGCCATCAATCGACATTACGGATAAGTACTCTATTATAACTCCTTCGACAAAACCATCAAAGCGAGCTGAAGAACCATTCATTGCCAAGTTGATACAATCGGCATAGGGCGATATCATCGAAGCTGCCGTATTGGCTTTGCTTGCTGCTTTGTTTGCCGTGTCCGCTGCTGAATTTGCCGTAACTGCTGCTGAATTTGCCGTAACTGCTGCGTCAGTTGCAGGCTTTGAGAGAAGCGACAAAGGAGCTGTTACGAGCTTTTTACCCTGCATGGCAGGCAAACCCGTAAGACCATCGAGAGTGGAGACGGTCTCAATCTCCGTAATATCGTTGCTCTCGGTCTTGATTTCATCAAGCACGGCTCGCTTGATTTCTTTCTTTTCTTCTGCTGTCATAATTATTCTCCTTATTATTTAAGAATTCATTACAATGGCCTTATAGTCTTTACCATCATATACTAAAAGGAAACTAAGATTTCTATTGATTCCTATTCCTACATCATGTATTCCAGTCTTTTCTGCTCCCCCCTGGTAAATATGCGGAAAGCTATCATTTTTCAAAGGCTGTTTATTGTTGTCAAACACCACAGTGCTATATCCGCCAACATAAATTGGCTTGCTTCCGAAATTGACCACATCAAAACGGAACGAAAACTTTCTCTGCTCTTCTTTCCTGATGATACCACACCCAATGCACGATAGTAGTGAATACTTGTCTGGCAGGATAATCGCGCATCCATCATAATTGCTCTTTACACATATCCTATTGCCCCATAAAGGCGGCTGAATTAATTGTACCTGATTATTTTCATTAAAATCATCGACAACATCAAGACACATACCTTCCACTATTCCGTCTTGACACACATGTCCACTGCCGAGCATAGCAAACTGGAAGCCGTAACTATTGGTAGTTTTCATAGTGGAACTGGTGCTACTGAAATAATCCATATCCATCACATTGGCTACGGCAATATTCAGCCAGTCATATTTCTTATTCGTTTCATTCTTCAAGGTAAAATGATTGTTCTGCCTATAATTGAATGCATATTCCCCGACTATCGATCCGCCTATACCTGCTTGTACTTTCAGCTTACGCTCTTCGCTGTTTGTGGAAAATACATTCTTGAAGTCATCTGTACCTATCTGCAAAGAACCTTTTCCATTGGTGATGATGTTACCATTATCGATTACGAATTTTCCTATATTACCCTTCGCTGCATTTATTTCGCCACTGAACTTTCCGTTCACAGCCTCCATGCTACCGTCCCCCAGTATCTTAAAGTTACCGTTGGCCGTCACCAGTCCCTCCAGCTTGATATTGTCAGCCGTCAGCTTGATGACGGTTTTCTTATTGCCCCCTGCATCCGTTTCCTCTACGCCCACTCCTATCAGAGCCAGTTTGCCGTTTGCATCCTTAATATAGATTCCCGTACCTTCGGGTTGAACCATCAGTCCCGTCTCTTCCAATGCCCGCTCATCCTTGTCATACACGGCTGCCGATATTTTCACCAGTCGCTCCGACTGCTCAAACAGCGTTTTGTACTTGTACGTCAGCGCCTCAATCTTGTCTGTGCTCAGCACAAGCATATACAGATAGATGTCTCCGCCAAACGCCAGCTTGAAGTCGCCCGTGCCGTTCCACAGTCCGCTGCAGGTGTATTGCACATAGCCGTCGGTAGCAGCGATTTCCTCGCTTACCTCCATACTGTTGAAGTCCGCAAACCCCGTCTTGTCAACATTCTCAAAACCTATCTTCAGCGTGCCTGCCTTTGCACAGCGATAAAAGAAACTCAGATACACTGGCAAGGCTTCCTTCTTTCCGGCGCTGTTTGTCGGAAAGGTCGGCACAAAGCGCAGATTCTCATGCTTCTGGCGGATATACTTGTTGCGTATCCGCACCACCTTGCGCCCCATGTCAGTCACCACGCTTGCCCCGTCACCCTTCTTGCTCAGTGCCCCACCGTTGGCCCACACCCATTTGTTGCCAACGAGAAAGAACACCGTCTCATCCACCGAGTCCCACTTCGCCAGCCCCGATGCAAACGTCGGGTTATTAAGGTAGCTCTTATCACTCACGATATCGTTCCTCACACTGTCAATGGCACTCTGTACCTTACCCTCCGTTATCTCAAACCGAGTCTTCACGTCTTCTCCAGTCTCCAGCACGAAAGTTCCCTTCATAAAGGCATTGTCCGCATATAGTCCGTTTCCCTTTGGCTGGCGATCTGCCGGAAACTTGTCGTCCATGATGCCGTCCAGGTTACCGAACCTTGCACGCAAAGCATTGTCAAAGGTCTTGCCACTCACGCCGTCCATCACATCCACTCTCGGCTGGCCGTCCTCGGTGGCCGATATGAGCACCATATTTTGGCGGTCCGTGTTTGCCGTGTTGCCCATCAGCACGCACTCATCGCCCTCCTTCGGTTCCACGCCCTCAAACTCCTCCTTCGCCACCACGATACCGGCCTCCGTAACATCGGCCACTTCCACCCAGTAGCTCCGCAGGTCTGTACCCGTGAACGTCTGGCAGCGCACCAGGTCATGTCGCACGAACATGTTCTCCTGCTCGAAGCTGATGAGGTAGTAGTCGCCCTGTTCCTCCACAGCCTTTATCTTCCCGTTCGCAGCGCTCACGCATATCTGGCCGCCCACGCTCCGCACCTTGTTTATCAGCAGCTCAAACACGTTCATCACCTGACGCACCGTCAGTTTGTCCACAATCAGGTGCGACAATCGGTCCTCATCCATACCCAGTTTCCAGCCCCTGTCCGTCAAGCCCCCGCCGGTATAGTCCCCGCTGCTGAGCAGCTCCTTCACCACAGCCGTCAGCAGCTCCGCGTTGCCCTTGCCGTCAACAAAGCCGTTCTCCTCCTCGCCGAACACCACGCCCTGCTCAAAGGTTATCCGCCCCTTCGTGCGGTCATTGCGTTTCCTGCTCAGAAATTCCTGCTCGCTCCTTCTTGCCGAAAACAGATTGTTGTCCGTAGGTAGAGTCGTGTCCCAAGAGCGTATCACGTCAGGTAGCTCCACAGTGTTCGCCTTCACCTCGCTCCGCACGTTCTCTATCTCGTCCGCCATGCGGCTCTGCGTCGTTTGCGACAGCACGTCGCTTATCTCGATGTCAGCCTCCGTCGGGCGCGCCAGCTTCTGGTCCACCACCGTTATGCGGCTCTCACGGTAGCCGCTCGCAAAAAAGCGGTCACTCTCCAGCCGCACCCTTTGCCCCATGCACGGCACAACGCCGCGCTTCTTCAGCGCCACATAGTCAGTCGAGCATTTGTACACGCTTTTGTCCAGGCAGTGCTCGTCCATGTATTTTTCCACCGCCGTCGCATACTCCTCCTCCGCTATCGGGTAATACTCGTCCGGCATCCTCACGTTCCACAGTATATAGGTGTCCTCCGCTTTCGGCTCCAGCACTCCGCCCGGCACCTGCGTGTCGTCATCGTATGGCCATATCGTTATCAGCTCAAACTCCCGCGTCGCACTGTTATAGTTCACCTCAAAGTAGTGCTCCCCGTCCTCGTCGTTGCCCAGACCGGCCAACTGCCCCGTCTGGAACGTCACGCGCTTCACCAGACCTCCTATCTCATATTCGTTCGGATCGAAGTTCATCTCGCCGTCCGTGAAGTAGTATATGTCGAAAGGCTTGCCGTCATCGCCCTTTTTCGTCTCCTTCCTCACCGAGCTCACCTTGCCCGTGCGCCGCGGGTATATCTCCTGGAACGCCGTCTGCTCGAAGTGCTCCACAATGCCCAGCTCCGTGTTCCGTTCCACATACGTCGCACGGCTCGGCAGCAGCAGTCGGCTGCTGCCGTATTTCTCAGCGTCTATGTTGCGGCTGCTGCCTATCGGGAACAGTCGGGTGAAGAACTTCACGTTGTCAGCCGAGTCACGCTCTATGCTCAACAGACCGTTGCCGTAGCCCAGCGTCTCCTCGTCGCCCCTCTCGCAGCGGCACACGTTCACCGTCATGCCCTCTATCCACCATTCCGTCCCGGCCTCGTCGGCTATCTTCTTCAGAGCGTCGTTCCCGTACAGACCCTCCGAGTAGTCCACCACGATGTTGCCCGTAGCCTCCACCTTGCCCACCTTCCAGTCCGTTATGCCGCCCATCCAGCGGTTCAGGTTCTTCACCACCAGGGCCACATGCTCACGCGCCGTCGCCGTGTAGCTGAATACAGGCGAGTCCTCCGTGTTCAGCATCAGCGCCTGTTTGATAAGGCTCGCCGCACCGTACAGTTTCACCGAGTACGTCCATTTCCTGCGCCCCGTCTGCTTCGGCGTGTACGTCTCCACACACCAGAACTTCCGCCCTTCCCACACCGTCCAGTCGTTCAGCTCCAGTGTCACGCACTCCTGGCTGTCCAGCGACACGCTCAGGTAGTCGTCACCGCCCACCTCCTCGTGGTGAGTGCTGCTACTGTCGGGCACCAGCGTTGTCCTCAGCCGGTTCCGTTTGTCATATATCTTCAGCTCCATGTCCTTTGATGTCCTTTTTATCGTTGTTTTATCGTTGTTTGAATACCTTGCAAACGCCGTTTCAGTACAGAGGCTTAGGCTCCCTGAATTTCAGCCGCATCCTGCTGCACACGCCGCCTTCGCCTATCGGCGTCAGTTGCTCCGTCTCCGTTGCCCCCAGATACCGCAGTCTGAACGTGCGGTCTATCTCCGGCAGCCTCACCTCCAGCCATCCGTCCTTGCCCGTCCGCAGCATCGTGAAGAACCTGCCGTAGTTCACGAAGTACGCCTGCGCCGACTCAGCCCATAGGCAGAAGTACAGCTCCACGTCACGCGCCTGAAGGTGCAGCTCTATTTCTTCCGGCAGCTCCTCTCCGTCAGCGTCAGGGTTGTCCACCACCGTCAGCTCCTTCGTCGTGCTCGGCTTCAGCAGAGCCTCATAGTTAGTCCATTCTCCCTCCTTCTTCTCCGTCAGGAACACGCCCCATTCCTGGGCTGCATCCTTGTCGTTTATGTACAGCAGACCTTTCGTTATCTCCATGCTCTTTCCTCCTTTTTTCTTACCTTGTTTTAATGCCGTCCCTACGTAGCGTAGTCAGGTCGTCCTTCATGTCACACATGTCCTTGCGCATCAGTTTCAGCGTCTCGCTGCACTCGCCCGTGTTCGTATCTATACGTTTCAGGTGCCCCAGAGCCGTCTGCATGCTCCCCGCCACATTCTCCACGTTCGTGTCTATGTTCGTCTCGTGCACCAGCATCGCCGTGTACAGACCCTCCAGTTTCGTTATGCTCTCCTGCGAGGCCGTCGTGTATGCACCGCTCTTTCCCGTCTGCGTCGTGCTGTCCCCCTGCCACAAGTCCAACCCCTTCTCCTTCGCCATCTGACGATACTTCTCCAGCAGCGCGTTGAAGGTACCCTGCTGGCTCAGAGCATTGTCCGTCATGTCGTCCAGAATCCGCACATAGTTGCCAAACTTCTCCTCGTCCGTCAGGTCCTCGCGCTTCATCACGTCCAGCATCTCCTCCTGAGCCTTCTCCAGCAGTGGGGCTATCGTCACCGTGTATATCATCTGCTCCGCCAGCTTCTCCAGCATACCCGTCAGCGAGTCCGCAAAAGCCTTCCCCGCATCAGTACCGTTCTTGAAGGCATCCACCAGCGCGTCCGTCAGCGTCTGCCCAAGGTCGCCGAACACACCCTCAAAGTAGTCCTTCACAGACTCCCAGGCCTCCTCAGCCTGGTCATATAGGTCTATGATATATTGCAGGGCCTCCTTGTCATTCTTCGCAAACTCACGGCTGTTCATGATGCTCTCAGCCAGCTCGCGGTTAAAGTTCCCCGCACTGTCTATCAGCTCAGGATAAACGTCCAGTATGCTGCTGTACGTATCCTTGCCCTTGCCCCAGCCGAACAGCCCCGTCTTCTTATGTCCCGTCTTTATCTCAATGTCAGCCAGTCCCGAGTAAGCATCTTTCAGCTCCGAGTAGCCCTTGTTCACAATCTTGTTCCAGAAGGCATTCCCAGTATCAAGGTATCCGAACTTCTGCTGCTGCTCAGCCGTGCCCGCAATCTCCGCCTTCAGGCCAGCGTAGGCATCCTTCATCACCCTCACAGCGTTCGCAGCCTTCCCGTAAGTGTCCGTGCCGAATATCGTCTGAGCCTTCTCCATCTCCAGGTTCTGCTCCATCAGCAGCAGGTTATACTCACGCTGCTGAGCCGTCACCTCCTCCATGACTTTCTCCAAAGCAGCCTTATGACGCGCACTCGCCTGAAAAGCCTTCGTCACCCAGCCGATAGCCTCGCCCGCGGCAGCAGCTATGCCGCCAACGACGCCGCCCTCAGCAAAGCCACGGCCTATGTTGCTCACACTCGTCATCACACCCTGCACAGCATCCATCGCCTCAGCCATGCCATCGTTACCCGCCGCCTCAAACATCTCGCTCAACCTCCCGGCCAGGTCGCCCACCATCTCAGCAGAAGCCGCAGCAGACTCACCAAGGCGCTTCAGCTTAGCCTCAAGGCCCTTCTCCTCACCATCCTCGCCGTGCTTGAACAGCTCCCCAACCGCATCAGCCAGAGCCCTGAACGGATTCTTACCGAGCACCTCCTTCTTCAGCTTCTCATACTGCTCCGTCAGAGCCTTCAGCTTCTCAGGGCTCTTCTCCAGAGCCTTCAGCTCAGCCGGCGAAAAACCAAGCTCCGCCATATCCTTCTGCGTAATCCTCCGCTCCGTCTTTCCGTTCCCGTCCTTTATCACAACCGTGCCCTCAGCGTCCTTCGTCCCACGCAGATAGTCCATCAGCACCTTTGTCCTGTCTATTATCTTCTGCACCTCAGCCACACTCTTCTCCGAAGTGTCAGCAAACAAGTCCACAAGCACCTTGTTCTCCTTGCCCAGCTCCGTCAGCTGAGCCTCGTCCACAGACTTCAGCGCAGCACGCTCCTGCTTCGCCAGCTCTGCCAACGCACGCTCCTTCACATCCTCGCCTATAGGACGCCCCTCTGCGTCCACAGCCTTCTCTATATGAGCACGATCCTTAGCAAACTTCTCGCGGATGCTCTTGCGCTGCTCCTCGTAGTCTTGGTACTTGGCGAGCAAATTCTGATAGAGCTTTGCTTCGGAATTTTGCTTGTATGCGTTTGCGGCTTCAGTATATTGTTTCAGATAGTTTTTTTGGTCAGCACTCAAATCATCCACAGTAACAGTTGGGCGCTTCAACCCTTGTTTCTTCCAGTCAGGATGAGCCTGTTCAAATGAGAGGTCTGATATATTCTGAAGTTCATCAACCCATTCTTGCTGGCGCAAACGGTTCGCTTCGATAAGTTTATCGTAATTGAGATTTATCGTTTCAAGTTCCTTGTCAAAACCCTCTTGCAAGCCGTCAATCTCCGCTTGTTTCAAATCAAATTCGGTTTGCTTTTCTGACGCTTCTTGTTTACGTTGTGCCGCTTCTACCTGACGCCCTTTCTCTTCTTGCTCTGCAGCCTTTATATTAGCTTTTTCTTGAGGTGTAAGACCTGTGTTCTTTGTCTTTTTTGTTGTCTTTTTTGTTTTCTTTGATGTGTCACCACCTGCAGCCTCATAGTTTGCCTTTGCCTTCTTTTCTTCATCGCGTGCCTTGCGCAATGCTGCAAGATAGGACGCTTCATCAGGATAAAGGGAACGATTGTTGCGATTCTTTATGACTTTATTTACTTCATTCTGTGCATTAGTCCATGCGGTTTTTGCATCTTTCATGAAGTCTTTAGAGGCATTCTCGTGTATGCTTTTCATACGAGCAGTGGCCGATTTGATGCGGTTTTGCAATTCGTCTACACTAGTTGCAACACTCTCTCCTGGAAGTTTTACAAGTTTCTTGCCTTGCTTGTTCGCAGAGGAGATACAATTTTTGTAGAAGTTGATAGTCTTTTGAGCGGTCTCTGCGTTCATACTATTCAACTTTGCCATAAACTTGTTATGGTTATCTGTTCGCACTTGCTGCACATCTTTCCACACCGTACCCTCTGAAGCTTTAATCAACGATTCTATAGCGGAGTTGAACGTCTGAAACGTGCCACGCACGTTCCTTACTTCTTTATTATATTTCTTGTCAAGGTTCTGATAGAGATTATAATCAGAATCTGACATAGTCAAGCGTCCCGTCTTATAATATTCTTTGCGTAGTTCGAGGTATTTTTTTAAGTCAGCCACTCGTTGTTGATCTGCCTTTAAATTACCTTCGCCTTTAAGATTACGTTCTTCACGAAGTTCCTCGTTATATTCCCGGCGCGCCTCCGTCAGTTTGCCAATAAGTTCCTTTTCGGTCCTGTATTTCTCAAAGACTGACGGCATCAATTTCTTTAGTTTTTCTAGAGCTTCTAGTTTGTCTTGTTCCGCTAGATTCTCATCTGTTATGGTGCTTATACATTTTTCAATCGCTTCTTTTTTGTCATTGATTGCATCTGTCTGTTCTTTCTCACGGTCAGCCGCACGTTGAGCCTCGTCAGCGGCAGCAGAGCAATTCTTTGAATATATAACCAGCGCAGCGGCAGCAGACAAAATAACAGTTGCAAGTAACACATAAGGATTGGCATTTGCTGTTATATTGAAGGCTTGCTGTGCAGCTGTTGCAAGTCCCAATTCTTTACGGAACATAGCCACAAGGCGAATGTTTTCAACAAAAGAAGCAGCCTTCTGTACTGCCAGTGTTGCAATCAAAGCTGTTTTATAACTGCCATATACCGCAACAAGCGACATAAGGGCTTTTCCTACCGCTTCATAGTTCTTTACAAGTTCAGAAGCCACTTCAACGCTACCAGTTAAAATACCCTCACTCTTTTCGCCCATGGCATTGAACATGTTGTCAATAGCACCTTCCAAATTTGAGATTTGTCCCTTCAAACCTTTGCTTTGCTTATCCAGCATACCATGAAATTTGCCACCCTCTGCGGTTGCGTCTGCAAATGCTTGCGCCACCATTTCAGAGCTGATAGCACCAGCGGACATTTCGTCTTTGAGTTGTCCTATGCTTTTGCCAGTTTTTTCCGATATGGTAGCGAGTGGATTGAAACCGGCATTTATCATCTGGAGCAAATCTTGCCCCATCAGTTTTCCCGTAGCCGACATTTGCGAAAATGCAAGTACAAGCGAGTTGAAGCGGTCACGGTCGCCCATGGAGATGTCACCAATCTGCTTTAGTGTCGGGATGACCTTCTCCGCCTCGATGTTGAATCCGAGCATAGTTTGCGCTCCTCCTGCAAGATCATTGAGCATAAGCGGTGTGTTCACGGCATATTCACGCAATTCACCGAAGAACTGCGTAGCTTTGTCCTTGCTGCCTAACAATGTTTCAAACGAGATACTGAGGTTTTCCACTTCCTGGCGCACATCGATCATTGTTTTCACAAATTCCACAGCCTTCTGTGCCGTGAACACACCGCCAATGGTCATGCCGACTCGTTTCAAGGACTCATCAAGCAAATTAGCCTTAGTCTGGGCATCTAACATGCCCTGGCTAAGGTTCCCTTTCATCAATAATTCTACTTCTACAGCTTTCATGTCATTTCTTCAGTCTTGTTTGAAAACACTCCAGGATCTCCTGAGCGGTACGCTTCCCTTTCACTTTACGCGACGGCCCAGAATCTTCCTTGCCCTTCACCTTCACATAACGCGGAGCATCGGCAAGCATCAGCACCAGAGTCTCCCAGTTCACACCCCACAGCATATAGTCCACGCTCCAGCCTGTCGCCTGAGCCACCTGCCAAAGCATACCGAAGAGGCTATGTGAACCCTCATACTTAGTTCTTAACTCCCCTTCCTTTAATGGCTCGCTATCGTCGGCTTCAGCGGATTCGTCGCCGCCGACAATGCGATAATACTCTCGAAACCCCGCGTGCCCAGCAGAAGCGTCCAACGTCGGAAAGCAGCCTCAAGCCAAACGTCATCCACCCACCAGCGTAGCAACCATGCCACCACGCCCGACAGCAGCAGCCCGCTCCACTTCCCCCTGCATATCGTCAGAGCAACAATCCGGCTCACAGTGCCCCCGTGCTCCCCAAGCCAAGCCAGACGCTCAGCCTCTGTCATCGCCTCCAGCTCCGCGTGAGTCACGTTCAGGCCCGCAAACAGACGAGCTATACGTATCTGACCGCCAAGACGCGGACGGCCCATCCTGAAACGCAGACGTATCGCCTCCTTGCGCCACGGCAGCTTCAACTCCTTAAAAGGAACGGAGACACCCACGTCCAAAAGTGCCTCCGCTGCCTCCTTCTCAATATGGCTGTCCTTCATCGCTCTCGGTGTTTATCTATCCAGCCACATCATCAATGCTGTAAGGCTTGCTACCGTCGTCCGGAATCATCACCTCAACCTCAACCTTCACCTTCGACACACTGTCCAAGTTCAGGTCGCCGTCAATGTATGCCGAGATGAAAGCCTTCCGGATGTTTATCTCGTGCGACGAGTCCGTCTGTATCGTTAGTGGACTCGTTATCTGCACCAGGTCCGATGGAGCTTCCCAGCCCGTCGCTTTCTCCGCCGTCTTCTTCACCACACCGCCCATCAGAGCTGCCATGTTCTCGTAGTCCATCTGGATCAAGTCAAAGCTCGGGGCTATCGTGCCGTTCGACTTCGGAATCACAAGCACAGGGCCGCCATGCTTCTGGGCAGCGTTGATCTTCGTCACCTCGCCCTTCGCACCGTTCAGCTTGAAGCTGTTTTCCTCGATGTAGCCAAGCTTTTTTTCGCCTACCTTAACGACCGCCAGGCCGTACATAAAATCGTTCATAAATCTTCATTGTTAAAATTGTTATTACCGTGCAGACTATTCCGCCTGCAATAAATACACACCAGTCCACCCACCACAGCCCTCGCTCTTTCGAACGTTCTTCAACCGCCGTTTGAGCACTGTCCTGAAGATGAGCGTTCTTCACGCTCAGGCGCTCGTTCTCCGCCTCATAATACGCACACAGACGCGCCAAACTGTCGCAGCCGCTCTCTATCACCAGGGTAGGAGGCTTGCCGCCCGTGTTCTGCTTCACACTCGCCTTCACGTGCGCACGGCCAGAGCTCGCAGCATAGCTCGCTCCTTCAGGCAGTCGCCACAGACCGGAGTCAAGCGCTATCTCCAGCAATGCCGTGTCCGCCTTCACCGGTGCCGTCCACCACGCCTTCATCACGCTCGTTGCGGCGCTTGCGCTGTCCTTTCGCACTGCGCTTGCCGACACTTTGTTTTCCGACCTCACCGTCTGTCTCGTCGAGCTGCAGCTCGCTGCTGACAGGACAAGCAGCCCTGTGAGGACATAGCTGAATAGCCTCAATGGCACGCGACAGACGGTTGACAGCACGCCGCGTGAGGTTGTTTTCTGCCACCAGTTTCTCAGTGATCTTTGTCGTCTCTTCATATTTCTTCTGAGTTTCAACAAGCAGCGTCGATACGTCTTCGTACATCACCTTGTAGGTGTCATGCACGCTCTTCGCCGTCTCGGCCTCCTTCACCTTGCGGTTCGCAACCCAAGCGATGGCGGCACCTATGCCGCCCGAGGGTATAGCCCACTGCAGGATTTGCATGATTACTGTGTCCGCCATCCTTGTTTTCTCTTTATTCGTTATTTACTCTGTTTTCACACTCTCCTTACTGCCTGATGCCGATGCTCTCTAACCATGCCTTCACGTCAAAACTCGGGCAGGCTTTAGTCACGCCTGGCAGGTCACGGTGACCCACAATCTTGATCTGTGGGAACCTTTCATGAAAGTTCCTCACGTAGTCAGTCATAGCCTTCAGCTGTGCCGCCGTGCGCGTGTCCTTGGCCGTCTTGCCGTCCTTTGCCAGACCGCCGGCATACACCACATGGCGGCTCACCGAGTTATAGCCCGCAGCACCGTTCGTCACCTCCCAGGGGTCCACCTCCGCATCCTCGTTGTTCTTCACCAGACGCTCCACTGTTCCGTCCAGATGGAACAAATCGGTGTACCCCACCTGCTTCCAGCCCCTGCCACCCTTCTTCACCGGGTCAGTGTGCCAGTGGCGTATCTCTTTAGAGCTTACCTCACGACCTTCTGGCGTGGCTGTGCAGTGCAGCACCAGATATTTCATCCTTGCCATAGCCTAGCCGATGGGGTCAGCATACTCTGCTAAACCGCGTTCCACAACGTCATGGGCACGATCCAGCTCAAATTCAAGCACCTCACCTGCCTCGTGCACCACGCTCAGGTCTTCCTTGTCGCGAAACTTTGCCACGACATTCACACTCACTGTCTTTTTCTCTGCCATAATCTTTTTTTTATTTTAGTTGTATTTGTTACCTGGGCGGAGGCGGTTCCACGCACTCCGCCGTTCCCAGTTTCTATCCCTCGGGCACGTAATTGAACTTCTTGGTCTTTCTCCAGTCCATCACCACAATCTCCTCGCCGAAGCCAACGTTCGTGTCGGCCTTCATCAGCAGCTTGAAGAAGTACAGCTCCGATGGGTTGCTCAGCTTGTCTATCTGGATCACGTTCTCGTCGTCCTGAAGGTTCACCGCAGCGAAGAAGTTGCCGTCCGCATCGGGCGAGCACAGCGTCGCCATGATGAGCGAGTCAGGCCAGGCGGCCACAGTCTCGATGGCGATGCCCTTGAAGCGCTTGCTGTTCACCTCGCTCTCGTTAGAGTTCTTGTGCTCGCGCTCTGTCAGTTCCTTGTCGTACTGGTCAAAGTCGTCAACGCTCATCAGAATGCGCAGGTTCGGGTTCTCGCGCATCGCCTTGGGGATGGCGTTGCGCACAGCATACAAGCGGTCTATCATCGAGGTGGGGCCCTCAGGGTTCACCACAATTACGTCGCTTGCCTTGGCTGCTTGCGTCAATATGCCGTCCATCAGCTGGTCGTCGGTGCCGCCGCTCACATACTCGCCGTTCACAAACAGGTTGCCAAGCTCAAACTGCACCTGCTTCGACAGCGCCTCCAGAAGAGCGTTCTGGGCCTCGGGAGGAAGTTCCGCAAACACCAGGTTGCCCTTAGGCTGCCACTTTCTCCATATCTGCTCAAAAGCTCGTGGGTTAAACACCGTGAACGCCATGAAGTCGTGGGGCTCCAAGGTCTGCTCGCTGTAATTGAAGTCGCCCTGGGCATCGCTCTTCTGAGGGTCTTCCTTGCGCTTCTGCAGCATCTTGCCCGCCTTTAGGCGTGGCACGCTGATTTTCTTTTCCACACCGGGAATCACCATGATGAGTCCCTTGTCCACAAGCTCGTTGCCCGTGGTCGCAACGGTCAGGATGCGCTCCAGCACCTCGCCGTTGTAGTTCGTGTTCTTTACTACTATTGCCATTTGTTTTCCTTTTTATGGTTCTTCTGTCTCTCGTCCTTTACTGGAACTGGCGCTTCATGCGCGCTTCCCTGATTTGCTTCTGGCGCTGCTCCCATGGGCCGTCGCTCACGCCGGGCTGCACATGAAGGTCGTTCATCACCTTGCGCTTCGGGGTCAGTGCGGAAAGCACCTTCTTGCCCTCGGCCATGTTTCCCTTCAGAATGTTCTCGAAGGTCGGGCGGCTTTCAGCATTGATGCGGCCGTCCTGCTCAGCTGCGTCCAACAGTTCCTTGCGCTCAGCCTCTGCGTCTGCCTCGGCTTTGTCCTCAAAGCCCTTCAGCTTCGTCTTCAGCTCTTTGTTCTCGTCCTCCAAGGTCTGTGCCTTGCCGGCAAGGGTCGCATAGTGCTGAGCCCTCGCCACCACTTCTTCATCACTCTTGCAGTCCTTAAACTGCGCCTGTTTCTTCAGTTCTTCTAATGTCATATCGTTCGCTTTTTGTGGCTCGTTCCTGAGCCGGTTGTTGAATGTTGTGTATATCTCCTCTGGAGTGCTGTCCTCAGCCACGGGGTCCGCATCATAAATGCCGTCTATCAGACCCATCTGCAGGGCCTCCTGCGCCGTCAGCCAGTGGTCTGTCCCGTCAAAGTATTGGGCTTTCACTTCTTCTTTGCTCATGCCCATGCGTTGGGCGTACATCTCGCCCAGACTGTCCTCCAGGCTCTCTATCTCCGCGATGCACTTCGCCATCTCTTGCTTGTTGCCGTAGCAGCCACCGCTCACGCTGTGAAGCATCAGACGCGCATACCGGCTCATCTCCACTGGCTTGCCGCACAGCGCTATCACGCTCGCCATGCTCGCCGCCACACCGTCCACGTAAAGACGTATGTCTGCATTGCTCTGGCGGATGGCGTTGTAGATGGCTATACCGCTGAACACGTCGCCGCCGTTCGAGTTGATGCGGATGTCTATACGCTCACTCTCCTCGGCGCAGGCTGCCAGCTCGGCGGCTATCTGCCCGCTCGCCACCTCGTAGCCGATGTCGCCATACATGTAGATGGTGCTCACGCTCGCCGCTTTCTTGATATTGAAATATTTGCTCATTGTCTCCTTCTTTGTCGGGCAGTTTGCCCATGTTGCGGTTGCAAAGTTAATGGCTTTCCAACCTCATTCCATACCCCCTGTTTTATCATGAAACGTTATGCCGGCATCATAACGCCGCAACTTGTCATCATGCTTTTCACTCGCTCGGATTCACTCCTTTTCACGGTAATTTTGCACTGCATTTATTCACATTATAAACAGATTTTTCAATGGCAGATTTAACCAATACACAGAAAAAAGAGTGGGCTCGCACGCTTTATCTCCGAGAAAACCTCACACAGCAGGAGATTGCCGACCGTGTGGGAGTGTCACGCGTCACAGTCTCAAACTGGTGCCGCGGCGGCAAATGGGAGGAACAGAAGGTCGGACTCACGCTAACACGACGTGAGCAGGTACAAAGCCTCTATCGTCAGGTAGCCGAAGTCAACAACGCAATACAGCTCAAACCAGAGGGACAACGATACCCTGATGCTAAGCAGGCTGACACTATCGTGAAGCTCACATCAGCAATACGAAACATGGAGCAAGAGGTGGGCATCGCCGACCGCATCGCTGTGCTCACTGATGTCATCGAGTGGATGCGACCATCCGACCTCGACAAGGCAAAGGAGCTAACCTCGCTTTTCGACGCTTACATCAAGGACAAACTCTAACAGCGTATGAAACAGACTGACCGTATAGCACTACAAAACTGGGAAAAGTTCAAGGACAACATCGCGCGCGCAACGCCAGTAGATCGATCCATGTCACAGGCCGAAATACAGAAGCACCGTGCATGGCTTGAAGCACGCCCGCTCGAATGGATAAAATTCTTTTTCCCGAACTTCGCACAGTATGAGTTCGCACCTTTTCAGAAAAGGGCCATACGACGCATTCTCTCCAATCCCGAGTGGTTCGAGGTAATCTCATGGAGCCGAGAGCTCGCCAAGTCCACTTGTGCCATGTTCTGCATCATGTACCTCACACTCACAGGGCTTAAACGAAATGTCATACTCACATCCAATTCATTCGACAATGCCGTCCGACTGCTCGACCCGTTCCGGGCCAACCTCGAAGCCAACGGGCGCATCATCGCCTACTACGGAAAGCAGCAGTCGCTCGGCTCATGGACGGAGGACGAGTTCATCACCAAGCAGGGCGTGGCTTTCCGGGCACTCGGTGCAGGACAGTCACCACGTGGCTCCCGAAAGGATGCCGTACGCCCGGATGTGTTGATTGTCGATGACTTCGATACCGACCAGGACACGCTCAATCCCGACATCATACAGAAACGATGGGACTGGTGGGAGAAGGCGCTTTACCCAACGCGCTCCGTCTCTGAGCCTACACTGGTGCTCTTCTGCGGCAACATCATCGCCAAGGACTGCTGTGTCGTACGCGCAGGAGCAATGGCCGACCATTGGGACATCGTTAATATCCGCGACAAGGACGGACACTCCACATGGCCCGAGAAAAACTCTGAGGAGCACATCGACCGTGTTCTCGCCAAGATTTCCAAGAAGTCAGCGCAGGGCGAGTACTTCAACAACCCCATCTCAGAGGGCGAGATATTCTCCGAGATGGCGTTCGGAAAGGTGCCGCCGCTCTCCAAGTTCAAGTTCCTCGTGGCTTACGGCGACCCCGCTCCGGGCGAAGGCAAGGGCAAAAAAGGCAAGTCGTTCAAGACGGTCTCACTCCTCGGCAAGCTCTCAGGCAAGCTGTACGTCATAAAGACGTTTTTGGCTCAGGCGCTCAATGCCGAGTTCATCGACTGGTATGTGCAGCTGCTCGCATTTGTCGGAGGGCGTGCTCCTGTCTATTGCTACATGGAGAACAACAAACTTCAGGACCCGTTCTTTCAGCAGGTATTTAAGCCGCTCGTCGCCAAGGTGCGACGCGAGCAGGGCGTACAGCTCTACATACGAGGAGACGAGGAGAAGAAAACCGACAAGGCAACACGCATCGAGGCCAATCTGGAACCGATGAACCGTGCCGGTAATCTCATACTCAACGAGGCGGAACGCGACAATCCCCACATGAAGGAACTCCTCGACCAGTTCACGCTCTTCACCCTCTCCCTACGCTATCCGGCCGACGGTCCTGATGCCGTAGAGGGCGGCAATCGCATCATCGACGAGATTCAGCACAGGGCCGAACCACCGGTCACACGCTCGCGTGCCGACATACGCACACGCAACAAACGAAGATTATAAATTCTAAACAATGTATATATGAGCCAATTCGTACAACTTTCCGACTACGATGCCTCCATTCACCGAGAGATTCTCGATGCGCTCACCAGAGCCGACGAATCGGTCATCGAGATTTGTGAGGATCGGGCCATCGCCGAAATGAGGTGCTATCTCTCCAAACGATACGACTGCGACCGTATCTTCGCGGCCACTGGGGCCGATCGACTCCAGCTCGTACTCATGATGGTCATAGACATCGCCGTATACCACATCTTCTGTATTCACAACCCGCAGAAACTCTCACAGTTGCGCAAGGACCGCTACGACCGGGCAGTCGAGTGGATGAAGGCGGTCGCCGCAGAGGACATCTCCATCCAGGGGGCACCGCTACTGCCCGAGGAGGTGCGTGCTGCACATGCGCCATTCCGCTTGAAAAGCAACCCCAAACGGGTCAATCACTGGTAACTGACAATTAAAAATTCTGATTATGACAAAACGAAAGTATAGCAAAGCCCCAAAGGGCAAAATCACCATTGGCGGAAACATTCCGCAGCAGGGACAGCAGCGCCCCAATGTCATTGTGCTCACGCAGCCAAAGCGCTTCGGCATCGACATCGCCGACTTCACTTCGGCTGTCCGGGCGGCAGAGGATGTCGATTTCTCGCGACGATACAAACTCTACGACCTTTACTCTGACATACTCATGGACACACACCTCTCCTGCGTCATCGAGAAGCGACGCAATGCCGTGCTCTGTTCCGATATCGAGTTCTGGAGAGACGGAAAGCCTGACGACTCTGTCAACGAGCAGATAAAGTCACCATGGTTCTCACGACTCGTCACCGACATTATAGATGCAAAGATGTGGGGCTTTTCCCTCTGCCAGTTCTATCGCCAGGGCGAATGGGTCGATTACGACCTCATCCCAAGAAAGCACGCCGACCCTGTGCGCCGACTCATACTGCGACACCAGACCGACATCACCGGCACCTCATGGGACGAATACCCCGACCTGCTTTTCATCGGATCGCCATCTGACCTCGGACTCCTCGCCAAGGCTGCACCATGGGTCATATACAAGCGCAACACCACGGGCGACTGGTCACAGTTCTCCGAGGTCTTTGGCATGCCCATTCAGGAGTACACTTACGAGACCGATGACGAAGACTCACGACAGCGAGCCATCGACGATGCATACAATGCCGGCTCGCTCGCAGTTTTCGTGCATGGCAAGGACACCACGCTAAACCTCGTTGAGGCGGGCAACAAGACGGGGTCGGCAGATGTCTATGAGAGACTCTGCGAGCGCTGCAACAACGAGATTTCAAAGCTCATACTCGGAAACACGCTCACCACCGAGTCCTCAGAAAACGGAACGCAGGCGCTCGGCACGGTACATAAGAAGGTGGAGGACCGAGTGGCGCAGGCCGACAGACGATACATCCTCGATGTGCTCAATTATGACATGACGGACATATTCCAGCGCATGGGCATCAATACCTTTGGCGGAGAGTTCTGTTTCCCCGAGCAGAAGGACATCGACCCTTCCACAAAGATGAACATACTCACGCAGCTGCGCGCCAACTTTCAGCTGCCTGTCTCCGACGACTATCTCTATGAGGAGTTCGGTGTCGAAAAACCTGCCGATTACGACAAACTGAAAGCCGAACAGCAACAAAAAAAGGAGGCGCTTGCCTCCATTGCCAAGCAGCAGTTCCCTGCCGATGATGATGACGAACCCGAAAACAGCGACGACAAAAACAACTCCCAACCGTCGCCAAAACAAAAAAGGTCTTTCAAAAACTGGCTGCGCTCTTTTTTCGCAAAAGCCCCGCAGCAGGGCGGGGCGGATTTAGAGTGGTAGTCAACAATCTCTACCAGGCCAAGGCCGATGATGTGGCTGCGTCCATGGAGTTCTCAGACGATTTCATCGCGCAGGTTCTCCACGACATCTACCGTCGGGGCAAGACTCAGTCTCACGCCGACCTTTCGCCCGAACTGTTCCGTGCCATCCTGCGCAGATTCAATGAGGCTACAACCCAGGGCATGGCTGCAGCCGATGTGCCCGACCTGGATGACGACTTCCGTCAGGCGCTCCGCCATTCCAACGAGGTCTTCTCTGCCTTCAAGGTCCACCGTATGCAATCTGATATGGCAAGACTTCTCACCGATTCAAACGGCGATTTAAAGCCGCTCAATCAGTGGGCAAACGATGTTCTGCCCATCGCCTCGCATCAGTGTGGGGCATGGCTGCGCACCGAATACGACACGGCGGTTATTCGGGCACACCAGGCAGCCGACTGGCAGCAGTTCCTACGGGAGGCAGACGTACTGCCCAACCTCAAATGGATGCCATCCACATCGCCCAATCCGGGCGCCGACCATCAGCTCTTTTGGAACACGGTCCGACCCATCAACGACCCGTTCTGGAACGAACACCGACCGGGCGACCGATGGAACTGCAAGTGCTCGCTTACATCCACCGACGAACCATGCACCGCTACGCCTTCTTCCGACAAGGCAAGCAATCCGCAGCCCGGACTCGATTCCAATCCAGGAACTGACGGGGCTGTGTTCGCACAGTCGCATCCCTACTTCCCAAAATCATGCGCCTCATGTAGTTTCTACAAGCCGGGATTCAAGGACACACTGCGCAGCGTCTTTACCAATAGGGCAAAGGACTGCTATAACTGCCCGTACATCAACGCCTGCATAAGTCGTATGTCATCGGACGGTTTTAAGTTGGAGCATAATTTCAAAAATGGGGGCAAACTATATGTGCATCCCGACATCGACAAGGACAAAGCCGACTACAAGGACATGAAGCGCATCTGCCTACAGCTCGCAAAAATGGGACACGAGGTTCGTATGACTCCGCGATTACACTGCAAGTCCGAGGAATACAAACAAATTTATGGTTCGCTCATTGGTACAAAATACGAAAACAAATGCCCCGACTTCTCTGTCGATGGCGTATTCTACGAGTATGAGGGCTTTGTCAAGCCGTGGAACAAAAAGAAAGTCGGACACATGCTATCCCATGGACTACAGCAGTCCTCACGTGTTGTTATCAATAATACAAAGGGATGCTCCGACCGCTTCATACGAAAAGCGGTCATGGCAAGAATACATTTGCCAGGACAGGAAGTCAACGAGGTTTGGATTTACGAAAAAGGCAATGTCAGATTGTTCTATAAAGACCGTAAATTCTACTACAACTAAAAATAACTACGGGGAAGCCTTTGCAGACCTCCCCGCGATGCAACGTGCCGTAGCACATGCTAACTTCTCATCGAAGCTGTCGCAAAGTTAATAATAATAATTTAATAAACAAGCGTTATGAACAAATTTTTCTCTTTTTTCGCAGCGTCTAACCGATACAAGCATCTCATCGGTGGCTTCATCGTCGCCACACTTGCCGGTTCTTTCTATGCTGCCATATATGCCGCAGCCGTCGCTGCATCGTGCCTCGAACTCAAAGACCGCCTAAATGGCAACCTCTGGGACTGGACAGACTGGCTCTGCACCGTTCTCGGCGGCATCATCGCAGCACTCATGTTTTACGTCTTATTCCCAATGGTATGGAATTAAAGGATTTCTCAAAACAACTAAAATCGCATAGTAAGCAAATCGACCATCTTATGCGAAGGCGCCTCCCCGTCATTGCAGGGCGTATGGCAAAGGACTTCTTCCAGAACAGTTTCCGCATCAGTGCCTTTGTCAATGGTGGGGTCCACCATTGGCAAACTACCGGGAGGCAGCTCGCAGGAGGCAAGACGGCAGCATCGCGCTATGGACCGCTACTTTCCTCACGCAACCATCTGTTCGCGTCCATAAAATACACGCCGTCAGACTATCGCGTCAAGGTGGCAAACGACCTGCTATATGCTCCCATACACAACTGGGGAGGAACACTCCACCCCTCTGTCACGCCTAAGATGCGACGCTTCGCATGGGCCATGTTCTATCGCGAGGCGGGCATCAAGCGCAACGCCTCCAAGAAAAGCAAAAAGAAACGTACCGACGAGGCTGCTGCAAATCCACGCGCACAGAAGTGGCGTGCCCTCGCTCTCACAAAAAAGAAGAAACTCTCCGTACATATCCCACAGCGACAGTTCCTCGGAGATAGCCGCGAGCTGCAGGACATGATACACGAACGCACTAAACAGGAAATTATCAAGATATTAAACTCTGAAAAATAAAATCATTATGGAAGAATTGTTCAAACTCATTATCGAACTCATCACTAACAAAATGACCGGTCTCTCACTCGTTGACGAAGACTGTGGTCAGTTGGAGGCAGGCATTGAGGAAGATGCCTACCCGGTCACCTTTCCGTGCGTCCTCATCGGCAATCTCGAAGCCGATTGGACCAATGTCGGCATGGGAGCCCAGAAGGGGCAGGTGCAGTTCTCTGTACGTCTCGCCGTCGATTGCTATGACGACACGCACTACGGATCGGGAACCGAGTCAAAGGTGGCAGAGCGTTTGCAAATGGCAAACAGCCTCTACACCGCATTGCAGTGTTTCCGCCCATTCGGATATATGTCGCCGATGATACGCACCAAGTCGCGTTTCTATTCTATGCCCGGTGGCATAAAGGTCTATGAGTACATCTTTTCGTTCACCATCCACGACGAGTCTGCTCTTCTCTCACAGCGTCGGGAATAGCTCCAGCTGGCTCGCGGTAAGCCGAGGGACCTTCACCTTCGGCAGTGGCTTCACGTTTACCATACCGCCCTCCCTGCACTTACGTCTGATGATGCTCATGATGCGCTCTTCCGAAATAAAGAACTCACGTTCTGAAAGAAGCTTCAGGGCATCATCAAAACGTAGGCGCTGCACCTCCGTCCAGTAATAGTAACGGCGGTACAGAGCCTCGTCCCTCAGCTTTATCAGCTCTTTATTCCTTCCTTTTTTCATAGTCTGCAAAAATAAACTTTTCCCCTTAAACCGCAAGCAAAAAGCCACCTAAATCGCTCATATTTAGGTGGCTTTATTCATCTTGCGCCCTCCAAAGGCTCAGAAAGGCTCAAAAAGGCCCAGCACATCATCACAACCTGCAGAAGCTCGGCTCTATGCGGCTCCACACGCCGTTCTCCGGATTGCGCTTAGAGAAGTAGTAGTTCGTCGCCGTGGTCTGAACCACATTGGCTTCCTTGAACAGACGCATGATTTCTGCATACTCCTCGTCAAAGCGGTCCTCCAGCTCATAAAGCTTCGAGATGCTCTTGTAGTCCAGGTCGCCCGTCTTGTTGCGTTCCAGAAGCGTCATCGCCATCTGGTACATCGGGTCCTCCACACCCTTCTCGCTCGCCTCCATGTAGCGCTTCAGGTAGTCCACAAGACGCTCGGCCGCAAGGTCTGCACGCTCGTCAAAACCCTTCACCTTGTTAAACTTCACCTCAAGCTTGAAGTCCCCGTCAGTGATCGTGTAGCTCTGCTGGCTCTCGTTCTTCACAGCGCCATACTCGCGCATGAGTTTCGTGAAAGCCGTCACCTCGTCGTCAAGCCATTTCTTGAAGCCCGAAACCTCACTCTCCAAGTTCTCCACTCTGCCCAGCACGTCATGCATAAACTGCCCACGCAGTGCCTCGTAGCTCTCGCGCTTCGCCATGCGGTCGTTCTTGGCCTCGGTCTGCAGCCGTGCTAACAGCTCGGCACGCTGCTCCTTTGTCATACCCTTCAAGGGGTCCACTGTCTCGTTCTTTGTTTCCATTGTCTTTTCTTTTTATGGGTTCATTACTCGTTTTCTTTCTTCTTGCGGTTCATGGCACGTAGTTTAGTGTTCAGGGTTGCCAGTTCCTCGCTGTTTAGGAAGCGGAAAGCCTTGCCCGCTATCCGTTTGTCCTCGCAGAAGCGGTCCACGGCTTTCCAGTCTGCCGTGTTCACACCCCACAGCTGCATCTGGTGTAGCACGCCACTACGCGCCTTGCGCTTCGCCTTCAGCAGAGCGGCACGACGTTCGTCGTAGCCCGCCACACGTTCCATTTCCTTGCACATCAGCTCATACTCTGTCTGGGTCATCTGCCGCAGGTGCTCTGTTCTCTCGTTGGTAAACTGCCGCACCAAGGTCTCCTTGTCTGCGCCGGGAAGCAGCTTCAGCAGCTTGTAGAACTTCCCGTAGTTATCGACGTGGTTCATGCTCCGCCTCCTTTTCTTTCCATTTCAGCCACGCCTCTCTCGCCACGGCAAGTGTCGTCGGCACGTCCCAGGTCAGCCCGTCGGCTGGCAGTATAGGCACGTTGTTGAAACACACATACACCTCACCGCTAAACTCGCGAGCCTGAACTATCGCTTCGCTCTCTCTAACCAAGGCTGCTGCTTTCTTCGCAGCCTTTTTCTCGTTGCGGGCCTTGCGCTCTGCGTTCAGCCACGCTTTCAACTCGTCTAAAACTTTCATTGTGTCAATATTTATGGGTTCTTTGTTTGTCATTTTCTCGTTTGTTGGGTTTCCACTTTATAGTCACTTCGGCGTCCATCTTGCCGCTGCCCTCACACACGGGGCAGATTTTCCATTCGCTGTCGTTCGGGCTGCTCCGGTCGCCTAAAAAACCGCCCTGACCATGACAGTATTCGCAAGTATATCCTCGGCTCTCGATACGTTCTTCCTTGCTGCCGTAAACTGGTGGCGTCAGCCATATCATTCGATGCTTACTGCTCATTGTTTCTCGCGTTTATATGTTACTCTCTCATAAGTGTGCCACTGGATAATCCGTGCCGCAAACATCAGGTCGGTAGTTTCCAGCACCACACACCCTTTGTTCTTCTGGCTGCGGTGTGCCGTCAGGTCACATTGCCAGTTACCCTCCAGCCATTCGTCCATCACGCTCTCCGCCTGGCTTTTCTTCAGCAGGATGTATATCGTGTCACCCTGCCGGTAGTCGTTCATGTCCTTACTCATTGCTTCTTGTCGTTATTGGTCCAATTTTCGTGCAAGCGAGTGCAAAGCCAAACTCGTTTGGTTTTGCCGAGTGCCGCCGAAAATCGGGCTAATCCTTAGCCCAATATTCTTCAGCTCGCTCCGCCCAGATGGTGTAGTAGCCCTTGTCCCCGAAATATCGCCCCTTCGATATGGCTCTATATCCCTCCACCCATATCTTCAGCGAGGCATCAAACATCACGCTCACCGCTGTACGCCCCTTCGGGCGTGTGCCCTCGGCTTGGCTGATGATGACGAGTAGTTTGTTCGGATGCCGGGACTTGAAGGCCAGATAGTCCTCAAAGCTCATGCCCGTATACTGGTAGGAGTCTATCACCACCGTGTCGGGGCTTTTCCTTTTCGACAGCCGCTTGTCAAGGTCCTCCATGCTCTCGGCATCCAGCAGCACCATTCGGCGCGCCACGTCCTGCATCCCGGCTCGTATAAAGGCGTTCTTCATCGTCAGGCTCGAACCTTCCTCCAGACTGTCATAAGCCACTCGCCCGAATCGGCATAGCTCCTTGCACAGCTTCAGCACGAAACTCGTCTTGCCGCTTCCGCTTCGACCCCACACGAACCACACTCCGTTCCGCTCAGGCTCGCCGAAAGCCTCGCGCCACTCGTCGCTCAGCTTGTAGGTCTGCTTCTTCATCGCAAGCAGCTCGCTCACGCTTATCGCTCTTTTCATATCGTTTGAATGTTATTTGAACACCGTTCAAGCGTCCATCTGCTTCACTCTGTGTACACCTTTCTTCACCCTCCGCAGGTCGAAGTCATACTGCTCGGCGTCCTTCACCACCTCAGCTATCTTCTTGCGGTCGGTCAGTCCGTTAGCCACGCAGATCGCATAAACGTCGTTCGGACTTGTCTGCTCCAGCTCGAAGAACTTGCGTCCTATCCTGGAGTGTATCTCGTTATAGCCTTTCTTGTCATAACGCAGTCCCATCTTCATCCTGCGCTTGATATAAGAGGTCGAGAAGAACACGATGCCGCATTTGTCCTCAAGCCTGTTATACAGGTCTATGAAGTAGTGGAACACCCTTTCCGTCAGCTTGTCAGCTTCATCGAACAGCAGCACCGGGTTCTCCGTCTGTATCAGCGCGCCGATGATCGCGTCAAGCATGTCTCTTATCGTCATGCCGTCAGTCCTCAAGCCTATCTTCTTCGCAATGTCGCGGATAAAGTCGCTGCGCTTCATGTCTTCCGAGCACAGAACGTAGTAGGCACCGCTGTGCTCACGCTCGTAAAGCCGCGCTGCCGTGGTCTTGCCGCATCCGGCTTCGCCCACCACCCAGGTCACGTTCTTCCATTCCTGGGCGTCAGTCATCGCATAGGCCATCTCCTTTGCTGCCGTGGTCTCCACCATCTGCCAGGCACCAGGGGTGGCGGTTCCCACCTGCGAGGCTATCTTTCTCCACATGTCGTCGCTGATGTTCTCCCACTTGCCGCTCAGCACCGAGCTTACCGTGCCCGCACTCGTACCGTCCAGACTGGCTGCTGCCTTGTTTTGGCTCGGATATTTCATCACATAGAGGCGCAGGGCCTCGCGTATCTGTTCTTTCTGTTTCTCGTTCATATCGTTTGTTTTTATTGATTCTACAGTTTTGATGCAATCTTCTTCTCCATCGGAAGCGGTATTCTTGGCGTGTCGCCATCATCACCGCCCTCCATCACGTCCAGCCAGTCGTCAAGGCTCAGCGATTTCGTGTGTCTTCCCAGCTGGTACTGCTCAGGAGGCTGCGAGTAACGCTCCATGCGGTGGTCTATCTGCCGCTGCACGGCTGCCGTCGTGCCCTTCAGCTTCGGACTGTGCAGACCCTGCTGCTCCGCGTCCGTGCCATGCTCGGCGGCTATCGTCCGGCCGGCCACCGTCCGCTCTATGCGGTCCTGAAGGTTGGCTTCCTGCTCCTGGCGGATGAACTTCGCATCGTCCGTCCCCTGCTGGTCTTGCAGGGCGCGGTGTATCAGTATGTAGGGTTCTGCCGTCCGCTCAAAGCGCAGCGAGCCGTCTGTGCCTTTTGTATAGAGTCTGATGCTTGCAAAGTCGTAAGGGTCGTAAGCCACGATGAAACGCTCGTAGGTGTGCTTCCTTCGCCACTCGTGGTCGGGTACGCCAGGCGAAGAGCACACTTCGTACTGGCGCTTCTCGCCTTTGATCGTCACCTGCAGACCCTGGTCCGTGAACGTCGCCATGCGTTTCGTAAACACCCAGAACATGTCCACCATGTCGTGCAGCGTCACTTCCTGGGTCTCCTCGTTCACGCTCTTCTCATACATGTCTATCCTGCGCTCGCCCGTCGCAGGGTGCACACCCTCGTTCCATTCCTTACGGGCTGCGGCATAAGCATCTTTCAGCTCTTCCAGAGTGTACAGACTGTCCTTGTTGGCTTCGATAAACTCCACGTTCGGCCTGCTCGACGCCTTCTTCGCCGTCACGTTCTGACCCGTGAAGCGCCAGTCCTTGTGCAGCACCTGAGCCTGAAACCGTCCGAACACGCTCTCTATCGTCTTCGACTCGCCGTTGTAGGGCTGTGTCGGTCTGTGTACGCGGCAGATCTTCCCGATAAAGCCGTCCGAGTCCAGCTTCTTGTGGCCGCCCTGGTTGTCATAAACAATCTCATAAGGCTTGTGTCCGCTCTTCTGGATTGCCATGCGGTAGGCGTGATATTGAGCCTCATAGTCCTCTGTGTCGCTGATGCAGTAGCCCAGAAGCACCTCGCTCATTGCGTCGATCACTTCATACACCTGGGTCGTCCGCACCTTGCCCTGTTCGTCCCTATAGTAAAGGTTCAGCTTCGTGCCGTCACCATACCATAGCGTGTCCCTGCGGGTCGGAAGTGCCGTCTTGTGCTTTCTGCCGTAACGCTGACGGGCTGCCTGCTCGCCATATACGGCGTCATACCATAAAGGCTCAACCGACGGGCTGTTCAGCCATTTCTTCATACCGCTTAGGCTTCTTATCGGCTTCCAGCCTCTTTCCTCGGCTATCTCGTTTGCCTTCTCAAACAGCTGCGCGTCGGTGTACACAGGAACCTTGCTACGCTTCAAAGCCACAATCAGTTTCAGAAAGTCACCGGTTATCTTCAGTGCCGAAGAGTTGCCCAGCTTGCCGCTCACCACGCTCTGGTAGCCATCGGCCTTCCAAGCCTTCAGTCGCGTCTTCAGTCGCGCCAATGTGCCCGGGAGCGTGTGGCCGTAGCTCTCGCGCATACGTTCCGAACTGTCAAGTATCAAGTCCCACGCACCCGACATCGGAGCGTTCAGACTGCTGCGGATGGCCTGGCGTCTTGCCACCATCTTCTCCAGCTCGCCAAGCACCGAGGCGTTGATGGTATATTCCTCTATCATCTTCTCCGTCAGGTGACGCTCTTGCCCGTCCTTGTCCATATAGGTGTAGGCTTCGTAATACTCACGCGCCTTCGCATCTATCTTTATGCTTGCCTTCGTCATAGCCTCTCGCATCTTTTCTTCTGGGTCGCCGTATGTCGCCACAAACCGCCGTCTGTACTTCTCCGGAATACTGCTCCACACATACAGTGCCTGAGTCCCCTCGCCGCCGCCACGCCTCGCACAAGCAATGTTGCTCCTGCATACGTTTTGACGCAAGGTGCTCGCCTTCATCACCGGCTCAACACCACCGGTCAGCTCGGCAAACGTCACGCACAATATCTTGTTGTAGTACTCCATTTCCTTTTGTCTTTGTTTTCCTTCTTGCGGTTCTCTCCTTACATAGTGGCGCAGCACATGGCTTCCACCTTCTCCTGCACGGTCTTGATGTCTGTAAACCAGGCGTGCTCGATGCGTTCCACCACGTCGCCTTTCTCGTCCTTCAACTCCAGTACGCCCGTGTTCTTGTCGCCTTCCCACATCCAGCCGTTCTCGAAGTGCTGGCGCATCATGTTGTCCGCGTCATGCACCACCTCGCTCGCAGGAGCCGTAACAAGCTCAAAACCGCCACGCTGAACGGCAAGGCAGCGTATCTTCTTTGCCAGGTCGCTCTGACCCTTCACCGGGTGAAAGTTCAATGCGTAGCTCACCATCTCCTTCGTCACGCCGAAGGCCTTTGCCAAAAATTCCCGCTGGGAGCGGGTTACTGTTATCACTCTTTTCATTGTCCGCTGTTTTTAGTTCGTTATTACTTTTGTTCGTGGAGTGTAGGGGAGTCGAACCCCACATGGCTATCCAGCGCATGGCAAACCTGCCACTCCTGCGGTCTTTCCCGCCGTCATCCGAGGCCGACCCTGCCGACTATCCAGTGCGGCGGCTGACTATCCAGTGCAGCCTCTGGGGCTTCCATTTGTTATCCTTCAATCTTCTTACCCTCGGCTATCTCATCCGTATAGCTAAATTCGCCGAACAACAACAATACTGGTTCTCCTACACCCATGACCCATTCACCCCGGCTATTATCTTTACCGTTTGGGGATGGAACAACCTTGTGAATACTACCAGGGGTCAAATTCGCGAAAGCTTTACCACAAGCATCGCATCGAATCACCTTCACATAACTTTTAGCACACTTTCGAGCCCCTTTACACATAGCCGCTTTCTTCCTGTCGCGCTCAGCTATCTCCAACAAACCGAGCGTATAACTTTTGCCTCTAAGCCCACAGTGCTTACACCTAAATTCATCGTAGATCCCCCTACGGTTTTTCTTTCCGACTTGGTTCACTTTTTCCCAGTCGTGACCATTTTGTAATAAATTCAATATAAACATACTCCTTATTTTAATTGCTAAAATTTGTAATTCTCGGCCTTTTTCACTATCTTTGGCCGCGCGTTTATTCTTAAACACGCTGCAAAGATAAACAAAATGTAGATACCAACAAAACTTTTGGGGATATTTTTATCCACAAAGTGTAGATTTATATACAGATTATGGATAAAACAAAGATGTTAGAGGGGCTGATAAGGCATTATACAAAAGGCAATAAAGCCCAATTTGCAAAGCTTTTGGGCGTATCTGCCCAAACAATAAGTGCATGGATTGCTCGTAATACGTTTGATGCTGAACTCATATACGCAAAGTGTAGATATGTTGATCCCTCATGGCTGCTCACTGGTGAGGGAGCAATGCTTCAGGAAACAGAAAATAATAATGCGCCGACCTCTAAGCACACTGTTGAGATAGCCCGCCAGGTTCCCCATGGCAGCAGCGAGGGCATACCACTCATACCGCTCGATGCAGTCGCCGGTTTTCCTGCCGAAAGTGGCGGTGGGGTACGTCTGGAGGACTGCGAGCGCTATGTCATACCGGAGTTCGAGAACAAAGGGGCAAACTTCCTTATCCGGGTGTCTGGCGACTCCATGGTGCCGCTCTATTATAGTGGTGATCTCCTCGCTTGTCGCAAAATCACAGACATCCGCTTCTTCCAATGGGGTACCGTCTATGTCCTCGAAACGAGCCAGGGGGTACTCGTCAAACGCGTGCAGGAAAGCGTAGATCATGCCGACAGCATTCTATGCGTGTCGGAAAACAGCAGTGTTCATCACCCTTTTCTCCTCCCACGCGACGACATACGCAGCCTGAGCATCATCGTAGGACTCGTCCGCCTCGTCTGATACTCACGTCACACGCATCACGCACACGCTCCACACCGCAAACCGTGTCGCGCACGCACATACATAGGTATAATAGGGTAGCAAAGCAGCCAAAACCCCGATAAACAGGGCGTTCCCGACATTCCGCAAAGGTTTATAACATGTCAAAACGTGGGATTATCCCCATCCCCTAAACGCCCGAAAATGACATCAATCACAATTTATTCGGAGTTATATAGGGGGTCAATCACCCGTTTTCAATGTTAAAACTGTCACTCCAAATGTCACACCAAGTAGAACATTTCGTTTTTCCTTGTCACACCAAACGTCACCCCAAGTGTCACCCCAAACCCGAAAAACGCCATTTTTCGCCCCTCTCAGGAGCAGTCAGAACGCAAAAACGGCTTGACCACTGTTCAAATCAGTGTTCAAGCCGTTCAAATGCCGTTATATCAGCGTTTTAGCCGTTTAAGCCATCCTTATTCCTTCTCTTTTTCCGTCCTGGGTCCTCTTATCAGCTCTCCCTGCCGGATCATAGCCTTTTTATTGAGTATAACACCTCCGTCAGCCAGTCCGGCGTGTAGCAGCGAGCTTTTCTTTATACCCACCTCCTCCTCTGTCAAAACCGTATAAATCGCCGATATTGAGCCGAAGTAGTAGTTCTTCCGCCCATGTATCAAATGCACGTGTATAACCTTTGTCATAACTGTTCCTTTCTGTTTCTCAAAATATTCGTTTTCGCTTGCAAATATACCAAATAATAACTATTTGGAAGAATTTACAATTATAAAAAGCAAAAAAACAAGCAAAATAAAAGGCATGGCCGCAACCACACCCTCTCTCATTCAATCACCACTCAAACAAGCCGTTTAAAGCCCCACCAGCGCCCATTTCCATGTCCAGACGATAAAGCCACCCACATGAGCAGCCATACGCGCCCAGAAGCCCACGAAATGCCCCATACAGCCGTCAGGACAGCCCAAAACATAACATTCTCAGCCCCGATGTAAAGCAATACACTTCAAACACCGTTCAAATCGAGCCCAAACGTAAAGCAAATGTAAAGCGAATGTAACGTTTCGTTTTTCCCTCTCATTTCGTTCATTATCCTCAAACCCTTTGTAAATCAACGCTTTCCCCGATTTCTCTATCACTCCACTTTTATACGTTTCGTTTTATCCCCCTTACACGGAGATGACGGATTTGACGGATTTTGTTGAGCATTGCATGCTCACTTAGCTATTTGCTCGTTGCTGCGTATAGGTACCTTACTCCATAATCTGTGCTAACGTATTTCGCCACGGGTACATTACGGGCAAATAGCGAAGTGAGCATGCAATGCTCACAAAATCCGTCAAATCCGTCATCTCCGTGGTGCTAAAGCACGTTGCACGAGCGAAAAAAATCCGTGCAATCGGTGTGATCCGTGTGCTATAATATCAGAATGGCTTTACCGGACAGCCTATATTATTTAGTAGAGTCCGTATTTTCCTCCCCTTTCTCGATCCCGACGCGAGACGCGTCGCCCCCATTAGAGCTAGCGTTTAGTTGTAGCGTTTAGTTGTAGCGTTTAGTTGTAGCGTTTAGTTGTAGCGTTTAGTTGTAGCGTTTAGTTGTAGCGTTTAGTTGTAGCGTTTGGGGCTTGAGTCCGTTTGCATGAAAGAATGCGAGCGCAGACTAAAGGGTCCGCGCTCGCATGACTTGTATTAACCGATGCAAGGAACAGTTATCTGGTCTGTTCCTCAGAGGGCATTACTTACTTGCTCAACTGCATGCCAATGTACATACCATTGTACTGGCTCAACACCGTCGAAATAGTGCTGGCCGTAGTGCTTTTGCTCAAAGCCGAAACACCCTTTATGAGTGTCAGCATCTTGCTGCTCTCAATGAGCAAACTCAATTTGCCATTATTCATGGCTACGTGCGGTGTCATCGAAGCCAAACCACCAAGATAAGTCATCTTGATTTTCTTGTTCTTAGCATCAAGTATATAGTTGCCTTGAATGGTACGTCCGCCCAAGTTGGCAGTATAGGTGTTATCCTTGTTAAAGGTAAAAGAGCACGCGCCCTTCTTTATACCCACTTTGGCCAGATTGTCATTTATTTCGCTCTCTACCTTGCTGGCAGCCACTGCGCCACCAGCCTTAGCCAGGAGATTTTCGCTTTCAAACACACAGTCGGCACCCGTGTAGTTCCATGTGCCTACAATGGATTC
The DNA here is from genome assembly GCF_900106785.1 of Prevotellamassilia timonensis. Taxonomy (GTDB): domain Bacteria; phylum Bacteroidota; class Bacteroidia; order Bacteroidales; family Bacteroidaceae; genus Alloprevotella; species Alloprevotella timonensis. The sequence continues at coordinate 520,128 of NZ_LT629844.1, read as the reverse complement.
CTCCGAAAGTGTTGAACCACCCAACACACCGCTGAGCAAATTGCCAAGGAGCGAGGCGCCCGCTTCAATGGCAGACGATGTGGTGTTTGAACTTGACGAGCTGTTGCTATTAGTGATGCCTGCTGTTGTGCCACAACTTGTGGCAAGCATCATCGAGCCGGCCAAAACGGCCAATGAAATATATGACTTCTTCATTGCGATAATGATGTTTATTTACGCGTTAGCTGAATTAGTTGACGGGGTAACGGGGTAACGGGGTAACGGGGTAACGAGTTAACAGGTTTATGAGTTAACGGGTTGACGAGTTGCCCCCTAAATTCCGCCACGGTTTAGTTTATTATTTCAGTTGCAAAATTGGCAAAAAACTCCGAGATAGACAACTACCTCGGAGTTTAATAGACCAATCAGCGTTTGTTGTAGACGAACACCGACTGAATTATAAGTTGGCAGGAAAAGGCTACAACAGACTACAGGCAAATATATCTGTATCTGTCAACGCCCTTACGCATGAACTTACTTAATAATAGCCTTGACAGTTTCGGCTGTACCGTCAACCAAGGTCACCTTTACAATGACCATTTGCTGACCGCCAGCCGCTACGGGTATAACAGCTTGCTTAACACCACCCAATGACTGGCTGAAGATACAACGGCCATCGGCTGTGAAAGCCTCAGCCTTGGCCAGACCAAGAGCTGATTGCGCCGTGACGATGCCATTGGCCAATGTCATGATGGGAGCACCCGTTGTGGTGCCGGCTGTCACTTGCTCAATGCCGTCAACCACAGGAGGCGTGTCCGTATCAACAGCTGTTTCAGCCACCTCGTGTATGGCGGGCACCGTCTTGCCAGTCCACACAATCTTAATAGCCTTGGCAGCACGTTGGTCCTCGCCGAGACTGACCTTCACCACACCATTGTTGCTCTCGGCAGCGAGGTCGTCCCAGGTAGTACCGTCGTTTGTCACAGCAAACTTGAGACCGTCAACCGTTTCGGGCGTGCAGAAGAAAGTTACCGCTTTTACGTATGCAGCATTCAACAAGTTGTACACAAACTCGCCACCTGAGGCAGTAGTCAGTGTATAGACACTTGTCGAGGTTGAAGCATCACCATCAGTGGCATTGCCAATTTTTATACCACTTTCGTCCTGCATGGCCGTAAGTTCGTTGGCAGGCTTGCCATTCACCTCAATTTCACTCAGGCGCAACCACTTTTTACCGTCTGGAACTTCAGTCAGTTTGAAACGCACATAACGGGCCTTAGTCGGTTTGAACTTACCACTGGCATCAGTCGGAATAAAGTCTGTAGCAATCACGTCTGCGCCATCTGCCGTAGCAACCACCTTGTTCTGTGGCAGGTCGATACCGTACTCCACACTCTTGGTACCTGCTACATTAAGCGATGTCCACTTGCTGTTATCCTCTGAAATTTGAACCAATGCTTTCTTGGCATTATCACCATTGGTTGTACCCATACAGATGCGCACATTCTCAATGTTTACAGCCTTTTTCAGATTTATCTGGTACACATCGTTCACCTGCTGTTCCCGGTTCAAGCAAGTATAGGTGCTATAGTTGCCGTCGTAGAGGTAGGTTGCATTGTGATCTTGCCAATAGTTGGTAGCGGGGGCTGACGCTCCGGCCACCTCGGCGCTTGTAGCAAGGTCGATACTGAACACATTGGCTCTGAAACGCTGCGTCTGTTTTTCACCGCTCTTGTTCACCAACACTACATAATGCACATAACCCTCGGGGGCGGCGCCATCGGCTTCAACCTTGTTCCACACCTTGCCGTCGAGGCTGTAAAGCACCTCATAAGTATCAGCTAACGTGCTCTTGAAGTTGATGGCTGTCAAACGCGTGGGGTTGGCCAATGCTATGCCCACATATTCGCCATCTGCCATTTCGAGGGCAGAGGTTGACATGATATACAAATTGCTGCTACCGCCACGCACCGAAGCCTTGTCGGCATTTGCAGCATTGTTAGTAAACACGCTGACGCTGTTGCCTTTTGCAAAGAAATTGTCTACGGCGTGGGCATTGAGGTAGCCAGTTACGAAGGGGGTAAGATAGCGATATGACGCATGCGTCAGACGCTCGGACGTGCTGATGCCATCTGAGCCAAAGCCACTCATGTGCTTGGTCATATAAGCCGCGTCGGTTGACAGAGCAGCAGCCTTTTTGCTTGTCCCCATATAGGTTGACCATGCTTCCTCTGCATTGCTCATGCTGTTGCAAGTCAGGAAGGTCTTTGTTGTGATAGCCATGTCGCGCAGACGCACCACCCATGGTTTGATGTCGGTAAGCAGCAGTTGCTCGCTCTCGGTACCGGCGGTTTCGAGTGCCAACATCACCTCGCAGTTGCTCACAATCTCGTCCATCAAGGCGTTGAGTGCTGTGGCATCGCCACTCTTCTTGTAGTCGCTGATGAGCGTGTTGAGTGATTCGGGGTCGTTCTTGCTCAAGTAGGGGGCGAGGAAACGGTATGCCTTTTGTGCCGACTCATTGCCGGGCAGTACACCTTTGAACGAAGCCTCCCACGACTTCATGTTGTCAAAGCCCTTGTTGTTCCAGCAGTAGTCGCCAGCCGAGAATATGGCCGTTTTCGAGGCATCACCCTGCTCCATCGGGTTGCACAATATACCCTGGTTGCTGGCGGTCAGTTCGCTGGCAATGCTGCCACCGCCCACGTTGGGCATGTCCACAAAGTTGCTCTTCATGTCCAGGGGGTATATCTCGCTGGGGCCTGTGCCATTGTCGTTGCAGGGGTAGTTCCACCACCAGATGGCCTGGCGGCCAAACTGTGCCTGCAGCGTGTTGAGGTCGTTATTATTGGGCACCGACCACACACCGCCACCGGTATAATAAACCGTCACATTGACGGGCAAACTGCTCATTGCCTGGAAGAAGCTGTTAAACTGAGAATCGGGGCCAGCAAAAGCGCGGCAATATATTTGCGGTGTAAAGCGCAGGGCCTTCACCGTATCTGCCGGATCGGCGCCCGCAATATTCCATTTATCCTCAATGGCATGCTGTATAGCACCCACATTGTCGGCCGTCTTCTTCATTGTGGCCTCATCACCAGGGACATTCACATCATCGGCAAAGATGGCAAACTGACGGAAACCGAGGTCGTACATACTGCCAAACTTCTTCATTACGTCATCCACCACCGTGGCACTGTACATGATGGCGTTACCCGGGTGAATAGCCCACACCACGCTTACCTTGGTATCGGCAGCCACACTCGTAAAGTCCTTCAAATCCTGTTGGCAGACAAACCCTGAGGCCTTTTGGCTCTCTGTCAGTTCGGTAGGATATGGTTCCCCCCACTTGCCTGAGTGGTAAGGGTCGCTCTTGGGACCGTACACATAACAGTTCATTTTGTAGCGCATCATGAAGCGCAACAAGTCCTTGCGCACACTGCTTGAGTAAGGTTTGCCATAAAAGCCCTCAATAATGCCGCGCTCCTTCAAGTCGGCATAGTCGTTGATGGTCACAGTCTCGAGGTCTGCAATGCCATTGTCGAGCATCTGCTCGAGCGAAGCCAGTCCGCAGAAGGTGGCATCGGTGTTCTCGCCCAACACCAGCAAGCGCGCAGTACCCTGCCCACCATCGGTGAGCGACACAATGTGACGGTCAAACTTGCCTTCCTTGCTCAGCACGTCGAGTGACAGACCGAGTTCGGCTGCCACCGCATTGCCTCGACCATTGGTGCCATTCACACCCAGATAGATGTTGGCCGCAACGGACGAAACATCGTCCAGGAATGTGGCTGTTATGCCATGTGCTGACAGAATGTTTGTCAAGCGATTCTTGGTAGACTGGTCAATGCCCTTGTCGCACGACACTGTCACCTCCGTTGGAAAACTCACCTTGCCTGTTCCAGCAGTTTGCTCATGCGGCACAGGATAGATGGTGTATTGCGCCATCATCGTCGAGGGGAAGATGAGGGCGGCCATACCTATAAATAAGGATTTCTTTTTCATTGAATTGTATAGGGTTATTGTTAGATGCTGAAAACTACTTGCAAGGCGCACATGCGCCCTTTGCCCGCAAAGGTATTTATTTTTCGTGAAAAATCTGCCAAAAGCCAACGAATTGTTCAAGATGGGGCTTATTCAAACTTCTAAACGCATCTGCCAGACACTTTAACGCAGTTGACGGAATTAGCAAACAGATTGACAAGTTAACGGGTTAACAGATAAGTTTGCTAACGCGTTAATATAGCATTGACGTTCTGCTGTAAAATGCACTATCAAGTTTTTGTACAATTTGCCTGCACTCTTCACTTTCGGCCGTATTCAATTTTAAGTTGCCTGAGACGCGCTGCAAAAAACACAAGTACTAATGGGAACAACGCGTCCGTGAAAATTAAAGCAAAGGCTCACAGACATGAGTATAATTAGCACAGTCTGAGAGCCTTTATTTAGTGTTTGAGCATTGCATTTTTCCGCGGGACGCGTTGCCCCCATTAGAGGTTGCGTTTGAAGCTTGAGCGCGTTCGCATGTATAGTTCGATTTTTTTTGTTATTACTCAGTCCAGATGTTTTCCCATGCTTCTTTTGTTTGTGCTCCTTTCAGTGGATTTACAAACGCAGGATGTTGGGGTGTCGTGCCTTCACACTTCTTTATTTCGCCATACAGCCACACTTCGTTTAAGGCTGCTACCGAAGTACCCTTTATGTCTTTATCTCTCTTCCACATGTTCTTGTACCAATCATGAGCTTTGTAAGCAAGTTCTATCACTTGATTACGAGTGAGTACATAACATCTGAATGTAGACGTGTCATTCTCCGAATCTACGGCGATAAAAACCCACGGGCCGATAACACGTTCCTTAAGAAAATCCAGGTCTAAACATTGGTCTATTGTAAATCCCAAAGGGAATGATTTTCCCTTTGTCGTTTTTACCTGAATCAATGCAGTACGTGGCTTCCACATCTTTGCATCTTCGGGTCTTAGACATATAATGTCCACCGATTTGTAATTGTTGTATGTGCTATTAGCATTAAATGCGTCCCAGCCTTGCTGCATGAGTCTCATCTGCACGTAGCTTTCTCCAATAGCTCCAAGTCGTGCGTTTTGTCCATGATTATTTGCCATGTCATTAGTTGTTTATTATAGTGTTAATCGTTTGTTACCTCCAGTCAAATTCTTCTACGCCCAATATCTCCAATCCCTGGTATTTCCATCTTTCCTGATCAAAGTTCGGGGTATATTTTGTCATAAGCACTCTTACCGCATGATCTTCTGCTGATTCTATTGCGAGATTGAAGTCCATAACACGCTCATTAACATCTCTCGCCAATTCATTTTTGCCAATTTGATAATAGACGGTACCTATTCGCGTAATACTGGCCTGTTCTCTGAGGCAATCGGTCAATAGCCAACTATTATTATCGAGGATGAAGCCATAGAATCCACTCCCATCAGCATCACCCATGGCTCCTAAAGCCAGATATTGTGGTGTGTTATCATTCTTCTCTTGTACTTTAATGACATCACCTGTGTATATTATCTCACCGTTGATGTCTCGAAAATTGGTTTGCACACCAGCATATATCCTTTGACATACATATCCTCTGCCTTTACATTCGTCATGGAAAACTTCCCTAACAACTGCATCGTTATGCTCCTCGGCGTATTTGTCGTCCGTTTCCCATACATACATTTGGTTTCTATCAAAGAAGAAATCGCCAAACTTGGCATAGCCGAACTCGCCACGTCCCTTTATATAACGAACTTTCAGGTCGGGTAAGAAAGTCTTGACACCAGCTCCAATCTCATATTTATGTAGAGTTGTGTACTTTTTTAGAGTTTTTAGTGTCCATACCTTTGGAAAATTTGAATATGATGGACTTGTACGCCATACGCCACATTCTTTGCCTATAATATCCCACCATATTTTGGGTAGTGCAATATTCGGAATGTTCACAGCTTCCTCAAACAGCGGTGCAATATACATATCATCAAATCCTGCAATGCCACAGCCTATGCGTGTAACCAAAAATCTGTTATTCTGATGTGTCTTGGCGTATTCGAGAAACCTATTTACGTAAGGTTCAATAGTTTCTACATCACCTTGCATAGTGGGGATTGCATAACATTGACCTGTAGGACCAACGCCAACACCCCATTCTGCGCCAAATTTTTCCATGGCCACACGTGCTGCGCCACCACTATGATAGCCTTTAAGGTTGCTACCAAACACAAAAACTTCGCAACATGACAACTCTGTGATTTTATTGGGAGTTGCCGAAAAATCTCTAAGTTTCATAGTCTTTACATTTAATGGTTATTAGTCTGCCATTATTAGTTTTCCTTTTTCACTCAATTTTGATTTGCCACATTTTGGACAATGCCCTTCTACAGAATTCCATGTGCGAAGCCCATCCATTCGCCCACATTTTGGGCAAATTGGATATTGTTCTTGCAATGGCACCTTTACTATATCATTGCAATGTGAACAGAAGAAGTAGTAATTAGTCACAAACATAAAAGCTTCGTAGACGCTTGCGTCTGCCATAACTACATATCCGCACTTTGTGCATTTATAACCTCTTAACGTAGCCATAGTGTTAAAATTCTAACTTAAAGCCTTTCTGTTTTAGCTCATCGTATTTCTCACGATTAAAACTAAATAGATATGCTTTACGTTTAGGAGTAGGCCAGACAGTTTCCTCTAATTGAGTGAGAATGTCGAGGTAAAGCATTTTCTTGGCAAAGTTGCGTCGGTCAAAGTTTACACCTAAAATTGCCTCATATAGCATTTGGAGTTCTTTTAATGTGAATTTATTAGGCAATAATTCAAAACCGATTGGTTGGAAGTGAATGCGTTCACGCAATTTATCTAATGCCATACGAAGAATGAGGTCATGATCAAAAGCCAGTTGTGGTATTTCGTCCATACTGAACCATTCCGCTTTGGCTGCATCATCGCCACCTTTTACTTCTGCAATCTTCACAAGAGCGAAAAAGGCAATAGAGATGACACGTTCACGAGGATCACGATTTGGATCAGTGAAACAATGAAATTGCTCTATATAATAAGGCGACAGATTGGTTTCTTCTTTTAGTTCTCGTAATGCCCCCTGCTCCGCAGATTCATCCATTTTCATAAAGCCACCAGGAAAAGCCCACTTCCCTTTGTATGGTTCTGCTCCTCGTTCTATGAGCAATACTTTTAATTTCATTCCATCAAAACCAAAGATTACACAGTCGGTTGCTACCGATGGATGTGGATATTTGTAACTGTACATTTCTTGCTCCATTTTTACATTGCGTCTATATCTTGTGTAAATTTTACACTGCAAATATACACAATAAACGCCACCAACCAAATCTTTTACGTAAGAATTACACAAGAATAGATACAGTTGTTTGATTCGGTCGCTACTTTTAGCAATATCTGTTGATTCCAGCAGAATTATCAAGGTTGTTATCAAACAACACCATAACACTGATTATCAACGCAATGCACACAATAATGCAAAGTGTATTCCTAATAAGTAGGTGTTCAAAATTATTTTATATAATCAGTAGGTGTCATTTTCACATTGAAAGCACATTCTCGAGGTACATCTGTTTCCTTCGGCCTCGGTCACATAGCCCGCTATGCTCCCTCACCCGAAGGGAACATCTGCACCCCGATAATGCACTTTCAATGTAAAAATAATTTTGAACACCTACTTATCATATTATTCGATGCTTTATTTACCACCATCAAAGGTGGTAACTTACCACCTTTGATAGTGGATAACTTGGTTAATCATTTGTATCGAAACCATACAATGATGGGGAGATGACTCTTTGCTCATTGTTCACGGCTGAATTTTAGATATCATCTTCAAAAGCTCAAACAATGCTGTTTCCGTTTGGGTTATGTGGAACAGATTTTCAAGGTCAAGCATCTCGTTCACGGTCATTCCCTTTTCTTTCCACTCTACAACAAGAAAACTTCCGCCCGAATAAAATAAAGCCAACTACATTATTTTATGAAGTCGGCTTTTATTTGATAAAAGAGTTTATTATACAACTGAGTCCACTTTAAGAAGTTGTTCTTCAAAGTGGACTCAGTTATTTTTTATTAGCGTCTGATTTAACTCAAAGACCGGCAAGTTGATTGGGACGCCCCTTCAACTTGACTTCCTTTAAGGGTTTATGCAAGCTGCTGCTTGATGAAAGCTACCATTTCGGGTTCCTTCTCCTCAGCACGCTTGAGCAAAGTGAGCTGGTTGCGTGAACGCACGAGGTTGTGCTCGGGATACTGAATTTTGTAGTAAGTATCGCCATTGAGGTAGTCGGCAAAGAAACGCACCAACTGCATGTAGGGGAAGAGCTTGGCAGCGTAGGGCAAGTTCTCGATTTCGATGGGGGTGAGGAAGGCACGCGCCGTCTTCAGATAACCTTCGGTGAACGACTTGAAGATGTCCATGCGGAATTCGATTTTGTCATATTCCGGACTATCCTCGGGCTGGGTGTTGGCAGCTGAACGAAGGAAATCGCCAAAGTCTGAGAAGATGAAGCTCGGCATAACGGTGTCGAGGTCGATAACGCAAAGCACGTTGTCGTTCTTGTCGAAAAGGATATTGTCAATTTTGGTATCGCAGTGTGCAATGCGCTTGGGCAATTTGCCTTCACGGTAAAGGCGCTCGCTGCGGCACATGTCGTCGGCACGCTTTTCTATTTCGTCGATAATATCCTTCACACCGGCTGCACGACCCATCTTGTCTTCCTTAACTGCATCGTGGAACTGCTGCAAGCGGAACTCAATGTTGTGGAAGTCCTTAATGGTCTCACCCAACTGCACAGGGATATCTGCCAGCATGGCCTGGAAGTCGCCAAATGTTTCGCCCACAATCTTTGAACCTTCGGGGGTTACACCTGTCTTAGATACTGCATCGGGTATGAGCACCATTACGCGCCAATACTTGTTATCGAAGATGTAGTAGTACTTGCCATCCTTGCAGGGTACAAAGTGCAGCACCTTGCGGTCGATGTCGTCGGTGTGCTTTGCCTCAAGCTTTTTACGGATATGGGTGGTCACAGCCACAATGTTGTTCATCAACATGTCCACATCGGGAAATATGGCATTGTTAATGTGCTGGAGCACATAATCGGGTGCATCGGCCTCGGCCGTTGTCACCTTGTAGGTTGTATTGATAAGGCCGTTGCCAAGAGGCTTTACTTCGGCCACTGTACCGTTAATCTCGAACTGATTGGCAATGTGCTGCAAATCTTTCTGTTCCATGATATTATATGTATTGCGTGTTTATGTTGTTAATAGTTTCTTGTTATGTTGGCAAATATCGGGGTTAACAAGTTGACAAGTATGAATGGCTTTCAAGTCAGCGCTGTTAAAAGAGAAGCGAACAAAGTGCTTGCCCTGCAAGCTGATTGCTTGCCACCTCTCCCTTTCAACATGTCTGTTGATGTTTTGCCTTAGCTTATTCTTAGTGCAAATGTAACATTTTATTTTGACAACTGCATTTTACAGTAGCAAAAACGCATTGTTAATTTGCAGTTAGTTGGAGCAACAGTCCCTCACAGGCGTCCTCGAGCAATTCTATAACCAGTTCAAACCCCTTGGCTCCGCCATAATAGGGGTCGGGTATGATGGTTACGTCCTCGTGGTGCTGCAGGTAGTCGGCCATCATCACCACTTTGTTGCGTGCTGCTTCGTCGGGGGCCATCGACAGCAAATTGTCGCGGTTGCGCTCGTCCATGGCAATGATGAGATCGAACTTGTCAAAATCGGCCATTGTGATGGGGCGCGACCGGTGTGTGAGGTAATAACCATGGTCGGCAGCATGGCTGCGCATACGTTTGTCGGGCAGTTCGCCCTCGTGATAGTTGATGAGACCTGCCGAATCGATGTGAAAGTCAACATCACGGCCGGCCTTGTGGACCATTGTGCGGAATATTTCCTCGGCTGTGCACGAACGGCAGATATTGCCGAGGCAAATGAATAGGATATTTGTCATAATGGGCGCGAAGTTAGCATGAATTTCAATACGGGGCAAGTTTGGCGGGAGGGATTTAGATGACGAGGGGAGGGAGTCTGTGACGAGTTAGTGAAGTTGGCGGAGTTGGTCACCCCATCAACCCGCCTATCAATTTGTCGCGATGCGCAGGTAGCAGCGGTCGTCAAACGACACATTGCCCGCCATCAAGCATTTGGTGGCCGCATTGGCAGCGATGCAAAGCGGGTCGGACTGCAACACTTGCTGCAAATACGCCTCGGTGGGCTGCCAGGTGTCGAAGAGCATGGGGTAGCCGTCTGAAGCAAGCACCACCTCCCCCACTCCCTTTGGCACCGGCAATTCGGGCACCAGGGCGTTGTCAACTGGTGTGCCGTCGAACACGGGATAGCGGTAGGGGTTATATGGATTGGGATCATTCTGAAAATTGGTCTGCTCACGCAGTGCATCGAATATTATGGCGCGGCCAAGGTCGTTGGCCATGATGTCGGCCGCAGTATGCCCATGCGCCAACAGGTATTGCACGGCATGACAACGTGCGTCGGTCAGTATGGTGTCGACTAATTTGTTGTGTGTGTAGGTGGTTCCGCCAAAACGGCATAAGCAGTCGCCCACCTGCCACACCACACGGCGCGCTGCACTGTAAATGACGGCCGAACAGGTCAGACGGTATTCGGCCTTTGTGGCGGCTTGCGGCACATTGTGTGCTGCAAGCACGTCGGTCAGGTGGTGCAGCATAGTGGCCTTGTCGGCCAATGGGGACAAGGTGTGCAGGGCCTTGCACACCAGTTCCATGGCCATGCGTCCGCCATTGCGCCCGGCCACTTTGGAGGTGCTGCCGTCGACAACTGCCGCAAAATGGGGAGTGACCACCCAACCGTCTTCACACAACTGCGCATTGTTGCGTTTGCCTTGTATGAAATGCTCGATTATTTGCATATATTTGCCTTATTGTTAGTATTTATTGCGAGTTCTACTACAAAAGTAACAATAAAAGCGAAAAATGTTATACTTTTGCACAACAATAACCCGTTGACGGGATTCTTGGTTAACGGATTAACGAGTTGACAAGTTAACAAGTAAGTATGTTTTACACCAATTTATTATGCTAAAGTCACTCAAATTTCGGATTTAGCAAGTGCGGGCTGAAAGCCCAATGCAATCCATAGCCCGGGGCAACGCCCTGGGTCGCCCGCAAGAAGAAACGTTACGCCCTGTAAGGGCAAAAGTATGATGAAGTGGCTTTACTTCTGCCCTTACAGGGCGTCACTTCCTTGTTCAATTCCACCCAGGGTGTTGCCCTGGGCTATGAATTACATTGGGCTTTCAGCCCGCACTTGCTAAATCCGAAACTCGAGTAAAGTCATAAGGGTAAGAAGCTCAAAAAGCTTGGCAAACTTACCTGTCAACCCGTTAACTTGTCAAGTTGTTTACTTATTCCGCCAACGCACAATAATACAAACAAAGAACTATACAATGTCTGCACTAAACGACTTTCTTACACTTATAAACGGCCACCTGTGGGGGGTGCCCATGATTGTGTTGCTCCTTGGCACGCATTTGTATCTGACCATACGTTTGCGCTTTCCACAACGCTACATATTTAAGGCTATCAGGCTCAGCATAAAGCGCGACAAAGGCTCGACAGGCGATGTGAGCCAATTTTCGGCCTTGGCCACAAGCCTGGCCGGCACCATTGGCACTGGCAATATTATAGGTGTGGCCACCGCAGTTACCATGGGTGGGCCGGGGGCCGTGTTTTGGTGTTGGATGACAGGCGTGTTGGGCATTGCTACAAAATATGCCGAGGGATTGCTCGCCATTAAGTACCGCATCACAACAAAGGACGGCAAGATGCTTGGCGGACCGATGTATGCCATTGAGCGCGGCCTTGGCTGCCGCTGGCTTGGAATAGTTTTTGCCCTTTGCACCGTGTTGGCCTCTTTCTTCATTGGCAACATGATTCAATGCAACTCCATATCGATGCTGCTGCACGAGGGATATCATATTCCGCCCCTTTACACCGGCATCGCCATAGCCTTGCTCACCTGTGCAGTCATCATGTTTGGCGTTAAAGGCATTGCCCGTGTGTGCGAGGGGCTTGTACCTTTCATGGCACTGTTTTATGTAGGGGGTTGCTTGTGGTTGTTGGGCATTAACCACGAATATGTGTGGCCGGCACTGAAGCTGATTGTGACAGATGCCTTTACACCGCACGCTGCAACAGGCGGTTTTGTGGGTTCTACCATGATGATTGCCATGCGCTATGGCATTGCCCGTGGCTTGTTCTCAAACGAGTCGGGACTTGGCTCTGCCCCCATTGTGGCTGCGGCTGCCCAAACGCGCAACCCGGTGCGTCAGGCGTTGGTTAGCTCTACCTCGCCTTTTTGGGACACGGTGGTGATTTGTGCCATCACGGGACTGGTGCTTGTAAGTTCTATCATGGCCGACCCTGGCATTGACTCGACAGCAGGCGCCACACTCACCAAGGTGGCATTCGGACAGATTCCCACTTTTGGCCCGTTTGTGCTGACGATGGGTATACTCACTTTCTCATTCAGCACCATTCTGGGGTGGAGTTACTTGGGGGAGAAAGCACTCGAATATATGTTTGGCCGCAAGGCACGCTATGTGTACCGCATTTTGTGGATTTCGGCTACTTTTATAGGTTCCGTTACAGCCATAAATCTTGTATGGAATTTGGGTGATACGTGCAATGCCTTGATGGCTCTGCCTAACATTGTGTCGCTGCTCCTGCTGTCGGGCGTGATTGTCAAGGAGACACGCCACTACTTGTGGGAGAACAGGCTGGACGAGGAGGGATAGCGAGCACAGCTCGCTGATGTGCAGATGTGCAGATGTACAAATGAAGGCTGACGCCGTAGCGTGTTATAAACAAAAACGCTACGGCGTCAGCCTTTATATTCTTTTGTTTTCTGCATTAGCGGCCAACAGATCACGCTACGGTGTCTGCCGTATTAAGCAGGTGTTCAAAGTTATTTTCACATTGAAAGCACATTAACTCAAGCCAATGATTTCGCCATCAACATAATCGATGTGGTTGGCTTGCGGATCCTTGGGCAAACCAGGCATACGCAAGATGTCACCAGCAATGGCTACTATCATCTCGGCACCTGCGTTGAGCACAACGTCCTTTATGAGAATGTTGAAACCACTCACCGCACCATACTGCTTGGCATCGGCCGAGAATGAGAACTGCGTCTTGGCAATGCACACGGGGAAGTGGGCCATACCGTGTTCCTCGGCCAACTTGATGCGTTTCAAAGCCGGCTTGGCAAAGGTGACACTGGCCGCACCATAAATGGTCTTGGCCACCTTCTCTATTTTGGTCTTGATGGAGTCGTTGTCGTCGTAAGTAAAGTGCAAGGGCTTCTGCGAGGGGTTCTTGTCAATGGTGTCAACCACGAGCTGTGCCATCTCCTTGGCACCCTCACCACCATCGGTGTAGGCATAGTTGATGACGAAGGGCACGCCGAGTTCCTTTTCGCAGTGTTCGCGCAGCAACGCCATCTCTTCCTCTGTATCGGTTACGAAACGGTTGAACACGACAACAACGCTCTGGCCAAAGCCCTGAAGGTTGTGTACATGGCGGTCGAGATTGGCCAGACCGTGACGCAAGCCTTCCTCATTAGGCTCCTTAATTTTGTCGAGCTCTACGCCACCGTGCATTTTCAAGCCCTGGGCTGTGGCTACAATCACAGTCAAATCGGGTTCGAGACCGCTCTTGCGACAAAGAATGTTGTAGAACTTTTCGGCACCCAGGTCGGCACCAAATCCGGCCTCGGTGATGGTGTAGTCGGCATGGCTCAACGACATGCGTGTGGCAATGAGCGAATTGCAGCCATGGGCAATGTTGGCAAACGGGCCACCATGCACAATGGCTGGTGTATTTTCGGTTGTCTGCACCAAATTGGGCTGTATGGCATCTTTGAGCAACACCATGATGGCACCAGCCACACCAAGATCCTTAACAGTGAAAGGCTTGCCGTCGTAGGTATAGCCCAAAAGTATGTTCTCAATGCGACGGCGCAAGTCTGCCTCGTCCTGTGCAAGACAAAGAATGGCCATCAACTCTGATGCGGGGGTTATATCGAAACCAGCCTGCTGTGTAATGCCATTGGTTGCCGGACCGAGTCCGGTAACGATAGAGCGGAGCGAACGGTCGTTGACATCGAGCACGCGACGCCAAAGTATTTCGCGCAAGCCGAAGCCTTCCTTCTCATGCTGGTAAAGGTAGTTGTCGAGCAGGGCAGCTATCATATTGTGAGCCGAGGTGATGGCATGGAAGTCGCCAGTGAAGTGCAGATTGATACGTTCCATTGGCAGCACCTGGGCATATCCGCCACCTGCTGCACCGCCCTTCATGCCGAAGCAAGGACCAAGCGAAGGCTCGCGCAACGCCACACAAGCCTTCTTGCCAATAGCATTAAGACCAAGGGCAAGACCAATGCTCACAGTCGTCTTGCCAATGCCGGCACGTGTGGCCGTAATGGCTGTTACCAAGATGAGCTTGCCTTTTTTCTTCTCATCAATGAGCGAAAGGGGCAGTTTGGCAATGTGCTTGCCATAGTGTTCGATGGCTTCGGGGTCGATGCCCAACTGCTTTGCTACCTCGTCAATGCGCTTGAGCTCTGTGCTGTGCGCAATTTCGATATCTGTCTTCATTAGCTTGTTATTATGATAGGTAATGTTAGTTTTGCGTATGATGCAATGCCCACAAGTGTGTTTTCGCCAATACTTGCAAGCGGAGCCGCCAACACGCATACTCCTTAGGCGGCACAGGGTGTGATAAAAAGAACAAGAGTATGCTTTCTGCATCTACAAAAGTACAGCCTTTTGCAGTAACTGCAAAGCGAATTGATAGTTTTTTGAGACTTTGCTTGAAAGTGTTTGGCACGGCAGGGGCATTTGGGCCACACTGCATGCCAGCATACAATAATTGCGCATATCACAAGCTGTGCACGCTACGTAGCGAAGCTGCGGCTGTGTGATATGCGCAATTTATTGAGCAAGTGTTCCAAACTATTTTAGGGGATTGTCAGAACTTGAGGCCAAGGGTTAACATGATGTTGTGGCGGTCGAGCTTGACGTCCTGCCCCTTCAGCAGATTGCCTGACGACATACCTGCGTCAAAGTCCGTTGCACGGAAAGCATAAACATCGCCATGCTGATGCTGATATTGATAGGCCATGTCGAGATAGAAGTGCTTGCAACGGTAGCCCAAGCCGAGTGTCAAGCGGTTGATGGCGCCAAGATTGACATAGTCGGTATTAAGACTGTAATGGTATGAAGGACTTTCGGTGAAGGCGTTCAAATAGGCGTTCTTTTTGAATGGTGAAGACACGTAGTTGTAACCAACGCGGCCGAACAGCCCAGGTGCCATGCGTACCTCGGCACCGACACGGAATGTCTGCACGGTGTTGAGCATGGCGTCAATTTCCTTATCCATCTCGCGGTCGCGAACAGATGAGATATAGCTGTCACTCCAATAATCATAGCGGTCGTAATCGGGGTAACGCACTTGCGCACCAGTGTAACGGCTCACTTCGTACTCTGCATCAAGTGCCAAGTAATTGCCCACGGTGGTGGCCGCACTGATATTCAGTTTCCACGGCGTGCGTATGCGGTAATTCAAGTCTGTGACGGTATAGCTTGCAGCTGTACGATCGTATGTTTGGTTCGTTTTGGGGTCGGTATATTGGAATGGACTTTCCATATAGAGATACGCATCGTGTGTAAGATCGTAGAATATAGGTGTGCTTACCGACAAACCTATGCGGAAGGGGCTTTCTTCGAGGGGACGGTAGATAAAGCCTACTTTGGCATCGAAGCCAGTGCCGGTCACAGACTCGTCATAATTCATGTTGTATGCTCCAATGCTGTGTGTGCCGTCAGCCGAAAGATTTTCATCATACTCCAAATGGCTGTGCATGTCGACATTGTACACACCAAAGGTGGCACCCACGTAAAATTGGTTGCTGATGTTGAACGAGAGGTTGAAGTCGTACTGCTGTATGCCTCCCCATTGGGCACGATAATAATTGTAAGCCATCGAATTGCGCGGCGTGTAGATGCGGTTGCCGTTGGCATCGCGTCCCTCAACTATCATCTGTGCATCGTAACCTGTAACAGCCAACGGCGTGGTGTAGTTGCAGTCGTTGTCGTTGCTGAAGTCCAAGCCCCTGCCATTGTAATAGGCAAGTTCCTGCATCTGCCACGACTGCGAAGCGCCATTAGGCGTGGCTATGTTGTCGAGGCCAATAAAGTTTTTAAGATTGCGCCGCTTTTGGTAGTTGAAGGCGAAGTTGGCAAAATTCACGCCCTTGCCTTTACCATCGCCTGTTTTGAAGGAATATACAAATCCGGCCTGGTCGAACGAGCCGCGTGCCTTGTCTATTTCGTAAAACGACTGACCGTTGGGCTGTATGGTGGCACTACCCGTAAGTACCACATCGCTGCGACGGTACATGCCTATGGCGGCAGGATTGGTGCCAATGGTCGACAGGTCGGCTCCCAATGCGCTCATGGCACCACCCATGCCCACATAGCGTGCCGTACCATTAAGGTCGCTGCCGCTGAGAGTTTCTACTTTATAGATGTCTTGCGCACTCATGCTTCTGCACAATGCAAAGGCTGTGAGCGCTACGGTATATTTGAGTTTCATAACTTGCTTGTTTATGGCTATTTATGCAATTCGCCCATTATTGTTTCTTGAAGTCTGTTGTCTCCGAAATCAGCGACGGCCACCAAAGCCGCGTCCGCCGCCCATTGAGCCACCCACTGAGCCACCCGAACGGCCACCACCAAAGCCACGCCCTCCGCCAAAACTGCCACTGCCGACATTACTGCGCGAGGGTTGTGAATAAGTGCGGTTGCTGCTACCACCGTTATCATTGCGGTTTGTGTTAAAACCTCGACCGTTGTTGTAAGAATTATTGCTACGGTCGAGACGTCGGTTGCCTGTATTGGTATTGACGTTGAAATTGGTGTTAGAATTGACACCTGTGTTGCCAAAATTGCGACGGGAATTTCCCGACACGCCACCGGCCACACCACGACCGCCGCCATAGTTGCGGCCTCCGCCAAAACCTAATGAGCTGCCACGGCCCGCAGCATTAACGCCACCTGTGGCTGCACCTGCACCACGGCTACCGCCACGGGCTGTCCAACCACCAACGGGACCGCGATGTGCATTGCTTGGCAAAGCGGGACGCCACGCCCAATCATAACGCGGCCACCAGCCACAACCGCCATACCAGGGGTCATACCAAGGGTCATACCAGGGCGAATGCCATCCACCCCAACCATACCAACTGTAGTAGGGGCGCCAGCCGTACCAACTGCCCCAACCATACCAGCCGCTCCAACCTATGCTCCAGGCTGAACCATAGCCGTAATAGAATGGATCGTAGGTATAGTACAGGTCATAATAGTCCATATAATAAGGGCTGCTCACATACACACCAGCACGAGGCGACCAAAATCGCACGATGCGTGCCGTGCACGACCCGTCTTCGTAGCCGTCTTCGTAACCTTGGTCGTAGGTTTGCTGACTTGTAAGTGTATCGGCCACGGCATTGCCTTTATAGTTGCGGCCACGACGGTTGTAGGCGTCAACGTCCCACCGGCCATTGCCACGTCCGGCAGCCCAATCGCTCTGCTGGAAGGTCGGGTCGTCGCTGCCTGTAATGGGAGTGTAACTTGAACGGCCCGAAGCCGTATAAGTATCGTTGGTTTCGGTCTTATCTTTTGATGACGGAACGAAATACACGTCATCATCTTGTGCATAAGTGCCTAAAGAGCTAAGGCACAATGTCAATAACAATAGTGACTTTTTCATTGTAATGTTCCTTATATTATGTTTATCTGATCTGCAAACGCGCCTGCGCGCTCCGAATGATCTTTTTGCAAAGGTAGTGACTTTTGCCGTTGAGGTTTACACCCCACCACGGCAAAAGTAGCCTCTTTTGCTTGTTTTCTGATAATTTAAGACTGTACTGCAAAATATTTGGCGTGCGGACTGCTCAGATACAAACCGCAAATGCTGCTTTGTGGATACATGGCACCATTCTCGGTCAAACGCATGTTCAATGTATCAAAGTTCAGCAATTTACTCACGGGGAATATCAGTTTGAGCTGCGGCAGCGAGGGGTAGCCCACAGCCGGACGTATGCCTTGATAAGCAGCTCGGGCCAAATCTTGCATAGACAGTTGTTCGTGGGGGGCATACCCCCAAAGCTTGGTGCGCACCTCGCGATGCAGCCATTCACTGGTGGCCTCGGCCAAGCGGTCGCCAACACCTTGCATGAGCAAGGCGTGATAGTCGTCGCCCTGCTGCTTTACTTGCTCCAGTTCCTCGGCAAACGAGGGTGACACGGTCAGTGCAAACACGCCAATATAGTCCTGATATGGGCGTGGTGCCACAAAGTCGCACAGTGCCAAACGTGGTGCGCCCTGTTCTGCCGGACGTGCCTGGCGCGGTGTGGGCAACTCGAGGTCGCGTCCACCCACGGCACCCGGCAATACTATGCTGTGACCGGTGGCGTATGCCGGATAGAAACCTACCTCGGCCTGCATGTAATGACGTTTTTCGAGCTCGTCGAGCAACGCCTCGGCCTCAGCCTGAATGCGACGTGCCTCATCGGTGTTGCGGCGCACCTTCCATAAATTATAGAAGTATACCCAATTGATGTAAGGGCGCACTTCGGCTATCGAAATATGCGGCAGGGTGTGATACCCCATATAGGTTGGACGCGGCAAAACCTCGTTTGCCCAATCAATGTGCAACAAGTCGTCGGCGGCGTCATGCGCATGGTTACTGTGGTTGTGCTCGGCACAATTACAAACGCTTACCCTTGCGTCTGCCACCGTTGCTGCTGCCGCCTGCTGTTCTGCCGCCTGCTTGCGTTTTTTGGCATCATGTTCGGCCACGAGTTCGGCCTGACGGCGCGCGTTATTGGCAACGATATGCTCGTGCTCACTGCCCATCAGTTGCATGGCCAGCACAGCGTTGACTGAGGCGTCTTTCACGTAGAATACAGGGCCGTTGTAAAGCGGTGCTATCTTCAGGGCTGTGTGCAGCTCTGATGTGGTGGCGCCACCAATAAACAGCGGTTTGTCAACCCCCGCATCGGCCAACGCCTTGGCGGTGTGACACATTTCGTCAAGCGAAGGGGTGATAAGGCCGCTCAGGGCTATAAAGTCGACGTGCTCTGCCAAGGCTGCCTGCACTATTTGGTCTGCCGGCACCATAACGCCAAGGTCTATCACATTAAAGTTGTTACACCCCATGACCACCGCCACAATATTCTTTCCGATGTCGTGTACATCGCCCTTTACGGTAGCCACAAGATAAGTGCCGTTGCTCTGTGCATTGGCCTGTTTGCTTTGTTCGAGGTAGGGCTGCAATATGGCCACAGCCTTTTTCATGGTGCGTGCCGACTTGACAACTTGTGGCAGAAACATCTTGCCCTGCCCGAACAAGTCGCCTACGAGTTGCATACCCTTCATCAGCGGCCCTTCAATGATGTCGCCGGGTGCAGCATACGCTGTCAAGGCCTCGTGCAAGTCGGCTTCGAGATATTCGTCGTCGCCCATGCGCAAGGCTGTGCTCAAACGCTCCTCAAGCGCTATGCCCGAACGGTCAACCTGTGGCGCGGCCTGTGTGGCGGGTGCCTTGTCTTTTTCGGCAAGCAGCTGTTGGGCTTTTTCTATCAAACGGTCGGCAGCATCATCGCGTTTACACAATATGACGTCGTCTATCAGTACCAAGAGGTCAGCGGGTATGTCGCCATACATCACTTTCGATGCTGGGTTGACTATGCCCATGTCCATGCCCTCTTGCATGTTGTGGTAGAGGAACACGGCGTGCATGGCCTCGCGCAAATAGTTGTTGCCACGAAAGGCGAATGACAAATTGCTCACACCCCCACTCACATGGGCGCCCGGCAAATGCTGCTTTATCCAGCGTGTGGCCTCGATAAAGTCGAGTGCATAGCGGTCGTGCTCTTTCATGCCCGTTGCCACGGTGAGCACATTGGGGTCGAATATGATGTCGTGCGGATTGACGCCGGCCTGCTCTGTCAACAGTTTGTAGGCGCGGCCGCACACTTCGATTTTACGTTCATAGCTGGTGGCCTGCCCCACCTCGTCAAAAGCCATAACCACCATGGCGGCACCATACTGCCTGATGGTACGGGCATGAGCAAGGAAAACTTCTTCGCCCTCTTTCAACGATATGGAGTTGACCACGCACTTGCCCTGCACACACTTCAGCGCAGCCTCAACCACGGGGAAGCGCGAGGAGTCTATCATCCAGGGGATACGTGCCACCTCGGGGTCTGAGGCCATGAGGTTCAGAAAGTGGCACATCTCCTCTTGCGCATCGAGCAGTCCGTCGTCCATATTGACATCGAGCAGCGTGGCGCCATCGCGCACTTGCTTGCGGGCTATGCCAAGGGCCTCGTCATATTGTTTCTCCTTTATCAAGCGCAAGAACTTGCGGCTGCCGGCCACATTACAACGCTCGCCCACATTCATAAATGTGCCAGGCAGTGGGGTAAAGCCTTCGAGCCCCGAGAGCCAGTCTATTTTGCCCTCGGCCGGACGTTTGCGCGGGGCGCGGCCTTCGGCCATCTGGGCTATGGCTTGTATGTGAGCGGGCGTTGAGCCACAGCACCCGCCCAATATATTGGCACAACCATCGTCTACAAAGCCCTTCATGGCATCGGCCATTTGCTGTGGCGTTTCGGTGTACACACCCTCTTCGTCGGGCAGTCCGGCATTGGGGTGCGCACTGATGTAATAAGGTGCTATGTTGGCCAAGTCGCGCAGATAAGGGCGCATATCCTCTGCGCCGAATGAGCAATTAAGGCCCACGCTCAATATGTCCTCGTCGTGTTGTACCGAGGCCAGGAAAGCTTCCAGAGTCTGCCCCGACAGGGTACGCCCCGAGGCATCGGCTATGGTCACACTCAACATGATGGGTATGTGTTTGCCCGTGCGCTCCTTTACATGACGAGCCGCCATAAGTGCGGCTTTGGTGTTGAGTGTGTCGAATATGGTTTCTACAATATAAAGGTCAACGTCCTCGTCTGCCAACACCATCATTTGCTCTTCGTAAGCATCGCACAACTCGTCAAACGTTAGCGCACGGTATGCTGGGTTCTCCACATCGGGCGACATGGACAATGTGCGGTTGGTCGGGCCTATCGAGGCTGCTACAAAACGTGGTTTGTCGGGCGTCAGTGTGGTCATGCGGTCAGCCTCTTCACGGGCTATTCGTGCTGCGGCACGGTTTATCTGCTCCACATAGTCCTGCGTCTGATAGTCGGCTTGTGACACACGTTGCGCACTAAATGTGTTGGTGGTGATAATGTCTGCCCCCACCTCAAGGTATTGGCGACAGATGTCGTGCAACACGTCTGGGCGGGTAAGGGCTATGAGTTCGTTGTTGCCTTTCAACTTGACGGGCCAATTTGTGAACAGGGTGCCACAAAAGTCCTCCTCAGTCAGGTTGTACTGCTGTATCATTGTGCCTATGGCGCCATCGAGTATGAGAATGCGGCGGTCAAGGGCTTGTGTTAAGTCTGATAGTTTATGTCTGGGCATACGTGTTTCTAAAAAATAATGCAAGGCGAGCGCAGAACATCAAGCTTGCTTGAATGTTATGCCGAGCCGCAGCTTATTTTACTCAAAAAGAATGGTGAGGCCTGTCATTGGCATTGCCTCACCTTGCAAAAGTCAGAATGTGGCTGAGGCTATACGCTCAGTAGAGAAGGCTGCGTTCATGGTGTAAAAATGTATCGCTGGCACCCCGGCAGCTTTCAGTTCACGCACCTGCTGTATGCCCCACTCCACGCCAAGTTCCTTTACATCGGCATTGCTGCGGCACTTTTCAAATTCCCTGGCCAATTCTTGCGGAAAGTCTATATGAAACGTTTTGGGCAACATGGTGCAATGGTTGAGCGTGGTGAGCGGTTTCAGTCCCGGCACTACCGGCACATCAATACCCTCCCTGCGCAAGCGCTCTACAAAAGCAAAATACTTGCTGTTGTCAAAGAACATTTGCGTCACAATTTGTTTGGCCCCAGCCTTGACTTTTGCCTTCAGGTGTTCTATATCGGTGTCGAGGTTCATGGCCTCGTCATGCTTTTCAGGATAACCGGCCACGCCATACGCAAAGGGGGTCTCCAATGGGGTGGTAACCACACCACCGAGCAATTTTCCCTCATTAAAGTCGTTCACCTGACGGCAGAGTTCTATGGCATGGGCATGACCGCCGGGGCTTGGTATAAAGCGGTTCTCGTCCTTTGCCCTGTCGCCACGCAGCAACAGCAGTTCTGTTATACCAAGGTACGAAAGGTCTATCAACTCGCTCTCAATTTCGGCTGCCGAAAATCCACTGCATATAATATGCGGCACCGTATGCACATGATAGCGTTCCTTAATGGCGGCAGCAATGGCCACCGTTCCCGGACGGTTGCGCACGCTCAACTTTTGATATGCGCCATTGGGCATCTCGCTGTAAATTGTCTCCGCACGGTGGGTGGTTATGTTAATACATACGGGGTTAAACTGCATCAAATTGTCTATGGTGCGATATATGCTTTCCATGCCCTTGCCGCGCAGTGGGGGCAATACTTCAAATGAGAATGCTGTATGTTGCTTGTTACCTGTCGTCATGTTTTGTGTTGTTTCTTATTTTACTGAAGTTTCGGATTTAACAAGGGCGGGCTGAATCATCGTGCAAGGCGAATGCAATCAAGCTTGCTTGAATTGCTGAGCCGCAGCCGACGATGTCAATAAAAGCCCAAGTATTTACTTAGCCCAGGGCAACGCCCTGGGTGAAATTGAGCGAGGTCGTGACGCCCTGTAAGGGCAGAAGTAGAAACACTTCATCATACTTTTGCCCTTACAGAGCGTCACTTTTCTTCTTGCTGATAACCCAAGGTGCTGCCTTGGGCTATGGAATTCATTGGGCCTTCAGCCCGTTCAAGTTAAATCCGAAACTTGAGTTACTTTATTTTGATTTCATCGCCCACGCGGAAGTGGTAATTGCGCCCTATGGGGTTCATCTTACAGAGCGAGCTCAGTCTGATGCCATATCGTTGCGCTATTGAATACAAACTTTCGCCGGCCTCCATCACATGGTAGCGGCGCTTCATGGTGGGATCGGCCTTTTTGCGCTTCTTGCCAAGATATACCACATCGCCTTGCTTCAAGCTGTAGCTTCGGTCTACATCGTTGTATGCACGCAACTTGCTTTCCTTCACCTTGAGCATTTTGCCTATCGAGGCATAAGTGTCGCCAGCCCGGGCTATAATGTAATACTGGCTGTTGCACCGCCTTATCTCGCGTCCCTTGACGCGTCCCTGCATCTTTTGCTCTTCCTTGTGCTCATGCCGCCACTCGCGACTTTCACGACGCGACATATCATAACTGTCAAGGCGATATTTTTCAATCACATTTATCAGCGCCTGAGCATAGGTGGGACTTGTGGCATACCCTGCCCGTTTCAAGCCATGGGCCCAGGCACTATAATCGCTGATGTTGAGGTCGAAAAGCGAAGCATAGCGGCGGTTGTTACGCAAAAATTTTGAGTGGTCCTCAAAACTCTCGTTTGCCGAATGATACACTCTGAACTTGTCGTCGGGGCGGTCATCAGCCATCACCATGTAGGGACCGTTCCACGAGCCGCCCACCTTGATGCCGAAGTGGTTGTTTCCCTCTTTAGCCAAACGGCTGGTACCGGCGGCACTCTCGAGCAACCCTTGTGCCAAGGTGATGCTGGCCGGCACGCCATACCTTTGCATCTGGTCAACGGCCATGGCCGAATAACGGTTGATGTACCGCTCATAGAGCGTTGATTGTGCTTGCATGCAAACACTCATCAACGCGCCAACTATCAGGAGTAAACATTTACGTATCGTCATCTTTTTATTAAAGCATACTATGGTAGATGGCAAAATTACGCATAATTTTGGCTTTATGGCTATTTTGTGCAATAAATTGCGACATAGCGCTTTGCATGAGATGCATAGATTCAAGATAGAAGTGCAATCATAGCCACCTCTTTCCTTGCTCTCTCCGCGACGTTCCGAAGATGAGTGAGGCACCATGATTGCACTTCTATCTTGAACCTATGTTTTTACCCGCAACTTAAGCAGAGTTATTTTTCTCCACTTTGTGTAACACATATATCCGCATAGTAATCAGAAGAATCATTTAATTGAATCCACATGCGGCGTTCCTTTCCACTTTTATTTTTTGATAACGATAAAATCAACTTATTTTGTGCACATCGAACCTTTATCCATTCAAACTGAAGCGTGCTTCCATCATTATTAGAAACAATCAGTTCCTTCTTGTTGTCTAAATCCATGATTTGACTTACATGAAGATTAGTTGTAGCTTGAACTGAAAAAGTATCAGTTTGCTCGTTGCAATCGTATTTTTTGAAAATCGGATTCGTAGGACCAATTAGCATATCAGGAATATCTTCATTACTACATGAGACACCCACACAAAGCATACAAAATGAAAATATGAGAAATAAAATCTGCTTCATCACAATCAATATATATAGTAAAACATTATAAGATTATCTGTAAATTCATATCTAGATGTAGTTCCATTACCTCCCCAATCTGCACCATGGGTTGTATCAAAATCAAAAAGGCCCATTGAATTAGCATACTTGTAATATCCATCGGCTATTCCACCCCATCCCCAGTTGCAATGTAAATAATAATCATATTGATAATCATAATCATCATTATTGGTATGTGGTATCTTTGTTTCTGTTTCTCTGTATCCATCAACAACCCACGCATGCCCAATACTATTACCAGATACATTACCACATAGAATAACTGGCTCACGTCCGTTTAATATATCCCACTTTACAGTATTGATGTCTAATGCAGACTGACTTGCTTCATATCCCATTGATTTTAGACATGGTAGTATTTCTCTTCTATATGTAGATCCATTGTTAGTTCCCATTTTTTTAGCTAATTCATATAAAAAGCGCGTGACTTGTTTACTTGCTTCTTCATTACTATTACTATAAACGAATAAGTTGGACGAATTCTTTATATTTTGCATCAAATTCCAATTAAACTGATACCCATCTAAGCTTTGAGGCTTCTTATGGTAATAACACACTTGCGCTACTGCCACAGGGACACAACCTACATTTTCATTATTTGGGAATAGCGCATTGAACCCATCATCTTGTTGCCATTGCGATTGAACCAATGGAGGCATATATTGCAAAACATTTATTATAGGCTCTGATTGCGTGTCTATAACTTTTTTGCTTGAGGATTTATCCTCCACGAATTTAGCATAAGAACTTATCATTTTCGCTAATACAGGGTTCGTTATAGTATCAGTAACACTGATTTGACTATTATCCGAAATGGCAAAAATCTGGTCGGTGCAATTTTGCGCTCCTATGATAGCAAATCCCTGATCAAAATTTATCAAATACAACAGAGTGTCAGTGTCTGCATTTCCCGACCGTGTTGCAATTCTTTTGGATAAAACTGGGTAAGCATTCTTAAAAGTACATTCTTTATGGCTTCTTGTGTATGGACTCATTTCCTGCAGTGCTTTTGTAGCTGTACAGATTGCTTTATCCAAATTCGTTTCCGTATGACTATATTTCTTTTGAGAAGAGACACTGTCAAAATCCTCTGTATTGCTACATGCGTTGAGCACTAATAAGGACAAAAGTACAAATACTATTTTTTTCATTGTCTTAAAATTTTAGAAGTAAAGAATAATATCTAAGTCAACTCTCAAGATTTCATCAAGAAGTTTTATATGTTCCTTTCTTACGACGCAAAAATACTCTATTATCTTTGTCAATTCCATACCCATATATAGGTATTTTTCCATTGTCGAAATCAAATAGCAACTGCTTTCCCCGCTTTGACTAAATTCAAAACTTATTGTGCTACATAAATATGCTAAATCACTGGACGTAGCTCGCGTCTCCTACTTATAAAAAATACGCCCCTGGCTCAGACTTCAAAAGGCAAAAAGTCTGAGCCAGGGGCGCAGATTCTATTTACTAATATTGTCCGGTGAAATGTAATCATGCGAACAGTAATAATTTATAAAAGGAACCAAGACTAATAAGTTGCACTTGGGACCTTTTACCATACTACAACAACTTACACGACGAGCATCTTACATCTTACACTAACGCATTGCAACTCATTGACTATCAACACTTTAATTAGTGTAAGATGCTACTATATCTACCTACACGCAACCTGCACACCCCTCATGCTGCCACACGGCACAAGCACGGGAGGGCGGTATCACAGCATAGGGGAGCAGAAAAGTCTGTTGCTCCGACTGATTTTTCTACGTCCCAGTGGTGTACAATCCACCGCATACGACAAAACCGACTGCGGGGCAGCGGGGTGTGATGTGTAAGATGTATGTAGGGGTGTGTAAGATACTTTGAACTTATCCTACACTCTTGAAACATCTGTATATCAACTTGTTACGTACAAAAAGTGTAAGATGGCAGTGAAAACACACGCATTCATTTACAAGTAGGCTGACGGGGAGGGTGCAAATATTTGGGTACAAGTTGCACACCTCTTTTGATGGGTGCAATGCCTCAGCGAGACCGTTGCAACGCTTTTATACTAAACCAATTTGTGTTGGTGATTATTGCTTCTATATAACAAAGTTCAAATATCATCTTTGCTATTATCTCAACTTGTTTGCCATTCTGGCAAAGGGAACTGTCCGGCAAAACGTATACGATCGGACTCAAGCACCAAACGCTAACACTAATGGGGGCGACGCGTCCCGCGTCGGAATTTTAGGCAAAGGCTCACAGACAGGCGTGTAATTAGTGCTGCCAACGAACCATTATTTAGTGTAAGAACATTGCATTTTTCCCGACGCGAGACGCGTCGCCCCCATTAGTGCTTGCGTTTGCTGGTAGCGTTTAGTGGTTTACAGTAAATGGTGATGTGACGCCAAACTTAATTCTGTACCACCGTGATGGGAGTGCTGACGCCATTCGACTTGAGCGTGAGCGTCACGCATCTATATAACAAAGTTCAAATATCATCTTTGTTATATATAAGCAATAACAAAAAGTACGCCCCTGGCTCAGACTCCAAAAGGCAAAAAGTCTAAGCCAGGGGCGTATATTCTATATGCTAATAATGTTGATTAGTGAACCTCAATGGCGCGAGCCACCTTAGTTTCACTTTCTGCCACCTTAGGCAATTCTATGTTCAACACACCATGCTTTACCTCAGCAGCAATCTTTGTTTTGTCAACATCGTCAGGCAATACAAGTGTTTGCTCGTATTTGGTGTAGGCAAATTCGCGACGCAAATACTTCTTGCCTTTCTTCTCTTCTTCTTCGTTCTTCTTTTCCATGTTGATAACCAAGTCACCATTTTCGTCAAGATGAATGTTGAAGTCGTCCTTCGTCATGCCAGGAGCAGCCACCTCTACGGTATAGCTCTTGTCGTCTTCAGCTACATTGAACGAAGGCGCCGTGGCATTAACGCGTGGCATATAATTGTCGTCAAAGAAATTACCAAATACATTAGGAAGCCAATCTTGTGAATAACGTGTCATAATTGTATGTGTTTTATTTGTTGTTTTAATGTTTAATGTTTCTTGTCCGCCCCAGGCCTTTCGGCCTTTCGGCGAACGCCCTACTATTTGCAACTGCCGTGCCAATGCCCATATACGTTTGTAATCTGCCAAAATGACCTTTCTTATGCCATATTGTCGTCACAACATGAGGGACAAGCGACAAAACGTCAAAAAAAATGTGCGCAAGTACTTTGCACATTCGCTTACTTGCCGTATTTTTGCAGTGTGAAGACAAAGGGGTGCTGTTATGCCCTTACGGCAACGGCTGAGATTATACCCTTACGACCTGACGCAGTTAATGCTGCCGTAGGCATTGTGTGACCCATTTCTGCCCTTTTTACATCAAGCGCTGGCAGAACGCCGTTTCATTACACACCCTCCTCTGCACTTCGCATAACCACATTAAAAATACATTCAGCTTATGCAAGTATTTGTAAACAACAAGGAGGTGGATACACAAGCTACCACACTTTCTACACTCATTGAGCAACTCGGCATGCCCGCACAAGGCGTGGCCGCTGCCGTTGACAACAAAATGGTGCCACGCACACAATGGGCTGATTTTCCACTCACAGCCGGTGCTAAAATCACCATTATCAAGGCTGCTTGTGGCGGATAAACACGCATCTGCCGGCAAACTTATACCCCGCAGTTGTTGGGATATCGTAACACATCACATTCCCCCTATTTTTATAACACACAACCTGTTGGAGATTTTCTTGGTTAACAGGTTGACTGGTTAACAAGTAAAACTACTTATGTTAAAGTCTGAATGGTAAGAAGCTTAAATAATACTTGGCTAACTTACCTGTTAACTTGTCAACTTGTCAACTCAACTATTTCCACCAACGCATAACACACATCATGCTTAAAATATCAAACCGCGAGTTCAACTCGCGTCTGTTCCTCGGAACGGGCAAGTTCCGCAGCAACACCGAAATGCAAAAGGCCATTGCCGCCTCGGGCACCGAAATGGTTACCGTGGCCATGAAGCGTATCGAACTGAACGACGACAACGACGACATGTTGTCACACATCAAAAACGACAGCATACAGCTCCTGCCTAACACCAGCGGCGTGCGCAACGCCGAGGAGGCTGTGTTCGCAGCACAAATGGCGCGCGAAGCGTTCGGCACAAACTGGCTGAAACTCGAAATTCACCCCGACCCACGTTATTTGCTGCCCGACAGCACCGAAACGCTCAAAGCCACCGAGGAACTTGTAAAGATGGGATTTGTTGTACTGCCCTACTGCCAGGCCGACCCCACCCTGTGCAAGCACCTTGAGGAGGCCGGTGCCGCAGCCGTCATGCCACTTGGCGCCCCTATCGGCACCAACCGCGGACTGCAAACGCGCGACTTTCTGCGCATCATCATCGAACAAGCCAACGTGCCCGTGGTGGTCGACGCCGGCATTGGCGCACCGAGCCACGCTGCCGAGG
The DNA here is from genome assembly GCF_900106785.1 of Prevotellamassilia timonensis. GTDB lineage: Bacteria > Bacteroidota > Bacteroidia > Bacteroidales > Bacteroidaceae > Alloprevotella > Alloprevotella timonensis. The sequence continues at coordinate 491,042 of NZ_LT629844.1, read as the reverse complement.
CTATGGAGATGGGAGCTTCGGCCTGCTTGGTCAACACAGCCATAGCGGTTGCTGGCAACCCCACACAAATGGCACAGGCTTTCAAACAGGCTGTCGAGGCCGGACGCCAGGCTTTCGAAGCCGGACTGGCCGCACAGGTTCATAGCTTCGAAGCCGAAGCAAGCTCTCCCCTCACCTCTTTTCTCAACTAAAGTTCACGTTCAATGTTTTCTGACGAACTACTAAAATATTCATGGGACGACACAACTGCCGCCATCGCTGCCAAAACAGAACAAGACGTGCTGCGCGCCCTGCAAAAGGAGCATTGCAACGTCGACGACTTCATGGCGCTCATATCGCCCGCAGCCGAACCATATCTTGAACAAATGGCGCGCCTGTCACGCCGTTACACCGAGGAGCGCTTTGGGCGCACGGTGTCTATGTTCATTCCGCTTTACCTGACCAACTCGTGCACCAATTCGTGCGTCTATTGCGGATTTCACGTGGCTAACAAAATGAAGCGCACCATTCTTACCCCCGAAGAGATGGTGAAAGAGTATGAGGCTATCAAACAACTTGGCCCGTTCGAAAACCTGCTTATCGTAACAGGCGAAAATCCTGCTTTGGCCGGCACGCCTTATCTGGCCAAGGCACTCGACTTGGCAAAGCCCTACTTCTCAAATCTTAAAATTGAGGTAATGCCGCTCAGTGCCGAGGACTACAAAGAATTGACCCACCACGGCATGAATGGCGTGATATGCTTTCAGGAGACCTACCACCGCGAGAACTACAAACTTTACCACCCACGTGGCATGAAGTCGAAGTTTGAATGGCGCGTCAACGGTTTCGACCGCATGGGCCAGGCCGGCGTACACTCTATTGGCATGGGCGTACTGATAGGTCTTGAAAAGGAATGGCGCACCGACCTCACCATGATGGCACGCCATCTGCGCTACTTGCAACGCCACTATTGGCGCACAAAATACAGCGTAAACTTTCCACGTATGTGTCCGGCCGAAAATGGCGGGTTCCAACCCAACTGTGTCATGACCGACAAAGAGTTGGCACAACTCACCTTTGCCATGCGCATATTCGACCACGACGTCGACATATCATACAGCACACGCGAGAGTCCCGACTTCCGCAACCACATGGCCACCCTCGGCGTGACCACCATGTCGGCCGGCAGCCAGACTGAACCTGGCGGCTATGCCACACACAAGGACGCGCTCGAACAATTTGAGGTGACCGACCCGCGCAGCGTGCCCGAAGTAACCGGGGCGCTTAAACAAATGGGGGTAGAACCCGTATGGAAGGATTGGGACGAGAGTTTCGACCGCACTTTCAAAGTTAAAGCCTGAGCACCATGCGCTACGAACGACAACTCATGTTGCCCGAAATAGGGCCCGAAGGACAAGCTAAAATCAAACAAGCACGCGTGCTGCTTGTTGGCGTTGGCGGACTCGGTTCGCCCATAGCTCTCTACCTTACGGGGGCAGGTATTGGCACATTAGGTTTGATGGACGATGATGTGGTAAGCAACAGCAACCTGCACCGCCAAGTGTTGTATGCCGAGGAGCAGCTTGGCCAGCCCAAAATTGACGAAGCTGTCAAACGCCTGCACAGCCTCAACTCCGAGGTCTGCCTCAAGCCCTACCCTTTCCGCCTGACGAGCGACAATGCCGCCAGCATCATCAGCCAATACGACATGGTCATTGACGGTTGCGACAATTTTGCCACACGCTACATCATCGACGATGCCTGCCGCGCTGCCGGCATACCCTACCTTTATGGTGCCGTGTGCGGATTTGAGGGCCAGGCAGCCATATTCAATGTTGGCGGCAGCAATGCGCGTCACTACCGCGACCTCTACCCCGACGAGCACATTCCGCACCCTGGCAAGCAAGTGGTTGGCATGACCCCTGCCGTTGTAGGCAGCGTGTTGGCCGAGCAGGCGCTGCAACTGATATGTGGCTATGGCGAGCCACTCGTCAACAAACTTTGGAGCATCGACCTGCGCACCATGCAGTCATTTGTAATTGACCTATAAAACGTGACCATGCCAACACTGGCATGTCATATTTCACAATTTGCCCCAACATACCACACTTGTGGTACGTTGGGGCAAATTGTTATTATTATTTCCAACTATTCATAATATGCAGCTGAGTCTGCATATGTCGAATCTACCATCATCGTATCGGCAGCTGCCGAGTCTACTTCATCATAGTCCGTGCTACGTGTCTCCGTCTTCACCTTATCTCTTGGCACTCTTTCAAGAGCCTTTGTCAAGTTCTTTCCGTTAAACACATACAGCATCGTTATTTCCCCCTCTTCATAGCCAACGCTGATTGCCGCACCCTTAGGGTGACGGTATATGCCTGGAGTAGAGGCCTTAAAGCCCAATTTGTTCAGTTCTTTTTCAAATGCTGCCACAAACCGTTCCTCCGAATTAACGGCATACTCGCTCACATCAAACACAGCACGCACTGCGGCTATTTTGCTGTTCATGTTATAATTATAGTTATAACCCGACTGATAGCGATAAGTGCTGCCCCAAAATTCGTATGTGCTATATTTGGGCATAGACACTGCTATAGGTTCTTCAAACTCATAAGACAAACTGAAACCATCTTTATTGTCATTCACATAATAGCTGCCCGCACTACTCTCGGCCGAGTTTGCCTTGCCAACAAACTTCTTAAACACATCACCGCTTTTTGCATCGAAACAACTGTTGGCAGTAATATAGCATGCCAAATTCTTGGCTGCACCCTCTGCATCATAGTAGTTGCTGGTTACCGAATAACAAGACTCGGTTGATACTTTCTTAAAGTTGTCCTTGCTCACATCCTTGTTATTCAAATCAACAATGGCACAACTTTTCTCGTTGCCCACAAGGAAACGGTCCTCGTCCAACACTATTGCCACCTTTTGATCAAAAGGTACAATTTCCTTGTCTTCTTTGTCTATTACGCCCATCATGTCGCCTTTTGCTGCAACAAACAATGCCGGCATATCATACACGCCATCAGGCATCTCCTCAAGTCCGTCATATTTGGCTCGAATGAGCGTATTCATGTCCTTGTCTTTCAGACCATACGATTCACCATCATAGTAAACGATAAGTCCATTGTCCACACGTCGTGATGCAGAAGACGAGTTGCCAACATTACCTTTGCGCTCACCTTTCTTGTCAAGCGCCACACATTTGTCGTCCTTCTTCACTACAATCAGCCCCTCGTTATAAATCGAAGCACTCATATCGCAGTCACTCTTCTTTTTCGAGAACAGTTCCTTGCCCGATTTGTCTATCACCGTATAGGTCACGTCCTCCACGGTTCCATCTTTTACAACAATGGCTATACCATCATTGTACGACACAATCCCGTCGAACGATTTATCAAACAGTTTCTTACCTTTTGTATCTACCAGACCACATTTGTCATCTGTAAATTGGGCAATGGCCACCCCATCCTCTGAGAATGTGCCACAACGCTTCACATTGGTAGGCATCGAAGCCACTTGTTTGCCCTCAGCATTTATCACGCTGATAGTTTTTCCATCTTCCACAGCCAATGCGTAGCCATTACTAAAACATGTAACCTCCTTATACGAAGTCTTGTTCAGAGGTTTCTTTACATCATTCACATTGTAGAAGTCATACTTACCATCACCATTCATTACATAAAAGATGTCATTAACAATCACAGACGGACAATTCTTGAACTCATCTTTCAGTATAACTTCTCCTGTTTCCACGTCTACTATACTCCACATTTCGGAGCCAACCAACTGTACTGGCAAATACTTTAATTTACCATTCGATTGTGAACACGATGCCAAAACAAGGAGCATGACGAACAGGGATAACGACTTGATAAACTTTTTCATAGCTTATTTGATGTTAGATTATAAATTGCAATATTTTGTTTGCAAATATACCCAATATAACAAGTTATCCCAACAAAACACACATCTTTTTGCATTCACATCAATAAAAATCACCCGAACAATGCCTCAGCACCGAGGGCAAGTCATATTCGGCACGTGCCACGTCGAGTGCCACATACCCCATGGTGCGACGCAAATTCACCTCGATGCACGGGTGCAACATGATGCCTTGGGCCGTCTTTACCAACATCATGTCCACACCCAACGGACCCTCGTAGCGGGCGGCAAGATGTTGTGACAACACTGCGCTGCAGATTTCTTTCAAAATGTCCAAACCATCAAACTGCCGGGCGAGCACCCGTTCGAGCGCTGCTTGTGGAGCAAGGGTGTTGCCCGTATAGCCACCCGTCTCGGTGGGGTCGAACAACGAAAGACCTGCTTAAAGCCAAACGGGTGCGGCCAGACCACGTTGCTTGTGGTTGGCCGCACCCGTTTGTGCGGAGATAGAGTTATAAGTAAGTGTTCTGAATGATGTTGAACACCCCTTTATTTGTTGCGTCCGTGGCAGTCCTTATATTTCTTGCCACTTCCGCATGGACACGGATCGTTGCGTCCGGGTTCCTTTTGCTTTACAATGGGTTGGTTGTGGTGCTCGCGTGTGTCGGCTGATGCGGCAGCAGCAGCTTCGGGGTCGCCAGCCTCGTCGAGTGTCTCGTGCGATGTGGTGAGTCCTTGTTGCGGTGCACTCTCTTCGGGAGCGGCTTCCTGCACCTCCTGCGGAGCCTGTACGGGGATTTGTCCGCGCATGAGGGTGGCCACAGTCTCGTTGTTGATGCGGTTCACCATCTTGTCAAAGAGTTGAACGCTCTCAAGCTTGAACACGAGCAGGGGATCCTTTTGCTCGTATGAGGCATTCTGTACAGACTTTTTCAAATCATCGAGTTCGCGCAGGTTCTCTTTCCAGGCATCATCAATGTTGTGCAGAACGATGGCCTTTTCAAAGTCCTTGACAACTTCCTTTGACTCTGTGTCGTAAGCCTTTTTGAGGTTGGTGCGAATGTTGTAAACCAACTTGCCATCGGTGATGGGCACGAGAATGTTTTCGTACACCTCGCCTTGAGTTTCGTACACCTGTTTGATAACGGGCATTGCCACTTCGGCCATACGGTCGGTCTTGCGCTTGAAGGCAGCCATGGCAGCTTCGAAGGCCTTTTCGTAGAGGTCGTCGCGGTTCATGTTGTCAAAGTCTGCCTCGCTGAAGGGAACCTCCATGGCAAATATTTCGATAAAGCCCTCGCGGCAGCCCTCGTAGTCGTTCTTTTCGATGATGTTGATGACGCGGTCCCATATCATGTTGGCAATATCCATGCCCACACGTTCACCCATCAATGCGTGGCGGCGCTTTTCGTAGATAACGGTGCGCTGCTTGTTCATTACGTCATCGTACTCGAGCAAGCGCTTACGAATGCCGAAGTTGTTCTCTTCGACCTTGCGCTGTGCACGCTCGATGCTGTTGTTTATCATCTTGGCCTCAATCATCTCGCCGTCCTTAAAGCCGAGCTTGTCCATTACACGGGCAATTCGCTCAGAGGCGAACAGACGCATGAGGTTGTCTTCGAGTGAAACGAAGAATACTGAAGAACCCGGGTCGCCCTGACGACCGGCACGACCACGCAACTGGCGGTCGACGCGGCGGCTTTCATGACGTTCGGTACCAATAATGGCCAAACCGCCGGCAGCCTTCACCTCATCAGTAAGTTTAATATCGGTACCACGTCCGGCCATGTTGGTGGCGATGGTTACGGCACCGAGCATGCGCTCTTCTTCAATCTTGTTGCCTTGCTCGTCGGTAAACACCACTTTGCCCATAGTGCTTTGTCCTGCCTTGGCCACGATGTCGGCCTCCTTTTGGTGAAGTTTGGCGTTAAGCACCTGATGGGGTATGCCACGGAGTTGGAGCATACGGCTGAGGAGTTCGCTCACGTCGACGTTGGTCGTACCAACCAGTACGGGACGTCCGGCCAGACGCATCTTTTCAATTTCCTCGATAACCGCCTTGTACTTTTCGCGCTTGGTCTTATAAACGCGGTCGTTCATGTCAATACGCGCGATAGGACGGTTGGTTGGAATTTCCACTACATCGAGTTTGTAGATATTCCAGAACTCGCCTGCTTCGGTGCTTGCAGTACCAGTCATACCAGCCAACTTGTGGTACATACGGAAATAGTTCTGCAGTGTGATGGTGGCAAAAGTTTGTGTGGCGGCTTCAACCTTTACGTGCTCCTTTGCCTCAACAGCCTGGTGCAGGCCATCGCTCCAACGGCGGCCTTCCATGATACGGCCTGTTTGTTCGTCGACAATCTTAACCTGGCCGTCCATTACCACATATTCCTCGTTGATGCGGAACATGGTGTAGGCTTTGAGCAACTGCAATATGGTGTGTACGCGCTCGCTCTTGATGGCGTAATCTTGCAGCAGGGCGTCCTTTTTGTTTAAGCGTTCCTCGTCGCTCAATGTCTTGTCTGTCTCGAGCTGTGAAAGTTCGGTAGTGATGTCGGGCAGCACAAAGAGCTGGTCGTCATGCACCTGGTCGGCCAACCATTTGTTACCCTTGTCGGTAAGGTCGACACTGTGCATTTTCTCGTCCACAACAAAGTAAAGAGGTTCAACAGCCTCGGGCATACGGCGGTTGTTGTTCTCCATATAGATTTCCTCTGTCTTGAGCATACCGGCTTTGATACCAGTTTCAGAGAGGAACTTGATGAGCGGATTGTTCTTAGGCAGAGCCTTGTGGCTGCGGAACAGGGCAAGGAAACCTTCTTCTTCTTGTTTTTTGTCACCCGACTTGATGAGTTGTTTGGCTTCGGCCAAATATTGTGTGGCCAGTTTGCGTTGCACCTCAACAAGGTGTTGTACCAAAGGCTGGTATTGCTCAAACAACTGGTCATCGCCCTTGGGCACAGGGCCTGATATAATAAGCGGTGTACGGGCATCGTCAATCAACACAGAGTCCACCTCATCGACGATGGCATAGTTGTGGCGGCGCTGTACAAGGTCTTTGGGGCTCATGGCCATATTGTCGCGCAGGTAGTCGAAACCAAACTCATTGTTTGTACCAAAGGTGATGTCTGCCTGGTAGGCGCGGCGACGGCTCTCAGAGTTGGGCTGATGCTTGTCGATGCAGTCAACCGACAGGCCATGGAACATGTAGAGCGGGCCCATCCATTCTGAGTCACGCTTGGCCAGGTAGTCGTTCACGGTCACCACGTGCACACCGTTACCGGTAAGGGCATTGAGAAATACGGGTAGAGTACCCACGAGGGTTTTACCTTCACCCGTTGCCATTTCGGCAATTTTGCCTTGGTGCAGTACAACACCACCGAACAGCTGCACATCGTAGTGCACCATGTTCCACTTGGTGTCGTTGCCACCAGCCACCCAATGGTTCTGGTAAATGGCCTTGTCGCCCTCAATGGTTACAAAGTCGTGACTTGCGGCAAGTTCGCGGTCAAAGTCATTGGCAGTCACCTCGATGGTCTCGTTTTCAGCAAAGCGGCGTGCGGTATCCTTTACAATGGCAAACACTTCGGGCAGCGCGTCGTTGAGGGCAACCTCCATGCGGTCGAGCACTTGGGTTTCGAGCTTGTCAATTTGGCTGAAAATTACTTCGCGGTCTTCAATTGGAGTTTCCTCCACTTTGCCTTTCAGCTCTTCAATCTTCTCCTTGATGTCGTCGGCAGAGTGTTGAATAGTGTGCTGCAGTTCTTTGGTTTTGGCACGCAGCGAGTCATTGTCGAGAGCTTGAATAGCGGGATAAGCCGCTTTGATTTTCTCCACCCACGGCTGAATGAGTTTCATGTCGCGTGTAGACTTGTTACCGAATAGTTTGCTGAGGAATTTGTTAATATCCATAATGATGGCCCTGATCCTTTCCTCGTGCATGAAGTTGCCTAAAGCCGAGTGGGGATAATACAGGGTATTATTGTGTTGTTTATTATTTCGTTTAATTAAATAGGGATGTATACGAGGGGCACCTCGCCGTTATGATATGTTGTATGTGTGTCAAAACGGCAGTCTTATAGCGGTGCCACGCTGCAGGCATTCGGTGCACGTATGCGTATGGCCTTCGACAGTGTCGGAGCCACATAGTCAATGGTGACGGGTGTGCTGATAGTTTCAGCCTTGAACCCTTCGCCAAGGAATATTATGGGAAAAGGAATATATGACTCACGCACCAGCTGTTTCTCGTGCGTGGAGTTGTTAACATAATGCCAGCCTGGCGCCACCTCAATCAGCACGTCGCCCGAGTAGCGCGGGTTATAGCTGCCGCGCATACGGCTGATGCCAGGAGTCCACGCCCCTTGTAGCAGGCGTGACGAGGTGTACACATCTTTAACCCCTGACAGTTGCAGCAAAAAGTCCTGTGCGCGTTCAAGCATTTCTGCCAGGTTGATTTGCTTCTGCTCAATCAGTTTGTGGTTAAGGTATAATTGTGTGCCAAAGCTCGACTCCACATATTGCCCCTGTCCGTAAACGGCCACAAAGTACATATTGAGCAATGCTGCCGCACGTTCCACATCAAAGGTGCCGCTTGGTATGCGGTATTTTGTCAGGTCGGTAGTTTCCTCGTCAGCATATCCGGTCGACGTCAATACAAACAATGCGTTGCCGCGTCCCACTTTATGTTCAACCGACTTAACGAGTTGTGCCAAAGCATTGTCAAGCCGCACATAAGTGTCTTGCAGCTCCATTGGGCTTTCGCTCACAGTTCGGTGGTCAATATTGCCGGCATAGAGTGTCAGAGCCAAATAGTCGGTAATGGCATCAGTCCCCATCAGGGTGCTGTTGAGGCATTGTGTGGCAGCGTGCACCACCTCCTCATTCACCAGTCCGCTTGTTTTGAATGTGGCAAATCGCCCGTCGCCTGTAAACTTGTGGGCAAAGGGCTTTTTCATGCCGCCAGACAAGAAGTAGGAAAAGTTCCCTACCAAATCGTTTGAGGGTCGCCATGTGAGCGACTTGAGCCTGCTGTCAAGGCTTTGGCTGTTGAGCACGGTGACCCAGGCCGGAAGCGTCTTTCCGTAGTATGATGTGCTGCACCACTGTCCGGTGCGGTCATCAATCCACAATGCCCCGTCTGCGGCATGTCCGGCACTCAATATGGCCGCATCGCGATAGGGCGCGATGGCATAAACCAACGATTTGCCTTCGGTGGCCACCTTGAGCTCGTCGCCAAGGGTCGATACCCCCAGGAAAGTGGGTGATGACGCATCACTCGTCTGCACCCCCGGGTAGCGTTTATCGTCAACGCAAAATACGGGGCGCAGAGTCTCACGGTCGAGCCATTTCAAGCCCACTACACCATGGTTGTAAGGCGTGGTGCCTGTAGCCAAAGTGGCTGCGGCCGAAGCGCGGTCGGGGCGGTATTGCGGATATTCTGCTTGTGAGTAAACACGTCCCTCGTTCAACAAACGCACAAAGCCTTCCTGCCCGTAAAGCGGCATGAAGGCATTCATATAATCGGTGCGCAGTTGGTCTACCAATATGCTTACCACCACACGGGGCACTCCCGTTCCGGCAGCCGATGCTTCGGGCCCCGAAAGCACAGTCATTGCGGTGAGCAACGACATGAGCAGGGGCAGACGCATAACCGAGGCGCGCTGCGGTGCTATGTGGCGAGATTGTTTCATATTCGTATGTTTACGAAGGAAGGTATGTGTTTTAATAATATAGGAATATAGCAAGTGTTTTAGCCATGATATATAGCGTTCAGTCTGCTAAAATCGAGTGATAGCGTACTTTAGCACCCAGCTACTTGCTTTTGTTTGTCATGCAAAAGTGTGTTGCAACGCGCACAAGCAGGATTGATGCAATGATATACACCTCATTGGGAAAGTGTTGCAAACCGGCTATACCAACTATGAGGGCCATCACTACCATGGCAATTTGTATGTACATAACCCAGCTGCGGTGCCCGTTGGCTGCGGCTTTCATAAACCAGGGGAATAGCACAAGCGGCACGGGGTTGAAAAGCAATGCCAACCAATTACTGCCAACCGCGGGGTGCGATGAGAACAGCAGTAAGAAGGTGATAATGCAGCCCGTCAGTCCTTGCGCCACAAAGAGTAACACGTCATATTGCCAATGGTACTTTTTGCGCCCAATATCTGCCGCACTGATGGCAATGGTCAGAACAAGAAGTATGCCAAACGTCCACATCGGTGTGACAGGGAAGTTCTTTTCTGCTAAAACCGGTTGCTCGGGCAGCAGAGTGCGTGATGGGGCTGCAAGATGGCGAACTTTGCCGTCAGTACCTTTTATAGTGGCTTCATTGACAAAGCGCTCGGCATACATTGGTGCAAATTGTTGCTTGTTGATGTCGGCGGGTTGGTCGGCCTCGGCACCAAGCAGCAAGTCTTGTCCAAACTTGTTCCACGGACTGGGTTCCGAAAATTCGTGCACCATGTCGCGCAGCGATTTATTGGCGTCAGCTTTTGGCCATATCACCTGTCCGTCAACCGACTGCTCTATCACGCGCAGTGCACGTGTCACGCAGTTGTCGTAGAAAAAGTTGTAGCGATAGGTGGCATTCTCCGGTTCAAGGTTCTTGCTCAAGGCATCAACCAGCTTCTTAGCTTCGGCCGGTGTCAGGTTCAGCACCTGCTCGTCAATGCCGCGTCCTTCGCGCACGTATGATTCGTAAAACAAGTAGTATGGCACAACTCCCAGTTCGTAGTCTGTTTCGCCCAACATGAAGCGCCACATAAAGTGAGGCTGGTTAAACGAGAATGTGCCATAGTTAAACACCCAATCGCTTTGGCGTGCTCCGACCTCGCGTACGCGAATGGCCGTATGGCCATATAATTCATACACCAAATTGCCAGGTGTGCAAGTGAGCAAACTCACCACAACCGAGTCCTTTTCGGCAGGTACGGTGTTGTCTGTGCTGTTTTGTTGCGCAAGTGCCAATAGTGGCAACAGCACCAGGCATATTATAGTCAGGAGTCGTTTCATTTTGTGTTGTGTCTTATTTGGCTCTCCAAAGCCTACTATTGCGCGGCAAAGTTACGAATTTATTGCCGATTGGCTGAAGGGTGGTTCTAAAAATTCTGTTTTTAGAGTTCTGCTATTCTGAAATAGGGATTTGCACGCTCTCGAAAGTGCCTTTTTGAAAGTCTTTTCGGTCACATAACCCGCTATGCTCCCTCACAAACTTTCAAAAATACACTTCCGATAGCGCACAAATCCCTATTCTAGAGTTATTAGAACCACCCTGAATGCTTTGTGTCAAAAACATGCCGCGGTGTGCTGTGCGGGCACATTTCTCACGCCTTGTGGTCAGTTCCCACAATGTTTTTAAGCGTAATCAATGCACTCTCAACCGTGGGCACATCGTTGATAATCATGCGGCGGTGACCGCGGTTCTCGTCAAGCTTGCAGCGTTGGTACGAAGCGGTGGCAAAGTTTATGATGCGTTCAAACGTGTCGCTTCGATAGAAGGCACTTTCGGTGTTTGACACAAAGTAGAGCACCATGCGTCGGTTTTTTAGTGTCAGACGCTCAGCGCCAAGTTTGCGTCCAAGGGCGCGCAGCGGTACAATGCGCAGCAACTCTTCGCCTTCGGGGGGCAGAGGGCCGAATCGGTCCTCCATACGTTGTCTGAATGCAGCCATCTCGTCGTCGTTACCCGAGAGCGAATCAAGTTCGCGGTATAGCAGCATACGTTCTGTAGCCCCCGGCACATAGGTTTCGGGGAAATAAGCGTGCAAGTCGCATTCGACGGTGCAGTCGTCAACAAACTTCTCGCCGCCAAGGTGCCCGGTCTTTTTCAGTTCGTCAGCATACAAGTCGGCAAACTCGTCATTCTTGAGTTCCGTCACGGCTTCGGCCAAAATCTTTTGGTAGGTTTCATAGCCCAAGTCGGCAATGAACCCACTTTGCTCCGATCCGAGCAAATTGCCTGCACCGCGGATGTCAAGATCCTGCATGGCAATGTGTATGCCAGACCCCAAGTCCGAGAAGTTCTCGATAGCTTCAAGTCTGCGGCGCGACTCATCGGGCAGCATGGCAAGCGGTGGGGCAATGAGGTAGCAAAAAGCCTTGCGCGACCCTCGTCCCACACGTCCGCGCATTTGGTGCAAGTCCGATAGTCCAAAGTGGTGTGCGGCATCAATAATGATGGTGTTGGCATTGGGCACGTCAATACCATTTTCCACAATAGTGGTAGATATGAGTACATCGTAGTCATAATTGACAAAGCCCATAATTACCTTTTCAAGTTGGTCTGGCGGCATTTGTCCGTGTCCGGTGGCAATGCGTGCGTCCGGCACATACTTATGTACCAAGTTTGCCAGACTTTGCAGCGAAGCCACGCGGTTCGTCACAATATACACCTGTCCGTTGCGGCTCATTTCAAAGTTAATGGCTTCGGCTATCACCTCGTGACTGAAGGTGTGAATTTCAGTTTGGATAGGCCGGCGGTTGGGCGGGGGTGTCTGTATCACGCTAAAGTCACGTGCCCCCATGAGCGAGAATTGCAGTGTGCGTGGTATTGGAGTGGCCGACATGGTCAGTGTGTCCACATTCACTTTCAGCTGGCGCAACTTTTCTTTAACCGCCACGCCAAATTTCTGTTCCTCGTCAATAATAAGCAATCCCAAGTCGTGCCATTTTACACTCTTGCCAATCAGTTTGTGCGTCCCGACAACAATGTTGATGTCGCCTTTAGCCAGGTCGGCAAGTATCTTCTTGGTCTGTGCCGTCGAGCGTGCACGAGTGAGGTAGTCCACCCTTACGGGGAAGTCCTTCAGGCGCGATGCAAACGTTTTGTAGTGTTGCAGGGCCAGCACCGTAGTTGGCACGAGCACCGCCACCTGTTTGTTGTCGGCAGCGGCCTTCATGGCAGCGCGCACGGCAATTTCGGTTTTGCCAAATCCCACGTCGCCACACACCAGTCTGTCCATGGGCTTGCTGCTTTCCATGTCCTTCTTCACCTCCTGTGTTACGCGCAGTTGGTCGGGGGTGTCCTCATAGGCAAACCCAGCCTCAAGCTCGTGTTGCATAAATGAGTCGGGGCTAAAAGCGTAGCCTTTCTCATCCTTGCGTTGCGAGTAAAGTTTGATAAGGTCGCGTGCAATGTCCTTAATCTTCTTCTTTGTGCGCTCCTTCAGCTTGTCCCAGGCACCAGTACCCAAGTTGCTGATGCGTGGCGGTTCACCGTCTTTGCCCTTATACTTTGACACCTTGTGCAACGAATGAATGCTCACATACACGGCATCGTCGTTTTTGTATGTAAGTTTTATCATCTCTTGCATTTCGCCGTCATTGCCAGGCATGCGCACAAGTCCGGCAAAGCGTCCTACGCCATGGTCGATGTGCACCACATAGTCGCCCGGTTCAAACTGCATGAGTTCCTTGAGCGACAGCGCCATTTTGGCATCGCGTGCATGGTCACTCTTCAAGTTGTATTTATGGAAACGGTCAAAGATTTGATGGTCTGTAAAGCAACACACCTTCAAGTCATTGTCCGAAAATCCGCCATGCAGCGTGCGCAGTACCGGTTTGAACAGTTGGCTTGCAGTATTCATCTCCTCAAATATGCTTTGCAATCGCTCAGTCTGCTTGGCACTGTCGGCCAGTATGTAAATGTCATAGCCGTCGGCCTTGAACTGGCTCAGGTTCTGTTTGAGCAAATCAAAGTTCTTGTGGTAGAGCGGTTGTGGCGAGGTGTTGAACCGTATCACCGTTTGCGCTTCGCCAAGGGGCTGTGCGCCAATATTGATGCGCTGCAGGTGTGCCACACCGCGCAGAAAAGCCTCACTTGTGGTGAGCAGCGACTCCTTTTTGAGCCGTGCCAGTTGTTCCGCTTCCTCCATCTCAGATGCGGCCTCCAGTTCCTGCTGCGCCTGACGTGCAAAGCCCTCATTGTAAATGCGTTCAATGGCATCGTGCACATACCCCAAGTCCTTCACCACCAACACAGTATTGTCAGGCAGATAGTCGGTAAATGGCACAAGCGCCTCGCGAGCATGCTGCTCGGTGTCAGGCACAATACTCACTTCTTCCTTTTTGTCCTTCGACAGCTGCGTCTGCACTTCAAAGGTGCGTATGCTGTCCACCTCGTCGCCAAAAAAGTCAATACGGAAGGGATACTCCGAGGCGTACGAATACACGTCGAGTATTGAGCCACGCACAGCAAACTCTCCAGGCTCATACACATAGTCCTTGCGCGCAAAGCCAATGGCGACCAGTCGCTTTGTCAGCTCCGTCAGATCATATTCGCTGCCTGTTTGCAGGTGCAGTGTGTTGTCGGCCATGTCCTTCAGCGGCGCCACCCGTTCAGACAAGGCAGCGGGAAATGTTACCACAAACAGCATGCCCGCCTTGTTGTGCTGTGCCGAAAGGCGGTTGAGCACCTCGGTGCGCAATATTTCGTTAGCAGCATCGCGTTGGGCATATTTCACGGCACGGCGGTAGGTCGATGGATAAAAAAGTGCCATCTCATCGCCCAACATCTGTGTCAGGTCATGATAGAAGTATCCCGCCTCTTCCTCATCGTTAAGTATAATAAGGAAGGGGCGTTCCGCCTTTTGCTTGCGTTCGCTGAGCGCGGCAAAGGCCACGGCTGCCGCCGAGGCTTGTAAGCCTTGCAAATGCGTAAGGGCAGGTTTGCCGTCGCACACCACCTTTGCCAAGGCGCCTACTTGCGGGTGTCGGGCAAATGTATGTAATAGTTCGTTGAGTTGCATGGAACTGTACAGAGTATCTTTTAAGCAGGTGTTATCCTCACACAGAAAGCACGTCCTTTGGCGCATCAGCTTTCCGATAGCATGAAAGCAATAGTGAACACCTGCTACGTTATATGCTTGTTGTCGGTTACAAAGTTACTTAATTTATCCGACCCTAATTTTGCTCGCCACATAAAATCATGTAAATTTGCAACCAACAGACGAACTGTCATCCGCAGTGCAGACTGAAAAACACAGACAAGCCAAACACCCGTGCTTGTCTTTGCAAACAAGTAAATAACAATACCTTTCAATACAAATAAATGAAGCAAACTAATCGTAAACCAGCTTACAAACTGAAGACAATGTTTGCGATGGCTGTATTTTGCAGTGCATCGCTCACATCGTTGGCACAGTTGAGTGAGCAGAAGGTTTATTACATCAAGAGCTCGGCATCGGGCACAGTATTCTCAAATGGTGGAAAGGCCTCCAGTGGCGAATCAATCAAACTTGAGGACAAATCAGCCCTTTCAAGAGGCCAAAAATGGGTTTTGAAAAGCACAGGTAACGCAAATGAATACCTCATTTGCAGTGCAGCCTTTCCAACTTTGGCCATTGACGCAGCTCCCAACAAGTGGTACAACCCCGTGCAGTGGGCCGCCGATGTGAATTCTGAAAACCAACGTTTCCAGATATTGCCGGTTGAGGGTTCCGACAGCATCTATCAGATAGTGTGGTCGGGCAACACCAACCGCCGTTTTATGGAGAAGAGTGGTAACACTCTCAACGTTTCAGACGAAGCAGAAAGCGCAGGGGTAACCACCCAATTTGTGTTTGAAGAAACAACCAAACAGGCCGAAGTGGCCCGCAATAATTGGGAGGACGAAACCTTCTACGAACAGAACAAACTGCCTGCACACACCACCTTCATGCCTTATGCCAGCACACAGCTGTTGCAGGCCGACACCGAGCGTTATGCCCACCCGTGGGTTGACCCCACAGGGGCTGAATGGCTTTCGCTCAATGGCGTGTGGAATTTGAAGTGGACAACCGACATCGACAACCGTCCGGGTGCCGATTTCTATGCCGACGATGTGGACGCTGCGCAGTGGGACACCATCAGCGTACCCTCATGCCTCGAAATGAAAGGCTATGGCTCACCTTATTATATAAATGTAGAATACCCGTTTGTTGACAACTATCCGTACTTGCAGATGAAGGGCGGCTGCCAAAACTCTGTGGCGTCATACCGCCGCCAGTTTACGTTGCCCGAGGGTTGGACCGACAAGCGTGTGGTGTTGCACTTCGATGGTATTTACAGTGCAGCCTATGTGTGGGTTAACGGCCAGTACGTGGGCTATACGCAGGGTGCCAACAACGATGCCGAGTTCGACCTGAGCAATGTTGTGCGCCAGGGCCACAACAACATAGCTGTGCAAGTGTTCCGCTTTAGCGATGCCTCGTATCTCGAGGACCAGGATATGTGGCGCATGAGTGGCATACATCGCGATGTTTACCTTTATGCCACTCCAAAGACCTATATCAGCAACCATATCATTACCGACGACTTTGACGAACCTTACACATCAGCCTCAGTCAAAGTACAGATAAATGCAGCCAACCCAGGCGCACAGGCCGTTAGTAAAAAGGCCCGTGTGCGGTTGATTGCTCCCGACGGCAAACAGTTGGCCGAAACTGTGGCAAACCTCGACTTTGCAGCGGGCGACACCGCCACAGTGGCTTATGCCACACTGCCCGTGGTTGACAATCTGCAGGCCTGGACGTCAGAACACCCCAACCTCTACACCGTTGAGGTGGCGCAACTGGCAGCCGATGGCACAACCGAGGAAATGGCCTTTGCCACCAAGCATGGCTTCCGCAAGGTGGAGTGCACAAACGGACAAATATATGTCAATGGCGTGCGCACCTACTTTAGCGGCGTCAACACACAGGACACGCACCCCGTGCGCGGCCGTTCTATCGATGTGCCCACCATGCTGCGCGATGTGACCATGATGAAGCAGGCCAATGTGAACCTCGTACGCACCTCGCACATGCCGCGCCAGCCCAAGATGTATGCCATGTTCGACTATTACGGACTTTACTGCATGGACGAGGCCGACATTGAATGCCACTTCAACTGGGAGCAGAGCGGCAACACCATTACCGCTGCCGACAGTTGGAAACCACAATTTATCGACCGATCAATGCGCATGGTAGAGCGTGACCGCAACTTCACGTCTGTCATATTCTGGAGCTTGGGCAATGAAAGTGGTGTGGGCCAAAACATGCAGGCTGCTTACGACACCATAAAGGCGGCCGATCCCACACGTCTCGTCCACTACGAGGGCGCAACCCGCGGCGGCGCATCATACACCGATATGCACAGTGTGATGTATCCCACATTGAGCAACGTGCAGCGCGAGGCCAATACCAACGATGGAGGCCGTCCTTACTTTATGTGCGAATATGCCCACTCAATGGGTAACGCCAATGGCAACTTCAGCGAATATTGGAATACTATTCTCTCGTCAACCAACGGCATGGGCGGTTGTGTATGGGACTGGGTTGACCAAAGCATTTATAGCGCAAATGACATCAAGAATGGCACACTTACGCAAAATGGCTATCCTAAGTACCGTCAGGGCAAGGATTACCCCGGCCCCACACAAGGCAACTTTGTAAACAATGGTTTGATACCTGCCAACCGTGCGTGGACTCCTAAATTGGCCGAGGTGAAGAATGTATATGCCCCCGTACAGGTGACGCAATTCAACGCCAAGAAAAAGATATTGGTGCTGACCAACCGCTATCACAGCACCAGCCTCAACGCACTGCGCATGGCCTACGCTGTGCTCAAAAATGGCGAGGTTGTTGAAACCGACACGCTCGACCTGGCCGACACCAAGCCCAATACGCAGATGCGCACCACATTGCGCTACACCACCGACACAAGTGATGGCAATGACTACATGCTCGACCTCACTTTCTTGACCAAGGAGGCCAGTCTGTGGGCCGAGGCCAACTATCCCATTAAAAAGGTGCAGTACACTTTGGCCGAGCGCGAGGCTGGTTTGCCCGCGGTGGCAGCCGACAAGACACAGCCCCTCGCTGTCACGGTTAACCAGTATGGCAACTATCTGATTGAGAACGACAAGGTGCACTACCTCATCGACAAGTCGAGCACCCGTGTGCGCGAGTGGTCGTTTGCCGACTATGCGTTGGTTAGCAAAATGGCCAATGCCTATGATTACGACAACTTCCGTTGGGTTGAGAACGATGCTGCATCGGGCAATGATATTGCTACAACAAACGGTATCAGCAGCCGTACATTCACGCAAGTGCCTGCAATCAATGCCGACGGCAATGCTGTGTATACGGTAAGGGAAACCGGCAAGTACTGCGATGTGGTGTATTCGTACACCATCTATCCTAATGGCGTGATGGACATGAAGTGCACCTACACCTCGCACGACAATGACGACTTGCGCCGCATCGGCACCAAGTTTGTTCTGCCGGCAGCTCTCGAGCAGGTGAGCTATTATGGCCGCGGCCCATGGGAGAACTATGTTGACCGCAAGTCAAGCGCATGGATTGGTCGTTACCAGTCAACAGTTACCGACTTCTTCGAGACCACTCCGCGTCCGCAGTCGTGTGGCAACCGTCTCGACCTGCGCGAACTCACACTGACCGACACCGTCAAGCACTTCACGCTCAATGTGCAGACCGATGGCCAGGTAGCCTTCTCGGCCCTCCACTATGACGATGCCGCAATGGCATCTGTGCAGCACCGTTGGAACCTGCCGGCAACCGGCGATGTCGTACTCCACTTCGATTATTATCAGAAGGGACTTGGCAATGGCAGTTGCGGCAGAGGCACCGGCACACTGAGCCAGTATTATTGCCCCGTGGGCACATTCACCCACACCTTGCGTTTCACACCCTCTATTGAGGTTGACGAAACTGCCGTCAAACCGACAACAGCCACCTCGTCAATGCTGACAGTCAGCGTAGTGGGCGACGATGTCGTTTGCAAGGGCAACGTGCCCGCCGGCACCACTCTGAGTGTTTACGACCTTGGTGGCAGCACCGTAGGTGTGGCACACACCTCAGTGCCTGTGCAGCAGCTCACCGCTTCGATAGCCGGCCAACCTCGTGGCGCCTACCTTGTAAAGGTTGGCAACAAGGTGTTTAAGGTGATGAAGTAATAAACTGATGTATAAAACGATGCGAGGCAAGTCTCCATGCAAATGGTGGCTTGCCTCGCAAAGTTTTTTGTGCTTATATTCGGCCCTCCTGGAATTTGGGGTTATTGCGTGCAACTCATTGAGCTGCACGCTTTTGCTTATTGTTTATTATGTGTTTACCTTTCGACATTACTTAACCTCCTCGAAAATCATTATTGCTGAATATCAATGAGTTATATTTTTATGCTTCAAATATGGATACTTATAATGATGGGTAAAAGTTGGGAAGGATAGACAAATAGAGAATCGGTTTATCTTCTTCTTACTCTTCTATTCAATATCGTTATTGTTTCTTTTGATAAACCAGAAGCGTCTTACCTTACAGTGAAATTTTCTCACTAAGTTGGTGAATAATCATAAAATATTATACAATTTCTTCACGATTGTCGTGTTTTATAGCTACCTTTGTAAGCAAAACATATATTTGAATATGGCAAATAGAGAATTGAACAGGCTAAAAGTGGTCCTTGCAGAAAAGAAGAAGACCAATAAATGGCTTGGTGAACAACTGGGAAAGGACAAGACAACCATTTCAAAATGGTGTACAAACACCTGTCAGCCTGACTTGGGCAGCCTAATGAAAATAGCAAAACTGCTTGAAGTGGAGGTTACAGATCTTCTTAGAGAGGATAATATTGATTGACAATAAGATAATGAAATAGAAAAAGAACAATATGACGAAGAAGGAATCTCTTCAACTGTTTGAAGAAAAGAAGGTGCGCACCGTATGGGACGATAAAGAGGAGAAGTGGTATTTCTCCATTGTGGATGTATGCGGTGTGCTGACTGATAGCAAAGATGCCAATGCTTATTGGAGAAAGCTGAAGCAGAGACTCAAAAAAGAAGGTAATGAAACCGTGACAAATTGTCACGGGTTGAAGCTTCGCGCCTCAGACGGCAAATTGCGCATGACTGACGTTGCCGACACTGAGCAACTCTTCCGCATTATCCAGTCGATTCCTTCACCAAAGGCAGAACCTTTTAAGGTTTGGATGGCACAGGTGGCAAGCTCTCGTTTGGAACAGATGCAGGATCCTGAAAAGAACATAGACCAGGCCATCGTTGACTACAAGCGTTTGGGATATTCAGATGCTTGGATAAACCAGCGTATTAAGTCTATAGAAATCAGAAAAGAACTCACCGATGAATGGGCACGCACGGGGGTGCAACAAGGCTTGCAATATGCTTCTCTTACCGACATCATTACCCGCGAGTGGAGCGGAATGACAACCAAACAGTACAAGAGTTTCAAAGGTCTGAAGAAAGAAAGTCTGCGCGACAACATGACCAACATGGAAATAGCCCTCAATATGCTTGCCGAGGCATCTGCCACGGAGCTGTCCAAACAGCGCAACCCTAACGGATTCCATCAGCAGAAGCAAGTGGCTAAGGATGGTGGTAGCGTTGCGAAGGCTGCACGTACACAGTTGGAGTCGAAGTTGGGACATGGGGTGATAACACAGGCTAAAGCCAGTGATTATCTGTCTAATTTAGAAGATAACGATGAATAAGAATATTCTTGCTGACAAAATAGACTTTCTGTCGGTAGCGAGAAAACTTTAAAAGTGAGGACTGAAAATAATATGGCAAAAAAGAAGTATAAAATAGTTGACCTTTTCTGTGGTTGCGGAGGAATGACGTTGGGTATGGAAAAGGCTGGGTATAATGTGCTTGCAGGTTTCGACATTTGGAAGCCTGCCATAGATGTCTATAAGGCTAATTTCAAACATCCTGTTATACAATTAGATTTGTCTGATGTTAAATCGTCTGTTAAAGAAATTTCAAAATATTCTCCTGATATAATAGTCGGAGGGCCGCCTTGTCAAGATTTCTCTACGGCTGGACACCAAGATGAAAGTAGAGGCAGAGCTATCCTTTCCGTTTGTTATTCAGAAATAATATGCAGTATTAAACCACGCTTTTTTATTATGGAAAACGTCGCTGCTATCCATAATACGAAATCGTTTAAATTAGCAATAAATAATTTCAGAAAAGCCGGATATGGACTTACAATGAAAACATTAGATGCTTCTCTTTGTGGAGTACCGCAAATTAGGAAACGAATGTTTGTAATTGGTGAGATAAATTCCGTTGACGATTTTCTAAAAGAAGAAATAGAAAAGAACCTCTCGGATAAGCCAATGTCTATATATGATTATTTGGGGAATTCATTAGGCATTGAGCATTATTTTCGTGTGCCGACTAATTACAATAGACGTGCTGTGTATAGCATATATGAACCATCTATGACTATTCGCGGTGTTGATAGACCTATTCCAAGTGGATACAAAGGTCACCCCCTTGACTCTGCACCTGTTAACACGACACGCAATTTAACGCCTAAAGAAAGGAGCTATATTCAGACTTTTCCTAAAGAATTTAATTTCTTCGGAGGAAAATCAGACATGAATACTATGATAGGAAATGCTGTTCCTGTAAATTTGGCTAAATATGTTGGAGAATCTTTATTAAGATACATTGAAAATACAAAATAAAATAATGAGAGTTGTTGATTTATTTTCTGGATGTGGAGGTATGTCCTTAGGTTTCAAGGAAGCAGGATTTGATATTGTGGGGGCTTTTGACAATTGGGATGCTGCCGTTGAAATATACAAGGCAAATTTTAAACATCCAATATATAAAGCAGATTTAAGCAATGCTGATTACATTCAAACTATTAAAGAGCTTAATCCCGATTTGATAGTCGGTGGCCCTCCATGTCAGGATTACTCTATAGCAGGGAAAAGAGAAATGGGGAAAAGGGCAAATCTTACTATTAAATTTGGAGAAATCGTATCACAAGTAAAGCCTACTTGGGTGGTGTTTGAAAATGTTTATAATATTGAACGTTTCCCCACATTGCCACAATTGAAGGATATTCTTATGAACGCAGGGTATGGAATTTCGACCAAAGTATTGGATGCAAGTTTATGCGGTGTCCCACAAAAAAGGAAACGATTCTTCCTTGTCGGAAAGTTGAATGCTATAAATGGCTTTTTTGATGACGCATTTGTTGCAAATATGTCTAATGCTCCAATGACAGTAAGGGATTATCTAGGTGACGCATTACAAACCCAATTCTATTATATGCACCCAAGAAGTTATAATAGAAGAGCGGTTTTTTCAATAGATGAACCCTCTGCGACAATTCGTGGTATCAATAGACCAATTCCAAATAATTATAAAAAGCATCCTGCTGACAAAGCAGATATATCTGACGGAGTAAGGGCTTTAACAACGAGAGAACGAGGATATTTACAAACTTTTCCTGATTCTTTTTCATTTCCAGGTGTGAAAACAGATGTAGAATTGGCAATAGGCAATGCCGTCCCTCCGGCTTTAGCAAAATATATTGCCAAAAGTATTATTTTATTTCAAGAAACAAATAAAGAAAGGAGTCAATTATGACATACTTTATCGAGGTTACTGAATATCAGACATATGCGAATGCAGAAGCTGATTTTCATTTTAGTTACAATGCGAACAGTGGTGGTGGGCAATCGTTTTTGGGTGGTATGTTTTCCAATGATAAGGGGAAACTCTCATCACCGACAATTTTAGATGGGTGTGTAGGTATATTTAAAATTGTATACAAAAATGCAAATGGAAAAGAGATTGGGATTCTTTTGGATGACATTAATGGCAAATACGAAATCAAGCCGCGTGGAACTGGTAGTTCCTCTATGAAGCTTAGTGTTGGCACGAAATTGGAAAGTCCTAGTAAATTGATTTCTTCCTTTTTTATGTTGCCTTCAACTTGTGCTATTAAAAATCCTGCTAATTTGGATGTCTCAATTTTGTCATCAAACAATTTTTGGTTACAGTCAATGTGGCTAAAATGTGATATTCCCGATGCGTCCAAACTGGTCTATTTGCTTCCAAAAGACTTTGTTTTTTGTGGTGGCTGCAATAAAGACAAGCAAGGTAATGGTAGATATTTTAAGCTTGAAGCAGAAAAGCGTATACAGGATATTATCTCGTTATCAGAAAATGCAGAACGGCTACCCGAGGAGTTAGGACAGTATATAAACTCGTTCTCTGACATTTATTTAGGAAAAGCCTCTTTTAATTACGAGGATTGTGTTAATGCAACGAAGCAGATAATGATATTGTTGGCTAAAGAGTACCCTGCGGAATATTCAGGAATAGAAGACCCTTTGCCATTCTTGAAATCATTAATGACAAGGTTAAGTCTCCGACGCAAAAACATAGATGCTTCTTATTCTGGAAAATACAAGGATTATCTTTCGGTTGTCCAAGTAAAGCCCTTCCTTCTCCTTGCCGGCATCTCTGGCACAGGTAAGAGCCGCATCGTGCGAGAGTTTGCCTTTAAGTCATGTCCCAAGTATTTACAGGACAAGGCTGGCACTACCCCAGGCAACTACTGCATGATAGAGGTGAAACCTAACTGGCACGACTCAACGGAGCTGTTAGGATATTACAGTCGACTGGGCAAGGCAGGCTATCAGTTCACGAAGTTCGTGAAGTTCTTGGTGAAGGCAAAGATGTTCCCGAACGTTCCATTCTTCGTATGCCTTGACGAGATGAACTTAGCACCAGTGGAACAGTATTTCGCAGAGATACTGAGCATATTGGAAACCCGCAAGCATCCGAAGAATGTTGAAACAGGCGAGGTGGATATGGAGACGGTCAAGACAGAGCCGATAATTGATGCACAGTATTTCCGTGAATTGGCGGAAATGCCTCATGTCAAAAATACACAGACGGGAGAGTCTTTCAGCAGCAATCTGACAGACAGGGACATCTATCTGAAGCTCTTCGGTATGGATACCGAAAGCGATATTGATAAAAAGGTGAGCAATCGCACGGACCTGACAACCGAAGGTCTTGAACTGCCGGATAATGTTGTAATCATCGGAACTGTCAATATGGATGACACCACACACCAGTTCTCTCGCAAGGTGATTGACCGTGCCATGACCATTGAGATGAATGGCGGCAATCTGCGCAATATGTTTGGCGGCAGCAAGAACTTAGAGTACCTTCCTGAATCAGAGCAGAAGAAATGGCAGAATGCGTTCATTCGTAGATATGTGAGTGCTGACGAGGTTTTGGATGCACATCCAGATGTGGCAGAAGAACTGACGGAGAAACTTCCGACAAAGCTGGAAGAAATCAACTTGGCATTGAAGGGAACTCCCTTCGTGGTCAGTTATCGTGTGCTGAACGAGCTGACCATAATGGTTGGTGTGATGCTCGATGAAGGCATGGATTTGGATGAAGCCGTTGCTGCATCCGTAAACAACATTCTGTTGATGAAGATTTTGCCACGTGTTGAAGGCGATGCGGAAATGTTCGCAATGTCAAGAGAATATAAGGCAAAAGCTGGCGTATCGTACGACAATCGACTGGAATGGTTGAAGGATATCGCGCCAGACATCAAAGAATCATCGGCTGAAGCCGCATCTGAGAATGACGATACAGAAGAAAAGACAGGAACTGTCAAAGAGTGCCAGCAAACAGCGAAAGAGAAGATACAGGAAATGATTGACCGACTGAACAATCAGGAGTTCACTCGCTTCTGGCCATAATCGTATAGGACAGGCTTATGCAGACAGAGGTTTTAAGGTTCATACACCCCGACTATGAGGTGATTGTCCGCACACTGGACATCGGCTATTCGTGGGAACGCTTCAAGGGGCGCATCAATTATGCAAGGAGAAACAATCCCGATATTGATGCGCCAGAGTCATATTGCCGTTATACCTCGAAAGACGAGTGTAGGCTTTGCCTTTACAGTCCGATAACAGGAAAGAAGACTGACGATGAAGAGGAAACAAGACTTGAAAGCGGAAAGGCATGGAATGGTCTATGGCCAGTGGTCTATGAGACTTGCAAATATCAGGTTCGTCTGCTCTTCCACGGAGTGGATAAAGACTCTGTGCCGGAAATACGCCATGTGCGCAAAGATGTGGAGGAAAGTTTCTTCGTAGATGAGGAATTGAACGGAAGGGAGGAGAAATCTCTTACGGGAGAATTGGATTTCTTGAATGAGCCAGGAGTGTTCAAACTCGACTTTTCGTATCATAAAAATGGAATCCGTAAGGAAAGTTTTGTCACGTTTGACGTGGTATCGCCAAAACTCGACACCAAGAACGATTACAAGTCGCTTCTGCGAGAGGTCAACGAGGAATACGAAAACGTAATCTATCGCTATCTTAGCATCACGCTTCAACAATTCAGCCGAGGCAAGATTAATACCGATGCTACATGGATGGCTGCATTCCAAAGCGTGGTGGACAACTATGTGAAGAATGTGAAGCGTGTGATACAGAATCCACATTCGCAGATTGTAAACTTCCGCACATCAAGAAAAGCGGAGCAAATCAAGTTCTGGACACCTGCAATGGAGGAGCGATATGGAGAAATTGAGAAGGAAGGCAAACTGGAAGAGCATTACTTCGGCTTTGACGAAGTGCGTTCCACACACGACACGATGGAAAACCGCTTCGTGAAACATACCCTCCAAAGCATCGGGCGTCGGCTTTCTTCAATAATAGCGACCATACTCGACTCCTCTCAAGAAGAACTGTCAGAACGCCACAGACAGATGTGGACTGACTATCAAGACTCACTAAGAAGGCTGTCGAAACATCCGTTCTTCAAAACTGTGGGGCGCTTTGACGGAATGAAGCAGGAGAGCCTTGTGCTGCAAAGCCGATTAGGCTACCACCAGATATACAAAGACTGGCTCAAACTGAAGCGAGGTATCGACCTTTATAATGGAGCGGCGAACATTGGTACTTTGCAGATATGGGAAATATATGAGTTGTGGTGCTTCATCAAGATGAAGAGACTTGTGGCTGACGCTATGGGCATTGACCATAACAAACCGTCACATGAGCAACTGATAACCGAACCTAAGGGTTCTCTGCTCAACCCGTTTACCGATTCCTCTTTGGAACACATTGTAGAATATCATTATCCGAAAGCGGAGGAGAATGACACGGACGAACGCAAGGCGCAACTTGCAGCACATGAGGCAGACGTAGTCACGCTTCACTATCAGCACACGTTCAACCGCACAAGCGGCAAGGACGAATATGGTATGGGCATCAACACCGCGACAACGGAGCAACGTCCCGACATTGTCCTCAACATCCGCAAGGCATCTGGAGAAATCGTACTGACATACTTGTATGATGCGAAGTATCGTGTTATCAACGACAAGAAGCTTGACAAGGATTTTGAACAGCAGGATATTGCCGAGAATGCAGGCATGCCTGGCGGTGACTATCCGCCTACAGATGCCATCAACCAGATGCACCGTTACCGTGACGCTATCTATTACAGCAAAGAGCATGAGCCATACCGCTCGAAGGAGATAATCGGTGGCTACATTCTCTTTCCTGGTCGTGGCAGCGATGAATATATCAAGAAGCGTTATTACAGTGCGAGTGTGGAGAGCGTGAATATTGGTGCATTTCCATTGCTGCCCAACAGCGATACCTTATTGCGAGAGCATCTGAATGACATCTTGATGAAATATTCGACAACTGATACCCATGTGGCGAAAGCCAAGCCACAACGCACATTAGCATATGTTACCGAAGATGAAAAGGCTGGAATGTTGCCTGATGATTTGGTGATGGTAGCAATTACGGGTAGTGAAGAGAAACGCCAATGGACATTTGATAAACTCTGGTATAACATACCTTTGGATAAAGTCGCTGACTCTCCATGGAATCAGGCGAAGTATCTGCTTTTATATGTCAAAGGAGAAAAGTTTGTGGGCAATCTGTGCAAGATTGTCCGCACAAGACATGATGTGTGGACAAAGGATAAGTTGAGAAAAGAAAGTTATCCCGACACTCCGAGCCATTCTGCTTATTTCATGATTCGAATAAGGAAGCCAAGTGAAACAGATGCCGATTTACAGAAGATGCTGTTCAATGTCAAAGACATTCCTAATAAATATTGGGGAAATGAGCGTATGGCATTTATGCTGGTAAAGCTGAATAACTTGGAGAATGTTGTTGATAGAGTGTAAAAAGCATTAGGTTTTCTATATAAAAAATAAATGGGTTGTATTATGACAAAAGAAGAATTGGTACAGAAGTTGATTTCAAAGAAACAAGCCCCGTTCCTTTTTTTAGGCTCGGGATTTTCTCGTCACTATATAAATACCCCTGATTGGCGTGGTATTCTTGAAATGTTTGCTCCTAAACATATTAATCAGTATTTTTCTGTGCTTAACACGGATAGTCTGCCTAAAATTGCTACACATATAGCAAAAGACTTAACGACCAACTTCTGGAATCTACCAGAAACGGATGAAACCAAGAAGAAATATGCAGATGACATAACTGATCAAAGTATATTACTCAAAATTAAAATAGCTGATTATCTAAAGTCGAAATCATTGGAAGACTTTCCACCTCAATATGCAGAAGAGATTGAGGTGCTTAAGAATCTGTGTATTGATGGTATTATAACTACAAATTGGGATGACACGGCTGAAAGATTGTTTCCTAAATTCACTCCGTATATAGGACAACAAGAATTGATTTTTGCTCCTACATTCAGCATCGGAGAAATCTATAAAATACATGGATGCTTAAGGAAACCCTCAAGTATGATTCTCACAGAATCTGACTACAAAGATTACAACGAAAAAAATGCCTATTTGGCTGCCAAAATGATAACCATTTTTATTGAACATCCTATAGTCTTTATGGGGTACTCAATATCTGATATGAATATAATGGATCTTTTACGTTCTTTAGTCTGTTGTATGGACAAAAAGAATTTGGACAAACTAAGAGATAATTTAATATTTGTAGATTGGCAGATTTCCGATACAGAGGTTTTTAAAATTGATAGCCATAGCATATCGCTAAATAAAGATATTGTATTACCCGTAACAAGAATAGAAACTAATAATTATTTGAGAGTGTTTGAATGCCTCAGTAAGTATGAACGCTCTATTCCTGCAAATCTTTTGCGTGAATACAAAAAGCAATTTTACAATATTATAGTATCAGAAAAGCCAGAAAAGCAGCTATATGTTCTTCCAGGAGAGAAGATTGACCAGAATTCAAATATTCAAGTTGTATATGGATTTGGAGCTGTTGCCAAGTACAAATCGGCCATCGGGTATACTGGATTGAAGGCTATAAACATTCTAGAAGATATTATAGATGATAAGGACTTGGATGCTGTTCAAGTTCTAACGAAAAGCATTCCAAACATTCGTCGTGGAGGGCAAAAAACATCGTTTCTGCCCATATACAAGTATCTGTCAAAAATTGGAATAAACTCAAAAGCTGATTATGATAATAACCAACTTGGAATTAACATTCCACTTTTTTCGCTAGAAGACTTTCAATCTTATAATTTCTCTATTAAAGACAAACAATTAAGTTTGGATGAAGCAATAAAAAAATATAATGAACATGAGTGGAAAGCAATCGCCCTAATTCCTTATTTAAATGTTCAAGAAGACGAAATGGATTCCTTAAGGGATTTTATAAAATTATTTTTTAATAAATATCTAATTAAAAGAAGCAACTATTCAACCCACATGAGGAGACTTATATGCTTCTACGATTGGAAAAGATACGGATGGTACGATTCTATTTAAAGCAAAAATAAGTATATATGGCAAATCTGAAAGTAATAAGAAATAGCACAGCAGAATTCCTGACTTTTATAGCAGAGGGAGAGGAACATGGAATACAGGTTCTCTACAAAAACGAGACTATATGGGCATCACAGAAAGCAATGGCTATGCTTTTCGACTGCTCTACAGATAACATTGGACTACATTTGAAAAAAATCTTCAAATGTGGCGAATTGGATGAAAATTCAGTTACCGAGAAAAACTCGGTAACTGCTGCGGACGGCAAGAACTACATGACAAAGTTCTATAACCTTGATGCTATCATTTTTGTGGGTTATCGTGTTAACTCTATCCGTGCTACTTAGTTTCGGCAATGGTGTACCTATGTGATACGGCAGTTCTCTTTGCGCGGCTATATCATTGACAAAAAGCGCATGGAGAATGGTTCGTTCATTGGAGAAGACTACTTTGAGCATTTCCTTGCCTTTTGACGATATTGACAAAGTATAAAAATGTAGTTACACTCAATCATGAATGGAACAACATTCAGAGAATAGTGCAATTACAGACTTCGTTTAACTTTGTCGAGTTCGGCATATATCACACACTTGCACCTCTGTTGAATCCAAACTGAAGTACATTCAAGAGTGTTAATAGAACTATGTCAAGCTACAATAAAAGTAGTAACATAAATCTATTTACGCTCTCCGTTTTCTTTAGTACCAACGAATATTCATCAAGGAATCTAATTCCAAATAGTCTTTCTTTGCACCCTCTTCCTTAATAACATATTGACAGAACACACGATTGAGCCTATCACGCTTCATGACGGAATCTTGATATAAGGTTGAAAAGAAAAATCCGTGTAACCACTTGAGCTACACGGATTTTCTTTATTTGTTTATTGTTGTTTATCGGGGCTTACTTCACCTCCTCGAAGATTATTAACACTGAATATCAATAAGTTATATTCGTATGCTACAAATATGGATACTTATAATGATGGGTAAAAGTTGGAAAAGATAGATAAATCGGAAATCTATTTCTCTGCTTTTGGGTTTCTCTGCCTATTCCTCGTCATTTTTCTTTCTGTCTCGCTCTTTGTACTCTCTGAGTTCTTGTTCAACCATGTCAAGGCGTTTAGTCAACTCTTCAATAGAAGGCAGTTTGTCCTTGATTTTGATGCCCTCATAAGTGGCAACACCCATTGGATTCTGAATACTGTCAAATGCCCATTCCACCTTCGTCTGGTCTTTCGACTTACATAGAAGAAGTCCTATGGTTGGGTTATCACCTGATTGTCGAAGCAGTTTGTTGCACGCAGCCACATAGAAGTTCAACTTTCCAGCAAACTCTGGTTTGAAATCCACCACCTTCAACTCAATGACTACATAACAACGAAGTCGTATGTGGTAGAAAAGCAAGTCGGGGAAATAGCCATCCGCACCAACAACAAGTTCGGGCTGTCTGCCGACATAGGTAAATCCATTACCCAGTTCAAGCAAAAAGCGAGTTATGTCTTTTGCTATGGCATTCTCCAAATCTCGTTCATTATATCCTCTCTCCAACATAAGAAAGTCAAGCCTGTATGGGTCTTTCAACACACTTGCTGCAAGTTGGCTTTGATGTGTGGCCAGTTGAGAAGCAAAGTTAGTTATGGCTTTTCCTTGCTTGCCAAAATCACCATTGTCTATAACATCTGCCAATTCACGCTTGCTAAGTCCCTCATCTATCACCCTCGCCATATAGTAGAACGCCTCTTCTACGGATTTACATTTAGACGTAATCAGCAAGTGATGCTTCCAAGGGATTATTCCAAAGATAGGAAGCATGCCTCCATCGTCAATAATAGAGTCGATTCTATTTGGTGAAACAATTTCTGCACCTAGTTGGTGCAATCTTATAGGATTCTGATTTTCAGCTATTTGTAATTTTGCACCTAGCTGGTGCAAAATTTTCTTGTGGTTGTCATCAGTCATATAAAACTCGTACCATCCCTTCATATAATAAAGGTTGCGGGCCGAGAATCCTTTTACGTCAGGATAGGCTTCTCTAAGGTCAAGGCTGAGTTGGTTGACAACACCAGTTCCCCATCTTGCCTCTGCTTGCTTTTGTACAATGTCGCGCCCCAAGAGCCAATTGAACTCCAAAGCTCCATAATTGGCTTGTAATGCCACGCGACTGCGAACCGCCTGATAGCGGCTCTTTATCTCTCGCAGCCATTCTATGTATTCATTGTCACCATGAAAATTTTACGGATTTTGTGACCATTGCATGCTCACTTCGCCATTAGCTCGTTGCTGCGACCAGATCCTTTACTACATAATCTGTGCTAACATATTTCGCCACGGGTCCGTTACGGGCCAATAGCGAAGTGAGCATGCAATGCTCACAAAATCCGTCAAATCCGTCATCTCCGTGGTGCTAAAGCACGTTGCATGAGTGACAGAATCCGTGCAATCGGTGCGATCCGTGTGCTATAATTTCAGAGTGGTTTTACCGGACTGCAATAAAAAATCAAAGGCTCACAGACAGCACTAATTACACGCTAATCTGTGAACCTTTTCCTTAAATTCCGACGCGGGACGCGTCGCCCCCATTAGGGGTTGCGTTTGACGTTTGAGTTCGTTCGCCTGTTTATGTTTTAAGCAATAATTTGATATAGAGTTCGGGCGTATCAAGTCTAATATGTGCGCTACGGCGTCAGCCCATTAGCATATTGACATATTAGCTCATTACCACATTGTCATATTGCCACATTAACAATCCTGTTATTGCTCAACGGCCTTCGGAGTCCAGTTGTTGAAGAACCTCAGCACCCGTTTTTCGCTATAGCCTTTTCCTTCCTCCAAAAAACTGGAGTCCTGAATGTGAAGTACCTTGCCATTGGTGTCGAGCACCACAAAAACGGGGAAACCAAAACGAGCCGGATTGCCCAATCTGTGCATCAGCGCAGCCGAGTTGTCGGTAGTTGTTGTGCTGCTTTTGCGCGGATTATAATTAACGTGTATAAATTCAAAGTTGTCGTTCACCGTCTTGTTAACCACAGAATCCTTCTCAACAAAATCGGCAAAGCGCAAGCACCACGGGCACCAGTTGCCGCCCACTTGGCACACAACGTATTTGTTGGAAGCTTTAGCCTTGACAAGTGCATCGTCTATTTGCGTCATGGGGTCGATGGTCTCGTTATACACCCTTTTCAGTGCATTTTGTGCATGAACCAGACTTATGGTCAGAACCATCAGCAGAGTTGTTATGAAAGTCTTCTTCATAGTTGTCACACCTCCTCTGTTATTTCTGCCATCGTTTTGCGTTTCTTTTCGGTACACACACAGTCGTCGGCCATGTGTCCCACGGGTATGATGGCCACGGCTTCAAAGTTGTCGCTTGCAAAAAGTTGGTGCGTCACCTCGGGGTCGAAATTGCAAACCCAGCAGGTGCCCAGTCCGCGCTCAGCTGCGGCAAGGCACAGATGTTCGGTGGCTATTGCCACATCAATGTCGCCATGAGCCTTTGCGTCCTCAGGACGTGTCCAGCAAGCTGTATTGTCCTTCATGCACACAATGTAGAGCGGGGCGGTGCGGAACCAATCGCGGTTGTAAGCACCCCACAGCTTTTCCTTGTACTCATTGCTGCGCACAACAATGAATTTCCAGGGTTGTTTGTTGCAGGCCGATGGAGCCAGTCGCACACACTCCATAATGTAGTCAAGGTCCTCTTGGCTTACAGGCTCGGCTGTGAATTTGCGTGCCGAGAAACGCTTCTGTGTCAGTTCAAGAAAGTTCATGTCTCAAATGTTTGTTTGCCGCAAAATTAGTAAAATTCTCCAATCAGGCAATTGCTCATATTACATATAGATATGGTTATTACATAATGAGAACTTAAATGGCTTTCCTTTATGCTTTTGATAGTCACACATAATGCAGTTTTTGTCAGAGCAGTGGGTGGCACCATACAGTCCATGGCCAAACTCATGTACAATTACCGCTATAAAGTCCTTTCCTTTAACTCTATAATCAGATACTATAGATTTGTTTTTGGCTAAAGGGGTTAATCCCATTATTCCGTAATTCTCACTATTATGAATTTTAAAAGATATGTCTTTATGTGTTAATCCTATGATATAAATAGGATTGGCTGTTTCCGGTAAATCCCTTAAAAGAACATTGGCCAAATATCTATTTCTAGGTTTATAATAAGCGCTTTGTGGTAACTGCTTGTTGGGAAGGACTTTGACTGTATCAATAGTACATGCAAACACAGACTTTATGCCTTTCTTTATATCTTTACATAAAGATTTAGCCTCATGTTGCGTAAAGTTATCGTAAGGTTGCAAATAAATAGTAGCATGTGGGCAACATGGAACAGAATCGAATAAAACTTCTTCTTGTTCTAATTTATTTCCTTTATTACAACTAATAAAACACAATAATACTACAAAAAAACTCAAAATCTTCATAACTAATATTCTTAATATCCTGTATTATATTTTAAATATGAATCAAATGTTTTGTCATAATGTTTTAATTTAGCTCGTGAGGGCGCATTATTATATTTTGTTTTTAAGGGATGGCCTTTATCAGTAGATTCATAAATATAATTTTCTTCATTAACGGGCAAAACATATAAACTATCATTGGCTGAGTAGTTTTTTGCCATATAATTTAATACCTCATTTGGTAAATTCACACACCCAAAAGAGCCATTACGAGATTCTTTATTAAAAGCATCGCATCTTCCTGAAGGCATCGTATGAAGCATAGCTGCTAATTTTTTATTAGTATGAGTATTTCCTCTATTACCTTCATTGAATCGATAGGCAGGCTTTCCTTCATAACTACTCTAGGATAATGTAAAAATTCCTGCTGGCGTACTCCTTGCCTATTTTTCGTCATCATAAAAATTTTTACTTTGATCCTTGAACCATTATTAAGCAGCGGCAAAACGTGTGCCTTGATTTCATAAACTGTTGACATCTGAACTTTTTACTCATCTTACATAAGATAGGCTGCTCTGCACTTTACTTGCACATAGAAATAAACGATGAAAATAAAAAGTCGTTGATTCTAAAGTACTGCAACAGACTTGCGTATTTGGTCTAATAGGACAGAGAGTTTTTTGCTTTTCTTGGCTGTCCAATAGTTATATTGGGTTTGAAGTTCCACCCAAATATAAGCCTTAGTCCCCGTTGCAGCTTCTATCTTAAAAGCAAGTTCTGGAGTAACAGGACGTTTACCTTTTATTACTTCATTAAGTACAGAACAAGAAATGCCTATAGTTTCGGCAAACTTTCGTTGCGTGAGTCCACGTGCTTCTAATTCATCACCCAATAATTCACCGGGGTGAGTTGGCTCGAAAGGTTCTAAATCGTAAGGATTATATATATTGCTCATATCTTGCTTCTGTTTATTTGCATAATGCAAAAGTAATATGTATTTCTTGTATCCACAACGTTTGCGAACGTCTGTTTCGTTCGTAGTATCTAATTTCGGACTAACATTTGCATTACGTTACGCCTCGGCACAATTCAAACTGCGTTTGGCTCTTCTCTCGGTTTGGTTGTAAATCATCTTTTATCGAATTCTGAAGTGTGCAGTGGGACCATAAAAATAGTGCACTCACGCGCGCACGCGCGTCCGGCATTTTATGCCCGTAATTGCTTTTGTCTGCACTAAATGTATTAAAAGCATTGATATTCAACGAAAAATGGTGTGTAGACAAACCTGAAAGGAACCTGCACACCGTCTGCACAGTCTGCACTTTACCTGCACTCTACTTGCACTGTCTGCACTCTACTTGCACTGCCTGCACTTCTTGTACCGAAAACGCGCCGTGCAGGTAGTGCTGCGGAGGACAAACAGTTACGGGAGGTAGACAAAGCTATCACTCCAACCGAAAAAACTATATCCCGTTACAGACATGACGCTGTGGCAGTGCAGATATGTTGCGCAGGTAGTGCAGAGAGTGCAAGCAGTGTGCAGGTAGTGCAGACAAAAAGTGCAGGTAGTGCAGACACAGTGCAGACAAAATGACGGGTTACATACACACTTGAAGATGCTGATAATCACGAATTTTCGTGCGATTAGTGCAGACAAGTGCAAAAGTGACAGCAAAACGTCTGACGTGCGCGCGTGCGCGAGGGAAACGTTGTCTGCACGTCCGACGATGGCACGCTGCCATAAATGTCATTCGTGACAGAATAAAAATTTTATGACAGGCAAATAATAACTTTGGCACACTTTTGGCATAATGAATGTCGAGCGCCTGCACGACGGCTTACAAAACTGCGTGCGGCATTCACCCACAATAGCAATAAATCAAACAAATAACAAAACATAAGCAATTATGAACATTAAACCGTTAGCTGACCGCGTGCTTATTAAGCCCGCTCCCGCAGAAGAGAAAACTGCTGGTGGTATTATCATTCCCGACACTGCCAAGGAAAAACCATTGCAAGGCGAAGTGCTTGCTGCTGGTAATGGCACAAAGGACGAAGAAATGGTGCTCAAGGCTGGCGACACCGTGTTGTATGGTAAATATGCCGGCACCGAGGTAGAACTCGATGGCGAAAAGTATTTGATTATGCGTCAGAGCGACGTGCTCGCTGTTCTGGCATAAGTTAACAACCAATCACAACCCATTAAAAATAAGAAGCTATCATGGCAAAAGAAATAGTATATGATGTAGATGCGCGCGAACGTCTGCGCGAAGGTGCTGATGCACTTGCTAATGCAGTAAAGGTAACCCTCGGCCCTAAAGGTCGCAATGTGGTAATCGACAAAAAGTTTGGCGCACCGCGCATTACCAAGGACGGTGTGAGCGTGGCCAAGGAAATTGAACTTGAAGACGCTTTCCAGAATGCTGGCGCACAACTCGTTAAGAGCGTGGCCTCGAAGACCGGCGACGATGCTGGTGATGGTACCACAACGGCTACTGTGCTGACACAAGCTATCCTTACCGAGGGTATGAAGAATGTGGCTGCCGGTGCCAATCCGCTTGATGTAAAGCGTGGTATTGACAAGGCTGTGGCCAAGGTGGTTGAAAGCATCAAGGGCCAGAGCGAGCAGGTAGGCGAAAGCTACGACAAAATTGAGCAGGTGGCTACTATCTCTGCCAACAATGACCCCGAAATTGGTAAACTCATTGCTGATGGTATGCGTGCCGTAAGCGTAAACGGTGTTATCACCATCGAGGACGCCAAGGGTCGTGACACTGTGCTCAAGACGGTTGAAGGTATGCAGTTTGACCGTGGCTACCTTTCAGCTTACTTCGTTACCGACACTGAAAAGATGCAGTGCGTAATGGAGAACCCCTACATCTTGATTTACGACAAGAAGATTTCAAACATCAAGGATTTCTTGCCTATACTCGAACCCGCCGTACAGAGCGGTCGTCCTCTCTTGGTTATTGCTGAGGACGTTGACAGCGAAGCCCTTACTACACTGGTAGTTAACCGCTTGCGCACACAGCTCAAGATTTGCGCTGTGAAGGCTCCTGGTTTTGGCGATCGTCGCAAGGCTATGCTCGAGGACATTGCCGTACTTACCGGTGGTGTGGTTATCAGCGAAGACAAGGGCTTGAAGCTCGAACAGGCTACACTCGACATGCTTGGTTCTGCCGAGAAGGTGACTATCTCAAAGGAGAACACCACTATCGTGAATGGCAAGGGTGCCAAGGAAAACATCAACGAGCGCATCGGCCAAATCAAGAACGAGATTGCCAACTCAACCTCTTCATACGACAAGGAAAAACTCCAGGAACGTTTGGCCAAACTCTCAGGCGGTGTATGTGTGCTTGAGGTTGGTGCTGCCAGCGAAACTGAGCAGAAAGAAAAGAAGGACCGTTGCGATGATGCACTTTGTGCAACCCGCGCAGCCGTTGAGGAAGGTATCGTAACCGGTGGCGGTGTGGCTTACATTCGTGCCCAGAAGTGCCTCGAAGGCATGAAGGGTGACAATGCCGACGAAACTACTGGTATCAACATCATTCGTCGTGCCATTGAGGAACCGCTCCGTCAGATTTGCCGCAACGCTGGCATCGAGGGTGCTGTTATCGTGAACAAGGTGCGCGAAGGCGAAGGTTACTATGGCTACAACGCAAAGACCGAAGAGTTTGGCGACTTGCGTGCAGCTGGTGTGGTAGACCCCGCCAAGGTAACTCGTGTGGCTCTTGAAAATGCTGCTTCGGTTGCAGGCATGTTCCTCACTACTGAGTGCGTTATCTGCGACAAGAAGGAGGACAAACCCGAAATGCCGATGGCTAACCCCGGCATGGGCGGCATGATGTAATGTATCAATCAAACTAAGTAACATACGCAGACTGCGCCCCAGCACTATGTAACGGTAGTGCGGGGGCGCAGTTTTTTGTTGATTGGGTGATGGAAGTGCGAACTTTTCATCTGTACCCATCGCAACAATTAACTGTTTTATATTTTCGGATAAAACAGATGTCGCTTCCTCGAAACTTGTATGGGTGTCGTCAACATCTGCATAACCAATCATCATATAGCGTTTTTTTAACTCATTATGTTCTCCTGACATTAAATTACGGTAGAACCACTGATAATATTAAATAAGTAAGAATGTCGGCATTACACATATTCAATCCATCGCACGATGAGGCATTGGCGGCAAATTCGCCTCACTATTATCCCTCGGGCATAGCCCGCAAACTGGCGGCAGAATGGGGCACGCTGCCTGCAGTGTGGGCCGCTGCGGGCGATGCCGTTTGGTTGCCCGACGAGGCGGCCTTGCCCGCCGATGTACCGCCGTTGTGGCGTAACAAGGTGCGCTTTGTGCATCGTGGCGATATGAATGCCACCTTTTGGCAGAGTATAGACCGCATAGAACCTTGGGGCTGGGACCGATTGGTCTGCCAGCAGATGCGTAAGGCTGGTGCTCCCGACAGTTTGCTGCCCACCGAGATAGAACTTGATGCTTACCGCGCCCTCAGCAGCCGACGCACCACCACCGCAGTGCTGCCCTTGTTGCGCAAGGCATTGAGCGACAGGGGAGTGCCCACTGTGGGCGGCTCGTATGTGGCAGAATGTATGGACGACTTTGAACTGTTGACGGACCAGTGTGCGGCGGCAGAGCATGCCACGGGCAAGGTGGTGGCCAAGAGTTTGTGGTCGTGCAGTGGCCGCGGGGTGTTTGTGATAGATGGCCCGATGTCGGCCTCGACTTCGGGGCGCGTCAAGCGTTTGCTGCGCGAACAGGGTGGCATTGAGGTGGAGCCGCACTACAGTGGTGTATTGAACTTTGCGCTCGAGTTTGATGCCGTCCACAACGGCAGCGTGCGCTATGCCGGTCTTTCGTTGTTCGACACCACCGAGACGGGTGGCTATACGGGCAACACCCTTGCTCCACAAGCTGCGCTCGAACGGGTGCTCGCCCGGCAGTTTGATGGTTTGAACATTTTGAAAGAAATCTGCAGCGCGGTGTTGTCACAACATATTGCCGCCCGCTACGAGGGTCCGTTGGGTGTGGACATGATGTTGGTAAAGACGGCACAAGGCATCATGTTGCACCCGTGCATCGAGGTGAATTTACGTCGCACCATGGGGTATGTGGCACTCGATGTGGCACGAGCCGAATATGACTTGCCCTCGGTGCTGAGGCCGTTGTTTGGGTGATTTTCGGTGTAATATAAAACTGTCGGCTATACGCCAGTAGCCCTTGCGAGTATTACCCCATTTGTATGCCTTACGTTTCGCCGGACGGCAATAAATCGATATGACACACGTATCGCACTCTGATACGAATTTTCGTTGCGCACTCTGACCGGTACGCCTTAGCGCTTTGTTTGTCCAACAATTATGCCCCCGTTTTGCAAAGTTTGCACCGCGATACTTGTGTATAATATGGGCAACTGCTAACTTTGCAATACACAAACATTGCCCAAAAGGCGGCAGGCTGACACCACGCGGCTGCGTCATAAGGCCTCCACACACATAACAACACCCGATTATGGCATTCTCAAACATAGAGAGACACTATAACAAGCACCCCGAGGACCTGCGTTTGCAACGCAGACACGGCATGGTTGAATTTGCCACCACCATGCACCACCTGCACCGCTTTCTGCACCCCGACACATCGTTGCTCGACATAGGAGCCGGCACAGGCCGCTACACATCGGCACTGATGGCCGAAGGCTATCGCGTCAAAGCCGTCGAACTCGTACAACGCAACATCGACGTGTTTCTGAAACGCGAACCAACGGCCGATGTCGTACGGGGCGATGCAAGGCACATGCCGTTCATACCAACAGCATCGGCAGACGTCACATTGCTGCTCGGCCCGCTATATCACCTCATTGGCGATGAAGAGAAACTGCGGGCTCTTAACGAAGCCAAACGCGTGACAAAGCCTGGCGGACTGATTTTTGTGGCATATCTGATGAACGAATACAGCATTCTGTCATACTGCTTTGACGAGGAAAGAATTGGCGGACTCATGGCCAAAGGCGTGGTTGATGACAACTACCACATACAAGCACAAGCCGACGAATTGTACGACTATGTACGAATTGAGGACATTGACCGCCTCAACCAAAAAGCCGGATTGCAACGTGTGACCATATTCTCGCCCGATGGCGCAGCAGACTATATGCGCACCCGCCTCAACCGCATGAGCGAAGAAACTTTTGCCCACTTCATAGCCTATCAAAAGCGCATTTCAGAACGTCCCGACCTTATTGGCGCAGGCAGCCACGTAGTTGATGTGGTAAAGGTGCCACTGCCATAAGTGTTTATATTGCTACAAACCGACTTCTATTACATCATTCAAGCCATGTGCTGCAACACACCCGCTGCACACACATTGCCTCCTACGGTCTGATAACACCTATTCAGCTTCTTCCCTAAAATGCAACCATACTGCACTTATTGATTAAGATATATGCATTACACCATCGATAATATTACCGCCTTGATTGGCGCACGCCGCTTTGGCTCAGCCGAAGCGTGCATTGACTGGCTGCTGACCGACAGCCGCTCATTGGCCTTTGCAGAGACCACGTTGTTCTTTGCCATTCGTACAAAATTAGGCGACGGACACCACTACATACCCGAACTATACCGCCGCGGCGTACGCAACTTTGTTGTAGGCAATGTGCCAGCCAATTACGAAACGAACTATCCCGATGCCAACTTCTTGTTGGTAGTAAGCCCGCTCAAGGCTTTGCAGCGCCTGGCCGAGCGCCACCGCGAGGAATACGACCTGCCCATAATCGGCGTGACCGGCTCTAATGGCAAAACTGTGGTCAAAGAGTGGCTCTACCAATTATTGTCACCCTCCATGCATGTCACACGCTCACCACGCTCTTACAACTCGCAAGTGGGCGTACCGCTCAGCGTATGGCTGCTCAACGAGCACACACAGGTCGGAGTATTTGAGGCCGGCATATCACAGCCCGGCGAGATGGCAGCACTCAAGGCCATCATACAACCCACCATTGGTGTAATGACCAACATCGGGCCTGCCCATCAAGAGAACTTTGCCACTATACAAGAGAAGTGCCTTGAAAAGATTTCGCTCTTCAAAGACGCTGACGTGATTGTTTACTGCGCCGACGATGCCGTCATCAGCGAGTGCATGGCGGTGTCACTCTACACAGGCGACACCATCGCATGGTCTACCAGCAATACCGATGCCACGCTCTACATACGCAGCATCACCAAGAAGGCCGACCACACGGATATCGTTTACCGGTTTTTGGGTGTTGAAAACAGCATGAGCATTCCCTTTACCGACGATGCCTCTGTGCAAGACAGCATTCACTGCCTTGCCGTATGCCTTTACCTACACCTGCAGCCCGCCGACATAGCACAGCGCATGGCGCAACTCGAACCCGTGGCCATGCGCCTCGAAGTGATGCAAGGCGTAAGAGGCTGCACCCTCATCAACGACACTTACAACTCCGACGTCACCTCGCTCGACATTGCGCTCGACTTCATGAACCGCCGTCCGGAACAAGGCAACAAGCCTAAAACGCTCATCTTGTCTGACATTCTGCAAACCGGACTGCCCACCACCGAACTCTACACCCAGGTGGCCGACATGATAGAGCGCCGCGGCATAGACCGATTGATAGGCGTTGGCCCCGAAATATCTGCTGCACACGCTCTATTTAACGTCAAAAAGGTGTTCTTTCCCACAAGTGACGCTTTAACCGAGAGCGGACTGCTCGACACCATGAGCAATGAAATGGTGCTGATAAAGGGCTCACGCAAATTCGGCTTTGAGCAAATTACGGCAGCATTGTCATTGCGTGTGCACGAAACCACACTCGATGTCAATCTCGAAGCCATTGCCGAGAATCTCAATTTCTACCGTTCGTTCATGAAACCCGAGACAAAAATCACCTGCATGGTCAAAGCCTCGGCATACGGAGCGGGTTCGGTTGAAATAGCCAAAACTCTGCAAGACCGCGGCGTAGACTACCTTGCCGTAGCCGTGGCCGACGAAGGAGCCGACTTGCGACGCGCCGGCATCACAACAGGCATTATTGTGATGAATCCTGAAATGACGGCATTCAACACGCTTTTCCAATACGACCTTGAGCCCGAAGTATACAGTTTCAAACTGCTCGACGCCCTGGTACACGCAGCCGAGAAGCAAGGCATACAGGGTTTCCCCGTACACATCAAGCTTGACACCGGCATGCACCGTCTTGGCTTCAACCCGCTCAAGGACGTGCCACAAATCATTGAGCGTCTCAAACGCCAGTCGGCCATTGTGCCCCGCTCAGTATTCTCTCATTTCGTAGGTTCTGACTCTCCCGACTTTGACGAGTTCTCGGCACGTCAGTTCCAACTTTTTGACGAGGCTTCGCAACAGTTGCAACGCGCCTTCCCCAACAAAATATTGCGCCACATTTGCAACAGTGCCGGCATCGAGCGCTTTCCCGAGCGCCACCTCGACATGGTACGCCTCGGCCTCGGCCTTTATGGCATCGACCCCATTGACAACCGCCGCCTGCACAACGTCACCTCACTGCGCACCACCATCTTGCAAATACGTAATGTGCCCAAGGGCGACAGCATCGGCTATTCGCGCCGTTCATTTGTCGAACGCGATTCGCGCATTGCCGCCATACCCATTGGCTATGCCGATGGTTTGAACCGTCACCTTGGCAACCGTAACGGCTACTGCCTGGTTAACGGGCAGAAAGCTCCGTACATTGGCAACATCTGCATGGACGTGTGCATGATCGACGTGACGGGCATTGACTGCAAGGAGGGTGACACGGTTGAGATCTTTGGCGACAACCTGCCTGTAACCGTACTGTCTGACAAACTTGACACCATACCCTACGAGGTGCTTACCTCTGTGAGCAACCGCGTCAAGAGGGTCTACTTTCAGTAATTGACATACTATATATATGTATGCAGCGCAAAGCGAAACAATGTTTTTTGCTTTGCGCTGCATTTACTTTTATTGCAGTATGGGTAAAGCGTCTCAAGCAGCAAACGCTACCTCTAATGGGGGCGACGCGTCCCGCATCGGGCATAAAGACAAAGGCTCACAGACAGCACTAATTACACTTCTATCTGTGAGCCCTTGCCATAATTCCCACACAAGACGGGGCTGCTGAAAAATGCCCCGACGCGGGACGCGTCGCCCCCATTAGAGGTAGCGTTTGGTGCTTGAGTACGTTCTTGTGTTTATGTTTTACCTGACAACAATAATGTTTTTTTGTGTTTTGCCGGACAGCAACAATTTGCTTTGCATTAACTTTGCCCCAAATATGTTGCGCCTTGCACACTTTCACTTTGTGCAAGTTTGGCGGCGACTCGGCATTAAAAACGAAAGTTTTAAGTTTTTCCCTTTTGTATTAATTCGTATTGCGCTCGCCTTGCACACTTTCACTTTGTACAAGTTTGGCGGCGGCTCGGCAATAAAAACGAAAGTTTTAAGTTTTTCGTTTTGTATTGCGCTCGCCTTGCACACTTTCACTTTGTGCAAGTTAGGCGGCGGCTCGGCAATAAAAACGAAAGTTTTAAGACTTTCGTTTTGTATTGCGCTCGCCTTGCACTAACTTTGCCCCTTGATTACAAAACAATATATGAATTTAATAGTAGACATTGGCAATTCCTCTGCCAAAGCCGCCGTGTTCGATGGCGACAATATGGTGATGCGTAAAAGGCTGGGCGACGACCTGGCCAACAACATTGCCATGATAGCAGATGAATATAAAATAGATGCCTGCGCCTTTTCGTCGGTGGGACGCCCCAGACCCGAAGTGGCCGACGCCATACGCCAACTGGTGCCTTTCACGGTACAAGTTACGGGCTGCACCCCCACCCCACTTGTGTGCGACTACGCCTCGCCCGAAACACTCGGTGCCGACAGACTGGCTGCTGCAGTGGGAGCGGCATACTGCTGCAAAGGGCACGACCTGTTGATTGTCGATGCCGGCACCTGCATTACATACGACTATGTCAGCGCCGAAGGCCACTATCTGGGCGGGAACATCTCACCTGGATTGGGCATGCGCCTTCGTGCACTGCACGAGCAAACAGCGCGTCTGCCACTTGTCAATGCCGACGGCGAAATAGAACGCATTGGCAGCAACACCATCAATGCCATACGCGCCGGGGTGCTGCAAGGCATGGATTACGAAATAACGGGATACATACGCACCATGATGCGCCGCAAACCCGATGCACGCATTTTTCTGACAGGAGGCAACGGCTACCGCTTTGCACAAGAAACTGAAGTCGAACGCAATGACGCCCTGGTCGAAATAGGGCTGAATTGTATTTTACAATATCAACAAAGATGACAACACTCCACAAATACCTGGCTGCCGCAGCCCTGGCGGTGATGCCGCTCGGCGCATTGGCACAAACCAATGGCAGCAACTCACCCTACTCGCGTTATGGCTTCGGCTTGTTGGGCGACGGAGGCAATGCCTTCAACAAGGGTATGGCCGGAACCGCATACGGTATGCGCAACGGCACCGAACTCAACACAAAAAACCCTGCCTCGTATGCTGCTATCGACTCGCTGTCATTCCTTTTCGACGTGGGGGTGTCATTACAAAACGGCAATTTCTCACAAAATGGCACAAAGACCAATGCCAAAAACACCTCTGTTGATTACATCACAACCGGGTTCCGCATGGCGCCACGTCTTGGCATGTCTATCGGCCTTGTGCCATACAGCACCATTGGCTACGAAATAACAAGCACCAAGTCAAGTCTTTCACAAGACGGCTATTCACAAATTGAACAGACCAACACCTTTTCGGGTGATGGTGGCTTGCACGAGGTATATGCCGGCATCGGTTGGGCACCAATAAAACCACTTTCCGTGGGTGTCAACCTGGGATACTTGTGGGGCGACATTGAGCATAAATCGGTAATGAACGTATCGGGCACCACCAACAGCTCGAC
This sequence comes from Prevotellamassilia timonensis, assembly GCF_900106785.1. Classification (GTDB taxonomy): domain Bacteria; phylum Bacteroidota; class Bacteroidia; order Bacteroidales; family Bacteroidaceae; genus Alloprevotella; species Alloprevotella timonensis. The sequence goes on along the minus strand of NZ_LT629844.1, from coordinate 447,209 downwards.
ACCAAGCACACGCCAGACCTACTCGGCCGACATTCGCACCTACAAGGTTGATTTTGGTTTGCAATACGAGCAGCGCATCAATAGCAAGAACAAGCTCACACTGGGTGTGACCTATGGCTTAGGACACGATGTCAACCGCAGCGCCGCGTTCTACAACCAACGCATACAATCAGGCACGGTTATCAGCGGCGACACACTCAACTGCCGCAACGCATTTCAGTTGCCCCACACATTCGGCGTGGGTTTGACTTGGGCACACAACAACTCCCTGCGTGTGGGAGCCGACTACACCTTTCAAAAGTGGAGCAACGTAAAATACCCCGACGTGGTGACACTCGCCGACAATTCACAAACGTATGTCACACAAAAGGGCTTCTTTGCCGACATGCACAAAGTTAGCGTAGGTGCAGAGTACATACCCAACCCCGAGGGAATGCGCTGGCGCCAACGCGTGCGCTACCGCGCTGGTTTGTCATACGCCACATCGTATGCCAAAATCAACGGCAATGATGGCCCGCACGACTTTTTGGCAGCCCTTGGCGTGGCACTGCCCATCATGAATGCCTACAACAGCCGCAGCCTCATAAACTTCTCTGTGCAATACGAGCACGTCAAGCCCAAAACGGCCGGCATGATTACCGAAAACTACATTCGCTTCAGCATCGGACTGACCTTCAACGAGCGTTGGTTCATGAAGTGGAAGGTTGACTAACCGCCCGCTGGCTCACTACACCTATGTACAAAGCATTTATCACATTATTGCACAAGTGGCACGTCGCAGCATTATTAACCATGCTGGCCGTGCCACTGTCGTGCACCAACGACGCGCCCCCTATGGGCAACACCGTAACAGGACGCGACTCACTGCCGGTAATGACCACCTATGGCGTGTCGAAACTCATTACCGACTCGGGCGTGGTGCGCTACAAAATCATAGCCGAGGAATGGCGCATTTACGACAAAACCACACCACCGCGCTGGGAGTTCCCCAAAGGGCTCTTCCTCGAGCGCTACGACAACAAGTTCAAGGTCGACCTGCGCTTCGCCGCCGACAGCGCCTGGCTTTATAACCAAAACGTGTGGAAACTGCGCGGCAACGTTGTAATCGACGACAAAACATCGCAAAGCCACCTGCGAACCCAAGAGCTATATTGGAACATGCAGACGGGCGAAATGGCATCGAACGTGCACACCATACTCAAACAGCCACAACAGGAAATTGAAGGCACATGGTTCCGCGCCACCATGCAGAACGGGCACCCCACACAATACCACATACGTCAATCGCGCGGCTTCATGCCAATGGGCGACGTTGCAGGACCACAACAGCCACAACCTAACGCCTCCGACAAAGGCGGCCAGACACAGGCCGACAGCACGCAACAACCCAAGCGCGACGCACCCGTGAGCCACCCCAAAACACGACGCGAATAACTATAACTAAGCAACTGCAAGATACTTAATACACAATAAGTAGGTGTTCAAAATTATTTTTACATTGAAAGTGCATTATCGGGGTGCAGATGTTTCCTTCGGGTGAGGGAGCATAGCGGGCTATGTGACCGAGGCCGAAGGGAACAGATGTACCTCGAGAATGTGCTTTCAATGTGAAAATGACACCTACTGATTATATAAAATAATTTTGAACACCTACTTATTAACACAAACCTTGCACACACTTATAGGCAAACAACTCAAAATTAAAGGCACTTACCCCTCCGTAAGTGCTTTTTTTTACCTAACTTTGCCCGAAATTATGTATACTGCAAATAATAATAAAACAATATAATAACTAACAACTTAAATGGCAGCATTACAATCAATCAGAAGCAAAGGTGCACTGCTTGTAGGCGCATTGGGCCTGGCCCTCTTTGCCTTCATTGCCGAAGAATTCTTCCGCTCGTTGGAAACTACCTCCAACATGGACAGAAACATTGTAGGCGAGGTGTACGGCGAAAAGCTCAACATTCAAGATTTCCAGCAAATGGTGGATGAGCAAAGCGAAGTAGCCAAAATGCAAATGCGTATGCAGGGGCAGGACGGCACCCTCAACGACCAGCAAACAGAACAAATCCGCGAGCAGGTTTGGCAGCAGTTTGTACAAAAAAGCATGATAGAGCACGAGTGCGACAAGCTCGGCCTCTTCGTAACCGATGGCGAAGTGCAGGAAGCACTGCGCCAAGGCGATGCACAAAGCCTGCAAATGATGACCATGTTCTTCCGCAACCAGCAGACAGGCAGATTCGACCTTCAGAGCCTGCAGGACTTCATGAAGAACTACAACAAGACCCTTGCACAGGCTCAACAAGCACAAAACGCTGATGCTGTAGAGCAAATACAAATGGTTAAGAAGCTTTGGGATTACACCGAAAAACAGCTCCGCGACGAATTGCTCTCTAACAAATTCAGCATGCTCTTCGCAATGGGCTTCGTTTCTAACCCCATTGCCGCTAAAGAGAACTTTGACGAGCGCAACATTCAAAAGAATATCGAAATTGCAGCACTCCCCTATTCTGCTATCGACGACAAGGGCATTCAAGTTTCAGACGACGATTTGAAGAAAGCCTATGACGAGTTCAAGGACAACTTCTACTCACCCGTCGAGACTCGCGACATCAAGTTAATCGATGTCAATGTAGTGGCAAGTGCCTCAGACCGTGCCGAACTCACCAAAAAGGTACAAGGTTTCCAGCAGCAGTTGCAAAATGGCGGTGACGTGGCCAACATCGTACGTTCGTCAAACTCTGCCGCACAATACTCTAACCTTGCACTCAGCAAGCAGGCCTTCCAAAGCATGCCCGATGTGGTTGCCGCCCTCGACTCTATGGCAGTTGGCAGCGTTAAGCCCACATACTACAATGCACAGGACAACACCATCAACACCATCAAACTCATTGGCAAGGAAGAAGCACCCGACTCTATTCTCTACCGTCAGATAGCATCAACCAAAGCCGACCCCGCTGAGCGTAAGGCACAGGCCGACTCTATACTGAACGCCCTGAACGCTGGTGCCTCATTTGCCGAACTGGCCAAGAAATACGGTCAGCCCTCTGACTCTGTTTGGATTTCTTCTAACCAGTACGAATCATTCGGCATGCAGGAAGAGAGCACCTCTTACCTGAGTCAGCTCTACAAGATTGGTGCACACAGCGCACAAGTTATCTCTAACGATCAGGGCGCAGCCGTTGTACAGGTGCTCGACCGCAAAAAGATGGTTACAAAGTACAATGTGGCAATCGTTAAGTGCCCCCTCAACTTCTCAAAGAAGACTTACGAGGACGAGCTTAGCCGCTTCAACCGCTTCTTGGCTCAGAACAAGGACGTTGCCTCTATCGAAAAGAATGCTGCCAAGAGCGGCTACATGATAACCGACCTGCCCGGCTACTCACCCCTTCAAAACGTCATTGCCTCACGCATTGGCGGCAGCGGTGCAAAGGATTGCGCACGTTGGATTTTCGACGAGGCCAAGGCCGGAGAGGTTTCAAAGCTCTACGAGTGCGGCCGCAACGGCGACCACCTTATTGTAGCCTGCGTTACAGCCACCAACGACAAGGGCTACTTGCCTTGGGACAACAAGCAGGTTAAGGACTTCCTCACACAGGTTGTCAAGCAGCAAAAGAAGGCTGAAAAGGCTATGGCTATGGCCAAGAATGTTAAGACTGTGTCTGACATGCAGAAGCTCAAAGGCAATGTGATTGCCACACTTACCAACCAGACAATGGCCGGCTACCCCACCGTAAATGGTGTAAACGTGCCCGAGCCCAAGCTCGCAGGTGCCATTGCCAAGACTGCCGTAAACAAGTTCTCTGGCCTTGTACAGGGTGCAGGTGCAGTTTACGTGTTCAAGGTTACTGCCCAGAGCAAGACTGCCGACAAGTTCAACGCTCAGGCCGAAATGGCTCAGATAGCCCAGATGAACGGTCAGCGTGCTTACCAGGCTACATTCAACTATCTGTTGCTCCACAACTCTAATATGAAGGATCGTCGCTACGAGTTCTAATAATCACAACGTAATGACGTAAGTCTTACAAACCCCTATATTAAGCGGGAGGGAAACCACATCAGGCGTTTTCCTCCCGCTTATTTTGTTTGCGAATTATTGTTGTACGGTGAAACATAAACATTGTGCTGTAAGGCGGAGTATGAATTGCAGAATATAGCTGTCCGATGAAACGTAAACAAACAGCCTCAAGCATCAAATGCAACATCTTATGGGGGCGTGTCCCGCGGGATAGTGCAGCAGTTATTTAGTGGGGGTGTCTTTTCTTTTTATTTTCCCGACGCGGGACGCGTCGCCCCCATTAGAGCTAGCGTTTCTTCAAGCACAAAACGCTACCGCCAGGCGCAAGCACAAAACGCGATCTCTAATGGGGGCGACGCGTCTCGCGTCGGGTCTTTTTCAGCAGCCTCGTCACGAGACTGCTGAAAAAGACTCCGACGCGAAACACATCAACAGGTGCTGACATACAAATATTACAGTCCGTTAGCATGTTTACGTTTTACCAGACAGCGGTATAACGAAATAATAAACTCGAGTTAATTATTGCTTTTTGGTGAAGCGTAAACATGCGAACGGATTCAAGCCCCAAACGCAACCTTTAATGGGGGGGGCGCTTTTCCCGAAAAAAATATCCGCAACGCCTGGTTGCAGGCATTGCGGATAGGTTTTCTATGTTATTGTCTTACGGACAGAAATATCAACTCGTCAACTTGTTTGCGAGTTTCGTCCACGCAGTGGGTGTTTTTAGTTGTTCCCCCACCAAGGTGCTGAGGCTGTGCTTATCGGGCTGTCGTTGTCAGATGCAGCGTCGTCATCACCTGAATTATCAGCATTTTCTTTGCTGTCCTCCGTGTTGTCGGCAGCCACTTTGTCAGTTTCAGCTTCCGTGGCAGCATTCGCTTCGTCGTTAACCACATTGTCTGTTGCTTGTGTGGGGGCGTCACCCGTTTCAGGGTGCAGAATATTCTCATGCAAGTTGATCAGTTGGCGATTAAACGGCGCCAGTTCCAGTCCCTTCTCAATCAGCTCCAAAGCCTCGTCGGTACGGCCGAGTTTGTTGAGCGAAATGGCTTTTTGCCACATGTAAAACACTTTTCTTGCAACCGAGTTGGCCACTTGCGGGTCGGTCATGATGCTGTCTACAGTAGCAATGAACTCGTCGTAGGCCTGAATGGGCAAGTAATAGTTAAGCGCCAAGAATTGCTTGGTAGTGAGTGAGTCGGTCAGTTGGTCGCGGTGTGCACTCATAAACTCCTTGGCCTTGTGGCGGGCAGCCTCCTTCTCTGTCTCAGTTTCAGCCTGTTTGTAGCGTGAAACGTACAAGGTAACGAGGTCCTTTACACAGCTTTCGGGGCGTTCGCCATTGGTCAGAGCCTTGGTGTAAAGTTCTTCAGCCTTGTCGTATTCCTTGTTAAGGTAAGCACGTTTGGCATGCGCGTAGGTGGCGCAGGGCTTGTAGGTTTGTATACCATCGGGCGTAGTGTTGTTGTAGGCCGATGGTGCCGGCAGTTTGTCCTTCACCACCTCAAGCATGTCTTTGGCTTCGGCATTGTCGGGGAAGAGTTCAAGCACATGTTCAATAAGCCCCTTGGCCAGATAATAGTGGCGTGCGTCAATTTGGTCGTCGGCTATGGCCAGCGTGTCCTCAACTGTGTGCGGCAGATGCACGCAGGTGGCAATAGGCCCCATGTTGTTTCTGCCGATAGAATAAACAACCTTTGTACCCTTGTGCAGTTCGTTGCACAATTCATCTTCGGCTATTTGCTGAATGTAGAAGTAAAGGTCATTTTCGGTGTTAAAGTCATGAATAAAGCCATAGCGCTTTATGGCATTGTAGTAAGTGATGCGTCCGCGTGCGCCAACGTATGGCGTGCGTGCCACACCATGTTCGCCCGAATCATTATATCCGTTAGTTTGGCTGTAGGCATTTATCCCGTCATTATCTGCGTAATCAGACTTAAAGTACTTTTTGCGTCCCATTCGGGGGTCGATAGCTTGCAGTCGTTCAAGGTCGATGTGTCCCACCACTTTGGGTTCAGCCACGGGGGCCGCGCCGGTCAGGTTGTCGGCCGATGGAATGTTGTCTGCTTCATCGCCAAGTACATCGCGCAATGTTTGTGGACGTTCCTCTGCGTCGGTGCGAATGTCTGCGTCAGTGGTAGTTGCGTTATTTAAGTCCTCAGTTTGTAGGTCTTCATCGCTTTCAGTTGGTTCAACTGTAACTTGCTTGCCATTGCAGGGCATCATAGGTACCGGGCTGTTCGCTGTAAAAGTACGAATGTCTGAGGCTGCAATGCCGCAGACCTTTCCATTAGATTGGCGCAAAACAATGTATTTGTTGTTTACATACTCTATTTGTCCGGCAATCACGCCTTCCGAACAGGTGACCTCAATGGTGTCGCCAATCTGATAATTTGATTTGATAAATGCTAACATGTCTGTTAATATTTAATGTTTGTAATGATGTGTGTCGCGTCTGGCATATTGCATTTTATGCCAAACGTGATTGTATAGTGCAAAAATAGTATTTTCTTTGTGATATACATCATGTTGCAAGTTATTTTGACAGTAAAAAGTGGTCTGATTTCGTTAGATAGTTTACAAAATGACGGGCGAACGCGTTTTTCGGCTCATTCTTTGCCAGATATCCGTTCAAAACCATCGCTCAAACTAACGTTCTGAGCATAGTTTGAAGCATCGTTCGGAGTATTACTCGGAAGTCCAAATCAAAAAAAGTCCTGACTTCATCACTTTCCTGCGCCATCACATAGCGCATATTGGAAATCAGTGAGTTGCGTCATTTGATTGGGTGACGCATTGACAAAGTCTGAAAAAAGCGCTACCACAAAATGCTACACCAAACGCTACCACTAAACGCAAGTACAAAACGCTACCTCTAATGGGGGCGACGCGTCTCGCGTCGGGCATTAAGGCAAAGGCTCATACACTAAGCACAAAAGCTCAGCACTAATTACATGTCTGTTAGTGAGCCCTTGCTTTAATGCCCGACGCGAGACGCGTCGCCCCCATTAGAGGTAGCGTTTTGTACTTGCGTTTTGTGCTTGACTTTGTTCGCATGGTTGCGTTTCACCGAAAAGCAATAAAATACAAAAGGTCCACGACGAAAAAGTGGTACTTTGGACCTTTACCATACTACAAAAACTTTACTTGCCGAGCATCTTACATCTTACACTAATACACTGCAACTCACTGGTTATCAATAATTTACTTAGTGTAAGATACTACAAATTTCACCTACACGCAACCTACACACCCCACATGCTGCCACACGGTACGAGCACGGGAGGAGGATATTACGTCATAGGGGGGCAGAAAAGTCTGTTGCTCCGACAGATTCCTCTACGTCCCTATGGCGTATGATCCACCGCACACGACAAAAATGACTGCAAGACGGTGGGGTAAGGTGTGTAAGATGTATGCAGGGGTGTGTAAGATACTTTGAAATCATCTTACACTCTTGAAAGTTCTGTGTATCAACTTATTACGCATGAAAAGTGTAAGATGGCAGAAAAATCACACACAATCATTTATATGTAGGCAGACGGGAAAGGAAGCAAATATTTGTGTACAAATCGAACGGTCTCAAGCACCAAACGCTACCTCTAATGGGGGCGACGCGTCTCGCGTCGGGGATAGTGCAGTTGTTATTTAGTGAGGGGTGCCTTTCCTTTTTATTTTCCCGACGCGAGACGCGTCGCCCCCATTAGTGCTTGCGTTTTTTCCTAACTTCATCGCTCTTTTATACCATTGAATGGCGCATGTTGAAAAACGAAGCGTTACGTCATTTGATTGGGTGACGCATTGACGAAGTTAGTTCACTCGCCTTGCACTACTTTGCTTCGCGAAGATAGGCTGCGGCTCGGAAGTCCAAATCAAAAAAAGTGTTTTTTGCTTTGGACTTCACTCGCCTTGCACTATCTTTGCACCTTGAAAACATAGGTACCCTTACGATTATGATCAACAGAGAACTGATAAGGCTGAAAGTGGTTCAGCTCGTATATTCGTATTATCAAAATGAAGGCAAAACTATTGATATGGCCGAAAAGGAACTCAACTTCTCATTGCAGAAGGCCTACGACCTTTATCAATACCTGCTCTCATTGTTGGTAGAACTTAAAAAACACGCCGAACGTAAAGACGCCGTGCGCGTGGCACGCGAAAAACGTACTGGTGCCGCAGTTGGTGGCATATCACCCGACAAGCAGTTTGCCGACAACAAGTTGCTTTGCCAGTTGGACGACAACAAAGCTCTGATTGACTATCGAGAGAACCGTAAAGGGCAATGGCCCGAGGAGGACGCTTTCGTAAAGAAACTTTATGCCAAAATGGTAGAAAGCGACATTTACGAGATGTACATCACCAAGGAGGATTTCTCATACGAGGCCGACCGCGAAGTGGTGCGCAAACTCTACAAAACTTTTGTGTGCAACAATGACGACTTTGACGCCTTGCTCGAGGAACACTCACTTTATTGGAATGACGACAAGCAGGTGGTAGACTCGTTTGTAATGAAAACCATCAAGCGCTTTGACGAGAAAAGCACACCCGAGCAAGAACTCCTGCCCGAATATGCTGCCGACGAGGACCGCTTGTTTGCTGGCAAACTCTTTGAGGCTGCCCTTGAGCGTGGAGCCGAATTGCGCGACATTATCCGTGCTCACACCAAAAACTGGGAGTTCAACCGCTTGGCTTTCATGGATGTGATTATCATGCAGATAGCCCTGGCCGAAATTCTCACATTCGACTCAATACCCCTCAATGTCACCTTCAACGAATATCTTGACATTGCCAAGGTGTACAGCACACCACGCAGTTCGTCGTACATCAATGGCATGCTCGACGGCATTGTCAAAGAATTGGCCAAGGAAGGCCGTATCACCAAAGTGCGCGAGCGCAAGGTAAAGAAGGAGACCGACAACAAGTAAACTTGTCAACTGCGGTTTTGTATGAGTCCAGGCTCCTGCAAAGCACGCACAATGTACAGATAAATAAAAAACTAATTCATACCCCTTAACACAAAATGAACGCAATTGTTTTACAAGCAGCCCAGGGCCAGCAAGGCGGTGGCATGAGCATGATTATCATGATGGTGGTATTGTTCGCCATTGTTTACTTCTTCATGATCCGTCCGCAGAACAAGAAGCAGAAAGAAATTCAGAAGTTCCGCAATGCACTGACTGTGGGCCAGGACGTCGTAACCATTGGTGGCATACATGGTACCGTCAAGGCCATTAACGAAGATGAAGGCACCGTGACTCTCGAAGTTGCTACTGGCGTAAAGATTACTTTTGCCAAGGAAGCCATCAATCCTATTGCCACAAACAACAAGAAGTAAGACAGTAAACTGGTTGACGGATTTTCTCTAACGGGACAAGCAAGTCCACCTGCTCTGCCAACCCACATATACACCCAATTAAAAAGGCTTCGCCCCAATGTTATAAGCATGTTGTCAACACACAGCATGGCAACATGGGCCGAAGCCTTTTTGATTAAGTAGGCGTCACCTATACACCTGCTTGTCAAGAAAAACACCATGGCAAACAACCAACCCAACAATACACACCATGCCGACAAGCTGCGCCGCAAATGGTTGCAGCGCAAATGGCTGTCGTGGCTATGGAACAAGCAAACTTTCATTTTCCTGTTCTTTTTAGTACTCAGCACCACCTTCTGGCTCTTTCAAGCACTTAACGAAACCTACGAGGAGGATTTTGCCATACCCATTGAATTGCGTAATGTGCCAGGCAATGTGGTGGTCACTACCGACCTGCCCAATGTGGTACACGTGTCGTTGCGCGACAAGGGCAGTGTGCTGCTTGCCTATCGCTACACTCACAAGTTCAAGTCTATTGTGGTGGACTTCACAACGTATAGCAACAATAATGGTTATGGCGCAGTGCAAACGGCCGAAGTCATGCGTCAAATAGCCACGCAGCTGGTGGGCAGCACACAGATAGTGTCAATCAAACCCGACACGCTCGAGTTCTATTACAACTACGGACTTTGCAAACGTGTGCCGGTGGTTATGCAGGGCAAGGTGGGAGCCGGGCGCCTGTTCTCGCTGGCCAACATGCTGTTGGGACAAGATTCCGTTACAGTCTATGCTGCCAAGGAGTTGCTCGACACCATAACAGCAGCCTACACCCAGCCCCTCAATCTGCATGGGCTGACCGACACCACACGTGTCAGTGCGCCTTTTATGCCCGTGCGCGGTGCCAAGTTTGTGCCCAACAAGGTCAGTGTCACCTTCTGTGTCGACCGCCTTGTCGAAAAAACAGTGCAAGTGCCCGTGCAGCAAGTCAACTTCCCGGCGTCAAAGCAGTTGCGCACCTTCCCCGCCACGGTCAATGTCACCTTCCAGGTGGGCATGGGCCTTTACCGCAGCATAACGAGCGAAAACTTTGTGCTGGTGGTGAACTATGAGGAGTTGTTGCGCAACAAAACTAACGTGTGCCACCTCTCGCTCAAAACCACGCCCACCGGTGTAAGCCATGTGCGCATATCGCCGCAAGATGTTGAATATATAATAGAGGAAATTCCTGAAGATGAAACAGACAACGAATAGCCCGGAACTGCCCTTGCGCATCGGCATAACGGGGGGTATAGGCAGTGGCAAAAGTTATGTTTGCCATCAGCTTGAGCAGGCTGGCCACCGCATATTTTATTGCGACGATGAAGCTAAGCGTATCATCAGGACGCACCCTAATGTGATGGACGAGTTGCGTGCCTTGGTAGGGCCACAGGTGTACGATGCCGACGGTGGGCTTAACAAGCCGGTGCTGGCGGCCTATCTGTGCCAGGGGCGCCATTATTCGCAGCAAGTCGACCGCATTGTCCACCCCCGTGTGGCGCAGGCGTTCGGTCAGTTCTGTGCGGCACAGCCGTCCGCGACCAATGCGAACCTGCCCATACCACCCGGCAAGTGCTTGTCCCTTGAAGCCTTGCAGCAGCTGCCTGCTTCGGGGGTCGTTTTTATGGAGTGCGCTTTACTCTTCGAGTCGGGATTTAACCGCTTGGTAGACTATTCGGTGTTGGTACATGTCAGTGCGCAAACGCAGTTGCTGCGCCTGATGGCACGCGACCACATCAGTGCCCAAAAGGCACAAAGCTGGATAGACCTACAACTCTCCGAAAGCGAGAAAATGGCACGGGCCGATGCCTACATCGTGAATGAGTGAACCTGGTCATTTCTTGATATCTGCACAATATCCGTACAATATCTGCACAATATATGGGTGTGTGCACAATTTATAAGGCGAGCTTTTGCACATAGTTTGCACAAATATTACTATCTTTGCCAAACGTCTGCTTTCTTAAGCAGCTCTCTTTCCATGGCACGTTGCATCTCGGTGTGCGTGCTTATACCGATAACAAACAACATAACAAACAGAAAATAAAATGCAAGACACAATTTTGGCCATTTCTGGCAAGCCCGGACTTTATCGTCTCATATCGCAGGGTCGCGGTATGCTTATTGTTGAAACTGTTGGTGCTGACAAGAAGCGTTTGCCTGCAGGTGCGCGCGACCGCGTTACATCGCTCAACGATGTATCAATGTACACTAACGAGGACGACAAACCGCTGATGGAAATTTTCCAATCTATTGCCGACAAGGAGAATGGCCAGCCTACCAGCATCGACTATAAAAAAGCCAGCAAGCAGGAGTTGGCAGACTTCATGGCCAGCGTGTTGCCCGATTACGACCGTGACCGTGTGCACGACTCTGACATTAAGAAACTCATTCAGTGGTACAACATTCTCGTGAATGGTGGTTACACCAAGTTTGTTGACGAGTCTGAGGCTGCTGCTGAGACTGCAGAGGTTGCAGAATAAAATTCCGCGCGGGTTATTTCCGCACAAACACAGACTACAATTTTTCCATCATGGAAGCGTTGCTTGAAACAGATAAGTCATTACTGTTCAAGCAACGCTTTTTTGTGGGGTGATGGTGTGCAGTTTAGTGCACAAGGTGCAGATGCCCTGCCAAAGATATTTGTTTCGTGGCATTGTCTACACTCGGCACTTTTTGATGAACGCAAGCACTTATGGAAGCGACGTTTCAGTCAGGCTCGTAGTAAGCATCGCGTTCCTTGCAAAAATCTATCAACCGGCCAAATGTGTAGTCGGCCTGCAACAAGGGCGCATTGCCCACCATTATCAAGCGTTTGCGCGCACGCGTCATGGCCACATTGAGCTTACGGTCTATGATGCTGCCCGTGCGCTCGTCTACATATTCATTGTTGGTGAGAAACTGTAGCTGATACTTCTTCTTTGCCGTAAAGCTGTAAATCACCACATCGCGCTGGCTGCCTTGGTAGCGCTCCACCGTGTCGATGGTGATTTGGTGCAGAACGGGAATACCAAGGCGGTCAATAGCCGAACGCACAGTAGCTATCTGGTTGCGGTAGGGCACTATCACCCCCACCGTCATGGCCACATCAAAACTGCTTTGTGCCATACGATATACCTCACCTACTATCTGTGCCACTAATTTGGCTTCGGCTTGGTTTACCTTGTCGGGCTCCTCGGGATTGACAGCTGGCACACACGACACAAACGACACACGCTGCGCCGTCAGCACCTGCTCCACCCAGTTCTCTTCCGAACAGACTTTTGACGTTGGTTCCACTTGATGCGGCAGCGGCACTTCGCACAATGCGCTTTCATAAAAGGCATCGCTCGGAAATTTGGCAATGTCGCGGTGCATACGCCCCTGCCGCGTAAGCAGATGACACACTGCCTCGTTCACCGACCCATCAGCATTATACCCATACAGGTGTAACAAGCGTTCGAACAACGACAAGCGGCAGTCGGTCAGCCCTATGCCGTGCAGCAGCGGTTCGTTCACTGCCGACTCGTCGGTGCCCTGCTGCACGACTGCAGGCAGCTGCTTTTCGTCGCCAATCAGTACAAAACGCTTAATGGCACACTCGCCATGACTCTGCGCACAAAGCAAAGGCAATATATGGGGCTCCAATATCTGCGAAGCCTCATCGACAATGGCCAAATCAAAAGCCTTGAGCTCGAGCAGCGGCAAAGCGGCGCACACCGAGGTGGTTGTGCCACAAAACACCCTTGTGCCCATAATCAAGTTGCGCACCTGCTGCACATTTGGCTGCTCCATTTGTTCAATGCGTTCGCTCAACAGATGTGGGCGATAGCGCTCGTCGCAACTGAAATCGCTGCCCAAGCGTATAAAGTCAAGCCCTGGAATTTCTACCAATTTGCTGCATATTTCGTCCACAGCACGGTTGGTGTACGACAACAGCAGCACCCGGCTGCCTTCATGCAGCAATTCCTCGGTCAATATGTTTTTCATACCATACGAAGTCTTGCCCGTTCCCGGCGGACCGATAACCAGGTACATATCCCGCGCCCGCCGTGCATTTTGCACCAGTTGGTTGAACTCCGCATTGCCATAGTCGCCCTTGAGCGTGATGCGTGCGTCAACCTCAGGCTTGCGCTGGCCAAGCAACACATCGCGCCGTTCCTTGGGGGCAGTGAGCAGTGCTTGCAAACCGCGGTATTGCGCATTGTACGACGACTCCATAAAGTCGTGCTCCATGGCCCACACCTTGTGCCGGTAGAACTCAAACACCTGGCGGCTGGTTTGCGGATTGCGCAATCGCACTTTTACACCATGCTGCTCAATGGCTGTAATGGTGCAGCGAAACACCATGGTAGCTGTGGCATCGGGAATGCTGCCCTTGGCATAAGGGTAGAAGAATACGATGTCGCCCACGCGGAAGTTTGACAAATCGGCATCAACGCAACCAATACTTTTGTCGTCAAACTCCAAGGTTACGTCCTCCACCTTGTCGTCCTCGCCATCGGGGTGAACGGTCAGATTTTCGTAGATGTTGCCAGCCTCGCGCTTATCCTCAACCGAGGCATTCCACACCGAGGCAAACCCCGAATGCTCCTTTGTACGATTGCCAATGCGCGAAAGTGCTTGCTCGTTGGCCACAAACTGCATAAACCTGAAGTAGTAGGCACGTTCGAGCGGCGATGCCTGCCGTATGGGCTTGAGCAGCGCCTCGAGTTCGGGCCGCGTATAACGGTTCCACAACACGCCATTTGCCCCGGGATATATGCGCTCGGGAGTGAGCGTTTCGAGCACCCGCATTCCGCCCTTGGCGTACCAACCGTCGCACCAGGCCAGTTGGTTGCGCAATTTGATGGCCTCGAACAACAATTTGGGCGCTGAAGTGACAGCATCTAACCCGTGTGCATAACGCGAATAAAGCAGGAAAGCTTGCATCTGATCGGCATTGACGCGCTCGTAATCGTAGTGCAGCAAGGCACGATATAGCAATATCTGCACAAAGTGTGGTTCCTGTTTGCCGGTGTACTCCTCAGCCGAAGCCCCAGGCATCCACTTACATTTGCCCGACTTCTGCTCTATGACGGTTCTAAAGTTTAAGTCGAGGAAATCCATACGTCCCTGCAGCCCCAACATGTCTGAAAAGAAAGAAGGCTCGAGCATGATGTGGTCCGACCTGAACTGCTCCGCCGTTTGCTGCTCATACTCGTGCGCCATCATTTGACGTATGTGCTGTTGCTGCCGACGTGCCTGGTCATGAAAGTCGCTCGTCAAGTCCTCACAAGTAACAAAGTTGACAGCATTGCGACGGAAAAAGCGCTTCATGCTCTCGGCATACGTCAAATTCTGCTTATAAGCCTCCTCATCAAGCAGCTGCCCTGCAAAGTTACCGAGCAACATGGCCGACGTTTGCTTAAACGGCTTGATGCGGTTAACGAGTTCGGCCAGCGGTGAGCGTCCTGCCTGCGTAAAGCAGTTAGCCACCGAGGTGACGTTTATTAAATAGTCGGGCGCATAAATCAACAGTTCGGGCAAGATGTCGTCCCCCACCCTTCGCGGTCTGACCACGTTCAGTGCCTCTCCTTCGGTCAGGCAACGGCGCAGATAGGTCCAGTCGCCTGGCACAAATTTGTTTTCGGCCACATAGTTTATGCGCACCTCCTCATCGTTGTCCTCGCGCGTGGCATATATATAGGTGTTGTCCCACTTGTTTATGATACATCTGAAATAAGGCTCATCGCGTCCGGCGGCGTCCTTCTCCCTTTGCGGCATGACGCGTTTGGTGGTGCGTGGCAACAACTGCTGCAATTTGCCAGGAGCTGCGGCCTGATACACCAATTCTAAAAAGCGTACTACGGCCTTGAGGTCGACCAGCCACGCATCTGCCAATTCTTGGTCTTTCTCAAGCGTCAAATAGCGCAGGCGGTTACGTGTGTCGTTTATGGCAAACGACAGACTGCGGTCGTTCTCGCGTAATTGGTGCTTTTTCACAAGATAGTCTATCTTGGCATACAATCCGCTCATTTTAACCGTCACATCGCGCAACTGTTGGTCGACGCCCACCATCAACACCTCACGCAACACACCATAGCGTGTGCGTACATTGCGATGGCTGCTGATACGCCACAAGGCATCAAACAGTTCGTCGGCAGTTTCGAGCAGTGGTTCTTGCAAATTTACAATGTGTTCTTTTGTTTCCATACATCACAGTCTTACGCTTGCGCGTTACTATTAGACATTTCAAAGTCGTGACGATGCTTCACTATGCCCTTCATATGTTGTTGCGCCCACTCAGTCAGTTGTTTAATTAATGGCACAAGACTGTGTCCCACCGGCGTCAGTTCATACTCCACCCTCATGGGCACTTCGGGGTACACCGTACGCTTTACCAAACCGTCGGCTTCAAGCGCACGCAAAGTGCCCGCCAACATTTTCGATGATATGTCGGGTATGAGTTTGGCCAACTGGTTGTAACGGGTGCTTTTGCTCTCGCTCAAAATCAAAATCAAGAGCAGTGCCCACTTATTGCCGAAACGCGACACCACGTTGCGTATGGGACAGATTTCGATGATAGAATATTTTTCCTGTTTTTTTAGCATGACAATGTGCTGATATTCTTCAAGAGTGAGTACAAAGTAAGATAGTTACCTTTTCGTAACCTCTTGTGTACCAATCATTTATTGTTTACCTTTGCACTATCAAAAAGAGAGTTATACGATGGTTGTAAAGTTACAATCAAATTATGACAATAGCAAATAGTATTCACTCTAAATATAAGCAAGAACAATGAAGCAGGTAAAGACTGTGGCTTCTGCCACCAATTTCAAAGCCATCAACGTTGGCAAGTTAAACGAAGTGTCTGACTATGTACTCGAACTCGGACCGGACGTTAAAATTCCCGGCAAGGTGTTTGGAGGCCAGGCCCTGGGTGCAACAGGTGGCGAGTTCTCATTCCAGGTGTTCCAACCTGGCACAGAAACAGGCTTTCTTCACACTCACAAGACACACGAAGAACTCTACTTTTTCTTGAGCGGCGAAGGGCAGTTTCAGGTAGATGGCGAGATATTCCCCGTTAGCGAGGGCAGCGTAGTGCGCGTGGCACCTGCTGGTGTACGTTCTGTACGCAACAACGGCAGCGCGCCGCTCATCATGCTTTGTGTGCAATACAAGGGCGACACCTTCACAGCAGACGATGCTGCCGATGGCGTTATCCTTAACGAACCCGTTAAGTGGTAATTGCATATCAGCCAACGTCTCTGAATAGACAGTAAGCCCCCTTATGTTAACTGTACATAGCCACAAAACTTTTATTGGCATAAAAGCGAATCACGAAATATGGCAGCGACCACGTTGTCCGTGACATTTTTGATGCTTTGGAGTTTTACCAGAAGGCAATATATTACTATCGCTCACGGATCGCACCGATTGCACGGATTTTTTCGCTTGTGCAACGTGCTTTAGCACCACGGAGATGACGGATTTTACGGATTTTGTGAGCATTGTATGCTCACTTCGCTATTGGCTCGTAACGTACCCTTGGCGAAATACGTTAGCACAGATTATGTAGTAAGGTACCTGGTCGCAGCAACGAGCTAATAGCGAAGTGAGCATGCAATGCTCACAAAATCCGTAAAATCCGTCGTCTCCGTGGTGCTAAAGCACGTTGCACGAGCAAAAAAATCCGTGCAATCGGTGCGATCCGTGAGCGATAATATCAGAATGGGTTAACCGGACAGCAATAATTAAAAAGACAGGCTGCACCTATATATAAAATATAAGTGCAGCCTGTATTATATTATCGTTAATACCCTAAGTCTTACTCAGGCACCACGTTGGTTGTACCACCAAGGTACTTGTACTCACCGTCAATCGAAATGCCTTTGGCCTTTTTGCCAGTCACCGTCATGTTGATGGTACCACCACTCAGCGTATAGTTGCCCGTCACCTTGATGCCGCGGCACTTGCTGCTATCTGGCAATCCGGTAGTGGGATCGGTATATTTGTAAGTGGTGCCCGACACGGTCATATTGATAAGTGTGGTAGCGCCCTCGGCCTGAGCTACAAGCAGATTACCACCCACACTCATGCCCTTCGAGCCATCGCCCGACACAGTGGCCTTGATGGTACCGCCATTGATAGTTACGTCCTTTTCGCCCTTCAAGCCTTTGACGTCAACCGCAGCCACGTCCATGGTGATGGCACCGCCATTGATTATAATTTGGCCATTTTGCAGGTCGGCAGCATCCTTCGTGCAACTCACGTCAACACAGTCGCCCTTTGTACCACTCACATTGAGTGTGCCGCCGTCCATTTGGAAATATTGGTCAACGTGCAAGCCATCGCTGACTGCCGACAACACATTGATTGTGGTGCTACCATTCTTAATCCAAGTGTACTCGTCCGAAGCATAAGCGTGCTTGGTATTGCCAGTCAAATTAAGCACGCCAGCACCCTTGATTTCGGCATGACCATTGATAAAGAAGCAAGCCTTTTGCATGCCACCGGCCCCATCTGTCAGTGAGTTGGTCGACCCATCGGCCAATATCACGTTGATGCGTTTGCCATTGTCTATGCACACAGCCGCACTGTCGGGGTTGGTAAGATTGAGGTTATCAAAGCGCAAGGTCGACTTGTAGTGACCGTCCATATAGAACGAGCCGTTAGTGGCTGTGCCGCCCAAGGCATAAGTTATTTCCTCAGCAGTTTCGGGTGCGGCCACCACACTTACGTGATCGCCCTTCACTGCGATGTTGAGCAACGACGCCACATCACCCGACACAGTCACCCAAGTGTTGCCATTGGCATAAGCCACCTGCATGGTGCGGGCAGCGGCCGCCTGTGAGCGGTCAACCACAATAGAGTCGATGTCTGACGTGCTGAACGTTTTGCCCTGCAAGGTCAGCTGCATGCCATTGTTAAAGTTTACATCGCCAAGCGCCTCAGCAGCGTACGATGTCACCACATGACCGGTATATACCTTCATGGTCTGTGCCACGGCGGCAGAGGTGAGTGCGGTGGCAGCTATAAGGGTAAAGATACGTTTCATTGGGCTATAACTTTAAGTGTCTGGTTATTTACTCGTACAAGGTAAGTGCCCTTTGTCAGTTGCGCCGTACCCACTTCTCGTCCGTCGATGCTGTAAACGCCCACACGGCTCCCCGCAGGTGCATTAACCTTGAGCTGGCCGTTTACGATGCTGGCATGCAGCCCGTTGTCATTAGCAGCAACGGTGTTCACTGCCGTGGGAGTAGTGCTGAAAAACATTTTGCTCATGTCGGCCACCGGCGCAGTAAAGGTTTCTGTGCCATTGGTTGCCACCAAATTGTCGTTGGCAAAGGTTATCTTGAGTTTGTCAATGCTCAACGATGCCTCCTCACCCGTCGTTTTCTTAAACGTGAGGTAGTCATAACTCTGTGCTGATGCGGGCAGAACTGCTGCACACAGGAGCAAGACTGAAAGCAGTTGTTTCATATTTGTGTAAAAGGTTTGGTTTAGAACTTAAACTTGTAACTGAGACTAAGCACATGAATATCTGAGTCGTTGTCGTCGTCAGCACCATTGCTATAAACGTAAGCTATGTCGAGGCGGTGCTGCTTGGTTATTTTCCATTCGGTCCCCACTGTGAGGCGCTGCTTGTCAAGATGCAGCTGGTTGCTCATGTCGTTGCTGAACTCGTATGTCAGATAAGGCGTCCACGCGCAATGCTTGATGTTGTACTCCACGCCGAAACGTGAGCGCAGGTAGTGGCGGTCCTTTGCAGCCTTGGGGCGCTCAGGGTCAACCTCAAGTGTGGCAAACTTGTTTCCACCGCATTCGTACACGGGGCCAGTGTAGCCTGCCAGATCGACTGCGCTCAACGGCGATTTGTAGACAGAGCGCAAAGTGGTGGTAGCCACAAAGTGGGTATACTGATAGCGCTCGCGCACCGACAGGGTGAAACGCCCCACGGGCAAGCTGCCTGTCACATCAAATGTAGCACGGTGCTTGCTGCGCCAAAACGCATCGTCCACCTTGCAGTTTTTGAGCGCGCCATTGGCTTTGTATTCATACTTGGTCTCCTCCAGGTTATAGTCGCGCAAGAAGTTGTAGCCAGCTCCGAGCGATACATAGCTGCAAGGCTTATAGCCCACCCCTACCGACACACCGTAGCGCGTAAAGTCCTTCAACTTGTTTTCGGCACGCAAGTCTATGCCGGCATCTACCGACCATTGCTTCGACAAGCTCTTCTGCACCGTCAATTCGGTCCACACGCCATAATCGTCGGCATGGGCCGTATTGGCTGCTGCCATCAGGGCCAAGGCCGGCAGCAAGAGTCGTTTGTTAAGAACATTGTTTATCATAAGGCAAGAGGTGTTTATGCGTTCGGCTGGGGCAGCTTGGTCATGCGGTCAACGTCCTTGATACGGTTTTCGGGATCAAGGTAGAACACACGCAGCATGGTCATATCTGTCAAAAAGTCGACAGCGCCCACCTCAACGCGGGTGATTTTCAAACCGAGGCGTTCCTCAAGGTCGGCCTTGAGTTCATCATAGCGCTCGGGCTTTATGAGGTCTATATTGTCGTACTTTACAAACTTGCAACCCTCGTGGCTGGTGGTAAGGAAGTTTTCGCAGAGCCACACGCACACAATGAACACCACGTTCACCACGCCGCCTTCAATCCAGCTGAGTGTGGTGCCCGTGCACTTGCCATTGATAACGCTCAATGCTACGAGGAAAAACAAATATGTCATCTCACGAATGGGCACACTCTCGGTGCGGTAACGTATGATGCCGAATATGGCAAACAAGCCAAGCGCGGCACCAATACCCACATCATGGGCATCGCGCATGAGCAAGGCTATCAGCATGAATATGCTTACGCTGAGCAATATGAAGGTGAAATAATAGTCGCGGCGACGGCCTTTGGGATAGTAAAAGAAGTGTACCACCAACCATGTAACGATGGTGTTGATTACCAAGCTCGAAATGAGCGGCATGAGATGAAATGTAGAAAGGTCTAACATACTTATAATATAGGTGTATGTGTGTAGTGAAACAATTAGATTTAGTTCGTTATTTGTCAAGGAGCGGCCCATTACGCCACCGCCACCAGATTTAGGCTTCGGCCACCTTGCGTATTTTTACCAAGCGCTTTTTGAAACGGTTTATACGCAGGTCAGGGTCGGTTACCGAGGCACCAATGCAATACTTGCTAAAGCCAGCAGGCTTGATGCGCAACTGGCGCAGTATGGGCAATATGGGCGAGGGGCAACGCCCGTCGCGCTTCAACTCTATCACCACAATATTGTTCATTGAAGCACGGTTCTCGGTGGCGTAATTATAGAATTGTATGCCAAAGTCTATAGTCAGTCGTTCAGTCTTGTCATAATTCACCAGCGTTATGCGGTTAAAGCGGTTGCCCACTGCCGGCCCCAAGTCGCACAGGTGCAACCCGGTCATTTCGGCCAGGAAGTCATCGCCGGCGCCCTCGTGCATCACAGCCTCGAGCGACGGCACCCGCACACGGCTCTTTGAGGTCTTACCGTGATTATCCTTCTTTTTAATCTCAAGAAAGGTGACATCTGAGCTCAAGTAAGTGCGCACCCTCACCTTTTGGCGTGGCGCACGCCCCGTTTCGTGTTGGCGGAACATGCCCAAGGTTTGCAGGTCGTCCCAATACGTTGTGGCATAAGGGCTGACGCGTTGTCCGTCAATCTCCTGTGCATAATAGCTGCCGCGCGTCAGCTCGAGCAACCTCTTGAGCGTGGGCACGTTGGTCAAATATTTCTGATCGGTACGATTCATAAGGCGTATGCCCGACATCTCCTCCAGGGTTATAGGGGGGAGTTGCCGAGCCATCAGCTCTATGTCGTTTGCCAATTTATCCATTTCAATATATTTATAAATCAGGCAAGCTGTGGTTCAAAGCAAAGTCTACTATCCTTGCTTCCCGAACTCACCCTGGACTATTCAGCATTCCTTTTCAACAAAAGCCATGTAGTCTACCATTATTTGGCATTT
Source organism: Prevotellamassilia timonensis (assembly GCF_900106785.1). Taxonomy (GTDB): domain Bacteria; phylum Bacteroidota; class Bacteroidia; order Bacteroidales; family Bacteroidaceae; genus Alloprevotella; species Alloprevotella timonensis. The sequence continues at coordinate 425,863 of NZ_LT629844.1, read as the reverse complement.
GCATTTTTCATTGGCGCAAAGATAACTGATAATTATCATCTCTCAAAGTTATTTTGTTACAAAATGGCTAAGCTACAACGACAATCATCGAAAGTTTGCAGCACTTCGTAGCACAAGTGGCAATGTTTACAGACAAACTTGTGCCAATAGTATATTTGACTTGTTTGTCAAAAAAAGCAGAGCGTGAGTTGACCGCACCGGACTGTTTTGACATCAACTTGCCAACCCTTAAAAGGCATACAAATGCAGTAAATATGCAAACAATCGAACCCCGCACGCTGTTATTTAACACTCATAAACGCGTGATTGTCATGTAAATGTAGTAATTTTGTGGCGGAAATCTTAGCAAGCCACACTTGCATAACGCCCGATTGAAGATATGCGAAGGGGAAACCGGACGGCGCAAATGCGACTGGCTACTATTAAAACATTACGCAGACCAATGAACATATCCACTCTGCGACGTGCTGTTCTTGCCATTGCCATGGCAAGCGTCAGCACCGCCGCTTTTTGCCAAGACTTAATTGCTCGTCAAGCCCCCGTCGACCGCCGATTGCGCGCCGTCGACTCGGTGGCCATACAACGTGCTGTTGACCGCGACATCAACACCGACTTCAGCAGCGACGTGTACAACTCATGGGTCACCAACCGCGCACACCCCTACAAACACGACGAGGTGCCCGAAACCTACCGCATCGACCTGCGAGGCTTCTGCATGCCCACTCCCTCACGCAATGTAACATCGCGCTTTGGCTATCGCGCCACCTTTAAGCGTGTGCACAAAGGGCTCGACATCAAGGTGTGCACCGGCGATACCATTGTGGCCGCATTCGACGGAAAAGTGCGCGTGGTACGCTACGATGCCGGAGGCTACGGCAACTATGTGGTTATACGCCACAACAACGGACTCGAGACCATCTACGGCCACTTGTCGAAACAGCTCGTTGAGGGCGACCAAATTGTGAAGGCTGGCGAGCCAATCGGCCTGGGTGGCAACACGGGCCGCTCGTTTGGCTCACACCTGCACTTTGAAACACGCTTGGCAGGCGAGGCCATCAACCCCGAGTTGCTGTTCAACTTTCCCGCACAGGACGTGACATGCGACTTTTACACCTTCCACAAAAACGACAGCGGCAATGCCTCAATGCTGCTGGCAGCCAACAAGCCGCACAACAGCGAGGACGCCATTGCCATGACCGCCACACACTTCTACAAAGTGGAGCGCGGCGAGACCCTTGCAAGCATTGCCAGCAAACTGGGTCTGAGCGAGGACAAGCTGGCCAAGACCAACCGCATGAAGTCAACCTCACGTCTGCGCACCGGACAGATATTGAGATACTAATTACACAAGACCCACAATGGGCAGTTTTTCGCCAAAGCTGCTTGTACATTACTACACACATCACATCATCACACCCTTTGGATAATAAGATATGCCAACGGGTGTGATGTTTTTTTGCCTATAAGCTACCTTCATGTCACCACATACAAGTTTTACACCATTTTGTCTGCACTCTGCACTTTTAGCATATAATGCTTTGATTTTCAACGGAGTGCAGCGTGCAGACAACTCTCAAAAACGTGTGCACTACCATCTGCACTTGTCTGCACTGCACATGACTGAGGACGGACGTTCGGGGGCGGAATTTCTGTTATGGGAGGGCGGATTTTCTGTCGGACGGACAAGTTTGCCGCTCCCCCTATACTGTTTTTTCTCTGTGGCACAACCTGTCTGCGCCGCAGCCGACACCTTGCGGCTAAAAGTGCAGACAAATGTAATGCGTGCAGACAATGGTGCATACTATCTGCACCATTGTCTGCACGCATTACTTATTGATAATTATTGCTGTCCGATAAGACGTAATCATACGAACGGACTCAAGCATCAAACGCAACCTCTAATGGGGGCGAGGCGTCCCGAGGCTGCTGAAAAATGCCCGACGCGGGACGCGTCGCCCCCATTAGAGCGCAATGCCCTGGCACAACAGTCCTTTACATGGTTTCTCATTTGCTTTTTAATCTGCAAATCTGATAGAAAACGCTACCACTAATGGGGGCGACGCGTCCCGCGTCGGGCATTAAGTCAAAGGCTCACTGACTGGCGTGCAATCGGTGTAATCCGTGCTATAATATCTGCATGCTTTTACTGGACAGCAATTATTGATAATCAGCAGGATTGCAAACCCGAGTGCAGAGTGCAGACAGTTTTGCCATTTTCATTTTTCAAGACAGCGGGCTGCGCAACACCCGGCCCACTGCATAGCCGTTGGCAGCGGCCACGCTACGCAGCACGTCCTGAAAATAGTAGGCCACACTGCCTACAAACGATACGGGCAGGTCGGGACGGCCATAAGAGCAGATGTTGCGTTTGAAAAAACGGTCAAACTCCTCGTGCAGCAACTGCTGAATGGCGGCATCGGCCTTGTGCTCGCTCAAGAATGGCGCAAAGGAGGCCAAGAAACGGTTGGCAAAAGGTTCACGATAGACGCGCCTTATCATCTCGTCGGCACTGATGGCATAACGGGCGTGGAAGGCACTGCACAGGTGGTCGGGCAACTGGTGCTTGAGCACATCGCCCACCAAACGGCGGCCCAACACGGCACCACTGCCCTCATCGCCCAGAATATAGCCCAAGGGCGACACATTGGCCACCACCTGGCCGGACACATACAGGCAACTATTGCTGCCGGTGCCCAATATGCAGGCTATGCCGTCGGCATTGCCACACAGGGCGCGCGCCGCCCCCACCAGGTCGGAGTCTACTATCACCTCGTGCAGGGTGGGCATCACGCTGCGCAACGCACGCTCCACCACACCACACTGCACACCACGACAGCCCGCACCATAAAAGTGTACGGCATCGGGACACACAAAATGGGCGTCGGCCAGCAGTTCCGACGTCAGTATGGCGGCAATCTCTGCCTCGTCGAGCATAAAGGGGTTGATGCCCTGGGTGGCTATGCGTGCCACCTCGCTATTGCCGGCCAGCAACAGCCAGTCGGTTTTTGTGCTGCCACTGTCGGCAAGCAATATTATTTTTTCCATTACTAAGCAGGTGTTCAGAATTACTTTACTCAAGTTTCGGATTTAGCAAGTGCGGGCTGAATCATCGTGCAAGGCGAATGCAATCAAGCTTGCTTGAATTGCTGAGCCGCAGCCGATGATGCCAATGAAAGCCCAATGTTCTTCATAGCCCAGGGCAAGCGAAGCGGCACCCTGGGTATCGCGTGTTGGAGCAGTCGCGCCCTGTAAGGGCAAAAGTAAAAAGGCCCTGTTACTTCTGCCCTTACAGGGCGTAACTTTTGCTTTCATATCAACCCAGGGTGCCGCTTCGCTTGCCCTGGGCTAAGTAAATACTTGGGCTTTCAGTCCGCGCTTGCTAAATCCGAAACTTGAGTTACTTTATACAATCAGCAGGTGTCATTAGTTCACGTTGAAAGCACGTTCTTGGGGCACATCTGTTTCCTTCGTCCCCGGTCACATAGCCCGTATGCACCCTCACCCGAAGGAAACATCTGCGACCCGGTAACGCCTTTCTATGTAAAAATAATTTTGAGCACCTGCTTATGTATCGGGTTTATCGGTGCACAAAAGTAATACATTCGGAGAAAATGCGTACCTTTGCACGTACGGAAAAACATATTTCCCCAAGACTCTTTTCACAGACTCACTCATGTTACGATTTATATATTTGCTTGCTTTTTCGGCACTATGTGCCACAAGCACCCATGCGCAACAGAACAACACATCACCGGCAAGTTGCCCGGGGCGCACACTGCGCGTAGACTATGACTTTAGCGGCAACACCCACGCACAACACATAGCCGTGGCTGGCCTCAGCTCGTTCAGCGGCTGGGCCGGACGACGGGTGCACACCGACAGTGTGCCATTGCGCGGCAATGGCGACATCACACTGCGCGACCTGCACACGGGGCGCGTGCTTTACTGCCAGTCATTCTCCACACTGTTTCAGGAATGGCTCACAACCGAGGAGGCCACGCACACCAGCCGCTCGTTTGAAAACACCTTTTTGCTGCCCATGCCAGCCGACTCGGCCGAGGTGACCGTGCGCTTGTTCAACTTCAAGCACCAGGTGACAAGCAGCCTGACACACAAGGTGGCGCCTGACGACATTCTCATACGCAACCTTGACCGCACCCCCGTGCCGCCCCACCGCTATCTGCACCAGAGCGGCCCGGCTGCCGACAAAATTGATGTGGCCATAGTGGCCGAGGGTTATACTGCGGCACAGGCCGAGGCGTTTTATGCCGATGCGCAAACTGCCGTTGACGCCATACTGAGCCACGAGCCTTTCAAGCAATATGCCGACAGGTTCAACTTTGTGGCTGTGGCCGCTGCCTCTGCCGACAGCGATGTGAGCATACCAAAGGAGGGCATTTGGCGCAACACTGCACTGAGTTCGCACTTTTCGACGTTCTACTCCGACCGCTACTTGACCACGCTCCACCAACGCGACTTGCACAACTTGCTGGCGCGCATTCCGTACGAGCACATCATCATTTTGGCCAACACTTACACCTATGGTGGCGGTGGCATATATAATGCCTACACGCTCACCACCACACACCATGCGGCCTTCCGTCCGGTGGTGGTGCACGAGTTTGGCCACAGTTTTGCAGGGTTGGCCGATGAGTATTACTACGACGACCAGTACGAGAATTACTATTCGCCCGATGTGGAGCCGTGGGAGCAGAACATCACCACGTTGAAGAATTTTGCCGAAAAATGGCAGGACATGCTGCCGCGACGCACCGCCATACCTACCCAACCCGATGCCAAGCACCCTGAGCGCATTGGCGTGTACGAAGGGGGTGGTTATATGTCGAAAGGGGTGTACCGCGCATTTCAAGACTGCCGCATGAAAACCAATGAATGCAAGGCGTTCTGCCCCGTGTGCCAACGCGCACTGAGCCGCCTCATCAACTTTTACACGCACGAATAGCAATGGCCAAGAAACAAAATACAAGCAAGCCCCGGGCTGCCAAGCGCAACCCGGGCAACACGCCTGCCCCGCTCACCTTGTGGCAACGCTACAAGAATGGTGAACTGGGCAACGCCGTCAAAGCTTATTGCAAACCCGACAATGTACGCTTTATTGCGGGACTGTTCATATTGGGCATCAGTTTGTTCCTTATCATCAGTCTCGTGTCAAACATCTTTACGGGCACCGCCGACCAAACGGGTGTGCAGAACGGCAATCTGACGCACGCTGCCAACTATGGCGGCAAAATAGGTGCTTACCTGTCTAATTACTTTATGGACTCATGCTTTGGCATGCTGTCATTGTTCATACCCATATTCACCCTGCTTGTGGGGGTTAAGTTTATGGGGGCCTATCGTGTGCGCTTGTGGAAGTGGTTCCTCAACTTTTCCATCATCATGATTTGGGGCTCGGTGTTCTTGTCGCTTATCACCGATTGGCTGCCGGGCAAATTTATTAACTACTTCAGTTTCAGACTGGGCGGCGGGCACGGCGACTACATCAAGCATGTGCTCACCGACAACCTGGGGGCCATGGGTGCATGGATTGTGGCCATTGCCACTGCTGTGCTTTACCTGATGTATCTGAGTAGCGAGACGGTGAGCATGGTGCGCCGCATCATGAACCCGCAGGACTACATCAAGAGCAAACGGCACAAACACGCTGATGGCGACGATGGCACCGACGATGGCGAGGTTTATAAGACGGACCCGGAACTGCTCACCGACGACAACGACACGTACGACGAAAACGCGCCCCTGCCACGACCGGACGATGACGAGGAGGACACGGACGATAAGGAAGAAGACAATGCTGCTGTGTCGATTGACCTTGACACACACACAACAGAAGCACCGGCGCCAAATGGCGAGACTGGTACGGGCGACGATGCGGACAAACTGCAGATTGACAGTCCGCAGGCACCCGAGGCAGCTACGCCCAACACCGAACTGGCCATTGCCGCACCCATTGTAGACGACAAGGCACAGGGCAAAACGGTGCAGGAGGTGCTCGACATGGAGCCGTTCGACCCGCGCAAGGACCTGGAGTATTACAAATTCCCTACCATCAACCTGCTCAAGCACTATGAAGACAATGGACCTGAGATTGACATGGCTGAACAAAATGCCAACAAGGACCGCATCATTAACGTGCTGCGCAACTTTGGGGTGGAGATTTCGAGTATCAAGGCTACTATCGGCCCTACTATCACCCTTTACGAGGTAACACCGGCACCGGGTGTGCGCATTAACAAAATACGTAATCTTGAGGACGACATTGCGCTTTCGCTCTCGGCACTTGGCATACGTATCATTGCACCTATTCCGGGCAAGGGCACCATTGGTATTGAGGTGCCTAACAAAAATCCGCGCATCGTGTCGATGGAGAGCATCATCAACACCAAAAAGTTTCAAGACTCTACTTTTGAACTGCCCATCGCGCTCGGAAAGACTATTACCAACGAGGTGTTTATGGTGGACTTGGCCAAAATGCCGCACTTGCTCGTGGCTGGTGCCACTGGTCAGGGTAAGTCGGTTGGTTTGAACGCCATCATCACTTCGCTGCTCTACAAAAAGCACCCCTCTGAACTCAAGTTCGTAATGGTTGACCCCAAGAAGGTGGAGTTCTCCATATATGCGCCCATTGAGAAGCATTTCCTGGCCAAAATTCCCGACGACAACGAGGATCCTATCATTACCGATGTGACCAAGGTGGTGCAGACGCTCAAGAGCTTGTGCCAACTGATGGACCACCGCTATGATTTGCTTAAAAAGGCTAAGGTGCGCAACATCAAGGAGTATAACGCCAAGTTCAAGGCTCGCCAGCTGCCACCACAATATGGCCACGAGTATATGCCTTACATTGTGGTGATTATCGACGAGTTTGGCGACCTCATCATGACGGCGGGCAAGGAGGTGGAGCTGCCTATTGCACGCATTGCCCAGCTGGCACGTGCCGTGGGCATGCACATGGTTATTGCCACACAACGTCCTACAACGAACATCATTACGGGTACGATCAAGGCTAACTTCCCGGCGCGTATGGCCTTTAAGGTGATGTCGCAAATTGACAGCCGCACCATTCTCGACCAAAGCGGTGCCAACCAGTTGGTGGGTAAGGGTGATATGCTCTTTTTGTGTGGCAACACGCCCGTGCGTGTGCAGTGTGCCTTTGTCGATACGCCCGAGGTTGAAAAGATTAACAACTTTATTGCCGACCAGCAGGGTTACCTCTCGGCCTTCGAATTGCCTGAACCTGAAATGGACGAGGACAACGGTGGCAAGGGGGACTTGTCGGGCGAGACGCTTGACCCCATGTTTGAGGAGGCTGCACGACTTATTGTGGTGCACCAACAAGGCTCTACATCGCTCATTCAGCGTAAGTTCTCAATCGGCTACAACCGCGCCGGACGCTTGATGGACCAACTCGAACGCGCTGGCATCGTGGGCCCGACGCGTGGCTCGAAACCGCGTGAGGTGTTGTGTAAGGACGAGATTGACCTTGACCAAAGACTCGAAACTATCAGGGGCTGATAACTGACAGCTTACTACTTATAACTTTGAACCGCCTTGACAGAATGTGTCCTGTCAAGGCGGTTTTGCGCTCTTTTTACGTATGAAGGGCTTTGATTCAAATAAGAAGGGACACATTCCTTCCATACTTCGTCAATGGCGTCACCCAATCAAATGACGCAACCCATCGTTTTTCAACGTGCGCCATTCAATAGCACAAAAAGGTGATGAAGTTTGGAGCACAGAACAAGGTTCATCACTACAAATGTCGGGTGAGCCTTTTTTTCAGCATCCCTCGTCATGCTTGCGCCTCACATAGTACAATGTAGCCTTGCTGCTGCGCCGGCGCGGCACTTGCAGCTGCACCAGTTCACGCCCTAATGCCACGGCCGAGAACTTCTGTCCCATACCGCGCATGGCACGCTTTATTTCGAGCAAAATGGCTGTGGCCGTCAACCATTCGCCCTCCATGTCCTTCGCCTCATGCCCGTTGCCAACGGGCACAAACTCAAACAACCTCGTAAAACACTCGCGCAGGGGCGATGCCTGATAAAACAAGCGGTTGTGCTGCTGTATCTGCTCCTCCTCGGTATGTGTAAAGTACGTTATCTCACCAGAGTCCACCTCGTGCAGCAGCTGTGCATAAAGTTGCGCATAGTCGAGCGGCGTGTCACAGTCTATGACGTGCTTCACCTCCTGACAGTAAAAACGGCGGCTGCCCGTAGGGTCGGTCAAGAGGTCGAACCTGTTGCTGGTACCTATAAACGAGGCCACACGCGCCATTTTGCTAAATCCGGCAGCATAGGGGCGGCGCGTCTGCATGGTGCCAAGCTGCACCAAATTCTTAAGTTTGGCATTGTGCAACTTGTTGTAGCGGTCAAACTCGTCAAGGTTGACAAGTGCAAAGCGCGACAGCGCCAGTTCAAGACGCTCGTCGCCGGCCAGCTCAAACTTGTCGGTGTAGTAATTACGCAGTTCGGGAGGCAGCAACATGCGGCAGAACGTACTTTTGCGCACACCCTGCTCCTCGCTCACCAACAGTGGTATCATGGCATTTCCGCTGGTGCTTGCACCGTCCGCTGTGGCCTGCACCCAACCGGCCACCATGCAGCGCAGCCAGCGCCCGAATACCATGCGCCACAGCGCGTCAGTGCTCACCCGTTCGGCCAGTGGACCCACGCGGTCGGTGCCGTCCCACTGGGGCAGGGACTGCAAATAAGCGCTGAAGGGGTGATATTGCGGCATGTAGGCCGACTCCACAATGCGGTCCACATCATTGTTCCACACCATACAGCCCCGTTTGTGCAGGTCAATCACCATGGTGTTGCGCACCAGTTTGCTCACGGACACAAACCCTTTGTCCGTCTGGTCGCGCCGTTGCACTTCGGGCGTGCGGTCAAGCACATTGTATCGAATGTCGTACAGTTCGTTCATAAGGGTAATGGCTTGTTCTGTCAACCCGCAGTTCGTAGTGTGGCCAGTTGTTTGTGGTGCGCAGTCAGTGTCGTTTCGCATGCGTTTTTGCCGCAGGGGCGTTACAGTGTTTTTAGTTCGTGGTTCCAGGCTATGCGCGATAACATCTATCAGTTTGTCAACGCCACGTTTCACAATGGCATCGGCATAGCGCAACATTCTGTTAAGCATTCGTTTCATGGTAGTCAATACAATTTGGTTTAGTACTAAAGCAAAGTGCTGCAAAGGTAACACCAAGGCATTGCACCCAACAAAAAAAGTGTACAATTTGTACACAAATAATTGCGCCCTCCCCGTCAACCTACATGTAAATGAATGCGTGTGTTTTCACTGCCATCTTACACTTTTCGTGCGTAACAAGTTGATATACAGAGGTTTCAATAGTGTAAGATAAATTCAAAACATCTTACACACCCCTGCATACATCTTACACATCACACTCCGCTGCCCCGCAGTCAGTTTTGTCGTATGCGGTGGATTGTACGCCACAGGGACGTAGAAAAATCTGTCGGAGCAACAGGCATTTCTGCTCCCCTATGCCGTGATATCCTTCTCTTGTGCTTGTGCCGTGTGGCAGCGTGTGGGTTGTGTAGGTTGCGTGTAGGTGACATTGGTAGCATCTTACACTAAGTAAAGTATTGATAGTCAACGAGTTGCAGCGTGTTAGTGTAAGATGTAAGATACTCGGTGTGTAAGTTGTTGTAGTATGGTAAAGGTCCCGCCACCACTAAACGCAAGCACTAATGGGGGCGATGCGTCCCGCGGCTACTGATAAAAGCCTAAGTCCGAACTTCGTCAATGCGTCTCCCTAATCAAATAACGTAACTCATTGATTTTCGCCACACGCTATTCAATGACACAAAAAGTAATGAAGTCAAGAGGAATTTGGTTCAAATAAGAAGGGACACATTTCTTGATGCGCCCCTCCCAATTACTTTACAACTCGCAAAAATCTTTGCGAAACACTATCCTAATATCTGCTTGAATAGTGTGATACGTGCGAGCCATGTGAGCCATGAGAAACATGAGAACTATGCGAATAGTGCCCCGCAAGAGAACTCTTTACCATGTCAATGGCTTTCTGCAAAACCAAGGGCTGTTTTTTCTGCTTCTCAATTTGAGTTGTTCCGTCATTATTGCCCAATACGTTCATGATATTATCAGAAACGTTTGCACAATAACTCGTTGTTGCAATAAATGCCGAAACAAGCAAAAACATTAGTCGGCGCACCCGACAAACCCTGTGGAGGGCTGTGCAGATGCTAACCCAAAAACTGAGTTGCCAAACGATACATGATTGCCCAAAAGTAGTACCTTTGCACTATGAATCAGAATGGCAATAAAAATATGTATGAGGGCCTCGCCTCATATTTCCTCCCCGAAGGAGTTCTTAAATATTTCGAGGTGACAGACTTTGCAACACAGCGTACTCTGGACAAGGATGTTCTTTACACAACAGAGCTTCACATCTATCTGGATGAGCGCGACAATCGCACACCAGACATGAAGGATTCCGTGAGCAATGGTTTTGGGGAAGAATCATGTTTACTTGACTATCCAGCCCGAGACAAGAAGGCGGTACTTCACATACGAAGAAGGCGTTGGACAATGCCGGATGGCACAACAAGAAGTGTTGACCTTGACAAGGAGTTTGAACTGAAGCATAAGGGCACTCGATACGCGAAGGACTTCGCGCTTTTTTTAAAGAGGGCGAATGGACTCTGAGACGATAACCGCTCGTCAGATTGGTTATACGTACATGATTAACAGCTCCACGTTTGCCAAAAGATACAAGGACGCCCTGAGTAACTTCGAGACGTGGGAGCAGAAGGATCACGCATCCAAGTGGATTCTTATTCCGCAAAACGTAGGTAAGGAGCAAGGCATAGACGAGACCTCCCTCCAGGGCGAACTGTACACTATCGTTCACAACAAGGATGCCCATGGTCGCAAGGGTGCAATCATAGCAGTAGTCAAGGGAACGAATCCTGCTGACGTACTGAAGGTTCTCATGCAACTACCTGCAGATAAGCGTGAAATGGTTGAGAATATCACGATGGATCTCTCAGATTGCATGCGTGTCATAGCCCGAGAGGCATTCCCTAAAGCCACAGTCATACGTGACTGCTTCCATGTCGTAAAACGCGGTGGAGAGGGCTGCGAAGAGATACGCCTGCGCCTGAAACGAAAAGCCGTAAAGGAGGCGAACAGACAGAAGGCAGAGTTTCGCAAATACCTCGAAAATCTGGCAGCGCAGAGAAAGGCTTACCGCGAGCGAATGAGGAAAAGGCATGGGAAGAACTGGAAGAAGAGCAAGCGCGGAAGAAAGCCTATGAGGCTGAACACTCGCTTTGAACCCAAAAGGCTTGAAAATGGCGAGACTCTTGTAGAGGCACAGACACGATGTCGCAAGCAATTGTCCATGAGCCGAGAGAAGTGGAGCGCAACGCAGAAAAAGCGTGCGAAGATACTTTTCGCACTCTACCCAAAACTTGAAGAAGCATACAATCTGATCAACTCCCTTAGAGCCATATTCAGAAACAAGAAACTCACAAAGGAGACTGCCAAACAGAATTTCAAGGGGTGGTATGAGAAAGTGGCTTCCTGCACTCTGCGTGAAATCAAGTCCGTACGCGATACCATCAGATTCTATGAGGATGAAATCCTGAACTACTTTGACGGACGTAAGACTAACGCTTCAGCTGAATCGTTGAACTCAAAGATCAAATGCTTTCGTGCACAAGTAAAAGGAGTCATAGACATACCATTCTTCATGTATCGTTTAGCAACAGTTTTGGGTTAGCATCTGCACGGCCTACTCCACAGGGTTTGTCGGGTGCGCCCATNNGGCGCACCCGACAAACCCTGTGGAGGGCTGTGCAGATGCTAACCCAAAAACTGAGTTGCCAAACGATACATGATTGCCCAAAAGTAGTACCTTTGCACTATGAATCAGAATGGCAATAAAAATATGTATGAGGGCCTCGCCTCATATTTCCTCCCCGAAGGAGTTCTTAAATATTTCGAGGTGACAGACTTTGCAACACAGCGTACTCTGGACAAGGATGTTCTTTACACAACAGAGCTTCACATCTATCTGGATGAGCGCGACAATCGCACACCAGACATGAAGGATTCCGTGAGCAATGGTTTTGGGGAAGAATCATGTTTACTTGACTATCCAGCCCGAGACAAGAAGGCGGTACTTCACATACGAAGAAGGCGTTGGACAATGCCGGATGGCACAACAAGAAGTGTTGACCTTGACAAGGAGTTTGAACTGAAGCATAAGGGCACTCGATACGCGAAGGACTTCGCGCTTTTTTTAAAGAGGGCGAATGGACTCTGAGACGATAACCGCTCGTCAGATTGGTTATACGTACATGATTAACAGCTCCACGTTTGCCAAAAGATACAAGGACGCCCTGAGTAACTTCGAGACGTGGGAGCAGAAGGATCACGCATCCAAGTGGATTCTTATTCCGCAAAACGTAGGTAAGGAGCAAGGCATAGACGAGACCTCCCTCCAGGGCGAACTGTACACTATCGTTCACAACAAGGATGCCCATGGTCGCAAGGGTGCAATCATAGCAGTAGTCAAGGGAACGAATCCTGCTGACGTACTGAAGGTTCTCATGCAACTACCTGCAGATAAGCGTGAAATGGTTGAGAATATCACGATGGATCTCTCAGATTGCATGCGTGTCATAGCCCGAGAGGCATTCCCTAAAGCCACAGTCATACGTGACTGCTTCCATGTCGTAAAACGCGGTGGAGAGGGCTGCGAAGAGATACGCCTGCGCCTGAAACGAAAAGCCGTAAAGGAGGCGAACAGACAGAAGGCAGAGTTTCGCAAATACCTCGAAAATCTGGCAGCGCAGAGAAAGGCTTACCGCGAGCGAATGAGGAAAAGGCATGGGAAGAACTGGAAGAAGAGCAAGCGCGGAAGAAAGCCTATGAGGCTGAACACTCGCTTTGAACCCAAAAGGCTTGAAAATGGCGAGACTCTTGTAGAGGCACAGACACGATGTCGCAAGCAATTGTCCATGAGCCGAGAGAAGTGGAGCGCAACGCAGAAAAAGCGTGCGAAGATACTTTTCGCACTCTACCCAAAACTTGAAGAAGCATACAATCTGATCAACTCCCTTAGAGCCATATTCAGAAACAAGAAACTCACAAAGGAGACTGCCAAACAGAATTTCAAGGGGTGGTATGAGAAAGTGGCTTCCTGCACTCTGCGTGAAATCAAGTCCGTACGCGATACCATCAGATTCTATGAGGATGAAATCCTGAACTACTTTGACGGACGTAAGACTAACGCTTCAGCTGAATCGTTGAACTCAAAGATCAAATGCTTTCGTGCACAAGTAAAAGGAGTCATAGACATACCATTCTTCATGTATCGTTTAGCAACAGTTTTGGGTTAGCATCTGCACGGCCTACTCCACAGGGTTTGTCGGGTGCGCCCATTAGTCTCTTCATTGATACCTCCGTTTTTAAAGTTTGACAATATAGTTAACAATTCACTCTGTACATGAATCTGTACATTAAATTTTGTGGATATGCGTACTTATGTTATTGTTGTTTGTCGAGAAGAAACCTCCACATTCACCTTTAAGTACACATCCATCACAAACAGGAAGATAAACATCTTTCCATTCGCTGATTGATTGCTTTGCGAATGGGCGTAATTCGGGCGGCAGTACACATAATTGAGCATTATAGACATAGGTAGTAATATCCCTGTTGTTCAATAGAAGCACAGCTTCTTTTAGCTCTTTGTTATAGTCGTATGGATCTATCCACAAATCTTTTAGGTTAGTTTCTGCCAAGCCTGTAGTTTCCATCTGCATAAAGGCGACTTGTGTGACAAATGGGAAATTATGATATATATAATCTGCCAACTGCGGCAACCTCTTATAGGTCTGTTTGTGGATAACCACTCTTAAACCTATCTGTTGCCCAAATTGTGCTAAATTATATAAGCCTTGTACTGTCTTGTAAAAGGTCTTGGCTCCGACAATATGATTATGGATAGAGGCAATGTCCGAAAATATCGGAATGTCTATTTGTAAATCATGATGGTTGCAAGCCGCCAATTTTGCCGCATAGTTTATATCTGCGAATTTTACTCCGTTGGACAAAATGCTTATGGCTGCTTTTGGACATGATTTCTTTATTTGGCGTATAATATCAAACAATTTGTCACCAATCATTGTTGGTTCGCCACCAGTAATGCCGACTTCTTGTGCTCCTTTGTCGAACAATTTTATCAAATTCAGATTAAAGTCTGTCCTGTCTTTTTCCTGCAACACTGGAGGTTGGGGGCACATAATGCAACGATGATTACAACGAGCTGTTGCAAAAACAACATTGGATGTAGAGCTGATTTCATAAAGGAAGCATATCTCTCCATCTGTTGTGATATTTATGACATCACCATCATTAAAGGCTGAAATGTTGTCAACTTTGACATATGGCGTAGAAGTATCACCAGATAAATCGTGTGTCGAAATAACAGCCTTATAACCTTTGGGCAATTTCTTTTCGTTGGTTACAAGGATATATGTTGAGCGATTGAATATATTCTTATCATTCAATGTTACTTTCCCAAGAAGTTCTTGTGAATTTGAGTTGTATATCGATTTTACTTGTTTCATATCTCACTATTTTATCCAAGACCAAAATATTCTGTTTATCTCTGGGTCATGCTTTTTGAGAAGTTCAAAAAGATAATGCATGATTGCTTTGTTTTTCTTGCACATTTCGTTTGTAGGACGATGACCAACCATATCACCCTGTTCCGACATGTTTCTTACAGGGTCAGCACCACAATAAGGTTGGAATACGCATTCTGCGCACTCGGGCAAACATTCATTGCAAGCATTGCTTATAATCTCATGCAACTTTTCTCCATTGAACATGCTTTGATATGAATCTTCGTTCACATTGCCAAGTCTGAAATAATAGTTCTTGAAACGAGCCATCATTCTTCCTTCATCGGCAACATACACACTGCCATCATAATCATATATAGCTCCAGCTATACCAACCCCTGCAGGAGATTGCAAGTCTACGAACCCTGTAGCAAAAGGTGTGAGAATCCTACGCAGAAGCAAGGCTGCATACCCTTCTACAAAGAATGTTCCTTTCTTGTTGAGTTCTATGATATAGTCCAACCCCTCTTTGTAGTTTTTTATAAAATCTTCTATCGGATAGGCTATCTTGTCCTTATGCTGTTTTGCAAAGCCATAAGGGTTCAATGCCCTTAGAAAGATATTATGGAAACCTAATCTGATGTATTCATCAATGATCTCCTTGAATCTTCCAAGGCTATACTTTGAAGTTGTCATTAAAGCGGATGCACATTCATCATCGCCCCAAATGCAACGAATCATCTGTAGATTTTTCTCAAAGATAGCGTGGTGGTCAAGATTCTTATCTTGTAGGGGTCTGTTAGCATCATGCAAATCCTTTGGGCCATCCAAAGATGTAGAAATCATACAATTATGCTTCTTTAGGTACTTGACCATCTTCTCATTGAGCAAAGTTATATTGGTGCAGATGACAAATTCTAATTCACGTTTCTTGAATAAGTTTTGCCATTCAGCTTCTTCTATGATATACTTCACCATTTCAAAATCGGTTGACGGGTCACCACCCTGGAACTCAATCTTGATACATGGAGAAGGGGACATGAAGATAGTTTTGACAATATTCTTTGCTGTTTTCTTCGTCATATCGGCAGAATGGTCTGTACTTTCATGTCTTTTTACCTGACAATAAATGCAGCTTGAATTACAACGCAAAGTTGGCACAACCATGTGCAAAGAAGTGAAATCCTCTAAGATACTCTTCTTTGTGCGGAATTTTGTTGCAAGCATTCTTACAACATCTTCAACATTGTCTGTTGTGCCTATCTGCTTTGACTCAATGTCATAGAACAAGTCACTTGTAGGGTCAAGTTCTCCATTGACAAATTTATGGAAATCGTCATTCTTTAGGAATATGTATTCTCCAACATCATTCGATAGAAGATATTCTCCTTCGTTAAATCGAGCGAAGCGGAATGGAAGTAACTGATATTTCATTTCTGTAAGATTTTAACTATTCTTTCTAACCATATTATATCTGATATTTTTTTTGAAGTATCATAGACACTTAATCCGTTTTGTAAAAGAAAAAAGTATTTCATTTTTCCATAGACATAGTACTTATAAACATTTGTACCGAAATCAATTGTTATTATATAGCATTTCTGTTCTACTCCCACATTCTGGAAAGTCTTCAAGTAACAATACTGTATACGGATATTCTTACATGAAAGACCACTGCCTTCAGACACAATCTGCTTTAACTTTTTCAAATCAACATTATTTATTTCCCTTTCCCCCTTAACCTCAACTTTTGCATAGTTGTTTATGGTTGACGAATAATGTGAAATATGTTGACTAGAAAAATGTGAAGAATGCGAAGCGTGAGCCATATGTGAACTATGAGCATTATGCGTCCTACCAATATTTATTGGTGTTGTTTTATGTAGGACCAACAAAGACTGGTTGAAATTTCCCTTGCTTGCTTTATACACCCTTGAATTATTTTTTCCAAAAATAGGAATATATGCTAACAGACATGAAACTAATACGAACAGGAATCTCATCTTGATACAGGTTTAAAAGCTTCCTCTACTATCAGATCACGAATATGTCCATACTTCTCCGTTGTAATTTCACGAAGTTGTTGGTCAATTAAGTCATTGCAGAATTGCTTAACGATATTCTCGTCAAGTACACCTTCTTTTGATTCAAAAAT
Organism: Prevotellamassilia timonensis; assembly: GCF_900106785.1. GTDB lineage: Bacteria > Bacteroidota > Bacteroidia > Bacteroidales > Bacteroidaceae > Alloprevotella > Alloprevotella timonensis. The sequence continues at coordinate 409,063 of NZ_LT629844.1, read as the reverse complement.
CACACAAACCTGTTTATCATTACTTGGCATTGTGTTCTGATAAACAAAGTACTTGTCTGTATATCTGTAAATAGTAGCAGTTATAGCCTTTTCACTATATAAATTCAAGTCAATGATTACTTGAAAACCACCTTTGTCTGTCTTTGTAATTGGAACTTTTATACAGCTCATACCAACTATTCTTTTTGCCAACGGCTACCATATTGGCATGATTAACAAATGGTTGGTATATATACATGAAAACGTGGAGCCAGTCCTGTCACTCGTTCCACTTGTTAAGGCCTTCGCATTGCCCTGTTCGTCCGAAACGAGCAACGCCAATACAACGTCAAATCTCATGCAACAATCAAAATGATAAGAAATCGCGCGTAAATACCAATATATACAGCATATAGCAAGTATTTAATAAAGTATGTATTTTGTTATTTGTTTGTTACTTTGCCATTTAATTTTATTATTTATCATAGTTAATGGTTCGTAATTGGTTCTTATTTTGGGTAACAAATCCAATTATTTTTCGTATCTTTGCACCGCGAGTAACAAATCTCGCAAAATGACAATAAGTAGAATAAATAACAAAGTAACATGAGAAGTAACAATGAACCTGTGCGCATACGCTACAAGGATTTGGCGAATGGCACAAAGTCGATTTATCTCGACACTTACAAAAGTGGAAAGAGGTCGTATGAGTTCTTGAAGCTTTATCTGCTTCCCGAGGACGATGACAAGGCTAAGGCAGTCAATGCCGAGACCTTGCAGAAGGCAGAAGCTATCAAGAACCAACGAGTGCAAGAAATCCTGTCGGGAAAGTTGGAAACAGTGAAGGCTTCCTTGGAGCATCCTGCTTCTACAACAACTTCAAGCAAGAAGACCGCACGTTTAAGTAAGAAGGAGAATGGCAATACTGCTAAAACTGGCAAAAGTGTCAAGGGAAAGGAAAGTGAGGTAAACGAAGTCGTTGGAGCCGTTTCTGGCAGAGAAGGACACCAATGGAAGTTTATTGACGATGACGGTGAGGACAGAGCCATAGATGGAACAATCAAAAAACATAGAGGCAGACCCAACAAGCGTGAAGCTGTCACTCTTCGTTTCAAGGACCTTGCCAACGGCAGCAAGTCGCTCTACTTCGACATATATTATAATGGTGAGCGCAAGTACGAGTTTCTGAAGCTCTATATCAACCCAGAGATTACCGAGGCTGACAAGCAGAATAATGCCTTGGTCATGGAAACCGCAGAGCGTCTGAAAGAACGCAAGATGCGAGAGGTTGTCAATGGAGAAACTTTCACGGATCCTTCTGACGAGCTGAACCAAGTGGAGAAAGTTGAGGAATACACCAGTTCTGTGATAGTCCGTAGTCGCAAGATGCGCAATGGAGACCGTTCCCTCTTCCTTGATATATATTATGGTAAGGGACAACGTGCCTATGAGTCAGTTGGTCTTTATCTTCGTAAGGATGACAGCGAGGAGAAACACAAGGAAATCTGGAAAGAAGCTGAGAAAAAGGCCAAGGAACGCATGAAGGCATTGAAGGACGGAACCTTTGAGAAGCGTGTCGGCAGAAGAGGCTACAAGCCGCATGGAGAAGATCCAGATGCCAACGTGGACAAATACAAGGAGTATCTTGCCACTAAGAAGGTGAAGACAGAGATTGCCGTTGCAGAGACTGAGCGCAAGAGAAATTCCAAGACCAAGGAGCCTGTGAGAATCCGCTTCAAGGAACTTGCCAACGGCAACAAGTCGGTCTATCTATCCATCAATGTCAACGGTCGCCGTACCTATGATTATCTGCGCCTTTATCTCATACCAGAGGTTGACGCAGCTGCCAGGGAGCAGAACAAGCAGACGATGCAAGCAGTCTATGCCATCAAGGCACAACGCATCATGAGCATCACTAACGGTATCGCAGGGCTCAAAGACAAGTCGAGAATCAAAATGCGACTTGTGGATTGGTTGGAGATATTCCGTGACGCACAAGTGGAGCGAGGAAGACAATCTGCCCGAAACTGGGTGAACAGCGTGCTGAATGCAGTGAGAGAACACTCGCCAAACGTGACACTCGCAGAGATGACCAAGGAATACTGCAATGGTTTCATGGTGTTCTTGTTGAACGACTATATCACCTACAAGCACACCCATCCGTCCAAGTCCACGGTGATGAACTATCTCAAATGCCTCAAAGCAGCCTTCAACATGGCTATTGAGGAAGAGATAATGGACGACAATCCCGTATTGCGTCTTCGCATGGATGTTCTGAAAGGTGGCGGTACCAAGCGAGAGTACCTGACCGTTGACGAGGTGAAGAGACTGATTGACACCCCTTGCAAGCGTGAGGATATCAAGGCGGCGTTCCTGTTTTCATGCTTCTGCGGACTCCGTATCAGTGACGTGAAGAGTTTGAAGTGGAAGAACATCATCACCGAGGGTGACAAGACACGAGTTGAGATATTGCAGTACAAGACCAAGCAGCCTCTCTATCTTCCTCTTAACAAGCAAGCCCTTCGTTGGATGCCTGAGCGTGGATCTGCGAGTGACGAGGACAAGGTGTTTCCAACACTGCCAAGCAAGAACTACGACTGCATCCCGGAATGGAGCCGTGCGGCAGGTATCAGCAAACATGTGACCTACCATGTCTCGAGTCACAATAAAATCTTTTATTGATTGAATATCAGCGAGTTAAACACTTTAAATAATGTAACTGCTAACGATTTAGAAACGAGCAATCTTCTTTATCTTTTACAACTTTGCGATATACAAAGAACGCTTCAATTACAAGTGCAAAGATAAATCAAAAATATGAAAAGCAATGTATTTTGCTTTGTTTTTATAGATTATTAAATTTTGAAAAGAACATAATTGTTCTTCACAAAAGCAAAGTTGCCATCTTATTAAGTGCTTACAAGTTTCATATTCGGCATTATAAACATGGAAAGTGTTAAAAAGCATTTTGCTTCCTTACAATGCGACTTTAAAAATTCATGTTTATGATTTTTTTTGTAAATTTGTAACCAAATTCAAAATATCTTTTAGTCTGAGTCGAATATGGAACGTATTTTTCTAAAATATATATTATGCTTATTGTGTGTTTACACGATAACAGCTTGTGACAAGGTGAATGATGAGGTTCCTGACCAACCGAAATTTACTCCCTATGTATCTGAGAGTTATTGGTCTGTGAAAACTGAGGTTTATGTCGATGCACCTTTTAATGCAGAAAAGATAAAAAAGGAATTAGAAGACAATCCTCCTGCTTTGCCATCTGATGTTTACTATTTTTACATGAGGAAATTGTCGTCTGCTTTGTCGGCTGAAAGAACTGTTTCACTCCTCAATAGTGCAAGAGAAGAACAGTGGAAAGCCTATATAGAAACAACTTCCTCCATAGAATTGTCTGAAAAATATAGCTTTATCAAAACAGACCAAAAGACTCTTCCAAGTTATGAACATTGGACATTTCATTTAATGACGGATAAAAAAGACACTATAATTGCTCAATATGATGTTGCTTTTTCTATCAGCCAAGAGGGCAAAAGAACTCAATGGTACTTATATGAAGACTTGACAGACGATTACAGGAAAAAATATCCTACAATGGATATTCATTCCGTGATACGGATGCAAACACTTACACTTATAGATTTCTATTATTTGTCATAATCCTATGAATTAAATAGAATAAAGCCGTATCAAGACTTGTTTGGGGCGAGATACGGCTTTATTGATAAAAAATATCCACACGATAATGACGCTTAGATTTCCAACATCCTTATTATGTACTTACCATCTTCTTTCTTGACAAACATAAATGGGTTGAAATGCTTTTCTTGCGCATTTATTCCATATCCTAAACATTTGTATTCTGTAGGAGCTACAGACGGAAGTGGATATTCCTTGGTCTTCCCATTTTTTCTATTTACGATGACAAAGGAATATCTGTCCTTTTGGAAGTTGTCTGTCCTTGGCATACCATGCTTTAAAAGACAATAGATGTTCCTTTTATCCATTTTTACAGTTGTGATGCACTTTGTGAAGTAAGAACTATACAGATTTCCATATTCATGCGTATAAAATTTTGTGGAGTCTGGTGCAATCATAGGAACTGTATCTGTGTCAAACACCATGTAAACCTTATATTTGTCAAGATGAAGGCTATCTGTCACATACAGTTTTCCTGTGTAACCATTTCCATACAAGAAAGTTTTTCCTTCATGTGCGAATACATTATTAAGATAATAATAGCCTGTTCTGCTATTTTCTTGAATACGCTCTAATTTGCCGTAATGTCCATCACACTTTCCGTCATTGATACGAAAAGAAGCTATTATTGGATTGAAGGTCTTATAAAAGCTGCCATTAAAAGGGTCTAAATCTTTCTGTCCTACAATATCCTCTTTCTCAAATCCATCCATAGGCCATGTCAACTTTTCGCTTCCTGTCCATAATTTGTTATTGAACAAGTCGAACACAAAGTGAAGATAGAAATACTTGGAATGTTCCAAATCGAAATCTGGTGAAATCATCTTGCCTGACGTATAATTGTTGATGTCTCGTATCAAGACAGCAGGGGCATTGTAAAAGCTAAAGTTCCATTCGTTGCCTACTTTTTCTCGAAGAATCTTTGGCAGGGAATAGGAAATTCCGATATGAGAAGAGTCCAACATATTTGCAGACAATGCTATGTAAAAGACTTGTCCTTGTTTTACTAAGTTTCTGAAATCCTTATCTGGCACGGAAACAAATTTCTTTTTCTCCGCTTCGTCTGCTTGGAAGAGTCGCTTGAATTTAAACAAACCATTTTCTTTATTAAACAGCATTATACCATTGTTCAGCATGTCGTTAAAAAAAAGGTGTCCATTCTCTATTTTGGGAATATCATATATTGATGATATTTCTACTCCATCTTTCGTGTTGACCTCAATGTCCGTTTGTTTCCATTTCGGCATAGGAACATTTATCATCGCAATCTGGTCTGACACCTCTTTATATGAGTCTTTCTTATCCAATTCATACATGTGAGGAGCAATTCTCTTTTTACAAAGTACCAACTGCTTCACAAACTCTGCCCCTAAGACCGTATATTGTCCACCTGTGACGAACACGCCTTCTTTTGGAACTAATTTGAGTATATACAATCCGTACATTCCTTCAGAGTTGAAACTGAAGATGTTGCTATAAACTGATTTCGTATCATAAATGTAATAATCAGCCTTATAGTTGTTTTTAGAATTATACCAACTTGCTGTTTTAGAATCCCCATATGCAGTTATTAGTAATAACTTGTTGTTCGGATTATTGCGTTTCAGTTTATCATAAAATGCAGGAATTGCAGCTTCACATCTAAAACATTCAGCAGGACTATAAAGAATTGCAAAAATTGTATCTTCCTTAATGTTTGCTGAATGCAAATAATCAGACAGAAGCCCTTCAGTGTTAGGCTTCTGTCTGATTTGCAAGTCGTTCTGCTCCATTTCATTTATATAATCACGCCCCTGTGCAAATATGGTCGTGCAAAACATAAAGAAAAGGAGTGCTAAAATATGCCTTATTTTCATTCTGCCACATTTGCCTTGAACGTTCCACCCAATTTCATTGTTTCAAGCTTAATATTTGCCTTTGTTTCTGACACGGAAGATGGAGCAAAGAAATTGTTTGTAAATAATGTGTTACCATCAGCATCCTTTACCTGCTGCATCACCAAAGTTTGGTCTTCAAATGACACCAAACTTGACTCTATGGTTCCGCACTTTCTGATAGTTGCTCCCTTGCAAGGATTGTTTGCGTTAGTTGAAGCCTTTGAACCATAGAAAGTAGATACAATCTTGTCTGGTGTAGATGAGCTAAGATCATCATCTGATACTGCTGAAGCCTTAATCTCATTTAAGTTTCCTGCAAATGCAGTACCACACACAATAACGGCAATCATGCCCATGAAAAACTTCTTCATTTTTTTACTCCTTATGCAACCTCTACAATAATAGCACAGCTTGGTCGAGGTCTATTAAAGCCAAGTCATGTAAGTTTTCATTTGCAAAAGTAATAAAAAAACTATTTCATCAAAATGTGTCAATCAAAATATTTTTGTTAATCAATGCAATGTGTTAATTTGACACATATAAAGCGTTATTTTTAACAAAGTGAAATATAACCAACATAATAAACGGTTTGTACTTACAAATTCGTATTTTGTATAACAAACATATACAAAACCATATAATAAGAGGTATGCATATTATATATATATGTCTACCCCTTATTATATAATTTAAGACATTAGTCCCTTAAAGAGGGAATAATCGAGTTCTTTGACATCGTTGAAAATAGTCTTATCAAATAGATCTCTTAGGTGGGTTTTGTCCGTCAATGAAATGCTTAGAATCTGCAAAACTTCATATGTTGAGCGTTTCAATTGTATATCATGGTGAACAATAGCCACGAGACAATAAGTGATAATGGCAACACTAATCTGTATGCGTACAGCATTCTCCGTTGTGCCCCAGAAGCTCTTTATCTTAAGATGCTGCTTTAGCCATTTGAAAAACAGCTCGACCAACCATCTTTTTTATATAGATTCGCGACATCCAACGCAGAAAGATGCTTTGCATTCGTCAGAAAAGTAAACTCACGATCATCTTCTTCATCGTAGTATCGAATGAGTCTGAATGATTCAGGATACTTCGGCTGCAAAAGTACGGCTTTTTAGTTACAGTATCATTGCATCAACATTAAGAATCTATTACATTGTAAGAATGAAGAAAATAGGCATAGGCTCTTTTACTTTTTAAGCCTTTCTTTTATGTCGTTAGCTTCTTTGTTTAATTGTTTTGCAAGGCTATCCTTGTAAGCAGCCATTTCAATCATTTCATAATGTCGGCGGATAGAATCCTCATAAACAGCGACACGATTTCTAACATTATTAATAGTATCATCATCACGTTGTACTGAAAAGTGTTTTTCTATGTAGCGAATATTCGGGTCATCAGATGGCAGTACCATTCGCAATGCTCGATACTTCAAGTCTGCTTCCTCCCAATTTTGGTGCTCTCGCCATTGGGTGAGGTTGCCCCAAATGGAAATAACGAGAGATAGAACCAAGCTACCGATGAAAAGAAGAACATACTTGGAGGTAGGTTCAAAGCGGTGGATAACAATCTTCTTCTGAGGCGTGTTGACCATAGCATGTAGCTTTTCGTGTACTACTTGTGAAGTAGCATCTTGCTCTTGCTTCAACTGCTTAACTGTGTCAAACAAGACTTTGCTTCGCTGTTCGCCGTTGCTTGCTTCTTTCTTGGTAAGGTCGGTAAAGATGCAAATTGCCTCTCTTAATCTTGCCAATTTGTCAATAGCTTCCCCTTCTTTTGCAGCCATAGCAAGTATGGCTTTTTCAAGTATGCTCGTATCAACACTTACAGGAACAGGAGTACTTCCTACCTCTGTATTCTTTGGTGAGGCAGAAAGTTCATCGACTTTCTGCTCCAATCTCTCAACTGTGCCGTAGATGGCTTCCAATAGTTCTTCTTTCATCTTTCTTATGTTGTTTGAATGGTTTGTAACTTGCATCAAAGGCTAAAGCCTCTTCTGCGTTTCTTCTTTTTCTTCTTGGATGATTCATCCTCTGGGAATTGCTCAAAGGTCTGTGCATTGGCAGAAGCAAAAAGTCCTATGGAAGAAATACCATTCCATGGGTTCTGGCTGCTCTCCGACATGAATGGCAACAGCTCGTCCTTGAAACTACCTTGCTCATATTGTTGAGTAGAAATGGCTCTTGCTGATACATGGTTCTCTGTTCCCTCAAATCTTGCATTCAGTTTGCCAAAGCTATAGTCTCGGCTAATCTGCGTACCCTTGAAGCTATATCCATCCTTGCAAAAACGGATGCCTTGAACCTTGCTCCGCTCCTTGTCCTTATAGACAAACTCCAAGTGAACACCTCGTTTTGCAAGTTCGCTTCTGAGCTTTTCCCAACTATCTGCCATTTTCAATGCGTCCTTAACAGCATTGTGAATCTCGTATTTGGCACGTTCCGCATTGCGTAATTTGCGAGTGTTAGTCTTGCTCTTGTCCGTTCCGTAAGTCAGTCCATACTTGGATTTTAGAGCCTTGGTCACCTGCTCATTACGCCTGTAATCATTCCTGTCTGATATGAGCTTGCCATCGTTATTGATGCGGTTGTACACAATATGGCAATGTGGATTGTGCGTATTGTGATGCCTTACGATGAGAAATTGGGTATCGGTGATACCCATCATCTGCATGTATTCAAGGGCTATCTTAGCCATGAACTCATCCGTCAAGCGTGGCTTGTCCTCGGGCTTGAAGCTCAAAGCTATATGTCCAACAGGCTTCTTAATACTTGGATTTAGTTGCCTTTGTAGCTCGAAACTTTGCGCCATTTCGGTATTCTTGCCGAGTAACACACCATCCGAGGCGATGATTTTCGCCTCGTCCTTGCCTGTAACATAGCGGATGCAACCACCAAATGAGCTGCCTTTCTTTAGCTTGCCTATCATGGTGTATCCTCCCTTCTGTTCATTCCGCTTGGATTAGGTTTGGAATTTCCTTGCCGATACTCGACAAGGACGGTTTTCAATCTCTTCAACAAGTCCACCACATACACATGGGTTTCCTGGAAACCTCTCTGATGCGACAGCTTGGTAAGTTGGTTGAGGTTGTTCGCCATGCCAATGAGATTCTTGGCGATGGCTACCGTCTCTGCATTGTGTCCGCTGACCACCTCGCCGTTCAAGGCGGACTCACGGATGTACTCCGCCAACTTGCGGTTGGCTTTTCTCGCCCTCAGCCTCAGTGCCTCGTAGCTTGGCTTCGAGAACTTCACCGTGACAGACTTCGACAGCTTGCGAACCCTGCCTGTGGGCGGTCTTCCGCCCTTTTTCTTGTCCTGTTCATGTATGCTTGTCATTCGATATACTGTTTACAGTTGGTACACTCACTTTCTGCGACCGTTGGGAGCAAAATATCTCCGCCCTCATGGTGGAGCGAGGCGTTTTGGGGTTCCCAAAACATAACCTCGCTCCCTCTCAGAACACGTTAGTTGGAACTACTGCCTTTCAGCTATCCACGCCCAAGGTCGCAGACCTTAATTCTCACAATTTGCGCCAAGCCTCGAAGTCCTCTTCATAAAGGCTTAGGTGGTGGCGCACGATGTTCTCGATGATGCCCGATACGCTCATGCGCCTCCCTCCAAGGATGCGGACGACTCGATCAAGACGGTCTCGTACATCGGAACTGACGAAGACTGGCTTGCGGTCGTCAATCCTTGGAACTTGGAGGAAGGTCTGCTGATACTCCTCTAATGTCGCCTTGCGCTGCTTGCCACTGATGCGCTTCTGCGGATTCGGTGGCGATTGAACCTCGTTCGTAAGCTCGTCCTCCATGTTGGAGGTTGTTGCAGCCACATTCTCTGTCACAACTTCTAAATCGGAGTTCTCCACCTCTTCAAAGAAAGAGCTATGTTTTTGGGCATAGTCTTTACCATAAGTGGATGGGTGAAGCGAAGCCATCACCTCCTGTGTCATTTTCTCCTGCTGTTCAGGAAACATTTTCGTTTCTTTTGTTCTTGCCATAGCTTATGCTGTTTTATTTGTTAATATAGTGGTCACGGTTTGCACCATTGACCGATTGTCGGGTGCAAAGTAAGTGTACTGAGTGCAGCCATGCAACTGATTGGGTGTAACGTGGCAATTTAGTTGTGGCTTGCTTATTTGCATACCGAGATAGTTGTGAGAACTTCAACGTATTTCTCAACTCATCATTGTTCATGTATTCGTTGCAGTCGTGCAAGTTTTTCTTGTTGTTTTTGGCGTTGAAGTCGGCAAACCCCGGCAACATACTGCCACAGAAATTGAAAACGCTTGTTTTTAGATTGCCGTGCCTTATCTTTGCACTCACAAACGTGGAGCACAGCATATGCGTGGAGCTTTGCGATAAACATAGTATTAACTTAGAAAAAAGAAAAGTATGGGATTCATCGTATTCGAGGAAGAGGCATTCAACTATCTTGATGCCCAGTTGGAGAACTTCGTGAAGCGCATGGACAGAATCCGTGAGCGCAGTGAGGACAAGACCATGAACAAGTGGCTCGACACGCAGGACGTGTGTCAGACGCTCAACATCTGCCCACGGACAGTGCAGACGCTTCGGGACAACGGAACTTTGGCTTATACGCAAATCAGCCACAAGACCTACTACAAGCCGGAGGACGTGATGGCTATCGTAGCAGTAGTGGAGGACAAGAAAAAGGACATGCGCTTTCGCAAGCGCACAGGTTAGGCTGTCAATATACAACAGCCACTTAATCCAATGCAGCAAGTAAACCGAGTAACGTAAGTATCAACAATAAAACGAGACAACTATGAGCAATGAAGTAATGACAAGAAACAGCGAGTGGATGAACCACATCGTGAACCACCTCAACCGAATGGTTGACAATTTTGAACGTGCCGTGATGAACTACCGCCCCATGCTTGGCGGTGAGCGCTTCATGACGGACAAGGAACTTTGTGCCAGGCTGCAACTGAGCCGAAGAACCCTGCAGGACTACCGAAACAACGGTGTCATCCCGTATATCCAGCTTGGCGGAAAGATACTCTACCGCGAGTCCGACATTCAGAAGATTCTGATGGCTAACTATCGTGAGGCGTACAGAATGAAAGGTGTGTAGGAGAATGTCCTTGATGAGTGTGTGAAATGAACAAGGCGACAACGTATAACTTACCGAGCGTGGTTGTTATAGGTTGTCGCCTCGTTTTATTGGCTATACCGAGTTGGTCGTGTTTGCCGAGTGTTCTCCGTATGGTCTGTATAAAATCTAATACCATGCTAAAACACACTGCGGTGGTTCGCCCAAGTGGCTGGAGGCGCAAAGCCTCCAAGGAACGTTGCTTTATGGCAGGTCTATGCCATTGCATTCTCTGTAAAGATACAGACCAGTTTGGTGCGGCTTGTCTGTCTGCCGATGACGGACTGCATGATGAACTCCCGAAAGGCTCTGCTCTCAATGCTGTCAATACGGAAGGCTACCGCAATGACGAGTTCAAGGCTATACACATCATAGCTGATGCGGTCGTTCTTCCTGACATGACGGCGTACACCCTGCTCTTTCAGAATGCCGTCCTTGAATACAGCCTTGACAGCCTTGCGCACATAGTAGCCGAATACATTATACATGTCGGCAATCTCCTGCATGGTCATCCATACAGTATCGGTCGGCATGGATACCGTTCCGCTCTCGCTGATTGTTATTATCCCTCTGTTCATTTCCCGTCCTCCTTATTTTTATTCTGGTCAGTTTCTTTTGTTTCTCTGCGCTGCATCAGCTTATCCATATCCTTGGATATCTTGTCATCGGTGATGACGGCATAGACCTGGGTGCTTCGCAGGTTGGAATGCCCCATCATCTTGGCGATGCTTTCCATTGATATGCCCGAAGTAACCATGTTTACTCCGAATGTATGTCTTGCAACGTGTGCGGTAAGGTTCTCATTGATACCCAAAGCCACACCGAGTGAATGAAATTCAAACCACATGGAATCACGTGAAGAAAGAGGGAAAACAGGTTTGCTATCATCCGCTATATTGTATAGCGACATTATTTGTTCAGCTATCGGGTGCAAGGGAATGAACGCTTCGTTGTTGGTCTTTGCTCTTTTCTCACGGATGTATTTTCTACCGTCTGCCGTCATCCCGATATGGTGTGGATACAGGTTACGTAAATCGACATAAGCCAAACCTGTAAGGCTGGAGAAAACAAACATTCTTCGTGCCAACTCCAAAGCCTTATCCTCCATAGGAGTCTCCATGATGAGCAGCAAATCATTTCTGGATATATGTCTACGCTTTGGTGAGCCTTTCTTTTCATATCCGACATCTTCCAATGGATTGAATTTCAGCAGACCTCTGTCAACAGCGATATAAACCAAGCGTTGCAGCCAACAAAGATTATGGTTCGTATTGGATGCACTATACCCTTTGCCAATCAAGAACAACTTATAAGATTTGCCAAATTCCTCAGTCAAATCTTCAAATGCCATGTCATTCATTCCTCGTAACCCGATGAACTCTCGCAAGTTTAGTTGCGATGTCTTAGATTGGCGATAAGAAGATGTTGAGTTAATACGGATAGAGCGCAGTCTAAGGCGTTTACGCTCCTCCTCGCCAGTGGCAAGCAATGTCATCGGGATAGTATTTGCATCAACAATAACATTCTTCAGAATCTCGGCGGTAACGATGCCCTTTTCCTTTGTTGCCTGCTCGTAGGCTTCGTCAATTCTTAGTCTAAACGCTTGGAGTTGTCCGTTCACTCTTGCATTCTTGGCTTCACCTTTTTTCGTGTCCCATTCTTCGGGAGCACAGTAAAGACCTGTTGCTATGGCTGACACTTTGCCGTCAATCGTGATACGGCAAAATATAGATGTGGTTCCGTCTGCCTTTACTCTGCCACGGTTGATATAATAAAACTGCTTGTATGTACTTCTCATTGTTATGTTCCTTTCTTATTTTGTGAAAATATTACAGGACAAACTTGAAGTCCTTGTTGGCTTCGATGAACTTGTCCATATCCTCAAATAGCTTTTTCGGGGTGACACGTGCATAGATTTGCGTGGTCTGAATGTTGTTGTGACCAAGCATTCTGCTGATAGTCTCTATCGGAACACCTTCTTCGAGCGTAACGAGCGATGCGAAACTGTGCCGTCCAACATGATAGACCAAATCCATACTTATGCCAGATAGTACTCGGAGACTTTTCATGTTACCTCTCAGCACTCGAAATTCCTGTGGCGGTAAAAGAGTAGGTCTTGTCGGGTCTTTGTATTTCTCCAACATCGCAATTGCTTCTGGCAGCAGCTTCACACGTGCAAGCATCTTGTTCTTCTTTCTGTGGTATTTCAGCCAAAGGCTGCCCTCCTCATCACGAAAGAGGTTTTCTTCCGTGATGGAAACAGTATCGGCATAAGCCGTGCCTGTATAGCAAGCGAAAAGAAAAAGGTCACGGGTCAAAGCCAACGATTTTCTTCGCTCTGGTATTTCGAGGTCACGAATTTTCAAGAAGTCCTCACGTGTCAATGCCTTTGGTGGATTCTCTTTCTTTTGAGGTAGCTTGAAGTGCATGAAATGATAACGCTCGGAGTGTCCTGCCTTGAAAGCTATTCGGCAGGTCTTCTTCAATATGGCGAGATAGTGGCGGACTGTATCAAGTGCAAGACCTCTCTCGTCCAAGCAAAAGTCCATGTACTCACGGATAAACTGCTCGTCAAGCTCACCGAATGCCACATCGTCAGTTCCATAACGCTTCTTGACGAACAATCCCAATGTCAGGCGAGTGTACTGGTAGTTTGGCAGCGTGCCTTTCTTGTAGTCGATGCCGATTCTTGACTCAATGTCCGCAATGATGGCGTCAAGCTGCTTCAACAAGGTCATCTGAGTGTCTGCACTACATTGAAACAGATCCTTTATCGCCTTTGCGTCAAAATCCGTCTTGCGCTCCACAAGTGACTCGTAGGCTGAGTTTATTGCCAGCAACAGCTTGTCAATCTTGGCGTTCACTTCCACAGCCTCCTTGCTCTTGCCGTCAAGTCTGCTCTCACGTGGATTCCATAACTTTGGCGTACATGACAACTTGCAACCGAACTGCGCCATTGTTCGGTTGAGGGTGATGCGTCCCATGATGGGAGCCTTACCGTTCTTGTCCAATCTGCTCTTTTTGAGGTAGAGCAGCACCTTGAATTTTTCAACTTTCATCTGCTTACTTTTTTAGTTTGCAAAAATAATCAATCAGTAAGCATTCTCTGTCATTGAAAGTTGTGCAGAACAGTGCAACAAACACTGGTGACAAACTATTTGTTTTTCACCTCGTTAGCAGTGTTGGTTTCGGTAACTGACCGCTAACGGTTTGGTAACTGAAATAACTCAATATCCTGCTCGGCTTTGCTTTGCAGCCAATTGGCAGAATTATGAAATATTGCTCATTCTCAACCACTTACAGTTCATTTCTCTCATCTTCACTTTCCGTTGCTTTTGCTTAAATTGTGCATTGCTTAAGACACACGTTCGCCACGATGGAGCTGACCATGGGCGCAGACCTATACACTACAAGCAAACTTCTCGGTCATACGGAGGTGCGTACGACACAAATTTACGCAAAAATCATCAATAAGAAAAAGGACGAGGCTGTTTCCCTATTGGACAGTGCGTTCGAAGAATAAAAATGGAACATAACAATACATCAAACAACCAAGGACGAGACGACTCCTCGTTCTCTCTTTTTACCCCAATGCAATGAATGCACCTTCGCTAACGGTGCAGGTGGCATTTGTGGTACCAACAAATTGTGGCTGTTCTTCAAGGAAGCCCATGAGTGCTATCAGACGGAAGTAATAGGATGCGGTAAACTGTATCACCGCTATAAAAAGGACTTTCTCAACAGCCATTCCTATACGGACTGCCAGTATGCGGCAGGCAAGAACGAGCACAAGAAGAACTTCTACATCATGGAGGAGTTTCTTGAAGAACGTGAGGACTTGGTAGTCATATTCTTTACCAAAGTGGATTTCGAGTATCATGACTATAAGGCTCTTCATCACAAGTTCAACACCACGGAGCCGCCTCCAAACGGTCAGTATCTCCATGGTAAACCACCGTCAATATTACAAACAGCACAAGAAACCAAACCGAAACAGGACTTTCAATGTTACTTTGATTCTACTCAGTTGAACCTCATTGCGCGCCATGCCAATGAGGTTCATTTGTTCTCAACCGATGTGTCGGAAGAGGATATGCGAAAACTCTTCTCGTGCCAAGTCTGCAAGCAGCTAAAGGCGAGAAGCAACAGACGTGTGGCATTCTTCTTTGACATGCTCTGCAGCAAGAACTTGATTTGCAAGCAATGGCAATCGGTCATTGCCAAGCATAAACTCATCCTGTCTTCATCAACAGACAAGCCACTTACAACAACCAAACTGTCCTCAGCAACTAGTGATGCCAAAAGTACCAACTCCAGTATCTATGAGACTATCCGCAAGAAAGTGCAAGAAATAGCAGATTGCGGTAAAAATGACAGCAAGGGCATCATCTGACAGATGAAAACCTTGACAGTTGGCTTGATAGTCGGTTGACAGTCAAGCGCACTTCCATCCGATTGGGCAGAAACGCCCTTACCTTTGCCCTCCGTAATCAGAAACCTGGTTATGGAGGGCGACCTCGTTATGTGTAACGATAAATAAAATTACGACAATGATTGGACAGACAACAAATCAGGCAAACAATCCACCAAAGGATGGCACTATCCTACCGCCAACGATAGACGTGGATAAACACGAGTTGACAGAACAAGAACTGGCAGATATGACACCAATGAGACTTGCCGAGCGCATTCAACAAATGGAAGAAGCATTCAAGCTGCTTGGACCAGTGGAGGATGTGCTGAACCGCATCAAGTGCTTGGAGAAATGGCTCTTTGCAGGAAAAGACGTGCTCACCCTTGACGAGGCAAGCGTATTCCTTGACGCTTCAAAGAGTCAGCTTTACAAACTGACACGTACCTTTGCCATTCCCCATTACAAGCCAAACGGCAAGACCATCTATTTCAGCAAGGAAGAACTGGTGGAATGGATCAAGAAGCACCCTGTGAAAACAAAAGACGTGTATGAGCAGGATGCCATACGCTATGTGATGAACAAACCCTTGAAGAGCAGATGACGATGGAAGACATGAACGACATGAGCCTCTTTGAAGGCGCAGCGGACAATGCTGATTTGTTGGAAAAGTTGCTGAAGGCATCGCTTATCCATGCGGATGAGACCTACCAGACACCGCCACAGATAATATGGGTGGACAACTCGACCATAGCCACGCTTGGCAACTTCAGTGCCTCCACAGGCAAGGCGAAGAGCCGAAAGACGTTCAACGTGTCCGCTTTGGTTGCTGCCTCGCTTGCTAACGGAAAGGTGCTGCAATATACGGCAAAACTACCCGATGACAAGCGTAAGATACTCTACGTTGATACGGAGCAGAGCCGTTTCCACTGTCACAGCGTGATGCAGCGCATCCTCCGGCTTGCAGGATTGCCCGACAACATGAACAGTGAGAACCTTGTGTTCTTCGGACTGCGAGAGTACAGTCCCAACCTCAGACTGCGACTGATAGAATATGCCTTGCAGACGCAAAAGGGCTTTGGCTTGGTCATCATTGACGGCATAAGGGACTTGATGCTCGACATCAACAATCCGAGCGAGTCCGTCCATATCATCAACAAACTGATGCAGTGGTCAAGCCGCTATGACCTGCACATCCATTGCGTCTTGCACCTGAATAAGGGTGATGACAATGTAAGAGGTCACATTGGCACGGAACTCAGCAACAAGGCAGAGACGGTACTGGTGATAAGTAAGAGCAATTCGATGGCGAATGTGAGTGAAGTGAAACCGCTCAACATCCGAGACAAGGACTTTGTCCCTTTTGCGTTTCAAATAAATAAGGAGGGATTGCCAGAGATTGCCAAAGACTATGTGGTTGACTCTACCACAGCCAAACAGCCTAAGATGACAATAGCCGACATTACCGATGAGCAGCATGACAAGGCACTTGGAATGGCTTTCGGCAAGAAAGTGGTGTCAGGTTATGAGAATGTGATAAACGCATTGACGAAAGGATATACAACTATTGGTTTTGCCAGAGGTAGAACAGTGATGTCAAAGTTGCTGACCTTCCTATTGAAGAGCAAACTGGTGGTGAAGTGTGGCAATAACGAGTATTGCAGAATGAAGGATTATCCTTCGCTTCCGCTGCTTGAAGAGCAGGAGGTGAAGAAGTGAGGATGAAGCGAAAATCACTTCAAAAACCACTTCATTCACCTCGGTGTATATATAATAGTAGAACGGACGGATTTTGTGAAGTGGCATCATATTTAACTACAAAATGACTTCACAAAACCGTTCATTCACTCTGGTGTATATATAATAAGCGCACGAATGAACAAAAAATGAATGAAAGATGAACATACAACAAGCAAAGGAAATCAAACTCACGGACTATCTGAGCGCATTGGGACATCAGCCCAAACGATGCAGCAAGTCCACATCTTATTATCTGTCGCCATTGCATGCGGAGACAAAGCCATCGTTCAAGGTGAACTTCAGCCGAAACCAATGGTATGACTTTGCTCTTGGCAAGGGTGGCAACATCATTGCTCTTGCCCAACTTCTCTACAATACGGATGATGTGGGTGCTGCATTGCAGCATATAACAGCGGACATGAACAACCCAAAGTCCACAAAGGCAAAACCTCCCATACCGACACAAGTAGAGACAAACAAAATGGACAAGGTACATATCCAAGACTTGTCCTACCCTGTGCTTATGTCGTATCTGCGTTCACGCCATGTGGATGCGGACATGGGTAAACGCTATTGCAAGGAGATCTGGTACACGTTTAAGGGCAAGCGGTATTTTGGCATAGCCTTTCCAAATAACCGGGATGGGTATGAACTGCGTAACCCATATTATAAAGGTTGTTTGGGCGAGAAAGACATATCCTTGATACATTCACAGCAAGTTGGAGTGCAGGACAGATGCTGCATCTTCGAGGGGTTTATGGACTTTCTTTCGTACAAGACTTTGGAAAAGCGAGGCGACAATGTGATTTGCATACAAGAGCCATGTGATTATATTTTACTGAACTCCATCAGTAGCCTTGGGAAATGCATGGAACGATTGGCGTGTTACACTGCTATCCATTGTTATCTTGATAATGACCAAGCAGGAACGGTGGCTGCCCATACAATCATGGACTGTTATCAAAACAGGGCAATCAACGAATCCATAAGATATGCAGAATACAAGGATGTCAATGATTATCTTATCGGCAGAAAATCCATTATTCCGCATAAAGAGGATGTATAAAACGATAATTTTCTACGGAGAAAGTCAATATTCTCCGTAGAAAACTATATTTTGCGTGATTTTTGCGTAGATTTCCGTACAAACATACTACATTTTTGAAAATATGTAGTAACTTTGTACAGAATTAAAGATGCAAATCATGGAAAAGCGTATGACAAATCCAAAATCTGAAGGCTATATCTCTGCAAAAGATATGGCAGGAAGAGCTGCATACTATAAAGTATTGCAAGCCGCCAAGAATGGCGAACTCACCAGAATAAAAAGAGGTGTGTATGCAACCGATGACCATTTGGCAAGTCAAATGCTTGATGTGGAAAAGGTTGTTCCTGGTGGTGTGTTGTGTCTGTATTCCGCTTGGTCACATTATCAGTTGACTACACAGGTACCACAAGAATATTGTCTTGCAATAAAAAGAGGCCGAAAAATCACCCTTCCAGATTATCCCCCAATTACACTATACCATTGGAGTGATACCGCCTTTAACCTTGGAATTACGAATACAGAGATTGAGGGTTTCAAGGTGAGGATATATGACGTGGAGAAATGTGTCTGTGATGCAGTAAAGTATAGAAACAAAATCGGCATAGATGTCTGTACGGAGATTATAAAGGAATATCTGAAACGCAGAGATCGTAATGTCAGCAAACTGATGAAATATGCCTCACAACTGAGAGTTGCCAAAACATTGGGAACATATCTACAAATGGAACTATAAAATAATAAATATGACAACGAAGAATTATGCTCGCTCGGTAAGAGCGAAACTGCTTAATATATCGAAAGAAGAGAATGTCTTCTACCAATCGATATTGACACGATACTTTCAGGAGCGTCTGTTGTACCGTCTGTCGGTAAGTCCATACAAAGAACGCTTTATATTGAAAGGTGGTGCATTACTGTATGCCCATGAGCATTTGAAAGCAAGACCAACATTGGACATAGATTTCCTTGGTCAACAGATTAGCCGTGAGTTGGACAATATCAAGGAGACATTCAGAAATTTATGCGACATAGAATGTCCGGAAGACGGAGTTGTCTTTGAAAAGGACAGCATTAGCGTAGAAGAAATCACTCTCAAAAAAGAATATAATGGTGTGCGAGTGCATGTCAAGGTAGGACTTGACACGGCAAGCCAAGTTATTTCCATGGATGTAGGCTTTGGCGACATCATAACTCCTGCACCCGTTGACCTTTCTTATCCGGTGTTGCTGGACACATTACCAGAAGTTGACATCTTGGCTTACTCTTTAGAGACCGTGGTGGCTGAAAAGTATCAGGCAATGATAGACCATGCGACAGAGAACAGCCGCATGAAAGACTTCTTTGATGTGTACAGAATACTAAAAGCAGGAAATATTGACTTGGACACATTGCAAGAAGCCATCACAGCCACGTTTGAGAATAGAGGCACCGCCATCTCTACGGAATATAGCCTTTTCGAGGATTCTTTTGCGACAGATGCCAAACGAAATATTATGTGGAATAGTTATTTGAAGAAAATCAAATTCAAGGAGCCACTAACCTTCCAAGAAGTTTGGACATATATCACACAGGAACTGAAACAATACATGGAAAAATAACAGTTCACCAAGAATTTGCCAAGCTCTCCGTTTCGGAGGGCTTTTTTTATGCCCTTTTCATAAGCAAAGATTATAAGGATGTAAACGATTGTCTAATAGGGAGAAAGAAAGCATGAGGGAAGCAAAAGTGGAATATGACGATATAGCGGATATACACTGGTGGATGGTGGATCATATTCACTATCTGCCAGCCATGATATATGCTGTATTGTTGATAGATATAGTATCAATCGTTGTCATCATCAAACATAGCAAGGGGCTGGAGCAAGACGAGGTATTGGAACGATTGAAGATAGGATGCAGTGTGGCAGTGTTCCTGCTTGGGATGCTGTTGGTGTATTATATAGCATATCTGTTTTGGTAAGGTGATATGGGAAAGTTTGAAAAACGATAGTTTTCTACGGAGAATATTCATTTTCTCCGCAGAAAACTGTTGTATTGAATTTGGATGTTCAGAAGCAATGAAGCAGGAATCCCCATAACTGATTCTATCTGTAAAGCCATTTCTGTGGATAGTTGTCTTTTCCCAGAAATTGTTTCATTTAAAGCTATCAATTCGATATTAGCTTTTTCTGACAATTGCTCTACAGACAGTCCCGACGCAACAAGCTCGTCGTTTATCAGTTCTCCAACATGAGTGGGCACATAGGGAATGGCGTTTGAAAAATCATATGTAGCCATAATAAAGTACGATCATTAATTATCAACTCTAATATCATTATGAATATTGATATCGTTGTGTACATATCCTCTTTGTTCTAGTAAATCGAGACATTCGGTATATATAGTGCCACGATGTCTAGGGTCTTTTATTGTCACAACGACAACAACGTCTTGCGAAAGTACTTCTCCGTCTCTCTCCAAAGCTTGTACAGCTGCATCACGGTAGAGTCCAGTGAGTTTCAGTGCCCATTTTCTGTTTTCTCCCAATGCCTTTCTCCTGTTAGTGTCAGTCATCTTGGAAAGATCAACATAATACTTCTTGATAGGTTGATATTTATCTCCCTGTTCAATCAGCATACGTTCTTCTGCGAACTCCTTTTTGAAAGCTTTTGAGCTATAAATCGATGCATTGAGTACATTAACGGCATCTTTTGATGTTCTTGACTCATTGCGCATCATACCTTCGCCCAATTGAACATGTTCAACATGGTCATAAGTTTCCAATAGAACATCCACTTGACTTTGGCAATACTCACAACCTTGCCCCGCATTAATTACAGGATTCACAGCCATTGACAATGTAATTTCACCGATGAAATAACCGTTTTCAACCAAACTTTGTGGGTATGGAAAATCCAAAGAAACAATATTTGTTCCTTTCTGTAAAGTCTGATGAAAAACCATAGTGCACTCATCAGCATCGTTGTTAAGCATATCTGTAATAACAGATGGCAAACCGAACCCCATTTCCCTGCGAAGTTCTTCTGGCGTTTTCGATAAACCTACAGGGTAATCAGAGTTGTGAACAAGCAATGCTTTCAAAAGCAAGGGATTGCATTCACCTCCAATCATCTGATTAAGATTAGCAGCCAAAGCTGTAATTCGCGGAGTAGAAAAACTAGTTCCACTCCAGCGGCAAAACTGTCTTCCCCATTCTGAAAACAGGGACAGATGTGTATCCATATTGCCGCCATAGTGCACCAAATCTGGCTTTACTGCATTTTCAACACCAGGACCAATGCGAGAAAAAGGACTTCTGTCATTTTCTTTAGCATCATTATTGGTAGTTTTCTTATGAGCTATAGATCCTACAACGAGACTAAGCAAAGAATCGGCGCCATCAGTAATTCTTTGATTTTCTGCTCTTGGATCAACATTACCTGCAGATTTGCAAATCAAGATTCTGTTGTCTTTCTGCAAGCTGTCCAATGCGATGCCCAAGTCGGAATATCTGTCATTATCTATCGTTTTTGTTGTACCTTGCGAGAGATTCCAGATTTTTATATCTGGATGTTTAGCGATAGCATTTTGAATGTTGGCTACCAACTCGTTTTCGTATATTTGGGTTCTGTCTGTATTGACAATACAACTCTTTATTTTACAAGGTCCACATTTCGTCAAATCTTTATTTTCAAGAAAATCACCATAGTTGATGACACTTGCAACAGCAGTTCCATGACTTCTGTTTATGTCTTCATCTTCCAAATCAGCGATATTATCTTCATCATCAATCATCCAAGGACGCAGGTAATCATTATCGCCAACACCAGAATCCAACAAGCCTACCACAGGATATGTTGCGCCTTCCAATGGTGTCATCACTTCGATGCTGGAGTTGTCTTCGTCTGGGGCAGTTTCAAATTCTATTGTAGGCATTTTTCTAACCGCCAAGACACAATCCATGGATGCAATAGCCTGAAGTGCTTCCTCTGACACATGTTCCAAGGAAAACAAGCGTAAGCTACTAGCATAATTCAGCTCTTCTAATTCAACTCCAAATTCCTTGCATTTTATACTCAAAGCAATACGAGAACGATGATTGTACTCACTATTCAGATAATCAACCAACTGCAGTTTGAGACGGTCATTTTCTTGAATGCTATCATCAACAACAGCCTTGTATCGAGAAATGTTTTCTATTGCAGACAAACCAATCTTTTTGTCTTTCGGCAGATTGGCTGTATTTACCACCTTAAAACCTCGCTCCATTTTCTTCAAATCATTGGCGGTATCAATCTTTACCAAGATTTTACCTACCGATGTGACTCCTAGGACATTTCGTTTAGAGTTTACATCCATCATTTTTCGCACTGCTGGACGATGAGATTTAGCTGTTGCTTTTTTGTTCAGTGTAATCTCTGTAAGCACAGGCATCGTTCTATTTGCATCAGAGAATAATTCTGAGAACAACTCCAATTGATCGTAAACCCTTTCTGCATTAACGGAAATAGCAGTATCATTAACCCACTTTGGTAATTCACTGCCACCACCAGCTTCCGTCAAGAAATTGTCTGTTTCTCCCCTAAAAGATACATTTTGTATAGGATATTCTTTTGCCATAATTCACTATTTTTTAGATAATACATTTCTGACCAATCTTGCACTAATATTTAGTTTTTGTACAATCTTGGCTTGACTAACTCCGTTTGTGTTAAGGAACATGATGAGTTTATCTTGTGCTTCGTCTTTTCCTTCGAACTCAAAGATAGTAACAAGTAAGTCCTCATATTCAATAGCTTTGCTTCCATTGATAACGCCCTTCACTTTTAGTTTGTTAAATATCGTAGAGATGTCAGAGGGAGACATTTTTTTTGTTAAGTCACAAACCGTTTTCATCTTTTGTCCATCCTCTACAAAAGGACAATTGAACCCAGATGTTAAGTCCAAAATTATTTTTTTTCTTGCTTCGTCATCAGGCATTCCGACTTCAATTTTTGTTGTGAAGCGTCTCCAAACGGCCTTGTCTAACAATTCGGGATGGTTTGTTGCTGCAATCAGAACGCAAGAAGTTGGCATGGAGTCAATGTTTTGAAGCAAGCTGTTGATGACACGCTTCAGTTCTCCCAGCTCGTGATTGTCGTCACGTGCCTTGGCTATAGCATCAAATTCGTCAAGAAACAAGATGCATGGCATGCTACTAGCATAGCTGAATATTTTTCTTAAGTTCTTTGCTGTACTACCAAGAAGTGATGAAACAATTCCATCCAATCTTGCTACCACCAATGGTAAATTGGTGTTTTCACTGACATAGTGAGCTATAGAGGTCTTACCACAACCAGGTGCTCCGTAAAGAAGCATGGACTTAGGCATATTAACCCCTGCCTGTTCCAGTTCGTCACTGTGCCTCACCAACTCAATGAATTCACCTACTTGCCTTCCGACATTATCAGAAAGGACAATATTGGTACGTGTTGAGTCTT
Organism: Prevotellamassilia timonensis; assembly: GCF_900106785.1. GTDB lineage: Bacteria > Bacteroidota > Bacteroidia > Bacteroidales > Bacteroidaceae > Alloprevotella > Alloprevotella timonensis. The sequence continues at coordinate 385,707 of NZ_LT629844.1, read as the reverse complement.
CGGGAATTACTTCTACTATTTGCAATTTGCTGTCCGAATCTAAAGGTAACATACGCATGGCATCAGCTGTTGCAGAACTTCTTGTGTTAGAGTTTTGAATTTGCTCTTTGATGCAACGAGCCAATTGAATGTCGCCCTCGGCTTCAAGACGAGTAGCTAAACGATTGGAGTAACTTATGATTTTTCTCCTATCGTTATTCAATCCTCCTTCTATAATTCTTAATATATCTGATGACATATGGCTTGTTATACATGTTATTATTATTTTTTGAATACAAAAGTAATAAAATAAAATCCAATGCGGCAAACATATTGAAACATTAACTCATTTTTAACACTAAACGTACATAAAATCAAAATATCTGTACGAATACCTCTGTTTTATGTTATATTACGTATTAAACAAGTACATATTACAAGATTTAAACAGATAAGGTATTCTATACTTAAAAACATCCGTCTAAGTATAAGGAAGAAATATGCGAAAACTAACAGAAGAAGCTGATTAAAGTATGATTGAGAGTATGATATATGATTATAATTTGAATATATCTTAAACTTTGATGGTCATACTTTACAAAATTCTTTTATGTCGGATTTTACTCTTTACTTTGCACTCGCAACTGGCACTTTTGCCACTGCATAGAGTATAAATCATCAATAAAACAAAGTATTATATGAGTCCATTTTTGATATTCGCCATCAGCCTTACCATTGCATACGCTATTTACTATGCGGTGATGATAACAAGAGACCTGTATGGTAAGAAGGAAGAAGCCAAAAGCAATGAGGAAGTGTTTGACATCAGCAACATAACGGAAAAGGAAGCTGCTGTAGCCATCAACGAAAGCGATGGTGGCTTTAGCGTTGCCGACAAGCAATACGACACGAGTTTCCAAGACGGCACATCATACGATGAGGGCTATGGCATGGGAACAGAGAACAACGGAATGAGTGGTTATTCTCCAGAAACGGATTCTTCCGGCAGAGAAGATGATGTTGATGAAGACGAAGGAAATAATGTCAACCAACAGAAGCCGAAGAACGCAGCCGAGTCGTTGCAGGAAAAGATGGATGGGCAGATGGAGTCCACTTCTCCCATATGGATAGACGGACTATGGCAGGACGACTTCACGGAGAGCCTATTGAAACAAGGCGAGACAAAGCCAGGACAACCAAACATCAAAACAATACCAATCAAGGATGAAATTTAGCCATATCATAAAGAATGTAGTAAGTTCCTTTGTCTTTGCGCTGCTCCCCCTGTCTGCATCAGCCAAATGCGGTAATGTGGACTATAGCTGGGGAGCAGACGCACTGGCAGGAATGCACGATTATGTGGTGACGATGATGCTGTATGTGCTGTATCTGACATACGCTGTCGCTGCCGTGATGGTGATTATATCCGCTTTGCAGATATATATCAAGATGAACACCGGGGAAGATGGAGTCACCAAGTCCATACTGACGCTGATAGGAGCCTGTCTGTTTATGATAGGTGCATCCATCCTGTTCCCGGCATTCTTTGGCTACCAGATTTAAGACTCAACTGCAGAAGAGTATATCATGTGAAAGCGACAACACTTTTCTATATAATTATAATAAGGTGTTGCCAAACGAATCATTAACAAGTAAAACAAGAAAGAATGTTTAAGAAAACAACGAACTATTTGAAGAAGACCGCCAAGAGCGTTCTCTCTTCAGGACGCTTGAAGACATTGGCATTGATGCTCCTTGTGGGCGGTGGCATTGCCATGGCGCAAAACTCGGCAGGTGACTACACGGCAGGTACCACCGCACTTACAACAGTGACGGAGGAAATTGCCAAGTATGTGCCTATCGTGGTCAAACTCTGCTATGCCATTGCAGGTGTTGTAGCCGTAGTGGGTGCTATCAGCGTTTACATCGCCATGAACAACGAGGAGCAGGATGTCAAGAAAAAGATCATGATGATTGTAGGAGCATGTATCTTCCTCGTGGCAGCAGCACAGGCATTGCCATTGTTCTTCGGTGTGACCAACTAACGAGTGAGAGTTATTCCGTGCATATTCAGTAAGTGAGAAACGACGTGAAGAATGGCAAGAGAAGAGCAGGAAATCCGCTACCCCGATTACCCACTGTTCAAGGGACTCCAGAAGCCCCTTGAATTCATGGGAATACAAGGGCGGTATATCTATTGGGCAGCAGCCACGGCAGGAGGAGCCATCATCGGCTTCATTGCCGCCTACTGTCTGATGGGTATCATTGCAGGACTGATCGTGCTGGTCGTGGCAATCACTACGGGTACAGGTCTCATCATGTTCAAGCAACGGAAGGGACTGCATACCAAGAAGAACGACCAAGGAGTGTTTATCTATGCCTACAGCAAGCGCATATAAAAATGTGAAACAAAAAAGTATCGACATGACCAAGATGTGGATGACAAGTAGAAAGTGAACGACTGGTAGGCTCATTCTCCCCCAAGGGTGTGGGTCTACCATTATTTGTTTCAGCAGAAAACATTGCATCTTCGCTACTAAATTACAGTTGTGAGCATGAAAGGAAAGAATATTATAATAACGGCATTGGCAGTGACATTGCTGGCCGCTTGCAAGGATAAGACCTACAAGCCACCCACATTGGATGCCATGAGGAGTGCAGATAAAGCAAGAGCTGCTTGGGCGAGAGATGCAGAAGAACATCCTGCAACCGTGGAAACACCAACAAGCAGGATGGATTCCACTGCAAAAGATAGTGTATCAACCCTTTATGACGAAGAAAGCTCCAATACCTCTTATCAAGAGCATGACACCAAATCATCCAGTATGAGGGGAAATCATCAATCATCCGAAGAAACAGAAGAATAAACGAGTATGGTACTATATGTAATCTTATTTTTCGTGGCAACCTGCATTGGCATGGCCATATCGGTCTATGCCTTTGGTACTGGTGGCAAGCGGAAGAAAATCTTTCAGGACATCTACTTCTCCGTAGAAGACACGGATGGTATCGGTGTGCTCTATACCAAGACAGGAGAATATTCTGCCATTCTGAAAATGGAGAATCCTGTGCAGAAGTATTCTGCCAATATAGACAGCTATTATGAGTTCACCAATCTGTTTGCTGCCATCGCACAGACTCTGGGTGAAGGCTATGCCCTGCACAAGCAGGACATTTTTACCAGAAAACAGTTCAAGGATGAGAGTGACAAAGGCCATGAGTTCCTGTCAGGATCCTACTTCCGCTATTTCAACGGAAGAGAATATACGGACAGCATGACCTATCTGACTATTACGCAGGAAAACAAGAAAAGCCGTCTGATGTCTTTCGACAACAAGAAATGGCGAGATTTCTTAGTGAAAATCAGAAAGGTGCAAGACCAGCTGAAGGATGCCGGTATCAAGTCAGAGTTTCTGAACAAACAAGAAGCAAGTCTGTATGTTGACCGTTTCTTTGCCATGAACTTCCGGGACAAGATGGTGAGCATGACAGGATTCAAGGTGGATGACGAGATGATAGGTATGGGTGACAGACGCTGTAAGGTATATAGTCTTGTAGATGTGGATTGCGCCAACTTGCCGACACAAATACGACCATTCACCAATATCGAGGTGAACAACACCAGCATGCCAGTGGATCTGGTAGCCTTGGTGGACAGCATACCAGGAGTGGAGAGTGTGGTGTATAACCAAATCATCTTTGTGCCGAATCAGAAGCGTGAGCTTGCCCTGCTCGACAAAAAGAAGAACCGCCATGCCAGCATGCCGAACCCAAGCAATCTGATAGCCGTAGAGGACATCAAGCGAGTGCAGGAGGTGATAGCGAGAGAAAACAAGCAGCTGGTATATACCCACTATAATCTGATCGTGACGGTGAAGCCAGATACGGACATACAGAAGTGTACCAACCATCTGGAGAATGCCTTTGGCAGGATGGGCATCCATATCTCGAAACGAGCCTATAACCAGTTGGAACTGTTCGTCAACTCATTCCCCGGCAACTGCTATGGGATGAATGACGACTATGACAGATTTATGACGTTGGGCGATGCTGCCACCTGCCTGATGTACAAAGAAAAGATTGTGCATAGCGAGGACACACCCTTCAAGGTCTATTATACCGACCGCCAAGGAGTGCCAGTAGCCATCGACATATCAGGAAAAGAAGGGCGAAACAAACTGACCGACAACAGCAACTTCTTTGTCCTCGGTCCTTCGGGAAGCGGCAAGAGCTTTTATGTCAACTCGATGGTGCGCCAAGCCCATGAGCAGGACACCGACATCGTGCTGGTAGATACAGGAAACTCATATGAGGGACTATGTGAATACTTTGGAGGCAAATACATATCCTACACAGAAGAACATCCTATCACGATGAACCCTTTCAAAATCAAGAGAGAGGAATGGAACATCGAGAAGTTGGGATTCCTGAAGAACCTGGTGATGCTGATATGGAAAGGAAGTCAAGGCACAGTGATCAAGACCGAAGACAGACTGATAGAACAAGTCATCAACGAGTATTACGATGCCTATTTCACCACCAAGAGAGTGAGCTACCTCTGTTTCAACACTTTCTATGAGTTCAGTACTGAGCGACTGCCGAAGATATGCGAGGAGAACGGTCTGCATGGCATAGACCTGTCATCCTACAACTATCTGTTGAAGGACTTCTATAAAGGAGGCAGCCACGATGTGACACTGAATGAGAATATGGACAGCAGTCTGTTTGATGAGACCTTCATCGTCTTCGAAATCGACAGTATCAAGGATGATCCACTGCTTTTTCCACTGGTGACGCTCATCATCATGGACGTGTTCCTGCAGAAGATGCGCATCAAAAAGAACCGAAAGATGCTCATCATCGAGGAGGCATGGAAAGCCATCGCCTCGCCCATGATGGCGGAATACATAAAATATCTGTATAAGACCGCCAGAAAATTCTGGGCAAGCGTGGGTGTGGTGACACAGGAGATACAGGACATCATCGGAAGTGAGATAGTTAAGGAAGCCATCATCAACAACTCTGATGTGGTGATGCTGCTCGACCAAAGCAAGTTCAAGGAACGCTTTGACACCATCAAGGCTATACTCGGTTTGACCGATGTGGACTGCAAGAAAATCTTCACCATTAACCGTTTGGAGAATAAGGAAGGACGCAGTTTCTTCCGTGAGGTCTTTATCAGGCGAGGACAGACCAGTAATGTGTATGGTGTGGAAGAACCGCATGAGTGCTATATGACCTACACCACGGAACGAGCGGAGAAGGAAGCATTAAAGCTATACAAGCGAGAGTTGAAATGCAACCACCAACAAGCTATCGAAGCCTATTGCAGGGATTGGGATGCAAGTGGTATCAGCAAGAGCCTCGCTTTTGCTCAAAAGGTAAATCAGGCAGGGAAAGTACTGAATTTAGGGAACAAAAATAAAAAGTAATCAAAGATGAAACGACTTCTATCCATCATAATGCTGATAGTCTGTGTGTTGGCAAAGGCTGACGCACAGTACTACAGCGTGAACTATGACAAGCAGACGGTGGCTGCTATGGCAGCTGCATACGGAACGGAAGCCGTGGCAGAGGCATACTATAACGAGCAGGTGCAGAACATCTTGAAGCACTATAATGCAGCAGAAGTGGCTAGTGCCGGTATCTACACCTCCAAGTTTCTGGAGCGCAAGGCAATGACGGAGTTGGGCATCTGGAACAGTAGCACAGAGAACTACTATTACCGCCGTATCTACAACATGGTGTCGGGCAAAATCATGCCGAAGATATGGACGGTGGCAGGAATGATGCTGAAAAGTCCACAGACTGCCCTGTATTGGGGAACCTATCTGATGAAGATATGTGACGACACCAAGAACCTGTGCATGCAGTTTGAGAGTGTGGTAACAAACAGCACCCTCACATTCTCGGACATCGCCTTTCTACAAATCAACCAGGAGATAGCTGCCATACTGAAACTTTCAGAGATTGGCAACGTGGATTGGAAGAAGATATTGGACGATTTGTCGAAGGTGCCAGGCAATTTTACGGTGGACAATCTGAAATCCGACATCGACAATCTGTATAAGGCAGGAGCCAACCTTGCAGGAGCAGGAATGAACAATATCGGGAATACCCTGTTGCAGAGCAGCCAGTTCAATGACCTCTTCCAAGGCAAGCTCGGTGCAGCCATCGATATTGTGGATAACTATTCCTCGCTGTTCAAAAGTCTCGACAAGAGCGTAGGCAACACCCTCTTGGGCATGATTGGAGGCAAGGAAAACGTGGCAGGACTTTTCTCTCTTGCCAACTATAACCTCACCTCATGGATGACGGACTATCTGGATGAGACGGCAGGAAACTACTACACGCAAAGATGGTATATCGCCCGACGAGACCAAGGACGAGAAAAACTGTGCGACTATGTACCGCCCACCGATGACAACAGCATCTTGAAAGGCGACCACTGGTACAGAATCAACACCAAGGATGCCAACTTCTATCCCAACAATAGCCAAAAGGAATCCATCCTGCAAAACTCGGAGAATCATGCCGGATGGTCAAGAACAAGGGTGCAACAGCTCAACAACCAGAATGATGGCTTTACCTACAGTATCAGCTATTGGTTGAACAGCTACATCATCAGTAGCAAGAAAAAAGGACAGAAACAGAAGGCATACGCCTACGAGATACAGGTGGACAAGAGTTGGAACAGGACAGAAGAAGTGTATGAGGCAGTCTTTGACTCCTATTCGATGGACTTGAACACCTTCAAGGCACAACTGCAAGCCCGGTTGAGCGAATGGAATGACAACGAGGAAGGCTATACCTATTATATAGGCAGTGATGCACGCAACTACTATCAGGCAACCGATGCCGCCAAACTGAAGGGATGCGAGAGCGTGACCATCAGTGTGACATGCAGCGACGGTGTGCAGTTGGGGCAAGGCACCACACAATACAAATGCAAGAGTTGTGGCGGTTCGCTGAATGACCACAGCAAGAAATGCGCCATGACAACATCTGTGACAGAGAACAACCTTGACCTCTCGGACTTGTATAAACAAGAGCAGGAAGCCAATGCCAAGATAGCCTCTCTGCAATCTCAAATCAGTCAGTTGGAAGCCGAGAACAAGTCACTTGTCAAGCAAATCGCCAATGCAAGTGTGGAAGATGCAGCCAAGTATCGGGAGCAATACAACAAGAACATGGCTTCCATCGAACAACTGAACAAAGAACTTGCCACATGGCAACAGAAACAAAGGAAAATAGAGGAAGCCAAGGCAGAGGCAGGAAAGGACAATGACGTGGCGACGGATGACTACTATCGCATACCAGCCATTATGAACGACTGCAAGAGTGCCTATAACCTGACTTGGCAAGAGGAAGGAACATGGAGCGGCTATGCTTACATCAGAAAAGCCACTATGCCCAACATCAACGGCATCATTACCTTCAAGGCAACATTGAAGATAGCCCGAAAGCCGAAATACTTCCTCGGCATCAAGATACACAGAGCTATTCTGCAGATTAGTTGGGAGCTGACATCGGAATACACCAACACCTCGGTAGTGGATGTGATAACGCTTGACCCAAGCAAGACCGAGCAGGAAAAGGCGGACGAGGTGAACAAGCGCATATCGGAAATAGCACAGGAATATCCATCGTGCAAGATAACCACCGAATATGCCAAGAGCGCACCTGCAGATGACAACAGCACGGATGATACCTATCATCTGCTATGGTCGAGTGACAGGTTAGAGATAGCTAGGGAGGTGGACAGCAGAATCACCAAGATATACGCAGACTTGGTATCGTTGGAGAAGATGATGCACTACAAACGCAACATCATCGACGTGCTGATGGACATCGCTCCACATATCAATGCTGACGAAGGACGACGATTGAGTCTTGTGGAAAAATGCAAGAAACGTTGGTTAAGAAAAGCTGCCGACACCAAACACTCAGATGACTATCATGGCAAGTTTAATGATGAAGACAATGAAAATGAGAAATAGAAAAGAATACAAGGCTGATGCAGCGGAGAGGGTTGCAGGGCCAGTGAGCAAGAAGCGACGAATGGATATTGTGAGAACATTGCTGATAGCAATCTTGCTCCTCGCCCTCCCCTCTAAAACATTCGCCCAATGGGGATTTGATGTTGCCAGCGTAGAAGCCTACATCAATGACCACAAGAAACAGCGGAGCCTGTTGCTCGCACGAAGCACGTTGGAATACAGTAATAAACTATTGCACAGTTACAGTAAGGACGAGACCAAGGCATACAAGGAACTGAATGTTGACCTTGACAAGTACACCAGGGCATTTGATGTGATAGATGTGCTGTATCAGAGTTTACGGACCAGTCTGAACGTGTACTCCACCTACGAGGGTGTGAGCGACAGAATATCGGACTATAAGAAGCTGTTGGATGACTACAACAAAAAAGTCATCAAACGAAAGCGCATCTCGCTTGCCGATACCATATTGATAGGCATCAACCGACGAGCCATAGAGAATATCGCAAATGAAGGCGAATACCTCTACAAAAGCGTGAGCGACTTGGTGCTGTATGCCTCAGGAGCGGCAGCGTGTTCTACGGCAGACCTTCTTGTGGTGTTGGAAAGCATCAACACCTCGCTTGACAATATAGAGAAGCATCTGAACAAAAGCTACTTTGAGTCGTGGCGATATATCCAAGTGCGCATCGGCTATTGGAAAGAAAAGGTTTACCGAACCAAAAGCAAGCAGCAAATACTGGAAGATGCCTTCGGTCGGTGGCGAGTGGCAGGTAAACTCGGATATTGAGAGAACGAAGAATTTATAATCCCATATATAATAATGTATAGGCATGGATAGAAAGAAAACAAGAATAGGAACCATCATGTTGATGTTGGGAGTCGCTATCAGCGGCAATGCCCAAAGTGGTGTAACATACAATCATGACAGTTCGAAAAAGAACCAGATAACGGTGATGGAAATCGGTAGTGGTAGTCTGTCACCAGAATTGTACTATCAGTTACTGCACAGCAGTTACAAGAAGTCGGCTGCGAGTAAGAACAAACTTGGTTTTCGTACAACGGCAGGAATCGGAGCCTACAATCAAGTGGAATATGCCGAAGCCATCGACTCTGCCCTGACCAAAAGAGCAGAGATTGAGGCGTTGAATATGGCAGACCGTCAGATTGACCTCGCCTGGAAAGTGGAAGGAAGCAAAATTAACAGCAAGATGAATGCCTTCAAGAGCAACATCGACCGCATCCTGCCTGTAGGCGGATCCATCGGTGACAAGCAACGCTGGACAGAATACTATCATGTCTATGAGACAGCCATCAAAGCCACCAAGGATGCCTATATGCCCAATGCCAAGCGTAAGAAGATGTACCTACAGATTTATGCAGATGTGGCAAAACAGAACGAGACACTTGTGAAGCAACTGGTGCAGATGTCGAATGCCAGCAAGACCAAGGAATTGTTGACAGCAAACGGCAACTACCAGACCGCCAACAAACGAAGTATCATCAGCAGTGCATCCAGCAAATGGCGAGAGGCAGGAATGGCAGTGAGAAACAACACATCTTCTGGCAGTAATAACGGTTCGAACGAGGATGACAATGATTTGAAAATAAATAGATAAGGAGTTATGGCAGACAACAGCAGCATATTATCAGACTTCGGTATCAACATCTTGGAAGAAGAGATTGATGACGTGATTTTCCAGACCAACGAGTTCCTGTGCGACGCTACTTTCACAGGCTCGAATGGGCCTTTTTGGTGGGTCGTTCAAATGTGTATGGCACTCGCAGCCCTCTTCTCTATCGTGGTGGCAGCGAACATGGCCTACAAGATGATGGTGAAGCATGAGCCACTGGATGTGATGAAACTTTTCAAGCCATTGGTGATAAGCATCATCCTCTGTTGGTGGTACCCACCTGCCGATACAGGCATGACGAACAGTGGCAGCAATTGGTGCGTACTGGACTTTCTGAGTTACATACCAAACTCCATTGGAAGTTATACCCATGACCTATATGAGGCGGAAGCCACACAGATAGAGGACAAGTTTACGGAAGTTCAGCAGCTCATCTACACCAGAGACACGATGTACACCAACGTACAAGCCCAGGCAGACATTGCCCATAAGGGAACAACAGACCCGAATCTGGTGGAATCGACCATGGAGCAGACAGGTGTGGATGAAGTGACCAATATGGAAAAGGACGCAGCCAAGCTGTGGTTTACCTCACTGACTGCAGGAGCCGTAGTGAACATCGACAAGATAGTAATGCTGATAGCATTGATCGTCTTCCGTATCGGTTGGTGGAGCACCATCTATTGTCAACAGATACTGTTGGGAATGCTGACGATATTTGGACCGATACAATGGGCGTTCTCGCTACTGCCGAAATGGGAAAGCAGTTGGGCGAAGTGGCTGACGAGGTATCTGACCGTGCATTTCTATGGAGCCATGCTCTACTTCGTAGGATTCTACGTACTGCTACTTTTCGACATTGTGCTCTGCATACAGGTGGAGAACCTGACGGCTATTACCGCCAGTGAACAGACGATGGCGGCATATTTGCAAAACTCGTTCTTCTCGGCAGGGTATCTGATGGCAGCAAGTATCGTGGCATTGAAGTGCCTAAACTTGGTTCCGGACCTTGCGGCATGGATGATACCAGAGGGCGATACCGCTTTCTCTACCAGAAATTTCGGTGAGGGTGTGGCACAGCAAGCCAAAATGTCGGCACAGGGGACACTTGCCCATGTGATGCACTGATAAAGGTAAAAAAGTAAAAGAGTGAAAAAGGTAAAAAATATTATAGCAATGGTAATCAAGAATTTAGAGAATAAGGTGAAGTTGGTGACTATCATCTGTAGCCTGTTTCTGGTTGGATGCGTGCTGATAAGTATCAGTAGCATCTGGACGGCGAAAAATATGGTGGTGGATGCACAGAACAAAATCTATGTGTTGGACGGCAATGTACCAATTTTGGTGCAGCGTACGACGATGGATGAGACATTGGATGTGGAAGCAAAGAGCCATATCGAGATGTTCCATCATTATTTCTTCACATTGGCACCAGATGACAAGTACATCAAATACACGATGGAGAAAGCCATGTATCTGGTGGATGAGACAGGATTGGCGCAGTACAATACGCTGAAAGAAAAGGGGTTCTACTCCAACATCATGGGAACGAGTGCCGTGTTCAGCATCTTCTGTGACAGTATCAAGTTCAACAAGGAGAAGATGGAGTTTACCTACTACGGCAGACAGCGCATCGAGCGCAGAACCAATGTGCTGACCCGTGAACTGGTGACGGCAGGACAGTTGAAACGAGTTCCGAGGACTGACAACAACCCACATGGATTGCTGATAGTGAACTGGAGAACCTTGCTCAACAAGGATATTGACCAGAAGACAAAGTCGAACTATTAAAGGTAAAAGGATAAAGAAGTAAAAAGGTAAAAAAAATAACGATGAACACAAAAGGATTTAAGCAGATGCTCATTGGGGAGAAGATGCCTGACAAGGACGATCCCAAATACAAGGAACGCTATGAGCGAGACGTGAGAGCTGGAAGAAAGTTTGCCAGGATGTGCAGAATCGACAAGGCTGCAGCCAAGGTGCAGAAATTTGCCGACTTGCATAAGACAATGTTCCTGGTCATCGTGTTCGGTTTTGTAGGTGTGAGTTTCAGTTTCAACATCTATCGCATGGCAAGAGCTTATCACTATCAGGGAGAGCAACGCACCGCCACGGAGAGACAGGACTCGCTGATAAAGGCTCGCCATCAGAATATGGGGAATGCAAAGAACATAGTAAGGACCAATGAGGATGCACGCCATCCTCATAAAGACAAATAACGATGAAGCTGACAGAAAGAATCAATTTCAGACAACCCAAGTACATGCTACCTGCGATTGTCTATCTTCCACTGCTCGGTGCATCCTACTTTATCTTCGACCTCTTTGATACCAAGGTGGCGGAGAAGAAGGATGCCAATATGCAGACCACAGAATATCTGAATCCGAACCTTCCACAAGCTCATATCAAGGGCGGTGACGGTATTGGAGGCAAGTATGAGAACATGTTGAACGCCTACGGCAAGATAGAAGACCATAGTGCCGTGGAGAATATAGACCGAGACAATGAGCAAGAAAAAGAAGAATACCAAAGCAAGTATTCGGATGCAGAACTGCAACAGTTGGATGCCGAAGCCAAGAGGCAAGCAGAAATGGAAAAACAGAGAGAAGCACAAGAAGCCCATGAGCGACAAAGAGAGAATGAAGCGTTGGCGGAACTGAACAAGGCACTTGCCGAAGCAAGACTGAAGGGACAGCAAGCTACGCAACAGAACTCATCGACTTCAGCAACAGCATCCGATGAAACAACAGCTACAGCCAAGGGCGGTATCAATATTGAGGGTAAAATCAAGGTGAATGAAAATGCCCGAAAGGAAACTGACGAGAATGATAAGCCAAGTGAAGTTGTGAAAAAGGTGAAGACATCATCGGATTACTTCAATACCTTGGCAGTGAATGAGAAAGAGCCGACACTGATAAAGGCTATCATTGACGAGAATGTGAAAGCCGTGGATGGAAGTCGTGTACGTTTGAGACTGTTAGATGATGTGGAAATCGGTGAGATGATAGTGAAGAAAGGCGCATACCTGTATGCCACCATGAGCGGTTTCAGTTCACAACGAGTGAAAGGAACGGTAAAAAGTGTGCTGGTGGATGATGAGATAGTGAAAATCAACCTATCACTCTATGACACAGACGGCATGGAAGGTTTGTATGTGCCAAGCAGCCAGTTTAGAGAGACCAGCAAGGATGTGGCAAGCGGAGCCGTGACCGGCAATGTGGATATGAACACCACCAATACAGGCAGCAGTTTTTCGCAATGGGGCATGCAGACCATGCAGAATGCCTATCAGAAAACAAGTAATGCCATAGGCAAGGCTATCAAGAAGAACAAGGTAAAATTGAAATACGGAACCTTTGTGTACTTGATAAACAGCAAAGACACCAAGAGCAAGTAAACATCAACATTCAAAGAATACGAATATGAATATCAAGAAGACCATTGGCGCACTCATGATGTGTGCAATAAGTGCCACTCCGATGATGGCACAACAGACCAGTGCGGAGAGCTATCAGCCCTGCACCTACCAGGAGATGGAGCAGCTGACTGTGAACGAGCAAGTGACAACAGTCATTACGGCAAGCGAACCCATCCGCTTTGTGGACATATCCACTGACAAGATAGCAGGAGACCAACCCATCAACAATACTGTGCGTTTGAAACCCAAGGAGGGACTGCATGAAGATGGTGAAGTGCTTGCCATCGTTACCATTGTGACAGAACGCTACCGTACCCAGTATGCGCTGCTCTATACAACAAGATTGCAAGAGGCAGTGACGGATAAGGAGATACAACAGATAGAAAAGAATGCATATAACAATCCAGCGGTAACCTTGTCCTCTACTGACATGGCTCGCTATGCTCGTGAGATTTGGAGTTCGGAAGCCCATGTGAACAATGTGAAGACCAAAGCCCATAAAATGGTGATGCGACTGAACAACATCTATTCGTCGGGCGACTATTTCTTCCTGGATTTCTCCGTGGAGAACAAGACTGACATTCCATTTGATATAGACCAAATACGATTGAAGTTGACGGATAAGAAAACCGCCAAGGCTACCAACTCGCAGATGGTAGAGTTACATCCAGTCTTCACGTTGGAGCAGACCAAGCGTTTCCGCTATGGCTACCGCAATGTGCTTGTCATTCGGAAAATGACATTCCCGAATGACAAGAAGTTGACAATAGAAATGACGGAGAACCAAATCAGCGGTCGCACCATATCACTGAAGATAAACTATAGCGATGTGTTGTCAGCCGACTCATTCAATCCGATTTTTCTAAAATAGCAATCATATCCAATGGAAGAAAGCAAGGAGCTACAAGGATTTTACAAGATATTCAGGGCAGTCATCTACATATCCGTGTTGATGGAGTTCTTTGAGTATGCCATAGACCCAAGGGCGATAGACGGCTTTGGCGGTGTGGTGTGTGACCTGCACGACCGTATCAAGCAGTGGTTTATCTACCATGACGGGAACCTGGTGTATAGCAAGGTGGTGACATTCCTCTTGGTGTGCATCACCTGTGTAGGCACGAGAAACAAGAAGCATCTGGAGTTTGATGCCCGAAGACAGGTGCTGTACCCACTGGTGAGTGGCGTGCTGCTGCTGATATTGTCCGTGTGGCTCTTCGGCTATGCAATTGACACTTGTCTCTATGCCCTAAGATTGAACATCATCCTATATATGGTGGCAACCATCATCGGAACAGTACTGGTGCATATCGCCTTGGATAACATCTCGAAGTTCCTGAAAGAAGGGCTGATGAAAGACCGCTTCAACTTTGAAAACGAGAGTTTTGAGCAGTGCCAGAAGGAGGAATACAACAAGTACAGCGTGAATATTCCTATGCGCTACTACTATAAGGGCAAGTTCCGCAAGGGATGGGTGAACATCGTAAACCCATTCCGTGGCACTTGGGTAGTTGGTACGCCTGGTAGCGGTAAGACTTTTTCTATTATAGAGCCGTTCATCCGTCAGCACAGTGCAAAAGGTTTTGCCATGGTCGTTTACGACTACAAGTTCCCTACCTTGGCAACCAAACTGTACTACCACTATAAGAAGAACCAACAGTTGGGTAAACTACCAGAAGGCTGTAAGTTCAACATCATCAACTTCGTGGATGTGGAATACTCCAAGCGAGTGAACCCGATACAGCAGAAGTATATCAATAACTTGGCAGCAGCGAGCGAGACCGCAGAGACATTACTTGAATCCCTGCAAAAAGGAAAGAAGGAAGGCGGTGGCGGCAGCGACCAGTTCTTCCAGACCTCAGCCGTCAACTTCCTCGCCGCCTGTATCTACTTCTTCATCAACTATGGCAAAGAGCCATACGACAAGGATGGTAAGATACTGATAGCAGAAAAAGTACTTGATCCGAAGACCATGCAGATGAAGCCGACCGGTAAGGTGTTTAACCATGCAGGAGAAGAAGTAGAGCCAGCCTATTGGTTGGGCAAGTACAGCGATATGCCCCATATTCTGAGTTTCCTGAACGAGAGTTACCAGACCATCTTCAATGTGCTGGAGACCGACAATGAGGTAGCACCGTTGCTAGGACCATTCCAAACCGCCTTGAAGAACAAGGCAATGGAGCAGTTGGAGGGTATGATAGGTACACTGCGTGTCTATACCTCACGCCTTGCTACCAAGGAAAGCTATTGGATATTTCATAAAGATGGAGATGACTTCGACCTGAAGGTCAGTGACCCGAAGAATCCGAGCTATCTGCTGATAGCCAATGACCCAGAAATGGAGAGCATCATCGGAGCATTGAATGCCCTAATCCTCAACCGACTGGTGACACGAGTGAACACAGGGCAAGGCAAGAACATCCCTGTGAGCATCATCGTGGACGAGTTGCCTACACTCTACTTCCATAAGATAGACCGACTGATAGGTACAGCCCGAAGCAACAAGGTGAGCGTAGCCTTGGGATTCCAGGAACTGCCACAGTTGGAAGCAGACTACGGAAAGGTGGGTATGCAAAAGATCATCACCACCGTAGGCAATGTGGTGAGCGGTTCGGCACGAAGCAAGGAAACTCTGGAATGGCTATCCTCTGACATTTTTGGAAAGGTGGTGCAACTGAAGAAAGGCGTGACCATCGATAGAGACAAGACGAGCATCAACCTGAATGAGAATATGGACAGTCTTGTACCAGCCAGTAAAATCTCGGACATGCCGACAGGATGGATCTGCGGTCAGACGGCAAGGGACTTTGTGGCAACCAAGACCGGCATGAATGGCAGTATGAACATACAGGAAAGCGACGAGTTCAAGACCAGTAAGTTCTATTGCAAGACCGACTTCAATATGGCAGACATCAAGAAAGAGGAAAGCGAGTATATGCCACTGCCCAAGTTCTACACCTTCAAGAGCCGTGATGAGCGTGAGCGCATCCTCTATAAAAACTTCGTGCAAGTTGGTGAGGACGTGAAAGCCATGATAGCAGAGATATTCAACAAGAAGAATGCCAAGTGACAAGCCAATGACACTCCAAATGCAAAACAAAAACAACATCCATGACGAAAAAGATAAGAATATATATTACCCTAATGCTCTTGTTTCTGTGCCAAAGCATAGTGGCACAGAACAAAACACCTACAAACGATAGCCCAAGCCAAAGCGACTTGGGCATCTTTGCATTACCACCCTTTGAACGAGCCGTGCGCTGCATCAAGTATTATGAGGGATGGCACGATATTAAGCGCAACTATCCCTATATCGGATGGGGACATCGGATTTTGCCGCATGAGAAGTTCAAGAATAATCTCACCTATCAGCAAGCCGACTCCCTGCTACGCTCAGACCTCACCAAGTTATGTGCCATGTTTCGTAAGTATGGCAAGGACTCACTACTCCTTGCCGTACTTGCCTATAATGTCGGCCCCTACAAAATATTAGGGAACAAAAGATTTCCGAAGAGCCGTCTCCTGCAAAAGATTGAACGAGGATTGCGTGACATAGAAAAAGATTACCTTGACTTTTGCAGATGGAGAGGCAAATGCATTCCGTCCATCAAAAGGCGAAGAATGACAGAACTTCAACTATTATACATCCCATAAAAACGAAATATTACTTCATCAACCATCGAAGTGGCACTCCATAGCCTGTCGAAGCTATACTTCATCGGCACTTCAAGTATATTGGCCTAATAACATACAAAAATTGCATAAGAACAGCATTTGTATATACAAAAATTCCGAGAT
The DNA here is from genome assembly GCF_900106785.1 of Prevotellamassilia timonensis. Lineage (GTDB taxonomy): Bacteria > Bacteroidota > Bacteroidia > Bacteroidales > Bacteroidaceae > Alloprevotella > Alloprevotella timonensis. The sequence goes on along the minus strand of NZ_LT629844.1, from coordinate 368,881 downwards.
ATTAAAGCAATTAGACTTAAATAGTCTTAAATTTGTATTGTGGTATTTATATTTCCTGTCATTTCTTGTCTTTTCTCAATAAATTTTCGTATTTTTGCACTCGGATTGTATAGCCAGACCGCAGTTGTCGCTGTAAGACGAGTTCTTTCATGATAACCGAGTCGGCAGCCTACGCCGTGCTGAGTGTAGTGAAGTCAACCATGACATATCTATACGAAAGCGGGCTTTGGGTGGGAAGACAATCCAGACATAATGGAAGGCGTTTATCGACGCTGTGTTTAAGACGGACCGAAATCTAGCAAATTCACGGTAATATTATTGTCTTGAACGTGGTCAACGGTAGATGTCCCGGGTGTGATTATATCAATCCCGTGGAGACCTTGTAAGCATAGATTGTACCCTTTCGGGCGCAGTCAAATGTGTTATATAGGTCTCTTTGCGGTAGCGATTTTCATATCGGCGTGGGCTCTGACGTTGTCTGTTCGACAATAATAGGCAATTGCTAGAGCCTCGGTTCGTGGAATAGACAACAGGACGATTCCACGCTTTTTTTCTGTCGCAATTTAACGGATTTCTGTCTAGAAAAAAGTTAGCACCGATATGAAAGTCGATGAATGGACATCAGAAGATGTGCACACCCCAGGAGGTGGTGAATTCCCTCCTTGCGCTGGACTTACCTCCAACGCCCTCCCCGAAGCTCAAAGCACTGTTTCCGCTGAGAGTTCACAAACAGGGGTGTCCACCAGAAGTGTCCATATATTAAGTAAATCTAAAGTACAAAAGGAGGAAGAGATTCCTCATTGGTATGCTTTACGCACCACCTATGGTAGAGAGAAAAAAGCATACGACTACATGACAGCCAAAGGTGTCACGGCTTTCTATCCTACTACAGATACTGTAAAACTTATAAAAGGTAAGCGCAAAGTTGTTACCGAGTCACGTTTACCAAACATCTTCTTCGCCTACGGTACCGAAGAACAACTCAAATCTTTCGTTTACGACAACGTAAACCTCCCATTCCTTCGTTTTTATTATCGCCACATCCATATTGGGCGTAGAATTGCTAAAACTCCATTGATAGTTCCCAACTATCAGATGGAAAGTCTAAAAATCATCTGTGCAGCCGATGCGGACAATACCATCGTGTCATTAGGTGAAGTGCCAAAGTTCGAGAAAGGACAGTTGGTAAAGGTTATTGATGGTGCGTTTAAGGGAGTGATTGGCAGAGTCGCAAGATGGCAGGGACAGCAAAGAGTTGGAGTGGTTGTGGACGAATTGGTAACTGTAGTTACAGCGTATATACCGAGTGCATTTCTAATGTCTATTTAATTTCTTCGATTCCAATGGAATTACTAGTAAAAATAAATAAAAAGTTAGAGCAACGTAGAGCTATTTTGAATACAATCATTCAAAATGTTGGAATTCAAAATAAAATATTAAAATCTGCACAAATCTTGGCTGAATGCCTAAAACTCGGAGGAAAAATAATCACAGCTGGAAATGGTGGTTCAGCTTCTCAATCAGAACATTTTTCCTCAGAAATGATGGGGCGTTTAAAAAATAGCAGAACACCTTTTCCCTCATTATCGTTGAGTTCCAATGCATCTCTATTAACTTGTATAGGAAATGATTTTGGATTTGAAAGAATTTTCTCTCGGCAAATAGAAGGCATTGGTACAACGAAAGATGTGTTTATTGCATTTACAACATCATGTAAATCAAGGAATATCATAGAAGCATTGAATGTGTGTAAGAATTCTAATATAAAATCAATAGTTTTCACAGGACAATGCGTACATGATATTGATTTGTTAGCAGAAGAAATAATAATGATTCCAAGCAATGATGTACAGATTATCCAAGAGTGCCATGATATCATATCTCATATAGTGTGTGAACTGGTAGAGGAAATAGTAGATTTAAAAACAGTCAATGAGTGGGAGCAAATAAAAAATGAATTCAAAAATGGTTATAAGTTCCTTATACTTGATCGTGATGGCGTTGTCAATATAACAAAACCCAATGGCTATATTTCATCTTTTTCTGAGTTTGTTTTTACTGATGGCTTTAAATCTAACATTAAATTACTCTCGGAATGTTTTGATAGGATTTTCATAACAACGAATCAAGCAGGAATAGGAAAAGGTATTATGACCGAGAATGAATTGTTAACATTACATGAATGTATGTTGAGTGAAATCAAGAAGCTTGGGGGGTCTATAGATAAAGTCTATTACAGTAAAGGTATAGACGATACGGACAAAACAAGAAAACCTAATACAGGAATGGCAGAAAACATAAAAAGAGATTTTCCTGATATTGATTTTTCAAAAACAATTGTTGTTGGAGATTCCTTTGCAGATAGATTATTCGCTAATAGAATTAATGCTAAATTCATACTTGTTCAATAATATGGATACCGGAGAATTACAAATGAAAACTATTGTTATTGGCGATCTCATGTTAGACAAATATGTTTTTGGTATAGTCGAAAGAGTCTCGCCTGAATCAGGTTGCCCTATTTTGAAACAAACTACATGCGAATATCAATTAGGAGGAGCTGCAAATGTTGCAAAACAACTAAAAAGGTTAGGAGCTAATGTAATTTTGTTTGGAATAATTGGAAACGATGAAAATGGTAAAATGTTTAAGAAAATACTAAAGCAAGAAGGTCTAGAGGTCGATTTTTTATCAACATATAATACCGATACCACGTGCAAAACAAGATTCGTAAATGACCTTCATCAGCAAATGTTTCGTACAGATCGAGAAACTTTTGTGTCCTATAGTGACGAAGATAGATATAAAATTATGAATTATCTGACTCGGAACCAAATATGCAACATTGTAATATCTGATTATAATAAAGGCGTTATTACCACGCAAATGTGTCAAGACATTATCCGTTATGGACAAAGAAATGGCATTAATGTCATTATAGATATCAAGGAGAATGACTTGAAAAAATATAAAGGAGCAACTATTGTTAAAGGCAACAAAAAGGAAATACATAAACTTTTAGATAAATTGTCTGAAATATGGATTAGTGATAGTTCTTTACAAAAATTAAGAAGTGTATTAAATACAGAGCGATTAATTATGACGTGTGGTGAAGAAGGTATCATTGCTGTTGATGAAAAAAATAATATCATAAAACATAGCTGCCAAAAGCATCTCGTTTTTGATGTTACTGGAGCTGGAGATATAGTAACAGCATATATTTCTTATTTATCCAAGTATAAAGACATGTCATTTGATAGAATTTTATACTTTGCCAATAAAGCTGCGAATATTAAGGTTGGGCGTTTTGGAAATTCTATTGTAGAATTAGACGAAGTTCTAAATGGGTACATAAAAGTATTGAATGTACATGAAATTATCAAGAAGACAAAAGGAAAGAAAGTTGTCTTTACAAATGGATGTTTCGATGTTATTCACGCAGGGCATATAGACTTATTGCAAAAGGCAAAAGAAAAAGGTGATATTCTTGTTGTAGGATTAAACTCAGACTCTTCCATAAGAAGATTAAAAGGTAATAGTCGCCCAGTTAATACACTTAATCAAAGAATAAAAGTATTGTCTTCAATCCAATATATTGACTATATAGTTGTCTTTGACGATGATACTCCATTGCAACTTATAGAAGCAATAAAACCAAATGTGTTGGTAAAAGGCGGAGATTATAAATTTAAAGAGATTATAGGAGCTGATTTTGTCACAAAAAATGGAGGACAGGTTTTTAGCATCCCATTTGTATATAACCTATCATCAACAAAAATAATAGATAAAATAAAACTATGATTATTGTAACAGGTGCTACAGGTTTTATAGGTTCAAATTTGCTTGCAGAATTAGAGCTAAGACAATATAAAGGTCTTGTTGCCGTTGACTCATTCGGGGTTGAAGATAAATGGAGGAATATATCAAAACGTATATTCCCATATCTTGTTTCCCCTCAAGATATAGATTCATTTATAGAATCTAATGTTCAAAAAATAAAAGCCATTATTCATCTTGGAGGTATTTCCTCTACTACAGAAAATAATGTAGATTCTATTGTTGAAAATAACATCAAATTAACGATTAGATTGTATGAGTTTTGTAAAAATAATCACATTCGATTCATATATGCATCTTCTGCTTCTACCTATGGAGATGGGGGAAAAGGATATATAGATTCTGATGACATAGAATACTTAAATCAGCTATCTCCATTAAATCCATATGCATGGAGTAAAAATTATGTCGACAAATATATTTCATATGATAGATATGTGAATAAAAACAAATCATTATCAGTTGGATTGAAATTTTTCAACGTATATGGACCTAACGAATATCACAAAGGTTTACAAGCAAGCGTTATATTTCATTTTTTCTTGCAGATGCTCCAAAACAATACTGTAAACTTATTCAAATCTAATTGCGCAGATTTCAAAGACGGACAACAAAAAAGAGACTTTGTATACGTTAGAGATTGTGTAGATGTCATTATTTGGATGCTGGAACATCAGGAAATTATAGGACTCTTCAATGTAGGAACAGGATGTGCAAGTAGCTTTTTGGAAGTCGTAGAATCAATTAAAAAAGCCTGTCATATAGAATGTAAAATCCATTATATAGATATGCCCGAGAAACTTAAAAAACATTACCAAAATTTCACAGAGGCTAATTTGACGAAGTTAAGATCGGTTGGTTATACAAAAGAGTTTACTTCGTTAGAAGCTGGCATATCTCAATATGTAAATGAATTTTTAAACAAAAAAAATAAAAGATATGAGCCGAATTATATTTAATGTCGCAGCAAAGTGTGATAGAGCAGGGCGAGCTCAAAATCAAGATAACTATTGGATATGTCCAGACTTATCACTTTTGAATTCAGACTCGAGTCCCAAAATAGGAAACGATACAGACATAGAATTGTCTGAAAAAGGAACGCTTCTTGTTGTAGCAGATGGCATGGGAGGAATGAACGCTGGTGAAATCGCATCTATGCTTGTCGTTGAAAGTATAAAGAAACATTTTTCTAGTGTTCCTAACGAAATATTAAGCAACGAAGTTGACATTTTGGATTTTATCAAGGAGTCAATCATCGACGCAGATAATTCAATTAAGCAATATGCAAAAGAACACAAAGAAGCTGAAGGACTAGGTAGTACTATTGTTCTACTATGGCTATTAAATGGTAAAGCATATTGCGGATGGTATGGTGATAGCAGAATATACAGATTCAATCCAAATAATGAGTTAGTTCGTCTATCTCATGACCACTCTTATGTACAATCTTTAGTTGATGAAGGCAAAATATCAGAAGAAGAAGCGTTCAATCATCCAGATGGCAATATTATAACGAAATCACTTGGAGATAATGGTGAAACTGCAACTCCAGAATTGCGAGTATATGATATTTACCAACGTGATGTATTTATTCTTTGCAGTGATGGGTTATGTGGATTACTCACAGATTCTGAGATAAACGAGACTGTTGAGAGTACCTGTACTTCTTCTAAAGATTCATTAGAAGCATTGTGGGAAAAAGGACAAGCTACAGGTTGGACAGATAATGTAACTATAGATATATTATGTGTGTCCGATGGAGGCAAACCTGCAAAAGGTAGACCTGATGGATATCCGAGAGTGGTAAAAAAACAGAGCAAGAATAGAGACAAAAAAGTTCCTATTGTAAATAGTAAGGATTCTCTCAGTTCGAAAATTCTAAAGTCTCCTTACATCTATATTATCGGCATTGTTTCTATATGTGTCTTAGGGATAGTGTTGTACTTTTCTTTTGTAAAAACACAAACTGAAGGGAATTCTAATTTTGAATTTAATGTCGAAATTCCTAACAAAGAAACGGATGAAAGTGACACCAATATCAATGATGACTCTTCAAGCTCACATAGCAGTTCTCAGGCTAACAACAATCACCAAAATGGAAGAAATAGAGATCATCGACGAAACCAAACAACAACTCATGGTGCAAGACAAACGAATACAGGAAGTTCAAATAACACAACTCAAAATCAAGGAACTCAAACACAAAACAATTCTCCTATAAATTCTGGGGTGATAAACCAACTTCCTCAAAATAATAATGGTCATAATACCAATATAGAACAGAGACCTTCAGTAGAATACACCCAGTTGTTTAATAATGTCCTAAACGATTACAATAAAGCAAAGAAAGCATGGGATATTATAAAACAGCAAAAATAGGCGCACCCGACAAACCCTGTGGAGGGCTGTGCAGATGCTAACCCAAAAACTGAGTTGCCAAACGATACATGATTGCCCAAAAGTAGTACCTTTGCACTATGAATCAGAATGGCAATAAAAATATGTATGAGGGCCTCGCCTCATATTTCCTCCCCGAAGGAGTTCTTAAATATTTCGAGGTGACAGACTTTGCAACACAGCGTACTCTGGACAAGGATGTTCTTTACACAACAGAGCTTCACATCTATCTGGATGAGCGCGACAATCGCACACCAGACATGAAGGATTCCGTGAGCAATGGTTTTGGGGAAGAATCATGTTTACTTGACTATCCAGCCCGAGACAAGAAGGCGGTACTTCACATACGAAGAAGGCGTTGGACAATGCCGGATGGCACAACAAGAAGTGTTGACCTTGACAAGGAGTTTGAACTGAAGCATAAGGGCACTCGATACGCGAAGGACTTCGCGCTTTTTTTAAAGAGGGCGAATGGACTCTGAGACGATAACCGCTCGTCAGATTGGTTATACGTACATGATTAACAGCTCCACGTTTGCCAAAAGATACAAGGACGCCCTGAGTAACTTCGAGACGTGGGAGCAGAAGGATCACGCATCCAAGTGGATTCTTATTCCGCAAAACGTAGGTAAGGAGCAAGGCATAGACGAGACCTCCCTCCAGGGCGAACTGTACACTATCGTTCACAACAAGGATGCCCATGGTCGCAAGGGTGCAATCATAGCAGTAGTCAAGGGAACGAATCCTGCTGACGTACTGAAGGTTCTCATGCAACTACCTGCAGATAAGCGTGAAATGGTTGAGAATATCACGATGGATCTCTCAGATTGCATGCGTGTCATAGCCCGAGAGGCATTCCCTAAAGCCACAGTCATACGTGACTGCTTCCATGTCGTAAAACGCGGTGGAGAGGGCTGCGAAGAGATACGCCTGCGCCTGAAACGAAAAGCCGTAAAGGAGGCGAACAGACAGAAGGCAGAGTTTCGCAAATACCTCGAAAATCTGGCAGCGCAGAGAAAGGCTTACCGCGAGCGAATGAGGAAAAGGCATGGGAAGAACTGGAAGAAGAGCAAGCGCGGAAGAAAGCCTATGAGGCTGAACACTCGCTTTGAACCCAAAAGGCTTGAAAATGGCGAGACTCTTGTAGAGGCACAGACACGATGTCGCAAGCAATTGTCCATGAGCCGAGAGAAGTGGAGCGCAACGCAGAAAAAGCGTGCGAAGATACTTTTCGCACTCTACCCAAAACTTGAAGAAGCATACAATCTGATCAACTCCCTTAGAGCCATATTCAGAAACAAGAAACTCACAAAGGAGACTGCCAAACAGAATTTCAAGGGGTGGTATGAGAAAGTGGCTTCCTGCACTCTGCGTGAAATCAAGTCCGTACGCGATACCATCAGATTCTATGAGGATGAAATCCTGAACTACTTTGACGGACGTAAGACTAACGCTTCAGCTGAATCGTTGAACTCAAAGATCAAATGCTTTCGTGCACAAGTAAAAGGAGTCATAGACATACCATTCTTCATGTATCGTTTAGCAACAGTTTTGGGTTAGCATCTGCACGGCCTACTCCACAGGGTTTGTCGGGTGCGCCCAAAAGGCGCACCCGACAAACCCTGTGGAGGGCTGTGCAGATGCTAACCCAAAAACTGAGTTGCCAAACGATACATGATTGCCCAAAAGTAGTACCTTTGCACTATGAATCAGAATGGCAATAAAAATATGTATGAGGGCCTCGCCTCATATTTCCTCCCCGAAGGAGTTCTTAAATATTTCGAGGTGACAGACTTTGCAACACAGCGTACTCTGGACAAGGATGTTCTTTACACAACAGAGCTTCACATCTATCTGGATGAGCGCGACAATCGCACACCAGACATGAAGGATTCCGTGAGCAATGGTTTTGGGGAAGAATCATGTTTACTTGACTATCCAGCCCGAGACAAGAAGGCGGTACTTCACATACGAAGAAGGCGTTGGACAATGCCGGATGGCACAACAAGAAGTGTTGACCTTGACAAGGAGTTTGAACTGAAGCATAAGGGCACTCGATACGCGAAGGACTTCGCGCTTTTTTTAAAGAGGGCGAATGGACTCTGAGACGATAACCGCTCGTCAGATTGGTTATACGTACATGATTAACAGCTCCACGTTTGCCAAAAGATACAAGGACGCCCTGAGTAACTTCGAGACGTGGGAGCAGAAGGATCACGCATCCAAGTGGATTCTTATTCCGCAAAACGTAGGTAAGGAGCAAGGCATAGACGAGACCTCCCTCCAGGGCGAACTGTACACTATCGTTCACAACAAGGATGCCCATGGTCGCAAGGGTGCAATCATAGCAGTAGTCAAGGGAACGAATCCTGCTGACGTACTGAAGGTTCTCATGCAACTACCTGCAGATAAGCGTGAAATGGTTGAGAATATCACGATGGATCTCTCAGATTGCATGCGTGTCATAGCCCGAGAGGCATTCCCTAAAGCCACAGTCATACGTGACTGCTTCCATGTCGTAAAACGCGGTGGAGAGGGCTGCGAAGAGATACGCCTGCGCCTGAAACGAAAAGCCGTAAAGGAGGCGAACAGACAGAAGGCAGAGTTTCGCAAATACCTCGAAAATCTGGCAGCGCAGAGAAAGGCTTACCGCGAGCGAATGAGGAAAAGGCATGGGAAGAACTGGAAGAAGAGCAAGCGCGGAAGAAAGCCTATGAGGCTGAACACTCGCTTTGAACCCAAAAGGCTTGAAAATGGCGAGACTCTTGTAGAGGCACAGACACGATGTCGCAAGCAATTGTCCATGAGCCGAGAGAAGTGGAGCGCAACGCAGAAAAAGCGTGCGAAGATACTTTTCGCACTCTACCCAAAACTTGAAGAAGCATACAATCTGATCAACTCCCTTAGAGCCATATTCAGAAACAAGAAACTCACAAAGGAGACTGCCAAACAGAATTTCAAGGGGTGGTATGAGAAAGTGGCTTCCTGCACTCTGCGTGAAATCAAGTCCGTACGCGATACCATCAGATTCTATGAGGATGAAATCCTGAACTACTTTGACGGACGTAAGACTAACGCTTCAGCTGAATCGTTGAACTCAAAGATCAAATGCTTTCGTGCACAAGTAAAAGGAGTCATAGACATACCATTCTTCATGTATCGTTTAGCAACAGTTTTGGGTTAGCATCTGCACGGCCTACTCCACAGGGTTTGTCGGGTGCGCCGATTAACGTGTTACAATACAACCCAACAAGCAATTCAAGAATTAAAGCACCACAGAAACGGGAAATAGTTGCATTCAAACATCAATTAGAGCAAGCAGGACTTGAAGTTACTATAAGAGTTTCTCATGGCAGAAAGATTAACGCGGCTTGTGGACAGTTAGCTAACACATATAATAAATTCAAAAAAAAATGATTAAAAGTGCCAGACGCATAGACGCAGAGCCGATAACGCATTAGGTCAAAAAAACTATGTGTTATCGGCTTTTTAATTTAATATTGCGCAAAAGCCGCTGTTCCCTATTATAGAATGGATTGCGGGTAGTGTATTAAAGTCGCCCTTTTTTAAGGATACGGCGGTATCGGGGAGGTATCGCCGTGTCCATTTTTATTTACTGTAACCCGCCTAATGCTTTGCGGTCAAAAAAAGCTATGCTCCGCAAGCGGGATATTCCGGCTATGAATGTGAACTGTCAATACATTTAGCTACTGCTTACATTTCCTTTGCGCCCGTCCGCGTCTTGCGGACGGGCGCATTTTGCTTTTTTCAACTTTTTTCTGAAAAGCGCACTCAAGAGCCATCTCCCGAACGGGTACGGAGCGAAAGGGGCAGAGAGGACAAGCCCTTAACTCCCGTCCTCTACTCCACGCGGGAAGGAGGTGAACTCTATGGAGCTATCTTCTTCCGACAAGGAAAGAATACAACATCAGTACGACGCATTAGCAAAGAAAACTTTGGTCGGCGAAGCGAAAAGCCACCGCCGCACTCTTGCGAAACGCGCAGCACGCGAAGTTACTTTTTCGGATTTGAGCGAAAGCGAACTCGCGCAGCTTTTCACAACGGACGAATACGAAAGCGATTATTTCCGTTTTCAAGTGTCCGGCTTTGATGTACTCGTCAAAAATGAACTGCTTGCCGAAGCCCTTAACGCTTTGCCAGAAAGGAAACGCGACATTATCCTTTTGTCCTACTTCTTGGATATGAGCGACGCGGAAATTGGCGAACTGCTGAATGTTGTACGCACGACGGTTTTCCGGCACAGGAAATCCGCGCTTGCGAAAATCAAACAGTATTTGGAGGGAAAAGCAGATGATGAATACCGTTAGGAAGTCTGAAAATCTGTTGCCGTTCCCTGTCATTTCCGCAGCGGCAAACGGCGACACAACCGCCATGTGCGCGATCTTGAAGCACTACGAGGGTTACATAGCGAAACTTTGTACCCGCACGCTGAAAGACGACGCGGGCAATACCTATTCCTATGTGGACGAGGAAATGCGTAACAGGCTGCAAGTGCGCCTTATTACCCGCACCCTTGCTTTTCATGTAGGATAATCTTTTAGCCCATGCGGGGAGCGTGTCCCCTTTCCACGCTTCCCGTTATGGGCTATTTGTCGTTCCGCAAAAGCATATCCGCTGTTGATGTGCTTTTGCAGGCCGACAAAGCCTATTGTTCTTTGACAAAGAAAGCGGCCTTTGGTGCGCAGCATAACAGGCAAACGGGTACATTCCGTCTGTACCGAGCCAGTCGGCGGGTACGCCATGACAGCTTTTCCCCATAGGGGAAAAGCCGAGCGAGAACTACCGCGCCGTAAAACAGGTTTAGCAGCTTGTGGGCGACGACATACAAGGCGGCACAATGATACTCCCGCGTTGAACACCCTCAAAGTATTGCGCGGCGCACCCATAAGCATGGGCCGGGGTGAAACTCCCGTGAGGTTGCAGCTAACAACCGCCCGTTTTTGCCTTTTGACGAATATAGTTTATCCATACAGGAAAAGGAGGTTTTTCTAATGGATAAAAAACAGACAATTACAACCGAACGCAAAATAGGGAAAATCACCTATCTTGTTCAAGCGTTGCCGAGTGAAAAGGCAACCGATACAATCCATAAAAAGATTGAGAAACTCATTGTAAAGGATTTGCAGAAAAAGCCCGGAAATCCGGGATTTTTAGCGTCCGAGTAGTGCATTAGGCGGCGGGATATGGTATAATGATAGCAACACATTATACCTGTTTATTCGGCTGTCGGAAAGGAGGACTAATGTTACAGTCGAATAAAATCACCGCCCTTTACTGCCGTTTAAGTCAAGAGGATATGCAAGCCGGAGAAAGCGGAAGCATACAGCACCAAAAAATGATACTTCAACGCTATGCGGACGAACACCATTTTTTGAACACAAAGTTTTTTGTGGACGACGGATTTTCCGGCGTGAGTTTTGAGCGCGAGGGGCTGCAAGCGATGTTGCAGGAAGTGGAAGCCGGACGAGTGGCGACGGTCATTACCAAAGACCTTTCCCGTCTTGGCAGAAACTATCTGAAAACGGGCGAACTCATAGAGATTGTATTTCCCGAAAACGGAGTACGCTATATCGCGATCAACGACGGAGTTGACACAGCGCGGGAGGATAACGAGTTTACCCCCTTGCGGAACTGGTTTAACGAGTTTTACGCCCGCGACACAAGCAAGAAAATCCGCGCAGTTAAACAGGCACAGGCGCAAAAAGGCGAGCGCGTCAACGGGGAATATCCATACGGCTATATCCCAGACCCGAACAACCGCCACCACCTTATACCCGACCCGGAAACCGCGCCGATTGTCAAACAGGTTTTCGCTATGTTTGTTAGCGGCGTGCGTATGTGCGAAATCCAAAAATGGCTTGCGGAAAACAAAGTCTTGACGATTGGAGCGTTGCGCTATCAGCGTACAGGACAGGCGCGGTATCAGCGGGCAATGATCGCCCCCTATACTTGGCCGGACAAAACGCTCTATGACATATTAGCAAGGCAGGAATATTTAGGGCATACCATAACCGCGAAAACTCACAAGGTATCCTACAAGTCGAAAAAGACCCGGAAGAACGAAGAAGAACAACGCTATTTCTTCCCAAACACCCATGAGCCGCTTGTTGACGAGGAAACCTTTGAACTTGCGCAAAAGCGGATTGCTACCCGCCACCGCCCGACAAAAGCAGCGGAGATTGATATTTTTTCCGGCTTGCTGTTTTGCGCTGGTTGCAGACATAAGATGTATTACCAACAGGGCGTAAATATCGAGCCGCGCAAGTTTTCCTATTCTTGCGGCGCATGGCGCAACAGGGCAAGGACAGGCAGCGAGTGTACCTCTCATTATATCCGCAAAAACGTACTTCTTGATTTAGTGCTGGAAGATATGCGGCGGGTTTTGCGGTATGTTAAGGAACACGAACAGGACTTTATCTGTAAAGCTACCGAGTACGGCGACATGGAAGCGAGAAAGGCATTAGCGCAGCAGCAAAAGGAACTTTTCAAAGCACAGGCGCGTATGACCGAACTTGACACGCTTTTCCGCAAGCTGTATGAGGACAACGCATTAGGCAGACTGACAGATGAACGGTTTGTGTTTCTAACTTCCGGCTATGAGGACGAAAAGAAATCCCTTGCCGCAAGGATAGACGAGTTACAACAGCAGATCGCAACCGTTACCGAGCGAAAAAGGGATATATCAAGGTTTATTCAGATTGTCGGGAAATACAGCGACATACAGGAATTGACCTATGAAAACGTCCATGAGTTTATCGACCGTATTTTGATACATGAATTAGACCGGGAAACCAACACCCGGAAAATCGAAATCCATTATAGCTTTGTCGGACAGGTTGATACCGAGCAGGAGCCGACGCAAGTTGTCAACCATGACCGCCGCAACATGGTAGATGTAAAAAGTATCGCTATCTAACCCCAGCAAATAATGAGGTGTGATAGCGATAGCGGCAAAAAGCTAATAAAATCAATGGTTTTGCGGACAGCGGATAGACAGGGAATGTGTTAAAAACTGAATACGCACACAAACGGCGTTACCTTAACCCCTTTGGGGGAGAAAGTAACGCCGTTTTTTTATGCCCGCAGGAAAGGAGGTGCAGCCGGAATGTATTTCACAAAGGGCAAGCAGCGGGCGTTTGAATTGCTCATGCAGCAGAAGCCGGGATTTGACCGCTATCAATCCGGTTGTGCCGGAGATGATGAAGATTGCGGCACTTGCCGTTTCTACCGCCCCGGGTGGAAATATGAGTTTTGCGTTTTCAAAGAGTGTCCCTATTGCCCCGGCAAAAGGACGCGGAAAACGCACGCCAGCATGGACAAATAGACGGGCAAAAGCCCTTGTGCCATGCGGCTTTGCAGACGCGAAAACGGCAAAGGGCATATTGCAATACCAAAACAGCCGAAAACGGCTTTCTAATTGTCCACGCATACCAAGAGAGGAAGTGAGGAAATATGGCAGTTTTCAGAGTGGAGCGAAATACGGGATATACCGTTATGAGCAACCACCACTTGCGAAACAAGGAATTGTCCTTAAAGGCAAAGGGCTTGTTGTCGCAAATGCTTTCGCTGCCCGAAGATTGGGATTATACCCTTGCGGGCTTATCCCATATCAACCGGGAGAAGATCGACGCAATCCGCGAAGCGGTAAAGGAACTCGAAAAAGCCGGATATATCGTGCGCAGCCGGGAGCGCGACGAAAAGGGACGCTTGCGGGGCGCAGATTACGTCATATACGAGCAGCCGCAGCCGCGAGAGCCGGAAGCAGCTACCAGCGGCGGACAGCCGCCTATATTGGATTTACCTACATTGGAAAATCCAACATTGGATAATCCAACGTTGGAAAAACCTACGCAGGAAAAACCTACGTTGGAAAATCCAACGCAATTAAATAAAGATATATTAAGTAAAGAACAATCAATTACTGATTTATCAAGTACCGATTCCATTCCTTTCCATTCCCTAAACCCCTTGCCCTTTGCGCATGGCGAAGCGGCTACGCCGCCGGAAAGGAAAAGAACGGAAGCGAAAAGCAATAGCGCAGTAGAGATTTACAGGGAGATTATCAAGGACAATATCGAATACGACCATCTCATTCAAAACTGCAAAATTGACAAAGACCGTTTGGACGAGATTGTTGACCTTATGCTGGAAACCGTCTGCACAGCCCGAAAGACAATCCGTATTGCCGGGGACGACTACCCCGCCGAATTGGTGAAATCCAAGTTTTTGAAGCTGAACAGCAGCCATATTGAGTTTGTTTTGGATTGCATGAGGGAGAACACAACCAAAGTGCGCAACATCAAGCAGTATCTAAAAGCGGTGCTGTTCAACGCGCCGAGTACCATTGACAGCTACTATACCGCCCTTGTCAATCACGACTTATACGGCGGCGAATGAGCATAGCCGCACTTTACCGGGAAAGGAGTTGATACCTTGCAGGAGGAAGTAACCCAAAAAACGATTGCCCTATACGTCAAAGTGGGAAAAGGCGCGGCGCGGCTTACCGAACAGGCGTTACAGAAAGCAATCCAAAAGTTTTTGGAGCAGAAAAGCAAACCCGCGCATGGGAAACAGACCATGCGGCAGCTTATGAAGCAGAACGCGGGTGTTTCCAACATCGAGATCACCGACAGCAATATTAAAGCCTTTGAGAGTACGGCGAAGAAATACAACATAGATTTTTCGCTAAAAAAGGTTAAGGGCGAGCAGACCCGTTACCTTGTGTTTTTCAAAGGCCGGGACGCGGACGTTATGACCGCAGCGTTTCAAGAGTTTTCCGCAAAGAAGCTGAACCGGGAGAAAAAGCCCTCTATCCGCAAAGCCCTTGCCGCTGCAAAGGACAAGGCGAAGCAGCTTAACGCCGCCCGCGACAAGGTAAAGAAAATGGACAGGGGGCGCGAGATATGAAGCAGATCAACTACAAAAAGCTGATACTTCCGAATATCCCCTATGTGTTCTTTGTCTATCTCTTTGATAAAGTCGGACAGGCGGTGCGGCTTGCCCCCGGCGCGGATATTTCTGCAAAGATACTGAATATCACACAAGGATTTTCCGCAGCCTTTGAAAACGCCTTGCCGAGCGTTTACCCGTTGGATTTGCTTGTCGGCATTGTCGGTGCGGTGATTATCCGCTTGATAGTCTATGTCAAAGGGAAAAACGCGAAGAAATACCGCAAGGGCGCGGAGTACGGCTCTGCCCGATGGGGAAACGCCGAAGATATAAAGCCCTACATAGACCCGGATTTCCAAAACAACATCATTTTGACGCAGACGGAACGGCTTACCATGAACAGCCGCCCGAAGCAGCCGAAGTACGCGAGAAATAAGAACGTCGTCGTGATCGGCGGCAGCGGCAGCGGAAAAACAAGATTTTTTGTCAAACCTAATCTAATGCAGCTTCATTCCTCTTACGTCTTAACCGACCCGAAAGGTACGGTTTTGATTGAGTGCGGGAAGCTGCTGCAACGGGCGGGCTACCGCATTAAGGTACTGAATACGATTAACTTCAAAAAATCTATGCACTACAACCCCTTTGTGTATATCCGCAGCGAGAAAGATATTTTGAAGCTGGTAAATACGTTGATAGCGAATACCAAAGGTGAGGGAGAAAAAAGCGCGGAGGATTTTTGGGTAAAGGCAGAACGGCTTTTGTATTGCGCGTTGGTGGGCTACATCTGGTACGAAGCCCCCGCCGAGGAAATGAACTTTATTACCCTGTTGGAACTTATCAACGCCAGCGAAGCCCGCGAGGACGACGAGGAATATCAAAGCCCCGTCGATTTGCTGTTTGCCGACTTGGAAGAACGCGACCCCGACCATTTCGCGGTGAAGCAGTACCGAAAATATAAATTGGCGGCGGGCAAAACCGCAAAATCAATCCTCATTTCTTGCGGTGCGAGGCTCGCTCCTTTTGATATAAAGGAATTGCGCGATCTTATGTCCTACGACGAATTAGAACTTGACACGTTAGGCGACAGAAAAACAGCTTTGTTTTTGATTATGAGCGATACGGACAGCACGTTTAATTTTGTTATCGCTATGCTGCAATCGCAGTTATTTAATCTCTTGTGCGACAAGGCCGACGACGAATACGGCGGCAAGCTGCCGGTTCATGTTCGCTGCCTGTTAGACGAGTTTGCAAACATTGGACAAATCCCGCAGTTTGAAAAATTGATTGCCACAATCCGCAGCCGGGAAATCTCGGCTTCTATCATTCTGCAATCGCAGAGCCAGCTAAAAGCCATTTACAAGGACGCGGCAGAAATCATACTTGACAATGCCGACAGCACCTTGTTTTTGGGAGGGCGCGGGAAAAATGCAAAGGATATTTCGGAGAACTTGGGACGTGAAACAATCGACAGTTTCAACACTTCCGAAAATCGCGGCACGCAGGTTTCTCATGGCCTCAATTATCAGAAATTGGGAAAGGAGTTGATGACACAGGACGAAATCGCAGTTATGGACGGAGGAAAATGTATTTTGCAGTTGCGCGGCGTGCGCCCCTTTTTCAGCGATAAGTACGATATAACGCAGCACCCGAACTACAAATACCTTTCCGACTTCGACAAGAAAAACGCTTTTGACGTTGAACGGTATATGTCCACCCGTCCGGCAATCGTAAAGCCCGACGAACCCTTTGACATATACGAAATAGATTTGTCCGACGAGGACGCAGCCGCCGAATAAAAACGGCGGCATTTTTATTTCCAACAACATTTTTTGAGCCGTTTTAGCGGCAGAAAGCGAGGTTTATATGGATTTTTTCAACAGCGCAGTTGACGTATTGCAGACTTTGGTAATCGCGCTTGGCGCAGGACTTGGCATTTGGGGCGGCATTAACCTCATGGAGGGGTACGGCAACGATAACCCCGGCGCGAAGTCGCAGGGCATGAAACAGTTGATGGCGGGCGGCGGCGTTGCCCTTATCGGCCTTACCCTTGTCCCGCTGCTCTCCGGCCTGTTTGGATAATGCCACAAACTAACACTACCCGCCGCGCTCTCCCGCTTCACGCGGGAGGGCGCGGGAAAGGAGGGATTAGCTTTTGATATGGCAGATGATTGAAGATTGGTTTCGCGGCATTTTGACAGACGGAATACTCTCTAATCTCTCCGGGCTGTTCGACAGCGTAAATACAGAGGTTGGAGAAATCGCAACGCAAGTCGGCACAACCCCCGCCGGGTGGAACGCGGGCATATTCAATATGATACGCAGCCTATCGGAAAACGTCATTGTGCCGATTGCGGGCGTTATCATTACCTTTGTCATGTGCTACGAACTAATCCAGCTTGTAATTGAGAAAAACAATCTGCACGATCTCGACACTTGGATTTTCTTCAAGTGGATTTTCAAAACCTTTGTTGCGGTGCTGCTGGTAACAAATACTTGGAACATCGTCATGGGCGTATTTGACATTACACAGAGCGTCGTCAACGACAGCGCGGGCGTTATCATATCCGACACAAGCATAGATATTGCAACCGTTATCACCGATATAGAAGCAAAGCTGGACGCTATGAGCGTCGGCGGGCTTTTGGGGCTATGGTTTCAATCACTCTTTGTGGGGCTTACCATGAAAGCGTTGTCTATCTGTATCATGCTGGTGGTGTACGGGCGCATGATTGAAATATACCTTGTAACGAGTATCGCCCCTATCCCCGTTGCGACAATGGTAAATCGTGAATGGGGCGGCATGGGACAGAACTACTTAAAATCCTTGCTTGCCCTCGGTTTTCAGGCTTTTCTAATTCTTGTGTGCGTCGGTATTTATGCGGTTTTGATACAGACAATCGCAGCAACCGATGACATATCCGGCGCGATCTGGTCTTGCATGGGCTATACCGTCCTCTTGTGTTTTACGCTTTTCAAAACGGGAAGCCTTGCAAAATCCGTATTCAGCGCGCATTAAGGGGGTGCAGATGAAGAAATACAAAATCATTTACGCCGATCCCCCTTGGAGATACGCGAGAAGCAAGGTACAGGGCGCAGCGGAAAAGCACTATCCCACTATGAGTATTGAGGAACTTTGCGCTTTACCCGTCAAAGAAATTGCGGATAAGGACTGTATTTTATTCCTATGGGCGACGTTCCCGCAGCTTAAAGAAGCGTTGCAGTTAATCAAGGCTTGGGGATTTACCTATAAATCCGTTGCCTTTGTATGGTTAAAGCAAAATCGGAAATCGCCCACTTGGTTTTATGGCTTGGGCTTTTGGACGCGAGGAAATGCGGAAATCTGCTTGCTTGCTACCAAAGGACACCCGAAGCGACAATCAAACAAGGTACATCAATTTATTATTTCCCCTGTTGAGCAGCACAGCAAAAAGCCGGATATAACGCGGGAAAAGATACTTGCCCTTATGGGCGACCTACCGCGTATTGAACTGTTTGCAAGGCAGCATACCCCTGGTTGGGACGTATGGGGAAATGAAATCAAAAGCGACATACGGTTTGCCGGAAAGGAGGTTTGAAATGGCGTATGTAACCGTCCCAAAGGATTTAACCAAAATCAAGAGCAAGGTAATGTTCAACCTTACCAAAAGACAATTACTCTGTTTCGGCGCGGCGGTGGCTATCGGGCTACCGCTATTCTTTTTGACAAAGGACAGCGCGGGAACGACAACGGCGGCTTTGTGCATGGTGCTTGCCATGCTGCCCATGTTCCTACTCGCTATGTACGAGAAGAACGGGCAACCGCTGGAAGTGATTATACGGCAATTTGTGGAAGTGAAGTTTCTTCGCCCCAAAGAGCGACCTTATCAGACCAACAATTTTTATACCGCCCTTGCGCGGCAGGAGCGATTAGATAAGGAGGTACGGGCGATTGTCAAAGGAAAAGGGAAAGACCCAAAACAAAAAGCGTAAACTTACGCGGCAGGAAAAGAAACAGATCGACGCGCTTATCCGGCAGTCAAAGGGCGACGGGAAGCCCCATACGGCGCAGGACAGCATACCGTTTGAACGAATGTATAAGGACGGGATTTGCCGCCTTGCAAACGGGCGGTATTCCAAGTGCATTGAGTTTGAAGATATTAACTATCAGCTTGCGCAGCCGGACGACAAGACCGCCATTTTTGAAGCCCTTTGCGATATGTATAACTCTTTTGACGCTTCTATCAGTGTGCAGCTTTCCTTAATCAGCCGCCATGCGAACAAGGAGGATTTCAAGAGCAGTATCACGATTGCCCCACAGAATGACGACTTTGACAGTATCAGAGCCGAATACACCGAAATGCTGCAAACACAGCTTGAACGCGGCAACAACGGGCTTATCAAGACAAAGTTTCTCACCTTTACCATTGAAGCAAAAGATATTAAATCGGCGCGGGCGCGGCTTGCCCGTATCGAAACGGACACCCTCAACCATTTTAAGGTGATCGGCGCGGCGGCGCGGGTATTGGACGGGAAGCAGCGGCTTGAAGTGCTGCATGGGCTTTTCCACCCGGACGGGGAACGCTTCAACTTTGCGTGGGAATGGCTACCCGTAAGCGGCCTTTCCGTCAAAGACTTTATTGCCCCGTCCTCTTTCCGTTTTGGCGACGGGCGAATGTTTCAAATGGGCGGGAAGTTTGGCGCGGTTTCCTTTTTGCAGATTGCCGCGCCGGAACTTTCAGACCGTATGCTTGCCGACTTCATGGAAGCGGAAAACGGGATTGTCGTCAATCTGCACATTCAGAGTATCGACCACAACGAAGCGATCAAGACGATCAAGCGGAAAATCACCGACCTTGACCGTATGAAAATCGAGGAACAGAAAAAGGCAATCCGCAGCGGCTACGATATGGATATAATTCCGTCCGACCTTGCCACCTACGGCGGCGAAGCGAAAAACCTTTTGCGGGATTTGCAGAGCCGGAACGAGCGAATGTTTTTGCTTACGCTGTTAGTTTTGAATGTGGCAGACACAAAGCAGAAATTGGACAACGACGTATTTCAGGCCGCAAGTATCGCACAGAAATACAACTGTATGCTCACCCGCCTTGACTACCGGCAGGAACAGGGGCTTATGTCCTCTATCCCATTGGGCGAAAACCTAATCCAAATCCAGCGGGGCTTGACGACTTCCAGCACCGCCATTTTCGTCCCCTTTACGGTACAAGAGCTGTTCCAAAGCGGCGAAGCGTTGTATTACGGCTTAAACGCATTATCGAATAACATGATTTTGTGCGACAGGAAAAGGCTGAAGAACCCTAACGGCTTGATACTCGGCACACCCGGCAGCGGCAAGAGTTTTTCGGCAAAGCGCGAGATCACCAACGCTTTTCTCATTACCGCAGACGATATTATCATTTGCGACCCGGAAGCGGAATATTACCCCCTTGTGGAACGGCTGAAAGGGCAGGTTATCAAGGTTTCGCAGAACAGCACGCAGTACATTAACCCGATGGATATAAACCTCAATTACAGCGAGGGCGACACGCCCATAGCCTTAAAGAGCGATTTTATCCTTTCCTTTTGCGAGTTGATTATGGGCGGCAAAAACGGGCTGGAAGCGGTTGAAAAGACTTTGATTGACCGCGCCGTTATCAGCGTGTACCGCAGCTACCTTGCAGACCCGAAGCCGGAGAATATGCCGATTTTGGGCGACCTCTACAATGAAATCAAGAAGCAGCCGGAAAAGGAAGCGCAGCGTATCGCGTCGGCATTGGAACTCTATGTAAATGGCAGTTTGAACGTGTTTAACCACCAAACAAACGTTGACATTCACAACCGCCTTGTCTGCTTTGATATTAAAGAACTCGGCACCCAGCTACGAAAACTCGGTATGCTCATTGTCCAAGATCAAGTTTGGAACAGAGTTACCATAAACCGCAGCGAAGGCAAGGCGACGCGGTACTATATCGACGAGTTTCATTTGCTGCTCAAAGAGGAACAGACCGCAGCGTACAGCGTTGAGATTTGGAAGCGTTTTAGAAAATGGGGCGGTATTCCGACAGGTATCACCCAAAACGTGAAAGATTTGTTATCGTCCCGCGAGGTGGAGAACATTTTTGAAAACAGCGATTTTGTGTATATGCTCAACCAAGCCCAGGGCGACAGGGAAATCCTTGCAAAGCAGCTTAACATTTCGCAGCAGCAAATGACCTATGTAACCCATTCCGACGCGGGCGAGGGGCTTATCTTCTATGGCAACGTGATTTTGCCCTTTATTGACCGTTTCCCGCAAGATACGGAACTCTATCGTGTAATGACGACCAAACCCGGCGAGGTGTCGGCATGAGGATAGAAATGGACAAAATCTATTGCGGCGACAGCTTGCAGGTGCTTCAAACCTTGCCGGAAAATGCAGTTGATTGTTGCGTAACGTCCCCACCCTACTATGCCTTGCGGGACTACGGCGCAGACGGGCAGATCGGACGGGAAGCAACGCCGGAGGAATATGTTTCCCGTATTACGGCGGTATTCCATGAGGTAAAGCGGGTGCTTACGCCGGAGGGTACTTGTTGGCTGAATATCGCGGACACTTATTGCGGCACAGGCAGCAAAGCCGACCACCAAGACCCCAAATACCCCAAAGGCAGGAACGGGCAGCAAGTGGCGTTTAACCACCGCGCCCCCGGCTGCAAGCCCAAAGATTTAATTGGTATTCCGTGGCTTGTAGCCCTCGCCTTGCGGGGCGACGGTTGGTATTTGCGCAGTTCTATCATTTGGCACAAAACAAACCCCATGCCGGAAAGCACGCGGGACAGGCCGACCCGCTGCTATGAATATGTGTTTCTGCTTACCAAGTCAAAGAAGTATTATTACGATTGGCAAGCAGTAGCCGAGCCGATAGCCCCCACAACGGCGGGGCGGCTGAAAAGCGGAGTTAGCAAAGGAAATAAGTATAACGTTACTGTTCCGGGGCAAAACCAACCGCAGAAAATCAACCGCCCCCGCGAAAAGGGCGCATACGCCGACGAGTTGATTTCTCCCGTCCGCAGCCGCCGCAACGTTTGGCAGATTAACAATGTCGGCTATCATGGCGGGCATTTCGCAGCGTTCCCGCCGAAACTTGCGGAAACGTGCATTTTGGCGGGCTGTCCCATCGGCGGGATTGTCCTTGACCCCTTTTTCGGCAGCGGCACTCCTTGACCCCTTTTTCGGCAGCGGCACGACGGGCATGGTAGCAAAACGGCTTAACCGCCGCTATATCGGCATTGAGTTAAACCCCGACTATTGCGAACTTGCAAAACAGCGGATTGGAGGTGATGAAGATTGAGCAAGGAACTGAAAGCCCCCGACAAGGTAACGCAAAAAATGACCCGCGACGGTGCGGTTGCGGAAAACCTCACGACGGGCGAAACGTCCAGTATCAGCGAAAGGCCGCAGGAAGAAAACTATTCAGCCCCCGCAGGGGTGGCAGCGGAAAAGGTTGTGCAGCATATCGGCGCAGAGATTGAGCGACACGCAGCAAAAGGCGCGGAGAAAAAAGCCCTTGACGCGACGCAGCCTAAAACCCATTCTTCCCGCTTGCAGTTTTCCGAAGCGGAACGGGCAACGCCGGAACTTCAAAAAGCGATCAAGAAATCGGATAAGGCGGCAGACTGTTTAGACGCAGCGCGGGCGGCTATCCCCAAGCAGACCAAAATCAAGAAAGAGCGCGTTTTTGACGAAGCGAAAGGCAAGGCAAAGACGCGCCTTTCCTTTGAAAAGACGGATAAGCCCCCAAACGGCAAGTTGCGGCATAACCCCTTATCCCGTCCGGCACAGGAGTTAAACAGTACCGTACATGGGAAAATCTACGAGGTAGAGAAAGAAAACGTCGGTGTGGAAAGCGGGCACCGGGTAGAACTTGCCGGAGAGAAAGCGGGCGGCATGGCGGCGCGGGCAGTTAAGGGCGGCATACGCCGCCATAAGCTGAAACCCTACCGGGCAGCGGCGGCAGCGGAAAAACAAGCGGTAAAGGCAAACGCAGATTTTCTCTATCAAAAGGCGTTGCACGATAACCCCGCGCTTGCGCACTCCAACCCCATTTCCCGTTTTTGGCAGAAGCAGCGCATTAAAAAGCAGTATGCAAAAACGCTGAAAGCGGGCGGCAAAGCGAAAAAAACCGCTGAAGCCACCGCAAAGGCGGCGAAGAAAACCGCGCAGGAAACCAAACGGGCGACGTTCTTTGTTGTCCGGCATTGGAAAGGCTGCTTGATTGTGGGCGGGATTGCCTTTATCGTGCTGCTGCTTTTCGGCGGGCTGTCCTCTTGCTCCCTCTTTGGCGGCAACAGCGGCAGCGGCTTGATTGCGTCGTCCTATCTCTCCGAGGACGCGGATATAACGGGCGCGGAAAGCGCGTATGCCGCTATGGAAGCCGAGTTACAAGATATGCTGGACAATATCGAAAGCGAATACCCCGGCTATGACGAATACCGGGTAAACGCGGACGAGATCGAGCATGACCCCTATGTGCTAATTTCTATCCTTTCCGCGTGGCATGAGGGCGTGTTTACACTCGATGAAGTGCAAAGCACCCTTGAAATGCTCTTTGAGAAACAGTATATCTTGACGGTCGAGGAAGAAGTACAGGTACGCTACCGCACCGAAACAAGGACGGACAGCGAGGGCAACCCCTATACGGTTGAAGTCCCCTATAACTATTACATTCTTCATGTGGATTTGGAAAACTTCAACCTCTCCCATGTCCCCGTTTACATCATGGGCGAAGAACAGCTATCCATGTACGCTATGTATATGTCGTCGCTGGGAAACAGACCCGACCTTTTCCCGCAATCCGGCTATGTGTCTAAATACTATGAAACCCCGCCCGCCGATTATGAAGTACCCGCCGCGCTGCTGGGTTCCGATGAAAAGTTTGCGCGGCTCATGGAGGAAGCAGATAAATACGTCGGTTTTCCCTATGTGTGGGGCGGCAGCACCCCGGAAACCTCTTTTGATTGCAGCGGCTTTGTGAGTTATGTGTTGACGAACAGCGGCCTATACAATACGGGCAGACTTGGGGCGCAAGGGCTTTACAACATCTCAACCCCTGTTTCTAACCCGCAGCCGGGGGATTTGGTGTTCTTTACGGGTACATACGACACCCCCGGCGTTTCCCATGTGGGGATTCATGTGGGCGAGGACGGGGACGGAAGCCCCGTCATGCTGCATTGTGGCGACCCTATCCAGTATTCAAAGCTGGACACCAGCTATTGGCAATCCCACTTTTACGCCTACGGGCGGTTAAATTACAATTAAAAGGAGTTGAAAAATGAATATTGTATCTTTTGGCGGCGGCACGAATAGTGCCGCCTTACTTATTGGCCTATACAAGCACAAAATCCCGATTGACCTTATCACCTTTGCCGATACGGGCGCGGAACACCCGCATACCTATCAATTTATCGAGATAATCAATCAATGGCTTGCGGAACACGGTATGCCGCAGATTACCGTTGTGCAGTATGTTGACCGCTACGGCAACCGCCTATCTCTTGAAACCGAGTGCTTGCGCTCTCATACGCTCCCGTCGATTGCCTACGGGCATAAGCGTTGTTCGCAGAAACACAAAATCGCACCGCAGGAAAAGTTTTGCAACCACTATGCGCCTTGCCGCGAAGTATGGCAGCGCGGCGAGAAAGTCAACCGCTATATCGGCTATGACGCGGGAGAAGTGAAACGGTATGAACATTCCCGCAAGTACAACGAAGCCGACAAAAAATATCATAACCGCTACCCCCTCATTGAAGAATGGGGCTGGAACAGGGACGATTGTATCCGGGAAATCAAAGCGGCAGGATTGCCGCAGCCGGGTAAATCGTCCTGTTTCTTTTGTCCGAGCATGAAGAAACAAGAGATTTTATATCTCAAAGAACACTATCCCGATCTATTTAACCGGGCGGCGACTTTGGAAGAAAACGCTATGCCCTATCTTAAAACCGTTAAGGGATTGGGGCGCAGCTATTCATGGAAAGAACAGTTTGGAAAGGAGTAAATGACTATGGCGAACACGAAACTTGACCGTATCGAAAGGGATATTGAGAAAACGAGGGCAAAAATCCTTGAACAGCAAAAGAAGCTGAAAGACCTTGAAGCGCAGAAAGTCGAGGAAGAAAACGCGCAGATCGTGCAAATGGTAAAGGCGGTACACCTTGACGGGACGCAGCTTGCCGCGTTCCTCTCCGCTTACGCCAGCGGCGAAATCACCTTGCCGCAGCCGGAAGCCACTTACCCCGCCGAACAGGAGGACAACGACAATGAAGAATAAAAAGATAATCCGAAAGTTTACCGTATTGCTTGCCGCACTGGTTATCATGTGCGGCTTTTCTGTTACCGCTTATGCGGGCGGTGGCGATGAAAGCGACGACACGCCTACCCCCGTAACCGAGGAAACCCCCGCGCCGGAAACCGAGCCGGAAGAAACGACGGGCGGCTATGAGCCGCAGCCCCTTACCCCGGACGGGAATATGTCCCTTGTGGACGATATAACGGGTGAAGCGTCCGGCGACAAGCAGTTTATCACCGTCGTTACCAAAAGTGGCAACTATTTTTACATCATCATTGACCGCGCCGAGGACGGGGAAAATACCGTCCATTTCCTTAACCAAGTGGACGAAGCGGATTTAACCGCCCTTATGGAGGACGGGCAGACCGAAGCCCCCGTTTGTAGCTGCACCGATAAATGCGTTGCCGGAAGCGTCAACACCGCTTGCCCGGTTTGCAGCGTCAACATGAGCGAGTGCGCGGGTGTGGAAGCCGAGCCGGAGCCGGAAGAAACCGAGCAGCCGCCGGAAGAAGAAAAAGGCGGCGGCATGGGTATTCTGCTTGTCGTGCTGCTTGTTGCCGCAGCGGGCGGCGGCGCGTTCTACTACTTTAAGATTTTGAAGCCCAAAAAGGACGCGGCGAAAGGCAGCAGCAGCCTTGACGACCTTGATTTTGACGAGGACGACGAGGAAACGGAAGTAGTCGAAACCGAACAGACCGAGCAGGAGGACGATAATCTATGAAACTTGTAATTGCAGAAAAACCGAGCGTCGGGGCGGCGATTGCCGCCGTTATGGGCGCGAATGAAAAGCGCAGCGGATATTTTGAGGGCGGCGGCTACCTTGTGTCGTGGTGTATCGGGCATTTGATTAGCCTTGCAGACGCGGCGACCTACAATGAACAATTCCGTAAATGGAAGTACGACGATCTTCCCATTGTCCCGCAGGAGTGGCAGTTTATTGTTGCCAGCGGCAAGGAGCAGCAGTTTTCCATTCTCAAAGACCTTATGCACCGCAGCGACGTTACCGAGATTATCAATGCTTGCGACAGCGGGCGCGATTATCCAAAGTAAAAGATTATCCAAAGCAATAACAACTATAAGTTTTCTCTAAAAAAGGATTATGAGTATCCTAAGTAACACACGAAATCCCAATATTCGTTTTCTATACAGCGCAAATATCCAGTCTCTCCAAAATTGAAGAGACGACACGTATGTAAAAAGGTATTTTTCTCTTCTAGCTCGAAGCTATACGTGGGCATCCACAAGTATCCAAGGCTTTGGCTAATTTACAAGGACGGAGTCGAACTACCAGAAACTTAATAGCCTTGCAATGGAAACTTATTGTTACAGCTTGCACTAAGCAAGCTGAGTACAATCTTTAGCAACAGACTTTTGGGGTTCAAAGTCCTTGTATGAAACATTGAATTTCAGAATGTGCCAAATGCACACAAGTATTTTTCTGGCCACAGCTACCACTACTTTCAACTTGAATTTCTTCCTCACTTGTGTGTGAAATGCGTAAAACTTAGAGAAGTAACAATCTTTCGTTCTTGATGCAGCCCATGCGCATTGAACACTGGCAATTCTGATGAATCTGTTCCCGTGAGTAATCTTGTTCGATTTGATTTTCTTGTTACTTTCGTCATTTCTTGGGTTGAAACCGCACCAAGAGACGAGATGTTTGGCACTCGGGAACGCATTTACGTCTGGACCTATCTCGGCAAGGACTGTCAGGGCGGAACGCTCGCTTACACCTGGGATTGTCTGAAGGTTCTTCATCTGTTCCTCAAACTCCCTGTTGCAGATTTCCCGCATTTTTTCAATGCATTTGTTCTTGTTATCCTCCAATAAGGCTGATTCTGCAACATATTGTGCAAGCATGTCTATTTCAGCTTCGGAAACGACACCTGTAAGTGCTGCCAGTATCGTATCCTCGCCATGCTTGTTTATAATGCGTTTGTGTACGAGCATAAGTAGTTCTTGCGGTGAAGTTACACCTTCAGATATACGCTTGACAACATTTTTGTAACTCTTGCAATCTGTATTGGACACATAGTTACTCAAACGAATATTACAGCGCTGCAATATCGCATCAATCTTGGAATACTTTCTTACTAATTCCGCATTCAACTCGAATATTCGTCTGTCGTACAAGCGGAGTTGTTGGATTAAAGGAGGTGGAATAAAGCTTCCACGAATTAGTTCCTTCATGACGCATTCCGCAATCCATTGAGCATCCTTGACATCACTTTTACGCCCAGGAAGTTGCTTAATAAAGTAAGGATTAACCAACTTGAGTTCAAATGAATCAACAAGTACGCGCCAGATGGGAATCCAATACACACTTGTGCTTTCCATTGCGACTTCGCTGACTTCGTTTTCTGCCATAAAATCGCGCATGGAATCGAGTTGTGGAGTCAAAACGCCGTATACGCGTTCTATTTTCTCCCCGTTTTCTCGCAAAATACAGAGATATACACTATCTTTGTGCACATCAAGCCCTGCTACAGTTTTCATAAGCTTTTAATTTAATTAGGCGTTAGAGCCTGTTTTCCCACAAATATACGGGATTTTGGCAACATTTGCCAATATAGGAAACTGAAGCGGGCTTGATTTATGTTTTGCTGCGGTCCCTTTTTTATCTCGTGGGCATGTGATTGGAAATTCTCATCTTAATTTCCAATAAATTGATTTTCAATATTACTTTTGATAATGTTGTTTGGATAATATAATGGTAATTTCGCATAGGGCTGGAACAAACCACCCGTTAAAATCAATAAATATGTCCAACAACAAAAAGAAAAACATTCATGTTCTGATACAAGAATGTACAGAACACTTGCGGTTTCTTGGGTATTCGGAAGCCTGCATTACTTTACACCAGAAGAAATGGTCGGAATACCTGTTGCCTTATCTACAGGAAAAAGACATCGTGTTCTACTCGACTGAAGCCGGAGAATGTTACCTAAAATCAATTCTTTCGAATTTAACCCCATTCTCCAAGCGGGTACTTACCCGTAGTGTGCATATCCTTTCCGCTTATTTGGATACAGGTATTATTCCAAAAAGGATAGTACCAATAGAAGAACATCCTTTGCCCGGAGAGATTGGAGAAGCTGCACATCTTTTTCTGGAAGAGCTGGTAAATAGTCGGCGTAATGATATTACGGTTTTAAAACATCGCCGTAATTTGAGTTATTTTATTGAATTTTTGGAAACCAAGTCAAAATCAAAACTTTGCGATATTGGAGAAGATGAAATCGTGACCTTTCTGAGTACGAGTAGAAACGCCAGGGACAGATATTCTTCTATACGGCTGTTTCTCCGATTCCTGGCAGGTAAAGAATATATTCAGACAGATTTTGAATATGTTCTTTCTCGCAACCGTTATCCCAAACGGGAAAAACTGCCTTCCATATATAGTGCCGAAGAAGTCAAACAAATAGAGTCGTCGGTTGAACAATCAGGTCCGGTAGGGAAACGTGATTATGCAATATTGCTTCTTGCCACACGGCTCGGTTTACGCGCTTCGGATATTTGCAGATTGGAGTTTAACCATTTGGATTGGGATCACAATGTCATTGCATTCATCCAATACAAAACAAAAAAATCGATAGAGCTTCCGTTGCTTACTGATGTCGGTGAAGCCATAGTCAATTATCTGCGTTATGGCAGACCGATTTCCGGGCATTCGGAAATATTCTTATCGGCACGTCCACCTTATCGTCCAATGTTCCGTTGGGGAATAAACGGTGTAATATCAAGAATTATGAGAGAATCAGGCGTTGATATATCCAAACGTAAGTTCGGTCCTCATGCTATGCGTCATTCTCTCGCCAGCAGACTGCTTGCCAACGGTGTTTCGCTGCCAGTCATATCTGAATCATTGGGACACGAGAGTTCCTTGAGTACAATGGAATATTTAAGGGTAGATTTGTCAAGCCTGATGAAATGTGCCCTTGACGTACCGCTTGTCAATCCCGCTTTTTACGAACAGAAAGGAGGTATCTTTTATGGAAAAATGTAAATTTATGAGCGTATTCGCTCCATATATGCAAAAGTTTGTGGATGCAAAAGAAGCTCTGGGTTTTTCAAGGAAATATTTTGAAAGTGTTTTAGGGTTACTCGATCGGTTCTTCATCGAAGAAAAGGTACGGACTCCTTTTATCACAAGTGTACTGATAGACAAATGGGGACATACTTTGATTAATAACAGCTATAAAACGATTTGTAGCAAATATTCTATATTGGCACAGTTTGCAAAGTATATGAATAACATAGGTTTTCCTTGTTATGTACCTCGAATTCCAAAGAGCAAAGCCAATACGTATGTACCATACATCTTCACGCACGAACAAGTGCTTTCCATTTTTACAGTGTGTGATTCTCTTGTGGCCAGCGATCACGGAAATATGGACAGCCGTCTTTTTTCTATACCTGCCATTCTTCGCCTGCTGTATGGTACAGGGATGCGTGTGAGTGAAGCCACGTCATTGTTGAACCAAGATATAAATCTCGAGAAAAGAGTGATCACGATAAGGAAAACCAAGAACCAGCGCCAACGCCTGATACCTGTCTATCCGTCATTGCACCAGATGTTAAGCCAATATGTGGAAGCGAGGAACAGGCTGCCTTTACCCCATGTAAATGCCATGGAGTCTCCATTTTTTATTTCTCCATCCGGATTGCCTCTGAACCAGAGCAGGGTTTATGCGTGGTTCAGAATTATATTAAGAAAATGCAGTATTCCGCATTGTGCTAAAAAAGGACCCAGAGTACATGATCTAAGGCATACATTTGCCGTACATTCGTTGATGCACCAAGTAAGAAACGGGGCGGATATATATTGTACGCTTCCTATTCTTTCCGTTTTTCTTGGACATAAGAAGCTGTCCGATACGGAAACCTATGTGCGGCTGACACAAGAGATGTATCCGGATGTACTGAAACTGGAAAGTTCCATTACAAGTTTTTTATACCCCGCTTTACCCAATAATCCTGTAGCCTATGAAAGATGATTTTGCAAAGTATCTGACTCGCTTTTTTACAAGTTATCTGTCCGGAGAACGAGGTCTGAGCCATAACACCATAAGGGCATATGGAAATACATTCTTGTCATTCATAGATTTTATGGAAAAAACAAGATGCATTAAGGCAGACAGGATATCGCTGGAACATCTGACACGAAACAATGTTTCGGATTTTTTACATTGGACGGAAGAAAACAAAGGATGCGGTACATCAACACGCAATCAAAAGCTCGCTGCATTCCATACTTTTTGTAAGTATATGCTGTATACTGACATCTTCCATTTGGACCAATGGCAATCCATATTATCTATAAAATCGAAACATTGCGAAAAGCAGTCAGTAAGTTATCTGTCTATTGACGGAATAAGACTATTGTTGTCGTTAATACCAGTAAATACGAGAAACGGACTTCGTGATCTTGCCTTGATAGCGTTACTGTATGACAGTGGAGCCAGAGTTCAGGAACTCATAGATCTGACACCGACAGACCTGCATTTGGTTAAGCCATATTATGTGTCATTATTTGGCAAGGGACGGAAAAGAAGGCTTGTTCCGCTACAAGAACAGCAAGTGGAATTACTTAAAAAGTATATGGAAACCGAAGGTCTGTTGAAGCAATCGTTGAACCAACGTCCAGCAATTGGAATAAAAGAAAAAATCAAAATAAAATGGGACGAAGGTTACCGTATTATAGCTTTTGAATATGGAGGTGGTGAATACTTATGCGTCATGTGCAAACTGGCTAATGCAAAAACTCCTATGCAAAAATATCAAATTAATTCTTCTGATATAAATAATTTTATTAAAGAAATATGGAATGATTCATATGATGTTATATATGTTGGAGGATAAATACAACCAACTAGTATAAATTATCTTAAATAATGACACAGCTATATATGAAATATCGCAAAAGAATCAAATGGTTAGTACTTGTATATTGCTTTATTATGTCTATTAACTGTTTGGGACAAAACAAATTGAATCGTAACCAGATACTTGATGTAGCAAGGACTCATCTGCAGAATCACAATAATGCTCCAGCCGTTGATTCCGTAAAATGTGATTCATCTACTACAAAACTTACTTTGGAAATTATAGACAATTCGATATCTCAATCTTATATGATTATATTTACAAAAAAAACGATAGAGATAAAAGTCTATAATATAGATACCATTCTATATAGAAGTACTTTCGAATATCATGAATCTTCATTTGAAAAGCTAAAGGAAACTGTCAATAATTACAGGCTAAAAAAAGTAGAACCTTATAATTATGATTTAACAGATGAAAACACTATACTTCGTTTGTATTGCGGTGATAAATTATCAACGTCTGTAGAGTGTTATAATAAAAGAACTAATATTATAGGAGACTTCAAAAAATTAATTTCTGAAATAAAGAAAATGATACCAGAATGGTCGTCTATAGTAGATTTGTGCAAGAAATCTGAGGCACTTAACGATTCACTTTCATCATTGCCTAATACAATTTGTACTACAATATCTTTAAGTGATAAGTTCCTTTCATTTAAAAGTAAAGGTGGTGAATATAAAAAAGTAAAAATAACTTGTAATAGAGATTGGGAATTGCTTGCATTTCCTAAATGGGTAATCGTTTCAAGAAATAATTATGATGAGATTGTCGTAGAGTCTACAAAAAATAATACCTCCCAAAAAAGAATTGGCGAGATAGAGGTTGGATGTTTAGGAGAAGTAAAGAAAATAACTATCTTGCAGAAATAGCCTTATTATTTTAGGCAAACAAAAAATGAGCTAATAATTAGGGTGTCCAGTTTTACGTTCCTAAATTAGCTCACTTTTCTGAGCTGTTTGGTACGTTCTGTAACCCAGTTTATGGACATATGCTCTTTTGCAAAAGCATCAATGTCCTTTAGTTTAACATTACATAAGCGCTCTTTGAAATTAAATGATTTAGTAGCAGATTTGTTCTCGAGTTTTGCGTGTAACGGTATAAACAGGACAAAAGGAGTAATGCCATACAATTTGTTTGGCGACTTCTTTTGCTTGAATACACCAAAGGTTGATTCAATGATATCAGAAGAGATGTTGCGTGATTCATAAGAAGCATTCAACTTCGCTTCATGCTCCTTGAGGTACTCTAAAATCTCGATTCCAAGCATAGCTCTGCGGTTGTTTGCATTACCGATGACGTGCTGCATGATATATTTCTTGCACTTGTTACAGGTCGCAAGATTGAATCCCTCTGTTTTACAGACGGCTTCTATATACTCTACAGCACATACAGCGACTTTCAATTCAACCAATAGCTCCTTGTAATCAAGAATGAAGGCATACGCCTCCTGCATTTTCTCTGGGAGTTTATCGAAACTTTCAAGCATTTTGTTGCCCCAATCAACCCATGAATGGAAATTCATGAATCTGGCGATACTACGCATATTGGGAGGTAAAAGATATGCTTTATCTGTAAGTTGATATTGCAATCTGATTTTCCCAAGAAGTGCAGTAAAGTTCATAAAATCAGGTTGTTTGCCATAAGCATGCTTAAAGCATGTGCCCATGGCATGACTGATATCGATATGGTGCAGCAAACCTGATTGCTTAATTCCATTTGTAAGATTATGAGCTTGGTCGCTGATGATATATTCAGGCTTAGCCCCAATTCCTTCAATGGATTTTTCAATCTCTTGCTTGATGTCATCCCCTTTAAAGCCACCACTGGATTTCATGCCGATAACAGTAACGTCTTCATGCTTAATGGGACGTCCGAGATGATTGGCAGGAATACCTAGAATCAGAAGAAGTTTCTCTCGATTAACCATAATGCTTTCGTCAATGATACATGCAAACTTCTTATCAGTAGGTTTGCTGTCATTCTCATAAGTAGATAGGCCTAACTTCTTCATCCAGTTCTCTACGGTATTATAAGATGGTATCTTTCCACATTTGCCTTCAAGTGCTTCATTGAAAATCTCAAGAATCTTCACTACAGTGCGAAGGCCGCAGTTGGTACGAATGTAAATCAATACGCAAAGTTGAACAATCAGAAGAGAGAATCTATGTCCGGGAATAGGGTCGATAACAATTTCTTTTGTTCTTCGGTCACAGTCACGGTCTTTACGTCTTTTTTTTTAAGTTCCTTCCTTACCTCTTCAAGTTTAGCCTTGTCGGCCTCTTTTTGAGATTTAAGTTTGGCATTCTCTTTACGAAGACGTTTAACTTCCTCTTCTAAGGTTTCTTTATTGGGTTTTGAATCAAACTTTTTCATTGTTTTTAGTTGCTTAATTATGCTACTAAGTTACTAAAAACTAACGACTTATACAAATTTTCAAAGAACTATTTTGCTTGCTAAAGCGTTAAATATTAGAACGTTATATTAACAATGACAAGGGCGTTTGATACTACGTTTTTAGGAACGTAGAACTGGACACCCTAGCTAATAATATACGAAAAAAATTAAGGACATACCATGCTGTTACCGAAATTCGATATATTAAATAAAATAAAAAAAGAAAGAACCATAACACTTGCAAATGCGATAATTATCGCATTTGCTGCTTTTGTTGTATTTACAGTTTTACAAACATTGGGAATAGTAAATTTATTTCTATTGGGATATACTGTTTGTTCGTGGATTGGCATTTTTATATTTTCCGTTATGATAACCTGGTGTTTTAATACTCAGCCTAATATAGTAAGATCTTGTATAACAATATTAATTTCAATGTTGTTTTTATTTTTATACACAACACTAGCAAGAACAAAACCTAATGTGATTTCCTATATAAATGCATTTGGGCTTGCGATTTTTGTTTCTTTCATCATATGTTTCATCTATATATTTCCTTTTTCATCGAAAAACTCGAATGAAAAAACACAGAATAAAGAATTAGACAAACCTCAAAATTTAATAATCGCCATCTATCAAGGACGATACAATACAAGAAATGATTTATTCAGATTCTATACAAACTATACAAGTAAAAAAGACACATTTATAGATTTATTGAATGTTATTTGCGAAGTGTGCATAGAATCAATAAACAATCAAGATTTGTCTCAGATAATAAAAGAGCGTTGCCAAAAGGTTTACTCTATTGTCAAGCCCATATTGGAAGAAGAAAAGGACGTTGAGTATCTTATGAATGTTACAGGAAAGGAACGAGATTCCCTCATGTTTTTACATAATTCTTCCAAAAAATTAGACGTATCAAAGCAAGAGGCTGTTATTCGCCATCTCTCGATTATTGCAGATTCTATAATAATCACAAAAAATAAGTTAACTGAAGAGAACAACCGCAACACACAATCATTAACCCTATCAATGATAGGAATTATTTTAACCATACTATTTTCTTTGCTGTCTTTACTTTCTACAGAAAATTTTTCTGCACTACATATTTATATGGATTACATAAAATAAATACCATCTATCACATATATATACGTGGTTTATTGTACAACAATGATAAAAAAGTTTTTTCGTTCTTAAAAGTTATATACTCTCAATAATTTTCAAAAGGATGGTAGGATTGATACTCCTGCCACCCTTTTTGCATGTAAGGTGGAGATGACTGCCAGTACTACGACCGGTATTGCCAGTGACTCCAACAATGATACCGGGATAAACATATTCTCCTTTACGAACTATGATAGAAGACAAATGACAATAGCTGACGTGGTAATTGCCATGCCGCAATGTAACATAGTTACCAGAACGATTGTCATACCCTACCTTTTCGACAATACCATCCATCATAGCATAGGCAGGTTCGTTCTTCGCACGAAGATCCAAACCGTTGTGCCATGATAGTTTACCTGTAAAAGGGTCACGACGATAGCCATAAGGACTGGTGACTTTGATTGATTTCAGTGGATAAGTGAAGCTTGGATAGCTACTTGTCCACTGTTTTTGTTTGTTATCCACAGAATCTGTTTCCTGTTGTGGCAGATTTGCCGTGACGAAATCTACCTGATTATTTGCAGGAGGCAGAAACATCTCCTCCACTTTCTTGACTTTGTAACGGCATGCGTTATCGCTGACGGTATTGAACTGCGCCTTCGCACTCGATACCGCCAGACAACTTATTGCCCATAATGCCATTATTTTCCTATTCATAGTGCAAAGTTAGGGAAAGAAATCAAGAGTGATACACGATGCAGTAAAAGTATAACATAAAATAAGATTAAAGTATGATTGAGAGTATGAAATGATGATATAATCATAATAAAATGGAAAAGATTGGGCAGAAGAACGTAGGCTTTCTTGTATTCATTACTCTTGGGCTATCTTTGCATGGCTATATGCAAAGTATCATTCAAAATATAATCAGAATATGAAAAGAAACTCATTTGAAGAAAGCGAAGTGCCGTATCAGACACTTGCAAAGTTCGGTCTTACCCATGAGATGATAGAAGACCTGCCGATGCATGCCTTGGATGACATCAGCAATGGTCGTCCATCGCCAGTATTGCCTGTGAGCATGGAAGTAAACGAGGGTTACAGTATCAAGAGCAGAACCCGATTCGCCTTGGTAAGAATGGCAGATGGAAACGTGGATGTGATGTTCTATCCTGTGTTGAAGTATGCCCCATTGGACAAATTCACCAAGGAGCAGCAGGAACTGTTGAAGCAGGGCAAGGCTGTGGTGGCAGATGTGGATATACCAGATGGCACACATGTCAAGGCTTTTGTACAGATTGACAGAGAGACCAATCAGGTTATGGCAGTGCCGACACCAGTGATTGGTAGAAACTTGCAGGTGCTATCTGACGAACTCTGTCTTGGAGGAACAGAACTAAAGAGCATCCAAAATGGCGAGGCACTGACATTTGCCGTAGAAGACGAGCCTGTGACCGTAGGCATCGACCTGAAGAGTGATACTGGCATCCGCTTCGCCAACGGTGATGGTGAACAGTGGCGCAAGGAGGGCAAGCGAGAGTGGGACAAATACACCTTCGGCATCTATGGCTGTTGGGTAATGGATGATGACGGTAATCTTGACTATGTTCCAGAGGAGGAATATACCGAAGAACTGTGGAATGAGCAGAAAAAAGCAGCAGGAAGACATGCTTCTGTCGTTGCAAGAAAGTAAAGTGAAACATCAAACTTAGGGAAGAAATGAGAAAAGGACCTTATTATACAGAAGACATTCTCGTAGAGAAGATGCAGAGCGGCGAATATGGTTGGCTTGATTATGTGAACCATTTCAGTGAGGAATGGCAGAACGAGTATGAGGAATACTGCAAGGAACACGCCCTGTGCATCGGCAACGAGAGTGCGGAACAGTTTGTGAAGTACAAAGACGAACTGTTAGAGCAAGGAATGGAAAAAGAGAACGCTTAATACAATCATGCTATGGCGATAAGAAAGAACTTGAATCCAAGACAGATGGACTTGCAGCCAGAGATGCGTGACATCTTGATGCGCAATGGCATGCAAGCCCATATCATAGCCAACGGTGACGGTTATCAGTTAGTGGTACAGGGACATGACTCCCCACTGCTGACCTATAACCTCACCGAGAAACAGATGTTGGCATTGACCGATTGGGGAACCAACTCTGCCAACAAGAAG
This sequence comes from Prevotellamassilia timonensis, assembly GCF_900106785.1. Classification (GTDB taxonomy): domain Bacteria; phylum Bacteroidota; class Bacteroidia; order Bacteroidales; family Bacteroidaceae; genus Alloprevotella; species Alloprevotella timonensis. The sequence continues at coordinate 331,866 of NZ_LT629844.1, read as the reverse complement.
GCGTACAATGTCTTTACCAGCATCATCGGCAAAGACTTCTATATGCCGAGAAACCTTGCCCATGCAAGAAATGCCAATGGAAGAGTGGCTATGGGACTGCATGGATATAGGATTGGTACTGGAGAATACGGACGGTTAGGATGGAGTCCAGAGTTTTTAGGTTGGACACCGAGAATGCAGGACGGCTATCATCTACGCAGAGTCGGAGGACAGATGTTCTATGCAGGAGCACCAATGGTAGCGGAAAGACCAGACAGAAGGCTGAAACCAGGAGAGCTAACCTCTGGAGGCTATGGCTTTTACTATAAAGGACAGCAACAAGTAGCATCACAAGCAGATGTATTACAAAACCTGCAAGCCGTGATGACACCTGTAGAGACACGTCCAAGAAGCAAAGAGCCAGCCAAACCCTACAAGGAACTGATAAGCTCACCTGTATATTTCTCCAACGATCAATGGCAGGAATGCCTGTCTTCACACGGTATCATCATCGATGAGAAGGCAAAGACACTCACCATCCAATCAGAAAGCACCAAAAGTGATATGGTGTATGACTTGACCGACGATGAATTGAAGGCATTGACCAACAATTCTGTCAAGCAAGTATCTGTAGCCAAACGACTGGATATATTGAATAATGTCATCAAGGACGATTTCACCGACAAGATAACGATGGATATGCTCAACAGCAAGGAGCGCATCCATATCGGTTTGCGTCCAGAGGTGCAACAGGAGTTGGACGGCAGGATGCAGTTGCAATCTACCGTTGAGCCACTGCAAGTGCAGCAAGAACCTATGAACAATAAAGTAGGTATTGTGGATGGGCAGGACTTGGACGAGAGCAAGGGGTGGTTCCGTGAAGTCATGCATGGCAGAGAAGTAACTGTTGGTGAGATACGAGTGGAGCCAGCGGAGCAAGAAGGCAAATTCCGCATGACAGCCATCATCAACGGTGAGCGAGTAAGCCACGAGATAACGCAGAAGCAGTATGACAAGTTCATGGCAGTGGATGACTACCATCGCATGAAACTTTTTTCCAAGATATTCGGTGAGGTTGATATGAAAGACCGCACCAGTTTGGGAACCAAGATTGGAGCTGCACTGTTAGCAGGATTGGGTGTTGCTGCCGAAGTAGGCAGTGAGCTACATCGTCCACATGGCGCACCTGTAGTGATAGTTGACCACCATCATGGTGCAGCACCTGCGCCACCTCGTCCCTACTTCAAGCCAGGAGTAGATACGCCAATGGATGTGGCGGCGAGAAACTTTGAGGCTGCCATGAACCAAGAAGTATTGCATCCTCACATTGGGAAAGGACTATAACGGAATACGCTTATGGCAAACAACGAACTGACATATAATGATTTCTTACAGCGTCTGAACATACAGGAGCTGCTGGTGGACGCAGGCTATCAGTTGAACAAACGAGATGGCTTGCGCTATCCGTCGTATGTAAAGGTGGACAGTTATGGACAGCGAGTGAGAGGCGACAAGTTTATTGTCACAGGCAATGGCAAGTGCTGTTTTCAGCCACCAGAGCAGAAGAACTACAACGTGATAGGTTTCATCAAGGAGCATCCGACACTGTTTGACGACTATAAGCCAGGGATGTCATTGGACAGACTGGTGAATGTGGTATGCAACAGACTGTTGAATAATCCCATTGATGTGCGTGAAAGCAGAGTGGCAGAACCCAAGCGAGAAGCCAAGCCCTTCAACCTGTCAGACTATGACATCTTGCGTTTCAACCCAAGGGAAAAGGACACCCAACGGAAACACTATCCTTATTTCAAGGAAAGAGGCATCAACATGGGGACCCAGTTCGCCTTTCACAAGCATTTCTTCTTGGCGACCAAGCGTCGAAATGACGGATTGAGCTTTGCCAATCTCGCCTTTCCACTATCCTTGCCGTCCAAGCCGGACAGCATCGTTGGATTGGAAGAGCGAGGCAGACCGAGACGAGAGGACGGCAAGGCATACAAGGGCAAGGCGGAAGGAAGCAACAGCAGTGAAGGATTGTGGATAGCCAACCTGACCGGTAAGCCATTGAAAGAAGCCACAAATATTCTATGGTTCGAGAGTGCCTACGATGCTATGGCAGAGTACCAAATCAATCCAGTGAAGAACGTGTATGTCTCGACCGGAGGTACACCGACAAAGGGGCAAATAAAGGGAATGCTGGAAGAGACCCGAAAAGCGAACCATTATTTGGGCTTTGACAAAGACGAGGCAGGACGTGGCTTTGTGAAGAACTTCAAAGCAATCGCTAAGGAAATGGGATTTACAGACTTCACGGTGCAAGCCTTTCATCCTTTGGGACAATACAAAGACTGGAACGATGCCTTGCTTGGCAAACGAGACCAACGGTTGATAGACCAAGGAGAGATAGACTTCGACTATTTCGAGTTCGCCAAGGCGCAAGAGGCTGAGAGGCAACAAGAGCAAGCCAAACAGGAGGAAAAAGAGGAACAGACATCGGGCTTCCGCAGATGAAGCATGGTGTCATTATCAAAAAGGAGAACTATGCAGCAGACATATCGGTATAGAAACATCATCATCAAGCCCCATTGGATGCAGTTCGTCATCAACGAGCTGCACTTGCTTGTGCTTATAAGCGTAGGCTTTGTATATGCAGGTATTGATGATGCCGTTCTCTCCACTTTGGTGTTTGTCCTCTCGCTCTTGCTTTCCCTATGTTTGGCATATCGAATGGTCTATCTATGCAGGATGCGGTACATCATCAGTAACGAACAATTAGTGTTTGAGCATGGCGTGTTTCATCGTGAAGTAGATTATCAGGAACTATACCGTGTGGTGGATTTCAACGAAAGTCAAACTTTCATGCAGCAACTATTCCGATTGAAAACCGTGTGCATATATTCTGGAGACAGAACGACACCAAGGCTTGACATTATCGGAGTACCGATGAAGGAAAACTTGGTAACAACTATCAGAGAACGAGTAGAAACCAGCAAACGCAGGAGGAGCATCTATGAGATTACAAATAGGTAAGATATGGTTGATGGCAATTATCGGCATAGCAACGGCATCGGAAGCCAAGGCACAATTGGTGTCATCCAATCCCTTGGAATGGATGGCATTGGCAGAAGGCAATGAACTTATCAACAGTGAGATTGAAAAGCAAATCAACGGACAGACCAAGACGGCGTTGTTGCAGAATACAATGGCTGCTGAGTTTAACCAGATACACAAATGGGAGAAGAAATACAACAGCTACTTGAAATCAGTGAACGGCTATGCCTCTTCGCTGAAAGCATGTACCCATCTGTATGATGATGGCGTGAAGATTTTCATCACGCTCGCCAAGTTGAAGACAGCTATTGCCAATAATCCGCAGGGCATTGTGGCAAGCATGAGTATGAATAACCTGTATATCGAGACGGCAACGGAATTGGTATCGGTTTTCAATCTATTGAACGATGCCGTGGCGAATGGTGGCACAGAGAATATGCTGACAGGAGCAGACCGCTCCAAGACCTTGTGGGCATTAAACGACAAACTATCTGCTTTCCAAAAGAAGCTCAACAAACTGTATCTGAGCATCCGCTACTATACAATGAGTGATGTGTGGAACAATGTCACGGCAGGGATGATAGACAGAAGTAATGGTGAGATTGCTACGCAAGCATTGGGGCGGTGGCAGAGAGCTGCCAAAGTCAGTACACCATAATAATATAAAAACATTTGAGTATGAGAACATGGATATTTTGCTTTGGCATAATGTTGCTTTCCGTCTGCAAGGTGCAAGCCCAGAACGACCCTGTGTTGGCAGGAATGATATACGCATATACAGACAAGGCTGAAAAGGAGTTGAAGAACCAGGAGAAGGTGATGCTGATGCAGACCACTGGTCATATATGGTTGAAAGAGGAAGTGGAAGGAACCACCAATCTGCAACGAGAGTTCAACAACTACTTGGACTCGTTCCGCTCCATCGTGGTGTATGCTGCACAGGTATATGGCTTCTATCACGAGATAGACCGACTGGTGGATAACTTGGGAGGATTCACCAAACAACTGGATAAACATCCGAGCAATGCCCTTGCTGTGACACTGTCAGCCAAGCGCAACAAGATCTATCGGGAGTTGATTATGGGCAGCGTGGAGATAGTAAATGACATCAGGCTTGTATGCTTGTCAGGCAACAAGATAACCGAGAAAGAACGAGTGGAAATCGTTTTCGGCATCCGCCCCAAGCTGAAGGTAATGAACAAAAAGCTGCAACGGCTGACCAAGGCGGTGAAGTACACCTCGATGGCGGACATCTGGGCAGAGATAGAGGAAGGTAGCCACGACAAGGCTGACAAGAAAACCATCGTGAAGGACTGCATGAACAGATGGAAGCGAAACGGAAAGATCAAATAACAATAAAAAGATACGACTATGAGTATATGGGCAAAGATAGCAAAGTATGGCGGCAGTGCCTTGAAAGGTGCAGGTAGTGTCGCCAAGCAAGGACTGAAATCTGCAAGCAATACGGCTGTGCATCCCACCCAAGCACTAAAAGGCGCAGGAAGTGCGATGAAAACAGCCGCTGTGGGCAGCGCAGCAGGATATGTGGCATGGCAGAACCTTGTCAACGACAAGAGCATGGTGGAGATAGCCAGTGATGTGGTGGTAGGAAAAGACACCACGGAGAAAATATCCGAAGCTGTGGAAGACGTGAAAGGACTGAAGAACAAGGCTGGAGAAGCTGTGGATGCTGTGAATGGTGCCATGGGCGACATCAACAGCAAGTGGAGCGGAATGAGCAACTTCTTCCGTGGCATCTTCGGAGGCAACGGACTGGAGATGTTCGGCAACTTCTTCAAGAACTTAGTGAAAGGAAACGTGTCGGGACTGAGCCTTGCAGGACTGGTAACAGCAGCGTTCCTCACTTTCGGACGTTTCGGATGGCTTGGCAAGATAGCAGGAGCCATGCTCGGCATGATGCTCATCGGCAACAATTCCAATATCAAGAACATTGTCAGTGGTGATGGCGGTCAAGGAAGAAATGCGAACGAAGCAGAAACGACCACACGCAGTGGCGGCATGAAACGATAAACATAAAAACGACAACAACATGAGATATACAGAAGAAATGATGCTGCAATCAAAAAGCGGCTTTTGCATGCCCTTTGAGGAGCGAGGCAAGGATGTGGAACTGACACTTGGCTATGGAAAACAGAAGCATCCTGTAACAGGAATGGTGTTCTTCCATCACGGATTGGACTTTGAGGCAAATCACTATCTGCTGTCAGCCTTGGCAAGCGGAACGGTATCGGGCATTGGCAATGATGCGACACACGGCATCTACCAAGTGGTACGCTACGGCAAATATGAAGTGACCTACGCCCACCTTGCCAACGTGTTCGTGAACTTCGGACAAACCGTGAAGGCAGGAAACATCGTGGCATTGAGCGGTGACAGACTGCATTTCGAGGTGAAGTTTGACGGCAAGGAAATCAATCCGATTGATTTTCTGACCATGCTATATGGCAATGTGAAGGCAATGGAACAGACCGGTAAGACAGGTTTTCCTGAGTTTGAGACCTACGACATGAATATAGCCACACAGTATGACAAAGACCAGAAAGAGATAGAAGAATTGATGCTGCGCTTCATGCCATCGTATATGGAAGACCTGTATAAAGGTATGTATGTGACACCGCAACATGCAGAGCAGTCGCTAAGGAACATCTTTACCTTGTCAGCGGCGAAACACTATTTCTATGAAGCTATGCCATCCATCAGCAATCCGTTAGGCATCGGGCAGAGAGCTATGCCCTTGGCTTGCAAGGTGCAGAACTTGCTGATTGCGGATTTCTTGAACTATCTGGCATTGCGGCATGGCATCTATCTGTCCACATTGAGCGAAGTTCTAAAAAAAAACTCCATGACGAAGCCATAAGGACGAGTGGCATCATCGACCCGCTTGCTGAACTGGACATCGATGTGCAGAGCTTTGATATTCCAAGGTTGGTGAGCGTCTATCCCGACCGTGCAGGAGTGAGATGGTGGACAAAGGCGTGGTTCAATAACCGAGAGGAAGGAGAATGCTCCGTGGAGATAGAACTGCAGCAAGCCATCCTCTTCATCCATGACAGAATAGAGAAGGACTCTTGGCTGGAGGAATACTTTCCAAAACAGATGGAAGTGTATCACCAAGCCATCGAGCAGACAAGAGAACAGATATTAGGTCAACTAAACGTAACGCTATAATGAGTACTATCAAGAACCCTACACGCTTTGCCGAACTGGAGTATTGCCTTCAAGGATATTTTGACGGCAAGCTGGCACCTGTGATGAAACAGGTGCGAGATGACTTGACTCACAAGCAACTGGAGGAAAGAGGCAGATACCAGAGCAGTTTGGCAGGAGTGCTTGCTTCTGCCAATCCGTATGCCGACAACACCGAGTTTGTTCTAAAGCAAACAGGCAAATGGAACAGCAAAACCACGGAGGACTATCTAGCGATGTGCAACCAGAAGATATGGAAGGACAAAAACATCGTGAAGGATTTGGCTCTTCTTGCTGGCGAGTGGCGCAATGCCGTGGTGAAGGAAATTGGACGAAGCAAATATGACGCTTTGTCGAAAGCCTGTGGCGAGGATTTGGCATACGCATACGTTGCACAAAGGATGGAAGACCTGATGATTGGGAAGCTCGTCAAGGACAATACACCCAAGTCAACGATGGACTACATCTTGCGAAAGGCAGCACAAAACAGCATCTGGGGACTGCAAGAAGAACTGATGAAGTCACCATTGACGGCAGAGATAGAAGCTCGTGGCGAGAAAGCCTATAAGCCAAGCAAGACGGAGAAGTTTGCTGGAAGGGCTACCGCCTCGGTAGTGGATGCCGTGACTATGGGCGGTATCGGTAGTTGGAAGTCATTGGCAACTTTGGTGGGGAGCGACATGGCATTGGGCTATATCCTCGATTCCAAGAAGGGAAACGCAGAACAGCGGAAAGAGCAAGTGATGGAACTGAGCATCAGCAAGGGTGTGTTCGGACAAAACGGCAATGCCTTCACTGGTTTTCGCTCACAAGCCAAGAAAGTGAATGCCACCGACAATGGCTATTTCAAGACGCTCAACAGCAAACTCCATAATAAGATACATATTCCACAAAAAGCATTTACGCCTATGGCATGGACAGACAACAGTTTTAAGTTTCCTTTCCAAAAAGAGCAAGAGAAACGGAACGATCCGAAATACAAGAATGTACCGCTGATAGTGGCACCCGGCAAGGAAGATGCCTATCTGGAAGAGAAAGCCAAGCACGACGCAGCCAAGGTTGCAGAGGCAGAGCGCATCATCCAAGAAAAGAAAGAGGCAGAGGCGCAACAAACAGAAACTGATGAACAACAGCAAGCGCAATCAGAGGAAGAACTTCAAGACCAACCTGAAAATGATAACAGCAACGGTTGGGAAGGGCTGTTGAAGAACTTCGGACTGAATGGTTTCAGCGACATCGGCAATAACCTCGGCTATGTGATAGCCATGTTGCCCGACATCCTTGTTGGACTGTTCACTGGCAAGACGCAATCATTAGGCTTGAAGGACAACATGATGCCGATAGCCGCCATTCTTGCAGGAATGTTTGTGAAAAATCCATTGCTGAAGATGACGCTCATCGGTATGGGCGGTGCCAATCTGCTGAACAAGGCTGGACATGAAGCATTGGCAAACAAACGGGAAAGCAATGATGGAAATGCTGTATCATACGATAATACAACATCACAAGCAGTGCAATATAAGTCCTATCCAGACGAACCGTTGAATCCCCGAATAGCCAACCCTGTGCTGCAAGGCAATTGCTTGGTGGCAACCATCGACCGAGTGCCATACACCATCCAACTGCCAGAGCATGTGGTTGGAGCATATCAAGCAGGAGCCTTACCACTCAACACCCTTGCCAATGCCGTGCTTGCCAAGAGTGACCAGATGAGACAGATGGCAGAACACAACTATGGCGAGCAAGAAGTGAGAAGTGTGAGAAACGAGGCGATGGAAAACGCAGAGCAGCGAGAAGTTATTCAACGTTCAAGATAATAAAAGAAAACGTAAAACAATCATACAATGAAAGAGAAAAGTCCACAAGAGAAGAATGCGGCAGAGCGTCAAGTGTCACTGATTACCGAGGCCCTGTCGAAAGCAGCCGACAACAAGGGTGTCTGGCTGAATGAGCAAGGAAAGCAATATCCACGGTTTTACCCAAAGGGAGCGGCAGTGAGTCCGTTCAATGCCCTCGTGATGGGATTGAACTCCGACAAGAACGGATTTTCTACAAATCTTTACACGTTATTTAGCGAAGCCAAGAAGCGAGACGAGTCTGTGATGGCGCATGAGAGAGGTGTGCCGTTCAACTGGTATGCGTGGAACAAGTATGTGAACCGACATAATCCAGAGGACATCATCAGTAGAAAGGACTACCAGGAATTGTCGGCTACCGATCAGACACAGTACAAGGGCATCCATAATCGGGAGATACGAGTGCTGTTCAACATCGACCAAACCATGTTGCTATTGAAAGACAAAGAAAAATATGAAGAGGTGGTGAAGGAAAATGTCGGTGCGAATGAAGACAAGGCATTGCGTAGCCAAGTAAATGACTTCATCCAGAAGATGAAGGAAAACCTGATGGCGGTGCGCAAAGACGGAAGCGGAGTGGCACACTATGACACAGAAAAAGATGCTGTGTATATGCCAAAGCAAGAAAACTTTGAGCATTATAGCGATTATGTGCAGGAAATGCTGCGCCAAGTGGTGAGTGCTACAGGACATCAACAGCGACTGGCAAGGGAAGGCATGGTGATGAAAAACGGCATTGCGCCATCGGAGGATGCCGTGAAGCAAGAGAAACTGGTTGTGGAACTGGCTTCGGGCATCAAGATGATGAAAATGGGTATGCCAGCCAAGATTTCCAAGGAGAATATGGGACTGGTGGACTACTGGAACCGTGAACTGAAAGAAAATCCATGTCTGATAGATGCCATAGAGAGTGATGTGAACAATGCCTTGGACGTTATCCGCAAGGCAGAGCGTGGCGAGAAAATAGAATATTCATCCTTGAAGAACGAGCAGCAGACCACCGAGATGCAAGCGCAGATGCCCAAACACTACTTTGTGGCAGATGAGATAGCCAAGCATCCTGACAGCGAGCAGAAGTTTGTGGTGATTGTAAGAGACAAGGAAAACAAGAGTGCCGATGTGGTGTTGCCAGCAGGAGCATCATTGGAAGTGAACAATGAAGTGTCGGGTATGAGCAAGCAGCGCATTGAACATGCCTTGCAGAAGGAAGGTTTTCTGTCTGTCAAGTTCTACAATCCCGATGGTGCATTAGGCTACCATCCTGATGACAGTTATTTCGCAGGAAAGGACATCACCGTTGCAAGACTGAAGAACTGGCAATTGGAAGACATATCCAAGATAGACGTGAGTGATGCCGTGAGCCAGAGCAAGCAGGTGGGCTTCGACCGCATACAGATGGTGCAGGATGACAACAAGCGTTGGGCGATGTATATCAAGCCCGAAGGACAGAAGGCTTTTTCCATCTATCCCGACAAGGCGGACTTAAACCGCTTCTTCACCACGCTGAAACAGGCGCAGGACACGATGGACAGTCTGAGAATGGAACTGGCACAGAAATACTATGCGATGGCAGAGACAAAGCCTGATCTGAAGGTGGACTTGTTCGGCAGCGGTCAGCACAACGAGGTGGACATGAACCGCATACAGAAAGTGAACGTGTTCAAGGCAAAGAACGATGTCATTCTGTGTGCAGCCACCATTGATGGCGCAGACAAGTTGCAGCCTCGTGTGGTATCGCCAAGCCAATGGCAACGGATGTGGATTGCCGAAGACAAAAACGAGTATAAGAAACATCTTGCAGCAACCTTGTTTGCTGACATCCTGCAGAAAGGACAGACACAAGAGCAGACTGCATCTGAAAAGCAAGTTGATGAAACCGAGGTGAAGCAAGAAACGCAAGTCTCCACCGATAAGAATGAGGAAGGACATCGAGAGTATCACGAGGAAGAGAATAAGCAAGCATCTTCTGAGGAAAAGACAGATATTAGGGAAGAGAAGGATGCGACTGTTCAAAGAGATAATAACGCTACTGTGGAAAAGAAGGAAGAAACAAAGGGTAAGCAGAAGGAAGAGACCAAGGACTCTCCCATCATGAAGCAATGGAAGGAGTTGAAAGCCAAGCATCCAGATGCTTTGCTGCTGTTTCGTGTAGGTGATTTTTATGAGATGTATGAACAGGATGCCAAGCGAGGAGCGGAAGTGTTGGGGATTACATTGACAAAGAGAAACACCCAAGCAGGTCCCTACATGGCTGGCTTTCCACATCATGCCTTGGACACCTATCTGCCCAAGCTTATCCGAGTTGGAGAACGAGTGGCTATCTGTGACCAGTTGGAGGCACCCAAGCAGAAGCAAGAGGAGCAAAATACTGAGGAACAGCAGCGTTCTGGCGGTATGAAACGATAATAATGAGGATATAAAGACATGAGCAAGAATCAGCAATATGCAGAAAGATATGCTGCCGAGGCGATGGAACAAATGAAGCGATATGGCATCCCTGCTTCCATCACCTTGGCGCAAGGCATCTTAGAAAGCCGTAATGGACAGAGTGAACTGTCGCAGTTGGGCAACAACCATTTTGGCGTGAAGGCTTCGAAAAGTTGGCTGAAGAACGGTGGCGATTATCTTGTCTATACCGATGACAAGCCGAATGAGAAGTTCTGCAAGTATGCCACGGTGGGTGACTCATACGAACACCATTCCAAGATATTGAAGAACAGCAGCCGCTACAGCCAATGCTTCAAACTCTCTCCCGACGACTACAAGGGATGGACAAAAGGTATTGAGCGAGGCGGTTATGCCACCAATGGAGGATATGCTGCCAGTTTGCAAAAGATTATCGAGATTAATGGATTACAGAAGTATGACCAACAGGTGATGCAAGAAATGAGGGCAGAGGACAAGAAGTTCGGCGTAGAACAGAATGCAAGGACTTCAGCAACGGTATCGTCTTCGGTATCGACATCCAATAATGACGAAAAGAAGCAAACAGCATCTCAAACAACCAACGACAAATACTCATTCCCTGTGAAAAGGGACGAGTTCTTGTTTGTCACTTCTCCATTCGGTATGCGTCAAGACCCTATGGACAAAAGCAAACAGCAGATGCACAAGGGCATTGACATCAGAGCCAAGCATGATGATGTGTTGGCAACCGAGAATGGTGGCAAGGTGGTAGCTGTGAACCACAATGCCAATACTGGCGGTGGCAAGTCTGTGACAGTGGAATACGCAAGATCGGATGGAAGCAAGGTGCAAACCACCTATATGCACTTGGACAGTATCGTCGTGAAGGTGGGTGATGAGGTAAAAGCAGGACAGAAGTTGGGTGTATCTGGCAATACTGGAACGCGAACCACAGGTGAGCATCTGCATTTCGGGGTGAAGACCATATCGGCAGACGGCAAGACAAGGGACGTGGATCCTGCATCGTACTTGGCGGAGATAGCGCAGAAAGGCAATCTGAAGCAACAAGCATTGTATAACGGCAATGACCTGTTGGCAAAATACAAGGAAAATAGTTCGGCAGTGGACACGAGTCTGTCACCTGACGATTGGATGAAGAAACTGCTTTCATCCGAGGACGCAAGCACAGGATTGTCAAGTGCAGACCCGATAATGGGATTGGTGACTACCATGTATAGCAGTCTGCTTGCCCTCGCTGTGCAAATAGACAGTAAAAGCGAGGAAGAGCAAAAAGCGCAAATCTCAGAAGCTGTAAGCAAGAGGCAGGTGGACTTGAAACCGTTGATGCCGACTATGAAGGAGTGCGTGCTGAGCGTTGGCGACAATGGAAAGGCTGTGTTGCAAGCGGACAATGGCACTACCAAAGTGACGAGAGAGCTGACCAATGCGGAGTTCTGTAGATTGTCGCAAGTGTTGGGTGATACCAACCTGAGCAATGATGCCAAGAAAATGCGCATCGCTGGAATGGTGAATACTATCGTGCTGACGCAACAGGCATCGCAAAACTATGAGCAAGTCCTGGAACAGCAAGAAGGTCAAAGTCAGACAATGCAAAGAAAGTAAGATACTTGGAGGTTCCACATCTTGGTCGATTGAAAACGAATAAAAAAGTATTTGAGCTATGATTAAATGTAACGTAAGTGTGTGCGGAACCGTCAGCAAGGCTGCAGTGGTTCGCAATGGGAAGGACGGAATGCCTTTTACGACATATTCCGTGGATGTGGTGGTGCCAGCCAAAAGTGGTATCAACAAGACCGTGATTGTCAGTTGCATCATGGATGGTGACGATTCGGAAGGTATTGTCGTGGGCAACCGCATTGAGTTGAAAGGTGTGTTGACCTTCAAGAAGAAAGACGACAACCTGTATTTCAACTTGAAGGTATCGGAAGTGAACCTGTCTCCCGTATCGGAAAGCAAGGATGGCATCGTGGGCGACATGGAATTCAAAGGCAAGGTCGGTAAGGACATTGATATGAAGAAAGGCAAAAATGGTAAGGCTTTCCTGATGTTTTCTGCTTTCAGTGCAGAGAAGATTGGAGAAGAATTTGCCTTTACATGGGTGCGCTTTGTCCGGTTCTCGGAAGAAAAGGAAGAATGGCTGCAGTCGAAAGCCACCATCGAGGCAAAGGGCGAGTTGGAAATCTCGGTGTATAACGACAGACTCAACTTAGGCTGCAAGGTGGCGGAGTTGAACCAGTGGGAGAAGAAACCGTATCATCCTAACAATTAGCAAGTATGGCATATTACAATAAGAGTCCACAGAATAATGGCGATGGAAAGAATGCTGAAGACAGAGCCTTGGACACCTTCGCCAACATGATGATAGAGAAAATCGAGTCGTTGGGAAGCAAGGACGGATGGCAAAAGCCTTGGTTTACGGAAGGTACATTGAGTTGGCCGAAGAACCTGTCTGGCAGAGAGTATAACGGCATGAATGCCTTGTTGCTCACCATGCTCTGCGAGAAGAAAGGCTACGAGTTGCCAGTGTTCTGCACCTTTAACCGTGCAGTGGGTTTGAACTATCAGACCGACAAGCAAGGTAACAAGAAGCAGATGGTGGATGCCAATGGCGAGCCGTTGCCCAAGGTTGGCATCAATAAGGGAGAGAAGAGTTTTCCCGTGATGCTGACAAGTTTCACCATTGTACACAAGGAGACAAAAGAAAAGATACCCTATGACGACTACAAGCGAATGAGTGCTGAGGAGCAGAAGGAGTATAATGTCTATCCGAAGTTGAATGTGTACCAGGTGTTCAATGTGGCACAGACCAATCTGAAGGCGGCAAGACCTGAATTGTATGCCAAGTTGGAAGCAGAGAACAAGCCAGAGAAGGCATTGGTGAAGGAAGGTGACATGTATTCGTTTCCTGCTGTTGACCGGATGTTCAAGGAGCAGAGATGGATTTGTCCCATCAATATCGAACACCAGGACAATGCGTTCTACTCCATTTCCCGCAACCAGATAACCATTCCTGAAAAGTCACAGTTCAAGGATGGTGAGTCGTGGTATGGAACAGCGTTCCATGAGATGGTTCACTCGACAGGAGCGGAAAATCAGTTGAACCGTCTCAAACCGCAGTCGGGCTTCGGTTCCGATGAATATGCACGTGAGGAACTGGTTGCAGAGTTGGGCAGTGCATTGGTGTGCCAGAAGTATGGCATGACCAAGAATCTGAAGGAAGACAGTGCCGCCTATCTGAAATCGTGGCTCGGCAGTCTGAAGGAGTCGCCAAGTTTCATCAAGACCACCTTGATGGATGTGAAAAAGGCAACGTCTATTCTCACGCAGAGAATAGACGAAGTGTCTTTGGAAATGAAGGAACAACAGAGTGAGGATGTTGCAGCTTCAGTATCGGAAGAAAACAAGGATGCGAAGGACATGAAGCAATCCGCATCATCAAATGATAGTGAGCAAACTGAGGCAGAAGAAGAAAAGGTCGCAAGGTCTGTGTTCCGCCGATAATAAGGCTATTTGTAGCAAAAAAGCAAAAATCCAAGATGCGCACATATATATATATCAATGTGTAAGCATCCTGGATTTTTTCATTATTCGGGTGTGGCATCTTCGCTGTCATCATCTTCCTCATCTTCGTCAGCAAGCCATTTCTGCCAATTTTCCTCATCGATGGTGAGTTCGTTCATTTCCCAATCATATGCGAGTTCGGGCATCGGGTCACGAGAACAAGGGAAATGGATGGTATAGCCGATTTGTCCATAGGAGACATGGAGCGGAGTGACGCAAAGGTCTCTGCCGAAATAGCTTTGGGTGGTAAGGTATTTGCGCCAGTCGAAACGCTCTTTGAGAATGTTTCGACATAAGCGGTAAAGATATTGTTCTATTGTCATACGGCTTGAAGTTCTAACTGTGAATAATATTGTTTGAATGCCTCGTAAAGGTCAGCCATCATTACTTCGGCTTCCTCCATGTCTTTGACTATATCGGCAATGTGGTAAGGTGCACCATTTTTGCCGTGACCGTCTGAGCCAATCCAAATGTACGCTTCCTCGTCAACATCAAAGTTCTCATAATACTCATGGATATTGTCGATGAAGGCTTCCATATCATCGTCTTCAAGTTCCACGCTGAAATTGAAATCTTGACCACAGGAAGTATATTTGGCGAAGTTTACATCTGTCTTGCCATTTTGTGGCTCGGAGAAATCAACGCTCCATCCTAATATTTCGGCTATCTCCGTTATCTTTTGCTGTATCATATAGTTTGATTTTTAGCAGCCATAGGCAAGAAGCCTACGGCTGATGAATGGTTTAAACTTCTTCCCTGTCATATATGTCAGACAGAAACGACTGCAATCTCTCGTCGGGAATGTTTCCGATTGGGCAAGGCTTGAAGCTCTTGTCCTGCAATATCGGTATCTTGGGAAGGTTATGTCCGACATCCACGCTGATACTTTCCATTTCCTTGATGGAAGCATAGCCATATTCTGTATCGGCAAGACCGACAACGATAGAGAACAGCGTGAAGTCATTGCCTTCCGGCTGACCTTCCAATACATACCAACGGACTTTGCCGATGAAGAAGACGCATTGGCAAATGGCATCCTTCTTCTTGCCGTCCTGTGAATAAAGCGGATATTGCTTGAACTGCTCCGCCAACTGTGGTGTAATCAATCTGCTTGTCATAACTGCATTATTTATTGGGTGAATACTCTGATGAAGATGGATAGTAGAGCTGCTGCTCACGCAAGGCTTCAATGGCTGCATGTGCCAAAGTGCAAGCCCATTCATTGCGAAGGTCATAATAGCCCTTCTGATAGTTTATTGCCAACTGCTCCATGAAAGCCATCATCACCTTGAACTTCTCGTTTACAAGAAAGCGGTGGTCATTGGCAAACTCTGCACCCACCTTGGATGCGGAACACATCTTGCCGTTCACGAAGCGTGAAAACTCATTGGCAAACTCCTTGTCTCTTTCGTTAATCATATCGTTCATATCTGTTCGGATTAAATTGTGAAACTTCTTTTTCTTCCCTATTCTCGAAGCCTTTACGACTTCATCGAGGGAATTGATTTTACGTGCAATCAAGAGTTCGGGCATGGAGGCAGACAAGACAAGGAATTGGGTGATTATTTCATTGGAATACCCAAATCTTTGATTGGCGGAAGGCTGCTAAGGAAATAACCAGCCAATAGCAAGGCGGTACTTGACAGTCTGGTGGGCTGAACTAAATTTGCTAAGGAAAAACAAGGGAGGATGAAGGGTATGGGAATATTCTAGTGACGAAAAGTGGTAAAATTACCACTTTTTGATAATAGAGATTTATTTGAACCGACATATACAGTTCGGGCATTCCCGTTTTTTGTCATTTGTGTCACTTTTCGGGAATTGTATTTCTGAAAATATCTCTGTTCAATCTTCGCACTATGTTAAATAGTATTGAACAAGATGAAATATTGAACAAAAAGTTCGTTCGTTTAAGTTTTGTTCATTATCTTTGCAGTGTTCAATCAAATTGAACACAACTGATATATTGAACAAATAATATAAAATGATGGCAAACAATATCATAATAAACCAAGCATTGGATGCTCTTAGAGCAAGCCTTCCTGTGGGGGATGTTGTGTCAACAACAGCCGTCAAAGTAAATTGTACCAATGAAAATGATGTCACTGTTAAGATCATGAATGTAGATTTTGTGTGTCATGTAAGGGAAAACATAACCAAGGCCACATTAAATCCGACATTAGCTACTATGCAAACTATGAACAATGACAAGCAGCAAATCTTGCTTGTTACGCAATATGTCACGCCACAGGTATCAACAGAATTGGCAAACAGAGGCATCAACTATCTGGACTGTGCAGGAAACTGCCTTGTCAGATATACAAAGGCAGGGAACTTGATTTTCCAAATATTTAATCAAGGAAGGAAAAATACAGAGTCCAAGGTGAAAACCTATCCCGTGTTTCAAGATGCAGGATTGAAGGTCGTGTTTTATCTGTTGCAAAATGCAGACAATATAAAGAAGCCTTATCGAGAGATAAAAGAGCAAATTGGTGTATCTTTGGGAAGCGTGAAAAACGTTTTGGATGAACTTGCAAGACGTGGTTTTGTTTGTGACACTAAAAACGGTCGCATAATAAAAGACAAAAAACAACTGCTTGACTTATGGGTTAGCAATTACAATGAAGTATTGAAACCCAAATTGCTGGTAGGCGCAATGGCATTTCGAACAGAAGCGAATAGAAATGAGTGGAAAAACATAGCATTGCCAAAGGGCATGTCATGGGGAGGAGAGCCTGCCGCAAACTTGACGGATGGCTACTTACAACCAGGAATTTTCGACATATACACGGAAATACCTGCAGCACATCTTATACGAACAGGTGTCGTCAAGCAAGATGCAAATGGGGAAATTCATCTGTACAACAAATTTTGGAATTGGGAAACAGACAACAGAACTGTTCCTGCTATATTAATCTATGCAGACTTGATGGGTAGTGGCAATAGTCGCTGCTTGGAGGCTGCGCAACGCATATTAAAGAATGAGCTTGAAGATTTCGAGTGAAAAGATAAACAATCCATTTCTTGTGGATTTGTTGGAGAAACTTACAGATAGTTTCCGTAGAATGGATCACGACTTCTTTATCATAGGAGCCACCGCTAGAGATATAGTCATGCAGCAGATGCTGAACACGTCATCACGTAGAAAGACAAGAGACTTGGATCTGGCTATAGCTGTTCCAAACTGGCAGGAATTTGACAAAATCAAAAATAGTTTGATTGCGGATGGTTTCGAGAAGGACAAGGCAAAACACCAACGCTTCTATTATGGTGACTATGAGATAGATGTTGTTCCATACGGATATGTCGCCAAGGAAGATGACAACATCTATTGGCCACCCGAAGAAACAATTGCCATGTCCGTAAAAGGGTTTGACGAAGTGCTTTCTGATGCTATAACAGTTAGTATTGATGACAGATTCACTGTAAAGATAGCTTCTTTGCATGGATTATTCTTGCTGAAGTTCAATGCTTGGATGGACAGACATCTAACCACAAACAAGGATGCAGAGGATATGTCGTTCATATTGGACAACTACCTTATGGCAAACTTGGATCGAGAAGCGTATATGGAAGTGTATGATTGGGAAGATTTTGACGAATATGTAGCTGGTGGCTATTGGCTGGCAAACGATTTGGCAAAGTTATTGAACCGAGACCAACTTGTATATTATGCAGACAAAATTGACGAGGAATTGCAGTTGGAGGAGAGAAGCTATTTGATAAGCCAAACTCTCAATTCACAATCGGGTTTGAATTATGACCAAGTAAGGAGAACATGGCAAGTCATTTCAGAAGTGTTTCGCTCTGCTACAGAAGAAAGGGATTTATAATGATAGATATAAATTATTGTAGTCAAAAAGGCTTATGTGATACAAACCAGGATTTTATCTTGTGCAAACAATTACAAGATGGGAGTTGCATCGCTATCCTTGCCGATGGTATGGGTGGCTTACAATATGGTGAGATCGCAGCTGCCACTGTTGCACAAAGTATTTATAAAATATTGGCAGAACATAATTCTGTGGATATAAGAGAGCTGTTAGCAAAGGCTTTTGAGCAAGCAGACATTGCAGTTGCAGATAAATGCAAGACTCTTTGTTGCAAAATGGGAGCAGCAGTTACCGTCTTATACATAAAAGATGATACTGCCTATTACGCATGGCAAGGAAATGTTCGTCTATATTACAAAAAAGAAAAAGGTATACATCAACTTACTGAAGACCACCAGAAGGAAGGTGATAATTGTACCTTTCTGACTCGTTGTGTGAATGGAAGAGGTTTCCGCAACCCTATATCCATTCAAGAAACGAAAATATCAGACATGGACTTGTTGTTTTTATGTACAGATGGATTTTATCAATCCAAGGATTGCATAGAATCTGTTATAGTAGAAAACAAATTGCCAAGTCGTATAGAATACTTGGAAGATGATGCATCCTGCATTCTCATACAGTTGCATAACCCTTGATAAGATAAGAGATATGGCAAAGAAGAAGCATAAAGGACATTACTGTAAGATTTGTGGTGAATACAAGTCGAACGAGTCATTTTCGGGGAAAGGTCATGTCCAACACATCTGTAAGGAGTGCATGGGTGAGATGAAGAAAAGCAACAAGAAGATTTTGGACTTGCCTTTCGGGGACAATGAGTTTGAGATCGTTGATGCCGATGAATATATCGATACTATTTTATATGGCAACAACGAAGAACGAGAAAACAAGACTTTCAAGAAACTCAGCCGTGAACAGAAAATGGTGTTGAAAGCGATAGTGCAAGATGAAGTTACGTTCTATTGGCAAGCCCATCGACAGATACCAGTAAATGACAAGTTAAAACAACTCAGAAGTTCTGTCAATACTGTAGTATATGAACAGTTGGACTTTGCCATAAAGGATGACACGATGTTCAAAGCTTATATACAAGAGCAAGTCATCACTGTCATAAACAAGATATTGCGACAGAAGAAAGAACAAAACAACCAATAGCAGAAAGAGCCCATTCATCACGAACGGACTCTTTCTTTTGATAATCATTGTTTTGCAGATTACCGCTTATCGTATGAATGATAGTAAAACATATTTACTGTGCAAATAGTCTGACAGCCGTATGACGGTTGACTGCAATTGGTGAATACTTATCAATACCGCCCTTACTTTTTGATATTATCATGGACTTGTCAATGCCTCTTGCCACAAGCTGTTGCGTGATATAATCCGCTCTTGACTTGCTGAGAGGATTGTTGATGCCATCGTTTCCTGTGGCACTGTCGGCAGCACCAACAACGAAAATTTTGAGATGATAAGCCTTTGCTACACGAGCAAGCTCATCCAAATTTACCATCTGTGAAACGTCAGCCAACTGCGTGGTTCCAATCTTGAAAAAGAAGAACACTGGCGAACCGATGCACTTGGTTCCACCTGCCATTTCTGCAACGTATTTGTTCCAAGAAACAGAATCAGAAACGGAGAAACTATACTCCAGAGAGCGGCTTGTTTTTGGCTTCCCCATGCCATTCCAATCCTTGTGAGCCAATCTTGCACGGAGCGAGTTCAAACCGCTGTAGTTGTTTTTCGGGTATATGCGATACTCCGTACTATCCGCATAATATGTCAGGCGGTCGGCATAGGCTTTCAGCAATCCTTCAATCTCCAAGATCTTTCTCATTTCAGCGATGGCATTGGCATCCTCCGCATGAGCTTTGCTTAACTTTTGGTTGCGAGCCAACAAATCTTTGGTGTAATCTGCCAGCCATTTGTTCTGGTTGATATAAGGAGCGGCATCTACAACCTTCTTCCAACCGACCTTCCCGATATTGAAAGTCAGTCCGGCAGACAAGGTGAACAAATTGTCACCAAACTTGTTGGATGCGCCCACACCATCAAAGTCACGGAATGTGGTTGCGCCACCCAATTCCATGTTTACCGCTAAACGCTTTGTTAAACGATATTGTCCAATCACACCATAGTTGATGACAAACGGACTCTTGCCGTTATCCTCGTTATGGATAATACCGCAACCAGCATACGGAATGAATCCCCATCTTTGTGTGGTGGCATGGTCTTTGACAAAACTGTTGGTCACATTCCAAAGAAAATCCGCATGAAACATCTTGTAATCACGGACATTCTTGCTGGCATCCTTGAACTGAAAACCTTGGAAACTAAATCGACCACCAATCTCTGGCGTGAACCATTTTCCTGCCTCTATTGCTAGGGAAGGTTTCATCCTGTCGAACAAGTTCCCTGTACCATGCGGCTTTCCTACAAAGGTTGATATGCCACCAGACATACCAACGAACCAGTTGGAAGACCATGCAGAAGGTACAGCTACCTCTTTGAGGTATGTAGGCTCTATCTGTCGGAGCATATCCTCATTTATGCCAGACGGTACCAAATCATCCGTGCCATCATCCATAGTCTCTGCATTGGCGTGTAATTGTCCGCACACGCACAATGCCATCATAAATATTGCTTTTCTAATCATAAATTTCAATTTGTCGATTATTCTTTCTATTAACGCTTTCTACTCTTGCTGCCTTTCGGTCGCATCATCCTGTTTGCCATCGCAAGGCAACGGTGCGCCCAACGCCTGTCATCCTCGTCATCGTTGCGCCCCCATTTCATGTCATTGCTGCCACCGCCTCCGCCACCTTGCCCTTCGGCGAATGTCGTGGCTTGGTCGATGTAGCCAAGATACAACAATGTGGCACAATGCAGAACTTCGGCAGTGTGCTCGGCTATGGTTTCCAATGGCGAGCCGTCAAATGCGACTTTGGTTTCAGGTGGCAACGATGCCATCTTGGAACGGTAGTCAGTGACCATGCTTTCCAACATAGCTGTCTTGATAAGTGTACCAGCACCAGTCTGAGCTTCACGAGAGAACTGCATGGCATCCCGTCGAAGCGTCTCTGTCCTCTCCTTGACAAACTCCATGTCTTTGTTCAACTCATCCAACTGCCGGTCAGCTACAGCGAGCTTGTCTTTCTTGTCTGCCAGTTTCTCATCAACGGAAGCCAACTCATTTTGTAATTTTTCCAACTTCTGCGACAAGATGGAACTATCTCCTTCCTTGTTGGCAATCTGCATCTTCAACTTGTCAATCTCCAACATCTTCTGATGTTTCTCTTCTTCCAGATGTTCCACCATGGAAGAGAGACCTTTCACACGACGTTCTGCCAGTGCTATTTCCACCCGAAGATCACTTACAGCCTTGCTAAGGTTGTCCAGTTCCTCTTCCTTTGAAGAACATTCCTCGGACAGGTGCTTGCGGTATTCCTCCGTAGGTCTGTGTCGTTGCCGAGTCTCCGTTTGGCTCGTTCCACGCACCAGTCCCCAAGGCTCATTTACCATCGCCAACTCGTCATGAAGTTTCGATGTACGTTGACTATATTCCCGATTGTTGGCACCTGCGAAGATTTCTTTGAAGGCAAACTTGCCGTCCTTGATTGGCAGAAGAACGCAATGGATGTGTGGTGAAGTCTCGTCCAAGTGTACATAGAAGGCAACGATATTCTCCTCACCATACTTTCCTGCGACAAAATTATAAATGTCCGTCGCCCATTGCTCAATCTCAGGCATACGCTTGACGGCATAATTCTCCTTGTTGTCGCCGGGCTTGAAGACTACCTCTTGGTCACCGAAGGCAAGCTCACGCATCTTCCATTGTGAACCGCTGAAGATGAAGTCCGCCACCGTTCTGAAACGTGGCTCAGCCAATCCCTCATTTTTGTCCTTGATGCCACGAACAGCCAAGTTCTCAGCCATCATCTGTGGGATGGACTTGCTCTTGTCGATAGGTGCTATCTTGCCTCCCTTGGAAATCTGAAAGTTCAGATGCTGTCTGCCGAGGTCATAGTTACCTTTGGCAATAGCTACCTGCCAAGCCCGGTCGCTCCAGTTGCGCTGATATTCGCGGCTGAGAGCGGCGGCGCATCCCTTACGTCCCCTGACGTTCAAAACCTGCTTTGCTATTCTTTCCATATCTCTGATATGCTTATATGTGTCAGTAAAAACAGTGTCCCAGCTTGCTGCCTTGGCGGACACTCTCCCGAAGACTTTTAGGTCGTAGGGGTAATGAGTTACCACACTCCCTAAATTCGTGAACAGCGGGCAAGCCCGATGCGCTAAAAAAGGCAAGCCACGATGAGTGCGATATGCCAGTACCGAACCGTGAGGTCTTAAAAGGAGAATGTCCGTAAGGCAGCTATAATGGAACAGAATGAACTCTACTTATGGTTGTCCGCCTTGGCGGTTACAACTGGCTTAGCAGCTGTCTCAACTGTTGAGGTAGGACAGCAAACCTTATAAGCGGAACACAGGGATTGGAAAAGGCTCATGTCTTCAGCTGTGTTCAATTTGACGGAAGCAGCCTTTCCATGACTGGCGATGTCGGGCAGTTCCTTTATCAGAAGGAACAACTGGAGCCAGTCTCGATTGAGGACATGAGCAAAGAAGTTAAAGATTGCTTTACACAACTGGTGTTTGCTGCGTTCTTTCTCACCTATGAGTGAGATGCTATCCACGAGTCTGCCAATCATACAAGTGGCAATATCATCAGATGAAAGTTGGTTGTCAGATGATGTAGAAGCAGAGTTGTTTTCTTGCGATAATGCTACCGCACCCTTTATAATCTGCCTACATACAACGGCTGTCTCTTCTGTGGTGGAAGTGCCATTGAACCAACTGTCCATTGTGAAACGGATGATTGGTTCCAATATGTTATTTCGCATTGTTGGAACGTTACCGTCCTTCATGCCAATCATCGTGATGATGGTGTATTTCGTTTCAAACTCCTTGCAGTGTATCAGCCCATGTTCCGTTAATTTTTCGAGGAACTGACGCACGGTGGCACGATGCCAATGCCAGTCCTCCGCAAGTTGAGTTTTGGTTGTGATAAACTGAAAATCTTTCAATTCGTCTGCCACTTCCTTGCTTACGGCTTTCGGCATGTAGTGCTCACAAGCCTTGTCCAGCAGATAGCAGAACGCTTCGTGTTTGGAATACCGCTCGTTATGTCGGTCCTGGAGAGATGCCAGGAAGCCGACAGAGAGACTTACCTTTATATTTTCCTTTGGTATATGTTTCATTGAAAATGTCTTGTTGATATTGTGAAATAATGATTCTCATTTTAGACTGAGTGTTGTAGAATGTGCCAGTACCAAGTGGCATTTTCCAAGAATGGACTAAAAGTAGAAGTTTACGATGTCCTCATGACATTGCGCCAAGTGTCTGCCACTGTCAGGACACTGTGCCTTGAAGATGACCTTTGAGGACGGATAGTAGATGGATGCCACCAAGAGCAAGCCTACCATCACCCCCAATGTGTACAAATGGGGAGTGAACATGAACACCAATGAGGCTGTAAAAGCGATGGCACGTGATTTTCTGTTGTCATGCAACCTATGCAGCAGATTGTCTGCATAAGAGAACTTGAACAGCAACAATGCCAACAGTGCCGTTACATGAGCACCAATCTCGTTGGGCTGTACTTGATATGCCACGAAACTGAACATCAATATTGCCATCAGCAACAGCAATGTGTACAGTTTTCGAAAATTATGCGAAAACACCATGCGGAGATAAAATCCCTGCATCATCCGATTGTTCTTCCTGTAGCACATCGTTGATGCCAAGAGAAGAAACATAGGGAAGAAAAGAAAGATAATCTTGAATATCATAGATCAAATTGTAATGTAAAACGGTCAATAACCTTCGAATAGCTCCAACTCAATAATTCCATAGGTGACTTCCATGAAAAGTCGCTCGACATCCGCCATTGTCAAAGCATTTGAAGCAAGGCGTTTCTTGAAACCAGCATCCTTTCTCATAAGAATCTTGGCACTTCGGTCAATGTCAAGCAGGGGAATATGCCACTCTTGCCCACGGACATAATCATTGTTGGAATGACAGGCCCGAAGGGTAATACACCGACAGCAGACGGTCAGCACCATGCCATGCCGTGAAACTGCGGTGTCTTTCCAATGGAACGAACTGCCAACGTCTATCCATGTGTGGCATTTGTGGATGATGTCCACGATGTTCTGAAGCTGCATGTCGCTCATAAATGGAACGTAATGTCACATGAAACACATCAGCATGTCCGCCTTGTCACGCTTGTACTTGAAGAAGCCTGTCCTCGCTTGCAGTTCCATTTCGTGGCACAAGTCACCGTACATGAACTCCAAGGACTCATAGATTGTCACCATGACGGAGTGGACATTTCCATTGGCATCCGTACTGGCATTCATCTTGTACATCCGCCCGAAATTAGGGTTGGAGAAGGCACAGCAGAACTGTCCGAACTCTGTATGTATGGAAGTCACCTTGTGGTAAAGGATGACCAGTTCCATCTGGTCTTCGAACAGGTTCATCACCTCTTCGAGAGGACAAGGCTTTTCCAATTTGAAGTCAAGCAGGACATAGCCGTCTTCATAGACTGGCTGTTCCATGCGCTCCTGGTTGATAAGCTCTGGCAACTGCAATGGTGCAAGTGCCAGGAAGTCGTTGAGAAATTTATGCAGCATAACTATTGTGTTTATAATGAAGAAATGTATAGCTTGATGAACATATCTGGTAACCCGTCTGTCATATTCTTGTCCATCTGCAAGGAACGGCTAAGACAGGCGATTGTGCCTAAGGCATCTATTGACAGTTGCACCAAATCCTTTCGCTGATTCTCTGAAAGCATCGCCATTCCGAAGTCATCAATGGACAGGAATGGTTGCAGTATCATCCAAAAATAGGCAGTCCGTTGTTCAGCGGAAGTAACCTTTCCACTCTTAATATCAGCAACGCAAGTCTGCGCATTGGCGATGATTCTTCGATTGGTACGAACCGCCATATATGCCACGGCATCCCTTGCCGGTAAGTTTCCTTTCCTTGAAGATTGAGCAATCATCTTGCACACATCTTCTGTTCCACTTGTTATATGCGAAACCGACACGTCGCTCATCTCGTATAGATGAGATAGAAATGTCCTGAACAGCCTATCCTCCGTTTTCAGAAAGGCGAGGAACTGTGATTGGTTGGCAATGCCTTCCTTCTTCACCTTCTCCAAGAAGAAATGATAGGTGGTCAAGATCCTTGTCTTGTCACCTTTATTATATAATGGTATGGTGTCCATACTCTCAAAAAACTTTGAAGCCACCAAGGAAAGGCTGTCCGTTTCCTTCTTACTTTTATAAGGGGAGGCGTTCATCTTCAACAGGAGCACATCCTTAAATGTCCTTCGCTTGGCGGTAGCTATGCGCATAAACTCGTCACGGATGGAGTCATGGACATTGGAAAATTCTTCCATCGGAAACGAATGTGCCTTTTTGATGGTGTCTCGCATCAGACAAACAGAAACCGAGTCTTCTAAAGTACGCCATTTGGATATTTTGTCGGCAAGGTGTTCCATAGACAAATCCTTGTCTGATTTCATCCTTGAAAGGAACTCCTTTTGCGCATCCAATGCCTCCCTTGCATCATGGAAAGATGATTCACTGGCATTTTTTGAACAGGATGCCAGCAAAAGAATGGCAAGTATGATGGCAGACAACATGGACATATGCTTTCTACCTTCAAAGTATGATATGCGAAAACTTGAAGTGCAAGATTGTTTGCACTTCACCCTCAATCGGCTTTTTGCCGCAGATATGATAATATTTATACTTTCCATTTCGGACTTTGTTTGAAATTTGCAGTGCGAATTTACGACTATTTATCGGGTATTCATTCAAACTAAATCAAACTTTATGTTTTATTTTCATTCATACTTTATAGCATGATATGAAATGATAATATATCCAAGAAAGTGCAGTACATCAATCTTTAATTAACTATAATAATTATCAGAGTATGATTATACTTTGATGGAATATAAGTATCTTTGTCGGCAAATTACAAATCAGTGTATAATAGCTATGGCAAAAGTAGGTTACATATTTAACTCGGAGCAGTATGACACATTCACCTTTGACCGGGCTTGGATGGAGAAGTATGGCTGCTGCCGTATCATAGAAGATAGTGCAAGCCAAGAGAAGACACGCCCGGAATGGAAGCAGCTCATGGATTGTCTGGAACGAGGTGACGAACTGGTCATCTCGAAGTTCAGTAATGCGCTGCGTGGTGTTCGGGAATTAGCGATGTTCCTGGAGTTTTGCAGGGTGAAGGTGATAAGGATAATATCCATTCAGGATAAGATTGACTCAAAGGGGGAGTTGTTTCCAAGTACATCAATCGCCGATGTGCTTTTCATGTTCGGTTCGTTGTCCGAAGAGATAGTTGCCTTGCGCAAGGCTGCTACCCATGTGGAATATATAAAGTCGGGTATCAAACCTGCCAAGAGTTCAACTCCAAAGAAAGGCATTGACCGTGAGAGGAATATCGTCAATATGTATAACAACAACTACACTATCGATGACATCTGGAAGGTCAGCGGCTTCAGGAGCCGCAGCTCGGTGTTCCGCATACTCAACAAGTATGGGGTGAAGCTGAACCGTGGAAAATTCAGCGGACCGCTCGGCAAGAGGAAGCCAAAGAATGAAAGTGAAATATAAAAGGTGATTTTATGAAGAATATACTTTGTTTTGAGGGAGAATGGAAATTCAATACCCACAAAAAGCCTGAACGCTTTGATTTGAATAGCGAGCCTATTCTTAGAATGTTGAAAGAATATCATAAATGCGATGCTATTTATAGGCACATTTTGACAAAAGAGGATTTGAAACTCTACATAGAGTATTTCAACAGGAACAAACGTGAATGGAATAAAATAGACATTGTTTATATAGCTTGTCATGGTTGGTTTCATTCTATAAGTTTAGAGGGAGAGAATGGAAATGTTGATTTACAAGAATTGGCAGATATAGCCGGGGATTTCTTCCGTGATAAAATAGTTCACTTTAGTTGCTGTAAAACACTCGCTAACACCTCTGAAGTTGAGCACTTCAAGTCTATTACAGGCGCAAAATTGGTATGCGGATATAAGAAGAGCATAGATGCAATGAAATCAGCCATAGCTGACACGGCTTTACTGAATGAATTGATAACAAGCAACAAGCCAGGCAATATCAAAAATATTACCATTAGTAAGTTCCGCAAAACATACAAAACCTTATTGAACGAATTAGATTTTTGTGCAATATAGATAAATGATGAGCCATACTGCAACTGATGCTTGCAGTATGGCTTGCCCATAATACTTGGCAGATAAGGCAATTCCTTATCTGTCTCTTCTGAAATCATTCCGTTTGTCTCCGTGAAAAAGGCTTTTAAGCGTTCCGCCTAAAGCCTTGAACACGAAGAACACCACGAACAAAGATACGATGTCGTCCATACGCTATAGTTTTCGTTTGTTATACTTGTGACTTGTACAGATTGATGATGTCCATCCCCATCGACTTGGCTTTTCGGCAAGTGTAGAACGTGCCACCCTTGGGCTTGCCGTCGAAGAAAGCAATCAGTCCGCACGAATGAGAAAGCATATAATCATTTCGTCTGAGCAAGCATCCATTGAAATAGTACTTACTCAAAAGGATAGCATCGTCCGCTTTGTCAAGAATATCCCAATAGCGGTCTTGCTCCCTTGCGCTCCACCTCTCGTTCTGACCGTCATAGGGAATGACGGCAATAAGTTTCAGATTGGGAAGTTCCACTTTCAATGAAATCACCTCCTCGGCTGCCAACATATCGAAACCGAGTGCCATGCCACAATAGAAATTGGTGATGCCCATAGCATAGAGCAGCCTTATCTTGCCCCTCAGTTTCTTCCTTATCTCGTCCTTGCGGTCTTCCGCTATCGTGCGATGTCCCGAAAAAGCCACGGAATTGGCTTTGATGTACTTTGTCTTATCCATATCACTTTGCATATTTATAGTGTGTGCGTCCCAAGAAAAGACCGCCTAATACGTTTCCGCCAAACATTTCCAACTGATTGGCAAAAATGGCATAGCTTGCGCCGGTCGTTACCACATCATCAAAAACATAGATGTCCTTGCCTTTGAAGTAGGCTTCATCAAACTCAATCACTTGTGTCTTAGTGATGCTCTTTTCCTTGTCATGGCGGTGCTCGTGTACTGCCAAGCGGTCGCCTGAAACGGATATGTGCGAATAGCCGTTGATGATGCCGCAAAGCTCGCTCACACGATTACAGAAAGCCATGTATCGACTCTCGTTCTTGGCTTGGGTGCTGGCTGGCACACATACAAACACGATGTCCTTTATCTTCTCACCACAAACTTTGATAAGATGTGCTGCGGTCATTTGCGCCACCTTCTCAAAAGCGTTGTCCCTTGCATCCTTGAACGCCCAAATCAGTTGGCGTGCAGCCACTGCGTCCTCGCCCACATTGCGAACCCTCACAGGAAAATACTTCAAGAAGAAATCCATCCTCTTGCTCAGCTGTCTCTTGGTGTTGTCGTCTATCATTCTTGCCATAGTCGGAAAATTATTTGCGTTAAACTCGATTATTTATTTTCCCTATTTTCGGAAGCCTTTCGGCTTGCCCAAGGGATATTTTTCCGCCACGCAAAGGAGTTGGAAGGCAAAAAGACAAATCGGAAGCGAAAAATACGCTCTATATGCAAGGCACATAGAGGAAGATTTTTTGAAAAGCATCCATGAGGCCCAATTTGGCATTTGCCATGCAACTGGTACCTTTGCGGAAAATATCCGAAGCGGCAAAGACGATGGACGAAATGAAATGGCTATAAGTGCTACTACATAAGATTACAACTAGAAAAGGGTGGGTGTGGAACTGCGCCATTGGTGCAATTCCGCAAGGGAGGGACGAAGTGCTATAAAGAGAGAATGGCTTGCCGATTATAACAGAAGGACGGAACAAAGATGCGGCAGGAGTAATTGGGAAACTCTCTTGGCATCCATGCCGAGTGTGTTTCCGCTCCTGCCTTCATGCCATGTGGCTTATTGCAGTAGCGACAGTTGGTCGCCACAGTCAAGGAGCCTTTTGGCATAAAATCTTTGTGACGGCTATAAAAGGGTAAACCATGGATTATAAAAGGAAGACAAGAAGCGAATATAAAAGATATGGGTGGGAGTGAAACTGCGCAATAGCCAGACAAGCAACTTAACGAAAGGGATGGCATTGGTAGACAGCATGTAAGTGACGGTTGCGTTACGGATGCCGTTCGCCAATGCCATTCTGTTCGTGCTTGTCCTTCGGCAAATGGTCATTCTTCATCTTTCGGGATCTTACTCCCGATAAATAAAGAATGTCGCTTTGACGAACTGTTGGTGCGGTTTCGCAGATGGGTGGGGAAAAGTAATAAAAAGGGAAGACGGCTTGACGCTTATAATAGCAGTACGCATGCGGTTATAAGAGTAAACTTGCTAATAGTGGCTATAAAAGTAAACATGGTTGTATGAGCAAAACAAAAGCGACCGAAGCCGCTTTGTTTATTGGAGAGAATGAAGAAATCCTATTTCTTGCCTTTCTTGGTAGGCTTTTCAGGCTCTGCCGCTGGAGCTTCCTCCTTGTCTGGTGTAGGATAGAACTTGTTTGCGATGAAGACGATGCGGTTGTGCTTGGTGCCTTGCTGATCAACCCACTCGTCTGGCTTGAAGTAGCCCTCGACGGTGAGCATGGTTCCCTTCTGCAGCTTGTCGAAAGAATCAACATGCTCGTTCTTGCGCCATGCCTCCATGTTCATGAAAGCTGATACTCTGTTGGTTTCCTCACCATTCTTCTCCTGACGGCTGACTGCCAATGAGAAACGTGCTACAGAAGCGTTGGTGAACTGACGGATTTCTGCGTTGTTGCCTACGAATCCTGTTACAACGAAAGTGTTCTCGATCTTTTTCATATTGAATTACTTTTTGAAGTGAAACTTAATTTTTACATGCAATCCAAGAGCAGGGATGTGGCACATGAGGGCAGCACCATGAAAATCGACTATAATACTCGTTTTCTGTTGGCGGTGAGGAGAAAAAGGAAGATTATCGGCTATTTTATTGGTCACAGCGAAGCGACCGCACAAGACGGATTCCATCTGTCGAAGCATCACGCTACCTTTGCATAGGAAAAATAGTGGCTTCAAAAAATCGGTAATTCAAAAAAGGACGCAAGAATACCGTAACAGCATCGTATGGCTCAATCATTTGCAGTAACCATCACCAATGCAAAACACGTTTCCATGTCGTGTGCCGTCATAAACAATGGTAAACCAACAGGCAATACACTTTTCTGCATGGAGGGTGGTCGCATGAGCATATTGACAAAGACAAGCAGAAGGAGAACCAGCTTCGAAGGCTACTCCTATTTGTAGAGGAAGGTAAGCATGAGCAACCAACTACAATCGCAATGCTGCAAACAAGATCCATCCTCAGACAAAAGGCTTCATTGCACGAAAAGCTCCAAGAAAGGCGTAGTCGCAGATTTTATCTCATACAAAGAGGCAGGTCGCCATTTGGCGAATACAACCATCAAAGCATAGCCATATAAAAGTTTATCGGCAAACGATGAAGGGAGTTTGCCGTTACATACAAAAGGGCTTTTACTGGCGGAAAGAAAAAAGATGCCTGGCGAGTATAACCTTCACCAAGCATCCTTTTCGTCAGTCATAGACAAGAACGTCATCACGTCTTTCTACAATTTCCTTGCCATTGCGCAATTTCACTACGATGTCCTCACCATAGTCTGCAACCACGAAACCTTCTGTGCGTCCTCTGTAGGGTATCAGCAGTGTGCAACTGCAACCGATAATGTCGGTCAATTCTTCGTATTCAAACATAGCTCTATAAAGTTTGTGGGTTCTCCGAATGATAAATCACCTTGCAATCCTCAACCTCGGCAGGTAGTCCAAAGGCAGGATAGTGTGAGAATGATGCGTTTCCATCTTGGCTGAGTGGAGAAACAATCTCCACTTGCCATTTCTGCATGAAGCCATCAACCATCTTGATGTCTTCATCACTCAATCCCGTAGGGTCGCCATTGATGATGTAGCATAATGCCCATGTGGGGATTTTCTCTATCGTCTCAAATCTTTCCATCAGTCAAACGTGAACTTGTTTATATAATAATAGGTGTCCTCGTTCTCATACTCATAGCCGTTGATGAAGTCCATCATTTCATCTTCGGTTCTGTCACCTTGCGAGATACCCATCTTCTCACACCACTTGGCAATAGCATCTTGGCAAGTGTTAAAGATATCCTCACAAGCATCCTCGAAAGGCTCACCCGAAGAACTCACACAGCATTCCTCTGGGAAGAAGCCTTGCTCGTCATGGACATAGAAAATGTCGCATCCACATTCTATCTCACGATAACTGACGGAAAGTTCTCCACCAAGAACTTTGTTCAATTCATCAAAGAACTCCTCACAGGCAGACCATGCACTTTCGGTGTCAAAGGACAACAAGCAGATGTCCTCGTCTGCCTCAAACTCTGCCCAATAGATATATCCTCTTACCGATATGCCCATCTTCTCATAGTCGATGCCATAGTGTTCCGCCAACTTGTAGAGATGTACGTTCTTGGTGTTCACCTCCATTGTTTGGAGCGTGTTCCAAAGGTCGGCTACCGCCTTGCGTTCGCCCATCACCTTGTACTGAGTGTCACAAATGTTTGCCATAAGTCTTCATTTTTTTATTCCCTAATTTTGCATCTGCAATTTCGGGATTGATTTAAATTTTGTTGCCTCAAAAGGTGTCTGTGCTTTTCCTGCAAGGTTCTCTGCTAAAATACAACCTGCAAGGTGGAGATTTTAGCAAGAGACCATAGGCACTGACCTTGCAAGGAATATGGGTACAGACATTACCTTTGCAACCAAATTTATCAAAGCCCAGAAATGGTGATGAAGATTCAGGTAACGGAGTAACAATTAGAAAAGTTGAGATATGAGGATAAAAAGAGACAAGAACGACTTGAAACAAGCGATTACAAGTGGAAAGTAACAGAAATCATACAAGAGTTCTTACTGGCGGAAAGAAAGAGAGCGACAACCCAATACTGCACATGGCACGATTGGGCTATCGCTCCGCAATTCGTTCAGTTCATCCAATCCATTAGTATATATATCCTAAGATGAATGAATTTATATTTGTGTATTGGCTTTGGTTGGTAGCCATAGACAAGTAACACATCTTTTTTCTTTCCGCCAGTAAAAATGGTTCTTGAAGTAAAAGTAACAGGGAAAATGGTTGTTGGGTAGCAAAATTTGTTGCACAAGATTTGTTTTTCATTTTGTTGGTTCTTTCTTGTCACCCAATAAAATGATGCTTACGTTTGAGTTTTCCTGTACCTGCTGATAATCAAGTAGGTAACAAATAAGAAATATCGTCTTTCAATGTACAACGCTGATACAACGCCGAAAGCCCCACGCCAGTGTAAGTATACAGAAAACACTCTTGACAACGAACAACAGAATTGTCCGAAGCCAATGAGAGTTGTATATAATACACCCCATGAGGCGTTCCCGTTGCTTTGTCTTTGACGAACAGTTAAGAGTTTGCGAAGTTCTAACAAGTCAAAACCAAAGCGTACAGTTACGCCTTATATGTATATATGTCTGCCCGACCTCTGCCCATTAGGGCTTCCGGCATAGGTATAGACGCTACAAAGATAACACTTTTATCCTAAGACCCACTTTGTTTGGTTAGCTAAATGTAATATTAAGGTATAATTTAATACAATTTGATATTATTAAATACAAATACACCAAAGAAAACTTTGGAGCTTTGTTATAGAATGGCAAATGGAGGGCTATTTACAAATAAAACATTATATTTGCAGAAGATAGGCTGCACCTCGGCATAACGTTCAAGCAAGCTTGACGTTCTGCTCTCTGTTTGCACTATCTTTGCAGAAGATAGGCTGCACCTCGGCAAAGATCGCAAGTAAACTTGCATCTTTGCACTCACCTTGCACTATCTTTGCAAAAGATAGGCTGCACGTATTTTATACAGAGGGGCGCCTGTCAACCTTAATACGAACATACATGATGAAGATTAAACGCGTATTCATGACTATATGCGCCGCATGTGCCATCGGCGCTACAAGCTTTGCACAGACAGCACGACAAGTGCTTGACCAAACAGCTAATAAACTTAAGAATAGTGGCGGCATTGAGACTACATTTGAAGGCACACAATTCAAAGGACAACATGAGGCTGGCACGGCTAACGGACACATTTTGGTGCAGGGCAATAAATTCAAAATTGCTTCGAACGCACTGACTACGTGGTTTGACGGCCGCACGCAGTGGACTTTGCTGCACGGCAGCGACGAGGTGAACGTGAGTAACCCTACCGCAGCTGAACTGCAGCAGGTTAATCCGTATACCTTTGTCAACCTTTACAAACATGGCTATAACCTTAAACTGGCCAACACGACCTACCACGGCAAGGCTTGCCACGAGGTGCGCATGATTGCACAAAACAAGGGTATGGGCATTCAACTGATCATTGCCGTCATTGACAAACATACGCAACTGCCCTACTCCATACGTATGAAGGACAACCACGGCGAATGGACTCGCATTCGGGTGGGAAGCCTGAGGACACACAAGCACTGGGGCGATGCTACCTTCCGATTTAACAGTAAGGATCACCCTGGCATTGAAGTGGTAGATTTGAGATAACGCACAAACTTTTACTCGAAACAATTCATTATAATAACCACAATGACTACTAACACTGAGAACGCTAAAATAGAGCAGTGTATTATTTTAGGCTCTGGCCCCGCGGGCTATACAGCAGCCATTTATACCGGAAGAGCCGGACTGCAACCTATCATTTATGAAGGACTGCAGCCGGGCGGACAACTTACTATTACCACGGAAGTGGAGAACTTTCCGGGATTTGCCGATGGCATTGACGCTAACGAACTGATGGACAGCATGCGCAAACAGGCTGAACGATTTGGCGCTGACATACGCACTGCCACAGCTACCAAAGTGGACCTCAGCCAATCGCCCTACACTTTGTGGTTCGACGATGACACGGTGGTTAAATGCCGCACACTGGTTATTGCTACCGGTGCTTCGGCCAAATACCTTGGCTTGAGCGACGAAAAGAAATATCAAGGACAGGGGGTGAGCGCATGTGCTACGTGCGACGGCTTTTTCTACCGCAAAAAGGTGGTGGCCGTAGTGGGCGGCGGCGATACGGCGTGCGAGGAGGCTACTTACCTTGCCGGACTGGCCAGCAAAGTTTACCTCATTGTGCGCAAGCCTTACCTGCGTGCGTCTAAAGCCATGCAGGACCGTGTACTGAACAATCCCAAAATTGAGGTGTTGTTTGAGACTAACACGCTCGGTCTTTTTGGCGAAGATGGCGTAGAAGGCGCACACGTGGTTTACCGTAAAGGCGAGGCTGATGAGCGCACGTATGACATCAACATTGATGGTTTCTTCCTGGCCATCGGGCACAAGCCTAACAGCGACTTGTTCAAGCCTTGGGTTAAAACTGACGAAACTGGTTATATCATGACTGAGGGTGACTCGCCACGCACAGGCATTCCGGGTGTGTTTGCAGCTGGCGATGTGGCTGACCCTCACTACCGACAGGCTATCACCGCAGCCGCAAGTGGCTGCAAAGCGGGCATCGAGGTGGATCGTTACCTGAAGGAGAACGACTAATTAACCGGCTTACTTATATTTATACAACAATGAGTATAAAGTACCTGTGTGCAACTTACTATACGTTGCTCGGGTGCTTTATACTTTAATTTTTTCAATCAGTGGAACGTCACCCTCTTCAACCTTTTTTGCCTGAGAACGCTCACATTCTGATGTTGGGCAGTTTTCCACCGCCTAAGAAACGCTGGTCAATAGACTTCTTCTACCCGAATATGCAGAATGACATGTGGCGCATATTCGGACTCGTTTTCTTTGACAATAAGGATTACTTTGTTGACACAGCGCACAAGCGCTTTAATAAACCGCTGCTTGAGACTTTCTTGCGCGAAAAGGGCGTGGCTCTTTATGATACTGCATGCGCCGTTAACCGTTTGCAAGACAATGCTTCGGACAAATTTCTGGAGGTGGTGGAACATACCGACATTGACGGACTTTTACACCAGTTGCCACACTGCCATGCCATCGTGACTACAGGACAAAAGGCTACGGACACGCTACGAGCGCACTTTGCGGTGGCGGAGCCCAAGGTGGGACAATACGTCGATTTTGAATTTGAAGGGAGGAATATGCGGCTCTACCGCATGCCAAGCAGCAGCCGGGCCTATCCTCTGGCCTTGGAGAAGAAAACGGCTTTTTATCGTACCATGCTGGAATGTGAATTGGGCATCTGACAAGGGGCGTGCTATGCTGTATTTGCAGTTCGCTACCGTACAACGAAATTGTACGCTCCGCTCTCGGCCACATCATGACAGGGTACGCCCGCGCGCTGACAGGCTGTGCGCCATGCACTGCGTTGCCACAACGGCAGGGAGGAGGCTAACACGACTTGGCCTGGCGTAAAATAGGACTGCATGGCTTCGAAACTGTCGATACAACCACGCGATACGATTAACAGGTCAAGTGGGTATGGATTGGCCGGACGGCTGCATGTTAACGCTACTGATGTGGCACAAAGCATAATACGTTTGCTGCCCAACAGACAGCTGTTGCCTTTTTTCTGAAAAAACTTGGTACGCGCATCTGAACTCACTATCTGTTCGGGTGGCGCAATGTGATGTGGTTGCCAGTAATTGCGATTTAATTGCCCAACCATTTTGCTAATGGCCTGCGGCGGCAGGGTTGACACAAGATATGACTCTTGCGCCGAAACTATGAAATGCACCAAGGTGGCTTGCTTATTGGCATATACCCATATTTGGGGTGACACACGCTTGTCGGTGCCTACTCTGTACACTTCGGTAACGACACTTAACGTTAGGACAAGGAACACGCTGCACAACACACGCAACCTCAACCGCCGACGACGTGCCGCGGCAAACGCGTAGACTAATACGGGCACGAGCCATATTGCCAACAGTGTATATGGTGTGGGATAGAATGTGAGTGTGGAAAAAGGCCATACCTGCATACTGGTCAGGGCTGACGTCATGGCGTTGATTGTACACGACATGATCGAAGCTAATACGTGCTGTACAACCGCGAAGGGAAGGGCGAAGAATAACAATGCTCCGCCAAGCAGCACATAGGCTGATGGTATGACTACAAAGTTGGCTAACCAGGCATAGGGGGAAAGGGTATGGAAGTAATAAAGCACAAGTGGCGCTGTGGCCCATTGTGCACTTAACGAGACACAAACAAACGGCACGAGTATGTGGCGAAAGAAATTCCAACATACTTTGGTGCTCTGCAACTGCAACCAAGGCAAACAGTATTGTTTTGCATACGTGGCGTATGACATGCCCTTGGGACGCGGTTGCTGATAAACTTGCAGCATTGTGCCCACATTATAAAGCGACAAAGGATAACGCTGCCAAACATAACGCCCAACAAACACAATACCGGCTACCGCCATAAAGGATAATTGAAAACCAACATCGAACAGCGACATGGGGTCTGCCAAAAGCAATATGATGGCGGCTAAGGACAAACTGTTGAGGGTGGAAGCACTCGACCGCTGCAAGCAAATGCTTATTTGCATACAAGTGAACATGCACACTGCACGCAACAGCGATAAGGGGGCTCCGGTCAAGAAGGCGAATGCCCACATGGCAAATACGATGAAAATGGACGCTATTATGCGCAAGTGGGTACGACGCAAGTGACGCAAGCACAACATATTGAACAAACTCAGTAATATGCCGAGGTGCAGTCCCGATAACGCAAGCACATGGCTCACGCCCAAATTTGAGAATAATTGACGTGTGTCTTCATCAAGCATAGTCTTATCGCCCAAAGTTAATGCAGCTAACAGACTTTGTTGTCCCTTGTCAAAATAAGGTTCGTAAGCTACTGCCAACTTGTGACGCCAGCGCAACAGGCGAGATTGCCAACTTATGCTTGCTTGTGCATCATCACCTAACAGTTCACACTTGCCACGCCATACGTAGCAACTACCACTTAATCCATGCGTCAACAGGTAGTGCGCATAGTCAAAGTCGCCAGGATTGCCAGCCGGACGCTTGCCTGATTGCATCTTG
>NZ_LT629844.1:187227-289727 GCF_900106785.1 Prevotellamassilia timonensis | reverse complement strand
GCATCCGTCGCTGGCAGTTCAAGCCCGGGTAAGGTTCCTCGCGTATCATCGAATTAAACCACATGTTCCTCCGCTTGTGCGGGCCCCCGTCAATTCCTTTGAGTTTCACCGTTGCCGGCGTACTCCCCAGGTGGAATACTTAACGCTTTCGCTTGGCGGCTTACATTGTATCGCAAACCGCGAGTATTCATCGTTTACTGTGCGGACTACCAGGGTATCTAATCCTGTTTGATACCCGCACTTTCGAGCCTCAGCGTCAGTTGCACCCCGGATGCCTGCCTTCGCGATCGGAGTTCTTCATGATATCTGAGCATTTCACCGCTACACCATGAATTCCAGCATCCCTGTGTGCACTCAAGACCTCCAGTATCAACTGCAGTTCGACGGTTGAGCCGCCGTATTTCACAGCTGACTTAAAGGTCCGCCTGCGCTCCCTTTAAACCCAATAAATCCGGATAACGCCCGGACCTTCCGTATTACCGCGGCTGCTGGCACGGAATTAGCCGGTCCTTTTTCTGATGGTACATGCAAGGGGGCTCACGAGCCCCGTTTTATTCCCAACTAAAAGCAGTTTACAACCCGGAGGGCCGTCTTCCTGCACGCTACTTGGCTGGTTCAGGCTTCCGCCCATTGACCAATATTCCTCACTGCTGCCTCCCGTAGGAGTTTGGACCGTGTCTCAGTTCCAATGTGGGGGACCTTCCTCTCAGAACCCCTACCCATCGATGCCTTGGTGGGCCGTTACCCCGCCAACAAGCTAATGGGACGCATCGCCATCTCATACCGATAAATCTTTGTTCAAAGCCTCATGCGGGACTCTGAAAACACCGGGCATTAATCTTACTTTCGCAAGGCTATTCCCGAGTATGAGGCAGGTTCGATACGCGTTACTCACCCGTGCGCCGGTCGCCGGCTACCGAAAGCAAGCTTTCGATACCGCTGCCCCTCGACTTGCATGTGTTAAGCCTGTAGCTAGCGTTCATCCTGAGCCAGGATCAAACTCTTCATTGTAATATCTTAATGTTTTGTTTTCTCTGTTTTTTTGCTCAAGACTCCGTCATTACCTGTCCTTGAAATTTCTTTCAGGAATTGACAAGTGACTTTTTAACCCGAACAGCTCTTTATATAAAGAGTGCTCATTCTGTCTCTTGTACTTCTCTACAAAATAGTTTTATGTAATGTTTTCAAAGATCGAATTGCTTCAGATTTGTGAGGTGTTGTACGCCTCATTTCTGATTTGCGAGTGCAAAGATACGGACTTTTGGCACACACACCAAATTTTTGGCGAAGAAATTTTGGAGAAATTTTCGGGAATTTCTCTTGAAACGGACGTAACTCGCTGAATGCCAGCGCGTTGCGGCGTGCAAAAAAAATCGCGCAATTTTGCGCTCTCGGGCGGCGGACATGCCCGGTTGCGCCCGCTGGCGGGCAAAAGTGCTGGTTTGCTGGTGCGCAGACGGGCGGGGATTTTTTTATGTCCAACGGGGCAATAACAGTTTTTTTTCAAAGATTTGCCGTGCGAGAAATATAGTCACCCCTCCACGATTCCACAAAAGCGCCATAATCGACCTACACAAGACCTTCGTAATAAGGCACAACACAAAGAATACATATAGCACACAAAAAACATCACACATACATATATAAATACGTGACGGCATAAAAAGTGTTTCATATTTCCGTATATTAGTTTTTTTGGCTTATTTTGCCACAGAATCGCGCTGGGCGCGCCGAAATTCTACGTTTCAAGCACATGAAAAAGACCAACAACAACATAATAAACAAAAACAAGTACGAGCTATCACTTGAACACAGCCGCATAAATTTTATAACCGACCTTATAGCACCGGCTGGCAACCCAGAAAACGCCACCGTGCCAACATACATCTCCATTCTGTGCACCAAAGGACATGGTGAGCTCACGCTCAACGGCCTCGCCCTTTCCATCAACAAAAATGACATGCTCGTGTGCGCGCCAGGCGATATAGTAGAGAGCAAAGGCATCAGCGACGACTTTGAATCATGCGGCTTTGCACTATCAAAACAATTTTATGACGATCTCACCCACATTCCATTAGGTTTGCTCAACACGCGCGTATATATATCGGAACACCCAGTGATGACCATTAGCGAACACGCGGCACACCTATTCATACAATACTACGAACTAATACGTTCAAAACTCTCAGCCCCCGCTCCTACCAAGCACCACCAGCTTGTTACCGACCTGTTGTTAGAAGCCTTTATGTACGAATTTCACGATGCGCTCGAGATAACCACCAACGCCAGGCCCGTGCACTTTACCTCAGGCGACAATCTGTTCAAGCAATTTTTAGAACTGATATTGCAGTCGCACCCCAAGCCGCGTTCAGTTGTATGGTACGCCGACCAGCTTAACGTCACGCCAAAATACTTGAGCTGTGTAACAAAGCAATGCTGTGGCGAAACCGCATCAACCATCATCAACCGCTACGTGCTTGAAGACGTAAAGCACAATTTGAAACGTCCGGAAAAGAGCATAAAGGAAATCGTATGCGAACTTGACTTTCCCTCAATATCATTTTTTGGCAAATACGTAAAGAAACACCTTGGAGTCGCCCCCAAATACTACAGACAAAACTTAGGAGTAGAAATTTAGCAAGCAGAAACAGACAGACAAGGCCCGAACCAAGACAAATGAAACGGCCCGGCAATCATACTATGCAGACGCCTGACAACTACGCCAACTGACATTCACATAACATAAAAACATTATATAAAATGACAAAAGAAGAAACACGCATTGTGCTCGAAGCCATCAAGACACGCCGCAGCTTTCGCAAATACAAAAGCACCCCTGTGCCACAAGAGTTGATAGACCAAGTGATAGAAGCCGGCACCTATGCCGCATCTGGCAAGAGCATGCAGCCATGGCTCGTGATACAAGTGACAGACGAAGACACGAAGCAGCGCATCAGACGCGCCAATGCACTGATAATGGGAAAGAGTGAAGACGCAGACCCTTTCTATGGCGCACCAGTTTATTTAATAGTACTGTCGGAGCGTGCCAACCCCAACCACGTGTATGACGGCACACTAATGATGGGCAACATGATGCTTGCGGCCCATGCCGTAGGCCTTGGTTCGTGCTGGATAAATCGCGCCCGCGAAGAGTTTGAGCAGCCCGAATGGAAAGCCTGGCTCAAGGAAATCGGTGTAGAAGGCGACTACGAAGGCATAGCCCATCTGGCATTGGGATATCCCGATGGTGAACCACGCGAACCAAAGCCCCGCAAGGAGTGTGTAATAAAAGTAGGAAAGGCTTAAGGACGATTCTAAAAAATTCTGATTTTAGAGTTCTTCTATTCTGAAATAGGAATTATTAGAACAGCCCTTTAACAAGCCACACCATTGTCAAGTAAATGTTCAAGCACCAACATGAGGCGTCATGCCACATGTTGGTGCTTGAATCGTATTATTAAGTGCAGGCACAAGCAGACGCTCAAAAATATTTTTGACAATCACCAAATGCCATTTTCACATTGAAGACACGTTCTCGGTCACATCTGCCCGCTCCTTCTCAACCACATAGCCCGACTTGCCAACCGCCACCCATTGTGGCATGGCCTTGCCTCACAAAAGCTGCCCATCATCAGCAATGCACCTTGCGCATATTGCCAAGATTGGTAATCAACAGGGTACGATTCTCGTCAAGTTTACCATTTTTCAGCAAGCGCCTGTTATACTTCCACCAATTAAGCAAAGCCCGATTGTCAACACGACGCTTGTCGGGCAACTGGCCGAACTCCTCAATATAGGCTTTGAGTTCGGCATATCGCGTATTCCAAACACTCTCACGTCTTGACATCTTTTCCATACACAAGATATCAGAAATTCCTCAACACAAAATCAGCTCCGGCATCAATCAACATCTTTCGCGAATGATTGCCCCACTCCACTCCTATGCAGCGCCCTACCCGTGCATTGCGCCCCATCTCTATGTCGAAGGTGGTGTCACCAATCACCGTGGTATCGGCGGGCAGCACATTAGTCAGTTCGCAAAGGCGTTCAACCGGGGCCGGATCAGGTTTGTGCGCAATCACGTCCTCACAAGCCACAATGTAATCAACATAGCGCAGCACCCCCAACTGCTCGAGCAGGCAGCGCACCGAATCGTGCCCACGACTGGTTGCTATGGCCACAAACATTCCGCTTTCGTGTTGGCGGCACATTTCTTCGTCCACCCCTGGAAAGAGCGTAACCCCCACCGTGCCTACCTGTTCAAACAGCACACGGTAAAGCGCCGTGGCCCGCTGCACCTCGTCATTTCCACAAGGGAGCGCAGCCAACTGCGCCACACTTGCCTGGAGCGGCAAACCGATGGTGCTGCAGATGGCCTCGTCTGATGGCACAGCCCACCCCATGCGTCTGAAAGTCTCCGTCATGGTTTGCACTATACCGTGCGAGGTATCGGCTATGGTACCGTCAAAATCCCATGCCACCAACTGGCGACGCAACGAGTAGCGCGCCGTCACCCCCTCACCGTCAAAGCCGGGTATAGGCGGCACACACTTTGTCACCTCCACATCAACCTGGCGCAACGTAAAAAAATGACGCAACAAGCAACGCGCCACGCGTGCTGCCACGCGCTCAATGAGCTGCGAGGGTTGCTTCATCTCCCGGCCAACAATGTCATACACCTCGGCATAGTTGATAGTCCCCTCCAGTTCGTCGTGACACAACGCATGATGGGCATTGCGGCCGTCAATATGCAACACGAGTGAAAGCATAAAT
Source organism: Prevotellamassilia timonensis (assembly GCF_900106785.1). Classification (GTDB taxonomy): domain Bacteria; phylum Bacteroidota; class Bacteroidia; order Bacteroidales; family Bacteroidaceae; genus Alloprevotella; species Alloprevotella timonensis. The sequence goes on along the minus strand of NZ_LT629844.1, from coordinate 284,954 downwards.
TCGCCCCCCACCTGCTGCTCTTGCGGCATCACACCGTGCCGGGCATGAAAGCGCATGCGCGGCATGGATATCGTAAAGGCATTATCTTGAATTAGCATACAAGCATATTTTGTTTAGAACGTGTGCAAAGTTAACCATTTGCACGCAAACAAGGAAATGGCTGCAATATATGCCACTGCTTTGGTTCGCCCCCTGCCCCAACAGAACCTACCGTGTACATAACACCTACATATATATATATGTACGCGCGCGTGCGCGCGCGACAGAGAAAACTCAAAATTTGTCTACGCTCTGCACTTTTCGACCACAACACTCTGATTATCAATCGTTTAAGCGTGTATACACTATCTACACGCCGTCTGCACTACGTGCACTCACAAAAATTGTTTGGGCGAGGTTCGAACACCCACATCAAGCAGTAAGCACCCTAAAGAAAATGAGAGAAAACGCTAACGGGAGGTAGAAATTTCTGACGGAGCAAACGTTTCGACGCTCCCCCTATACAGAAAATTCGGAGTGGCACAACCCTAAAAAGCGGGTGGGCACACAAGCATGCCGCACGGGGTACAGCAACAAGTGCAGACTCCCCGCTGGACGTGCTGACGGTGCAGGCGGGATGTACACAACGTGCAGACTTTTCTACACTGCTCAAACGATTGATTTTCAAGGAAGTGCATACAAAAAGTGCAGAATGACGACAGCTTTAAGAAATACGCATATAGGAGCAGTTTGGGCATAAGAATGGTGAGCGGCGTCACACATCAGCACTACAGCCCCTCGCAAATGCCCCACGCGTCAGACGGACACACAACAGTCCATGCCACGATGTGTGCCAAGCATCTGACTATTTTGTCAGTCCACCGCCACCATGTTCCTCTGCGAAAGGCGCATTTTGGCAGTAATTTGAAATATTTGTTATAGATTTTTCCCCACCCCACCCATGGCAATATCTTTGCCTATATGCAGGGCGTAAACAACAACGAACAAAACAAATAAAACATACAACTATGAATTTCGACAACTTTACAATCAAAGCACAGCAGGCCCTGCAACAGGCTATTGACCGTGCCCAGCAAAACGGGCAACAGGCCATTACCCCTGTACACTTGTTGGCCGGTGTGCTGGCAGTGGGCGAAAACGTGACGCAGTTTGTGTTTGGCAAAATGGGCGTCAACGAGCATGCACTGCAAGCTGCCGTTAACAACGAGTTGCAGCGGCAGCCCCGGGTGAGCGGTGGCGGCAGTCCCTACCTTGACCAAGAGGCCAACGATGTGGTGACGCGTGCACAAAGCATAGCCAGCAAGGGCGGCGACAGCTACGTGGGACTTGAGCCCATGCTGCAAGCTCTGCTCGAGGTAAAGAGCACAGCATCGCAAATGATGAAGGACGCCGGGGTGACCACCGACGGACTGCAACGCGCCATTGAGGAATTGCGCGGTGGACAAAAAGCCACCTCGCAAAGCGCTGAGGACACCTACCAGGCATTGGCCAAATATGCCCGCAACCTGGTGGAGGAAGCTCGCAACGGCAAACTCGACCCTGTGATTGGCCGCGACGAGGAAATACGCCGCGTGCTGCAAATTTTGTCGCGCCGTACCAAAAACAACCCTATACTGATAGGCGAACCTGGTACCGGTAAGACAGCCATTGTGGAGGGTTTGGCCGAGCGCATTGTGCGCGGCGACGTGCCCGAGAACTTGAAGAACAAAAAACTCTACTCACTCGACATGGGTGCACTGGTGGCTGGCGCAAAATACAAAGGCGAGTTTGAAGAGCGACTGAAGAGTGTAATTAACGAGGTAACACAAGCCAATGGCGACATCATCTTGTTTATAGACGAAATACACACCCTGGTTGGCGCCGGCAAGGGCGAGGGGGCCATGGACGCCGCCAACATTCTGAAACCTGCCTTGGCCCGTGGCGAACTGCGCAGCATAGGTGCCACCACACTTGAGGAGTACCAAAAGTACTTTGAAAAGGACAAGGCGTTGGAACGCCGTTTCCAAACGGTGATGGTAGACGAGCCTACCCCCGAAGATGCCATCAGCATTCTGCGTGGATTGAAGGAGCGCTACGAAAATCACCACAAGGTGCGTATTCAAGATGACGCCTTGATTGCCGCCGTGCAGTTGTCGCACCGCTACATCACCGACCGCTTCTTGCCCGACAAGGCCATCGACCTGATGGACGAGGCAGCAGCCAAGCTCCGTATGGAACGCGACTCGCAACCTGAGGAGTTGGACGAGATTACACGCCGCCTGCGCCAGCTTGAAATTGAACGCGAGGCCATCAAGCGCGAGAATGACACCGCCAAACTCGAACAGCTCAACAAGGAGATAGCCGAACTGAGCGAGAAGGAGAAAGACTTGCGTGCCAAATGGGAAGGCGAAAAGGAGGTGCTCTCACGCATACAGCAAGACAAGCAGCAGCAAGAGCAGCTCAAATTTGAGGCCGAACGCGCCGAACGCGAGGGCGACTACGGCCGCGTGGCCGAAATACGCTACGGCAAACTCAAACAACTTGACGACGATATCCGCGCCCAACAGGAGCAGCTCAAAAATCGCCAAGGCACCGAAGCCATGGTGAAAGAGGAGGTTACCCCCGACGACATAGCCGACGTGGTGGCCCGGTGGACAGGCATACCCGTTACGCGTATGCTGCAGAGCGAACGCGAAAAACTGCTGCACCTTGAGGCCGAACTGCACCGCCGCGTGGTAGGTCAGGACGAGGCCATCGAAGCTGTGGCCGATGCCGTGCGCCGCTCACGTGCCGGACTGCAAGACCCCAAGCGGCCTATCGGTTCGTTCATCTTCCTTGGCACAACGGGTGTGGGCAAGACCGAGCTGGCCAAAGCTCTGGCCGACTACCTGTTCAACGATGAGAACATGATGACACGTATCGACATGAGCGAGTATCAAGAGAAGTTCAGCGTGAGCCGTCTTGTAGGCGCGCCTCCCGGATACGTAGGTTACGAGGAAGGTGGCCAGCTCACCGAAGCCGTACGGCGCAAACCTTACAGCGTGGTGCTCTTTGACGAAATAGAAAAGGCACACCCCGATGTGTTCAACATTCTGCTACAGGTGCTTGACGACGGCCGTTTGACCGACAACAAGGGACGCACGGTGAACTTTAAGAACACCATCATCATCATGACCTCGAACATGGGTTCGCAACTCATTCAGCAAAAGTTTGAGGCCATCGCCAACAAACGTGCCGACGAACGCGCACGCATTATTGACGAAACGAAGGGCGAAGTGCTCGAGATGTTGAAGAAGACAATACGTCCGGAATTTCTGAACCGTATTGATGACATCATCATGTTTGAACCGCTCACGCAACCTCAAATCGAACAGATCGTTCGTTTGCAGGTGGCTGGCATTGCCCGTCTGCTCAAGGATCAGGACGTACAACTCGATGTGGCCGACGATGCCATAGCCCTCGTGGCCAAGGCCGGTTTCGACCCCGAATTTGGCGCCCGTCCTGTAAAGCGTGCCCTGCAACGCTTGTTGCTTAATGACTTGAGCAAAGCCTTGCTGGCCGGCACCGTGGACAAGACAAAGCCTATCCACGTCAAGGCCGACGGCGACAAACTGGCTTTTAGCAACTGACAGGCATAACACGCACAAAGACCTTGGCTGGCCCATCTGCCATGCGTCATGTGCGCTGCGGCCAGAAGCACCAGCCAAGCGTTTTGCTAACTGATATATTAAAGGACTGCCACTACACAACAATGGTGTGGCAGCCCTTTTTGTGTATGCCGACAGTATGCCCCGAGTGTAACCCTCCGGCATACGCGCAGAGCGTGACGCAATGAAATATAACAAAAAAACGATGCTCGACGCTTGGCATACCAAAAGTTTTGCGTAAATTTGCCGCACGTTTTGGTCAAAGCCGGAGATGAGGACCGCTCGAACAATTTCTCCACTGAGGGCCGTGTTGCCCAACCCGTTCCTGCCGCCACTTGCCCACTTGCGGCCAAAGCTACTATTACTCACTTTATTATTAACTCATTAAATGGAGAATCTTAAAAACATTGCACCGCTTGCGGACTTTGACTGGAACGCATTTGAAAATGGTGCCACAGAATCAACTCAGAGCCACGACGAACAAGAGAAGGCTTACGATGCAACACTCGGCCGCGTAAACGAGAACGAGATTGTTGACGGTACAGTAATTTCAATCGGTAAGCGCGAAGTTGTTGTAAACATTGGCTACAAGAGCGATGGTATCATTTCTGTAAATGAATTCCGTTACAACCCCGACCTGAAGGTAGGCGACACTGTAGAGGTGTACGTTGAGAACCAGGAAGACAAGCGTGGCCAGCTCGTGCTCTCGCACAAGAAGGCTCGTGCAAGCAAGTCTTGGGAACGCGTTAATGCCGCTCTCGAGAACAAGGAAATTATCAAGGGTTACATCAAGTGCCGCACTAAGGGTGGTATGATCGTTGACATCTTCGGCATCGAGGCATTCTTGCCCGGTTCACAGATCGACGTTAAGCCTATCCGCGACTACGACGTATTCGTTGGTAAGACCATGGAATTCCAGGTTGTTAAGATCAACCAGGAATACAAGAACGTTGTTGTATCACACAAGGCACTCATCGAGGCTGAACTCGAAGCTCAGAAGCAGGAAATCATCTCTAAGCTTCAGAAGGGTCAGGTACTCGAAGGTACCGTTAAGAATATCACCTCTTATGGTGTATTTATCGACCTCGGCGGCGTAGACGGTTTGATCCACATCACAGACCTTTCATGGGGCCGCGTAAACGATCCCCACGAAATTGTGGAACTCGACCAGAAGCTCAATGTTGTTATCCTCGATTTCGACGAAGAGAAGAAGCGTATCGCCCTCGGTCTCAAGCAGCTCACTCCTCATCCTTGGGATGCCCTCGATCCTAACCTCAAGGTAGGTGACAAGGTTAAGGGCAAGGTAGTGGTTATGGCTGACTATGGTGCATTCGTTGAAATCGCACCGGGCGTTGAAGGCCTTATCCACGTTAGCGAAATGAGCTGGAGCCAGCACTTGCGCTCTGCTCAGGACTTCCTCAAGGTAGGCGACGAGGTTGAAGCTGTAATCCTTACTCTCGACCGTCAGGAACGCAAGATGTCTCTCGGCATCAAGCAGCTCAAGGACGATCCTTGGAAGGATATCGAAGTTAAGTACCCCGTAGGCTCACGTCACCACGCCAAGGTTCGCAACTTCACCAACTTCGGTGTATTTGTTGAACTCGAAGAAGGCGTTGACGGCCTTATCCATATCTCTGACCTCTCTTGGACTAAGAAGATCAAGCACCCCTCTGAGTTCACTCAGATTGGCGCCGACATCGAGGTTGTTGTACTCGAAATCGACAAGGACAACCGCCGCCTCTCTCTCGGTCACAAGCAGCTCGAAGAGAACCCCTGGGACGTATTCGAGAACACCTTCACTGAAGGTAGCGTTCACGAAGGCACTATCGTTGAACTCATGGACAAGGGTGCCGTAGTTCAGCTCGAATATGGTGTTGAAGGCTTTGCTACTCCCAAGCACCTCGTTAAGGAAGACGGATCACACGCCAAGGAAGGCGAGAAACTCCCCTTCAAGGTTATCGAGTTCAACAAGGACAGCAAGCGCATCATCCTCTCACACAGCCGCACCTTTGAAGATGCTCAGCGTGGTGAGACTCCCGCCGCTCCTCGCAAGCCCCGCGCAAGCAAGGCTAAGAGCAGCGATATCCCCACTATCCAAAACCAGGCCGCTACTACCTCACTCGGTGAGAACGACGCCCTGGCAGCCCTCAAGGCTAAGATGGAGAAGGGTGAATAATTCCTTACTTTGGCGTTAATTGTTATTAACGTATATACAATTTGGTTCCGGAAGCTGTGGCACGTGAGTGTCGCAGCTTCCTCTTTATATGTACACACCGCACTCGCAATGCGCTTTGCCCCCACTCGCACTGACGCTCCATTCGCTGGCAAAAAAGCTTAAAGTAAACGGTTTGAGCATAGTATGTCACTTATTGTTAGTACCTTTGTAAATATTACATGCCGGCAAATACAGCCGGCGGGATTTATTAACTGCATACACATTTTCTATTCATGATAAAGACAGCAAGACTTTTGCCAGCCATGCTGGCTACCCTGCTTGTGCTTTCGGCCTGCAAGGGTAACAAGAATAACACGCCGGCCCTGGCCGCCGACACAACAAGCTTTGTCGACACTACAGCAGCCGAACAAGTGACAGACTCCACCATTTATGGCAAGGCCAGCGAGGACTTTGGCATGAGCACCTTTGGCATGATAACCGACGACGGCGACACAATCAACGTGTGCCGCACAGCCAACGATGGCACTGATGCCAAAATATATGGCAGCATTAAATACGACAACCGCTATGCCATGACTACACGCGACAATGGCGAGTCGCTCGGCGTGCTGATTAACTTGACTGAGCTTGACAAGAAACTCAAGAACTACGAAATACGCAACGGGCACTTGGTGGTGAACGGCGACACGGTGCCTGTGGAGAATTATTTGAAATAAAGCAAAGCAACAGACAGATATGTTTTCAGGAATAATAGAAACGACAGCACGCGTAGTGGCTGTAGAACAAGATAAAGAGAACAAGCACTTTACGATGGCTTGCGACTTTGGGCACGAACTGAAAATTGACCAAAGCGTGGCACACAACGGAGTTTGCCTGACTGTAGTGAAAATAGACGGCGACCGCTATGTGGTAACCGCTATGGACGAAACACTGAAACGCTCTAACCTGGGACAGCTGCAGCCGGGCGACGAGGTGAACGTGGAGCGCTCCATGATTATGAACGGGCGACTTGACGGACACATCGTGCAGGGACACGTTGACACAACTGCCACCTGTGTAAACATAACCGATGCCGACGGCAGCTACGAATTTACCTTTGAATACGAGGCAAGCGACGAGATGATTGCCCACGGCTATTTTACGGTGGACAAGGGCTCGGTTACGGTGAACGGCGTAAGCCTCACTGTGTGTGAGCCAACCCGCAACACCTTCAAAGTGTGCATCATTCCGTTTACCTACGAACACACCAACTTTCACCACATCAAGGTGGGCACGAAGGTTAACATCGAATTCGACATCTTGGGCAAGTACATCAGCCGCTTGGCCAGTCTGCAGAACAACACTGCGCAATGATTAAGCTACTTATGATATTTGCCGGTGGTGGTTTGGGCAGTTTGTGCCGTTACAGCATTGGCGCAGCGCTGCTCAAAAATATTGACGGACACTTTCCGTGGGCCACTTTTGCGGCCAATGCCATAGGCTGCCTGTGCATCGGATTGCTTGCGGGCTACTTTGAAAGGCGGCAAGCCGGACTGGTGTACATGCTGCTGGTTACAGGATTTTGTGGCGGATTTACCACCTTCTCGACATTCTCAAACGAGAGCGTGCAATTGATGCGGCAGGGTTTCTATTCATTAGCTTTAGGCTACATGGCCCTGTCTATGTGTACAGGTTTGATGTGCACCGCATCGGGGTTTTGGGCCGCAAAGAATATCTGATACACTTTCACCTTCTACTCTATTATGCGCAAGAAAGAACTATACGAACACGTGCTGGCGTACTTTGAACACACCATGGACGCTACCGAAACGGAGTTGCACTTTAGCAACCCCTTTGAATTGTTGGTGGCCGTCGTTCTGTCGGCACAATGCACCGACAAGCGTATCAACCAAGTGACGCCGCGGCTGTTTGCCGACTTTCCTGTGCCCGAAGCTATGGCGGCCACCACTCCCGAGGTTATTTACGATTACATCAAGTCGGTGAGCTATCCTAACAACAAGTCCAAACATCTGGTGGGGTTGGCCAAAATGCTGGTGGAGCGGTTTGACGGTGAGGTGCCATCTACGCTTGAAGAACTGACACAGTTGCCCGGCGTGGGACGCAAAACAGCCAATGTCATACAGGCTGTGGCTTTTGGCAAAGCAGCCCTGGCAGTTGACACGCATGTGTTCAGAGTGAGCCACCGCCTCGGACTTGTGCCACAGCGCTGCACAACCCCATACAGCGTGGAGGTGGAACTTAAAAAACACATACCCGAACAGTTGGTGGCCTCGTCACACTACTGGCTCTTGCTGCACGGGCGTTACACTTGTTTGGCTCGCAAGCCCAAATGTGACAAATGCGGATTGCGCGACGTGTGCAAGAGTTGCATGGGGTAACGCACTGCCCACACAAAAAAGAGCACAGACCGACCTATTTCACTCAACTAATCTATTTCATCAGACTAACTAAATAGCTCCACGCAATATGGCCGACTTCTTATCAAAGCTTTCTGTACTCCAATCTGGAAACGAGGACCTGTTCATGCAAAAGAAGAGCAGAGACCCAAACAAACACATAAACTTTATGCTTGAGTGCAAGAAAGAGGGTGTGTTTCTTTCGGTGGTAGACGAAGACCACAACAAGGTTGACGTAAACTTTAGAAACTACGATAGCATCACGGCCCAACTGCTGCAAAGCATTGATAATGTGATGCAACAAAAGGAATACGATGTGGTGTGGGGTGAAGCTGAAAGTGGGCTAAATCTGAACGATTACCCCTATTTGTGCAATCAACTTGTGCGCTGTTCCAACATCATTGACAGCGAGGGTCATAAATTGAACGTGGCCGATGAGGGTGAGCAGCATTTGCAACTACGACTCAAGCACAAGAAAGACAAAGAATTTCTGCCCGAATTTTATATCGGCGACAGCAAGGTGGACAAGCTGCAAATGTTGTCGGACGTCTTTGCTTGGATTGGCAATAAAATATATGCCATACACTCAGTAGGCAACAACTATGCGCATTTGGACATTCTGAAGTGTAATATTGACGAAAGTATGCTTGAGCAATATCTGTCGGTGCTCTATTCGTACTTTAGCAATATACAAGTGTCATGTGACGGCTACGATGTACACTTATCGGCCCACGAAATGCTCTCTGTCCCCACCCTGTTCATTGAAGAAATTGATGCCGACAAAACACTTTACCTGCGCGTGGCTGATGTTGTAAAAGTGCTTCCCGACAGTTTTGTTGACAAGTTCGGCATTAACATGGTGGCACAAATATCCGTGCCCGGCGTCATCGACGTGAAAAAGCTCAAACGCGTCCCTATGCAGGACACCATCGAATACCTACGTACTGAAATTCTGCGCTTTGCCCCCGACCGACAAGCCAAAAAGAACGTATACCTTGCCGACGACACTTTTATCATACCCGAAAACATAGCCGGGCCTTTCCTGCTTAACGCACTGCCATCGTTGCTCAAAACATTTGATTTGGTGGGGGCTGACAAACTGAAAACATACAAGATAAGTGCTGTCACACCTAGCCTAAACATCAAGCTGTCGTCGGGCATCGACTTTTTGGAGGGTAGCGCAAAGGTGCGTCTTAACGAAGAGGAATTTACACTACAACAACTCTTTTCGCAATATACCGAACGCAAATACATTCAGCTTTCAGATGGCAACCGCGCCATTGTGGACGATGGCTATATGCGCCGTCTGCAACGCATCTTCAGGAAAGTGAAGAAGAGCGACAAAGACCGTATCAAGGTGTCGTTCTTTGACCTTAAAGACCTTGAAGAGCTGGTCAACGGACCGCTCGAGGGTAAAGTATTTGAACATCATCGCAAATTCTACGAAGGATTTAACAAGCTTACGCGCAAAAGGCTGACGCTGCCCAACGTCAACGCCACCTTGCGCCCCTACCAAATAGAGGGCGTGAAGTGGATAAAATACCTTTACGACAACAATATGGGTGGCTGCCTGGCCGATGACATGGGGTTGGGTAAGACTCTGCAAGCCATCTCTGTGCTAAGCCTCATCTATCCACAAGAGAGCAAACCCACCTTGCTTGTGATGCCACGCAGCCTGCTCTTTAACTGGCAGAATGAACTGGCACGCTTTGCCCCCCAACTGAGCGCCTACACCTATTATGGCAACACCCGGGACATAAAGGAGGCCATGCAGCACCAGCTCATTCTCACAACCTATGCCATCGTGCGCAACGACATCAAGACGTTTAGTGCTCAAGACTTCCACTACGTCATTCTGGACGAGAGTCAGAACATCAAGAACCTTACGGCACAAAGCACGCAGGCTGTATTCATGCTTAAAGCCCCCCATCGTCTGGCTTTGAGCGGCACACCAATTGAGAACAACCTCGGTGAGTTATATGCCCTGTTCCGGTTTCTTAATCCAGCTATGTTTGGCACCCTTGACAACTTCAATCATGACTATGCCAACCCCATACAAAAGAATGGTGACAAGGAAGCCATGCAATGCCTGCAACGCAAGATTTTCCCTTTCATGCTACGACGTTTGAAGCGTAATGTGCTGAAAGACTTGCCCGATCGTACGGACAAAACCATTTACATTGAAATGAACAATGCACAAGCCAATCTTTACGAGCAACGACGCGTATACTATAAAAACCAAGTAGAGCAATCTATTGCAGCAGATGGCATACAAAAGTCTCAGTTCGTGATATTTCAAGCATTGAACGAACTGCGACAAATAGCCTCTATTCCCGAAAAGCTATCAAACGATAAAATTACATCGCCCAAGCTTGACATGCTCACCGAAACACTGCTCAACACGGTGGCCAACGGACACAAGGCTGTTGTTTTCTTCAACTTCATAGCAGGTCTCGACATGTTGGGCGACACGCTTGAGGCAAAAGGCATTGACTACGTCTGCATGACGGGCTCCACACGCGACCGTAAAATGGTGGTGGAACGCTTCCAAAACAATGAGCAATGCAAGGTAATGCTTATGACACTCAAGACAGGGGGTGTAGGACTTAACCTGACGGCCGCCGACACAGTGTTCATTTTCGAACCTTGGTGGAACAAGGCTGCCGAAGAGCAAGCCATCAATCGTCTGCACCGTTTCGGACAAAAAGCCAAAGTGCTTTGTTTCTCACTCATTACGCAAGATACGATCGAAGAAAAGATACAGCAATTGCAGCAACAAAAGTCTGAGTTGTTCAGCGCACTCATCAACAGCGACAGCTCATCGTCAAAACAACTCAGCGAAGAAGACATCAAGTTCATTTTAGGCTAAACTCCCATTCAATCATGGCAGACGAGACACTGGTTAAAACAGAAAAGATTATAAACCTTAGCAATCAAGAGGCCATTATCGTGTCCCGCGATATTCTCAGCAGTCATACTATTTCGGAAATAAAGTATCTTGTTAAATATTTGCTCAACAGCCTTAACTACATACGCTATGTGGCCATTAACGAGAATAATCACAAATACGTGCCTGATGTCATCAAACTATGCGCTACCAAGAAGCAATGCCTTAAGGCCGAATTGTTGAACTTCGCATCACTATTTTTCAACGAAGACAACTTTCATCTCTTCCTCGAGACTTTACCCGATAATGTGCGCGCGATATGGATTGCGGCAGCAGACAAAATCTTTTTAAGCGAAAAGGAAGCAAACGAATTGTTGGGAGAAGAATGCGTCATAGACACACACAGATGGCACCAGGTGGGCGTATGCAACACTTTAGGCGAAGGTATCTTCAAAATTACAAGCAGCGAGCGTTTTGATTATAGCGATAACAATACCTATTATTTGACATTCAAATCTTATTGGCTAAGGGAACTAACCTACAGGTGCTCACACCACACGCTGAAGGATTGCCAGACAGCCGTCCTTCCAGACAAACTAACTGTGTTCAACGCCGAGGCTGACCTATTTCAAGAAATCCCCATTCTCAACAATTTACGCGAGAGTGGAATGCTAACTTTGGGCAGAACACATTTTTTTACAGCGAAACTGCGCAAGGCTTTAGACAAAGCCCGCATTAACAACTTTAATCTGAACGAAAAAAGCACGAAGTACTACGAAGAGACACTTCGCAGCTACTACTTGATTATTACATACCTGCTTACTTGCGAAAGGACATACGACCATGTAATCAACTCTGCCTCACCGCTGCAGTTAATACAGCTATGCGTAAAGTATGTATTCGACCATACATCTAAATTTTGCAAGCTGTTTTTGCCTCACATCACTTGTATTGATCGGGATTACGACTATTCACACCGCAATACAAACAGGCTCATGCGTTCGTTCGAGCACAGCCTTCTGACTTTGAAATCGAGTATGTGGGTCAGCATTGAACAGGTGTTGTACCAAACAAGATGCTTTTTCGATCACAAAACCTACGTCTCTATACTAATACAAGAGCCAACGTCATATTATAATATTGGTTTCGAATTGCGCGACAAAAATGCCGACGAGCCGATAAAGTATGACGAAATCATTACGCGTGTAACCTATCAAAGCATAAAATCTGTACTGTTAGCCATGGCAAGCTGGGGTATCATCGAAATAGCATACGACCCCACTACTACAGGCAATGGCCCGTCCTACCTTACAGACGCCTTACGCTATGTGCGCCTTACCAACTTAGGCAAATATGTTTTGGGAGAAGCGAAGTCCTATCAGTTGCCCGCCACAATAGTCAACACATGTAAGGACTTTGAGCTGAACACCGACCGGTTACTCATCAAAGTGCTCAACCCCAACAGTAAGGGAAATTTCGCACTCGGTAAAATAGCTACCCCCATCACGCCCCAGCTCTATCGCACAGACTTTTCCGTTTTCCTTAAAGAGTGCAATACTCAGGACGATATCGAAAAGAACATCGATTTGTTCAAGAAATACATTGCTAACGAACCACCCCAAATATGGGCAGATTTCTTCAATACCATGCTGGAACGGACCAATGCACTTAAAAAAGTGAAGACAAACTACATTACGCGTTCGATCGATGCCAAAGACAAAGAGTTGCAAGACATAATCATGCACGACCCCAATATCAAACAATACATATTGCGTGCCGAAGGCTATGTGGTGCTGATAGAGCAAGCACACCTGAACGACGTGAACAACATACTCAAAACATATGGTTACACCATCTAATTCTCCACATTGGCATGAAACACTTGCTTGCTGCCCTCATAGGCATCTTTAGCGTATGCGCCACAGCCACTACACGCAACGAAACTGAGGCGCGCCGCATAGCTCAAAGCTGGTTTGCACAACACAATGTTGCAAGTTTGAACACCGGCCACTCCCGCACACAAGAGGCTACCATGATGACATGCGACACGCTCAACATGGCATGGTGTTACAAGCGCCAGCACCAATTTGTACTAATTGGCAAGCACGCATCGCAACCTGCCATACTCGGCTATGGCAATACCGCGCAGGGAGTTATGCCACAGGGGCTGAAACGTTTACTCAACAGTGCTCCAATGCCCACTGACACGTACACCTACCGCCCCTACCCGCTCGATGGTTGCCAATGGCAACCCGTGGCGCCACTGCTCAGCACACAACACGGCTACCACACGCCCTACAACGACGCTTGCCCCTACTATACCGACAACGATGGTGTGCGCTCCGATGCACGCTGCGTACCAGGTTGTGTGGCCATTACTTTAGAACAAATTCTGACCTATTACAAACGCACCTACACGCTGCAAGACACCTTGCACGGCTGGCAAACGCCCAATTACACCATTCCCGACATATTGCCTGGCGAGGTGGTCGACGCCAGTCTCATACGCGACGAGTATGCCAACAACAACGGCACCACCGACGAACGCGATGCCGTGGCACGTCTGATGTATTATTTGGGCGTGGCCACACACATGAATTGGGGCATCGACGCCAGCGGCACAAACTCTACCAAGGTGGCCGACCCGCTGAAACAGGCTTTTGGCTTGAAATATGTGCACTACCTTGACAGTTACAAGTACAATCCGGTTGCATATTGGAACTTTCTGGCTCAAGAGCTCATTGCGCGTCGCCCAATTTACTACTCGGGCAGTGCCATGAACCTCGAAGGCCACGCTTTTGTACTCGACGGACTTGACGCCAACGGGCTTTTCCACGTCAACTGGGGCTACTATGGCAGCTACGACGGCTACTTCCGCCTCGACGTGCTGTCTGTCAAGGCCCCCACACACGACCATGACGCATTTGCCGACGACGGCTACTTTTGCAATCAAGAGGCTGTGGTGATGTGCCCCGACGAGGTGACGGGGGTAATGCCTCCCGACACACTGCACCGCACGGGCCATGAGGTGGTGGTGGACAGCGTGTGGTTTGCAGACGAACCGTCAACCGCCTGCATGACACGCATCAACATGGCGGTGCACAACACCACACAGCAAACGCTCACCACGCCATTTGCCCTGATGCTGAATGCCCCAACCGACACGGCACGGCTTGAACAAGCCGACTGGCTGGCTTTTACGGGCGTCACGCTCGCCGCCGGACAGCGCGACACACTGACCATACACACGCTGCTGCCCCGCAACGGACATGACATGCAACTTGCCATCAGCCCCGACGGCGAACAAATCATTTACGAGCGCACGCTCAACATCACCAGCCACGGCACCACCCAGCTGCACAGCGAGGCACCGCGCCTTACGTTTGTTGACGGATCGACCATCGAGGTGCAGCAAACTGTGGGCAACAAACTTTATGACGAAAGAGCCGCACAAACACTACTCTTTAATCTGAAGGACAACACCAGCCACACCGATGCACAACTCACACGGCGCATTTATCTGCCTCCCACAACCGACACCACATTGTGCGTGAGGTTTTACAACCTTGTGCCAGGTCACAAATACCGCCTCAAACTGCAAGGTGAGCAACAGGGCGACATGCAGCGACTTGAGTTTGTCATGCCCGGCGCCGATGCCGTTGCCACACCAACATGTGCCCCCAACAGCCGCACACTGTACATTTCAACCGACGGACGCACCTCACCCACCATGCCACACAACTACAAAGGAGCCTTGCTGCAATACCGCCAGGGCAAGATTACCAAAATCATACAACACTAATTTGGTTAACGGGTTAACGAGTTGACAGGTTGACAAGTAAGTATGCTATACTTATAAAGTTAAAGCCAGGACGGTAAGAGGTTTGACTAACTTACCTGTTAACCCGTCAACTTGTTTACTAATTCTCTAAAATTATTATGCTAAAGAAATCACATATTAAGACGTTGCTTGTGTCGACCACCGACAATGGCGAGGATATCATACGTACAGAGGCCGATGGCGGCTGCCTGATTGACGAAAGCGGCCTTATGCTGCGCTACGCCGAGCGCGACAACAACGGCACAGCATCACTGCTGCTCACCGACGGCTTGGCCGACCTCAAGCGCAACGGGCGCATCAAGTCGCGCATGACTTTTGTTGACGGCAAACTTGTGCCTTGTGCCTACACCACCCCCAATGGTGCACTCGACTTCAGCCTCTACACACACAGCACACAGCTCAACGTAACGCCCGAGGGCGGACGTTTTGAGGCACGCTACACCATGCTTGCCGCTGGCAAACAGGTGGCCGACAATGTGCTTACCGTGGAGTGGCAATTTACAAACTAAGGCTGAAACAGCATGACAGCCCCCACCTCACTATGGCTAAAACAATATAACAATCCCCATGTCTGAATTTCCCAAATGGCTGCTTGCCCTTGCCGGCCTCAGCCTTATCCCCCTACTTGCGTGCCCGCTCTTCTTGTTCGGTGCACAGCCCTTTGGCACAAGCCAATATGGCATTGTGCGTTTTCTGCTCTACCTGCTCACCCAACTGTTGTGGCTCGCACCAACGGCCAGTTTCTTTGTCACGCTCGACCTTTGGCGCCGTGGCTACAACAAAGCAAGCATTGCGCTTGGCACGGCAGCAGTCGTGGTCAGCGTGCTGGCCTTTATACTGATATTTAGATAACCGGACCACAATGCGCACAGGCGCATACTGCACCCTAAAGGGTGTTTCAGAAAGGCTTCAACCGCCATGCGGCGTGGAGTTCTCTTTCTGAAACACCCTTTATTGTTGTATGTTACATTCAAATCGCCACCCTATGTCAAGGGTTGAGCAACTGCTGCAAGGCATTAACCATACCCGCTGCCGTCTGTCCTGTTGGGATGCCGGCCGGGGCAAACGCCTCAACTTGCTTGTTCAGTGCATCGAGTGCGGCGTTGTTGCCCTTTGCTGCATACTCCTCACGCAATATGCGCACCTTCTCGGCCATTGCCACCCCCTCAATAAAACGCTCATAGCGCACCGACGAGCGCGGCCCCGGATAGATGAGATAGGTGTCGCCCGGGGCAAACAAACGGAAACGCGTATCGGTGAGCGGGTTGTCGGCCCAGTTCATCCACGACCAGTGCAAATAGCCCTCAAACTTGTTGGCCACACAAAATACTGGCAAATAGGCAGCCTCAGCCGGCAGACTGTTTGAAAACAAATTGGGCTCCGTATTGCTGCAACAAGTGTAGGTCGTACTCTTCCACCCACGGGCCTTGCGGGCAGCCAGCTCGTCATCAGTAAAGTGCTCGCCAAAACCTATACAATAGTCGTAAAGCTTGTCAACCAGCTCCTTGTGGTGTGTGCCAGCAAGCGCCATCTTGATGCCCGGCACCGCCTCTTGCGCCACACGGTAGGCATCGAGCATATTGTCGAGCCCGCGTTCGTCCATGGCTATACAAGTCTTGTCATACCACCCTTGCTGTTTGAGGTGAGCAGCAAAACTCTTCAAAAATGCGGTCCAAAGCGCCTTGTACTCTGCACTGCTGGTTGTGGTTTTCAAATCCACATCCTTGCCCTGTGCCTCATCATAATAGCGGAACGACATATCCCAGGGCACCATCGAGAAACAGTTAATTTGCTCACTTATACCACACTCCTCACACAGCTTCACCCATTGGTCAAACACTGTGTAGTCGTACTGCCATTCGCCGTTCTTGGTGCGTGTTGTGCGCACCATGGCACTGAATTTGTCATGGCTCTGGTCGCCCCAAGGCTCATAAAACAATATGGCCGACACCACCTTTTGTCCGCTGCGCGCCAACAGTTTGAGGTAGGGGCGTAAAGCTTCAAGGTGAGCCTGGCTCCAACGCGGCACATCGTTGTAACGCGACACAGCATAAGGCTGCTGCCAAAAGTCCACATGAAACTTTTGTTCGGCTGGCGAAGGCAAGGTGCGTGCATTTACCTCAATCTTCAAGTTCAAGCGCTTCAGCACCTTGTGCGTTTGCGCATCGGCCACCTCCAGCTGCGTGCTGTACACACCGGCATCAGCATCAGCCGGCACCTCCAGCGTGCACCATACAGGGTGTGTGGTCCCCTCCTCTGCCGTTTGCGGCACATCAAGGTCTATGATATCGGCCACCTGGTAGGGCGTGAGGTTGTTGGGGTGATAACCGCAATACTGAAAGTTGTCGGTTGTCACATAGTTAATAAAGCGTGCCTCGCCCTGTGAGGCCGCAATGGTGGCGCCCCCCTTGCGCCAAGGGGTGAGCCTCACCTGCAGCGCGCCTTGCTTTTGAGCGGCATACACCACAGCCTCCACGCCCACACGCTCACCGCGCCAAGCCTTTATCAGCGTGTCTGATTTGGCCCTCATCACAGGGCGCTCAGTTTGCGCATAGTGCACATCTTTCGAGGCCCACGACACTTGCAGCCCCTTTCCGCCCGTTGTTTGAGCCTGCAGCGAAAGGGCTACAGCGCACAGCGGAATAATTATCGTTTGTTTAAGATTCATAGTTCATCATATTTTTGGTGGAATACAGTCACAGCCTCAATGCCCTTGCGCATCATGCTGAGTGGCATATTTTCGTTAGGCGAATGTATGGCATTGCTTTCAAGTCCAAAACCCATCAGCACGGTCTTTACGCCCAGTTCGCGTTCAAAATCGCTGATAATGGGTATGCTGCCACCGCGTCGCACCGCCAGCGGCCGTTTGCCAAAGGCAGCCTCAAACCCAGCCTCCGCCGCACGATAGGCCGGCAGGGTGATTGGGCACACATAGCCCTCGCCGCCATGCATCGGCGTAACCTTCACCTTCACACACTTGGGGGCCATGCGCTCAATGTAGTCAACAAACAGTTGCGACACCGTTTCGTGCTGCTGGTGTGGCACCAGACGGCACGACACTTTGGCGTATGCCTTCGAGGGCAGCACCGTTTTGGCACCCTCGCCCGTGTGGCCACCCCAAATGCCGCAAATGTCAAACGAGGGCCGGCAGGCATTGCGCTCAATGGTTGAATAGCCTTTTTCGCCCCGCAGCGCATCCACCCCAATGGCCTGCATGTAGCGCTGTTCGTCAAATGGTATGTGGGCTATCATGCTGCGCTCATCGGCCGACAGCTCCTCCACATCGTCATAAAAGTGGGGTATGGTTATGCGTCCGTCGGCATCGGTCACCTTGGCAAGCATCTCACACAACACATTGATGGGATTGGCCACCGCACCACCAAAGTGCCCGCTGTGCAAGTCGCGATTAGGCCCTGTCACCTCTATCTGCCAATAGGCCAGCCCACGCAGTCCGGTGGTGAGCGATGGCAAATCGGCCGCAAGCATCGAGGTATCACTCACCAATATCACATCGCATTGCAACAGGTCGTGATGCTGTTTCAAAAAACTGCCGAGCGAAGGCGACCCTATCTCCTCCTCTCCCTCAAGTATAAACTTCACGTTGTGCTTTAGCAATCCATGGCGCACGAGGTATTCAAGCGCCTTTACCTGTATAAAGCTCTGTCCCTTGTCATCATCGGCGCCACGTGCCCAAATGCGTCCGTCGCGCACCTCAGGCTCAAACGGATTAGAGTGCCACAAATCCAAAGGGTCAACCGGCATCACATCATAGTGGCCATACACCAACACGGTGGGTGCCGCATCGCTCACATGCTTTTCGGCATACACCAGCGGATTACCCTCCGACGGCATCACCTCGGCATGGTCGGCACCGGCAGCCACCAGCAATTCTTGCCAACGTTTGGCACAGCGCAGCATGTCATCGTGGTGTGCAGGTTCGGCGCTGATACTCGGAATGCGTATCAGGCTGAACAGCTCGTCAAGGAAACGCGCCTCGTTCTGTAGCACATAGCTCTGTATAGTAGGAATTGTTGTCATAAGTCTTGTTTTAATTATCCATTGGCAAAGATAGTGCAAACCGAGTGAAGAAAGTCAAGCTTGCTTGAACTTTCTGCCGAGGTGCAGCCTATCTTATTCAAAGATAGTGCAAACCGAGCGCATAAAGTCAAGCTTGCTTGAACTTTCTGCCGAGGTGCAGCCTATCTTATCAAAAGATAGTGCAAACCGAGCGCATAAAGTCAAGCTTGCTTGAACTTTCTGCCGAGGTGCAGCCTATCTTATCAAAAGATAGTGCAAACCGAGCGCATAAAGTCAAGCTTGCTTGAACTTTCTATTATAAGAAAGCGCAAACGGGTGGACAAAACATACGGGCACAAAAAAAAGGGCTTCCGCCCTTTCTCATCTTTTTAGTGGCGCGAGGCACATTATTGCCACGCCCACCGGCTCACATCTGAGCCAATCATCTAACAGTTACCTTTCTACAAATCTTTTTTACCTAATCTAATCTTTTACCTAATCTTGTTAACCTAATACTTAATCTTTCTACCCAGTCACTTCTTCGCAGAAGGAACTTTCGCAGAACTAATACTATATCAAATTATTCAATAGCTTAGCTTATGTCTTGTTTTCGAGTGCAAAGTTACGGCCACAACCACGACAATGCAAGTATATGAACAAAAAAATTGCACGCTTTTGCATTGTTTGTGAATAAACTCGGCATTTTGACAAGTACACTATCAAAAAGCTCACATTTTATCATTCTGCCACTACTATGTACCGCTACACAATGGCTGCATCAAACACCTGCTGCAAAAGAAATTGCCTGCCAGCACCGAAGTTTCCGACTCAAAGAGCCCTTCTGTGCTGACAGGCAACCACTATCCGCTGACAGAGTCAGCTAACGGGGTCTTACCCATTATTACTTTGCAATCTTGACGCACTTCACGCCGTTTGCCGTTACAATCTGCAAGAGATACTGACCCTTGGGCAGCGACGAGGTGTTGACTGTGCCTCCATCGCGACCTGTGGCCAAGAGGCATACGCGACCTTTGGCGTCGAACAAACGATACGACTTGAGGCCTGGAGCTGTGAACGACACTTGGTTGGCGCCCATACGCACATCAATATCCACAGCCGACTTGCCAACCGGCTTGATGGCGGTAAACTCACCCGCCCCCTCGGCAGCATTTATATAATCTGAATAATCAGTGCGCTTGGTCTCGACATAGCGCTGTTCGAAGCTGCCCCAAGGATTGTCGGGGTCGGTTGATATGTAGTAGTAACCCTCGTATGCCACCGACTGCGGTGTGTCGTACTCCGGATGGTAGGTGATATGATACTTGCTGCCGTCCTGCAACTCATAGCCCTCGCCATTGGCCACCTTGACGTCGGAGAGCAAATATTTCTCCCGGCTCACCGTGTAACCATGGTCGTCATTCTTCACCACCACACTGTCGAGGTCCCAACCTGAACCTTGATAATCGTTGGCTATATAGGTTGTTTTGTTATGATACTCGTAACTGCCATTGGCATCGGTGGTCCATATCTTGAACTCCTGCTTGCCCACCCCGGGCTGGTCTATCACGTAAGCATAATCCTCCACATTTTTGGTATCGTAAGTTACCGACAATGTACCATTAGCCCGGCCTGCATAATAGGTATCTGCAGCAAGCATGCGTTGTTCGCCCTGCAAGAATGAGGCATCGATGTCAACATACTGATCGTCTGTGGCAGCCCACTTTATGCTGCGGTACGACTCTGTCTCTTGCCACACATCTTCATTTGTGTTGTAATCATACTCCAAACCTTCGTACTTGATGGCCACCGCATGCCCCACCGAGTCGGCATAAGTTGCGGTAAGGCGCTGCTTCAACTGCGGTGTGGTGGTGCTGTAGTCCTGATACCAATATTCGCTTGTCAACACCCTGCCCTTGGCATCACGCACAATGTCCCAACGCTTGCAACCGCCGCCGTCGCCAAACACATAGGCTGCGCTGTCGGCATTCCACATAAGGGTCTTTTGTTCGGTCACGAAACTCTGAACCACAGGGTCGTACTTGTAGGTGGTTATCCAGAAGGGAGAATAGGTCTTGCCGTCCTTCGACACCTCAAATGTCACAACCGACTGACGGCCTTGCTCGTCATACGACACCATCTGCCGCGAATAGGGCAAAGTGTCGCCCTCGGCAAACGAATGCAGACGCCAACCACACTCTGAGCCGTTTTTGTCATAGAACAAGGTGTAACGCTCGGCACGTTGCATGTCGGCATCGGGAGTTTTATAACTGCGTGTCCACACCTCCTCGGTTTGGGGCACCCAAATGGGGAGCACCTCGGCAGCCTTGCTCTGCGACAGACACGACACGGGAGCTTGTGCCTGGCGGCCGCCAAACAGCAATTTGCCAAAATTTTTGCCACTACGACCCACTTGGGCCTTGGCGTCGACGCCATTGTGCAACACCGAGGCAAATGGCAATGCACGGCTTCGGCCTGGAACTGACTGTAAGGGTTGAGCTGACGCCACACTGCCACATGTAAGTGCAGATAGTATTACAAACGTAAATGTTTTCATAGGCTATAACGAACGTTTTGTTGGTAAATGAGTTATTTTTGTTTCTGTTTGAAAATATAGGCAGCATAAGCCGTACCACCTAACATATTGCAAAGAAATATTATTTTTTATGCTGTATAACATATTTTATGACCATTGGCAGCATTCTTGACCAGCAGCCTGACAAGCTGAAAGGTTTACAAAAAATCTTGCTAATGGCATTCTGTATTTCTCCTTTTTATCTACACGCCACACTATAATGGCAGAAAGGGAATATTTGCCCCTTATTCTGTTTACAGCCATTTTGTCTGCACTCTGCACTTTTGCACGCGACACAATTGATTATCAGCAGATTGTGCAGTGCAGACAAGCCCGAAAAGCTTCTGCACTACGCCTACACCCATCTGCACCCATCTGCACTGACACCATACCGCACACGCCTCACGACAAAACAGGCGTGCCACCCGCACATTACGGCATAGGGGGAGCGAATTTTCTGTCAGAGCAACAGATTTTTCTACCTCCCTACACATTTTTTTCTGACTGGCACAAATGATATGACGCCCCCGGCACAAGCACAAGTGCAGATGGCAGTGCAGATAAATTTTGCCTCCGTCTACACCACTTTTTACTTTGATAATCAAAGCATTACAAGACATTAGTGCAGAGTGTAGACAGTTTTGCAAAAAACCATTATATAAGGACTGTCTACACCATCTGCACTGACACAACAACACATGACAGCAAAATATTTTTTCTGTCACCACCATCTTTGGCACGCTGCTTGCATAAGTATGGGCGTACCGCTCAAAACAGTACAGAGGTACACACATATAATTATATAACACGAATAATAATAAAAAAAAGATACAATCATGGGAAAGATTATTGGTATTGACTTAGGTACAACGAACAGCTGTGTGTCAGTGTTCGAAGGTAACGAACCTACTGTAATTGCCAACAGCGAAGGCAAGCGCACCACTCCTTCGGTGGTAGCCTTTGTTGAAGGTGGCGAACGCAAGGTGGGCGACCCCGCCAAGCGTCAGGCAGTAACCAACCCCTTGCGCACGATTTACTCAATCAAGCGTTTCATGGGTGAAAACTACGACCAGGTGCAGAAGGAAATTGCACGTATGCCTTACAAGGTGGTACGCGGCGAGAACAACACCGCACGTGTTGAGGTGGACGGCCGCCAGTACACTCCGCAGGAAATTTCGGCAATGGTTCTGCAAAAGATGAAGAAGACCGCCGAGGACTACCTCGGACAGGAGGTGACGGAAGCCGTTATCACCGTGCCGGCCTACTTCTCAGACTCTCAGCGTCAGGCCACTAAGGAGGCCGGACAAATTGCAGGTCTTGATGTTAAACGTATCGTTAACGAACCTACCGCAGCCGCCCTTGCCTATGGTATTGACAAGGCTAACAAGGACATGAAGATTGCCGTGTTCGACCTTGGTGGTGGTACATTCGATATCTCTATCCTTGAGTTTGGCGGTGGCGTGTTCGAGGTGCTCTCAACCAATGGCGATACACACCTGGGTGGTGATGACTTTGACCACGTAATCATCGACTGGCTGATTAACGAATTTAAGAACGACGAAGGTGCCGACCTCTCAACCGACCCGATGGCCATGCAGCGCCTGAAGGAGGCTGCCGAAAAGGCTAAGATCGAACTTTCAAGCTCTACAACTACCGAAATCAACCTGCCCTACATCACATCGGTTAACGGTATGCCTAAGCACTTGGTAAAGACGCTTACCCGTGCCAAATTTGAACAGTTGGCTCACAGCCTGATTGAGGCTTGCAAGGCTCCGTGCGAAGCAGCCTTGAAGGGTGCCAACCTTACTACTGCCGACATTGACGAGGTAATCCTTGTAGGTGGTTCTACCCGTATTCCCGCCGTACAGCAGTTGGTACAGGACTTCTTCGGCAAAGCTCCCTCAAAGGGTGTAAATCCTGACGAGGTGGTAGCCGTAGGTGCTGCCATTCAGGGTGCCATCTTGAACAAGGAGAAGGGTGTGGGCGATATCGTATTGCTCGACGTTACACCGCTTTCATTGGGTATCGAAACACTCGGTGGCGTAATGACCAAGTTGATTGATGCCAACTCAACCATTCCTTGCAAGAAGAGCCAGGTGTTCTCAACCGCTGAGGACAACCAGCCCGAGGTTACCATCCACGTGTTGCAGGGTGAGCGCCAGTTTGCCCGCGACAACAAGAGCATCGGCCGCTTCAACCTGGCCGGCATTGCTCCCGCCCGTCGTGGCGTGCCCCAGATTGAGGTTACATTCGACATCGATGCCAACGGTATCTTGAAGGTATCTGCCAAGGATAAGGCCACTGGCAAGGAACAGGCCATTCGTATCGAAGCTTCAAGCGGCTTGTCAGAAGACGAAATCAACCGCATGAAGGCTGAAGCACAAGCCAACGCCGAGGCAGACAAGAAGGAACGTGAGCGCGTTGACAAGATCAACGAAGCCGACTCTATGATATTCCAGACCGAGAACCAGCTCAAGGAGCTTGGCGACAAGCTCCCTGCCGACAAGAAGGCTCCCATTGAGGCTGCTCTTGGCAAGTTGAAGGAGGCTCACAAGGCTCAGGACATTGCCGCCATCGATGCTGCCAAGGCCGAGCTCAACACAGCATGGCAGGCTGCCAGTGCCGACATGTACAGCCAGGCAGGTGGTGCTCAGCAGGGTGCAGGCGCTGGTTTCCAAGGCGGTCAGCAGGCAGGTCCTCAGCAGAACGCTGGCTCTGACAACAAGGGCAACGAAGACATTCAGGACGCTGACTTTGAGGAGGTTAAGTAACGATACGCAGTATTCCTCATTCAATAAGGAGTAGATACATAAAAAGGGTGCATTGCTATTCACATAATGATTAGCAGTGCACCTTTTTGTGTAACTTTATATATCCTAAACTATTGCCGTCCGGTAAAACGTGGAAGCGCAAATACCCTATTATGGAGAAAATCAAAAGGGAACTTGAGAATCGCACGTTGAATAAGTAGACTAAAGAGTCAACAAGCAACTTCATACGCTGAGGTATAGATGATGATATATTCTCCACCTATTTCTCTGCATTTCTTATCCCGAACAACTCGTGTGTCATTTTACTTCACCACCACTTTCATGCTTTTACCTCCTGCTTGTACTACATAACAATGGGCGGGCAACATGAGCGATAACGTTGTTACTTGATTGTTATAAACAATACGCCCATCAGTGGTGAACACACTTACTAATTGCGGCTGCGGACTTTGCACACAGAGTTTCCCATTCTCAGCCCATACCTTCAACGACGATTGCTGAACAGGCACTATTGATGCTGCAACGGCAGCATCAGCAAACATTTGCCAGGTCGTGCCACTTGCTACCAACTGGTAACCATCGGGCGCGGAGGTAGGGGCTGCTGTGCCAATGCGTGTTATAAGTTGACCATTATGGCCAATGGCATGACTTTCATAGTAGGTGCCGCGCTGCGTTACCGTCACATCGCTTTCGGAGTGCAAACCTACGGCACGACGCACGGCTATCATGCGATTAATAGCATCGTGGTCTGCTCCCACCCAATGGGGCCAAAACACACATGGTATGCCCGGCGATGAAAGGAGAAAAGCATAAGCTGCCTGAATGTTACCCGTGTACTTATTGCCGTCACGATAAGTGTCATGATTATCGACAAAAGTTATTGCATAACGATTGTAATTGTGGTGATGTATCATTCCCGCCGGGCGCCAGGTGGTTTTGTTCTCTATCCACGACATGTTGGCATAGTTGTTTTTGGCCAGGCCATTGTTGAGTGCAGCATACTTTGACGGGAAATCAAAAGCCATGCTTTGACGCCCTGTGGCTTCAATCCAAGCTGCCACGGGGTCATAACCTCCGTCCCAATACTCGCCTACTGACAAATAAGGATGCGTGGTGGCATTGTATATGCCTACATATTTGCCGTCATAGCCCTTGCAATAGTCGTAGCGCCAACCATCATAGCCAAATTCGCCATGCAACCAATTAAGGTAAGCCTCAACATCTTGTTGCACGTAGGGTGATGTGTGGTCTAAGTCGCGTGCGCCATTCCAATTCTCGCCCGTATCATTAGCTCCCTTAGCCTTACCATACCATGCTCCTGCACTTTTATCTGTATTGATTTCATCGTTGGCACATATATGCTCGGTGGTAAGCTGGTAGGTGCCATAAGTTCCGAAATCGTCCTTCGCAAAGTTTCCCCAGCCAGTGTCACCTGCCCTATGATTAATAACGATGTCGGCTATTACCTTTACGCCCTTGGCGTGCATGGCACTGATGAGGGTTCTTAAATCGGACGCTGTACCCCAACATGAGTTTTGATTATTCCACTGACGCGGGTGGTAACCTACATTACTACCACCCACTGCGTCGCCACCCTCAGCACTGGCTGAAGGGGGCAACCATACGAGATTGAAGTTCTGACTTATTTCGTCAACCCGTTGGGTCAACTGTGTCCACCCCGTTTGCTTTTGCGAGTTCCAGTAAAAGCCTTGTAACATCACATCCTCACTTTCGGCTGGAACCTGAGCAAATAAGGACAGAGGCAGCCACGATGCTATTAAGAGTATACACTTTTTCATTGACATACGCACTTAATGCAAAGAACTCCACCCTTGCAAGGGATGGAGTTCTTGCTTGTTCTTACTAATGAGTCATTTATAATTTGCCGTGATGCTATAGTTCATTTCATAAAGGTCAACCTTTATGGTGAACGAGGTAGCGCCTTCGGGTTCAACAAGGTGCCAAGAGTATTTGCCACCGCCAATTACGAACTTGCCTTCAGTGGCTTCACAGTCTTTGGTAGGAGCGCAAAGGCAATTACTTTCATTGGCCCAATCAAAGTTGCCATCAGCACCAAAACCTGATTCGGGAGCTATTTTGAACCAATGCCATTCACCTTTAGCTGGAACCGTTACGCTATACACGCCATCAGCCTCCTTGGTCATGGGGCGACTCTTGTCTGTGCCCAACACGCCTATGTAATAATAGGCTGATTCAATCACTGGGGCTACAGGCTTTACCTTTACCTCAATGTTCTTGCTTTTGCTCACGCGGTCTGTTTTATCAGCCGACGTCCAGGCATACACAGTGGCTTTAAGGGTGAGTGTGCGCAGCTCAGGACGACGACCAAACTCTTGGGTTACAATGTTGGCTACATCAGCTGTAGCGACCTTGCCTTCATCGTTTACGGCAAGCGGTGTCAAACTGCCATCTTTGCCTACCACGTCAAGGGCAAACGAATCGGTTACGAAACCCTCGGGCTGCTCAATTGTATACTGTGCCAGTTCTATGCTGTCGGCTGTTACTACGCTCATATCTATGTCGGCACAAGGGGTAATGTTGAGCAGAATGTTCTGTGCCTCTTCCTGCTGATTGCCTTGCGGAGCTTTCCAGTCAGTATAATCTTCGTCGCAGGCTGTCAAGCACATGAGTGCCATCAAGCCAAATATGATTTTCTTGAACATAATCTTTCTGTTTTAAGGCTAAGGAGTGGAATGAACTATAAGGAGAGCTACCCCACCCCTCAAACCGTTGTTTACTCCTTAATAAAGCGGAAGGCTCCTGTTATATCATTTACGACAACCAAATAATCGGCCTCGCTCTTGATGCTGATATTTGCACCACCGCTCTTGACTCCTACGCCATAGTAGCCAGACTTGCAACTGGGCGTTTCGTCATATTTACTACCTATTTCCATCGCCCAACCGTCGGCTTGGAACTTCACTTCACTCGCTGCGGGCAAATGAACGTGGGCATACCAGTCGTGGTTATTGGCGCCTACCACGGTGTGAACGGGAGTCAATGCTATACCGTCGCCCCAGTTATTGAAGCTGCCATTCAAGTAAAGGTGGCCATAAGCAGGCACATCGTCTATTTTAGTAATGCTAATGCCATTGGCATCGCCATTAGCCACTGCCTTGGTGTCGATCGTAAGGTTGTAAATACCATTCTTGGTAGGTGAAATGTTGGCCGAACCGCCATCATTAATCGTAAAGCTACCAAACGAAGCGCCCTGGCCTATTTGCGTAAGCCAATTATCAGTGAGCGAGCCACGTAGCTTAAATATGCTACCTGCTGGCAAGTAACCTGTCCACGACACTGTGCCGTAACCATTATCCTCGTCATAGCTATCGCCCGTGAGGTAAAGCGGCATAGTGGCTGTGATAAGCGCATCGCCCCAAGAGCCATCGCCAAAGCAACTACCCAAGAGATACCATGTAACGGGTTCAGCCACCTCCATGCGCTGGTAGTAAGGCAAGTAGGTCACTTTTACTATGTTAGAGTATACTTTGGGGGTTGAAGTTGTTTGTGCGCTCAATCGATAGTAAACGTTTACAGACGATGGCACGGCATCAGCTCGTTTCACGCCCAACTCACGCAACAAGAGCAAGTCAACATCGGCAGGAGCCAGTTTGTATTCGCATTTTGTCTTGCCTTCATCGTACTCCTTTACTTCTGCATTGTCGGCAAACTTTAACTTGCCGTCGGCATCAGTCACCACCTCAGAGCCATCCTTGCTCACCACGTACTGCAGTTTGTAGTTAGTTACAAGCGGCATGCCGCCATAGTCAGGCTGACTCCATGTAAAGGCTATCGAGTCGGTTGTATTTTTTAAGTCATAAGCATTACCCGCCAAAGCTGGTGTGTTGAGTGTAAAGCTATCGGGCATATGCAACACAGGGTTAGAACCGTTATCGTCGGCACACGAGGCAAAGGTAAGTCCCAAGCTCAAGCCCAATGCTGCTGTTGACAATATCTTATATAGTTTCATGATATGCTGATTTTTGTTTGAAGTGAAAATGCTTTCAGTTGTTTAAGGTGAAGCTTGGAGGTTAGTCATAAAGGCAACCTCCAAGCCTCCATAGGCTTTAGCGTTCCTTGTTTATCTGTTCATTGTAGTTTCCCACTCACAGTTATCAGAACCTACGTTATAACCTCTAAACTCAGAACTTAATTATATCCTTCATTCTGCTTCAAGTTGGGGTTATTGCTCAAGTCAGTTTGTGGAATAGCAAACACCTTGCGGAATGACGGGAACGATGTGCCATTTTCCTCGCCTCCCATAAACTCCCACTTGTAGTCAGACTGTCCGGCAAACTTATTAAAGCGGATAAGATCCATACGTCTGCGTCCCTCAAACCAGAACTCGCGTGCCCACTCAGCACAAATATCGTCAAGTGTAGCATTGTTCAATGGGGCAGCATGTGCTCTATCGCGCAATTCCTTGAGTTTGCTATCAGCATCAGAGTTCGGGCCAAACTTACGAACCGAGGCCTCTGCATAAGTGAGGTAAGCCTCCGCCATACGCATCAAAGGCAGGTCTGTGTCAACATAGTCAATGGCCGATGTTCGTGCACCATCTGAACGCACATTGCGGAACTTTACGCTCGTGAAGCCATAAGCTATATCACCCACCTTAGTTATATGCTGTTTGTAGCCCTTTGAGTAGAACAATGCACGATCGTCATTGGCAGCTCCTGTCATGGTGGCTATGCTGCCCGTTTCGGGAGCTGCAGCATCATTAAAGAACTGATCTACGAGTTTACTCTTAATTTGTAAACACTTGCCCCAGCTATGGTTCGTGCCTGACGGCACATCAATGTCCATGTCGTTTTTATCGTCATATGAGGCTTGAATCAACATTTGCGTACCGCCATCAGTTTTGGTAATAATGCCATCTTGCAACACGGGCAGAATGTCCTCATACTGTGCACCATTGCTATTATTGTCGGCCAAGAAGAGCATTTGGTAAGCACTATACTTTTCGCCCGTTGTCGGATTGGTAGCACCATTGAGGTTCAAGTGGTAGTAACCATTCTCCAGCACCTTATTAGCATAAGTCATGGCATCATCGTTGCGTTCATGCCCCGTGTACACCTCGGCATTCAAATAAAGGCGTGAGAGCAACAACCACACAGCCACCTTGTCGGCACGGCCGTAAGTGTTGCGCCCGGGGTCGGCCATTTTGTCCTCAATGTCGAGCAGTTCCGACTCTACAAAGTCAAAGAGTTGCTGACGATTGTAGTAGACGGCATTGTCTGATGATACCTTAGTACAGAAGGGACCTGCGCCAAAAATATCGAGCACAGAGGCATAGTTATAAGCCCTGATAAATCGCGCTTCAGCCAATCGCATAGGATCTTTGCCTATGTCGTTGATGTAAGAGTTGCAAAGCGTAATGTTAAAGTAAAGGCGATAGTAAAGGCCCAAGGCAAACGCATTGCTGGCAGTGTAGTTGTTATACATCAACTCCTGCACACCACCATCGTTGGCCGCATAAACCCATGCGGCCTCGTCGCTGGTAAACTCATTTAAGTACCATTGCATACGATAATACTGCGTACCACCCTCATCACTCATCACACTTGAGGGTATATCAGGCTTTCCGGCATTACCCTGCTGCCCTGTCAGGCAGAAGGTGGCATAAAGCTTGTTGAACAAGGCATCATCGTTAGCCACCTGTGTTTGCTGCGGGTTGATAGGCGTTACATCAAGGTCGCCCGTACATGAAGTGATGGTCAGGCCACAGGCGCAAGCCATCAGCGCGGCATATTTTCTTATATTGAGTTTCATTGTAGTAGCGGTTTTAGAAGTTAAGGCTTACGCCCACAATGCAAGTGAAGGGACGCGGATAAACGTTGCTGTCATAGCCACCATCAATTTCGGGGTCAAGTCCCTTGTACTTGGTAATGGTAAACACATTTTGTGCCGTAGCATAAACGCGGCCACTGATGCTGCTCTTGCCAATGCGGTCGAATGAGTATCCCAAGGTGATGTTGTCAAGTTTCAAGAATGAAGCATTCTGAATAAAGTAGTCTGAACATGAAGCGTTGGCACTTGAGCTGGTCCAGTCCTTGGCCAATTCATACTTAAAGGCGTTGTGCCAAGTGTTACCAGCATAAAGGCGACTCATACCAGTGTTCACGTTATCACCAGCCTCTACACTATTGTACACGTAATTGTTCAAGCTGGCACGGAAACCTAAGCCCAAATCCCAATGCTTATAAGTAAGTTTGGTGCTAAGCCCCATGGTTACGTCAGGATCCGACTTTTTGTAGAAGTAGCGGTCTTTATAGTCAATCACGCCATCAGCATTGCGGTCAACAAACTCACCAAAGCGGGGTTGTCCGTTCTCGTCATATACCTGCTGGTACACATAGAAAGCACTGGCGGCCTCGCCTGCCTTCCAAGCCTTAATCATGTTGTCGGCTGTGGCTTTACCACCCGAGCAATAAGCGTTAGGTATGTAATAGTCAGGACCCTGTGAGGCTACGAGTTCGTCAATCTCATTCTTGTTCCAACCTATGTTGTACGATACCTCCCAACCCCAATCGCGGGTTTGAACAGGACGTACGGTCAACATGGCTTCAACACCTGTGTTATGCAGCGAACCAATGTTGCTGAGCACGCTACTGCTAAAGTTTGAACCTACTGCCACAAAACCCGTGTTCAGCAAATTGGTTGTTTTGCGATAATACCAATCGAGGTTGGCTATTACACGGTTATTCCAGAAACCGAGGTCAAGACCCACGTTGTAAGTAGTCGTCTTTTCCCAAGTCAAGTCCTTATTATAAGCTTCCGGACGATAAGTTGTGCCATCACCTACTATAGGATAGAAAGCTCCGGCCACATTCTGTGAGTAGTTAGGCATATAAACATAGTCGCCATAGCCATGCTCTTGCTGTCCGGTGACACCCCAACCCAAACGAAGCTTCAAGTCGGTCACAGCTTTTACGTCCTTCAAGAAGTTCTCCTCCTTTACCTTCCAAGCAAAGGCGGCTGCAGGGAAGAGGCCCCAACGCTGATCCTTTGAGAAGCGTGATGAACCATCGTCACGCAGCGTAAAGGTAATGAGGTAACGATTCAGCAAGCTATAGTTGAAACGGCCAAAGAAGCTAACCAAATAGTATTCGGTCTTGAACAAGCTATTCTTCTCCGCAAAGTAGTTAGGATTGGTCAGTTCACCAGGGTGTGTCAAGTGAGTTGACGGGTAGTAAACAGGATAGCTAAAGTCCGATTCGCGGTGGAAGTGTTGCCACTCATAACCTAACATGGCATCAAAATGATGTGCCTCAGTAAAGTTCTTAGCGTACTGTGCATACATATTGAGCGAGAGGTTATACTTGTCGGCCTCATTCCACCCCTTGCTGCCATAGTACATATGGCCATAGTCGGTGGGCAAACAAGTTTTATCGCTATGGCCATGGGCCACTTCCATGCCACCATTCACGTGCAAGCGCAAGTCTTCAAAGCCATGCACCTTGTAGTCTAACTCAAGGTTGCCCTGCAATGAGCGGCTCTTGCCAATGTTCTCTTGCTGCAACAAAGTTGCTACAGGGTTGCCGATAGCCTGGCTATTGCTGGTGTGTGTCCATTCGCTGTCACCAAAGTCTGCCGTAGCAGGCCATTGCCAGAAGCCACCATACTCCTTTGCCTCAGCGCGATCATCATAAATGGGCTTGGTAGGATCCATGCTCAATGCCTGGGCTATGGCATCAGTGTTAGCATATGATGAGCGTGAATACATGAACTTACCATTGAGGTTAACCGACAAGTGATCATGCAAGAAGGTAGGCGAAAGATTGAAGCTACCCGTGTAACGGCTATAGTCTGACGTCTTGAGCGTACCCTTTTGGTTGGTATAACCAAAGCTTACGCGGTAGGGCATATTCTTGATGCCACCGCTCAAAGTGATGTTATGGTCAGTTGATACAGCGGTACGGTATATCTCCTTTTGCCAATCGGTGTCGGCAAAGTGGTGTTGGCCTGCTGCATTCCAATAGCCCAATGAGTTATAATACTCTGAAGCTTGCCAAGCAGCATCATCGGTCAGCCCCGTGCGACGACGCACCAAGTCTATAAACTCTTGTGCATTGAGCACATCCAGATACTTGGTATTGGTGCTTACTGACACATTACCATTGTACGACACATGCGGACGGGTATTTTTGCGTCCCTTCTTAGTCGTGATGATGATAACGCCATTCGAGGCACGTGAACCATAGATGGCGGTAGCCGATGCGTCCTTCAACACCGTGAAGGATTCAATATCGTTAGGATTAACCAGTGTGAGTGCATTGGGTGAACCTTCAAGGCCATCGTTATCCAGGGCAAGACCATCAATTACAATCAATGGGTCATTCTTAGCGTTCAGCGAAGAGCCACCACGAATACGAATCGTTGCGGCACCACCAGGAGCGCCACTACTGCTTACCACATTGACACCTGCCACCTTGCCCTGAATCATATCCTGGGCTGAAGTTTGCAGGCCATGGTTCTTATCATCAGGTTTGATAGCTGTTACCGAACCCGTCAGGTCATTTTTCTTAGCTGTGCCATAACCAATAACCACAGCTTCATTCAGCATTGAGTTATCCTCAAGCGTAATTACCACTGTGCCATCAGCTTTTACGGTAGCCGTTTTGTAACCAATATAGGTCACACGAAGGGTTGCGCCAGGCTTTACGTTAAGTTTGAAATTACCATTCGCATCGGTCAGCGTCATCGTTTTCGACCCAGGCACAGTTACAGTAGCATAGGCTACCGACTCGCCCGTAGTGTCTTGCACATGTCCGCTCACCGTGAGGCCCTGTGCCAAAGCACCGAGCGGAAGGCTTGCTCCTGCCAGCATCAGCGACAAAAGCTTGGAGTTGAGCATCTTCTTGTTCATGATATTAAGAAGTATTAGTGAATTGCGTGAAAGAATCTTTGAGCTTTGAGTTCTAAGGTTATAAGTTTTAAGGTTATAAAGTCACCTCTGCGTGTAGGACTCTCAAAGGTTACTTTATAACCTCATAACCTTAAAACTTAAAACTAACCTTATAACCTCATAACCTTAAAACTTAAAACTTATAACGCCTCCTACTGCGCTACAATGCTAATAGCAAAACCGCCACCACT
Source organism: Prevotellamassilia timonensis (assembly GCF_900106785.1). Lineage (GTDB taxonomy): Bacteria > Bacteroidota > Bacteroidia > Bacteroidales > Bacteroidaceae > Alloprevotella > Alloprevotella timonensis. The sequence continues at coordinate 251,548 of NZ_LT629844.1, read as the reverse complement.
TGCAGCATGCAGTTTCAAGTTCGTTTTGTTAGTCACCACCTTGCGGGTAATGGTATAAGCTTTAGGGTTTTTATCCCACGAAGCATCTTTGGCATCAGCATAAATGGTGGCCAAATATTTTTTACCAGGAGTAAGGAAGTCGAGTTTGAGTTGTGAAGTATGGCCATTCTCGTCAGCAGAACAACCTACAAACCAATTTTCAGAGTGCTTATCCTTACGGGCTATCGTTACATAGTCACCAGGTTCAGCCTCCAAGTAAACACTCTTTTGCCAATCAACAGGCACATCTTTGATAAATTGGAATGCGTCCATGTGCTCCTTATAATGCTCTGGCACATCGGCTGCCATTTGCAAGGGGCTGTACATGGTTACATACAAAGCTAATTGGCGAGCAATGGTTGTACGCACACGACTGGTGTTTGAAGGATTCATTTTTGAACAATCTGTTTCGAATATGCCCGGAGTGTAGTCCATCGGGCCACCAATCAAACGTGTAAAAGGCAATATCGTGGTGTGGTCCACCGAGTTACCACCAAAGCTCTCATACTCTGTGCCACGTGCACTCTCGTTACCAATCAAGTTAGGATAGGTGCGGCATATACCTGTAGGGCGAGTAGCCTCATGCGCATTAACCATTATTTTATAGTCGGCGGCCTTGATTACGCAATACAGGTAGTGATTATTCATCCACTGGCCATAGTGATGTTCACCGCGTGGAACGATGTTGCCCACATAGCCACTCTTAACTGCGGGGTAACCATTGTCAACCATAAACTGGTAAGCCTTGTCAAGATGGCGCTCATAGTTACGGGCCGAGCCCGATGTTTCGTGGTGCATAATCATTTTCACCCCCTTCGAGGCAGCATATTCATGAATTGCCTTGACATCAAAATCAGGGTAAGGCGTGACAAAGTCAAACACATAGTCCTTTTCATGTCCGAACCAATCTTCCCAACCAATGTTCCAACCCTCAACAAGTACCGCGTCAAAACCATTTTCTGCAGCAAAGTCAATGTAGCGCTTCACATTTTCGGTATTAGCAGAGTGTGTACCGTTAGGCTTGGCATGTGCATAGTCGGTTTCGCCCAATTTTACGGTAGAGAAGTCATTGGTGTAAGCCCAAGTTCCCTTGTTGGTAATCATGTCCCACCAAACGCCAATATACTTGGTAGGCTTTATCCATGAGGTATCTTTTATTTTGCAAGGCTCGTTCAAGTTGAGCGTCATGCGCGATGCCAATATGTCAGCACCATGTTCACCTGCTATGACTGTACGCCAGGGCGAGGTGCACGGGGCTTGCAAGTAACCTTTGTCGCCGCGTGCATCTGGGGTGAGCCAGCTTTCAAAGGTCATTGTCTTGTCATCATAGTTAAGGTGCATGGTTGAATAGTCAATACAAGCAGCTTCATGCAAGTTTATGTAGAGTCCGTCCTGACTCTTCATCATAAGGGCTGTTTGCACCCCACCCTGCCATATAGGGGTTTGTGATGAGTTCTGCGTCACCGCGCCCTTCATCAGTCCACGAATTTCACTAAGCTTGCTGGTAACGGTTTCATACTCTTGCGTGTCATAGTCGCCAGGTATCCACCATGCGGTGTGGTCGCCTGCCATAGCAAACTGTGTGTGTTCCTCTTTTATGGTAAAGTAGGTAAGATTCTTCTGTGCTGGGAATTCGTACCTGAAGCCAAGTCCGTCGTCAAACATGCGGAAACGTATCTTCATTTCACGTTCATTCTTTGGCTGCGACAGCGTAACACACAATTCATTATAATGGTTGCGAATGCTACTTTCCTCGCCCCACACTGGTTGCCACGTTTCATCAAAAGTAGCCGTGGTATGGTCAGTTTCAACAAAGCCTGTCATGAGATCAGCCTTTTGGGCCAATTTCGAAGCATCGGCACGTGTCTTAAATTCAAAGTCTTGTGCCTTGTTGGGGTCTTCCTGTTTGAGTTCCAGCCCAAGGTGCGAGGGCTTAATAATATCCCGCCCCTTATATTTTAGGTAATATGTAGGACGACCTTGTGCGTCGAGTGAAAAATTCATTTTGAAATTTCCATTAGGCGACTGTAAGTCTTGCGCCGCTGCTGTCATTGATATGCAAGCAAGCGATAGGGTAAACCATAAATTCTTCATAATGTTTTGCCTATGTTGTGGTTGCTATGTGTTATTACTTCGTATGATTTTGTTTGCGAAAGCTTTTGCTCATTTCGCATTGCAAAACTACTATTAAGAATTTGTGAATAAAAGGAGATACAACTAAAATATAAACGTTTCAAAAAGCATTGTCGCTGATATTCAACAACTTACAATGTTTCTCACACCTATAATTTATAAACCCAATATAAGGGAGCCGCTCCCATAACTTGCTGTTTTGCCACATCTACAATACATGATTATATGTTATAAAGCACGTTTTATGACTTCCGTTAACAATATACACAGTTCTTATCACAACAAGTTGGCCCGTAATCGATTCAGAACTCAAGTTTCGGATTTAGCAAGGGCGGGCTGAAAGCCCAATGGAGCACTTAGCCCAGGGCAAGCGAAGCGGCACCCTGGGTATCGCGTGTTGGAGTAGTCGCGCCCTGTAAGGGCAAAAGCTTTAGGACATGGCGCAGATGTTGAACAAAATATACATACGATGCCCCTCTTTAAGACCGCTAAATCTGCTATCAAGTAAAAATAACAACATAAAGGGTTAAAGCTTTTGCCCTTACAGGGCGCGGAGACTCTACTTGCGGATGACCCAGGGTGTCGCTTCGCTTGCCCTGGGCTATGGGCTCCATTGGGCTTTCAGCCCGCACTTGCTAAATCCGAAACTTGAATTCAGAATGTTGATGTATGGTAAAACGCCAAAACGCGCATTTAATGCTTTTGCCCTTTCAGGCAGGGTGTTCAAAATCGGCATCAAAAGCGCGACCGTTTTTGTTGCATTTTAAGTTGCCCGAAACGCGCTGCAAAAAAAACGCAAGCACTAATGGGGGCGACGCGTCCCGCGTCGGATTAATTAAAAGGAAAGATACAAACCATACTAAATAAGTAGGTGTTCAAAATTATTTTTACATTGAAAGTGCATTATCGGGGCGTAGATGGTTCCTTCGGGTGAGAGAGCATAGCGGGCTATGTGACCGAGGCCGAAGGGAACAGATGCGCCTCGAGAATGTGCTTTCAATGTGAAAATGGCACTTACTGATTGTATAAAATAATTTTGAACACCTACTTAATAGCTGAATCTTTTCCCGACGCGAGACGCGTCGCCCCCATTAGTGCTTGCATTTGGTGCTTGAGTCCGTTCGCATGCTTATGTTTTACCGGACAACCATAACAATGAATAGAAATTCCCAAAACGATCTCATTTTTGATGCCAATTTTGAACTCCCCACCTTATACTGGTAGGGCGCAACTGCTCCAACACGCTTACCCACACAAAAAGCCCCCCCTTCATCACGAAGGAGGGGTTTCCTATACCATTTTACATGGTAAAACATTAAATCCTAAACACATTACAAAACAGGGGCGCCCAAACCATAACATGAAAGAAACCAGGCGCACCTAATTGTAATGCTATCTTATTACCTAAACCTAACCTATAAATCAAAATATTACTACAAGGAAAATCTTTTTCCGTATTTTGCCTACATCTTGCACTTCACCTCACAACTTACTGATAATCACTACAATACAGTGTGTAGGCAAGGTGAGATTTTACCTACACTGTCACCTACACTCATAGCAGACGGCAGTGTGCATTTACGGCATCGGCAGAGCGTCAGTCGGGCATAGGGAGGGCGGATATCCGATTGCTCCGACAAGTTTAACGCCCTCCCTATGCCGCAAAACCCTGCTGGCACGGCACGTGTTACGCCTGTGCATGTGAGTTTGTGCAGACAGTGCAGGCAGTGTAGATAAAAAGTGCAGTGTGTAGGCTGTAGTGCATACAAAAAGCAATCTTACCTACACTCCGTAACTCATTGAAAATCAGCACGAGTGCAGGCAAAAGTGCAAGATGCAAGCAATTTGCCCCAAAAGTGCTGTGAGGGGAGTGCCACCCTTAAAAACTTGGCAAACTTACCCGTTAACCTGTCAACTTGTCAACCCGTCAACCATTTTCACCAACGAGCAGACCTATTTAGCAAAGTCAAGCACCACTACCCCACGCACGTCTAATTGCAGGGTTCCTTGGTCAAGACGGAGGGTACGTCCACTTACCACATCGCGTGCTGTGCTTGCTGGCAAAGCCTCAGCATAACGTGCCAAACTTACACATGCTGGAGCATCTGTGCCATTGAGCATTATCGTTACGGTGTGGCCTTTATACTCGCGGGAGTAAACATACACGCCATCTGCCACCGTAAACTGACGTAAGCTACCATACTTTACAGCATCGCACTGCTTGCGCCATTGCAGCAATCGACGGGTAAAGTCATGCGTTTGCTGCATAAGTGGGGTCATGTGGCTGCCCGTAAAGGCATTTATGCTATCGCCCGCAAAACCACCTGGAAAGTTCTGACGCAATGCGCCATCGCCCTTACCTTTGTTAGCAGCCATGGCCAGCTCATCGCCATAATATAGCTGAGGAATGCCTCGCAGGGTAAGCAACAAGGTGAGTGCCTGCCGATAACGCCACGACTGCATGGCCTGAGCTTGTACACGCGCAAAACGATCGGTGTCGTGATTGCTCATAAAAGTCAGCAAATGAGCAGGGTCAGCATACACATTGTCTTGACTCAAATAGTCATAAATGCGTGCCAAACCTTTATCCCACTCATTGGTGCGCTCATCAAGTGCCGAATTAAGCAATCCCATTAGCGGAAAATCCATTACCGTGGGCAACTGACTGTTACACAAGCCTTGGGCCACCGGACTGTCCTTTTGCCAAGCACTCACCCCCACATTGTTGTTCAACCAGGTTTCGCCTACTATGTTAAGGTGTGGATATTGTGCTTTCAGTTCTTCACACCAACGCGCCATAGCTTGGCGGTCGGCATAGGGGTAAGTGTCCTGACGTATGCCGTCTATACCGGCATACTCTATCCACCACACTGAGTTTTGTATCAGGTAGCGCATCACGTGCGGATTACGCTGATTAAAGTCGGGCATGGAGGCTACGAACCACCCATCTTGCGCATTCTGTGCATCTGCGCTGCTGGCATGTGGGTCGGTCACGGCTGCTATTTTGTAGCTGGTCTGCACATAATGGCTATTATTGTTAAACCAAGTGCTGTCGGGCCTGTCAACAAACAAAGGGTTCATGCTGCCACAATGGTTGAACACCATGTCCTGCACCACCTTCATGCCGCGCTTATGGGCTTGTGACACAAAATCACGATAATCGGCATTTGAGCCAAAACGGGGGTCTACCTCATAGTAATTAGTAATGGCATAACCATGATACGAACCAGCAGGCATATCGTTTAGCAGTAGTGGTGTGGGCCATATAGTGATCACGCCCAAGCTATCCAAGTAGTCAAGATGACGGGTCATACCTGCCAGGTCGCCCCCATGACGTGCATCAGGAGCCTGACTTGCTGTGCTCTCGCGCAATCCTTTCACCACATCGTTGCGCACATCTCCATTGGCAAACCTGTCGGGCATGAGCAAGTAAAGCACATCTGCGGCATCAAAGCCTTGTGCTTTAGGGGCTGCATCGCGTACCTTGAGTTCATAAGCTATGCGCTGACGTGTGTGTCCCGATTGCAACTGCAAGTTGAAGCGCTGAGCACGTGCCCTGCCTATGTTGAGATATACTAACAAATAGTTGCTGTTAACCGGGCGCACAATGCTGTCAATGCTAACGTCAGTAGTGCTGAGCGTTACCTGGCTATGTCCTATATTGTGTCCGTGCAACACTAATTGCAGGGTGGGATTAACCATACCGCTCCACCAAAAGGCGGGCTGCACTTGCACCGACGACTGTGTACGCCCCTTTGCACTTAAAGGCAGCAGGGTGAACAATACAAATAAGAGAGTATATAGCTTGCTCATTCTTTATAATGGGGTTAATGGTGTTACATTTAAGGAGTTGCATGAATAGGCTCTGCCTTTGGCATATTGCCAGCCTTTGGCAATTTGATGGTATTAAGGCCTCGGACTTTGAAGATGTAAGGGCACCATTCACATTATTGCCCTTATCACCTTCAGCCTCCAAGCGTATGTAAAAATGTTTTTGTGTGTTTGCCGTGTTATCACTTGGGCAAAATTACAATCACATTGCTCTGTTTGCAAGAGCTTATAATTAAAATATAAACGTCAGAAAAGCGTTATTCGTTGAAAGTCAATCACTTAACGAACACAAGCTACGATAAAAATATAAATAGTTATTTATTTTTCTTACACCGCATAACCCCTGTTTTCGAAAAAGAAATTAACTTTGAAGCGACAACCAATCCCATTTATGCACTTTTACAGACGCATTATCATGAAGCAATTCTTGCTGATTACCCTACTTGTGAGCCTTTTCGCCTCAATATCAATATCCACCTCAGCGCAAAGCAAGCCTCTGGTGCTGAATGAGCCTACACAAAAGTTGCTGCTCACGCTTGACAACATGGTGAAGAACAAAGCACAATACCATGCCAAGCACTACGAGCGAATACGTCAACTCAAAGCACTGGCACGCAAGGCAAAGGGATACAACAAATATAACATATACAAGAACATTTTTGACCTGTACGCACACTATCAAACGGACTCTGCACAGGTGTACATTGATGCCATGACCCGTTTGCCCGAATACAAGAGTGATGTTGTAATGCAAGCCACGCTACACATTGCTCAAGCTGAAATATATGCGGTTTCGGCCTTATATACTGAAGCTATCAGCGAACTTGAAAAGGTGCCACACTCCCTCATCAACCATGAGCATGCCGACTTGCAACTTTACTACTTTCGCACCAAACGTACGCTCTATGGGTGGATGAGCGACTACACCAAAATACCTACACAGCACCATCTTTGGGCCGAAAAGACTATGAATTACCGCGACTCACTGCTCTCGATTAAAGCGACACAGGGAGTACACAGAGCCATTATACAGGCCGACAAGTATAACGCTCTTGGCCAGCCTCAGAAGGCCATTGCGTTGTTGCGGCCTTATGTGAATAAGATGAGCGAGAGCCACCCCATGCCCTATATATGCTTTACCATGGCACATGCCTGCTTGCTGGCCAACGACTCAACACAAGCTGCCTATTACCTCACCCTCACCGCCATTGCCGACTTGCGCAAAGGCACTTGCGAATATCAAGCTTTGCCCATATTGGCACAAGTGCTGTTCCGCACAGGCGATGTGAAACGTGCCTACACCTATTTGCTCTGCTCTATGGAGGACGCCAACTTTTGTAAGGCCGGACTGCGAGCCATTGAGGTTTCCAACATTTTCCCTATTATTGACAAGCAATATAAGCAGCAAGAGAAGGCGCAGCGCCATCGCGACCGGTTGCTCATATACTTGCTCATTGCCTTACTTGTTGCTTTGAGTGGCACGGTGGTGTATTTGCGCAAGCAAATGATAAAGCTGAGAGTGATGCGTCGCAAGCAAGCTTTGTCTAACCAGCAACTGGCTGAGGCCAATGAGCAAATGAAAGTGGCCAACCTTAAGTTGCAAGAAGCCCTCGACGAGGTGGGACGCACCAACGAGGAGTTGCAACGCACCTACAGCCAACTGCGCATGACCGACAAGATGAAAGAGGAGTATATAGCGCGCTACCTGAATCGCTGCCGCATGTATTTAGACCAACTCTCTGAGTTCCGAAGCACTACTCTGCGTCTTATCAAGAACCGCCGCTATGACGACATTGCACAATCGCTGCAAAAGGCTCTGAATGCTAAAACTGAGCAGGCTCAATTCTATGCCGACTTTGATGCTGCGTTTCTCACACTCTTCCCCAACTTTGTTGAGGCTTTCAATGCGTTGCTTCAACCAGACCACAACATTCAAGTGAAAAAGCATGGTCAGCTCAACACTGAGCTACGCATTTACGCGCTCATTCGCTTGGGCATTCACGACACATCACGCATTGCACACTTCCTTGACTACTCCACTGCCACCGTTTACAACTACCGGTCAAAAATACGCAACAAGGCGCTCTGCGCTCCCGAACTATTTGAACAACAAGTAGCCACATTATAACGCGAGTTCGGGATAAGGAATACAGAGAAACAGGTGGAGAGTTGATAGTGTAAACGAACAAGGAAAGTTCGTTTACCCTTTACTGATTCTTTGATTATTAGCAACTAAAGTTTCCCACCCCCAATAAAGAGGGTGGGAAACTTTAGTTAGTTAGAAAGTTTGCTTCATCATAAACAAATGGCATGTATTTATTCGGATAGACAATTTTTGGCTTAGAAAAATCCTCCTAATGTATTAGAACCTAAGCAACCATTTCCATAAAGGAACGAGTTCTATATGGTATCCATCTTTTTCAACGGAACTTTCTTCCTCCATGGTAACAACTATCATTTTGCTGATTGATTGAACAGAAACAAGTTTTATCAGGGCATCTGTTTCTCGTTTGAACGTGTCTGTATCTGCCATAGAATAGGACACCTGCACAGCCAATTCCTCTTCAGGAACGACAAAATCCACTTCTGCATTTTTGCTATTCCAAAAATAGCTTCCATCACCATATTTGCGTCTGAGAGTTATCGCTACAATATTTTCAAGCAGGGAAGTATTGGCGTCAACAAGGAACAGATGCAGTAAGCCGTTATCCGTGAAATAGTATTTGCGATTCGATTCCTTATCCTGCAACTTTCCATATAGATTCTCGTAGGGCAGTATGAGCCAAGTTTCAGTCATATATTCTACATAGTCTATCGCTGCGTCTGTACTTAATTTTTTGCCTGTGCTACTGACGATGCTTGCAATTCTGTTATATGAAAGAGGTTGCTTTACACTCTCAGCCATTTTGCGTATCATCACCCGCAATGCATAATCGTTGCGTATCCTGTATCTTGCAACTAGGTCGCCAAAGAATATTTTACTAAACAGATTGCTCATCCATGAACGAGGTTCTTTCATACCCACCGTTTCAGGCAAACCACCATGTTGAAAATAAGTGTTTGCCAACTTTACAATCTGTTTGCCGAATGTAAATAGTGCGTTTTTTTCATATGTATCAATACCACTGGCATTCAAATACTCTCGCAAGGAATAAGGATACACTTCATGTATCATATATCTGCCGCCAAGCGTAGTCGCAATCTCACTACTCAGCATTTTGGCATTGCTGCCTGTAATATATACTTGATATTTTTGGTCTGCTAACCTACGGGCAAACTTTTCCCATCTATCAACCAATTGTATCTCGTCCAGGAAAAATATCGGACGAGTATCATACATCTCTTCATAGCACGTTTTTATCAAGTCAAGGTCTTTGGCATCTAAAGAATCTATTCGGTCATCCTCAAAATTGAAATATAATATTTCCTCTCTCTTATGCCCTTGCTCTATCAATTGTGCTATGCGTTGGAACATCAAGTAAGATTTGCCGGCATGCCTCAATCCAACAAACACATAATTAAGGCCGTCCACTAGTTCCACATTACGAGGAATGAGTTCTACTTGTGATACGTATGCTTGATATTCAGAGATAAGCAATTTTATTAAATCTTTTGTCATATCCTTTTCGTGCTAATACTAAAAACTATTGCAAAGATACTTTTTTATCGTTTATGAAAGATATAATTGACGTAAGATTATCGTCCATAAAAGATAAAATGCACAAAAAGGCTTTTATTGGGTGCATTGCTAATCATTATGTGATTAGCAATGCACCCTCTTTTTTAGTAACACGAGGTGGGGAGAATATATCATTTCCAACGATTTCGGCTGAGAACCCGCTTGAATACAGCAGGTGCTCCTTCCAATGAGGCGAACAACAACATACATGAGCGGAATTTTATGACATCAGCTCCAAATATTTCATAAGGGCTTTTGTCACTATCAAGAACAGCCTGTGTTATTTCGCAGAGATTCTTTCCTAAGATGGGATGTTCAAGAAATAATTTTGCTTGTTTCCTGTTAAGGATACCATAGAACCGTGACCGTTCTGACTTACCCAAACCTTTCATTTGTGGAAATATCCACCACATCCAATGTGTCTTTTTCTTACCATTCTTTACCTCCTGAAGTGCTTGGGCATACGTTTGCTTGTGCGGCACGACATACCTGCTAACATAGTTATATTCCCATGTTTGCAACTCATCTTCGGTTAAATAATTAAAGATAAGATCCGCTAATGGTATATGTCCAATATACCCGTATGTCAACCAGTATTCGGGATCGAGAGAGCTGTCAGGCAACATCCTAAGGTCTTTAATACAATCTTCTACTATTTGCTTCTTACGTTCTTCTGATTGTAAAACCATCATTACATTCTTATTATTAAGCAAACTGTAGAGGTCGTCACGGAGTTCTTGCTCTAATTCTTTTGAAATTGTTTTCATAGCTTGTAATATTTACTTTATGCCAACGTGAAAGATGGCGTTTAACGTTTTTCGCTGTTTTTCTTGTCCTTGCTGTTTTTTGACGCGGCAAAGATATGAACGTTTTACTTGATTAAAAAAGCCAACACTGCGGCTTGTATAAAACACCACTGTTAATGTACGAAATACACGTTAGCAACCGATATATACCTTAAGCAACCCTTCAAACTCTTCAAAATTAGTTTATATAATCATTTTCAGCATCTGTCCATACGCTTAGTCTGATTTTCTGATTGCAAGATGCGATGAGAGATATTGAATGACAGTAGCCACCAGACTTACCAAACGGTAAAGGGTACAAATATTCCACCCGAAGCCCTCATAAATTGGGCTTTGACCGGAATATTTGTACCCTTTGATTATTACAGCGGACAGCAATAAATATTTTACCACCCTATACCTACCCTATTTACGCCATTTACGCCAAGCGTTCTGAATAGATATAGAGCTATGCTGTTACAGCCTTACCATGCCGAACCCACCGAAATGTTACATACCTTGTTGTTTACATCTGCTTCAAACTGCACCTTGCCATAAACTGCGGCATAGGTATCGCCTTTTCTCTGGCATTGATTTGCTTTTCTCCCCCGTACCAAACGTTTCAGTCGCACTTTACAGCCTCCCCCACCCACTTTCAGACTTCTTTAATGCGTCCCCAATCAAATGACGCAACTCACAGATTTTCAGTATGCGCCGTGTATGGACATGGTATTTTTCAGCAGCCCCGTCCCGCGGTGAATTAAGGCAAAGGCTCACAGACAGGCGTGTAAATAGCGCTATCTGTGAGCCTTTATTTGGTGTATGGACATGGCGTTTTGCCCGACGCGGAGCGCGTCGCCCGGTAATAGTTATTTCTTATAACTCTTGTTCAGACCGGCAATCACATCTTCGGTAATGTCTACCGAGGGGTCTGAATACAATACATTATCGCCGCTCTTGCTGATGATAACCTTAAATCTGCCGTCTGAATTGTATGATTTCAAGAAAGTGTTCAAGTCCTCGCGCAACTTTTTCTGATAGTTCTGCGTGGCTTGAGCCATTTCGTTTTCTATCTTTTCTTGGAAAGCCTGCAAAGCCTGCTGTTGCTTTTGCAACTGGGCTTGTGCGCTTTCGGCCTGCTGCTGCGAGGTGAATGCGCCGCTCTGCATCTTCTTCTGGAAACTGGCTATTGCGTTTTGCAGAGCCTGTCCCTTGCTGTTCAACTGTTCGCGATATTTCTTTTGCTTGTTCTCAAGTTCCTTTTGTCCGTCCTTGCAATATTCGCTTTTTGCTGCAAGCGTGTCAATATCTACCACTGCCACCGACGATGCTGCACCAGCATTGGTTGCAGCAGCCTTGGGCAGGCCATTAGGTTTTACTTGTGAATCTTTTTTGTTGCATGCCACCAACGACAAGCCTGCTGCCACGAGCAGCATTGCGGCATTTGCTTTAATAACCATTCTGCACATTTTCTTTTACTCTTTTTCTGTTTTCTATTCTTGCAGCTGCATCTTGCGATTGCACACACCCAATGCCTCGTTGCCGCATGGCCTTGCTTTGGTCGACATGTGTCTTGACAAAGCCCTTGCCAAAGAAAAGGCGCACTGATAGTAATGCCATGCAAATAGCAACAATTAGCAATGTAATGATGAAATAATTCATATCTTTTTCTTACTTTTGCTTTGCGCTGTGCGCTAACTGCGCGCATGAGCGCGGGGCAAAGTTAGCACAAGCCCGCTGAAAGGCAAAATAAATTGGGCGCAAAAGTAGCTTTTTGTTATTGTCTGCACCCGTCCACGAGGAGGGTAGCCAAGTGCAACAGCCTCTACAACAGATTTATATCTACGTAAAATCACATAGTGAAATGAGCGAAAAATTGCAATTACAGCCAAGCATCGTATTCGACTGCTTTGCTGAGGTGAACAAAGTTCCACGTCCTTCTAAAAAGGAGGATAAGATGATAGCCTTCTTAAAGTCGTTTGGCGAGGGCCTCGGATTGGAAACTAAGGTAGATGAGACGGGCAACGTTTGCATTAGCAAGCCTGCTACACCTGGATATGAGGACCGCAAGACTATCATTTTGCAAAGCCACATGGACATGGTGTGCGAAAAGAATAAGGACGTGACATTCGACTTCGAAAACGATGCCATACAAACCTACGTTGACGGCGAATGGCTCAAAGCCAAAGGCACAACGCTTGGTGCCGACGATGGCATTGGCGTGGCCATGGAAATGGCCATACTGAAATCGAACGACATTGAGCACGGACCTATCGAGTGCGTATTTACGCGAGATGAGGAAACTGGCCTGACGGGTGCTGTGGGCATGAAGAGCGATTTTATGCATGGCGACTATCTTATCAACCTCGACTCTGAGGACGAGGGACAACTGTTCGTGAGTTGTGCTGGTGGTGTAAGAACCACTGCCACATACGACTTCCCGACCTCGGAGGTGCCATCGGACTATTTCACTTTCCAAATAACCATCAAGGGTTTGACCGGCGGCCACTCGGGTGACGACATCAACAAGAAGAGGGCCAATGCCAACAAACTGCTTGTGCGCTTCTTGGTGAACGAAATGCAGAAGTTCGATTTGCGACTGATTGACATTCAGAGCGGTGGTTTGCACAATGCCATTCCACGTGAGGGACACGCAGTGTGCGCGGTTCCGGCAGCTGAAAAGCAAACACTCGAAGCCGACTTGAAAGCCTTTGAGGCTGCCGTGAAGGACGAATTTGCCACAACGGAGAAGAACGTGCACATTGCCATTGCCGAGCAGCCCTGCCAGAAGGTGGGCATGGAGCCTGCTGCCATGCGCCGCATGCTGTTGTCGCTCCACGCCGTGCACAACGGCGTCTATGCAATGAGCCAGGACATTGACTGGCTGGTCGAGACATCGTCGAACCTGGCAAGCATACGCAAGGAGGGCGACGAAGTGGTTGTTACAACAAGCCAGCGCAGCAGTGTGGCAAGTGCCTGTCAGAACATGGCAAGCATCATACGTGCTGCCTTTGAACTGGGCGGAGCCGATGTGCTGACCAATGAGGGTTATCCTGGCTGGAAATTGAACCCCAACAGCGACATTGTACGCATTGCCAAGGAAAGCTACGAGCGTCTGTTTGGCAAGGAACCCAAAATATTGGCTATTCACGCCGGCTTGGAGTGTGGTCTGTTCTCTGAAAAGTACCCCAAACTCGACATGGTAAGCTTTGGCCCGACGCTCCGCGGTGTGCACTCGCCCGACGAGCGCTTGCTCATTCCTACCGTACAAATGGTGTGGGACCACTTGCTTGACATACTGAAGCATGCGTAACCCGTCATTTCGACGGATTCAGATGGCGGCGGGTTAGCAGGTGCTGACAGGTTGCGCGGGCAGATGTGCCATATACTTGGCTCCGTGTGCTAAAGATTACTACACATGGCCAAGAGCGTTATGGCCATTCCCCGTTTTGCTATGTCACCCCGCTAACCCGCCTGCCTGTTAGCTTATATGCGGTTATGTGAGGTATAAATTTGAATAATCAACACCCGTTAGTGGAAATTGGATTTACTTGTTAACTCGTCAACCAACTCCACCAACACAAAATAATCAAGAGTCTGTTTTATGCAAAAAGTGGTATTGCTGCTCATGTCCTTGTTGTTGGTCACATCATGCTTGAAAGATGATGATTACACCACCTCGGCCAACGACAAGCTCACATTCAGCCGCGACACTGTGGCGGTTGACACCATTATTAGCGGCACACCGTCAAAGACATATTCGTTGACCATTTACAATCAAGCCGACAAAGCCATACGTATACCCCAAATCATGCTTGGCAAGGGTGGCAGTTCGCCGTTCTATGTCAATGCCGATGGCACACAGTTAGTCAATGGCGTGGCCAACGACTTTGAAATTGCCCGCAAGGACAGCATGATTGTTTACGTAATGGCCAACATTCCCTCATCTGATGCCGATGACGCGGTAGCGGTTGAGGACAAATTGTGCTTTCAAACGGAGTCGGGCCTCATGCAGGAGGTTGTGCTTACAGCTCAAGGGCAGAATGTCATAACGTTGAGCGGTATGCGCATCAGCCAGAACACCACGTTGGACGCCACCAAGCCTTACCGCGTTATGGACAGTCTGGTGGTGGAGAGGGGTGCAGAACTGACTTTGGCGCCAGGCACACGCTTTTTGTTCCACAACAAGGCGGCCCTTATTGTGCATGGTACACTGCACATTGACGGTTCGAGGGAGAAGCCCGTAACACTACGTGGCGACAGACTTGACTTGATGTTCAAAAACCAGCCCTACGACCGCACACCAGGCTTGTGGGACGGCATTGTGCTGAAATCGCAATCGTATGGCAACACCATCAACTATGCCGACATACACAGCAGCACCAATGGCCTTTGTGCCGACTCGTCGGACATAAGCCGCTCAAAACTTAAAATGGAGAACAGCATCATTCACAACACGACCAACCATGCACTCAATCTGCGCATGGCGAATGTGTTTGTGGGCAACAGCCAGATAACGAATGCCGGCGGCGACTGTGTGCACGTGCGCGGTGGCGACGTGTCATTGGTGCATTGCACGGTAGGCCGCTTCTACGTGTTTACGGGAGGCTATGGCCACGCCTTGGATTTTGCCAACTTTGATGGCGATGTCCGCCTGCCGCTGCACAACTTGTATGTGGCTAACAGCATCGTTACCGGCTATCAAGATGATGAGATAATAGGCGGGCAAAATACCGATTTCGAGAACGACGCTTTTAATTATAACTTTGCTTACAGTCTGCTTGACACGCCGCAGCCCGAAAAGCCCGATGACAGAATTGAGAGTTGCCTGTGGGACACACGGTCGACAGACCAAGCCGAAGCTGACAGCATCGTGCACGACAAGAATTTTACACCTGCCTTTAATGTAGACCACTTGCTGTTCTACTTCACACTTTCGCCCTACTCGCCTGCCGTAGGCCAGGCCTCGCCAAGCATCTCACAACAGTATTATCCCTACGACAGAACAGGGGCACCAAGAACCGCACGCCCCGACATGGGCTGCTATAACCATGCCGAAACTACTGAAACGCCGAAGCTGACAACAACAGCTGCCCCGCACGTGTCTTCCACCCATTGTGTACAATCCCTTAAGCCAACGCGTAAAGAATAAAGCATATGGCAACAAACGAAAAGACCAGCGGCAACCGCCGCCCTACATATAAAAAGAAAGCCTCACCACAGACCGATGACTTCGGGCATCTGCAACCTCAGGCCGTTGAGCTTGAACAAGCTGTGCTCGGTGCCTTGATGATTGAAAAGGACGCCTACTTTCAAGTAAGTGAAATACTGCGCCCTGAAAGTTTCTACGACAACCGCCACCGCATTATTTATGAGGCCATACAGCGGCTTAACCTTGAGGAGAAGCCTGTCGACATTCTCACCGTAACCGAGGCGCTGCGCAGCACCAACCAGCTTGAAGAGGTGGGTGGCCCCTTTTACATCACCCAACTCAGCGGTTTGGTGGCCTCGTCGGCCCACATCGAATACCATGCTCGCATCATAGCCCAAAAGGCTACGGCACGGGCGCTCATATCGTACACGAGCAACATTCAGACCAAGGCTTTTGACGCCACACAGGACATTGATGTGCTCATGCAAGAGGCCGAAGGCAAACTCTTTGAGCTGTCGCAGACCAACATGAAGAAGGACTATACGCAAATAGACCCTGTCATTAAGGAGGCCTACGAAATGCTGCAAAAGGCTGCTGCTCGAACCGATGGTATGAGCGGTATCCCGTCGGGATTTCATGCACTCGACAAAATTACTTCGGGTTGGCAGAACTCCGACTTGGTTATTCTTGCAGCACGTCCGGCCATGGGTAAGACGGCCTTTGCACTGAGTATGGCAAAGAACATTGCTGTAGACCAACAGGTGCCCGTGGCGTTGTTCTCTCTTGAAATGGCTAACGTGCAGTTGGTTAACCGTTTGATTGTAAACGTTTGCGAGATTAAAGGTGAAACCTTAAAGAGCGGACAACTGAAACCGTATGAATGGAACCA
Source organism: Prevotellamassilia timonensis (assembly GCF_900106785.1). GTDB lineage: Bacteria > Bacteroidota > Bacteroidia > Bacteroidales > Bacteroidaceae > Alloprevotella > Alloprevotella timonensis. The sequence goes on along the minus strand of NZ_LT629844.1, from coordinate 235,040 downwards.
GCTCGACTTCCGCATCAAGCAGCTGATGGGTGCCCCACTCTATGTGGACGATACGCCATCGCTCTCGGTGTTTGAATTGCGAACAAAGGCACGACGCTTGGTAAGAGAGCACGGTGTTAAAGTGCTGATGATTGACTACTTGCAGCTGATGAATGCCTCGGGCATGGGCTTTGGCAGCCGCCAAGAGGAGGTGTCAACCATATCGCGCTCGCTTAAGGGGTTGGCCAAGGAACTCAACATACCAATACTTGCCCTGTCGCAGTTGAACCGTGGTGTTGAAAACCGTGAGGGGGGCGACAAGCGTCCGCAACTGTCCGACTTGCGTGAGTCGGGAGCCATTGAGCAAGATGCCGATATGGTGTTGTTCATTCACCGACCCGAGTACTACAAGATTTACCAAGACGAGGCCGGACGCGACTTGCGTGGCAAGGCCGAAATCATTATAGCCAAGCACCGTAATGGTGCTGTTGGCAGCGTACTGCTCAAGTTCCGCGGCGAATATGCCAGATTTCAAAATCCCGAGGAGGACGAAGTGGCTACAATGGATTCGGCAGCAACGGGCAGCAACGACCAACCTGGCACCGACGCTCTTGCTGCTACCCAGCCACCCGTCGACAACAATCCTTTCCCTCCCGAACCAGCGGGATTTCCACCATTGCCCGATTCATTTCCGCCTGCGCCTAACGATGCGCCACCATTCTAAGCACGAACACCGGCATTGGCATAGGGAGGGCTAAAATTAGCTGCCACTATATACAGACCATTCGCCTGCTAACAAGCAACTATCAATCATATATCATGAACAGAATAACAAAACTTATGCGCCAAGCCCAAACTCTGGTCGTTGGATTGCTGACTGCCGTATGTATGTTAGCTGCGTGCTCGCCAAAGCCACCTACCCCCGAAGAGTTGTATAAAGACGAAGCATCGGGCGTGGTGATGGTGCTCAACAAATTCTACTACAACGCTTCCATGCCGAATGGCGAGCATCTGTACTTTACGGGCATTGCCGAGGACGGCTCGCTCGAAGGGCTGACGGACGATGTGAACGAAGTGCGCCGCAACTGCGGATACCTGACGGGCACTGCCTTTTTTATTGACGACGAAGGCACCTTGCTCACCAACCGCCATGTGGCATCGCCCACCATTGACGAGGCACAAGTCAAGCAGTGCTTGATGAACATGATTGAATATGTCAAGGCACTGTACGAAGCCCGCATGAGTGAACTCACCTCGCAATATAATGCGCTCGAAGCACAAAAGTCTGACTGCGTCACAACCGACTATTGGGGCTACACGCAAATAGACCAAATGCGGGTCAGCCAAATTGAGAGCCAACAGAATGCGCTGCAACAACAATTCAGCGAGCTTGCGCAGGAGCGCAGCAACCTTGACGCACAACTTGATGTGTCGAGCATCAGCATTCACCCCATCTGCCAATTGGGCATAGCCTACAACGACTCGTATGTTACAACCGAGGCCGACTTTCTGCAAAACAACCCTTGCAACACTTTGCGCATAGCGCAAGACAAGGATACCGACTTGGCCCTCATACAACTGCGCAGCGGACTGACGCCTAAAAAGTGCCACGTGTTTGCCGTTGATGGCAGCAACACAAATGGCGGCTTCTGGAACAGGCTTTTTGGCAAAGACAAGGAGGCGTCGCCCACCAATCTTAAAATTGACCAACCGCTATACATGATTGGCTTTAATGCCGGCATTGTGTTGGCTAATACGCGCAAGGGCATCAAAGTGCAAATGACGAGCGGACGCATTACCCAAATGCCTGATGGCAACCGGCTGCTCTACAGCATTCCTACCATGCAAGGCTCAAGCGGCAGCCCTGTTGTGAACGAGTGGGGCGACCTTGTGGGTGTGAACTTTGCCAAACTTAACGGTTCGGACAATTTCAACTTTGGCATTCCACTGCAAAAGGTGCGCAACTTTGTGGGAGAGTAAGCAAGTACATTCAAGCACAAAACGCAAACACTAAACGCTAACATCAAACGCTACCACTAATGGGAGCAACGCGTCTCGCGTCGGGAAAAATGCAATACTTATACACTTAACAAAGGCTCACAGACAGCTATGTAATTAGTGCTGTCTGTGAGCCTTTGCCTTAAAGCCCGACGCGGGACGCGTCGCCCCCCATTAGTGGTAGCGTTTAGTGCTTGCGTTTAGTGCTTGCGTTTAGTAGTAGCGTTTAGTGCTTGCGTTTAGTAGTAGCGTTTAGTGCTTGCGTTTGCAGCTTGACTCCCTACGCATGTTTGCGTTTTGCCGGACAGCTATAAAACAAAAGCGAGCAGGCCAACTGAGGCATTACATATTCCTCAGTTGGCCTGCTCGCTTTTATGAATCGGCTTACAATTAGAGTGCCTAAGCGCGTATATACCTGGTTCATAACGCGCCTAAGCATACAAGGTGCGCGGCGCACACGTCACACTTACTTGCCAATGCTCTGCACATTACGGCGTACATTCTTGTTAATTTCGACAAACAGATAGTTGGGCTTGTTAGCCTGCACCTTATCCTTCACACGCATATACTCGCGAAGGGCGTACTCTTTCGATTTTTCAAACGTCAGACGCGACATTTCACCCTGCGACTTTGTGGTGCGTGTAGAGTCAAGTTTCTCATCGGGAAAATAGTCGTCAAGGTCTACATCACCAATCATAGTCGTTTCAAGAAATGTGAGGTTCTTCTTGGCAGAGTCGGTATAATATCCCACAAACATGTGGCCGGGCATTTGCACCAGTACCGGCGTTATGTTGATGGCACGCAGCAATGAGGCAAATAGCACACTGCCGTCCACACAGTTTATTTGCGACGAGTTCAACGCATCTTCAAACGTGCGCACACGCTGTGCGTATACCACATTGCTCGACAGACTTGAGTACGACACCGAGCTATACTTGAAATTGCGCTTTTGCAGTACATACCACAGGGCATACACTTGTTTGTCCACCATTTCGGGCGTACTCTGATAGCCCAAAAAGCGGCGTACGATGCGGGTGTTGAGCGCCTCACGCAGCACTTTGTCAATGAGCGGGTTTTCCTCATTAACGTAGGCTGCGTAAAACAAACGTGTACTCACATAACGCGTGCGGCCGTCGGGCAACTGCTTGTTAAACCCTAACAGGCACTCGTTGATGCTCCGCACCGAAAACGTGCGCACCTTCTGCCCCAGGTCCTTGCCATCTACCTCTACATTGGCCACCACACTGATAGGTTCGGCCTGCTCGTTGTCGCGCAAAGCGTTGTAACGCCACAATATGTCGGGATAGATGATGTATTCGGTATGCTCCTTGGGCAAAACAAATGTCGACACCGAGCGGGCGTAGAACGGTGTCTCGGCCAGTTCGATGCGCACCACCGTGTTGGCGTGTCCGCTCTTCAGTTTGATGGCCACACACGATTTGGGATTGCCCACATACTCTCCGCTCATGGGCGGAATAACCTGGGTGTTGGTTGTAGCTACCGACAATATGGCAGACGGAAAGAGGTTGCCTCCAAGTTGGTCTACCAATTCGTAGTCGTCGGCAAATGGGCGCTTCATCACCACATAAGTTATGCCACCCACCAGCATGGTCAAGCTGAGCACAACTGCCGTTATGCGCCACAGCAATTTGCGTCTTTGTATTCTAATTTCCAAAGCTGTCATAGCACAACACAGTTATACTTACCTAAAAAGCTTGTACCGAATACAAGTAGAGCACCGCAGCAGGAATGGCTAACAACGCGGAGTCGAAACGGTCGAGCATGCCGCCATGCCCTGGCAGCACGTGGCCACTGTCCTTTATGCCGAGCTGGCGCTTGAACAAACTCTCTACCAGGTCGCCCCATGTGCCAAACACACAGACTACTGCACCAAGACCAAGCCATTGCGGCAAGGTGAGCAACGTGGGGTTGAAGTGCCACAGCACAGCGGCCACCACCAAGCACAGCACGCCACCGCCAATGCTGCCCACCCACGACTTGTTGGGCGATATGCGCTCAAACAATTTGGCCGGGAAATATTTGTGCAGCAACGAACCGCAGCAATAGGCCCCCGTGTCGCTCGTCCACAAAAACAGGAACACGCTCAGCGGGTAAATTGGTTCAAAGGCAGTTTTGTTGGTCATGGGGTCGTACTGGAAGGCGAGCACATTGAGCAGGCTGAAAGCCAAGGCCACATAAATTTGCGACGCAAAGGCATAGGCCCAATTCTTGAGCGGGTCGGCCTTCTGCAAGTAGAGTTCGCTCACCAGCATATAAATGATTGACACTAAATAAGGGATAAACGCACGCGAAGGCACGAGGTCGGCACAAAAGCCGCCGAAGGCTACGAACAAGTACACCGCAGCTACCGTGTTTATCAACTTGTTGACCGAGGCCCCCGCATAGCTGTTCACATTATGCGAAAACTCCCAAGTGGTCAATCCCGTCACCACTGCAAACAGCAGCGTGAACGTCATAGGCGAAAAAAGCGTGCCGCCCACAAGCACGGCCACAAAGACCGCACCTGTGAGTGCACGCACAATCAGGTTATTCATTGTTGTTATTGTCAGATGAAGTTTTATCTGTATCTTGCTGTTTACCCAAGCCGGCAGGCACAGGTGGCGGCACACAACCAGCGGCTGCCGGTTCGTTGTCACATTCCTTTTCAGCAGTCGGAGCCTCCTCGCCGGCAGCAGCCTGCTTGTCAGCCTCCAACTTCTTGCCACGCTCTTCGGCCAGTTTGAGTGCCTCTTCTTCCATCAACACATCGGCGCGGCTCTTCCACGGGCGCGGGCCGAATATGTGTTCAACGTCCTCGGTAAATATCACCTCGCGCTCAACCAGCAAGTCGGCCAGTTGGTTGTGCTTGTTAGCATTTTCTTCCAACAGTTTTTTGGCACGTTCATACTGTTCGGCAATCAGGCGCTGCACCTCGGCATCAATCAGTTCGGAGGTGCGCTCAGAATAGGGCTTTGTAAAGTTGTACTCATTCTGCGCATTATAGTAGCACACATTCGACAGCTTGTCGCTCATGCCCAAGTAGGCCACCATACCATATATGCGTTTGGTCACACGTTCAAGGTCGTTAAGCGCACCGCTCGATATATGGCCTACAAACAGCTCCTCGGCAGCACGCCCGCCAAGCAGCGAACACACCTCGTCAAGCATTTGCTCGCGTGTGGTAATAGTGCGCTCCTCAGGCAGATACCATGCGGCACCAAGAGCCTGTCCGCGCGGCACAATCGTTACCTTTACCAGCGGGTTGGCATATTGCAGCAACCACGACACCGAAGCATGACCAGCCTCGTGTATGGCTATTGAGCGTTTCTCGTCCTCGGTCATCACCTTCGACGTCTTTTCCAAACCACCGATTATGCGGTCAACAGCATCAAGGAAATCTTGCTTGCCCACCTCCTTGCGGTTGTGGCGTGCAGCTATCAAGGCCGCCTCGTTGCACACATTGGCAATGTCGGCGCCCGAAAATCCTGGGGTCTGACGTGCAAGCATCTCAATATCCACCGTATCGTCAAGTTTGAGAGGCTTCATGTGCACCTTGAATATGGCCACACGTTCAGAGAGTTCGGGCAAGTCTACATGTATTTGTCGGTCAAAACGTCCAGCACGCAGCAGCGCTGAGTCGAGTATTTCCACACGGTTGGTGGCAGCCAGCACAATCACACCCGTATTGGTGCCAAAGCCGTCCATTTCGGTAAGCAACTGGTTCAGAGTGTTTTCGCGCTCATCATTACCACCCATCGTAGGATTTTTGCCACGGGCACGACCAATGGCATCAATCTCATCGATAAATATGATGCAAGGAGCCTTTTCCTTGGCCTGCTGAAACAGGTCGCGCACACGACTGGCGCCCACGCCCACAAACATCTCAACAAAGTCGGAGCCGGCCATCGAGAAGAAAGGCACCTCTGCCTCACCGGCCACAGCCTTTGCCAACAGCGTTTTACCTGTGCCCGGAGGGCCAACGAGCAATGCGCCCTTGGGTATCTTGCCACCGAGTTCGGTGTACTTCTTCGGGTTCTTCAAGAAGTCCACAATCTCGCGAATTTCCTGCTTGGCGCCTTCTTGTCCGGCCACATCCTTAAATGTGATGTTCGTCGTGTTCTTGCCATTCTTCTCAAACAAGCGTGCCTTGCTCTTGCCCACGGTGAAGATGCTGCCCATGCCGGCACCACCGCCACCCATGCGGCGCATCAAAAAGAAATAGAGGAACACCAGCAGCAATAAGGGGAATATGCTGCTGAACAAGTTTGAAAAGAAATTGCTACTCTCCTCATAGCGCACCCCACCCTTGTAGTTACTGTCAAGGAAGGTGCCCACGGCATCGACATTAGGATATTTGGCCGACACGGTAGGAGCCGTGCCCGTCTTGTCACTGCCCATGTTGAACACATCGCGTATGTGTTCGGGGCGCACCACAAAGCGCACGTTGCCATCGGTCTTGTTCACCACCACCTCGCGCGCATAGCCTTGTTTTACATACGTGCGGAAGGCCGTGTAGTCCACTTCCTTGTCTACACCGCCAGCCTGACTGTTGCCACTGTTAGTGTACAGCATTATGCCCAACGATATGATGGCAAGGACGTAGAACCATGTTAGCGTAACAAATGGTCGCCGACGCCTGCCCGGTTTTTTGCCTCCGGGTTGCGGCGATGGCGTACTTGGTATTTGAGCCATTTTGTTTTCTGTTGTAATTTAAGTATAACGTGTTATGAGAGTCAGTTCAAATCTGCCACCTGCGTCAGTTCGGCATCGTCCCAAAGATTTTCCAAATCATAGTGTTCGCGTGCCTCGGGCAGGAATATATGCACCATCACCGTGCCATAGTCCATAGCCACCCACTCACCATTTTCGCGTCCGGCAATAGCCGCAGGCTTCTCGCGCAAGTGTTTGCCTGTAAATTCCTCCACCGAGTCGGTTATGGCGTCCACCTGTTGTGGTGAGCCGGCAGTACATATAACAAAGTAGCTGCAAGGTGCTGTAATAATGTTACTCAAATTGGCTGTTACAATGCTGCGGCCTTTTTTCTCCTGAATGCCGTCAATGATTGTATTTACTAACTGTTGTGTTTCTTCCATGCGTTATTTATCTGTTTGTTTTTGGTGCAAAGATAGTGCAAACTGAGCGCAGAAAGTCAAGCTTGCTTGAACTTTATGCCGAAGTGAAGCCTATCTTCTGCAAAGATAGTGCAAACTGAGCGAATAAAGTCAAGTTCACTTGCAATCTTTGCCGAACCGCAGCCTATCTTCTAACAAAGATTATGCCAAAAGCGCCTGCAGTCACAAAGGCACGGCCGATTTCAGCACATTATTCCTCATATATAAGGATTGTGTACCTGACACATGCCACGTAACTTTGCACCCATAAAACAATACGACACAACCAACTATGCTATTTTTACCACTTCTGCTATCGGCAGCACCCGTTTGTGCCGACACCACCAAGCATTTTGACATCGAAGAGGCCGTAGTAGTAGCCTCACCCAAAGAAACCCGCCAACTGCGCCAGCAACCGCTCAGCGTCAGTCTGTTCGACGCAGGCACGCTCAACAACCGCAAGGCCGGTGCGCTGAAAAACCTCTCGGCCTATGCGCCCAACTTCTACATGCCACAATACGGCAGCCGCCTCACCTCGGCCTGCTACATTCGTGGCATTGGCAGCCGCATCAACACTCCCGCAGTAGGGCTGTATGTTGACAACGTGCCCTACGTCGACAAGTCGAGCTACGATTTCTCATTTCAAGGTATCGAACGTGTCGACATCATGCGCGGCCCGCAAGGCACACTCTATGGCCGCAACACCATGGGCGGACTGGTGCGCGTGTTTACGGCCGACCCCATCACCCACCACGGCACCGACGTGTCGGCTGGCATTGGCACGGGGTGGCAGCAGCGTGCCATGCAGCGCCATGCAGCCTTCACCACCTATCTGCACCCGGCCAACCGCATGGGCCTCAGCATAGGCGGCTATTACGAGGGCGAAGACGGCTACTTCAAAAATCAGGCCACTGGCAAAAAGCAAGATGCAAGCGAGGCCGGCGGTGCACGTCTGCGCTGGTCGTGGCACCCTACCGATGTGGTAAAGATTGACTGGACCGCCTCATACGAGCACAGCAACGAAAAGGCTTGCCCCTACTATCTGTTAGGCAACACAAGCGACTTTGCCCAAGGCTACAACACCGCTGCCAATGGTGCCGCCATAGGCACACTCGAGCAAAACCGCCCAAGCACCTACCGCCGCGGCGTGTTCAACACCGGTATTGGCGTGGAGCACCGTCTGCCCAAGTTCACTTTGAGCAGTATCACAGCCTACCAGCGACTCGACGACCGCCTGTTTATGGACCAAGACTTTACACGTCAAGACATCTTCTCGCTTTGTCAAAAGCAGCACGCCAACACCGTGTCGGAGGAGATTGCACTGAAAAGTCCCGCCAGCAACAGCCGTTGGACATGGACTACAGGCGCATTTGGCATGTACCAGTCATTGCGCACCGACTGCCCCGTCACATTCTACAGCGAGGGCGTTGACTACCTCAACACGCAAATTGGCGCCAACCTGCCCCCACAACCGGCCATCAGCATAGCCTTTACAGGCAACGACATACCATTTGCCGCACGGCTCAAAACGCCCTCGGTCAATGCGGCTTTGTTCCACCAGAGCACGGTCAAGCTGGTTGGCGGACTGAGCATGACGCTTGGCTTGCGCCTTGACTACGACTACCGCAAACTCGACATGACGTCGGGCACCGAGGGCAACGGCACCATTCCCTACCACTTTGGCATGAGCATGGGCCATATGCAGTTTGCCACCGACCTCGAGGCCGATGCCTCACTTAACAGTTCGCTGAGCCACCACAGCTGGCAGGTGTTGCCCAAGGGCGCACTCAACTATGCACTGCCGCGCGGACTTGGCAACATCTACGTGAGTGTGGCCAAAGGTTACCGCGCCGGAGGCTACAACATACAGTCATACTCCGACCTGTCGCAACAGTTGTTGCGCCGACAAATGATGCTAGGCGTACGCCAATACAGCGAGCAGGCCATACGCCGAATTCCGGACAAAGTCATGTCTGATGCCAAGAAGGACAAGATCATTGCGGGCATGACTGGGGCGCTCGACCGCGTCACACCACAAGCCCCCGATGCCAGCACGCTCTACTACAAGCCTGAGTACACCTGGAGCTACGAAGCAGGCATTCACCACAACCTGGCTGACAAAATGCTGCAACTCGACTTGGCCGTGTTCTGCATGAAAACACGCGACCAGCAAATAGCCCGCTTTGCCCAAAGCGGCATGGGGCGCGTCATGGTCAACGCCGGACGCAGCCGCAGCACAGGCGTTGAGGTGGGATTGCGCTCACAACTGGCCCACGACCGCCTCACGCTCACAGCTAACTATGGCTACACACACGCCAAGTTCACCCGTTACGACCTTGGCACTTCAGCCAGCGGCGCAAGAGTTGACTACACGGGCAACCGCGTGCCTTTTGTGCCTCAGCACACCTTCAGTGCATCGGCCGATGCCGAACTGCCCGTGTCGGTCGACAAATTTGTACGCACATTTGCCCTTGGCGCCGATGTCAAGGGAGCCGGCAGCATCATGTGGGACGAGGCCAACGCCTTCGGACAAAAGTTTTATGCCACACTCGGCGCACACGTCGGCGCCACGCTGGCCGGCAATGTGCAGCTTAACCTTTGGGCACGCAACCTTACCGGCACACGCTATGCCACCTTTGCCTTCGACAGCATGGGCCACCGCTTTGCCCAATATGCCGCACCACGCTCATTTGGGCTGGACGTAAAGTGGCACTTCTAAAACGCGTCAACAGGTTAACCCGTTAACCTGTTAACCTGTCAACATGCCCCTTCCACCATCTGCTGCAACTGCAACATTGCAAGTATCATGCGCCATGCCAAGCCTCAAGCATATAAAATGTTTGAGGCTTGGCTTTTTTGTACACGCAATTTGACTATATTTGCACTCATAAACAGATAACGACCCTTTACACACATCAACTATGAAAAGATTACTTAGCATCATGCTGCTTGCAGCCGCCACCACCCTGACGGCACAAGCCGACAAAGAAATTAAACGCCCCGACAGCTACAACTACAGCCGGGGGGTCGAAGCATACGACAACGATAACCCCAGCGAGGCCATCGACTACTTTAACCGTGAAGTTGCAGTCAACAAAAAAAATGGCTATGCCTACATGTACCTGGCAGACATTTACCGCCAGCAAGAAGAACCTGGCAAGGCCATCGATGCCGCCAACCTGGCCATAAAGTACATGCCTGCCAAAGACAAGGAATTTACCACTGTGAGCTACACCATCAGAGCACAAATTCAATGTCTGCTCAAAGACACTGTGGCAGCCCTGTCCGATTACGCATCGGCCATCAAGGCCTCACCCGATGAACAGCGCCCCTACGAGGAACGCGCGCAACTTTACTATGAGATGGAACGCTACGACGAGGCCGATGCCGACTACCGCAAAGTCATCAAAATTGCATCAGGCGATGCCACAGGCTACATGGGTTTGGGGCGCAACCTGAGTGCGCAAAAGCAATGGACCGAGGCCATCAAGCAGTTCACCTACGCCGCCAGTTTGGGCTCAGACAACGCTTATCCCTACGCATTTCGTGCTGAGGCTTACAAGGAACTTGGCGAATGGGACAAATCTGCCGACGACATCATCACCGCTTTGAGCATTGAGTTCAACAACAAAGCCGTATCGTTGCTCAGCGACATAAAGGAACCCATGCTCTCTATCTTATTGGCAAAAATGAAAATACAAATGGCCAAGTCGCCAAACAGCATAGACTGGCCTTTCTACTTAGCCGCCACATACGAGCAAAGCGAGCAGTACGCCAAGGCCATCAGCTACTACAAAATTTTACAAGACAAGGACGCTTCGCTCAACCTTGGCCAAGCCATTGCACGCTGCTACCAAAAGATGGGCGACTATCAAAATGCGCTCATTGCCATCAATAAGGCCTGCGACACCGACTCAGTAGAGACCGATGTGCTCGGAATGCGTGCCGACATATTGTACAACCTCAACCGTCCGCAAGAGTCCATACAGCAGTATGACGAAATAATTAAGATGGAGCCCGACAACATGGGGTATTACTACGCACGTGCATGGACCAAATTGATATTGCGCGACTTTGAAGGGGCTATCGAAGATGCTACCATGTGCATGGCCGCAGGTGGCAACGAGCTTGCTCCCGCCTACAACCTGCGCGGATTGTGCTATAAGGCACTTAACAACAACGACAAGGCGCGCCCCGACCTTGAAAAGGCCATCGCACTCGAACCCACACCGGCCGACTACAGCTGCAGCCAATATGCCTACCTGGCACTCGGACAAAAAGACAAGGCCATGGAGGTGATGGACACCATTCTGAACCGCGACAACAGCAGCGGCAACAACTACGATGCGGCTTGCCTGTATGCTCTCATGAACAACACGGACAAGGCCTTGAACTATTTCAAGACGGCACTCGAAAAGGGCTATGTCAACTTTGCACACATCGGTCTTGACCACGACCTTGACAACATACGCCAACTGCCCCAATTCAAGTCGCTTGTCAGCACCTACAAGCAAAAGCTTGAGCAGTCGCTCACACCGGCCGACACCGTGGTGGCGGTACACCCCGGTGCCGGTAACACGGTAACTACCGAGGTGCCATTTACCAAGGAGTATGGTGTGTGCACCATCAAATGCAAAATCAACAACCTGCCGCTCTCGTTCGTATTCGACACCGGGGCTGCCACGGTATCACTGTCAATGGTTGAAGCCACCTTTATGATGAAGAACGGCTATCTGAGCAAAAGCGACGTGGTGGGCAGCCAATACTTTCAAGATGCCAACGGCAACATCAACGAAGGTACCATCATCAATCTGCGCCACGTAGACTTTGGCGGTCTTAAACTCGAAAACGTGCGTGCTTCGGTAGTGCGCAACCAGCGTGCCCCGCTCCTCCTCGGCCAGTCGGTGCTCGGTCGCCTTGGTAAAATCGAAATTGACAACTCCCGCAAAGTGCTGACTATTACAAGCAAGCAATAAGCACTTGCTGGAGTTACAACTAAACATTTCAATAACGCTACCACTAAACGCAAGCTCTAATGGGGGCGACGCGTCCCGCGTCGGTTTTTTCAGCAGCCTCGTCCCACGGGAATTAAAGCAAAGGCTCACAGACAAACGTGTAATTAGCGCTGTCTGTGAGCCTTTATTTAGTGTATGAGCATTGCATTTTCCCCGACGCGAGACGCGTCGCCCCCATTAGTGCTTGCATTTGGTGGTAGCGTTTGGTGCTTGAATTTGTTCGCATGGTTGCGTTTCACCGAAAAACAATAATTTACAAAAGGTCCACGACGAAAAAGTGGTACTTGGGACCTTTTACCATACTACAAAAGCTTTACTTACCGAGTATCTTACATCTTACACTAACACGCTACAACTCATTGATTGTCAATACTTTACTTAGTGTAAGATGCTACAAATTTCACCTACACGCATTCTACACAACATACACGCTGCCACACGGCACAAGCACGGGAGGAAGATATTACGGTATAGGGGAACAGAAAAGTCTGTTGCTCCGACAGATTTTTCTGCGTCCCTATGGCGTAAAACCCGCCGCATACGTCCAAACCGACTGCGAGGCAGCGGGGCGAGGAGTGTAAGATGTGTGCAGGGGAGTGTAAGATACTTTGAAATCATCTTACACTCTTGAAACATCTGAATATCAACTTGTTATGTACATAAAGTGTAAGATGGCAGTAAAAACACTCGTACTCATTTACATGTAGGCAGACGAGGAATGGGCAAATATTTGTGTACAAATTGGTTAGCCGCTTAGCGCGTAAAACATAAGCAACATAAGTTTACATAAGATACACAAAAGGCCGCTGCGCGGCTGGCCACGGACTAACGTCCACGTGGCCAAAGAAACATAAGGGCTGACGCCGTAGCGAGCCGCTAACGCGGAGAACATAAGGACAAAAGGACATAAGAACAAAAGAACTTCAAGACATACGGGCATGGACTTGCGTCCATTTGCCCTCAAGAACATAAGGGCTACGCCGTAGCGTTTAATGTTATTGCTTTCTTGTTTATGACGCTCATGGGCTTAACGGCGTAGCCCTTATGTTCTTGAGGGCACATGGACGCAAGTCCATGCCCGTATGTCTTGAAGTTCTTTTGTTCTTATGTCCTTTTGTCCTTATGTTCTCCGCGTTAGCGGCTGATCTCGTAACTCACAAACAAAGAGTGTGCAGGCATTGCTTGCACACAAACAAAGGCGTCAGCTGTGGCGCAAGAGCAGTTCGTGCTCCACTTCGTCGAGGGTCACACCCATTTGTTCGAGCATTACAAGATAGTGATACATCAGGTCGCCAGCCTCGTAGATGAAGCGCTCGCGATTGCCATCAACGGCCTCGATGATGCTTTCGGTACACTCCTCACCCACCTTTTTGGTAATGGCCTTTATGCCCTTGATGAACAAACGTGTGGTGTAGGAGCCTTCGGGCATCTCGGCATGGCGGCGACGCACAAGGGCCGAGAGCGAACGTATGAAGCCCTCGGCGGCAGGGGTGTCAAAACAAGCCGTGGTGCCACGGTGGCAGGTGGGGCCTATGGGATTGGCCTTGATGAGCAAGGTGTCGGCATCGCAATCAATGTACATGTTGTCAACCATGAGGTAGTGGCCCGAGGTTTCGCCCTTTGTCCACAACTGCTGGCGGGTGCGGCTGAAAAAGGTGACACGCCCCTCGCGCAGCGTCTTTTCAAACGCCTCGCGGTTCATGTACCCCAACATCAGCACACGCAGTGTGACAGCGTCCTGCACCACTACGGGCAGCAGGCCGTCGGCGCATTTGTCAAGTTTTATGTTGTCCCAACTTAATTGTTCCATATTTACAGTCTTACGGGTATGCCCTCGTGACTGAGGGCCTGTTTGAGTTCGGGTATGGTTATTTCGCCATAGTGGAATATGCTGGCGGCCAAGGCGGCATCGGCATGTCCCTGGGCCAGCACCTCGGCAATGTCGTGCGCCGAACCGGCGCCACCCGATGCTATGACGGGAATGCGCAAGCCAGCGGTGAGGCGGGCATAAGTGGTGCACGGGTAACCATGCTTGGTGCCGTCGTGGTTCATCGAGGTGAAGAGAATTTCGCCCGCACCACGCTCCTGCGCCTCGTGTGCCCACGAGTAGAGTTCGCGGTCGGTGGGCTGTGTGCCGCCGTGGGTGCACACCGTCCAAAGGGCATCGGCCTCAGCCTGGTCGGGTGCGAGCGGCTGGTGACGGGCATCGATGGCCACCACCACAAACTGCGACCCGTAGCGTGCGGCTATTTGGTCGATGAGTTCGGGAGTGCGCAGGGCCGCACTGTTGATGCTCACCTTGTCGGCACCGGCATCGAGCAGGCGTGCAGCATCGTCGATGGTGCTAATGCCGCCGCCCACGGTGAAAGGTATGTTTATGCCGTCGGCTATGCGGCTGACGAGTTGCGTAAAGGTGTGGCGTCCCTCGCGTGTGGCACTGATGTCGAGGTAGACCAGCTCGTCGGCGCCGGTGCGGGCATAATGCTGCCCAAGGGCCACGACATCGCCCACGTCCTGCAAGTCCTCAAAGTGCACGCCCTTTACAGTGCGTCCCTCTTTCACATCGAGGCATGGTATAATTCGTTTGCTCAACATAATTGGTCAAGTGTTATACGTCCTTCGTAAATGGCCTTTCCCACAATCACCTTTCGCAGGCCGAGCTGGCGCAGTTGTTCAATGTCATTCATGCCCGATATGCCGCCCGACACGGTAATGTCTACAGCAGGATACTTTTGCTGCAAACGCACATAGAGGTCGGTGTCGGGGCCTTGCAGCATGCCGTCGCGCGATATTTCGGTGCAGATAACCTGTGTCAAGCCGTGTGGCACAAAACGGTCGATAAGGCTGTCGATGGTTTGGTCTACACTGTCGAGCCAACCATTCACAGCCACGAGTCCGTTTTTAACATCGGCACCAAGCACCATGCGCTCAGCCCCAAACTGGTGGAGCCATGCCTCAAAGAGTTCGGGCTTGGTGGCAGCCACACTGCCCACCACAGCATAGCGCGCCCCGGCCTCGAACACCTGTGTGAGCGCCTCGGCACTTTTTATGCCACCGCCCCACTCTATTTCGGCCCCCGGCACGGCCGCCAGCTGGCGCAGCGTGTCGAGGTTTTGGGGGGTGGAGGCTTTGGCACCATCGAGGTCGACCACATGAACGCGGTGCAACCCATGCGCCACATATTGGCGTACCATGTCGACGGGGCTGGCGTCATATTGTTTTTTCTGCGCATAATCGCCTTGCGACAGACGCACACAGCGGCCGTCTATCAAGTCTATTGCGGGAAGTATGGTCATAAGCTGATAAAGTTTTTAAGTATGCGCTCGCCCACATCGCCACTCTTTTCGGGGTGGAACTGTGTGGCATAGAA
The DNA here is from genome assembly GCF_900106785.1 of Prevotellamassilia timonensis. Lineage (GTDB taxonomy): Bacteria > Bacteroidota > Bacteroidia > Bacteroidales > Bacteroidaceae > Alloprevotella > Alloprevotella timonensis. The sequence goes on along the minus strand of NZ_LT629844.1, from coordinate 219,567 downwards.
TTGCTCGTACTTTAGTGCGGCACTGAACATCAGGCCGTGGCGTGTGGTGGCTATGGTGTCGGGGCACAAGGTGGGGTAATAAGAGTGTACATAGTACACGCTGTCGCCACTGTGTATGCCGTCGAAGAGTTTCTTTTCAAGATTGCCAAGGGTGTTCCAGCCCATGTGTGGCACCTTGAACTCGGCGCTGTCGGGAAAACGGCGCACATGGGCGTCGAATATGTTCATGCAGGTGGTCAGCTGGCCATTGGCAGCGCCCTCCTCAGAGTCGCGGCACATCACCTGCAGCCCCACACAGATGCCCAGCACGGGCTGGCGCAACTGCTTGATGACGGGTATGAGCCCGCTCTCACGCAGGTTGTGCATGGCCTCGGCACAATTTCCCACCCCGGGCAGCAACACGTGGTCGGCACGGCGTATGGTGGCGGCATCGGCCGTTACCTCGAATGTGGCGCCCAGACGCGACAGGGCATTCTGCACCGAACGCAAATTGCCCATTTTGTAATCGATGATTGCTATCATAATGTACCTTTACTACTTGGAAGTTCGTAACTGAACACATTGCGGTGAATGGCCTGGCGCAAGGCGCGCGCAAAGGCTTTGAACACCCCCTCGATAAGGTGGTGATTGTTTTCGCCACGCGCCTTGATGTGCAAGTTGCACTGCATGGCGGCGCACAACGACTGGAACACGTGCTTGAACATTTCGGTGGGTGTGTCGCCCACATACTCGCGCGTAAATGGCACGTCCCACTGAAAGTCGATACGTCCGCCAAAGTCGAGTGTGACCATGGCATCGCATTCGTCCATGGGCAGTACAAAGCCATAGCGGTCGATGCCGCGCTTGCTGCCAAGAGCTGTGCGCAGGGCTTCGCCAAGGGCTATGGCCACATCTTCCATGGTGTGGTGCTCGTCCACCTCGAGGTCGCCCTTGCACACACAGTAGAGCGATATGCCGGCATGGTGTGGCAACTGGCTGAGCATGTGGTCGAAAAAGTGCAGTCCGGTGTTGACCAATGTGTCGCCCCCACCATCGAGGTCGACTATCACGTGAATGTCGGTTTCGGCAGTGGCACGCTTTACTTCGGCACGGCGCTCTGTGCGACGCAGAAATTCGGCAATGTCGGCCCAATCGTCGGTGGCAAGAGCCAGCACGTGCTGCTGCACCGTGTTGAGCATGGTGGCAGCCACTTCGGGCTTTTGCAACAATATGGCACGGCACCCCATGTTGACAGCCAGCTGCACATCGGTGGCACGGTCGCCTATTACATAAGAGTGTTTCAGGTCGTAGTCGTCCGTCATATACGCGGTGAGCATGGCCGTGCCAGGCTTGCGTGTTGGCGCATTGTCGGCGGGGAATGTGCGGTCTATATATTCGCGGGCAAAGGTTACGCCCTCGCCCTTGAGTGTTTGCAACATTTTGTTGTGAGCGGGCCAGAAGGTGTCTTCGGGAAAACTCTCGGTGCCGAGGCCGTCCTGGTTGCTTACCAACAATGGCAAGTAGTCGGTCTGCATCACCGAGCGCAGTCCGCTGATGGCACCTGGCACAAACTCGAGTTTCTCAAGCGAGTCAATCTGCTCGTCGGCCGGCTCTTTTATAATAGTACCATCTCGGTCAATAAATAATACTTTCTTCATACATATTGCTTTAAGGCATTGGCGGAATTAGTTGACGAGTTGACGGGTTGACGAGTTAACGGGTAAGTTAGTCAAGCTTCTCACCTTTCTTGCTTTAACATAACAAGTATAGCATATTTACTTGTTAACCTGTCAACTTGTTAACCCGTTAACCAAGAATTTCACCAACGGATCGCTTTAAGGCATCTATTACGTTCACATTCTCGGCAGGTGTGCCAACGGTAATGCGCAGGCAGCCTTCGCAGCCTTTCACCCGATTGCGGTTGCGCACGATGATGCCATTAGCCACAAGGTGGTCGTAAATGGCATCGGCATCGGTCACTTTGACCAGCAAGAAATTGGCATCGCTGTGATACACCTTCAGCACACAAGACATTTTGGCCAGTTCGGTGGCAAGCCACTGGCGCTGGCTGCACACCTCGGACACATGAGCATCGTGTGGCTCGGCATGCAAGCGCTTGGCCACTTCGGCCTGGGTGGGCGCATTTACGTTGTAGGGATATTTTACGCGGGCAAAGATGTCGGCTATCATGGGACTGGCAAAGGCCAATCCAAGACGCAGTCCTGCCATGCCCCACGCCTTTGAGAGCGTTTGCAGCACCACCACGTTGGGGTGTTTGCTGAGCACGGTGAGCATGGAGGGTTGCGACGAGAAATCGATGTAAGCCTCATCAACCACCAACACGCCGCCGAAGTTGTCGGCCAAGGCCTCTAACTGCTGCAGGCTGAAAGCATTGCCCGTAGGATTGTTGGGCGAGCACACCCACATGAGCCTTGTGTTGGCATCGGCTGCAGCCAGCATGGCCGGCACATTGAGCGCATAGGTTTCGGCCTCGAGCGGCACCTCGCGCACGGCCACATTGTTGATGGCTGCCGCCACCGCATACATGCCGTAAGTGGGGGCTATGGCTACCACATTGTCGACACCTGGCTCGCAAAATATGCGGAAACAGAGGTCGATGGCCTCGTCGCTGCCGTTGCCCACAAACACCTGTTCGGGCGTGACACCCTTGAGTTGTGCTATCTCGCCCTTCAACGCCTTTTGGTGTGGGTCGGGGTAACGGTTGACGCCATTGTTGTAAGGGCTTTCGTTGGCATCAAGCCATACTGATATGTCGCCACCTTTGTAGTCGTCGCGCGCTGTGGAATAGGGCAAGAGTTCCTTTATATTATTGCGTATGTACATGGCTATCGGTCGTTAATTCGCACGGTCGTTAATTCGCACATTGACAGCCTGGGCGTGTGCATGCAGGCCTTCGGCTTCGGCCATGGTGACTATGGTGCCAGCCAATGACTGCAAGCCCTGTTGTGTGAGCGTCTGGAATGTTATTTTGCGCATAAAGCTGTCGATGTTCACGCCACTGTATGAGCGCGCCCAGCCGCTTGTGGGCAGGGTGTGGTTGGTGCCCGAGGCATAGTCGCCGGCCGACTCGGGCGAGTAATTGCCCACAAACACGCTGCCAGCCGCAGTCACATCGGCCGCTATGTCCCATGGGTTGTCCATCGATATGATAAGGTGTTCGGGCGCATAGGCATTGCTGAAGTCGAGCATGGTGCCGCGGTGGGCAAACACCAGTATGCGGCTGTGGCTGAGCGACTGCTCAACAAGTTCCTTACGCGGCAGCAGTGCGGTTTGGCGTTCCACCTCGGCGGCCACTTCATGGGCAAAGTCCTCGCTCTGACACACCAGTATGGCCTGGCTGTCGGGGCCATGCTCGGCTTGCGACAGCATGTCGGCTGCCACATAGCTGGCCTTGGCGGTGTGGTCGGCCATGACAAGCACCTCGGAGGGGCCGGCTGGCATGTCGATGGCCGTGTCGGTGCTCACAAGTTGCTTGGCATGGGTAACGAAACGGTTGCCAGGGCCAAATATCTTGTCCACACGGGCTATGCTCTCTGTGCCATACGCCATGGCGGCAATGGCTTGTGCACCGCCCACGCGGTAGATGTGGTCAACACCGCAAGCATTGGCCGCATATATTATTTCGGGGGCGATGCGGCCGTCGGCACCCTGGGGCGTGCAAAGCACCACGTGCTTGCAACCGGCTATGCGGGCCGGGGCGGCCAGCATGAGCACGGTGCTGAAGAGCGGGGCGCGGCCGCCAGGTATGTAAAGTCCCACACGCTGAATGGGTACCGCCTTTTGCAGGCAGCGCACACCGGGTTGGGTTTCGACCTCGACAGGCTCGGGCATCTGCGCTTTGTGAAAGACACTGATGTTGACAAGGGCTGCGTCGATGGCCTGTCGCACTTGGGGTGTGACCTTGGCCGCCAGCTGCTTGCGCTCCTCGGCCGACAATTCGATGTCGGTTATGTCGGCATGGTCAAAGTCGTGTGCAAAACGGCGCAGGGCTTCATCGCCACTGTGGCGCACCTCGGCCACAATGCTGCGCACACTTTCTATTACCTTGTCGTCACTCGGGGCGTTGCGCTCGCACATTTTGTCCCATACGGACTTATCTGGATTGATGATTATTTGCATGTTGAGTGAGTGTTTTTCGGCAAACGTTTTTAAGGTATCATATTTTCGAGATTGAGCACGAGTATGCCCTCTGCACCGAGTTCCTTGAGGCGTTCAACCTTTTCCCACAACACGTCCTCGGCTATGACCACGTGCATGGAGCACCACCCTTCGGCTGCCAAAGGCAATATGGTGGGCGAACGCATGGCGGGCACTATCTGCACAGCCCGGTCTACCAGCGCGGTGGGTATGTTCATCAGCACATATTTGTAGCCGCGGCTGCTGACTATGGAGTTGAAACGGAACTTGAGTTTTTCGATATCGGCCAGCTTGTCATCGTCCAGTCCTTGACGGGCTATGAGGGCGGCTTCGCTATAAAACACCTCCTCTACCTCGCGCAAACCATTCTGCACCAGGGTGCCGCCCGACGACACGATGTCGAATATGGCATCGGCCATGCCTACTGCGGGGGCTATCTCTACCGAACCGGCTATTTCGTGAATGTCGGCATGTATGCCCTTGTCTGCAAAGAACTGGCGCAACACATGGGGGTACGATGTGGCCACTGTGCGGTCTTCGAACCATTGCAAACCGGGATAGTCCACCTCACGCGGAACGGCCAGTGATATGCGACAAGCGCCGAAACCGAGACGCATCACCTCGTCAACCGCCATGCCACGCTCGGCTACCTCGTTAAGGCCTACAATGCCCACATCGGCCACACCCATGTGTACGGCCTGGGGTATGTCGTCGTCGCGCAAATAAAGTACTTCGATGGGGAAGCCCTTGGCACGTGCTATCAACTTGCGTTTGCTTTGTGCCACATCAATGCCGGCATCGGCCAGCAGGGCCATTGTGTCTTCGTTAAGCCGTCCCTTGGCTTGTATTGCTATACGTAGCATAGGCTGTTTAGTATTTTCGGTTTTGTAGGCGCACCCGACAAACCCTGTGGAGTAGGCCGTGCAGATGCTAACCCAAAACTGTTGCTAAACGATACATGAAGAATGGTATGTCTATGACTCCTTTTACTTGTGCACGAAAGCATTTGATCTTTGAGTTCAACGATTCAGCTGAAGCGTTAGTCTTACGTCCGTCAAAGTAGTTCAGGATTTCATCCTCATAGAATCTGATGGTATCGCGTACGGACTTGATTTCACGCAGAGTGCAGGAAGCCACTTTCTCATACCACCCCTTGAAATTCTGTTTGGCAGTCTCCTTTGTGAGTTTCTTGTTTCTGAATATGGCTCTAAGGGAGTTGATCAGATTGTATGCTTCTTCAAGTTTTGGGTAGAGTGCGAAAAGTATCTTCGCACGCTTTTTCTGCGTTGCGCTCCACTTCTCTCGGCTCATGGACAATTGCTTGCGACATCGTGTCTGTGCCTCTACAAGAGTCTCGCCATTTTCAAGCCTTTTGGGTTCAAAGCGAGTGTTCAGCCTCATAGGCTTTCTTCCGCGCTTGCTCTTCTTCCAGTTCTTCCCATGCCTTTTCCTCATTCGCTCGCGGTAAGCCTTTCTCTGCGCTGCCAGATTTTCGAGGTATTTGCGAAACTCTGCCTTCTGTCTGTTCGCCTCCTTTACGGCTTTTCGTTTCAGGCGCAGGCGTATCTCTTCGCAGCCCTCTCCACCGCGTTTTACGACATGGAAGCAGTCACGTATGACTGTGGCTTTAGGGAATGCCTCTCGGGCTATGACACGCATGCAATCTGAGAGATCCATCGTGATATTCTCAACCATTTCACGCTTATCTGCAGGTAGTTGCATGAGAACCTTCAGTACGTCAGCAGGATTCGTTCCCTTGACTACTGCTATGATTGCACCCTTGCGACCATGGGCATCCTTGTTGTGAACGATAGTGTACAGTTCGCCCTGGAGGGAGGTCTCGTCTATGCCTTGCTCCTTACCTACGTTTTGCGGAATAAGAATCCACTTGGATGCGTGATCCTTCTGCTCCCACGTCTCGAAGTTACTCAGGGCGTCCTTGTATCTTTTGGCAAACGTGGAGCTGTTAATCATGTACGTATAACCAATCTGACGAGCGGTTATCGTCTCAGAGTCCATTCGCCCTCTTTAAAAAAAGCGCGAAGTCCTTCGCGTATCGAGTGCCCTTATGCTTCAGTTCAAACTCCTTGTCAAGGTCAACACTTCTTGTTGTGCCATCCGGCATTGTCCAACGCCTTCTTCGTATGTGAAGTACCGCCTTCTTGTCTCGGGCTGGATAGTCAAGTAAACATGATTCTTCCCCAAAACCATTGCTCACGGAATCCTTCATGTCTGGTGTGCGATTGTCGCGCTCATCCAGATAGATGTGAAGCTCTGTTGTGTAAAGAACATCCTTGTCCAGAGTACGCTGTGTTGCAAAGTCTGTCACCTCGAAATATTTAAGAACTCCTTCGGGGAGGAAATATGAGGCGAGGCCCTCATACATATTTTTATTGCCATTCTGATTCATAGTGCAAAGGTACTACTTTTGGGCAATCATGTATCGTTTGGCAACTCAGTTTTTGGGTTAGCATCTGCACAGCCCTCCACAGGGTTTGTCGGGTGCGCCNNNTAGGCGCACCCGACAAACCCTGTGGAGTAGGCCGTGCAGATGCTAACCCAAAACTGTTGCTAAACGATACATGAAGAATGGTATGTCTATGACTCCTTTTACTTGTGCACGAAAGCATTTGATCTTTGAGTTCAACGATTCAGCTGAAGCGTTAGTCTTACGTCCGTCAAAGTAGTTCAGGATTTCATCCTCATAGAATCTGATGGTATCGCGTACGGACTTGATTTCACGCAGAGTGCAGGAAGCCACTTTCTCATACCACCCCTTGAAATTCTGTTTGGCAGTCTCCTTTGTGAGTTTCTTGTTTCTGAATATGGCTCTAAGGGAGTTGATCAGATTGTATGCTTCTTCAAGTTTTGGGTAGAGTGCGAAAAGTATCTTCGCACGCTTTTTCTGCGTTGCGCTCCACTTCTCTCGGCTCATGGACAATTGCTTGCGACATCGTGTCTGTGCCTCTACAAGAGTCTCGCCATTTTCAAGCCTTTTGGGTTCAAAGCGAGTGTTCAGCCTCATAGGCTTTCTTCCGCGCTTGCTCTTCTTCCAGTTCTTCCCATGCCTTTTCCTCATTCGCTCGCGGTAAGCCTTTCTCTGCGCTGCCAGATTTTCGAGGTATTTGCGAAACTCTGCCTTCTGTCTGTTCGCCTCCTTTACGGCTTTTCGTTTCAGGCGCAGGCGTATCTCTTCGCAGCCCTCTCCACCGCGTTTTACGACATGGAAGCAGTCACGTATGACTGTGGCTTTAGGGAATGCCTCTCGGGCTATGACACGCATGCAATCTGAGAGATCCATCGTGATATTCTCAACCATTTCACGCTTATCTGCAGGTAGTTGCATGAGAACCTTCAGTACGTCAGCAGGATTCGTTCCCTTGACTACTGCTATGATTGCACCCTTGCGACCATGGGCATCCTTGTTGTGAACGATAGTGTACAGTTCGCCCTGGAGGGAGGTCTCGTCTATGCCTTGCTCCTTACCTACGTTTTGCGGAATAAGAATCCACTTGGATGCGTGATCCTTCTGCTCCCACGTCTCGAAGTTACTCAGGGCGTCCTTGTATCTTTTGGCAAACGTGGAGCTGTTAATCATGTACGTATAACCAATCTGACGAGCGGTTATCGTCTCAGAGTCCATTCGCCCTCTTTAAAAAAAGCGCGAAGTCCTTCGCGTATCGAGTGCCCTTATGCTTCAGTTCAAACTCCTTGTCAAGGTCAACACTTCTTGTTGTGCCATCCGGCATTGTCCAACGCCTTCTTCGTATGTGAAGTACCGCCTTCTTGTCTCGGGCTGGATAGTCAAGTAAACATGATTCTTCCCCAAAACCATTGCTCACGGAATCCTTCATGTCTGGTGTGCGATTGTCGCGCTCATCCAGATAGATGTGAAGCTCTGTTGTGTAAAGAACATCCTTGTCCAGAGTACGCTGTGTTGCAAAGTCTGTCACCTCGAAATATTTAAGAACTCCTTCGGGGAGGAAATATGAGGCGAGGCCCTCATACATATTTTTATTGCCATTCTGATTCATAGTGCAAAGGTACTACTTTTGGGCAATCATGTATCGTTTGGCAACTCAGTTTTTGGGTTAGCATCTGCACAGCCCTCCACAGGGTTTGTCGGGTGCGCCGTTTTGTATTAAGGGTGGTTCTAAAAATTCTGTTTTTAGAGTTCTGCTATTCTGAAATGTGATTTGCACGCTCTCGAAAGCGTCTTTTTGAAAGTTTGTTCGGTCACATAGCCCGCTATACTCCCTCACAAACTTTCAAAAATACACTTCCGATAGCGCACAAATCCCTATTTCAGAATTATTAGAACCACCCTTAAGCTGGTGCTTAAAAAGGTTGTATCTGTAATAAATTGACTGCAATATTCGGCATTTTAATTGATATATGCAAGCATTTGCACGTTTTTCTAAGACACGATGTAATATTATGCAGCATTTTAGCAACACGCGGTTTTAACAGATTAACGGATTAACAGGCAGGTATGCCATACACTGCTTATCGTGTTAAGTCTGAATGGCAGAAAGCCTGAGAAGGCTATGCTAACTTACCCGTCAACCCGTTTACTTGTCAACTTGTTTACCAATTCTGCCAACATGTATATTACACACTATAACCCGCAATAATGCCGTCGGTAACGGCTGCGTTGCGGGCTATTTTATGTTTTAGAACACCTCAACCGGCCATACGCCACCCACAACGCTTGGTCAATCAGACTAAATGCGATATATTTGCATTACTAAGTAGGTGGAGCAGAGTTATTTTACACTGAAAACGCGCACCTACTTACATACCACCCACACAACATTTTGACAATTATGAAACTGAAAAAGACACTGCTGCTGACAGCCGCAATGGTTTTCACTTGCTCAACAACTGCCCTTGCAGATGACGGGCACACTTTTCCCGAAAAGGGGAAGGTGTATGTGATACACCGCAACAACGACAACAATTCGTACATCTACGAGAATGGCAGCGTACTCAACACTGCCCCAAAAACCAATACGAACAAACAATATTGGCAATTCGTTCCCACCGAAAAGGCAAACTGCTACTACATACAGAACGTGACGTCGAAGCGTTATGTACAAAGTTCGAAAACGCCAGGTGAGAGCCAACAAATCAAGGTAGGCAACACCCCCGTTGAGTTTGAAATAAAACCAAACACCAACGATGGGGCTGGCGCATTTAAGGGATTCTATTACCTGTGCAGCACCGACCAGACTATTGACAACACGGTGGACGGCACACTCGGACTCAACTATGCAGGCGGCCAAGGCAAGGTGGTAGCATACCACATTCGCTACAACCGCGGCAACTCCTATTGGGACATTCAAGAGTCTGCATACGACTACGAGGCACCGGCACCCATCGAACGCTCTGAATACTGCAAACGCCTGGGCATCTACGTACTGCCCTGTGGCGACAAAGGTGCGGCCTACCTCAAGAGTTTGAGCATTACCGGCGAGAATGGCAACGTAGCCAACGCCCTCAACTATACAGCCAGCGCACAGCCCGGCAACTATTACAACATGGTGCGCACCGACTCTGCCGAGGTAATAAAGGGCAAGACCTTCAACCTTAAATACGAGGCTGAGGGCATGACATCAGACTACACCGTAACAGCATACTTTGATTGGGACAAGGACGGTGTGTTTGAATCTAAACACGAGTTTCTTAACAACAAAAGCGGCTCTGCCGAAATTACCGTGCCTGCCGAGGCCGCCGAGGGCAAATCGCGCATGCGCATTCGCGTCAACGACAACGGCCTTGATGATGCCGACGACGATGTGAACGGTGCTACCTACGATTTCCAGATATTTGTAACAAACGACCCTACCGTCACCAAAGTGAACGATATCGTGGCCAACAACGGCACTGACGCAACGGCAAGCAGCGCGGCCTACGGCATTGACGGCCGCCGTGTCAACCCCAAAACACATAAGGGGGCTTACATTCAAAACCGACAGAAGAAGATTAAGTAACAACACCACTCCTATTATATACATATATTACAACATACTATGAGTTATACCAAGCAACTACTTCTGGGCAGTGCCGCCATGCTGGGCATGGGTATGCACGCACAGCAGGCGAGCAAGCCTAACATCATATTTATTCTTTGCGACGACATGGGTTATGGCGACTTGGCCTGCTATGGCCAGCCCTACATCTCGACTCCCAACATCGACCGCATGGCCAGCGAGGGTATGCGCTTTACACAAGCCTACGCCGGCAGTCCGGTGAGTGCCCCATCGCGCGCCACACTTATGACAGGCCAGCACACAGGACACACCCATGTGCGTGGCAACAAAGAGTATTGGAAAGGACGTCCCGCAGTGAAATACGGCGTGACCTCAGAACCAGACCGCGTAGGGCAGGAGCCTTACGACACGGCACACGTCATACTGCCCGAAATAATGAAAGCCAACGGCTACACCACAGGTATGTTTGGCAAATGGGCCGGCGGCTACGAAGGCTCGGTGTCTACCCCAAAGACACGTGGCATTGACGAGTACTATGGCTACATCTGCCAGTACATGGCGCACCGCTACTTCCCCAACTTCCTGAACCGTTACAGTCCACGCCGCGGCGATACCGACGTGGTGCGCATCACCATGGACGAGAATGTGAAGTACAGCGACGGCTGCACCAACCCCGACTATGAAAAGCGCAAGCAGTACTCGGGCGACATGATACATCAGGAGGCACTTGAATGGATTGACCATCAATCGGCCGACAAGCCTTTCTATGGTTTATTTACCTACACACTGCCCCACGCCGAGCTGTACCAGCCTAACGACTCGATACTGCAAGCCTATTACGGCAAGTTCTGCAACGACAAGACCTTTGCCGGCACTGACCGCTACCATGCCACCGTCAACACGCACGCCCAGTTTGCGGCCATGATTACACGCCTCGACGCCTATGTAGGCGAAATTCTCGACAAGCTCAAGGCCAAAGGGCTTGACAAGAACACCATTGTCATATTCTCATCAGACAATGGCCCGCACGAGGAGGGTGGCGGCGACCCCGACTTCTTTGGACGCGACGGCAAGCTGCAAGGCAAAAAGCGCTCATGCCATGAGGGCGGCATACGCATTCCGTTCATTGTGCGCTGGCCCGGCCATGTGCCAGCTGGCAAGGTGAACGACCACATAATGGCCTTTTACGACATCATGCCTACCTTCTGCGACCTCATCGGTCAGGACAACTACACCGAGCGTTTTGGCAACAAGCGCCTTGCCAACGACTACTTCGACGGCATTTCGTTTGCCCCCACCCTGTTAGGCGACGACGCCAAGCAGAAGGAGCACGACTTCCTGTATTGGGAGTTCCACGAAACCAACCAAATGGCTGTGCGCAAGGGCGACTGGAAACTCTATGTGGAGCGCGGCGACTGCAAGTTGTTCAACCTTGCCACCGATGTGCACGAGGATCACGACGTGGCTGCCCAACACCCCGACATCGTGAAAGAACTGGTACAAATCATCCATGAGCAGCACACCACCCCCGATGTGAATGAGTTTAACACTGTGACGCTGCCGCAATAAGCCGCTTACATACATTTAATTTGCAAAAAGCACTGAAGAGAAACAACATTCTCTTCAGTGCTTTTTTGTGCTTGAAGAAACGCAAGCACTAATGGGGGCGACGCGTCCCGCGTCGGGCATTAAGGAAAAGGCTCACAGACAGGCGTGTAATTAGTGCTGTTTGTGAGTCTTTATTATTAGTGTATGAGTCTTTGCCTTAATGCCCGACGCGGGACGCGTCGCCCCCATTAGAGGTAGCGTTTAGTGCTTGAGTTTGCTGCTTGCGTCCGATAGCATATTTACGTTTTGCCGGACAGCAATATATTACATATTATACTGATAGCGGCCCTTCTTATCAGCAAAGAAGTACGATCCTTGCGACGTAAACTTGATACGATACACGTCATAGCTACTTTCTCTTAACGCCTGCTTCAAGTTTTCGGGCACATTGCCGAGGAAACGATACCCTCCCTCGTAACACAACACAAGGCCATCATCTGTCAAGTGAGCTGCAAGCAAGCCCCCATACTCATCCATCTTTTCTTTTATAAAATCTTGTATGTCTGTTGATGAGGCACAAATGTGCTCTGTCGACACGATTATCCAATCTCCTTCGTCATTAAAGGTTATTGAAGTGACAACCTCTTTGTTCTCGTTATACTCCTTCATCTTTTCTTCCAATTCATCGGGCAGTCCCTTATATATCATGCCATTATTGCCGTACAATATCAGATAGCGCCCTTCTTCCGTCAGCTGTATATCATCTATATATTCACCTTTGTCGTGCAATTCATCAATAGACTCTGCAAGGTCTGAAGGTATGTTTTTATACGCATATGCGTTGCCTTGATTTAGTGCAATATCACCACCGTAGCTTGTTATCGCCACGTTGCGGCATGCCCCCCATTTACTTATTGTACGACGAATATATTCGCGGCTGCTTACTTCATCTGTGTTTGTTGATGCAGCAGGTCGCCGGCTACTCGTTGTAGTTGTACGCCTATACCTTGTGGGTGTAGATTTCTTAACGGGTGCCGCTTTCGTCACCGTTTTCCGTGCACGCGAAATAGTACTTTGCCCCGACATACACGCCGGTGCGAGTGTTATTAAAGCTGATAGTATTAAAGTTCTCAACATAAGGCTAAGGTTTTGTAAGGTTAGTAATTCTACTAAATAAGTTTTGCGTTTGGCTTACACATTCCCTCGTCAATACACGCAGATGGTAGCCAATCATCATAACATATTGCAAATATAGTGAAATTCCACCGACATCGCCACAAATTCCGCCACATTAAATTTGTAAAATACATTTGCCAAAATCAAGACAAGGGCTGACACTGGAGTATGTTGAAGCCATCAACCAGTATCAGCCCTTGCACTACCACACTGCGCCACCGCACAGCCTACTTATTCTGCAATTCGTCAATATTCACGATCTTATTAACGATGGCATAAATGGTGAGTCCCGCCACAGAGTGAATATTAAGCTTGCGCGCAATGTTTTTGCGATGCGTCAGCACCGTGTTGAGCGAAATAAAGAGTTGCTCGGCAATCTGTTTGTTTGACAGGCCGCACACCACACAATGCACAATTTCGCGTTCACGCTCAGACAGCGTATCCTCTGGGCGCTTTTTCTCCTCCTCGGCAGGTGCATCGTTTTGCTGCACGCCAACCTTCTCCTCCAATATCTCAACCGCTGGCACAAATATGTCGTCCTCCACCTGGCAGTGTATGCGCAAGTCCGTTTCGCAGGTAAAGATGTCGAACAGCACGTTGTTGAGCAATTCGGCCTGTTCGGTAGGCGCATAATACTTGATGATGATATTCTTGAGTTCCTGCAATTTCACATCAATGCTGTTGTGCCCACGCGCAAACTGCGATATGGAGTAGTCGCCCATGCGACGCCCCTGCAGCAGTTGCTCAACGTAGCCAAACACCTTGCGGTTCTCGTGCTGCATGTGCTTGCGCACCTCGCTCATATAATCGTCATAAAACTTGAGTATGAGGTACGACACCTCGCCCGGCTGCGAGCAGTCGAGTGCTTCGAGCAGTTTGCGGCGAATGGCCGGCAACTGAAAGTCGAGGAAATAAGAGTGGGCTTGTTTAAGATAACTGGTCAAGCAGGCCACCGACACATTCTCTATGCTGTCGGCCGCACCACGCGCACCACGGCGTATAAAGTTGGCCACAGACAGGAAGGTTAGCGTGTCAACGCCATGTGCCTCGCACACCTGCCGCACAGTTTGGTCGCCCACACCAAGCGGAATGCCAAAACGCGATATCATTTGCAGCAATGATGGCTCATCGCAAATCACATCGCACATGTGATCGGTTTCCTTATATCGATAGGAGTTATTGTATACCATCTTTTTTATTGTTAATGCTTGTTGTCACAAGCGGGGCAGCATCACCAATCGATGCCATGCCCACGCCCCATTCATTACACGCCTGCAAATTTACACATAACGCTGCGTACTGAAGTACCCATATTTGGGTATTTTGACGCTGCTATGGGTTAGAATAGTACAAATAGGCTTAACCACAGGGTACCTATTTTTGCTATATCGGGGTGATTGTACCCACTTTCAGCACACCGTAACTTTGCACTCGAAAAATTAAATAACGAATGTAATGAAACATTTACAAGAGAAATTGCTCCTCGGCGCACTGCTCTTGACGTTGGCAGGCGCAGCCCCATTGGCTGCCGGCACCGGCCGCACGGTCAGCCAACCAGTCGACGGCGTAACCTGCGCCACACCGCCCGCCCAACCGGTCAAAAAGAAAGAGAAGACCAAGAAGCAGAAAAAGGGCAAGAGCAAAAAGAATAAAGGCAACAAGCAGAACGGCCAAGCTGCCACAAGCAAGCAGAAGGCCGCCTGACACCCCCATAACAGGCCCGCGGGCAACGCATCGATGTGGACACAGCGCACAGTCTGGCATGACTTGGCGTTATCACACACAACACCTTGACCAACTCATCACGCACACTACGACTGGAGATTGGGAAATACAAGGCTACACACCAAAGCCAGCTGCCAGGTGATCACACTTTGCACCCATTCATTCTTTATTCACACTTTAGCCCCTGTTGCCCGCGCCTGTTTTTTTGAAACATACACATTCATAGAGGTTGCAGGAAAATGCCCGACGCGAGACGCGTCGCCCCCATTAGAACGCAATTCCCTGGCATAACAGTTCTTCCCATGGCTTCGATTAACAGGTTAACAAGTAAGTGTGCCATACACTACTTATTATATTAATGTCAGAATGGCAAGGAGTTGAACAGACTGGGCAAACATACCCGTTAACTCTCGTCAACCCGTCAACTCGTCAACCAATCTCACCAACGCATAATATAACACAATAGAATAAAGAATGAAAACTAAATTAGCCATGCTCACCCTTGCTGCCCTGGCAGCAGCCAACGCCCAGGCCGACAACGAGGTTGCTCCCGTCAAGGCCGACAGCGTGATGATGGTGAGCCAATCACAAACCAAGACCAAGAAACTCAAGGCCGTCAGTGCCGACGATGACTACCAAAAGCTGCGCTTTGGCGGCTACGGCGAAATGGTGGCAGCCTTCAAGGACTACGGCATCAACCGTTTCCGCGGCAGCAGCACAGGCAACAAAAAGGACCACCGCAACACCATTGCCATTCCGCGTTTTGTGTTTGCACTCGACTACAAATTCTCACCCCGCTGGACCCTCGGCACCGAGATAGAGTTCGAATCGGGCGGTGTGGGCACAGCCTACGAACTTGAGAACTCTGAGAATGGCGAATACGAAACCGAGGTTGAAAAGGGTGGCGAGGTAGCCCTCGAGCAGTTCCACATCACCTACAAAGCCTTCGACTGGTTGCACGTGCGTGCGGGTCACCTCATTCTGCCCATTGGCCTGACCAACGAGCACCACGAGCCCATCAACTTTTTCGGCACCACACGCCCTGAGGGCGAAACAACCCTCATACCCTCAACCTGGCACGAGAATGGTCTTGAGCTCTTCGGCTCATTTGGCCAAGGCTATGCCAACTTCGACTACCAGGCCATTGTGTCGGCCGGCCTCAACGCCTGCGGTTTCGACCGCAACAACTGGGTGCAGGGCGGCAAGCAAGGCATATTTGAGGAAGACAACTTTACCTCACCCGCCTACACCCTCCGCCTCAACTACAATGGTGTGCCGGGCCTGCGCGTGGGCGCATCGTTTTACTACTGCGCCAACACGACTGCCAACTCCGACAAACTGGTAGAATACAGTTTCCGTGCCCCGCTGCGCATCTACACCGTCGATGCACAATACAAAAACAGTGTGGTCACAGCGCGTGCCAACTTTATGTGGGGCAGCCTTACCAACTCCGACCGCGTGAGCTCTGTCAACACCAAGCTGTCCAACCAGTCGCCCTACACCCGCGTGGTGCCCGTGGCACACAAGGCTGTGAGCTATGGTGCTGAGGTGGGACTCAACCTGGCAGGCATTTTCCGCGGTGCCAACGTGCCGGCCATCTACCCCTTTGCACGCTACGACTACTACAACCCGCAGAAACAATGCGAGGGTCTGTACATTGAGGACCACCGCTGCGAGGTGAGCAAATGGACAGCCGGTGTCAACTGGTATGCACTGCCCAACCTCGTAATAAAAGCCGACTACTCAACCCGCCAGATTGGCACCAGCAAGATGTTTGGCAAGGGCAAGTATAACAGCGAGAACGAGTTCTCTATCGGCGTGGCCTACGTGGGCTGGTTCACCAAGCGATAAGCCTGCCGGCAAACTTACTTGTCAAACCGTTTACTAATTTCCCCAATACGTAACACAAACAAAATACAATATACTACACAAACAATGAAAAAGACAATTCTTTTCGGCTCACTGTTAGCCGTAGCCGCTTGCGGCATCACATCATGCAGCGATGACCCCGACCCCTTCGGAGGCGACGCTGTCAAACTCGAGTACAACGAAGGCAACGCCAGACAGTGGGGCAACTACATGGCACACACAGCACTGCTGCTGAAGAATGATGCCGAAACGCTCTACAACCAATGGGCCACACAGTACACCAAGCACGAGAATGGCCAGGACGTGGCACAAGGCGGTTCGTACGCCACCTTCTTCAAAAACCACGATGCACGCACTGGCTATGGCGATGTAGACAACTGCATTCAGGAGATGGTTGAAAAGATGGGTGAAATTGCCAACGAGGTTGGCTCGGCCAAGATTGGCGACCCCTACCAAAAGTGGAAGGACGGCGATGAGGACAATGCCGTGTTGGCCGTTGAGTCGTGGTACAGTTGGCACTCACGCGACGACTATACCAACAACATCAACTCTGTGCGCAACGCCTACTATGGCACACGCGATGTGTACACTGCCGACTCGGTAGCCCCCAACTCACTGGCTCACGCCATGTCGGTGGCCAACCCCGCCCTCGACCGCAAGGTGCGCGACTGCATCTGGAAGGCTAAAGATGCCATTCAGGCCATTGTGCAGCCCTTCCGCAGCCACATCGGTTCTGACCAGACAGTTGTTGCCATGGAGGCTTGCGAGAAGTTGCAGAAAATTCTTGGCGAAATCGAAACTGACGAGGAACAGAAGGGAGGCGAGGCCACTAACCTGAAGGACGAGGCCATCAAACTTGACGATGCCACAAAGCAGGCTATCATCAACAACTTTGTCGACAACATCGTAGTGCCCACCTACCGCGAATTGGCTGAAAAGAATGCCGCCCTCTACAACACCGTGCTCGCATTCCAGGCCAACCCCAGCAACGACGGATTTGAGGCTTGCGCCAAGGCTTGGCTTGCTGCTCGCCAACCGTGGGAAACAAGTGAGGCTTTCCTCTTTGGCCCGGTTGACGAACTCGGTCTCGACCCCAACATGGACTCATGGCCTCTCGATGCTGAAGGTATCAAGAATATCCTGAAGTCTGAAAAGTGGGCAGACATCACCCAGAAGGGTGACGACGGCAATGTAACTGAGTCTGCACAAAACGTGCGTGGTTTCCACACTCTCGAGTTCCTCATCTTCAAAGATGGTAAGGCACGCACCGTGAAATAAACAACGCGCACCACGCGCAATACGCATTACGCACAGGAGTAAAGGTTTGGTAAAAAGCCTTTACTCCTTCTGTGCACTATAAATAAATCGGTTTATCATGACAAAAAATATCATAGGTTTATCGTTGATAATGAGCGGATTGCTGTCGCTATCGGCCTGCACCGACGACGATGGCATTGATGTGGCCGACATCAAGGTGCCCGAAGGGTATGCCTTGTCGGCCGACATATCAACGATATTCAAAAACTCGTCTACCGCCTACGACATTGAGGCCGACTGGGTGGCTGGCAAATACATGTCGCGCTTCAACGCTGGCAACACGCTCTACGACAACGCCATACCGAGCGGCAAGGACAACGCCGCCGGCGGCCTCGGCCCGCTGTATGCCGGATTTTCGTGCCGCAGCTGCCACATGACCACCGGCCGCACCGCACCATCAACTTGGACCAACTACGATGTGTCGAAAGCCGACGCCGATGGCTTTGTACAGGTGTCGGGCGGCACTGGCTTCACCTCTGGCCTGATATACATCACGCGCAAAAACGGCTCCTTCTTCCCCGACTACGGACGTGTGCTGCACGACCAGTGCGTGCAAGGCACCTACACCGACAAGGACGGCAAGAAAATTGAGATGAAGGCCGAGGGCAAGCTCAAGGTGAAATGGCACATGCAGCAGTTTGCCTTTCCCGATGGCGAAACATACGAACTGGCCTACCCCGAATACCGCATCAGCGAGTGGTACACCAACGGCATGAAAAACTATGGCCAGCCCATAGCCGATGCCGTCAAGCCCGAGGACCTCATCATTTCGGTGCGCCAGCCGCTGCGCCATGTGGGCATGGGCCCCATGATGGCGCTCGACCCGGTGGAGATTGAGGCACTTGCTGCCAAGAGCAACTATCCCGAATACGGCATCAGCGGACGTTGCAACTATGTGACTGAGAAGGGCGTGACGGGCGTTGGTCTGTCGGGCAATAAGGCGCAGCACCTCGACCTCACAGTAGAGCTCGGCTTTTCGAGCGACATGGGTGCCACCAACAGCCGCTTCCCCGAGGAGGTGTGCGAAGGACAAATGCAACAAATTTACGGCAGCATGATGGGCCTGTGCTACTCTAACCGCCTCGATGTGACGACTGAGGCTATGGAGAATGTCGACCTGTACATGCAGTGCCTCGGTGTGCCGGCACGACGCCTGGGCAGCACCACACAGATGGTGCAGTACGGCGACAAGATGATTACCGAGCGCGAGATGGTGAGCATTGGCGAGCAAAACTTCTACAAGGCCAAATGCCACTTGTGCCACGTGACCACGCTGCACACTAAGAAGACGGGTTCGACGCTGCTCAACGGCACCCACATACCATGGCTCGGCGGACTGACCATTCACCCCTACTCCGACTACCTGCTGCACGACATGGGCTCTGAAATAATGGGCGTGGGCCTCAACGACAACTATTGCAGCGGACTGGCCCGCGGCAACGAGTGGCGCACCACACCGCTCTGGGGCATTGGCTTGCAACGCAAGGTGGACGGCCACACTTACTTTATGCACGACGGCCGCGCACGCAACTTTGTCGAGGCCATCATGTGGCACGGCGGCGAGGGCGAAGCGTCAAAGAATCTGTTTAAGAAAATGCAAAAGAAGGACCGCGACGCGCTCGTCAAATTCCTCGAATCATTATAAAACCAAACACTGCTATTCACTCATGAAACATTACATACTCAGCCTCGCTGCCATGGCAGCCGGCACACTTACAGCATCAGCTAACAACACTACCCCTGCAAGCACCGACTCGGTGGCGGTGAGCACCGAACAAACTGCCAACGAACATCACGACGGGCCACGCATGAAGTATGCGCCCATCGACCTCGACACCGACAATGGCGTGGTGTCACTGGCTGGCAGCAAGGGCTTTACCATACAAACCAAAAAGGGCGACTTTGTGTTCAAGCCCTACATGTTGGTACAAACCAGTGCCAACTTTAACTGGTACGACGATGAGGGACTTGACAAGGCTTACAACCAGGACAATGTTGAGAACTCGGGCTTTGCCATTCCCAATGCCATATTGGGCTTTACGGGCCGTGCTTTCAACAAAATATCGTTCAACCTCTCGCTCAACGCTGCCAAGTCGGGCGGCAACCTGCTGCAGCAGGCATGGTTCGACGTGAAATTCAACACACCGCTGCAACTGCGCGTGGGTAAATTCAAGACACCTTTCTCACACGCCTACCTCACTACGCTTGGCGAGACGCTCTTTCCGCAGCTCCCCACATCGCTCACCACTGCCACCATCATGCCCCACGTGCTTAACGCCGTTACGCCGAGCATGAGCACTGGCTTCGACCTCGGTGTCGAACTACACGGTGTGGTCAACAACAAGTTTGGCTACGAGGTGGGACTGTTCAACGGCACGGGTTCGGCTGTGAACACGGCTAACAAAACCATCAGCGACGATTGGCACATTCCCTCATTGCTCTATGCCGGACGCCTCACCTACATGCCTTGGGGCGTGATGCCGTCAACCCAGGGTAACCCCAACCTACTCAACGACCGCAAAATGCTCATCGGACTGTCAGGCTCAATGAATGTGGAAAGTGAGAACGAAAGCACCAACGATGCACGCATGGGATTGGAGTTTGCCTTGCTCTACAACCGCTGGTACTTTGCCGGTGAGGCTTACTGGATGAATGTGGGCTTTACCAAACGTCAGAAAATCAACGAGCACTACAACTACCTTGGCGGTTATGTGCAGGGCGGCTACTTTGTGGCACCGCGCTTGCAGGTGGCTGCACGCTACGACTTTATGAACCGCAACAGCACGGGCAAGGACGGTTTCCTCAACATGCCGGCCGTGGGACTTAACTACTTCTTCAAGGGTTGCAACCTCAAGCTGCAGGCCATGTACCAGTACACTGGTCGCAAGGGACACGACACACAGCTTGACCGCGACAACGACAACCTGGGCCTGGCCACTCACTCGGCCACCGTACAGTTGCAGTACTACTTCTAAAAAATTATCACTGCTACAAATGAAACGTATTATATATATAATGTGTATGGCCCTGTCGAGCCTGACGCTTTGCACCGCGTGCGACGACGGACGCATACCCGAAAAGGTGCGCGACATAACCGAAAAGGGACGTGTGGCCACTCTCGATGCCGACATTACCGGCACTGGCTCATGGGCCAAAGGCTACACCGTGGCCCTGGCGGGATTTACCGACGATGGCACGTATGCCGAAATATCGAAGGACATCAAGCCCGACGCCAATGGTCATGTCAATCTGATACTGCCGGGCATACCCGACGAGGTGACCAAACTCGAGGTGTGTGTGATTAACAGCATTCGCAAACGTGTGGTGACGCTGTACACCACCACTGCTGCCGACAATGGCGACACCATTCGCATCAAACCCGATGCGACCATCAATGCCGGCATGTTGGCGGCCATTCAGACCAGCTTGTTCGACAAGCAGTGCGCCCACTGCCACTCGGGCAGCGCTTGGGCGGCATCACTCAACCTTAACGATGGCAAGAGTTATGCGCAGCTGGTCAATGTGGCTTCGACCAAGGTACAGGGCAAAATGCGTGTGCAGCCGGGCCAAGCCGACGCCAGTGTGCTCTACGAGGCGCTTGCCACCAACATGAGCAGTCCCGACGAAGGTAACTGGAAGCACGACCACTCCAACATCATGGTAACCGACCGCACCGGCCTGCAACTGCTGAAGGACTGGATTGACAGCGGCGCCAAGGAGTAAAGCCCGCGGGCAGTAATGCCTCCTGTGCTGACAAGTGCAGACACAGTGCAAAAAGTGCAGATGTGCAGACAAATACGCCACGTTTTATGTGGCTATTTGTCTGCACTCTGCACTTTTTGTATGCACCGCGCTGATATGCAGCCAGTGATACTATGAAAAAGCGCAAGCACTAATGGGGGCGACGCGTCTCGCGTCGGGGAAATATACTGCTTTTATTTAGTAGAGTCTGTATTCTTTTCTTTCATTATCCCGACGCGAGACGCGTCGCCCCCATTAGAGCTTGCGTTGGGTGGTAGCGTTTAGTGGTAGCATTTGATTGTAGCTCTTGATGCTTGAAGAAACGCAAGCACTAATGGGGGCGACGCGTCTCGCGTCGGGGCATTTTTCAGCAGCTTCGTCTCGCGGGATATACAAAATTATTGCTGTCCGTAAAACACCATTAGGGAGTGACAAGAGCACGAACCAAAGTCCAAGTCATTTTACATCGGACGTAGTAAGCACGTTGAACGAACGTAGTAAGATAACCTTCTGCACGTTTCACACAACATCATGGACTGTTTTTAGAGAAATAATCGGTTGGCTTCATCAGACACACTCCCCTTTCGCGTAGTTGCAACGCGTTAATATAAGGCTGTGCCTCAAAAACGATATCGAAACTTTTGCCTAACTTTGCAGCCGTGAATAAGGAATATGTTTTTTGCAAGGGCGCACACACAAAGGTGGCGTCCTTACTGCTGGTTGCCATAAGTGCCGCAACCAGCACCTATGCCAGCAATACGGGGGCCAACAGTGCCGACAGCACCGATGCCCCAACGGCACGCTTTGACTACAGTCTGTCGGCCATTACCGAAGGACAATGGAACATGACCACCGGACGCGGTGCATGGGCCAACCGCCTTGATGCCTCGCTGGGCATCAGGCTGTGGAGGGGGGCACGCCTCGAAGCTGGCATTCTGAGCACGTGGCAACCTACCGACTACATTGCCGAGGTGTGTCAGGACTTTTCAAACATCAACGCGCCAAACCGTCCGTTGCGGTTGGTGCATTTCGGACTTCAGCAGCATTTTATTGACAACAAGTTAGGAGTGTTTGTCGGTCTGCGACAGGCCGACGAGGACTATTTCAACACCCCGATGGCCGGGCTGTCAACGGGTGCTTCGTGTGGTTGTGTGCCCACGGTGAACGACAATTTTCACATCAACGTGTTTCCGCTCACCGCATTAGGTTTGCACATTACCTACACCCCCACCCCTCAATGGCTTGTGCAAACCACCCTGTATAATGGCAACGCCTACGACACGCTCGACCGCTCATTCCGCTTCAGGCCACATGCCGACGGCATAATCAACCTGGGCTCGGTAAGCTACACCCGTGAGGGTGCGCACGCCGATGACTTCAGTGCCACCTACCTTGTGGGCTGGAACTTTGGCAATCATTACCGCGAGGGCACGCAGCACCGCCACTCGCAGGTGGGCTTTTGGGCCACGGTGGAGCAGCCCCTGGCCAAAGTGGGACGCGTGGGGTTGGCGGCAGCGGCCACAGTGTCGCACCAATTTAAGGACCCCGAAGTGGCCGTGGGCTATTGGAACGGTACACTGGCGGCCAACAACCTTACACGCCGTGGCGGCACGCTGGCCCTGGTGCTGAACCGTGCCTACTACAACGATGCACGCGAAACCGACACCGAGCTGACCTTTGCCATGCCGCTCGGACAGTACTTCACACTGCAGCCCGCCATTCACCATTATTCTACCAGCGGACACAAGCAATGGCTCGGACAACTGCGCGTGACGGTGAGCCTGTAACACGCATACCCAAACATGGTGATTTTGTCCCCGAAACGCCATCGGGACAAGGATAGCTGCACCTTTTTTAGTACCTTTGCACGTAGAATAAAGAATAACAAACAGTATGACTAACGTACAGCAAAGGTCGGCCATAAAGTTGGAGAACGCATTGGCCGAAATTTCAAAGTTTGAAGTTGAAAACGGCGTGACGGAATTTCACGTCATGATACACGCCACACGTCCCGAACAAACATTTCAGGAGCAGCTTGACGCAGTGCTCAACACGTATTATAATTTGCTCGAAACGGAGTTAAAAGGTGCCTCATCGGTTATCAAACGCTACTTTTTGAGCGATGCCGCCAACCAGTATGAAACCTTGATAGCCTCGGTGCCCGAAGCACCGGCTTGTGCCTGCTCGGTAATAGAGCAAGCACCGCTCAACGGCACCAAGGTGGCACTGTGGGCTTATTTGCAAACGGGCATTGGCTGCGGCACCTTCAGCAATGGGTTGTACCGTGTGCAGCATGGTGCTTATACCCACTTATGGGGAGGCAGCGCCGTGGCTCAGGCACCAGACTCTGAGGAGCAGACAAGCCTGTTGCTCAAAGACTATGTGGTGCAACTGCTGGCCAATGGCGGCCACCTGGCAGAGAACTGTGTGCGCACATGGTTCTTTGTGCAGAATGTTGATGTGAACTATGCTGGTGTGGTGAAAGCACGCAACGAGGAGTTTTACACACAGAACCTTACGAGCAAGACGCATTTTATTTCGAGCACGGGCATCAACGGCCGCAATGCCAACCCCGATGCGCTGGTGCAGCTTGACACGTATGCAGTGCTCGGCATCAAGCCCGAACAGATGCAGTACTTGTATGCGCCCACTCACCTTAACCCTACCTACGAGTATGGGGTGAGCTTTGAGCGCGGCACACGCATGGATTATGGCGACCGCCGCCAGGTGTTCATTTCGGGCACGGCAAGTATCGACAACAAGGGCAACATTCTGTACCCTGGCAACATTCGCAAGCAAACCGAACGTATGTGGGAGAATGTGGAGGCACTGCTCAATGAGGCCGAATGCGGATTTGAAGATGTGGGGCACATGATAGTGTACTTGCGCGACACGGCCGATTATGCCGTGGTGAACCAAATGTTTGAGGAGCGCTTTCCCGATGTGCCCAAAGTGATTGTGCACGCACCAGTGTGCCGTCCGGGTTGGCTCATCGAAATGGAGTGTATGGCCACCAAGGCCGTTATTAACACCGAATTTGAGAATTTATGATACATGCTTGCTATGGCCTTGCCCCGCAATAGACGCAAAGCTGTAGCAAATATCTTTTATGCACCAGACGCTACCTCTAATGGGGGCGACGCGTCCCGCGTCGGTTTTTCAGCAGCCTCGGGACGCGTTGCCCCCATTTATATGTTTGCGTTACTTATAAAAAGATACCGACCATTATGAAACGCATATTCATCATACTTTACACCTTAATGCTCATTGTGCTGGGTGCTGCCACTCTGGTTGAGGACAGCAAAGGCACGAGTTTTGCCACCGACTACATATATGGCGCCCCGTGGTTTATTGCCCTGTGGGGGGTGCTGGCAGCCGGCATGGTGGCAGCCATTGTCAAGTGGCAACTGTGGCACCGGTTCTCGGTCATGATGCTCCACCTGTCGTTTGTGGTGATATTGACGGGGGCATTCACCACTTTCGTCACCTCTAAAAAGGGAGTGGTGCATTTGGTGAACAGTGTGCCTGTACACACATTTCAGAGCGAGGACATGAGCCAGAGCTATCCACTGCCATTCACACTGGTGCTCGACAGTTTCAGCGTGCAACACTACCCTGGCACCATGGCTGCCGCCAACTATACCAGTGCCGTGAGCATTACCCCCGACACGGGCGAAACGGTGCACGCCGACATATCGATGAACAACATTGTGAAGCACAGCGGCTACCGCTTTTACCAATCGTCGTACGACGAGGACGGACAGGGCAGCTGGCTCAGCGTGAACTACGACCCTTATGGCACGGGCATCACCTATCTGGGCTATCTGCTGCTTGTGGTGTCAATGCTCATGGTGGTGGCCGACCGCCGCGAGGAGGTGCGACGCCTGCTCAGTCACCCGCTGCTGCGCAAGGGCGGCCTGCTGATGCTTGGCATAATGCTTGGCACCATGCCGGCCTTGGCCAACCGCACGCTGCCGGCCTTTAACCGCGCCAAGGCCGACTCGCTGGCCGTGAAGCAGGTGGTGTACAACGACCGCGTGGCACCCTTCAACACGCTGGCACGCGACTTTGTGCTGAAACTCTACGGCAGTGCTTCGTACCATGACTTGACGCCCGAACAGGTGGTGAGCGGCTGGCTACTGCGCCCCGATGTGTGGCAAAACGAGCCTATGATATTGGTTAAAAACGCCGAGCTGCGCCGCATTCTGCATCTCGACACGAAATATGCACGGCTGACCGACCTGTTCGACAACAATGGCTACATTCTGCAACGCTACTGGCACGGCGACCAAGTTGCCACGCCCAACGACCCGCTGCAAAAGGCCATTGCCGAGGTGGACGAGAAACTGGGCCTTGTCATGATGCTGCAAAAGGGCACGCTCATCACGCCGCTGCCCAAGGACGGCAGTGTGCAACCGCTCTCGTCCACTCGCGTCAAGGCGGAGCTGCTTTACAACCGTGTGCCTTTTGCCAAGGTGCTGTTTATGGTGTGTCTCACACTGGGGCTG
Source organism: Prevotellamassilia timonensis (assembly GCF_900106785.1). Lineage (GTDB taxonomy): Bacteria > Bacteroidota > Bacteroidia > Bacteroidales > Bacteroidaceae > Alloprevotella > Alloprevotella timonensis. The sequence continues at coordinate 193,553 of NZ_LT629844.1, read as the reverse complement.
GTGGCATTTGGCCGCCTGGTTTACCGCAATTTGTCTGGCCGTCCGGCGCTCAAGCATGAGCACGCGGTGTGGAGCGGTTTGCTTTATGCCGTCACCCTTGCGCTGCTGTTTGCCTTTGGGTTGCGCTGGTATGTGGCCGGCCATGTGCCCATGAGCAATGGGTTTGAAACCATGCAGTTCATGGCACTTGCCACACTGGTAGTGTCGTGTCTTACCCACCGCCGTTTTGGGGTGATGCTGCCTTTCGGCCTCATTCTGTCGGGCTTTGCCCTGTTGGTATCGTTCCTGGGACAGAGCAACCCGCAGGTCACCAACCTCATGCCGGTGCTGGCGTCGCCGTGGCTCAGTCTGCACGTGTCGGTGGTCATGATGGGGTATGCGCTGCTGGCCTTTACGATGCTCACGGGCATCATGGGGCTTTGCCTGCCGCGCCAGGCCACACAACTCATGCTGCTTGGGCGGTTGCTGCTCTACCCCGCCGTGTTCTGTCTGGGCATAGGCATATTTCTTGGTGCCGTGTGGGCCAACCAGTCGTGGGGCGCTTACTGGAGCTGGGACCCCAAGGAAACGTGGGCGCTCATTACTTTTATGACTTACGCCATTGCCTTTCACAACCACTCATTGCCTTGGCTCAGTAAGCCGCGCCACTTTCACTGGTTCTGCACCCTGGCTTTCCTGACCGTGCTGATGACTTACTTCGGCGTAAACTTTGTACTGGGGGGAATGCATTCTTATGCTGGATAAGTAGCGAGGGGTGCGCGCTATGGCCGCTGACGCGGATAACAGAAGAATAAAATGGCTGACGCCGTAGTGTTACAAGTTGTAACGCTACGGCGTCAGCTCATTTGCACATCTGCATATTTCCGCACATCTGCATATTATTGTTGTCCGGTAAAACATAAACATGAAACAGACTCAAGCACCAAACGCTACCTCTAATGGGGGCGACGCGTCCCGCGTCGGAAATTAAGGCAAAGGCTCACAAACAGCCATGTAATTAGTGCTGTCTGTAAGCCTTTAGTTAGTGTATGAACATTGAATTTTCCCGACGCGGGACGCGTCGCCCCCATTAGAGGTAGCGTTTGGTGCTTGAGTCCGTTCGCATGTTTATGTTTTACCGGACAACAATATTTGCACATCAGTGCAGCATCACTGGTCCTCCTCGGTGCGCTCCATGATGCTGGCTGCCAGGCAGTCGGCGGTATGTATAATCATAACCAGAGGATAGAGGGAGTGCGCGGTGTCGTAGTTGCGCTGGTCCTCGTAAGAGTTCATGTTCACACCCCACGGGCCCATGTGCCAACGTATGGCCAGCATTTCGGCATCGGTCAGCTCAAGACCGCTACAAAGGAGCAGCACCAACGACTTCTCGCCGTGTCCCATCGGAAAATTCTTGTAGCTCACATTGTAACCCGGCACGTCCTCGTACACACCCATGGCATTGCGCTTGCGCTTGGTGGTAGGCTGGTAGATGTCGGTTTTGCACACATCGTGCAACAAACTGGCCAAGATGACGCTGTCGCGCGGCACCTCACGCTCGAGGGTGGGTTCGAGCTGTTTCATGCCCTCCCACACCTTGAGGGCTGCCTTGCAGGTGTTGAGTGAGTGCAACACCAGTCCGCCCTTGACATTGAGGTGGTGTCCGGCCGATGCGGGCGCATCGAAAAAGCCCCATTCCTCAAGGTCGTTAATCACATCGTCAATGCCGTCGCGCTTGCAACTGCGCAACAGGTCCAAAAACTCTTGTTTGTAAACGGTTATGTCTATGTCCATAAATATTATATTTGTGTTCTATTGAATTGTTCACTCATACCATTTCTTTATCTGTAAAAGTCGCTTGCGCCGAGCTTGGTATTGAGAACAAGATGCAGATGAGATACGACAAGGCTGCATAAAAGCAGACATTGAACAAGGTTGCAACTACCGCCTCCCACCATATTTGCCCCCGAAGCATAAACAGTTCGGGGAGCATCAACAAGAAGGTCATCGCCGCAAATACAATGGAATTGATGCCTTTGTGGTTGTGAATATTTGGCATGTTAGAATGAGGTATTGAACACCGAGGGAGAATTAATGTCCTGCAAAGAGCAGCACGCTCTGTAATACTTGGCATCTTTATGGTTACCAAAGACAAAATTACCGAAATCTTTCGTATTATTGACGACTTCCGTCAATAATATGACAAGCAGGCATTCAATATGAGTTCTTCTTACCATGTCCAGTCTCAGCCGATATGCCTCGCCCCATTGCTCGCCCCATAAATTTAGGCCCCATCGCCCGCGTAAAGGTTTAGCTTATATTATCGACGAAATACAGAAGCATTTAGCTAGTTGAGCTGCAACCATCACACTGCGGCATGGACTCACTTTACAACTTTATAAAAAATTAATAATCGGCATAAGTGGTTCAATTTCGTGCATAAGTGGCAAGATAACGGGTATACATTACATTTTAGTATTGAAGCACCTTTGTTTTGAGGGTATTGCGAATTGTACACACTTGCGAGACGAAGGTTTTCTTTTTAACTTTGCATTACAATATGTCAAAGAAAAGAGAACATTGTTTATACTCACTAACACACACATGATATGAAGTTTTTACACAAACTATTAGTATTCGCGTTGCTGTTTGTTGGCGTCATTACGCAAGCATCAGCCGAAGCTTTTACTGTGAATGGTGTGGTTTACCGCATTACAAACACAGGCGTAGCTGTAAATAATCTGGCTGCTGACAACAACCTGAATGGTATTGTCTATGTGCCCGAGGAGGTACAGTACGGCTCAACCACCTACAAAGTTACGGGCATTGATTACTTGGGGAATAAAGACATCAAAGAGATTTCGCTTCCTGGCACCATCAAAAAGATAGCCGATCGGACATTCATGAACTGCAATAACCTGCAGACAGTCAAGCTTGGTGAAGGCATCAGCTATGTAAGTGAAGAAATGTTCTACAACTGCACAGCCCTCAAGTATGTTTCATTGCCAAACTCATTGCAAAACATTGGCCGCCATGCTTTTGGTGTTTGCAAAAGCCTCAAAGCATTACAACTACCCAAAGCACTTGACAGTTTGGGAGATGGTGCGTTTTCTGGCTGCGAATCTCTTTCAAATATTGAACTACCTGAGTCCTTACAAACTATTGGCACTCTCTGCTTTTATGGTTGCTATAAATTAAGCACAATCAAAGTCAACCCAGCTAATACATATTTAGCAACAGACGGCAAAGCCATTTTCAATAAAGACAAAACTGTATTGTACACTGCCATACCTGTTACGAGTTACAACGTTCCCTCAACAGTGCGTGAATTGAGAGATCATGCCTTTAGCGAGCAAGAAAGCATGACATCAATAACCCTACCCGAAGGACTTGTAAATATTAGTTCTTCCGCATTTCGTTATTGTAGCAAGTTAGAGCATTTGGTTATTCCGTCAACCGTTGACAGCATTGGCGACGAAGCCTTTTATGGTTGCTCTGCACTCCAACAGATAAATATTCCGCAAGGCATTAAAAGTCTGGCTTATGAGGTATTGGCATACACTGGCATCAAGACATTAGACATTCCATCCTCAGTAAACTACATTGGCGAGAAGGCTTTTCGTAATTGTGAGTCCTTGCAATCAATCAAATTGCCCGAAGGACTTACCTTATTAAATGATGAACTGTTTGATGGGTGCAAGCAACTTTCTGACATACAGATACCCTCAACCGTTACGACGATTAAAAAAGCTGCTTTCAATGACTGCAAAGCCTTAAAGACTATCACATTGCCAGCATCACTCAACACATTTGAAATTCCGTCGAATAATGATATTAGCATTTTTTCAGGCTGTAGTGCCTTAAAATCTATTTTGGTTGAAGCAAACAACAAGTATTTCGAATCAGATGGCACTGCCTTGTATAATAAGGCAAAGGACACTTTAATATGCTTTCCTGGCGGCGTAACAAGCTTTGTTGTTCCGCAATCAGTCAAGACTATCGGTGTAAAAGCTTTCTGCAACTGCGACAGTCTGCAAAACATTATGTTTGAAGACGGTGTCTCTGACCTTGTTATAGGAGAATATGCCTTCAAATATTGTAAGAATATTAACAAGTTGGTTATTACATCAGGCATTAAAGAAGCAAAATACGAGGCCTTTTATAAAGCCCACATCAAAAAGTTGGTTATAACTACAACCCACCCCAAAAGTTTCTATGAATACTATTTGCTGAAGGACAATTCTATCGAAACAATATATGCACCAGTCTCTGACCTCAGTATAATAAGGAAATTGACATCGAGCACTTTAATACCACTTAACGCCATCTATGTGCCATCTGACATCACAATAGGCTCACGTTCAATCGTGTTCAAACTCATAAAGAACGAAGAACTCTCAGGACTTGACGACCTGCCTGCCAACACATACCCTTGCGTTAAAATTGGTAATACAGAAATTGAAGCAGATGAGAACGGACGCTACGTGCACGCAGGACTCGATCCCGGACAAGCATTTACATTTACCATCTCTGCCAAAAACAGTTTGGGGAATATGGTGGGTAGCGCATATTCATTTACAAAGAGAACTGCCAACTATTTCAAATCATTTACGCTCAACTCTGGTCAGACATACGTTGCAAGTTCTGACATTAGACTCAATGTTGACCCCGAAATGGAGCAACCGGACGTATGCCGATTTGTGTATGGACCTTCTTACACGAAATCATGGCGCACCCGACAAACCCTGTGGAGTAGGCCGTGCAGATGCTAACCCAAAACTGTTGCTAAACGATACATGAAGAATGGTATGTCTATGACTCCTTTTACTTGTGCACGAAAGCATTTGATCTTTGAGTTCAACGATTCAGCTGAAGCGTTAGTCTTACGTCCGTCAAAGTAGTTCAGGATTTCATCCTCATAGAATCTGATGGTATCGCGTACGGACTTGATTTCACGCAGAGTGCAGGAAGCCACTTTCTCATACCACCCCTTGAAATTCTGTTTGGCAGTCTCCTTTGTGAGTTTCTTGTTTCTGAATATGGCTCTAAGGGAGTTGATCAGATTGTATGCTTCTTCAAGTTTTGGGTAGAGTGCGAAAAGTATCTTCGCACGCTTTTTCTGCGTTGCGCTCCACTTCTCTCGGCTCATGGACAATTGCTTGCGACATCGTGTCTGTGCCTCTACAAGAGTCTCGCCATTTTCAAGCCTTTTGGGTTCAAAGCGAGTGTTCAGCCTCATAGGCTTTCTTCCGCGCTTGCTCTTCTTCCAGTTCTTCCCATGCCTTTTCCTCATTCGCTCGCGGTAAGCCTTTCTCTGCGCTGCCAGATTTTCGAGGTATTTGCGAAACTCTGCCTTCTGTCTGTTCGCCTCCTTTACGGCTTTTCGTTTCAGGCGCAGGCGTATCTCTTCGCAGCCCTCTCCACCGCGTTTTACGACATGGAAGCAGTCACGTATGACTGTGGCTTTAGGGAATGCCTCTCGGGCTATGACACGCATGCAATCTGAGAGATCCATCGTGATATTCTCAACCATTTCACGCTTATCTGCAGGTAGTTGCATGAGAACCTTCAGTACGTCAGCAGGATTCGTTCCCTTGACTACTGCTATGATTGCACCCTTGCGACCATGGGCATCCTTGTTGTGAACGATAGTGTACAGTTCGCCCTGGAGGGAGGTCTCGTCTATGCCTTGCTCCTTACCTACGTTTTGCGGAATAAGAATCCACTTGGATGCGTGATCCTTCTGCTCCCACGTCTCGAAGTTACTCAGGGCGTCCTTGTATCTTTTGGCAAACGTGGAGCTGTTAATCATGTACGTATAACCAATCTGACGAGCGGTTATCGTCTCAGAGTCCATTCGCCCTCTTTAAAAAAAGCGCGAAGTCCTTCGCGTATCGAGTGCCCTTATGCTTCAGTTCAAACTCCTTGTCAAGGTCAACACTTCTTGTTGTGCCATCCGGCATTGTCCAACGCCTTCTTCGTATGTGAAGTACCGCCTTCTTGTCTCGGGCTGGATAGTCAAGTAAACATGATTCTTCCCCAAAACCATTGCTCACGGAATCCTTCATGTCTGGTGTGCGATTGTCGCGCTCATCCAGATAGATGTGAAGCTCTGTTGTGTAAAGAACATCCTTGTCCAGAGTACGCTGTGTTGCAAAGTCTGTCACCTCGAAATATTTAAGAACTCCTTCGGGGAGGAAATATGAGGCGAGGCCCTCATACATATTTTTATTGCCATTCTGATTCATAGTGCAAAGGTACTACTTTTGGGCAATCATGTATCGTTTGGCAACTCAGTTTTTGGGTTAGCATCTGCACAGCCCTCCACAGGGTTTGTCGGGTGCGCC
>NZ_LT629844.1:0-187222 GCF_900106785.1 Prevotellamassilia timonensis | reverse complement strand
GGCGCACCCGACAAACCCTGTGGAGTAGGCCGTGCAGATGCTAACCCAAAACTGTTGCTAAACGATACATGAAGAATGGTATGTCTATGACTCCTTTTACTTGTGCACGAAAGCATTTGATCTTTGAGTTCAACGATTCAGCTGAAGCGTTAGTCTTACGTCCGTCAAAGTAGTTCAGGATTTCATCCTCATAGAATCTGATGGTATCGCGTACGGACTTGATTTCACGCAGAGTGCAGGAAGCCACTTTCTCATACCACCCCTTGAAATTCTGTTTGGCAGTCTCCTTTGTGAGTTTCTTGTTTCTGAATATGGCTCTAAGGGAGTTGATCAGATTGTATGCTTCTTCAAGTTTTGGGTAGAGTGCGAAAAGTATCTTCGCACGCTTTTTCTGCGTTGCGCTCCACTTCTCTCGGCTCATGGACAATTGCTTGCGACATCGTGTCTGTGCCTCTACAAGAGTCTCGCCATTTTCAAGCCTTTTGGGTTCAAAGCGAGTGTTCAGCCTCATAGGCTTTCTTCCGCGCTTGCTCTTCTTCCAGTTCTTCCCATGCCTTTTCCTCATTCGCTCGCGGTAAGCCTTTCTCTGCGCTGCCAGATTTTCGAGGTATTTGCGAAACTCTGCCTTCTGTCTGTTCGCCTCCTTTACGGCTTTTCGTTTCAGGCGCAGGCGTATCTCTTCGCAGCCCTCTCCACCGCGTTTTACGACATGGAAGCAGTCACGTATGACTGTGGCTTTAGGGAATGCCTCTCGGGCTATGACACGCATGCAATCTGAGAGATCCATCGTGATATTCTCAACCATTTCACGCTTATCTGCAGGTAGTTGCATGAGAACCTTCAGTACGTCAGCAGGATTCGTTCCCTTGACTACTGCTATGATTGCACCCTTGCGACCATGGGCATCCTTGTTGTGAACGATAGTGTACAGTTCGCCCTGGAGGGAGGTCTCGTCTATGCCTTGCTCCTTACCTACGTTTTGCGGAATAAGAATCCACTTGGATGCGTGATCCTTCTGCTCCCACGTCTCGAAGTTACTCAGGGCGTCCTTGTATCTTTTGGCAAACGTGGAGCTGTTAATCATGTACGTATAACCAATCTGACGAGCGGTTATCGTCTCAGAGTCCATTCGCCCTCTTTAAAAAAAGCGCGAAGTCCTTCGCGTATCGAGTGCCCTTATGCTTCAGTTCAAACTCCTTGTCAAGGTCAACACTTCTTGTTGTGCCATCCGGCATTGTCCAACGCCTTCTTCGTATGTGAAGTACCGCCTTCTTGTCTCGGGCTGGATAGTCAAGTAAACATGATTCTTCCCCAAAACCATTGCTCACGGAATCCTTCATGTCTGGTGTGCGATTGTCGCGCTCATCCAGATAGATGTGAAGCTCTGTTGTGTAAAGAACATCCTTGTCCAGAGTACGCTGTGTTGCAAAGTCTGTCACCTCGAAATATTTAAGAACTCCTTCGGGGAGGAAATATGAGGCGAGGCCCTCATACATATTTTTATTGCCATTCTGATTCATAGTGCAAAGGTACTACTTTTGGGCAATCATGTATCGTTTGGCAACTCAGTTTTTGGGTTAGCATCTGCACAGCCCTCCACAGGGTTTGTCGGGTGCGCCGAAATCATGCGATTTGAAATATAACGATGAGGAGCAAAGCATAAAGCTTACCGGGTTTTGGCCCTCGACGACTGTCACTCTGAAATATCAAGAACTGAAAGGCGGAAGAGTCACGTACTCTAAAGAATACGACATCATGACGAAAAGCATGGGGCTCAGTACCGAGTATGGCAAGATTACGCCCACAACCTACACCATGACAGGATCGCGCGACATGACACATCATGATGCTGAAATAGTGGACGAGGGGTGGACACTTGACCGCAAAACCATAACCCAACACGGAAAAACGCTACATGTAACAGGCTGCGAACCTGAAAGCTACATACAAGCTGAATATGCCGTCATGGTGAAGAATGGTCGCGATACTAAATTGTACTGTTCTTCAAGCAAATCGATGCAGCTGCCAGCTCTGACGCTCGAAACTGTGGCCGAAGCGAAAGCTACTTCAAACACCGTGGCACTGATATGCGCTACTACTAATATTGAAGACGAAGAGGCTAACACAGGATTTGAATGGCGACGCTATGACGCGCCCGACCTTGTGCCAAGCTCGAAGGCTAACTGCCCCGTTGTAGATGGTGTAATGACTGGTGCCCTGCGCAATTTGAGCGCCAGCACATACTACAAATTCCGCCCATTCTATAAGGCCGAAAGCGGCAAAACATGGTATGGCGAATGGTCGGCCTTTGGCACTGCCGATGCTTATGTTTACTTTGACCCAACGGTGCGCACCTATGCCGCTGTGTGCCACGATGAGAACTCGGCTACAGTGAGCGGCTTTATCATTGCCGGTTCTGACGACATTAAGGAGCAAGGTTTTGAATACTGGAAACGCGACGATGCTTATGCCACAGCCAAACACACCACTGCCACCACCGACGATAATACGCATCAAACTGTTGTGGCTACGGGACAGCGCATGAGTGCTGTACTCCAAAATCTTGAGCCGAACACTACCTACATTGTGCGCGCTTACGTTACAACCGAACACGGCACAACTTATGGCGAGGAGCAAATCTTCTCAACACCATACTCTACTGCCATTGGCGAGGTTGAGCTTGACGAGGCATACAGTGACCACCTTGCGGCTAAGGTTACCAAAGTTGGCAACAACGATTTGCATCTGGCCATCTGCGGCACCGCACGCCCCGTAGCCATACGCTTGACTGCTGTGAGCGGCATACAAATGGCTGCAACCACACTCGGAAGCAGCCTTGAAAGCACCCGCCATGCTTGTCTGCACACCAACCGCCTGCAACCAGGCATGTATTTATTGCACGTTACCGACGGGCAGGATGCGCAAACCATACGCATAGCCATTAAGTAAGCACCCTACAACTATATTTATAGCCCCGCCCAACTTGTGTGCAAAGTTTGCACACCCGATGGGCGGGGCTTTTATTTGTAAAAGTGGTATACGTCATGGCTGCAACTTTATTTCTAAATTTGCAGCAGCTGCATGTAGCATATTATCAGCGCATGCGTCTAATAAACAGAGACCAAACAACCATACACACGAATGACCGAACAAGAATTTTCACAATTGGTCAGTGCACACAAAAGTACCATCTACACCGTTTGCTACATGTTTTCGAAGGACGAGGACGAGGTGAATGACCTGTTTCAGGAGGTGCTCATCAACTTGTGGCGAGGCATAGACACCTTTAAGGGGGAGGCGAAACTAAACTCTTGGATTTACCGCATCAGCCTTAACACCTGCATATCGGCCGAACGCAAGAAGAAACGGCAGCCTCAAACCGAACGCCTCGACATGAGCATCAATCTGTATGAGGACAACGACACTGACTCCCGACAAATACAAATGCTCTACAAACGGGTGCACCAACTGCGCCCCTTCGACCGCGCCCTGGTGCTGCTGTGGCTCGAGGGACTGCCCTACGACGAGATTGGCGCCATTACGGGCATAACGGCCAAGAACGTGTCGGTGCGCCTGGTGCGCATACGCGAAGAGCTTAAACACATGAAATGAGGCCATACCTCCCCCCCTCATCACCTCTACCGAATAACAAGCATTACTATCATGGATAATACCTTGAACGAAATAAAACAACAGTGGCAGTTGCTGCAAGACAAACTTGAAAGCCAGTCCATCGTTAACGACAAGCTGATTAGACGCATTATCAACAGCAACGCACGCAGCATCAACCGCCACGCGCTGTTAGTGACCGTCATGGCTGCCTTGGCCATACCCTACTGCATCTGGTTGCTGCTATGGCTGCGCATATCGTTGGCTTTCACCATTGTCACCGCCGTATTTTTACTTGCAGCCGTGTGTTACAACATTTACACTCACCGCCGCGTGCAGCCTGCCCAACTTGCTCAAAGCAGTTTGGCTGAGGTGACATGCCGCGTGGCACGCATGAAAATGCTCTATGCCCGATGGCTGCGCTTCAGCATTCCATTCATTATATGTTGGTTCGCATGGTTTGCATACGAAATCATGACCCTTGCCGGCATGAGCCATGACGAACGCACGGGTATACTCGTGGGTGGCGTTGTGGGCGGCGTAATTGGTGCTGCTTTGGGCATATACACTTACCGCCGCACCCAGCACTTGGCCAGTGAAATTCTTGACCAAGTGCGCGACTGTCAAGCCCCAACCCCCTGATGCACTTTAACGCTTAAGAAATGCACATTTACACACTCTCAAGCGTGTTTTTACCCCTTTTGTTGCACAAAAATGCACTTTCTCGCAAAAAAAATGGCGAAACACTTTGCAGTTTCAAAAATAAGCCGTACTTTTGCATCGCTTTCGGAAAGAAAGACACTCATTATGGTGCTTATAGTTCAGTTGGTTAGAGCGTCAGATTGTGGTTCTGAATGTCGTGGGTTCGAATCCCACTAAGCACCCCACCAAACAGAGGATTGTTCATCACGAGCAATCCTCTGTTTTTGTTTTGTGTTCGTGAGAACTATGCCCCATTTCCTGACTTCATCACTTTTTTGCACGAGTTACGTTATTTGATTGGGTGACGCACGCACTAACAAAGTCTTGGATAAAATAAAGCACAAATTTCGCCAAAGCTTGTCACGTGGCACCTATGGCAAATTTAGTTTATAGTTATCCGCTAACGCGGGAGGCATAAGGACATAAGAACAGAAGTTGTAACGTGTTTCAGCCGCTTAGCGCGGAAAACATAAGGAACATAAGTTTACATAAGATACATATAAGGCCGCTGCGCGGCTGACGGCCACGGACTAACGTCCGGGTGGCCTCAAGAAACATAAGGGCTGACGCCGTAGCGTTATTTATCAGCCGCTAACGCGGGAACAGAAGGACATAAGGACATAAGAACAGAAGAACATAAGATATAACGTTAGCGGCTGCCAGGACACGCTACGGCGTCAGCCCTTATGTCTCTTGAGGCCACCCGGACGTTAGTCCGTGGCCGTCAGCCGCGCAGCGGCCTTATATGTATCTTATGCAAACCTATGTTGCTTATGTTTTCCGCGCTAAGCGGCTAACACAAACGTCTTCTGTTCTTATGTTCTTTTGTCCTTATGCTTCCCGCGTTAGCGGCAAATCCCATAACCTACAAACAATGAAACCCAAACTTCACCACTTTTTTGTACGAGTTACGTTATTGATTGGGTGACACACTAACAAAGTTAACAGAGAAATGTTCGTAAGAGCTATCCTCCATTTACGGCAAAACAAAATTAGCGGAACTGGATAAGTGTAACACCTATCCAATTCCGCCAAAACAGATGAACTTAAAGAGATGAAATATTACCCCAATGGGCTTTGCCCCTTACACCTTGGCCAAAGCCTGGTCGAGGTCGGCAATGATATCGTCAATATGCTCAATGCCGATGCTCAGGCGCACGGTTGAGGGAGTAATGTGCTGCTGTGCCAGTTCCTCAGGCGTCATTTGCGAGTGAGTAGTGGTGTAAGGGTGAATAACGAGGCTCTTAACATCGGCCACGTTGGCCAAGAGTGAGAATATCTTCAAATTGTCGCAGAAACGCCATGCTGCGTCCTTATCGCCATTTACCTCGAAGGTGAAAATGCTGCCGCCGCCATTGGGGAAATACTTCTGATAGAGAGCATGGTCGGGGTGGTCGGGCAACGAGGGGTGGTTCACTTTAGCCACCTTGGGGTGGTTGGCCAGGAACTTGACAACCTTCAGCGCATTTTCGACATGGCGCTCTACACGCAACGAGAGCGTTTCGAGACCCTGCAAAAGTAAAAAGGCATTGAACGGCGAGATGGTGGCACCAGTGTCGCGCAAAATGACGGCACGAATGCGGGTAACAAAAGCTGCCTTGCCAGCCACATCGGCAAATACCGCACCATGATATGAGGGATCGGGCTTGGCCAAGGTTGGAAATTTGTCGACATTGGCCTTCCAGTCAAAAGTGCCACCGTCTACTATCACACCGCCAAGGCTTGAACCATGTCCGCCAATAAACTTTGTGGCAGAGTGTACCACCACATCAGCGCCATGCTCGATAGGACGAATAAGGAAAGGCGTGCCAAAGGTGTTATCTACAATAAAGGGTATGTTGTGACGGTGAGCCACTTCGGCCACTGCCTCAAGATTGGTCACGTCGGAGTTAGGATTGCCAAAAGTTTCGGCATACACCACCTTGGTATTGGGCTGGATAGCAGCCTCGAGCGCCTCAAGGTCGTTTACATTAACAATGGTGTTGGTAACACCCTGTGTTGAAAGCGTGTGGGTGATAAGGTTGAACGAACCACCATACAAATTGTCGGCTGCCACAATGTGGTCGCCAGCCTGCACAATGTTTTGCAGTGCATAAGTGACAGCTGCAGCACCGCTGGCCACAGCCAAACCTGCCACACCACCCTCAAGGGCTGCCACACGGTCCTCAAACACGCCCTGCGTAGAGTTGGTCAAACGGCCATAGATATTGCCGGCGTCGCGCAAGCTAAAACGGTCGGCAGCATGTTGTGAGTTGCGGAACACGTACGAAGTTGTTTGGTAAATAGGTACGGCACGCGCATCGGTGGCGGGATCGGGCTGTTCCTGTCCTACATGTACCTGGAGTGTCTCGAAGTGGTATTTCTGTTCGCTCATAATTATATTGTGTTATTGTTATCGTTATTAGCGGTGACGGTTGCCATGTGGCACGCCTCCTTGTTTTCGATTGCAAAGTTACGGCAAAAGCTATTTATCAACCAAACATTTGCGTAAAGTTAGAATAATATTCTATTTTTGCAGTTGTATTAGAACAAACACATAGTAACATGGCCCCAGACGATAGTTCGGTAGAAAAATATGCTATTGATGCCACCGACATCAAACTTTTGCGCGCTTTACAAGCCAATGCACGCCTTACCATCAAGGAGTTGGCAGCGCGTGTCAACCTCAGCACCACCCCCGTGTTTAAGCGTGTGCAGCGCATGGAGCGCGACGGCATAATCAAGGGCTACATAGCCGTGCTCAATGCCGAAAAGCTCAACCGCGGTTTTGTGGTATTCTGCCAAGTTAAGATGAATAGACTGGGGCGCGACATTGCGGCCGACTTTGCCAAGACCATCGCCCACATTCCCGAGGTGACAGAGTGTTACAACATTTCGGGGCAGTACGACTATCTGCTCAAAATCCACGCCCCCAACATGAAGTACTATCAAGAGTTTGTGCTCAACGTGCTTGGCACCATTCCCCATCTTGGCTCGCTCGAGAGCACCTTCGTGATGGACGAGATCAAGCACGATTATGGCATTACGCTTGACGAAGGCGCCATATAAAAAAGGTGATGAAGTCAGGATATTGTGGTGCTCTATGAGATTTGCCGCTAACGCGGGAACATAAGGACAAAAGGACAGAAGAACAAAAGATATAACGTTTGTGTTAGCCGCTTAGCGCGGAAAACATAAGCAACATAAGTTTTCATAAGACACACAAAAGGCCGCTGCGCGGCTGGCCACGGACTAACGTCCGCGTGGCCAAAGAAACATAAGGGCTGACGCCATAGCGGGCCGCTAACGCGGGAACATAAGAACAAAAGGACAGAAGAACAAAAGTCGTAACGTGTATTAGCTGCTTAGCGCGGAAAACATAAACGTTATATCTTTTGTCCTTATGTCCTCCGCGTTAGCGGCTGATAAATAACGCTACGGCATCAGCCCTTATGTTTCTTTGGCCACGCGGACGTCAGTCCGTGGCCAGCCGCGCAGCGGCCTTTTGTGTGTCTTATGAAAACTTATGTTGCTTATGTTTTCCGCGCTAAGCGGCTAACACAAACGTTATATCTTTTGTTCTTCTGTCCTTTTGTCCTTATGTTCCCCGCGTTAGCGGCTGATAAATAACGCTACGGCGTCAGCCCTTATGTTTCTTTGGCCACGCGGACGTTAGTCCGTGGCCAGCTGCGCAGCGGCCTTTTGTGTATCTTATGAAAACTTATGTAGCTTATGTTTTCCGCGCTAAGCGGCTAACACAAGCGTTATATCTTCTGTTCTTATGTTCTTTTGTCCTTATGTTCTCCGCGTTAGCGGCAAATCTCACAGAGCACCACAATATCCTGACTTCATCACTTTCTGCACCGTTGAATGACGCGATCACCATGCTGTTACGCACCAGTTTGCTCACGGGCACAAGCCCTTTGTCCGCCTGGTCGTGCCATTGCACTTCGGGCGTGCGGTCAAGCACATTATAGCTAATGTCGCACAGTTCGTCCATAGGGGTAATAGTCTGTTCTGTCAGACCGCAGTCAGTGTCGTTGCCCATGCGTTTTTGCGGCTGGGGTGTTTCAATGTCTTCAGTTTGTGGTTCCGCGCTATGTCCAATAGCGTCTATCAGTTTGTCCACGCCACGTTTCACAATGGCATCGGCATAGCGCAGCATTCTGTTAAGCATTCGTTTCATGGTAGTCAATACAATTTGATTTGATATAAAAGTAAAGTGCTGCAAAGGTAACACTGAGGCATTGCACCCAACAAAAAAAGTGTACAATTTGTACACAAATATTTGCTCCCTTGCCCGTCATCCCTCTTGTAAAAGAGTGCATGTGCTTTTACTGCCATCTTACACTTTCCGCACGTAGCAAGTTGATATTCAGATGTTTCAAGAGTGTAAGATGATTTCAAAGTATCTTACACTACCCTGCATACATCTTACACATCACACCCTACCGTCTTGCAGTCATTTTTGTCGTATGCGGTGGGTTTTACGCCATAGGGACGTAGAAAAATCTGTCGGAGCAACAGACTTTTCTGCTCCCCTATGCTGTGATATCGTCCTCCCGTGCTCGTGCCGTGTGGCAGCGTGCAGGTTGTGTAGGTTGCGTGTAGGTAAATTTGATAATATCTTACACTGCGTAAAATACTAATAATCAATGAGTTGCAACGTGTTAGTGTAAGATGCAAGATACTCGGCGTGTAAGTTATTGTAGTATGGTAAAAGCACCAAGTGCAACTTTTCCGTCTGAGAATTCAATTAAGGGAACGTCCCACTTTGTCAACCCGCTCGTTTGCGCAATCCAAATTAGTTTTCTAACTTTGTCGCTCTAAGTAATAAGCCATTAAAACAGCAACGGAAATGAAAAAGACCATTATACTCGTGTCAGCCGCATTGACCATGGCGGCCTTTGTACCAGTTCACGGACACCAATCTGCCACCCGCACCCTGATGACCGAGGAGCCCGATACCGCTGTGGTAGACAGCGACATGTATGTTGAAGATGACGATTGGGCCGGTACGGCCGATGCCGACAGCATGGTTGCAGACAGCGCAGATGTTGACAGCGACAACACCGAGAACTTTTGCGACTACAACGACGAGTTGTTGGCCGACTTCAGCAGCAAAAATGCCAATTACAACCTGCAAAACTCACAAGATGCCAATGCTGGCATTTCATTCGACGCCACACTGTTTGTGCCGGGCAATGACGATAAGGTTGAGGTAAAAAAGGGCGGTGGCTACAGCTTGATGGCAAGTCGCGTGCTGTCGGCCATGATTGACTCTGCCGCTGCAAGCAAATGGGAGGTGGCCAAGCTCGACAAAATGCTCGAGGCCAAGTGGAACGCTGTAAAGCGCAGCTACACCGACGACCAGAATGAAATGAAAAAGATGGCCGCACAGGAGGGCTTTGAATATACCCCCCAAAACTACTCATTCCGCACCACCATCACGCCCGTGTGGCAGTGGAAGGACAAAGGCGTAACCACCTACAGCATTGAGGACGAAGCCTACACCGGCGGCGCACATGGCATGCTCTACCACTACTTTTTGAGCATGAACGAAAAGGCCGACAGCGTAATGGGACTCACCGACATTTTTAAGGAAGAAGCCCTGCCCGAAGTGTTCAAACTCGTGGGCGAGAAGCTCAAAACCGGGCCACAGGCTGCCAACGACGAGGAGGCATGGCCTTCGGTGGCCGAGGTGCTGCCCACCCCCAATGCCAACGACTATTCGGTGCGCAGCGGACAGATGCAGCAGTACAAAGGCAAATGGTATCCACGTCCTGCCCTCACCGAGTGCGGCATTGTGTTCACCTATCCCCCCTATGTCAAAAACTGCTATGCAGCTGGCACCATTCACATTGTCATCAATTATGCCGAGGCCAAAGGTTGGCTGAAGTAAGCGTACGTAAACAATACCAGCTTGAAGAGTTCTTGGTTGACGGGGTAACAAGTTGACAAGTTAACGGGTTGACAGGTTAACAGGTTAACGGGTTGACAAGTAAGTATGCTTTACACTACTTATTATGTTAAAGTCTGAATAGTAAGAAGCTTAAAAAAGCTTGGCAAACTTACTTGTCAACCAGTCAACCCGTCAGCCAAGAAACGGATATCCACTAATTTAGAGCACTAACTCGATTAGAACGTCATTTTTATGAAACATACAATAGCCACCATGATGATAGCTGCCACATCGGCCCTTGGCGCACAAGCGCAAACTGCCGATAGTTTTAAGTATACCGACGAAAAGTTTGCCGACATACAAATGCTCCGCTACAAGGTAGAGGGCTTTGACAAACTCACGCTCAAAGAAAAGACATTCATCTACTACCTGCAAGAGGCCGCGCTCGATGGACGCGACATTTTGTTCGACCAAAACGGGCGTTACAACCTGCGCATACGCGCCCTGCTCGAGGCCGTCTACACCAACTACAAGGGCAACCATAAGGACGCATTCTACCAGGCACTCTCAGTATACCTTAAGAGGGTGTGGTTCTCGTCGGGCATACACCACCACTATGGTTGTGAGAAGTTCCAGCCCGAATTTACCTACAAGGCCCTGCGCACCGCCATCAACCAGGTGCCGGCCGACAAGCTGCCGCTAATGGGACAGACCATCGACCAAATGTGCGCCGAACTCTTCCCCGTCATGTTCGACCCCACCGTCATGCCCATGCGCGTCAACCAAAAGGACGGCGACGACCTCATCAAGACATCGGCCTGCAACTACTATGCACCGGGCATCACACAGGCCGAGGCCGAAGAGTTCTATGCGCAGCGCAAGCCCACTGCCGACCCGCGTCCCGTGATGATGGGCATGAACAGCCGGTTGGAGCGCAACGAATACGGTATGCTCACCGAGCGCGTGTGGCGTGTGGGCGGCATGTACACAGCAGCCATTGAACGCATAGTCGACAATCTGCTCAAGGCACGTCCCTTTGCAGACACCCCCGCACAGCAAAAAGTTATCGACCTGTTGGTCGAAACCTACCGCACGGGCGACCTCCGCACCTTCGACGACTACTCTATACATTGGCTCAAGGACACCGAAAGCCTTGTCGACTTTACCAACTACTTTACTGAGTCGTACGGCGACCCCCTCGGCATGAAAGCATCGTGGGAGGCCATTGTCAATTTCAAGGACCTTGCCGCCACCGAGCGCACCGAAAAGCTCTCGGCCAACGCCCAATGGTTTGAAGACCACTCGCCCGTAGCCCCCGAGTTCAAGAAGGACAAGGTCAAGGGCATCTCGGCCAAGGTCATAACCGCTGCCATATTGGGTGGCGACCTCTACCCCTCAACAGCCATCGGCATCAACCTGCCCAACTCCGACTGGGTGCGACGCGAATTTGGCTCAAAGAGCGTAACCATAGGCAATCTGACCGACGCCTACAACAAGGCGGCACACGGCAGCGGCATGGACAAGGAGTTTGTCATCGACGAGGCCACCCGCCAGCTTATCAACCAATATGGTGACGCTTGCGACGACCTGCACACCGACCTGCACGAATGCCTGGGCCATGGCAGCGGGCGCCTGTTACCCGGCACCGACCCCGACTCGCTCAAGGCCTACGGCTCAACCATCGAGGAGGCACGTGCCGACCTGTTCGGCCTGTACTATGTGGCCGACCAAAAGCTGGTGGACCTCGGCTTGACACCCAACCTCGAGGCATACAAGAGCCAATACTACACCTACATGATGAACGGCCTCATGACGCAGCTCGTGCGCATCAAGCCAGGCAACAACATTGAGGAGGCGCACATGCGCAACCGCGCCCTCATAGCCCACTGGGCCTACGAGCAAGGCAAAGCCCACAAGGTGGTTGAACTGGTAAAGCAGCATGGCAAGACGTACGTCAAGATAAACGACTATCCCGCCCTGCGTGAATTGTTTGGCAAGTTGCTCGCCGAAATTCAGCGCATCAAGAGCGAGGGCGACTACGAAGGCGCACGCCGTCTGGTTGAGGACTATGGCGTGAAGGTCGACCCCGTGTTGCACAAAGAGGTGCTGACACGCTACGACAAGCTACACCTCTCACCCTACAAGGGCTTTATCAACCCCGTTTATCACGCCGAGCGCGATGCCCAGGGCAACATTACCAATGTGACACTCGACTACACCGAGCCTTACGACCAGCAAATGCTGCGTTACAGCCGCGACTACGCCACATTGCCCTTGGTCAACGAGTAATATGACAGTAAACAAGTTGACAAGTTGACAAGTTTACAGGTTGACAAGTTAACGGGTAAGTTTGCCAAGTTATTAAGTTCCTGACTTTACGCGTTGGCGGGATTTCCGGTTAACGGGTTAAGAGGTTGACAGGTTAACAAGTAAGTATGCTTTACACTACTTATCATGTTAAAGTATGAATGGTAAGAAACTTAAAAAGCTTCGCTAACTTACCTGTTAACCCGTTAACCTGTCAACCCGTTAACCGGAAATTCCGCCAACGCTTTACAAACACCTTTCCTAAAAAAGAACACACGAACTTTTCTTTACAGTGAACAAACACACCTTACAACTAATACAGCACATCACCCACCACATCATGCTGTCAGTCTGCACACTATTGTCATGCAGTTTGATAGCAGCTTGTCATGGTACAGAGCACAACGACGAGGCCGAAAGGGCCGACAGCATCATAGCCGCCTGCACCGACTTGATGTTTTCAGCACCCGCCAAAGCCGACAGCACGCTGGCCGCACTGCAAGGCACACTGACGGACAGTGCGTCGTGGTACAAGGCCGAGGTGTTCAGAGGCACCTCCCACCAGCTGCTCGGCGACACCTTGCGTGCGGCACACCACTATGCCCGCGTCCAGCATTGGTGCCATACCCACACCGGCAGCCACTACATTGAGGGGCTGCTCTGGAACCACCGAGGGGTGAATGCCATAATAGGCGGCAAGCAGCACGAGGGCAGAATATGCTACGAGAGGGCCTTCACACTACTCAACCAGCCGCCAAAGGGGCGCGAACTCATTGCCGTCACCATCAATCTGGCCGACATCTACATGCAGTCGGGCAAGATGCCCCGTGCCGCACATTACTACCGCTACGCACTCTTCCTGTGCGACTCGCTCCACGACACCCGAAGCCGTGCATCAATATGTTCAGGACTTGGCCAGGTGTACATGGAACTCGAAAACTATACCGAGGCACACAAATTCTTTGCACAGGCAGCACAGCACATCGACAGGGAGTCATTGCAAACGCAGTTCTTCTACCACTTCTCGTTAGGTAATTGCTACTATTACGAAGAGCAGTACAACCAGGCACTCAAGAGTTTTGCCAAGGCCAGACAGCTGGCGGAAAAATTCAACGACAAAGTGTTGCTGATTAACTGCGATGCCAACATGGGCGAAGTGTACCTGATGCAAGACAAACTGCCACAAGCAAGGTTTCACCTCAACCGCTGCCAGGGAGCCGCAATGCAACGCATGCAGCCAAAAGAGATATTCTACATCAAGAGTCTGCTGGCCGACCTCAGCCTGGCCGAAGGCAACATATCGAAGGCGGCCACCCAACTGCAGGCCATCAACGATTCGGCACTTGCCACAGGCTCGCCACGCTACCTCATGCTGCACTACCGCCGTCTGCAACGCTATGCTGCCCGCTACGGCATGTGGCAGCGCGCCTACCACTATTTGCAGCAGGCCAACCGCTATGCCGACACACTCAACAGCCAACAAACGCGCAACAATGTGACCGAAATGGGTGAACGCTACCAACGCGACACCACACTGCTGCACCAACAAGTGGCCCTGGCCGACTATTCGGCAAAAACCGCGCGGCAGCAAAACTTCATACTGCTCATTATTGGTGCACTGATTATGCTGGCCCTGGTGGCCACACTGATTATTATAACCTACCGCCGCCGCACACAGGAGCGCATAAAACGGCAAATGCAACACATTACCGAACTGCGCATGGACATAGTGCGCAACCGCGTGTCGCCCCACTACATATTCAATGTGCTGGGCACGGTACTGCCCAAGCTGCAGCGCTACCCCGAACTGGTCAAACCCGTCGAACTGCTTATCGACGTGCTGCGTGGCAACCTGCTCACATCGGGCAAGGTGGCCGTGCCCCTGTGCGACGAAATAGCCCTTGTGCGCCACTATGTAGAGCTGCACCATTACAGCAAGGGCCCCCTGCCGCACGTCACCTGGCAAGTGACGTCGCAACTCGAGCACAGCCAATGGCTGGTGCCGTCCATGTCGCTGCAAATACCTGTTGAGAATGCGCTGAAGCACGCTTTCCCCACGCTGACAGATGAGTGCGCCATTCACATTGCCATCGAACTGCACGACAACATGCTGCATCTGTGCGTCACCGACAACGGCCAGGGCTACAATCCGGGCAAAGTCAAACGCACCGGCCGCGACACCGGCACAGGACTGCGGCTCATAGCACGCACACTCGAAATTCTGAACCAACGCAACCGCCACGCGGCCACCTTCAGCATTGTCAATGTGCCACCACCCCATCATGGCACACGTATGCGACTGTGCATACCCACCAACTACGACTTTGACACTTCAACAACTCG
This sequence comes from Prevotellamassilia timonensis, assembly GCF_900106785.1. Taxonomy (GTDB): domain Bacteria; phylum Bacteroidota; class Bacteroidia; order Bacteroidales; family Bacteroidaceae; genus Alloprevotella; species Alloprevotella timonensis. Next base: position 172,380 of record NZ_LT629844.1, on the reverse strand, counting down.
AAAATGAACGAACTCACACCATCATACCCCCCCGCTGCAGCCCCCTCACCCCGCAAGGTGGCCCTTGTGCTGTCGAGCGGCGGCGCACGCGGCTATGCCCACATTGGTGCCATCAAGGCGCTGCACGAGCGTGGCTACACCATTAGTTCCGTGGCGGGAGCCTCGATGGGGGCACTCATTGGCGGACTGTATTGTGCCGGCCAACTCGACACCGCCACAACATGGTTTTGCCAGCTCACACGCCGCGAAGTACTGTCATTGCTCGATTTTTCACTGAGCAAGAGCTACCTTGTCAAAGGCGACAAGGTGATGCGGGCCTTGAAAGAAATGGTGCCCGACACCAAAATAGAGCATCTCCCCACACCCTTCCGGGCCATAGCCTCCGACCTCGTCACACAGCGCGAAGTTGTGTTCAGCAAGGGCAGTCTCCACCGCGCCATACGTTCGAGCATCTCCATGCCGTCGGTGTTCAAGCCCATCAAGGTGGCCCACCATGTGCTTGTCGACGGAGGCATAGTCAATCCGCTGCCGCTCAACCGCGCCGTGCGCACCGAGGGCGACCTGCTCGTGTCGGTCAATGTGAGTGCACCCGCCAGCGAGGACATTGAGGAGGTGCGCGACTTGGCCCGCAAACGCGAGCGCGAGCGTAGCAGTTTGTTGTCGCTCCAGCGCTTCATTTCGGCTTTTGCGCCCGACAGCACCACCAGCAATTACATGACACTGCTGTCCACCGCCATGGCATTGCAAATTCAACGCAACACGGTGCTCATGCAAAAACTCACACCGCCCGACATTGCGATAAACATACCCATGAACCGCTTTGGCGTATTCGACTTCGACAATGCCGAGCGCATTATCCGTGCCGGCTATACCGAGACACACAAGGTGCTCGATGCCTTTGAAAGAGAGAATGAGGGGGCGCTATAGTTAACTATTGCTGCCCGGTAAAAGTCTAAAGCACATTGTAATGCTTTTGCCCTTTCAGGGCGCGACTGCTCCAACACGGGGGGACCCAGGGTGTCGCTACGCTTGCCCTGGGCTGAGTGCTCCATTGGCCTTTCAGGCCGCCCTTGCTAAAATCATAGTGGCCATTTCTATGCTCGTGGTTGAGAGGCTATATTATAACCAATACACAGCCTCGTTACTAATTGTAGTGTAGTAGAAGCGTGTGTGCAAGTGCGGGCTGAAAGCCCAATGGAGCACTCAGCCCAGGGCAAGCGAAGCGGCACCCTGGGTTTACGCGTGTTGGAGCAGTCGCGCCCTGTAAGGGCAAAAGCATTACAATGTGCTTTGGACTTTCACCGGACAGCAATAATTTTTGAACAATATTGCTGTCCGTCAACCCGTCAACAACATGGTTGAGTGTTGAAAATATATCAACACGCCAACCCCAAGCCCACCAAATCCCTACTTCATCAGCCTCCATCTACTTATAAAATGATACCACATAAGCGCAAATTTGCACCACTTATGCACCAAATCATACCGCTCATGCACACAAGTATAAATATGCTGATAAAAATATAAAATAAACATTGTAATTTTGCAGTAGTTCTTAAATCCGTAGACAACTGACAGATAATCATGAATGTAAACAAAGGCTATACGGCATTTATTGTCGATGACAACCCTACAGCACTCGAGACATTGGCCACTGACCTGCGCCAACAGCCAGAGTTTGCCGAGGTGTATACCTTTGCATCATACGCCGAAGCCACGCTGCCACTGCTTGAGAAACAACCCGACGTGCTGTTTCTCGATGTCGAAGTGCCTGGCAAAACGGGCTTGGAGTTTCTCGACTCCATACGCTCGAAGGTGACATTCACATTCAAGGTAGTGTTCTACACCGGCTTTTCCGACTACATGATTGACGCCATACGCCAATCGGCATTCGACTATCTGCTCAAGCCGTACAAGCAAAGCGAGCTGCGCCTCATCATCGACCGCATGAAACAAAGCGAGAACGAGCGCGTACTGCAACGCATAGGCAGCGACGCCATGCAACGCAAAATAGCTATGCAGACAGTGAGCGAACTGTTGCTCATAAACCTCGACGAGGCACTGATGTTCAACTACTCAAGCGAACGACGCTCGTGGGTGCTCACCCTGACAGACGGCACAGTACACGTGCTGAAAAAAGGCGTTACGGCCGACGACCTGGCCAACTTCAGCCAGACCATGGTGCGCATAAGCAACACTTGCATTATCAACCTCAACTACCTTGCAGCAGTTGAGAATAACACGCAACACTGCCGCCTGTGCCCACCGTTCGACAACATCGAAATTACAGCATCGCGCCGCTACTTCAGCAAACTGAAGGAAAGGCTTGATTTACTTTGATTTACCTCTCTTATACTATACATATAGACTGATGAGAAAACACAGGAGCGACGTTATTTTAACCTAACCCTCTCCACATAAGCCTCAACCGCACCCCCAGCCAAGCTATCCTGACAATGTTCCATACTCATGGTGGTAAAGGTTGGGGCTTTTTCGTGCCTGTACGTGCAAACAATGCGTGACACGTGCCAATACCACGTGCCAATACCAAGCAGGTGGGCACTTTCAGTGTAAAAATAGTTTTGAGCACTTGCTTAAAGTTGTAACTTTGCACACAACATTTCACCACCATTGACACAAAGCACAAGTATCAGCATTGTAACAAGCTGGGATTTGAGGCCGTGGCCGACTACGTGCCGGGCTACGACCGCTGCAACCTTTACATGATATGCAAACAGACAAAAAATACGCACTTTTGATTTCGGGCGGCGTTGACAGCGCCGTGGCCTGCCACCTGTTGTGTGAGCAAGGCATCAAGCCCGACCTTTTTTACATAAAGATTGGCATGCAGGGCGAAGGCACAACCTGCACAGCCGAGGAGGACATCGAACTCTCCACACTCACTGCCAAACGCTACGGACTGCAACTCAACATTGTCGACTTGCAGCAGGAATACCACAACCGCGTCACAGCCTACGTGGTGGAGCGTGTCAAACGCGGCCTCACGCCCAACCCCGACGTAATGTGCAACCGCCTCATCAAGTTTGGTGCCTTTGAGGAGAAGGCTGGCTATGCCTACGACTACATTGCCACCGGCCACTATGCCCAAACCTACCACGACGCCGACGGCCAACTCTACCTGGCACCGGCCCCCGACCCCGTAAAGGACCAGTCCGACTTTCTGTCGCAACTGACCGATGTGCAGGCACAAAAGCTCTGTTTCCCCATCGGACATCTGCTCAAACACGAGGTGCGCGACATTGCCGACCGCGAACATCTGGCACCGGCCCACCGCCGCGACAGCCAGGGCATCTGCTTCCTTGGCAAGATTAACTACAACGACTACTTGCGCATGCTGCTCGGCGAGCGCGAAGGCGAGGTGATAGAGCGCGAAACGGGCAAGGTCATTGGCAAGCACAAGGGCTACTGGTTCCACACCGTGGGGCAGCGCAAGGGGCTTGGCCTTGGCGGCGGCCCGTGGTTTGTGACCGACAAGGACATTGAGCGCAACATCATCTATGTGTCGCACACCGATGCTTGCCACGGACTCTACGGCACCGAGTTTCACCTGACGGGTTTCCACTTTATCACGGCCGACCCATGGAAGGGGGCCCCCGAGGTGGACGTGCTATTCAAAATTCGCCACACCGAGCGGCCGCGCCCCGGCCACATGGTACGCCAGCCCGACGGCCGCTTTCTCATCACCTCGCCCACCCCGGTACAGGGCATTGCGCCTGGCCAGTTTGGGGTGCTCTACACTGCCGATGGCAAAATTTGTGCAGGCAGCGGCGAAATCAGATTTTGACAATTATAAGGGTGGTTCTAAAAATTCTGTTTTTAGAGCCACCCTAAAGTCAAGAGCGTGTAGTGTTTCATTGTTTGCGTGTAATGCGCTGGCACAACAGTCCTTTACATGGTTTGCTTTTTAACCTGCAAATCTGATAGAAAACGCAAGCACTAATGGGGGCGACGCGTCCCGCGTCGGGAAAAGATTCTGCTATTATTTAGTGTATCTTTCCTTTTAATTATCCCGACGCGGGACGCGTCGCCCCCATTAGTGCTTGCGTTTTGTGGTAGCGTTTTGTGGTAGCGTTTGGTGCTTGAGGGGGCTTTTTTATACTACAAGAACTTTACCCATCGAGTATCTTACATCTTACACAAATACATCGTAACACATTGACAATCAACACTTTACTTAGTGTAAGATACAACATATGCCACCTACACGCCACCTACACACCCCTCACGCTGCCACACGGCACAAGCACGGGAGGAAGATATTACGGCATAGGGGAGCAGAAAAGTCTGTTGCTCCGACAGATTTTTCTGCTCCCCTATACCGTATTATCTACTGCATACGACAAAACCGACTGTGCAGCAGCGGGGTGAAGTGTGTAAGATGTATGCAAGGGTGTGTAAGATACTTTGAAATCATCTTACACACATGAAACCTTTGTGTATCAACTTATTACGCACAAAAAGTGTAAGATGGCAGTAAAAACACACGCACTCTTTTACATGTAGGCAGACGGGGAGGGAGCAAATATTTGTGTACAAATTGTACACTTTTTTTGATGGGTGCTATGCCTTGGTGTTACCTTTGCAGCACTTTACTTTTGTACTAAACCAAATTGTAGTAACTACCATGAAACGAATGCTTAACAAAATGCTGCGTTATGCCGATGCCATTGTGAAACGTGGTGTTGACAAACTGATAGACGCTATCGGACAAAGCGCGGAACCACAAACTAAAAACGCTGAAACACCCCGGCCGCAAAAAAGCATGGGCAACGACACTGACTGCGCACCGCAAGCGACTGACAGCACCACAAACTGCGGTCTGACCGAACAAACCATCACCCTGATGGACAAACTGTGCGACATGCGCTATAATATGCCTGACCGCACGCCCGAAGTGCAACGGCGCAAACAGGCGGACAAAGGGGGTGTGCCCGTGAGCAAACTGGTGCGCAACACGATGGTGATTGACCTGCACAAACGGGGCTGCATGGTGTGGAACAGTACGTGAACGAGGCTGCTGAAAAATGCCCTGACGCGAGACGCGTCGCCCCCATTAGAGCGCAAATCCCTGGCACAACAGTCCTTTACATGGCTTCAAATCCGCTTTTTAACCTGTAAATTTGATAGAAAACGCAAGCACTAATGGGGGCGACGCGTCCCGCGTCGGGGATAATGAAAGGAAAGAATACAAACTCTACTGATAATAGCTGCATCTTTTCCCGACTCGAGACGCGTCGCCCCCATTAGTGCTTGCGTTTTGAGGTAGTGCTTTTAGCTAAGCTCTATCACAAAACTCAAGCTATAGTGGTAGCATTTGGCGCTTGAATTTTGCGTCAGTCAATAAAGCGCTTGGCAAGCGGGCCAAACTCCTCGATGCGGCGGTCGCGCAAGAAGGGCCACCAGCGGCGCACATTTTCACTGCGCTGCATGTCCACCTCTATCACGGCATTCACAGCCTCGTCCTTTGGTGCGCGATACAACAACTCGCCCTGCGGGCCGGCCACAAAACTTGAGCCCCAAAAACTGATGCCATTTGTCTGGCCCGAAGGGTCGGGCTCGTGGCCCGTGCGGTTGACGGCTATCACGGGGAGTCCGTTGGCCACAGCATGACCGCGCTGCACAGTAGTCCATGCCTCACGTTGGCGCTCCTGCTCGTCGGGGGTATCGCTGCTTTCGTAGCCTATGGCAGTGGGGTAAATGAGCAGTTCGGCACCTTGCAGGGCCATGAGCCGCGCGCCCTCGGGGTACCATTGGTCCCAACAAACCTGTACCCCAAGGCGACCAACTGATGTGTCGATGGGGTGGAAACCCATGTCGCCCGGTGTGAAGTAGAATTTTTCGTAATAGGCAGGGTCGTCGGGTATGTGCATTTTGCGGTATTTGCCAGCAATGCTGCCATCGCGCTCAAACACCACGGCGGTGTTGTGATACAAGCCGGCAGCGCGCCGTTCGAACAGCGAAGTGACGAGCACTATGCCATGCTGGCTGGCTATCTGGCCATAAAAGTCGGTTGAAGGACCGGGAATAGGCTCTGCCAAATCAAAATTATCGGTACTCTCAACCTGGCAAAAGTAAAGCGAGTTGTGTAACTCTTGCAACACCACCAGCTCTGCCCCCTGGGCTGCCACATCGGCAATGTTGCGTTTAAGATTTTGCTTGTTAGCCTCCACATCAGCCGTACAGGCCTGTTGTACGATGCCTACCTTGAGTGTTTTATGTTTGGTCATTGTAATAGCAATTGTTTACTGAAGTTTCGAATTTAGCAAGGACGGGCTGAATCCGGAACATGAGTTATTTATTCAGAGAAAGTTTGCGGCAACACGCCCTTGGGATACTGCATGGTGACACAATGCAGCGAACCATGTTGGCGTATGAGCGCGCGACAGTCCACACCCACCACATCGCGTCCGGGAAAGGCCTTGTGCAGCACTTCGGCCGCAGCCTCATCATTGTCGGGCTGTGCATAGGTGGGGTACAGCACCACATTGTTCATTACCAGATAGTTGGCATAGGTAGCAGGCAGGCGCTCGCCGTTTTCGTCGTATATGGCGTTGGCCATGGGCAGTGCCAACAGGCGGTAAGGCTTGCCGTCGGCCGTGCAGAACGTGTGCAGTTGCTGCTCCATGGCCTGCAGTGCGGCATAGTGTTCGTCGGCCTTGTCGGTACATTTAACATACACAATGGTATTGTCAGGACAAAGGCGGGCCAGGGTGTCGATGTGTGAGTCGGTGTCGTCGCCGGCCAGATAGCCATGGTCGAGCCACAGCACGCGGTTCACGCCAAGGCGCTCCTTGAGCAGAGCCTCCTTGTGTGCCTTGTCAAGTTGCGCATTGCGGTTGGGGTTGAGCAGGCACTCCGATGTGGTGAGCAATGTGCCAAGGCCGTCCACCTCGACACTTCCGCCTTCGAGTTCAAAGTCGAGACAGTCAACGTATTTGCCTTTCAGCACAGGCGTTTCACCCTCAACCAGGTGGGCGTTGATGGCATTGTCGAGCGAAGCCTCAAACTTGCCTCCCCAACCATTGAAACGGAAGTCGAGCAGTTCGGGTCCCTCGGTGGTGGCCATAGTCAGAAAGGCGTGGTCGCGTGCCCACGTGTCGTTAGTATTGCAAGTTTTATATATAATGTGTGCGGTGGCGCGCTTGGGCAGTTGCTCGTCAATCAGGCGTTTCACGGCCTCGATGTCGGGTGCCACAATGAGCAGCGTCTCGCGCGTGGCTATTTCGTAGGCCAGACGCAGATAGCAGGCTGTCACCTCGGGCAACATATATGCCCAATCGGTGCCAGCGTGTGGCCACGTAAGTTGCACACCGCTCTGCAAGGCCCATTCGGGAGCCAGGGTGCGTTTCAATGTTGCGGTTGTTTCGTCGTCCGCTATTTGCCCCACGACCATGCTCAGGTTGAGTCCGTCGCGCGAGGCGGTGGGTGGTAGTGAAAATAGTGCCAATGTATGTGTGCTGTTTTATATTATTACTGAAGTTTCGGATTTAATAAGGGCGGGCTGAATCATCGTGCAAGGCGAATGCAATCAAGCTTGCTTGAATTGCTGAGCCGCAGCCGATGATGACAATGAATCATCGTGCAAGGCGAATGCAATCAAGCTTGCTTGAATTGCTGAGCCGCAGCCGATGATGACAATGAATCATCGTGCAAGGCGAATGCAATCAAGTTTGCTTGAATTGCTGAGCTGCAACCGATGATGTCAATAAAAGCCCAATGTAGCACCAAGCCCAGGGCAAGCGAAGCAACACCCTGGGGGTCACGTTAAGTTGTCAGAAACGCGCTGTAAAAAACGCAAGCACTAATGGGGGCGACGCGTCCCGCGTCGGGGATAATGAAAGGAAAGAATACAAACTCTACTGATAATAGCTGCATCTTTTCCCGACGCGAGACGCGTCGCCCCCATTAGAGGTTGCGTTTTGTGCTTGAATCCGTTCGCATGTTTACTTACTCGTTAATCCATCAACTGCGGCTCACCTGCAACCCTTCGGCAGACACGTCCATATCGACAAAGCGCGAGTTTGGCGTGAGCGGATTATCGGTGAGCAACTGCCTGATGCGTTGTGCCGCTTGGGCGTCCTTGGCCACCATATACATAAATCCGCCACCACCGGCACCCGGCAGTTTGTAGCCATAGCACAAGTCGTCTACGCGGCGGCAAAGAGTCTCAACAGCCTCGGGCGATGTGCCGGCGTCGAGCGCTTTGTTCTGCTCCCAAGTGGCACGTACCATGCGGCCATAGCGGGCCAGGTCGTTGGTTTGCAAGGCATCAAACACCGTGAGCGCATGCTGCTTCATATAGTTGAGCAGATGCAGGTGTTGCGTGTTGTTGAGGAACATGCCCCGCACAATTTCGGTAAGTATGTGTTTGGCCGTGCGTGTGATGCCCGTGTAATAAAGCAAATGGCACGGACGCGTGTCGGGGTGGGTAAACAGGGTGTCGGGCAACCAGCGCGCCATGGCATTTTGGTCGAATCCGGCTGTGGTTTGCAACAACTTTACGCCTGGCAAAACACCGCCATACTGGTCTTGCCAGCCACCGCCAGTGGTGAGCAACTGTTCAAGCACAAGGGTGCGGTTGCACACCTCGTTCTTGTCCCAGCCAAGGCCGCAGAAATTGCTCAAGGCTGCCAGCACGGTGGCTGCCAGCACACTGCTCGTGCCAAGGCCGGAACCTGCCGGAATGGCTGCCAACAGTGTGATTTCTAATCCACAGCCGAAAGCCTCGAGCTGTTGGCGCAGCGAGGCAAAATGCTCTGTGCCAAAGCCTGGTGCAAACCCCGCAAGGGCCAAGGCCGCCTTAGGTATGGAGAAGGGCGACCCCACCTTGTTGTATTGCAGCAGAGCCTCGTAGGTTTCGATGCGCTCCATGGCACCGAGGTCGATGGAGCGGCAAATGACCACAGGTTCCTTGCATGGCTTGACATACACCTGCAAGGGCGGTTGGCCATTGAGGTTGACCGCAAGATTTACCACGTTGCCGCCAGCTATCAAACTGTAAGGTGGCGTATCAGTCCAGCCGCCGGCCACATCGATGCGCACACTGCTGCGTGCCCACACTATTTGGTCGGCATAGGTGGTGCAGCGCGGGGTGCATTGGTGGCGCAGCACATTCTCGGTCAGCCCGTCGCGCAGCAGGGCAAATGCCTGGCTTTCGTAGGCCTGGGCCTCGGCAGCCTGGGTGGGGCGCAAACATTCGGCACGGAACATGGCATCGTGTATGCGTGTCATCAGCGGAGCCGTTTGCGGCAGCGCATCGGGCAGCGGCCATTGGTTTGCGGCATACTGCGCTGCCATGTCTTTAAGATTGACTTGATAGAACACGCTGCGCTGCCAGTTCTTTGCCACCAAGGGGAGCGTTTGAGCTTGCAAGGTACGGCGCTGTTCAAAGAGTCGCGGCAAATTGGCCTGTGCTGATAGTTCGTCGGCCGACAGACGCGGCAATTTGCCCCAAAGAGCTGACGTCTCGGCGTCGGGTGTGTCGCTCACAAACCAGTTGAGCAGTTGCCCCAACGCCTCCATGTCGGAAGTTACGGGGAACAAGGGTGCCGACTGCAAATCGGTGCCTGCCCCGCCCAAACTGTTGGCAGACAAGCCGCGAGCCGCGAGCCAGCTGTGCAGGGGCTGCTCCATATACATGGTGTCGAGGCTGGCCACATCGCCCCTGAAGGCATCGGTAAAGCCATAAGGACGCACGGCATAAGCCGCATCGCCCACCGGCACAAAGTCGACACACACGCCATTGCGCAAGGTCACCTGCCAGTTGTTTTGAGGCACACCCGTAATAATGTGGTTGCTGCCATAGTGCCAACCCTTGCCCACATAAGCATTTTCAATCCACACATTGCGGGTGGCAGGTGTGGGACGGTTGACGAGCAAGGTGTTCTGTGTGAACACCGAAGTTTGCGGTTTAACGCCCCTTTGCAATATATAGCGTTGGTCTTTTACCAAATTTTGTATAGCCACCGACGAGGCTATCATGTCCGGCCCCGTGCCATAGTGGTAGAACTCGCCCCCCGGCAGAGGCAATATGGCCACCGACAAGTCGGCCAGAGCGGCGTCGGGGCGCGACGGATTTTGGCCCAATGCGCAACCAAAGTCGCTATACAGGTCGTAGTAGCCAGGCAGTGCTGCAAGATGTCCGCCCGGTGTGCAGCCCTTGCCGCCATTGGCTCCAGCCTCACACTTCTGCATCAGACGCTTGACAGCCTTGTCGCTGAGCAGCCACACCCCGATATCCATCAGCATCAAGTGCGTGGGCATCAGTTCGGCTTGTTGTGCGGTTGTAGGCTTCTGCAGCATAAAGTCGAGTTGTGTGGGCGTTTGGCGGTTCATCAAAAACACACCATGGTGCGATGCCTGCACGGGGTCGGCCCACAAACCATAGCACACCACGTCGGCCTCGGGAATGTCCTGCAAAGCCTCGGTGGTGCGCAGCAATACATCGCCACTCACTATCAGTGTGTGCAGCGATGCCGGTGCCTTGTGCATGATGTCGTGGTAGAGCGGCAGTTGCAAGTCGAGCAACGTTTGGTTAATGCGTTGGCCGCGTGCCCACCTGAACACGGGTATTGGGGTGAGCACCTTGCCGCTTGGTGCGTAGGCCGGCAGTCGCCGGCTTTGTCCGCCAGCATGCAGCAACACACGTTTGTGCTGTGCCAGCCATGTGTCAAAACACACATTGGCACCTTCGTCGGCATGGGCCGACTTGAGCAACCATGCCGTGCCGCCGCCCGAGCCAAGTTTGTGGTCGGCAGGGTCGGCTGTGCAGTAGTATGTATCACGCTCCGCCCCCGTCAGTTGGTGAAACACCCCGACGGCATTAGGTGGCAGCGATAGCAAGTTCTTTATCATATATGCGGATTATCTGCTTGCAAAGATAGTGCAAACCGAGTGAAGAAAGTCAAGCTTGCTTGAACTTTCTGCCGAGGTGCAGCCTATCTTATCAAAAGATAGTGCAAACCGAGTGAAGAAAGTCAAGCTTGCTTGAACTTTCTGCCGAGGTGCAGCCTATCTTATTAGGAGAAGCAGCAAGATAATACAAGTTTTTAAGTTACATGCCCCTCCGCACCGAGTTTTATTTGTAATTTTGGCACTGAAACAGAAATGCTCACAATGAACATCAAAATATTCAGCCTGTTACTGGCCGTACTACCTGCAACGGCATTAGCACAGGAGTATGCCTCAGCGTTCAACACGTTGAGGCTTCCCGCGTCGTCGCACGCAGCCGCCCTGGGCGGGCAAAACGTGACGCTCATTGAGGACGAACCAACTGCCGGCTGGTATAACCCGGCACTTTATGCCAACGTAAGCGACTTGTCGGCCGGCCTTGATTTCATGACCTATGCCGCGGGCAGCACGTGGATGGGAGCACACTTTGTCAAGGCTTTTGGCGAACGCCACACCATGGCAGTCGGTGTGCAATACATGAATTACGGCAAAATGGACGAGACCGACGAGGCAGGGAACACCTTGGGGCAATTCAGCGCCAAGGACATTGTAATAGGGGCAGGCTACAGCTATTTGCTGTCTGACCGATGGACGGGTGGCGCCAACCTGAAAATGATGGTGTCAAACCTGGCCGACTACACTGCCCTGGCAGCAGCCATTGATGTGGGCGTAAACTATTATGACGATGAAAATGACCTGTCGGTGTCGGCTTCGCTGCAAAACATTGGCACACAGCTGAAGGCGTACCATGACGGGCAACGCACGCATTTGCCCTTCACCCTGGCATTAGGTTTTAGCAAGGGCATGGCACACCTGCCAGTGCGCTTTCATGTTACCATGACCGACGTAACACGCTGGAAGTCGAGCTACTACGTATTGCCCGAAAACAAGGATAAGGACAAGAGCGACAAAGTGGGATTTGGCAAAATAGCTCTCAACCACTTTGTGCTGGGTCTGGATATTCTGCCCACCGACTATTTGTATCTGTCAGTCGGCTACAACTTCCGCCGTGCCTACGAGCTCAAGGCTTCTGGTTCGTCACATTTGGCAGGCTTGTCGGCTGGTGCCGGCGTTAATGTCAAGCATTTCAAGTTTGGCGTGTCGTACGCCAAATATCATCAGGCCAGCAACTCTATTATGGCCAATGTGGGGTACGCCTTCTGATGCAGAATGTGTGTGCACCGTCTAACCCCGAAAGTTGAACAGAATGTGAACTTATGAATACGCAAGAAGCAACTACTCAGGCTATATTGTCGAATCAAGGCAATATGACCTCATTCAGATATGCCGGCTACAACATTCGTTTCCGAACTCCAAGCATACTGAAAAAGTATGTTGAAGTAAAGTCGTGGGACAATGGTTATATTGTTGTTATGGCAGACTATGACGGTATGGGAATAACTGAAGAATACATTGATTTAGTGCCTATACTTCAGAACCTCTATATCAATCCAAAGACATTCTTAAAGAATATTCAAACTGTAAAAATCGGGAACTATGAACAATGACGAGTTATTGAAAGTAAGCTCTGCTGCTGACATGATTGTTTGTGGTTATGCGTTTTCCAAAGCAGAAAATTCCAATATACGAGTGTTAGACCTTAAAGAACCCCACCATGCAATACTTATGTCTGCACAAGGTGAGGTATTGGAAACTACCATGGACGATGTGGAATTGAGCATTGTGGAAGGATATTGGGAGAAGAACAAAAAGTATATGGAGGAGTCGCATGCCTAAATATTTCGATTTCAAGGTTTCGGGTTATTACTTGTATTACACGTCACACTGCATCATTGAAGCAATGCACGTGCATGCCAGCGACAAAAAACTCACAGAGGCCGGCTCTGCGAAGCTCTTTGTAAAAGGCAATGGTGACACAGAGGTAATGGCACGAGGTATACTTACAGACAGAGACATACGTATCATTCGAGAGTTTATCAAAGACAATTACAAGGATATGTATATCCGTTGGGCAAAGATGAGTCCTAACGGATTCTATAAAGGATAGAAGATTTGGCAAAGTCTGCAACGAAAGAGTACGTGTATGAAAATTCAAAGTTCTACTCATCAGTACAACACATCAAATTGCCCGAGTTGCAACCAGACACTTGCCTCATATAGAGTGTTCGCTCTCCTTGTGTCTTAATCTCCGAACAAACGAATAAATATATAAAACTTATGCCGTGGTATTGCAAAACGGCACTATTAATTTTCGTATGAAAAAGATTGTCATAGCCATCGACGGTCACTCGTCATGTGGCAAAAGCACTATGGCTAAAGCGCTCGCCCGCGAGGTGGGCTACATATATGTTGATACCGGCGCCATGTACCGCGCAGTCACATTGTTTGCACTCCGTCAGGGATTGTTTAATGCCGACGGCACTGTGAAAGCTACCGAACTCGAACAACTCATGCCACAGGTCGAGGTGAGTTTTAAGCTTGACGAGCAGAGCAAGCTCCCCTTGGTTCACCTTAACGGCGAATGTGTGGAAAACGAAATTCGCGGACTTGAGGTGAGCTCGCATGTCAGTCCGGTGGCGGCACTGCCTTTTGTGCGTGCGGCCATGACTGCCCAACAGCAACGCATGGGGCGCGACAAAGGCATTGTGATGGACGGCCGCGACATTGGCACGGTGGTGTTTCCTGATGCCGAACTCAAAATATTTGTCACCGCATCGGCCGAGGTGCGTGCACAACGCCGCTACGACGAGCTCAAGGCTAAGGGCCAAGAGGTGAACTATGACGATATACTGAAAAATGTGCAGGAGCGCGACTACATCGATTCACACCGCGAGGTGGCCCCCCTGCGACAGGCCGACGACGCTGTGCTGCTTGACAACTCTGACATGACCATTGCCGAGCAGCAACAATGGCTGATGGCCCAGTTTGCCAAACATACGTCATGGGTGCCCTACATCGAACAGGCGCTGGCGGCGGTGCCTTACCCCCAAAAGCCCGAGGGACTGTACGAACCTATCGAATATGTGCTCTCAATGGGTGGCAAGCGTCTGCGCCCCACCCTGCTGCTCATGACTTATGGCTTGTACAAGGACGACATCAACCATGCCACACCCGCGGCTGTGGGCATCGAAACTTACCACAACCACACCCTGCTGCACGACGACTTGATGGACCATGCCGACATGCGACGCGGCAAACCCACCGTACACAAAAAGTGGAACGACAACACGGCTGTGCTCTCGGGCGACACCATGCTCATCATGGCCTTCCGCCACATCATGCAATGCCAGTGCCAGCATCAGGCCGAAGCGCTCGACCTCTTTGCACGCACGGCACAAGAGATTTGCGAGGGACAACAGTATGATGTAAACTTTGAGACACGCACCGATGTGACCGAATACGAGTACATTGAAATGATTCGCCTTAAAACATCTGTACTGCTGGCCTGTGCCACAAAGATGGGTGCCCTGCTGGCTGGCGCCCCCGAAACCGACGCCGAGGTGCTCTACCGTTTTGCCGAACGCGTGGGGTTGGCTTTCCAACTGCAGGACGATTATCTCGATGTATATGGCGACCCTGCCGTGTTTGGCAAAAAGATTGGCGGCGACATTCTTTGCGGCAAAAAGACGTATCTGCTCATCAACGCCTACCAGCGTGCCGACGAGGCTACAAAGGCGCAACTGCTCACGCTCATCGGCAACAACAGCATGGAGGCTGAAGCTAAGATTAAGGCTGTAACAGACATTTATAATGCACTCGACATTCCGGCCCTGACACGCGCCGCCATCAACCGCTTTTACGACGAGGCGCACAACGAACTGCGCAAACTTTCATTGCCCGAGTCGCAATGGAGCGTGTTGTGGAACTATGCCACATCGCTGTTAGGACGCAACAAGTAATGTCAACACCTACACACTCTGGCACATGCAATTTATCGACACGCATACACATATATATACTGAGGAGTTTGACGACGACAGATTGATGGTTATGGAGCGCGCCCTGCAAGCTGGTGCCCGAATGCTGCTACTGCCCAACATTGACGAGGCAAGCATTGGCCCCATGTTGCAAATATGCCAAAACTATCCTGGTGTATGCTTTCCCATGATGGGACTGCACCCCACAGAACTGCCGTCGGACCCCTGGCCGCTGCTCGACCGAATGGAACAACTGCTTGCCGCGCCCAACAATCCCTATGTGGCCGTGGGCGAGGTGGGCATCGACCTTTATTGGGACGACTCCCGCCGCGACGAACAGATAGCGGTGTTCAAGCACCAGGCACAATGGGCTATGCGCTATCATCTGCCGCTCATGGTGCACAGCCGGGCGGCACACCGCGACTTGGTGGACACGCTGCTACCTATGAAGGACGAACTGACTGGGGTGTTCCACTGCTTTGGCGGCACAGCCGAAGAGGCGAGTGAACTGCTCAACACGTTTCCGGGATTTGTACTTGGCATAGGCGGTGTGCTGACTTTCAAAAAGTCGAAGTTGCCAGCCGTATTGCGCAGCAGCGTACCGCTCAACCGCATTGTAGTTGAAACTGACGCGCCGTACTTGGCCCCCACACCGCACCGCGGCCAACGCAACGAACCGGCATTTGTGCCATTGGTCATCGAGAAATTGGCCGAGGTGTACGAACTGCCAGTCGACAATGTGGCACAAACGCTTATGGACACAACGAAAGCAATGTTTAATATTTGAACGTAATAAATGCAGTTGTCCCTCTTGAAAAAGCAGAATCTCGCCGAGATGCTTTTTTAAGAGGGACAACTATATGATGCTAAAGCGCCAAAATCGTCACGCCTTCGATTTTAGCCATATTATAATGCCTACGACAACAATTGCACCACCTATCCAGGCGTCAGTATTGTCATCATCGTCATCATCAGAAGCACTCTCTGCCTCTTCCTCATTAGGAGCGGGATTGCGAATACCAGTTTGGTTAATGAGCAAATCAGGATTTGCTGCAAGAAGAGCATCAGCCTCCCCGTCCGACACATCGCTACCATCTGTGGGGTACGATGATGAGGAACTACTACCTCCCGCATCATGTTTTAAGCACATGTGTTGCGAACCAGCCGAATAGAATTCACCGCAATTAGAACACTGTATTCTTTTATTAGAAAGGCCGTAAGTTCCGCTATTAGCCCCCTCATAATGATATCTAGGGTCACGACGCGCCGATGCTGTGAGAAAGCACACAAGAGCTGTTAATAGCAATAAAAGATGTTTCATGATTTTGTGGTTTTATAGTCATATTTATTGCAAAAATACAAAGAATAAGCATTCCAAACACTTGCCCATATTCAGCACAGTGCACAAGTGGTGACAAATAAAGTATATGTGGTTGAAGTTCATGGTTATGTGGTGAAAAAAAATCGCACGCCTTGCACTTTCACCTTGCACTTTCGCCCTTCGCTTTAACTTGCATTTCGCTCGCCTTGCACTTTCGCTCACGCGCAAGTTAGGCAGCGGCTCGGAAATAAAAAGCGAAAGTTTTTGCACTTTCGCTTTGTATTTCGCTCGCCTTGCACTAACTTTGGCCAACAAAAGGACGGGAGGCGCGACAATTGATGTTGTTACGCCTCTAAAGTGTTGCTTAAAATTGCTAATCATCACCTATAACAAATATGACAAAAGGAAAAGTTGATGCCCTGCTGGGTATCGTGTTCGGAGACGAAGGTAAAGGTAAGGTTGTAGACTACTTCACACCGCGCTACGATGTTGTGGCCCGCTTTGCAGGTGGCCCCAACGCTGGACATACCATTATATTCGACGGCAAGAAATTCGTACTTCGCTCTATTCCCTCAGGCATTTTCGACGAGGGCAAAATCAATATCATTGGCAACGGCTGCGTGATAGCCCCCGACCTCTTTATGTCCGAGGCCCACGAACTTGAAGCTGCCGGCTATGAATTGACCAAGCGTTTGCACATCAGCCGCCGCGCCCACCTCATTCTGCCTACCCACCGTGTGCTCGATCGTGCCTACGAGGCCGCAAAGGGTAAGAACAAGGTTGGCACTACTGGTAAGGGCATTGGCCCTACTTACAGCGACAAAGCTGCCCGCGTAGGTTTGCGCGTAGGTGATATCTTGCACAACTTCGACGAGAAATACAAGGCGCTCAAAGCACGCCACGAGCAAATTCTGCGCGACCTGCACTACACCGACTACGACATTACCGAGGAGGAGCAAAAGTGGATGCAGGGCATCGAATACATGCGCAAGTTCAACTTGACCGACACCGAATATGAGCTCAACCACGCTTTGGCCGAAGGTAAAAATGTGCTGGCCGAGGGCGCACAAGGCTCATTGCTCGACATCGACCATGGCACCTACCCCTATGTGTCATCATCATCTACCACAAGTGGTGGTGTCTGCACCGGATTGGGCATTGCCCCCAACAGCATTGGCCATGTGTTCGGCATTTTCAAGGCATACAGCACCCGTGTGGGTGGTGGTCCCTTCCCCGTCGAGCTGTTTGACGAAACTGGCGACACCATTCGCCACATTGGCAACGAATATGGTGCTGTAACAGGACGTAACCGCCGTTGCGGTTGGCTTGACCTTGTAGCACTGAAATATGCCATCATGATAAATGGCGTGACAGACCTCGTTATGATGAAGGGCGACGTGCTCGATGGCTTCGACACCATCAAGGTATGTACAGCCTACACCAAGGACGGCGAAACTGTTACCGAAATACCTTACGACACTGAGGGTTGGCAACCCGTATACGAGGAGTTGCCCGGTTGGAAAACCGACCTCACCGCCGTACGTGCCGAGAAGGATTTCCCCGCTGCCTTTGCAAGCTACATTGCCTATATTGAAAAGGCCACGGGCACACCTATCAAGATTGTGTCTGTAGGCCCCGACCGCGAGGCTACCATCATTCGATAACAAAGGAGGCAAGTGACCCCCGCGTCACCCCAACAAGGCCGGCCCCTCACCTTAATCTTCTCTCTAAATAATCAGGGGAGCAGATTAAAGTGTGGGGCCGGCATTGTATACAAACGCTGTTGACGGGGTGACGGGTTGACAGGTAAGTTAGTATAACCCCATACCTTCCACTATAAATAGTACAGCCTCCTCCCCCCCCACGCACTAACACAAAAACAAACACATGAATTCATCAATCAAAGGACACCTTTCAATGTTAGGTGCCAACACACTGTGGGGATTGATGTCCCCACTCTCAAAATTTGTCATGGCGGCCGGTGTCGTCACCCCACTCGTGGTGACCGATATGCGCATAGCCGGCGCCATGGTACTGTTTTGGATAGCATCATTCTTTCAAAAACCCGAACACGTGCCACATGGCGACCTGGCACGCCTGTTTGGCGCAGCCCTCCTGGGCATTGTGCTCAACCAAGGGTGCTTTATATTCGGTGTAAGCCTCACCACCCCCGGCGATGCCTCAATCATCACCACCAGCATGCCATTATGGGCCATGGTGCTGGCTGCCTTCATACTGAAGGAACCCATCACTGGCAAAAAGGTGCTCGGAATAGCCGCTGGCGCCGCTGGCGCACTGCTGCTCATCATGGGTAGCGGCAACCAAGTTAAGGCCACAGCCACAACAGGCGGCAATTATGCCATCTGGGGCGACCTGCTGGTGCTGAGCGCACAGCTTTGCTACGCACTCTACATTGTACTCTACAAGAACTTCGTAAACAAATATTCGCTCACCACCATCATGAAGTGGATGTTTACCTACGCCTTTATATGCACCCTGCCCTTCTCGGCCGGCGACCTCATGCGCACCAACTGGGCAGCCTTGCAGCCAAGCCACATTGGCGCGCTGGCCTTTATTGTGATAGGCGCCACCTTCCTTAGCTACATGCTCATTGTTGTAGGTCAAAAATTACTGCGCCCCACAGTGGCCGGCATGTACAATTATGTACAGCCGCTCGTGGCCTGCATTGTGGCCGTGCTTTGGGGCATGGACTCCTTTAACTGGATAAAAGGCGTGGCTGTGGTGCTGATTTTTGGCGGTGTCTATTTGGTAACGGCCAGCCGCAGCCGCAAGGAGCTGGATAGCTACAAAGCACACAAAAACACACAAAAAAGCTAAAAACACGCCCCTCCAAGCAAGCCATAAGTTTACAATACGGAATATAATGCGTATATTAGCGCACGAAATGAGAAACATCATCTAACACAAACAAATAAATTATGAAGCAAATCTACCTTTGGGCCTCGGCTCTGTGCCTGGCACTGACAGCTCCGCTCACCGCCAACGCCCAGTTGCAGTTGGTCAACGAGAGCGTGGTGAATGCCGAAAACGAGCCCGCCCCCGTACACCCCGTGCCTGCCCCTCGTCAGCTTAAGTGGCAGCGCACCGAGTTTTATGCGTTCTTTCATTACGGCATGAACACCTACACCGGCAATGAGTGGGGATATGGCAATGAAGACGAAAACAAATTTGCCCCCACTGCAGCCCCCAACCCCGAGCAATGGCTCACTGCGGTAAAGGCTGCCGGCATGAAGGGCGGCATAGCCGTGGTCAAGCACCACGACGGCTTCTGCCTGTGGCCCACTGCCACCACCACGCACAACGTGACCTCGTCGAACAACGCCTACGCCAAGGCCACCAACATTCCGCGCGACTTTGCGGCTGCCGCCAAAAAGTTGGGCATGAAGTATGGCTTCTACGTATCGCCGTGGGACCGCAACAACGAGCATTATGGCGACGACACTTACGTAAAGGACGTGTTCCTTCGCCAGTGCGCCGAATTGGCAGCATACGGCACCGACCAGTTCGAGATGTGGTTTGACGGCGCCAATGGCGGCGATGGCTACTATGGCGGCAAGGGCGGCAAACGCAACATCGACCGCTCCACCTACTACGATGTGCCTAACCTGCGCGACACCGTGCACAAGGTATGCCCCGACTGCGTGCTTTGGGGCGTAGGCGGCGAGAGCCGTTGGATTGGCAACGAAGAGGGCTGGGCCGGCGAGACCAACTGGAGCCCCGAGGAGTACCTCTATGCACCCGAAAAGAACGGTATGTACGGCAACATGGACGGCTGGTACTGGCAACCGGGCGAAAGCGATGCCAAAATGACCACCGGTGGCTGGTTCTGGCACTCAGGCGAGGGCCAGCTCGGGGCCGAGCGTCTGTTCCAAATGTATCTCGAAACCGTGGGCCGCAACGCCACACTCATTCTTAACTGCCCGCCCGACAAATCGGGCTCACTGCCCGCTGCCACTGTCGAACGCTTAAAGGAAATGGGCAAAATGCTCACCGAACGCCTGCAAGGCACCAACTATGCTAAAGAGGCCACTGTCACTGCCAACGAAACCCGCAGCGCAGGCACTGGTCGCAACTTCGAGGCCGAAAACGTGTGCAACGGCGACTCTGCCACCTATTGGGCCACCAACGATGGTGTGAACAAGGGCACGATCACCTTTGCCTGGGACGAGGCCAAACCCATTCGCTATGTGGTGCTTCAAGAGCATATACAGCTCGGCCAGCGCGTCAAGGCGTTCAGCATCGAAACCAGCAACGATGGCACTAAATGGACCAAGCGCGGCGGCAACATTGCCACCACTACCATTGGTTACAAGCGCATCATTCCGCTCAACGGCAGCACCTCAAACAGCTACGAGGCTAACCCGCAAAAGGTTAAGTACCTGCGCGTCAACATTCTCGACAGCCGCGCTTGTCCTACTATTGAGAACATTGAACTGCGATAAAACAAAGCATGGTTTAACAAGTGGACTGCCAAACGCACACCTTTTGCAGGTGCGCTTTGAGGGGTCCATCTGACATACATAGATTATTCAATGAAAAAGCATATAATAGCGCTTGCTGCCCTGGGCCTGCCCCTCGCAGCAATGGCACAGACCGTAAAAGTAGACTTTGAGGACGCTTCGGGCTACAAGAGTGTGGGCGTGTACGACACATGGGAGGAGTCTCCCTTCCGCCTTGGCACCCTCAAGGGCAACTGTGCTGTGGTAGACAACTTTATCTCACCTACCAACGAATTAGGCGAAGTAGTAAACGACTCTAAAAAGATTCTGGGCGTACAGCGTTCACGCTTCGGCAGCAACACCTTTGGCGCACGCATCGACCTTAACACGCCCTTCGACATTACACCCGACTACAAGTATGTGCACGTCAAAATATACAAGCCCATCAAGGGCCGTGTCATGCTGGTGGCACTTGGCAAGCGCCCCGACCGTGCAGGCCAGAGCAACGATGTGGAGCAGGCTTGGGCATACTCTACCTCTGTGTCGGTTGCCAACCAATGGTTCGACGCCGTGTTCCCCATCAAGGGTTGCAATGGCGTGCAGGTACACAGCCTTGTGGTTGTGCCCGACGCCTCGTCGCCACAGGAGCTTACCAGCGATTTTGCTGCATACATCGACGACATTGAGGTAAACAACTCGCCAGACCCACGTTTCACGGCTGAAGCCTTCTACGGCCTCAACTTTGAAGATAACGCCACCTCGGGCAAACCTGGACGCTACATTGCCAGCGTCAAGCTGAACAGCCCCTCTGCCGGCAACCAGACTATCGAAGTGGGTTCCGTAACGCCGCAACTCATCTATCGCGACTTTACCGAAAAGGTGTTCAATGCCAAAGCGGGCGAAACGCTCACACCCTCTATTGACTATAAAAATGGTGGCTGGATGAATGGCTACGTGTACGTTGACCAAAACAACAACGGCAAATTCGAAGCCACATTTGACAACAATACGCACAAGGTTACCGAAGGGTCGGACTTGATGAGCTACTATTACTACGAAACAGTTGAAGACAAAAGTGGCTACAAGTACGATGGCACTGCCGTTAGCGGTAATGATCGCAACAACTTGTCAACACCGGCATTTACATTGCCTGCCGGCATGACACCTGGTTTCTACCGCATGCGCTACAAGGTGGACTGGGGCAACATCGACCCCGCAGGCCGAATGACCAGCACCAACAGCATTCAGCAGAATGGTGGTTACATTGTCGACGTGCGCCTCAACGTTCATGCCGACCAAGTAAACTTGTCGGCTGGCAGCCGCAACGGTTACATCACATTGAGCGATGGCACCGAACTTGTCAACTACAAAACGGCCTTTGGCAAGTCGGTAAAGCTCAAGGCTACTCCTGCCCCCGGCTTTGTAATCGACTCTCTCGTTATCAGCCACGGCTACAACCTCGAAGGCGACCAGTACAATGCCTATGGCAACAAGCAGTATGACAAACTGGTAGTGCGTGCGGCCGACTTTGCTGCCGATGGCACCTACACGCTCGATGCACGCTATGTTGATGGCGACATAAGCATCGACGGCCAGTTTGCAAGTGCTACAGCTACTGCCGTTAAAGGTGCTGCCAATGATCGTGCGCTGACTTTTAGCACAGCGGCCGGCACACTGACATTCAACGCTGCCAAAGCAGCCAAGGTGACAGTGGTCGATGCCAATGGCCGCATACTATTCAGCAGCAAGGTTAAGGGCACCCGCACCATCGCCCTGCCCAAGGGCGTGTATGTGGTGAACGACACCAAGGTGGTTGTGCCATAACGAGCGATGCACGTTAATGTGCTAATATGACAATGAGCTAATATGCTAATGGGCTGACGCCGTAGCGTTACAAATAGTAACGCTACGGCGTTTGCTATATTTACACATCTGCACATTATTGCTGTCTGTAAAACCGTACTCAAGCACTAAACGCTATCACAAAACGCTACCACCAAACGCAAACTCTAATGGGGGCGACGCGTCCCGCGTCGGGCATTAAGGCAAAGATTCACAGACAGACGTGTAATTAGCACTGTCTGTGAGCCTTTATTTGGTGTATGAGCCTTTGCCTTAATGCCCGACGCGGGACGCGTCGCCCCCATTAGAGCTTGCGTTTGGTGGTAGCGTTGGGGGCTTGACTACGTTAGAATGCTTACATTTTACTGGACAGCAATATTTGCACATCTGCAAGTGCAACAAGCATGGCTCACACCCCCTCACGGCACTTTTTGTGCAATTTGTCTACACTCTGCACTTTTTGTCTGCACTCAGCTGATTTTCAATGAGTTACGTAGTGTATATAGAGGTAATATACCTGCACTTTTGTCTACACTACCTACACTTTTGCCTACACTACCTGCACTTTTGCCTGCACTACCTACACTTTGTCTGCACTGCCTACACTTTTGTCTGCACTACCTACACTACCTGCACGCGTAGTCACAAAACCCAACAGCATAGGGGACGCGTTTGCCGGACATAGGGAGAGCAGATTTTCAGTTGCTCCAACAAATTTTACGCCCTCTCTATACCCGCATACCTTGCCGGCACAACATATAATATGCTTGTATATGCAAGACAATGCAGACGAAGTGCAAGTAGTGCAGACAAAAGTGCAGGCAGTGCAGACAAAAGTGTAGGTAGTGCAGACAAAAGTGCAGGTACATTGCACCTACATACACTGCGTAACGCACTGAAAACCAGCTGAGTGCAGACAAAAAGTGCAGAGTGCAGACAATTTTGCAAAAACAAATAATATGGAGGGATAAACCAACTTACACCACCCTACTGTCATCACCTTTCTGAGGCAAACCAAGTTCCTATTTCCCCTGGTTCCATCACCTTGTAGCCAAAAAAAGTGCAGCGCTTTATCGCAAAGCACTGCACCCACATAATGGTTATATATCAACTGATAAACAAAAAGTCAATTTTATTTTGCCCCATACGCTTCAGACACCACACGTATGCGCAACACCTTTATTTTGTCGGCACCCACAGGCAGTGTGCCAGCAAAGCCATAGGTCAGTTTGCCACCAGCATGGTCAAACGACGGGGTACGCTGCAAGCTCCACTCACCGGCATCATCAGCCTGCATGGTATGCCATTGCAAGGGCGTTATGCTGTCGGTAAAGAGTCCGAGTTTTGCCACACTGTCGTAAGGCATGGTGCTCATGTTGCCAAAGCCTGAACTCAGACGCGGCAGAACTGGCGTGACGATGCGCCGGCCGCGCTCGGTATAGAACAGATTGATGCCAGGACCATCGGCAGCCGTAATGGCCTCGATGTGGTAACGCCCGGCGGACAAGGTTTCACTACGCTCCATGTCAAGCGACATAGGCTTAGTGTCTATTTCCTTTTCAAACTTGTAGTACGGCAATTCTACACTGCTGCCAAAGTCGTCGGTAGTAGACACACATCTGTCGCCGGCATTGATGTTGACAGCCGTGTTCAGTTTCCACCCATCGCGTGCCAACAGGTTGACCGAACGTGGTATGGTTGACAGATTGTAGATGTTGGGGTTCGTCTCCTTCACCCATTTTACTTTGTATGCAAACAGGCTGCCAAAGGCTATTGACGAAATGAGCGTGACAAGGCACACAAGAGCCAAAGCCCATCGTGTAGAGGCCGACAACGGACGGGTGCTTGACGACTTGAACAACGAGCGCACCAACAAATAGAAAAGTGTACCTAAAAACACCAGTGACGATATTACACCCAACCAGCCCAGCACACCTATCATGGCATCGTGGGCTATGAGCCACCCCAGACTGTCGTTCATGGCATTGCCAATGTGACTGCTCTCGCCATAGGCTATGGCAAGGAATACGGCACACGCCAAAACCGATGCGATGAAGGTGCCAATAATCAGCAGTACTAACAGTTTGACACAGAACACAAAGATGCTTAGCAATGTGCCCCAAAAACTGCGTGCGGCACTGCGAAACTCGGGCGACTGCACATAGTTGGCTGCCCGGTTGGCTTCGCGCATAACCTCCTCGCTGATGCTTTGTGCATTGACGGGTTTGCCCTGCATGCGCAAGCGGTCTTCGGGGGTGTTGGCTGCCGGTATGAGTGCCCACGCCACAAGGTAAATTATGCCGATGGTTGAAAAGCTGACCAATGCCAGCAGCACCATGAGTATGCGCCACGGCAGGGGGTCGTCGCAGCCAAAATAGCGGCACAAGCCCGACATAACGCCACCCAGCATTTTGTCCTGCGGGTCGCGGTAAAGTTTGCGGGCACCCATACCGTTCTTTTCTTGGCCGGCCGACGTGCCATCGTCACCGGACTGTGTCTGACTTTCGGAAGCTTCACCGTCATGGCTGGCAGATTCGGCATCATCGGCCGTTTCGTCCATTTGTTCGGGGTTGCCAATGCGCTTTATTATTTGCTGCACGTGCTCAATGCTGACGGCCTCCACTCCTTGGTCTTTAAGTTCGCTCAGCAATTCGGCCACACGATGCTCTATGTCGTCGGCTATCTCTGCCCCACCCTCGCGTTTGTCGAAGTAGCGGTGCATGTTGTCAATGTATTGTTCGAGCAGTTGGCAAGCATCGTCGTCGATGGCATACAGCACGCCAAACATGTTGATGGTAATATTCTTTTTCATAATGCGGGTTTCTGATTTGTTTGTTTAATAATAAAGTGCTACGCCTTGAGCGGCAACTGTGGCGTCATATTCTTGAGCAATGACACCGTGCGTGCCAGTTCGTTCCAGGCATTGTCGAGTTCGCACAAAAAGTTTCGCCCTTCGGGGGTCAGACTGTAGTATTTGCGTGGAGGTCCTTGTGTTGACTCCCGCCACTCGTATTGTAGCAGCCCGTCCTTTTTTAGTCGGGTGAGCAGTGGGTAGAGCGTGCCTTCAACTACTATCAGTTCGGCCTCTTTCAAACGTGCGATGATGTCGTTTGCATAACTCTCCTCACGACTCAGCAACAGCAGTACACAGTACTCGAGCATGCCTTTGCGCATCTGTTGTTTGGCATTGTCTACATTCATAAACAGTATTCCTTAATTGTTTGATGGTGCAAATATAGGTTATAACTTAGTACTGTGCAATACATAGTACTATAAAACCGCCAAGATTTAAGGTTTATTATACGTGGCGATGGGGGAATGCGGTAATGGGGGCAACGCGTCTCGTGAACGATGAGATTTGCCGCTAACGCGGAGAACATAAGAACATAAGAACAAATGAGTTTCAAGACATACGGGCATGGACTTGCGTCCATTTGCCCTCAAGAACATAAGGGCTACGCCGTTAAGACCTTGAGCGTCATAAACAGGAAAGAAATAGCATTAAACGCTACGGCGTAGCCCTTATGTTCTTGAGGGCACATGGACGCAAGTCCATGCCCGTATGTCTTGAAACTCTTTTGTTCTTATGTTCTTATGTCCTTTTGTTTCCGCGTTAGCGGCAAATCTCATAACTCACGGAACGCTCAGTTTAGAGATTGCTTATTACTACCCTTTTCCCGACGCGAGACGCGTCGCCCCCATTAGAGGTAGCGTTTGGTGCTTGAGTACGGTTTTACTGGCAATAATATGCAAATGTACAAATACAGCTGACGCCGCAGCGTTGCTATTTGCAACGCTACGGCGTCAGCCCATTAGCATATTAGCACATTACCATGCTCGCATCACTTTGCATTAAGCTTGAGCGCGTCCTGGTCGTCATACTGCTTTTGCAGGCGGACAAGCTCCTTCATCAAGCGGGCAGTGATTTTCTCAGTACCCGGCTGGCCATAGATGTTGTGCATTTCGTGCGGGTCGGTGTTGAGATTATAAAGTTCCCACTTATTGATGTCGTTGTAGAAGTGAATGAGCTTGTAACCATCAGAACTGCGTACACCATAATGACGCTTTACAGCATGTTCGGCCGGATATTCATAATAGTGGTAGTAGATGCTCTTGCGCCAGTTTTTGGGGTGTTTGCCTTGCAACAGCGGCAGGAGCGACACGCCCTGAATGTCGGCTGGCACGGGGGCACCCGCCAGTTGCAGGAATGTGGGTGCATAGTCAATGTTCTGCACCATCTCGCTGATGTCGCCACGGGCATTGAAGCCCTTTGGCAGACGCATTACCAACGGCGTGTTGAGCGACTCCTCATACATAAAGCGCTTGTCAAACCACCCGTGCTCGCCCATGTAGAAACCTTGGTCGGAGGTGTAAACCACGAGCGTGGAGTCGAGCAATCCCGACTGCTTGAGGTAGTCGAGCATGCGGCCGACGTTGTCGTCAAGGCTCTTCACCACCTTGGCATAGTCGCGCATGTAGCGCTGATACTTGAACTCGTCCAAAGCCTTGCCCGTGAGGTGACGGCTGTTAAAGTCTAAGGCCAGTGAATCGTAGAAGTAGTCATACTCGGCACGCGACCTTGAGTCGAGACGACCAATCATGTTGAGGTAATTGTCGGTCAGGAATGTCTTTGAGCCCGGAGTGTACATCTTGGTGTCGTACACAATGTCCATGTGCTTGCCAATCTGCATCTCGGCCGTTTTAGCAGCATCGCGGCCCTCATAGTCATCGTAGAAGTTTTCGGGCAGGGCAAATGTCTTGTCCTCATATTCGCGCAGATATTTGAGTTCGGGCAACCAGGCACGGTGGCAAGCCTTGTGGTGCACAAAGAGTATGAAGGGCTTGCTCTTGTCGCGCTTGTGCTCCATCCAGTCAATGGCCTTGTCGGTCACGATGTTGGTCACATAGCCCTTTTCGCGCGTTTCGGTGCCGTCCATGTTGATAAAGTTGGGGTTGTAGTAGTCACCCTGTGCCGGCAAAATGTTGTAGTAGTCAAAACCCGTGGGGGTGCTCACCAGGTGCCACTTGCCAATGATGGCGGTTTGGTAGCCAGCCTTTTGCATGAGTTTGGGCATGGTTTGCTGCGAACCGTCAAACACGCCGTGCTCATTGTTAGTAAAGCCATTCTTGTGTGAGTGTTTGCCAGTAAGCATACAAGCGCGGCTGGGGCCTGACAGCGAGTTGGCCACATAAGAGTTAACAAACTTCACGCCATCGGCCGCAATGCGGTCGAGGTTGGGTGTCTCGACAAAACGGTTGTCGTAGCAACTCATCATTTGCGCCGTGTGGTCGTCGGTCATGATGTACACTATGTTGTAGTGCCCTTGCGCTGCAGCAGCGGCGGGGAACAGCATTGGTGCTAAAAGCAGGAGATTCTTCTTCATAAGACAGGTTGGAAAAAAGAAAGTTGACGAGCCGGCTATTATAGCGACAGCTCGTCAACTTGCGTTATTTATTGAAGAGCAACTATGCCATTACTTCTTCTGTGTCATGTTGTAAACGATGTCCATGATTTGCTTGCCAAGGGCATCGGCTTCCTCCATAGTGTGTGCCTCAGAGTATACACGAATGATAGGCTCGGTGTTGCTCTTGCGCAGGTGTACCCACTTGTCGGCAAAGTCAATCTTCACACCATCGATGTCGGTAACTTGCTCGTTCTTGTAGAGGTCCTTAACCTTCTGCAGAATACCAAAGATGTCGGTAGTCGGATCGAGGTCGATGCGGTTTTTGGCAATGTAGTACTGCGGCAGAGAGTTGCGGAGTTCGGTAGCGCGCATGCCAGTCTTGGCCAGATAAGTAAGGATAAGGGCGATACCTACCAATGCGTCGCGGCCAGAGTGGGCAGCGGGGTAAATCACACCGCCATTGCCTTCACCACCAATTACGGCACCAGTTTCCTTCATCTTGGTTACCACGTTTACCTCGCCCACAGCAGCTGCTGCGTAGTTGCAACCGTACTTTTCGGTTACATCGCGCAAGCCACGGCTTGACGAGAGGTTTGACACCGTGGGGCCAGGTGTGTGGCGCAATACGTAGTCGGCGCAGGCCACGAGTGTGTTTTCCTCGCCAAACATGCTGCCGTCCTCGCATACAAGTGCCAAGCGGTCAACATCGGGGTCAACCACAATACCCAGGTCGTGACGTCCCTTACGCAGCAGGTTGCGTATTTCGCTCAAATTCTGCTTCAAGGGCTCGGGGTTGTGGGAGAAGTTGCCGGTAGGTTCAGTGTTCAAGCCAGTAACCTCTGTCACACCAAGCTGGCCCAGCAATTTGGGTATGATGATACCACCAACCGAGTTGACTGTATCGATGGCCACCTTGAAGTGTGCACGGCGGATAGCTTCGATGTCAACCAGTTCGAGATCCTTAACCAGCTCAATGTGGCGCTGGTCGTAGCTGAAGTTTTTGGTGTAGCAACCGAGGCTGTCGACATCGGCAAACTCGAAGTTGCAGTTGTTGGCCAGACGTACCACTTCAGATGCCTCTGCGGGCGGCAGGAATTCGCCTTTTTCGTTCAAGAACTTCAAGGCGTTCCACTGGCGCGGGTTGTGACTTGCAGTGATGATGATACCGCCACAAGCGTGTTCCATGGTCACAGCCAATTCGGTGGTAGGTGTTGAGGCCAGGCCGATGTTGACTACATCAAAGCCCATACCCATGAGTGTACCGCATACCACATGGCTTACCATCTCGCCCGAGATACGGGCATCGCGGCCGACAACAATCTTACGGCGGAAGGCACGGCTTACCACATTTTCGCGCAGTGCAGCGAATGCAGAAACAGACTTGGCAATATCGACAGGATTGAGCGTATCGCCTGTTTTACCGCCAATAGTACCACGGAAACCTGAAATGGATTTAATCAGTGTCATAGTATCTTTATTGTTTTATTATGTGTTTTATTGTTTGAGATAGCAAAGTTAGTGCAAGGCGAGCGAAATACAAAACGAAAGTCCTAAAACTTTCGTTTTTATTTCCGAGCCGCAGCCTAACTTGCGCGTAAGCGAAAGTGCAAGGGGGCAAAACGCTACCTCTAATGGGGGGCGACGCGTCTCGCGTCGGAAAAATAAAAAGAAAAGACACACAAAACCCACTAAACATCAGCTGCACTATCCCCGACGCGAGACGCGTCGCCCCCATTAGAGCTTGCGTTTCTTCAAGCACAAAGCGCCACCAACAAACGCTACTAACAAACGCTATATCTAAAAAGCCGCCCGGAAAAGCATTCCGGGCGGCTCACCAAATGAAAGAAATTACGATTGATAATTTCTTACCTGCAAGGCTACCTACTTCCTTGCAAGTGGATTAAAAGCGGGAAATATCTCCGCCTTAAAGCGTATTATGCCATGTGGATTAGTCCTCGTCGGCAGACCAGCTGTCGCTGCTCCAACCCTTTTGGTCAGACATTATCACGTTAGTTTCCTTGGTCTTGTCAACGTCATATGAAACGTTTCCAGATCCAGCCAGCATAGTGTCCTCGGCATAGAGGTTGATAACCTGAGCTTGAGGCTTGCTATATGTCATTTTCATAATTGTGTAACTTGTTTGGTTAAATGTTGATGATTGGGTAATGCTTACTTAACGAGCTTCTTGCCATTCTGAATGTAGAGACCGCCCTTAACAGGAGCCCATACGCGGCGACCGCTGAGATCGTAGATGGGAGCATTGTTCTCACCATTGTTGATAGTAGCAGCGTTGATGCCAGTTACAGTATTGCCAAAGTTGAGGGCAATAGCTTGGTTAGAGATTTCGCTTGCGTTGATGTAAGCCTTGTTGGCAGGAATAGCGGTTACATTGCCTGGAGTGTAGAAACCTACAGTACCATTGTTCACACCAAATACGAGGTAGTTAGCCTTGGGTGTAGCCTCAGCAAATGCAATACCAGTGTTAGTACCAGTCAAAACATTCTCACCTGCAATAGCAGTTGCCTCACCGATAGTAAGAGTAGCCTTGTCTTCTGTACCAACGAGTACGAAACCAATGTTGGCAGGAACTGAAGTAGTAGCAGTCATGTCGATGGCATTCTTCTCTGCGTTGAGTGCACCAGTGTAGGCAGTAGCACCAGCCACATTGCTTACACCGAAGGGCAAGTAAGCCGAAGCATACTTCTTGTCACCCTGAGCAGTCATGTCAATTTCTACATCGGTAGCGGGGACAACGTACCACTGGCTGGCATAAGTATCAGATTGGGCTTCCCAACCTACCATATTTGCGCCACTGTTTGCAGCATGGATATAGCTGTAATTAGAATTTGTTGCTTTATCAAAGAACCAGAATATTTTACCTGCGTGCGAGATGACATAACTACCTTTATTTCCGTAATTGTTATCACCAAGTGCTATATCGGTGCTCTTTGACGCTTTACCCAAGGTTAGATCACCCACCTTGATGCGGTAGCGACCAGTTCCTGCATTTTCAATATAGAAAACAGATGATGCTCCCTTGCCGTTAACTGTACCGATAAGTTTGCTTGTTACCTGTGCAGGATTATCATTGAGGCAAGCGTATTTTTTGTGCGCCTTATTATACAAACGGTAATACTTACCAATTTCCATAGTTGTGGTAGTGGCAGCCGCAACCTTTCCATTTTCAGCCGCGAGTGCTTTTATTTGTTCAGCAGTAGCACCCTCTGCACTTGCAGCAGTATAGGCAGCCTTGAAAGCATTCGAGTTCTCAGCAACGCTCAAGTAAGAGTTTGCACCGATAGCACCCTCGGGTGCATCGCTGTCATCAACAAGGGCGAACCGGGCAGCATACTGCAGCACATAGTCATTAGGCTCTTGAATGCGGAATGTTGAACCATCATCAAAACCTTCCCATTGAGCAATACGATCCTGGTCGTATCGATTAAAGCAATTACCTTCGGTTGCATAAAGGCCAAAACCATTGTTATCCTTTCTGAGTTTGAGCGCAGCACCTTCATTATCGGCAAGTTCTAATTGGGTGTAAGTAGTCGTTTTACCATTTTTAGTTTCAGTTACTTGCTTTACCACAATTTGCTTGTTATTTGCCTTATTGTAGAGCTTAAAGCCATCTTTAAGGTTACCAACAAATGCCCACTGCATTTCATCAGCTATACCCTCTGGGCAGCCATCAGGAAGTGTTCCTTTGGTAATGGTACCAACCTTGCCGTTGTCCTTAGCAGCCAACAGATGATTGCCATCATTAGCACGCACGGCCATTGAATACCAATGAGCGGTATTGGCATCGAATGTAGTTTGCGCTACAAATGGATAAGTTGTGGTACAAGCTACGTCCTTACTTCCGTCGGCATTGTCTGTTATTGTACCATTGGTTAGGTAATCGATAGTTGGCACAGCAGCAGTAGAAGCATCAACATATTGAACAGAACGTGTGGCGTATTCTACATCATCGACCTTGTAATGATAGGTCATGGTCTTAGCCTCAATCGTAGGACCCTTGGCCAGATAGAACTCGGCACAGGTAGCAAAACATTTAGGTGCTTCTTTTGTAACTGCATCAGTCACAACAAACAACACATAACGGCCTTTTAATACTGATGCTGCGGTAGCCGTCTTGAGCGAAGCAGATGTTTCGCCATCGTAGCTGAATGTGCCCTCCATTGCAGGATCACCTAATGCAGATACAATTTGTGCTGCTGTTTTACCGCCACTTACAGTTTCAAATGGGTTGTTGCTCACGTATAGTTTATAACCCTTTACCACACCATTTGCGTCTAATTGTGTACGTGGCATATAACCAATTGTTTGGAACTCCTGCTCTGAGCCCAAATCTACTTGGAAGAACTGAGGCAATCTTTTAGACGTATCACCCGAAGCATTATAACCGCCCCAGTTAGTGTGCCAAAAAGTGTTGTTATTACCATCAATAATGGCTGCGGCATGACCAGAACCACTGTCATCACACTCGCCAGACGTAGTAATTGTCCACCCCGTACGCGGAAGTACTTGGGCAGAAGTTGTCATTGCTCCCATAGACATGAGCAACGACAGCATGAAAGTAATTTTCTTCATGTTAGATAAATATTAAGTTAAAGTAATTTTTAGCCAGTCAGAACTGTGTGTAACGTGCAGAGACGTCAAGTTGTTAAATATTAGGTAGCAAAACTTAAATACATCTCTCGTTCACGTGGCAAATATACGCCCGTAAAGTGAATATTCCAAACGGGGTGGTAAAACTTTGTTAATATATTCAGAAAAGTGACTTTAGTGTTAATAATTCGTGGAAAATGGGGGACAGAAAGGGCCTTTTCATGACACTGAAACGATATTTAGGTAACAAAATAAACGGAGAGGACAGGTAAGACGAGGGAACAAGAGGACAGACAGACAAGTTAACAGAGAGGCGGGAGGACGGGGGTGACAAGGGGCACAGGCAAGTGTGGCCCATGTGCCTGCCTGAACAAACAAAAAAGCCTCGCGAATGTGCAAGCTGCTAAAGCATTTGCACATTCGCGAGGCGTGTCACCAACTCGAGGCACTATTATCTGTTGCACTACACGATTATATATACTAAGTCTGAATTGTTTTTTATTGTAGCCTGGGTTGATGGGGCACAGGATTATTCAACTGGGGCGGTTTCCTGCTTGACGGGAGTCTCCTCCTTGACGGGGGTGTCCTGCTTGGCAGGTTCGTCATTCTTTGCCGGAGTGAGGGTGTCGGCAGGCACTACGGTGTCGACCAGGCTGAACAGGACGGGAGCCTCCTGCTTGGCAGTGGTGTCCTTCTGTTCGGGAGTTTGGTTTTCGGGCACTACGGTGTCGGTGGGTACCACGGTGTCGGCCGATGATGAGTTAGACACAAAGCCACGGCTGTTGTAGCTTGTTGTACCAGCGAATGCTGCGCTGCTGAGCACTACGGCTCCCATTGCCACGATGGCAGAAACTGTGAACTTTTTCATAACTTGTTCGTTTTTGTTGTTGTGAGTAATGTTGTTTCTGCCCATATAAAGCGCAAGGTGTGTGCCAAAAACTCTCAGGTAGCACAAAATCGCTGATTATCAAATATTATTGCACACGTGCCAAAATAAGTGGTAGTGTAGAAAGTGGGGAATTGTGTGTGGAATGTGTGGAAACTTTCCACACTTATTGTGTAGAATGGCATGCCACACATGGGGGCATTGTTTGCGAGTTATGAGATTTGCCGCTAACGCGGAAACAAAAGGACAAAAGGACATAAGAACATAAGAGCTTCAAGACATACGGGCATGGACTTGCGTCCATATGCCCTCAAGAACATAAGGGCTACGCCGTTAAAACTTTGATCGTCATAAACAAGAACGAAATCGCATTAAACGCTACGGCGTAGCCCTTATGTTCTTGAGGGCACATGGACGCAAGTCCATGCCCGTATGTCTTGAAGCTCTTTTGTTCTTATGTCCTTTTGTCCTTATGTTTTCGCGTTAGCGAATAGCTATAACCTCAAGTTTCGGATTTGGATGGGAACGGCCTGAAAGGCCAAAAGCACCAAGCCCAGGGCAAGCGAAGCGACACCCTGGGTATCGCGTGTTGGAGCAGTCGCGCCCTGAAAGGGCAAAAGCTTTAAGACAAGGCGCAAGTATTGAACAAAATATACATACGATGTTCCACTTTAAGACCGCAAAATCAGTTATCAAGTAAGAATAACAACATAAAGGGTTAAAGCTTTTGCCCTTTCAGGGCGCGACTGCTCCAACACGCGATACCCAGGGTGTCGCTTCGCTTGCCCTGGGCTTGGTGCTTTTGGCCCTTCAGGCCGTTCCCGTCCAAATCCGAAACTTGAGGTTATATCCTTAACAACAAGTAGTGCAGAGCATACTTACTTGTCAACCTGTTAACCAGTCAACCCGTTAACCCTAAAATCCGCCAATACGTATTTACCTATTCCCCTTCAGCTTGTTGTAAAGCGTTTTGCGGTCAATGCCCAACAGTTGTGCAGCCCGGCTTTTGTTGCCGCCCGTTTGCTGCAAGGCCTGGTTAATACGTGCTAACTCCTCGTCGGGCGAGGGTTTGATGGCCAACGAGGCGCCTGGTGTGGCCGCTTGAGGGGCACCGGCCCCCGGCAGATTGAGCAGCAAGGGCGTGATGACCGACGATTGCTCAGCCAACAGTGCGGCACGCACAATGACATTGCGCATCTCGCGCAGATTGCCCGGCCAGGGGTATGCCATCAGGGCAGCCTCAGCCTCGGGCGTGAACCCCGTGATGTGGCGGTGCAGCTCCGTGTTGGCTTGTGCCAAAAAGTAGTTGGCAAACTCCACGATGTCGGTGCCGCGCTCACGCAATAGCGGAATGTGCAGCGTAAACTCGTTGATGCGGTGGTAGAGGTCCTCACGAAACAGCCCTTCGGCAATGGCCTTTGGCAGATTTTCGTTGGTGGCGCACACCAGTCTGATGTCGATGGGGCGCTCTTCGTTACCGCCCACAGCACGTATGCGCCTTTCTTGCAGGGCGCGCAACAGCTGCACCTGCACGTCGTAGCTGAGATTACCTATTTCGTCGAGAAAGAGCGTACCGCCCGAAGCCTGCTCAAACGCCCCCACCTTGTCGGCCGTGGCACCGGTAAAGGCGCCTTTTTTATGTCCAAAAAGTTCGGAGGCTGCCAGTTCCTTGGTGAGCGACCCGCAATCGAGTGCCACGAATGGGGCATTGGCACGGTTGCTCAACTCATGAATGCGGTGTGCCACATGCTCCTTGCCTGTGCCGCTGGCGCCGATAATGAGCACCGACATGGGAGTGGGCGCCACGAGTGCTGCCAAACGGTATAGCTCGCGGGCGGGCGACGAATGTCCCTCTATGCCCGGGTGCCTTGGCGGTGTGGCGGTGTAGCCGGTGGCGTAGGTAGCCGGCTGTGAAGAAGCGGCAGGGGCACTTGGCTGACCCACCACCGGGGGCTGTGGCGCTGCGCCCTCGGTGTGGCATTGCGTACGGGCCGAAAGCGCATCACCTATCTTTTGCAACAGCAAGTCGGGCTGCACCGGTTTGCTAATGTAGTCGTTTGCCCCCAACTTCATGGCCTCAACAGCATTTTGCACATCGGCATAACTTGTCATGATGATAAAGGGCGTGTTCATGCCTTGCGTGCGCAACCACCGCAACAAATAAAGTCCGTCGTGGTCGGGCATGCGCAGGTCCGACAGCACCAGTTGCGGTGCATTACCCTCGGGCTGCCTCAACAGTTTGATGGCCGCCCCCACACTCGATGCGGTGCACACCTCAAAACCTTTTTTACGCAGCCATGTTGACAGCATGGTGCTGAAGGTGAGGTCGTCCTCAACCATCAGCAGCGATATGTTAGCTAAATCAGATTTATTCATTTCAAAAAAAGCGTCGTTCTTCTGTTAACCCTCAAGGGTGTCAATCAGCCGCTGCAGTTCCGTCATCATCTGTGTGGCGGCCTCTGAGTCGTCGGGCTGCCATGCGGGTTGTGCGCGCTGCGTGTCAAGTTTGTGCAGCAAAGTTACAACAGGCGAGCCAATGAGCGTGAATGTGGGCAGCATTTTGTGCGCCACCTGGCACAAAGCAGCCTTGTCGTGCTGTGCATTGGCTGCCGCAATGCGCTCAAGGTGTGTGTGGCAGTCGGTGCTGAATTGCTTGACAATGGCTGTTTCGGCCTCGGCATCGCCCTCGGCAAAGGCCAGGAGCGGGGCTACAAAGGCCGGCCATTGCAACGACGGGGCAGCCGGGGCTGCCAGCGCATCAGCCGGCACGGTGCCTTCATTGCCGTCCGCGTTGTCGTGATGGTGTGACAATGCTGACGGTTGGGCCGCTGGCTGCGCACCGAACACGCGCTGCAGGTCGTTTTGGTTGAAAGGTTTGAACAGCACATCGGCAAAGCCCTTTTGCTTGAAATGGCTCACTGGCAGCATGATGTGCGACGTCATGGCCACTATGGGCGTGTGCCATTGTGGCAGTTGGGTGCGCAGGTGCTCGGCCAGTTCGTAGCCCGTCATGCCCGGCATTTCGATGTCGGTAAACAGCCATTGCGGCTGGTGGCCCTCGTCGAGCCAGGCAAAGAGTGCGTCGGGGGTGGTAAAGGCATTGATACTGCCGTCGGGCAACACATTGTGCAACATGGCTTCGGCCAGTTGCAACTGCAGGGTGTCGTCGTCGATAATGGCCACCAGGGCTTTGGCACTGGCAGCAGGCACCGTGGCCGATGCGGCGTCAGACTGCGGAGCAGCAACCGCTGGCGCCACCTCGCTACAAGGCAGGGTGAGCGTAAAGCGCGACCCTTGTCCCACGTGGCTGGTTACGCCAAGGTGGGCATTGAGCAAGGCCACA
This sequence comes from Prevotellamassilia timonensis, assembly GCF_900106785.1. Taxonomy (GTDB): domain Bacteria; phylum Bacteroidota; class Bacteroidia; order Bacteroidales; family Bacteroidaceae; genus Alloprevotella; species Alloprevotella timonensis. The sequence goes on along the minus strand of NZ_LT629844.1, from coordinate 135,666 downwards.
AGGCGCTGCGTAATGCTGAGTCCGAGTCCTGTGCCCTCTTGCCCCTCACTCCCCTTTACACGTGTGAAGGGTTCGAATATGTGGTCAAGGTCGTACCGTGTCATACCGCAGCCTGTGTCGCTCACACTGAGGGTGAGCTGGTGGGCGGTAGCGTCGTAATGTGCATCAAGACTCACACTGCCCTGTTGGGTGTATTTGATGGCATTGCTCAGCAAGTTCTCGACAATTTGCCGCAGACGGTAGGCATCGGTACTGATGCTGAGTGTGGACGGCACTTGCACATTGGCATTGAAAGCGAGCTGCTTGGCTTGTGCCAGCGGGGTGAAAGCGCGCACTATATTATCTATATAGGTGTCCACATTGATGGTGTCGCACGTCAGCACAATGCCCCCCGCCTCGAGTTTGTGATAGTCGAGCAGGTCGGTCACAAGACGCTTCAGGTGCGTGGCCGATGCACCGATGGCCTCGTAGGAGCGCGCATTGGCTGCCGCCGGGGTGAGCATGTGCAGATAGCCCAATATGGTGTTGATGGGGGCCTTGATGTCGTGCGATATGGTGAGCAGCAGCTGCTCGCGCCGCTGCATCAGCGTTTCGGCCTTTGTCTTGGCCAGCTCGAGGGCCTTGCGATAGCGGTTGGCCCGTTTCATGTCGCGCCACAGCCACACAAAGAGTATGGCCGACAGCAAGGTGGTGGCAAGGGCCAGCATGCCCAACTGCCACGCGGCCCCCGTGCGGCGTGCCTGTTCGTGCAGCGTGGCCTGCTTGAGCTGTTGCTGCTGGCTGGCGGTAAAATTGTCGATGGTGCGCGATATCTGTGCCGACAGTTGGGCCGATGCGTTGCGCAGTTTGTCAGACTTTTTGTAGATGCGGTGCTGCTGCGCGGCCGACTTGTTGGCCATGTCGTTGTGCAGGGTGCTGAGTATGCCGGCCAGGGTGTCGCCCAGATTGACGTTGGTGCGTGTGGTGTCGTGGCGCACGTGTTCGTTCTGCGTAACGGACGTGTGCACCGTGTCGTCCTTGGCACGACGGAAGGCATCGCCCAAACGACGGAAAAAGCCTTTTTTGCGACGCTCTATCACGATTTGCTCTCCCCGTTCAACCACGGGCACCTCCACCTGCATCTGCACGGGCTTGTCGCTGTGTTTCAGTGCCTTGATTTGCTGCTGCAGCGAGGAGCCTTGCTTATTTTCCTTACGCAGGGCATCTATCAAGTCGAGCGTACTGCTGCAGCGATAGTTTATCAGCGCCTGCAGTGTGTCAAGCCGCAGCCGTTGGGTGGTGTCGGTGCAGAGCCGCTTTACGCGCAGCAGTGCCGAGTCGGTTTCGGCATTGGCTTGCAAGTAGCGTTTGAGTTCACGGTTGTCGGCATACTGCAAGGTGGCGGTTTCGGCTTGCGTGCCAGCGTTGAGCAGACTGGTGAGCAGATGGTCGGTGGCCCGGCGCTGCAACATGACGGTTTGCTCGGCGTGTGAAATATCATACACCGAGCGTGCCGATTTTACAACAAAGCCCACCGTAGCACAGAGCGCTGCGGTGAGCATGATGTAGCCTATGATTATTTTAAGTCCGTTGGACATGGGCAATATAAATTCTTGGGTAACGCGGTAACGGGTTGACAATTAAGTATGCTCTGCACTATTAAGGTCTGAAAGACAAGATACGTAACTGAAGTTTCGGATTTAACTTGAACGGGCTGAAAGCCCAATGACTTCCATAGCCCAAGGCAGCACCTTGGGTTATCAGCAAAAGGAAAAGCGACGCCCTGTAGGGGCAAAAGTATAATGAAGTGTTTCTACTTCTGCCCTTACAGGGCGTCACGACCTTGCTCAATTCCACCCAGGGTGTTGCCCTGGGCTAAGTAAATACTTGGGCCTTCAGCCCGCACTTGCCAAATCCGAAAATTGAATACGTAATAACTTGACCAACTTTCCTGTCAACTTGTCAACCCGTTTACCAATTCCGACAACGCGTACATTTATGCCTTGCCGGCCAATGGGGCTGCCTGTGTATAGACGCGGGCGGCCAAATCTTTGTCCATCATAAAGAGGCCATAGCCATTGCCGTTGAGCATCTTGAGGTTGTCGATGATGTTGGTGGCATTTTCCTCCTCTTCCACTTGTTCGTCTACAAACCACTTGAGCATGCTCTGTGTGGCATAGTCATTCTCCTGGTGAGTGAGGGCGTATAGGTTGTTGATAAGGCTTGTCACGTGCTGCTCGTGCTTGAGTGTGGCCTCGAACACGTCGAGTTCCGACTGCCATTTGGTTGGCACCTCGGCAATGGGTTGGAGCTCTACCCTGCCGCCACGTTGCAGCACGTAGTTGAACAAGATGCGGGCGTGGTCCTGCTCCTCCTGAAATTGTACTTCAAACCAATGTGCCATGCCGGGTTTCCCTTCGCGTGCACACCAGGCTGACATTGACAGGTAAAGGTATGCCGACCAAAACTCTGCGTTGATTTGCGCATTGAGCGCTTCTTCCATTTTATTGCTTAGCATAATACTTAATGTTTAATTGGTTATACGTTTAACTATTACAAAGGTAAGCAATAGTTGTGCCCTGGCATGATACATCGTGTTAAAAAACACTTGGCTGCCAAAGTTGACGGGCAAGGGGGGAGGGCGACAGTTTCCAATTTGGTTTGATACATAAGCGCTGCAAAGGTAACACTAAGGCATTGCACCCATCAAAAAAAGTGTACAATTTGTACACAAATATTTGCTCCCTTCGCGTCATCCCTCTTATAAAAGAGAGTGTGTGTTTTTACTGCCATCTTACACTTTTTATGCGTAACAAGTTGATATACAAACGTTTCAAGAGTGTAAGATGATTTCAAAGTATCTTACACTCCCCTGCATACATCTTACACACCCCACCCCGCTGCCTCGCAGTTGGTTTTATCGTATGCGGTGGGTTTTACGCCACTGGGACGTAGAGATATCTGTCGGAGCAACAGACTTTTCTGTACCCCTATGCCGTAATATTCTCCTCCCGTACTCGTGCCGTGTGGCAGCATGAGGGGTGTGTAGGTGGTGTGTAGGTGAAATTGGCAGCATCTTACACTAAGTAAAGTGTTGATAGTCAATGAGTTGTAGCGTATTAGTGTAAGATGCAAGATACTCGGTAAGTAAAGCTTTTGTAGTATGGTAAAGGTCCCGCTACCATTAAACGCAAGCACCAAACACTACCAACAAACGCAAGCTCTAATGGGGGCGACGCGTCTCGCGTCGGGCATTAAGGAAAGGCTCATACACTATAAACAAAGGCTCACAGACAGCAGTAATTACACTTCTGCCTGTAAGCCTTTTCCTAAATGCCCGACGCGGGACGCGTCGCCCCCATTAGAGGTAGCGTTTGGTGTTTGTCCGTATTGCCCTTATTCAAAACAAGGGGCTGTAAATACGACAAACTTTCCCGTCAACAAAGTTAACTTGTTAACCTGTTAACCCGTCAACAAAGTTTAGTTGTTAACTTGTTAACCCGCCTCACCACAGATTAAACTTTACACCGGCCATGACAATAAAGCCGGGCTGGCGCACATTGGCCAGGTCGTAGTAGTGGTGGTTGGTCAAGTTATTCAAGTCGGCAAAGAGTGTGTAGCGCGGGGCAGTCCACTGCAATTTGCAGTCGAGCAGGGCATGTGTGCCGTAAGGACGCAGGTCGGCGGTAGGCTTGGCAGCCTGATACACCAGATAGGCGCCCTCGCGCTGCTGCACACGCACAGTCCAGTCGGCACTAAGGCGCGACACGATGCGGTGGTGCAGATGTGCCACAAATTTGTGACGCAAATACTCCATGGCGTAGTTCGACTTGAAGTAAGGCTCGCCCGCACGGCGGTGCTGCGTAGTCCAGGCATACGACAGTGTGAGCCACTCAAACGGCTGGCGCTTGCCCCACCACTCGCTGAGCGAAATGCGCGCATCGGCCCCAACGCCATAGTTGTCGAGCGAGAATGAGGTGGCGTAATACTTGCTGTCCTCTGCCGAGCGCATCACCCAGTCTATCATGTGTGTGCCACGCTGGTAGCGGGCGTTGAAACGCAGTGTGACAATGCGGTGTATAAAATCGGCCCCTATGCGGAAGGCTGAACACTCCTCGGGTTTGAGTCCGACATTGCCCTCCTGTGTGGGACTTTTATACCACAGGTCGGTAAACGACGGCAAGCGCAGCGACTTGTTCCACGAGGCAAAGAGGCGCCACGCATTGGTGGGACGATAGCTGAGGTCGATGCCGGGATAGAAACGGAACTTGTGGTCGATGGCATTGTTGCGCTCGGCCATCACGCCAAGCGACAGGGTGACTTGCCGCCACATAAAGTTGTGTTCGGCAAAGTACGACAGGTTGGTGCGGTCGTCCTTTTTGGTGTACGAACGTCCGTCCTCGTGCTTTATGCCGATATATTGCCCGGGCTGCAGGTCGCGGCCCAGATTGGTGCTGTAAATGTTTTCGTTGCGCACTTCTGCCCCAAAGGCTGTGCGCCCAAGGGCCCACTGTGTCCAGGCGTTAATGGCTGCGGTAAACACATCGCCACGGTGAAAATTCTCGCCCGTGGTGCTGCCCTTGATGAGCTGGAAATGGTCGAGGCTGCGCACCCACGACACCTGTGGCACAAGGTGCACACGTCCCTTGCTTTCGGCCCGTGCCGATATAAGGTAGCGGCGTGTGGCCTCCCACTGGTTGGGATAGGCTGCCGAATAAAAGGTGTTGGCGCCAAAGTCGTTGGCTGTGGCACCGGCTTGCAGGTTAAAGCTAAAGTCGGAACCATCATAGTTGAGTGTGCCAAAGCCCTTGCCGCCCTTAAAGGCGCTATTGGCTGTGGCCCCATCGCTGCGCTGATAACTGCCGCTTGCGGTGCCGCTCCAGCCCTGGCCCCACTGCCAGGCGGTGCGGGCCTCGCCGCGCACAGTGCCGTAGCTGCCGCCCTCTACCATGGCGTCGAGGTGGGGCGTGGTGGCGCTCGTGCCACGTGTCACCACATTGATGGCGCCACTAAAGGCTTGGCTGCCCATTACGCGCGATGCAGCACCCTCGAGTATCTCGATGCGCTCAATGTCTGAAATATTAACGGGAAAATCGGCCGCGTTGTGGCCTGTCTGCGGATTAACAAGGGGAACGCCATTTAGCAGAATGGTGATTTGGTCGTGCGTTCCGCCGTCGATGCTGATGTCCGTTTGAATACCAAACCCTCCGCGTTGCCGGACATCTACGCCTGCTGAGAGTTTGAGAACGTCGTTGATGGTGCGCACACCCGCTGCCGCGAGGTCGTCGTGCGTCAACGTCAACACTTGTCGTGCGGCCACATTGGCGGCCATTGGAGCGCGTGAGGCTGATACGTTGGCCTCGCCCAGTGCCAGGGTGTCGGCGTGGGTGGCAATGCCTGTCTGCATGCTGCCTTCGGCTTGTGCCGGAGTGGCGGCCATGAGTCGCGGTGTGGCGCTGGCCAAAGTGGCTACGCCCAACACACCGATGCGCACCTCGCGGTGCAGGCAACTGAACAGGCTCCAGCCCTTGCGGCTGAATTGGCTGAACGTAGCAACTTGCGCTTTCTTGGTTGAGTTGTACATAATATAGAATGAATAAAATGAAAAATATGCCCGCTTACGCGAGCTGATATGCTGTTATGCTAATGTGCTGACGCCTTAGCGTTGTTATATATTTATAGCAATACTAAGGCGTCAGCACATTATCTCATTAACACATTATCTCACCACCACCTTGCGTGTCAAACTGCTGGCAGTAGTGTTGATGCGGAAGATATAGACACCCGGTGTCAGGCCCTGCAAACTCACAACGTGCTCTTGTCCGTGACGGGGGGCATTAAGGTGAGCATGGCTGACAGTCTGACCGCCCAACGACACTACCTGGATGTCGGCATACGACTCATCGTTGTTGAAGAGAACCTTCCAGCTGTCATTGTCCTTTTTCAGAGTTACCGGAGCGGCAGTGTTCATCGTCTCGTTAATGGCTGTGCGCAAATTGATGGCCTCCTTCAAACCCTCGTAGGCGTCAATCTTGCCATAGCCCCATGAGGGACTCCACTCGTCGGGATTGCGACTGCCAGTGTAGCTGTCGTGACGACCAGTTTTTTGCATGATGCGCACAATGTCGGCCGGGGTCAAATCGGGGTTGGCCTGCAACCACAAGGCTATGATACCCGTCACAACCGGGGTGGCCATTGAAGTACCGTTCATCACACCATAGTAATAGTGCTGACCATTAACCTTGACATCCTGCACCAGTTCTGCCTTCGTGGCACTGAAATTCTGCGACTTTTTAGAATAGGCTGAGGTGATGCAACCACCAGGAGCGGCAATGGTAGGCTTGTTAGCCTTGCCCAGCCACGGGCCTTTGCTCGAGAAGTAGCTCATGGCCTTGGCTGTGCCAATAGAGGCTGTATAGTTATAGCTATTACCGTTCAACGAGGTCCAACTGCTTGCAGCGTTGTACGAAGCGACGGCTATGGCCTGGGGCACAGAGGCTGCACCTTCGCCCACAATGTAGTTGTCATCGCCAGCAAGCGTAGTAAAGCTTACAGGTGTGGGCTTGGTGATGGTGAATGTCTTGCGCGTAAAGGAGCAAGGATATTGATCTGGCTCAACCCATGCGTGAATGGTTTCGCCTTTTTTACCTGTAACTTTCCACAACAGACTGCCGTTCCTGGCCGATACAGCTGATGCCAAATCGGTAACAACACCTGCCAATGAGTAATACTGGCGGTTGTTGTAGGGGTTGATGCCGCCCGTGGTGGTAAAGCCTGCCTGACGCAGCTGGGCCGAAGTCGGGGTGTACATGGTGCTGCCCGACACAAGCACGGGGGTGATGGTGAGGTTCTTCTCACCGCTGTTGCTATTGCCCCACACTTCCGACACCACAGCTTGATTGGTGTTGCCGCTTTCGGGCTTCATATATATATATATGGTGCTGTCCGACTCAAAGGTATAGGTGCAGTGCATTTTCTCGCCACCGCTGTTGCCCATGGCTGCCACCATGATGGCACCCTTACCACAGAGCTTGTCCATGTTTTGGTCATAGTCGGTAGAGCCATCGTGCGGCCCCAGGTTCGAACCGAAACTCATGTTGAGCACCCAAGGCATGCCATTATCTTCGGCATACTTCTTGATGGCAGAGGCTTGCAACAGCACGGTGCCGTCGTTGAAGTCCGACTTCATCATGAGCAACTCTGAGCCGGTGGCCACGCCATAGTAGTCGCTGCCGTCCACCTTGTTGCCCGCAGCTATATTGGTCACGTGTGTGGCGTGTCCCACTTCATCGGTATTGTCGGCTGCAGGGGCACTGCCCGACAACGCACCGCTGGCGGTGGAGCTACCCCACTTTTTGCTGCGGCCGGCAAAGGCTACATGTTTGTATTCAAAACCTTGGTCTATCACGCCTATCAGCACACCGGTGCCATCGTAGGGGGTGTCGAGGCCCGTGCCTTCTTGCAACTTGGTCACACCCGTCTCGGGGCGCACATTGTTCATCAATGCACGCAACTGGCGCGTCTTGTTGACATAGAGCACGTCACGCTGCGCAGCGAGCGTGGGAATGAAACTTGCGGGAATGTTGGCCACTACCAGCTGGTCGGTAGCAGCCTCAGCCTCGTAGCCGGCTTGCTTTATAAAGTCGGCCACGTCACCGGCAGCATTTTCGGCAGTGCTCACGTTGATGCGCAGCAGGCTGTCGGGGGTAACAGCTTGCAAGCCACGTGCTGCCACACGCTTGATGTTTTGTCCTTGAATGAGCGCATCAAACTCCTGGTTCCATTTGCGGCCAGTGTCATACACTTTCACTTGCTGTGCCGAGGCATTGGCGCACATCAAGGCCATGGCTGCGGCAAAAAACAACTTCTTGTTCATCGTAGTGTGATATATACTTCTTCTGTTTTGATTGATCGAAATGTGTAGTTGGCGCACATGCGCCTTACCAAGCGTGCAAAGTTAAGCATTATTTGGCACAAAAGGACAGCAAACGCCTATAAATCAGTAACAATGTGGTAACAATGTTTGTTAAAGCACGGACGCACTCGCTACGGCTTTGTATCCTTATGTAAACTTGTGTTCTTATGTTCCCGCGGTAAGCGGCCAACACGCCAAGCAACTAACAAGCCACGCTACGGCGTCAGCCCTTATGTCTTTTGAGGCCACTCGGACGTTAGTCCGTGGCCGTCAGCCGCGCAGCGGCCTTATGTGTTTCTTATGTAAACCTATGTTCTTATGTTCCCGCGGTAAGCGGCTAACACAAACGATACATCTTCTGTTCTTTTGTTCTTCTGTCCTTATGCTTCCCGCGTTAGCGGCCGTGCAAGCAATGCTTGCAAATGCGCAAATGCGCAGATGTGCAAACAAACTGACGCCGTAGCGTTACTACTCGCAACACTACGGCGTCAGCCCGTTAACATATCAGCCCTTATTACAAGCCCAGCTTCTTGGCAATAGCGGCAGGGATAGCCTTCTTGTTGATAAGAATATTCATGGTCTTGTAAGCCACATAAGCCTTTGAGGCATAGAACATGCCATGGTATTTACCATAGTCGCCCCATGAGTTCTTAACCATAAAGTACTCGCGGCCCTTGTTATCCTTGGCCAAACCATAGATAACCATGCCGTGGTCGTCGGTAGTTTCCCAGTTGTCGTAACCCTGCTGACGGAGATCCTGTGTGATAGTCAACTCGTCGTTTGAGGGCACCTGTACATTGTTAGTACCGATAGTGCCACCCCAGCGGGCTGCGTCCGAACCAGTGAGGTCGCGCACCTTGAGGTCCTTGGGCACATAAGCGTAGTCCTTGCCATTGCGACGGCCAAAGTACTCCTCAGTTACGTCGGCACCCCATGCAAAGGTGTAGCCGTTAACCACAGCGCTGTCCATCACCTGCATAAACTCGTCGAGAGGCAAGTTATAGCTTTCGGCCCAACGCCAGTTATCCTGAATTTCGAGGATAAACTTGCTGTAGAAGGGGTGGTGATTGTACGAAGTGAGTGACACATAGTCGTCCATGTTAAGGCCGAGGTAATCTGTCACATAAGTCTTCGGCGTATAAGTTTTGCCGTCCTCAGCCTTCACCTCGGTAGGCAGTTCGCCAAAGTAATTCTTGTAAATGTTTGAGAGATCCTTCTTCCAAGAGAGCGAAATCTTGTTCTGCTTACCCTTAGCAATGGCACCCACATAAGCGCTGGTCACAGCATCGAGCTGGTTGAAGTTGAAGAGGCTGTCGCCATAGAGCGTGCCAGGAGCAGGCATGGCCGACTGCGGCACCATACCATAGTTCTTCATACAATAAACGGCATCGTAGAACGAACCGCCCTGTGAGAAACTCACATCGCCATGTGTGCGCACAGCCTTGTCGGCACGGTCCATATATGTATTATATACGAGGAACGACTCGCAAAGGTCGTGTGTGCCCTTGCCCATGCGCAAGAGTTCGGCCTCGAAAAAGCCCAGCGAAGAGTAGGCCCAGCAGGTACCGCTCTGGTTCTGGTCTTTAATAGAAGTGATAGGATTAGCCTTGATTGTGGTAAAAGTGATCTCGTCGGCTTTCTTTGTCGCAGACGCTTTCTTGCGTGCTGCGAGGCTTCCTGGCAGCAGGCAGAGTGCAGCTACTGCAATAAGGATAGTCTTCTTCATTACTTGTTGGTTTGTGTTATTTGTTTGATAAGTAAATTCAATAAATCACCGGACTCTCCTCGCGGTGTTCCTCAACATAGCGCTCCACATCAGCCGTGTGGTACGGAATGCGGTCCTTTCCAAGGAAACGGCAGCCATCGGGAGTGATAAGCACATCGTCCTCGATGCGAATGCCGCCAAAGTCGCGGTATGCGTTAATCTTGTCAAAGTTGAGGTATTGGGCGTTGATACCCTTCTTCTGCCAATCGTCAATGAGGTCGGGTATAAAGTAGATGCCCGGTTCGTCGGTCACCACGTGTCCGGCCTCAAGGCGGCGGCCAAAGCGCAGGGCGTTGGTGCCAAACTGGCTTGAGGGACGTGTCTCGTCGTCAAAACCTACATACACCTGTCCGAGGCCCTCCATGTCGTGCACGTCCATGCCCATCATGTGGCCAAGGCCGTGGGGCAGGAACAAGGCATGGGCACCGGCACGCACAGCCTCCTCGGTGTCACCCTTCATCAAGCCGAGTTCCTTGAGGCGGTCGGTCATAAGGGCGCACACTGCCATGTGCACGTCCCACCAGCGCACACCAGGACGGGCATGGCTCAAAGCCAGGTCGTGACAGTCGGCCACAATGTCGTATATCTCCTTTTGCTTGGTGGTAAACTTGCCGCTGATAGGGGTGGTGCGGGTGTGGTCTGAGCAATAATTCTCATTGGTTTCGGCACCGGCATCAACCAGCAGCAAGCGTCCGGCCTCGAGTGCGCGGGGCGAGGGGTAGCCATGCAATATTTCGCCATGCATCGACACAATGCTCGGAAACGACACCTGTGCGCCATAACTTGAGGCAATGCCGTCGAGCACACCGCCAATGTACTGCTCCGTCACACCCGGACGCGCCAAGCGCATGGCCGTGGTGTGCATCTTGTAGCCAATGACCGAGGCACGTTCAAGCTCCGCAATCTCCTCCTCACTCTTGATAGAGCGCAATTTTACAACCGCCTTTATCAAGCTGAGCGAGGCGCCCTCACGCTGCTGCGAGGGGTGGGTGCCGAGCAAGTCCATTATCTGTATCATGGTGTCGTGACGGTAGGGCGGCAGGTAGTGCACCTTGCGGCCGTCAGTCACAGCGTGTTCTACCATCTGGGCCAAACGTGTCATAGGGGCTGAGGCGCCCACGCCACATTCCTCGGCCATTTGGGCCACCGAGGTGACTGAACCATACCACACAATGTCGTCGATGTCTATGTCGTCGCCTATCAGCACTTCGTTGCCCGAGTCGGCATCTATCACGCCCACAAGCCCATTGCGGTGCTGGCCAAAGAAGTAGAGGAATGCACTGTCCTGACGGAACTTGTACACGTTTGAGGGATAGTTATTGGGGCTGTCGTTATTGCCAAACAGCACAATCAGGCCGCTGCCTACCAGCTCGCGCAACTTGCGGCGGCGTTCCACGTAGGTCTCTTTTGAAAATAACATATTGCTTGTTCCTTATATTATTACGCGATGACGGTGTTCTTGGTTAACGGAGTAACAGCTTAACAAGTTGACAACCCAAAAATCCGCCACCGGTCTTTAATTATAATGTGTGACATGGTGCGTCGTAATGGCACGCTTTCACTTTATTTATATGGGCAAAAGTACTGCTTTTCTTTCACAATCGCGTATCTTTGCCCTAAATAAATAATAAATAGTGTGTTTTAAGCTACAAAACCATGACATTTGACACAAATACCGGACTAGTGCTTGAGGGCGGAGGCATGCGTGGCGTGTTTACCGACGGCGTGCTCGACTATTTTCTCGACAATAATATCACCTTTAATTATGGCGTGGGCGTTTCGGCGGGAGCGTGCAACGGTCTGTCGTATCTGAGCCGGCAGCGCGGTCGTGCCAAGGCGACGAATATCGACATGCTTGAAAAGCACCGGTACATTGGCATGAAGTATTTGTGGACACAGCACTGCATTCTCGACCGCAAGTTTCTGTACGACACCGTGCCCAACGAGATATTGCCTTTCGACTACGATGCCTGTTTTGCCAATCCCATGACATTTGAGATGGTCACCACCAACTGCCTGACGGGCAAGGCATGCTACCTTACGGAGCGCACCGACCCCGACCGTCTGCTCAACATTGCCAAGGCTTCGTCGTCGCTGCCTTATGTCTGCCCCATTGTGTGGATTAACCACCAGCCCATGCTCGACGGCGGCATTGCCGACTCCATACCAGTGGAGCGCGCCATCAACACGGGGCACGATTTCAACGTGGTGGTGCTCACACGCAACCGCGGCTACCGCGAAACGAGTCGCGACATCAAAATTCCGAAATATATTTACCGCCGTTTTCCGCGCCTGCGTCTGTTGCTGAGCAAGCGCCATGCCATATATAATGCCCAGCTCGAACTGGTGGAGCGCCTCGAGGACGAGGGCCGCATATTGTCCATCAGGCCGCAACGCCCTGTCGAGGTGGGGCGTCTTGAAAACAATCTGGACAAACTTAACGCCCTGTATGAGGAGGGCTATGAGTGTGCACGGAAGGCCCTGGAACGGTTGTAACATGGGTGACGTGAGCGCAAACGAATATTAAGGCGAGTGCAGACAAATTTGTGCAAGCGCCACTACATACAATTTACTATTTGCCGTTTTGCCTGCATCTTACACTTTTGGCAAAAAGCCCACTGATTTTCAAACGTTTCAGCAGTGTAGGATCCATCAAAAAAAAGCCTACACTATTACACCATGCCTGCACTTGTCTGCACACTGCTTGCACACCACCGGCACACAGGCTTGTACTACCACACAATCGCGCCACAACCACTACGCGCAACGCTAACGGGAGGGCGGAATTTCTGTCAGAGCAACAGAAATTCCGCCCTCCCGTAAACATTAAAACGCGCTCTTACAAACCAAAAAACGACCTGCCACAACCCACTGAAATATCGGTACGTACCGCTTTTTCCACCTTGTGCAAGCAACCGATTGTGCAGACGGCAGTGTAGGTAAAAATCAATACAACCTACACTGCACAACTGCATGATTTTCAACCTGTTATACCCAAAAAGTGTAAGATGTAGGAAAGAACAAAAAAACAATATGGTAATATTGTACCAATATGCTAATGCGGTAATATTCTTATGTTACCGCGTTAGCGGCCAACCAATCCACGCTACGGCGCCAGCCCTTATGTTTCTTGAGGCCACCCGGACGATAGTCCGTGGCCGTCAGCCGCGCAGCGGCCTTATGTGTATCTTATGCAAACTTATGTTCTTATGTTCCCGCGGTAAGCGGCAAGCACAAACGCTATATCTTATGTCCTTATGTCCTTATGTTCTTCTGTTTCCCGCGTTAGCAGCCAACGCACCAAGCAACAAACAAGCAATGGTACGGCGTGTCACATTACCACACTAATTGCACTTTTTCTTTCACAAATTTATCCTCTCACACTTGTTCACAAACTAATTATTTGTAAATTTGCAATCACTTGCCACTTGTGCCAATACATGGTATACAGCACAAGCCGAGCAAATAAAGGCTTTGGAGAATTTTGGAAACAATGTGCCGCGTGCTGGATAGCTTTTACACGATTGCACAAAACCATTAAATGTCACAACAATGACACACCAAACAAACAGTCGGCCGGCCAATATGTATGGAACCACACGACCGACGCACAAACACGAACTATATATAATTATAATCGAAAAAACTATAGGAAGTACTCTCTAATTATGAAAATAGTCAACAAGATATTCAATTGGTACTTCGGGCGCAATGCCCTGCCCTATTGGTGCATCATATTGTTCGACTTGGCCGCTTGCTTCTTTGGCGGACTGTTTGTCATGTGGCTGCGACACCCCGCAAGCGAGATGATGGCCCATTGGAGCACGCTGCTGCACACCTTCCTGATATTTGCACTGTTCAACCTCATCGGGTTCCGCGCCTTCCACACCTACTCGGGCATTCTGCGCTACTCGCAGTTCATCGACCTGCTCAAGGTGATGTATGCACAAACACTGTCGCTGGTGCTGGCACTGGCTTTCAACTTTGCAGTGTGCTACTATGCGCTCGAAAGCACTTTCTACGCCATTACCGGACGCATGACCCTGGTGGTGTACATCGGCACACTGTCGCTGCTGTGCATGTCGCGCATACTAATTAAACTGTTGTACGAAAGCGCATTGGTGAGCAAATCGGCCAAGAGCACACTCATATATGGTACACGCGAGGGCGCCATTGCCCTGACTAATAACGCACGCAACAACAAACCCGTGCAATTCCTGATAGAGGGATACATCAGCGATGACGACAAGGACATGCGCACCCGCCTCATGAGCAAGCGCATCTACTCTGCGCACAACAACCTGCCAGCTGTCATACGCAACAAGCAAATCAAAGCGGTGCTCATCAGTCCGCTCAAACACGACGACTTTGTCAACAACAAGCAGCTGCAAGACCTGCTCATCAACGCTGGTGTTAAGATATACATCACGCAAAACGCACGCGAATGGAACAAGCACAAGGACTCTAAGGGCAATGTGCAGGTGCGCGAGGTGAGCATCGAGGACCTCCTGCCACGCGACGAAATACAGGTGGACATGGAGAGCGTGGGCGCACTGCTCAGCGGCAAAAAGGTGCTCATCACGGGCTCGGCAGGCAGCATAGGCTCTGAAATGGTACGACAAATAGCCGTGTACAAACCAGCCGAAATGATGCTCATCGACCAGGCCGAAACGCCACAACACGACATACGCCTGATGATGAAGAACAAATACCCCGATTTGGTGGCTCACACCGTGGTAACAAGCATCTGCAAGGAGGACTGCATGGAGGAGATTTTCAACCAGTTCCGCCCCGACTACGTGTTCCACGCAGCAGCCTACAAGCATGTGCCCATGATGGAGGACAACCCCAGCGAGAGCGTGCAGAACAACGTGTGGGGCACCAAGGTGATAGCCGACCTGAGCGTGAAATATGGCGTGAAAAAGTTTGTCATGATCTCGACAGACAAAGCTGTGAACCCTACCAACGTGATGGGCTGCTCAAAGCGCATTTGCGAAATATACGTGCAGAGCCTTGACAAGGCCATCAAGGACGGCAAAATAAAGGGTGTCACCCAATTTGTCACCACACGCTTTGGCAATGTGCTCGGCTCGAATGGTTCGGTCATTCCCCTCTTCCGCAAGCAGTTGGCTGCCGGCGGACCGCTCACGGTGACGCACCCCAAAATCATACGTTACTTCATGCTCATACCCGAGGCTTGCAAACTGGTGCTCGAGGCTGGCACACACGGCAAGGGCGGCGAGATATTTGTGTTCGACATGGGCGAACCTGTGCGCATTGCCGACCTGGCACAGCGCATGATAAAGCTGAGCGGTGCCACCAATGTGGAGATAAAGTACACTGGTCTGCGCGAGGGCGAGAAACTCTACGAGGAGGTGCTCAACGAGAATGAGAACACGCTGCCGTCGTTCCACCCCAAAATACGCATTGCCATGGTGCGCAACTACGAGTACGACGAGGCTGAGCGCGAGCTTGAGGAGTTGCGCGACATTGCCGCCCGCTACAACGACATGGACACCGTGCGCAAAATGAAACAAATCGTGCCCGAATATGTAAGCAAGCACTCACGCTACGAGGTGCTGGACGAGCAAAACCAAAAGTAGCCGCCATCAACATGGCGGTGGGTAAAAACAAATTATTGCAGTCCGCTGAAACGTAAACATGCGAACGGCCCCAAGCGCGAAACGCTACCACTAAACGCAAGCACCAAACGCAAGCACTAAGCACTACCTCTAAGCGCTACCTCTAATGGGGGCGACGCGTCTCGCGTCGGGAAAATTGCAATGTGCACACACTAAATAAAGGCTCACAAACAGCACTAATTACATGTCTGTTTGTGAGCCTTTGCCTTAGTTCCCGACGCGAGACGCGTCGCCCCCATTAGTGCTTGCGTTTTCTATCAGATTGACAGGTTAAAAAGCGGATTTGAAGCTATGGGAAGAACTGTTATGCCAAGAAATTGCGCTCTAATGGGGGCGACGCGTCTCGCGTCGGGCATTTTTCAGCAGCCGCGAGACGCGTCGCCCCCATTAGAGGTAGCGTTTGGTGATAGCGTTTGGTACTTGGGTTAGTGTTTGAGTCCGTTCGCATGTTTACGTTTTACTAGACAACAGAAACAACGGATAGAATACCCCAAAACGGTCTCGCTTTTGATGCCGATTTTGAACACCTTGCCTGTAAGGGCAAAAGCATAAAATGCTATCATTGGCAAGGCCGCACAGCAGCAAAAAAAACAGCACAACGCACCCTCCCCAGCCCTGCACGAGGGTCGAGGTGGTATGCTCAAATAAAATAAGTGTTTAACTAATGTGGTAAGTGCTTTCAAGCCGTTACATTATATTATATGCTCGGAAGCCATGCGTTGTATTGCTATTAAATGAAGTTCTCCACCGCAGTATCGCTCTGCGCTTGCCGCCACTCGGGTGGAGAAGTATGTTGTACGGACTTTTATTTGTCAGTGAACTACCGCTAAGCTAAAAACTTAGGGGGTCAAGTTTCAGATTTAGCAAGGGCGGGCTGAAAGCCCAATGGAGCACATAGCCCAGGGCAAGCGAAGCGACACCCTGGGGCTTCCGCATAGTAGAGTCTCCGCGCCCTGTAAGGGCAAAAGCTTTAACCCTTTATGTTGTTATTTTTACTTGATAGCAGATTTAGCGGTCTTAAAATGGAACATCGTATGTATATTTTGTTCAACAGCTGCGCCACGTCTTAAAGCTTTTGCCCTTACAGGGCGCGACTGCTCCAACACGCAATACCCAGGGTGCCGCTTCGCTTGCCCTGGGCTATGGGCTCCACTGGACTTTCAGCCCGCCTTTACTAAATCCGAAACTTGAGTTAGGGGTTTTCAAATGCGCTTTCTATAAACCTCACATGATTAGTCAACTGACGTGTCCCATTGCATTTAAGTTCCGACGTGTTTATACGCACATCATCTTTTTGAAACTGCCCCTTGGCGCAGTGAGTTTATCTGCCGGAGTTTCTGCTCCCGCGAGTATGGTGACAATAACATGGAGGCGACCTCCCTCTGCGCAGCCATACTGTTCGCCTTGTGTGTAGCGTTCAAATAATAACTGTCTGTTGATGAATTGCTCTGCATAGTTTTCGAGTTTTACAAGATCCTCATTATTAAAGCCGTTGCTAATGATAGCAGACACCGAAGACCAGAATTCGTTGTTAGTCATATCATGGCCATTTTTGCATTTTCCGTTTTATGAACGTAAAGCTACGCTTTTAATTTCACTTAAACAATTTCACGACAACTTTTCACTCTCAATCCCTTCTAAACAGGTCGCGTGTGTACACCTTGTCCTTCACATCGTCGAGGCAACTGTCGTAGCGGTTGGCTATGATGGCGTGGCTCTGAGCCTTGAAGGCTGCCAGGTCGTTGACCACACGTGAACCAAAGAAGGTGGTGCCATCGTTGAGCGTAGGCTCGTAGATGATGACCTCGGCACCCTTGGCCTTGATACGCTTCATGATGCCCTGTATGGCCGACTGGCGGAAGTTGTCGGAGTTCGACTTCATGGTCAGACGGTACACACCAATGGTGCACGAAGCGGGGTCGGTGCCATACTGGTTGCGGCTTGAATAGTCGTACCAACCAGCCTTGTGCAGCACGGCGTCGGCTATGTAGTCCTTGCGGGTGCGGTTGCTCTCGACAATGGCCTCGATGAGGTTTTCGGGCACGTCCTGATAGTTGGCAAGCAGCTGCTTGGTGTCCTTGGGCAGGCAGTAGCCGCCGTAGCCAAACGAGGGATTGTTGTAGTGTGTGCCGATGCGGGGGTCGAGACCCACGCCCTCGATGATGGCGCGCGAGTCGAGACCCTTCATCTCGGCATAGGTGTCGAGCTCGTTGAAGTATGACACGCGCAGGGCCAGATAGGTGTTGGCAAAGAGCTTGACAGCTTCGGCCTCCTTCATGCCCATAAACAGGGTGTCGATGTTCTCCTTTATGGCGCCCTCCTGCAACAGGGCGGCAAAGGTGCGGGCGGCCTGGTGCATGGCCTCTACATCGGTCACCGACTCGATGGCACGGTTTTCGGCCTCAAACTCGTGGGTGTCAATTATCTTGGGGTAGCCCACGATGATGCGGCTGGGATAGAGATTGTCGTAGAGGGCCTTGCTCTCGCGCAGGAATTCGGGCGAAAAGAGCAGGTTGAACTGCTTGACGCCCCGCTGCGCATACTTGAGGTAGAGGTTGCGGGTGTAGCCCACGGGTATGGTGCTCTTTATCACCATCACGGCCTGGGGGTTGACCTCAAGCACGAGGTCGATAACCTCCTCCACATGGCTGGTGTCGAAGTAGTTTTTTACAGGGTCGTAGTTGGTGGGGGCGGCTATCACCACAAAGTCGGCGTCGGCATAGGCTGCGCGGCCGTCGAGGGTGGCGGTGAGGTCGAGCGGCTTTTCGGCCAGATATTTTTCAATGTAGTCGTCCTGTATGGGCGAGACGTGGCGGTTGAGTTTTTCCACCTTTTCGGGCACCACGTCAACGGCTGTCACGTGATGATGCTGCGACAGCAGGGTGGCTATGCTCAGGCCCACGTAGCCTGTGCCAGCCACAGCAATACGTATATCTTTGAATTGGCGCATATTTATATGTGTTTACTCAAGTTCCGGTTTTAACTTGAAGGAGCTGAATCCGAAAGTTGAAATGTTTACTACGCCCCACGCTCTTACTGTTAAGCGTCATGGGGACTTTTGGTTTTGTAAAGTTAAGGTGAAAGGAGGTGTTTGCCCAAATTTTTATGGCGTTTTTTCAGGCTCACCCTATTTTGGGTGCGACGAACCTTTAAGAGTTCTCCGCTCTTGGGCCGCTAACGCGGGATACAGAAGAGCTGGTGGAATTAGTAAACAAGTTGACCAGGTTGACAGGTTTACAGGTAAGTCTGCCAAGGTTTTTAAGCCTCTTACTCAAGTTTCGGATTTAGCAAGGGCGGGCTGAATCATCGTGCAAGGCGAATGCAATCAAGCTTGCTTGAATTGCTGAGCCGCAGCCGATGATGTCAATAAAAGCCCAATGGAGCACTTAGCTCAGGGCAAGCGAAGCGACACCCTGGGTATCGCGTGTTGGAGTAGTCGTGCCCTGTAAGGGCAAAAGCTTTAGGACATGGCACAGGTGTTGAACAAAATATACATACGATGTTCCTCTTTAAGACCGCTAAATCAGCTATCAAGTAAAAATAACAACATAAAGGGTTAAAGCTTTTGCCCTTACAGGGCGCGGAGACTCTACTATGCGGATGCCCCAGGGTGTCGCTTCGCTTGCCCTGGGCTATGTGCTCCATTGGGCTTTCAGCCCGCCCTTGTTAAATCCGAAGCTTGAAGCCTCTTATCATTATGACTTTAACATTATAAAACAGGCATATTTTTCGCAACACACCTGATAACCAGCCATTTCCGAACACCTTAACTGTGCCAAAGACAGATATAAAGCGTACATAAGCAGAATATTTGCAGTGTAAAAGTGTCCTAATTGCAAGAAAAACACTACCTTTGTGCCATAGGTCGTGTTTATAATAGAAAACATACACGAACTGATAGAGATATTTGCCAATCATTCATACCCAAAATGGCAAGCAGACTATGAACAATAATGTTGCAAAACTGGCTGCTGCGCACCAAGCGTCAACGCCAGTGGCAAGTGACAGGGCCTATGCGTATAGGACTACAGAGATTGCACATGCAGCCAACCTCTGCCCAGCCACAGCTGACAACATAATGTAGAAGAGAGTTTATGACACTGGATAGTACGAATTCTCTTTCTGCCGCCCCGCAAACGCACTATTGCCGTCTTGATGGCAAAACGCGCACATTGCAAGGCAAACAGCACGCCGAACCAGCCCCACAAGCAGGTCCGGCAATAAAACCGTACACCAAATCGAGTTCACCACTCCACCACGACAATGCACCGGCCACAGGTTGGTGCTATATTTTTGTACACAACCAACGGGTGCGGGCTGTTGAGGAACAACTGCGCCACGACGGACGCCCCTACTTCATACACAAAAGCATTAAATACGTGCCGCGCCACAAAGACGGCACTGGAGGCGCCCGCTCCCTGTCGGTGCCCACGGTGAGCGGCCTTGTGTTTTTACAAGGCACCCCGGCCGACACCCAGCTCTACCTCGACAACAACCTGCCGCCCTACCACCTGTGCAAGGACTGCAGCAACGGCCGTGTGGCCATCATACCCCACAGCCAGATGACACCCTTCATGCGCATAGCCCAAGCCGACCCCGAGCGCATTCGTTTTCTGCTCCACCCCTTTCATTATTATGCCCAAAACCGCACCCTGCTGCGCATCACCTCAGGCCCCTTTGCAGGCATTGAGGGCTACGTCATACGCATTTCACGCGACCGCCGTCTGGTAATGCAGGTTGGCGGCATGAGCATAGCCCTGTCGGGGGTGCACGCCGAACGCTTTGAGGAGGTGGGCAAGCACGAGGCCGCTACACGCCATGAGGGCGCCGCACGCTATCCCCGTGCCCTGCACGAGCGCAACGCCTTTATCGACCATTATTTTCACCCCGTGCGCACGCAGCACGAGGCAGCAGCCCAAGCCGAGAGCATCGACCTGCTGCGCCAGCAGCTGCTTGCCGACACGGCACAGGGCAAAATTGACCCTGCCGAGGTCTACGAGATGCTTCACTTCATGGTAGAGGAGTCCGACTATTATTACGCGCCACTCCTCCCCCGTTTCAGCACCGAACTCGAGCCCGTCACCGCAGCCACGTCCCGCGTCATGCAGGCCATCAGCACCCTTATAGCGCAGTTGCCCGCCAACAGCCCCACCCGCCAACTCCGCGAGGCGGAATACGACGAGCTGGTCAACCGATGTGGGTATTGGGTGCTGGCATTACAAAACCCTTAAGGCCTTTCGCCTTTTTTCCAAAAAGAAGATTCACACACAGAATGTTTCATCATTCTGTTCTTTTTCATACCCAGCCTAACCAAGCATACTTTTTTCAACACACACATTTATTCCTTTCCATTTAATGCGTTGACGGGACTTGTAAACAAGTTAACAAGTTAACGGGTTAACAGGTAAGTTTGCCAAATTCTTTTAAGCTTATCAACTTGCCTACTTGTTAACCAGTCTACTTGCTTACTTGTCAACCAAGAATTCCGTCAATGGGTTATTAACAGGTCGTAGCATCCCCTGCCGCGACCCTCGGTTGGCTGTGTGTCAGGCTACGTTTTACTCAATCACGCGCCTAACAGCAACTGTTATCTGCATATAAGTATGCTTTCCCTTAGCAGCATTTTAATATAACCAAATTTTGTATTCGCTTACATTCTTCATAGATGCTTCATCCTTATAAAGGATCGTTCGAAACATAAAGGCAACATTATAAAAACATTTTAATATGATCAACGTTGGAATTATTGGGTGCGGCTTTGTCGGTGGCGCCCTAAAGGATTGGCTAGAACATAACAATCCAGACTGCAAACTATTCATTAGCGACCCTCCCAAGGGGTACAATGATGACTTAAGCAACATAGACATAGCTTTCCTACAAATTCATGTACCGACCGAAGATGACGGTACACAGGATTTGTCTCTGATGAAAGAGCTGATAACAAATTTGCCAAACGTACCAGTCTTTGTAAGAACCACAATTCTCCCAGGTACGAGTGAGCGACTTTCTCGTGAAACGAAGCATCAAGTATGTTATATGCCCGAGTTCTTAACAGAACGTACGTTCCTTGAGGACTTTAGAAAACAGACCATGGTGTTCACGGGTGCACACGAACTACTTACCAAAATTTTTGTTGGCAAGAAATTCACTGTTATGACACCCTTAGAGGCAGAATTGACAAAATATATGCACAATGTATTTGGTGCATACAAGGTGACATACTTCAATGCTTGCCGCGAATATTGCGAACAGATGGGAGCTGATTGGCGCAAA
This sequence comes from Prevotellamassilia timonensis, assembly GCF_900106785.1. GTDB lineage: Bacteria > Bacteroidota > Bacteroidia > Bacteroidales > Bacteroidaceae > Alloprevotella > Alloprevotella timonensis. Next base: position 114,092 of record NZ_LT629844.1, on the reverse strand, counting down.
GTGCATACAGGCATACTTCTCTCTGGCTATATCAACGACACACACACCTACGTGCCAGGCCCTGATGGCAAATTTGGCTATGGAGGTAAATGCTTCCCCAAAGATGTCAATGCCTTCGCAAAAATGACAGAAGGTACCCCGCTCGGCACTCTTTTGGAACACCTACATGAATTAAATGTACACTTCCGAGGAGTAGAGGAGCATATTTAATACTATTGGAAAGCCGTTGTACTGGTGTAAAGTTTATATGCTTGTGGTTCGATACCACCAACGGCTACTAAAGAATAACTATTATAATTAGACACTGCACTTTTAGAATGTCGTAACAGGAAAATATAATGAGCATGAAAACAATAATGTTGGTCTTTGGCACGAGGCCTGAAGCAATAAAGATGTGTCCTCTTGTAAAGGAGTTCCAGAAGTACACGGATAAATTCAACACTGTGGTATGCGTGACCGGGCAGCATCGTGAAATGCTCGATCAAGTATTGAGCATCTTTGGCGTGGAGCCTGACTATGACCTAAACATCATGAAGCAGGGACAAGACCTTACGGACGTCACAGCACGTGTCCTTACTGGTATGCGTGATGTTTTCAAAGAGTGTAAACCTGATGTTGTATTAGTGCATGGTGACACAACCACATCTACAGCAGCTGCGCTTGCGGCCTTCTATCAGCAAATCCCTGTTGGTCATGTTGAAGCTGGACTCCGAACTCATAATATATATAGCCCGTGGCCAGAGGAGATGAACCGTCAGATAACAGGACGTATCGCAACTTATAATTTCTCACCGACTCCTTTGTCAGAGAAAAATCTTATAGAGGAAAAGATACAAGGCAAAATATATGTTACTGGGAATACCGTTATTGATGCGCTTCATATGGTTGTGAAAAAATTGAAGGGTGACAAGGCACTTGCGGCAAAACAAACAGAAAAACTCGCAACAGCTGGATACGACATCACAAGGCTTAAAAATGGCAAAAGACTTGTGCTTATTACAGGGCATCGACGTGAGAACTTTGGCACGGGGTTTATACACATGGTTACAGCCATACGCGACCTTAAAAGTAAATATCCAGATGTAGATTTCGTTTATCCTATGCATCTAAATCCGAATGTGCGCAAACCTATTCATGAAGTATTTGGTGAGAATTTGAGCAATCTTGGTAATATGTTCTTCATTGAGCCACTGGAATATTTGGAATTCGTATATCTAATGGAGAAGTCCGCGATCGTACTTACCGACTCAGGCGGTATACAGGAAGAGGCTCCAGGCCTTGGCAAGCCAGTACTTGTTATGCGCGATACGACAGAACGTCCTGAGGCTTTATCAAGCGGCACAGTTCATCTTGTAGGTACGGACTATAACAGAATTATTGATGAAGTAAGCACACTGCTTGACGATGCTGATGCATATAACAAAATGTCAAAGGCTGTCAACCCTTACGGAGATGGCTATGCATGCGAGCGGATAGTCAAGATCTTAAATGATGGGGGGCAGCAACACTTCAAATCCACGACTGAATGATAAAATAAAAATGGATTCAGTTTCACACAGTAGCTATAACGGATTACAGACACTATTCGGCAAAGAATATGCGAACTTATATAAAGATGAAATAAGAATCACGGACCTATTTTATGTCGCTAAAATTCGTTTTCATCTTTTGATAATGCTAAGTATTTCGACGAATGCAATATTAAGTTTGTTCGCTACACTTTTCAACCTACTTCTAGCTATGAAATAACACGATATGGCGTCAGCCGTATGGAGATAATTCGAATTTATAATGCAGCAAGCCGTATTAAATGCAACATTATTGTGATTGGAAGTCATGCAAATGGAACCGCCACTTTGACTTCTGATTGGGATTATATAATTGAGGGGTTGAACAATAAGAAGTGGAAGAAAATAAAGAACTCTATACCAGGTGCAAAGGATTCTGACAGACCTAATAGAAATATAGATATTGTACGATTGCCTTTGGATAGATCAAGACCTTACATCATAATTTCGCCATCTCTGTTGCTAAACAAATTGCTTGGTAATGTATAGCTCAAGTTTCAAAATAATTATATCGTATGCACGTGGAGTCTATTCATTGGAAAAAACATTTAATGTTTTCACGAAGTTAAACAGTACGGAACAAGAGTGTTTTTGGGAACATTTATTGGATCTTATACAACAATCCAAATGCGATTTGACAGATGTTGATCGAGCCATATTGACATCAAAGGTAAAAAAGACTTCGACCTGTTGCGTAATAATCAAAAAAGGTACTTTTTATCATAATTTGAAGCGAATTGCAACCTTAAGTGAGAAACGTAATGCGTTGTTTTTGTTATTGTGCCTATTTAAGCAGGGATATCAGCGAAAAATAGTGGATAATAATCCTGCAAAGTGGTGGAATGCGGAGTTTTAGATATAGGAATTCTCCAAAACAAAAGCAACAGATAAAAGTTCGTAAGGGCCTTGGCTTTAGAGCATCTATAGGTTTGTTACTCATTTTTTTGCGAATGATATAAGTTCTCAATCAGTACAATAATCATGCCCCCCACAAGATTATCGTGCTTTACATCATGGCAATCTTGGCAAGACCATGGTCATTGACATACTCAACGGCGAGCCCATATCATACACCACCAGCGACGCGCAGACCATTTGCCATTACAACGACCTCATCATAGCCGTTGCCACCAAAGGTGACAATGCTGCCGAGTTGCGCGCCAACGTATCATATTTCAAGTCCCACCCATGCGACATCGCCATCACCGCTGCTCGTTCGCGCGGTGGCACGCACGACGTGATCAAGGCTTACACCCAGTAAACTGGTGCCGAGGCAGTATGGATATACAAGCGCGCCGAGGCTGGTGATAAGAATGCGGTGAACTTGAAGTGGGCTGAGAGGGTGGTGGAGAAAATAAGTACAAGGTAAATGTTATAGTTTTTTCTGTTTGTTCTATAAGGTTACACAGGCGGAATTTGATTGTTACTAATTTAATTTTATCATATGGGCGCACCCGACAAACCCTGTGGAGTAGGCCGTGCAGATGCTAACCCAAAACTGTTGCTAAACGATACATGAAGAATGGTATGTCTATGACTCCTTTTACTTGTGCACGAAAGCATTTGATCTTTGAGTTCAACGATTCAGCTGAAGCGTTAGTCTTACGTCCGTCAAAGTAGTTCAGGATTTCATCCTCATAGAATCTGATGGTATCGCGTACGGACTTGATTTCACGCAGAGTGCAGGAAGCCACTTTCTCATACCACCCCTTGAAATTCTGTTTGGCAGTCTCCTTTGTGAGTTTCTTGTTTCTGAATATGGCTCTAAGGGAGTTGATCAGATTGTATGCTTCTTCAAGTTTTGGGTAGAGTGCGAAAAGTATCTTCGCACGCTTTTTCTGCGTTGCGCTCCACTTCTCTCGGCTCATGGACAATTGCTTGCGACATCGTGTCTGTGCCTCTACAAGAGTCTCGCCATTTTCAAGCCTTTTGGGTTCAAAGCGAGTGTTCAGCCTCATAGGCTTTCTTCCGCGCTTGCTCTTCTTCCAGTTCTTCCCATGCCTTTTCCTCATTCGCTCGCGGTAAGCCTTTCTCTGCGCTGCCAGATTTTCGAGGTATTTGCGAAACTCTGCCTTCTGTCTGTTCGCCTCCTTTACGGCTTTTCGTTTCAGGCGCAGGCGTATCTCTTCGCAGCCCTCTCCACCGCGTTTTACGACATGGAAGCAGTCACGTATGACTGTGGCTTTAGGGAATGCCTCTCGGGCTATGACACGCATGCAATCTGAGAGATCCATCGTGATATTCTCAACCATTTCACGCTTATCTGCAGGTAGTTGCATGAGAACCTTCAGTACGTCAGCAGGATTCGTTCCCTTGACTACTGCTATGATTGCACCCTTGCGACCATGGGCATCCTTGTTGTGAACGATAGTGTACAGTTCGCCCTGGAGGGAGGTCTCGTCTATGCCTTGCTCCTTACCTACGTTTTGCGGAATAAGAATCCACTTGGATGCGTGATCCTTCTGCTCCCACGTCTCGAAGTTACTCAGGGCGTCCTTGTATCTTTTGGCAAACGTGGAGCTGTTAATCATGTACGTATAACCAATCTGACGAGCGGTTATCGTCTCAGAGTCCATTCGCCCTCTTTAAAAAAAGCGCGAAGTCCTTCGCGTATCGAGTGCCCTTATGCTTCAGTTCAAACTCCTTGTCAAGGTCAACACTTCTTGTTGTGCCATCCGGCATTGTCCAACGCCTTCTTCGTATGTGAAGTACCGCCTTCTTGTCTCGGGCTGGATAGTCAAGTAAACATGATTCTTCCCCAAAACCATTGCTCACGGAATCCTTCATGTCTGGTGTGCGATTGTCGCGCTCATCCAGATAGATGTGAAGCTCTGTTGTGTAAAGAACATCCTTGTCCAGAGTACGCTGTGTTGCAAAGTCTGTCACCTCGAAATATTTAAGAACTCCTTCGGGGAGGAAATATGAGGCGAGGCCCTCATACATATTTTTATTGCCATTCTGATTCATAGTGCAAAGGTACTACTTTTGGGCAATCATGTATCGTTTGGCAACTCAGTTTTTGGGTTAGCATCTGCACAGCCCTCCACAGGGTTTGTCGGGTGCGCCANNNNGGCGCACCCGACAAACCCTGTGGAGTAGGCCGTGCAGATGCTAACCCAAAACTGTTGCTAAACGATACATGAAGAATGGTATGTCTATGACTCCTTTTACTTGTGCACGAAAGCATTTGATCTTTGAGTTCAACGATTCAGCTGAAGCGTTAGTCTTACGTCCGTCAAAGTAGTTCAGGATTTCATCCTCATAGAATCTGATGGTATCGCGTACGGACTTGATTTCACGCAGAGTGCAGGAAGCCACTTTCTCATACCACCCCTTGAAATTCTGTTTGGCAGTCTCCTTTGTGAGTTTCTTGTTTCTGAATATGGCTCTAAGGGAGTTGATCAGATTGTATGCTTCTTCAAGTTTTGGGTAGAGTGCGAAAAGTATCTTCGCACGCTTTTTCTGCGTTGCGCTCCACTTCTCTCGGCTCATGGACAATTGCTTGCGACATCGTGTCTGTGCCTCTACAAGAGTCTCGCCATTTTCAAGCCTTTTGGGTTCAAAGCGAGTGTTCAGCCTCATAGGCTTTCTTCCGCGCTTGCTCTTCTTCCAGTTCTTCCCATGCCTTTTCCTCATTCGCTCGCGGTAAGCCTTTCTCTGCGCTGCCAGATTTTCGAGGTATTTGCGAAACTCTGCCTTCTGTCTGTTCGCCTCCTTTACGGCTTTTCGTTTCAGGCGCAGGCGTATCTCTTCGCAGCCCTCTCCACCGCGTTTTACGACATGGAAGCAGTCACGTATGACTGTGGCTTTAGGGAATGCCTCTCGGGCTATGACACGCATGCAATCTGAGAGATCCATCGTGATATTCTCAACCATTTCACGCTTATCTGCAGGTAGTTGCATGAGAACCTTCAGTACGTCAGCAGGATTCGTTCCCTTGACTACTGCTATGATTGCACCCTTGCGACCATGGGCATCCTTGTTGTGAACGATAGTGTACAGTTCGCCCTGGAGGGAGGTCTCGTCTATGCCTTGCTCCTTACCTACGTTTTGCGGAATAAGAATCCACTTGGATGCGTGATCCTTCTGCTCCCACGTCTCGAAGTTACTCAGGGCGTCCTTGTATCTTTTGGCAAACGTGGAGCTGTTAATCATGTACGTATAACCAATCTGACGAGCGGTTATCGTCTCAGAGTCCATTCGCCCTCTTTAAAAAAAGCGCGAAGTCCTTCGCGTATCGAGTGCCCTTATGCTTCAGTTCAAACTCCTTGTCAAGGTCAACACTTCTTGTTGTGCCATCCGGCATTGTCCAACGCCTTCTTCGTATGTGAAGTACCGCCTTCTTGTCTCGGGCTGGATAGTCAAGTAAACATGATTCTTCCCCAAAACCATTGCTCACGGAATCCTTCATGTCTGGTGTGCGATTGTCGCGCTCATCCAGATAGATGTGAAGCTCTGTTGTGTAAAGAACATCCTTGTCCAGAGTACGCTGTGTTGCAAAGTCTGTCACCTCGAAATATTTAAGAACTCCTTCGGGGAGGAAATATGAGGCGAGGCCCTCATACATATTTTTATTGCCATTCTGATTCATAGTGCAAAGGTACTACTTTTGGGCAATCATGTATCGTTTGGCAACTCAGTTTTTGGGTTAGCATCTGCACAGCCCTCCACAGGGTTTGTCGGGTGCGCCATCATATGATCAAATTATTTAATTAGTGGCTCTCAAAGAAGAGCCGTATTGTTGCCATTTTCGTAGTGGCCGTCTATATGTCTGACTACAATTAGAAGTTTATGGCATTTAGATATAGTTCAGATAATTCACGGGTGGAGTTAGTCAACATGGGATCTCCTTATGTTGAGGTTCTTCGTAGACTCAATATGCCTGTGAAAGAAGACGAGATGGTTCTTCAACCTATTGAAAGCGTAGGCTAAATGCATTTCCCTTTTGGGGATTGGGTTAATATCCCCCATTCTTATTATGATTGCAGAAAAAGATATACAGCACTTATCATAAAGCAATGTCTAATAAATTTTATACGATACTTAATCTTATTACAGGGATATTTACTGTAATAGTACAGTTTGCAACAAGTTTCTTTTTATCGCCTTTTATTGTAAAAGCTTTGGGGGCAGAAGCAAATGGTTACACACAACTTGCAGCAAATTTTGTGATGTACGCTTCGTTGTTAACAACTGCATTTAATTCGATGGCTTCACGTTTTGTATCGGTAGCGTATCATCAAGGCAATATAGATAAAGCTCGTGGCTATTATTCGTCTGTATATGTAGCCAATATCGGATTGATTGCTTTGTTGCTGCCAATATCTGTAATAGTATCCTTGAGGTTAGAGCATGTTATTGTTATAGACAATGTGGACGTACTTGACGTCAAATTGTTGTTCGGTTGCATATTTGCGAATTTCTTTGTAGGTCTTATTTCTTCTTTATATAGTATTTCAATGTATGTGAAGAATGCCATTTACTATAGTAATATATTGAACTGCATTCGTACTATTTGCAATGCCGTGTTATTGTTCGCGGTATTTAGCTTACTGCCAGTGAAAATCTTTTATGTTTCTTTCGTGGCATTGATGTTATCCATATTTTTAATACCTGCTTACGTATATTATCAAAATCGCTTACTGCCTGATATTCATTTTGATAAAAAAGACTTTTCATGGAGGGCTGTTAAGGATATGCTTTCTTCTGGCGTATGGAATTCTGTAAATCAGTGTGGTCATTTGTTACAAACGGGGTTCGATTTATTATTGGCTAATTTATTCGTATCACCTTTTGCAATGGGGTTAGTTGCAGTATCAAAAACAATACCATCTGCTATTATACAATTGGCTACGACGATAAACAATAATTTTTCCCCATCAATAACACAAAGTTGGGCAAAGGGTGATATGGGTAGTATAATGAAAGAACTACGTGTTGCCATCAGAATATCAATAGTAATAGTGTCTGTTCCAATTGTAACATTTTGTTGCTTGGGTATACAATTTTATAGCTTGTGGCAACCGACTTTGGACCCTTATATATTAACTCTATTGTCTGTACTAGGATGCATGGCTTTTATTGTAGTCGCAGGGACACAGATATTGTATAATGTTTTCACGGCTTCCAATCATTTGAAAGTGAATTCTTTAACGTTTGTGGCAATGGGAGTTGTAAACATCATTATTGTTTATTGTGGACTTAAATTTTACCCCCAGTATAATATGTATATTATTGTGGGTACAAGTTCTGTACTTGCCATCTTACGTCAATTATGTGTGGTGCTTCCATATGTGTCGCGTTTGTTAGGCGTTTCTTGTACTACATTTTATAAAGAAACTTTTTTGACGTTGATATGCTGTGCCGTTAACACAATCATAGCTTTAGCCATTTTGAAGGTCTGTACTATATCAGGTTGGTTGTCGTTTACCATAGATGTAGTACTTGTTGGAGTGCTTGCTGTCCTTTCGGAGTGCTTTTTGCTCTTGAATGCGGAAGAAAGAAAAAAAATTAAACAACTTATAAGCAGAAGAAAATAATGAAGAAAATATTGTTATTCAGAATTCCTATGTCGATTTGCGACTTTCGTTGTCACTATTGTTATATAGCCCAACGTCCGGTACATTTTCAGGGCATACAGCCCGAATTTAAGTATGCCCCAGCGGAAGTTGCTAATGCACTTTCGATGAAGCGTCTTGGCGGCCCATGCTTTATGAATTTTTGTGCAGACGGTGAAACCCTTCTTACTAAGAATTTGGATCTGTATGTGAAAGCTCTTGTTGAAGAAGGACATTATGCAGAGGTAGTGACAAACCTGACGGTTTCGAATGTACTTGACAAGTTCTTGTCATGGGATAAGGAACTCCTAAAACGTCTGGAATTTAAGTGCTCTTTCCATTATTTGGAATTAAAGCGCAAGGGCTGGCTCGAACGTTTCGCTGAGAATGTCCATAAGATTTGGGAAGCCGGTGCCTCGGCCAATATAGAGTTGGCACCTTCTGATGAGCTGATCCCTTATCTTGACGAGGTTAAGGATTATTCTATGAAAAACTTTGGCGCTTTGCCTCAATTGACAATTTTGCGTGATGACAGAACTTCAAATATTGACTATCTAACAAAAATGAGTGAGGAGGAGTATAACAGGACGTGGGAACCTTTTGGATCGACATTTTGGGAGTTTAAGAAAACAATATTTGGAAAGAAGCAAACCGGCTATTGCTACGCAGGTGCATGGTCTGCTTACATAGATTTGACTACGGGAGATGCAACGGGCTGTTATGGATATGTAAATTTGGGAAATGTCTTTGAGAATCCAGAAAAACCATTCCCGCATAAGGCCGTTGGTAAGTGTCCGCTTGCTCATTGCTATAATGGTCATGCAATGTTAAGTATGGGGCTTATTCCACATTTGAACGACGTGCATTATGGTTACTTACGCGATAGAAAAAAGAATGATGGTGGAACTTGGCTACAGCCAGAATTGCGCAGTTTCTTTGATGAAAAGTTGGAAGATAGTAATGAATTAGATTCTCGACTTACTCAAATGCTGAATCCTATAGACAGACTTAAAGATCGTGTTTTGAATAAGTTAAAACGCACCTTCAGACCGTAATGAATAAGAGAATTTTACCCCCCCCCGATAGTATTATTGTCCGCTTTGGCGATTTTGTTAGCATGCTTCCATGAATCCTTGATAGAATGGTGGTGTCTAAGGGACTTGCCGAAGTCATTAAATCAAATTTACGGGGAAACGACGCAAAATAAGATTCCTGTATATTGTTTTGAGGATGGATTTAGAGCACAAATCCCAATTTTCAAAAGTTCTTCTAGCTTTTATACGTCCTATGATTTTAATGAGAATTACTTGAAAGGGCTTGATACTGTCTATGTTTCGGTTAATGGTAAGGATGAAAATAGTGGAAGTTCTCGGGCCGAAGCTAAAAGAACTATAGAATCAGCTTTGCATACAAGGGCTCGGACGATTATAATGACCAACGGTGTATATCGAGCAGGTGAAAATTTCTGCAGTGATGTCTCTCTCGTAAATGTAAACCTCATAGGAGAGGGAGATGTAGTTGTAGACAATGTACACTGTCCACCAATGGTTATAAAAGGTAATGTATTCATTCGTAATATAGAGTTTATAAATGGTAGCAGAGGCAGTTTGAGGGCATATATAGACAATCCTAATGATGTTTGTACATACATAAATTGCAAATTCAATAAGTCATTAGTTGATAATGAGGATATAGGAAAGGCTCAATCATTGGGTGGGTTACGTATTCAAGGCGGAACGCATTATTTATATAAGTGTGAGGCTTCATACAATGGCTTAGATGGCTTTTCTTATCACTCAGCCCCAGATGGTTCCACAAATTCGCCTCATGTAGTAGAGGTTGAGTGCAAAGCTTTTCACAATGGTGAGAAAAATGCGTATGAAAGCAACAATGCTTCGACTGCACATGATGGCACTCATGTAATACGGTTAAATTGTGAATATGGATATTCCCACGGAGGCAATGTGGCAGATGTGCACAAAAACACCATTTCATTTAATTTGGGCTGCACCTCATATTCTGTTTGGGATTTGGGGACGGAAAACAGATCATTCCAATCGAATTATTTTTGTGCCTCTGGAGCTGTTATGTATTTGTTAGGTTGCAAGAGTTATGGTAGTTATTACGATTTAAGTTGCTGGGGGAAAGGTGTGTTGTTTACGGACAGGAATTATAAAAATAATTATGTAAAAGATGGCACTTTTACCCTTTTGCGATAATAACAGAAAAGGATGAAGAATTTGGAAAAAGTCAATCAATTACGCTCAATAATAGAAAATAAGATATCTCCTCTCATCACGAATGACTATGTGCTTTGGGGGTTGCCGTACTACTCAAATATAGGCGACACCTTGATATGGGAGGGCGAATTGGAGTTTTTGAAGTCAATACCATACAAATGTATTGGTACTTGTGGCTGGGACGAGTATGAGTGCAAGCCTTTAAGTAAAGATACCGTCATATTGATAACAGGCGGAGGCTACTTTGGCGATGTGTGGCGAAAGGCTTGGAATAGCGTGATGAACACCATAGAATGTTATCCAGACAATCCCATAGTGATATTGCCTAATACAATCTTTTATAACGATGCTGAGGTTATGCGCCTTGATGCAGCCCGCATGGCACGGCTGAGGAAACTTACCATTTGTGTAAGGGATGAAACTTCGTTGAAAATAGCACGGGAGCATTTTAATAACCCTGCCTTACTCGTGCCAGATATGGCATTTTGCATATCGACGAATTATCTTGCACAATGGCGCGTGCCCGAGACGGACAAGGTGTTGTGGCTCAAACGAAAGGATAAAGAGCTGGGCGACAGAGATGTGAAAATAGAGGTGCCCAATGTGGAGGTGAGGGACTGGCCGACAATGGACAGCAAACCCACATTGGGCGAAAGATTGTTTTATAAGAGTATTGCACTTAACAATCGTACAAAACGATGCTTGCCTTTGATACAGCCTTTGGCAAGCTGGCTGGAAAGATGTCTGGGACTTCATTTATTCCGTAAAAGCATGACGCGTCGGGGCGTGCAGTTTGTAAGCCAATACAAGGAGATATATACCACCCGGCTTCATGTGATGATACTGTCGGTGTTGCTTGGCAAGCGGGTGCATTTCATAGACAATAGCTATGGTAAACTCAGCTCGTTTTACAAAGCCTGGCTGAGTGATTGTGATGGAGTGGACGCTTTTGGGCAATAACAGTGTTACTTACAAAGTTACAATGGAACGTATAAAGATATCGGTAATAATACCCGTTTATAATGTAGCTCCCTACATCACAGATTGTCTGCATTCGGTGATGCGCCAAAGTTATCAGGGCTCGATAGAGTGTCTGCTCATTGACGATTGCGGAACAGACAACAGCATGGAGGTGGTAAATAGCGTGCTGAATGACTATAATGGCAAGATAGACTTTAAGGTGTTGCACCACGAATGTAACCGTGGTCTGTCAGCAGCGCGCAATACGGGCGTTGCCAGTGCCACAGGTGATTATCTGTATTTTTTGGACAGTGATGACGAACTGACAGATAATTGTTTGGAATTGCTGGCAACACCGTTCAAGAACACAGCGTATGATTTTGTGATAGGTGGTTATAAAATAACAGGTAGTGCCAAGAGCTATCCATCGGTTACATTACACGATGGCGCAGCGTTGCATGGCGAAGATATAATAAAGTCCTATTATCGGGGAGAATGGTACATGATGGCTTGTGGCAAATTGTGTAATGCGAAGTTCTTAAAGGATAATCAATTATTGTTTAAGGAGGGGCTACTACATGAAGATGAGCTTTGGAGTTTTCAGTTGGCATGCCTTGCCCGCAGTATGTATGTGGTAAATCGAGAAAGCTACGTTTACAAAATACGTGAGGGGTCAATTACTATGTGTGCAGAAGCACAGAGGCGTAAGGTAAAGGCCCTGCGAACAATATTGCAAGAGAGCGTACAATTTGTACTAGAAAAAGGAATCAAGTCGCCTTATGCTTTTCTTAAGACTTATACTATTTTTGAGAATCTTTGTAACATCGCACGTTTGAATGGCTGCTCACGCGACATTGTTTGCTATCGGCAAATTTTGGCCGTTTTATCTTATGGTAGGCGTGTCAAAAGTTGTTTGGTAGGCATCAAGGAGTTCGTGCGGTTCTCGTATGTGTGTTTGCCTGTGTGTGCGTTTCCGGTACATAACAGACTGTTCTTTTGGGGGGTGAAGTACAAGAATAGACTCACGCATTAAATAGTATGAATCATATATCAAGTGCAAATTAACACGTAAAACACTTGCCCCCGTCTTTTATTATTTTTACAAAAATCCTTAGAATAGAAATGCCAAAGATCTCAGTAATAGTACCAGTTTATAAGGCAGAAAAATACGTCGGTGAATGTATTGAAAGCATCCTTAGCCAAACATATACCGACTTTGAGCTCCTATTAGTGGACGATGGTTCGCCAGATAAAAGCGGTGAGATTTGTGACTATTATGCAGGAAAAGACCCTCGAATAATAGTTTATCATAAAGAAAATGGAGGCGTTAGTTCTGCACGGAATTATGGCATTGAACATGCTGTAGGAGAATGGATTTGCTTTGTGGATAGTGATGATACTATATTACCTACTTATTTGGAAAATTTCGAATTAGATAAAGTTGAAGCAGATCTCTATATGCAAGGATATGTGCGGACCAAAAAAGGGAAAGTCATTGATAGACACAATTTTGCAAATTGCAAAGGAAAAGGAATCCTCAGTATACTTGCCTACTCTGAGGAAAATAACATTATCAATTCGCCATGTTTTAAGCTATTCAAAAGGAGTATTATTACTAATAATGACATTAGGTTCGATACAAACACCTCATACGGAGAAGACCATTTATTTTCTCTGGCTTACGTGTTTTTTATAAGTTGCGCTCACTATTCAATGGGTGAAGGATATAGATACCGAATATGTGATGAGGAATCACTAACTCAAAGAGTGGTTCCATACAAAGAAATCACATATTATGCTTTACAAGCAAAAAAATATCATGACAATATTTGCAATGCTACTCACAATAATGAATATCGTTCTGTAGCAGAAGCCATTTTTATGACAAACTACATTAGAACCTTAAAATATATGGCACAAGCAAAATGTAGTTTTGTTGATTATAAATGGGTAAGAGATGTATTTCTGCCAGATATGAAAATAATATCGACAAATAAGCTAACATTAAAACAAAGATTGATCAGGTATGTTACAATCTCTCCATGCTTTTATGTCATTATATATGTTATAATCAAAACAATACAATGATGAAAAGAGTAATTCCGTTTTTATGCGTCTTTATGTATTTCATGTCGCCATATCGATTGGCAGGTCATGAACTACCTGAGGTTGTTGGTATATTAGCTACCATATTAGCTATTTTTGGAGGCTTCCGCTTACATTTAGAGAAAAGCTATGTTTTGTTTCTCGCATACATGTGGATTGTTCCTCCAATTGCAGGATTTGTATGTGGAATACCAGGAAACTATCTACAAGCGTTAATTCCAGTCGCGTTAATTTTGTCTACATTGTATCTTGGTTTACTCTTACCAGATGCAAACAAAAATTACGTTCTCAAGTATTATCGATACTTAGTATATATAGCTGTTGCATTTTTTATAGTTCAAGAAATATCCTACAATACAACAGGAATACGACCTACTTTATACATTCCTTTTCTTGAAATGTATTATCAAGGTTCAGACGAGATGTCTTTTGCCCTATCGCGAGCAGAAATGGACAGATCTTCTTCTTTTTTCTTGGAACCTTCTCATTTTGTACAATATATAATTCCCTATTTTTGCATAGTCCTATCTAATTACATTAAAGAGAAAAAAGGACTGAAAGAAGTTCTTCTCATGCTTTTTGTCATTATATGGTTAAAAGCTGGTATCGGTTTTGTTTCGTTGCTCGTCATATTCTGTTTCTTCTTCTTGAAAAGCGGTATTCTAAAAATGTACCAAAGAATACTTGTTATGTTTGCTACTATTATAATTGTTGGTTTTATAACAACTGTTTATAAAGATAGCGAATTGATTAGTTATATAATGAATCGTTCTTCTGAATTCTCAATGGAGGTTGATCCTTATGGTGCCCAGTCTGGGTTTATACGCATTTGGAGAGGATATTTTATTTATGGAGCAATGGATATAATCAATCAAATATTGGGAGTCAGTGCTGCTGGCATGGAAGCCGTAAGTAAAGCCGTGTATATACCTGGGTGTAGGTATGATGGTTCATACATGAATGGCATTCAAGCCCTATTAGTGTCGGGGGGCGTTGTAGGATTAATATTATTCTTTAATTACATAATACACATCTACAAACAAAAGGACAATACAGGACAATGTATACTTATAGTCATGATTGCCATATTCTTTATGGAACATATGCTGAATACTCCTAAGATGTTCTTATATATTTTGCTCGCATCTTGTTTTAACATTCCATCATTACAAAAAACGAAGAAATAAATGAAACGTGTTTTTATAATTCTCAAGGAGGACATTATCAATTACCCTCCAGTTCTGACAATTTTGAATGTATTGCCTAAGCTGGGATACAAAGTCATTCACATAGGTGTATATTCTGACACAGAATCAAAGAAAAAATATGAAGATGAAGGCATCGAGTTTTGGCCCACATTAAAATATAATGGCAAAGCCGGATTGCTGACAAAATTTACTTCTCAATTAAAATACCGCAAACAAGTTGAGAAGTATTTGACAGATTCTAATATCACATCAAATGACCGAGTTTGGATTATGCAGGCAGAAACCATTTGCCTCTTAAATAAGATTGTGGAGAAGTATCCATGCATTCTTCATTTTTATGAATATGTAGAGCCTTCGATAAATTGGAAATACAGATTATTGAATCCCTTATATAATCCATCGAGGACTTTTGCTAAAGCGAAAAAAATCGTTTGCTGCGAATACAATAGAGCGCATATCACAAAAGGGTTGTTTCAGTTGAATGAATTACCCATTGTTTTGCCAAACAAGATGGTTATTGATGAGGAAGTTTTGAAAACGATACCGAAAGATATTAAGCCTCTTTATGATGAAGTATTAGAAAAGGTCAAAAACAAAAAGGTTATTTTGTATCAAGGAATATTTCTTGACAAGGAACGCCGTTTGGAAGAATTCTGTGAAGCCATTAAAAAATTAAGCGACGAATATGTTTTTATTGCAATGGGACGAGGAAGTGACATGTTTGATGAACTGAAGAAAAAATACGAATCCGACCGCATTCTCTTTATACCCTTCGTCCGTCCCCCATATCATTTGCTTGTAACTAAACTTGCATCAATAGGCATACTCTCATATTTTCCTCGTATGGGTTCTGTCGCCTACACTATAAACCCTATTTATTGTGCTCCTAATAAAATTTTTGAATATGCAAAGTTTGGCATTCCCATGATATCTAATGACATACCTGCCCTAAAATATACTTATATGGAATATGGTTGTGGTGAATGTATCAATTATCCAATAACAACAGAAGCAATAGTTGCAACCATAAACAAAATTTTCGGCAACTATGAACATTACAAGAGTGGAGCACTCAACTATTTTAATTCTGTTGAACCTGAAAAAATAATCAAGGAAATAGTTTCATGAAATATGTTTTTTTGTTGTTCTACTATGGTATTCTTCAGCATTTTCCTGCGACTGACAACAATTTACCTATTCGCAATTTTGTACGAAAACTGAGAAGTTGGTGTGCAGGTAAACTTTTTGACGCCCATGGCAAGAATATTAATGTAGAGAAAGGTGCTGATTTCGGCACTGGAAATGGAATTAGAATTGGTACGAATTCTAATCTTGGCATTAACTGTAAAATCAGGGGACCCTTGGAAATTGGTGAAGATGTGATGATGGGACCAAATGTCATCATTATAACGAGCAATCATAAACATGATGATGTAAATCAACACATGATTTATCAAGGATATTACCCCCCCCGGAAAGGTTATAATCGAAGATGATTGCTGGATTGGATTCAACGTCATCATACTTCCTGGTGTTACTATTGGAAAAGGAAGCATCATTGGTGCAGGAGCAGTAGTAACTAAAAGCATTCCTCCCTATTCTGTGGCTGGAGGTGTACCTGCCAAGGTTATAAAGTCAAGATTAAAATAATTATGAGCAAATTACGAATATTAGTACGTTGTCTTTGGGGATATATATTAAAATACTGCTTTGATTTAAGTCTATTAAATATACCCTCTTTAGGCGATAAAAATCAAGCAAATGTAATTGTCTCCTTAACAAGTTACGGAAGACGTGTTGAAAAATGTGTGGTTTACTACACAATCTGTTCGCTATTGCGCCAAAATATTCAACCCAAACGTATAATACTTTGGCTTGCCGAGAATGAGTGGACAGATGAAAAACTTCCCGCAAGACTTCTGCGACTTAAGTCAAAGGGATTAGAGATAATGTATTATAAAGATATTCGTTCATATAAGAAACTTATTCCAACTATTAAATTTTATCCTAATCAAGATATCATAACCGTTGATGATGATATGATGTATTCGGCGGATACGGTTCAGGCATTGGTTGAAGAACATAAACGATATCCCAAAGATATTATTTGTCTTAACGCAAGTAAGCCTATTATAGAAAATGATTATCCATCGCACTATGAAAAATGGGAATCATATAAAGATTACAAATCGGGGAATTTAGTATTTCCTATCGGAGTTGGTGGTATATATTATCCACATGGTTCATTACATTCAGATGTGATGCGTGAAGATCTATTTATGCAATTATGTCCATTGGCAGATGATATATGGTTTTGGTTCAACGGATTAAGGATTGGAACAATTAAGCGGTTTATACTAAAATCAAAGAAAAACTACTCTTTCGACGATCTTTACCAATATTTTCATAAAGGCAGTGCTTTGACACATACCAATTGTCAAGGTCATCAAAATAACTCTCAGTTTGCATCAATCTTTGAACACTATGAAGTATTTATTTCCGAACATAAAACATTAGTGCTTCGTAATAAATAAAAGAGCCATTCCTATAACATACAAATAAAAACTAAAAAGAGATTTTATGCTATCTGTAATAGTACCAATTTATAACGAAGAAAAATACATAGCAAAATGTATAGATAGTATACTTAAGCAGGATTATCCTAAAAATGATTTGGAGATAATCTTGGTGGACGGTATGAGCGAGGATCGCACACGCGAAATTGCAGCAGAATATATTGCAACGTATCCGTTCATTCGAATGATTGAGAATACTCATCGCATTGCTCCCTGGGCTATGAATTTAGGTATAAAAGAAGCTAAGGGTGACGTCATCATGCGATTAGATGCCCATGCAACCTATGAGAAAAACTATTTTTCAGCTTTAGTTAAAGCTCTGAAACTGTATGATGCGGATAACGTTGGAGCCGTATGCCGTACTGATGTATTAAATAAGACGCCAAAAACACTTGCTATTCGTGAAATTTTAAGTAATAAATTTGGCGTGGGTAATTCCACTTTCCGTACAGGTATAACGAAAGCACAGGAAGTTGAGACAGTACCTTTTGGCTGTTGGAAACGTAGTGTCTTTGATAAGTATGGCATGTATGATGTACGATTGGTGCGTAACCAAGATATAGAACTAAATAAACGCATTATACGTGGCGGTGGAAAGATTGTAATCATTCCAGATACTTTCTGCACCTATCTTGCACGTGAAACCTATAAAAAACTGGCAAAGAACAATTATGGCAATGGCAAATGGAATATTCTAACGGTTTATTACACTAAAGAGTTACGTTCTTTATCCATTCGGCACTTCGTACCATTATTGTTCGTCCTGTCATTTACCATACCCACAATTGTTGGTCTGATGTGGTGCCCTGCATTTTGTATTTCAGCTTTGGCACTGAGCGTATATCTGTTAGTAATGGGTGGTGTGAGTGCTAAACTTGCTATTAGCAAGAAATTGAATTTCTTTTATTTGCTAACGAGTTTTATCGTATTACATGTATCGTATGGCTGCGGTTCATTAATGGGATTGCTTAAGCTGCCTTTCAACAACAAATGAAAACAATAGAAAACGACCTTTGGAAACTTGTAGCATTAGGGTTAGGCAATGATGTTACAATGTCTAATCAAGATGTAGACTGGAAAAAACTTTATACACTTTCTATAAAACATGGAGTAGCCGCTATTTGTGTTGACGGCATGTCCGCTAAGGGATTAGAACATTCTTGTTTGCCAACCATACCTAAACAGATCAAACTACAATGGGTCTCTTCTGTAATGCAGGCAGAGAAAATATATAATAGACAAAGAGATGTTATAGAACGACTTGCAGAAATTTACAATGAAGAGGGGCTGCAAATATTACTTTTGAAAGGGTATGGTCTTTCCATGAATTATCCCAATCCACGACATCGTATTTGCGGTGATATCGACATCTACATGTTTGGTGATGGTGGCAAAGCTGACAAGATAATTGAAAAGAGATTTGGTATCAAAAGCAAACAGAATGAAGATAAACATAGCACTTTTCCATTTGAGGGCATAATGGTGGAAAACCATGCATCTATAATCAATACGGCAATTCACCCTAATACACTATCTTTAGAATATTATTTTGAGGAAGAAGCAAAAAAAGCAGAATCTATTGATATAGGAAAGATTACGTGTTATGTTCCTACTGTCAACATGAATGCTTTATTTCTATCATACCACATCGCAGGACACTTCTGCCATGATGAAACCAATTTGCGACAATTATGTGATTGGGCGACCTTTGTAATGCACGAAGGGAAAAACGTGGATTGGAATATGGTTAAATTAAAAGCCAAAGAAACTGGTTTTTTCAAATTCTTATGCTGTATAAACGGAATTGTTATAGACAAATTGGGAGTACCCGCAGATTGTTTGCCTAAGTGGGAAAGGAACCATCAACTTGAAGAACGAGTTCAATCCAACATCTTAAACTTTAGAAATCAAATTCCAAATACAATTATCGAAAAAATAGGAAGATTTTGGAAGAGCCGATGGAAATATAAACTGGTATATAATGAAAATATATATTTACACTTTATACTCCTTGCTAAATCCTACTATAGGACAAAAATAAACAAAAATGCAAGAAGCATTTGGGATAAATAATACTTATAATAAAGACAATCTACATGCTATCCAAACGAATCTTCGACATAGCAGCCTCATTGGTGGGGCTGCTTTTAATTTGGTGGGTGTTCCCCATCGTGGCAATCCTTATACGCATAAAGATGCCGGGCGGCCCGTCATTCTTTTGCCAGAAACGTGTGGGCAAGGACGGACGGCTGTTCACCTGCCACAAGTTCCGCTCCATGGCGGTCAACCACAACGGCTCGTCGGTGAGCGTGGCCGGCGACAGCCGCATCACTCCGTTCGGGGCCAAATTGCGCCACTACAAAATTGATGAACTGCCCGAACTGTGGGACGTGCTCATTGGCAACATGTCGTTCGTCGGCCCAAGGCCCGATGTACCCGGGTACGCCGACAAGCTGCAAGGTGCCGACAGAGATGTGCTAAAGTTGCGTCCGGGCATTACGGGGCCAGCCACGTTGAAGTACCGGTTAGAGGACGAAATGATTTCGGCCTACGTGGCCAAGTGCCAGGCCGAGGGTGACACGCGCCCCATGCAGGAGATTGCCACCGAATATAACGACACCATTATCTATCCCGACAAGGTGCGCCTCAACTGCTATTATTACAGACACTACTCCTTCTGCAAAGATATCGAAATGATATTTGCCACCGTGTTAGGCTTCAAGGTGAAGTTTGCAGGCGAGATGGTGTAAGGACGGATTAACAAATATTACTATGGATACAGAAAGACAAACCATTTACCTCTGCCTGGCCCACATGAGCGAGGCAGGGCTTGAACAGAAATATGTGAAAGAGGCATTCGACACCAACTGGGTGGTGCCCATGGGGCCTAATGTGAATGCCTTCGAACACGATTTGGAGGCGTTTGCCAACAGCAAGAGCAATGGCACAACACCGCTCGACCGCAAAGTGGTGTGTCTGAGCGCGGGCACGGCAGCCGTGCATCTGGCCCTGATTGGCTGCGGGGTGAAGGCCGGCGACGAGGTGCTGGTGCAGAGTTTCACATTCTGCGCCTCGAGCCACCCCGTCACCTACCTTGGCGCCAAGCCCGTGTTTGTAGGCTCCGAGGGCGAAACCTGGAACATGGACCCCGCCCTGCTCGAAAAGGCCATCATCGACCGCCAACAAAAGACTGGCAAACTGCCCAAAGCCATTGTGCCCGTGGCACTTTACGGCATGCCCTACCGCATTGACGAGATAATGGACATTGCCAACCATTACGGCATACCCGTGGTGGAGGACGCCGCCGAGGGCATGGGCTCGCGCTACAACGGGCAGGTGCTTGGCACATTCGGCCGTTATGGCGTGCTGTCGTTTAACGGCAACAAGATGATTACCACCTCGGGGGGCGGTGCACTGATTTGCCGCAATGCCGATGAGGCCAACAACATTATGTGGTATGCCACACAGGCCCGCGATGCCTACCCCTACTACCAACACACTGCCATTGGCTACAACTACCGCATGAGCAATGTGTGTGCAGGCATAGGCCGCGGACAGATGACCGTGCTCAACGACCACATAGCGCACCACAAGCATGTGCAGGCCCTGTATGAAGAACTGCTCAAGGACGTGCCTGGTGTACACATGCACAAGCAGCCGGCCGACCCGCGCTACGATGCCAACTACTGGCTCTGTGCCGCCACGCTCGATGCCGATGTGCGCATCAAGGGGCAAGATGTTGCCTACAAAGAGGTGATAACCACAGCCGTGGGCGGTGCGGCAGGCGTTATTCATGCAGTAGACTCTGCCGTGACCGACTGTCAGCCCAATGCCAATGTCGAGGCTTTGCGTATGTTCATGTTGCAGAAAAAAGTGGAGTGCCGCCCTGTGTGGAAACCCATGCACAAGCAGCCCGTCTATGCCGATGCTGAGGTTTACACCAACGGCATTGAGGAGGCCATATTCAAGGTGGGCTTCTGTCTGCCCGCCGGCCCCTGGGTCACCGACGATGATGTGCACTACATTGTAGACTGCATTAAGGAGGCTATGGCATAAAGCACAACACAACTATTCAAAGTATCCACAATGAGGGAGGGCGCATCAACCTGATGCACCCTCCCTCATTGTTTTTCCTGACTTCATCACTTTTTTGTGCCATTGAATAGCGCATATTGAAAATCAAGGAGTTACGTAATAAAGATGGGTAATGCAGGGTGGCGCAGGCAAAAAAGCAAGCCTTGTTCTGCTCTTTTAAGGGCTGTTCGCCCTTGTGCCGCTTAGCGCGGTAGACATAAGTACATAAGCTGCATAAGCAACATAAGGCTGGCGCCGTGGTTTTTCACATAAGCTGAGGCAGGACTGGGCGCCCTGCTTGCTCACGGGCACAAACCCTTTGTCCGTCGGGTCGCGCCGTTGCACTTCGGGCGTGCGGTCAAGCACATTATAGCTAATGTCACACTGTTCGTCCATAGGGGTGATAGTCTGTTCTGTCAGACCGCAGCTTGTGGTGTTGCCAGCTGTTTGCGGTGCGCAGTCAGTGTCGTTGCCCATGCGTTTTTGCGGCTGGGACGTTTCTGTGTTTTTAGTTTGTGGTTCCGGGCTTTGTCCGATAGCATCTATCAGTTTGTCAACGCCACGTTTCACAATGGCATCGGCATAGCGCAGCATTTTGTTAAGCATTCGTTTCATGGTAGTCAATACAATTCGGTTTTGTACAAAAGTGCTGCAAAGATAACACCAAGGCATTGCACCCAACAAAAAAAGTGTACAATTTGTACACAAATATTTGCGCCCTACCCGTCTGCCTACATGTAAAAGAGTGCGTGTGTTTTTACTGCCATCTTACACTTTTTGTGCGTAACGAGTTGATATACAGGGATTTTAAGAGTGTAAGATGATTCCAAAGTATCTTACACTACCCTGCATACATCTTACACACCTCACCCCGCCGTCGTGCAGTCGGTTTGGACGTATGCGGTGGGGGTTACGCCACGGGGACATAGGAAAACCTGTCGGAGCAACAGACTTTTCTGTTCCCCTATGCCATGATGTCTTTCTCCCATGTTTGTGCCGTGTGGCAGCGTGTAGGTTGTGTAGGTTGCGTGTAGGTAAAACTTGCAGTATCTTACACTAAGTAAAGTATTGATAGTCAATGAGTTGTAACGTATTAGTGTAAGATGTAAGATACTCTGTATGTAAAGTTTTTGTAGTATGGTAAAGGTCTCGCTACCACAAAACGCAAGCACAAAACGCAAGCACTAATGGAGGCGACGCGTCCCATGAGTTTTGAGATTTGTCGCTAACGCGAAAACATAAGGACATAGGGACATAAGAACATAAGTGCTTCAAGACTTACGGGCATGGACTTGCGTCCATGTGCCCTCAAGAACATAAGGGCTACGCCGTAGCGTTTTTTGCTATTGCTTTCTTGTTTATGAGGCTCAAGGGCTGTTCGCCCTTGTACCGCTTAGCGCGGGATACATAAGAACATAAACTACATAAGTAACATAAGGTTAGTACCGTGGTTTTTTACATAAGCTGAGGCAGGGCTGCCCGCCCTGCCTGTAAGATACATAAAGGCTGACGCCTGATGAAGAGAACTCATTAATTGTTCGTTCCATTATGTTATCACTACAAATTACATAAGAACTGACAACACTAGTGTACATATAACTGCACAAATAATAGTGCAATATTTACAAGAAACTGCACTATTATTTGTGCAATATACCCCCAATAAGCCCCATTTGACCATAATTGCACAAAAAGTAGTGCAGTATTCAACAAAAACTGCACAAAAAGTAGTGCAATTTATAACGTATAATCCATCACAAGAAATATTACAACCACGCAATAAAAGACAGACCATTTACCTTTGCTTGGCCCACATGAACGAGGCAGGGCTTGAACAGAAATATGTGAAAGAGGCATTCGACACCAACTGGGTGGTGCCATGGGGCCTAACGTTGCTGCCTACAAGGAGGTGTTAACCACTGCCGTGGGCGGTGCGGCTGGCGTTATTCATGCAGTAGACTCTGCCGTGACCGACTGTCAGCCCAATGCCAATGTAGAGGCTTTGCGTGTGTTTTTGGTAAACTGGTGATCAAAATAAAAAAAACGAGGAGGGTCCATCGCATTTTGACGGATCCTCCTCATTATCTTGTAACGCACAAAAGGTGTGTAGTGACCCCGCAGGGATTCAAACCCTGGACCTTCAGAACCGGAATCTGACGCTCTATTCAGCTAAGCTACGGGGCCGGGATAGTGCAAACTGAGAGCAGAACACCAAACTTGTTTGAGTGTTTTGCCGAGGTGCAACCTATCTTCTGCAAAGATAGTGCAAACTGAGAGCAGAAAGTCAAGCTTGCTTGAACTTTATGCCGAGGTGCAGCCTATCTTGTGCAAAGATAAATAATTAAAATGACATAAGCAAGGATAACGCGACGGCCGCCATGCTAATGGCAATTATTGCTATAATTATTGCTTCCATATAACAAAGTTCAAATATCATCTTTGTTATTATCTCAACTTGTTTGCCATTCTGGCAAAGGGAACTGCCTGGTAAAACGTATACGATCGGACTCAAGTACCAAACGCTAACACTAATGGGGGCGACGCGTCCCGCGTCGGAATTTTAGGCAAAGGTCACAGACAGGCGTGTAATTAGTGCTGCCAACGAACCATTATTTAGTGTAAGAACATTGCATTTTTCCCGACGCGAGACGCGTCGCCCCCATTAGTGCTTGCGTTTGCTGGCAGCGTTTAGTGGTTTACAGTAAATGGTGATGTAACGCCAAACTTAATTCTGTACCACCGTGATGGGAGTGCTGACGCCATTCGACTTGAGCGTGAGCGTCACGCTTCTATATAACAAAGTTCAAATATCATCTTTGTTATTATCTCAACTTGTTTGCCATTCTGGCAAAGGGAACTGCCTGGCAAAACGTATACGATCAGACTCAAGCACCAAACGCTAACACTAATGGGGGCGACGCGTCCCGCGTCGGGATTTTAGGCAAAGGCTCACAGACAGGCGTGTAATTAGTGCTGCCAACGAACCATTATTTAGTGTAAGAACATTGCATTTTTCCCGACGCGAGACGCGTCGCCCCCATTAGTGCTTGCGTTTGCTGGTAGCGTTTAGTGGTTTACAGTAAATGGTGATGTAACGCCAAACTTAATCCTGCACCACCGTGATGGGAGTGCTGACGCCATTCGACTTGAGCGTGAGCGTCACGCTTCTATATAACAAAGTTCAAATATCATCTTTGTTATTATCTCAACTTGTTTGCCATTCTGGCAAAGGGAACTGCCTGGTAAAACGTATACGATCAGACTCAAGCACCAAACGCTAACACTAATGGGGGCGACGCGTCCCGCGTCGGAATTTTAGGAAAAGGCTCACAGACAAGCATGTAATTAGTGCTGTCTGTGAGCCTTTGTTTAGTGTATGAACATTGCATTTTTCCCGACGCGAGACGCGTCGCCCCCATTAGTGCTTGCGTTTGCTGGTAGCGTTTAGTGGTTTACAGTAAATGATGATGCAACACCAAACTTAATTCTGTACCACCGTGATGGGAGTACTGACGCCATTCGACTTGAGCGTGAGCGTCACACTGCGCTGATGGCCCGTAGTGTTGCGCGACACCTTGAGCGTGTCGGTGCAAAGCACATTCTTGCGTATGTCGGCCGGCGAAAGCGTGTGCGTAAGCCAGTCGCAATCATCAAATCCGGTAAGTTCGGCCCCGTCGGCATACACCGTAAAGGTGATGACAGGTTTGGCTGTGAGGGTAACCCCATCCTTGGTGGTGGCGCTGTACAAACCCTCAGAGTTTATATTCTTGAGCGTGAAAGTGCCCGTAGTGCTGTCGTAAACCGGCAGGCTGATGTTGAGATAAGGTTTCTGCGTAAACACGGGGCTGAACGAGCCAATGTGCTTGGTGGGATTTGTCAGCGTGAAAGTGGCTGTGCGCTCCTGGCCCGTTGTGTTGGGCGTGAAAGTGAAAGTGGCACGGCTGCGGTCAATGTAGCCCTTGCGCACCACGAGTGTGTCGGGAGCAGGCTTGCCGTTAACCGACATCTGCATCCAGTCGCTCTCGCAAGTATATGTCCAAGTGTCGGTACTCGTTACATTGATTGAGTCCTCTGTTTGGTCTGCATAAACAATGAGGGCGTTGTTGTTATGTGTGCCTTGCCAGTAAAACTGGTGAAAGTCGTTGTCTGCGTCATCACACGACGTTACAAAGGCTGCGGCTGCAATAGTAGCTGCCGCCAGAGCAAAGAGTGATTTCAGTTTCATAACTTGTGTCTGTTAAGTTGGTATGTAGTGTTATGCTTTAGAATGAATGTATGTACGTGCGGCATGGGCCACTCCCCCACTCCACCCTCGTTTAGTACCACTCCACGTTGGTTGAGTAAGAGCTGCGTTTCTCCCACTTCAAGGCATCGGCCAATTCGGAGGCACGTGCACGGAAGGTGAAGTTGAACGACGAATAAGGCTTGAGCACCACGTTGGCCGACATTTCAAAGCAATGCAAGTCGCGCGAGAGCGACATGGTTGTCATTGACAACTTGTGCATTTCAAAGTCGTAGCCAGACGAGAATGAAATGTTCCACCCCTCGGCTATGCGCAGGTAGCCCGAAGCATTGAGCGTCTGCGTAAACGAGAATGGGTAGCGCATTCGGCGCACATTGATTTGCCGGCTGCGGTCCTCGGCCATAGTGATGCCATACGACAGCGTGAGCGACCATGGCATGCTAAAGGTGAGATAGCCATCGGCATCAACCTTGGCCTTGTTTTTGGGTTTTCGTCCACCCTTGCGCGCAGTCTTCAAGTCGGGGTCGACATTAGCATCTTCCACATCGTCGGCATCAGCGTCTGCAGTGTTGTCCTTGGCCGAACTGTCGGCTTTGCGGCGTCCGTGCAGAAAATCCATCAACTTGTTCCACGTCTGGTTGTTGAGCGTGTACGACAGGTTCTGCGACATGCCTTGGAAACGTCCAAACCGGCCGTAGCTCCATTCCGTGCGGTCGGAGGTTACCACCTGGCCGTTTTCGTTGAACTTGTAAGCATAGGTGGCAAACACAGCCGCCATCGAGAAGGTTTTATTCTTGCCCAACTTCAGTCGCAGTCGTGTGCTGAGGTTGCTCCACGGCTGGCGGCTGGCCGCCATGTTGTACGACAGCGAGGCCGAAAGTTCGTCGATGAGCGATATTTTGCGGTAACCCGTAGAGTCGCGGTCGGAGCGCACCTTCATTTCGAGGTTGTTCGACACCGACATCGATATCAAGCCCTGCTTCGAGCCCGAGGGGTAGCCATATATGCCGTTTGAGTAGGGCGAATACGCCACCATGGTTGAATTGCCCGAGGCATCGGTGCGCTCATACTCCTTGCGGTAGCCATAGCGCGAGGCGGTAAAGTCGGGCGCATAGCTAAAGGTGACAGCGGGCTTGAACACGTGGCGAATGGCCACAATCTTTCCGCCAAAGAGTTTTTTCCACGGTTTGTAAAAACCATAGAGCGTGGTGTTGGCTGTTACGCCCACATTCCAGTCGTAGAGGTTGTAAAAGCCATAGGTGGTGTCGCACACCTCCTGCTGCAGCAGCGTGTTCCACGAGCGGTTGACGCGTGAGGCATACATGATGTCGCGAAACGAGAACGATGGCGATATGTTGATGTACTTGAACAGCTGGAAGGTGGCATCGATTGGCACACGATGCTGCATGCCATTGCGCCAGTCCTTTATCAGGTTCGACTTAAAGAGCAGGTTCTCCTTGGTGGTGATGGAGTTTGACATTTGTCCGGTGTACGACATCGAAATCTTTTCGTACCACCGCTCCTTTCCCGCCTGATGCTTGCGGCGGAAGGGGTAAAAGCGTGCCAACGATATGCTCACATCGGGCAGTGTGAGGGCTATGGTGGAGTCGCGCATGTTTTGTGTCAAGTTGGCCGAGGCCGATATGCTTAGCCCGATGTTGGTAAACGTGTGGCCAAAGCTTACCGAACTGGCGCGGGTGCTCTGCGTGTACGACAGGGGGTTGTACATGCTTTCAAGATTTTTGCGCTCATAGTTTTCGGAGGCAAAGTTCACACGTGCCGAAAAAGTGGTGTTGGGCATAGCCTTCGAGTCCTTGGTGTGTGTCCATTGCAGTTTGAGGCTCTTTGTCACAGCATAGTCGGGCATATTCTTTTCGCCCTCCACCGTGCGCAAGTAGCTAAAGTAGAAGTTGCCGCGAAAGCGGTAGCGCTTGTTGTAGTTGGTCTCGGCACTCAAGCCCCACGAGCCCTTGGTGTAGATTTCGCCCAGGGCCTTGAGGTCCATATAGTCGTTGATGGCCCAATAGTAGCCACCATCGCGCAGGTAAAATCCGCGGCTCGTTTCGTCGCCATACGATGGCATGACAAAGCCCGACGAATACTTTTTGTTGAACGGGAAGAAGCCGTAGGGTATGGCCAGCGGCAGTGGCACGTCCTCCACCACCAGGTGTGCCGGTCCGAACACCACGTCCTTGCCCGGCCGCACCTTGGCACGCGACAGTGCCAAATAAAAGTGCGGGTGCTTGGCATCGCAAGTGGTGTAACGCCCCTTTTCGAGGTAGAGTGTACCGTCGGCGGCACGTTTTGAGCGTTCACTCGTCATAAAGCCGTCGCCTTGTTTGGTGTTGACGTTGAGAATGTAGCCCTTTTGGGTTTTGAAATTGAACGACATGCGCTCGCTGTCATATTGGTCAGTGCCCTGTGTGTATTGCGGACGTCCGTCGAGCCCGCCCTCCACCGTTGAGTCGGCACGGGCCTCAGCATGCACCATGCTCGAGTCCATGTTCATCGATATTTTGGCTGCCGTCAGCTGCATGTTCTGATAGTTCACCTGTGCCTTGCCATAAAGGTAGGCCAGTCCGCTGGCAGCGTCGTATACCATGGAGTCGGCAGCCTGATATTCTACCGGCGAGTCAATGCCTGGTTTGGTCTTGACGGTGTCCACTTTCACCGAATCGCGGTGTGTGGTGTCCGTGGCGGCCGCCTCGTCCTTCGGCACACGCGGCTTTGCGTCTGCGGTGCGTGGTGTGGCGGCGGTTTGTTTGGTTGTTGTGGTGTCAGTCGTCACACTGTCGTGTACTGCTGGCACAGCCGGTTGCTGTGGCTGCAAACGCAAGTGGCTGGCCACAACGCATAGTGTGGTCAGCAATGACAGTATGAAGAGAGATAGTTTTCGCATGAATTGTGTTGGGAGGAGGGGGATATAATACGGGGTGAATGCCGGGTGCGCCTTACGGTACAGGTTGTTCACTGCCCGGCCGAGGGGAGCAATTCGGGCTCAAACAGCTTTACCCAGTTCCAGAAAATGTCGACGCCCTCGTGTCCAAATTTTTCGAGACTTTTAGCTGTATCTTCGGCAGAGCGTATGCGGTCGGGGTGGCTCTTTGAGTAGTACTTGTCGGCATAGCACACGAGTTGTTCCTCAAGTGTTTCGGGCCGGTAGTCGCCTTCGGGCAAAGGTAATTCGCGTGCCTTTATCACCTCAGGTGTGAGTCCGGTGCCGGTATGGCGTTCGCACACGCGCGCCACCTTGTCGAGTCCTTCCTTGCGCATCAGTTGTCCGCCAAGATAGCCGTGCATCAAATAGTGGTGCGTGCCATGACAGTGAATGGCAGGTGCGTCGGTCATGAATATGCCTATATCGTGCAGCATGGCCGCCTGTTCTACAAAGGCACGGTCGATGTGCAGTTCGGGGTGATTATCAACGATTTTAAGCGCCCTATCCGTCACCTGTTTGCTATGTTTTATGAGCAATTTGCGCAAAGGCTCATTGTCGGCATAATACTTATTTATAATATCTAAAGCACTCATCGTGAGTTTTTAGGTGCAAAGTTAGTGCAAGGTGAGTGAAATGCAAAATGAAAGTTCAAAGACTTTCATTTTCATTTCCGAACCGCAGCCTAACTTGACGAAGGAAAGTTAGTGCAAACCGAAAGTAAAGCGAAAGAAAAAGTGTACTTTTTCTTTCACTTTACTGAGGTGCAGCCTAACTTGGCGAAGCAAAGTTAGTGCAAGGTGAGTGAAATGCAAAATGAAAGTCCAAAAGACTTTCATTTTCATTTCCGAGGTGCAGCCTAACTTGGCGAAGCAAAGCAAGCAACACATCTCATTCAATCCACCCACACTTTGTATACGGTGCACTTGCCCTTTACGTCCGTTACGCGCAATACGTACAGCCCAGTTTCTACACCACGGCATTCCAACAACTGCGCGTGTGCAGCACGCGATGTGGCCACCAATCGTCCATCAGTTGCAAACACCTGCAACTCACATAGGTCCGACGCGTCCGAACGCACCTGCACGTCATGCCCCACCACCCTCAAAGAATGAGAATGGCAAACAGTTTCACATTTTACGGCTGTCTTTGCAGCCACCAAGGCATAACGTCCCAAATCCGTTCCACACGTGTTCAGCGTCAATGTCATACCCTGATAAAGCGCGCACACATCACCCGTCAAACGATCAAGCAAAGCATAGTTCGTCAAATCAGTATGCCCCTTTGCAGCAAAGCGCAAAGTCAGCGTGTCATGCTGTGCCGCATATATGCCAAGGTCCAAAGCCCTGCCATCAAACACCGTCACATCACAAGCTTCCCCATCGTGCGACTGAGCGAACAGAGCCAGCTGCGGCTTGGCCCCGGCATCAAACAAGGTGGCCGAGCCCTTCAAGCCCTTTGTTCCCGTCACAATCCACGCCGAAGCCTCAAGCCCCGTATGCTTGCTCGTCAGAGTCAAGCACAAAGCATCTGCGGCGGCCCCCTCCTCCGGCACCTCATCGGTCAGCATGTCACCGTTCAACACCAAGTCTACCGACTGTTGAGCCTCATCAGTCTCCACAAAGAAAGCCTCTCCCGGCCCAATGCGCATGGCATCACCCACCAATTGCCCATCAGCCAACACGGCGGTATTGTTAGTATTACCATCGTAAAGCTTCACACCTTTTATGACAGAAGCATTGCCCTTGAGCAAACGAGCCACATTGATATAACTCTGAAACGGATTACCCACCAAAAAGAATGTACCCGCTTTTTCGCCCGAAAGGTGCAATGTCAACGGCACGCTTCCCTTATACACATGGCGCTGCTGCGTATTTTCTCCACCACCCACATAGCCCTTATAAGTATAATTCTCCGGTGTGGTGTTTGCATCGTCTTCATACACAAAGCGCCCTGCCCGACTTCGGTCAAAGTCCGTTTCCTGCAATGCAAGCTGTGTGCGGTCATAGTTATTGTAATAATTATAGGCAGTATGCTCCTTCGGAAAGCGGAAACGGAACACCTGCGTTGCGGGCAGTGCATCGTTATCCACCCACAACGAAAAGCCTTCACCGCAACCATACAAATGCTTCAGATGGTTAAAGTGGTTGGTCCACTCCGTCTGCGTCACAGCCACAGTCGTCTGCTCGCCTGTTCCATCACCCAACAGTTTTCCAGGGGCCGTCTTGTTCCACAAGCGTTGGTATATGATAGGATTAAAGCGGTTTTGCTGTGCACTTGTCTCATCAAGCGTTGTAAAGTAATCACCAGTCTGCACGCCTTTCATGCTGGCCGGCACAAACGCATCACCCGTATAGGTGTCGTGCAACGTTGGTGCAAGCAAGTAATAGCGGTTGGGAGCAAGCGCCCACTCTACCCACGCCTTGGTATAGTTCAGACATTGTGGTGCGCCCACTGCCGCTTGCGGTTCAAAATGAATGTTGTTGCAGCAAAACAAGTCAGCACGCATCACCTCAGACTCGGCCACACTGAGCACAGGGTAACGCACCGCCTGCGAGGGAATGACCACATCTGTACAACAATAGGGTGAGCCATTCGTCCAGTTATTCCACTCATTCCAGTCGGCCGTAGCAGCATTCTTGCGCCAAGTCGTCTGATTAGGGTGTACCGTATATGGCACACTGGTCAGCAAATTGCCACTGCCATCATATACCAGCAAATTATAGCGTCCGGACACCGACATCACATAAGTTCGCGAAAAGTCTCCAGTGGTGTTCGTCGTAAATGCGTCATTTATCCCTTGCTCCTTCATCACCACACGGTAGTCCGTTTCCGAGGTACCTGTCCCACTTACAGTAATGCTGCCGCCCTTACATACATCAGTAATAGCAATGTCCTTTATTGTAGTTTTGCACGATTCCGTGTCCTTACAATCAGGAATGCCATCGTTGTCAATATCCCCACGCAGGAATATGCCGTAAAACTTTTGAACGTCTAATGCCGACACCACCCCGGCTATGGTCAGCCTTATCTCGTCATACATTTCCTTGGGCTGCATAAGCAACAAATTCTTCTCGCCATAACCTATCACATTGGCCCCGAGCACCTTCCAATCGGTAAACTTATCACCCGTAGGCTTACCCTTATAATAGGTTTCGACCGTGAGCCAAGCACCCACCGAAGCCCCAAGAGCATAGGTCTTTTGGTCCACCACAATGCCCAACTGGTGACGGAAGTCAAGTGTGTGGCCCATATTCACCGCTATTACCGAGCCACCCCCCACATCAACAGTGTTCACTATGGTCATGGCCGTGTTAAGATTGCCATCAACCAGGCAACTCAGGTTATCGTCAACCCCCGCCACCTTTACAGCCCCTGCCATTTGGCAAGCATTGGCATTGATGCTGGTGCCAGTTGTATCGCTCAACACCACTGCCCCGCAACTCAACGCATTGGCACAAGGCGAGTTGCTATCCTCCATAAAGGCATAGTAAAGTTTCAACTTTGACAGTCCAAGATCGAGCACACCCGATTTCCACAACACTATCTGGTCAAACTGTATGGGCTTGGCGTCCTTGTCAATAGGTTCGACACGTATGCTGAAACGCACCTTCTGCGTTTTTGTGCTGGTGCCCACACCCGCCCCAATGGCATTGCTCTCGCTAATGACATGCCGGTACACCTCCTTGTTATCCTTGTAGCAGCGTATTTGGAAGAACTCCAACACCTTAGCATCAATCACCTCATTGTCGCTCTCCACCACGAAGCCCACATTCACAGCCCCCTGTTGGTCGGCTGTGCCATCAAACATGAGTCCGTCTGTGCGCTGCACACCTGCAATAGCCAGATTATTGGCCACACCGAGGCCACCCACATAAGTGGCATAGTTGCCATAGTCCTTGTCGAGCAAGTTCTCTGCATGTTCAAGGTTAGATATCGACACCAACGAACCCGAGCCATCAGGTATCTGGTCGTTCATCAGGGTATAAGTGCCATACACAGCCTGGTCAAGGTTTACAAAGTCTGTGCCGCAATGCTCGGTCTTGTCCAGCCCCAAGTTGTCACCCACCACCAGTGTCACATCGTCGTGGCAGCCATCAGCTGCCGTGGCGCGGAAGGTGTATTCGCCTGGCACATTCATTCCCGTCACATAGCCCGAGGCTGTCACCTTGGCATTAGCCCCTTCGGGCTGCAGCAACAGCGTCCAGCTTACCGACAGGGCCGGATTGCTGTGCAGTTGGAATGATGTTTGCGAGTCGCACACATTGGTGTTGGTAGTGGTACGTATGTCACAATGGTGTGCCACATCGGGGGCCTCCTTCACAAAGCCATAATACACACGCGTGCCGCCCAAGTCCACTTTCAAACCGCCATAAAAGGCTATGCGCGCCCCCGAAAAGTCGCATTTGGCCAGTATTGATGCCGTGCCGTCACCCCCCGTGGCCACGCCCAAACCAAGTACGCCGGCCGAGAGGGTCTCGGTCTGCACATTCTTGCCTGCGCGGTTAAACAGTTCTATGTTAACGGCCGACCCGAGCGACAGGTCGAGCAACGCAACATTTTTATACTTAAAGCCCACCTCGCTGCCAGCCTTGAACACTTCCTGTCCGTTATCGTTCTCGCCTCCTGGGGCACATTCTATCTTTGCACCGCCCATGTAAGCCAATCCCACAAACGGGGTGAGCGACATATAGTTGTTCAGGTCATCGTCAACAAGTCTCTTCTTTTCCTCATCTGTTACCGGAAAAGGTATACCGAGCAGCACGGGGTTCTCTCCCGACACCGACTTGATGTAAGCCCCGGGGGCAGTCGTCCCCACCTTTTCGCCATAGGCTTTCACACCATTATCGGTGAGCAGTGTCTGTGTCACACGGCCCACAAAGGCATATTTAATTTTGAGTGCCATGCCCAAGTCAAGGTTCACACCGCCCGAGGGCTGCAAACACACCTCGTCAAATATTTCGCGCGCCTTGGCAGTAAGGCATATACATGCCTCGTCCGAACCGGGGATTTTGATAAGCGTCAAACTCACCCCACCAGCATTTTGGCCCTCCTGCACAGGAATGGTGCTCCCCAGCACGCCATCGCGATAGAACACCAGGCTCATAGCCTTTACCACATCAAGGGTAAGCACACTGGCCCCCGATGAGGCCACCACACAAAAACCAGCTTCAGTGCCCTCGCCATAATAGTTGTTCTTATCGCGCACACTCACTATGGGGTTGACCGTCACGCCCGCTTTAAGCACCGAGGGGAAAGTGGCATAGTCCGACAAGTCCTCGTTGGTTATATTGCCCAAGCTGTCGGTCCACTCGCCCACCCCTACGGCACTTACCAGTTTGTTCACCGTGCAACCACTGCCCACCAGTGCCCGGCGGTTTTCCAGATACTTCCAGTTCGACACTGTTGGCTGATTTTCATTGGCATCGCGGTCGTACCACACGGTGCGTCTGCTGTCAAGCAGTCCGTCGGCCGTAGGCGTATCGCTGGCACTTTGCGCCAGCACCGCGGTAGCAAACTGCAACAAGCAGCAAGTTAATAGCACACTTATGCGTTGTATCATAGTTCTTTATATGCTTTTAGTCTCCCAACTTTCTCTTTCCCGTAATAGTCGAGAGTTTTCCCTTAAATCTGTAAAGTTGATTGCGACGTAAATAATAGGTGTTATCGCTCACGTCGGGAGCGATAATGCCCGTTCCCTGTTCGGCAGACGACACATTGGCGGTTGTAATGCGATAGTCGAGCGGTTGTTGTAGTAGTAGGTTCTTCTTACAGAACACGCGCAGTGCCAAGCGGGTTGCCGTGGGCAACACCCAAGCCCCAAGAGTTATGGTGCTGCCTTCGGCTATCACATCGTTGCCCTCAGCCATAGCTATCACGGTATAGGAGTCCTTGTCAAGCTTTTGAGTTATCGGGTTGAAAGCCTGCGCAAAGGCATCGTAGCTATTGAGTTTGACCGCGGTGTTGGTATGGTTGGCCATCAAAGCCACCCAATGCACATCGCCCTTGCTCTGCTTGTCTATGCTGAGTGTCATTTCCACACGTGCCATGCCGCGGTACAACACACCCGTCAATGGTGAGTTCGAAATTATCTCGCCATTGCTCTGCTGCTCTCTGAAGTGCACCACACGGTTGCCCATAGCCGTATGACACTCGCCATAGAACAACTGCGGCGCATAACTCAGGTAACCACTCAGGCAATCATCATTCTTCCCTAGATCAGAACCATACAAAAACTCCTTCCAGCCAGTCACATTGGCCTTGACTATGTCGGCTTGCGCCTCAGCCAGAGTGGTACCGTTTTGCAAATTAAGCATAAACAAGTTTTGCTCACCCGTGGCAGCGGGTATCAAGTTATGCGATGGTGGGAGAGCAATGCTCGAACTGTAGGCCACTGCAATGACACGGTACTGATAGCCGCGCATCTTTTTGAGTTTGCCCGTAGCCGTCAAGCGGTGGTCCGAAACGGAGGCACGGCTACACGTCACCTTTTGGTCATTGGTAGGGTCATAAACGAACTCACTGTCGCTAATGGTTGCAGCCTCGTCAACGGCCTCGCTGCTTGCTTCGTCGTCACCTGTCACCTTGCGTCTGAAGGCAACGATACGCACCTGGTCGGTTTGCACTGCAGCGGCCTC
Organism: Prevotellamassilia timonensis; assembly: GCF_900106785.1. Taxonomy (GTDB): domain Bacteria; phylum Bacteroidota; class Bacteroidia; order Bacteroidales; family Bacteroidaceae; genus Alloprevotella; species Alloprevotella timonensis. The sequence continues at coordinate 78,987 of NZ_LT629844.1, read as the reverse complement.
GCCGTCCACCTTCGGATCGTAAGGGTCGGTAGCCGCCCCCGGTGGTGCCGAGCGGGTGGTGTTTGCGGGTAAAGCATAAGTGCCGCCAAAGGTGATACTTACAGGCACAACAACGCTTTCACTGTCCACCTCACCTACTGTCGGTTGAGGCGGCACCGTGGCGATGTCATCACTGCAGGCTGCAAGCACAGCTACCAATGCCCCGCATAACAGCCGGGCGCATCGATACTTCTTTTTACTGAATATCAAAGTCATGATCTTTCTCAAAATTCGGCTCTACCTGTATGGTTATGTCAGCGGTTGCCTCACCCAAGCTGAGCGGCTCATTTTGTTGCAAATTGAGTGTACCGATGGTATAGAAGCAATTTGCCCGGAGCGGAAAGTTGTAGCTGCGGGTCTTGCCATCGTCCACCACCACACGGTAGGTTTTATACAGCACACCGCCCTTGTAAAGTTTCAAATTAAGCGTGCCTGTACCTTGGTCGGCCGAGGCCTCTACCGGCAACACATAAGCGCCATCAAGCACTGTTCCGACACGTTTTTTCAACGTGGTGCCCGTCACGGCCACTCCCGCCAGCGTGCCTTCATTCACCGGCAGGTCAAGCAGTGTGGTGCTGCCATCGGCTGTGGCTGTGCCATGGTCCATGTAGGCACCATCTGCGGCATCGGGCTTTGCCACAAGGGGCACTTCGCTATGTTGGTCTTTATACAGCACCAACTTGATGTCGGTCACCCCCTCGGGTATGTCGTTAAGATAAGCCTGCACCCCGGCCACACGCCGGTACAGGTCAATGGTCACCAAGTTGTTGCCACGTTGGGGCACGCATTCAGCCGTGCCGGCAAAGAGTTCAGCATGGTTCATATCGTGCGCAGTCTTGCCAGTGGCCAAACGGGCCACGGCTTGTCCGAGCGTGGTGCCATTGGTTATGGCTGCTGGCAGATTGTAAGTAGGGCCTGCACCCTCAGCGGTGGCGCCGGGCTTATTGTCAAGGCCAACAGCCAGCAGGGTGTATGTAGTACTTCCGTCGTAAACGAAAATGTTAGGGTCTATTTTGTAAAATTGCGACGCCGTCTGGCCAGTTGATTGTTGCCAGTCTACATCGAGGCTTTTAATGCACTCGGCATCGCTGCCTGTGCCTTTGAATATGTACAGTTGCACATACTCCACATGCTGCACATTGTCTGAGCTTTGCAGCGTAGTGCGTTGCACACGAGCCGATGTTTGCAAACATACGCTCACATGGTCTTGCGTGGCACCCTCATCTGCCAACACGGTGTCGGCTGTGCACGAAGGCAGTAACCCACACAATAATGCCACCACGATTGAGGCACATATTTTGATAGAATAATTCATTGCGCATAATACATTGATGTATGGTAAAACGCCCAAGCGCATATTTATGGCATCTACGACAATGCTTTTACCATACAAAAATTATTCTAAAGCAAAAAGGTTCAAGAACCTGCACACACAGCACAACGCCCTTGAACCTTTTGTATGTAATTTTAGGGTTTAAGCCAATAAGACTATTCGTCAATGCTCATGTGATGCAGAGCTTCCCAGTTGTCGTTCACGCGGATTACAACGTTCTGTATCTTGCTCAAGTCTGTGGGTTGATCGGTACCAGGAACGGGAGTTTCGGGATCGGTGGTGCTGGTACTCTGCTTGTGAATACCTATTGAGTAGATGTGGTTGCGGAACAAGCTGAACACATCGGCAGTCTCGGCAAAGCCCATGGTTGTGCTTGGGTCCGACAAATTGGCTGATGCCGTCTCGCCCGTCTTACCTATCTGATCATTCGATGCGTCCAACTTCACTGGCCAAGCATAGAGCACATTGCCTGTTGCATCAAGCAATTGCAGTTCAAGGGTTGACTTGCCCTCCGTTGCACTGAATGGTACGATAAAATTACTGGCAAACACTGAGCCTTTCAAGTAGCTACCGCTGTAGTGCTTTGTCCAGTTGGTGTCTTTCTTGTCGTACACACCATCATTGTTCTCGTCGCCACCGGGGAACCAGTCGGTTATTTTGGCACTGAACAATACATTTGCTTCATCGCCATTAAGGAATTTGGCTGTTTTGCCGGCAGGCACCGAACCATTAACCATATACATCACCTTGGCATCAGTTGTCGTAAATGAGCTGTTGAATGAGCCGAATGTGAGCACCGTGTTCTTGCTGCGCGATACCATGCGTATGCTGGCCACATCGGTATCACCTATCTTGGCAGGAATTGAAGTAAAGTAGCCATAAGCACCGGCCACCTGGCGGTGCAGGGTCACATCTACGCTCTGTATTGGCTTGCTGGCATCAGTTCCCTCAATCTTCTTATCGGCTGTCACGTTAAACTTTTTCTCGCCGGCAAACACCTCCTTGGCTTCGGCACCTGTCGGTGTGGTGGCAGTTATATTCTTGTCTAAAACATCGCCCTTGGCTGGCAAAGACAAATTGTAGTTGCCTTCATTGTAGCCTACTGCCGTCACAACATATTTGCCTTCGCCCAACTTGTCGGCCTTGGGTATGGTAAAGGTGAGTTTCTTGCCATGGCCATTGGTATCATAGTCAGTGGCTGCTGTGCCGTTCCAGTTGTCGAGTGTGTAGGTGTATACCACCTTGTTATCGTCCTGCGAACGTACTACGAGTGTTACCTTCTCAATGCTTTGGCCAGCAGCTTCGCTCTCGAGCGTGCGGTCGGCTGCGGCACGTGTGGCACGGTCGCCACTGCTTGCCAATGTAATGGTAAATTGCTGTTCAGCTCCATTGTTGTCTGCCACGACGCCTTCGTCGTTGCTGCAAGCTGCAAGCGACATGAGGCCTGCAAGCATTGCACCTGAAATGAAATACTTCTTCATTGTTTTAATGTTTTAGTTAAGCTGGTGTTTTTGAGCACCAGTTTATGTGTTATCCTTATGCTTTGGCGGAATTAGCAAACAATCTGACAAGTTTACGTGGTGACAGGATCGTTTGCCGAGCTTTATAAGCTTCTGGTCATTCTACGCTTAAGTAGGTGTTCAAAATTAGTTGATATGAATTGGTGCAGTATTTCGTTCAGAAACATAGGTTGAAGAGGGAGCGTAGCGGGCTACGTGACCGATGAAACCTATGTTTATGGACGAAAGAATGCGCCAAGGCATATCGACTAATTCTGAACATGATTATATAAACTAATTTTGAATACCTACTTAACGTAATTAAAGTGTATGTGGCATGCCATGCTTGCTTGCCAACTTGTCGGCCCGGCATTTCCGCCTGCGTGTTATTCTATCGAGTTATTCTATGTCCAAAGTGTGTGCTGCCTCCCATTCGTCGTTGATGCGCACATATATGTCGTACCCTTTCTTTTCGGTGTCATACACATAGCGCAGACCTGTTATGGTGTTGCGGTAAAGGGTGGTCACCACATCAGTGGGGGCGAGTTGCGGCACGAGGCGGCCATTCTCGTCGTATATGCCAATGCCCACACGGGTGGCATTGCGTGCCACCGAAGGAGGCAAAATGGTGTGTGTGTCAACCTCAGTGCCGGCAAACCGCAAACTGTTGCGCATCACACACTCTCCGTTGTAGCCAAACTTGTCGTCCACCCCGGCAAACAGCCCCGTTACTGTTATTGACAAGGCAGCAGCATGATACTGCGGCGGCAGGTTCTCTACCTCAATGTGAAGTTTGCTCTTGACGCGTTTCAGCAGCAAGGTGTGGTCATAATGCCAAGCATCGTACTGCACGGTGTCGCACACGAGGTAGGGGTCGCCAGCCTCATCGAGCGGCAAAATCGCGGGCAATTCAGTCTCATTTTCAAGTCCGCCCCACACAGTCACGGCATATTTGCCAAAAGGCAAGTCGGCCGGCAGGTTGATAGTGGCTTGGCATGCGGTGTCTGAAGCTGGCAAAACGTGCTGCTCGGCCACCACACGCCCCGTTTGCACATCAACTATGTGCCATGCCACCGATTTGACATAGGTGGACAAGGGGGCTTGTTCGGGCTTTATCGGTTCGTCGGCAAAGCTGCCCGCATTGCTGTAATTGTAGTCGGCCACACCCACATGCAAGGACAAGGGCGGACAAGGTGGCAATTCGTCACGAATGCAGCTAACCAACAGCACCGGCAGCCACATGAGTACGAACATTTGTTTGATTACTTTTGTCATTGTATAGACTGTATTTACCCGTTGTCGGGAGTCTTGCTTGTCCCGTTTAGCTTGTCTGTTTTTTAACTAATTCGGTCTACACACCGTTTTTTAGGCACAACTACTTATTCCATGCTGTCGATAGCCTGGCGGGCTTGTCTCAGGCATGAGTCTTCACCAGTGCCAAGCACCTGACGGGCTTCGGCATAACGGCCTTGTGCTGCCATGGCATAGGCCAGGGTGCAACGCAACGTGTCGGTACGGCGGTCGGGGGCAATGGCCGAGGCTGTCTGTACGGCCTCGGCAGCATGGCCGGCACGCAGCAGGAGCACAGCCAAGTTGTTGGCAGCCACTACCGACTGGGGGTAATGGCGCAAGGTTGTGCGGTACACCTCCATGCGCGCCGTGTCGGTGGACTGGAGGTCGGCCACGTGCAGCAACTCGTCTTCGTTAAAAGCATCGGGACGCGTAGCGTAGAGGCGTAGCATTTCGGCGTCGGTCGTAAAATTGCGCAAAGTGTAAACATAGGTGTAGGTTACACGGCGGTCCTTTGCCAAATAGTGGTCGCGTATGTCGGGCCAGCAGGCCAAGCGGCGTATGTACCGCTCCTGCACATCGTCATTGCCACCCGGATGTTGCTTTAATATGTTGCTGACGAGCACTGAGTCCTTACAACCTGCAGCGGTCATGGCTGCCAACACGGGTTGCCAGCCTTCGGGGCGGGCACTCACCTTAATTTGCGCGGCATAACGCGGCGGCAAATGCAACTGCTCAAGCAACCAACGGCGGGCCGAGGCGGCACGATTGGTGGCTAACATCAAATTGTGACGGTAGCTGCCCTCGGCCGAAGCCGCACCGCTTATGGTCAGGCTGGTGAGTGTGGCAAGTGAGTCGGTGAGCACCGGGCGCAGACGCTTTGTCATGGAATCGAGTTCGACGCGGTTGCGCCCCATGTCGGCACGTATGTCCCACTTGTCTACTACAAAGAGCAAGCGCGCCTCGCCCTGGCCCGTCACCACCTTGGGACGTACCACAAAGGTGTGTGGTGCAAACTGTGCCAGTTGCTGCGGCAAGTCGGCCACTGCATTGACTGCACGCCCCATAACCAATGTGTCGATGGCTGTGCAACGGCCACAACCATCGGTGGTGAGCATTGCACGCAAGCGGACCTGACGCAGGGGAAGGGGCATGTGCAATGTGTCGGCATAGGGCAGAAGGGCCACATGCTGCTTGTCATAATGCAAGGCCATGGGGCTGTAAGGGTCAGCGTAACCCTCGAGCACCTGCCGGCGATGCAACTTGCGACTGAACTGGCAGCGGTCGGCTACCAAGGGGGTGAGTTCGGCCACCACACTGTCGGCACCAATCACCATCTGCGGCACGACTATCAAACGCTGGCGGCGCGTCAGTGCCTTACGCGGCACAACAAAGGTGGTGTGCACCACGGCGCGACCGGCTGCATTGGTGTGCCACAGCGGCAACATGTCTGCTTCAAGATGCACACGATTTTGCTCGAAATTATGGTGTGCGCACCCTGCCGTCAGCGATAAAGCCAACAGTAACGACAATGTATGTAAAATACGCATGATTAAAAAAAACGATATTTTGCTGCTGCCTGCCACAGCGTACGAATGGACAGGTAACACCCATGTGTTGAACTACTTGCACGAGGCTGACAAGAGCCTTCTGTGCTTAAAACACGTAAGCCACACTCAAGTTGGCCACGGTTGGCCCCCAATAGTTGTGGCGACGCGATATACTGCACTTTTCGCAGTAGATGCGTTCACCCTCCTTGTACCACAGACGGGCATAGCCTATGCCTATCTCGGCCTCAACATTCCAGTGTGGAGAAAGTAGCCAAGCATAGCCATAACTGATGCCACCTCCGGCCAAGTAGCCGTCGTAGAGTTTTTGTTTGAAACCGCCGTAATACTGAGCTGCGTGGGCGTGCACACCCACAAAATGGCCCTCGAAACGCTGGCAGAACCAGTAGCGCAAGGCGGGCTGCACAGCCCATAGGTGCATTTTGCGCCCACGGCTGAAGTTCCACGGATTGTAGGCTGCCGCAACGTTTAACGTGGTTCGTGGCGAAAGCCCTAACTCTACACCGACATTGGGAGTGGTTGCGCCCCAACAGAGTGCGTTTGTCTTGAGTCCTGCCCTCTGCGCTCGGCATGGCAGGATTTGAAGTAAAATGAACAGGCTTAATAGAGCTAACAAGCGCTTATTGGCAATAATGAGCATGAACAATCCCTTCAAGGAATATGCTGTTTCATTTGTCATCAATGAAGATCATTTCGTAGCGAACGACAATGCAAGCAAATGCAATGGCGGTCAAAACACGTTGACCATTTTGTAAGAAATGCTTTCGCTGCCGCTATAAAGAAAAAAAACTGAACCTAAAAATTCGTCCGCTTAACAAACCAATAAGTTGTGCCTTAAATCAATACGCCGCAAAGGTACAATAATAAACGAAAAACACCCCCCCCGCCAACTTAATTTTTGCTAAAATACACTGAAATGCTATGAATTTCGTCTTTTGTACTGCACAAACAAGGGTTTCGTAGGTGTTCAATATTATTTTACACTAAAAGTGCATCAGCCCATCAATCAGCAAAAGCAAGCCTTGGTGCCGCACAGGAAGAATACTAAGCTTGCTTGTAAAATGGTCTATGCACAAGAAAAGCCACTTTTTTGTGCATATAAAAACAACTATGCACAAGAAAACACGATTTCTTGTGCATAGTTTGGAGGTATGCTTGTGATAAGCCTATTTTTTGTGCATTTCAGCACATTCGCGGCCGCAACGAGCAAACTAATTCATCACCACCAGCATGCCGCTACCCTGCGAACTGTAAAGCGCCGTGCGGTAGCGCAGCAAACGGTTGCCATCGCTGCTCAAACCGCTGTTAGAGAGGTCGAAGGTGTGCTTGCACTTTGTACAGGTGAGCTGTTCGGGCGCACTCAAGGTGAGTTTGCGCGTGATAAGGTGCTGACTGTAACACACGGGACAAGCCAGGTCGTAGGCTATTACGGGGTACTGCATGTTCATGTCGGGCAGCGACGACTTGCCCACCACAAAACCCGCCACGCACTGTGGCTGACCATAGTTCTTGATTTCAGACGTGTAAGGATATGAACCCGACTGCGTGAATGTTTTGAAAATGAAACCACTCGTGCCCAACTCTATGCAACACCATTGGCCACTGTTGTTCAACGCAGTGAACAGGGGCGCCACGTCGTTGGCATACGGAAACTTTAAGAAGGCGCGCTCATGGGCATAAGCATCGTCGGCCTCGTTGCTGCACGACGTGCAAACAAGCAGCACCGACAGAAGGGACATCAATATTTTACGCATGGCTTTAATTATAAATATGTACGTATGGAACTTGAACGGCAACACGCGTGTGCACAACACGTACTACACTGCATGAATGGCCACTACAATTTATTATTGTGCTATTTGTCTGCGCTCTGCACCATTGCGCGTAGCGCATTGATAATCAGCATAGCAAAGCGTGCAGACAACCTCCGTTTTATATACACCACCATCTACACTAAAGTGAACAGCGGTGCGTTTACGGCGGCAACGGGAGGGCGGGAAAACAGCAACGGGAGGACGAAAAAACAGTCGGAACGACGTATTTTTCTACCTCCCGTTACAGCAATTCTGCCATACTTGCACGCAAACGGCACAATCACGTGCACTTGTTGCGAGCCGTGCCTGCACATGACTTGCAGTGCAGGCAAATTGCAGATGTACCTACACACCGCAAGTGTATGATTACAAGTGACTTAGAGCCAATTAGTGCAGTGTGCAGACAGTTTTCAAATTAATACTTTTAGGCAGTATGGATACACGCATCTACACATCAGCGAGCACGGTGTCACTCCTTAATTCGTATCACCAAATTAGAGATGATAGCCGCCAGACCGCCCGTGGTAATGCCCGATGAGAAAATGCTCTGCACCGTGCTGGGCAACTGGCTGAGAATGTCGGGTACAAGCTCAACACTCAAACCCAGCGAAAAGCTGATGGCCATGACCAAGGTGGCTTTGCGGTTGATTGTTTGCGAGGCAATGATGCGTATGCCGGCCGCAGCCACTGTGCCAAACATAAGCAGGGTGGCGCCACCCAACACGGGCGAAGGCATGAGCGAGAACACGATGCCCACTGCGGGGAACACACCCAGCAGCACCAACATGCCGGCTATGAAGTAGCCTACATAACGACTGGCCACACCCGTGAGCTGTATCATGCCATTGTTCTGGGCAAAGATGCTGTTGGGGAATGAGCAGAAGGCCAAGCCGGCCAACATAGAGTTGAAGCCATCGGCCAAGATGCCGCCTTGGGCACGACGCATGAAGGTTTCACCCTCGACTGGCTCGCCCGATATGAGCGAATTGGCTGTAATGTCGCCATAAGCCTCGATGGAGGTGATGAGATATACCAAGCCCAAACCTATGATGGACGAGATGTCGAACCTCAAACCATACTTGAAGGGGTTGGGGTAGTTGAAGCCGCCATAGCTCTGCACCGAACCAAAGTCGACCATGCCAAGACTCCACGACACGGCATAACCCACAACGAGACCGATGACGATGGAACCCATGCGCAAGTAGCGATTGCTGCTGCGATTGAAAAAGACAATGAGCACAAGCACAAGGGCTGCAATGCCTACATTTTCAACTGAACCAAAGGTACCGGCAGTCTTGGCAGCCTCGCCACCGCCACAGGCGCTGATGCCCACCTTGATGAGCGACATGCCTATGAGTGTGACCACTATGCCGCTGACCAAGGGGGTGATGACGCGGCGGGCATACTTGAGTATGCGGCTCACAAACATCTCGACCACCGAACCGGCCACTGTGGCACCAAACACGGCGGGAAGTCCGCCAGCCAAGCCTGCGGCTATGATGGGACTGATGAATGAGAAGCTGGTGCCTTGTATGCAAAGCAGACCGCAACCTACGGGGCCTATGCGGCGGCACTGGATGAAGGTGGCCACACCCGACACCATGAGCGACATGGACACAAGGAAACTGGTGGTGTCGGTGTCGAGTTTGAGCGCGCTGGCTATGATGAGCGGCGGGGTGACAATGGCCACGAATATGGCCAACAGGTGTTGGGCGGCGGCAAAGAGTGTCTCGCGCAAGGGCGGACGGTCATTGAGTCCGTATATCAAACCGCTCTTGGCCACTTCGGTCTGCTGAGTTGTTGTGTTATCTGTCGTAGCCATCGTCCTTAATTTTAATTTCGCAGTTGTCAAGACTTTCGATGATGGCGAGCGACTCTACATGAATGCCCATTTGGCGCAATTCGTCGCCGCCGTGCTGGAAGGCTTTTTCTATCAAGAAGCCCATGCCCACGAGTTCGGCACCGGCTTGTTCTACCAATTCGAGTATGCCCTTGGCGGCATTGCCATTGGCCAGGAAGTCGTCGATGAAGAGTACCTTGTCACCCTTGCACAGGTAGTCGCTGCTCACGCACACATCGTAAGAGCGCTGCTTGGTAAACGAGAATACCTTGGTAGCAAGCATGTGCTCCATGGTGCTGGGAGTCTTTTTCTTGGCAAACACTACGGGCAGCTCGAGCAGATAGCCTACCATGATGGCGGGGGCTATACCGCTGGCCTCAACGGTGATAATTTTGTTGATGTCGGTGCTGGCAAAACGGCGTACAAACTCTACAGCCATTGATTTCATCAAGATGGGGTCCATCTGATGGTTGATAAAGTTATCGACTTTCAAAATGCCTCCTTCAAAGCATTTGCCGTCGCGCAGAATACGTTCTTTAAGGGCTTTCATGACTTACTTATTATATATAATGTGCTAATATGCTAATATGACCCGCTCGCCATGCTCGCTAATGTGCTAATGTTATGCACTACTAACGCGGTGGCGGAAATTGTAAACGAGTTGGCAGGTTTACGGGGTAACAGGTTACTTGGGCTAGGACCTTTTAAGTTGCTTATTAAAGTTTCGGATTTAACAAGTGCGGGCTGAAAGCCCAATGGAGTACATAGCCCAGGGCAAGCGAAGCGGCACCCTGGGTATCGCGTGTTGAAGCAGTCGCGCCCTGTAAGGGCAAAAGTAAAATAGCTCTGTTACTTCTGCCCTTACAGGGCGTAACTTTTGCATTCATATCAACCCAGGGTGCCGCTTCGCTTGCCCTGGGCTATGAAGAACATTGGGCTTTCAGCCCGCACTTGCTAAATCCAAAACTCAAGTTGTCAACTCGTTAACCTGTCCCCCCCAATACAATAACAATATATGCTAATGCGCCGACATGCAGATGACATGGCCATCTGCAATGTTGGCACATTAGCATATCAGCATGTATTATTTCTTAACCTTCACCTCAATACCTTGACGGCTGAGTTCCTTCACAGCCTTGTCGATGGCCTCGTAGTGCTCGGGGGCAATGCCGAGTTTGGGCAAGTCGAGCGTGGGAAGGGCATCGTCGGAGTGCAGGTCGTTCTCGGCCACGGGACCGAGTATCATGCCCACACACGAGGTGTTGTTGGTGATGGGATCTATCAATATGAAGGCGCCAGTGGGCTTGTTGTCCTTGTAGGCGTCGAAGAAGAGTTCCTTGGCACTGACAATCACAGCACGACCTATCTCGTTAAGTTCGAGGTGGTCCACCTCACTTTTTTCGAGGGTGTTGACGTCCACCTTGTAGTTGAAGTGGTCGATGCGGCAGCGCGTGGTGTTGGTAGTCTGCTTGAGATAGAACGACTTGCGCACGTCCATGGGCTGCTCGTCCATCCACACCAGCATGGCCTCGAAATGGCGGCCTACGTTGGGCACATTGTCGGGGTGTACAATCATCTCGCCACGCGAAATGTCTATTTCGTCCTCAAGCTGCAGGGTGACGCTCTGAGGCGGGAAGACATAGTCGAGGTCGCCATCGTAGGTGACGATGCGCTTTACACGGCTGCGCTTGCCCGACGGCAGGGCCATTACCTCGTCGCCCTTGCGCACTACGCCGCTGGCTATCTTGCCGCAGAAACCGCGGAAGTCCAGGTCGGGACGCACAACATACTGCACAGGATAGCGGAAGTCCTTGAGGTTGTGGTCGTTGCCAATGTGCACCGTTTCGAGGAACTCGAGCAGGGCGGGGCCATCATACCACGGGGTACGCTGGCTGCGCGTTACCACATTGTCGCCCTCAAGAGCCGAAAGGGGGATACAGCGCACATCGGGTATGCCGAAGGGCTTGATAAAGGCCTCGAAGTCGGCCACAATTTTGCGGAACACCTGCTCGTCGAAGTTGACAAGGTCCATCTTGTTGACAGCCAGCACCAAATGTTTGATGCCCAACAACGAGCACAGGAAGGTGTGGCGGCGTGTTTGCGTAATCACACCTGTGCGTGCATCAACCAGAATGATGGCCAGGTTGGCTGTTGAACCACCAGTTATCATGTTGCGGGTGTACTGCTCGTGTCCCGGGGTGTCGGCTATGATGAACTTGCGCTTGTTGGTTGAGAAGTAGCGATAGGCCACATCGATGGTGATGCCTTGCTCGCGCTCGGCCTTCAAACCGTCGCACAACAGGGCATAGTCTATCTGGCCCGCACCGGCGTTGCCCACGCGCTTTGAGTCGCGCTCGAGAGCCGAGAGCTGGTCTTCGTAGAGTTTTTTGGAGTCGAAGAGCAAGCGGCCTATGAGGGTTGACTTGCCGTCGTCCACCGAACCGGCGGTGAGCAGGCGCAAGAGGTCTTTCTTTTCGTCCTGGTCAAGATATTCCTCAATGGAGAGTTTGCGGCCATCAACCACCAAGCTCTCCTCATTCGGATTATTTTGGTTTGTTTTGTTGTCAGTCATAACAAATTGAGGTGTTACTGTGTAAGCAGGTGCTTCATATTATTTTGAACGCCCGCTTAGAGGTGCAAAGTTACTATTTATTGCCGAGGTTGGTGCATGACAGCGCATAAAAAGTGCTCTGACGGAGGGATTGGGCGCGCAAATGGGCGTGTAACACTTACGCTGAAGTGGACACCTGGCACACTTCCCCACCCCGCTTTTGCAACCGGGTTGCAGCCCGCGGGACGTACCTTTGCAGTGTAATTTCAACTAAATACACGCAACATTATGTGCAACAAACATCATCACGAACATGGCCACTGCCATGATAACGAAGGTGGCTGCAGCTGTGGCTGTCACCACCATCACGAAGAAAACGAAGCCCCCATGTGGCGCGCACTGCTGCCCATGGCGGTGGCTGCCCTGCTGCTCATTGTGGGCATTGTGGCCAATCCGCTGCCTGCATGGCCTTGGGCTGTGTTTGCGCTGGCATATCTGCCCGTAGGGCTGCCCATACTGAAGGAGGCGGGCGAGGAGATAGCCAAAGGCGACATATTCAACGAGTTTACACTGATGGTGCTGGCCACAATCGGGGCTTTTGCCATTGGCGAATACCCCGAGGCGGTGGCAGTGCTGCTGTTTTACTCGGTGGGCGAATATTTTCAAGACCGTGCTGTGGGACGCGCCAGACGTGACATTCAGTCGCTCGTCAACCTGCGTCCCGACACAGCTATTGTGATTGACCATGACGGCCGACGCACCAATGTAAAGCCCGAAGCCGTGGAGGTGGGCAGCGTGATTGAAGTGGTGGCCGGCGAACGTGTGCCGCTCGACGGCACACTGCTGACTGAACGGGCCGACTTTGACACCGCGGCACTCACCGGCGAGGCCGAACCGCGCAGCATTGATGCGGGAGACGAGGTAGCGGCCGGCATGATTGCCATTGGACGCGTGGTGAGGGTAAGGGTACTGCGCCCTTATGCCAAGAGTGCCTTGCAACGCATCATGACGATGGTGGAGGACGCTGCTTCGCGCAAGTCGCACGCCGAGATGTTTATCCGCCGCTTTGCACGTGTGTACACGCCTGTGGTTATTGCGCTCGCGGCCTTGATTGCGCTTGTGCCGCCACTGCTGGCGGGGGGCACGGGGTGGGCCATGTGGCTGTACCGCGCCCTGGTGTTTTTGGTTATTTCGTGTCCGTGTGCCTTGGTGGTGAGTGTGCCGCTGGCCTACTTCAGGGGCATCGGGGTAGCCTCGCGCATGGGCATACTGTTCAAAGGGGGAAACTACCTTGATGCGGTGGCGCGCCTGAGCCATGTGGTGTTTGACAAGACGGGGACTCTCACTACCGGACAGTTTGTGGTGAGCCAGGTGACGTGTGCCGAGGGGGAGACCGTTGGGGCTGACAACTTGCTGAGAATGGTGGCTGCCGTTGAACGCAAAAGCACGCACCCGGTGGCCCGTGCCATTGTGGCTGCGGCCGACAGCAAGGGGGATACACTGGTCAACGCAGCCAACGCTTTGGTGGCCGACATGGTGGAGGAGGAACCGGGCCTCGGACTGCGGGGCATGGTGGCCGGCCACGAACTGCTGGTGGGAAAGGCGGCGCTGCTTGAGGCGCACGGCATTGACACTGACAAGACGGAGACGACCACTGGCGACACCATGGTGTATTGCGGCATGGACGGACACTATGCGGGTATGATTGCGTTGGGCGACCAACCGCGTCCCGAGGCTGCCAAGGGCATTGAACGGCTGCACGCATTGGGTATCAAGCGCACCTGTGTGCTGTCGGGCGACCGCAGCGCGGCTGTGGAACGTTTGGCGCAGACGCTTGGTGTTGACGAGTGGCACGCCGACTTGCTGCCTGAGGGCAAGGTGGAGCAGATGCAGCGCATCAAGCAGCAGTGTGCTGACACGGGCAAGGTGGCCTTTGTGGGCGACGGCATTAACGATGCACCTGTATTGGCCATGAGCGACGTGGGATTTGCCATGGGAGGTGCTGGCAGCGATGCCGCGGTTGAAACGGCCGATGTGGTGATACAGAGTGACAATCCCTCGCGTGTGGCCGATGCCATTATGATTGGTCGGCGCACGCGCAGCCTGGTGCGTTACAACATTACCTTGGCGCTTGGCATCAAGGTAGCGGTTATGTTGGCTGGTGCGTTGGGGTATGCCAGTTTATGGGCCGCCGTTTTGGCCGACACGGGTGTAGCCCTGCTTTGTGTGGCCAATACCTACGCCATTCGCAGCGGCAGCAGATAATTTTCTTGCACGCATTCCTCCCCCTGTTTTGTGGCGCACAGCTTACAGCCGCGACTTGCCAGAACATTCAATATCATTGTGAGCAAAAGCAAGCCCCCAATTACGAATTTGACCATTTCGTAATTGGGGGTAACTTGATAGAAATTTTATACTTCATGACTCTCGCTTTATGGTTTTCGCAATCATCGTTCAAAAAATAGCCTGTCAAATGTTTGGCAAATTATGAAATAATACTTACCTTTGCACTCGCAAACACGAAAAGACGACCATAGTTTGCATGGAGAGATGGCAGAGTGGTCGAATGCACCGGTCTTGAAAACCGGCGTACTGCAAGGTACCGGGGGTTCGAATCCCTCTCTCTCCGCTGAAACAAAAACGAAGGACTTCACAAAAGCCTTCAAAAAGTCATTCAAAGCATCGTATATCAGCTGATTACGGTGCTTTTTTATTTTTGCGCCCCAACAAGGTGAAGGCCTGAATGTAGGGTTTAGCCTTCAAAGTTCGGTCATTATTTGCTACATTTACTGCTACACTTTGAAGACCCCTCAAAAAAATGTAGCAGTGACCGAAAAATGAAGCCCATTTTGAAGCCTATAAAATCATTGATTCATAACTGATTATGTAGAACTTTGTAGCCATGGTGCTACATTAAATTTGAGTCGTTATGAGAATGATTTTTAAAGTGTCGTACTATGTACGTTCAAACTACGAAAACAAGCAGGGAAAGTCTCCCTTGATGATCCGGATTTTCCTGAATGGTGAAATGCTGAATGTCGGTTCTTCCGGTATCTACATTGACAAGAAGCTATGGAACAATTCCACCAACCGGGTAAAGGGGCGTGGAAGCGAATCCTTGAATCTGAATGCTCAGCTGGACAACATCTCAAATTCGCTGCAGATGATTTTCAAGAAGCATGAATTTGACGAAGACCTGACCCTTGACAAAATCAAAAGTATCTTTTTGGGCAAGAATAAGGTCAAGACTACGTTTGTGGAGTTCTATGACAAGTATCTGGAGGACATCAAAGCACAGGTTGGTGCAGGTAAAAGCATAGCCTTGTATCACAAATATTCGGCAGCCCGAAGCCATTTTGTGAATTTCCTCCATGCCAAATACGGCAGAAAGGATCTCATGCCGGGTGAACTGACGCATCTGATTATCCATGATTTTGAAATATACCTGAAGACAGTGGTTTCCCTGAAGTCAAATTCGGCTACCAAGACGCTCAAATTCTTCAAGACCGTAGTTATCTTTGCCCAGAAGTGCGGTGTGATGACGCACGACCCTTTCTTGAACCACCACTTTCACCTGGAACCGGTGGATCGGGGTTTTCTTACGGATGAAGAAATACAGCGCATCATGCAGAAAGATTTTGAGATACCTCGGCTTGAAATGGTGAGGGACGTTTTTATCTTTTCCTGTTTCTGTGGGCTTGCCTACATCGACGTGGCTCACCTGACGCAGGAAAATATCATCACCCTTGATAACCGTCCGTGGATTATCATCAACCGTCAGAAGACCAATGTGCAGAGTAATATCCCTTTGTTGGAGATACCTCAAATGATTCTTGACAAGTATAAAGGAAAGACTAAAGACAACAGGCTGCTTCCAGTCCTGTCAAATCAAAAGATCAATGCTTATCTCAAAGAGATTGCTGACCTTTGTGGAATCAAGAAACGTCTCAGCTACCACCTTGCACGTCATACGTTTGCAACGATGTTGCTCAGCAAGGGTGTTCCCATTGAGTCCGTTTCGAAGATGCTGGGACATACCAACATTAAAACAACACAAATCTATGCGCGTATCACCAACAAGAAAATTGAGCAGGATATGATGCAAGTCGCCGACAAGTTTGATGGCTTCAAAAACTGTTTCATCAATTAACCGACTTGCTTCTGTTCAATCCTTACTTCGAGGGAAAAGACCCGTTACACCTTTACCAAGCCGTATCATTCCAACAGGAAGATACGGCTTTTCCCATATTATACCTTTCCTCATGCCACTTTTATCCGTCCGAATGCTGCCGGAACAGACTGCCAGAAATAACCAGCACAAACGCAAGCGTCACCAGCTTCCATATCAAGACGAAAGTTTTCTTTACCAGCCATAATGCCAACCGCAGCATTACGCGAATAAGCCAAAGTGCAAACCGTATCAGCAAACCAATAAGAATGCAGACCGGCAACATATATATAAGGAGCAACAGTTCAAACATGGTCATCTGTTTTTTAGTTATAAATAATCTCTACGAGGTAGATTGTTATTACCAAATATACTAAAAATCAATGAAATACGCAAGGATTTATCTTCGTTTTATTCGTACCTATACATGCTTTTTCAACCTCTTTTTCTGTATTTGATGACCATGAACTCTGTGCTTGTCAAGCATTGTCATCCTGCAACTTTGAATACCATGCTGATATGCCCGAAGTTTTGAATGTCCAGAATGTGTAGGTTCTACAATACGATTACACCTTATTCTTCTTTTCCCTTTGGGTTCAGTTCCATAATAGCCGGTATCATTGTTCTTTTTCTCCTTCTATCACAGAACGCATGTTTACAGATTTTCATTGCTGAATGCTCTTTTCCTTGTGCTGTCATGGCTATTTGGATGATAAGCAAATAAACATAGGTTGAATAAAGACTGATGCCATAGTTATATATCCTATTGTCTTTCAGCTAATGCTCACATGGCAATATGATTGCACATTCTTCTGTTTACAGATTTGTTGTTCCTCTATCTCTTGTTTCACTCATTATGAAAACTGTGCAACACCAAGCAAACAAACGCAGGATGATGCAGCCATGTAACTGGCATGCCTCCGACAGCTAAACTTCAAGCCTTGTTTCTATAGCCACATGAACAACCGTCGGTTTTTACTTCATGCTTTGTGAACATTTCACCATGATATGGATGAACAAGGAGTCAATGAACAGGAACTTGGGAAACCTTTGAATGCAAGTCACAAGAATGCTTGATACACAGGTGAATTTAACAGAAGATTTTCTCTCAGAAAGATGTTGTGCATTTTTGCGCTTCGCAAAATTTTGCGGTAATTTGGGTCTGAAATCATCCCGGAAGAAATCGAACTGCGTTGCATATGGAGCCAAGCAAGTTGTACCCTTGTCATTACAAAACAAGTTTTGTCCTCACAAGGGTAACTTGCCGACTGCCGTGCAGCGGAGCGATGTGCATCGCTGTTTCGCTTCGCGAAATAGGTGTCCGGGAATCCGAACAACTAAAGTTATGGAATATGAAGAACCAGCGTACCAAAGTATTTCAGTTGCGGCTTACAGCGGACGAACTGTTGAACCTGAAGGAAAAAGCAGTTCCCTACCAGTCCGTGAGCAATTATATCCGCAAAGCTGTTGAAGAATTTACCCATGTGGATGTCAAACAACAGATTGAGATGATGCAGGACTTGTGTGCATTTTACCGAAAGTTCCAGAACGAACTGTCCTGGGCTGGCAGCAACCTGAATCAGTCGGTCAGACGGGTCAACGAACTGGCGGTTGCTGGACTGCTGTCACCCGGTTATGTGAATGAAGTCTTGCTCCCTTCGATTCAGGATGTACAGAACATCTTGAAAAGGATAAAGGATGACTTGGAAACTTTGAACAACAGAACACGGCTGATTAAGTAAAGGTAAACGGATATTTTGTATTTGGGTGTGATGAATAGACTAACCTGTATCCAGTTTTACAAGCGACCGGGATTTTTAGTCTGTCTGGTCCGCAACCCCAAGTTTCATGAGTCAGCAAACAAATATATAAATTATGATAGCAACCATACTTCCCGGAAGTGCAGACTTCCATGCAGTCGGTTATAACGAACACAAGGTCTATAAAGGAGTGGCCACCCTGCTGGAGATGCAGAACTTCGGTGGACTGGATACCTCGGAACATCCGACCGCCAAACAGCTGGTGCAATTTCTCCAGTTCTACAGTTCCCAGAACAGCCGGATTCAGAAACCGCAGTTCCATGTAGCCATTTCCTGCAAAGGGCATGAAATGTCGGAACAGCAGTTACTTGATTTCGCGCACCAATATCTGCAGGAAATGGGGTATGCCGAGCCCGGACAACCCTGGCTCATCTATGCACACCACGATACAGACAACACTCACTTGCACATTGTGACTTCGAGAGTGGCGCCCGACGGTCGTAAGATACAGCATGACCATGAACGCAGACGCTCGCAGGCGGTCATTGACAAGATACTCGGTATGGACCGGCAGCAGAAAACAGACAAGGACATCGAGGCTGCCAAGCAGTACAGCTTCTCCTCCTTTGCCCAGTTCAAGGCCGTGATGGGAACCATGGGCTATGAAGTCTTCCAGAAAGACGGGAACGTCTTCGTCAAGCAAGGCGGCCGAATCCAAAAGAAACTCCCCCTGACAGAGATTGAAGCCCTGTTCAAGAAAGGTTATCAGGACAAGTCACGCAACCGACAGCTGAGAGCCTATCTGAAAAAATACCGGGACGTATGCGCTAACAAAGAGGAACTACAGAAGGAAATGAAGAAGAACTTCGGAGTGGATGTGGTCTTCTTCGGAAAGAAAGACAAACCCTATGGCTATATGCTGATAGACCATGCCAACAAGACGGTCATTCATGGGGCCAGAGTCCTTGCCGTAGAAGAACTGCTGGACTTTGCTACTCCCGAACAACGCTTTGACCGGATAGAAGCATTCATAGACCAGCTGCTGACCCTCAATCCCAAGACCACTCAGGGAGAAATCTTCCAGAAACTCAAGAAACAGCGTGCCTATATAAAGAAAGGTGTCATCTACTACGATGGCAAGAGCAGACCCTTGCCCCCTTTCATGGCCAAGGCCATTGACCGCAACAACCGCATCAGCTTCATCGAGAAGTTCCGCCCTACCAATGACGCGGAAGTGGACTTGCTCTGTAAGGTTTTCAAGGTGGACCGTCCGGATCTGGTGGACATCTCAACAGAACGTCCTCCCAAGTATGCCGATTCCGTCGGCCGAATGCATGAAATCTTCAATGATCCCGAAATGAAGTCCCCCCGCAGTGCCATGTACCAGGAAGGCTTCATCATCCGTCAGGTAGATGATACCTACTATGCCATCAACTTCAAGGAGCATATCCTGATCAACCTGAATGAAGAAGGCTTCGATGTGGAACGGGTGAAGAAGAAATCCAAAAAGCAGAAGCGCCAGGGGGTGCCGTTCAAGAAGTCCAAGAAGAAGACGCTCAATCCGGTCAAGAGTCTGCAACGGAAGTCTCATCAAGGACTGGGCAAACTCCGGAAAGAAGGAGAAGGCAGTCACAGCGCCAACCGCGAATGGGAGGTTGGAAATAAGACCGACTACAATGATGTAGATGATGGACGTTCATTAAAGATGTAAGGAGCTTTTGGTTCTTTGCGGAAGAAGGAAACACTTGCTTACGGGAAAGTAACATTGTTTTAATCATGCAGATAAACGAATATTTATTAAACAGGCTATGGCTATAATCCGTAACCGGACAACCAATGGGGACCACTATTTTTTTGAAAGACTTTCATGGGACTGCCTACTGCAACCAATTCGGGCATATAGATTGAAAAACTCAGGTTCATCCGACTTATTTACCCATGTTTCTGCAATCTCAAGCACATTGATGTTGTGCATTTAGGTTTTCAATATCTCTGCACATATTTTTGCTTGCAAATTTAATTCAAGTAAAAACGACATGATACAGTCCCCTGTCATAGTAACCTTTGCCAACCAGAAAGGAGGAGTCGGAAAGACTACTCTTTGTGTGACCTTTGCCAATTACTTGGTGACGAAAGGTGTCCGTCTGGTAATAATCGACTGTGATTTTCAGCACTCGATTATGAAGTGCCGTAAGACAGACCTTAAAAAATATGGAGAGGAACAGGTGCCTTACGAAGTATGGGCTTATGAACCGGATGACAAGACGGCCATGACCTCCCTGATTGAAAAGTTGCATAATGATCCGGAGATTGATGTGGTGCTTATGGATTCACCGGGAAGTCTGAAAGCGGAAGGTCTGGTCCCCATGTTTGTCAATTCAGATATCATCGTTGTTCCTTTCCACTATGATCTGGTGACCGTTCCTTCCACAGCCAGTTTTCTGCTTTTTCTTGACAGACTTCGTCAGGTAGTTGGAGACCGTATGAATGCACAGCTCTTCATCATTCCCAACCTCAATGACAACCGCGTAGGAAAGCGCTCAGAACTGATACTTTGGGACAATACACGGGAAACGTTTTCTAATTACGGTTATGTAACCGGGAAAATACCGAAGCGTGCTGATATGGAGCGGTTCAGTACAGTGGCTGCACTGGATATGCAGATTCGTTATGTTGGCAATGTTTTCGACAAGATCTATTTCAGCATTTTCGGCAAGGTAACTCCAGTGAGGGAGGTAAAGCTTACCGGAATACAACTGACGGATAATCTTAATCAGAAAATAGGCAAGAAAAAAAATCGGGAAGAAGGTGTTACACATATTGCCATGGATGAAGATGGAAATGAAGAAGAACGCGAAGCAGGAGGTCTGTCTGCTGATACAACCGATAAGGAAGAATCGGAATATGAATGACGAGATTAAATTTATCAGTAACCATCAAATAACATAGCGCATGAAAAAAGACATTCCGGAAATTGGTGACTTGACACAAGGCATCAATGATTCTGACATTATCCTGACGCACGAGTTGCCCGAAATGTTGGAAAAATCATCCGGCCTCCAGGATCGGACGAATGATACAAGTGAGAAGAAAACGGAAACTGACGGAGAACCTATCCTTCTTTCTCCCTCAAAGGAGGTGGAAGATTATTGGACAGGATTTCTGAAAAATTTGGAAATTTCCGATGAAAGTAATGTCAAAAGCGAACGACTGGTATGCAGGCTAGACCGGGATCTGGCAGACTCGCTGGATGACTGCAACATCCATAACCGCAGCCGTTCGGATATGGTCAATGCCATTGTCCGTACATTCTTTGATATTTACCTTCTACAGCTTGTGCCGTTTCGCAGAGAAAAGAAATCATTGTTTACAAATTTCAATCAGAAAGATTATGAGAAAGAAAAGAACTAATTGGACAGAGCAGAAGATTGCGGTTCTTATCCAGCTCTATCCCATAGAAACAACCCCGAGAACCGCAGAGATTTTGGGCATGTGCGAACGTGCTGTAAAGGAAAAGGCCCGTAGCTTGGGGCTGAAGAAAGCGGTCAAAAGCCGTTGGATGGAGCATGCAGAATATGTACGCAATCATTTTGCTCACCGGTCTTATGCTGAGATAGGCAAGGAATTGGGAATTTCACGGGAATATGCCCGGCGCATTGCTGTTAGAATGGGATTGAAGCGTACTGCGTTGGAGGATTTTAAGGTGCTTTCACGAATCCATTCCGACATGATGCGGAGGGAAAGACGCAGGGTTATATTCGGGCTGAGTCCGATCACCCGCATTAAGGTTGTGTCCAACCGGGCACGGGTAAGACTCCGTTCATGGCTCAAGTCCAAAGGCTACATTGCCGGAGAGGAATACGGCATCCTTTATTATACGGATGACCTTCACCGGATTCAGGAATCAGAACTGAGAGGAGCCAAACTGGGCTTCCGTTTTCTGCCTTATCCGTCAGAGGAAACCCTTGTATTGTCAAACCTCCTATAACTACAGCTATGACCTACGGACAAGTAATCTTAATCCTCTTTGTGGTCTTGATAGGCTACTACGGCTTTCTGATATTCATGGACATCCAGCACCTGAAAGCAGCCGAGGCGGCAGCGCAGGAGAATCAATCCGAAGAGGAAATAGACATCACGGATGAAGCCCGTTCCTTCCAGCCCCAGCAGGTGACCCGGGACGATAAGAAGAAGGAAGAGGAAAAGAAGCAGGAAGAAGCAGGGAATGAAAATGATTCCAACACGGATAAACAGCAGACAACATCTGATGAACAACCGAATGAGAATGCTTCTAAAAGTGGTGAAGATGTTCTCGTTTCGGAAGAAACATCTTCAACTGAGAATCCTTCATCCGAAACAGGATCACAGACTCAATTTGCTGAGCCTGATAATAAAGAAGAAATATCTTCTTCAGAAGCTACTGATGAAGATGAAATTGAAGATACTTCCAATGCAGATGCCGAAACAGCCCCATCGGAAGCTGGAACTTCGGCCGGATCTAACTTCTCACCGACCTACCGGGAACCCATCCTGACAGACGGTATTCTGGTAGATGACATCTTCAAAGCCATCGACCAGCTGGCCGAAACCGGTGAATGTGACCTGGGTACCATTATCTATCACTGCGAAAGCATGCGATATGCCGGGTAATACACCAGATACTACTTGGACGAAAGTCCACCGTTCCTTTAGCGACCTCTGATACTTGAATGACCTCTGTTTCTTTGGCGACCTCTGTTCCTTTGGCGATGAAATCCATTATCAAAGAAATATACAATGAAACAATTCAATCAACTTGTATGCGGAAACCCAAACATCTTCCGCTCTATCCAGCGTTTTTCTGAAAAAGCAGTCAACCGCCTCATGGTCTGCAGTGCGGCACAGAAATGCCTCATGTTCATCTTTGCCCTTACGATATCGGTCGGTGAAGCGATGGCAGGCAGCAAGGGGGCCGCAGGTTTTACCAAAGCCACGCAGGAAGTGAGTTCCTACCAGACTCCGGTGTCAAATTTGATGAAAGCGATTGCGGCCGTTATTGTGCTTGTAGGGGCGTTTAACGTCTACTTCAAGATGCAGAACGGTGACCAGGATGTCAAGAAAACTATCATGCTGACGATTGGTGGCTGTATCGCATTTATCGCTCTTTCTGAGGCTCTTCCGCTCTTCTTTAAGTAATCCAATCTGTCAATATACTATCCGGAATTATGACGATGAATCAAGAGGGTTATCCCGTTTTCAAAGGCTTGCAGAAACCGCTGGAGTTCATGGGCATACGCGGTCGTTTTCTGACTTTGGCAGCAGCGGCCATCGGTGTGTCGTTCGTGGGTTTTATCGGTTTCTCCATCGCCTTGGGAAAGCTTGCAGGGTTCATCGCCATGCTGGTGATGGCAGTGGTCGGATTGGTCACCATTTACGTCAAGCAGCGTGGCGGTCTCCATAACAAACGGCGGGCAAAAGGTATCTATGTTTACAAGAATCTGAGACGCAACTCGTAAAATAAAATGAATGATTATGGCACGTACCAAGAAAAGAATATTTGACGGCCTTTATGCGCAGCTGGAGGAAACGGACGGCAATGTCGTCCTTTTTTCAGCCAAGGGGGAACCGTCGGTTATTTTCGAGATAACCAATCCCGTGCAGCAGCTCTGTACCGATGCGGAGCAGTACATGCTCTTTCAGGATGTGCTCTCCAATGTGGTACAGACGCTCGGCGAGGGTTATGCCCTGCAGAAACAGGACGTGCTCTGCAAGCAGTCCTACCACCATGAGGTGCCGGAGGATGCGGAGTTCCTGACCAAAAGCTACTTCCGTTACTTTGAGGGAAGAGAATTTACGGAGATACGTACCTACCTTATCCTCACGCAGGAGGTGCAGCGCAGCCAGTTCGTGCAGTACGACCCGAAGAAATGGCTGGACTTCCATTCCAAGGTTTCCAAGGTGAGCGACATCCTCAAGGAGAAGAACATCAAGCACCGGAAACTCAGTAAGACGGAAGTCGATGAGTATTGCCACCGCTTCATGGCCTTCCAGTTCCGGCATGGCCCGTTCTCCATGACCAACTTCAAGGCATCAGACGAATATCTGAAAATTGGCGACCGGGTAGTCCGTTCTTATCCGCTGGTGGATATAGACGAGATTAACCTGCCTTCGCTGGTGAAGCCCTACACACAGATGAACATCAACGGCTACGGCATCGCCACGGATTTGTTCTCTTTTCTGACGAGTGTGCCCCATGCCGATTGTGTGGTGTTCAACCAGGTGGTACAGATACCGAACCAACGGAAACTGCTGAGAAAACTCCAGGCCAAAGCCAAGCGTCACGGCTCCATGCCCGACCCGAGCAACAAGATTGCCAAGGAGGACATCGAGGAAGTGCTGGACCGCCTGGCGGTGGACAGCACGCAGCTGGTCTATTGCAATTTCAACATCCTGGTGAGCTGCCCGGCAGACAAGGTCACTCCGGTCACTTCCTATCTGGAAACCAAACTGTATGAGTGCGGCATCATGCCGTCCCGTACCGCCTACAACCAGTTGGAATTGTTTACAGATAGTTTCCCGGGAAACGGCTATGCCTTCAATCCGGACTATGACCTGTTCCTTACTTTATCTGATGCAGCTTTGTGCTTCTTCTTCAAGGAACACTTGAAAGGTTCGGAAGATACCCCGCTGACTACCTATTATACCGATCGCCAGGGGCTGCCGGTATGTATTGACATCACGGGGAAAGAGGGCAAGGTGAAGATGACGGACAATGCCAACTTCTTCTGTATCGGACCGAGTGGCAGTGGTAAGAGCTTCCACATGAACAGCGTGGTCAGACAGCTGCTGGAGCAAGAGACGGATGTGGTTATGGTTGATACGGGCGACTCCTATGAAGGTATCTGCGGTTACTACAAGGGCACTTACATATCCTATTCCAAGGAGAAGCCCATCTCCATGAATCCTTTCAAGGTAACAAAGGAAGAGTATGACTTGAACTTCGGGGAAAAGAAGAATTTCTTGAAGTCTTTGATATTCTTGATATTCAAAGGAAACGACTTTCCAAGTAAGATTGAGGACATGCTCATTAACCAGACCATCGTGGAATACTACGAAGCCTACTTCCATCCCTTCACCAAGTTCACCAAAAAGGAACGTGAAGGGTTGAGACAAAAGCTGTTGGTTGCCTCCAAGATGGAAGAAGACTACGACAAGTTTTCCCACAGTATGGAGGACATTGATGCCCAGATTCAGGATGCTGAAATGGACAAGCAGGCGGAAAGCAAGGCACTCATGCTTCCTGCAGAAGCCCGGCGACTCAAACTGCTCCGTCAGTGCCGTTCGCTCTATGCCCTTGCCCAAGATGAAGCTGCCAGCAAAGGGGAAAAGGAACGTGCCCTGCAGATTATCGAGAACTACAAGAAGGAACTCTACAACAACTCCATGCTTATCAAGATAGACAAGCAGATAGACCACATCGAGGAACAGAAACGCAGACTGAAAGTCCGTGAACTGTCCTTCAATTCCTTCTATGAGTTTGCCCTGGAACGCATTCCGCAAATCGTGGCACAGGAGAAGATTCAGTTCAACATCCGCGACTTCGCAGCTATCCTGAAGCAGTTCTACCGGGGAGGCGAACTGGAGATGACCCTGAACTCCGACCTGGACGTGAACCTCTTCGATGAGCAATTCATCGTCTTCGAAATCGACAAGATTAAGGATGACCCCGTGCTTTTCCCGATAGTTGTCTTGATTATCATGGATGTGTTCCTGCAGAAGATGCGCATCAAGAAAGGACGCAAGGCACTCATCATCGAGGAAGCGTGGAAGGCGATTGCTTCACCCACCATGGCAGAATATATAAAATATTTGTACAAAACGGTCAGAAAGTTCCACGGCATTGCAGGTGTCGTTACCCAGGAGTTGAACGATGTGATAGATTCGCCCATTGTGAAGGAAGCCATCATCAACAACTCCGATGTGAAGATACTGCTCGACCAGACCAAGTTCAAGGACCGCTACGAGGACATTGCCGCCATCCTGGGACTGACCCCCATTCAGCGGCAGCAGATATTTACCATCAATGCCCTGAACAACCGGGAAGGACGCAGCTACTTCAAGGAGGTGTGGATATGCCGGGGACAAAACTCGGATGTGTACGGTGTGGAAGAAGCACCGGAATGCTACTGGGCTTACACTACCGAACGCACGGAAAAGGAAGCCCTCAAACTCTATCTGGCCCACTACGGAACCATGCAGGAAGCCATCACGCATATCGAGGCGGACCGCAAACGGGACGGTGGCCATAAGTATCTGGAATTTGCCAGAAAAGTCAATCAACATCAAAAAGTCATGTCATTATGGTCAAGTTAAAATTTGCTTTTTTAGTCATGTTGTTTCTTACAGCATCTATTCAATCATTTGCAGGTTGGCGTGTAGTTGTGGACAAGAACTGCATCAAAATCGTATCGTCCAACCTTGCCGCCCAGAAACTCATCGAGGAACAGCACAATGCCCGGCTGGACACCATCGCCGCCAAGCAGCAGAAGGTGGAACTCTATTCGGTCAGCATGGCCACGATGAAGGAACTCTACAAACTGTCGATGCAGAACATCTCCGGCTTCGGTACGAAGAGCCTGTACTACAAGGAAATCGGCAGCTGCGCCTTCGACATCATCCGGAATGTGCCGGAACTGATAAAGACGGTCAGCAAGGCGAAGTTCACCAACCAGCTCTACTGCCTGACGGAATTGGGAGGGCTGGTGATGGAAACACAGCAGCTGGTGGGCAACTTCGTAAACATCGTGAACAATGCGAGGATTTCCAATCCGCTCAAGGGAGAAGGCACTGCCGAGAAGAAGAGCGACGGCTACAACATGCTCGACCGCTACGAACGGATGTCGCTGGCCAACTCCATCTACACCCACATGAATGAGATCCGCTACAAGGTGGACGGCATGATGCTCATGGCACAGTATGCCACGCTGAATGACCTCTGCTTTGCTATCGACCCCGAGGGATGGGCCAACATGGTCACCATGAAAAACCATGTGGACGGACTGGTATCGGACTGGAACGGACTAGTGGCTGCTAACTAAAAGATGAAAAAGCTATGGAACACTGGAAAAAGAAATTGGGCGCAGTCTGTCTGGTATTGTCCCTTCTGGTGCCGGGTACGGCCACTGCTGTGGTCATCCCCAAGGATCTGCCGACCATTGAAGCGCTGATAGCCCTGCACAAGTGCATCAAGAAGGACGAGGACCAGGCACTGGGCAGAGTGGTCACCAGCTTCGGGGAACAGTCGCTGGTGACGAAAGGTGCCAACAAGTTCAACGAGGTACGGACCACGCTGAACACCAAGATGAGCAATGCCCATTCCTATCTGGTACTGGCCGGAGCCATTTCCTCTACCGCCAACTCGCTCTACATGCTGGTGAAGGAGTACAAGGACTTTACCTCCAACACTTTCAAGCATGTCAAGAAGAAGCCCTTTGTAGGCTGGTACTATGCCGATGCCAACGTGGCGATAGCCCGGGAAGTGCAGCACTGCTACAAACTCTATGCTTCCGTGGCCGCCTCGGGCATCAACCTGATGAAGGCTTCCATGGACGAGAAGCTGAATCTGGTGATGACGCTCAAAGCCACCATCGACAAGGCCCGCTACATCGTGGACAATGCGAACCTCTACTGCTTTCTCATCACCGACTGCGGCTGGAAGCCCGACTACATCTGGGAAATACTCAACTCCAACGTGAAGGACGAGATAGCAAATCGTGTCATCAATCAATGGAACAAAGGATATGCGGTATAGAATTTTATTACTCTGCTTGCTGGGCATGACGATGGCTTCCGGTCTGCATGCCCAGCGAAAGGCCAATGATAAGGAGAAACAGCGGCAGTGGCGCTCCATGGAGAACGGCCCCTGGAATTTCGCACCGGACTGGTACTATTTCTTCCTTCATAAGAAATACTCGGGAGCGGAAATGTACTGGAAGTGGGCAGGATTTCAATCCGGCTTCCGGGTGCGCTTCAAGGAGCACAAGTCCAACGTGAAACGCATCATGCCCACCCGGGTGATGGCGGAAGAGACCCAGCGGCAGAAAATCAAGAAAGTGGAGGAAGAGCGGCAGAAGATGGAGGAACTCTATCAGGAGGAACTGCTCCGCGAGGCAGACCGCAACGTGGATCTGATGTTTCCTTCCTACAAGGACGAGTTCAACCGGATGCAGGACTGTATCACCGACGGACTGCTCTACTGCATGCAGAAAAGCAAGGGCAAGCTCCAGTACCAGGTGGACGAACTGAGCCGTCAGAATGAAATCCTCTGTGCCGACATCGCCTACATCCACAAGATGGGAGTCGGTTACGGACTGGAGAATGCCAAACGGCAGAAGGCTTACGAGGAAGCCCGGCAAAAGATGGAGGAACTGGTCAAACGGACCGCCAACCTCTGTGCAGTGGCTTCCACACACTATTAAAAGGATTATGTAATAAAAATAGAATGAAATATGAATCTACTGTTAGTACCATTAACCATCGGATTGCCTGCCATTGACGAGAGTCTGGACAAGCTGCTGGTCGCCATGGAAACCTTTCCCAATGTGGCGGTGCTGGGTGATGCCGTCGGACTGGCACGCATCATCGGCTTGCTGCTGGCGCTCTGTGTAGGCTCCTACGAATGCTGGATGATGATGCTCGGACGGCGCGGCATGGACGTGATGAAACTCCTGCGCATCATCGGCATTTCCATCTGTATCTCTTCTTCCTCGTGGATCTGTCAGGCCCTGCAGGTTCCCGGCAAAGGACTGGAAACCGCTACCAAGGCCATGGCAAAAGCCAAGAACAAGGAAGTGGCCGCTTTCGAGCTGAAGGTGGCACAGAAACAGAGTGAATACCTCGACCGCCTGCGGCAGGTACAGGACTCCATTTCCACCGCCCAGCAGGTAGCCGCCATCGGACAGGATGCTGCCTGGTGGGACAAACTCATCTACAACGTGGAGAATCTGGGCAACACCATCAACAACTATGCGCAGCGGGCAGCGGTGGCGGCTGAAACCAAGATGAGCGAATGGATCAACGATGTCATACGCTTTGTGGGGGAACTGATATTCCAGATGTCCTACTACGGCATTCTGGTGGCGCAGCGCATCTTCATGGCCATCATGATGATTTTCTGTCCCATCATGTTCGCCCTGTCTCTGGCTCCGCCCTGGAACTCGGCCTGGAGCCAGTGGATGTCGAAGTTCCTTTCCCTCTCGCTGTGGGGCTTTGTCACCTATATGTGCATCTACTACATTGACTTCATCCTGCTCTATAACCTGCAGCAGGACCTCATAGCTTACAACCACCTGCTTCATGGTTCGGTAAACTCCTGGGAACAGATCGGCGCACTGGGACTGCAGGGTATCGGTTCCAACTGTATGTATGCCATGGGGATGCTGGTGGGTGCCTATATCATCCGCTTTGTGCCCGAAGTGGCTTCCTGGCTAATTCCGGGCGGTGTCAGCTCCGGTGCAGGTTCAGCAGCCGGCAGTACCGTGATGGGCATGACAGCAATGGCAGGAGGTATGGCAGGAAGTGTGGTCGGCTCTGTAGCCAGCGGTGCCGCTTCTCTGGTCAGACCGGGCAAATCCAAGAACAGCAACAACAAGAAGTAATCACTCAAACCATTCCCTATGCTTATAGAATCCTTAGCACAGAAAACGAAACTCGCCCTGATGACGGTGCTGGCCACGATAGGTGGCTGCACCCTCATCTGCGGGTTCACCGTCTGGTGCTGCATCTCGCTCGTGACAAAAGAACGGGAGCAGATTTACATACTGGACGGTGACATTCCCTTCCTGGCACAGCGTGCCCAGTTGGAAGCGAACTTCACGATGGAAGCCAAGGCGCATATCCAGCTCTTCCATCAGTATTTCTTTAACCTGCCTCCCGACAACGACTACATCAAGTGGACGGTCGGCAAGGCAATGTACATGGCAGATGGTACTGCCCTCAAGCAGAAGCAGGCATTGGATGAGAACGGATTCTATTCCGACATCATCTCCTCTTCAGCGGTGTGTACCATCATGTGTGACTCCATTCAGTTCGACGAACACGAACGGAAGTTCACCTACTACGGAACGCAGCTCATCAAGCGCCGTACCCGGGACTTGAAACGCTCCATGGTTACTACAGGCTACATCGAATCAGTCCCCCGTACCCGAAACAATCCGCACGGTTTGATGATCACGAACTGGAGGACACTGGAGAACAAGGACCTCGATTACTAACATTTAGAGAATAAGTACCCCATGAAATCATTTAGAAAGACACTTCAGGAAAGCAGGCTCAAGACGCATCACTTGATACGCTCCTGGCTGCAACCCAAGTTGAGAGCCGTCGGCACCAGATATCGCCTGGCAGGACGCATCCGTCTGGCCAACATCTGGGCAAGGAAGCATCCCAAACGCACCTTTGCCTATGTCACCGGTTCGCTCTTTTTCCTGCTGGCAAGTACCGTGGCTATTGACAGCATGACCTTGTCAGACAAACGTGAGCCGGATGTCAGCAGCATTGCCCAGTTGGAACCCATCTTTTCCGGATTCCGTACCATTCAGACAAACAAGAGCGTACACCGTTCCACGCTAACAAAGTTGACCCATGAAGGGCAGTTGCTTAGGGAGGAACTGGACTCGCTCATTGCAATACCGCGTAAAAGCCATCAGGACTCCATCCACATCGTACAAAGTTACAACCGGCTGGAATCCATCGTCAAATCACTTCAAAACAATGACCATCCATGATCAGAAAAATCAATTTCAAACAGCCCAAGTACATCTTCCCGTTGGTGGTGTTCATTCCCCTGTGTGCCCTGGTGTACTTCGTGATGCAGACCTTCGGAGGCAGCGAGGACGCCCAACAGACGGTTGCCACCGACCGCATCAATACGGAACTGCCGCAAGCCAATGCGGAGGAAGCCGGAGATAAAATGTATGAGATGTCGCGCCGCTTCGGGGACGAAGATGCCTTCACTGCGATTGGTGCCATCGGTGAAGAACAGAAAGAGAACGAGGAACTGGAGCATGGCTACAGCGAAGACGAACTCAACAAACTGGATGCAGCAGAAGCGGAACGGCTTCGTCAGCAACGGGAAATGGAGGAACTGGAGAGGTCGTTGGCCGAGTCCAGAAGACACATCAACTCCTTTGCATACGGGGACAATGCTCCTGGCAGTACAGGAAACTCCCGTACAGGTCAGAGAGGCAATCCTTCCGGAACATCCGAAGGCTATACCTCACAGGATGACTTCGCCCGTGACCTGGAGGAAATCCAACGCAGAAGTTACGAGCGCCAGAAGGCCATTGAAAGCGGATTGGGTATCGGTCGCTTTGACCGGGATGAGTTGGCTGAGAAACAAAGTACTGATTCCATCGCCAAAGTCCGTCAGGCTGAAAAGGAACGCAACCGCCCCAAGCTTGTTATCAAATCCGGTGATACCAATGCGGAGAAGTTCCACACGGTAACATCCCCCGATGATGTAGCTGAAGCCAAGTTGATTCGCGCTATGATTGACCAGACCACCAAGGCAAAAGAAGGAACCAGACTTCGTTTCAAGTTGCTGGATGATATTACCGTCAGCAACACCAAGTTGAAGAAAGGCACCTATCTCTATGGTACAGTAACAGGCTTCGGACAGCAGCGTGTGAAGGCCACGATTACCAGCATTCTGGTCGGTGATAAGTTCATCAACGTGAAGCTTTCAGTATTTGACAATGACGGCATGGAAGGGTTCTATGTACCGGAAAGTTCTTTCCGTGAGTTTGTAAAGGATGCCAGCTCCAGTGCCGTGCAGCAGAACATCAACTTCCAGTCGGAAGATGGCTATGGTTCCGGTATCTCAGGTGAAGCCTTGGCGCTGCAAGCCTTGCAAAACGTCTATAACTCAGCTTCTTCGGCCATCTCGTCCAACATACGCAAGAATAAAGCGAAAATCAAGTACAACACGATTGTGTATCTGATAAATTCGGAGGAAGCAAGGTAAAGGTCAAGAATGAAAATAGGTAAACTATCTTACTAATCACAGAGTAAGTAAGGTTACAAGTAATAGAGTAAGTAAGTTTACAAGTAACGGAATCAACAAATAATCAAATCAGTAAATCATAAAAATTACCTAATATGAAAGCGAAATTATTTTTACTTTTCTTCGGTCTTCTAGGTTTTGTCGTACAGGCTGCAGCCAAGGAGAAGATCTACGTGAACAGTGAGGTCACTACCCACATCGTCATGCCAGAAAACATCAAGTTGGTGGACATCTCCACGACCAAGATTATGGGCAACCAGTGTGCCGACAACATGGTACGCATCAAGCCTTATCTAGAGCAGGATTCAGTGAAATCAGCGTTCAGCGAGAATGAGCTCTTAGGCACCATCACCCTGATTGGAGAGCGCCATATCGCTCAGTATGACGTGGTTTATACCCATTATCCCAGCATGGCAGCCTCCATTTTTGAAGTGGCCTATAGCGATACCCAGTCCTATATCAACCCCGAGGTGTCGATGCCCAAGGCCGAAATGGTGCGCTATGCGTGGGCGGTGTATGGCAGCAAACGCAAGTACAACCAGGTGGTGTCTAACGCCCATGGCATGAAGGCCATCGTCAACAACATCTATACCATCGGTGACTATTTCTTTATTGATTATTCGTTACAAAACAAGACGAAGATAGCCTACGACATTGAGGAACTCCGCGTGAAGTTGACGGATAAAAAAGAGACCAAAGCCACCAACTCGCAGACCATCGAACTGACACCGATTTACTCGTTGAACCCGGTCAAGAAATTCAAGAAGAATTACCGCAATGTGCTGGTGATTGAGAAGCTGACCTTCCCGGATGAGAAGGTACTCCGTCTGGAAATCTCAGAGAACCAAATCAGTGGCCGTGTGATTACGCTCACCATTGAATACGAAGACATCCTCAATGCCGATGGCTTTGATTCGGACATTTTGAAGAACTCTTCGTGCTATCCATACTATTACATTTACCGTTAAAACCTATCCGATATGAAGAAGATTTTAATGATTATCTGTTGTGCGTTTGCCGTGCTTTCGGCATCCGCACAGGACAAGAAACTCACGCTGAATGCCGGTTTCCTGTTCCCGAATACCTTGAATGCGATGATTGGTTACGAGCATCCGTTGAGCTATGGCAATGCCGTGGAAATCTATGGTGAAGTGGGGAATCATTGGCAAAAACCCACATGTTGCCGATTCTGGAAGGGCTACTATTGGGATGGCGGATTGGTCTATAAGCAGCGACTGGTACGTTACAAGAACGGCATGCTCCGCTTCCGTTTGGGGCCTCAGTTCGGTGCCACCCAGAAGAAGTTCTTCCTCGGTGTGGAAGCCGGCTTTGAATACAGCTATGTCTTTCAGAACGGCTGGGAGTTTTCGCTGATCCAGAAGAACAACGTCAACTTCCTGCATGGAGATACCTTCCGCAACGGACTCTTACTGGGTGTGAAGATTCCGTTCTGATTATCGTTTAACGTGTATTTTAAATGCAATAACAATGGCATTCGAAGAAACCCGGGAACAGCAACAGATGTACAACTACTTCCGCAGTTGCATCTACATCTTTCTCATCATCGAGATTGTGATGAATCTTCCTATTACGGCGGATAACCGTGGCACGCAGTTTATTCTGGACCTTCTGGCACGCTTCAAGGTGTTCAACTCCGTATCAGGCTGCAAGGTGGCTGAGCTGATTTGCATCTGTGTAGTCTGCATCGGCACCAAGGCAAAGAAGGCATTGAAGTTCAACGTGAAGACGATGGTCATCTATCCGGTGCTGGCCGGATTGACATTGGTCGGCATGTGTTTTATCTTTCACGGCATGAATATCGGCATGAGCTGGTTTGGCTTCCCAGCCAACCGCATCCTGTATGCGCTCTGTTCGGTGGTAGGTACCATGCTGGTGCATCAGGGACTAGATGGCATTGCCAAGTACTACAACTACAAGGTGGGTGAAGACCGTTTCAATTTCGAGAACGAATCGTTCCAGCAATCAGAAACTCTGGTAGACAATGACTATTCGGTGAACATCCCGATGATTTACTACTGGAAGCAGAAGATGCACAAGGGCTGGATCAACATCATCAATCCTTTCCGTGGGACGATTGTGCTGGGTACACCGGGTTCGGGTAAGTCGTTCGGTATCATCGATCCTTTTATCCGTCAGCACGCTGCCAAGGGATTTGCTATCATGTGCTACGATTTCAAGTTCCCGACGTTGGCCAAGACACTTTTCTATCAGTATTGTAAGAACCGCAAGGCAGGTAAACTGCCGCAAAACTGCGGCTTTCGCATCATCAACTTCACGGATGTGGAGTATTCCGACCGCATCAATCCGATTCAGCGCAAGTATATTCCGGACCTGGCGGCAGCATCGGAAACCGCTGCTACTTTGCTGGCTTCCCTGAACAAGGGAGGCGGTGAAAAGAAAGGCGGTTCGGAGGCGTTTTTTACCAATTCGGCAGAGAACTTTTTGGCAGCCATCATCTATTTCTTTGTGAACTTCCATCCGGTAGGCTTCAAGAATGGCAAGAAGCTGAAACGCTATGTTTCCCTGGCACCAGACTCCGAAGTGGTCATACCCGAGGGAAATAAACTGGAATTGGTGATACGGAATTGGGACGATTACCATGCCCTCGATGAAAAAGGCAACACCATCCTGGACTTTGTGGACAAAGACGGCAACGACGTGTCAACGGATGAAGACCGGATGTTTGTAGATTTAAACGGCTTCTCGTATTTGGACCGGACGGGTAAACAAGTTCACATCGAACGCTGTTGGTACGAGGATGATAAAGGCAAGGAAGTGGAGCCGGACACTATCACAGGGGAGTATTCGGACATGCCGCATGTGCTTTCCTTCCTTGGCAGGTCTTACGACCAGGTGTTCAACATCCTCATGCAGGACGACAAGATTGCTTCCCTCATGGCGCCCTTCAAGAGTGCCTACGAAAACAAGGCGAACGACCAGTTGGAAGGTATGGTGGGTACCCTTCGTGTCAATGCCGCCCGATTGGTATCTCCCGAAGCCTACTGGGTGTTTACGGGAGATGATTTCGACTTGAAGATTTCGGACAAGGCAAATCCAAGTTATCTCGTGATTGCCAACGACCCGGAGAAGGAACAGGTCATCGGTTCATTGAATGCACTGGTGCTGAACCGATTGATTACCCGAGTCAATTCCAAGGGCAACATCCCGGTGAGCATCATCGTGGATGAGCTGCCTACACTCTACTTCCATAAGATAGACCGCTTGATTGGTACGGCTCGCTCCAACAAGGTAGCGGTGACCTTGGGCTTTCAGGAGTTGCCACAGCTGGAAGCGGACTACGGCAAGGTGGGCATGCAGAAAATTATTACGACCTGCGGTAACATCTTCATGGGTGCTGCCCGTAACAAGGAAACGCTGGAATGGGCGCAGAATGATGTGTTCGGTAAGGCGAAGCAGACTTCCCGATCCATCTCCATCAACGACAACAAGGTATCGACCACCATTTCCGAGAAGATGGATTACCTGGTGCCTGCCGCCAAGATTGCGGACATGGCAACCGGTTGGCTGGCGGGTCAGGCTGCCCGTGACTTCACGGCTACGGACGACAGCATGCTGAACCACTTCGACATCGAGCAGTCGGAGGAGTTCAAGACCACGAAGTACTTCTGCAAGACGCACTTCGACATGAAGAAGATTAAGGACGAAGAGGACCACTATGTACCGCTGCCGAAAATCTATGAGTTCAAGAACGACCGCGAGAAGGAAATCATGCTGAACCGTAACTTCAAACGGGTGAACGAGGAGGTGGACAAGATGGTCAAGGAACTGCTGGGTATGGCATAACCACCTTAAAGCAGTATCTTTACAGATAAACGTAGAATATTGTAATACAGCGAAATGAAGATACTTCATTCCACCAATACTTCAATTCGATTGAGTGGTAGTACACTGAAGGTCATTGCCGTCCTTTCGATGGTGACAGACCACAGTGCCTACTACTTGATGGAGCACGGCACACTTCTTTACGAGGTCATGCGCTGCTTCGGTCGCATCGCTTTTCCGGTGTTTGCTTTTCTCATTGCAGAGGGCTTCCGGCATACCCGAAACCGGATGAAGTACTTCCTGCAGCTGCTGGGATTTGCTGTAGTCAGTGAGGTGCCGTGGTACTTGCTGAATGGCGCAGACGGGACGCACAATGTACTCTTTACCCTGACATTGGGCGTGATGGCGCTGGCTGCGATAAAAGCATTAAAAAAGGATGGCATCCTCTGTGGGGCTGTCATCCTTTCTATAGCCGGCTTCGCCACTTGGTCCGGAGTGGACTACGAGTGGCGGGGGATTCTGATGATGGTGGTATTCTACCTGTTTGGGAACGTCAGCAATCCTTCTTTTCCCTCGGGTAGAAAGGCGCAGCTATTTTGTGCCTTTCCACTCATGATGCACTATGGAATAGTTGGCGCTTTGCTGGCTTGCCTGGTGATTGCCTGTTATGATGGAACACGTGGCTTCATTCATGGCAAGGTGGCGAAGTATGGGTTCTATGCGTTTTATCCAGTGCATCTGATTCTTTTGGTTCTGATAGGAAAGTAATCTATCTTAATGTGGGTAAGGTTGAGTCCTTATTCAGGTTTTATTTTTTTCCCCTCCTTGTTGATGTAGTACCATTCCTTGCTTTCCTGATAGTGCTATTATCTAATTCCTTTCTTCCATAAAGGCTGTGACAATTCCCTTTCGAAAACTATTATAGCATAAAAACAGCCCACTCTGTTGTTTTTTTGTTCCTTTGTGTAAATTTGCGATTGTACAGCATCCTGTTCGAAGGGTATGTACCTTAAAGAAAGAGTGAGAATCAAAGAATAGAAACAAATCTAAAAACAACAAAAGTATGAAACGAATGAACTGTTATTTTCTGCTGTTGGTAGCCGCACTATGTGTTTTACTGTTTCATGCACAGAAAGAGTAGCCGATAGATGGTATCACAGGCATAAACCTGGAAGACGGCCGTATTCTCCACCGGGAAATTTCGGGCGACAAGCCTCTTGACGGAGAGCACCGCATTATCGACGGCTACCATTCCTCCTATATCCTTGAACGTTTCAAGGGCGGTCTTTTCAATGGCGATTATGAAGAGTACATCTACAACAAGTTGAAAGCCAAAAGTTCCTATAAGGAGGGTGGAAGGACGGAACCTGCAGGAAGTATGACGATGAAGGTAGGGTAACGGAAGAGAAATCCTAGAAATCCGGCAAACTGGACGGTGCTCACCGCACGTTTTACACAAAGGAGAAACTGGAAAAGGAACGCTTCTACAAAGAAGGAATGAAAAACGGAAAGGACGTGTACTACGAGTTTGACGGTACGCTGCGCAGGGAACATAACACCAATAGCTGTTTAATGAAAAAACGATATTCCATCTATATATACTTCTTCTGTACAAGTTGGATAAAAGACCGACAGATGTTATGTATATAGAACTTCCAAAATTTGATCAGCCACTTTTGAATCACTAATGCGTATGGCATTGTTTTCATCCGTATTGTAACCAAGATAATTGACGCTTCCATACCATAGCAAAGACTTGTCAATGACAACAGCGTCCATCGACAATGAATCAATGACCCTGGTCCGGATTCCTGTCTCTTTCAGTTTTTCTTCCTTCTCTGTTTTGTTTTTGACCAAGACGAAAACCTCCACGCCTCGTGCCGATAATTCCTTCAGCATGTCAAGTATGGGGGAATGTTTGCTCAGCCATAGCCTCGTTGCAGAAATGACGACCGAATGTTTGGCTTGGGACAAATCATTGAGAAACAACTTTTGATAGGTGTGTCCGTTAAAAATAATGCCTTGTAGGCTTTCAGCAGATACATACACCGGTTTCTCCTGCTTGATCCGATAACCTACAGATGCATATCCTTTCAGTCTGCGTCTGTACATCACATCGCACATCGGCATGCGGATGTCAATATAGTCATAGATGCGGACTTCCTTCTTACCTGTATATTCCCGGTGCAATCGCCCGGCATATTGAGCGACAATCCCTTTCCAGGAAACGGGCAATGCCAGAAACAGGGTGTCTAAACGTGGATAGTCGAATCCTTCGCCAACATACTTTCCGGTTGCCACGATGACAAGTGGTTCTGAGGGCTGTACATTTTGCAGATATTCCATTCTACGATGTTTTTCCTTTGCCGGTTCCGAACCGACAAGGGTAACTACATGTTTGCAATGAGGAGCCAAAGCTTTTGTCAATGTTTCTACATGAGCGGTAAGGCCGGTCAGTACTATAGGTGTTTGTCCCTCCTTCAAGGCTTCACATACATCATCCGTGATGAGCCTGTTTCTGTTCACGTCTTCGGACATTTTCTGCACCATCCGTGCATAAGTGGATTTTTTCATCTGCCAGTTCCCTGTAGGAGGTAAAACGGGGTACAAGCAGGCGTGCGAAGGTTTGGGATGCCATCTGGACTTTGGCATCAGCCGAAAAACGGACCGGCCCGCATTGCATGAAGATAATGGGCTGGTGGCCGTCCTTACGGATGGAGGTGGCCGTCAACCCATAGACGTAGCGGGCATTGACATACTTCAATACCCGTTCAAAATTCACAGCCGAAACATGATGGCATTCATCCACAATCACCATTCCGTAGTTTCGGACAAAGGGCTTCACCCCGTTCCCCTCCAGACAGGACTGTATCAGGGCGATGTCTATTTTTCCATGCAACGTGTTTCCCTTTGAATCCAATGTACCGAATGGAGAAAAGGTCTTTTTACGACCGCACTTTTGGGGTAGTTCATCTTCTGTAAAGTCGATATAGGGGTATCTTGATGTTTTTATCGTAAGATACCCCTGTTTTTATCTAAAAATGGCGAAATATTCAATAAATAGCCTTTAAAATAAACTTTTTGG
The DNA here is from genome assembly GCF_900106785.1 of Prevotellamassilia timonensis. Classification (GTDB taxonomy): domain Bacteria; phylum Bacteroidota; class Bacteroidia; order Bacteroidales; family Bacteroidaceae; genus Alloprevotella; species Alloprevotella timonensis. Next base: position 40,195 of record NZ_LT629844.1, on the reverse strand, counting down.
AAATATCACAGCAATATTTAGAATAATTATTGTATTTTTGCATACGAATCATATATCTATAAAAGTATGGCAAAGAAAGATGTAAACAGATTGAAGATAATGTTGGCAGTAACCAAGCGCTCAAACAAGTGGTTGGCAGAAATGTTGGGTAAAGACCAAGCAACCATTTCTAAATGGTGCACCAACACTTGTCAACCAGACTTGGAAACCCTAATACGGATTTCTGATTTGCTGAAAGTGGATGTAAACGATTTGTTGAACAAAGAATGTATCAAAGAATGATGGACGATATATTGAAACAGATAAAGGCTGGCGAGGTGTCGGGGGTGCAGTTCAAGGAGCGCATTCTCGACAAATATGATATTGCCTGTGAGTTAGTGGCGTTCAGTAATTCACATGGCGGCAAGTTGGTAGTTGGTATAAAGGATAAGACTGGAGAAACCAATGCCTTGTCGTATTCTGAGGTACAAGAAACAACCAACTTGTTGAGTGACATTGCTTCAGAAAACGTAGTGCCATCCATTCTGATAAACGTCGAAACTGTTGCCGTGGAAGACGGCTGTTTGGTAGTAGCAACAATCAAGGAAGGAGTCAACAAGCCTTATCATGACAATAAGGGAATCGTATGGGTGAAGAATGGTGCCGACAAGCGTAAAGTGTTCGATAATGCAGAACTTGCCGAGATGATGACCGATTGTGGCAGTTTTGCCCCTGACGAGGCAAGCATCAAAGGTGCTACTCTCAACGACCTTGATGCAACGACCATTAAGCTGTTTCTTGGCAACCGTTTTGAGAGAGTGTTGGAGAAGAAAGGCTTGACAGGTGACGCTTTTAATGAAGCATCACTTGATATGATTTGCTCTGCCATAGCTAAGGGACATGACTGTGAGAAGATACTTCGCAATCTGCGATTTATCCGTCCTGATGGTACCCTGACCGTTGCTGCCATGCTTCTGTTTGGCAAATACACCCAACGCTGGATGCCAATGATGACAGCCAAGTGTATCTGTTTTGCAGGCAACAGTGTCGGCAGCAAGGTTTTTCGTGACAAGGTGAATGATGCAGATATGGAGGGAAACCTGCTTCATCAGTATGAAACTATCATGGATTTCTTCACTCGTAATCTGCATAATGTGCAGGTGGGAGATGAATTCAACAGCATGGGTAAGTTGGAAATACCTTACACAAGCTTGGTTGAGTTCACGGTAAACAGCCTTGTGCATCGCTCGTTGAACATGAAAGCTCCTGTTCGCATTTTCATTTTCGACAATCGTGTTGAGATTCACAGTCCAGGTGCATTGCCTAACGGACTCACTATTGATGACATCAAGGCAGGAACTTCCATGCCTCGCAATATGTTCCTTTTTAACAATGCTATATACTTGCTGCCATACACTGGTGTAGGTAGCGGCATCACTCGTGCTCTGGACGAAGACATCAATGTCACATTTATGAATAATAACAAGGCACAGGAATTTGTCATCACGGTTTGGAGAGGAGAAAGTAACCAAGTCGGTAACGAAGTCCATGAAAAAAGTACCCAAGTCGAAGACCATGACACTGGATTTAGACACTCTGACACTGACTTAGCCACCGACCATGACACTTTTGTCGAAGACCATGACACTATACATAGTTACCATAACACTAACCATGACACTAAAATAGTGTCATTGACGAATAAACAGAAGGATATAGTAAACTTCTGTAGCGTGCCAAGAACAAGTAGGGAAATTTTGGAAAGAGCCGGTGTTGTCTATCATACAAAAAATATAGCCAAATACATCACCTCCCTTGTCGCAGCAGGATATTTGCAGATGACTAATCCGGATAATCCTACGGCAAGCAACCAGAAATACAAGAAAGTAAACATAAGATAAGAAAACTATGGATTCATTATTTCTACTTCAGTTTGCATGTTTCATCTTCATGCTCATCAATGCCTTCTTCGTGGCACTCTCTCATCTGCATGTAAGATGGGAGAACAAGCGGTATGAGCGTTCACGATGGATGATTGTTGTCGCCTTAATAGGATTGGCGATACAATATGCCGTGCAGATGCTTTTCGGATTCCGTGCTGCCGACGACAGTCTTGGGGCAATCGTCAATATTCTAATTTATACTCCCTGTTTTTCGCTTATCTCCATGGGAATCTACAACATAGAGACCACAAGTTCCAAACTCAGAAAGATGATATTGATGTGTAGTGGCATTTATGCTGCCATCATTGTGGTCTTTTGCGTGGGTATCAGTCTTCATCATAGCCTGTATATCAGAGAAGGGCTTTATTTGATGCTGACTCTGTTTTGCGTAAGTGTTTTCTATTGCATATACATGATTATTCAGGAGATGATTAGGCGTAAAAATATGTTGGAGACAATGGCGGCAACGGACTTGTTGCCTTACGTAAGATATTCGCGTGCAAGTGTAATCATTCTATGGCTCGCAGTTCTCGCTATGCCAGTTGCCATCTTTTCTACCACCTTATTATATATAGTAGGTCCTGCCGAATTGCTTGCCTTGTTGTTCTTCAATCTTACGTTTATTGCTCTTGGCAGCAGTTATATTCCAACAGAAGAGCTATTGGATAAAGAAGAGAACATTCAACGATGTGGGGGGGCGAAAGAAGAAAAACCTTTACAGCAATTGCCTGAGGATCGCAGAAACTTTATTCAAAACAGTCTTGACCAATGGTGTATGGATTTGGGCTATAAGGATTGTAATGTAAACATGTTGACGCTTTCTCGTACACTTTGTATATCAAAGAACGAATTGAGCCTGTTTTTCGATCAATGCCTGCACTCTAACTTCCGAATATGGCTCAGCGAGATACGTCTCAACGCTGCAAAAAAGATGATGTTGGAATATCCGGATTATAGCAACGACATCATTTCAGCCGAGTGTGGATTCTCTTGTCGCACTCATCTTTACCGGATCTTCAAGACAAAAGAAGACTGTTCTCCTACAGAATGGAGAGACTTCCACTCTACAAATGCAGCACAAAATGACTCAAATTGAGCATAACCATCATTTTGTAAAATTCCAAAGAAAAAGCAAAACTTTTATCGAAAAACAGCCAAAAAGGTGTCGCATTCCTACGAATGCGACACCTTTTTGGTAGGAATGCGACACATGAACAGGGAAAAAATGCACCTTCTTTCGTAGAAAGTACATATAAAAAGTGTTTGAGAGAAGAATGAGGAAAGTTTACTGGTTATCAGTTACTTTCCTCATTTTGGTTAAAAGTAGCGAGGACAGACGAAGACGGGAATACGACAAGATGAGACAGAGGAACGTTACCTATCCGTAACCTATACCCCAAATGGGGAATGTTGGGGTTCGGAAGAATAAGGAAGGTTACGAATTGAATTTGAGCACTCTGATTTATAGTGAGTTACTGATGAGTAACGTAAGATTTTTGGTTACGAACCAAATTTGTCGTGTTCTGCCGTGAAATGCGTAGCAAGAAAAGACTCTTCATGTATTAATTTTGAACGCAAAAAAGAATGACGTTATGAAGAGTACATTTTCAATTATCTTCTACCTCAAAAGACAGGTAGTAAAGAAAGACGGTACTGTTCCAGTTATGGGACGTATCACAGTGGACGGAACACAGGCACAGTTCAGTTGCAAGATGACTGTGAATCCCAATTTGTGGGACACCAAGGGCGGACGCATGACTGGAAAAAGTATGCAAGCCTTGGAGGTGAACCGCAAACTGGACAAAATGCGTGTGAGTATCAGCAAGCATTATCAGGAGATAATAGATCGAGACAACTTTGTCTCTGCCGACAAGGTTAAGAACGCTTTTCTTGGATTGGAGTATCGCTGCCATACCTTGATGAAAGTCTATGAGCAAAGCAGGGATGAAATGGAAAAACAATACAAGGCTGGCATGAAATCTGTGAGTACATACACAAAGTATAGAATCGGTTGTGCTTACGTGGGCGAGTTTTTGCAGTCGCATTATCGTGTAAAGGACATTGCCTTGAAAGAATTGTCCCTGCCGTTTATTACGAACTATGAGACATTCCTTAGAATAGACAAGCAACTGAAGATAAATTCCGCAATGGTGTTTGTCCGTAATCTCCGTGCCATGATTTTTCGGGCGATTGATAACGAGTGGCTCGTCAAAGACCCTTTCAGACGATACGAGTACAAAAACGAGGAAACAACAAGGGAGATTCTGACAAAAGAAGAAATTCACCTGTTGATGGAAACTCCTATCACCAGAAAGCATATGGGGTTGGTGCGTGACTTGTATCTATTCTGCTGTTTCACAGGTCTCGCATTCATTGACCTGTACAACTTGAAGGAAGAGAACATCAAGACATTTTTTGACGATGGCGAGTGGATTGTTATCCACCGACAGAAGACAGGAACGGAAGCCGACATCAAGTTGCTTGACTATCCCAAGCAGATAATGGAGAAATATCGTGGATTGTGCAAGGATGGCAGAGTCTTTCCTGTACCACCTTATAGAAGTTGTCTGCGTTCGCTCAAAAGATTGGGAAAGAAATGCGGTATCACCAAGCCACTTTCCTGGCATGTCTCAAGGCACTCGTTCGCAACCTCGGTTTGCCTCTCCAATGGTGTACCAATAGAAACAGTAAGTTCCATGCTTGGTCACAAAGACATCAAGACCACGCAAGTGTACGCCAAGATTACCAAGGAAAAGTTGAGCAAGGATGTAGAAAAGTTGTCCCAACAACTCAATCTCATTGAGGAATTCACATTCGGGAATATTTGCAGCGATAATACGAACACAAAAAAGGCATAGTATGAAACGACAAGTGATAACAATACAAGAAGATATGGTCATCTACGCCCCACATCATGGTGAGGTGTGGATGACTGTTTGGGAGATTGCCGAACTGTTGAATGTAACAGGGACAGCAGTGAAGAATACCATCAAGCGCATTTGGAAACAAAGTGTGCTGAAAGATTTCCAGCATTCTCAATATGTCAAACTTGAAAATGGATATTCTGCGCATGTCTATGATATGGAAGTGATTATCGACATAGCACTTCAAATGGATACATACCAAGCATTGCTTTTTAGAAGATGGCTTGTTGAAAAGATAGGAAATCGCAAAGAATGTCAAGCTACTTCAGGAAAGCAGGGGCGAACGACGATTATCGTGATGAATGGAACGATGCCGAGAGGTATCAGTTAAGCATTACACCTTAATTATATAATAGCGTACAGAGAAGAAATACCAAATGGTTGTATCACTCTGTGCGCTTTTTGCTTTCTATTTGTAGCGCAGTTTGCATATTTTAGAATGTTTGTCATCTATTACGGTGCGCTTTCTTACACAAAATAATCGAGATATTCAAGCGAATTGGCTTAAATAGTCTTAAATTCACGTCAAATAATAGATTTTCTCAATCATTATTGCTGCTTTCTCGATTAATTTCCTTAATTTTGCACTCGGACTGTATATGCTCGACCGTTTTTTTCACAGTTAGACGTGTTCTTACAAGATAATCGAGTCGGCAGCCTACGCCGTGCTGAGTGTAGTGAAGTCACTTATCTGACATATCTATACAAAAGCGGGTGTTGGGTGGGAAAAGCAGTCTAGACATATAAGGCGTTTATCTGACGCTGTGTTTAAGACTCTCTGTAATCTTGCAAATTCACAGTTAATCATAGTCTTGAATATAGTCAACGGTAGATGTCCCGGGTGTGATTATATCAATCCCGTGGAGACCTGTAAGCATGGATTGTACCCTTTCGGGTGCGGTCAAATGTGTTATATAGGTCTCTTTACGGACATGATTTTCATATCGGCGTGGGCTCTGACGTTGTCTGTTCAACTATGATAGGCAATTGCAAGAGCCTCAGAGGGTGGAATGGACAACAGGACGATTCCACGCTTTTTTTTGTCGCAATTTAACGGATTTCTGTCTAGAAAAAAGTTAGCACCGATATGAAAGTCGATGAATGGACATCAGAAGATGTACACACCTCAGGAGGTGGTGAATTCCCTCCGTGCGCTGGACTTACCTCCAACGCCCTCCCCGAAGTTCAAAGCACCATGTCTGCAGAGAGCTCACAAACAGGGGTGTCCACTAGAAATGCCCATATAGCAAGTAAGCCTAAAGCGCAAAAAGAGGAAGAAATTCCTCATTGGTATGCTTTACGCACCACCTATGGTAGAGAGAAAAAAGCATACGACTATATGACCGCCAAAGGCATCACGGCTTTCTATCCTACCACCGAGGTAGTGAAACTTATAAAAGGTAAGCGCAAAATTGTTATCGAGTCACGTTTACCCAACATCTTCTTCGCCTACGGTACCGAAGAACAACTCAAAACCTTTGTTTACGACAACGTAAATCTCCCATTCCTTCGTTTTTACTATCGTCACGTCCACGTTGGGCGCATAATAGAGAAAATTCCATTGATAGTTCCCGACTATCAGATGGATAGTTTGAAAATAATCTGTGCAGCCGATACGGACAATACCATCGTATCATTAGGTGAAGTACCTAAGTTCGAGAAAGGACAGTTGGTAAAGGTTATTGATGGTGTATTCAAAGGGGTGGTTGGAAGAGTTGCACGCTGGCAAGGACAACAGAGAGTTGGGGTAATTGTGGATGATTTAGTAACGGTGATAACTGCATATGTACCAAGTGGTTTCCTGCAAATACTTAATTGATAACAATGAATTACACAGATGAAGATATTGTCAAAGGTATTCTGAACAACGATAAAAAGATCTTGAGTTCAACTTATAAATGCAACTTTTTGGGTGCGGATAATAAGCAATAAAAACATTTATTTTTCAGAGAGGAAAGAGAGACAATGTCCCCCTTTCTCTCACTCTGAATGGATAAAGTTTGCTATCTTTGCTTTAATTGTCCGTCCAAAGAAAAAAAAGTTGCAGATGAGCAAACATATAACCGAGGAACAAAGGTATGCAATTTCTATGATGTTGCAAATACCGATGAGCAAAAAAGCAATAGCGGAAGCTATCGGAGTAGATAAAAGCACTGTTTACAGGGAGATAAAGCGCAATTGCGACGCCCGAAGTGGTAGCTATAGCATGGAGCTTGCCCAGCGAAAAGCAGACAGGCGCAAGCAGCAAAAACATCGCAAGGAAGTGCTTACACCGGCAATGAGAAAACGGATAATAAAGCTGTTGAAGAAAGGATTCAGCCCGGAGCAGATTGTCGGCAGGAGCCGCTTGGAGGGAATTGCGATGGTATCTCACGAAACGATATATCGCTGGATTTGGGAGGATAAGCGGCGGGGTGGCAAACTGCACAAATATCTTCGCAGACAAGGTCGCAGGTATGCCAAACGTGGTTCTAAAAATGCAGGGCGAGGATTTATCCCAGGCAGGGTGGATATTGATGAGCGTCCCGAGATAGTGGAACTGAAGGAGAGATTTGGTGATTTAGAGATAGATACAATTATTGGTAAGAACCACAAAGGTGCCATTCTTACCATTAACGACAGAGCAACAAGCAGGGTCTGGATACGCAAGTTGTCGGGAAAAGAAGCCATCCCGGTAGCTAAGATTGCAGTATGGGCACTGCGGAAAGTGAAAAACTTAATACACACAATTACGGCTGACAATGGAAAGGAGTTTGCAAAGCACGAGGAAATTGCGCAAAAATTGGAAATAAAATTCTATTTTTGCAAACCATACCACTCATGGGAACGTGGTGCCAATGAAAACACCAACGGGCTTATCAGGCAGTATATCCCAAAGGGTAAGGACTTTAGTGAAGTAACCAACAAACAGATTAAGTGGATTGAAAATAAACTCAATAATCGACCTCGTAAAAGACTTGGATACCTCACGCCAAACGAAAAATTTAAACAAATTATTAATCAGAATTCTGTTGCATTTGCAAGTTGAATTCAGCCCTGTAAGAAGTTACTAATGACAAAAAAGAAATTGCCCGTTCGTTTTACGGGTCAGCACTTTACTATTGATAAAGTGCTAATAAAAGATGAAATAAGACAAGCAAATATAAGTAATCAGGATACGGTTTTAGATATTGGGGCAGGCAAGGGGTTTCTTACTGTTCATTTATTAAAAATCGCCAACAATGTTGTTGCTATTGAAAACGACACAGCTTTGGTTGAACATTTACGAAAATTATTTTCTGATGCCCGAAATGTTCAAGTTGTCGGTTGTGATTTTAGGAATTTTGCAGTTCCGAAATTTCCTTTCAAAGTGGTGTCAAATATTCCTTATACCTGTTGGCGGAATTAATTTAGTGCATACTTAATTCTGCCAATGGGCTTGTCGTTAATGAAGTTTACGTATTGCAGAATGGTAAGTGCACTAATTTTGCCAATGATCCTGGCAAACAAACCATTCGTTATTTTCGCATAGTTCCTGATGACCAAGAACTGGTCTGTAAGTTGTGAGAATATTGTCTCAATCCTCTTTCTTGCCTTTGCAAACGGAATGAATGTCGGTTTCCAATCCTTTTGGTTGAGCCGATACGGACACTCCAGTCTTATGTGTGCGGTTTCGAACAAGTCAAGCTGTACGTCAGCTCCAATATACCCTTTGTCACCATAGATGCTACAGTCGTGATAAGTATGTTTTACATCCTTCATATAATGGAGGTCCGCCACACTTGCCTTTGACAGATCATAGGAATGGATAACTCCACTTAACCCACAGAGAGCGTGTAACTTATAACCAAAATAATACGTGTTCTGCGAAGCACAGAAGCCGAAGTCGGGAGCTTGCGAGAAATTGCCGGTACGTCCCATCTTGCAACGTTTTCCTCTTGCAACCCTACAGACCTCTATCGGCTTGGAGTCAACAAAGAATTGTTCCTCTCCGCCATCCATTTCCATGGCAATCCGCTTGCGCAGTTCCTCACACAGGCCTGCCGTTTTCTTCCTGCGGTCATTGAACTGTCTCCTTGATATGAGATTAGGAATGTTGTCCTTGTACTCTTGCAATTTATAGTCGAACAACCACTTCTCACTATCAATGCTCTCGGTCTCTGCCGTCAAGGATAGCGCCACCACTTCCAAATCCGAAAACTTGGGAACAGGACCACGACGTGGAACATTACCCGATTCATTGACGAGATTTTCAGAGAATTGCTTGCATATCTCGAGTATTTTGACGAATTTTGTATAAAGGTTGTACATACGATGGTTTGGACTTAATGTTTTGAACACCACTAAGTTACTAAAAATCAGCGATATGTGCAACTTTTTACTCATATTTATCAACTTAAATTAATTCCGCCAACGGGTGTGGACTTCTATTCTTACTATCCACAGACCACTGTCAATGACTACAAGGTAGCACTTGATGTAACAGACCAAACGAAACAAGAAACTATCGACTTCATGTATGCCAAGACAGAAGGCTGCAACAAAGCTACGCCACAGGTTGACTTGAAGTTCTTCCATAAGTTAAGCAATCTTATTTTGGATGTTCAACCAGGTAACGGTCTCACGCAAGAAGACCTTAAGAAAATGACTGTGACAGTGAAAGGTCAGAATACCAAAGCCACTTTCAATCTTGTGGATGGAACTATCTCTGGTGAAGAAACTCCTGCGGACATCACGATGAAAACTACCGAAGTTGGCAAGCTGTATGAGGCAATCCTGCTCCCTACAGAAGAAGCAAGCCGAGTGATAGAGTTTGACCTCAAGAATGGTTACGACGCTCCTTTCGTATGGACAATGCCTGTAAAACTTGAGGGTGGAAAAAGATACCACTATACAGTAGTAAAATTGAGTCGTTCTGCCGTTGATATTTCTGGAACCATTAAGCCTTGGACAGAGGCAGGAGACAATAATGAACATATAGCACAATAACAACACTTAAAATATAACGTTTATGAAGAAGTTTAAAATCTTATACATCGCAGCCGCAGCATTGCTGTTTGCAGCCTGCGCTAACGAAGAAGACGGTATCGGCAACAATGGTCCTGTTGCAGCCACAGTAAAGGCGGATATTTCCAACAATATCAAAACCCGTGGAACTGCAGACAACAACAGCTGGACAGCAGGCGATGCCATTGGCGTATATGCCACATCATCTGGCTATACAACAGGAGACAATAAAAAGTATGTAACAACAAATGGGGATGGTACTTTTGAAGCTGCTGACAATAACAACATCATCTATTTCAAGGACAACAAAGAGACAACATTTAGTGCATACTATCCTTATAACAAATTCTTAACTGATGGTAAAATGAATTGGAATATAGCTGAGGTAGAAGCAAACCAACCTTGTAAGGCTGATGTACTTTTTGCCTCAGGGGCTACTGCAAGTAAAGCATCTCCAACTGTGGATTTTACAGATGCAGAACATCGCTTTAAGCATTGTATGAGTTTGGTTGAATTCAAAATTAAGCCAGGGCAGGGTGTCAAATATAACAATTATAAATTCAATAGCTTGAATATGAAAGGAATATTTACAAGCGGTAAATTTGACACAAGAACAGGTTCGGTTGAAACTGCTGGTGACAGAGCTACTCTTACTCGTGTTTTTAATGATGTACCTTTTGAAAGCGAAGAAAGTTTTGCTTATATCATGTTGCCGCAAAGCCTTGAAAGCAATAAAATGGATATAGAGATTTACTTGTTGTTGAATGATAGCGAAGTAAAATACACAACCCCTATAACACCATCCACCAATGGACAATTTGAAGGTGGCAAAAAATATACATACAACATAACTGTTAAAAATACTGGGATTACTATAGAAAATGCTAATATAGTTCCTTGGGAAAATGGTAATTCAAGTGATTTAGATGCAGATATAGCTTTGTAATGGTAAAGAAGGTACAAATAGGAAATACAGGGTTAGTGAGCTTGGCCGCTCACTAACTCACTAACAATAAAAAACTGAAGATTATGAAGACGATAAAACAAAGAATTTCCTATGCGGTAATGAGCCTTATGGCTATGGGCTTTACAGCATGTACGCAAAATGAAGATATGGCTCCTACGCTGAAAGGGCAGGAAATCAATGCCACTTTCTCGGTTGGAGGTATGCAGACTCGTGTCAATACATTGGGAGACGGTAAATTTTGGGAGAATAAAGATAAACTGAAAGTAGGGATATTTACTGATTTCGTTGCTGGTAGTACGGCTATTCTTTCTTTTAATAGTGCAACAAACGAATGGTCTCGCAGTGGAAGTTTTCGTTGGTTAGATGAAGTCGACAAACATTTTATATTAGCTGTATATCCATCATCGGATGATTATGATCCATTTCATTTGGTATATGAATTGCCAACAAATCAAAGCTCACCAAAAGATTTGAAGTCTGCCGATTTAATAAATGGTCATTGGTACGGTTCTCCTTATGGTTATGTAACGATTCCAATGAAGCATCGTATGTCTTTGGTTACAATCATGTATCATGTTGGTACTGCTGATTATCCTAATTTGGACATAAGTAGCCTAAAAATTTGCTCACCTTGCAGTGGGGCGTCTTTTAAATTGCCAGACGATAAAAATGAATGGAAAATGGACACTTCCAATTATCAAGAGGCTAAGTTGGTGGATGCCTGTAAGACAGAAGATGGTGAAGTGAAAACTTTCTCTGCCATCATAGTGCCTGGAACGGTGGGAACAGACAAGGAATTCTTAAAATTCTCAATAGGTGAGAAAAACTTTGTGTCAAAGCTAAAATCACAAACGGAGTTTGAAGAGGGTAAACGCTACATCTACAAACTCGATGTAGGAAAAGACAAAGTGGAACTGACCAGAATCAGCATAGATAATATGACTGGTTGGACAAATGAAGAAGAACTCAAATAAACAATGGAGGATATAACTATGTGCAAGATATTTCAATACATCATGCTGGCAGTCGTTACCATAGTAATGGCGTCATGCACAAGTGATATAGAAGAAACAACCGCAGCAACAGGCAAGAGCAACGTACAGTTAGTTGTAGGTGAATTTCCGGCATTCGGAGATTCACAGACTCGTACTATAGGTACACCTGATCCGGGCAAGACTTCATGGGCAGAAGGAGATGAGTTGCTTCTGGCGATGACAAGTAAGACTTTCGGGACTAAGTATGCTGCTTTTAAATATAATGGCAGTAGCTGGGAATTGGCAAGTGGAGAGCTGTCTTATAAAGAAGACGAAGTGCCAACCTTTCCTCATGTATATTATGCCCCTAATTACAAATGGGAATCAGGCAAATTAACTTTGAAAGAAGGTAAGGTTGCTGGAACGGATGAATATATCGAGGGAAAAGCCAATATCACCCCTAATGGTCAGGCTATAACCGTAGAATTTTCCAAGGCAACACGCAACTATTCACGATTGCGCATTGCGACAAATTATAGTGAGGACATTACTGTTACAGTTAGTAATTTTAGTCCAGGCAATACTGTTGCCCTAACAGACAACACCTATACCTTGACTCCAGACAATAACGGTAATGTCTATTTGTATGGTCATTTTTCTGTTCAAACCTCTATTGGTATAAAATTGAAAGAGTATTCTTTACTTAATTATACATTTAGAGAAAGTACGATTGATGGCAAAAGTTATGCTTTGGATGCAAATGTTGTCTTTGCAGACAACATGGAGGCTGAAGATCTTGGGAAAACTATTAAGGAGCAATTGGATGCAGGAAAAACGAATATTAAACTCATACTTGCTTCTGATGCAGGAGAGAATGTATTTGCCATAATTAAAGATGCTTTATATGGTGGAACAGCAGGTAGCATAAACCTTTCTTTAATAGGATGCAAGGAGATTCCGACAACAGGATTGAGTAATTGGGACGGCAAGTTAGATGCTTTAAAATCCATTTATTTACCAGATATTACAAGAATTGGAGTAGAAGGTTTAGCCTATTGTGTATTTTTGGAAGAAATAAATACTCCAAATGTAACTTCAATACACGAGAATGCTTTTGGGGGATGTACAAACTTACAAAAAATTACTTTTGGAGAGCTAACTGAAGTGAAAGGGCTATCTCATGACTATGACGGAATCCTTGACCCTGGGGTAAACACTGAACGTATAAATTTAGTTTTGTCAGAGAACCAAAAAGTTATGACAAAAAACAGGCAAGGAAATGAATATTTTTGGACTCCGACAAAAGAATATTATAAAGGGAGCGTTGAGTATGGCCGCACATCGTTTCTCGAATATAAATTCAATTCCGTGAGCTTTAAAAAATAAGTTCGTAGTTTTTAGTACTAGTCCACATTCTATTATGTAGAATTTGGTTGCTTTTATTAGAAATTACCTATACTGGTTTGCATTGTGTGCTCTTTTCTTAATCGGGAAACGACAAGGGTCTATATGCCACGATGATAGGTGGGCGTACAAACGCAATTTTACGGAATCCCCTGCGAGATCCATCCAGCGGTAGGCGCCTTGAAGGTCTGCCGTCACGGGCAATGTCTGGAACCACAACTCTGTTCCTTTGACACCGCCGGGGGACTGTGCACCCGCTGTCACAACTCCTGCACCGAATAGAAGTAGCATTAGTTGCTTCATCGCTTGTGTGATTAAGGTTAATGATGGGAAAGGTTACCGGCCTTTCCAATGGATTGTGTCCGCTGAAGAAGTAAGGTAGGTGCGGACGGAGCTATAAAAGAGAGAATTTGGTCCGGAATATGTTATCCGGTTGAAGACATCATTCCGATGCCGACAATGGGAGGTATAGCTCCAATGGCAAATATAAGATTTTCTTTTGTTGTTGTAAACAAAAAGAAAAATAAAATTCACTTTTAACTGCGAGACTGTATAATAAATCATAAATCTGCAACATTATGCGATGTATGCATCTTTATTAACTACATGATAGCATCTACAAAATTTTTATTAACCATCTCACATCAGGAATTCTCTTTGTAATGCGTTTTTGATTGAATAAATTACAAGAAAAGCAGAAAGAACACGCCTTCTTACTGATAAGATCAAAACTTTAATATCATTTGTTTCTCTTTTTTCAGTTCTTTATTGATGGTAGAAACAATACATTCGTTCAACATGTATTTAAGTTCTTTGCTGTCCTTGACATATTGTCCGCAAATATAGTAGACTTCCTTTATAGCTGCGTTTCTAAATTCTTTAATGATAGCACCCTCTGGGATGAGTCTTTCTGTTTGCCAGTAATCAAGAACCCAATTAACCATGGTTGCGCGAAGTTGTTTTCTGGTATCTACAGACAGTTTCTTGAAAGAAAGTTGTTCCACCATATCAGATTCACCTGGATTTATCGGACAATCATTGTTCGTGTCGTATTGCGGACCATATTGCATATAGTCCTGCCACATTCCTAAGTCTTTTTCGACTTCTACATAACAAGTCTTTAGGTTTCTCTTCTTATTTCTCTTTTTACCCATAGGATAAGTTGGATGTATTTTACAAAAGTAATCAAAGTTTGATTAACGTTGTAACATATATTTTCTCTAAATAAATCAAACAAATAACTTCCATTGTACAGATACAATGAACCTTTTCTTATTTGAATAAAATTCTGTATAGTTCATCTAATGACGAATTCTTTTTATCGGACTGTCTCTGCATTTCTTCCTGGAGTTTCACTAAGTGATCTGTTCCAGATTTACCGCTATACTTGTTTCGTTTCCCTTTGTCTGTCCGGGCAGCTTTCAAATACAAATGGGCAAACTCAATATGGCCTTTCATGTTGGTCGTGAGGCTTGCAAAGTTGGTAAACTCACAACCTACCACAATGCCGGAGAATATGGAAATAATCCGGGTAATGATTCTCCATTCCTTGTACAACAAGACATACAGCTCTTCTTTCTCCATCGGACTCATGTCACATAGCTGAATCCGATAACAACATAGCAGAAACGAATAACGTACATAGGCATTCTTGTATAGGGGAATTGGATTCTGTCTGATACATCCATGTAGTTCCTGTAATTGCTTACACACCGGTTGAATCAAATCGGAAATAACCACATGTTCCGAGAGTAGCAGCTGCAGAACAATGCAGCAAAACGACTTTTGCAGGCTGTCACCTTCCTGAAAGTTCCTCGCGGCATAATCCAGTAAGTCTGTGACATCCGCCGGTCTGAACATATAGTTCAGGTGTGAACGGATGAGAGGATGGGAGAAGATGTGGTTATAGCTGGCTCCTAAAAAACTGATAGTGTAATCATCGCTGAAAGCCACCTTTCTAAGATGAAGCAATGTCCCCCATATCATTTTTTTTTGAGTCTCTTCATTTGCACAAGCCATTGAAGACAGAAAGTTGTCCACGACCCAGGTTCCGGCCTGTAAACTTTCTTCCAGCCTACTTTTATAAATAGAGGCATTGTATATCTCAATCCCCTTTGACTGTATAAATTCTGATGCCATATCGCATAAACATATTAGAACTCAAAGGTATAGAGTATTCATGAGATTACATCGTCCATTTGCATTTTTAACGGCCCGTATTACGATTTTTATCGCTTCTCCATAGTCAGTTCAGGATTGCTCATAATTGACTTACTACTTTCATCACTTCACGCACATACCTTGGGTCTTCCGCATAGCCAATCTTGTGTAGCCACAGCAGGTAGTTTCCTCCTTTATACTTGTACTGCACCTTGGTGTAATAAGCCCTGACACTTTCCGTCCAGTGGTTGAACTCATAGTACTTCCCGGTTTTGGGATTCGTTAGTCCGAACAGGTTGTGCCGGTTCCGGCAGAGCGGTGAACGGAACCAGCTCGTTTCTAGTATGGCCTGTGCCAATACAATCTTTGGATGCCGGATGCCATTGCGAATGATTTCTTGGTAGAGATTGGGAATAGTGAGCGCAGGAAGTTCTTTTCGTTCAGAAACCTCAGTTTTTTCAGTTCCCTTATCAGACGCTTTTTCGTGGGACACCCTTGCGTAAACTTTTCGGGCATATAGCTCCGAAAGCAGTTTTACAGGCACCTCTGGGGCAAGGGAGTCCTTTTCTGCCTTTTTGCAAGACTCATAAGCGCCCAAACTCCTCTGTAGGGTATCAGGAACCACTTTTTGTTGCTTTTCAGGTAGGATTTCCGTCTCTTTTGTAATTGTATAGAACTGTGCCGATGCTGAAGCGGAACCAAGAATCAACAGCACGGCGGTCAGAATGATGTTGTGCATTTCTTTTCAATGATAGGGTTGCCAATACTTTTGCGGGTGTTCAAGGCGGTTCCGACCGCAAATATATCGTTTTACTTAAACAATACGAAAATGCACAACATCAATCATTCTGAAAGGCTGCCCTACGAGAAGTTGGCGGCATTGGGCATTGACCGGGAAAAGGCCGACAGTCTCCCTCAGGAAGTGAAGGAGAAGCTGGCATCCGGAGAGGTCACCCCGCTCATGCAGGTGTCCATCAGTGCCCGTAACGGAGACATCATCACGCTTCCCCTCAAACTTCAGCTGACCACCGACCAGCAAGGTAATCCGGCGCTTATGGCTTATCCTGTCCGTGCCGTACTGGAAAAGGAACGCAACCAAGTGTTGCGATTGTCCGACCAAGAAGCGGAGCGGTTGGGTAAAGGTGAAGTCATCCAGAAAGCCGTGGAAGTCAACGGTGAAAAGACCCAGCAGTATCTGCAACTCGACCCCGAAACCAAATCAATCTTCCATCGCCGTGTCACGGATGTTCAGTTGGAACAGAAGCTCAAGGACATGGAGAAGGTCAACGACATCGAACTGGGCATGCAGCAAAAGCAGCAGGTACGCGAGGGAAAACCCATTGAGCTGAATGTGGGTGGTGAGAAAGTGTCGGTCGGTGTCGATCTGAAAGAGCCTCAGGGTTTCAAGCTCATCCAAGGGGACTTGAAGGAGTGGGAGCGACAGCAGAAACTTCGCTACGACGAACAGCATCCCGAGTACCTGGGACTGGTGATGACGGACAAGAACCGCTGGGAATACCAAAAAGTGGTAGACAAGCAGTCACAGGAAAGAGCTTTGAAATTCGGTAATCAGAAGGAAAAACATTCCCAAGGACTCAAACTCTAAATCATTACCCTTATGGTCAAGAAGAAAAATGCCGAACAGGATGTAGGTCTGGTACGGATGTTCAACGACATGAAGAAGAAGCATCCCGATGCGCTGCTCCTCTTCCGTAACGGGAACTTCTACGAAATGTATAAGGAAGATGCACTCAAGGCATCGGTGATACTGGCGCTGAAGGTATCAGACAAGATTCTGCCGCTGGAGAATGACCCCATCAAACTCCTGACTTTTCCCCGTCATGAACTGGACAAGCATCTGCCCAAGCTGATTCGCTCCGGTCAGCGGGTCGCCATTTGCGAGGCGATAGACCAGCCGAAACTGATGAAGAAGCCCAGGGAAAAGACCGGGGAAGATTTGAAAAGCCAGGATAAAGTGAAAAAAGAAAACAACCTCAATCAGGAAACTATGGCGAAAAAGAAGAAAGAACAGGCTGTGCAGGAAGAGCCTACCAAGACAGTCAAGACGGCTGCAGAGGAGAAACCTGCCAAGGAAATGAAGAGTGAACAAGCAACCGAGCAGAAAGCGGAAGCCAAGCAGGAACGCAAGCCACGTGAACCGCAGATGATTACCGCCAACGGCGAGAAAGTCAGCCATGGCCATGCCTTCCAGAGCACTACCAATCCGGCAGACTGGTACTTCACCGCCAAGATGGACGGCGTACAGCTGAAACCGCAGAAGATGGACGCAGCGGATTTGGCCGCTTACCAGAAGAAGGAAATGACGGTGCCCCAGCTGATGGAACGCTATTATCCCACCAAGCTGATGCCGAAGGTATCGGAAGAAGCGTTCCAAATGCCGAAGCAGTTGTCCGGTCCGGATGGAGCCATCACCATCGACAAGTTCAATGTCTATAAGGAAAAGGACGAACAGCGACCGGACTACGGCAAGTATAAGTTCTATGTGCAGATGGGCGACACCAAGATGTCGGCAGTGGCTTCCCGTGAGGACTTGAATGCCTACTTCGACCGGGTGGTCAGTCCTACACAACTTGTGGAGAAGAACTTCGGGGAACGACTGCACCTGCAGTCAGCCTACGAGAAGTACCAGCTTCCCGAAGGAGTGGACCCCAAAGGAGTCCGTGTGGCCAAGGACCACTCCGACAACAAATGGAAGGTGTCGATGGACCTGGGCGACAAGGGCAAGACCAGCAAGCATGAACTCTCCTTTGATGACGGCTACTCGCTTTTCAAGGCAAAGACTGCCACCCGGGAACAGATTGCGGCCAAGTACCTCAATACGGAAATTTCCGGGATGCTTTCAGCTGTGACCAACAAGCTGGAGAAGTCGGCTTCCATGAAAATGTAACGCAATCAAAAGGAACAAACGAATATTCAAGAAACAATAAAAGACGAAAAGATATGACAGCTAAAAAGACACACGAGGAGTTGGTGGAACTCCTTCAGGCAGGTAAAATCGGTTTCCTCCGCTTTGTGATGGACGGGGACAGTGCAGAGGATTATCTGGAGTGGTGCCAGACCCACGGCACAGATCCTTCGGATGAATCCGCAGAGTTTTATGTTGAACAGACGGACATCGACCAGATGGACCGTCAGGTAATGGATGACGAAAGCTATGGCGTATGGAACTAACACATCCGGCAATGCCGGGCAGGTAGCCATCGACCGCTTTGCCGAAATGATGATTGCCCGTATGGAGCAGATGAAGGCCTCCGACTGGAAGAAAGGCTGGATTGGGGGCGCATCCGGATTTGCAGGTCTCCCGCAGAACGTGGGTGGCCGCAACTATTCGGGTTCCAATTCCTTCTTCCTCCAGCTGCAGACCGCTGCCCAAGGCTACCGGCTGCCGGTGTACCTCACCTTCAAGCAGGCGCACAACCTGAAAGCCCATGTACTGAAAGGCGAGAAAGCCTTTCCTGTGGTCTATTGGGACGTGCTGGTCAAGGACAAGAACGGCCATAAGGTCAGTTCGGATGAGTATAAGACCATGAGCAAGGAGGAGAAGAAAGGCATGGACGTCATTCCCTTCTTCAAGGCTTTCCCCGTGTACAACATCGACCAGACCAATCTGGCAGAGGTACAGCCCGAACGGGTGCAGAAACTCATGGAGAAGTTCAAGGTGCCCGAGCTTCGGGATAAGGAAGGCATGTATGTCCATGCCGCCCTCGACCGGATGATTGAGACGCAAGGCTGGCTCTGTCCCATACAGGCAGACAAACGGGTGGACGGAGCCTTCTATTCACCGGCCCAGGACATCGTGGTGCTACCCATGAAGGAGCAGTTCAACATCGGCGATACCCCCGAGGAAGTCTACAGGGGCGGCATGGAGTTCTATTCCACCATGCTGCATGAGATGTCACACTCCACCATGACACCTGAACGGCTCAACCGCGAGATGGGCGGACGCTTTGGAGACCCGAAATACGCCAAGGAGGAACTGGTAGCCGAACTGACCGCCGCCATGATCAGCCACTCCATGGGCTTCGATTCCAAGATAACGGACAACTCTGCAGCCTATCTGGATTCCTGGATTGGGGTGCTGAAGCAGGAACCGAAGTTCATCGTTTCCGTCATGGCGGACGTGAACAAGGCTTCGGACCTCATTCTGGACCAGGTGGACAAGCAGCGGCTGGCACTGAACGAGCAGCCCTACCTGACGAAGAACGACCCGTTTGCCCCGTTGGGTGAAGGCGAAGAAGTGCCGTTCAAGAATGCGGCCATCGTGAAGACGCGCAATGGGGATTATGCCATCCGTGCTTCCTACGATGGTGTGGAACTGGGGTTGAAGAAGGTATCGAAAGATACGGCGAAGACCTACTTCCAACTGACGGACTACAAGGACAAGGCAGCCTTCCTGAACATGACGGCGCACAAGACCTTCGAGCCGGAGATAGCCAATCTCAAACGCACGCAGGCCGTGGGTGCCAAGTTAAGCATCTGATTTTATGTAGAACCTTCAATTCCATGAACCATGACTGATTACAAGGTAAACTTCCAGGACCTCAAAGCCAAGGTAGGCATCGACGATGTAGCCTATGCGCTCGGGTACCGCCTGGACCGAAGGGCCGGTGTGGGCCGCTACATGGAGCTGGTGTTGGGGGACGGCAAGGAAAAGCGGGATGTGCTTGTGATCTGCCATCCCCAGGACAAGGCTTCCCAGCGGTTCTTCCGCCGTGACGGTTCCAAGGGGGATGTGGTCACACTCATCCGGGAGAACCTGAATGCCTTCAACGTGTCGGGCAAGGATGAATGGCAGAAGATAGCCAAGGTGCTGTCCCGCTTTGCCAATATGCCTGAGCCTGAATACCGCGATGACCGGGAGTATGTGCAGTCAGTCAGGTATCACGCCACCTTCGACAGCTCCAGGTATGAGGTGAAGCCGATAAATCCCGATAAGATTCCGGCCATCTTCCAACAAAGGGGATTGTCTGATGAAACGGTACGCACCTTTGCTCCGTTCATCCGACTCATCCGCGACAGGAAGAACGAGAACTTTGACGGCTACAATATCGGCTTCCCTTATATCAACGGAGAGAACAATCAGGTCCGGGGCTACGAACTGCGGGGGTACGGCGGTTACAAATCCAAGGCGGCCGGAAGTGATTCTTCCTCTTCCGCATGGGTGGCTGACTTGTCAGGTGGCTATCCGAATGTGGTGAAGAGTGTCTTCTTCTGTGAGTCGGCTTTCGATGCCTTGGCGTTTTACCAATGGAACCGGAAGCAGCTGACCAATGAAATTGCCCTGGTATCACTGGGCGGCACGTTCTCTGACGGACAAATCCGGCAGGTGCTGAACCGCTTTCCCGAAGCCCGCCCGTTTGACTGTTTCGACAATGACCTGCCCGGTCGTATCTACGGCTTGCGCATGATGGCGCTGGTAGAGAACATCCCCATGAAAATCAACCGAACCCGTGACAGTCTGGAAGTGGAAGCGAACGGACGTTCCTTCCGGCTTGATCCGGAGCGTCCCTTTCAGGTGCAGGTCAAGGAACACCTGTCGGTCAGATACGATATGGGACAATGGCTTCCTCCCAAGGCTTTCAAGGACTGGAACGACTGTCTGCTCAACAAACCGATGGAGGTGCGGCTGCATCCGACTAAACAGGACCAAATCAATAACCTGGCCGAACGCAGAAATGCAGGCCCTAAATTATAAACGTATGAATGCAAGACGATGGAAACGCTCCTTGTTAATCGCTGCTGTTGGCTTATTGATAGGTAAAACTCCGCTCTTTGCCCAACAGACTGACCCGGCGCTGACTTCTGCCGTACTGGGTCAGACCGCAGCCTTGAAGAAGATCCACAAGGACCGCAAAAAGACGCAGGAGAAAATCATTGCGGCGGAAGTGGCTGTTACCGCTTCGCTGGAGCGGATTCACCATGTGGAAGACAAGATGCTGGACTACCTCTCGAATGCGCAGGGTGCCATGCAGAACCTTTACCAGATTAAGCGTGCCGGGGAACTGGTGGCCAAGGAAATCCCGCAGAACTGCAGCCTGCTCCTCAAATCAGTGGGCGGCAATCTGAAGGGAACCGTTATTGCGGCCATGGTATCGGATGAACTGACGGATGCTGCCACACAGATGACGGCACTCTTTCCCTTCATGAAACAGCTGGTGACTTCGGGCAAGTATGACGTGACAGGAGATGACGGAAAGAACGAGAAGTACAAGGTGAACCTGCTGAACGCTTCGGAACGCTACTACATCGCCAACGAGGTGGTAAGCCGGCTGGAAGCCATCAACACCAACCTGTTTATCCTGGCCTGGCAGGTACGCACGCTCTCATGGAATGACCTCTGGTTCTCGCTCGATCCCGAAGGATGGGCCAACGTGATGTCCGGCAAGAACATCATCGGCGGTATCATCTCCGACTGGAACCAGGGCTATAGCCTGAAATAGTAAATAGGTAAACAAGTAAACAAACTTACTAATCACAAAGTAATCAAGTAAGGAAATAAGAAAGTAATCAAAGCAACAAGTAACAGAATCATATAGTAAACAAATCATCCAAAAACAAAAGCGTATGGAAAAGAAAATAATCGGTCGCTGTCCTTTGTGTGGCGGCAACGTGGTAAAGACCTGCAAGGGCTACCGCTGTGAGAACAACATCGCCGAACAGCCAACCTGTGTGCTGAATATCAACGGCATTATCGGCAACCGCAAGATGAGTGACGAGGAAATCGCAGAATTGTTGGAGCACCGCTTCATCCTGTTGGACGGCTTTGCTTCCAAGGATGGAAAGGCATTCCCTTCCGTGCTGGAACTGGCAGACAACGGCGCCATCAACATGCAGTCTGTCATCGGCAAGTGTCCGCATTGTGGCGGCGATATTCGGGTGGGTACGAGAGCCTTCAACTGCTCCAACTACAGCAACCAGCAGGCGCCGTGCAACTTTGCCATCTGGCGCAACATCGGTGGTCACCAGTTGAGTCTGACAGAAGCCAAGGAAATCTGTGAAAAAGAAATCACCTCCAACGAACTGGAGATGTACCGTGATGACGGCACCATCTACCGCAAGCGTCTCGGCCTTTCTCCGGATAAACTCCAAATTGTGAAGATATGAAACCGGGAATGAAACTCACTATCCTGCTGGTGACCGCCGTCTGCTTCTGGAGCGGCCTGTTTTACTTCGCCAGCTGTTCCGACCATCCCGAACAACGGGCGGTGGAAATCGCAGAGAGAGCCCTGAAGGCAACCGTCGATAATCCGGAGTCCATCCAAATCAAGGGCATCAGCAAGGCAGATTCTGTATTTGGCAAGGAATATGTCAATCCACACGAGAAGGCTGCATTATCCATGCACCTGATGCAGTACGGCCACAAGTTGATGGAAGAAACAGACTACTTCCAGAACCTCGACAAGGACGATGCCGCGATGAGTGATCAGGTCACCCGTCAGCTGGATGCCATGACCACGCTCCGGGCTTTGATAGCTTATGGAGAAATGGAAGAAGCGAAAGTTGGGAAAGAAAAGGTTGCGAAGCCGTTCAACGGATGGAAGGTCAAGATAGATTTTGAAGCCAAGACCTTAAAAGGAAAGCCTTACCACTCGGAATACTGGTTCATCCTCGATAAGGAAGCAGAAATTGTAGTCAAATCATTTGAAATACCGCTGCTATGAAAATCAGACAATTAGTATGTGCTATAATCACAGGAGTTGCCACGTTGTTCACCTCCTGCGAAGAATGTGAGCATGAAGGAGACAGATCTATTGCTTCTTCCCTCCAGGTTGGTGACGTAGTTTGTTCGGATGGCAGTGTGCTGTCCAAAGAAAAGTTCAGTTCCTCCCAAAAGGAGCCGGTGGCCATTGTCTATCATGTGAACCGGAATCCGGAGATCAAAGCTTTGGGCTATGCCGTTTCCATCCGGGATGTCGCATCGACAGCCTTTGCAGACAGTCTGGGTGTCGAACAGGAAACCTCGGCTTCATTGGAGAAGGAAGACGGTAACGAGAACACCCATGCCATGTACCGCAACGAGGAAGTGAAATCTCCCTTAGCCGTTTATGTCTTCGATATGTGGCGCTATGGTCAGTCCGCCTACATCCCTTCGGTGAAGCAGCTTACTTACCTCTATCAGCAAATTGGGTTGGTCAACCAACGGATAGAAGCGGTCGGTGGATTGCCCATCAGTCTGCAGCCCGGTGACTGCTGGCTGTGGACTTCCACCGAAGTGGAGGGACAAAGGGATAGCAAGGCCTGGCTCTTCTCGATGCAGTCGGGTACCATTCAAGAGACTCCGAAGGACCAGGCGCATAAGTTCAGACCCGTGATAAGTATCTATTAGATAGTGTAATCTCTAAATGCAAAGATTATGAATGAATTACTCGTACAACTCCAGATGAAGATGGAGGCATTCCAAAAGGATGCAGCCCTTCAAGCCGAAAAAGGAAACAAGGCAGCCGGCCAACGTGCCCGCTGTGTATCACTTGAAATGGAACCGCTGCTGAAGCAGTTCAGGAAACTTTCGTTGGCGGCTTCGAAAAGATAAAATCAAAAACTTTACGTGGTTGCCATTCATAGGCAATGAAAAAACAAGAGGTCCTGATGCCATTCATCCATGCGCATTAGGACCTTTTGTTGCATCAGTAAACCATGTCTTTCTGTCTCATTTCTTCCCGAATCAGTTCTGCTTCGGTATGGGTCAGCTGGGGAAGCTGTACTTGTTCCAGACTCTCTTGCTGGTAAGCCTTCACTTCGTTGATGAGCATTTGCCAGTCGTAAAGGAACTCCTGACTGCAACCGTGCTTCTGATAAATTTCTTTGGCGGCTTCCAGTATCTCTCCGGCACAGCTGTCATTCCCTTGGAACACAACAGCCGGAATCTCGTTGTGGAAGCAATCTCTCAATAAGCGTATCTGATCTTTCATTTGTGTAAGGTGATAAAGTCTGTTTTATACCATGCCTTCCTGAACCTTTGTTTTCAGGGCCTGCAAAGATAGTGAGATTTCGGAAAGATTAAAAGTTAAACATCCCTCTTTAACAGCCGGCAGATTCTTTCCTTAGTCAGGCATTTCCACTCCCGATGAATTTTCCGATACAAAGAAACGAAGGGTCGGTACGGCAGCAAATGGCGCTTTGCTTGGCTGCAAGGAAAGCAGCCGGCAGCCTTCCACAATTTGTGCCAAATTGGGTATTCCGTCTGCTTTCCCCTTGCCACATTTGCCTTCTGTCCCTTACACCCTTCGTAAGAAGAGGTATCGTAAAAATCACCCGGGAGTGAGAAGCCGAAAGGCTTCAAACCAAAGGGAAAAAATTAGTTCAGCTATGGCATACAAACTTAAAGACCGAAAAGAAAAGATGCTCTACAAGGGCAGTGTTTACGAACTCACCCTGCAGTGGGACAGAGAGAGTCTCCGCAAGTGCTTTTGTGGTATGCCTCCTTTCTATGCACACATCCGCAAGGACGGCAACAACTTCGCGCTCATTGACTGCTATTCCACCGGGGACGATTTCAGTGTGGAACCCATGCACTCGCTTTTTGAAGAGCCGGAATGGATAGTTCACTTCCTCAAGTCGGACATCAATACCATTCCACTGCAGAAACTGCTGGAACTGCTTCCCATCTGATTCACGGAATAACGAACTTAAAAGAAAACGCTATGGACACTCCCATTGAAGCCATTCCCACATGGGCACTCTGCTATCTGTTCAACTCGGATGCAACCGGACTGACGGATGAAGAAATCGCTCTGATTGACCAGTGGTACACGGAGAATAAAGTCATGGGTATCACTACCGCAACGGAACAAGAGGGAGAATGTTTCCCTTACTTCTCACATTGTCCGGCTTTCGGACTTCCTGCCGAAGTGGTGGACTGCCACGTTATGGTAGGCTGAATACAGCCGGTGACTGCTGATGATTATTTACGCTTAAACATTAGGAACATATGAAAGGAACTGACCATTTCAAGGAACTCATCAAGAACTATCTTGATAACCGAGCCAAGGAAGATGAACTCTTCCGTGCCAAGTATGAAACCACCACACGCACCATTGACGATGTGGTCAACTATATCTTCCATGCCGTACAGCAATCCGGCTGCTGCGGTCTCAGCGACATGGAGGTTTATGCCATGGCAGTCCATGCGATAGATGAGCCCGATTTGGAAATCGGCAAGCCGATGGACTGCAATGTTGTAGTGAATCATCACATTGAGCTGACCGAGGAGGAGAAGGCAGAACAACGAGCCATTGCACTCAAACGATACCAGGAGGAGGAAATGCGGAAATTGCAGCAACGCAACAGCCGACCCAAGGCAGCCAAACCGCAACCCAAACCCATTCAAGAACTCTCACTCTTTCAAGGCATGGAACTATGAAAGCAAGAACGAAAATAGAAAAACAGGTGGCAGTTTCCAATGAGAAGCTGACCGCCATAAGCCCCAAAGTGCTCACATGGGCAGTGCGGAAAGTGGCAGGACATGTCTGCTTCCGGACTTCCGCACACAAGTGTACATGTGGCGATTGTGGCAGGCACTTCGACTATGAGGGAAAAGGGAAGTCGGTATGCTGCCCTTATTGCGGTACTCGCTTACAGATAAAGGACACCCTCAAACGCACCATCAAGGAAGCCTATTATTTTTCTTCCCTCGAAGTAATAGACCATTTGCAGGTGCAACGGGTCTTCCGCTTGGAAACGACCTTTCGAAAAGGAATGCCTATGGAGGTAGTCTACTGGGAAGCATGCCGTCTGTGGCTCAATGCCGAAGGCAGGTTGGCTGTCACGGCAAGAGCAAGGACATTGAGCTATTATGTGGACTGCTTTGATTGGGCATCCGAAATCACTTTGAAGCGACCGAACGAAGTTCACTGGCTCATTGCAGACACCTATGTTTATCCGGACCATCGGCTGCTGCCCGAACTGAAACGCAACGGCATGAAAGGCAAGTTGCCCGACTGCCACCCGATGAAGCTGATGAAAGCCGTGCTGACGGACAGCCGGATGGAAACCATCCTCAAGTCAAAAGATTTACATGCCGTGTCTTATTTTGTAAACCGACCTTTGGAACTTGACCGATGCTGGCAGCCGTATAAGGTAGCCACCCGGCATCATTACCGCCCTTCGGACATGGGATTGTGGGCAGATACCATCCGCTTGCTGGAGCAGTGTGGCAAGGACATCTGTAACCCCAAGTATATCTGTCCGCAGAACCTCAGAGCCGAGCATGACTATTGGATGAACCGACACAACCAAATGGAGCAGAAACGTAAAAGCCAAGAGCAGATGCAGCGAGCCAAACGGAAGGAAGCCGAGTTCTACAAGGAGAAGTCACACTACTTCGGCATCACCATCACCGACAAAGACTTGGTGATTTCGGTACTCGATAGTCTGGAAGCCTTCCAAGCCGAGGGAAATGCCCTGCATCATTGTGTCTTCCAATGCGAATACTATGCCAAGGCGGACAGCTTGATATTATCGGCTCATGACAAGGAGGGAAACCGCATTGAAACAATTGAGTTTTCACTGACCGAGGGGAAAGTGATACAGAGCCGTGGGCTGTGCAATACGAACACTCCGCACCATGACCGGATTGTCCGGCTGGTCAATGCGCATGCCCATCAGATACTTGCAGCCAAACAGACAGCGTAGATTCCTTATATATGTTCCGCTCCGACTTCCGCCGTAAGGTATGGGTCGGAGTTTTTATATTTGGATAGTAGAAATAGTTGACGATGTTAAAATGAAATCTAATGCAAATATCTATTTGTTATATAATAGAGTTTACATGATAACATGTTTAATTACGCATTGAAGTTAAGTGTGTAAATCTATATTTTATTCCCTTTGAAAAAAAACGATGTAAATATGTGATATACAACATATAAAATAGCGTATTGTTTTTAATAAAATATAGGTAAACTAATTATGTAATAATAAAATAATATAGTATATTTGTAGTATAATAATATAGTAGTAAAGTAATATAGTAAACCTATAAAAATGGTAGCAAAAAATATAACAATAGCCATCGGCAATCAGAAAGGTGGAGTCGGCAAAACTACTTCTACCGCATGTATAGGTGCAGCACTTGCCCTGAGAGGAAAACGGGTGCTGCTCGTTGACCTGGATGCACAGCAGAACCTCACGTTCACGCTGACGCAGAACGAAGACCCGGAAACAAGTATCTATGATACGCTGGTCAAAGACCAACCGCTACCTATCGTACCCATCCGTGAAAACCTGGACCTTGTTCCAGCATCACTGGACTTGGCAAGAGCCGAAATAGACATGGCTACCATGATGGCAAGGGAAGGCATCCTTAAATCCTGTCTTGATGAACATAAGGAGAAGTATGACTACATCCTGATGGATTGCTCTCCCTCACTCGGTATCGTGACGACCAATGCGCTGGTGGCAGCGGACAAACTCTACATACCGCTCACTGCCGAAGCCTTGCCCTTGAAAGGCTTGACCATGCTGGATGATATAGTTCGGGAAGTGAAACGCAGGGTAAACCCAATGCTTGAATTAGGCGGTGTTTTCTTCACCAGGTTCAATAACCGGAAGTTGAACAGGGAAGTGATTTCCATGGTGGAAAAGCGGTACGGAGAGAAGGTTTTTCAGACGAAAATCCGGGAGAATATTTCCATAGCCGAAATGCCGCTGTCTGGTCAGACCATCTTTGAGTACGAACCGAAAAGCAACGGTGCAGCAGACTATCGAACACTGGCCGATGAAATAATCAGTCGGGAAGAAAATAGGTAAACTATATTACTAATCACAAAGGTTATTGGTAACATAGTAAGTTAATCAGCAAGTAAACAAGTAATAAAGTAAACAATATGAGTAAGAAGAATTTATCCTTATTGATGGATGGCTTCATGGGTGAAGCCATTCCATCTGACCCGGTACAGGAACAGCCTAAGGAACAGGCTGTTGAGCAAGCAGCAGAACAAGCGAAACAGCCGGCTGCTCAAACGGATAAGATGGATAGTCCGAAGGCAGCACCTGCAAAAGCATCTTCGAAGAAAGAAGCAACCGAAATGGAAGCTACCGATAAAATGAAGTCCAAACTGGAAGCCAAACGCAGGGAGAATGTGGGTCGCCCCAAGAAAGGCGAAACAGCCAAAAGTGGCAAGAAGCCCCATGAAATTCGAGCCACCTTTATCGTAGATCCGGATTTACTTCAAAAGGTGAAGTACATTTCTCTTGTGGAAGGTGCCTTATTGAAGGACGTTATTTCTGAAGCTCTGAACAACTATGTGGATAAATGGGAAACAGACAACCGAAAAATCCGCCTGCCAAAGAGGAAGTAGAAACTTCTGCTGTAGTTCTGTCATTGCAAGCGCCAGACAGCAATAACAGGACTGCTACGTTATTTGGGAATTGAGGTCTATAAATATTCCATCTGCAGCATCTCATTCAAGCTGATATTTTTCTATCGTTTGTTCATTTGCATTCTTGTGCTGATGATTTTAATTTAAATTTGAATCGGGACAAAACTATGATTTTAAAGACATAAAACAGGCCAATTTGACCCGATTTTCTACGAGAAAGCAGTATATTTGTCCCGATTAAGAATTTTAGATATGACAACAGAAACTGAAATATTACAATATTTGCACTATCATCCGCTTTCAAAACGTATGGAGATAGGACATGCTGTCACTACAGAGATAAGCGAACGTACCTTAAAGCGTGTCATTGCAGACTGTGTGGAAAAAGGGTATATCGAGGTGGTCGGTAAAGGACCGGCTACCAAATACAAACTCACTCCTCAAGCTCATGTGACCATGCCACTCAGTCTTGATACTTATTTTGACAAGGATATTGATGAACGCACGGTCCAGGAAAGTTTTAACTTTGACCTGATACGTGACATATTGCCGAATGTACGTTTGTTTACAGACGATGAGCTGGCGTTGTTGCATGAAGCACAGTCAAAATTTCGTTTGCACCTTTCGGAAATGACGGATATTGAATATCGTAAGGAGATGGAAAGGTTGGGTATAGACCTGTCATGGAAATCCTCACAAATCGAAGGTAATACTTATTCATTACTTGAAACGGAACGTCTGTTGAAAGAGAAACAGACCGCTAACGGAAAGACCAAAGAGGAAGCTGTGATGCTGCTTAACCATAAGGATGCTCTTGACTTTATCCTTGATGTACCGGATTATCTGAAAGAAATATCGTTAACTCGTATAGAGGAAATCCATGCGCTGCTTGTTAAGGAGCTGGGTGTCGAACGCCATATCCGTCTTAGGCGTGTCGGTATAACCGGAACAAATTATCAACCGCTTGATAATGAATTTCAAATCAGGGAAGCCCTTGAAGACAGTTGTCAGCTTATTAACGGCAAGAATGAAGTGTTTGAAAAGGCTTTGTTGGCTCTTGTGCTCCTTTCCTATATACAGGCATTTTCTGACGGCAACAAACGCACGGCACGCATCATAAGCAATGGAATTTTGATTGCCTACGGCTATTGTCCTATCTCATTCCGCAGTGTAGATTCAATTGACTATAAAAAAGCAATGCTGATGTTCTATGAACAGAACAATATTGCAGCATTCAAACAGATTTTCATTGATCAGTTCCTGTTTGCTGTAAAAACATATTTTTGAAATTACAGAAATCTATTGATTATTAAACGGAAATCTTACCTGATGCAGGCTGGAGCATAGCATGGTAGGTTTGTCGTTTTTTTGCATGTTTCATTCCATTGCCACAGAGAGAAGCAACAGGGTTTCACTTCGCTCCACTCAGTTGTTTCTCACAGTGTCAATGAGGTTGGAAAACATATCTATAAATGATAACTTGCTCGATGGTTCTACCGAACGCAGGCTGACGCTTGCAGAAGTAGAGCCATCGAATGGTTTATACAGTTAGCTCACAGATGTTGGTCACCACTTCGACTTTTCGTATTTCATGCGATGCCGGAAGTGACGACCTTTTGGGAGATGTGCCATCCGGTTTGCTCCGTGTCTTCGACATCAAGCAAAGCCCGGCTGATAGGCTTTTGCTACAAATGGAAGTTTCAGTCCATTGCCACAGAGAGAAGCAGCAGGGTTTCACTTCGCTCCACTCTGCTGTTTCTCACAGTGTCAATGAGGTTGGAAAACATATCTACCAATGATGACTTGCTCGATGGCTCTACCGAACGCAGGCTGACGCTTGCGGAAGTAGAGCCATCGAATGGTTTATGCAGTTAGCTCACAGATGTTGGTCACCACTTCCGACTATTCGTATTTCATGCGATGCCGGAAGTGACGACCTTTTTGGGAATGAATGTGCCATCTGGTTTGCTCCGTGTCTTCAACACCAAGCAAAGCTCGGCTGAGTGGCTTTGGCTGCGAATGGAACTCCAATCCGTTGCCATAGAGAGAACCTGCAAGGCTCCACTTCGCTTCACTTTGTAGGTTCTCACAACGGCAACGGTTTTCGGGTAGCTCATCTTCAAGATGGTCAGAATACTGGGTTACGCGGACTTTCTGAGGAATATATTTGAGATGACCTGTTAGAACTAATTCTTTCCCTTGGAATCCTAGTCGGGAAAGTCTTGAAAACCGTTGGAGCTTCTTGGTCCAACTCGTTTTATACGTGCAAAGGTACTGCGGACGGGAGAAACGTCAAGTGCCGCTGACGCTTTCGGACTGAGGACTTTCCGGCAGCCTTCCGCAATTTGTGCCAAATTGGGTATTCCGTAAAGTCCTCGGACCTCACACTTGCCTTTTTCTCCCTGTTGTCCGCAGTGAGGAACTGCACGAAAAAACGGTTTTCCCGACCAAGAAGCTCTAAAGGGCTTCACAAGAGGGAGAAGAATCGGAATCGCAACCATCTAAATTGTTTTAACTATGGATTATCCCGAATTATCCGGAGCTACCATCTCCGAACGTGACAAGGCTTTTGCACAAGAGTTCGCCAACTTTGTAAATGGCAGTATGTGTTCACCTGACCAGACTGGCAGGGAACTGACCAAAGCTCACCGCTACCTGCAACAGCAGATGTTCAAGGTGTTCCTCGGCTTCATGAAGCAGCTGGCACACAACTATCAGCAGGGAAGATACGATGACCGCAATGAGTGGGCATCACGGCTTTCTGCAGAAGCCTATCAACGGCTCATTGAGTGTGACTTGATTTTTGACCCCGAATTTCCAACCTCTAAATGACAGGACTATGGATGAATATGATTTTCCCGAATATGGCAGACAATGCGAGTTGATAACCCCTTGGCGAGGCTACCACCGAGGAACTATCGTAGCCCTCTCTGAACATGGTTTTGTGGTTCAGTTCAGCAGTGGTGCAGAAATAGATGTTTATAAAGACGAAATAATTTTGGATTGATATGTGCAGACTTATGACAACGCAGTTGGAGGAAGCCTTGAAAGGCTTTCCTCTCTATTCTCAGGACGGCAAGGGAAAGGACGCTATTTGCCGTGCCATCTTTGCGCTCGGTGGTGTGCGGTGGTTCATTCTTGAAGGTGAAAAAGAAGGAAACGACACTATCCTCTTCGGTATCGTCATCGGACTGATGGAGGACGAGTACGGCTACATTTCCTTGAATGAACTTTCGGACATTGAGTTGGATTTGACCAAACAAGGCTTCGGCAAGCTGCAAGTAAGGCAGCAGGAAAACTTCCATCCGGTGCCACTGAAAAAGTTGCGTGACAGCCGTTTGCAGGAGTTCCTTGCAAGAATGGGTTATTGAACGTATGATTTGTAACAAGAAAGTGACCTGCCATATCCATCACGGACTTGGCAGGTCTGTATGTAGCTTTATGTCTTATGAGAAATAAAAATGTATTCAGCATTGCAGCCTTGCTTGGCTGGACTGTTTCTGTAAAGTATGTAGATGGCAGTCTTTTCTTTGACTTCCATCGGAAAACCTTGAGCGGTGTTCCGTTTTCCTTCACCGCTGAAATGAAAGATAGAAAGTTGGAGAACCTTATCAAGGAGATTGAATCCTTTGTGGATGCCATTGATCCTGAGACTTGTGCCGGGGAATGGATGATTCAGTCAGGTGCTATGGCTCCTTCCCGGTATCAGCAGGCGGTAAACGACATGGATGCCATCCGGACTGATGCGTGGCTGCTGGCTTGCGAACTGAGGGAAGCTGACGGAAAGTCATTGCTGATAGGCTTGCCCTGGAACCAATGGAACTGACCCCCACATCCTGCTACTATTCAAAGACAGCCTTCTACCGAGATGTACTGTCTTTGAATTTGCGCCCTTTCTTGGGGAGACCTGCCGCTTTATAGGCAAGCAAGTCGCTTCCCTGAAATACGATGCCTCTTTTATCGGTATGGATCCGGATAAAAGGAAGCGGACGTTCCTCATGTCTGATGTAGTCATAGATGGTACACCGGTGGATGCCGAGGAAGATACAGGCTTCCTTCACAGAATATCTTTTTTCCGGGAGTATCACAATCGTTTGTATTTGCTGTATATAGTTCATAAGTATTCTTTTGGGTGTAAAGTTACTCATGCAGGTCCATTCTTGCAATAGGTAAAATCTTTGATAATGAGGGATATTGTGATGTTTTGAAAGACTTTGTATTACTCATTACTTGTTGCCAAGGTGAGTTCGGTCTTTCCTGAATGATTTATATGGGAATGACTTGCGATTTCTGTTTATGGGATGTATAAGTTCAGAAACAGGATTGGTATAGACGGTGACAGTTCTATTTTATCATCTCTGCCTGCGAGGATATTTTTTTGCAAAGGTATTGCTGTCATCACCAAACGTCAAATCCCTTGCAGAAAATCTTCCTCAAACAAGTTGAGCGTATTTTCTGCCCTGAATTTGCCTTATTGGGCTGCCAGCACTCTGATAAAAGCAAAAAATATCCCTTCGGACAAGCTGAAAAACAGCAAAACAGAAGGGAAAAAATCAGAGCGTATGGCACAGATTGACAATAACCTCAAGAAGCAGTTGGCAAAACCTCAGACATGGTTCTGCAAGTATTTTCCCAAGCGTATTCGCAACGTCGGTGAAAAGGAAATTGCCGACAGACAGATGGTGTACGATTTCAAAGACGGAAGAAGCTTTGAAGCGGTAGCGCAAATGACCGCAGCAAACATGCAGGAACAATACGGTGAATCCTGCAGGAATATTGTTTTCGTTCAAGTTCCGGCATCCACAAGTCCAAAGAACGAACTTCGTTACAAGGCTTTTTGTGAAAGGGTTTGTGAACTGACCGGAGCTATCAACGGCTATGAGCATGTAAGGGTAATCGGCGTACGGCTTGCCATTCATGAAAACCGAAAGATAGAAAAGGAAATCCGCAAAGTGCATATCATCGATTTTGATGAAGATTGGTTCAGTGGAAAATCCGTAGTGACATTTGATGATGTTATCACTCGCGGCATCACATGGGCTACCTATGCTGACCAGTTGGAGAATTTGGGCGCACATGTTATCGGGGGCATCTTCCTGGCTAAAACAACAGACAATGAAACAAAGATTTACGATAAAGGAGGCTTCCATAGCCTTTACAGGGCATCGGAATATTGCACCCGAACAGAAAGATAAGGTGAGAGAACGGCTCAGAAAGGCCGTTTCTCTTGCTTACAAGGAAGGAAAGTACCAATGTATCTGTGGGATGGCTTTGGGTTTCGACATGCTCGCAGCGGAGGAAGTTCTTTCCCTCAAAGCTCGCCTTCCTTATCTGCAACTGATAGCTGTTGTGCCGTTCAGAGGACAAAGCAGCCGTTGGGACTTGGCAGAACAGCAACGATATGACCATATACTTGTCAAGGCAGACAAGGTGATTGTGTTGAGTGATACCTATTATAAAGGATGTCTGCTCAGACGAAATGACTTCATGCTGCAGCATTCAAACTATGTGATTGCCTATTATGACGGAAAACAGAAAGGAGGGACTTATTATACTTGCCGTGAGGCTCGGAAGAGGGGGATGACTGTCGTCAATCTCTTTTAATGCCAAACATTTTGCTGATTCCGACAAAAACTGCTAAAAACATTTTGCTGATTTCGACAAAAACCGCCGAAAACATTTTGCTGATTTCGATATATTGTGTATTTTTGTAATCAAATAAACTCTCAGTATATGTCCGAAAAAATATTCAAACGCAAAATTTATGAAAGAATGCTCCAATGGAAGCAGGAAAGTGATGGACAGACTGCACTTTTGATAAAAGGTGCACGTCGAATCGGAAAATCAACCATTGCTGAGGAGTTCGCCCGTAGAGAGTATGACTCCTATATCAACATCGATTTTTCAATAGCTGATGCAGCAGTCAAAGAATTGTTCTCCCATATTTCAGATTTGGATTACTTTTTTCTGCGGATTCAGTCACTATTCAATGTTTCATTGCATGAACGAAAATCGGTTATCATTTTCGATGAAGTGCAACTGTATCCACCGGCCCGACAAGCCATCAAGCACTTGGTTAAGGACCGGAGGTATGACTATATTGAAACAGGGTCACTTCTTTCCATTAAAAAGAATGTGAAAGGAATCGTGATTCCGAGTGAAGAAACACGTATCTCTATGTACCCGTTGGATTTCGAAGAGTTTTTATGGGCTGTCAATAAAT
Source organism: Prevotellamassilia timonensis (assembly GCF_900106785.1). GTDB lineage: Bacteria > Bacteroidota > Bacteroidia > Bacteroidales > Bacteroidaceae > Alloprevotella > Alloprevotella timonensis. Next base: position 5,295 of record NZ_LT629844.1, on the reverse strand, counting down.
CCCAAACCTACGATTTGATTAGATACTCATACCAAAACTTAAAATCATTGGGTGATGCTGTCAATCGTGACCTTATGCGTAATTTTCGTCTTTACATGCTTATAGGTGGTATGCCGCAGGCCGTAAATGCTTATTTGGAATCGAATGATTTTTCAGCCATAGATGCGGTAAAGCGTAATATTCTCGAACTCTATATTGATGATTTCCGTAAAATAGACCCGACAGGACGTGCTTCACGCTTGTTTACTTCAATACCTGCAGAACTCTCCCGAAATTCGAAGCGTTATCAGGTGGGAAGCGTGATTGAGAATGCAACTGCCTCCAGACTGGGTGAGTTGCTGATGGATATGGCGGATTCGATGACAGTAAACTTTTCCTATCATGCAAATGACCCCAGTGTAGGTTTTTCCCTTCATGCCGATTATGATTGTTTCAAGTTGTTCCTTGCCGATACAGGACTGTTCGTTACACTCGCTTTTATGGATCGCGATTATACAGGAAATGTGATATACCAGAAACTTCTTTCGGATAAGCTTGCTGTGGATCTGGGGTATGTATATGAAAATGCGATAGCCCAGATGCTCAAGAGTGCCGGCAATGAATTATTCTACTATACTTTCCAGGAAGAAATAGTCAAGGACGAAGACGGAAACAAGACTGTCCGTAACTATGAGGTGGATTTCCTGCTTTCCCGCAAAGATAAGATATGTCCTATTGAAGTGAAGTCCTCCGGATACAAGTCCCATAAGTCGCTTGATGTTTTCCAGGAGAAATTTTCTTCAAGAATCCTGCAAAGGTATCTTCTCTACACAAAAGATGTAAGAAAAGACAAGGATATTTTCTGTTTGCCTGCATACATGACGGGATTGTTTTAGATGAAGACCCATGAGTCTGCTCACGGGTTATTTATAGATGACACAAAGCGGAATCCTTATCTGAAAACCAAAGATAGAATTTCGCTTTGTGTCTTTTTTCTGAAAACAGACTTGGACTGGTGTGGTGGGAGTCCAAGTCTGCCGGTTGTTTCAGAGGGTGCATAGGACATGCCAGCAATCAATGATGGATTGTCCGGAATACTTAGGCCGATAGACATTGCCCGGATTCAGCGGTTTGATATAGCCGCTTTCCCTGTATTTCCGGAGTGTCTTGTAGCTTATGCCCAGCTCGGCGCATACACGTTTGACGGAATAGACCCCGTTCGGGTCGCATGTAGGTTTCATTTCTCTCATAAGCATTAAATTGTTAGATTGACTATTCCCAATAGCGGAAGCATCAAGGCTGGTAGTTGTTCGAACTGTCCTGATTCAGCATACCGTTCGTTTTCATGTAGCTGATGTAGCTTTTGGCTGTCCTTTCCTTGATGTCCATCGCCTGCATCAGTTCGGTTACGAGTTCAGTGTACGTGATTTTCTTCCGGCTTCGGAAGATTTCTTTTATGATGCCCTGCAACTCTTCTTTTTTCCGTTTCTCCTTGTCTTCGGCCGGCTTTTCACCGGCAGATACGTGCATGTCCTTCTGTTTGTCCCATGTGAAAAGCAGCATGGGTACATCCAACGGACTGCCGTCACGGACTTTGATTGCCTTGACTACGGAATAGGCAGGATTCTCATCCTTCTCAATAGAGAGGATGGCTGCCGCTTTTCTCTGCAGCTCCGAGCCGATGTGCCCGCGCAGTTTTATTCCGTTGGGCACAAAATGCAGCACACAGATGATGCAGGTTTTGTAGATTCCGGCCAGGCGGTACACTTCATCCACAATGGCAATGCTTTCCGCTTCATCATTGGCCGAACGGATAAGGTCTGCAATGCCATCCAGTACAACGAGGTGGATTCCTCCGTGCCGGTGGTAATACAAATCCATGCTGTCACGGATCATGCTGATACGCTCTTTTCTTGACATAGGGGCCAGATAGAACGTATGGTAAAAATCCGGTGGTGCAGGTAATCCGATACGTTTGATTGTCTTGCTCAGATTCTTGAATAACTGAAACTCAGACTGCTCGGTATCATAGTGCAACACGGCCTTATCAGAGTAGTTTGGTGAAACTTCAAAGCCAAGCGTATCGATGTTTTGTGTGTCGTCAGCAAGTGTACCTGCAATCAGGGCTGATACGAAATTGCTTTTTCCGGTACCTTCACCACCTGTTATACATAGAAGGTTGTCGTAGGTACCAAGCGGTACCCCGTTGACGGAAACCACTGTTTTGGAAGATTCGGGAGGATTGTTGTAGTCCATTTCGCAAGATTTTAAAAGCATCATAGTTTGTGAGTAAAGCTTCTCCAGCATGGAGGTAATCAGTACCTGAAAGTCCGCTGCACTTTTTCCGGAAGCAAAGTAATCGGAAATATCCTTGTCTCCCTTTGCTCCGGATATAGGCAGTTCCATTCTGAGTACATGAAACGAGGACAATTCATCCATGCGTCTAGCAGATTCTTTCCGGCCTGTATCGTCCATATCGTACAGAAAGACAATATGACGGAACTTACGGTCAAACATCTCAATCAGTGAAGTGGGTATGGCGGCCGTTTCACTGTTGAAACAAACGGCATTGAATCCTTTGGAGGCAAGTGACATTACATCCTTTTCTCCTCCGGTGATAAAAACCATGTCCCCCTTGTTGGGTAGCTGTTCCAGACCGAAACAGTACACCTCAGGCATCTCTCCTCCATAAAAGAACCGCATATTCTGATTTCGAGGCCGGTATACCTTGGTAAATCCCATGCCCATGTAAGCAAACATGGGTTCTGTTGCAGATGAACTGATTTTATAAATTTTATCGGAACGGTTGTAGCCTTCAAATGACTTTAAGGAATGTACATTGTATCTTTCCAAAGTATCCGGCTTGATTCCATATTGCTGCCAGTATGCAAGTTCAGCAACTGAAAAGGGTTTAACCTCTGTATGGTAATCCTTCCTTATTGGATTGTCATTGTCATTCATAATGATACGTTTTTCTACTGCCTTTTTACGAGCAGGCATATCGTTGCTTCCTGTGTGGACTATGGTGATGTTCAGGTCCGATACAATACGGTTGATGATAGCGACAAAGTCTCTTTTCACGTCCAATCCGTAAAGCATGCCGACGAACCAGAAGCAGTCTCCCGAATATTCGTTATTTCCGAAATCCTTCATCTTGAACACTTGGGCATGCCGGTCATAATAGATATTGCATGAAGCAATCCGGTCTTCGTAGAGCGGATTCCTGAAATTTTTTCCGGGTCTCACCGGAAAGTTGATGTAATGTTTGAACACGGCAAGCCCGCGGCCTGTACGTTCCAGTATATCTTCCTTGTCTATCATTTGGTTTCAGTTGTGCATTTGTTCAGAAGAATCCCGTCTTTATAATCAGACAGTCGTTTGAGTGCTTCCTCCTTCGCCATACCCGGAATCTTTATGCGGAAACACTTTATTGCCATGAACAGGGAACTGTATGAAAAACGTACGCCACCGGTTTCGGTATATCTGAAACTGATGGAACCTCCTTTCCGCCATCTGTACAGCGTAGATTCTGAGATACAGAAGATGGTCATCAGATCCTTGGTGCTTATTTCCAAGGCATCGTCTATATCACGATACAACTCTGTTGTACGCTCCACGTAGCTTTCAATCCGGTTGAGCTGTTCAACCAGTTTCTGAAAAGCAATGCTGTCTATCGTTATCACTTCCATACTATTTGGGCGCACCCGACAAACCCTGTGGAGGGCTGTGCAGATGCTAACCCAAAAACTGAGTTGCCAAACGATACATGATTGCCCAAAAGTAGTACCTTTGCACTATGAATCAGAATGGCAATAAAAATATGTATGAGGGCCTCGCCTCATATTTCCTCCCCGAAGGAGTTCTTAAATATTTCGAGGTGACAGACTTTGCAACACAGCGTACTCTGGACAAGGATGTTCTTTACACAACAGAGCTTCACATCTATCTGGATGAGCGCGACAATCGCACACCAGACATGAAGGATTCCGTGAGCAATGGTTTTGGGGAAGAATCATGTTTACTTGACTATCCAGCCCGAGACAAGAAGGCGGTACTTCACATACGAAGAAGGCGTTGGACAATGCCGGATGGCACAACAAGAAGTGTTGACCTTGACAAGGAGTTTGAACTGAAGCATAAGGGCACTCGATACGCGAAGGACTTCGCGCTTTTTTTAAAGAGGGCGAATGGACTCTGAGACGATAACCGCTCGTCAGATTGGTTATACGTACATGATTAACAGCTCCACGTTTGCCAAAAGATACAAGGACGCCCTGAGTAACTTCGAGACGTGGGAGCAGAAGGATCACGCATCCAAGTGGATTCTTATTCCGCAAAACGTAGGTAAGGAGCAAGGCATAGACGAGACCTCCCTCCAGGGCGAACTGTACACTATCGTTCACAACAAGGATGCCCATGGTCGCAAGGGTGCAATCATAGCAGTAGTCAAGGGAACGAATCCTGCTGACGTACTGAAGGTTCTCATGCAACTACCTGCAGATAAGCGTGAAATGGTTGAGAATATCACGATGGATCTCTCAGATTGCATGCGTGTCATAGCCCGAGAGGCATTCCCTAAAGCCACAGTCATACGTGACTGCTTCCATGTCGTAAAACGCGGTGGAGAGGGCTGCGAAGAGATACGCCTGCGCCTGAAACGAAAAGCCGTAAAGGAGGCGAACAGACAGAAGGCAGAGTTTCGCAAATACCTCGAAAATCTGGCAGCGCAGAGAAAGGCTTACCGCGAGCGAATGAGGAAAAGGCATGGGAAGAACTGGAAGAAGAGCAAGCGCGGAAGAAAGCCTATGAGGCTGAACACTCGCTTTGAACCCAAAAGGCTTGAAAATGGCGAGACTCTTGTAGAGGCACAGACACGATGTCGCAAGCAATTGTCCATGAGCCGAGAGAAGTGGAGCGCAACGCAGAAAAAGCGTGCGAAGATACTTTTCGCACTCTACCCAAAACTTGAAGAAGCATACAATCTGATCAACTCCCTTAGAGCCATATTCAGAAACAAGAAACTCACAAAGGAGACTGCCAAACAGAATTTCAAGGGGTGGTATGAGAAAGTGGCTTCCTGCACTCTGCGTGAAATCAAGTCCGTACGCGATACCATCAGATTCTATGAGGATGAAATCCTGAACTACTTTGACGGACGTAAGACTAACGCTTCAGCTGAATCGTTGAACTCAAAGATCAAATGCTTTCGTGCACAAGTAAAAGGAGTCATAGACATACCATTCTTCATGTATCGTTTAGCAACAGTTTTGGGTTAGCATCTGCACGGCCTACTCCACAGGGTTTGTCGGGTGCGCC
>NZ_LT629843.1 GCF_900106785.1 Prevotellamassilia timonensis | reverse complement strand
CTTCCCATTCCGAACAGAGAAGTTAAGCCCAACCGCGCCGATGGTACTGCACACCCGCGGGAGAGTAGGTCGCCGCCAACTTTATTTTCACAGCCTCTTTCAGTGTCACAACTGAGAGAGGCTTTTTATTGTCCCAACATCTCTGAGCGTTTGCACATCTGCACACTCATCTGCACTTCCCCAAGCACAAAACGCTACCACTAATGGGGGCGACGCGTCCCGCGTCGGGAAAAGATGCAGTTATTATTTAGTAGATCTTTAATTAGCCCGACGCGGGACGCGTCGCCCCCATTAGTGCTTGCGTTTAGAACTAGCGTTTAGAGGTAGCGTTTAGTGCTTGCGCTTTCATTCAGATTGACAGGTTAAAGGCTGTTTCAGGACGCAAGCATTGCTTATCTGTACATTTGCACTTCTGCTTGCGACAGCGGGTACTGGTGTTTGCTCATCATTTTGTATATTTGCAGTGGCATTACACATTATATTATTATCATTTACTGACGTAACAAAGCAATGAAACATTCAACTATACCTTATTATATAGCCACGGCCATGGTGTGGCTCTGTGGTGTGGCGGGCGTCAAGGCCCAGCCGCAAGGCTTTACGTTTAACATGATAACTCCGCGCAGCTTTGTGGTGGCCGGTTGTAATTGGCCGGCCATGCGGACAAAGCCGTCGGCCAAGGCTGCCAAGGTGGCCGTGAAGCGTGCTTACAAGGACGATTTGTTTGCGCTGGCTGGTGCGGGCAATGCCAAGTGGTATAATATTGAGACGGTGGGGGCCAAGGGGCAGCATGTGAGTGTATGGGCACTGAAGAGCCTTTTCCGTTTGCTGCGTGTCAAGCCTGTTGAGACGTGTACCATGCCTCCGGCTTATGAGGTGGAGGGCCCCGACGGCATGGGGGTGGTTGAGGGCCCAGACGCACAGTTCCAGGTGCGTGAGGCGGGCAAGTACCGTATGTTGCCCTTTACGGTGGGTCACCCTTCGGGCAGTGACAACTGGACTGTGCAGTTTATGGTGGCAGGCACCGACCCAAGTTATACGTATGTGATACCGGCCTCGTTCGTGGTGAGCCAGGTGGCCGACAAGAAGCCGTCGATGTCGCTTGAACGTGATGTGGAGAACGGGCGTGTGACGTACGAGGTGCTGTATATGAATGTGCCTGCCACGGTGCCGGCTGGTGAGCGTGACGGTTACATCATGAACTATTTGCTGGAGTGCCCCGATGCGGAGTTTGCCAAGATTGTGTCCGTGGCGATACCTGCCGACGGACGTGTGCGTGATGTGGCGCTCTACTTCATGGGAAGTGACGGCAGGCGCCATGTGTATCATTATGATGGGAGTTTGCCCACGTCGTGTGCTTATAGCACGTTCCGCTGGGAATTTAAGGAATAGGTGTGGCGGCTGCCTGGCGCTTGTTGTGCGCGGGCGGTGGCCTGGTAGCGTAAGGGTGGTTCTGACAGTTCTGTTTTTAGAGTTCTGCTATTCTGAAATGGGGATTTGCAGGCGCTCAGAAGTGTCTTTTTGAAAGTTTGTTCGGTTACACGGCACGCTATACTCCCTCCCGAACTTTCAAAAACACACTTTGGACAGTGTACAAAGAGCTATTTCAGACTTATTAGAACCACTCTGAATGTGCAGCCGCGGGCAGCCTCGATGGGGGTGCTTGCGGCTGTGTGTTGTGGTGTGTGGGGCGGTGTGTGGGGCGGTTTTTGAGGTGCCAGGGTGTTAATTATTGTAATTGTGGCGTGGAAGGGTGCGTGTTTGGTGCTTAAATCGTTGATTTTAAGAGAAAAAAGTGGGAAATGTTTGTGGTGTAACAAAAAAGTGGTAACTTTGCACACCGAAAGTAGGAAACATAAGAAAACTGCTTTGTTTTGAGGGAGTTGCGACTCCCAGGTTAGTAATAACCCTCCGACCCATACCTGAGACGGGACATTGGGCGACGGAACATAAAACAATTTTCATATTATTTTCATAAGACTGAAATGCCAGGATTATTAGGAAAAAAAATCGGAATGACATCCGTTTTCAGTGCCGAGGGCCAGAATGTGCCATGCACTGTTATCGAAGTAGGTCCTTGCGTGGTAACGCAAATTAAGACCGTCGAGAAAGATGGCTATGCAGCCGTTCAGGTTGGTTTCCAGGAAGCTAAGGAGAAGAACACTTCTGCTCCTTTGATGGGCCACTTTAAGAAGGCTGGTGTTACCCCCAAGCGTCACTTGGCTGAGTTCAAGGGCTTTGATCAGGAATTGAACCTGGGTGACACTCTTACAGTAGAGCTGTTCAATGACGCTGCTTTTGTAGACGTGATTGGTACCTCTAAGGGTAAGGGTTTCCAAGGCGTTGTGAAGCGTCACGGTTTTGGTGGTGTAGGCCAGAGCACTCACGGTCAGGACGACCGTCTGCGCAAGCCCGGTTCTATCGGTGCTTGTTCTTACCCCGCCAAGGTTTTCAAGGGTCTGCGCATGGGTGGCCAGATGGGTGGCGACCGCGTGACTACTCAAAACCTGAAAGTGTTAAAGGTAATCCCCGAACATAACCTGCTCCTTATCAAGGGTTCTGTTCCCGGTTGCAAAGGTTCAATCGTAATTATCGAGAAGTAAGCAATGGAAGTTAGTGTATTCAATATCAAAGGTGAAGATACCGGCCGCAAGGTGACACTGAACGACAGTGTATTTGGCATTGAGCCGAACGACCACGCTATCTACCTCGATGTGAAGCAGTATCTCGCTGCTCAGCGTCAGGGTACAGCTAAGTCGAAGGAAAGAAGTGAGATGAGCGGTTCAACCCGCAAGCTCGGCCGTCAGAAGGGCGGTGGCGGCGCACGCCGTGGTGATATCAACTCACCCGTACTCGTAGGTGGTGCACGTGTGTTCGGTCCGAAACCCCGTAACTACAGCTTCAAGCTCAACAAGAAGATGAAGGCTCTCGCACGCCGCAGCGCTCTTAGCTACAAGGCTCAGGAGAATGCTATCGTAGTGGTTGAGGACTTTACTTTCGAAGCTCCTAAGACAAAGACTTTTGTTGAAACCTTGAACAACCTTAAGGTTGCTGACAAGAAGGTTCTCTTTGTTCTTCCCGGTGCCGATAAAAATGTATATTTGTCAGCTCGCAACATTCAGAACGCTAAGGTGGCTATCGCCTCTGACATCAACACTTATGGTGTGCTCAACGCCGCTTCAATGGTTGTGACAGAAAGCGCTCTTTCAGCAATCGAGTCTGTCTTAAACAAGTAATAATAGCAACAGAAAATGGCATACATTATCAAACCCCTCGTGTCTGAAAAGGCCAATACGCTTACTGACAAGCTGAACCAATTCAGTTTTATCGTGCGTCCTGAGGCTAACAAACTTCAGATTAAGGCAGAAGTTGAGGCATTGTATGGTGTGAGCGTGTTGAGCGTGAACACAATCAAGTATGCTGGCAAGTCTAAGGCCCGCTACACTAAGGCCGGCCTCGTGCGTGGCCGCAGCAATGCTTTCAAGAAGGCTATCGTAACCCTCAAAGAGGGCGAAACCATCGATTTCTACAGCAATATCTAAATAAATAATGGCAGTACGTAAATTTAAGCCCACTACACCGGGCCAGAGACACAAGATTATTGGTACGTTCGAAGAAATTACTGCATCCGTACCAGAAAAATCTCTCGTTTACGGTAAGCGCATCTCAGGCGGCCGCAACAACACTGGTAAGATGACTATGCGTTATCTTGGTGGTGGCCACAAGAGAAAGTTCCGCTTCATCGACTTTAAGCGTGAGAAAGATGGTGTACCCGCAGTTGTGAAGACAATCGAGTATGATCCTAACCGTTCGGCTCGCATCGCATTGCTCTTCTATGCTGATGGTGAAAAGCGTTATATTATCGCTCCTAATGGATTGAAGGTTGGCGACCAGCTCATGTCTGGTGCCGAGGCTGCTCCCGAAGTTGGTAACGCACTTCCCTTGCAGAACATTCCCGTCGGTACCGTTATCCACAACATTGAGCTCCGTCCTGGACAGGGCGCTCTGCTCGTTCGCTCAGCTGGTAACTTTGCACAGCTTACTTCACGTGAAGGCAAGTATTGTGTGATTAAGTTGCCCTCAGGCGAAACTCGCCAGATCCTCAGTGCTTGCAAGGCTACAATCGGTAGCGTTGGTAACTCAGATCATGCTCTCGAATCTTCAGGTAAGGCAGGTCGCTCACGCTGGTTGGGACGTCGTCCGCACAACCGTGGTGTTGTAATGAACCCTGTTGATCACCCGATGGGTGGTGGTGAAGGCCGTCAGAGTGGTGGTCACCCACGTTCACGTACAGGTTTGTATGCTAAGGGCTTGAAGACAAGAGCTCCTAAGAAGCAGTCGAACAAGTACATCATCGAAAGACGTAAAAAGTAACAAGCGTAACAAGCACTAAAACAAGAAGAATTTATGAGTCGTTCTCTTAAAAAAGGCCCGTACATCGCAGTCTCTCTCGAAAAGAAGGTTCTTGCCATGAACGAAAGCGGTAAGAAAAACGTGGTGAAGACATGGGCCAGAGCTTCAATGATATCGCCCGACTTTGTTGGTCATACCATTGCTGTTCACAACGGAAACAAATTCATCCCTGTTTATGTTACTGAAAACATGGTCGGCCACAAGCTCGGTGAGTTCGCACCCACCCGCAAGTTTGGCGGTCATGCTGGTAACAAGAAGAAGTAAGCAGGACCTTTCAATCCACAGATAATAAAAAGAAACAATAAATAATGGGAGCAAGAAAAAGATTAGCGGCTGAAAAAAGAAAGGAAGCCCTGAAGACCCAATATTTTGCTAAATTGCAAAATGTTCCCTCCTCACCCCGCAAGATGCGCTATGTTGTTGACATGGTTCGCGGCATGGAGGTGAATCGCGCCCTCGGCACACTCAAGTTCTCTAAGAAGGCTGCTTCTGAAGTACTCGAAAAGCTGTTGCGTTCTGCAATCGCTAACTGGGAACAGAAGAACGATCGCAAGGCTGAAGATGGCGAATTGTATATAACCAAGATTTTTGTTGACGAGGGTGTTACGCTCAAGCGCATGCGTCCGGCTCCGCAGGGTAGAGGTTATAGAATTCGTAAACGTTCAAACCACGTAACTTTGTTCGTGGGTACTAAAACAAATGACTAATCGATATGGGACAGAAAGTAAATCCGATAAGTAACCGACTTGGTATTATTCGCGGTTGGGATTCTAATTGGTTCGGTGGCCGTAACTTCGGTGACAATATCCTCGAAGACAGCAAGATCCGCAAGTATCTCGACGCTCGCTTGGCTAAAGCCAGTGTATCTCGTATCGTTATCGAACGTACTCCGAAGCTCATCACCATCACTGTGTGCACCTCACGTCCGGGCCTTATCATCGGTAAGGGCGGCGCTGAAGTTGACAAGTTGAAGGAAGAACTGAAGAAGATTACCGACAAGGACGTTCAGATTAATATCTTCGAAGTGAAGAAGCCTGACCTCGATGCTAACATCGTGGGTAAGAGCATTGCCCGCCAGGTTGAAGGCAAAATCGCTTACCGCCGCGCTATCAAGATGGCTATTGCCAACGCTATGCGCATGGGCGCTGAGGGTATCAAGGTGCAGATCTGCGGCCGTTTGAACGGCGCTGAAATGGCACGTAAGGAAATGTTCAAGGAAGGCCGTACTCCGCTGCACACGCTGCGTGCCGACATCGACTACTGCCAGTGTGAGGCTCTCACCAAGGTGGGTCTGCTCGGTATCAAGGTATGGGTTTGCCGTGGCGAAGTTTATGGCAAGCGCGACCTCGCTCCTAACTTCACTCAGGAGAAGGAGTCACGTGGCAACGGCAACTTTAACGGTGGCCGCAAGTTCCGCAACAAGAGAAACAACAATCGCTAATCAGATTTTCAGTTAGAGTATTATGTTACAACCGAAAAGAACAAAATACAGAAGACCGCAAAAAGGCCGTTGCAAGGGTAACGCACAGCGTGGCAACCAGCTTGCTTTTGGTAGCTTCGGCATCAAGAGCCTCGATACGCACTGGCTTACCGGTCGTCAAATCGAAGCAGCCCGTATCGCTATGACACGCTACATGCAGCGTGAGGGTCAGAGCTGGATTCGTATCTTCCCCGACAAACCAATCACCAAGAAGCCTGCCGATGTACGTATGGGTAAGGGTAAGGGTGATCCCGTGGGCTACGTATTCCCCATCACTCCGGGCCGTATCATCTTCGAAATCGAAGGTGTGCCTTTCGAAGTGGCCAAGGAGGCTCTCCGCCTGGCTGCTCAGAAGCTGCCCGTTACTACTAAATTCGTTGTTAGACACGACTACGACAAAAACGCCTAAGCATGAAGATTTCAGAAATTCGTCAAATCCCCGCAGCAGAGCTGTCACAGCGCATTGCTGAAGAGGTTGCAAAATACAATCAGTTGGTGCTCAACCACAGCATCTCTCCTCTGGAAAATCCTTCACAGATCAAGGCCGCTCGTCGCACGATCGCGCAGATGAAGACAGTGTTGAGAGAAATCGAACTTAACAAGTAATAATGGTCCAGATGGAAGCTAGAAACTTAAGAAAAACAAGACAGGGTGTTGTTATTAGCAACAAAATGGACAAAACCATTGTTGTGGCTGCTAAGTTCAAAGAGAAGCACCCCATTTACGGTAAATTCATCTCCAAGACAAAGAAGTATCACGCTCATGATGAGAAGAACGACTGCAACGTGGGCGATACAGTGCTCATTATGGAGACTCGTCCCTTGAGCAAGACTAAGCGTTGGAGAGTTGTTGAAATTGTAGAAAGAGCTAAATAATTATGATACAAGCAGAATCAAGATTGACAGTTGCCGACAACAGCGGCGCACGCGAGGCTCTCTGCATCCGCGTTCTCGGTGGTACGAAGCGTCGTTACGCTTCAGTCGGTGATGTGATTGTCGTTTCTGTAAAGAACGTGATCCCGTCGAGTGATATTAAGAAAGGTGCCGTATCAAAGGCTTTGATCGTACGTACTAAGAAGGAAATCCGTCGTGCTGATGGTTCCTACATCCGTTTTGATGACAATGCTTGCGTTCTCCTTAACAATGCAGGCGAACTGAGGGGTAGTCGTATCTTCGGCCCGGTGGCTCGTGAACTCCGCGCTGTCAACATGAAGGTCGTGTCTTTGGCACCTGAAGTACTTTAATCAAGATTTCAAAGAAAGTAATGAGTAAGTTACATATCAAAAAAGGCGACACCGTTTATGTAAACGCCGGTGAAGACAAGGGCAAGACTGGTAAGGTTACCAAGGTCCTCGTAGAAAAGCAGCGTGCTATCGTTGAAGGCGTTAACATGGTGTCTAAGAGCCAGAAGCCAAGCGCAAAGAACCCCCAGGGTGGCATCGTTAAGATGGAGGCTCCCATTCACATTTCTAATCTGAACGTAGTTGACCCCAAGACTGGCAAGCCCACTCGCATCGGTCGCCGCAAGAACGATGAAGGCAAGTTGGTACGTTTCGCTAAAAAATCAGGAGAGGAGATTAAGTAATGAATACAGCACAACTTAAGAAGGAATATGCAGAGCGCATTGCCCCGGCTCTGATGAAGCAGTTCAACTATTCTTCATCAATGCAGATCCCCGCACTGAAGAAGATCGTTATCAACCAGGGTCTTGGTATTGCTACCGCTGACAAGAAGATCATCGACGTGGCTATCAACGAACTCACTGCCATCACTGGCCAGAAGGCTGTGGCTACGGTGTCAAAGAAGGACGTTGCTAACTTCAAGCTTCGTAAGAAGATGCCTATCGGTGTAATGGTTACACTGCGCCGTGAACGTATGTACGAATTTTTGGAGAAGCTCGTACGCGTGGCTTTGCCCCGTATCCGCGACTTCAAGGGTATTGAAAGCAAGTTCGATGGCCGCGGTAACTATACGCTCGGTATTCAGGAGCAGATCATCTTCCCTGAAATTAACATCGATACTATCGACCGCATCCTTGGTATGAACATCACCTTCGTGACTTCGGCTCCGACTGATGAAGAGGGCTATGCTTTGCTCAAGGAATTTGGTCTCCCTTTCAAAAACGCTAAAAACTAATTCGAAACTATGGCAAAAGAGTCAATGAAGGCACGCGAGGTTAAGCGTGCCAAGCTCGTCGCTAAGTACGCCGCCAAGCGTGCAGCGCTCAAGGAAATTGTCAATAAGTCGAATGATCCCGTGGAGGCTTACGAGGCTGCTCGCAAGCTCCAGAAGATCCCTCGCAACGCCAATCCTATCCGTCTGCACAACCGCTGCAAGATTACGGGTCGTCCTAAGGGTTATATCCGCCTCTTCGGTTTGTCTCGTATCCAGTTCCGCGAAATGGCTTCTAACGGCTTGATCCCCGGCGTAAAGAAGGCCAGCTGGTAAAGAACAACAATCCACTTATTATTTAATATTGTCGGGGTAGCCCCGATTAATTAAACAATTCAATTAAAATGACTGATCCTATAGCAGATTATCTTACGCGCTTGCGTAATGCTATCCAGGCAAAGCACCGTGTGGTTGAAGTGCCTGCGTCAAACTTGAAGAAGGATATCACTAAGATCCTCTTCGATCAGGGTTATATCCTCAACTACAAGTTTGAGGAGGATGGTGCTCAGGGCACCATCAAAATCGCCCTCAAGTACAACCCCCAGACTAAGGTGAACGCTATCAAGAGCCTCACTCGCGTTTCAAAGCCTGGTATGCGTAAGTATACTGGCTACCGCGAAATGCCCCGTGTTATCAACGGCCTTGGTGTTGCCATCATCTCTACTTCGAAGGGTGTAATGACAAATAAGGCTGCTGCCGACTTGAAGATCGGCGGCGAAGTTCTTTGCTACGTATACTAATAAAGGAGGAACAAAATGTCTAGAATAGGTAAATTGCCGATTAACATCCCTGCAGGTGTAACAGTTACCCTGAAGGATAATGTAGTGTCTGTAAAAGGACCGAAGGGTGAGCTCAGCCAGGCTGTTGATCCTTCCATCATCGTCACAATCGAGAATAACGAAATCACTTTCGCTATCGATGAAGCTAACGACACTGTTGAACAGAAGCAGAAGCAGGCTTTCCACGGCTTGTACCGTGCCCTGGTAAACAACATGGTTGTTGGTGTTTCTGAAGGTTACAAGAAGGAAATGGAACTCGTAGGTGTAGGTTACCGTGTGTCTAACCAGGGCAACCTCGTTGAGTTCGCTTTGGGTTACACTCACAGCATCTTCCTTCAGTTGCCGCCCGAAATCAAGGTTGAGACGAAGTCTGAACGAAACAAAAACCCGTATATCTCTCTCGAGAGCTGCGACAAGCAGTTGCTCGGTCTTGTATGCGCAAAAATCCGTTCTTTCCGCAAACCTGAACCTTACAAGGGTAAGGGTATCCTCTATGTGGGCGAGCAGATTCGTCGTAAGTCTGGTAAGTCCGCTGGTGCTAAGTAATTTAAATCTCTAAGATTATGACTACGAAAAAAGAACAAAGACGCGTAAAAATTAAATATCGGGTTCGTAATAAGATCTCTGGCACTGCTGCTCGTCCCCGTTTGACTGTATTCCGCAGCAACAAGCAGATCTACGTACAAATTATCAACGACGAGACCGCTTCAACTCTCGTATCAGCCTCTTCACTCGGCATGGAGACCATGCCTAAGAAGGAGCAGGCTGCCAAGGTAGGTGAGGCAGTAGCTGCCAAGGCTATTGCTGCTGGTATCACCGAGGTCGTTTTCGACCGTAACGGCTACCTCTACCATGGTCGTGTTAAAGAAGTTGCTGATGGTGCCCGCAAAGGCGGACTTAAATTCTAATTAAGATTATGGCAAACAGAGTAAACGTAAATACAGAAGAGTTAAAGGATAGACTGGTTGCTATCAATCGTGTTGTCAAGGTTACCAAGGGTGGCCGTACTTTCACTTTCGCTGCTATTGTAGTGGTTGGTGACGGTAAGGGTGTCATTGGTTACGGCCTGGGCAAGGCTGGCGAAGTTACTGCCGCCATTGCCAAGGGTGTTGAGGCAGCAAAGAAGAATTTGGTCAAGGTTCCCGTTCTCAAGGGTACAGTTCCCCACGAGCAGGCTGCTCGCTTCGGTGGTGCCGAGGTGCTTATCCTCCCCGCCTCTGAAGGTACCGGTGTTGTGGCCGGCGGCGCTATGCGTGCCGTGCTTGAGAGTGCAGGTGTGAAGAATGTGCTCGCTAAGTCGAAGGGTTCTTCAAATCCTCACAACCTCGTTAAGGCTACAATCTTGGCTTTGAGTGAAATGCGTGATGCACGCACGGTGGCTCAGCACCGCGGTGTATCTTTGGAAAAAGTATTCAGAGGATAAAGAATTATGGCAACGATTAAGATACAACAGACGAAGAGCCGTATCGGTGCTCCCAAGGACCAAAAGCAAACTCTCGATGCGCTTGGTCTCACCAAAATGAACCGTATCGTTGAAAAGGAGGACACTCCCCAGGTACGCGGTATGATTCGCAAGGTACACCACTTAGTAACGGTCGTAGAATAATTTTCAAACAAACGAAGCTTTATGAAATTACATACTTTAAAGCCTGCTAATGGTGCTACCAGTTCACGTAAGCGCATCGGCCGTGGTCCCGGTTCGGGCATGGGCGGTACGTCAACACGTGGCCACAAGGGTGCCAAGTCTCGTTCAGGTTATAGCAAGAAGATTGGTTTCGAAGGTGGTCAGATGCCTTTGCAGCGTCGTCTTCCCAAATTTGGTTTCAAGAATATCAACCGTGTTGAGTACAAGGCTATCAACCTTTCAACTCTTCAGGCTCTTGCCGAGGCAAAGAACCTTGAAAAGATCGGTGTAGCTGAGCTTCACGCTGCAGGTTTTATCTCTTCTAACCAATTGGTGAAGATACTTGGAAATGGTGAACTCAAGGCCAAGCTGGCTGTAGAGGCTCACGCATTCTCTAAGTCTGCCGAAGCTGCCATTACTGCAGCAGGCGGCACCGCTACAAAAATCTAATCAATCCTACTTCGATGAAAAAAATAATCGAGACCATCAAGAACATCTGGAGAATTGAGGATTTGCGTACGCGCCTCCTCATCACCATTCTCTTTGTTGCTGTATACCGTTTCGGCTCGTTCATCGTGCTCCCGGGCATCGACCCCGCACGTTTGCAGGCTCTGCAGAGCCAGACGAGCGAAGGTTTGATGTCTTTGTTGAACATGTTCTCGGGTGGTGCTTTCTCAAACGCTTCGGTGTTTGCACTGGGTATCATGCCTTACATTTCGGCATCGATCGTCATTCAGCTTCTCGCCATGGCTGTGCCTTACTTCCAGAAGATGCAGCGCGAGGGTGAGAGTGGTCGTAGAAAGATCAACCAGATTACACGCTGGTTGACGATAGCAATCTTGCTCTTCCAGGCTCCAACATATCTGATTAACCTCAAGGCTCAGACCGCGGGTTCGGGTGCTTTCCTCGTTGGAGACGGATTATGGTTCATGATCTCGTCTACGATTATCCTTGCGGCAGGTAGTATGTTTATCCTGTGGCTTGGCGAACGTATCACAGACAAGGGCGTTGGCAACGGTGTGTCGCTGATCATCATGATTGGTATCATTGCCCGTATGCCGAGTGCTTTTGTTGCAGAATTCGTTACTGCGTTCAGCGGTGCCGAAGGTGGTGGCTTGATCAAGTTCCTCTTCGAGATTATCGCTCTGCTCTTTGTGATGGCACTGGCCATCATGCTTGTAAAGGCCACCCGCAAGGTGCCTGTGCAGTACGCTCAACGAATTGAGGGCAACCGCGCCGTGGGTGGTGCACGCCAGTACATCCCCCTCAAGCTCTTCGCAGCTAACGTGATGCCTATCATCTTCGCACAAGCTATCATGTTCATTCCCCTGACTCTTGCTCAGACCGTTTCGAAAAACGGTGGTAGCTGGGCACTGAATCAGTTCTTGGATCATACGAGCGTTCTCTACAATGTAGTGTTCGTCATTCTGATTGTATTGTTTACTTACTTCTACACAGCCATCACTTTGAACCCCGTTCAGATGGCTGAGGATATGAAGCGTAATAATGGTTTCATTCCGGGTGTCAAGCCCGGCAAGCCCACAGCCGATTACCTGGACGATGTGATGTCACGCATCACTTTCCCCGGCTCTCTCTTTATCGCTTTGATAGCCATTCTGCCTGCATTTGCCGGTTTGTTTGGTGTGAAGCAGGAGTTTGCCCAGTTCTTCGGTGGAACATCTTTGCTGATCCTTGTGGGTGTAGTATTGGACACACTGCAACAGATTGAAAGCCACCTCTTGGTGCGTCACTACGACGGACTGCTCAACTCAGGACATGTTCGCACACGTTCAACGAAGGTAGCTGCCTACTAAAATTCTTTAGTCTGAATGATTTATCTGAAGACCGACGATGAGATAGAGCTGTTGCGCAAGGCCAACTTGTTGGTAAGCGCAACGCTCACTGAAATAGCTAAAATTGTTGAGCCGGGTGTCACAACCCGCCAGTTGGACACCCTGGCTGAGCAATTTATCCGCGACCACGGTGCGGAGCCCACTTTCAAGGGCTTCCCCAATCCGTACGGCGGACCATTCCCAGCCTCAATCTGCACCTCTGTCAACAATGTGGTGGTGCACGGCATACCAAATGACGAGCCATTGCATGATGGCGACGTTGTGTCGGTGGATTGCGGCACATTTATTGACGGCTTTTGCGGTGACTCTTGCTACACTTTTTGTGTGGGCGAAGTCAAGCCCGAGGTCAAGGAGCTCCTGCGTGTGACAAAGGAGTCGCTTTACAAGGGCATTGAGCAGGCTGTTGTGGGACACCGCCTCGGCGACATTGGCCATGCAGTGCAGCAGCATTGCGAGCGTCACGGATATGGTGTAGTGCGCGAGTTTGTAGGTCACGGCATCGGACATGAGATGCACGAGGACCCTCAGGTGCCTAACTATGGCAATCAGGGCACGGGCAAGCAGTTGAAAAACGGTTTGTGCATAGCCATTGAGCCAATGATAACGATGGGCAGTCATGAACTGGCCATGCTTGACGACCGCTGGGGCGTAATAACCCGCGACGGCAAGCCGGCCGCTCACTTCGAGCACACCATAGCCATTCACCATGGCAAGGCTGACATCATGTCATCGTTTAAGGAAATTGAGGAAATAGAAAGACAAAAACATTAGTATGGCAAAAGAAGCTGCTATCGAACAAGACGGGACAATCGTTGAAGCATTGAGCAATGCTATGTTCCGTGTAGAATTAGAGAACGGACACGAAATTACCGCTCACATCTCAGGCAAGATGCGCATGCATTACATCAAGATATTGCCTGGCGACAAGGTGAAGGTAGAGATGAGTCCGTACGATCTTTCGAAAGGAAGAATTGTGTTCAGATACAAATAAACAAAACATAATGAAAACAAGAGCATCATTAAAGAAACGGTCTGCAGATTGCAAGATTGTACGTCGCAAAGGCCGTCTGTTTGTGATTAACAAGAAGAACCCTAAGTTCAAAATGCGTCAGGGTTAACCAAGTTCCGCAATAAACAAAAAAAAATATGGCAATAAGAATTGTTGGTGTAGACCTCCCTCAGAACAAGCGTGGTGAGATCGCCCTGACCTACATCTACGGTATAGGTCGTAGTAGCTCGGCAAAAATCTTGGACGAAGCCGGCATTGACAAAGATATCAAAGTGAAGGACTGGACTGACGACCAGGCTGCCAAGATCCGTGAGATCATCGGTGCCGGTTACAAGGTTGAAGGTGACCTCCGCTCTGAAATCCAGCTTAACATCAAGCGCCTCATGGACATCGGTTGCTACCGTGGTGTTCGCCACCGTAATGGTCTCCCCGTACGTGGCCAAAGCACAAAGAACAATGCTCGTACTCGCAAGGGTCGCAAGAAGACCGTTGCTAACAAGAAGAAAGCTACTAAATAATAAATAGATATGGCAAAGAAAACAGTTGCAGCAAAGAAGAGAAACGTGAAGGTTGACGCTATGGGTCAGCTCCACGTTCACAGCTCTTTCAACAATATCATTGTGTCTCTTGCAAACAGCGAGGGTCAGATTATTTCTTGGTCTTCTGCCGGTAAGATGGGTTTCCGTGGTTCTAAGAAGAACACTCCTTACGCAGCCCAGATGGCCGCTCAGGATTGCGCCAAAGTAGCTTACGACCTTGGTCTTCGCAAGGTGAAGGCATACGTTAAGGGTCCGGGTAACGGCCGTGAGTCAGCTATCCGTGCCATTCATGGTGCAGGCATCGCAGTTACCGAAATTATCGACGTAACTCCGCTTCCCCACAACGGTTGCCGTCCTCCGAAGCGTAGAAGAGTATAACACACGTAGTTTAACGTAAAAGAAATAATAATACAATGGCAAGATATATTGGCCCTAAGTCTCGTATCGCCCGTAAGTTTGGTGAGGCTATCTTCGGTGCCGACAAGGTGTTGGCAAAGCGCAATTTCCCTCCTGGCCAGCATGGTAACAACCGTCGTCGCAAGACTTCAGAATACGGTGTCATGCTCGCTGAGAAGCAAAAGGCTAAGTACACATACGGCGTGCTCGAAAAGCAGTTCCGCAACCTCTTCGACAAGGCTGCCTCTGCAAGTGGCATTACTGGTGAAATCCTTCTCCAGAGCCTCGAGTGCCGTCTCGACAACGTAGTATACCGCCTCGGTATTGCTCCCACACGTGCGGCAGCGCGTCAGCTCGTCAACCACAAGCACATCACCGTAGACGGCCGTGTTGTTAACATCGCCTCTTACAGTGTAAAGCCTGGTCAGATTATAGCAGTACGCGAGAAGTCAAAGTCTCTTGAAGTAATTGCCGATGCATTGGCAGGCTTCAACCACAGCAAGTATCCTTGGATCGAATGGGATGAGACTTCAAAGAGCGGCAAGCTCCTTCACAAGCCCGAACGTGCTGACATCCCTGAGAACATCAAGGAGCAGTTGATCGTCGAGTTGTACTCTAAAAACTAATCAATAATTCCCTTACATTCATGGCGATATTAGCATTTCAAAAACCTGACAAAGTAGTAATGTTGGAAAACGACCCCAAGTTCGGAAAGTTTGAGTTCCGTCCTTTGGAGCCAGGTTTCGGCACCACTGTCGGAAATGCATTGCGTCGCATCCTGCTTTCCTCACTCGAGGGCTTCGCTATCAACACCATCAAGATTGAAGGCGTTGAGCACGAGTTTGCCACCGTGCCTGGGGTAAAGGAAGACGTGACCAACATTATACTCAACTTGAAGCAAGTACGCTTCAAGCAGATTGTAGATGAGTACGAAACAGAGAAGGCTACTATCACCATCTCTAACTCTACCGAGTTCAAGGCTGGTGATATCAGTAATTTTCTCAATGGATTTGAAGTGTTAAATCCTGAATTAGTGATTTGTCACTTAGATTCTAAAGCCACGATGCAGATAACAATCTCTATCAACAAGGGCAGAGGTTATGTTCCCGCCGACGAGAACCGTGAGTTCTGCCAGGACGTTCACGAGATTGCTATCGACTCAATTTACACTCCTATCCGTAATGTAAAGTACGCTGTTGAGCCTTTCCGCGTTGAGCAGAAGACTGACTACGACAAGCTTGTGCTTGAAATTACTACGGACGGTTCCATTCACCCGAAGGACGCCCTTAAGGAGGCCGCTAAAATCTTGATTTACCACTTCATGCTCTTCTCAGACGAGAAGATAACCATCGAAGACAAGAGCGAGGCTGACAACGAAGAGTTTGATGAAGAAGTTCTTCACATGCGCCAGTTGCTCAAGACCAAGTTGACCGACATGAACCTCTCGGTACGTGCCCTCAACTGCTTGAAGGCAGCTGATGTTGAAACCCTCGGCGAACTTGTACAGTATAACAAGAACGACCTGCTTAAGTTCCGCAACTTTGGTAAGAAATCGCTCACTGAGCTTGATGATTTGCTCGAGAGTCTGAATCTGTCGTTTGGAACTGACATCTCTAAGTATAAATTAGATAAAGATTAAATTCTGAAATGAGACACAATAAGAAATTCAACCATCTGAGCCGTACTGCTTCTCACAGAAGCGCCATGCTCTCAAACATGGCTTGCTCTTTGATCAAGCACAAAAGAATCACTACGACTCTGGCCAAGGCTAAGGCGCTGAAGAAGTACGTTGAGCCCCTTATCACTAAGAGTAAGGACGACACTATGAACTCACGTCGCGTAGTGTTCAGCTATCTTCAGGACAAGGTTGCCGTTACAGAGCTTTTCCGCGAAATCCGCGTGAAGGTGCTTGACCGTCCCGGTGGCTACACCCGCATCATCAAGACTGGTTTCCGCGCAAGCGATGCCTCTGAGATGTGCTTCATCGAACTCGTAGACTTTGATGAAAACATGGCCAAGACTAAGAAGAAGGCAACTCGCACTCGCCGTAGCAAGAAGGCCGCAGCCACAGCTGAAGCCCCTGCAACTGCTGAAGCTACTGAAGCCCCTGCTGAAGAAGCAAAGGCTGAGTAATATTGCGAAACTTGGCTCAAGGGTGTGTCCAAGCACCCTTGGCTCTTTATTCAATACTAAGCGCAACCTCTCAAAGTGGAGGTTGCGCTTTTTGCGTATATTGCGCTCAGGTAAAACGTAAACATGCTAACGGACGCAAGCTCTTAACGCAAGCAGTTAACGCAATCTCTTAATGCAAGCACTTAACGCAAGCACTAAACGCTACCTACAAACGCTACCTCTAATGGGGGCGACGCGTCTCGCGTCGGGAAAGGGAAAGGAGGGAAATACAAACTCTGCTAAATAAAAGCTGCCTCTTTTCCCGACGCGAGACGCGTCGCCCCCATTAGAGCTAGCGTTTGGTGCTAGAGTTAAGAGCTAGCGTTTAGAGCTAACGTTTGGTGCTAGAGTTTAGAGCTAGAGTTTAGAGATAGCATTTAGCGCTTGCGTATAGTACTTGCATTCAGTGTTTGCGCCCGTTCGTCCGTTTACGTTTAATATGACGGCAATATTTCGTTGTCAATCCTTGTTGCCGGTGGCGCCCAGTTTGAAGCGAAGGCGGAAACTGTGGCGCTCGGGGTCCCAGTTAGTGCCGAGCAGTATAAATTCGTGCAGTTCGGCCGTGCTCGCCACGTGAGCCCCTATACATGGGCACACATCATACTGCCCTATGCGCACAATGCGCAGCGTTTCGCTGGCATTGTCGGGCAGTCGGTCGAGTTTCACCCCCTCAGGCACATTGTCGGCCGTCACAAATTCGTAAGTCACAGGCAAGTCCTCGGCTATCAGTTCGTTCATTTTAGCCACTATGGCATCAACCTGCGCAGCTGTAGGTTCGGCAGGCAGGTCGAAGCTTATTTTGCTCTTCTTGCGCTCGATATGAGCGTTGCGCGAGCGTTCACAGCCAAACATGCGCACCATGGTTTGGTTGAGCAGGTGTTCAGCCGTGTGCATAGGCGGATATTCAGCCTTGTTGTGAGAGTTAAGTTCCATTGTGTTTATATGTTTAACAAGTTGACAAGTTGACGAGTTGAAAAGTTGACGGGTAAACAGGTAAGTTTGCCATGCTTCTTAAATTCCTTACCATTCAAACATTAACATAATAAGTAGCGTATGGCATACCAACTTGTTAACCTGACAACTTGTAAACCCTTTAACCGGCAATTCCGCCAACGGGTAGAAAGTGTCAAAGCCAGGGCGCACAACGCCCCTTTGCTCGTTATTAGCCCTTAGTGTTGCGCGTTTCAGCCAGTCCTCCAAGGCACCGAGGGTGCGGAGCTTTGGCACAAAAAAAAGCTGCTGCCTTGAAAAGCAAGACATGCAGCTCTTGAGTGAGTTAAGTTGACGTGTGTTGCACGACGAATTATTCGCCCGGAGCGATAGCGCCAGAGGGGCAAACATCAGCGCAAGTGCCGCAATCAACACAAACGTTAGGGTCGATAGAGTACTTTTCGCCTTCAGAGATAGCACCAGAAGGGCATTCGTCGATGCAGGTACCGCATGCGATGCAGTCGTCACCAATTACGTAAGCCATAATAGTAGAATTTAATAAATTGTTGTAATTTGAGTTGAGTTATTGTCCTTGCTCGCCACGTTGCGCACAGGGCGCAGCACGAGGTTTGCGGAGCAAAGTTACACAAATCTTTGAAAGGAGAGAATAAAGGCGCAAAAACTTTTTATTACTTTTGCACCACCGCCCGCGGCAATAAATTGCGTCACGGGCCGTTATTAAGATATGCAAATCACACTACGACACATAATCAGCCTGTTGTGCATAGTAGCCCTGAGCCATGTAGCGGCCCTGGGGCAGCAGCGACGTGTGCAGAACAAGCCCTTCATCGACGAGCGTCGCTTCCATTACGGCTTTTTTGTAGGCGCCCACGACCAGTCCATGCAGCTGCAGGGCAATGGTTACCAGGCCCCCGCCTCAGCCGGCAGTGTGGCAGGCCAGCAGTGGGTGGCACAGACCGACCAAACCAACTTCGGTTTTTCGGTGGGTGTGCTTGGCGAGTGGCGCATGTCGCGCTATGTGGCGCTCCGAGTTCAGCCGTCGCTCCATTTTGGCTCGCGCCACATCACCTTCCGTGAGCTTGGCACGGGTCAGACCGAGCAGCAGGACATGAAATCGTGCTACATCGGTGTGCCCGTCGACTTCAAAATATCCGCCCCGCGTTTCAACAACTACCGCCCCTACGTGGTGGCCGGTGTGGCGCCCATGTACGACCTCATCACCAGCAAACAGTCAAAGCTCAAGGCCAAGCCGCTTAACGTGATGCTTGAGGCCGGTTTGGGGTGCGACCTCTACATGCCCTTCTTCAAGTTTATACCCGAACTCAAGTTTGGTTTCGGACTTAACAACATACTGCAAAAGAACCGCCGCGACATAACCGACCCCTCGCAGCTAATCTTTACCCAGAGTCTCGACAAGGCCACAGTAGGCATGGTGATGCTGACATTCTATTTTGAGTAAGCAGGGTGGCAATTCTTTGCAGCACCAAACGCAAGCTCTAATGGGGGCGACGCGTCTCGCGTCGGGCATGAAAGCAAAGGCTCACAGACAGGCGTGTAATTAGTGCTGTCTGTGAGCCTTTATTAAGTGTATGAGCATGGTTATTTTTCCCAATGCGTATCGAGTCTGCTGAGAAAACCGACGCGGGACGCGTCGCCCCCATTAGAGGTAGCGTTTTGTGGTAGTGTTTGATGGTAGTGTTTGGTGCTGCAATGAAACGCAAGCACTAATGGGGGCGACGCGTCCCGCGTCGGGCATGAAAGCAAAGGCTCACAGACAGACGTGTAATTGGTGCTGTCTGTGAGCCTTTATTTGGTGTATAAGCATGGCGTTTTCCTCGACGCGTATTGAGTCTGCTGAGAAAACCGACGCGGGACGCGTCGCCCCCATTAGAGCGCAATTTCCTGACATAACAGTTCTTTACATGGCTTCAAATCCGCTTTTTAACCTATCAATCTGATAGGAAACGCAAGCACTAATGGGGGCGACGCGTCCCGCGTCGGGCATGAAAGTAAAGGCTCACAGACAGACGTGTAATTGGTGCTGTCTGTGAGCCTTTATTAAGTGTATGAGCATGGCATTTTCCTCGACGCGTATTGAGTCTGCTGAGGAAACCGACGCGGGACGCGTCGCCCCCATTAGAGCGCAATTTCCTGGCATAACAGTTCTTTACATGGCTTCAAATCCGCTTTTTAGCCTGTCAATCTGATAGGAAACGCAAACACTAATGGGGGCGACGCGTCCCGCGTCGGGCATGAAAGCAAAGGCTCACAGACAGACGTGTAATTAGTGCTGTCTGTGAGCCTTTATTAAGTGTATGAGCATGGTTATTTTCCCAATGCGTATCGAGCCTGCTGAGAAAACCGACGCGGGACGCGTCGCCCCCATTAGAGCGCAATTCCCTGGCATAACAGTTCTTTACATGGCTTCAAATCCGCTTTTTAACCTGTCAATCTGATAGGAAACGCAAGCACTAATGGGGGCGACGCGTCCCGCGTCGGGCATGAAAGCAAAGGCTCACAGACAGACGTGTAATTAGTGCTGTCTGTGAGCCTTTATTTGGTGTATGAGCATGGCGTTTTCCTCGACGCGTATCGAGTCTGCTGAGAAAACCGACGCGAGACGCGTCGCCCCCATTAGAGGTTGCGTTTTGAGGCAAGAGCTGGTGAGGTGCGGAAAAAACTGTTGCGGGAGAAAGAAAAAACAATAACGGGAGATAGAAATTACTGTTTGATTGACAGATAATTCTATCTCCCGTTATTGTTTTATAGTAACGCTACATCAGTGTCGTTAGCGGACGATGCGCACCTTTCGGCCGCCAATCAGGTATAAGCCGTTAGGCAGCGCCTTGACGTCAGACAGCGTGGCCTGGCGCATGATAAGACGGCCCTCGATGTTGTACACATCGGCACGCCCCGTGCTGCCAAGCGCCTGCATGATAGCCGTTACCTTGGTAAACTCACCCGTCACCTCCACATCATGTGCTGGCATTGTGGCCGGTATTTCGCTCCAGCCCATAAATATGTAGCCCTCCTTGGTGGGAGCTTCTTCGGGGGTGATGGCAGTGCCATAAGTCACGTCAATTTGCTTGTACACCTCACCGTCCACCTTGTAGACGAGTTTGTAAGTGTTCACCGTAAAGCTACCCGTCACCTCCACATCATTTGCAGGCATCGTAGCCGGTATTTCGCTCCAGCCGCTGAAAGTGTAGCCCTCCTTTTCGGGAGCAGCCTCGGTGGCGGGGGCAGTGCCATAAGTAACCTCGGTGGTCTTGTACACCTCACCGTCCACCTTGTAGACGAGTTTGTAAGTGTTGGCCGTAAACTCACCCGTCACCTCCACATCGCGTGCAGGCATCGTAGCGGGTATTTCGCTCCAGCCGCTGAAAGTGTGGCCTTCTTTGGTGGGAGCCTCTTCGGGAGTGATGGCAGTGCCATAAGTAACCTCTGTGGTCTTGTACACCTCGCCGTCCACCTTGTAGACGAGTTTGTAAGTGTTCACCGTAAAGCTACCCGTCACCTCCACATCGTGTGCCGGCATCGTGGCGGGTATTTCGCTCCAGCCGCTGAAAGTGTGACCCTCCTTGGTAGGATTGGGCTCGGGGGTGACAGCATCACCATAGGTTACTGGCACCATTGTGTACGTCATGCCGTCCACATTGTAGATAAGGTTGTAGGTGTTGATTTGCCACTGCGCAGTGAGTGTGAGGTCGCGTGCCGGCATGGTGGCGGGCAGTTCCTCGTTCCAGCCTATGAAGCTATAGCCCTCGCGTGTGGGCGCGTCGGGAGCCGTGATGGCGGTGCTGTAGTCCTGCGTGATGGGCGCCACCTCGCTGCCACCGTTGGCGTCGAAGGTGATGGTGTATTGGTTGATTACAAACTCACCCGTCACCTCCACATCGTGCGCCGGCATGGTGAGCGGCAGTCCTGTCCAGCCGCTGAAAGAGTGGCCCTCGCGTTCGGGGTATTCGATGGGAGTGAGTGTTGTGCCGTATGGCACCTCCTCAGTATAGTGTTCCTCGCCACCGACTATGTATGTCAGAGAGTAGCTGCGTGCAGCGTTGAGCACCAGCGGACTGCCGGGTCGGCCGCCTAAACCTTGCGACTCGAAGGTGATGTCACCGCTCTCGGGCTGCAGGTTGAGCACCTCGCCCGTGTCGGTGTCGCGCAGGCGCAGAACGATGTTCTCGCCCTGCGGCTGATTGCTGCGCACGCGCAGGTAGAGCCATTGCGCCTCGTCCTTGGTTTGCACCTCGGCCGTGCCGCGGCATTCGTCGCCCACAAAGGCCCCCACCTGGTAGTGGCTGAAGTCGGTTATAGGCGTGCCGTCAAATACGATGTTGGCGTAGAGCGTCATGTCGTATTTGTAGTCGTGCGGATTGACCGTCCATGGCGCATCGCTGCCGCTGTTTTGGGCGCGTGCGCCGAACACGCTGAGCAGCAGTGTGGCTATGAGCAGCCACAGGCTTTTCGTGTGTATATGTGTCATGTTTGTGTCTGTATTTATTGTTGGTTGACTGGTTTACGGGTTAACGGGTTGACAGGTAAGTATGTTTTGCATTGTCAATATGCAGATAGTGTAACGGCATTTGGCAAGATGTACAAACTTACCCGTCAACTCATCAACTCATTCCCCAGTTTACTTCACCACTTGCTTGCGCACGGTGGTAGAACCGTCAAGTCCGGTAGTCTTGATAATGTAGAGTCCCGGCTGCGTCACGTTGTTCACACGCTGTCCGCCCACGGTATAGATGCCGTTTGGCAGGTTGGTGTGCGAAGTCACGTTACCGTCAATGCCAGTGGCCGTGCCATCGATGTGCAGCACATAAGGCACTCCGGTAGTGCCGAGCATGTCGGCCGCAAAGGTCGTCGTGTTGCTGATAGGCATCATTTCGCCCGAAAGTGCGTCGTAGGCAGCAAAGTTAATGGTTTCGTTGCCCAAGCCGTACACAGCGAGGAAAATCATGCCGTCGGCCTCGATGTTGGCAATGCCTCGGCATTCGCCCTCGCTCAGAGCCACCACCTGGCTGCCCTCGCTCAGTGTGGCGCCACTCAGTGTGGCCACAATGGGCATCATGTTGGGGTAGCGGTGTCGGTTAAGCTCGTAGGGCGCAGCCTTAGCCTGCAGGCGGTGCTGACCATAGAGCGCTTGCGCGTTGGCCACCGACGATACGGCATTGTAAGCAAAGCTCTTGTCAGAGCCCGACTTGTACAGATAGCCGCGTCCGGGCTGCATGAGCTGCAGTGAACCAGTCCATTCGCCGTCGGCAGTGTAAGTGGCAAATCCGCCATCGAGCGTTTCGATGCAGTCGTCGGTGTCAGGTTCGAGCAAGGCAAGCGCATCGTTGAGCGACAGCGCCGTGCCGAGCGGATAGCCGAGCCAGTTCCAGCCGCGCACCAGTTCAATTTGTGTGGCGGTGGGGTTATACTGTTCGCCGGCGAAAGCCTTCTCGGCCGTGGCCGGAGCGAGCAGTTTCATTGTTTCGGCAGCATTGATGCTAAGCAGGTTGCCCACCAGTCCGAGGTCGGGGTCGGCAATGGCCTCCCGCTCCTGCGTCACGATGCGCGTAGCCACACCGTTCAGTTCGGTAGTGGCAAGCGGCGATGCCAAGTCATGCGAGTTCCAGTTCCAGCCCTCGGCCAGCAGCAGTTTCACGTTGCTCTGTCGAATGGTGTAGTCAAAAGTCTGCACATCGCTCTCGTCGGCATTGATGCCCATGGCCATAGCCTTGATGGTGACAGCATCGTTGATAACGATGGGTCGCTCATACTTGATGCGTGTGGCAGCGTCGCAGGGACATGAGCCATCGGTGGTGTAGTAGATGGTAGCCCCCTCGCTCTCGGTAGTGAGTGCGATGGTCTGTCCGCGATATACCGCCGTGCCGCTCAGTCGTGAGGCACGTGGCGCCTTTACTGCGTTGAGCAGTGCGGGATCCACCACATTAACCATGGTAGTAGCCTCGAGCCCGGCGTCGGGCATGGCATACTTGATGGCTGTGGCACCCGGCAGTTGTGCGTTGATGGTAAAGGTAGCGTGTCCGTCGGCATCGAGTGTAAGTTCGGTGGCGTCGGTAGCCGCAATGAGGTCAGAAGCCGAGCCAAGCGTGATAGTCTTGCCAGCGGCAGCCTCGGCAGGCTGTGCTGCCACACTTACGGTGAGTTGTGCGTTGTAGGCAATGTTCACCACATTGTCCACCACAATTTCGCGCACCTTCTTCTCCACGTCGAGTTGCTGTTCAAAGTTGTCGGTCATGCCAATGCCGGCATAGCTCTGCACGTTGCGCGACACGATGATGCGAGCCTCGTCGTAGTAGCCCAGTCGGTCGGTGGCCAGTCGCAGGCGCGATGCGTACTGCTGTTCGCTGCCCTCAATGGCCGCTTCGGCGTTGAGCAACTCAATTTGTGCGTCGGTAATGAGCACCTCGGTGTCGGCCGACTTACACTTGATGTAGATGTTGTCGGCATTGAGCGTGGCGGGGTCCATATATTTAGAGAACTGCAGTTCCACGCCGTCCTCGTAGGCGCGTGCGCTCACCACCTCGGGTTGTGAGTTTTGCACCATGCCAATGTTCACGTCCATTTGTGGCGGTGGCACTGGCAGCCATTCCGACTGTGCGGGCTGGTAGCCCTCCTTTTCAAATCGCACTTGCCACAAGCCTTGTGGCACGTCCCACTGGTACATACCGTTTTCGTCGGTAAAGAGCGGGTTCTGCTGTGCATATTCCTCAGCGTTCCACAGCACAACGTTCTCGTGCAAGTCGCCGTACATGTCCTCCACCGTCTCCTTGTAGTAGCAGGTGGCAGTTACGCCTTGCAAGCGGTTAGACGACACACCCTCGTAGACGTAGCCTGAGGGGTCGACAATCGGGTTGACACCTGAGTGAGTGGGGTCTTTGCGCTTGTGTTCCTCGCCGTACTTGCCGCCGCACTTGAGTTTCTTGATGGCAATCTTGTATTGCTTCCAAAGCGTGTTGAACTTCTGTTCAATGCTGAAGTACTTAGAGCATTCGGCATAGCCGTTGAGTATGCCAGAGGTGAACCACAGGCCGAGTTCGAGCGGCGGGTACTCCCAGCTTACGAGTGAGGCAATGTCAACTCCGATGGCACCCGCTTCGGCACCGAGAATACGCTTGTAGTTGTTGATGAGGTCGCAGCCGTCGGCAAAGATGTTGTCGCGCAGCGCGATAGCAGCCTCTTCGTTACCCTTGCAAGGTATACGCTTGATGATAGCGTCAAGCAGACCAATCCAGTCGTTTATATCTTGACTGGCCGCATCGAGGTCGTCGTAATAGGTGAGCAGTTCGAGGAACACGCCGAAGCCGCCAATCAGCTTGCCGCCAACCTTGGCATACTTGCCAAGCTTGCTGCCGCCCTTAACGGGAGACTTAGGCAGTTTGTCGAGTGGCTTCTTAACAAGGTTGTAAGTCTTTTGTGCCACTTTCTGCATGCTCTTGAAATCACCGATCTGCTTTTCAAGCTTCTTGGCGTACTGGGCCAGCTTTCGCATCTCGGCTTTGTATAGTTTGACCGTTTCAATGTTGGCTTCGCGCTTTGCGGTGAGCTGTGCTATGAGTTCGGTGTTGTCAGCATTTTGCGCAATTTGATAGTTGATGTTAACGTTCTCGTTGATCAGATCCTTTATGAGCTTTTTTCTGAATGCAATCGCTTGGTGAGTGTTAACAAGTTCCTGTTGGCGTGCAGCGATTTTGCCAGTCACTCTGGCCTTTGCCTTGTCGAGTGCGCTGACAATTTTGGCGTAAGCCGCTTTCAGTCCTTTTTCGTATACGCAGCACAGGGCATCCTTGATGTCGAGCGTCAGTTGTGCGTTGGCGCGCCATTTTGGCAGTGCATCGTCGGCGTTGGTGCCAGTACCTAAAGCCACCAGTCTGTTGGTGAAGGTAATCATCGTGTTGATGCAGTCGGTCCAGTCGTTCACGCCCTCGATAAACTCGTCAAGCTTTCGGCTCTTGGTGGCAGCGACAGTGTCTGTTACCTCAATTTTGTAAAGCTTAGAGTTGGCTGGGTCAATGAAGGTGGCACCTCTGTCGGCCAGCAAATAATATATTTTGGTGCTGTCGCTCATCTGAAGTGCAGTGTAATGCTGTGCAATGAGCTGCGCCTCGTCCACAGTGGCGAGTGTTTGAGAGGTAATGGTGTATTGCTTGCCATTATTCTCAAACGAAGCGTTGATGTCGCCCTGGGGCACTTGTGCCTTGATGATGTCGGGGTTGAAGCCAAAGTCGTAGAGCAGCGAGTCGGCCCCGGTGGTTTGCATATAGGCCCCCCAATCGGCATATTCGGCATCAAAAGCCGCGGCACGGCTGTCAATTTCGTCGAAGAAAGTATCCGACGGTTCCACGGGCTCGGCATCACCCACCACCTTGCTTACCGCGGCACTGAGTTGCTCCTCGTCCACCTCATCACTTTCGAGCAACGCCTCGAGGTCGCTGCAAGCCTGTTCTTCAGCCGTGGTTTCGGGGTTGAGCAGTTCGTTTTTGAGCTGCGTTACCTGCTCCTTGGTGTCGTTGAAGTCGGCCTCGACAAAGGCTGTGGCATCTTGAATGAAAGTGCGCGAGCCAACGATGGGGCTGAAGAAGTTGTAGTCGACACTGATGTTGGAGGGCAGTGCGCTGGTGTCGAAGTTGTGCGAGCCAACCCATTTGCCCTGCTGTGCGCTGTAACGGCACGGCACTTCAACCACCTTGCCATTGTTGGTAAACACGTTGACAACCACGTCGCTGATGCCAGTAGAGTCGGGCTGGGTGAAGGCCACTACAAAGGTGAAGAGCGCATCGCCTGCAAACGAGTAAGAGCTGGCGTCGGTGGTGTTGTTGGCAAAGTTCCAGGTGATGGTGTTGTTCTGACCAAGCGTGTAGAACGACATGGCCACCGACTTAACCTCGGTGTATTGCTCGTCGTAGGTGCAAGTTTTGGTCTCGGTAGCCATTTCCATGCCGTTGCTGGTAACAATCTTGGCACTGATGTTGTGGTCGGTAAGGTTGTAGGCCGATGCTATGAGGCAGTTGGCCGACCAATAGCCGTTGGCCAGAGCCTTGGTGCTGCCTATGAGTTCGGTGCCATCGTAAATTGACACCTCGGCGCGCGACTGTGCCACACCGCTCACTACAATCTCGCGGGTGCGGGTGCGCTCGGGCACACGTATCGACACGTCCTGCACGGCATACTGTGCCGAACCGATGGGCTGCACCATGTCCTTGCCCTTGAGGCGGAAAGCCACTGAGGCGTTGGGGGCGAAGGTGCCGCTCTGGGTGGGAATGACGCAGAAGCGCACGCGGTCGGTTATGTGACTGTTGTCGAGCGGCACGGTGATGGTGCGGCCGTTGAGCTGGTAGTACGACACTGTGGAGCCAATCATGAGCGAACCGTCCACCATGTTGGTGCCCTCGGGCAGCTCAAACTGCAACTTGACACCCGACACATTGTCGCGGTAGACACTCTTAAAGTCCACTTTGGCTGTGAGGGTGAGGTAGTTGCCAGCCACGATGCTGCTCTTGTTGGCAGTGAACGAGGTGTTGGCGCCGGTGTAGTAGAACTTGCTCTCGTCGAAGTAGGGCACCACGGCGTTTTTGGCCGGTGTGATGAGGCCGCTGCGCACTGTGACGCGGTTGGCCACATAGTCGGTGCCGTTGATGAGGCCCGCCTGGTCGAACTGGCTGAGGTTGTACACAGAGTTGAAGAAGTCGCTCTGTCCCATGGTGACGAGGGTGTATTCTCCGTCCTTGAGTCCGCTGATGGTGAGGTCGGCGGCGGGGTAGGTGTAACGGTTGAGCAAGTTGCCCTGTGCGTCGTAAAGAATGGCCAGCACGGTGGGGTTCTCGGTGGTGGTGTACACGGCGCGTATGCCGCCCAGCTGGGTGATGGGCACCTCGACGGTGAGTGCAAGGTCGGCCGTGATGCGTCCGCCTGTGGTGACAGGCATAAAGGCATCGGTCTTGCTGCTGGCCGTGATGGTGAGCGAGTCGCCCTCGTTGACGTCCTCGAGCAGCACGATGTCGGGGTACTGCACGTTGAAGTGGGTGATGGCGCGCTGTGCGGTTTGGTTGTAGATGGTGTAACTTACGTTCTGGTAGTCGTCGTAATAGTCCTTCACCTCAGGCTGCACGCCCTGTGCCACGCTGTTGGTGTAAGCGTAGCGTGTGGTGATGCGCGCGCCCTGAATGGGCTTGAGCAGCACGTCGGGCAGTTGTGCCGCGGCCACGGCCTGCAGACTGTCGGGCAGGGTGTCGGTGCGGCTCACGTAGTCGGTAAGGGCGTAGGTGAGCACCGATGGTGCGCCGTTGCCGCTGAGGGTGTACTGTCCGCGTTGGTCGGTGCGGGCGGTCACGGCCTTGGTGTAGCGGCTGTTAAGCGTCTGGCTCATGGTGACGGTCACACCGCTCACGCCCTGCTGGGTGGTGCGGTCGATGACGCGGCCCGTGAGGGTGAGTGCCGGCAGCGGCTGGAGCGCAATGTGCAGGGCGTTGTCGGCCTCGACCACCTGGTAGAGGGTGTCGGCGGGCAGCGCATACTGCATGGCCACGCTCTGCGGCACGCTCACGGCACACATGACGGCGGTGCCGGCCACCTGGTTGGTGAGCTCGTTGCCCTGTGCCAGGTAGTTGCCGCTGGCGTCGAGCCAGTTGACGGTGGACTGCGCGGTGATGTCGGTGGTGCCGGCCGTGATGGTGGCCGCCACGGTGCGCAGCTGCTTCATGCGGTCGAGGTTGAACGAGATGCTTTGGCTCTCGAGTTCAATCTTTACGGTGTCGGTGCGCGCCAGTTCGGTGCCCTGCTGGTTGCGGAGCACGGCCACATAGCGTGTGTCGCGCATGAGGGTGTTGAAGGTGTAGTTGAGTCGGTCGGTCACCACGTAGCGGTAGCGCTGTCCCGTCTTGACATTGATAAGCTCGAGGGGCATGTTTTTGTAACGGCCATCGGCGCATGCCTCGGGCAGATTGACCTCAAGACTTGCCACATTGTGCTGCACGGGCATGATGATGATGGTGCCGTTGCTGACGTAGTCCTTCCAGCCCTCGGCCTGTTCGTATATCTCGACCGAGGCTTTGGGCACGAACACGATGAGGCCCTTGTTCACGCCGTCGAACACGTAGCTGTCGAGTGTGGGGGGCGTGGTGGCGAGGCAGGTGAGTTCGGCCAGTGCGGTGGCGCCATTGAATGCGCTGTAGCCAATGCGTGTGATGCACGATGGCAGCATGATGCGCGTGAGGTGGTCGTTGCCATACCAGCATGAACCAGGCACGGTGGTGATGCCGTAGGTGCGGCTGAGGTCGACCACGGCGCAGGTGCTGAAGTTGTTGGCTATCTGGAAGTCGTTGTTGTTGACGTTGCCGGCCACGATGATTTTGCTCAAGGCCGAGGTGTTGCCACCTGTCACATCGTTGATGGCCTGGCTTGCGTTGCCCGGCGTAAAGTCGTCGATGATGGCTATGCCCTCGTCAGCGTCGTAGGCGTTGCGGCCCGGATTTTTGGGGCTTGAGGGGTTGTAGCGGTAGTGGCCGTAGAGCTGCACGGGTGCCGCGGGCATGGTGTAGTAAAGGTTGCGCGCGGTGGACAGGGTGTCGCCTGTCGCGTTGGTCCAGCACACAAACTCGAAGTTGGTGTTGGCGTAGGCGGTGAGGCTCACCTGGGCGCCAGCCAGGTAGTTGCGTCCGCCACCACTGAATGAGCCTGCCCCAGCGGGTTTGGTGCTGGTGCTGAGCAGGTAGGTGGGTGCCTCGCCCTCGGGAAATGCGGGGAGCGAGGGGCTGCCGGGCTGGTATTTGAACACGGCGGTGATAACTACATTGTGTGCGGGCATGGTGTAGTAGAAACTGGTTGAGGTGGAGAGGGTTTTGCCCTCGCCGTCAACCCAGTACTGGAACTTCATGCCGTTGTTTTGGCTGGCGCTCAGATAGACGCTCTGGCCGGCGGTGTACTTGTTGCCGCCCGTGGTGTTGAGCCCCGATGTGGCGGGCGAGCTGACCACGCGCAGTGTGTAGTAGTGCGTGGTGTCGCTGTCCGTGGTGGGGAAGTTTGGCAGTGGCGGATTGCTTGGGTCGTACCCTTCGGTCTGCGCCAGGGCAGTGAGGGTGCTGAGCCATGCCATTATGATGAATAATAATCTGTTCATATATTTATTGTTTTTGGTTGACGGGTTTACGGGTTAACGGGTTGACAGGTAGGTTTGTCTGCCTGCTTGTCCGTTAGTTCGTAAACTAATTGAAGCTTTGGATTTAGGTTCGCACGGTCTGTTAGGCACTGCGAAGAAACGCTACCTCTAATGGGGGCGACGCGTCCCGCGTCGGGATAGAGATAGAGATAGGGGTCAGACACGAACGCTACTGCTGCTAATAATAGTTGCATGTTTTCCCGACGCGAGACGCGTCGCCCCCATTAGAGGTAGCGTTCGGTGCCTTTGGCCGCACCCGTCTAAACCCGAAACTTGAGTAAACTAACTTACCCGTCAACTTGTAAACTCGTCAACTTGTAAACCAATTATCCTACTTGATAACCTTCTTTCCACCCTTGATGTAGAGGCCCGGTGCCGTGGGGGTGTTCACCTTGCGTCCGTCGAGGGTGTAAGTGTCGTCGTTGCGGTCAGCCTCGTTGGTAGTGGCGGCATTGATGCCCGTGGCCACAGCGTCGAAGTGGAGCACAAAGCGGTCGGTGCTGTCGCCGGCCTTGGCTGTGAAGCTGTAGCCTGCGGTGCCGTTGAGCTGCAGCTTGGTGCCAGTGAGGCGGTCCTCAAGTGTGATTTGGCCGTCGGGCTGATTGCTGAGGCCGATGGTGTAAGTGCCATCGGTGCCGAAGTGCAGACCGAGCAGGGCCTGGCCATTGTTGAGCGGACGCTCGTTGATGGCGTAGCGTGTGGCGCCGTTGATGGTGAAGATTTGCGACACGGCAGGTTCGGTGCCGGTAAACTTGGCGGCATCGCGGCTGAGGTCGTACTGCATGGTGGCAGCCTCGTTGATGACTACGCGGGTGCGGTCGGCCTGCTGTCCGTCCTTGGCCAGTGTGATGTTGAACACGGTGCGCTGTGCGGCGGTGTGGGTGTTGCTGTCGTAGGCAGCCCTGATGCGCTGCGGTGCGCTGGCCGGCTCTTCCTCTACAAGTGTGCGGGCGTAGCGGTCGGTCTGGCGTCCGTCCTTGAGGAAGGTGATGTTCTCCTGGTCGACGGGGCGCTGCACGAAGAAGGCCTCGGCGGGTGCGAGAATGTAGCTGTCGTCTACCGGACTGTAAGCCTCGTAGTTCTGGTTGTTGCTGTTCCACACCATGAAGGGCGCCCCGAAGTCGAGGAAGCGGGTGTCGAAGTAGCTTGGGTAGGGATTGCCAATGAGGTTCCAGCTGCGGTTGTGCTCAAACTCTGCGAGGTGCTCCTCAAGTGCCACGGTGCGGTTGTCGGCATTGAATATTTGCTGACGGTTGACGGTGGTGGTGAGGGGGCGCACGGTGAATTGGGCGGCGTAGTAGTTGCCGTTTTTGTCGTCAGGCTTGTAGCACTGCATGATGTAGCCCTTGCCAGCTTGCAGCACATCGTCGGCTGAGAGGTTCTGCCATACGGCAGCGGTGTTGCCTGCTGCGCGCTCGGCACCCGAGTGGCCGCGTATTACCCATGAGGTGGTGCTGTCGACGGGTACAATGTCGCTCACCTTGACATCGAAGGGGAATGACACGAACTGCCAGCGGTTGGTGGCGTTCCAAAGGTTGATGGTGACGTTTTCGGCACGCATCTCGCCCTTGACAATGAGGCTGGTTGGGCGGAGGTATCTATAATTGTCATTGTAGTAATACCCATCTCCCCCCTCGTAAGCGTACTTGGTATACGGCGAGAGCACCATGCTGAAGTCGTTGACAGCGAGTTTGCTGCGTCCGCTGATGGTGAGGTTGCCGTGCTGGTAGTCGGTGTTGTCGTGCGAGTCGGTAATCTCGTTATTGGTGACGGTAAGTTCGATGTCGGGACGGTAGTCGGGGTCGAGCTCGTCGCGCAGGGTGAAGTAGAAGTCCTTGTTAACCTTGACGTACTGCGGCATGAAGTCGGAGGTGCGGAAGGTGTAGAACTGGTTCCAGCCTGTGGCCAACTGATACTCGGAAAGGCTCCATACGGGCACGTAGAGTGCGGCCTTGGTGAGGTCTGTGCCAGTCAGGGGACAACCGCCGTCGGTGTTGGGGGGCATGACAGAGCGTGCCTCGATGGTGACGAGGCTGTCGCAGTCGTCGAAAGCAGACTGAGAGCAATATTCCAACGAACTGGGAAGTACGATTTCTGTGGCCTTGTTGTTAGCTAATGCATACACTTCAATGCGTGTCAGTCCCTCGTTAAGGTTTATTTGACTCAGATTACGGCAGCCAGCAAATGCGCCGTTATATATATTGCGTAGGGTAGAGGGGCAGTTGAGGGTGTCGATGGCTGTGTTTTGGAAAGCATAAGCCCAAATGTCGATAAGTTCCTCGTTGAGTGTCACTTTGCTCAGATTTGTATTTTCTGCAAAGGCTCTTCCGCCAATCCATGTGGTTGATTTGGGAAGTGTTATTTCGCGGAGGTCGCAGCTTCTGAAAGAATAATCGCCAAAGCCTGTTATGCTGTCGTGCAGTTCGACACTTTGCAGAGATTTACAACCGTCGAAAGCATACCACGGAATCTCTTTAAGTTTGGTGGGTATCTTGACTGTACGCAAACTGCGGCATTCTGCAAATGCGTAGCGGCCTAATGATGTAAGACTGTCTGGCAGATGCACTTCTTGCAGTTGCTTTATTTGACGAAAAGCAGCTTCCTCGATGGTCTCGACATTGTCGGGGATATTGACTGATGTCAGTGAGGTCCTTTGGAAGGCATAGCTGCCAATCTTTTTGAGAGTGGGCGGCAGCACCACTTTGTCGATGGCCCCACGCTCGTTGAATGCATAGCTTGGTATTTCGTCAATCAGGGCTTTTGACAGGTCGAGCTCGGTGAGGTTGGTCATTTGCCCAATCTTGCTCCAGTCGTCAGCGTTGAGCTCGCCCTCAATGATGAGTTTGTTCACCTCTTGCAGATAGCCGGCCTCTTCTACTACTACATGGCCAAGGTCGCCAGCGGCAATTTTGCCTGTGCTGACAGTGATGCCTTCGTCGCCACCGATGAGCACGTTGTAGTCGGTGTTCCATGCACTGACAAGGCGGTAGGCGTGGAAGCTCTCGCGGGGGATAACTATTCTGAGGTGACGGTATGCTGTGTAACCGTCTTCATAGTAACTGTCAACACCTAATGACCCCAATGTGGGCGGCACCTCGGCATTGACCTTGATGCGCTGCAGTTGTGGGCAGTCGTTCACAATGTAATCGCCCATGCGCTCCACATTGGCGGGGATTTCGAGGTCGGTAATGGCGCGGTAATCAGACAATCCCCCGTCGTTGATGTGGCGTAAGGTGCGGGGCAGGGTGAGTGTGCGCACTTTGTTTTGGTTGTAACGGTTGTCGTAGAGGGCCACGACGGCATAGGTAACGCCGTTGTAGCGCACAGTGGAGGGTATGACGAGGTTGGTTACATCGGCATCTTCGGTTTGCAGGCCGGTGCAGGCTGCCACCTTGTGCTCTTGGTCGAGGTAGTAACCCATGTTGTCGATGGTGTAGCGTTGGCTGGTGTTGAACGCCCAGTCGTCGATTTTTTGGTTGCTCGACACTTGTACGGCAATGCTCGTTTCGAGCGCGTTGAATGCAGCCAGGTAGTCGGCACTTGTTGAGGTGTTGACATCGATGGCGCGGCCAAGGGCTACGGCTTCGGATATGTCGACATAGGCGCCTTCGTTGAGGATAGAGTCGGCTACAACGATGTCTTTTTGAATGAGCGGATAGTACGATACGGCTTTGCGCACATCGTTCAGTGTGGCGGCCATGGTGTTGTAGAGTGCCTCGTCGTCGGGGGCAGCGTTATAGTTGTCGAGCGCTGTTTGCAGCTCTTGTTTGAGGCCAGGGAAGTCTGCAAGGGCACCAAGGTAGGCTGTGGCGTTGGACTGGGCATCGTCGGTGGCTATGTCGCTGATGGCGGCGTAACAATAGGCTTCGTCTTCAAGATCGTATTGATTTCCGTAACGTGTGTTGTATGATGCTTTTAGCACATGGCGACCTGCGGGCAAGTCTATTTGATAGAGTTCTCTCTCGGTTGAACTCCAGCGATCTCTACTGATGATGGTACTGTCATTCAGTGTGACTTGGAATGTGCCGTATGCATTGTAGTTATTGCAGGCATAGTTGAAGGTGAGCTTGGTGGGGCGGCTGCAGATGATCTCCCACGACTGTTGGGTGGTGGTGCCGGCTTCTTTATTAGTAGAAAGCCAACTATTGTGCTTCAACAGTTGCTCATACGGAATGGTATCGGGCAGTACCTCTTCGGTGTCGCCCGCCCCGCCATTGTCGATGGAGTCGGTGGGTGCGGTGGTGCCTTGGTCGGGCAGCACGGGGCTGACTACTTCGGAACTGTCAGCAACGGCGAGGCGCGGTGCACGGCTGGCCATGACCTGCACGGGGCAGAACATGAGGCCGAACAGGGCGAGGGCGCCCACGTGGCGGGCGCAGGCTGCGAAATAACTGCTTGAGGCTATGCCCACGGCGGGCGTGCCTTTACTTAACGGTAACACTTGCGTAGCCTTGTGACTACACATCTTGGCGTTTGTTTTTCCCATAGTAGTGTGTGTTAGTGTTAGGAAAGTTATGTTTGTTGTTCTCTCTATAATTATTATCTCTATCGGGCACTTAACTGGTGTGTATGTGCCACATATTGTCAAGCACAAATTTACGGGAAATAAACAAACGTTTCAATAGCTTAAAGGCGTAGTGTGCGTAAGTGGTCGATTTTCGGGTTTAAGTGGCGCGTTTATGGGTATGAGTGGCAAAGTTTTTTTGATTGTAGCCATACGACACGGGCAGACATGTACCCGTCTGGTTGTCAGCCTGTTGGTGCATGTCTGCCCGTTGTCATTATTATTGATGATGTGTGTGGGTGGGGTTGGTGCTTGAAGAAACGCGATCACTAATGGGGGCGACGCGTCTCGCGTCGGGAAAGCAGGCCTCAATTATTAGCAGTAGAAGCGTTTGTATTTAACTTTTGTTTCTATCCCGACGCGAGACGCGTCACCCCCATTAGAGGTAGCGTTTGTTGGTAGGGAGGCGGGGTTGGTGCTTGAAGAAACGCGATCACTAATGGGGGCGACGCGTCTCGCGTCGGTAAAACAGGCCTCAATTATTAGCAGTAGTAGCGTTTGCATTTAACTTTTGTTTCTATCCCGACGCGAGACGCGTCGCCCCCATTAGAGGTAGCGTTTATAGTCAGATTGACAGGTTAAAATACTATGTTAATTCCAATCGTGCAGTTGTTCGATGTACTCGTACAAGTCAATTTCATTCTTCTCATATTGATCTGATGTTTCGATTGGAGATTGCACCCGAACGGGTATAAAATAGGCGTGCGGTGTGTGAATTATACCCTATCGGGTGTAAAATAGCATTTGGCGGCATGGGGCTTGTGTGCCTCATGCCGCCAATGACGGGGGAGAGAGTGTGGGGGGGATTAGCGCACGTCGTAGCCCAGCTTGCTGAGTACCTCGTTGCTGATGTCGATGCTTGGTGAGGCAAATATGATGCCGTTGTCGGACGCGCGGTCGAGAATGAGCTGGAAGCCCTTGGTGGTGGCTATGCTCTTGACGGCGTTGTAAATTTCGTCCTGTATAGGCTCGATGAGGCTTTGGCGCTTTTTGTAAAGCTCGCCCTCGGGCCCGAAATATTTCTTTTTAAGGTCGGCCGCCTCTTTTTCCTTGTCGACGATGGCCTTTTCGCGCTCCTTCTTTTGTGCGTCGCTTAGGAAGACGCTCTCGTTTTGATAGTTCTTGTAGAGCGTTTGTGCCTTGTTGTTGAGTGCTTCGACCTCTGCTTGCCACGACTTGGAGGTTTGGTTGAGTTGCTCGTTGGCACGCTCGTAGGCAGGTATGTTGCTGAGAATGTACTCCATGTCGACGAGGGCGAACTTTTGTGCGCTGGCACTGAATGAGGTGCACAGGGCGATGAGCAATAATAAAGCTAACTTTTTCATGAGCGTAAAAGTGTGTTGTTAGAATTCCTGGCCAATGATGAAGTGGAACTGTGAACCGCCTGCGCGCTTGCCCGAGTATCCGCTGATGTACTTTTGGAAACCATAGGCCCAGTCGATACCCATGAGGCCCACCATGGGGAGCAGTATGCGCACACCTACACCGGCAGAGCGCTTCATGTTGAGGGGGTTGAACTTTTTGACGTCGGTCCAGGCATTACCTCCCTCGATAAATGCGAGTGCAAAGATAGAGGTTGAGGTTTCGAGCATCAAGGGGTAGCGCAGTTCGAGTGTCATGCGGCTGTAGGCGTAGGCGTCGCCGTAGTAGGAGTTGTTGCCCGAGAGCGAGCCGTTTTCGTAACCGCGCAGTCCGATGGTCTCGGTGGCGTAGCCTGTAGAATAGCCCGACATGCCGTCGCCGCCCACGTAGTAGGTTTCGAAAGGCGACTTTTTGTGGCGGTTGTAGGCACCGAGTATGCCCATTTCGAAGCGTGTCATGAGCACGGGTGCCTTGACGGCGCTTGAGAGTGCTGTGAAGTTGCGGAACTTGAGTTTCCACTTGTGGTATTCAATCCAGCGGTACTTCTCTTGCATCTCCTTTTGGTAGTTGGCGCTCTGTGGGTTGGTGGCCAGATTTTTGTAGTTGCGCCCGTCCCAGAGCGAGTAGGGTGGTGTGAGTGTGGCCTGTAGCAGGAACTCAGAGCCCTTGCGCGGGTAGAAGGGGTGGTCGGTAGAGTTGCGCTGCAATGAGAGCGAGAGGTTGATGTTGTTGCAGTTACCGTCGGTTATGAGGAAGTATTGCCACGACTTGAGCATGTAGCGTGTGTACGACAGTTCGGCCATGAAGGTGAAGTAGTCGTCGGGCCAGCGCAGACGTTTGCCGAAGCCAAGGCTGAGGTTAATCATCTTGACGTACTTGTCGGGGTCGTAGGCGTCGGTGTAGTAGTTGGAGCTTGTGCCGTAGCCGTAAGCGTAGTTGTAGAGGTTGTTGTAGTAGTTTTGGTTGATGTAGTTGGAGTTTACATCACTCTGCTTGCTGTATGATATGTTGAAAGAGAGCTGGTTGGGGCGTTTTCCGCCGAGCCATGGTTCGAGGAAACTGAGTCCGTAGTTTTGGTAGTAAGTACCGTTGGTTTGCACTTGCAGCGAGAGCGTCTGTCCGTCGCCCTGCGGTATGAAGCCGGCGCGTTTGTAGCCCTTGCGGAAGAGGTTCTGCACTGAGAAGTTGGTGAACTTCAGTCCTACGCGTCCCACGATACCGGTCTGTCCCCAGCCTGCCGAGAGTTCGATTTGGTCGCCGCCCTTTGAGGTGAGTGGGTAGTTGAGGTCGACGGTGCCGCTCACGGGGTCGGGCTTGATGCCGCTTTGGCCAAACTGTGACTGCAGCGCTTCGGGGTCGAACTGGTTCATTTGTGCGAGGTCCTGAATAGAGCGCTTGATGCTCTCCATTGAGAAGAGGTCGCCCGGTTTTGTGCGCAGTTCGCGTCGTATGACGTTTTCGTACACACGTGTGTTGCCGGCGATGCGCACATGGTTGAATGTGGCCTGCTGGCCCTCGCGAATGCGCATTTCGAGGTCGATGGAGTCGCCCACGACGTTTACCTCGACGGGGTCGAGGCGGTAGAACACGTAGCCGTTGTTATAGTAGAGGTTGCCCACGGCGTCGTCGTCGCTCGTAAGGCGTTTCTCCATGAGTGTCTGGTTGTAGACATCGCCCTTGTTGAGCTGTAAGATGCGCTGCAGGAGGTCGGAGTTGTACACGGTGTTGCCCACCCACGAGATGTTGCGCACATAGTACTTGGTGCCCTCGTAGACGTTGAGGTGAATGTTGACGTGCTTTTGGTCGATGGTTTGCACGCTGTCGGCCGTGATGAGTGCGTCGCGGTAGCCCCATTCGTTGAGTTTTTCAATGAGCAGCCCCTTGTCCTCGTCATACTTTTCGGGCAGGAACTTCTTTGAGCGGAACATGTTGACAAAGCTCTTTTCGTGCGTCTTTTTCATGGCGCGCTTGAGTTTTGCCACGTGCTTGGGGTTGGCTCCGGTGATGAAGATTTTGTGCACCTTCACCTTTTCGTTCTTGTTGATGTCGATATCCACCAGCACGCGGTTGTCGCCCGTCACGTCCTCGCGTTGTGTGATGTGCACCTCGCAGTTTTTGAAGCCCTTCTCCACAAAGTGCTTCTTGATGTAGTGCTCGGCGCGGTTCACCATGTCGGTGGTGATTTGGTTGCCGGGCTGAAAGCCGATAATCTTTTCGCAGTCCTCGCGTTCCGACTTTTTGACGCCGGTGTATCGTATGCTCGATATGCGTGGTTGTGCGGTGAGTTTGATGTGCAGGTAAGCTTTGCCGTCGACAATGCTGTCGGCCACAATCTCAACGTTCGAAAAGATTTTTTGGTTCCAATAGCGTCGCACGGCCTCGCTGATGTCGGGCCCGGGAATTTCGTAGGTGTCGCCCACGTTGAGGCCCGATATGTTGAGCAGGTAGTCGTTGTCGTAGCCTTTCATCTCGTCCACGGTGAGGCCTCCCAGCACATAGCGAGGGTGGTTGGCCGTGTAGGTGATGACGGGCTTGTTGTCGTTGTTGTCACCCTCTGCGGTCTGTGCTTGTGCGGCGGTGGCCAGCGGTGCGGCCATAGCCATCAAGATGAGCAGTTTGCGTGAGTTGTATTTCATTTATCGTTGTGTTGTTGCGTAAGGTGAGCGCGTGTGTGGCTCGTTGGGAGCTGTAAGCGCTGTATGTTGCGGTGGCGGCGGGCAGAGCAGGGCATGGTATCACGCCGGGTTGTGACACATCAAGCCTTGGTCACTTGTTCGCTTGTTTTTCCGTAGCGCCGTTCGCGGTGGTTAAACCATTCGATGGCCTTTACGAGGTCGGCCTTGTGAAAGTCGGGCCAGAAGGTTTGGCAGAAGTAGAGTTCGGTGTAGGCACACTGCCACAGCAGGTAGTTGCTCAGCCGCACCTCGCCGCCTGTGCGTATGAGCAGGTCGGGGTCGGGCATGAAGTTGGTGCTGAGGTGGTCTGTTATGGTTTGCTCGTTGATGTCGGCCGGTGTGAGTTTGCCCTCGGCCACTTCTGTAGCAATGCGCTGCACGGCATTGGTCATTTCCCATCGCGAGCTGTAGCTCAGGGCAATAACCATGGTCATGCCCGTATTGACAGATGTGCGCTGTTGCAGACCGAGTATCGACTCGCGCACCACCTCGGGCACGCGGCTGAGGTCGCCAATGATGCGCAGGCGCACGTTGTTGTTCATAAAGAGTTCCTCCTCGAGCGATGTCAGAATGAGCGACATCAGTGCAGCCACCTCGTTGGCCGGGCGGTTCCAGTTTTCGGTAGAGAAGGTGTAGAGCGTCAAGAACTTTACGCCCAGATTGGAGCAGGCCGTGGTAATTTCGCGCACGGCCACAACGCCTTGTTGGTGTCCCATGCTGCGGTCGAGACCGCGTGCTTT
Organism: Prevotellamassilia timonensis; assembly: GCF_900106785.1. Taxonomy (GTDB): domain Bacteria; phylum Bacteroidota; class Bacteroidia; order Bacteroidales; family Bacteroidaceae; genus Alloprevotella; species Alloprevotella timonensis. Next base: position 310,141 of record NZ_LT629843.1, on the reverse strand, counting down.
GGCCCAACGTCCGTTGCCGTCCATGATGATGGCTATGTGGGCAGGTATCTTTTGCATAAGTTTCTCTTTGTATAGGTTAGGGGGTGTGAGTGCCTCAGTCCCTGTTGCACGTGGGGCACTTTGGGTTGAGGTCGTAGGTGAGGGTGAGGGAGAGGGTTGAGTAAATGTCTTTGTTGCGGAACATTTCGCTCTTGATGCCCAGAGGCGCTTCGAGTCCGTCGAGTTTGTCGCTCAGGCTGAAGTGCACCAGCCAGTCGAGCCCCAGGTTGAGGCGTGGCCCCAGTTTGTATTTAAGTCCTGCGCCGAGTGGAATGTTGGCTGTAAAAGCCTTTCCTGCGGCGCCGTAAGTCAGTCCGAAGCCCATTTGCACATAGGGCACGATGCGTGAGTAGTGGCGGTAGTCGCGCTCATAGCCGTAGGGCAGGAAGTGCAGTTCGTAGAGTGCCGACAGGTCGTATATGGCACTGCTCACCTGGTAGTTGAGCCGTTCGGCCCCTGCAGCCCCGGTGTTGGCTGGATAAAAGGCTTTGAGCCCGGCGGTGCTGCCCTTTGCTTGTGCAAAGCTGAACTGCGTTTTGAGTGCCATGCGCGGATTGAAGGGGAAGCGTGCCACCGCGGCGGCAGCCATGCCTATGTTGTCCTTGACATCGGTAAAGTTGAAAGCGCCGCCAATGCCGGCTCCCAGTTCCAGACGGTACACGCTCTCGTCGGCCTGCACTTGTGCGCGGGCTTGGGTGGGGGATGCGAGTGCTGCCACACACAAACACACCAATGCGGCCAACACCGCAAGGTGCTGCCGCATGACGATGAATATGTGATTAGTTGTGGCCAAAACAAATATAGATGATGCAGATGTGCAGGTGATGCGCTCGCTATGCTCGCAGATGTGCAAATGTGCAGCCGTTGCGCTTGTTATTCCCACCCGAGGCGGTTGATGCGTCCTTTATACACCACACCGGTGCCACCGCAGATGAGCCAGATGTAATTGTTGGCATCGGTGGTAACGGCCAGCGAGGTGGCCCCCGTCAGCGTGGGGTGTGTCAGCACATCGGTGCGCCATGTGCGGCCGTTGTCGCGGCTCACATAGAACGGGGCAACTACCCCTTCGGCGCTGAGGCCGGCGAGCACCGTGTTGGTGTCGTAGCCAAAGAGTGTGTGCTGCTGCACAACGGGACAGGCATAAGCGCCCAACTCGCTGGTTTGGGGCAAGTTGTACCACGGCGTGAAGAAACCGCCCACCGAGTCGATGTCGTGTTTCCACACATTGGCCTTGCCACCTTCAATGCCCACCATGACGAGCATCTGGGCCGGTTTGTTAATGCGTGAGGCCACCGTGGCCGAAGCCACATTGTTGCCCGCAGGTAGCTGTGCGTCGGTGTCGATGGCAGACGGCGCCCAGTCCGTGCCATTGGCCGAGGCCCACATCTGTGCGTTAGAAATGGCATAAATGCTGTCGGCCGTGCAGCCCGCTATGGCGCTGAAAGTGTGGTGTGTGGTGGCCGTTTGCCAACCCTCGGCAGCGTTGGCCGAGTGCATGAGTGTGCCGTTGGCCAGCGCATAGAAGTGGCCGTCGAAGTGTGTCACGCTGCGCACATCAAAGCCCGTGGTGCTGATGTTGGCCGCGCTGCCGTCAAAGTCGGGGGCCATGACAGACGTCTGCACCACCTGCACCTTGCCGTCGGCGCGCTGGCCAAACACATAGAGCGTGTTGCCCGCAGTGAGCGCGCGGCTCTTGACAAACGAGGCCACATCGCTCAGCGGATTAGCTGCCACCTGCTGCCATGCCGTAGAGTCGGCCTCCTGGCGGTGCACGCGAATGTCGAAGGTGTAGGTGCGCTTGCGCTCACCATAAGTGTCGTACACCGAAACCTCGCGTTTTACGCTGAAGTCGGTGCTGTCGGTATAGGTGTAGAGCGTATCCTTGCCCGAGTAGAGGCTCTTGATGGCCAGTGTGCCCGTGCTGCTAATGCCGCTTGAGCTGGCAAACACCAGTTTGTCGGTGCGTGTGCCGGTAGGCAGAGAATCCTCGTTGAATATGCGGTTGTTCACCTGGTCGATGGTCAGGTTGTAGGCAGCCCCCGTCACCGTGTAGGTGTAGGTAGTGTCGCGGCCGGCTGCATTGATCATATGCACCTGGCGTTTGAGAGTACCCATTGTGGCCGAGGTTATGAGGCAGTCGCGTGCCGAGTCGCTCTCGGTCACTTCGCTCGACGTGTCGCAAGCCGTGGCCAGTGTGAGTCCGGCTGCCAGGGCGAGTATGAGGCTGAATATGCTGTTCTTCTTCATATATTATAATGTGGGGTAAGGCGGCTGCTTGCCAATACAATAATGTATACTTGCAGCGTAGTGCCTACTTTATCAAGTTGCAAAAATACGTACAAAATCTTACTTATCCGTCCTTTCGGTTATATTTATCTTGTTTTAACGCGAGGACAAACGTGTGTGACGCACTGTTGAACAACTCTTGTAAATAACGGGCCTGCGGCAAGTCAGAGGCGGCAGCCGTTGGTGTCAGCGTTTGGCCACCTTCACCCCGTTTACAATGTAAAGGCCCGGTGCGGCAGTCTCCCACGAGGCTATGCGGCGTCCGCTCATGTCGTAGATGGCTTTGGCCGGTTGGCGTACCACGGTAGCAGTCTGCCCGATGCCAGTTATTGAGGCGTCAAGATAGCCGAAAGTGATGCTGCCGTCGGGTTGTACCGCAATGTTGTAAATGGGTCGTTCAAGCAACTTGCTGCTGCCGTTGTACAGCGTGGCGGCAGGTGTGTCAGCGCTGGGGAACTGTGTCACCCCCTTGGTGCCGGGAAAGAGGTCGGCGCGGTAGCCGGCAAACAAAGCATTCATGTTCATGCTCTCGCTCGTGGTGTTGCCCTCCTTTATGCCGTCGGCCGGCACAAACTGCATGCGCTGGTGGTTCTTCTGGGTGTTGACGCGGTTTCCGTTCCATGCCTGGCGGTCGTAGTCAATGTGCGTGATGAGCATGCCAGTGCCCATGGTCTTGGTGTGCCAGGTGTTTGTGGTGCGGTTTTCAAACATATAGTACTCGTTAGCATACTCGGGGTTGCGCACCACGTAGGCGCGGGCACCGCCCTCGTTGCCTTGCGAGCCGTCGAGAGCCAGCAGGCGGCAGGCCTGTGCGCTGTCGGTGAGTTCCGTCACATGCAGCCAGCCCAGATAGCTGCGCTCGTGGGCAGTGTAGCCTATGGGGCGGTAGCCGTTCTGGTAATATTGGCCGTAGTCCATGATGTCCCAATAGCCCATGGTGTTGAAAGCCGAACTGTTCTGCGTGTTATAATAGTCGGGCAAACCCAGAGCGTGACCAAACTCATGAGCAAAAAGACCCACACCATCTATGGCGGCTCCCGTCACATCGTTCTCGTCCTTGCCATAAGTTTGCAGCAATTCGTTGCCCATAAAGTAGGAGCGCACTTGGTATTTGTTGTCGTTCACACTGAAACTGCTCTGCTGAAACTTGGCCCACAGGTAGTTGCTGTTGCCGTCCTCAAACGACGATTGCTGCCCCGGCCCCGCAAACATGAGCACAACCATTGGCACATCGGTGCTGCCTGGGGTGCAGTAAGAGCCAAAGTCCACCACTTTCGAAGCCTCGGCCAGCGCGTCAATCACAAATTGCCGGGCATTGGGGTCGGTGCTGCCGCCGTTGCCGTCCTTGCCGTAGTAGACATAGCCGCTGGGCAGTTTGACGTGGGCCACTACCTCAAAAGTAGGGGTAAACAAGCTGTCGCTCTGTGCCACAAAGTAGTCGCGCACCGAGCCGCGTGCAGCGGGTTCGTCGCGGTAGCCCGTTTCGTTAAAGAAGCGTGTCACCTTGGCAGTGGTAATGGTGTCCTGAAATGCGCGGTCGGCAAAGTCAACCATCACCACGGGCAGTGTGGGGCTGCCAATGCTCTGCACGGCGCCCAGTGCACTCTTGCCATATTCGCCCAACCCGTCGGGCGTGCTGGTGGTCAGGCTCTTGGCACTCATGCCCCCCTGACGCACCACGGGGGCCACGGGCAGTGCGGCGTTGAGCAGTGCCTCGGTCTGTGCCGTGCTCAAGCGTGGTTGTGCCGTGCTGCGGGCCGCGTAGCCGGCAAGGGTGGTGCCAATGGCGAGCTGTCCGTCAGCGTTCAGCGTGGCATAGTAGTAGTGTCCGTCGGTGCCGGGCAGCACGGCGGTGCCATCGAGGCTGTAAAGCGTGTAGCGCCCGTTGCCCACGGCATTGATGGTGACCACCTGTCCGTTGGGCTGTTGGTGGCTGATGGTGCGACGTACGGGAGTGGTGGCTTGCATGGCAGCTGTGGCACAAGTGGCAAGCGCAAGTGACAGTATGGTGTGTCGGAGTTTCATTTGTAGTATTATATATTATATAGGCGTATAACACCTGCTTGTTCGTTACGCTTTGGCGTAATTAGCAAACAGGTTGACAAGTTAACGGGTAAGTTGGTCCAGTTTTCTGAGCTTCTTGCCAGTCTTACTTTAGCATAATAAGTAATGTATGACATACTTACCTGTAAATCTGTCAACTTGTTACCACGTTAACCAAGAATGTTGCCAACGTGTTATTCGTTAGTTTTTTCAACAATGATAGTTGCTTCGCTGACACTTACCACGCGCACGGGTGTGCCAGGATTTATAAATTCGCCCGATGACTTCACCTCGACCTGTTTGCCGCCTATGGTGGCGTTGCCCACAAGGGCCAGTCGCGTGAGGGCTTTGCCGGTGTCGCCGGGCTTAACCGACAGCTGGTCGGTGGTGGCGTTGGTTGATGTGATGGCGGTGTGGAGGCTCATGCGGTCGAAGGTGCGCGAGTGGGCCACAATGTAGAGCATGATGCCCAACACGGCCAAACCGATGACTACGGCACCGCAGGCCCAACCAAAGCCGTAGTCGGTGTAGATGAGCACAACGTCGGCCAGGGCACAGATTATCGAACCGATGCCTGCCAGGCCGAACCCCGGGGTGATGAATATCTCTATCAACCCGAGTATGAGCGTAAAGGCTGCGAGTATGATGATAACAGTCATGGTGGGGGGAGGTTAAGGGGTTATAAGGTTATGAGGTTATGAGGGGAGGGGTTATGAGGTTATAAGGTTATGGGGTTATAAAGTTACCTTTGCTTGTGTTAGGGGGCTAAGGAGGTTATGAGGTTGGAGGTTATGGGGTTATAAGGTTATGGGGTTATAAAGTTACCTCTGCTTGTGTTAAGGACTATGGGGTTAGAGGCAATTGGCAAGTCTGTCATATATTTACTCATATACTCAAGTTTCGGATTTAACAAGGGCGGGCTGAAAGCCCAATGGAGCGCATAGCCCAGGGCAAGCGAAGCGACACCCTGGGGCTTCCGCATAGTAGAGTCTCCGCGCCCTGTAAGGGCAAAAGCTTTAACCCTTTATGTTGTTATTCTTACTTGATAGCTGATTTAGCGGTCTTTAAGTGGAACATCGTATGTATGTCTTGTCCAACATCTGCGCCATGTCTTAAAGCTTTTGCCCTTACAGGGCGCGACTGCTCCAACACGCGATACCCAGGGTGCCGCTTCGCTTGCCCTGGGCTATGGGCTCCATTGGGCTTTCAGCCCGCACTTGCTAAATCCGAAAGTTGAGTCATATATATCTGTCAATAATGCAGAGCAAACTTACCCGTTAACCTGTCAACCCGTTAACTTATCACCCCGTCAATTCAGCAATCAATAAGCCGCCCGGTACTTACCCTCGTCCTGGTCGTCCATCATCGACAGATACGACGCATAGCGCGATGGGGCCAGACGGTGTTCCTCGAGCGCCTGCAGCACAGCGCAGCCCGGCTCGTGGGTGTGGGTGCAGTTGTTGAAGCGGCAGTCGGCCGATATGGCAAATATGTCGCGAAAGTAGTGCGCCACCTCGTCGCGTTCGATGTTGAAAGTGCCAAAGCCCTTTACCCCCGGAATGTCGATGAGCGCACCCCCGTCGGGCAGTTCAAACAACTCGCTGTAAGTGGTGGTGTGCATGCCCGTGCCGTGGGCGTCAGATATTTGTGCCGTGCGCACATGGGCGTCGGGAATAAGCAGGTTGAGCAGTGTCGATTTGCCCACCCCCGAGTGGCCGGCCAGCAGCGTGGTGCGCCCTTGCAGCGCCTGGCGCAGCGGTTCAATGCCTTGGGCGTTGAGGGCCGACATGCGGTAGCACTCGTAGCCAATGTTGGTGTACAGCGCCTGCCAGTAGTCCATCACCTCGCGCTCGGCAGGGCTGAGGTCGTCCTCCTTGTTAAAGGCAATGCACACCGGCACGCGGTAAGCCTCGGCCGAGGCCAGAAAGCGGTCGATAAAGGTAGTGCTCGTTTCGGGGCGTGCAATGGTCACCACGAGCAGAGCCATGTCCACGTTGGCGGCCAGAATGTGGCTCTGTTTCGACAGGTTCGAAGCCTTGCGAATGATGTAGTTGCGTCGCTCGTCAATTTCGGTGATAAAGGCTGCCGCCTCCTCGCTGCCCTTGGCGGGTTGCTCCTTGATGGTCACCCCATCGCCCACGGCTACGGGGTTGGTAGAGCGTATGCCGCGCAGGCGGAAGTTGCCTTTCACCTTACACTCAACGGCACGCCCGTCGTCGGTGCGCACCAGGTACCAGCTGCCTGTGCTTTTGATTACTTTTCCGTGCATGAAGTGTGGGGGAATAAACAGTTAAGAGTTTAAGAGTCAAGAACACGGGCCTGGCTGGCAGTGCCTCTGTGCTGAACTCTTAAACTCTCAATTTATTTGTTAGTCACATCGCGGTGTGTTTGTAGTTACACCGTCATGATTTCCTTGTTCTTGGTGGCAAGAATTTCCTCGATGCTCTTCACCTTCTTGTCGTGTATCTTTTGCAGATTAGCCTCGGCGTCCTTCTCCACGTCTTCGGGCAGACCGTCCTTCAAGGCTTTCTTCAGTTTGTCGATGCCTTCGCGGCGTGCGTTGCGAATGGCCACTTTAGCCTCCTCGGCCTCCTTGGCACACTGCTTGGTGAGCTGCTTGCGTCGGTCCTCGGTGAGGGGAGGGATGCCCAGACGGATAACCTCGCCGTTGTTTTCGGGCATGATGCCGATGGTAGAGTCGATGATAGCCTTTTCAATAACGGGGAACATATTCTTCTCCCAAGGCTTGATGGCGATGGTGCGTGAGTCGGGGGTAGTGATGGCTGCCACATTGTTGATGGGCACCATAGAGCCGTATGAGTTGACGCGCAGGTCGTCAAGGATATGTACGTTGGCCTTGCCGGCACGGATTTGGGCGAGCGTGTCTTCGAGGTGCATCACGCTCATGTCCATTTTCTCCTCGCTGTCGCTGAGGCATTTCTTTACGTCGAGCATATTGTCAGTGTTTGTTGTGAATGTTACGTGTGTTGTGTGGCTGCTGTTGTGCAAACTGAGAGCAGAACCTCAGCTATTGTTTGGGTGTTATGCCGAGGTGCAGCCTATTTTCTGCAAAGATAGTGCAAACTGAGTGATATTGCAAAGTAAAGTGGTGCAAAAAGCGTCGGCCTATCCCTCCACCAGCATGATAGCCTCGTCTTTCAGCTCGTCAGGCAGGTTAATGCCGCGCAGTTGCAGTGAGCGCAGCCAAGCCGCCACCTCGTCGGGGCGCATGGTTGTCATAACCTCCTCAAACTGCGCAGCCTCGTCGGGAGAGTAAGCGTTTGAGGCACGCCCCTTGTAGGCGTCAAGCTCCTCATCGTCAAAGTATTCAATGTCGGGAGCCAGCGCGTCGGCCATGAGCTGCTCCTTTTCGCACACAGCGTGTTTGCCGCAGCACCCCTCGGGGCGCTTGCGTATGTGGGGCATTTCGCTTATTTCGCCACGGCGCAGTTTGGCCTGCAGCGTGCGGTTGCGCAGCCAGCCGGCCACAAGGGCCACAAGGCAAAGGCCGAGGAGCGAGAGTAACAATATTTGCATGGTGATAATAAGTTGTTGAAGTTTCGGATTGAGTTCCGCAATAAAAGACGCTGCGAAGAAACGCAAGCACTAATGGGGGCGACGCGTCTCGCGTCGGGATAGAGATAAGAGTTAAATACGAGCGCTACTACTGCTAATACTAATAATAGCTGCATATCTTCCCGTGAGACGAGGCTGCAGGAAAATGCCCGACGCGAGACGCGTCGCCCCCATTAGTGCTAGCGTTTAGTGCTAGCGCTTAGTGGTAGCGTTGGGTGGTAGCTCTTGGTGGTAGTGTCTGATGCTTGAAGAAGCGCAAGCACTAATGGGAGCGACGCGTCTCGCGTCGGGAATTTTTCAGCAGCATCGTCTCGCGTCGGGGCATTTTTCTGCAGCCCCGTCACCCCGTCACCCCGTCAACCTAATCCTTCAAGGTCCTCCCAGTAGCGCGGGTAGCTCTTGCTCACCACCTCGGGGTTGGCTATCTGTACCCCCTCACACACCATGGAAGCCGGTGCAAAAGCCATGGCCATGCGGTGGTCGTGATAGGTAGCAATGGGTTGGCCGTTGTAGTGGGGCGTGCCATCGGCGTAGCTGTCAATGTAGAGCACATCGTCGGCCTCAATGCCCAGTGCAATGCCAAACTTGGCCAGTTCGGTTTGCAAGGCCGCCATGCGGTCAGTCTCCTTGATGCGCAGTGAGCGCAGTCCGCTAAATCTGAACGGGCGCCGCAGCATGGCACAGGTCACCACCAGCGTTTGCGCCAGGTCGGGCTGGCCAATCAGGTCAAGCTCATAAGTCTGGCCCTCGGGCAGCAGCGCGTCGGCACACTTTGTCAGCACCACAAGCTCGTGTTCAGTGTCGTAGGCCGTGTGCACACCCAGCGGCTCAAAGTAGCGGCTCACGGCACTGTCGCCCTGCAAGCTCTCCTTGTAGAGCCAGGGCAGTGTGATGGTGGCACCGGCATCGGGCGTGAGCGCCATCATCTCATACCAGTACGAGGCCGCGCTCCAGTCGCTCTCCACCGGGTATATCACATCGCTCAGGTAGGCGTGTGGTGCCACATGCAGCGTGTGCGCGTCAGTCCATTCAATGTCGGCCCCAAAGGTGCGCATCATGCTCACCGTCATGTTGATGTAGGGGCGCGATATGATGTCGCCCACAAGTTCGAGCGTAAGGCCCTGGGCCATGGTGGGCGCCACAAGCAGCAGGGCCGATATGTACTGCGAGCTCACGCTGGCGGGCAAACTGATGCGGCCGCCTTGCAAGCTGCGCCCCTTGACGTGGAGGGGTGGATAGCCCTCGTTGTCCACATAGCTGATGTCGGCCCCCAACTGCCGCAGAGCGTCAACAAGCACCTTGATGGGGCGTTGGCGCATGCGCTCAGTGCCGGTAATGGTGTGCTCCTCGCCACGGCAAATGGCAAAGTAGGCCGTCATAAAGCGCATGGCGGTGCCAGCGGCCATGATGTCCACCGTGGCAGGTCGTTGCGTCAGGGCACGCCACATCACATAGGTGTCGTCGCAGTTCGACATGCGCTCCACACTCGAGTCGGGGCCGCTCAGCGCGCAGAGCAGCAAGGCACGGTTGCTGATGCTCTTCGACGAGGGCAGATTGATGGTGGCCCGCAGCGTGGCAGGCAGATTGGGCGAATATGTGGTGGGTCCTTCCATAGTATCTTTATATATAATATATATGCGTGCGTGTTGGCAGAGCCGGGGGCGTGCGAATGGACTCAAGCACCAAACGCTACCTCTAATGGGGGCGACGCGTCCCGCGTCGGGAAAAGATGCAGCATTTGTTCATTGTTGTTGCTGTTCGGCGAAAAGTAAACATACGAACAGACTCAAGCACCAAACGCTACCTCTAATGGGGGCGACGCGTCTCGCGTCGGGAAAAGATGCAGCTATTATTTAGCAAAGTTCGCATTTTCCTCCGTTCTCCACCCCGACGCGGGACGCGTCGCCCCCATTAGTGCTTGCGTTTTCTTGCAGCGCGTTGAGGCCTTACCAGGTGGCAATGTCTCGTAAACCCATCGCCCCCTCGTCAACTAATCAATGGTAGCAAACACCGCAAAGTTACTCTTTTTGCCCCAAAATGCGGCAAAAAGACGCGGTAATTGCGGTTTTTACACAAAAAAATGCGGTAAAAGTTTGCAGGTTAAGAGGAAATGCGTACTTTTGCACTCGCAATTCGGGGTGTAGCTCAGCCCGGTTAGAGTACGCGTCTGGGGGGCGTGTGGTCGCTGGTTCGAATCCAGTCACCCCGACTTTGAATTGTACGGCAGTCAGTTGTTCACGCAGCTGACTGCTTTTTTTGTGTCAAGGCGCCAAGCAAAGCGGCCTGCGGTGAATGTACTCACCGCAGGCCGCTTTGGCGTAAGCCCCGTTACCACTAACTGCGCCTCGTAAACGGTTGCTGCGGATAAACCATCAGCACGTTGCGCGACGAAAAGTAACGCTCAATCTGGTCGGGCAGGCGGTCGAGGTAGTTGTGGAATGAGATGGTGCCGCGCCGCGCACACACAAACACCACCAGGTGGTCGGTGCGGGCGTTATGGGCCAGGGGCACAAGGTCGTTCCACGACCGGTACTCCGTGCCGAGCAAAGGCACCCCATTGTGCTTGCTGCCCACATAGTGCTCAACCGCCGTCAGCGTGTCGGCCGTAGAGTAGGCATTGATGCCACACGTAAGCTGGCGCGCAAGCAAGGCTATGCGGTCGAGCCAGCCCCCAAAGCCCTGTTCATACTCCGCCTTGGGCGGCACGAGCAACTGTATGCGCTGCATGGTGTTGAGCGGCATTGTGGCACGGAATATAAATATCTGGCGGTCGACGGCACCAAGCAGGTCGGTGCTCAACTTGCCATAAAAGGTGTCAGACAGGCGCTCCTTTTGGTGCAGTCCGAGCACAAGGTCGCTCACCGCACGCTCCTTGATGGTGTGCGATATGCCGCTCGCCACATTCACCGACCAGCGTTGGTACGTTTGTATGCGCATGTTGGTGGCAGCAGCCAGCTTAACCGCGTGTTCAAGCTGCTCCTCGCCCGACTGGCGCGCCGAGGGATTGTTGTCGAGCACCACATTGAGCGCTATGATGGGCGCCACCGAGTGCGGCGTGCGCAGCATGAGCGACAGGTCAACCAGCGCCTGCACCATCGAGGGGTTGTGCAGCGCCATGAGTATGCGGTCGGGAGCCTTGCCCGCCGGCTGGGCCACAACCGTAGTGACAGTGGCGGCCGAGCGTTGCGCCACAGCCACCTTGCGCGCCGTGTTCTCGGTAATGAGCGAGCTTACCACACACGTCACCAGTATGAGCACCATGGCCCCGTTCAGCACATCATCGCCAAGCAGACGGCTGCCGTCGGGCAGTATTATCTTGTAGCCCACAAGCACCACCGCCAGTGTGGCCGCAGCGCGCGAGCCGGTAAGACCAAACATCAGGCGGCGTTCGCCAAGGCTCATCTTAAAAGCCTTCTGTGTGACAAAACAAGCCAGCCACTTGCTGCCAAGCCCCACCGCCACCATGACGGCGGCCACCACTATGGCACCCTCGTGCTCAACCAGCGCACCAAGGTTGATGAGCATGCCCACACCTATCAAAAAGAAGGGTATGAACAAGGCATTGCCCACAAACTCGATGTGGCTCATCAGGGGCGACGAGGGCGGAATAAGCCTGTTGAGCACAAGGCCCACCAGGAAGGCACCCAATATGCCCTCCATGCCTACAAACTCCATCAGGCCCGCACCCAGAAACACCAGGCACAGCACAAACACATACTGCACCACGCTGTCGTCGTAGCGGCGGAAAAACCACCGCCCTATGCGCGGAAAGCTATATATGATTATGCCGCCAAGCGCCACCACCTTGACCAACAGCCACAGCCAGTAAAGCCCCGTCACGTGCTCCTTAAACACACCGCCCACCACGGCAAGCACCAGCAGCGTGAGCGTGTCGGCCACTATGGTGCCACCCACCGCTATGCTCACACTGTCGAGCCGCGACAGGCCGTAGCGCAGCACAATGGGGTAGGCTATCAGCGTGTGCGAGGCATACATGGCGGCCATCAGCACCGCAGCGGCCGCACCATAGCCTAACATCGAGTTGGCAGCATAACCAATGCCCATCGGTATGACAAAACTGAGCAAACCGAGCGTGGCGGCACGCCCCTTGATGCGCTGCACGTCCTGCAGGTTCATCTCGAGCGAGGCAAGGAACATGATGTAGTAAAGCCCCACCTTGCCAAACAGCTCAAAGCTGGTGTCGCGCTCAAGCACACCGAACCCGTGGGGGCCGATGAGCACGCCGGCAAATATCATGCCCACTATCGAGGGCACGCGCAACTTGTCGAGCAGCATGGGCGCAAAGAGTATGATGCCCAGCACAATGAGGAATATCCAGGTAGGGTCTGTTATCAAGGTCTGTAATTATTAGATTTGCCCAATAAAAGGCATAAAATGTGTGTATGATGCTGCAAAGTTGCGAAAAAAACCGCCATTTACTGCCAACTGACGCGCACAAATAGGACGGACTGACCAAAAATAGCAAAAAATGTTGTACATTTGCACACCTAACGTCGGCTGACGTTATGCAACCAATCATAAAACAGACAATTACAAAATGTAACATACCGCCCCGCTGTGCGGGTTGTGATGAAAGCAATAACCACAGTTTGGCGGCATAAAACACACCACAAGCAATATGAACGTAGCAATCGTTGGCGCAAGCGGCGCCGTAGGCCAAGAGTTTCTGCGCGTGCTGGCCGAGCGCGATTTCCCTATCGACAATTTGCTGCTCTTCGGCTCAACCCGTAGCGCAGGCACCAAATACACCTTCCGCGGCAAGGAGTACACTGTTAAACTCCTGCAGCACAACGACGACTTTAAGGACGTTGACATTGCCTTTACATCAGCCGGTGCCGGCACCTCAAAGGAGTTTGCCGCCGACATCACCAAGTATGGCGCCGTAATGATTGACAACTCTTCGGCCTTCCGCATGGACGACGAAGTGCCCCTCGTTGTGCCTGAGTGCAATGCCAAGGACGCCCTCACACGTCCGCGCGGCATCATTGCCAACCCCAACTGCACCACTATCATGATGGTGGTGGCACTGCAGGCCATCGAGAACCTGAGCCACATCAAGCGTGTGCACGTGGCCTCATACCAAGCCGCGAGCGGTGCTGGCCAGGCTGCCATGGACGAACTGGTGGAGCAGTACCGCCAGGTGTTGGCCGGACAGCCCGTCACCGTCAACAAGTTTGCCTACCAGCTGGCCTTCAACGTCATTCCACAAATCGACGTGTTCCAAGACAACGGTTACACCAAGGAGGAGATGAAGATGTATAACGAGACACGCAAAATCATGCACTCCGACGTGCTCACCTCAGCCACCTGTGTGCGTGTGCCCTCGCTCCGCTCTCACTCTGAGGCCATCTGGGTGGAGACAGAGCAACCCCTCGACATTGACACAGTAAAGCAGGCCATATCGGGTGGCGACGGTCTGGTACTGATGGACAATCCCGAAAAGAAGGAGTACCCCATGCCCCTCTTCCTGGCCGGCAAGGACCCCGTATATGTAGGTCGTATTCGCAAGGATCTGGCCAACCCCAACGGCCTCACCCTTTGGCTCGTGAGCGACCAGATACGCAAGGGTGCCGCCCTCAACGCCGTACAGATTGCCGAATACCTCATCAAGGTGGGCGATGTAAAGTAAAGATCGCTGTGTAAACATACTATCGGACTCAGCACCCAACGCAAGCTCTAATGGGGGCGACGCTATTGCACTCAAGCTCCCAACTCAAGCACTAATGGGGGCGACGCGTCCCGCGTCGGGAAAATGCAGCATTTATACACGAAACAAAGGCTCACAGACAACACTAATATCTCGCTTGTCTGTGAGCCTTTGTTTTAATGCCCGACGCGGGACGCGTCGCCCCCATTAGAGCTTGCGTTTTGTGGTAGCGTTTGGTGGAGGGCGCTAGCGTTTGTTGCTTGAAGAAACGCAAGCACTAATGGGGGCGACGCGTCTCGCGTCGGGGAAAGTGCAGCTATTATTTAGTAGAGCTTGTATTCTTTTCTTTCATTATCCCGACGCGAGACGCGTCGCCCCCATTAGTGCTTGCGTTTTGTGGTAGCGTTTGGTGGTGGAGGGTGCTAGCGTTTGTTGCTTGAAGAAACGCAAGCACTAATGGGGGCGACGCGTCTCGCGTCGGGGAAAGTGCAGCTATTATTTAGTAGAGCTTGTATTCTTTTCTTTTATTATCCCGACGCGAGACGCGTCGCCCCCATTAGAGCTTGCGTTTTGTGGTAGCGTTTTATGCACAACGGGAGAGCGTTTTCCTATAACGACAGAGCGGATTTTCAGTCAGATTAACTGAAAATCCGCTCTCCCGTTATTGAAAAAACGCTCTCCCGTAACTGATAAACCAATCCGCTGCTGCCGCTACTTGAGCGGCTCAACGTGGGTGGTGATGATGGTTTGCGGACCAAACTTGGCACGCAGGCGGGCCTCAATTTGACGTGTGGCGTGGTGCGCCTCCACCAGGGGGGTACTGCCGTCCATGCGGAAGTGTACGTCGATGGCGCGGTTGCTGCCTATGCGACGGGTGCGCAGATTGTGGGGCGCACTCACACCGGGCTGCTCGAGTATGGTGTTGATGATGAACGACTCGTCGGCTTCGGGCAACGACTTTTCAAGCAATTCCTGTATGCTGGGCACAAACAGTTGCACAGACACCTTGATGATGAACACGCTCACTACTACGGCGGCTATGGGGTCGAGCACACGCCACTCGGGTCCTAACACAATGGCGCCGCCTATGCCTACGGCGGTGCCTATGCTCGACAGGGCGTCGCTGCGGTGGTGCCAGGCGTTGGCTATGACGGCTTGCGACTCTACGCGGCGGCCTACGCGGGCGGTCCATTGGTAGATGAGCTCCTTGGACACTATTGAGAGGAGTGCGGCTACAAGGGCTATCATGCCGGGTTGGGCAAGTGTGTGGCCTTGGCACACGTGCACTATCTGGGTGGCGCCGCTCCACAGTATGCCTATGCCTACGGCCATGAGCATGAGGCCTATAAGGGTTGAGGCGAGGGTCTCGTATTTGCCGTGGCCAAAGTCGTGGTCGGCATCGCAGGGTTTGCCTGATATGCGCACAAAGAGTATGACCACTACGTCGGTAATGAAGTCGGAGAGTGAGTGTACGGCATCGGCTATCATGGCTGCACTGCCGCCTACTATGCCGGCTACAAATTTGAAAACGAGCAGCAAAAAGTTTACTACGCTGCCCCATAGCGTGACGCGGAATATTTGGCGCTCGCGCTGTTTTTCGGTTGTTGCGCTTGTCATTGTTGCATTAGGGGTGTGTTTGGGGTGGGGAGGCAAAAAAACTTTGCACCCACGCATTCTTTATTCACGGGTGCAAAGTTAATGTATTTATGGGTAGGGTGGTTGTGCGGACTGACGCTTTTTTAATGTGCTAATGTGTTACAATATGTTGTTAATATGCTAATGGGCTGATGCAGTAGCGTGGCTCGTTAATTGCTTAGCGCTGTAAAAAACGCAAGCACTAATGGGGGCGACGCGTCTCGCGTCGGGAAAATGCAGCATTTATACACGAAACAAAGGCTCACAGACAGCACTAATTACACGCTTGTCTGTGAGCCTTTGCTTTAATGCCCGACGCGAGACGCGTCGCCCCCATTAGAGGTAGCGTTTGGTGGTAGCGTTTGGTGGAGGGTGCTAGCGTTTGTTGCTTGAAGAAACGCAAGCACTAATGGGGGCGACGCGTCCCGCGTCGGGGAAAGTGCAGCTGTTATTTAGTAGAGTTTGTATTCTTTTCTTTCATTATCCCGACGCGGGACGCGTCGCCCCCATTAGTGCTTGCGTTTCTTTTA
This sequence comes from Prevotellamassilia timonensis, assembly GCF_900106785.1. GTDB lineage: Bacteria > Bacteroidota > Bacteroidia > Bacteroidales > Bacteroidaceae > Alloprevotella > Alloprevotella timonensis. The sequence goes on along the minus strand of NZ_LT629843.1, from coordinate 294,364 downwards.
CAGCGCTAAGTTAATCACCGTACCACCTTTCGGCCTTTGCTCGATATGTAGAGGCCCTTGGTGGGGCGTGCTACGCGTCGGCCGCTGAGGTCGTACCATTGTTCGGGGGTGGTGGCGGTGGTGATGGCGCCTATGCCGGTGGCAGTGTTGTCGACAGTTTCGGTGGGGCTGAAACTGAACCAGCAGCCGTTGTCGTCGAAGCGGTATTCGCCGTTGGTCTTTGAGCCGTAGCCCCAGTTGTAGAGCTTGTAGCCCTCTTTGGCTTTGGTCTGGTTGATTTCGGCATGGTTGGCATCGCTCACAAATATGAAATAGCCCGATTGTCCGCTGTCGAGCAGTTTCCAACCCGCTTCGGGCTGTGCGGCCACCGCGTTGAGGGCAGTGTTGTTGCTTGATGCGGGCGATATGTAAAGGCCGTCGTGGCGGTTGACAATGTCGAAGGTGCCGTCGGTGCGGTCTACAAATTTCCATTCCGAGGCTTGTGTGCTGGCGTCGGTCCGGCTTGTGACGGGCTGTCCCTCGCCCAGCGAGGTGGGGTAGTAGTTGGGGAAGCGTGCCGAGCTGAACTTGTAGTAGTGGCTCGTGGTGGCGTTGCTCAGCGTGGGACTGCCGTTGGGCTGAGGCTCGGGGCTGATTAGCTCGGTGTTGACGAGTTTGAAACTGTATTGGCAGCCGGCGTCGTCGGTGCGGTAGTCGTTAGGCTTGACGTTGGTGTTGTAACCCCAGTTGTATACGCTGAAGGGCGAGAATGTAGTTTGGTTGAATTGCGACGTGCCGCTAAATATGATAAAGTAGCCTTCGGTGTCGGCCTCCTTTATTTGCCAACCGGCTGTGGGCCGCTCCTTGGCCGTGTTGAGGGCCTTGTTGTTGGCTGAGGCGGGCGATATGTAGGTGCTGTCGGCACGGTTGATGATGTCGAAAGAGTTGGCGTTGTCGGTACGTGCCACGAACTTCCACTGCGATGCTTTGGTGGCGGTGGTGTTGCCCACGATGGGTTGTCCGGCACCCTGTGAGGTGGGGTAGCGGTTGCCGCGCAAGGGCGTGTTGAACTGGTACCAGTAGGCTATGCTGTCGTTGCTTGCCTTGGGGCGCGGGTCGGGTGTGGGGTCCTCGGTGAAGGGGTCGAGTGTGCGGTCGGGCGAGTAGGTGATGCCCTCGAGCGCATTCTTGCCCTCGGTGTCGGTCAGCACAAAGGTGTACTGCCACTTGTCGCGTGCGGTGCCGCCCGAGTTGGCGTGTGGCAGTTTTAGGAACACCTTGTTCCATCCCTCGTTAAGGTGAACCTTGACCACGGGGCGTGCGGTAAAGTTTTCGTTGGTCAGGCCCAGTGTAGTGTTGTCCTGCGGTATGTCCTTGTCGGGCTGTTGCCAGGTGGGTGCTGCAATCTCCTGCCCGTTGAGCCACACTTGCGAGCCGCGGCGGTCCCACTTGCCGGCCGGTGGCATCTTGTCTCTGCCCGAGCGCGAGTAGGTGTAGAACTCAATTTGCGCACCGGCGTCCTGTGCCACTGGCGAGTATACGTAGGTCCAAGCGTAGCACGTCTGGTTGTTGGCAGGATTGTTGAGCACGCCGCGCACGGTGCCGTGCCAGATGTGGCGCAGGTATACGCCGCCACCGGTCACTTGCTTGGCGGCATAGTCTGTGCCGTTGTAGCTGTAGGTGGTGGGCATCACGGCATCGAGTTTGGCGGCCTGTTCGGGCGGGAAAGCTTTGGTGGCGTCGCCGTCGTTGGGGAAAGGCTCAGTCAGGCGCCAGCGTATGTTGCTCTGCTTGACGTAGGGAATGGGCGCGCCTTGCAGCGAATGTGCTTTGTGAAACAGGAAGCGGCGCTCAAAGTCGGCAAACTCCTCGTACTCCTCGCCTGTGTTGGGCAGGCGGGTGCCGCCAGCCTCGATGTATTGCTTGCCGCCGCCAATCCAGCCGCGCTCGGCCGAGGCCAGCACGTTGGCGTATTGGTTGTTTTGGCGTATGATGTCGTCTTCGGTGGCCACTTTGGTGTCGTTCCATGCGGCTGATATGGTGCCGGCAATGTCGGGGTTGCCCTTGTCGGCATAGTAGATGTTGCTCTTGTAGATGCCCACGAGGTCGGCGTAGACGTCGAAGTGGTTGATGTAGTTGTAGCGGCAGTCGATGTTGGGCAGTCCCTTTACGGCAGTGCCACTCGTGGCCCACATTTGTGTCATGTCGGCTATGTCCTTGGTCACGGCTTTGTTGTTGAGCTTGTTCCAAAGCACCACTTTGCGGCCCAGCGTGTTGCGCACGAAGTCGGTCATCTCCTCGAGGAAGCCGTCCTTGATGGTCACTTCGTCGCCGCCAATGTGTATGTAGGGGGCTTTGGAAAATACCTCGGCGGCCTCTTTGAGTATGACTTTCAGAGCCTTTTTGCCCTCGTCGGTTTGCATGTCGAAGCCCATGGCGTTCTTGAACACGTCGCTGTGGCCCGGCATGTCAATTTCGGGTATGACGGTGATGCCGCGCTCGGCAGCATAAGCCTCCACCTCCTTGCACTGCTCCTGGGTGTAGTACTGGCCGGGGTAGCGCACACCCTTGGTGTAGCTGGTGAGTTGCGGGTAGGCTTTTACCTCGAAACGCCAGCCTATCTTTTCGGTCAGATGCCAGTGAAACACGTTCACCTTGAAACGGGCGTAGAGGTCGATCTCCTTTTTCAACTCGTCGACCGAAAGGAATGAGCGGCCTACGTCCTGCATCCAGCCACGCACCTTGAAGGCGGGCCAGTCGGTCATGCTGAGGGCCTCGAGGGCGGCGGGTGCGCCCGTGTCGGTGTAGCCCTCGGCCAGTTGTTGCAGCGTCTGTGCGGCACGTATCACGCCGGTGGGGCTTGCAGCGGTGATGTTGATGGCGTTGGCGGTGATGCTAAGCTTGTAGCCCTCGTTGGGGAAGTTGGCCACCTCGTAGTCGTAGGCGCCCTCGATGGCATTGGCCAGGGTGACGGTGACTGTGGCGGCAGCGCTCTCGCCCGCGGCGGCAATGGTGCAGCCGTTGGCGGTGAAAAAGTTCTTGAGATAGGTGCAGCCGGTGGGGTCGGTGATGGCCACGGTGCGCTGCAGGGCAAACGGTGCGGCCCCGGCAGTGAGCTCAATTTGGTGTGGACGGGGCAGGAGGTCGCCCACCTTGGCATTGGCGTTGAGGGCCAGCAGGCTGCCGCTGGCTATGGCAAGTGTGTAGAGAAGGTGTTTCATGCAGTAAGCAGGTTGTGTGTCGGTGTTGTCAGTATTATAGATATGTGCGGTGGTTAACGGGCGCGGGCGCAGCGGGCAAAAAGGCTCGCTGCGTTTGGCTCTCCCTCCGATGTGCAAAGGTACGGGCTTTTGGTTGGAGTGCAAGGCTTTGGCGGTATGTTATGTAACATATATTGTGACAGCGGGCGGGGGCTGCGGGCGGGTGCGTTGGCATGGCTTTTGCTACAATAAAAAAGCCTTGCGGCCGGGGCACGTGGCTCCTGCTGCAAGGCTTTGGTTGGTAAAATCAAAAGCGGAATGTGTGGCTACCCTTGCTTGACGCTGTCGGGCAGTATGGGCATGGCGCCCGGCTGGGTGCACACGTAGGCACTCACCTTGACGGCGCGGGCATGGGCCTGGCGCACGGGCATGCCCTCGATGAGCGATGCTACAAGAGTGCCGGTAAATGAGTCGCCTGCACCGATGGTGTCGCTCACCTCAACGCGCGGTGTCTCCATGAACGAGGTGCCGCCCAGTGGGCAGTCGGGGGTGGCGGGGGTGAATATGTAGCTGCCGTTCTCGCCACAGGTGAGTATGACCATGTCGAGGTGGTAGTCGGTGAGCAGGGTGCGGCACTTGGCCTCGAGGTCGGTGCCTTGCAACCCAAACATGCGGGCCACTACCACGAGTTCCTCGTCGTTGATTTTAAGCACATTGGCGCGCTCTAACGACTCGGTGATGACCTCGCGGGTGTAGAAGTTCTGGCGCAGGTTGATGTCGAATATCTTGTACTGGCCGGGGCCGTCGGGCACGGTGTCGACAAAGCGCAGAATGCTCTGGCGCGACACTTCGCTGCGCTGTGCAAGCGAACCCCAGCACACGGCACGCGTTTGGCGCGCCATGGCCTCCATTTCGGGGGTGAAGGGTATGTTGTCCCAAGCCACATTGTCGGGGAAGGTGTAGTGGGCCACGCCGCTCTCGTCAATCTCGGCTATGACGGTGCCTGTTGGCTGGGGCAGCGAGGGCATGATAGCCTCGAGGTGGCGTTCGGCAAACACGTTGCGTGTTTCGGTGGCCAGCGCGTCGCTGCCTATGGCCGACACTACGCGCACGGGCAGACCAAATTGTGATACGTGAAAGGCGAAGTTGGCGGGTGCACCGCCTATTTGCTTGCCTGTGGGCAGCACGTCCCACAGCACTTCGCCGAGTCCTATTACATATTGTTGCATGGTGATATGGTTGTTGAGGTAAGTAGATTATGCTTTAATGCGGGTGGTGTAATATACAAGGTAGAGCACGGCGGCGGCCATTACGGCTACGGCGCCCCACTGGCTGGCCACGGCGTCGCTGGCATAGCCCATGGCGAGGGGGAACACGGTGCCACCGAAGAGGCCCATGATCATCAGGCCCGAAACCTCGTTCTGCTTGTCGGGGCAGGCTTTAAGGGCTTGGGCAAAGGTGATGGGGAAGATGTTGGAGTTGCCAAAACCTACGAGGGCAATGCACACGTAGAGGGCCGTTCGTGAGTGCAGCGTGAGGAAGCCTGCCATGGCTACTGCCATCAGCGCTACGCTCAGCGCAAAGAATGTGCGCTCGCTCACCTTGCGCAGAATGAATGCGCCGAGGAAGCAGCCCGCCGTGCGGAATATGAAGTAGAGGCTCGTGGCAAATCCGGCTTCGGTGAGTGTGAGGCCAAGGTGCTCCTGCAGGAGTTTGGGCGCTGTGGTGTTGGTGCCCACATCGATGCCCACGTGGCACATGATGGCCACAAAGCAGAGCAGCACAAAGGGGTTGGCCAGCAAGGCAAAGCAGGCCTTGAAACCCGAGGCGCGGTTGGCCGGGGCCTCGTCAACACGGCTGGCACCAAGCGCCAGGGTGGCTATGATGGCAATGGTCATGTAGATGGGGAAGAGTACACGCCAACCCAGCCCGAAGGCGTTTTGGCTGGCACCCCATGCGGCGATGATGGGGGCGAGGAACGAGGCTATGGCCTTGACAAACTGGCCAAAGGTGAGCACGCTCGACAGGTTGCCGCCCGTCACCACATTGCTCAGCAGGGGGTTGAGCGATGTTTGCATGATGGCGTTGCCAATGCCGAGGAGCGAGAATGACACGAGCATCAGTGTGTAGCCCTCGCCAAACAGGGGCATGAGCAATGATGCAAAGGTTACTATGAGACTCAGCACCACTGTGCGGCGGCGCCCAATCTTGTTCATGAGCACACCGGTCGGCACGCTGAATATAAGGAACCAGAAGAATACGAGCGAGGGAAATAGGTTGGCCTCGGTGTCACTCAGCCCGAGGTCTGCTTTTACGTAGTTGGAAGCGATGCCGACAAGGTCGACAAAGCCCATGGCAAAGAAGCAGAGCATGATGATGCCCAATATGATAGATTTCTGTTTCATGAGATGAGAGATTGTTGGGGGAAGGAATGGGGCAGAATTTAGAGGACAAGGAGGTTAAAAGGCTCAGCCGCGGGCCACCGAATGGCCTGTGGCAGCCCTTTTAACCTCCAAGTTCTAAAGCTTTATAGCCAGCCTACTTGATGTTGTAGGCTTTGGCATTTGCCACCTTGCCGCCAAAGAAGCGGAGCTGGTTGTATGGTTCGTTGGGGAATACGAGGTTGGTCATGGCAATGCGGCCACCGTCCACAAAGAGTTCAACTGACGACTTGTCGACAAATATTTGCACGTGGTGCGTGTCGGCCTTGACGGGCACGGGGGCCCAGGTGCCAAGGGCAAAGGCATTGTGGTAGTTGACAGTCACCTCTTTGTAGCGTTTCAAGCTTTGTGCATTGTCGAGCTGGTGCGGTTCCACCTTGTTGCCAAACTCGGTAATGCCGCTCTCGGCACGGTCCATCACAAAGCGCTGTGCCTTGACATCGTAATAGATGCTCACCTTTTCGCCCTTGGCGTTGGCAATTTCTACGCCACACTTGTCGGCTGTGCCAGCCTGGAGGTCGAAGTCGAGTTCAAAGGCGCCCTCGTTGTCAATTTTGGCCTGCTTTTCGCCCTCAAACGAGCCCAGGTCGGTAGCCTTGTTGCGCAGGGCCTCAGTTTCCTTGACCGGTGCAGCGCTCACCAGTTGCTCGCCGTTGTCGGCCGTGTAGAGCTTGAGCTCGCGCGGCAGTGCGTTTTGTGAGCGGAACTGCTGTGTGGGCGTGAGGTTGGCATACTGCCAGTTGCTCATCCATGGCATGGCAATGATGCGTCCCGGTGTGTTGGAGTAGGTCACTGTGGCATAGTGGTCCTTGCCCCAGTCGAGCCACTTCACATCGTTGGGTGCGGTGTCGCACGTAAACTTGTGGCCGTCAAACTGGCCTACAAAGTACATGGTGCCGCTGCCGCCGTATGCAAAGCCCGGATTGATGTTGACAATCATCACCCACTTTTTGTGCTGTGCGTTGCCGTCAACTGCCATCTCGAAAAAGTCGGGACACTCAAACTGGTTGGGCTGCGGGCCGTAACCGGCGCCCCACTCGCTCATGTAGCTCCACTTTTTAAGGTCTTTCGATTCGTAGAAACGCATGTTCTTGTCGGCGCTCACAATCATCACCCATTTGTTTTGCGGTGCATACCAGAACACCTTCGGGTCGCGGAAATTCTCCAGCCCGTCGAAGGGTGTAAGCACGGGGTTGCCCTCGTATTTAGTGTAAGTGCGACCGTTGTCGAGGCTGTAGGCTATGCACTGCTGCTGGCGCTGGTGGTTGCCGGGCAGATTCTTGTGCGAGGTGTAGAAAGCAATGATAGCGTCCTTGCCAAAGCCTGCCGTATTGTTGTGGTCAACCACGCACGAGCCCGAGAATATGTGGCCCATGGTGTCGCGTGCAATAGCCGGCTGCTCGTGTGTCCAGTGCACGAGGTCCTTCGACACCGAGTGTCCCCAGTGCATGTTGCCCCACTTTGAGCCATAAGGGTTGTACTGGAAGTAGAGGTGGTACTCACCGTCCTTGTACACCAGTCCGTTAGCGTCATTCATCCAGCCATACGCAGGTGTGTGGTGGTAGATGGGGCGGAACTTTTCGCGGTTGGCAGTGTCAAAAGTGTCGGCCAGCTCAATGTGTTTCCAAGCCACGGCGTTGCGTGCCAGGTTCTTGATAACGAGCGAGTCCTTTTCGGCCCCGGCGTGCAGTGGGAAGGGCACTGTGTAGTCCACCTTGTTCACGGCCAGACGTACGTCCATCGGGGTGCCGTTGAGCATTACTTGTGCTTCGGGCTGCTCCTCCTCGATGGGCAGAATAGCGTATTTGGGAGCATGGTTGATATTTACTATGGTGAGTGTGTCGCTTGGCTGGTTGAGTGTGAACGAGCCGTTGCTTGAGGCGCACGATGCCGCAAGGGCGGCGCCCATGATGATAGATGCAGAAAGATATTTCATGATGAGGTATGTGTTAGAAGTTAATTTTAGCAGCAAATTCTACAGTGAAGGGGCGGATATACGAGCCCGCCATCCATGCGCCGTTGTACTGTGCGGCCTGCTCCTTGTCCACCAGTTCGGCACCGGCAATAGAGCCCTTGGCACCCGTCTGGTTCAGGAAGTTGATAACCGTGCAGCCCAGTTGCACGTGGCGGTTCACCTTCCAGTCAACACCGCCAAACGTCTCCCATCGTCCGTTAAAGTAGTAAGCGTTCTTGATGTTGGCGTAGGTCTTTGAGAAGTAGCGGAATGAAGCCCACACCCTCAGGGCGTCGCCCAGGAAAGTATAGCTCGGGTCGAGTTCGACAAGCACCTTAGGAATTTCCGTCACAATGTTGCCAGTGGCATTGATGCCGCTCACCGTGCCATCGCTGAAGGTCACGCTCGTTTCATACTTCTTGTAAGTAGGCTTTTGATAAGTGAACAAGAAGTGGAACTCAAAGCCCTTGAAGGGTTTCACCACAGCGTCGGTAGTCCAGCCCAGCGTCTTGATGTCGTAAGTCAGTGCCGAGGCCTTGATGTCCGACGGGTTGTTGGGGTTGATAAGGTTGAGCGTAGAGTTATTGTTCGACTTGGCAATGTATGAGAAGAGCGAAGTGAGGCTCAACCACTTGTTGTTGTAGTAGATACCAGCGCGTCCGAGCGGAATGGCTATTTTGCCCACGTTAGGCAATTCGGCCGGTGCAAAGGAGTTCATGGCCGGGCGCTGCGTGTTGTAAGTAAAGTCGCCCGTAAGGCCAAACTCGTGTGTAATCTTGTAAGTCAGCGCTGCGGTGTACACCTGGTTCAGCCAGTCATAGCTGTAGTCGGCAGGTGCTATCACGGTGCCGTCGGCAGCGGTGGCACCCAGGTGGTAGTTGGCAAAGCGTCCCACATATTTGCCGTCGGCATTGCGCACGGCAGCGTTTACGCCCTTAGAGCGTTGCCACTCCAGGCGTGCGCCATAGTAGAGGTTGAGTTTCGGAGTCACGTCCCAGTCGTGTGTGGCATACACGGCCAGTTTGTTCTCATCACCCTTGTAGTATTCCGAAGCGTTCTGGTTAAAGTTGTAGTAAGCCGTAGAGCCGTAATACTTCTTCTCGGCCAGGGCAGCAGGGTGATACAGCAGTTCGGGCGTGTCCTGCACCGTGTGGTCATACATCGTGGTGCACGAGGCATAATTGTTGTGATAGTGCCATTGGTCAATGCCCACGCGCCACGTCATGTTCGACAGCTTACGTTTCAGTTCCGACGTCAGGAAGGTTTCGTCAATGCGTCCGCGGTTAAAGCACGACATACGGCTCTGCATGTGTCCGGCATAGGGCGAGAGCGTGCCGTCTGCCCCCTTGGTGTAATAGCCGTCAGCAGTCTGCACCTCGCTCAGCGACATCGGCGTCTGATACAGGTAAGAGCCCAGTGCGTGGTCATACTTAAAGCGCACGTCCCACTCCAGCCCGTTGTCCCAGCGGTAATTGTTGAGCAGTGTTATCTGGTTGCCGCGGCTTGCGGTAGCATCGTACAGCGAGATAGTCTTCACCTCGCCTGTGCGCATGTCCATGTAGGGAATAGTGCTCACGTTGGGCAGGTACGAAGTCGTGCCGAGCTTGAAGCCCGGAATTTCACTCACCGAGCCGTCGCCATTATATATAAAAGGCGCGCCGGTAGTGGCATTCGACAGCCAGTGTGAGTTAGAGTAGTGGTAAACGGCCGACAGGCGTCCGCGTCCCTCGTTGTAGAGCTTGGTAAGAGCAAACTTATATATCTCCGTGCGGTCCTGGTACTGTGCAAAGCGCAGCTTGAACGAGCCCGGGTCAAAGTTCTGATACACGCTGCCCGAGTAGAACCACCCCTTGCCCAAGGCACCGTTGAGGTTGAAGTCGAACTGCTGTTTGCCAAAGTGGTTGGCGTTGTAGTTAAGCGTGCCGTTAAACATCTTGGTCTTGTCCGTACCAAGTTGGTCAAACGAGTTCACGGCATAGCCAATGTTACCGGTAGTGATAGCCGTCTCCGAAATTTTGAGCAGGCCGGAGTGACTCAGCGAGCCGTCGCCGCGCCAGTGCGTGTTCACATTGTGCGGGTTAGAGTTAAACACAACGGGCAGCCCGTTTTCGAGCACATTCACATCGCCGCCCGGCAGTCCGATTGAAATTTCGCGTGGTCCGTTGGCCGATGCTGCGTTAAGCATCACATTGCGGTTGCCCTCCTCTTTATTGCCCTTTGCGGCCACCGAGTCGGCGGCTTCGGGTGTTTGCGCCAAAGCGCCCGCGCTAACGGCTGCCAACATGGTGATGAGGCTTGCGCGGTGTAACCGTAGTTTATTAGCGTACATGGTAAAAATAGTGTGTGTAGAAAGGTTTGTACTGCTTGCCGGGCTTGTAACATTTGTGTCATGCCACCCGGCGTTTGATGTTGCAAAACTACTGATACACACTACCCTTGTGCAAATATAAATGTTGCATCGGTGGCAACAAATGTTGCATCGCAACAAAATTGTAACCTAATGCAACATTTGTGCTGATGCTTGCTGCTAAAAACATGTTTTGCAGCATACACTTTGCAAAATGTACGCAGAAATGTAAAGCAGTGTGTGCAAAAAACGTGCCAACAGTGCTTTGCGCAAACATTGTCGTTACTGTGCAAAACACTCCCTCTGAGTGTTAATGAAATTTGCAAGCCGCGAAAAGTATGACCCCCTTGGCACACGTCGGCCCAAAAATAGCTAATTTTGTAGCTCAGCCGCGCATACTATATATATAGGGTGGTTCTAAAAATTCTGTTTTTAGAGTTCTGCAATTCTGAAAATGTGATTTGCACGCTCTCGAAAGCGTATTCTTGAAAGTTTGTTCGGTCACATAGCCCGCTATGCTCCCTCACAAACTTTCAAGAATACACTTCCGATAGCGCACAAATCCCTATTTCAGAATTATTAGAACCACCCTATAAGGAGTGCCCATGCGCGTGCCATTACTTAACTGAAGTTTCGGATTTACTTAACTCAACCAACACAAAAACTACCCCCGATGCAAGTAGCTTTATTCATACCCTGCTACGTCAACGCCGTATTCCCCGAAGTAGGCATGGCCTCGCTCCACCTGCTTCAGCAGTTAGGCGTCGATGTGGTGTACCCCGAGCGTCAAACCTGTTGCGGCCAGCCAATGGGCAATGCCGGATTTGAGGACGAGGCCGCCGGCCTGGCGCGCCACTTCGAAGAGGTGTTTGCCGGCTACGACTACGTGGTGGGCCCGTCGGCCTCATGCGTGGCGTTTGTGCGCGACCACTACGGTCGCCTGCTGCCCGACCACCAGTGTCACAGCCAGCAGCACGTGTACGAAATATGCGAGTTCGTACACGACGTCGTACGCCCCACCAGTCTCAACGTCAGTTTCCCCCACAAAGTCAGTTTGCAAAACAGCTGCCACGGCGTGCGCCTGCTCGGCCTGTCGTCGCCCTCAGAGCGCAACGTGCCCTATGTCAACAAGCTGCGCGACCTGCTCGGCCTGGTGCGCGACATCGAGGTGGTCGAGCCCGAGCGCCGCGACGAGTGCTGCGGCTTTGGCGGCATGTTTGCCGTTGAGGAGCACGCCGTGTCGGGCCAGATGGGCCGCGACAAGGTGATGCGCCACGTGGCCACCGGCGCCGAGTACATAGTAGGGGCCGACTGCTCGTGCCTCATGCACCAAAACGGCATCATAGCCCGCGAGGGGCTCAACATCAAGACGCTGCACATAGCACAAATACTTTCAGGAAATGTCTAAACACGCACAACAAGCCAAACAATTTCTGCGCAACAAGAAGCAAGCCGCCTGGCACGACGAAACCCTGTGGCTTGTGCGCGAAAAACGTGACCGCATGGCCCACCAGGTGCCCGAATGGGAGCAGCTGCGCGAGGCCGCACACCAGCTCAAGCAATACAGCAACTCCCACCTCGACACCCTGCTCACCCAGTTCGAGTCCAACGCCACACGCAACGGCGCCATCGTACACTGGGCCAAGGACGCCGCCGAGTACTGCCAGATAGTAGAGCAAATACTCCGCGACCACAACGTCAAGCACTTGGTCAAGAGCAAGTCGATGCTGGCCGAGGAGTGCGGGCTCAACCCCTACCTCGAGTCGCATGGCATCGAGGTGCTCGAGAGCGACCTTGGCGAGCGCATACTGCAAATGCTGCACCGCAAACCCGTGCACATCGTGTTGCCCGCCATAGCAGTGAAAAAAGAGGAGATAGGCGAACTCTTCACCCGCGAGATGGAAGGTTGCGAACCCGGCAACTGCGACCAAACCTACCTCACCCATGTGGCACGCCGCAACCTGCGCCGCAAGTTTATCGAGGCCGAAGCCGCCATGACCGGTGCCAACTTTGCAGTGGCCGACACCGGCGAGTGTGTGGTGTGCACCAACGAGGGCAATGCCGACATGGGCACCTCGCTCTGCACCAAGCGCCTGCAAATAACCGCTTTCGGACTCGAAAAGATAGTACCCAGCCGCCAGGCCCTCGGCGTGTTCACCCGCCTGTTGGCCCGTTCGGCCACCGGCCAGCCCTCCACCACCTACACCTCACACTACCGTTCGCCCCGCCAGGGCGGCGAGCTGCACATCATCATCGTCGACAACGGCCGCAGCCGTCTGCTCGCCAACCCCGCCCATCGCCAGGTGCTCAACTGCCTGCGCTGTGGCGCCTGCATGAACACCTGCCCCGTTTACCGCCGTTCGGGCGGCTACTCCTACACCTACTTCATTCCCGGTCCCATAGGCATCAACTTAGGCATGGTGGCCGACCCCGTCAAGTACAAGGACAACGTGTCGGCTTGCTCGCTGTGCTACTCGTGCCAAAACGTGTGCCCGGCCAAAGTCGACCTGGCCGACCAAATATACCGCTGGCGCCAGCAGCTGCGCGACACAGGCTCTGAGAGCAAGGGCAAGCACCTTGTGAGCCGCGGCATGAAGCTCATGTTTGAGCACCCCGCCCTCTACCACACCGCCCTGCGCTTTGCGCCGCTGGCCAACCACATTCCACACTTCATGGTTGAAAATGCCCTCAACGCCTGGGGCGCCGAGCGCGAGATGCCACAGTTCAAGGGCAAGACTTTTGAGGATTTGTACCACGCCGAAACCAAACAACGTCATGACAAGTAGCAAACAAACCATATTGGAGTCAATACGCTCCCACACCACCGAGCAATTTGCGTGTCCCGACCTCACTGCCCTCGAGGCATCGGCCGTCAGCTATCCCGACCCCGTGGCGCAGTTCAAGGCATCGCTTGCCGCAGCCGGCGGCCGTGCCTTCGAGCTGGCTCCCGGCCAGAGTGTCGGCCAACTTGTGGCCAATCTCTACCCCCAGGCAACCCGTGTGGCCAACACGGTGGCCAACCTCAGCGGTGCTGAGGCTCTGCCCGGCCAGCCCTTCAACCCCGACACCGTCGAGCAGCCCGGCCAGCTCAACGGCACCGATGTGGCCATCATAGCCTCGGGCCTCGGTGTGGCCGAGAATGCCTGTTGCTGGATAGCCGACACGGTGCGCCACCGCGCCATCTACTTCATAGCCGAAGCCTTGGTCATTGTGCTCAGCAAGCATCATATTGTGAGCAACATGCACCAGGCCTACCACCAGTTGCCCGACCCCACGGCAGCCCCCTTTGGCTGTTTCATCTCAGGCCCTTCCAAGACGGCCGACATTGAGCAGGCCCTTGTGTTTGGCGCCCATGGCGCACGCGAGGTGACGGTGATCATTACAGATGCTCGCTGACGCACGACAGTGGTGCGAAATGATATACTTTTAATATTGTAGTCCGGTAAAACGTGGATACGCGAACGGACTCAAGCGCCAAACGCAACCTCTAATGGGGGCGACGCGTCTCGCGTCGGGCATAAAGGCAAAGGCTCACAGACAGGCATGTAATTAGTGCTGTCTGTGAGCCTTTATTTATGGCCTTTTTCTCCGACGCGAGACGAGACTGCTGAAAAATGCCCCGACGCGAGACGCGTCGCCCCCATTAGAGCTTGCGTTTGGCGCTTGTGTCCGTTCGCCTGTTTAAGGGTGACCGAAAAACCTGTTACGGGAGGTAGAAAAAACAGTTGCGGGAGACAGAGATTTTCGTCGGATAAACGAAAATTTCTGTCTCCCGCAACCGTTTCGCCCTCCCGGCTCCGGCCATGCGCCGCCCTGCGGCACCCCCATTGGCGCTTGCGTTATCAACGCAGATGCGCCACACACACCAGGGCAGCACCACGCGCCATGCACAAATTCCCGAGGTGAGCAAACTATCACCAATGTTGCATAAATAGCGCATATATATGCGTTTTGTGACAAAATGATATATTAAAAGCAAGTTTATGCGCACTTTTGTGCGGCAGAATATCCATTATTTCGTAATTTTGCAGCATGTAACAAACGCATTATCAGCATTTTATATTAAGAGTTACAATTACCAGGATAACAAACTACACAAAAACAATAATTCAATTCATTACATGAGGAAAATCTTATTCGTGTGCCTTGCCGGGGCAGCACTTGCCGTGCCGGTATGCGCACAAACGCAGACTGCCAAGCCTACGTACAAGACCTTCAAGTACGAGGACGGCGCCATCATGAACGCCATGTCCGACAACGGTCAGTGGGGCGCCTTCAGCGCACAGGCCGAGGACGGCGCGTCAACCACCGTGTACAGCATTGGTGCACGCCTGGTAAACCTTGGCACCACCGCGAGCCTGTCGCTCACCGACGGGCTGCTGGCCGACACCGTAAAGTCGAGTGCCGCACTCGATGTGACCAACGACGGCAACATGGTGGTGGGTGCGCTCAACAGCAAGCCCGCCTACTACACGGTCGACAGCAAGGCATGGCACTTTGTAAAGTACAACGGTCTGGGTGGCACCATCAGTTCGGTCACCCCCGACGGCCGCTATGCCGTGGGTACCGTTTACCCCAGCGACAATGAGTACGAAGAAAAACCCGCCCTGTGGAACCTTGCCACCGGCGACACCATTGCCACCGCCAATCTGCCACAAAAGGACATGTCGCACGCCAACATGGGCCAGAACCGCTTTGTAAGCATCTCGGCCGATGGCAAGACCGTGCTCGGCTGCATGTCGTTCTCATACCTGCCCTCGGGCGACAACCCCGGCGGCTGCTTCTATTATGTGTACAACGTAGACAAGCAGAGCTACAAGGTGATAGGCTTTACCGAGAGCGACACCGACGACTGGACACCCAAGGCCAACAACCTGCTCTTCATATCGGGCGCACTGCTCAGCAACAACGGCAAGTATGTGACCGGTTCGGCCTACTATCTGGACAAGAACGGCAGCAGCTCTGCCGCCGAAGCCGCCGACGAGTTTACCTGCCCCTTTAAGTACGATGTAGAGAAGGACGAGTTCACCTTCTACAGCGACACCTACAGCCAGGCCTACGCCGGCTATGCCGTTGACAACAATGGTGAGGTGTATGCCGCAGGTCCCGACGGCAATCCCTACCGCGACTTTGGTGTGCGTTCGGGCAACTACTGGGTGAACTTTACCCAGGGTTTGAAGCAGCACTACAACTTCGACGTGCTGAAGAAACTGGGCTTTGACAACTCGGGCACCCCCGTGGCCATCAGCGACGACTCACGCACCATCGGCGTGCTGGCAGGTTCGGCCGACAGCTATGTCATCACCCTGCCCGAACCCTTCTCCAACATTGCCGCCACCACCAACCTGCTGAGCGCATACACAGCCAGCCCGGCTGCCGGCAGCACCTTTGCCAAGCTCACCACCATGAAGCTCACCTTTACGCGCACCGTGCAGACACTCATGCAGGCCAACAAGATTGAGGTGCACGACATTGTGGGTGGAGGTGCTACCGTGGCCAAGGCATTTGGTTTCCAGACCGATGCCGCCGACCCTTACAGCGTAAACATCAGTTTCCGCAACGCCAACCTGGCCAACGATGGCATGCCCTACGAAATTGTAATTCCCGCCAAGGCCATCAGCATCAAGGGCGACGCCACACGCTACAACGACGAGATACGCATCACCTACAACGGCCGTGCCAATGTGCCGCTCGAGGTAATGACCACATCGCCCAAGGAGGGCAGCGCACTGGGCAAGATTGATGCCTCGACCAGCCCTGTGACATTCAATTTCGATGCCGAGGTAAAGCTTGCCGGCGACTCTCCCCGCGCACAGCTCTACCAAAAGGGCCTCAATACCCCCGTGGCCAGCTTGCTGCTCGGTGCCGACGGTTCAAAACTCTACGCTTATCCCGCCACCCAGCAGAACCTGCTCAAGGACGTTGACTACCAGATTGTGCTGCCTGCCGGCGTGGTGACCGACATCACCGGCAATGCCGCATCGGCCAACAAAGCCGACACCCTCAATCTGCGTGGTGCCTACGAGCGCGAAATATCATACGACAGCAACATACTCTACAGCGAGAACTTTGACAACGGTGTGGGCAACGTGATGCTTTACGACGGCGACACCAATACCCCCGATGCCGAAAGCAAGGGCTTTAACTTCAATGCAGCAGGCAATGCCTATGCGTGGGTGCCCGTGCGCGACGACAACGGCACCACTGGCTATTCGGCAGCATCAACCTCGCTCTACACCCCCGAGGGCACGAGCGACGACTGGTTGGTAACACCGCAAATTAACGTGATGGACAAGCTCTGCACCCTCACCTTCAAGAGCCAGAGCTACCGCAAGGCAGCCCATGACAGCCTCAAGGTGGTGGTGTGGCCCTGCGACAACATCTACTCAGCCCTCAACGACGAAATAGTGGACCGCATGAAGCGCGAGGGCACCGTGGTATACTTTGAGCGCGAGTCGGCCGGCAAGAGCGAGGCCAAGCTCAACGGCGACTGGAAGGAGAACACCATCAGCCTTGAACAGTTTGCCGGCAAAAACGTGTACATAGCCTTTGTCAACCAAAACGAGGCTCAGAGCTTCGTGTTCATCGACGACGTACAGGTAACACACGACCTGCCCTTCTTTGCAGCCTTCGACACCGAAGATGCCGTAGTGGGCAAGACCTCGGCCAAAATCAAGGGCAGCATTGTCATTAACGACAGCACAACCTACAACACCCTGCACCTCACCCTCAAGGACGGCCAGGGCAAGGTGGTGGACGAGATTGACGAAACCGGGCTCAGCCTGGCCAAGGGCGACAAGCACGCCTTCAGCTTTGCCAAGGCACTGCCCCTCACCATCGGTACGGTTAACCGTTACAGCGTCGACTTCAAGCTGGGCGACAAGGAGAACACCGTGAGCAAGAGCATCAGCAACCTGAGCTTTGAGCCCGTCAAGCGTGTCACCCTCGAGGAGTTTACCGGCATGGGCTGCACCAACTGCCCGCTCGGCATACTTGGCATTGACAATTTGCACAAGACCTATGGCGACCTGTTCATTCCCATGGCCCTGCACTGCTACACGGGCGACCAGTTGGGCGCTGGCGTAACAAGCTATGCAGCCTACCTCAACCTTACCGCAGCGCCCTCGGGCTGCATTCAGCGTGGCGACATCACTTATCCTATCACACAGGACAAGACCACGGGCAAGTACAGCTTTACGCCCGGCGACAACACCACCTACGATGTGACATGGCAGAGCGAGGTGCAGAAGCAGCTTGCCACACCGGCCCCGGCCGAGGTCACTGCCACTTGCGAGCTTGCTGCCAACGGCAAGAGCCTCAAGGTGCCCGTGAGCGTGAAGTATGCGCTCAACGCCACCGACCTCAACCTCAAGGTGTTTGCCGCAGTGCTCGAAGATGGCCTTGTGGGCTATCAGTCAAACGGCTTCTCGTCAGTGTCCGACCCCGTAATAGGTGAGTGGGGTGCAGGCGGCAAGTATGGCATGGCCACCGTTACGCCTTACACCTTCGACCACGTGGTGCGCGGTTTCTATGGCGAAACCTTCACCGGTACACCCGAACTGCTGCCCGCCACCATCGAGGCTGGCAAGCCTTGTGTCACCACCCTCACCATACCTGTGCCCGATGTAGTGGAGAACCCCGCTGCCACCAGCGTGGTGGTGATGCTCTTCGACGGCAATACCGACAAGCTTATCAACGCCTACCATGCCAAGCAGGGTGAAACCCCTGACGGCATAGACGATGTGCTGAACGACAACACTACGGCCGCTGTAAGCGTGACGGCTGCTGCGGGACGCGTGGTAGTGACCTCGGCACTCGATGCACGTGTGCAGGTGTACACCATCGACGGCCGTATGGCCGCCCAGGCTGCCGGCAAGGGTGTCATCACCCTCACGCCTGCTGCCACGGGCATGGCCATTGTGCGTGTGAGCACCGCCAATGGCGTAGTGACCAAAAAGGTTATACTTTAACATATAGTTAGCGGGGCGGCACAAGCGCACTATTGCTTGGGTTGCCCCGCTAACGGCTAATACAGCATATTTGGTTGACGGGTTGACAGGTAAGTTCGTCAAGCACGTTTGTAGTTAAGCGAAGCTGCTGAAAAATGCCCGACGCGGGACGCGTCGCCCCCATTAGTGCTTGCGTTTCTTCAACCATCAAACACTACCACCAAACGCTACCACTAAGCGCTACCCCTAAACGCTAGCTCTAATGGGGGCGACGCGTCCCGCGTCGGTTTTTTCAGCAGCCTCCAAGCACGTTTGTTGTCCAGGGCAAACTGTCGCCCCGTCAACTAATTCTGCCAATGCGCAATACATACATTATTATTAACTTTAATATTTCAACCGTATGGGTAAAATCTACTCAACCATGGCACATGCCCTGACCAGGGTGTTTGCCTTGTGCCTGCTCCTTGTGGCAGGCATGTCGGCTGCACAGGCTGCCGACACCGTAGAGTATGGTGCGCTCGAACTGAACAAGGCTTACGAACTCAAAGGCCTCAACACTTCGACCGGCCACTACACTGCTACTGCCGACGGCATTCTGACCGTCACCAGCTCGGGCACGGGAAATTTCATTCCCTACAGCGACGCGGCGTGTCAGACTCCAATATCGTACAATAACATTCAGGAGAGTCTGCCGGTGTTCCACTTCTACTACAACCTCAACGTGGTAGCCGGCCAGACAGTGTACTTCATGTACGATGGTCTCAACACTGTGACCTCAACCCTCACTTTCAACACAGAGAACTCACTTGAACGCACTACCACCGTGCCCGAAGAGGGCAGCACTATTATGTGCACCAGCACATCGCAGTGCTCGTTTGGCTTCAGCAATCAGGTAAGCTGCTCAAAGGTAGAAATTGTGGCCGGCTCGGTGAGCAAGCCCATCGATTTCAATATCAACAGCAACAGAGTGTTCTTCAGCTTGAAGGAGCCTGTGTACGCACTCATGGCCAACGGCACACTCAAGGAGGGTGACACTTTCAGCGTGCGTCTGTCGGGCCTTTGCCTCAGCGGCAACGAAAGTGTGAAGTACGGCACAGACGGTGTGCTCACTGCCAGCTTTAAGTGCGGCGCCAAGCCTGTGGCCCTGGTGTCGAAGAGCAACTTCAGCACCGACCACGCCTTCCGCTCGTTCTGGGCCAAGGGCGATGCCGACGGCATTGTAACACTCACCTTCGACGGCGACATTGTGGTGGCCGACGGCAAGGTGACGCTCAACTATGGCGACACCAGCTCGGGCGCTGAGGCCAGCGCACGCTACACCGAGGTGCCCCCGTTCAGCGTGGAGGGTAACAAGCTTGTGATTGACCTTACCGACAAGGAACGCACCCCGCAGACCATGCTCGGCATTACTACCGTGTACGACAAGATGCTGCTCACCGTGAGCAGCGTGTGCGACAAGAAAGGCAACCCTGTGTATACCGCCAGTTCGGGCTCGCGCGGCACATTTATGTGCAGCATGCCCTATAGCGTTGAGACGGTCAACGTACAGACCGAAATCATGCCCGAGAGCGGCAGCCGTTTGGGCGACACCAAGCAGATTGAGGTGTATGCCACCGACTACAAGAAGTTCAGCTTTAGCGGTGTGCGCTTTACCTACACCGACACCGATGGCAGCACCAAGGTGGCCACAGTGGCCAAGGAGGCTTGCACCGAGACTGCCGACACCGACATTGATGGTGCCTACACCCTTTCGGTGCCTGTGCCCGCCGAGGTGAGCGGCAAGCGGAATGTGTACATGAGCTTGATTGACCTCAAGGCTGCCGATGGCAAGGACTACAGCGCGCTCTTCTCGGCCAAGTACAATGGCTTTGCCGTGCTCGACATGACTTATCAGGCCTCGGCTGAGGCTGCACCGGTAAGTTTGAAGGGTGCCTCGCTTGGCGAATTTGTGGCTGGTGCCCCCGTTGTAATTACTACTAATTACGACAACGTGACCGGCAACGACAGCATTTCGTATGTAACCTATGATGTGTTCGACCTTAACGCTGCTGAGGGCGATGAGGCATACGTGGTGACTAAGACGCACATCGAAAACCACACCGACGCCGGCTGGGAAGGCCAGGTGGTGGGTGCTGACAACACCAAGCTCTATTTGGGCCACACCTACCGCGTGGTAGTGACAGGCTACCAGCAGATGGGCAAGAATTTCAACCCCTACCGCGACATTGTGGTGGGCAGCGATACGCTCTACTTCGCAGGCTCTGAGCCCGACTATGTGTACAGCGACATCACGCTCGACAGCTTTACACCGGCCGACAGCACCATCAGCAGTGCCGACAACTTCAAGCTTACGCTCAACTACAGCGGTCTTGTAAAGATTAAGCAGGACGAGACGGGTATAGCCGGTGGACAGATGCGCGACTTCATACCTTTCACCGCTTACGAGGCTGTTGAGCCCGACAGCGAGGGATACTCTAACCAGTGGGTGCTCAGCATCGACCCCACAACGGCTGCTGGCATTGAGGACCGCTTTGTAACCATCAACGTGGTGGCCGAGGACCAGAACGGCCAGCGTGTGCGTGGCAACAGCGGATTGCGTGAGAATACTCTGCGCGCCATCGAGTTTACGCTCGACTATAATGGTGCCGAACTCACCGTATTGCCCGTACAGGGTGTTACTGAGAACCTTGACTCGCTTTATCAGTTTGACGTGACTGCCCCCGATGTGATAGGGCTTGGCAGCATTGACCTTGCTGAGGCTCACGTGTTCGACATGCTCAGCACCGTTGATGTGCCGGTAGTATCGGCCACCTTTGTATATGACGACCCCGAGGTGCAGGAGATTGCTGACTACATCAACAATGCCTCTTATGAGGAGGCTGTTGCAAAGTATGGCCAGGAAGCTACCGACAAGGCTTATTTTGCCACTACCAACACCATGCGCCTCACGCTCGAGGAGCCTATCAAGGCGGAGGGCGGCTACACGCTCGTCATTCCTGCAGGCTACTTTACTTCGGGCGAGCAGTTTGATGGCGTGGTGTCAAAGTCTTACGAGGGTTTCTTCACGGTAAAGGGTGAGGACGTACCTGTTGAGGTGAACTACACTACCGACCCTGTGAACGGCAGCACAGTAGCCAGCCTTGGCGATGTGACCATCGACTTTGTTGATTATGAAACGGACGGCGTAGGTACTGGCTCAGGCATGATTACCATCAAGAAGAATGGTGAGCAGATTGACCGCGTTGACGCTTTGGCCGATGATGTCAACTGGGGCAAATATACTATTCCGGTAAATCAGACTGAGAAGGGTATATACACTATCGAAATCCCCGAGGGCTACTTCCTCGACCCCGAGGGCAACAATATTCCTGCCATAACGCTTGAATATGGTATTGGCATGGCTACTGGCATCAACAATGCCAAGACTGATGCCAAGGCTGGTGCCACTTACACATTGAGTGGCGTGCGCGTGAGCGGCAAGCTCCCCGCAGGTCTCTACATCAAGGGTGGCAAGAAGGTTGTTGTGAAGTAAGCTCTGCTTGCGATGATGCCGTGTTTGGCATCAGTTGAACTATAAACATTCCCCAACTGCGCGTAACTGTGCAGTTGGGGAATGTTGTGCTAATGGGGTGGGGCCGTGCTTGCTGATGTGGTAGTGTGCTACCTCTAAGTGCAAGTTCTAAACGCAAGCACCAAGCGCTACCTCTAAACGCTACCTCTAAACGCTACCTCTAAACGCTACCTCTAATGGGGGCGACGCGTCTCGCGTCGGGAAAATAAGGCAAAGGCTCACAGGCAAGCGTGTAATTAGCTGTCTGTGAGCCTTTATTCAGTGTATGAACATTGCATTCATTTTCCCGACGCGAGACGCGTCGCCCCCATTAGTGCTTGCGTTTGGTGGTAGCGTTTGATGCTTGCGTTTGATGCTTGCGTTTGGCGTTTGTAGAGGTAGCGTTTGTGTTAGGGGAGCAGCATTTATGTAATGTGCCAATATGATAATGGGCTGACGTCGGAGCGTTACTACTTATAACGCTACGGCGTCAGCCCTTATGTTCATTTTGAAAACTTGTGTCCTTGTGTTCTCCGCGTTAAGCGGCTAACACTGCTTACTTGCGAATGGCGTGCCACAGTTCGCGCACCCAGAGCACCAGCGACGAGCCAATGATGATGATGACCCAGTCGATGGGCTTGAGTCCTGTTACGTTGAAGAACTGCTGTATGCCCGGTATCTCGACCATGATAACCTGTCCTATCAAGATGATAAGCGCAATGACGAGCAAGCCCTTGCAGCCCTTGAAGTGCAGTGCGCTGCGACCAGTGTGGAAGGCGCGTGCGTTGAACAGATAGAAGAAGTGCGTCATGACGAAGATGGTGAAGAGCAGGGTGAGCTCGTAGGGTGTGACGTGGCCCTTGGCACTCAACTGCAGATTCCACAAGTCGGTGAGCTGTGTGATGTCGGCATGCTGGAAGATGTAGAGCAGGGCGAGCAGCATGACAAAGAAGAAGCCACCTACGCCCACAATCTCGCCAAGCATTTCGCGGTTGAGAATGAAAGCCTTGCGGTCGCGCGGCTTTTCAAGCATTACGCTCTCCGACGGTGGCAGCGAGGCCAGTGCCATGGCTGCAAAGGTGTCCATGATGAGGTTTATCCACAACATTTGTGTGACCGTCAGCGGCGACTCTGTGCCCATAAAGGCACCGCACAGCACGAGCAGACAGGCCGTTACATTGACTGTAAGCTGGAAGAGCAAGAAGCGCTGAATGTTTTGGTAGAGCGAGCGTCCCCACATCACAGCCTTGCCTATTGACGAGAACGAGTTGTCGATGATGGTGATGTCGCTGGCCTCCTTGGCCACGCTTGTGCCGTCGCCCATCGACAAACCTACATGGGCCGCCTTTAGCGCGGGGGCATCGTTGGTGCCATCGCCCGTTACTGCTACCACCTGACCCTTGCGCTGAAGGGTTTCAACCAGTCGCTTCTTGTCCATAGGACGTGCGCGGGCAATAATCTTGAGGTCGTTGATGCGTGCCTCAAGCTCCTGGTCGCTGAGTGCGGCAAACTCGGGGCCGGTGATGATGTGGCTGTCGTTGTCGGTGTCCTGCCACAGTCCGATTTGGCGGCCAATTTCCTTGGCAGTGCCCGGGGTGTCGCCCGTTACAATCTTGATGCTGATGCCAGCGTTGATACACTCCTTGACGGCGGCGGGCACATCGCTGCGCACGGGGTCGGCAATGGCTGCGGCAGCCACAAAGTGGAGTGAGGTACAGGCCACTTTGCCGTCCTTGATGGGTTCTTCGCCCTCGGCCACTTCGGCCCAGGCAAAGCCCAGTGTGCGCATGGCGCGGTTCTGCCAGCTGAGCAGTTGTGCGTTAAGCTCGTCAAGCTTTACTTCGGCCGTGTGGCACAGCGCATACACAATTTCGGGCGCGCCCTTGACGTAGAGCATGCGCTTGCCAGGCACGGCGGCCGACTGCACCACAGTAGCCATGTATTTGCGTTCGGTGCTGAAGGGCAGTTCCTCCACCACCTTGGCCCCTTCGCGCAGGGTGCGGTAGTCGGTGCCGTGGTCGTTGAGCCACAGCAGCAGCGCGCCCTCGGTAGGGTTGCCCAGCACATTGGGTTTGCTCTTGTTGCTGAAGTCGAGTTCGGCAGTAGAGTTGGTGGCAATGCCCTCGGCTATCATGGCCTCGGCAGCCTGTCCGTAAACCTTGAACTCGTCTACGTGCATTTGGTTCTGTGTGAGTGTGCCCGTCTTGTCGGTGCAGATGACGGTGGTGGCACCCATCGTTTCGCAAGCGTGCATCTTGCGCACCAGGTTGTTGGTCTTGAGCATACGGCGCATGCTGTATGCCAGGCTCAGTGTGACAGCCATTGGCAGGCCTTCGGGCACGGCCACCACAATCAGTGTGACGGCTATCATGCAGGTTTGCAGCAAGTAGGCTATAAAGGCGGCAATGCCTGCGCTGGTGGTGAACAGCTCCATGCCCGGCACATTGGTATCGCCAATTTCAAGTCCGCCCACGAAGCACATGATAACGCGGCCCACCACAATGAGGGCTGCTATGCCGTAGCTCACCTTGGTAATGAGGTCGCCCAGTCCGTCGAGCTGCTCGTTGAGCGGTGTTTTCACGCTCGAGTCAATTTGTACTGCCTCGAACACCTTGCCCTGTTCGGTATGGTCGCCTACGGCAGTGACCTGCATCAAGCCGTGGCCCTCCATCACCTTGGTGCCCTTCAGCACATGGTTGGTGGCAAAGGTGGCGTTGGTGTCGAAGTCCTTTTCGTCGGTGCTTTTGCGGCAGAGCGGTTCGCCGGTGAGGGTCGACTCGTCGACGGCCAGCGACACGGCTGTGATAAGGTCGCCGTCGGCCGGCACTTCCTCGCCCGTGTTGATTACTACCACGTCGCCCACCACCACATCGCGGCGTGCAATGTGTGTGGCGTTGCCATCGCGTATGACCTCAACCATTTCGTCGTCGTTCACCTGGTTGAGAATGGTGAATTCCTTGTCGGCCTGCAGTTCAAAGTAGAAGGCAAGTCCCGTGGCCAGGAATATGGCTACGAAGATGCCCACCGGCTCGAAGAATACCTCGGCCCCTTCGCCCAGACCAAAGCGCTCGTACAGCGAAATGCCGATGCTCAGCGCGCCGGCTATCATTAGTATGATGATGAGCGGGTCGGTGAATTTCTCGAGAAATTGTTTCCAGAGAGGTTCCTTTTCGGGTGGTGTGAGCACGTTGGCGCCATGCTTGGCGCGGCTTTCGGCCACCTGTTGCGGGGTGAGTCCCGTGATGTGTTGTTGTGTCATGTTGCTTGTTATAAGGTTTTTGTTATATTGCGTTTGTGCTGCAAATATACATGATAAAAGGGTTTGTCTCGCCCCAAGTTGCAATGTTTTGGTCGTAATTGGCACAAAATGGCCGTTTGGGTTGCCATGTTGCGGTGGCGCACAACGCAAACACGGCACCACTTGCGTGTAGCAAGCAGTGCCGTGTTATGCCTTTATGTATGTAACAGTAACAACTTAGAAGTTGTAGAGGATACCAAAGTTGAGGTTGTTGCCTGAGAATTTGAAGCCGAAGCCGTCTTCGCCGTATGAGCAGAGGTTATCGTCAGCTTCTTGGTAGCCGAGGAAGCCCATGTGAGCAACGAAGTCAACGTTCTTGGCCAAAGAAACCTTTACACCGGGCTGAACACCTATGCGCCAGCCTACCTGAGCGTCGCTATCATAGTCGTGGCCCATTATTTCACCCTTAACCTTGTAAGTGTTGATACCGAAGCCCATGTCGAGGAAGAGCTTAACGGGACCGAACTTTACAAAGCTCCAACGAGCGTACGGGTCAACCTCAAAGCTGTTAACCTTAGTCTTTGAGAGAGTCTCGCCGTCATATTCGCCCTTGCCATAGTAGTCATGGTTGAAGCCAATGCCGATACCGAGGTCCCACTTATCTGAGAGGTTGTAACCAATCTCGGGTTTGATATTGAAATTAGTGTGGTTGTCGTCAGCATTGCGCCAGAAACCTACTCCACCACCTACGTAAACCTGTGCACTTGCTGCCAATGAAGCGGCAGCGAGAGCTACTGTTAAGAATACCTTTTTCATTGTAGTGTCAATTTTAATAGTTACGGCCACGGTCGCATTTCGTGTGGCGGTTTTGCGCCATGTGTTGCACCGTTGCCAACTGATTGTTGGCGCAAATGTACGACCTTTTGGTATACGTTGCACGTTTTTTGCAGAAAAATAGGGTGTTAGGCGTGATTTTGGACAATTATTTGGAATTTTTGAATAAGTGAAAGCGGTTTGAAAGGAGTTGAAAGAGTGTGAACGGCGTTTCCCCCGTTCGGTGTTGCGCTATATGCTTGCGCCAGCGTGGCGGCATATTTGTGCAGAATGTACTATCTTTGCACCAGTGGCGTGCTGCGCGCCATGCCATTAACCCATTAACCTCCTAACCCATTAACCCTCTAACCTCCTAACCCCCTAACCCCTCTTCACATGTACGCCCAGATACTTCTGCCCCTTGCTGTCGGGACCACCTTTACTTACACCGTGCCGCCTGAGTTGGCCGCACGGGTAAAGCCCGGTGTGCGTGTGGTGGTGCAGTTTGGCGCACGCCGCTACTACACGGGCATCGTGACGGCCTTGAGCAACACGCCCCCCGAGGGTGCGGGCCAGCTCAAGGCTGTGAGCGATGTGGCCGACAATACCCCCGTGGTGCTGCCCGCACAACTCAAGCTGTGGCAGTGGATAAGCAGTTATTATATGTGTACGCAGGGCGAGGTGATGAAGGCGGCGCTGCCGTCGGGGCTGAAACTTGAGAGCGAGACCACACTGCTGCGCAACGATGACTATGTGCCGTCGGCCGAGGAACCCCTCACGCCCATAGAGGCTGACATCTGCCGTGTGCTAAGTGCCGATAAGGGCTACAACATATTGGCCATAGAGAAAGCCCTTGGGCAGCGCGCCCTGATGCGCCCCATAAGGCACCTGATGCAACTGGGCGCTGTGGTGGTGCGCGAAAGCATGACACATAGTTTCAAACCGCGCACCGAGGCCTATGTGCGTCTGGCCCCCGCACTGTTTACGGAGGTGGCACTCCACCTCACGCTCGACGCCTTGCAGCGCGCCCCGGCCCAGCATGCCCTGTTTGTGAACTATCTCGACATGGCCGGTGTGACTGCGGCTGTAAAGTTGGGCAACGCCCAGATGCTCAAGCCCGTGACACGCCACGACCTGTGCCACGCGCCCAATGCCGCCACAGCCCTTGCCGCACTCAAAAAGCGCGGCGTGCTCGAGGTGTATGCCGTCGAAACCAGCCGCTTGCGCCCCTCTGTGGCCGAGCGGGCAGGGCAGGACGCCCCCATGCTTGACAAACCGTTGAGCACTGAGCAGCAGCGTGCCCACGACGAGATAGTGGCGGCCTTCGCCACCAAGGAAGTGTGCCTGCTGCATGGTGTGACATCGAGCGGCAAAACCGAGGTGTACACCCAGCTGATAAAGGAGACACTGGCGCGTGGCGAACAGGTGCTGTACCTTGTGCCCGAAATAGCACTCACCACCCAGCTCACCTCGCGGCTCGAACGTGTGTTTGGTACACAGATGGGCGTGTATCACTCCAAGTTTCCTGACGCCGAGCGTGTGGAGATGTGGCAGCGCCAGCTCACCCCCGAGGCTTTCCCGTTGGTGGTCGGTGTGCGCTCGTCGCTGTTTCTGCCTTTCAGACGGTTGGGCCTTGTCATTGTAGACGAGGAGCACGAAACGAGCTACAAGCAGCAGGACCCCGCCCCCCGTTACCATGCCCGCGACACGGCCATTGTCATGGCACACCAACTTGGAGCCAAGGTGCTGCTCGGCACGGCCACGCCAGCCATCGAAACCTACCACAATGCCCTGAGCGGCAAGTACGGACTGGTGCGCATGGCCCACCGCTATGGGGGCGTGGAGTTGCCCGAAATAGTGGTGGAGGACGTGAAGGAGTTGCGGCGCAAGCGCCTGATGAAGTCACCCTTCAGCCCGCGGCTTGCCACCGAGGTGCGCAAGGCCATTGAGGGTGGGGGGCAGGCCATACTCTTTCAGAACCGTCGCGGCTATGCCCCCGTGCTCGAGTGCAAGGCTTGTGGCTGGACGCCCCGTTGCACACGCTGCGACGTGAGTCTTACCTACCACCAGCGCTTGGGCAAACTGGTATGCCACTATTGCGGGGCGCAGTACAGTGTGCCCACCCAGTGTCCGGCCTGTGGCGGCACCGAGATGCGCGACATGGGCTATGGCACGGAGAAGATAGAAGATGAGGCCGCCAAGGCTTTCCCCGATGCACGCATGGAGCGCATGGACCTCGACACCACACGCTCGCGCACAGCCTACGAGCGCATTATACACCGTTTTGCCTCGGGCGACACCAATCTGCTCATTGGCACACAGATGGTGACCAAGGGCCTTGACTTTGACCGCGTGCAGGTGGTGGGCGTGCTCAATGCCGACCAAATGCTGGGACAGCCCGACTTCCGTGCCTACGAGCGTGCCTACCAAATGATGAGCCAGGTGGCGGGGCGTGCCGGCCGCCGTGGCAGCCGCGGACTGGTGGTGGTGCAGACCAAGCAGGCCGACAACCCCATCATCGACTATGTGAGGCGTTCCGACTACGAGGCCATGTACCGCCAGCAGCTGGCCGAGCGTCAGGCTTTTGGCTATCCGCCCTTCAGCCGCATCATAAGCATCTACCTCAAACACCGCAATGACGCGGTGGTGGACCACGCGGCACGCCACCTTGCAGCCCTGCTGCGCCCCCACTTTGCCGACGGCATGTTGGGCCCCGACCGCCCGGTGGTGGCGCGTGTGCAGATGCAGTACATACGCAAAATAATGCTCAAGGTGCCGCTGCAATTCACCCCCACGAGCGTGCGGCGCACTCTGCTGGCAGCCCGCGATGTGGTGCACGGTTTCGATGTGTACAAGAGCGTGACCATATATTTCGACGTGGAGTAATGCCCCTCCTCCCCCCGCATACCCCGCGTGCCTGTGGCGTGTGCATTATTGTGCAGTGACACATACTCCTACACGCAAAAAAGTACTACCTTTGCACCCATATCTTACCCGTTGGCGGAATTATTGGTTAACGGGTTTACAAGTTGACAGCTTGACAAGTAAGCAAGCCATACACTGCCTATGGCTGGCAAGAGGCTTAAAAAACTCGGCAAACATACCTGTCACCCCGTCAGCTTGTCAACTCGCTTGCTAATTCCGCCAACGCGTATATATCTTATATAAAAGCAACAACACACTCTACAATGGGTCTTATAGAATTCAACAAACTCCCTATCAATACGCTCGTAGGAGCAGATTGGAAAACCTTTAAGGAACTTACAGCCGGCCGCGAGGTCGATGCCCCCTGGCGTGGCAAATATCGCCTGACCAAGGCCGTGTGCCGCTTGCTCTCGGTGCTCGCCCCCGTGCAGGAGCGTCGCTATCAAAAGCTCTTGGCCAACGAACCGCTCAAGCACGACCCCGTGTTCATACTCGGCCACTGGCGCTCGGGCACTACCTTTGTGCACAATGTGCTCTCGTGCGACAAGCGCTTTGGCTATTGCACCACCTATCAAACGGTGTTTCCGCACCTGATGATGTTCGGCCAGCCTTTCTTTAAGAAGAACATGTCGTGGCTCATGCCCGACAAGCGTCCGACCGACAACATGGAGCTGGCCGTCGACCTGCCGCAAGAGGAGGAGTTTGCCATTTCTAACATGTGCCCCTACACCTTCTACAACTTCTGGTTCTTCCCCAAGTACATGCAGGAGTATTGCGACAAGTATCTTATATTTAAGGACATCACCCCAGCCGAACTGAATGTGTGGGAGGAGACTTTCCGCAAGCTTATCAAGATTTCGCTGTGGAACACAGGCGGCGAGCAGTTCCTTTCGAAGAACCCGCCCCACACGGGCCGTGTAAAGGAGTTGGTAAAGATGTTCCCCAACGCCAAGTTCATCTACCTCATGCGCAATCCCTACACGGTGTTTGAGAGCACACGCTCATTCTTTACCAACACCATTCAGCCGCTCAAACTTGAGGAGTTCAGCAACGAGGCCATTGAGCAGAACATACTCACCACCTACCGCAAGCTGCACGACCAATATGAGGCCGACAAGCACCTCATTCCCGAGGGCAACCTCATCGAGGTGAAGTTTGAGGACTTTGAGGCCGATGCCCTTGGCATGACCGAAGAGATATACCGCACACTCTCGCTCCCCGGTTGGGACAACGCCAAGACGGCCATAGCCCAGTATGTGGGTTCGAAGAAGGGGTATAAGAAGAACAAGTACCAATACGCCGACCGCACACGCCAGCTTGTGGAGGACAACTGGGGCGATGTGCTCGACCAGTGGGGGTACAGAATTTGATGCGCTGATGTGCAAATGTGCAGATGTGCACATTTGCACATTTGTACATTTATGAGCACGGCGAGCATCGCCAATGTCCATTTTTATCATACACACACACAATGACCGCACGTTTGCTTTGGGTGGACGACGAGATAGATATGCTCCGCGCCCACATCATCTTTTTACAGAAAAAAGACTATGAGGTGGTGACGGCCAGCAATGGCCCCGACGCCATAGACCTTTGCCGCGAGCAGCGCTTCGACTTGGTGCTGCTCGACGAGAACATGCCCGGACTCTCGGGGCTCGAAACGCTCATGCAGCTGAAGGACATCGCGCCCAACCTGCCCGTGGTGATGGTGACCAAGAACGAGGAGGAGGACATCATGGACCAGGCCATCGGCTCAAAAATTGCCGACTACCTGATAAAGCCCGTCAACCCCAAGCAGATACTGCTCACGCTCAAAAAGAATATACACCAACGCGAGATTGTGCAGGAGGTGACACAAACTGGCTACCGCCAGGACTTCGGGCGCATCGGCATGCAACTGAGCGAACAGCTGAACCCCGACGAGTGGAAGGAACTCTACCGCCGGCTGGTGCATTGGGAGCTCGAACTGGCCTCGACGGGCAGCGCCATGGACGACATGCTGCGCATGCAGAAGGAAGAGGCCAATGCCACCTTTGCCAAGTTTATAAAACGGCATTACGCGCATTGGGTGCAACACCCCGACGAGCGTCCGCTCATGAGTCCCGACCTGTTCAAGCGCTGCATATTCCCGCGCCTCACAGCCGGCCGCAAGGTGTTCCTGCTCGTGCTCGACAACCTGCGCTACGACCAATGGCGCGCCATATCAGGCGAGCTGGCCGACGACTTCGACATCGACGAAGACCTCTATTACACCATACTGCCCACAGCCACACAGTATGCGCGCAATGCCATATTTGCCGGACTCATGCCGCTGCAAATAAAGCAGATGTATCCCGACCTGTGGGTGGACGAGGAGGAGGACGAAGGCAAAAACCTTAACGAGAAGGCATTGATAGCCCACCAGCTCGAGCGCTTCCGCCGTCGCGAGCAGTTTACCTACCACAAACTCAACGACTCGCAAGCCGTGAGTCAGTTGCTGACGCAAATAAAGCAGTTTGCCGCCACGCCCCTCAACGTGCTCGTAATCAACTTTATCGACATACTGAGCCATGCACGCACCGAAAGCCGCATGGTGCGCGAGTTGGCCGGCAGCGAGGGTGCCTACCGCGGCATCACCCAATCGTGGTTCAAGCACACCCCCATACGCCAACTCTTCAGACAGCTGGCCGAACTCGACTACGACCTCATCATCACCACCGACCACGGCAGCATCAAGGTGGACCAACCCTCCAAAGTGGTGGGCGACCGCAACGTCAACACCAACCTGCGCTACAAGTTAGGCCGCAACCTGTCGTACAACGCCAAGGACGTGTACGAGGTGCGCGAGCCAAAGGCCCTCCTCCTGCCACAGCCCAACCTCAGCACAGCGTACATATTTGCCACGGGCAACCGCTTCTTTGCTTACCCCAACAACTACAACCACTACGTGCAGTACTACACCGACACCTTCCAGCATGGCGGCATATCCATGGAGGAGATGCTGGTGCCGCTCATCACGCTGAGGCCAAAACGAAGATAATTAACGGGTTAACAGGTAAGTATGTTCTGTATTATATAATTAAAGACAAAAGGAAACGTACAAACCTGACAAACTTACCCGTCAACCCCGTCCCCCCCCATCAACCATACCAAATACATATCCCCATGCAACTGCAATATACCACATACCACGTAAAGCAGCCCATGCAGCTGCTCCAGTTTATAGAACACGCCCTCAACGGTGTGAGCCGCAGCCGCGCCAAAGCCATACTGAGCGGAGGCGGTGTGCGCGTCGACCGCAAAAACACACGACAGTTCGACCTCGAGCTGCGTCCCGGCCAGGTAGTCGAAATATCAAAGCGCAAGCCCAAGGGCGAACTGCAATCAAAGTTTGTAAAGATTGTGTATGAAGACCCTCAGATAATTGTGATAGAAAAGGCCCCCGGCATATTGTCAATGGCCACCTCGCACCACGCCTTTTGTGTGAAGCAGGTGCTCGACTACTACTTTCACCGCACACACCAAAAGTGTACCGCCCACGTGGTGCACCGTCTCGACCGCGACACCTCGGGCTTACTGGTGTATGCCAAAACATTGCAGGCCGAGCAGATATTGGAGCACAACTGGCGCGACATTGTGACCGACCGCCGTTATCTGGCCCTTGTGTCGGGCGAGCTGCCACAAAAGCAGGGCAGTGTAGAGAGCTGGCTCAAGGACAACAAGGCATACTTCACCTACTCTTCGCCCGTGGACAATGGCGGAAAGTATGCCCTGACGCACTACCGCGTGTTGCGCACTGACGGCAAGCACTCGCTTGTAGAGCTCAAGCTCGAAACGGGACGCAAAAACCAGATACGTGTACACATGCAGGACCTCGGACACCCCGTGTGCGGCGATATAAAGTATGGCAATGGCGACGACCCCATAGGCCGCCTGGCCTTGCACGCCTACCGTCTCAACTTCTACCACCCCATGACGGGTGAGCCGCTCCGCTTTGAAACACCTGTGCCCAAGGGCTTCAGACTGGGTACAGCACAGCAAAAATAGCCAGCGTCAAGCGCAAAGTGCTACCACAAAACGCCACCTCAAAACGCTAGCTCTAATGGGGGCGACGCGTCTCGCGTCGGGAAAATGAAAGAAAAGAATACAAAACAAGCTCTACTAAATAACAGCTGCGCTATTCCCGACGCGAGACGCGTCGCCCCCATTAGTGCTTGCGTTTCTTCAAGCACCAAACGCCGCCAAACGCTACCACAAAACGCAAGCTCTAATGGGGGCGACGCGTCTCGCGTCGGGAAAATGAAAGAAAAGAATACAAACTCTACTAAATAACAGCTGCACTATCTCCGACGCGAGACGCGTCGCCCCCATTAGTGCTAGCGTTTCTTCAAGCACCAAACGCCACCAAACGCTACCACAAAACGCAAGCTCTAGTGGGGGCGACGCGTCTCGCGTCGGGAAAATGAAAGAAAAGAATACAAGTTCTACTAAATAACAGCTGCATTATCCCCGACGCGAGACGCGTCGCCCCCATTAGAGCTTGCGTTTAGTGCTAGCGTTTTGTGCTTGCGTCACTTTTAATCTTAAAATATAATACCTATGTACATAACACGTGGCGACCTGCCTCACTGGCATATAGAGGGTAAAATATACTTCGTTACATTCAGATTGGCAGATTCAATGCCCGCAGATGCCACCATGGAGTACAAAAGAACTGTTAGCGCATGGCAAAAAGCACATGGTAATGTACTGACTACTGAAGAGGCAAATGAATTAGAAAGGTTGAAGTTGCAAACAATCAACAGTCTGCTTGACAGATGCCTTGGTTGTTGCATGCTTAAAATAGTAGAGGCGAGGAAACTTGTAGAACACGCGTTTCACCATTTTGACCATAGCCGTTATCACATACACGATTATGTGATAATGCCTAATCACGTACATCTAATACTGCAAACTATCAATAACTTTAGCATTCAGTCTGTAATAGCTTCACTAAAATCATACACTGCACATAAACTTAACGAGTTGCTCAATGTCAATGGCAAAGTATGGCAATCAGAGTCATTTGACCGTATAATTCGCAATGAACACCATTATTGGAAAGTAGTCGACTACATAGCACGCAATCCACGCGGATTACATAGCAATGAATACAGCTTATATCTGACAGACGGTTATCCCAACTTCAAGCCAATGTCTAATTATGCCATTCTGCGATAAACGCTATCATCAAAACGCTACCACTAAACGCAAGCTCTAATGGGGGCGACGCGTCTCGCGTCGGGAAAATGAAAGAAAAGCAAACAAGCTCTACTAAATAACAGCTGTATCTTTCCCCGACGCGAGACGCGTCGCCCCCATTAGTGCTTGCGTTTCTTCAAGCGCTAAGCGCCACCACCAAACGCTAGCATAAAACGCTATCATCAAAACGCTAGCTCAAAACGCAAGCTCTAATGGGGGCGACGCGTCTCGCGTCGGGAAAATGAAAGAAAAGAATACAAGCTCTACTAAATAACAGCTGCACTATTCCCGACGCGAGACGCGTCGCCCCCATTAGAGCTTGCGTTTCTTCAAACACCAAACGCCGCCATCAAACGCTATCATCAAAACGCTACCACCAAACGCGTCGCCTCCATTAGTGCTTGCGCTTTGTGCTCCTATAACTCCCCTACACACCTTTTTTGCTATTTTACTTGCATCTTGCACTCTTTAATAGTAATGTGTTGATACTCATAAAGTTACGTAGTGTAGGTAATGCTGAAATCTGCTTACACTTTTGCCTGCACTGCCTGCACTTCTTGCACTACCTGCACTCCAACCTGCACTCCCTGCACAACCTTGCACGGGCAAGCATGTATACGTCATGCAGGTAGGGAGTGACCGGCATAGGGAGCCCGAAAATAATGTCGGAGCAAATGAAAATTCGCCCTCCCTATGCTCTGTAATCGCCCTCCCTATGCTGAAAAAACGCACTGCCGTAATTGATGCGTGCAGATGGTAGTGCATGTAAAATTAGAGGCTGCCTACACATTTTTATCCGTTGATTATCAAGCTTTTGTTATGCAAAAGTGCAAGATGCAAGCAAAACGGCAAAAAAATAAATTACCAGAGCTAAAGCGGTGTATAATATAATAAGGTGTAGACAAAACCGCACAAAAACACTTTACATGACCCCATAAATACCCTTAAACGTTGTGTTTCAGCTTTTTTCAATGCCATAGTATTTGCCAATACAACTAAAAGGCGTAATTTTGCCGCGATAATGCAATCAATCATGCCCCGACAAGTGTCTACTTGCCACGGCATCAACCAAAATTCAACCAAAATGAAAGTAACTAAGCTATTGTTGGCCTTGCTCCTTTTTGTAGGGGTAACGGCAAGCGCCTTTGCGCAGCTGCCTTCTGTCAAACTGAAGGATATTAACGGTAAAACCATTGATACTGCAACGCTCAGCAACGATGGCAAACCCTTCATCATCAGTTTCTTTGCCACATGGTGCAAGCCCTGCAACCGCGAGCTTAAAGCCATAAACGAGGTCTATGCCGACTGGCAGGACGAAACCGGTGTGCGTGTGGTGGCTGTGAGCATTGACGAGGCACAGAACGCACAGAAGGTAAAACCCATGGTCGATGCTGCAGGCTGGGAGTACCAAGTGCTGCTTGACCCTAACTCTGACTTCCGCCGTGCCATGGGCGTGAACATGATTCCCCACGTATTTGTGATTGACGGCAATGGCAAGATAGCCGAAAGCCGCAGTGGTTACACTGAGGGTGGCGAACAGCACCTCATCGACAAGGTGAAGGAACTCATTGCCGCCAGCAAGAAGTAATTTCAGTTTGGAGTTTTGTTTAGTTTTGAGTTTTGAGGTTATAAGGTTATAAAGTAACCTCTGCGAGCTCAATAGCCAAAGGTAACTTTATAACCTTATAACCTCAAAACTCAAAACTTCTCCCCCCCCCTCTCCCTCAAACACGACGCATCATCACATGAAACATTACGCCGCCATCACGGCATTAGCTCTGGCCTCGGCCGCCATGCCGCTGCATGCACAAAATGCAGACGGACAAGACAACGACGCCAAGAAATTTACGCTGCATGGCTCACTGCAAACCGATATCCTTACAGCCGCCAGCGAAGACAATAAAATAGGCACCGGCACATACGACGACAAGTTTATGACCAACACGTATGCCGAGTTGCACTTGCTCAACAAGTATTTCCAAGCGGGAGCCCGCCTGGAATATCTTGACCACCCCCTGCCCGGTTTTGAAAAAGACTTCAAGGGCTGGGGCGTGCCATATTTTTACATCAAAGGCAATTACAAGTGGGCCGAACTCACATTGGGCGACTACTACGACCAGTTTGGCTCAGGACTCATATTCCGTGCTTACGAAGAGCGCTCATTGGGCGTAGACAACTCGTTGCGTGGTGCGCGCCTGGCACTCAAGCCCTTCAAGGGCGTGAGCCTCAAGCTCATAGCCGGACAGCAGCGCTACTACTGGCACCACCGCAACATGGACAGCTGCTCGCCCTGGACCTACGGCGGCGACCTCGAACTGAGCGTAGACCAATGGGTGCGCCGCATGGACGAGTCGGGCACACGCCTCACCCTCGGCCTGTCGGCCGTGAGCAACCACAAGGGCAAGGCCGAAAAGGACATTTACAGCATACACCCAACGGGCGAAACCGACCCCGCGACGGGCGACGAGGTGATAGCAGCCTACAAACTGAATATGCCCAAGGACGTGGCCGCCTTCGATGTGCGCGCCAATCTGCAAAAGGACAACTACAACTTCTTGGCCGAGTACGCCTGGAAGAGTCAGGACCCCTCAAGCCGCAACAACTATATATATAAGCGTGGCAAAACGCTCCTGCTCTCAGGCTCCTATTCAAAGCGCGGCATGAGCGTGCTGTTGCAGGCCAAGCGCAGCGAGGACATGGCCTTCCGCTCGCGTTCAACCATCGATGCCATCACCCCGTGCTACATCAACCACCTGCCGGCCTTCTCCATGCAGCAAACCTACACGCTGGCCGCACTCTACCCCTATGCCACACAGATGACACCAGGCGAGTGGGCTTTCCAGGGCGAAGTGGGCTACAACTTCAAGCGCCACACCGCGCTGGGCGGCAAGTATGGCACCAATGTCAAGGTCAACTTCTCCAACATTCGTGCCATCGACCAGCACGTTGACAACCTCAATGGCGGCGAGCTTATGGGCACTGACGGCTACAAGTCGCACTTCTTTAAGTTTGGCGATGCCGTCTACTTCCGCGATGTGAATGTGCAGATTGAAAAGAAGGTGAGCAAACCGCTCAAGCTCAATTTCATGTATTCATACCAGCGCTACAACCAGAAGGTAGTTGAAGGCCACGGCTACGACGCCATCAAGAGCCACATCTTCATAGCCGAGGGCAAATATCAGTTCAGCCCCAAGGTTACACTGCGTGGCGAGGCCCAATATTTGCACACACGTCAGGACCAGAAGGACTGGTGGTTCGGCCTGCTCGAGCTGAGCGTGCTGCCCAACTTCATGTTCACCGTGAGCGACCAGTTCAACGCCCATGTGCCCATGCACAATGCCGATGGTTCGGAAAACGAGGCCGGTGGCACCAACAAGGTGCACTACTTCATGGGCAGCGTGACCTATACCCATGGTGCCCACCGCCTGCAAGTGGGCTACGGCAAGACACGTGCCGGCTACAACTGTTCGGGTGGCGTGTGCCGCTACGTGCCCGCATCGAAGGGCTTGCAAGCCAGCTACACGTTTAACTTTTAAGCGATGCACCGACATGGCAAGCACGCTCACCTATTTAACAAAAGCATACACAATGAAACTCCATCATATCATACTTGGCATGGCCATGGCCGCAGGTTGCCTTACAGCCTGCGACGAGGTAGACAGCGACAAACGCTTTATTGGGCCTGTTGTCCCCGAGGCGCGCAAGAATGTGCTCGTCGAGGATTTTACGGGGCAGAAGTGCGTCAACTGTCCATCTGCAGCCGACATGGCGGCCTCGCTGCAACAACTCTATGGTGCCGAACATGTGGTGGCCGTCTCTATTCATGGCGGTTCGCTCTCGCGCGATGAGGCTACTGACAAGTTCGGCCTGGCTAACGCCACCAGCAAGGCGTACAACGAACATTGGGGCGTGAGCCAATGGCCTTCGGGCATGATAGACCGTACGGGCGGCTTGCAAGGTCCGGACAAATGGGCTGCCGCTGTGCTTACACGCATCATTCAACAGCCTGCTGCCGAGTTGAATATTGCCAATATAGCCTATGACGCAGCGAGCAAGACACTCAACCTCGATGTCAGTGTGACGGCAAACGAGTCTGTGACGGGACGTCTGCAAGTGTGGCTCACCGAAAGCGGCATCGTACAGCAGCAGTATATGCCCGACGGCACCAAGAACAACCAGTACGTGCACAACCATGTGCTGCGTGCCTCGGTAAACGACCCCTATGGCGACCAGCTTACATTGGCTGCCAGCGCCACAGACACCAAGCACTACACCTACACGTTGCCCGATGTGTCGGCACTGAAGAACAACACACCGTGGAACACGCAGAACATGAGTGTGGTGGTGTTCTTTTACAACGACCAACAGGGCGTGATGCAGGTGATTGACCACAAGTTGCAATAGGCATACGCGTAGGCGAGTAAGTTTGCTTTATAAACAGGCTTTGGCTTTATGAGCCAATCAGACGCCACGCCGTTGGTAAAATCCGAATACATATATATAACAAACAATACACACATTATGAAGAAGTTATTAGCGCTTGCGGCTTTGGTACTTGCCTGCACTGCAAGCATGAAAGCACAAGTAAAGGTTACTTGCAACGGCAAGGAGGTGGCCACCAACGAGGTGGTGACATTCTATGCCGATGTAGACGAGGGTGATGGTTCTGGCGAGGTTTTAGCCCGTGAGCCCATGATCGTCAACACTGGCGACGAGGCTGTCGACCTCAAAGTGACAGTAGTCATTGACCGCAAACTGGCGTCGGAAAACATTTTCTCGTGGTGCGGCATCACAGGCTCATGTGGTGAAATGTCCACTTTTACCGAAACACGTGAAGCTCCACTTGCTCCCGGTCAAGGCACAGACATGTCCTTGCACGCCAATTTTAAGAGCGGCAATTACATGACGGCTAATGCCAATGTGACTGTAATGGCAGACAATGAATATGTAACAAGCTTTGTGTTACGCTACGTCTATGCCGACCCCACAGGCATCAGCCAGGTAAAGGCCGACAACAAGGGACTGCAGGTGAACGGCAACACACTCAGCTATGCCTTTGGCTCGGCAGCACCGCGCACTATCAGCCTCTACGCCACCGACGGACGCCTTGTAAAGCGCGCCGCTACCACTGCCGCCAATGGCACAGTCAGCCTGGCCGGTTTGCAGCGCGGCCTCTACCTTGCCACAACAGGCATGGGCAGCAGCGTCAAAATCATGGTAAAGTAAATCTGACAAGCCGCAATATTAAACGGCAATAGTTGAACAACTAATTACATAACTAATAATATATGAAGCAATTTGTACTCACACTGCTTTCTGCCGCTTTTGTGGCTGGCAGCGCAGTTGCACAAGTGGCAACAACTCCCAAGGCGCTTAGTGGTCTTAAGAGCACATTGCCCGCAACCCGTATGAGCCAGCGCGCAGGCATGGCCACACCGTCAGCCAAAATTGGCTTGGCAAATGCCACCGGCCGCATGCACGTCATGGCCGACGATGAAACCGTTACCCGCAACCCCAAAGAGCTCAGCTACCAGGTGACCGGTAATGAAATTAACAGCTATATGGGCATCGGCAGCACTGGCTTGTCGCTTTCAACTCTTCAAAAAGCTGGCATCACTGGTATAGGTTATGCCGCTGCTTTCCCCGCCATCGTAACCGACCGCTTTGCAGGCAACAAAGTGGGCCTCATCAACTTTGTGGCATGGATGGGTAAGTACACCGATGCTAAGGTGTTTGTAGGCACAATGGCAAACGACCAGGGCGACATCAACGTGTTGTGGTCGGCACCTGTCACTGTCAAGACACCGACTCCTGTCAAGCAGAATGGTAAGACCGTGTACCAACCTCAGGCTACTTCGGTAGTTTGCGACTATGTTATTCCTGATACCCTCAAAAGCGAGCTCTTTATTGGTTGGGTGGCCGGCGGCACAGCTTACGACAGCAATGACCCCTTCGTCAGCCAGGAAGGCAAACCATTGGGCATGATTTACTACCCTGACTTTACCAACACCGGTTATGGCGCGTTCATGATGGGTTCAACAGGTAATGACGACGTGTTTGCCGTAACCATGATGAGCGGCCAAAACTACTACTACAATGCCCCCATTTGGGTGCAGACCACTGGCAAGGGAGGTTTGAAAACCAACGATGCGGCCATTCTCGCCATTGACGATGCCCGCAACTTTGCTGGCAAAAATGGTGAAGCCACAGTGCAACTGATGTCGCTTGGTACCGACTCTATCAGCAGCATTGAGTATACCGTTGAAAATGGTGGTTCTACCAAGACATACACAAAGAGCTTTGCCGGTGAGTATGGTTTGCAGTATATGAGTGCTACGCAGCTTGCTCTGCCCATGGATATGCCTGCCACTGCAGGACGCTCTGAAGCCAAGTTTACTATTACCAAGGTGAACGGTGTGGCAGACGACTATACAGCAAAGACTGAAAACGAGGGTCCGCTCCCCGTTATTGCACTGCCTGCCGAAACGTACAAGCGCATTCCCGTTGTAGAGGAACTTACCAGCACAGCATGTGGTTGGTGTCCTTACGGTATAGCCGAATTCAACCGATTGGCCGATTCGATCGATGCCAAGAAAATTGTGAAGGTTGCCATTCATGGTCCCTATAATGGAGACGCCGACCCGCTTACTTGCAGCGATTACAGCGCTTTCTTCAGCAACTTCAGCAGTTCTCTGCCCACCGTGTTGCTCAACCGTCAAATCAGGCTCCACCCCGCCGAGGGATTACTGCAGGCTTGCCGCTACATGAACAGCTTGCCTTGCGAGGCCAGCCTCTCTGTAAAGGGTAACAATGGCTTGGCCGGTCCTAACGTCAGCACGACTGTTAAGTTCAACATTGATGTGCCTGCCAACCAGTATGCCTTGGCATACGTGCTCACCGAGGACGGTGTAAGCGGCGTAAACCAGGTTAACAACTTTGCTGCTGTAAAATATATGTACACCTACCAGGGTCAGACTGGCTACAAGAGCTATATTGAAGCCTGGAAGAAGGATCCCTACTTGTGGGCTCTTGCTTCTGCCACATTCAACCCCAAGACTGCTACCTCGAAGTTTGACATGAACCACGTGGCACGCGCCTTTACCGAGGCTGGCGCAAATGAGGCTGGCATTCTGCCCGCACTCAAGGCTGGCGAGGAGTGGACTAACAGCTACAACCTGAAGTGGCCGAAGAACCTTACTCCCGCTGTGAACAAGGGCAACTGCTCGGTGGCTGTTTACTTGGTAGACGCTTCAACCGGCAAGATTGTGACTGGTTGCCAGACTAAGCTTGGCGAGACTAACACCGTAGATGAGACCATGACGGGTATCAACGATGTGACTGTTGCCAACACTGCTGCTGATGCACAGATTTCAACTGTTGATGGTGCATTTGTGGTGAAGGCTCATAATGCTACTGCACGCGTGTTCGACGCTCAGGGCCGCCTTGTGAGCAGCGCTACTGTTGATGGTGAGGTTTCATTGCCCACCTTCGGCACTGGCTTGTTCATCATTCGTGTGGACCAGGCTGGTCGCAGCACTACGCAGAAGGCTTTGTTCTGATGCGCTAATGTGACAATATGATAATATGATAAATGGCAGACGCCGTAACGTTACTACTTGTAACGCTACGGCGTTTGTTTGTTTGCGCATCTGCGCATTGGCGAATAACTTATTATTATTGGTGTTCATAATGCTGCTCCCTTAGCACAGAGTGCGACTGCTAAGCGCTACCACTAAACGCTAGCTCTAAACGCTACCACCAAACGCTAACTCTAATGGGGGCGACGCGTCTCGCGTCGGGAAAATTGCAATGTTCATACACTAAACAAAGGCTCACAGACAGCAGTAATTACATGCTTGTCTGTGAGCCTTTGTCTTAGTTCCCGACGCGAGACGCGTCGCCCCCATTAGAGGTAGCGTTTGGTGATAGCGTTTAGTGGTAGCGCTTAGTGTTAGCGCTATTCTACGTGCATTGTTCGGTTCCTCAAGTCATGCTCCTCACCAACGGGCATGGCTCGCTATCGCACCACTGTGGCGCGCTCAATGCGAATGTCGTCGAAGGGACGGTTGTTCTCGTCGCGTCCGGCCCACTGAATGAGGTCCGTCACATCGTAGCCCTCCACCACCTGGCCAAACACCGTGTACTGCCCGTCGAGGTGGGGTGCCCCGCCGTAAGTGCGGTATGCCTCCTTGATGGCCGGTGTGAGCTTTACCTGATGGTTGGTGGTGCTGTCAAGGTATTGTTGGGCACGGTCGAGCATGTCGTTGGTAAAGATGCTCCCCGTCACGATGTAAAATTGCGAATATGATGAGGCCTTTGTGGGATTGGTGTCGTCGCCCTCGCGGGCCGCAGCCAAAGCCCCGCGGCAGTGAAAGTGCGTGGGGTAGAGAATTTCGGCCGGCAGAGTGTAAGGTTCTGGCGAGTCGCCAAGCCGCTGGCCTGGTGCGGCATGCCGGCTGGCCGAGTCGCCAGCCTGAATCATAAAGTCGGGAATGACGCGGTGGAAGAGCAAACCATTGTAGTAGCCCTCGCGCACCAATTTCATGAAATGGTCGCGGTGGCGCGGTGTGTCGTTGAACAATTTGACACGAATGTTGCCCTTTGTCGTTTCGAGCAGCACCTCGTGCTCCACCGTGTCGACAGGTGTTTGTGCTTGGGCGCCGAGGCCACACAAGGCGGTGGCCATCACTGCTATGAGGTGGGAAATGCGTTTCATGTGTAATGCTTAAAATTATGGGTCGAGGGGGCGACGGGTCTCGCCGGGATAGAGAAAGGATATACGCACTCTACTTAATAACAGCTGCATCTTTCCCCGACGCGGGACGCGTCGCCCCCATTAGAGCTTGCGTTTCTTCAAGCACCAAGCGCTACCACCAGACGCTACCACGAAACGCTACCACTAATGGGGGCGACGCGTCTCGCGTCGGGATAGAAAAAGGAGAGAAATAAGGCTTTGCAAACTTACCCGTTCACTAATTCCGTCAGCGCGTTAAATCTTGTCCAGCCCTTTTGTAAACTTGAGCCAATAATACTTCAGCGGGTTCTTATATTTCAGCTGTTTCCATGGGCGGCTTTGGTGCGGACGGTGAATGACCGGCAGCGAGGTGAACAGATAATTGTGCAGCCCGTGCTTGAGCGACTCGTGCGATATGGTGACGTCGAACCAGTTCTTTTCGGGATTAAGCTCCGTAAACGCATAAGCGCGCAGTAGGGCCGGTGTGAGCAGCGAGCAGCAAAAACTGCAATGCCGCTTGGTGTCGACAACGCGGTTCTCCATACCCTTGGCATAGAGGTATGGATAGTTGATGTCGCCATTGTCGTCCACCGTAACTGATGCCGCTATGCCACACTGCTCGTGCGCCGTGGCCCCGTCAACTAATCCCTGCAGTGTGTCGGGACGCACAATCACATCGCTCTCGACGATGCATACCCCCGCATCAGCCGCCAGTGCCTCGCGCTGCACCGTTTGCAGCACCAGCAGATAGTTGGGCGAAGGGTGCGACGTGAGGTCGCTCAGGTTGACCAGTCTGAACCCGTAGCGCTTGGCGGCCTCCTCGAGGCGAGCCGTATTCTCGGGTGTTGAAAAGTCGTTGTATACCGTATAGGTGTGGGCTATGCTCAGCTGGCTGGCCATAATGGCCTCGATGGTGAGCAGAGTAGACTCTATGGAGTCCTTAACCGGAGTTATGATGTGTAATTCCTTCATTGCTTGGAGTAGCTCGTTTTAAGTAATGGTACAAAGGTAGTCGTTTTTTATAGAAAAAGACGTACCTTTGCACGAAATAGATAGTGACAAACGTAGGGGTCAGCCCATCGGCCCAGCCCCCGGCGTTTGCAACGCAATAATAAATATAGACACAATGACCGAAAATTATAGTTTGAGCCATTTGAAGGAACTCGAGGCAGAGTCGATTCACATCATACGCGAGGTGGCAGCAGAATTTGAAAATCCCGTAATGCTCTACAGCATAGGCAAGGACTCGAGCGTGATGGTGCGCTTGGCCGAAAAGGCCTTTGCCCCCGGCCGTCCGCCATTCCCCTTGATGCACATCGACTCAAAGTGGAAGTTTAAGGAGATGCTCCAATTCCGCGACTGGTATGCCAAGGAACACGGGTGGAACCTCATTGTGGAGAGCAATATGGAGGCATTCAAAGCCGGTGTGGGCCCGTTTACCCACGGTTCGAAAGTGCACACCGATCTGATGAAGACCCAGGCCCTCAAGGCCGGCCTCGACAAGTACCACTTTGACGCAGCCTTTGGCGGTGCACGCCGCGACGAGGAAAAGAGCCGTGCCAAGGAGCGCATCTTCTCCTTCCGCGACCAGTTTCACCAATGGGACCCCAAGAACCAGCGCCCCGAGTTGTGGGACATCTACAATGCCCGCATTCACAAGGGCGAGAGCATACGCGTGTTCCCGCTCAGCAACTGGACCGAGCTCGACATCTGGCAGTACATACGTTTGGAGAACATACCCATCGTGCCCCTCTACTTTGCCAAGGAGCGTCCGTGCGTAGAGATTGACGGCCAGCTCATCATGCCCGACGACGACCGTCTGCCCGAGCAGTACCGCGACAAGATAGAAATGCGCAAAATACGCTTCCGCACCCTTGGCTGCTGGCCCTTGACCGGTGCCATTGAGAGCGAGGCCGACACCATCGAAAAGATTGTGGAGGAGATGATGACCACCACCAAGAGCGAGCGCACAACCCGTGTGATAGACTTTGACCAGGACGCCTCGATGGAACAGAAAAAGCGCGAGGGATACTTCTAACTCCGCGCCCCCTCTCCCCATTTATATAGCAAACTACCATTACAATGATAGACGCATTTATAATAATAGTAGTGCTGTGGGCCCTGTTTAGCGGTTGGCGCGCCGGCTTTGTAAAGGAGCTTGTGTCGACCGTCGGCACCCTGGCCGGTTTGCTCATAGCTGCCACCTGTTACTCAGCCTTTGGCGAATATCTGGCAGTTAATGGCACAGAAACCAACATGGTGACCAGTATCATAGCCTTCTTCCTGCTATGGATAGCCGTGCCCATTGTGCTTGGTTTCGTGGCCAATGTGCTTACCGCGTCGCTCAAAGGCATGAAACTTGGTATGCCCAACTCCATACTTGGCGCCGCAGTCAGCGCGCTGAAGTATGTCGTTATATTGAGCTGCGTGCTCAATGTGATGCAGAGCCTGCACATACTCAACCAGGAAAAGGCCGAGTCGTCGACACTGCTCGGTCCTGTAACCGGCGCCCTGCGCGCTTGTTTTGATCACGACGATGCGGCTAACGGCGGCCAGCAGGTGCTGCCTGCCGACAGTGCGGCCACAGCCCAGCCCGACACCGTCTGGGTGGACATGACAAAGAAGAAAAACTGACATGGCTAACGA
The DNA here is from genome assembly GCF_900106785.1 of Prevotellamassilia timonensis. Lineage (GTDB taxonomy): Bacteria > Bacteroidota > Bacteroidia > Bacteroidales > Bacteroidaceae > Alloprevotella > Alloprevotella timonensis. The sequence continues at coordinate 249,368 of NZ_LT629843.1, read as the reverse complement.
CAACGAACTGGTAAGGGAACTTACCGACAAGAAATACGAATACGGTTTTACCACCGACATACATACCGAGGTGATAGAACGCGGACTCAACGAGGACGTGATACGCCTTATTTCGGCCAAGAAGGGTGAACCCGAATGGCTGCTCGACTTCCGCCTCAAGGCATTCCGCTACTGGCAGACACTCGAACAGCCTGACTGGGGGCACGTCAACCTGCCGCAAATTGACTATCAGGCCATATCGTACTATGCCGACCCTACAAAGAAACAAAAGGACGAGGGCAACAAGGAGATTGACCCCGAACTGATGAAAACCTTTGACAAACTTGGCATTCCGCTTGAGGAGCGCATGCAGCTGGCCGGTGTGGCGGTTGATGCCGTGATGGACTCGGTGAGTGTGAAAACCACCTTTAAGGACAAACTGCAGGAGAAGGGCATCATATTCAGCTCCATATCTGAGGCCGTGCGCGAAAATCCCGAATTGGTGCGCAAGTACCTCGGCTCGGTGGTGCCTTATCGCGACAATTACTTTGCAGCGCTCAACAGTGCGGTGTTTTCCGACGGTTCGTTTGTCTACATACCACGTGGCGTGCGCTGCCCGATGGAGTTGTCCACCTATTTCCGCATCAATGCACGCAATACCGGACAGTTTGAACGCACCCTCATTGTGTGCGACGATGGTGGCTATGTGAGCTACCTCGAAGGGTGCACCGCCCCTATGCGCGACGAGAACCAGCTGCACGCCGCCATTGTGGAGATTGTGGTGAACGAAAATGCCGAGGTGAAGTATTCGACCGTGCAAAACTGGTATCCTGGCGACAAGGAGGGCCGTGGCGGTGTGTACAACCTCGTGACCAAGCGTGGCCAGCTGCGCGGCGCCAACTCCAAACTGTCGTGGACGCAGGTCGAGACGGGTTCGGCCATCACCTGGAAGTACCCGTCGTGTGTGCTCATGGGCGACAACTCGCAGGCTGAGTTCTACTCGGTGGCTGTGACGAACAACCACCAGGAGGCTGACACTGGCACAAAAATGATACACATTGGGCGCAATACGCGCAGCACCATCATATCGAAGGGTATTTCGGCCGGCAAGAGCCAAAACTCTTACCGCGGCCTCGTAAAGGTGGGCAGCAAGGCGGCCGGTGCGCGCAATTACTCGTCGTGCGACTCTTTGCTGCTGGGCTCGGAGTGTGGCGCACACACCTTCCCCTACATTGACGTGGCTAACCCAGACTCTACCGTGGAGCACGAGGCTACCACCTCTAAAATATCAGAGGACCAGCTGCTCTACTGCAACCAGCGCGGCATACCTACCGAGGACGCGGTGTCGCTCATTGTGGGCGGCTATGCCAAGGAGGTGATTAACAAACTGCCTATGGAGTTTGCTGTTGAGGCTACCAAACTGCTCAGCGTGTCGCTCGAGGGGAGTGTGGGGTAGTGTGCGCGTTAATATGCTAATATGTTAATGTGCTAATATGCTAATGGGCGGACGCCGTAGGCAACTAATGTATACAAATCATGGTACAGATTTCAAACGGAATAATAACAGCTTCCATCAGTGAGGTGGGGGCCGAAGTGCAAAGCCTGCGCTGCTGTAAGAGCGGGCGCGAGTATATGTGGCACGGCGATGCCAAATGGTGGAACGGCCATTCGCCCATACTCTTCCCCATTGTGGGCGGATTGTGGAACGGCACATGCCGTATCGATGGCGCAGAATTGCAAATAAGCAAACATGGCTTTGTGCGCCGTGCCACTTGGCGCGCCATTGATGTGCAGACAGACCGCGCCACCTTCGAGATATGCAGCACCGTGGGCACATTCAAGGTGTTCCCCTATGCCTTCAGACTCACCGTTACCTACACGCTCGACAACCGCACCCTCAAGGCCGACTTCAGTGTACACAACCCCTCGGGCTGCGACCTGTGGTTCCAGTTAGGCGGTCACCCCGCCATCGTATTGCCCGATTGGGACGAGTCACACACCATAGACGGCTATTTGCAGCTTGAGGGCAACCCAACCCATGTGCTGCGCGCCGGCGAGCAAGGTTGCCTTGAACCTGACACTTACAGTGTGCCGGCTGATGCCGATGGCTTGATACCCATCTCGGTGGAGACATTCAGTCACGAGGCCCTTATCTTTGAAAATCATGAGGTGACAGCGGCCACCGTACTCGACCGCAACCGCCAGCCGGTGGCCCGTGTGGCTTGCAATGCCCCGGCGTGGCTCTTTTGGAGTCCGCAGGGTGTGCACACGCCCTTTGTGTGCTGCGAACCATGGTATGGCTTGTGCGACCACCAGGGTTTCAACGGTCCTGTGAGCGAGCGCCCCTACATCAACTGCGTTCACGGCGGCCAAACTTGGCAGGGAGAATATAGCATATCAGCAATCTGACAGGTAGATTAGCACATTAGCGAGCATGCCAAGCAACACATTGACAACGCATTCGCGCATCAATTTAGTTTCTTTTTTGCCTTTTCGCTTTGCCCATCTCCCGTCATACACTAACTTTGCGGCAAAATCATCAAACAAAACAACACATAACACAGAAATGTTTAAGAAACTCTTATTACTCGTGCTCTTTGTAGCACCTCTGAGCCTCTGCGCTCAAAAGTTTGCACACTTCGACTATGGCACCATCATGCAAGCCATGCCCGAGTTCAAAACAGCACAAGCAAGCATCGAGGCCCTCGGCAAGCAGTACCAGAGCGAAATCGAAGGTATGCAGAAGGAACTCCAAACAAAGGCCGAGAAGTATCAGAAGGAAGATACCGACGCTACTCCCGCCAACATAAAGGAGCGCCATCAGCAGGAACTGCAGGATATGTACCAGCGTTTGCAGCAGGCACAGCAGGACAACACTGAAAAGTTCCAGCAGGAGCAGCAAAAGAAAATGCAGCCCATCATGCAGAAGGTGATGAACGCTGTCAACACAGTGGCACAAGAGGGCGGCTACGTCTATATCATCGACAAAAACGCCTCGCAGCAGGCTGGCATCGTAATCAACGAGACACTTAGCACCGATGTTACTTCGGTAGTAATGAAGAAACTCGGCATCACGGCCTCTGCTACAACAGCCGCACCCGCTGCTAAGAAATAACACATAACAGTCTTACAACAAGACATATAAGCATGATCGGCACGCAGACTTTATGCCTGTGTGCCGATGCTTTTAAGCCCCTAATGCACATGATCACACTACGCAACATACACAAGTCGTTTGGCAAACTCGAGGTGCTCAAGGGCATCGACCTCGACATCGCCCCGCGCGAGGTGGTGAGCATTGTCGGCCCGAGCGGCGCAGGCAAAACCACCCTGCTGCAGATTATGGGCACACTTTACAAGCCCGATGAAGGCACGGTAAACATTGCCGGCTGCGATGTGCTCGCACTCTCGTCAAAAAAACTCTCGCGCTTCCGTGCCGAACACCTGGGCTTCGTGTTCCAGTTCCATCAGCTGCTGCCCGAGTTCAGCGCACTCGAAAATGTGATGATACCCGGCATGATAGCCGACAAACCGCGCACCGAATGCCGCAAACGCGCACTCGAACTGCTCGACTACTTAGGACTGGCCGAGCGTGCACAACACAAACCCGCACAACTCTCGGGCGGCGAAAAACAACGTGTGGCAGTGGCTCGCGCCCTGATGAACAACCCCGATGTCATACTGGCCGACGAGCCGTCGGGCAGCCTCGACACGCACAACAAGCAAGAGTTGCACCAACTCTTCTTCAAACTGCGTGACGAACTGGGACAAACCTTTGTCATCGTCACACACGATGAGGAACTCGCCTCGCTCACCGACCGCACCATTCACTTGCTCGACGGACGCATCAACAGCCAGCCAACCGACGCAACCCCCACAATCACCAACACCCCCAACACAGCCTTATGATAAAACTCGGCCAATACAACACCCTGCGCATTACACGCTTTACCGACCACGGCGCCTACCTCGACGGCGGCACAGTGGGCGAAATACTTATGCCCAAAACCTATGTGGAGCGCAGCATGCGTCCGGGCGACGAGGTAGAGGTGTTTGTCTACCTCGACCAAAGTGAGCGCCTTGTGGGCACACTCGAAACACCCCTGGCGCGTGTGGGCGATTTCGCATTCCTCAAGGTGGCATGGGTCAACGAGTATGGCGCCTTTCTCGACTGGGGCTTGATGAAGGACCTCTTCGTGCCCTTCCGCGAGCAAAAGATGCCCATGCAGCAAGGCCGCAGCTATTTGGTGCACGTGCACGTCGACCCCGAAACCCAGCGCATTGTGGCTTCTGCCAAGGTGGAGCGCTACCTGCAGCCCGCAAGGCCCACCGACTACCACCGCGGACAGGAAGTGGAGGTCATAGTACAGCAAAAAACGCCCCTCGGCTTCAAGGTGGTGGCCGACAACCGCTGTGCGGGACTCATTTACGACAACCAGATATTCGAGGCCGAACCCCATGCCGGCGATGTGCTGTCGGCTACCGTGGTTAATGTGCGCCCCGACGGCAAGCTCGACCTCTCGCTGCAACGCATTGGCAAGGGACGCTTCCGCGATTTTGCCGACCAACTGCTGCACGAACTGCAACAGGCCGGAGGCCGACTGCCCTTTACCGACCGTTCGGCCCCCGAGGATATTCAGCAACGCTTCGGTGTGAGCAAAAAAACCTTCAAGCGCGCCGTGGGCACCCTGTATAAAAAACATGAAATAATATTGACCGACGATGCCATTATGGTTGCTAATAGGTAACGAGCGCGTCGCTATATTAAATAACCTTAATGGGGGGGGTAAAAAGTCGTATAAATACTTGCAACATAACGCATAGTGTATTATCTTTGCACACGTAATGTAATTACAACAGCGGCAGCCCCCATAGTGGGCAGGCCTGCATACTACGATAGTTTTTTCATCTCTATATAAGTTCTGTGAGGTAAATATGCGTTGTGAAACGCGTATTTACCATTTTTTTTTGTGCAAAAGGCCATCAATATCACCCCCTTGTGCGTGGCCGCGTAGCCCGTAACCGCAAAAAATTAGTAACTTTGTACGCCAAATGGGCCGACTGCCCGTTGAAGCGGAACCCCTTAAGTAGGCGTTCATACTGATTGTATAAATAATTGAAGTTTCGGATTTAACAAGGGCGGGCTGAAAGCCCAATGGAGCACTCAGCCCAGGGCAAGCGAAGCGGCACCCTGGGTATCGCGTGTTGGAGCAGTCGCGCCCTGTAAGGGCAAAAGCTTTAACCCTTACAGGCAGGGTGCTCAAAATTAGCATCAATCATTGTTATTGCTGTTCGATGAGGATCTCAAAAGCACGTTTAATGCTTTTGCCCTTTCAGGGCGCGACTGCACTAACACGGGGAACCCAGGGTGCCGCTTCGCTTGCCCTGGGCTGAGTGCTCCATTGGGCTTTCAGCCCGCCCTTGCTAAATCAGAAACTTGAGTAAATAATTTTGAACACCTACTTACCACACAATCATACAACACGATGAGCGACGAAACAAAAGACATGGACAACGAATTGAACGATGCTGCCACTGCACCCCAACAGGGCGCACAGGACGATGCCACAACCGACTATGCCGATGCCACAACGGCCCACTCAGACTATCACCCCGGCGGGGTGAAGGACGACGAGGGCAAGTTGCAACTTACTGGCATGTATCAAAACTGGTTTCTTGACTATGCCTCGTACGTCATACTTGAGCGTGCCGTGCCACACCTTGGCGACGGCCTCAAACCCGTGCAGCGCCGCATTCTGCACTCGATGAAACTGCTCGACGATGGCCGCTACAACAAGGTGGCCAACGTGGTGGGACACACCATGCAGTTCCACCCGCACGGCGATGCCTCAATAGGCGACGCGCTGGTGCAGCTCGGACAAAAAAACCTGCTCATCGACAGCCAGGGCAACTGGGGCAACATACTCACCGGCGACAGTGCAGCCGCACCGCGTTACATCGAGGCACGCTTGTCAAAGTTTGCGCTCGACGTGCTGTTCAACCCCAAAACCACAGAGTGGAAAATGTCGTACGACGGCCGCAAAAAGGAGCCCGTGTCGCTCCCCGTCAAGTTTCCGCTGCTCCTGGCCCAAGGTGCCGAAGGCATTGCCGTAGGATTGTCGGCCAAAATTCTGCCCCACAACTTTGGCGAGCTTTGCGAGGCCGCCATCAAATATCTGCACGGTGAGGAGTTCCACCTCTACCCCGACTTCCAGACGGGCGGCTCCATCGATGTGTCGCGCTACAACGACGGCATGCGTGGCGGAGCCGTCAAGGTGCGTGCCAAGATTGAAAAACTCGACAACAAAACCCTCGTCATTCGCGAGGTGCCCTACGGCAAGACTACAAGCACCCTTATCGACTCCATACTCAAGGCCAACGAAAAGGGTAAAATCAAAATACGCAAGGTGGAGGACAACACCGCCGCCGAGGCCGAAATACACGTACACCTCACCCCCGGCACCTCGAGCGACAAGGCCATCGATGCCCTGTATGCCTTTACCGATTGCGAAACGAGCATCAATCCCAACTGCTGCGTCATCGACGAGAAAAAACCAAAGTTCCTCAGCGTGAGCGATGTGCTGCGCCGTTCGGTGGACCACACGCGCTCGCTGCTCGAAAAGGAACTCATGATACGCCGCGGCGAACTGATGGAAAGCTTGCACTTTGCCTCGCTCGAACGCATATTTATCGAAGAGCGCATCTACAAAGACCGCGCCTTTGAGCAAGCCAAGGACATGGACGCCGCCGTCAGCCACATCGACAGCCGCCTCGAGCCTTACAAACCGCAGTTCTACCGCGAGGTAACGCGCGACGACATCTTACGTCTGATGGAAATCAAGATGGGCCGCATACTCAAGTTTAACAAAGAAAAGGCCAACGAGCTCATTGCCCGCATGAAGGAGGAGGTGGCACGCATCGACCACGACCTGCAAAACATGGTGGAGGTAACCGCCAACTGGTTCCGCCTCATACGCGACAAGTACGCCCACGAACACCCCCGCCGCACCGAAATACGCTCATTCGACAACATTGAGGCCACCAAGGTGATTGAGGCTACCGAAAAACTCTACATCGACCGCGAAAACGGCTTTATGGGCACCAGTCTCAAAAAGGACGAGTTTGTCGAGAACTGCTCGCCCATCGACGATGTCATCATCTTCTACCGCGATGGCACCTACAAGGTGACACGTGTGCAGGACAAAGTGTTCATAGGCGAAACCGAACGCATGAAGGCCGAAAAGAAAAAGAAGGTGGAGGTGGTGCACATAGCCGTGTTTAAGAAAGGCGACAAACGCACCATCTACAATGCCGTCTACCGCGATGGCGCCACCAATGCCTGCTACATCAAGCGCTTTAATGTGACAAGCGTCACCCACGACCGCGAGTACGACCTCACCACCGGTACCCCCGGCAGCAAGATTCTCTACTTTACGGCCAACCCCAATGGCGAGGCCGAAACCATCAAGGTTACCTTCAGGCCCAACCCCAAGCTCAAGCGCATCAGCATGGACCGCGACTTTGGCGAGATACTCGTCAAGGGGCGACAGAGCCGTGGCAACCTGCTCACACGTGTCGATGTGCACAAAATCACGCTCAAGGCCCACGGTGCCTCAACCCTTGGCGGCCGCAAGGTATGGTTCGACCATGATGTGCAGCGACTCAACTACGACGGCCGCGGCCAGTACCTTGGCGAGTTCCACTCCGACGATTACGTGCTCGTCATTTTGCAGAGCGGCCAGTTCTACACCACCAACTTCGACCTCAACAACCACTACGAGCCCACGGGCATACTGCGTGTGGAGAAGTTTGACGAGCACAAGGTGTGGACGGCGGTGCTTTTCGATGCCGACCAGCAGAATTTCCCCTACGTCAAGCGTTTCACTTTAGAGCGCTGCACGCAGGCCCGTCCTCAGAGTTTCCTTGGCGACAATGCTAACTCGCGCTTTGTGCTGCTCACCGACCAGGTATATCCGCGCTTGCTCGTCACCTATGGCGGCGGCGATGCTTTCCGCGACCCCATGGAGCTTGATGTGGAGCCATTCATCGGTGTAAAGAGTTACAAGGCCAAGGGCAAGCGCATCACCACCTGCACGGTCGATAAAATTGAGGAACTCGAACCGTTGCGCTTCCCCGAACCGGCGGAAGCTGGGGCTGATGCCGCCGCGTCCGATGATGATGCCGGCGACACCACCGCCACCAGCGACACCCCGAACGACGCCACGCCCTCGCTTTTCGACGAATTGCCAGATTGACGCAACGCTATCACTAAACGCTACCTCTAATGGGGGCGACGCGTCCCGCGTCGGAAATCAAGTCAAAGGCTCACAGACAGGAGTGTAATTACTGCTGTCAGTGAGCCTTTATTTAGTGTATGAACGTTGCAACTTTCCCGACGCGAGACGCGTCGCCCCCATTAGTGGTAGCGTTTAGTGGTAGCGTTTAGAGATTGCGTTTAGTGGTAGCGTTTAGTGCTTGCGTTTTGTGATAGCGTTTAGAGATTGCGTTTAGAGGTAGCGTTTGGTGCTTGCGTTTTGTGCTTGCGTCCGTTCGCATGTTTTCGTTTCCCCAGACGCAAATCATTGTTACTACACGTTTGCCTGCACTTATCTACACACCGTCTGCCCCCTCATTATACACGGCAGCACCTGTTAGCTTGATTGGTTATACCACTTACGTTTTTCGCCATTGGGGGAGCGATTTTTTGGTTAGAGCAACTGAAAAGTCTACCTCCCGTTATCGTATAACCGCCCTCCCGTACCAGTTTTTCTCCTTTCACCATCGAAAAACACACCTCCCCATAGCACAAACCGCGTCCCCGTCCACTGACGCGCCTTTTTTCCCGAAAATCGAAAAAAATGTATCAAATGTCACTCCATTGAAGCCAAAATCCCCGTTTGATTAACACTTATGCTGAAAAATTTAGTACGTTAACATACTTTTACCCCCCCCCGTTTGGTATTTTGGGAAACGCGCCATATATTTGCAGCACATTTACCGGAGGTGGTGTTATGACCTATTAATACTATCCAACTGGTGCAAAATGCTTCTTATCCTAATGCAGCATAAGAGAATGAAAAAATGCTAACCAATTTATAAGTTAACTGATATGAAGAAAATTACTTTTTTTGCTACATTGCTTGCTATGCTTGTGAGCAGTGTGCAGTCTGCCTTTGCTGATGATGCAAAGTGGACAGGCAAAGGTATCAAGAGCGTAGACGCGGCTGTGACCAGTCTTAGCGACTTGACCGATGGTTACTATTTAGTGCGTAATGCAGGTCACTCTACTTTTTTGCAAGAGCAGGGCAATGGTAACCTTTATCTGTGGAATGCTAATAACTACAGCAGTGATTTGACGAGCATCAATAATGTTTTTAGTGGTAGTGCTACGAACATGAATTCGGTAGTGTATTTGGCTAAGAATTCAGAGGACGGTACGTACACCATGCAATTCAAGTCGGGTAAGTATATGCCTGCGTTTGGTGGTGCTAAAACCTCATCAAATGAAACTGCTACCAAGTTGACTATCGCTATTTATAAAGAGGGCGAACCTTATTTCAATTTCAAGGACGGAAACAACCTTTATGCTAATGGCAAGGGCGGTAACTACCAGGGTCAAGGCAATGGTGATGGTAATTTTGTAGGTTGGAAAGATCCTTCAGATAAAAACGGCAACAGTTCTTACCAATTCTACAAGCTGACACTCGATGATGCCTATACGGTAAATTACAAATACACTGTTGACGGTCACGTGGTGTTGGCAGTGAATGGTGCCTCAAAAGTTAAAGGCTCAGCACCAAGTGCCGATGCATACCCTTGCCTTACCATCACTGGCTATGACAAGCAGACCATTACCGAGAGCGGTGATGTGGTTGTAAATTGCACCATGGCCCTTCCCGTTGAGGCTTCGACTGCGGCTGCTCCTAAATGGTATGCAGTGAGACTGCACAATGGCAAACGCATGATAGTGGCAGACGCTGCAAATTCAGAGGTGGCTTGCAATGATGTAGAACTTAGTCTTCCCGAACTGCCCGATGCCAACCAGTGGGCTTTTGTGGGTGACGATTTGCTCACTTCTTTCAAACTCTACAACAAGGGTACACAAAAGTATCTTAAGACCTCGGCACAGGACGCAATTTCTACTTTGGTAGATGAGGCCGATGCTACGGCGTTCCATGTAATGGCAACCCGAATTCAGGGTATGGAAAATGGTTTCTGCATCTCAAATGGTTCATGGTATCTGAATTTCCAAAATCCTGAAGGCTCTAATAAGCCTGGTGTGTATGGTTGGGGTGACAATGACCAAGGCTCAACTTGCACAGTTTACGCCCCCGAAAGTTTCCCCTTGAATTATGCAGCTCCGTACGTAAATGTACCTGAAGGTGCAATAGGTGGTCCTCAGTATCTTGAAACAAAGGGTAACCTTATTGCACTTAAAGCTGCTTATAATGCAGTAGAGGCTGGTGCTACAGACGAAAATGTGCAGAAGCTCGTTGATATTAACAAGCAGATTGCAGCTTCGCCAGCGGGTACAACTTTGACCGAGGGTTACTATCGCCTTGTTAACCGTCAATACAATCAGTACCTGCATATCAATGGCAATAACATGAACCTGCAGAATGGCAAGGAAAAGGCTATTGGTTCGGTAGTATACTTCAAGTCTGTCGGCGACAATCAGTACAGCATGATGATTGAGGGCAAGTATCTGGGTAAGGTAACAAAAAGCCAAGCTATCAATTTGGTGGACGAGGCTGACAAGGGTACCTTCAGTGTAACTTCTTCAAACTTCATCACTTTGTTGCAAGACGTAAGCGTAGAAAATGAAAAGAACTTCCACTACATTCACGTAAATGGCAGCGCATTAGGTTGGGAAGCTTCTGCTCCCGCCAGCCAGTGGTACGCTTTCCCCGCTACTGATGTGGAAATTGACATGACTGCTCAGGGTGACAACACATACGCTTCGGCTTATCTTCCTTTCAGCGTAAGCGCAGTTGACGGCGCTACTGCCTATGTGGGTGCACTCAATGCAGATAAGACTGCCATCGACATGAAGGGTGTGAGCGGTGTTCCTGCCAACACTGGTTTTGTACTTGTGGGTAATGGTAACAAGGCTACTCTTACTATCGGTAATGCTGCTGCCATTGAGGGTGTAAATGCTCTGACTGGTACTAACACTGGCGTTACATTTGCAGATGCCACACCTCGTGCCAACTACCTCGTGTTTGGTGTGAATAATGACAAGGTGGGCTTCTACACTCCTTCAAATAGTGTCCCCGCTATTCCTGCCAACAAGGCTTACATCAACGCAAGCGAACTCTCTAACCAAGCTATTGCCCTCAACTTTGGCAATACTGTAACTGGCATCAACGCTGCTACTCTCGTCAAGGGTGAGAACAATGCTCCCATCTACGACCTCAGCGGTCGCCGCGTATGGGCTCCTGTTAAGGGTGGTCTTTACATTCAGAATGGCAAAAAAATTATCAAGTAAACCTTTCACGCATTCATTATAACAAGTATAACAATGAAAAAGACTTATAACAAGCCACAGGCACAGGTGGTAAATCTTTATGGCGAGGACGTAATGACTAGCACTTCTCCTGTTTATGACGTTGACGCTACAAAGGAAACCAACGTGGTAATGTCTGATAGCAAGGGTTGGAACAGCGATAGCTGGACCGCCGACGAAGACTAATCTCACCGTGTGAGGTGTATAGAATGACATTCTCACATGCACACAAACATAAAGGCCGGAGGTAAGCGGCGCAATAACAGTCCTTACGCTCCAGGCCTTTATTCCCACTTGCGGGGGAGTAGGTAGCCCCCGCGAGTTTAAGTTAATGTAATTTTTTTTATTTGGAGAGCCGTTCGAAGTGATTCGCGCGGCTCTTTTTTGATGGGTGCTTAGAGTGACAGGAGGTGCATGGCCAGGTGTCAGCACAAGCTGTTCAAACAGATGCAAGTGCTTGCTCAAGCAGCGGGGCGTAAGGTTTATTCGCAATCGACCAAATGTCGCAATTTGTAGACGAATGTGCGTATTTTAGAGCCTTTCAGAGATGATGGAGTTGCTTGTTGGCCGCTAACGCGGTAAACAAAAGGACATAAGGACATAAGAACAGAAGATATTACGTTTGTGTTAGCCGCTTAGCGCGGAAAACATAAGGAACATAGGTTTTCATAAGATACATATAAGGCCGCTGCGCGGCTGACGGCCACGGACTAACGTCCGGGTGGTCTCAAGAGACATAAGGGCTGACGCCGTAGCGGGACTTGGCAGCCGCTAACGCGGCAAACAGAAGAACATAAGGACAGAAGGACAGAAGGCGTTTGTGTTAGCCACTTAGCGCGGAAAACATAAGGAACATAAGTTTTCATAAGATACACATAAGGCCGCTGCGCGGCTGACGGCCACGGACTAACGTCCGGGTGGCCTCAAGAGACATAAGGGCTGACGCCGTAGCGGGACTTGGCAGCCGCTAACGCGGCAAACAGAAGAACATAAGGACATAAGGACATAAGGGCTGACGCCGTTGTATTACATATTGTAACGCTACGGCGTCAGCCCTTATGTTTCTTGAGGCCACCCGGACGTTAGTCCGTGGCCGTTAGCCGCGCAGCGGCCTTATATGTTACTTATGTAGCTTATGTTCTTATGTTCCCGCGGTAAGCGGCTAACACAAACGTCATATCTTATGTTCTTCTGTCCTTCTGTTCTTATGTTTACCGCGTTAGCGGCTGCCAGAGCACACCTCGGCAATAAAAACAAGCGAGCTTGTTTTGTATTGCACTCGGTTTGCACTATCTTTTGATAAGATAGGCTGCACCTCGGAATAAAGTTCAAGCAAGCTTGACTTTATTCGCTCGGTTTGCACTATCTTTTGATAAGATAGGTTGCACCTCGGCAATAAAAACAAGCGAGCTTGTTTTGTATTGCACTCGGTTTGCACTATCTTTGCACAAGTGAGTTATAATGACCTAATTTTGAATACACGCTTATGATAGACCATATAATAAATACCGCCCTGCGTGCAGGCCGAGCCATCATGCAGATATATACCCACCCCGACCTCGACTGGCAGGTGGAACGCAAAGCCGATAATTCGCCACTGACACTGGCCGACCGCGAGTCGCACCGTGTTATAGCTGAGGCCCTGGAGTCGAGTCCGTACCCCCTGCTCAGCGAGGAGGGCGCACACTTGCCCTACGACGAGCGTAAAGACTGGCGCACGCTGTGGATAGTGGACCCCCTCGACGGTACAAAGGAATTCTTAAAGCGCAACGACGAGTTTACGGTGAACATTGCCTTGGTAACTGATGGTGTACCCGTGCTTGGCGTGATCTATGTACCTGCCAAAAACCGCCTGTTCTGGGGCGAGAAAGGACAGGGCGCCTTTACAGCTGAGGTAGAACCAGAAACGCTCCATGTGGGCGAGGCCGAAGCTTTACCCCTAAAAGGGGCCGACACGGGCCGTCCTTATCGCGTGGTAGCTTCGCGCTCGCACCTTTCTGCCGAGACAGAATCATTCATCAACGACCTGCGCCGCTATCACCCCGACCTTGAATTGGTAAGTGCCGGTTCGTCGCTCAAACTCTGTCTCGTGGCCGAGGGCAAGGCTGACATCTATCCGCGTTTGGCCCCCACCATGGAGTGGGACACCGCTGCCGGACATGCCATAGCCCTGGCGGCCGGTTGCCAGGTGCTCGACGCACAAACCGACTTGCCCCTTACCTATAATAAGGAAGACCTGCACAACCCCTGGTTTGTGGTGAAGTAGGTTATGAGGTTATGGGGTTATGAGGTTAAAAAGTAACCTTTACTCAAGTTCCGGATTTAGCAAGCGCGGGCTGAAAGCCCAAGTATTTACTTAGCCCAGGGCAAGCGAAGCGGCACCCTGGGTTGATATGAAAGCAAAAGTTACGCCCTGTAAGGGCAGAAGTAACAGAGCTTTTTTACTTTTGCCCTTACAGGGCGCAATTGCTTCAACACGCGATACCCAGGGTGCCGCTTCGCTTGCCCTGGGCTAAGTAAATACTTGGGCCTTCAGCCCGCCCTTGTTAAATCCAAAACTTGAGTAACTTTTATCTTCATAAGCTGCGCCTCGGCCGCCCATTACCTCATTACCCCATTACCATATTGCCATATTAGCACATTAACATATTAGCATCTTCACATTGCACGCACTATTTGTAATAATCGTATTGTTCTTTGTCATCACAGCATTGATAAAGGACAGAATGCGTCCGGGATTGATACTCTTCTCGGGCGCCGTAGTGTTCATGTGTGCCGGCATATTGTCGCCCAAAGAACTACTCGAAGGCTTTGCCAACAAAGGCATGATAACCGTTGCCATGCTCTTCCTTGTGAGTGAAGGCGTGCGCCGGTCAGGTTTGCTCGAAGCACTCCTGCGTCGTTTGCTGCCACACCAGCAAGGCGCAGGCGAGCGGCAAGTGCAAGCACGCATGCTGCCGGTGATAGCCTTTATATCAGCCTTTCTCAACAACACCCCCGTGGTAGTGATATTCGCCCCCATGATAAAACGTTGGGCCGAAAAGTATGGCGTGGCCGCCACCAAACTGCTCATACCCCTGTCGTATGCCACCATATTAGGCGGAGTGTGTACACTCATAGGTACCAGCACCAATCTTGTGGTGCATGGCATGGTGATAGATGCCGGCTACGGCGGGTTCAGCATGTTTGAGCTTGGCAAGGTCGGCATCATCATAGCCGCAGCAGGGTTGCTTTACATCTGGGCCTTCTCGTCGAAGTTGCTCCCCGCAGCCCGCACCGACCGCAACGAAGAGACGCAGCCCAGCGAGTTGGGCCGCGGTCTGCACCGCATCGAGGTGGTGCTCGGTGCCCGCTTTCCCGCTATCAACCGCCGCATCATCGACTTCGACTTCAAGCGCAAGTATGGTGCCGACATATTAGAGCTCAAGCGCGGCGGTGTGACCATGATTATGCACGACATGCGCCGCGAACGCTTTCACGAAGGCGACACCCTTGTGCTACTGGCCGACAATGACTTTATGCAGAACTGGGGCGACTCGTCATTCTTCCTCATGGTGTCGAATGGCAAAGAGACCGACTACAAAATGCCCCGTTGGAAGTGCTGGCTGTCGGTACTCCTCCTCTTCCTGATGATAGTGGGCGCCACAGTCGGCGAGTTGCCCGCAGTGCGCCAGGCCGCTCCGCGCATGCACCTTGACATGTTCTTCTTTGTCAGCGTTGTTACAGTTATCATGGCCTGGCTCAACATATTTCCGGCCCGAAAGTATACCAAATTCATATCGTGGGACATACTCATCACCATAGCCTCGGCCTTTGCCATAAGCCGCGCCATGCAAAACTCCGGCATGGCCGACCTCGTGGCACAGTTTGCCGTAGGATTGAGCCACAGCTGCAGTCCCGTGGTGTTGCTCGCCGTGGTGTTTGTCATTACCAATGTGTTTACCGAACTCATGACCAACAATGCTGCCGCCGCGCTCGCCTTTCCGCTGTCGTTGAGCATTGCGCAGCACATGGACGTAAGTCCCATTCCCTTTTTCGTAACCATCTGCATGGCCGCATCGGCCAGTTTCAGCACCCCCATTGGCTACCAGACAAACTTGATAGTGCAGGGTGTGGGCAACTACCGTTTTGCCGATTTTGTGCGTATCGGACTGCCGCTTAACATCATATCGCTCATCATTACCGTGCTCGTGGTGCCGCTGCTTTGGCCGTTCTAACAGGCCGTTTGCGCGCAAATGTTGCATTCGTGCGTACAAATGTTGCATGAGTACGCATTTACGCATCAATGCAACATATGTGTAAAGGGTAGGGCGGGGTGTCGTTGTATCTTTGCATCGTGAAAATGAGACAAGTAGCCGGTGCGCTTGTGCTACACAACAAAGCACGCGTGGCCAGACACACTCTCTCCATTGACCAACACAAAAACGCAAAGGAACTACGACACACACGACTAAACTTCATACCACGGTATGGCCCCTGCGTGTAACACACAAAAGCAGTAGCGTGCGACTTGTTTACGTTTTCATTAAAACTCGAAAGTAATGCGGATTGATCCTTACAAAGGTTGCTATCTCAAGTCTGCGAAGATGACAAGATAAAAGCTGGGTCAATTCATTTCTCATAGATAGGTTAGGTTAAATACTCGGGTAAAAAGGTTGTTAAGGAAAGAAGATAAGGGTGCGTAGAGTCATTTCCCGAGTAGTGACTGCGCTGCCCGACATATAACGGCTCCGACGACGTGATGTTGTCGGAGCCGTTTTGTATTATCTAAGCACGGGGGCGCCATCGTGCTGGAACTGGTTGCCGGCACTGTCCGGTAAAACCATTCTGATATTATAGCTCACGGATCACACCGATTGCACGGATTTTTTCGCTCATGCAACGTGCTTTAGCACCACAGAGATGACGGATTTGACGGATTTTGTGAGCATTGCATGCTCACTTCGCCATTAGCTCGTTGCTGCGACTAGGTACCTTACTACATAATCTGTGCTAACGTATTTCGCCATGGGTACGTTACGGGCCAATAGCGAAGTGAGCATGCAATGCTCACAAAATCCGTAAAATCTGTCATCTCCATGGTGCTAAAGCACGTTGCGTGAGCGAAAGAATCCGTGCAATCGGTGCGATCCGTGAGTTATAATATCAGAATGGTTCAACCGGACAGCAATAGTATCACATAAGCGCGGGGGGCGCCATCGTGCAGGAACTGGTTGTCGGCAATAATTTTACGACAATCCCAATAATGCTTTCAACTCATCAATGCGACAGTTCATACTTTGCGCTATAACCTCCAAGGACACGCCATTGTGGTACATTGCTTGTGCCATTGAACGTATCTGCGCATTGGCATCTGATAGCTGCGAATTTACATCTGATAGCTGCGAATTTACATCTGATAGCTGTGCGTCCAAATCCGACAGTTTTGCCTTTGCTTCCATCAGCAGTGTGTCACGATCCTCGATAGCTGAGAAATATTCGTCCTCGTCGTTCATTTCCTGTCGCAAATCGGCATTCATGGTGGCAAGGCCCAAACGGTGGAGCAAGTGCATCATGTCGGGGTCGTCTTCGTACAATTTGCCGTCAAGGTTGATAACGTGCTGGTTTTTGTCCGCTACCAGTGTTTGGTCGAACACGCTCAACACCTTGTCGAGGCGGTTGTTGATTTTGCCATGCAGCAAAGGTATCTGCACAATAATGCTGTCGTGTGTGAGACTGTTGATAAAGGGGTCCGTGTCGCAGTTTGCCACCTCGCGGCCATCATAGTCAAAAGCCTTGTGATTAACGTACACCACAGGCTCTTCGATGTCGCCCACACGGTGGCCAAGCAGATACACGGCCACCATGGGCATGGCGTAGCATCGCTGCTCTTCTTCCTTCAGCATGTTTTCCTCGGCATTGTATTGGGCTGCCAGGTAACGGCGGAAGCGCAGAGTTTCGGTGTTGAGCCAAGTCTTTTGCAACTCTATCAATATCAAGCGCTCTGAGCCGTCGCTCTCGCGCACCTTTGCGGCGAAATCTATTCTGAACATCGACAAATTGTCACGTGTGACATTGGGGTGCTCATGGCGCCGCATCTCAACAGTAAGTACCTCCTTCTTGAGCAAGGCCGAGAGTACGGTGCGGGCTATGCGTTCATCTTCCATCATGAATTTGAACACAGAATCGTATATGGGGTTGGCTACTGTTATTTTCATAATTACTTTACGCTTTGGCGAAATTAGTAAATGAGTGGACAAGCTAACGGGTTAACAGGTTGACGGGTAATGAATCTGTAAACTTGTTACCCCGTTAACTTATTATGGTAGGACACGGTCTGGCCCTTATTCACGCCCGTGTATTCAGCGAATGGCGCTGAGCATGTTGGCTAGTCCGTCGGCCGCCTGCTGCAGGGGTTTGGCAACCATGCCCTTCATGAAGAAGTTTACCTCGGCACCCACGGTGACGCGCAGTTTGCAGGCCATGTCACCATGCGGCAACAGTTGTATCCACACATAGAGCTGCACGGGCGAGCCTTCTGAGGCGAACTTGATGCACTTGGGCTCCTCGCGCTCTACCACGCGCAGGGTGATATTGCCCATGGGCGAACTGATGTGCAGGGCATCGGTTTCGAATGTAAGGCCCTCGGCATACTTTTGCAAATCGCCTAATTTGTCGGCCGGCACTTGCTGGCTGATGCGTTGCTGCACTTCGGGATTGCTCAAGGCCTCCTTGATGGCGGCCAAATTGTTGAGATCGGCAAAGCGGCTGAACACCACTGCCTGATTTTGCGGTACGAGCTTTACTTCGCTCTCAAATTTTGCTAATGACATATTAGGGAGTTAGGGGGTTAATGGGTTTGAGGGTTAATGGGTTAGGGGGCAACTTGGTCAAGTTCTCACTTTCCTTTCCCTTTTGTCTTTACCACAATAAATAGTAAAAGACATGCTTACTTGTCAACCCGTCAATCATTCAACAGATATTTACTTGCCCAAGCGTGTGAGCATTTCGGCGGCAGCCCGTTGTGGTGCGCCAGGCTGTCCGAGACGTTTTGCCACATCGGCATATCCCTGCAGCTGGGCTTGGCGCACAGGGGATTTGTCGTCCAACAACTGAGTGAGATGTGCACGGAGAGCCGTTACGTTCATGCCATCTGCCACCAATTCGGGCACTACCTCGCGTCCGGCTATAAGGTTGACCAACGAGATGTAGGGCACCTTGAGGAAATAGGGGCGCACACGCGATATGAACCAGCCGCAACGCATGTAGTAACACACTACCTGCGGCACACGGAACAGTGCTGTTTCGAGTGTGGCGGTGCCGCTCGTAACGAGGGCGACCTGTGCATGCGAGAGCAGCTCGTAGGTGCGGCCGCTGACCAGTTGCACATTGTCGGGAGTAATGTCTGCGGCGTGCATGATGTCTTGATAAAACGCTGGTTCGACGCCCGGAGCCATGGCTACCACAATATGATGGGTCGAAGCCCAGGGGCGCACAGCGCACAGCATGCGGCTGAGGTTGTCGGTTATCTCCTGCCGGCGCGAGCCAGGCAGCAGGGCAATGGTGCGGCCGTCGGGCACGGGGGTGCCATGCGTGTGGCAGTAGGCTGACACCTCGTCCACAGTGGGATTGCCCACATATGATATGGGATAATGGTGCTTGCGCTCAAAAAAGTCGACCTCGAAGGGGAGTATCGAGAACAAGCGGTCGACATCGCGGCGTATGGCATTGATGCGGTGTTCCTTCCAAGCCCATATTTTGGGTGATATGTAGTAGAACACAGGACAAATGGCGCGCTGTTTGACATAGCGTGCCATTTTGAGGTTAAAACTCGGGTAGTCCACCAATATCAGCGCATCGGGCTGCCATGCTTCAATTTCGCGCTTGCAACGGGCCATGCCGCGCAGAATGGTGCGCAGGTGCAAGGCCACTTGCACAAATCCCATGTAGGCCAGTTGGCGATAGTGGCACAAGAGGGTGCCGCCCTCGGCCTGCATCTGTTCGCCGCCATAATAGCGGAACTCGGCACCGGGGCAATGCTGCTTGATGGCACGCATGAGGTGGGCTGCGTGCAGGTCGCCACTGGCCTCGCCGGCTATGATGAAGAATTTCATTGACTGTTTGCTCATTGCATTATATTACGCGTTGGCGGAGTTAGTTGACGGGGTGATGGGTAAGATGGTTGATGGGGGGGCTAGCTGGTTGACGAGTGAGTTTGTCAGTTTCTTACGATTCTTTGCTTTCTGTCCTTAATACTGTAAATTATGCAGAACATACTTATCTGTAAACTCGTCGGCCCGTCATCACAGCACCTCTCTCAGCACGTCAACCAGTTCGCGGGCGGTGACGTCGAGTTGCGTGGGTGTGACGGCCACATAGTTGTGAGCCAGTGCCCAGCGGTCGGTGTCGGTGGCTTCAGGCTCGAGTTCCTTGCAGTCGCCAACCAGCCAATAGTAGTCGCCGCCATAGGGGTGGGTGCGGTGTTCCACCTCGTTTTGCCAGCGTGAATGGGCCATGCGGCACACTTTGATGCCCTTGAACTTGTCGGCTTTCGGGAAATTGATGTTTAAGCACGTAAGTTCGGGCAGCCCTACGGCAATGGCCTTGAACATGAAGTCGACCAAATAAGGGCGCAAGGGTTCGAAATCGGCGTCCATGCTGTGGTCGCACAACGAGAAAGCCACAGCGGGATAGCCCTGCAGCGCACCCTCGGTGGCCACGCCCATTGTGCCCGAATAGTGGGCATTGACCGACGAATTGTCGCCATGGTTAATGCCGCCTATCACGAGGTCGAATTTGCGGTCGTTGAACAGGTTGAGCGCCATCTTCACACAGTCGGTCGGGGTGCCTGAGCAAGCGCATACGGTGAGGCCCTCCTCCTGTCGCAACACCTTGTAGGTGAGCGGTCGCGACGAGGTGATGGAACAGCTGAAGCCCGAACGGGCCGAATCGGGGGCCATGACGAGCATGTCGGCATAGGGACGCAGGGCTTCGATAAGGAAATTGATGCCTGGCGCGTCGACGCCGTCGTCATTGGATATGAGCAGATATGGACGCATTGTAAACAAAGGTTTCAGAATGATTTGTATGCCACACAGCGGCAACGGCTGTTGCCACCGTGCCGCTTATCTTGTGCAAAGATAGTGCAAGGTGAGTGCAGGACATCAAGTATACTTGAATGTTATGCCGAGCCGCAGCTTATCTTATGCAAAAGTACGAAAAATAGCTAATGGTTGGAGGAGTTCGCTGTTTTTTTCTTACCTTTGCAACCTATTATAGCACTGCTATTCTTAACCTCAAAACCATAAACAACCGACATGAGTAAGATCATTGCTTTGGCCAACCAAAAGGGTGGCGTGGGCAAAACCACTACTTCGATGAACCTGGCAGCCTCGCTCGCCACACTCGAAAAACGTGTGCTGCTGATTGACGCCGACTCACAGGCTAATGCTTCGTCGGGCCTGGGCGTTGACCTGAGCAAGGTGGACTGCTCCATCTATGAGTGCCTCATTAACGGCAACGATGTGCATGAGGCCATTTACACCACCGACATTGACAGGCTCGACATTGTGCCCTCAAACATCAACATTGTGGGGGCCGAGGTTGAGATGTTGAACTTTGACAAACGCGAGTTTGTGATGAAAAACCTGCTGCGGCCGCTCGACAAGGAGTATGACTACATACTCATCGACTGCTCGCCATCGCTCGGTCTCATCACTGTTAACGCACTGACTGCGGCCAACTCGGTTATCATTCCTGTGCAATGCGAATACTTTGCACTTGAGGGCATATCAAAACTGCTCAACACCATCAAGATAGTAAAGAAGAAGCTTAACCCCGAGCTTGAGATTGAGGGCTTTTTGCTCACCATGTACGACAGCCGCCTGCGCCTGGCCAACCAAATATACGACGAGGTGAAACGACACTTTCAAGAGTTGGTGTTCAAAACGGTTATTCAGCGCAACGTCAAACTGTCGGAAGCCCCAAGTCACGGACTGCCGGCCATATTGTACGACGCCGACTCCACCGGGGCAAAGAACCACTTGGCACTGGCCAAGGAGGTTATTAAGAAGAACGAAAAATAAGTATGGCAACACATAAGAAATATCCAGCATTAGGACGCGGGCTCGACGCACTCATCTCGACCGAGGAGGAGGTTCACACCAGCGGGTCGTCGAGCATCAACGAAGTGCCGGTGTTCAAAATCAAGGCTAACCCCAACCAGCCGCGCCGCGAGTTCCAGCCCGAAGCACTGCAAGAGCTGGCCGAGAGCATACGCCAAATAGGCATCATACAGCCTATCACGCTGCGGCAGATGGAGGACGGCACTTACCAAATCATTGCCGGCGAACGACGCTGGCGTGCAGCACAACTGGCGGGGCTGACCAACATTCCGGCCTATATACGCACCGCCAACGACGAGAACGTGATGCAGATGGCGCTGGTGGAGAACATTCAGCGCGAGGACTTGAATGCCATCGAAATAGCTCTGGCCTACCAAAACCTCATTGAGCAGTATAGCCTGACTCAAGACAAACTGTCGGAAAAGGTGGGCAAGAACCGCGCTACCATAGCCAACTATCTGCGACTGCTCAAACTGCCCGCACAGGTGCAGGTGGCACTGCAGAACAAGGAGGTGGACCAAGGACACGCACGTGCACTGCTGGGGCTGGACAAACCATCGCTGCAGGTGAAGCTCTTTAACGAAATACGCGAAAAGGGCTACTCGGTGCGACAGGTGGAAGAGATGGTCAAAGCGCTTAACAACGGCGAAACGCTGAAAAGCGGACGCCACACACTCAAAAGCAAAACAGCCACCAAACGACTGCCCGAGGAGTACACCGAACTGCGCAACCGGCTGTCGGAACGCTTCAGCACAAAGGTGCAAATGACGTGCTCGCAACAGGGCAAAGGCAAAATCAGCATTCCTTTTGCATCGGAGGAGGAACTTGAGCGCATTATCACGCTGCTCGACAAAATCTGATAGAGATACGCCATATATTAAGTGGGTGTTCGGGCTATGTGACCGAGAACAAGGGGGCAGATACGTCCCGATAACGCACTTTCAATGCGGAAATGACACCTGCTGATGTATAAATTAATATAGAACACCTACTTATAGTCAATGAGTTCGCATACACTACGGAGCGTGGTGCTGATGGTGATGCTCGCATGCTCACAAGCACTGGCGCTTTATGCAAAAAATACGGCCAAAGTCGGAGCCTCAAACGGGGTTCCGGCTTTAGCCGTTTTTGCTGCCGCACGCACCGGTTGCCCTGCCATGCGCCCCGACACAGTGAAATCGCCCGACGAACTGGCCCGCGAACACAGCACCGATGCCGATGCCGACTTTGACCGCATGGCGGCCGAATTGGCGTCGGACCCCGACTCAATGGTCATGCCCGTGGACACGGCCAGACTGCAACACACTGCCGATTCGCTGAAGGCACCCCCCGCCACACTGCCCGCCAACGGCAAGGGGGGCAAGCCCAAGGTGTTCGTGCCTAATCCCACCAAGGCGCTGTGGCTGTCGCTGGTGTGTCCCGGCGCCGGACAAATTTACAACCGCAAATACTGGAAACTGCCTTTCATATACGGCGGCTTTTTGGGTTGCGCCTATGCCCTGATGTGGAACCAGATGATGTACCGCGACTACTCGCAGGCTTATCTCGACATCATGGACGACAACCCTAACACCAACTCGTACCTTGACATGTTGCCACCACGTTACGACATTACGGGGCGCGAGGACCAATTTAAGAACATATTCAAACGCAAAAAGAACTTTTACCGCCGCTACCGCGACTTGAGCGCCTTCTGCTTTGTGGGCGTGTACCTGCTCTCGGTAGTCGACGCATACGTTGACGCACAACTCTCGGTGTTCGACATCTCGCCCGACTTGAGCATGCGTGTCGAACCGGCTGTCATAGGGCAGCCTGCCTTGCTCGGCTCATCGTCGGGACGCTCGGCCTACGGCGTGGGCTGCAGCTTGACGTTTTAAGCTTCACGCTTTAACGTTTGGCAATTTAAGGCACACCATGCGCCAACAACACAAAAGATACACACTTTTTTTGATGAAACGCTTAAAGACATTGATTGTAGCACTGGCGGCCGGCTTTATGTCTGCCACAGCGCAAAACGAAATTACCGTACACAACGACCAAAACGGACGCGATGAGGTGATAGACCTGCCCGAGGGCATGTCGGCCGACTGCGACTCGCTGCTGGGAGAGTGGATGGCCAAAAAGTATCTCTACCCCGACACCACGTGTGTCAACCCCGACTACAACCCGACCTTCACCGCCGAGGAGTATCAGGAGCATCTGCGCCGCCTGCCGGTGGTGATGGAGATGCCTTACAACCAGGTGGTGCAAAAGTTTATCGACCAATACAGCGGACGCCTGCGTCGCACCGTGTCGTACGCTTTGGGCGCCGGAAACTTTTACATACCCATATTTGAGGAGGCGCTCGACTACTATGGCTTGCCGCTCGAACTGAAGTATCTGCCCGTCATTGAGTCGGCACTCGAGCCCCGCGCCAAGAGTTCTGCCGGTGCAGTGGGCTTGTGGCAGTTCATGCTGGCTACGGGCAAGCGCTACGACCTCAAGGTGAACAGCCTTGTCGACGAGCGACAGGACCCCTACAAAAGTTCGTGGGCCGCAGCGCGCTACCTGCGCGACTTGTACAAGATATACAAGGACTGGAGCCTGGTAATTGCCGCCTACAACTGCGGCCCGACCACGGTGAACAAGGCTATTCACCGCGCCGACGGGGTGCGCGACTACTGGACTATCTACCCCTATCTGCCCAGCGAGACACGCGGTTATGTGCCGGCATTTATTGCGGCCAACTACATCATGAACTATTACTGCGAGCATAACATTTGCCCGATGAAGACGAAAATTCCCGTCACTACCGATACCATCATGGTGAGCCGCGACTTACACATGAAGCAGGTGGCCGACCTTTGCAACATCGACATCGAGGCCATACGCGCACTCAATCCGCAGTATCGCACCGACCTCATACCAGGTTCGGCGGGACTCATGTCGCTTTGTTTGCCCACCGAAACGCTCAACACGCTTATCGACCTGAAGGACTCGGTGTACAACTACAACGCTGACGAACTGATGAAACGCCGTGCCACCGTGGAGGTGGACGAAAAACTTGACAACCGCAGTGTGGCCTCGCGCCGCCGTTCTCGCTCGGCCTCAACCGACAGCAAGGCATCGCAAAGTGCGTCATCGTCAAGGTCAGAGAGCAGGTCGTCAAGCAAGTCATCGTCGAGGGGCAGCAGGTCGTCGTCAAAGTCGTCAAGCAAGTCGTCAAATAAGAGCCGCAAAAAGTCTCAAGAAAGGGAGAAGAGCACCACGGTGAAGAAGGGCGACACGCTCTACGAGATTGCAGCAAAGAACGGTACAACCGTTGAAAAGCTGAAGAAACTGAACAAAATAAAAGGCAACACCATCAACCCGGGCAAAAAGCTGAGGGTGAAATAAACGCAAGCACCAAACGCAAACACCAAACGCAAGCACCAAATGCAACCACTAATGGGGGCGACGCGTCTCGCGTCGGGAAAATGCAATGTTAACACACTGAATAAAGGCTCGCAGACAGCACTAATCACATGCTTGTCTGTGAGCCTTTGCTTTAATTCCGCGGGACGCGGCTGCAGAAAAACTGACGCGAGACGCGGCTGCAGAAAACCGACGCGAGACGCGTCGCCCCCATTAGTGCTTGCGTTTGGTGGTAGCGTTTAGTGCTCGAGTCCGTTCGCATATTTACGTTTTGCCGGATAGCCATATTCTAACAGAGAGTAAACTTCATTACATAGAAACCCTAAAGCACAAATCAGGAGTTGAACCGCCAGGCATTATATAGCTTGACCTATGTTCAACTCCTGATTTGTGCTTTAGGGTAAGTTCTATGGCAATGGGGGGAAAGCCCCGTCTTGCCAATCAAAGTGCGCCGTTCAAAAAACAGCGCCGTTCAAACGTTGTCGGTTTAGTGGCAGCAGTTGCAAGGCTTGAGCTGCTTGAAGAAGTCGTTGCCCTTGTCGTCCACCAAAATGAAGGCGGGGAAATCCTCAACGGTAATTTTCCAGATAGCCTCCATGCCGAGCTCGGGGTACTCCACGCATTCAATGCTCTTGATGCTGCTCTGCGACAATACGGCAGCCACGCCACCAATAGTGCCGAGGTAGAAACCGCCATGCTTTTGGCAAGCATCGGTCACCACCTGTCCACGGTTACCCTTGGCAATCATAACCAACGAACCGCCATGCGACTGGAACTCGTCCACATAGGGGTCCATACGGTTGGCAGTGGTGGGGCCCATTGAGCCACAAGGATAGCCAGCGGGTGTCTTGGCCGGTCCGGCATAGAGAATGGGGTGATCCTTGAAATATTGGGGAAGGTCCTCGCCGGCGTCAAGACGTGCCTTGAGCTTGGCGTGGGCAATGTCGCGTGCCACGATGATGGTACCCTTGAGGCTCACACGTGTGCTCACGGGGTACTTGGTCAGTTCGGCACGCACGGCGTCAATACCCTTGTCAAGGTCAATTTCAATACCCTTTCCGCCCTCGCCCGGGTTGCGCAGCTCTTCCGGAATGAGTTCTGAAGGATTGTTATCCATCTTTTCGAGCCAGATGCCGTCCTTGTTGATTTTAGCCTTGATGTTGCGGTCGGCCGAGCAGCTCACACCCATACCGATGGGGCAGCTTGCACCATGGCGGGGCAGACGTATTACGCGAATGTCGTGTGCCAGATATTTGCCACCAAACTGTGCGCCAAGACCAATTTTGTGTGCCTCGTGCAGCAACTTCTCTTCAAGGTCAATATCGCGGAAAGCGCGGCCCGTTTCATCGCCCGTAGTAGGCAGGTTGTCGTAATATTTGATAGAGGCCAGCTTCACAGTGAGCAAGTTCTTTTCAGCACTTGTACCACCAATCACAAAGGCAATGTGGTAAGGCGGGCACGCAGCTGTACCCAGACTCTTCATCTTCTCTACCAAGAAGGGGAGCAGTGTGCCCTCGTTCTGAATGGTAGCCTTAGTCATGGGGTAGAAATACGTTTTATTGGCAGAGCCACCACCCTTTGCCACCATTACAAAGCGGTATTCGTCGCCCTCAACGGCTTCGATGTCAATTTGTGCAGGCAGGTTGCAACGGGTGTTCACCTCGTCGTACATGTTGAGCGGAGCGTTCTGCGAGTAGCGCAGGTTGTCCTGGGTATAAGTGTTATATACGCCAAGGCTGAGAGCCTCTTCGTCCTCAAAGTCAGTCCATACGCGCTGTCCCTTTTCGCCATGAATGATGGCGGTGCCGGTGTCCTGGCAGAAGGGGAGGATACCCTTAACAGCAGTTTCGGCATTGCGCAGGAATTGCAGTGCCACGTACTTGTCGTTTTCCGAAGCCTCGGGGTCGGTCAATATTTTAGCCACCTGCAGGTTGTGCTCACGACGGAGCATAAACTCCACATCGTGGAAAGCCTGTTGTGCCAACTGTGTGAGCGCTTCTTTGCTCACTTTGAGGATAGTTTTGCCCTCAAACTCGCCGGTGCTCACACCCTCGGTGCCGAGCAATCGGTATTCGGTAGTGTCCTTGCCCAACTGGAACATAGGAGCATACTTAAACTCTGGAGTTGTTGCCATAGTTGATGGATATATAATAGATATGTTATGTTTAAGTGCTGCAAAGATAGTGCAAACCGAGCGAATAAAGTCAAGCTTGCTTGAACTTTATTCCGAGGAGCCGCCTATCTTCTGCAAAGATAGTGCAAGGTGAGCGTAGAACATCATGCCAACAACCTGTGCATTTTTGCATTTTATTAAAGGCGCTTCGCCGTTGTCGTCCTTTATGAAGAAATATTCGTACCTTTACACACGAAAACATTATTATTCACTACAAATCTTCCCTTACACAATGAATTCGTTGAAAAGAATCTGTTTGATGTGGCTTTGCGCCCTGGCGGTGCAAGTGGCCGCATGGGCCCAGCAGGTGCAAGTGTCGCCTGTGCCACAATCGGTGAACTGGGGCGCAAAGGCCTTTGCTTCGGCAGGAGCAAAATACGCCATTAACAAGGCCGCCACAACCGACGCATACGCCGTGGCCCTGTTGCAAGACAAACTCACAACAGCCGATGACGGCCTTAGCCTGACAATAGGCAAAAAGGGCGAAGCAACGGTGAGCGCCGTCGAAGCCAACATACCCTCAACAGCCGAGGGTTACTACCTGAAAGTGGCCGCCGACGGTATTGTGGTGGCCGGCGCCGACGACGCTGGCACATACTACGGTGTGCAAACGCTGCTGCAAATATTGGCACAACCCGAGGTGATGTCTGTCGAAATTAAGGACTACCCCGCCTGTGCGCAGCGTGGCGTGATTGAAGGCTTTTATGGCAACCCTTGGAGCGACGCCGACCGCAAGAGCCAGTTTGACTTTTATGGCAAGAACAAACTGAACATTTATGTTTACGGACCCAAGGACGACCCTTACCACCGTACAAAATGGCGCGAGAACTATCCCGACGACAAGGCAGCCATTATTCGCAGCCTGGCCGAATCGGCCAAGAAAAACCACGTAGACTTTGTGTGGTCTATCCACACAGGCGGTTCAATATCAAACTCAGAGGCCGACTTTAAGGCAGTGGTCAACAAGCTCGAGCACGTCTACTCATTGGGCGTGCGCAACTTCTCCATCTTCTTCGACGACTTTGGTGCAGCCGACGCCAACCTGCAAGTGGCCGAATGCAACTACGTTTGGGATAACTTCATACTGAAGCACGACGACTTGCACAAGCTTTCAATGTGTCCTACAAAGTACAACGCCGCTTATGCCGGCAACAACAATGCCGATGCCTATCTGCGCGGCTTGGGCAACGGATTGCGCAAGGGCATCGAGGTAATGTGGACCGGTGCCGGTGTGGCCGACATGATTAACCAACGCGACCTGGACTTCTTTAAGACGGCCACTAACGGCCTGGATCCTTTTATTTGGTTGAACTATCCGGTTAACGACTATTGCATCGGCCACATGCTCATGGGCAAGTTCTACGGCAACGACCAGGGCGACAACGCCTTTGGTGCCAAAATGACGGCATTCACGAGCAACCCCATGGAGTATGCCGAGGCATCGAAGGTGGCACTGTATGGTGTGGCCGACTATGCCTGGAACATGAAGGACTACAACCCTGAGGCCAACTGGGAGCGTGCCATCAAATATTTGATGCCGACCAATGCTGAGGCTTACCGTGTGTTCTGCGAACATAACGTCGACCTCGGCACAACGGTGCACGGCATGCGCCGCGAGGGCGAAAGTCCTAACTTCGACGCCACTGGCACTATTGAGGCACGCAAAGCACAGTACGACAAAATGGTGGAGGCTGCCGATGCGCTGCTTGCCGACACCTACAACCCCGCACTGATTACCGAAATTACACCGTGGCTCTTGAAAATGAAGTACATGGGGCAGCGCGGACAGAAAATGGTGGAGATGCAGCAGGCGCTGGACGATAACAAGCCTGACCTGTTCCTGCAGAACTACCGCGACATTACAGCCATACAGGCTAAGGAGGATGCACTCATTTCGCGCAACTTCGAGGGCACAATCAAGAGCGCACGTCCCGTGGTGGCGAGCCAAAAGATAGAGCCGTTCCTCAAAACAAAGCTCAACCAGCTGGTGCTCGACTACAAGAGTCGCTACACCGAAGGCTGGGAGGTGTTCCCGGCACAGGTGCTCGAGTCGGGCAACTACTACATTAAGTATAACGGCAAATACCTCTACGACAAGGACGCCTCAGCCGACAAAACGGGCGACTATCCCGTATGGGCTGACGAAATTGACGATGCGCAACCGCAAAAGTGTGAATGGACCATCACGCTCGACGCCAACACCGGACGCTACAAAATTGTCAACACGCAAGACGGACGCTACTTGAACGAGAATGGCGCCTTCTGGGCTGACAAGACAATCAATCCTTACGATGCCGACTGGCACAGTTACACAATCTATCGCGTGAACGGCAAATATGCCATTCAGACTACCGCAAAGGTTAAAAACCGCTTTATGGCTGCCAACGACAGCCGCATTATAAAGCGTGACACGCCGCTGAGCAAGGATAAGAACAATGCGCCTATTCTGCACATCGACGATGCCATCTTCGAGATTGTGCCGGTGCAAGGCACCACCACCGAACACCCTGTGATAAAGAGTGGCAACAGCTACTACATCAAGAACCACAATGGCGAATACCTTACCACAACGCCCCAACTCGCGGCATTGAGCAATCCTACCTTTGAGGCCAAGGCCGAGAGCGCAGGTGCACGCCAATATCAAAAGTGGACGGTAAGCATCGACAATACTTCGGGCCGTTGGAAGATTGCCTATAACAACCAGAAGTTCCTCGACGAAGAGGGCCGAATTAACCAGAATGCCTACTATTCGGACTGGAACTCGGTAATCCTTACAGAGCGTGCCGGACTATGGGCCATCATGAGTGTGACGCCCAACGCCGTTCCCCAATACTGGGGCATCACGCCCGACAACACAATCAAACGTGTGGACGCCGCCCTCAACGACAGTTATGTGTTTACCTTTGTCGATGCAGCACAGGACGACGAAATCACAGCCCTTGGCCAGGTGGTTACCAATCCTGCCGCAAAGGCAAACAATGTCATCTACGATTTGTCAGGACGCAAGGTGAGCAAGCCTTCAAAGCACGGTGTTTACATCGTTGCGGGCCGAAAGGTGATTAAGTAAACTCACCCCGCTGCAGACGCTACCTTACCCATAAATATCACTGTTTGGTAAAACATCAAACGCTACCTCTAATGGGGGCGATGCGTCCCGCGGTAATCAAAGCAAAGGCTCACAGTCCAGCATGTAATTAGTGCTGTCTGTGAGCCTTTATTTTGTGTATGCACCTTGCGCTCAAATGAAGTGTATGCACCTTGCGCTCTAATGGGGGCGATTCCCTGGCACAACAGTCCTTTACATGGCTTCTAATATGCTTTTTAACCTGTCAATCTGATAGAAAACGCAAGCACTAATGGGGGCGACGCGTCTCGCGTCGGAAAATTGCACTGTTTATACACTAAACATAAACTCACTGACAGCACGAATTACACGTCTATCTGTAAGCCTTTGCCTTAATGCCCGACGCGAGACGCGTCGCCCCCATTAGAGGTAGCGTTTAGTGCTTACGTTTAGTGCTTGCGTCTGATAGCATGTTTACGTTTTACCACACAACTATAACCCATAACATACCACAAAGCAAGAGACCATTGAGTCGCTGCCATACGCACAAGTGCGTCGGTTGTCAACTCAATGGTCTCTTCCTATTATATTGCTGTCCGGCAAATGATGCCACTACCTGCACAATGCCCGGCACACCCTGTCTTGAAAATTGCGCCCCGTGCTGCTGTAACGCACACCCTGGTTCATGATGCTGAAACAGAGCACATTGCCCGTGGCAGTAGTCAGATAACCCGAAAGCGTGCTCACACCCTCCACAGTGCCCGTTTTGGCATGCACATTGCCCTCGGCGGCCGAGTGGCGCATACGTTTGCGCAGCGTGCCGTCCTCGCCAGCTATGGGCAGGGCGGGGTGCAGGTGGCGGTATATGTCATCGTCGTTGTAAGCATAGCGCAACAGGCGGCCAATGGCCTCGGGTGTGAGATAGTTGTAGAGCGACAAGCCCGACCCGTCGGCTATCTGGTAGTGCGAAGGCTCGAGTCCAATGTGCCTGAACAGCGCATTGTAGTGCGCCACAGCCTGCTTGCGTCCGGCACGCGGCTTGCCCCCCTGTGCGGCAAGCTGGTAAAAGAGCGATTCGGCGGCAGAGTTGTTGCTCTCCTTGAGCATGGGCAGCAACACCTGGTCTATGTTGCGCGTGCGGGTGCATACAAGCGTGGCATCTGACGGCACGGTGCGCTCCTCGGTGGTGCCGTCCCAGTCAATGCCCTCCTCACGAAAGATGCGGCGCAGATTGTCGGCAAAGGAGTCGTGGTTGCGGTAGAGCAGCGGTGTGAGCGGCACGCAATCGTCGTCCCAACACCAGCCCCAGCCCATGCGCTTGTCGTCCTTCATGCTGAGGTCAAGCCCAATGGGCGATGTGATACGGGTGATGCCGTGCGCCTTCAGGCTTTGCGCAAAGGCGCGCAAGTCGTCGGCATCAATCAGTGGGTCGTAACCACCGCGCACATACACACGTCCCACAAACACACTGTCCGTGTCGCTCGGCAAGTGGTCGGCATAGAGCCTTGTCTGATAGTTGTAGGTCACGCCAAGGTCGTTGAGCGCCACAATGGCCGTAACGAGTTTCTCGTTCGATGCAGGTCGCATGCACTGTCTTTCGTTGTGTGTAAACACCAGGGTGTCGGCCGTGAGGTCATACACATAAATGCCCACCTGCGTGCGTTCAAATATATCGTTGTCGAGCAGTTGGCGCAAGCGGTCGGGCAGCGACAGTTGCAAGTCGGTATTGTCGGCTATGGTGTCGGTCACCACCGAGTCCTCGGGCATGATGCTGTCGGTGCGCATAATGCCAGCGTGCATGGGCAGTATGCTCACAACGAGCAGTAAGAGTGATATAAAGCGTTTCATTATTTTGCCTGACTATTACTCAACTTTCGGATTTTGCAAGTGCGGGCTGAAAGCCCAATGTAATCCATAGCCCGGGGCAACGCCCTGGGTCGCCCACAAGAAGAAACGTTACGCCCTGTAAGGGCAAAAGTATGATGAAGTGGTTTTACTTCTGCCCTTACAGGGCGTCGCAACCTTGTTCATTTTTACCCAGGGCGTTGCCCTGGGCTAAGTAAATACTTGGGCTTTCAGCCCGCCCTTGTTAAATCCGAAACTTGAAACTATTATTGGTCCATATACCAAAAAGAGATTTATCTTTACGATAAACCTCTTTTTGTAGTGGTGCCACCAGGAATCGAACCGGGGACACAAGGCCAGATATTTCAACGTCCAGTCCTTTGCTCTGCCAACTGTGGTATAGTGGCATAAGAACTAAACAAAAGAGGTATACCAAAAAAGAGATTTACCTTTACGATAAACCTCTTTTTGTAGTGGTGCCACCAGGAATCGAACCGGGGACACAAGGATTTTCAGTCCTTTGCTCTACCAACTGAGCTATGGCACCAAAATGTTGCAAATCATGCAATTGGCATTTATTAGCAGTGGTGCCACCAGGAATCGAACCGGGGACACAAGGATTTTCAGTCCTTTGCTCTACCAACTGAGCTATGGCACCTTGCTGATTTGCGAGTGCAAAAGTACGAAAAACTTTCATTCGCTCCAAGCAAATGCCCCTTTATTTCTAACAAAAACGTAAAAAGGAATAATATTTGCGCCAAAATCCGATATTATGAACAATAATCCATATATTTGCAAGCACAACCCCTATCAATACACGCATGACCCAACAAAGCTACTCACCCATACGCACACTCAGCATAAACGATGCCCTGGCCACAACCAGCGGCATAGGGCTTGGCAAAGAATTTACCGTGCTCGACGACATCACCCTCGACGACCTGGTTGAAGCCCCCGCACAAGTAGGCTTTCTGCTCATAGCCCTCTGCACCGAGGGACAGGTGGACTTTACAATGAATGGCCGCCAATGCCACATGGAGCCGGGCGACCTGCTCATCAGTTTTGGCGAACAGATATTTCGCGATGGCAGCTCCAACGGCAATTTTCACGCCAAGGCGGTGCTCATGTCGCGCACATTTGCCCAAAACTGCCTGGTGGGCATGGACAAGATGTGGCCTTACCTGCTATTCTTGATGGAGCACCCGGTGCTCACCATGACCGAGAGCGAACAACTGTGGCTGCTCGAGTGCTACCAGCTGATACGTAAAAGGCTCAACCGCCCCACACCAGGACGCTACATGCGCGAAGCCACCGTGTCGCTGGTGCGCGCCTTTTACTTTGAAATATGCAACCTGCTCGATGTGCGTGTGCCGCAGTCAAACTCCAAGACGCAGAGTCGCGCCTACGCCATATTCGACCAGTTTATCAAACTCGTGTCGCAACACTTTAAGCACGAGCGCAGCGTTGAATGGTACAGCAGCGAAATGTGCCTCACGCCCAAATACCTGTCGGAAGTGGTGAAACTGGTGAGCGGCAAAACGGCCGGACAGTGGATTAACACGCTGGTGATTATCGAAATAAAGTCGCTGCTGATGAACACCCCGCTCTCTATCAAGGAGATTGCTATGGAAATGAACTTCCCAAACCAGAGTTTCCTTGGCAAATACTTCAAAAACACGGAGGGCATTTCGCCCAGCGACTTCAGAAAGGGCATGCCGGGCTGATGGCTCTTTCACGCTGAGGCAACGCTGTTACAATGATAATAAGACAACCCCTAAAAAATAATCACAAACCTATGAAGAAGAATTTGGTAATAGCGGCTGCCGCAGCCGCTGCGCTGTGCATGGCATCATGCCATGGCAACACAAAGAGTAATGATACAAGCAAGGACAGTTTGAGCACTGTTGCGAGCGATTCGCTCAATGCGGGTGTGGCCATCGAGTCGCTGGCAGGCACCTACGAGGGCACACTTCCCGCTGCCGACTGTCCGGGCATTCGCACCGTACTGACGCTCAACGCCGACAGCACCTACCAGTATTCGGCCGACTACTTGGAGCGCAAGGACGGCCACGACGAGGCGAGCGGCACATTCAAGGTGTTGGCAAACAATGTGGTAGAAATCGTTCGCCCCTCGAGTGGCGAGGCTACATATTATAAGGTGAAGGACGCCAACAGCATCATCATGACCGACTCGCTTGGCAATGAGCCTGAGGGCGAAACCGCCAAACTCTATGTGCTGACCAAGAAGAAGTAGTACCAAACGCTGTCTCTAAGCACAATCATCAAACGCAATCACAAAACGCTACCTCTAAACGCAATCTCCAAACACAAGCGTCAAGCACAATCACCAAACGCAATCACAAAACGCTACCTCTAATGGGGGCGACGCGTCCCGCGTCGGGATAAGATGCAACTATTATTTAGTTATTGCTGTCCAGTGAAACCATTCTGATATTATTGCTCACGGATCGCACCGATTGCACGGATTTTTTTGCTTGTGCAATGTGCTTTAGCACCACGGAGATGACGGATTCTACGGATTTTGTGAGCATTGCATGCTCACTTCGCTATTAGCTCGTTGTTGCGACCAGGTACCTTACTACATAATCTGTGCTATCGTATTTCGCCACGGGTACGTTACGGGCCAATAGCGAAGTGAGCATGCAATGCTCACAAAATCCGTCAAATCCGTCATCTCCGTGGTGCTAAAGCACGTTGCACAAGCAAAAAAATCCGTGCAATCGGTGTGATCCGTGAGCTGTAATATCAGAATGGTTTTATTGGACACCAATATGTTCTTATAGTATAGGGAGAGCGAATTTCGGGCATAGGGAGAGCGGATTCTCTGTTGCTCCGACACTTTTTTCGGGCTCCCTATACCGTAATTCTCTGCTGGCACCCATCACAACACGCCTGCACATACGATGGAGTGCAGGTAGGGCTGGTGTGCAAATGAGGGTGTGTCAAAACTCAATTTGTGCGGGCTGAATGCCCAATGATTGTACATAGCCCTGGGCAAGCGAAGCGGCACCCAGGGTTGGCGTATATAGAAACAGTTGCGCCCTGTAAGGGCAAAAGTAAATGATAATCATCACTTTTGCCCTTACAGGGCGTCGTTGCATCACGTTACGAATAACCCTGGGTGCCGCTTCGCTTGCCCAGGGCTATGTACAATCATTGGGCTTTCAGCCCGCACAATTTGGGTTTTGATACCCCCCTCATGAACACATCAGCACCATTCTCAATCGCGCGCCCCCTTCAGCACCTCGGCGCATCTTTCCATCAGCCATTTCGGGGTGGAAGTGGCGCCACAGATGCCCACACTGCGTGCACCCTCAAACCACTCGGGGCGTATGGCCTCGGGAGTGTCTACAAGATAAGTGCGCGGGTTCACCTTGCGACAAGCCTCGTGCAGCACACGTCCGTTAGAACTTTTGAGTCCGCACACAAACACTATCACGTCGTGGCGTGAGGCAAAGGCGCGAATGTTTGGCAAGCGGTTGGCCACCTGACGACAAATGGTGTCGAAGTAGCGAAAATCTTCAACCCGTTCCATGTGCGCTGTAATATAGTCCACAATCTGCCGGAACACCTCAAGCGGTTTGGTAGTTTGAGAGAACAAGGCCACGGGGCGCGAAAAATCTATCTGCGCCGCTTCCTCCACACTCTCTATCACCAGCGCCTCGCCATTAGTCTGTCCCACGAGGCCCAGCACCTCGGCATGTCCGCGTTTGCCGTAGATAACGATTTGCGGGTGCGGATTTTCGGTATACACCTTTTTGATACGCCGTTGCAGTTGCAGTACCACCGGACAGGTGGCATCTATGATGCAGATGCCACGCTCACGTGCCAGTTCGTAGGTGGCAGGAGGCTCGCCATGTGCACGCAGCAGCACTTTAGTGCCTTGTGGCAGGTGGTTGAGCGCCTCGTGGTCGATGGTTTGCAAACCGGCCTTTCGCAATCGCTCGCATTCGCTGCCATTATGCACAATATCGCCCAAGCAGCAGAGCGCTGCCGACTGGGCCAATTCTTCTTCGGCCTTGCGTATAGCCGTTGTTACACCGAAGCAAAATCCTGATGATTCATCTATCTCTATGTGCATGGAGGGGTTAGGGGGTTAGGGGGTTATGAGGTTAGAGGGTTATGAGGTTAAAAAGTTACTTTTATTCAAGTTTCTGATTTAACAAGGGCGGGCTGAATCATCGTGCAAGGCGAATGCAATCAAGTTTCCTTGAATTGCTGAGCCGCAGCCGATGATGTCAATAAAAGGCCCCAAGCACCGAACGCTACCTCTAATGGGGGCGACGCGTCTCGCGTCGGGAAAATATGCAGCTATTATTAGCAGTAGTAGCGTTCGTGTTTAACTCTTATCTCTATCCCGACGCGGGACGCGTCGCCCCCATTAGAGGTGGCTCATATAAGCGCAGCCCATCACTTAAAGTCCACCGGTATTGTAATCTTAACAGGTGTAGGGTCGCCCTTGTCATCTGTGCCAGGTTTCCATTTAGGCATACGTTTTAGCGCGTCCATGGCAGCCTTGTATATTTTAGCGTCAAAGGCATTCTTCACCTCAAGGTCGGTAGTATGGCCCTTTTCGTCCACAATAAAGCAAATTGTGACAGAGCCCTTTTCATTGCGGTCAATACACTCCTGCGGATAAACGATGTGCTGGTCGAGCCAGCGCATAAAGGCACGCAGTCCGCCCGGAAACTCAGGCATCTGCGACACCTGTTCGGTAGGCACAATCTTCTCCTTGGCTATGGGCAGCGACTTGTCGTGAATGCCCGTAGTGTCCACAATCGGTGTGGTAATAACCTGCTGCTCGGGGTCGTAGTCTATGGGACCGTCCTGTCCGATGGTTTCGAGTGGAGGCAGTCCGTCAACAATTTTTGGCCTTGCCGACTTGGCACCCGGTGCCGTGCGCACCGTGGGAGCCTGGCGCGCTGTGGCCAGAAACTTCACCTTGTAGCCCTCCTTCAGTTCGGCAGGCTTTTTGGCAAAAGCGTCCTCGGCCTCCTTCATGCCGCGCATAGCCATTATGTGTGCATAGAGGGCCAGCGACCCCTGCGCACCCAGCAAGGCGCCCAAGGTGCCGAGCACAATGATGAGCACACGCCGGTAGCGGGCGCCCGTCTGCTCGCGCAGCTTGTAGGCGCCATACGCTTTGTTGCGGCCCTCAAACACCATGTCGCACCATTCCTTTGAATATATGTCTGACGAATGCACTGTTGTTGCCTCCTATTCGTTATTGTTCAGTCGGCGAAGTTACTGAAATCTGCGCGCAACGCAAAACGATAGATTAAAAGACTTGTGCCGCGTAATGATAATATGTATTAAAATGCCTGCGCTACCCCAGGTGCGCACTCCCAACTGCACCCTGCGTAATGGGGGTGTTTGTCCATGTTTTGCCTATGCCATGGGGATTTTGCCACCAATGCCCATTGCCAACAGTCATATTTGGGTTTGACGGGAATGTAAGATGTTACGGAGTTTGTCTGCATTCTCCGTAACTTTTTACACAGAACATTCTTTTTTCTCAATTAGTATCGTACCTTTGCATACAAAACAGGTTTCGACATGAATAAAGGCTCAATCATTGATACACTGCAACAACAAGGTGGGTTCATAACCACTGGCGAAGTGAAAAGCCGTGGTGAATATGAGCAACTCCGTCACGCTGCAGAAGAGGGGAATTTGGTGCGAATCAGAAAAGGGGTCTATGCAGAAACGTCCGCCTTGGCAAATAATATGATAGATGTTGAGCGGATCGTTCCTCGCGGAGTGCTTTGCCTATATAGCGCATTTTCCCATCATGGACTGTCTACGCAAGTTCCCTCGTCAACTTGCATCGCCATTGATGCCAGGCGCAAAGTACGTCTGCCTGACTATCCAATCATAGACCTTTACTATTGGAAGAAAGAATATTTGGAGTTTGGCATCATGCAAAAGGAGATATCGGGATATGATGTGCTTATTACAGACCTGGAACGGACAGTTTGCGATGCTGTGAAATACAGAAACAAGATAGGGCTTGATGTCTGTGGCGAAGTTATAGACAGCTATCTGAAAAAAGATAATCGTAATATCTCACTCCTGCATGAGTATGCACAGAAATTGAGAGTTAAAAACATATTGACTACATATTTGGAGACAAGATTGTGACAAAGAATATAGGGCGGTCTATTAAGACACGTTTGCTTAACCTTGCCAAAGAGGAGAAGCAAGAGTATATGAAGGTGCTGGTTAGATATTTGCATGAGCGCTTGCTGTTTCGCATATCTGCAAGTCCTTACAAAAGTAATTTCCTGCTGAAAGGCAGTTCTTTATTGTTTGCATTGGATGGTTTCAAAGCTCGTCCAACAATCGACATCGACCTGTTAGGGGAGTGCATCAGTAATGAGAGAGAAAGTTTGAAAGAAACATTCGAGAAAATTTGCAACATAGAATGCGAAGATGATGGCGTTACTTATGATGCAACTTCGCTTGAATTAGAACCGATTGCCGTTGAAAAGAAATATCCAGGCACTTGTGTAAAAGTGGTGGCTCACTTAGATACGATTGTGCAACAGATATCTGTTGATATAGGCTTTGGCGATGTGGTAACGCCTTACCCGCTTTCTTTGGATTATCCGTTGTTACTGCCCAATGTTCCAGCTGTGGAACTATACGCTTATTCTTTGGAAACATTAATAGCGGAGAAATTTCACGCAATGGTCGACCGTGACGAAAGCAATAGTCGCATGAAAGATTTCTTTGATGTGTATCAGTTGTTTGCCAACCATATAATAGACCGAGAACTACTGTCGGAAGCCATTGTCTGTACATTCAAAAACAGAAATACCCCTTACAGAGCAAACCTTATGCTTTTTAGTGATAAGTTCGCTACAGATACGACACGCAATGCTTTGTGGAAGGCTTTCTTGAAGAAGATACGTTGGAAGGAGCGGCTTGAATTCTCTGTTGTAATGAAGTGCATTAAAGAGAACCTGCAAGAGTATTGGAGTGAAGCAATACTTGGATAAGTCATAAGATGCAAAAGGCAAATAAATAAGGCTACTTGCCTATGCAATGTGGCTTTTTTATTGATGTTTGCCTATGCAATAGGAATAAATTGCCCTTGTTTTGCCTATGCAATGTGACATTTTTATCAATGTTTGCCTATGCAATAGGAACAATTTACCCTTGTTTTGCCTATGCAATGTGATATTTTTATTGCTGTTTGCCTATGCAATAGGAATAAATTGCTCTTATTTTGCCTATGCATTGTGACATTTTTACAGGCAGGGCGGCCGCCCCAGCCTCAGCTTATGTGAAAAACCACGGCGCCAGCCTTATGTTACTTATGTAGCTTATGTACTTATGTCTCCCGCGGTAAGCGGCACAAGGGCGAACTGCCCTTAAAAACACAGAACAAAGTTTATTACTCCAAATGTCGGATAATATATATTCCTGATCAGTTCACTATAATTGATTTGGGTGGCGCATTGACGAAGTCGGGTGATACATTGCTGTCCGGCCAAACGCCTAAGCACCACATCGTAATGCTTAGGCGTTTGGCCGGACAGCAATGTATCGTTATCTACAACTTGAAAAACATCAATATAGCTACGGCGTCAGCCATCATCAGCACATCAGCATTCCTCGCACGTTTTGCAAGCCTTATTTATTTTTTCGTCTCACATTAAACTTGATGCCCCCAGCTTTGCCAGCGTGGTACGCCATGTCGCTTTTGCCGTCGTGCGTCAGTTTGTACACTTTGAGCATTTCACCCTCGGCAAACAAGTCGCAGCTGAAAGTATCCCCCACGCTGAGTTGCGCATTACGGCTCCTTGTTACCTCAAACATATTGTTGCCCAAACACCGGAACGTACAGCTGCGGTCGGGCAGCCAGCGCACTATCACCTCGTCGCCAACCTGCAGTTCATTAGACAAGCACGCTTTGCTGAAAAACATTTCGCTCTGCGATGCAATCGTATGTCCCCCTTTTACAGAAATACCCCCCCGGTTGCAAAAATCTGCAAAATCGTCAAATCCCAAGAAATTAGCGATCACGTTCAGCGTATTTTTGCTGGGTTTGCTTTCCTGGTCGTGAATATACCCCCACATGCGTTTGAGTGTGGTAGTACTGATATATTCGTGGCATTCGGCAAGCAGCAGTTCGCTCAGATACGCAAAGTCGTGGTTGCGTTTCATTTTAAGCTCGGTCCTTTCCTCTAAGGCATGTAGCAGTTTATCTTTCATTTTAGCAAAAATTCAGTGTCTCTATGGGTCGAAAAAGTAGAAGCCTCTCCCGTACCCATCGTTTGGCGGTGTGTTCCTCACCCATTTGTTATGCAAAAGTAGCAATTTGTGCGCACAAAAAGCATACGAGTCTTAAATAGGACAAAAAGGACAATATAGGATAAAGCGGAAGTGTCGTATATTTGCAAGCAGATATTAAATATTAAAGTTAACAGAAAACGTAAAGGAAAGCAAGGTAGTTGTAGCCCTCTCCTTTAAGGTTGAATCGGGCACACACTTGTTAATTGGCATTTATATATAGTAATAAACAAGCGGAAGGACAAGCTAAGAAACAATCAGAAGAACAGACTAAAGAACAAGCAAGAAACGATAAGGCTATAGATAATAAGCAGAGAGTGTTATTATGCTATTGTTCCTGCTTATAATATAATTCAAATTGACATGAAAAGAAATTTCGTATGTGAGTTCAGAAAGTACGATAAGATTAGTACAATTTTTGATTTGATAGGAGGAGACCTTGAACCCAAACAAACGACGGCTCTTGGGTATCTTTTTAATAAATCGCGTTCTGCTCTTAATGCTTTTCTGAAACTCATTGGTGTAAAGGTGACATTTGACAAATGTATTGTCGATTGTGAAGCCCAATGTAAGGAAAAAGACAACAATGGCAGAATTGACATTTTGCTTCGCTTGTATCAAGACGAGCACCCAGTAAAAGCAATTATCATAGAGGCAAAAAGTGTCAAAGCTAAGACCTCTGAAGTTGCTGCCAATAACCAAGTACAGAAGTATGTTAGCTTTCCTCAATTGAAAGGCTTCTCTAATAAAGAAACTGTTACATTGACACAAGACGTTAAAACGTTGGTTGAAGGCAGTACTTCTATTACCTGGCTTGATTTGGTTAACGAACTGTCTAATGTCCAAGGAAAAGAACCCATAATTAAAGATTTTATTAACTACATTCTAAACATTAAAGGAAATATGAAACATTACGAAGAAGAGATCGTCTCTATTCCCGCAGGAAACTCTTACGAAGCTGTTGTAAGTTCTGGCATATATGAGTGTCCGGTAGAATATAAAAGGAATCCCCAAAATCCTCTATTCATAACGTTTAGAGAAAAGGGTGGCGGGGCTATGAAGACATTGTATAAATTGGGCGCACCCGACAAACCCTGTGGAGGGCTGTGCAGATGCTAACCCAAAAACTGAGTTGCCAAACGATACATGATTGCCCAAAAGTAGTACCTTTGCACTATGAATCAGAATGGCAATAAAAATATGTATGAGGGCCTCGCCTCATATTTCCTCCCCGAAGGAGTTCTTAAATATTTCGAGGTGACAGACTTTGCAACACAGCGTACTCTGGACAAGGATGTTCTTTACACAACAGAGCTTCACATCTATCTGGATGAGCGCGACAATCGCACACCAGACATGAAGGATTCCGTGAGCAATGGTTTTGGGGAAGAATCATGTTTACTTGACTATCCAGCCCGAGACAAGAAGGCGGTACTTCACATACGAAGAAGGCGTTGGACAATGCCGGATGGCACAACAAGAAGTGTTGACCTTGACAAGGAGTTTGAACTGAAGCATAAGGGCACTCGATACGCGAAGGACTTCGCGCTTTTTTTAAAGAGGGCGAATGGACTCTGAGACGATAACCGCTCGTCAGATTGGTTATACGTACATGATTAACAGCTCCACGTTTGCCAAAAGATACAAGGACGCCCTGAGTAACTTCGAGACGTGGGAGCAGAAGGATCACGCATCCA
Source organism: Prevotellamassilia timonensis (assembly GCF_900106785.1). GTDB lineage: Bacteria > Bacteroidota > Bacteroidia > Bacteroidales > Bacteroidaceae > Alloprevotella > Alloprevotella timonensis. Next base: position 207,289 of record NZ_LT629843.1, on the reverse strand, counting down.
AGTGGATTCTTATTCCGCAAAACGTAGGTAAGGAGCAAGGCATAGACGAGACCTCCCTCCAGGGCGAACTGTACACTATCGTTCACAACAAGGATGCCCATGGTCGCAAGGGTGCAATCATAGCAGTAGTCAAGGGAACGAATCCTGCTGACGTACTGAAGGTTCTCATGCAACTACCTGCAGATAAGCGTGAAATGGTTGAGAATATCACGATGGATCTCTCAGATTGCATGCGTGTCATAGCCCGAGAGGCATTCCCTAAAGCCACAGTCATACGTGACTGCTTCCATGTCGTAAAACGCGGTGGAGAGGGCTGCGAAGAGATACGCCTGCGCCTGAAACGAAAAGCCGTAAAGGAGGCGAACAGACAGAAGGCAGAGTTTCGCAAATACCTCGAAAATCTGGCAGCGCAGAGAAAGGCTTACCGCGAGCGAATGAGGAAAAGGCATGGGAAGAACTGGAAGAAGAGCAAGCGCGGAAGAAAGCCTATGAGGCTGAACACTCGCTTTGAACCCAAAAGGCTTGAAAATGGCGAGACTCTTGTAGAGGCACAGACACGATGTCGCAAGCAATTGTCCATGAGCCGAGAGAAGTGGAGCGCAACGCAGAAAAAGCGTGCGAAGATACTTTTCGCACTCTACCCAAAACTTGAAGAAGCATACAATCTGATCAACTCCCTTAGAGCCATATTCAGAAACAAGAAACTCACAAAGGAGACTGCCAAACAGAATTTCAAGGGGTGGTATGAGAAAGTGGCTTCCTGCACTCTGCGTGAAATCAAGTCCGTACGCGATACCATCAGATTCTATGAGGATGAAATCCTGAACTACTTTGACGGACGTAAGACTAACGCTTCAGCTGAATCGTTGAACTCAAAGATCAAATGCTTTCGTGCACAAGTAAAAGGAGTCATAGACATACCATTCTTCATGTATCGTTTAGCAACAGTTTTGGGTTAGCATCTGCACGGCCTACTCCACAGGGTTTGTCGGGTGCGCCNAATTGGGCGCACCCGACAAACCCTGTGGAGGGCTGTGCAGATGCTAACCCAAAAACTGAGTTGCCAAACGATACATGATTGCCCAAAAGTAGTACCTTTGCACTATGAATCAGAATGGCAATAAAAATATGTATGAGGGCCTCGCCTCATATTTCCTCCCCGAAGGAGTTCTTAAATATTTCGAGGTGACAGACTTTGCAACACAGCGTACTCTGGACAAGGATGTTCTTTACACAACAGAGCTTCACATCTATCTGGATGAGCGCGACAATCGCACACCAGACATGAAGGATTCCGTGAGCAATGGTTTTGGGGAAGAATCATGTTTACTTGACTATCCAGCCCGAGACAAGAAGGCGGTACTTCACATACGAAGAAGGCGTTGGACAATGCCGGATGGCACAACAAGAAGTGTTGACCTTGACAAGGAGTTTGAACTGAAGCATAAGGGCACTCGATACGCGAAGGACTTCGCGCTTTTTTTAAAGAGGGCGAATGGACTCTGAGACGATAACCGCTCGTCAGATTGGTTATACGTACATGATTAACAGCTCCACGTTTGCCAAAAGATACAAGGACGCCCTGAGTAACTTCGAGACGTGGGAGCAGAAGGATCACGCATCCAAGTGGATTCTTATTCCGCAAAACGTAGGTAAGGAGCAAGGCATAGACGAGACCTCCCTCCAGGGCGAACTGTACACTATCGTTCACAACAAGGATGCCCATGGTCGCAAGGGTGCAATCATAGCAGTAGTCAAGGGAACGAATCCTGCTGACGTACTGAAGGTTCTCATGCAACTACCTGCAGATAAGCGTGAAATGGTTGAGAATATCACGATGGATCTCTCAGATTGCATGCGTGTCATAGCCCGAGAGGCATTCCCTAAAGCCACAGTCATACGTGACTGCTTCCATGTCGTAAAACGCGGTGGAGAGGGCTGCGAAGAGATACGCCTGCGCCTGAAACGAAAAGCCGTAAAGGAGGCGAACAGACAGAAGGCAGAGTTTCGCAAATACCTCGAAAATCTGGCAGCGCAGAGAAAGGCTTACCGCGAGCGAATGAGGAAAAGGCATGGGAAGAACTGGAAGAAGAGCAAGCGCGGAAGAAAGCCTATGAGGCTGAACACTCGCTTTGAACCCAAAAGGCTTGAAAATGGCGAGACTCTTGTAGAGGCACAGACACGATGTCGCAAGCAATTGTCCATGAGCCGAGAGAAGTGGAGCGCAACGCAGAAAAAGCGTGCGAAGATACTTTTCGCACTCTACCCAAAACTTGAAGAAGCATACAATCTGATCAACTCCCTTAGAGCCATATTCAGAAACAAGAAACTCACAAAGGAGACTGCCAAACAGAATTTCAAGGGGTGGTATGAGAAAGTGGCTTCCTGCACTCTGCGTGAAATCAAGTCCGTACGCGATACCATCAGATTCTATGAGGATGAAATCCTGAACTACTTTGACGGACGTAAGACTAACGCTTCAGCTGAATCGTTGAACTCAAAGATCAAATGCTTTCGTGCACAAGTAAAAGGAGTCATAGACATACCATTCTTCATGTATCGTTTAGCAACAGTTTTGGGTTAGCATCTGCACGGCCTACTCCACAGGGTTTGTCGGGTGCGCCATAAATTGCTTGACGTTTTAGAACTTGACCTTGACGATGAAGCAAGCATTGAAAAAGTCGATGAAGCAAGCATTGAAAAAGTCGGTAAACAATTAAATCTAAAAGATAGACTTGATCGTTACAAATCTTTTGGAACTCCTACTAAAGGTGTAAAGAGGGTCTATGTGTTAGATATTGATGATGCAATAACATTGCCGATTCCTGTCACTCCTATGGAAAACAATACACCTATAATCAATTACAAAATCAGCGATTTTATAGGAGAATGTAATACTAATAAAGGAGAATATCGAATTGTTTCGCCTTTTAAGATTGATGGTCACACGCTTCATGTACCTAACTCTAGAAAGAATTGCATCCTTAAAAAAGAAGATGGAACTTTGGTAAAAGATTTTTCTTGTAACAAAGAACCTATCGAGCTAAATAAGGAATATGTATATGAATTATTTGTTCAAGGTGACAAAAGGTCTATAAGATTGAACAAAATACGTCTTAGTTATGAAGCTGGCTCGTGGAAAATGTTCTACGATTATAAGAAGTGATGAATTTACAATAGTGTAAGTTTAGTAAGTAAGCACCTCATTCAAGTTGTATTGCATGGGGTGCTTACTGTTTTAAGCCTGATGGGAGTTTGGATTCGAAGCTGTGATTGCATGGCCCTAAAAAGGATAAAAAGGACTATACGAGATAGCGCTTAGATGCTGTATATTTGCAAGCAGATAAAGTACAACAGCATCGATGGATTTCTTCGCAACCTGGCATGCAAGGTGTATGAGAAATCTCAGATAAAACAGAGATCCCTAAAACTCCTCCTCGTGTGTGAAGACTTTAAGCTTTATGCACAAAGAGACAAAACGCTAATCTTATGAATACACAAATTACCCCCCCCCGTCCTAAGTTGGTAAATTGAGGTGTAGACAAAGTTGAGGCCTCAAGAAAGATTATTGGAACTCTTATTGGGCAGGGGCAAGCTGCTCGAACAGGGTTCTACATTAGGGAGGACGCTTCTGTTGACAGTTCTTCTTGCAACAAATCAAAGACAAATTGGAGACCGAAAGCTTGCGGTTCCTTTGCATACCCATTCTGTCCTTTGCATTATGGCGAAGATATTTGCGGGTGATAAAATGCCAAATAGGGCAATCCCTTTCGGTAAATAAAAACAACATGCCGGATATCCCTAAGGGTGACGGCAAAAAACAGAAAAAACATGAGCGTAGTATCAACCGTAGATTATAGAATTGTAGGTGACGAAGAAGTACTTGAAGGAATATATGAAAAGTGCCAGCAGATTATAGATTCTAATGATAGGCCATCATTGGCTCTTTTGTTGGATACTCTCAATATATCGTATTCGTATATGCCTTCGAGTACAATTTACAGCAGTGAATACTCAGATGGGGTGTTGAAAATCACGACAGACGAAAATTGTAAGGGACCATCAGACTTCCGCCATCTTCTCTGTGATAACTATGAGGATCTGAGTGTTTATTTTTGGGTAGACATTGAGGACTACGGATTTTTTACAAATGATGAAGAAAGCATAGCTCGCAATGTTGAACTTGGTGAAGTCATGACAAATGACGAAACCTTAGATTATGTAAATGACATACTGAAGGAATCTGAAAGCCTGAAGGATTTGCAATTTGACACATTCGAGGATTTCCAAGAGTGGTACGAAGCGCATGAAGACGAAGCTATTGACGAAGGAATAGAACTACAAATAGCGGAAGTTTCTGAAGATTTCGAAGATTGATAGTATCCTCCTTAATGCCTTTTCGAAATGGCTAAGGGCATTAAGGAGGAAAATGTTTTTGAAAACGGCAGAAACTACTTCAGAGGGGTTATTGTATTAACATCAACTTTTAAGTACTTGGGTGGCTTGCTGATGCGATGGGCCTTGGCAGTGATGACAACTAATATAGCTGATGCGCCTCGGCGTATAGCAGGAAATAAGGAACGATTATAGGACTTAAAATGAAATGGGACTTCTGCCTTGCTGCTGTGTAAATGGTAACAATAAAGCGGAAGTTCCATTTCAGCTTAATATAAGATGGTGCTCAAGGTTATATTATAAACAGGTGTTCAACCAATCAAACAATTTTATATGTTAACATTCATATTGATGGTAGTAGCAGGCATCGTGCTGTTTGTGGTATTGGGCGTATTGGGTTGGCTGGGGACAGCAATAGATGCTGTGTTCAGTTTGCTGACGGAGGGGGTTGGTAATTGCTTTGGGTGTGTGATAGAATTGGTGCTCATGCTGGTGGTGCTGGGCCTTATTATATCGGCGATTAGCTTGATATTGTGATGGTTGACAGTTCGTATGGCGCGAAATCAATGAGTTACGTTATTTTATAGGGTGACGCATTGACTAAGTTAGGAGAGCCGCTTACCGCGTGAACATAAGAACACAAGTTTTCTCTAAAAAAGGATTATGAGTATCCTAAGTAACACACGAAATCCCAATATTCGTTTTCTATACAGCGCAAATATCCAGTCTCTCCAAAATTGAAGAGACGACACGTATGTAAAAAGGTATTTTTCTCTTCTAGCTCGAAGCTATACGTGGGCATCCACAAGTATCCAAGGCTTTGGCTAATTTACAAGGACGGAGTCGAACTACCAGAAACTTAATAGCCTTGCAATGGAAACTTATTGTTACAGCTTGCACTAAGCAAGCTGAGTACAATCTTTAGCAACAGACTTTTGGGGTTCAAAGTCCTTGTATGAAACATTGAATTTCAGAATGTGCCAAATGCACACAAGTATTTTTCTGGCCACAGCTACCACTACTTTCAACTTGAATTTCTTCCTCACTTGTGTGTGAAATGCGTAAAACTTAGAGAAGTAACAATCTTTCGTTCTTGATGCAGCCCATGCGCATTGAACACTGGCAATTCTGATGAATCTGTTCCCGTGAGTAATCTTGTTCGATTTGATTTTCTTGTTACTTTCGTCATTTCTTGGGTTGAAACCGCACCAAGAGACGAGATGTTTGGCACTCGGGAACGCATTTACGTCTGGACCTATCTCGGCAAGGACTGTCAGGGCGGAACGCTCGCTTACACCTGGGATTGTCTGAAGGTTCTTCATCTGTTCCTCAAACTCCCTGTTGCAGATTTCCCGCATTTTTTCAATGCATTTGTTCTTGTTATCCTCCAATAAGGCTGATTCTGCAACATATTGTGCAAGCATGTCTATTTCAGCTTCGGAAACGACACCTGTAAGTGCTGCCAGTATCGTATCCTCGCCATGCTTGTTTATAATGCGTTTGTGTACGAGCATAAGTAGTTCTTGCGGTGAAGTTACACCTTCAGATATACGCTTGACAACATTTTTGTAACTCTTGCAATCTGTATTGGACACATAGTTACTCAAACGAATATTACAGCGCTGCAATATCGCATCAATCTTGGAATACTTTCTTACTAATTCCGCATTCAACTCGAATATTCGTCTGTCGTACAAGCGGAGTTGTTGGATTAAAGGAGGTGGAATAAAGCTTCCACGAATTAGTTCCTTCATGACGCATTCCGCAATCCATTGAGCATCCTTGACATCACTTTTACGCCCAGGAAGTTGCTTAATAAAGTAAGGATTAACCAACTTGAGTTCAAATGAATCAACAAGTACGCGCCAGATGGGAATCCAATACACACTTGTGCTTTCCATTGCGACTTCGCTGACTTCGTTTTCTGCCATAAAATCGCGCATGGAATCGAGTTGTGGAGTCAAAACGCCGTATACGCGTTCTATTTTCTCCCCGTTTTCTCGCAAAATACAGAGATATACACTATCTTTGTGCACATCAAGCCCTGCTACAGTTTTCATAAGCTTTTAATTTAATTAGGCGTTAGAGCCTGTTTTCCCACAAATATACGGGATTTTGGCAACATTTGCCAATATAGGAAACTGAAGCGGGCTTGATTTATGTTTTGCTGCGGTCCCTTTTTTATCTCGTGGGCATGTGATTGGAAATTCTCATCTTAATTTACATAGGAAACACACAAGGCCGCTGCGCGGCTGACGGCCACGGAATAACGTCCGGGTGGCCTCAAGAGGCATAAGGGCTGACGCCATAGCGTGCCCTGGCAGCCGCTAACGCGGAGAACATAAGGACAAAAGGACAGAAGAACAGAATACGTTTGTGTTAGCCGCTTACCGCGTGAACATAAGGACACAAGTTTACATAAGATACATATAAGGCCGCTGCGCGGCTGACGGCCACGGACTAACGTCCGGGTGGCCTCAAGAGACATAAGGGCTGACGCCATAGCGTGGATTGCTAGCCGCTAACGCGGAAAACAGAAGGACATAAGAACATAAGGACATAAGTATATCGTTTGTGTTGGCCGCTTACCGCGGGAACATAAGAATATAAGCTACATAAGAAACATAATTTGCGTCTGGGAAAACGAAAACAAGCGCTACCACCAAACGCTACCACCAAACGCAAGCACTAATGGGGGCGACGCGTCCCGCATCGGGATTTTTAAGGCAAAAGTTCACAGACAAGCGTGTAATTAGTGTTGTCTGTGAGTCTTTATTTGGTGTATAAGCCTTTGCTTTAATGCCCGACGCGGGACGCGTCGCCCCCATTAGTGATAGCGTTTTGTGCTTGCGTTTAATGGTGCGGGACCTTTACCATACTACAAAAACTTTACTTGCCGAGTATCTTACATCTTACACTGATACGCTGTAACTCATTGGCTATCAATGCTTTGCTTAGTGTAAGATGCTGCCAAATCCACCTACACAAACCTACACGCATCCTACACAACCCTCACGCTGCCACACGGCACAGGCATGGGAGGAAGATATCACGGCATAGGGGAATAGAAAAGTCAGTTGCTCCGACAGATTCTCCTACGTCCCCGTGGCGTAAATCCCACCGCATACGACAAAACCGGCTGCGAGACAGCGGGGTGAGGCGTGTAAGATGTATGCAGGGGTGTGTAAGATACTTTGAAATCATCTTACACTCTTGAAATCTCTGTATATCAACTTGTTACGCACAAAAAGTGTAAGATGGCAGTAAAAATACACGCACTCTTTTACAAGAGGGATGACGGGGAGAGGGCAAATATTTGTGTACAAATTGTACACTTTTTTTGTTGGGTGCAATGCCTTGGTGTTACCTTTGCAGTACTTTAATTCAACTTTACTTTTGTACTAAACCAAATTGTATTGACTACCATGAAACAAATGCTTAACAGAATGCTGCGCTATGCCGATGCCATTGTGAAACGTGGCGTTGACAAACTGATAGACACTATTGCGCATAACCCGGAACCACAAACTAAAAACGCTGAGACTCAAGCCAAAAACGCAAGCACTAATGGGGGCGACGCGTCCCGCGTCGGGAAAATATATAGCTATTATTTAGTAGAGTTTGTATTTCCCTCCTTTCTCTATCCCAACGCGGGACGCGTCGCCCCCATTAGTGGTAGCGTTTTTTTGCAACGCGTTTTTAAGCAACTTAAAAATGCCTCAAAATGGTCTCGCCAAAAGGTATATTTTGAACGCCCTGCCTGTAAGGGCAAAAGCATTACTATACTATGTGCTTTGGAGTTTTACCAGGCAATAATAATATCCATACTTTTTTTATGCGCCGCGCTTTATTTCCCCCCTCTCACCTCGCCAAGCAGGCGCTGCAGACGTTGCAGCAGTTTGGGGCGCTCCTTGGCAATGTCGGTTTGCTCGTAGGCGCTCTTGCTCAGGTCGTAGAGCTGCGGGGTGGGGCGGTAGCCCGTTTCAATCTTTGGCCCCCAGGTAATCATGGGACCGCCGTCGGAAGGTGAGATGTATTTGTAGTGCTGCGTGCGCAACGTCAGGCTGCGGTTGCTGGCCATGCTTATGGCATAATCGCGCGGACGGGTGTCGCGGCCCAACCAGGTGGAGATGTGGTTCTGGCTGTCGTGTGCCTCGGCGGGCTGGAGTGCAACATCGGACAGTGAAGCCAATGAGGCCGGCATGTCGATGAGCGAACCAAGGGCATCGCTTGTCATGCCTTGGGCCGCCCCCTCGGGCCAATAAACGATGAAGGGTACAGCCGAACCACCCTCGTAGGCACTGTATTTGCCGCTGCGGTAGGGGCCGCTCGGCTTGTGGGTGCCGCAAAGCTCGATGGCGCGGTCCTGATAACCGTCGTCGAGTACAGGGCCGTTGTCGCTTGTGATGATGATGAGCGTGTTGCGGTCGATGCCGCGCTGGCGCAGTGCATCGGTAATTTGGCGCACCGTCCAGTCGAACTGCATGATGGCCTCGCCGCGCAGACCCATTACACTCTTGCCTCGGAAACGCTCGTGAGGCATACGTGGCACATGCACGTCGTTGGTGCACAAGTACATAAAGAAAGGGGTGGCGCGGTGTGAGTCGATAAAGCCAATGGCGTGGCTCACAATGCTGTCGGCAATGCTCTCGTCGCGCCACAGAGCACGACCGCCGCCCTTCATGTAGCCAATGCGCGATATGCCGTTGACGATGCTCATGTCGTGACCGTGGCTGGGCCGCAGTTTGGTGAGCAGTTCGGGATTGTTGCGCCCCGTGGGTTCGCCCTCGAAGTTGTGCTGGTAACTTACGCTGATGGGGGCCGAGGCGTCGTAGTTTGCCACACGGCCGTTTTCGATGTACACGCAGGGCACGCGGTCGGCGGTGGCCGCCATGATGTAGTGGTAGTCAAAGCCGAGGTCGCGTGGTGTGAGGTCGATGGCGCCGTTCCAATCCTGTGCGGCTGTGCGGCTGCCCAGGCCCAAGTGCCATTTGCCTATGGCGGCGGTGGCGTAGCCTGCGCGGTGCATGAGGTCGGCCACGGTGGTTTGGCCAGGTTTTATAATCATGCCGGCATTGCCCGCTGCCACATCGGTGCCGGTGCGGCGGAAAGGGTATTCGCCAGTGAGCAGCGCGTAGCGCGAAGGGGTGGACGTGGAGGCGCAGGCGTGCATGTTAGTCATGCGCACCCCGTTGGCGGCCAAACTGTCGACGGTGGGGGTGCTCACCCGTGTGGCACCATAGCAGGACAGGTCGCCATAGCCAAGGTCGTCGGCCACGAGTACAATGATATTGGGTTTGAGTTGCTGTGCAGCGGCACACAAGGGGAGGGCTGCCAGCAAGCTTGTAAGTGGTTTCAGCATAATTGGACGCAGAAATAAGTATAGCCCAAAAGTACAAATAAATAGGCATAAAGGGTGCATACACGCCCGAAAATTGTACCTTTGCAAAAGTAAGACATTAAAAAACATACAGATATGAGTACGCTCGAAAAGATTTTTGCAGAGAAACTGCTTAATGTAAAGGCTATTAAGTTGCAACCCGAACAGCCCTTCACTTGGGCCAGTGGCTGGAAGTCGCCTTTCTATTGCGACAACCGCAAGACTTTGGCATTCCCCGCTTTGCGCAGCTTTGTCAAGTTGGAGTTGAGCCGCATCGTGGCAGAAAAGTATCCTGAGGCTGATGCCATTGCGGGTGTGGCCACGGGTGCCATAGCCCAGGGCGCATTGGTGGCCGATGCGCTTGGTCTGCCCTTTGCCTATGTGCGTTCGAAACCCAAAGACCACGGTATGACAAACCTGATTGAGGGTGACCTGCAGAAGGGCATGAAAGTGGTTGTGATAGAGGACCTCATCTCGACCGGCGGCAGCAGCTTGAAGGCTGTTGAGGCTTTGCGCCAGCATGGTTGCGAGGTGATTGGCATGGTGGCCAGCTACACCTATGGTTTCCCCGTGGCCGAAGAGGCTTTCAAGGCAGCTAACGTGGAACTTACCACGCTCACTAACTACGAGGCAGTGGTTGAGGTGGCTCTCGGCACCGGCTATATCAAGCAGGAGCACGTGGCCATGTTGCACGAGTGGCGCGCCAACCCCAGCGAATGGGGAAAGTAAGGCGCTTGGGGCGCAGAAGCGCGCTGATGTGCTAATATGTAAATGCTCGCTTAGCGCTCTGATATAATAAAATGTGCAGATGAAATGCGCTTGTAAACGTCATGCCATCTGCACATTTAATAATTTTACTCAACTTCCGAATTTAGTAAGTGCGGGCTGAAAGCCCAATGGAGCACATAGCCCAGGGCAAGCGAAGCGGCACCCTGGGTATCGCGTGTTGGAGCAGTCGCGCCCTGTAAGGGCAAAAGCCTTAAACCATGGTGCAGTTATTGAACAAAATATACATACGATGTTCCACTCTACGACCGAGGCTTCAACTATCAAGTAAGGATAACAACATAAAGGATTAAAGCTTTTGCCCTTACAAGTAGGGGGCTCAAAATTGGCATCAAAGGCGAGACCGTTTTGTGGGGGATTTTATTCATTGTTATTGCTGTCCGATGAGATTCTAAAACGCACATTTAATGCTTTTGCCCTTACAGGGCGCGACTGCTCCAACACGGGGAACCCAGGGTGTCGCTTCGCTTGCCCTGGGCTATGTGCTCCATTGGGCCTTCAGCCCGCTTTTGCTAAATCCGAAAGTTTAATAATTTTACGAATTCACCATGAAACGATTTCTACTCATTATAGCCAGCCTGTTTGTGGGCGGCATATTCCTTGGCGGTTCGAAGGCTGTGGCGCAAAATGACCAGCAGCTCACGCTCGAGGACATCACAGGCGGCAAGTATAACCCGCAATATGTGTATGGCGTAAATCCGATGAAGGACGGCGAAAGCTATACGCAACTTTCTGACGACAGCAAACGCATCATACGCCGTTCCTTCAAAACGGGTAAGGAAATTGAAGTGCTGTTTGACGCCGACCAGGCACGGGGCGATGCCAAACTGAAGGCCATTGACGGCTACATCATGTCGCCCGACGAACGCCGCATATTGCTGCGTACGCAAACTAAGCCCATTTACCGCCGCTCATACACTGCCGAATATTACATATATGATGTGCAGAACAAAAAGTATGAGCCTCTGTCGGACGGCGGGCCGCAGCAAATGCCCCTTTTCTCGCCCGATGGCAATGTCATAGCCTTTGTGCGCGACAACAACCTGTTCCTCGTAAAGCTGCTCTTTGGCAATGCCGAGAGCCAGGTGACGAAGGACGGCAAATTTAACGAGGTGATAAATGGTCTGCCCGACTGGGTGAACGAGGAGGAGTTTACCACAGCCCGTTCGTTCGACTTTTCGAGCGACTCGCAGATGCTTGCCTGGGTGCGCTACGACGAGAGCAAGGTGCCCGTTTACAGCATTCAGGAGTTTAAGGGCGCTTATCCCACCCGTCAGGAGTATGACGAATATCCCGGTGCCTACAACTACAAATATCCTGTGGCCGGTGCCAAAAACAGTGATGTGACGGTGATGACCTTCGACATCAAGAACCGTGTAACCCGCACACTCAAACTCCCGCTCGACTCCGACGGTTATGTGCCACGCATACACTTTACGAGCGACCCCGCCAAACTGGCTGTGGTCACCCTCAACCGCCATCAAAACCGCATGGACATCTACATGGCCAATCCGCGCAGCACAGAGTGCAAACTGGCTGTGCGCGAGGAAAATGCCAAGTATGTGCCCGAGACCGCTTACGGCAGTCTCAAGTTCTATGGCGACCACTTTGGCTACATCAGCGACCGCTCGGGCTACAAGCACATTTACTGGTACAACCTCAATGGCAAGCTTGAGCGTCAGGTGACCAGGGGCAACTACGACGTGTCGGCCTTTTATGGTTATGATGCGCAGAACGGCCGCTTCTACTACGCGTCGCACCAAGAGAGCCCGTTGCGCACCGCCGTCTATTCGATAGACAAGAGTGGCAAGGAGCGCAAGCTCTCTACCGAGGTCGGTACAAACAATGCCACCTTCAGCACATCGATGAAGTATTTCCTCAACATCTATTCATCGGCCACCCAGCCCCCCGTAACCACCCTGCGCGATGCTGCCAACGGCAAGGTTATATCGACTATGGTTGACAACAAGGCACTGAAGGATAATGTGACACCGCTGCTGGGGCAGAAGGAGTTCTTCACCTTCAAAACCTCGGAAGGCGTGGAGCTGAACGGCTGGATGATAAAGCCCCGCAACTTTGATGCCTCAAAGAAGTATCCCGTCATCATGTACCAGTACTCGGGTCCCGGCTCGCAGGAGGTGACCGACTCATGGAACATGGGCTTCTACCCCGGCGGACAGTGGGAGAGCTACATGGCCAACCAGGGCTTTGTGTTTGTGTGTGTAGACGGACGCGGCACAGGCTCGCGTGGTGCCGACTTTGAAAAGTGCACCTACCTCAATCTTGGCGACAAGGAGTCGAAAGACCAAGTGGAGGCCGCACTTTACCTTGGCTCGCTGCCTTATGTTGACAAGGACCGCATAGCCATCTGGGGCTGGAGCTTTGGTGGCTTCAACACGCTGATGTCGATGAGCGAAGGCCGCAAGGTGTTCCGTGCCGGTGTGGCTGTGGCCGCTCCAAGCAACTGGAAATACTATGACACGGTGTACACCGAACGTTACATGCGTACCCCGAAGGAGAATCCAACGGGCTATGCTGTCAACCCCATAGAGCGTGCGGCTAACTTGAGCGGCGACTTGTTGCTCATTCATGGCACGGCCGACGACAATGTGCACTTCCGCAATTTTACCGAGGTGAGCGAAGCCTATGTGCAGCAGGGCAAGATGTTCCGTCAGCAAATATACACCAACCGCAATCACAGCATATTTGGCGGCAACACCCGCCTGCATCTGTTCAAAACCATCAGTGATTACTTTGTTGAGAAACTGAAGTAAGTAATTGGTGCATACAACGGCAAAAGCCCCAATCATTAGCCAAAGTTTAACGCCTGACGCTAATGATTGGGGCTTTTCTGTGTTTTTTTCGTATTTTTGCAGCGTTATGGATAATCCGAGCACACCACACATACTCATTATATACACGGGCGGCACCATCGGCATGATTGAAAATCCCGAAACAGGTGCGTTGGAGAACTTTGATTTTGAACAGTTCAAGCTCCATGTGCCCGAACTCCGCCAGTTCAATTACCACATCGATGCCCTGGCCTTTGACCCGCCGATTGACTCGAGCGATATGGAGCCGCGCTATTGGATAAAGATGGCGCACATCATAGCCGACCATTACAACCATTATGACGGTTTTGTGCTGCTGCATGGCACCGACACCATGGCCTACACCGCGTCGGCCTTGAGTTATATGCTCGAAAATCTGGGCAAGCCCGTCATCATTACCGGTTCGCAGTTGCCGATAGGGCAGTTGCGCACCGATGGCAAGGAAAATTTGCTGACGAGCATCGAGATAGCTGCGGCACGCGACCAAATGGGGCACCCCGTGGTGCCTGAGGTGTGCATATTTTTCGAGAGCCGCCTGATGCGTGGCAACCGCACTACCAAAATAAACTCAGAGGGCTTCAATGCCTTCCGTTCGTTCAACTTGCCGTCGCTGGCTCATGCTGGCATTCACATCAAGTACGAAACGCACCTTATTCGTCGTCCGCGTCCCGACGCGCCCTTCCGTCCGCACTATTTGCTCGACAATAATGTGATGATTCTCACACTCTTCCCCGGCATTCGCAAGGAGGTGATAGACACCATGCTCAGCGTGAGCGGGCTGCGTGCGGTGGTGATGAAAACCTTTGGTGCGGGCAATGCACCGCAGAAACCGTGGTTTGTCGAGAGCATTCGCAAACTTGTCAACCGCGGCGTCATAGTGGTCAACATCACGCAGTGCTTCAAAGGCACGGTTGAGATGCACCGCTACGAAACGGGGCTGCAACTGTTGCAGGCCGGGGTGATAAACGGCTACGATTCTACTGTTGAGGGCATGATAACCAAACTCATGTTCTTGCTCGGACATGGCTATTCGCACAACGAGATAGTCAGACTGATGAATACCAATATTGCAGGCGAAATAACGGTGTGATGCTCGCAGAGCCCGCAGATGTGCAAATGCTTGTGGCGTTCGCAAATGTGCTGATGTGCGGATAATGCGCGCCATATTGTCCTAACACGTAACAACGATGAAATACCTTTACATACTTATAACCGCGTTGCTGCTTGCAGCGTGCAACGTTCCCGCCACCCGCAGCGGCGAGGGACAACCTGTCAGCCTCAGTCATGCCACATTGCTCGGCATGGCTGAGGCTGACAGCTTTGTGGTAGCTACTGTTAAAAATCCGTGGGACACTACCCGCACACTTGCCACTTACGTCATGGTGCCCGACTCGTTGCCCATGCCCCGCCACTTGCCGCAGGGCACTGTGGTGCGTACACCGCTGCGCCGCGCCGTGGTCACTTCGGCCGTACATCTGGCGTTGCTGGCCGACCTCGACGCATTGGACGGCGTGGGCGGTGTGACCGATGCCGGCTACATAGTGAGCCAGCGCATAAGGGACTATTTGCAGCACCACCCCAATGTGGCCGACATGGGGCAGAGCATGCAGCCCAATGTGGAACGTATGCGCATGGACAAGGTAGACGCTGTGCTGGTGTCGCCCTTTGAAAATGCCGGACATGGTGCGCTCGACAATGCCGGCATACCCCTCATAGAGTGTGCCGACTACATGGAAACGTCGCCCCTGGCCCGTGCCGAGTGGATGCGCTTTTATGGCCGATTGTTCGGGGTGGGGCAGCGTGCCGACTCACTGTTTGCCGTAGTGGAACAGGCTTACCTCGCTTGCAAAAAGCGTGTGGCCCGAGGGGGCAGTGGCTCTCGTCCCACGGTGATGAGCGACCTCATGCAGCGCGGCACATGGTACCAACCCAGCGGGCGCAGCACCATGGGGCAGTTTATAGCCGATGCCGGAGGCCGCAACCTGTGGGCCGACCGCACAGAGAATGGCAGCGTGTCGCTCAGTTTTGAAAGCGTGTTCCAACGTGCAGCCAAGGCCGATGTGTGGCTCGTAAAGTACGGACAGCAAACCGACCTCAGCTATGCACAGATGCTGCGCGATATGCCGCAAGCCGCACAGTTTGCCCCGTGGCAAAAGCATCGCGTCTATGCCTGCAACACCTTCAGCGTGCCTTTTTATGAAGAAGTGCCCTTCCACCCCGAGCGCCTGCTGCAGAACCTTGCCGACATATTCGGCGGCCGTACCCCGCAGGGCAGTGATGTTTATTACACCCCTGTAAAGCAATAGCCCATGAGAGTCTCCATATCCTTGCTCCTCATGTTATCCCTCCTCGTCCTGTTCACCGGCAGTGTGAGTTTGACACCTGTGCAGGTGTGGCAGTCGCTTTGTGGCGGAGGCGATGAGGCTGTGCGCTACATCGTGTTCGAATCGCGTATGCCGCAAATGCTCACCGCCATATTGGCAGGTGCCGCCCTGGCGGTGAGCGGACTTGTGATGCAAACCCTCTTTGCCAATCCGCTGGCCGACCCCTCGCTGCTTGGTGTCAACAGCGGCGCCTCGCTTGGTGCCGCCATAGCCCTGCTGGCGTGTGGTGGCAGTGTGGTGGTAGGCGGTGCCGCCCTGTCGGGGGTGATGCTCACCATTGCCGCCTCGTTTGTAGGCGCGTGTGCCGTCATATTGCTGCTCAGCGTGTGCAGCCACTATTTGCGTGGCACATTGGCGTTGCTTGTGGCCGGTGTCATGCTCAGTTTTGGCATATCGGCCGTCATTTCGTTGCTCAACTTTTATGCCACGGCCGACGGCGTGCGCTCCTATGTGGTGTGGGGCATGGGCGACTTTTCGGGCCTCACTATGCAGCGCATACCCCTGCTTGCCGCGTTGGTGGCAGTGCCCTCGCTCATGCTGCTGGCCGCAGCCCGTCCGCTCAATGCCTTGCTGCTCGGGGCCGATTATGCCACCAATCTTGGCATACGCGTCAAGCGTGTGCGCACCATTCTGCTTCTGCTCACCGGACTGCTCACTGCGGCAGTCACCGCCCTGTGCGGCCCCATATCGTTCATAGGCTTGGCCGTGCCGCATATTGTACGCCTGCTCATGCACACTGCCGACCACCGCCGCTTGTTGCCCGCCACCTTGGTTATGGGTGCCAACGTGGCATTGCTCTCATTGTTGCTCACCCATTTGCCCGGCGAGCGCGGCACACTCCCCTTGTCGGCCATCACCCCGTTCATAGGCGTGCCGGTTGTGGTGTACATTTTGTTGCGCCGGCGCAGTGGGTGAGTGCTGTTCATACATTAAATAAAGGCTCGCAGACAGTTCTAATTACACTTTCTGTCTGTGAGCCTTTGCCTTAATTCCGACGCGGGACGCGTCGCCCCCATTAGAGGTAGCGTTTGGTGCTTGAGTTCGTTAACATGTTTACTTACGTTTCACCGTACAGCAATGTAAGGTGATCTCTCGATGCTTTCCATGCTTTTATCTTTTATACTTACAATTATTGGCAAAAGTAGCGATTTTATCTTTTATAATGAATAAAACTCTCAGATTTAGTGATTTTGTTCATTATAGAAGATAAAATCTGAGGCTTTGCCCGCATAGCAGTTTGTGGCGAATAAAACAGTAATAGGCGCGGCATAAAGCGTAATTTGCTGAAAATGTGTAATTTTGCACACCTCATTTAGATGAAATAGTATATTATGCAAGGATTTATTGAAACCGAAGAAATAAAGGCCGAAACCGCCATATTGGTAGGTTTGATAACCAAAAACCAAAATGAGCGCAAGACCAACGAATATCTTGACGAACTGCAGTTTCTGGCCGAAACGGCAGGGGCAGTCACCGTCAAGCGCTTTACGCAAAAGCTCGACGGCCCCTCGTCGGTAACCTATGTGGGTAAGGGTAAACTCGAGGAGATACGTGCCTACATCGAAGCCGAGGAGGACGCCGAACGCGAAATAGGTATGGTGATTTTCGACGATGAACTCTCGGCCAAACAGTTGCGCAACATTGAGCGCGCCTTGGGTGTGAAAATTCTCGACCGCACCAACCTCATTCTCGACATCTTTGCCATGCGTGCCCAAACGGCCAATGCCAAAACACAGGTAGAGCTGGCACAGTATCGCTACATGCTGCCCCGTCTGCAACGACTCTGGACCCACCTCGAGCGTCAGGGCGGTGGCTCAGGTTCGGGTGGCGGCAAGGGTTCGGTAGGCTTGCGCGGACCGGGTGAAACGCAGCTCGAAATGGACCGCCGTATCATTCTTAACCGCATGGCGCTGCTCAAACAGCGTTTGGCCGACATCGACCGCCAAAAGAGCACACAGCGCAAAAACCGCGGCCGCCTCATACGTGTGGCGCTGGTTGGCTACACCAATGTGGGCAAATCAACACTTATCAATCTGCTGGCAAAGACCGACGTGTTTGCCGAGAACAAATTGTTTGCCACGCTCGACACCACTGTGCGCAAGGTCATTATCGACAACCTGCCATTCTTGCTGGCCGACACCGTAGGGTTCATACGCAAATTGCCCACCGATCTGGTAGAGTCGTTCAAGAGCACCCTCGACGAGGTGCGCGAGGCCGACCTGCTGGTGCACGTGGTTGATGTGTCGCACCCCGACTTTATGGAGCAAATTGAGGTGGTGAACAACACCCTGCGCGATTTGGGGTGTGCTGAAAAGCCGCAGTTGCTCGTGTTCAACAAAATGGACGCCTACACCTGGACCGAAAAGGACCCCGACGACCTGACACCCGCCACTCGCGAGAATGTGTCGCTCGACGAACTCAAACACACGTGGATGGCAAAAATGGGCGACGACTGCATCTTTATATCAGCCCGCGAACGACAAAATATTGACGAACTCAAAGAGCTGTTCTATGCACGCGTCAAACAGTTGCATGTGCAGAAATACCCTTACAACGACTTCTTGTTCGAGCACTACGAGCAGCAATAAGCTGTTGCGATGGGGCATTGTTACGGTTACGGGAGGGCGATTTTCCGGTTGCGGGAGGGCGGCGTGCCGATTTCTCCGACAAAAATTCCGTCCTCCCGCAACCGTAAAATGCCCTCCCGCCACGTGTGGCAGCACCCCTTGCCAGCGGCAACACGCTTGGGCAATGGCGGCAATGCGCGTCCGCCACGTGGCAGAACTTTGAAATGCAAAATACTTAACAACCCATTATTTAGTGAAACCTTTAGTAAAGCGGCAGTATATTCTGCCCTTCGTGCTCATCACCTCCCTCTTCTTTTTGTGGGGGGCGGCACACTCCATTCTCGATGTGCTCAACAAGCACTTCCAGACCGTCATACCCGGCATGAACCATGCCCATTCGTCGATGGTGCAAGTCATGTTCTACCTGGGCTATTTTGTAATGGCCATACCCGCGGGCATTTTGATTGACCGCCGCGGCTACCGCACGGGCGTGGTTGCGGGTTTGCTGCTCTACGGCTTTGGCGCCCTGTTGTTTTGGCCCGGCGCACAGGTCATGTCGTTCAACTTCTTCCTTGTTTCGCTCTTCATCATAGCTTGCGGACTGGTGTTTCTTGAAACGGCAGCTAACCCCTACGTCACCGAACTTGGCGACCGTGAGACTGCCCCCTCGCGCCTTAATCTGGCCCAGTCGTTCAACGGCCTTGGCTGCGTGTGCGGCCCTCTGTTTGGTGGACTCCTGTTGTTTTCCGACGGTGGCGGCAACGAGCGCATAGCCCTGCCCTATGTGGCGATGGCGGTGGTGGCCCTGCTCGTGGCTGTTGTGTTCACACGTGTAAAACTGCCCGAAATTAGTCATGCCGACACCGACACTGGTGCTCCCAATGCGGCACAAGGCCATGTGCTGACCCGTTTGTTCAAGAACAAAGCCTTCATGTTCGGCCTCTTTGCCCTGTTCAGCTACGAGGTGTCGGAGATATCCATCAACAGCTTCTTTATCAACTATGTGGCCGATGGTGGCTGGATGACCCCGCGCGATGCCAGCATCGCCCTGTCGTTTGGCGGACTCGGCCTGTTTATGCTCGGCCGTGTGGTGGGCAGCATCGTCATGCAGCATGTGGGCAGCGAGCGCGTGTTGCGCTTGTGCGCCATAGGCACCTTTGTCACTACCTTTGCCGTAGTGCTCAACCTTGGCGTGCTGTCCATGGCGGCCCTTGTGCTGGTGTATGTGTTCGAGAGCATCATGTTCCCCACCATTTTTGCCCTGTCGCTGCGCGGGCTCGGTCCGCTCACCAAGCGTGCCTCGTCGTTGCTCATGATGACCCCCGTGGGTGGTGCCGTCGGCCCTCTGCTCATGGGGTTGGTGGCCGATGCGTCCACCATGTCGGTGGCTTTCATCGTGCCGTTGGTGGGTTTTGCCAATGTGGCTGCCTTTGCTTTTGCTCGCAGCAAACATACGTGCTGAAAAGGGCCTCCCCAATGCTGTGCAGATGGGGTAAATAGGGCAAAATAGCAATTTGTGCGTAAAAAATGGCCGAATAATTTGGCCCGTATTACAAAAGTGCGTATCTTTGCACTCGCTAAACCGCCACAAGGCAGTGAGGCAATGATACGCAATGCGGAAATAGCTCAGTTGGTAGAGCACAACCTTGCCAAGGTTGGGGTCGCGAGTTCGAGTCTCGTTTTCCGCTCTCAAAATCGAAGCGCAGTCGTTCCATTCGTAAGGAAAGACTATTTCGAGCGAAACAAACTTTTATACATTCAAATTACAAACTGGAGAGGTGGCGGAATTGGTAGACGCGCTACTTTGAGGGGGTAGTGACAATTGTGTCGTGGGAGTTCGAGTCTCCTCCTCTTCACTTGTTTTTGACATGTTGCGGAAATAGCTCAGTTGGTAGAGCACAACCTTGCCAAGGTTGGGGTCGCGAGTTCGAGTCTCGTTTTCCGCTCTCAGGTCGCTCGAATGGTGGAATGGTAGACACGAAGGACTTAAAATCCTTTGGGCAGAAATGTCCGTGCGAGTTCGAGTCTCGCTTCGAGCACACTATTGTTATACTATTAAGCCGCCACGTTACAAGCGTAACGCGGCGGTTATTTGTTTATAGGGCCAAATGGGTGGGGGAGAGGTGCGCACCTTGCGTGCAATTTACCCGCCGCTCGGCCGTGGAGTCGGGGGCTGAGGCTGAGGAAAGGTGCGCACCTTGCGCGCAATTTACCCCCGATTTTTGTCAACTTGTACAATAAGCCGGGCATCTTATACATGCAGTGAAGAAATAATTGGAAACCGAAACGGACATCACTAATTTTGCGCTGTCAAATAACAAATGTATCACATTAAAACGACAGAAAATTATGAAAAAGTTTTTCTTCACAATGGTGCTCGCTGCTACTGCATGCACCGCAACTTTTGCTAACACAACAGTACAACACGACAATGGCGATGACAATGTGCTTGCCACCACTCTGCAACAAGTAAAGCAGAGAATAGCCGGTGCGCCATCGGGCACCACCTATGGCGTGGTGAGTGCCAAAAACGGCAATGTAGTGGTAAACACGCCCCTTGGCAAGTACACCATCAAGCGCGCAAGCGATGGCACCTACTCGTTTATGGGCATGACGGCCCGCATCGTTTCAGTGCGAAATGGCGTATACACCATCAAGACATCACTCGGCACATGGGTGGTTGATGTGCCCAAAGGTACGGTAAGGAAAAAGTAACAGGGTAGTGCACGCTGGCCGGTGGTGATTATAAATGGCGGCAAGTAGTATGAAGGGGCGATGCTGACAGTTAAGGCATTCGCTTATAGTATATGCTTTGGCGAAATTAGTAGACAGGTTGACAAGTGAACGGGGTAACAGGTAAGTTTGCCAGGTTTCTTACTATTTAGACTTTAGGAGGATAAGTAGTGTATGGCATACTTACTTGTTAACCTGTCAATTTGTTAACCCGTTACCAAGAATTCCCCAACGGGTATAGTATAGATTTTGAACACCTGCTTATGGAATGGCTTAAAATATCTACATCAACAGAACTTGTGCGTATCCAAACAGAGGATATAGCGTTCATATCTGCCGATGGCAACTATTCGGACGTATATCTTACCAATGGCAAGCCGCACAAGATGACCTTCAAGCTGCATTTCTTTGACGAGAAACTGCAGTTGCTTGCCGACAAAATGTTTGTACGTGTGGGCAAGAGCCTCATTGTCAACCGCAATTACATTTATGTCATCAACACGGTAAGTCAGGAACTGTTGCTCTCTGGCAATCGCTTGAGAGTTGACTTTAAGCTGAAAGCATCGAAAGAGGCACTCAAACAGTTGAAAACTTTAATGGAAAAGGAGGACTGGCAATGACAAACGACAAGTGCATGAATGATAAGACAGTTATCATAATAGATGAAAAGCCTGATGTCATTCCCGGACAGCCCGAAGGCGAGGTGCCTGTCATTACCATTGAGGATGGTGGCTCGCCTCAAACCGCACGACCTGCCAAAATGCGGCGTGGACGCAAATGGCCCACACTTGTGGCTGCTGCCATAGTTGCCATAATGGTGTGTGCGTGTGGTTTTGGGGGGTGGAAGGTTTACCGCTATTTTTATGATTTTGGCGTGCCTGTCGGCATATCGCCCTCACGGAATTTGGAAAAACTTGAGCGGACATCGGCAACCAAATCGGTAAAAGGCCGGATAGAGGTGACCAGCGACTCGATACTGGGTGTGGCCATGACCTTTTACAAAATAGATAACCTTAAAGCCGAGATTGTGCTGTCGCCACCCGACACTGCCGATACCAGCCTTATGCTTAGCACCCGCTGCGCAGATTTTACTGCCGAGGGACAGTATCTGGGCTCTCTCGTAGTGGACGGCAGGGTGTTGCAAACCGACCGCTCCCGTGCGGGCTATTGTGCCATGGCTAACGGCAATGTGGTGATAGGCGTGTCGCGCAGCGAGAAGCTGAAGGACTATTGTGCCGAGCGGGGCGGGGCTTTCTTCCGCCAGTTTGTACTTGTGTCCGATGGTGTGTTGCCCAGTCGTTTTGTGCTGCATGGCAAGGTGGAGCGCAGGGCCTTGGCGCGCATGTCCGATGACAGCATCTGGTTTGTCGAAACGCGTCATAAGGAAACCTTGTGGGACTTTGCTGATGCGCTGCGCGAGTATGGCTTTGTTGATGCCATATATATAACAGGTCGTTCAAACCGCTCGTGGTATCGCTCAGACGATGGTGCCATTCACCATATCGGGGCGGGTGATGAAAGCTCCAATGTCGCTAACACAAAGGCCACTGTGCCCTGGTTGGTGTTTAAGTGTAAATAACAAGTATGGCGTTGATGCTTGTCGTAGAATAGTAATGCAGAGTGCATTGTTATTCGGTTGCGGCAATCATCAACGCCATTTTAAGTAGGTGTGCAAAACTGGCTTCAAAAACGGGGAAACTTTTTTGGGGGCTGAAACGTGCTGCAAGAAACGCAAGCGCTAATGGGGCGATGTGGTGAGAAAGCCTACTTGTTGTGGCGCCATGTGCGCCACTTGTGCAGCAGCCACCATTGAGCGCGCAACATAGCAAAACTGTGGAACGGCCAGTAAAATGGGTGCAACTTGATGCGCCAGGCGATGAGGTTGCGGCTGAAGGTGGGCAACACCCGCGCCATGCGTTGTAGCACCTCGCGGCGTTCGGCAGGCGTAAAGTGAGCTTTGTTGTCGAGCAGAAATAGGTAGCTGCCAATCATGTTGCACCACCGCTGCGTTTCGCACAAGCGTAGCGCCTCGGCAGCGTGGTGCGGAATATGCCCTTGGGCCGCCTCGGCCTCGATGGCCCGCCTCTTGTCCAGGTCGGCCTCAAGACACGCAAAGCGGCGCATGGAGCAGGCACGGGTGGTGGAAGCCGGGTTCTGGCGGTAATAGTAGCGCCCCTGGCACATCACCACGCGGCGGGCATTAAGGTAGTGCAGGTGCGTCACATGATCGTCGGTGTAGAGTATGCTCGATGCGTCGTAGGGGAAGCGCTTGTGCAGCGTGGTGCGCACCACATACACCCCGTGAATGGCCCAGTTGTCAAGGCTCAGCATAAAAGCTTCCTCGCCCGTCAGTGCCTCTTTGCCACCAGTGTGCAGAGGGTGCTCCACCTCATGTCCGTCGTCAGGGTAGTACTTTATCAAGCGCATCACGGCACAATCGTTTGCCGGGTTCTGTGCCAGCGCTTCGAGAGCTTGCTCAAGTGCGTCGGGGGCCAACCAGTCGTCGCTGTCCACAAAGGTGGTAAATTCACCCGTGGCAATTTGCAGTCCCAGGTTGCGTGCCGCGGCTTGTCCGCTGTTGTGCGGTGTGCGCAGTAGCGTGATGCGTGCGTCGCGCTGGGCGTAGTCTGCCAATATCTGTGGCGACTGGTCGGTTGAGCAGTCGTCAATACATATTATCTGTATGTCGCGCAACGTTTGTCCGCACAGCGAATCGAGGCATTGCGGTAGATATGGTGCGGTGTTGTAAACGGCAACGAGTATCGATATTTGAGGCATATTAGCAAGTAGTGATAGTTGGTGGTGGACAAGTGGTATGCTGTCAAGTGGGCAGCTATTCAGTGGGCTGCTATTAAGAGGATGTTATTCAGCGAACAGCTATCAAGAGAACGGCTATTCAGTGCGCCCCCTCTTAAACCGTTGCATTACCTTGGCCACCATGCCCGTCTCCTTGTTGAGCTGGCGCAGCGAGAGCCAGATAGAGGTCAGCGCCACTACGGCGCCAACCATGCAGCGCGGTGCAAGCGGCAGTTCGAGGGCGGCATATACCGCACCGCATAGCAAGGCAAACTGCACCGCATAGATGTGCCAGGCTTGGCAGCGGAACTTGTAGCGGAACTTGTAGCGGTAGTAGCCATGTATGAGCAGCAGGTCGAGCAGCCCCATGACCGACAAGGCCCAGCCCGTGCCGTTGAGACCGTAGTAGTGGTAGGCCACAGGCACTGCGGCGGTGAGTGCCACATCGTATATCAGCTCCATGGCCATGTAGGTGCGCGAGTGGCCCGCAGCTAACGGCAGGTATGCAGCCGGCAGGGTGAAGGCTCTGAAAAACATGTAGAACACGGCACAGGTGGACATGCCCACGGCTGTGGCAAATTGGGCCGAAAACAGCAGCCGCACCACAAAAGGCATTAACAGCACAAACACTACCAGCACAGGCGACACCAACAGGGCGCACACCTCAATTTGTTTGTTCACCGCATCGTTCATCAATGTGCGCTGGTGCATCACGGCCGACAGGCGCGGGTAGTAGTCGTTTTCAACCGCCAAGAATACCAGCGAGGTGTAGCTCACTATGAGCATGTAGCCGCAGTTGTAAAAGCCCACCACGTCCATGCCGCCATCGCGCAGCAGCAGAGCACGCATGGCGTACTCGGCCCCCTGGCCAAAGGCGCCCGACACAATGTAGGCCACGCCCAGCTTGATGAATGGCACACCACGCCCCAGCGCCTTGCGGCTGAACAACGGGCAGTGCCAGGGCATCACGCGGGTGGCGTAATATAGGTGTATGGCCATGATGAGCAAGTTGCACAGCAGCAGTGCCGGCACGATGGCCGCCATGCCCCACAGGGCGTAAAGCGGAATGTACACCACCACCGAGGCCACAGCCGCCAGCATCGACACAAAGGCCACACGCTTTAAGCGCTTAAGCCCCTTGAGTATGGCCATTTCGCCGCCCGTCACAGCCAGCATGCCCACCATGGGCGAGAGCAGGGCAATGCTCAGGGTGTAGTCGTGATTGCCAAAGGTAAGCCAGCTGATGAGCGGGCTCAGCATGAGGCATACTGCCGTGCCAAACAGAGCCGTTATCATGCACCACACACGTACCGACTCCACACTGCGGCTGGTGGCTGCAGCATCGCCCGCGGCATGGCATTCGGCCACGTCCTTCACGGCGCTGAACGACACGCCCAGATTGGTGCACTGGCTCACCAAGCTGGCCATGGTGTTGTACAGATTGATGAGTGCAAGGCCCGACGGGCCAAGGAATAGTGCCACCACTTTGGTGCGCACCACACCGGCCAGCATCGACAGGCCCTGCACACTGCCAAACAGACCCGTGTATTTTAACACGTGTCCGAAACTCGTTTTGCCTTGTGTGTTGCCTTGTGTACTATTGCTCATGACACTCGTTTTGCTCGCAAATATGTTGATATGCAGATGTGCAGATGGGGCCGTTAACCAAGAATTTCGTCAACGGGCGTTAATGATATAAACGGAGGGGTGCGCAAATTTACGCTTTTTTGTAGCAGCGTCCAACAAAATACTTTGCGCACTCCGCTTTTTTCCCTAAATTTGCAGCATTATCGAAAATCATCAAAATCCTTACCACGATATGATATTGTTTTTTACAACTCCGCAGAAGAGCGTGATTGCCACTCAGGTAGATCACAAGCTCTCTGAGAACGAAGTGGAAGAACTGTGCTGGCTTTATGGCGGTGCCAAGCTTGAAGAGGCTGACGCGCTGAAAGGCTGGTTTGTAGGCCCCCGCCGTGAAATGATTACGCCTTGGAGCACCAATGCCGTAGAGATTACACAAAACATGAATCTCCGCGGCATTGCGCGTATTGAAGAGTATTTCCCTGTCAAGAGCGAAGAGGCCGATCACGACCCCATGTTGCAGCGTATGTACAATGGTCTTGATCAGGAAATTTTTACGGTCAATATCAAGCCTGCTCCCATTGAGTACATATCAGACCTCGAGAGCTACAACGAGCAAGAAGGCCTTGCACTTTCGCCTGCCGAAATTGAATATCTGCATGGCGTAGAAAAGCAGCTCGGCCGCCAGCTCACCGACTCTGAGGTGTTTGGCTTTGCACAAATCAACTCAGAGCACTGCCGTCACAAAATATTTGGTGGTTCGTTCATCATTGATGGCAAGGAAATGCCTTCGTCGCTCTTCGCCATGATTAAGAAGACGACCAAGGAGAACCCACACCATATTATTTCGGCCTACAAGGACAATGTGGCTTTTGCCCAAGGCCCTGTAGTGGAACAATTTGCCCCGGCCGACCACGCTACAAGCGACTGGTTCCGCGTTAAGGATATAGAGAGCGTTATCTCAATCAAGGCCGAGACGCACAACTTCCCCACCACCGTAGAGCCCTTCAATGGTGCGTCAACCGGTACGGGTGGCGAAATACGCGACCGTATGGGCGGTGGTGTCGGCTCATGGCCAATAGCCGGTACGGCAGTTTACATGACAGCCTATCCGCGCCTTGACGGTGGTCGCGAATGGGAGGACATTCTGCCCGTGCGCCAGTGGTTGTACCAGACTCCCGAACAGATATTGATCAAGGCCTCGAATGGCGCCTCAGACTTTGGTAACAAGTTTGGCCAACCCCTCATTGCCGGTTCGGTGCTCACCTTCGAGCATCAGGAGAATGGCGAGAAGTATGGCTACGACAAGGTTATCATGCTGGCAGGTGGTGTGGGCTACGGCACCAAGCGCGACTGCTTGAAAGGCACCCCGCAGAAGGGTAACAAGGTTGTTGTGGTAGGTGGCGACAACTATCGCATCGGTCTCGGTGGCGGCTCAGTAAGCTCTGTCGACACCGGCCGTTACAGCAGTGGCATCGAACTCAACGCCGTGCAGCGCGCCAACCCCGAAATGCAGAAGCGTGCCAACAACCTGGTGCGCGCCTTGTGCGAGGAGGACGTCAACCCCGTAGTATCTATCCACGACCACGGTTCGGCAGGCCACGTTAACTGCTTGAGCGAGTTGGTTGAGGAGTGCGGTGGACAAATCGACATGACCAAGTTGCCCATTGGCGACCCCACACTCTCGGCCAAGGAAATCATTGCCAACGAGAGCCAGGAGCGCATGGGCTTGCTCATACAAGAGGAGCACATCGAACACGTGCGTCAAATTGCCGAGCGCGAGCGCGCCCCGATGTATGTGGTGGGCGAAACCACTGGCGACGCACACTTCTCGTTTGTACAGGGCGACGGCAAGCGTCCCTTCGACCTCGATGTGGCACAAATGTTCGGCCACTCACCCAAAACGGTGATGGTAGACGAAACCGTTGAACGCAAATACAAGGACGTGACCTATGATGTCACCCACCTCGACAGCTATATTAACCGCGTGCTGCAGCTCGAGGCTGTAGCCTGCAAGGACTGGCTCACCAACAAGGTTGACCGTTCGGTAACGGGTAAGGTGGCTCACCAGCAAACACAGGGCGAAGTGCAGTTGCCGTTGTCAGACTGTGGCGTGGTGGCACTCGACTACCGTGGCCGCAAGGGCATTGCCACCGCTTTGGGTCATGCGCCCCAGGCTGGTTTGGCCGACCCCGCAGCCGGTTCGGTGCTCTCAGTGGCCGAGTCGCTCACCAACATTGTGTGGGCACCGCTGAGCGAGGGACTCGACAGCGTGTCGCTCTCGGCCAACTGGATGTGGCCCTGCCGCAGCCAGAAGGGTGAGGACGCCCGTCTGTACAAGGGTGTTGAGGCCCTCAGCGACTTCTGTTGCGCACTCGAAATCAACGTGCCCACTGGCAAGGACTCGCTTTCGCTTTCGCAGCAATATCCCAATGGCGAGAAAATCATTTCGCCGGGCACCGTTATCGTAAGTGCCGGTGGCGAGGTGAGCGACATTCGCCAGGTGGTGTCACCCGTGATGAAGAACGATGCCAAGAGCACCTTCTATCACATCGACTTCTCGTTTGACCAACTCCGTCTTGGCGGCTCAGCCTTTGCGCAGAGCCAGGGCTATGTGGGCAGCGATGTGCCCACGGTTAAAAACCCCGACTATTTCCGCGAGGCATTCAACGCCGTGCAGCAGCTCGTTAAGAAGGGCTGGATAATGGCCGGTCACGACATCTCGGCAGGTGGCCTTATCACCACCCTGCTCGAAATGACCTTTGCCAACACCGAGGGCGGTATCGACGTCAACCTCGACAAGTTCAAGACCGACGACTTGGTACGCGTGCTCTTTGCCGAAAATCCCGGCGTGGTAGTACAGGTGGCCGACAAGCACAAAAAGGACTTCAAGGCCCTGCTCGACGATGCCGGCGTGGGCTATGTCAAGATAGGTAAACCCGCCGAGGAGCGTCAAATCATGGTAACCCTTGGCGATGCCACCTACCAGTTTGGCATTGACTACCTGCGCGATGTGTGGTACGAAACATCATATTTGCTTGACACCAAGCAGAGCATGAACGGTTGTGCCAAGCAGCGTTACGAAAACTACAAGCAGCAGCCGCTTGAGTATCATATCCACCCCGAGTTCACAGGCAAGTTCAGCCAGTTTGGCCTCAATCCCGACCGCCGCGAGCCTTCAGGCATCAAGGCAGCCATCATTCGTGAGAAGGGTACCAATGGCGAGCGCGAAATGGCCTATGCCCTCTACTTGGCAGGCTTCGATGTGAAGGACGTGATGATGACCGACCTTATCAGTGGCCGCGAAACCCTCGACGAGGTGAACATGATTGTGTTCTGCGGTGGTTTCTCTAACTCCGACGTGCTTGGCTCGGCCAAGGGTTGGGCTGGTGCCTTCCTTTACAACCCCAAGGCCAAGGAAGCCCTCGACCGCTTCTATGCCCGCGAGGATACCCTTTCGCTCGGTGTGTGCAACGGTTGCCAGCTTATGGTAGAGCTCAACCTCATCAACCCCGACCACAAGAAGCGTGCCCACATGTTGCACAACGACTCGCACAAGTTTGAGAGCGCCTTCCTCGGTGTGACGGTACCCACCAACCGCAGCGTGATGTTCGGTTCGCTCTCGGGCGACAAGCTCGGCATCTGGGTGGCTCACGGTGAGGGCAAGTTCAGCCTGCCTTATCCTGAGGACGACTACAACGTAGTGCTCAAGTATTCGTACGATGCTTATCCCGGCAACCCCAATGGCTCGTCATACAGTGTGGCAGGTATTGCCAGCCCCGATGGCCGCCATTTGGCCATGATGCCGCACTTGGAGCGTGCCTTCTTCCCCTGGCAGACAGCCTACTATCCCGAAAACCGTCAGGCCGACGACATCACTCCGTGGATGGAGGCCTTTGTCAACGCCCGCAAGTGGGTTGAGGCCAAGTTGGGAAAATAAAAAGGGTTGACAAGTTGACGGGTTGACGAGTAAGTATGTCCGGCACTACCGAAAGGCAAAGTGTGGAAATCTGTCAAACTTACCCGTTCCCCCTTCACCCTGTTCCGCTGTCAACTAATAAATCCTATAAATAAGCGCATTGCATCTCATTTTGTATTGCAAAATGGGGCGTGATGCGCTTATTTGTCAATAGTAAGTACACAGCTTTGCGCTTGTTTTATCAGATGTGGCTTAAAGCCCGTACCTAAGTATTTGTATATCAAACGCTTTTTCGTAATTTTGCCGAACTTTTAAGACAATCATGCGTAAGCGTGACATTTGAACTTCAGATGAAAACAACAACAATCTAATAATTACCAATCACAACAAACTCTATGAGAAGATTTTCACTTTTCTTATTTGCGTTGTTCGCCCTGCTGATGGGCGTCCCGCCACAGGCTGCCTTTGCCGAAGCCGGTGACGTGGTGACCAACCTCAGCAATTTGAGCAATAGCAAAGTTTACAACATCAAGAGTGTGCGTGGCTATCTGCTGTATAGTGCAAACTATACGGACAAGCTGGCTGGTAGCGCAGGTTCTGGCGTCAAGGATGCCGGTACTGCCAGTGCCACAGCCGCCGCACAGCAGTTTGCCATCTACACAGTAGGCGGCAAGCACTTCCTTTACAGCGTGGGTGCCAAAAAATTCGTGTCGTCGAACGGCAATTACGAAAGCACACCCAACACAGAGCTGTCAATTGCAGCTACGGGCAATGCCAACTATCCTTGGGCGTTAAAGCTCGGTTCAAACACCATCAATATGCAAGCAAGTGGCGGTGAAGCGTCTGGCTGCGTAGTTAACAGCTGGGCTACTGCCGATGATGGTAACTGCCTGGCGATTGTGGAGGCCACACTTGACGAGGCTACAGACATTGAGTCGCCGATGCAAACGACAGAGATGCTTCAAATTAAGTATGCAGGCTGTGTAGAACAACTTAAGATTGCCAATGGAATAAAGTTTTTCTATCATGACGTCTCAAGCACTATAAATGGCTTGCCCACTACGGCTCCCACCATTAAAGAAGAACTCGAAACCGCCATTGCCAATTTGCAGACCACAATCGATGGCTTGAACTCTGCCGAAGGCGTGCTTGGCACCGACCTCAACGGCAAGACACTCTTCATCGGCAACTTGCTGCACAGCAAGATGTACATGAGTGCACAGGTGAAGAACGGCAGCAATGTGCTCGGCTCTGATGAGAGCGGTTGGCAGGCCAACCACGCCTGGGTATTTGAAAAGGCCGACAAGGACAACACCTATTATATAAAGAATGCCGAGTCGGGCATGTATATAGGTGCAATTCCTGCTAAGAATGACGTATGCGTCCCCCTCGTGGCCGACAAGGCGTCTGCACAAGTTTACACCGTGGCTTATGCCGGCAAAAACGGTTATTGCAACATCTATGTTGAAGGCGGAGAAGCCAACCGCAATGCCTTGCACATGGTTAACTGGAACGGTGTGGTACGTTGGGAAACAGCTGCCGAAGCCTCAAAATTCCGTTTGGAAGATGCAACCGATGTGCTTGCCGCTTACAACAAGTACTACACTGTCAAGGTGGCCTCGGGTGGCTATCTTAACGCTGAGGACAACAATGTAGTGTTGAAAGGCTCTTCAGTAGCCGGTCTCAATTATTGCTGGCACGTGGTGAAGATGGCTGACGGCACTTACCGCTTCATCAATGCCAAGAATGCAGGCAAGGTGCTCGCCAGCAATGGCAGCGAGGGTGATGCCCGCGCCACCCTGCAGAGCCCGGCCCTCACAAACTACGATGCCACTTATACCACTTACTTTGACGGTTCTATCAAGCTCGACGGCAGCGGTGTAAGCCAGGTTAAGTTGGCTGGCTCTGCCCACAACTACTGGAACAAGCGCGGCGACAACCTCGGTCTTTGGAACAGTACTGCAGCCGGTGACGGCGGTGACGCAGGTTCAAACTTCACATTCGCCGAAGTACAGCCCTCTGACGACATTCTCTATGCCGAGTACAACACTGTACAGCCCGGCACACGTCCTACCGACATCAGCAAGTATGCCCTGTGGTACAATGTGCCCGTGGCCAAGACCGGTGTGAGCGACACCTGGATGGAATACGCCCTCCCCTTGGGCAACGGCCAGCTTGGCGCCACAATACGCGGCGGCATCTTCAAGGACGAACTCCAGTTCAACGAAAAGACCCTCTGGCAGGGCGGCACAGGCAATGGCGGTGGCGAGAACAACTCGCGCGGCTGGTACCAGAACTTCGGTTCTGTAATGGTGACCGACATGAGCAAGGCATTCTCATTTGCCGACGACACCAAGCCTGTGAAGGACTATGTGCGCTACCTCGACATCATCAATGGTGTGGGTGGTGTAAACTACAAGAGCAGCGACGATGCCACCACTTACAGCCGCCGCTACTTCACTTCAGCCACCGACAAGGTGCTCGTGGCACACTACGAGGCCAAGGGTACCGACAAGCTCAACCTGAAGGTGACTTTCATGCCCGACAACCAGATTGGTGCCGGCAGTGTGACTTACGCCAATGGTGGTGCAACCTTCAGCGGCAAGATGACCCTCGTGTCGTACAATGCTGCCTACAAGGTACTCGCCAGCGATGGCGCAACCATCACAACCGACAATGAGGGCATTCACGTGTCTGGCGCAGAATGGGTGAACGTGTTCCTCGCTGCCGCCACCGACTTTGATGCCACTAAGGCCGGCTGCAAGAGCGGTGCCACTGCCGACGACATTGCCGCCACCGTGCAGGGCCGCCTCACTGCAGCTACTGCAAAGGACTACACTACCTTGCTCAATGACCACGTGGCCAAGTTCAGCGGCTACATGAACCGTGCCGACCTCAACATTGCCGAGGCTTGCACAGACAAGACTACTGAGGGACTCCTCACATATTACAATGCCGCCGCTGCCAACAAGAGCACTGCCGATGCTTACTACCTCGAGAGCCTCTACTTCCAGTATGGCCGTTACATGACGGTAGCAGCCAACCTCGACGGTTCAATCCACGCCCCCAGCAACTTGCAGGGTATCTGGAACGACCGCTCGAACACCGACTTCTGGCACTGCGATATCCACGCCGACATCAACGTACAGATGAACTACTGGCCCGCTGACCCCACCAACCTCAGCGAGATGCACCTGCCCTTCCTCTACAACATCATCGACCTGGCTTCGGCTCCCAATTCTCCCTGGGTAGCTTTGGCACAGAAGGTCAAGAGTGGTGCCAAGGGCTGGACGATAGCTGTTGAGAACAACATCTTCGGTGGCACTTCAACCTGGGAAAACAGCAACATGAAGGCACTCGGTGCCTGGTATTGCGACCACCTGTGGCGCTACTACAAGTACACGCTCGACCGCGACTTCCTTAAGAAGGCACTTCCCGTAATGTACCAGAATGCCCTCTTTACCAAGAGCATCGCTACAAAGAATACCGATGGCCAGTATGTAATTACAGGCGAATGGAGCCCCGAACACGGTGAATGGAACCAAATCACAGCCTTTGCCCAGCAAACAGCTTATCAGGGCTTGAAGGACTTGTTCGAAGGCTATGCCGAACTCGGTAGCGAATCACCCGTTACTGCAGCTCAGATGGCTGAGCTCGAAGACCTTTACAACAACTTTGACAAGGGTGTGTGGATTGAGAACTACAATCCCGGCGGTGTAAATTGGTCAGAGGCCAAGCCCTGCATCTCAGAGTGGAAGAACCTTCCCCTTTCAGATCCCGATCACCGTCACCTCTCACACCTCATGTGCCTCTACCCCTTCAACCAGGTAAGCGCATTTGCCACAGACGCTGACAGCGTGAAGCAGTTCCAGGCAGCTTACAACGGCATGATTGCCCGTAAGGGCGACGTGACCGGTTGGTCAATGGGCTGGCAGACAAACACCTACGCCCGTTGCCTCGATGGTGACAAGGCTCACTACAACTTGCAGCGCGCTTTGAAGCACTCTGGCTCTTACGGTGTACAAATGAGCAATTATGGTGGTTGCTACTACAACCTGTTCGACGCACACTCACCCTTCCAGATCGATGGTAACTATGGTTGCACCAGCGGTGTGGCCGAAATGCTGCTCCAGAGCTACGACGACGTCATCACAATCCTTCCCGCCCTGCCTTCGGCATGGAAAAAGAATGGTAGTGTGAAGGGTCTCAAGGCCCAGGGCAACTATACGGTTGACATCACTTGGGCTGGCGGCAAGGCCACCGATGTGACCATCACCAACAACTTGCCAGCCGACCGCACAGTTGCAGTGCGTATGGGCAACGAAGTGACCACTTATGCCATACCCTCTAAGGGCACGCTCCACCTCAGTCAGGCTGTGCTCAGCGGCCAGGAAACGCCGCAGGGCTTAAAGGTATCGGGTGCCCCCGCAGCCGGCAAGTGGGCCGACGACACACAGTGGTATATGATAAAAGTGGCCGATAATGCACAGCCCAATGCGGGCTACTTGACAACAGCCAATGTGCAGAACGGCAAATTGTGCACCGACGCCAGCCTGCTGCCCACTACCGACGAGGCACTCTGGTGCATTGTGGGCAACGAAAACACTGGCTACAAATTCTACAACAAGGCTGCGGGCACATCACAGTGCTTAGGTTTTAACGATGGTGCCAGCATGTATGCCGCCACAAGCGCAGAATCAGGTGCCACATTGGTCTATAACATGGCCTCTTCAACAAGTGTAAAGGCTGGTTCGTTGGCAGTGTGTGTCAAACTGCACGGACAGGCTGGCAATGCGTGGTGGAACAGTGCAACGGCCGCTGGTGACAAGATGCTGAAAGCCGAGGTTGATGCCAACTCAACCACGGCCACCATTGGCAACGCCTTCTACTTTGTTCCCGTAGCTGCCATAGCCGATGCCCCCACGGCCACTTCGCATTATATGACGGTGGTGGCAGAGCAAAAGGTGGTTGATTTGTACAACACCCTGCCCAATGTGCCCGAACTCTGTGCCAGCGAATTGGCACAATGGGAGGCATCGCGCTTCGACCTCACACTGTCTGACGGCGCTTATAAAGCGTATGTTGACAAAGCCAGGCAGTATGCCGACAACACCTATTTTACACTGACCAACTGCAACACGGGCAACGCGCTCAGAGTGCTCGCTGCCGGCAGTGCCGCAACTGCCAATGTGGCAGTCAACGCCAAGCTCTCTACCGCCTCAGCTCTTTGGAAGTTTGTGGCCGACGCCACAGCCTTCAAACTCTATAATGTCAACACCAAGTTGTATCTCGGTGCATTAAAGTCGCAGGCCGACAATGCCACTACCGACATGGCCGACCAGGCTCAAGGTGCCTTGTACACCATAAGCAAGCTTACCGATGGCAGTGTCAAAGGTTATGTGCTCTGTGACGAGAGCGGTGCTCAGATTAATTTGGAGGACGATGGCCGCGTGGTTGCTTCAACCGCCCAAACGCGCAATGCCGATGCTGCAACGTGGGCTGTAGAACCAGCCACCTCATTCGAGCTGAAGCTCAACGTGGTTAATGACAAATCATACGCTACGGCCTACCTCCCCTTTGGCGTAAGTGCCGTAAGTGGTGCCAAGGCATACACAGCGGGCATTCCCGAAAATGGTCAAACCCTCATGAGCGAGGTTCAGAACTTTGCTGCTGAAACCGGTGTGCTCTTTGTAAGCAACGATGCCTTGGCAAAGGCGCTGCTGACCATTGGTCAGGGCGAAACTCAGACAAGTGCCTTGACGGGTACGCTGATGCCCAAAGACATTGCAGGCAAGCAGACCAACTATTTGGTGTTTGGCCGAAACAATGCTGACTTGAGCGAAGTAGGTTTCTTCGAACCCACAGTTGCCACTATCCCTGCAAACCGTGCTTTCTTTGACGAAGCCTATGGCTCAGCCATCGCCCTTAACTTTGGCCAGGTAACAGCGGTCGATAAGGTAACAGGCAGTCATGCTGTTGTCAACACGCCTGTTTACGACCTCGCAGGTCGTCGCGTGATGAACCCCGTAAAGGGTGGTCTTTACATTCATAATGGTAAGAAGTTAGTAATTAAATAACTCATCTGCAAGTTAATTGCACGTACAACAAATGAAACGACAATATACAACACCCAAGAGCATCTCGGTTTGCTACCTTGAACCCTTGTAACCCCTTTGCGAATCACCCAGATTCAATACTGGGCATTCTAACAAGACCGAAGATGTATTTAGTAACGACAAAGTGTGGAGCGACAGCAATTGGAGTTCCGACGAAGATTAAAACGACCTCTGTACACGTTTTCGCCTCCTTTGCTTTATAAAGGAGCACTTGTGCAAATGTAATAGACAGGCTGACGCCGTAGCGCTGCAAATAGTGGCGCTATGGCGTCAGCTTTTATGTTAATAAGCAGACGTCTGCACAATAATCTCAACCTCTAATGGGGGCGACGCGTCTCGCGTCGGAAAAATGCAATGTCCATATACTAAACAACACTAATTACACGCCAGTCAGTGAGCCTTTGCCTTAATGCCCGACGCGGGACGCGTCGCCCCCATTAGAGTTAGCGTTTCGTGCTTGCGTTCATTCGCTTGGCTACATCTCAAAAACAGATATTAGCACTCGCGCAACCCACCCGAAAGGTTATATTGCAAATTGCCTGCATCTTGCACTTTTTGCCTGCACTGCACTGATTATCAATTTATTACGGAGTGTAGGTAACCTCATTTTTTGCCTACACACTGCCTGCACTACCTGCACTTTTTGCTTGCACTACCTGCACTTTTTGCCTGCACTACCTACACTTTTTGCCTGCACTACCTACACTTTTTGCCTGCACTACCTGCACTTGCCTGCACACCGTCTGCACTTATCTACATTTGCTTGCACTCTCTTCATTATACACGTCTGCACCTGTTTGCATGATGGGGCATACCATTCACACTTTTCGGCATAAGGGGAGCGATTTTTGGATTAGAGCAACCGAAACGACTACCTCCCGTAATTGTTTAACCGTCCGCGTGCGGACGTTGCGTCATGCTGCGTGATAGCAGAACGGCGGAAGCGTTGGTGTGCAGATAAGTGCAGAGAAAAGTGCAGGCAGCGTGTAGGTAAAAAATTATGCTACCTACACACCGTAACAGACTGAAAATCAGTGCATTGCAGGCAAAAAGTGCAAGGTGCAAGCAAATAGTGCAATTAAAGAAATATGGGTAAGACGTGGCGCAGAATATGGTTGTGTATACATTGGTTGTACGGTAAAACTATTATGATATTACAGCACACGGATCGCACGGATCGCACTGATTTTTTGCTGCGTGCTTTAGCCACACGGAGATGACGGAGTTTACGGATACAGTGAGCATTGCATGCTCACCTCGCTACTTGCTCGTTGTTAGCCTATTGTTTGTTAGTGGGCCTTATTGCATAATCTGTGCTCACGTATTTCACTACGAGCACGTTGCGGGCAAATAGCGAGGTGAGCATGCAATGCTCACGGTATCCGTAAACTCCGTCATCTCCGTGTGGCTAAATCACGCAGCAAAAAAATCCGTGTTATCGGTGTGATCCGTGAGCCATAATAATATCAGAATAGTTTTGCCGTACAGCACATATTATGTAAACAAATATCACCTCTGCTCACTTGCTTGTCAGGCGTTAGCACCCGGCAGTTGGCACACGCGCTACGGCATCAGCTCATTTGCGTATCTGTGCTGTTTCGGTCCAACTTTCCTTCCTGCAAGGAAAGATTTCGCCAAACTTTCCGTCCCAGAAGGAAAGTTTGTCCGATATTTTCCTTCTGAGACGGAAAGTTGCTATATTTGCACAAACATAAATACCTGTTGGTGGAATTCTTGGTTAACAGGTTAACTTGTCAATTTGTTTACTAATTCCACCAACGTGAAAGCCTTACAATAACAAGGGCGTGCAGTAGAGTGATTGCACGCCCTTGCTATGTAATTAAGTGCGCCATTACTACAAAAAGCGGTAATCGTAAGCGCATTAACATACTTTTACCCCCCCCCCAAAAATGGGTATTCCGCAAAACGTGTGTATATTTGCGTTATAAATAGTGTATGTATCTGCGCATCAGTGCATTTCGAAATGCACACAAATATTAGATAGGACAGATAGGACAATACAGTATGACGCAGAATGGTTGTATATTTGTCCAAGAGTTTAAGAACCTTATGCAAGTTAACACTTAGCTCGACTATCGGATTCAGCTTGGGCTTTCTCCGTCCTTTCATGGCACAAAAATAGTGTTTTTCATGTAAAAAAGGAGGCGCATTCCCCTGTCAATGTGTCTACTTCCTATGTTTTAGGTGTCTACTTCGTAGGAAGTAGACACCCATTTTAACGATTTATTCCCTTTTATTATGCGTTTTTCTGGTATTTATTGAAAAATGGTTAATCCTGTTTTTCATCATCTGGGGCTGCATTTGCAACTTGTTCTTCTCGCCATTCGGTAGGCGTACAACCTTCCTTTGACTTGAATATCCTGTACAGATAGGTACGGGCAGAGAAGCCACATTCGGCAGAAATAATGTCATTACTATAGTCTGGAAATTCAAACATCATCTTCTTTGCCGCATTGAAACGTATATCACCAAGCCATATTCTGAATGTAGTTTTCAGTTACTGGTCGAAGAATACAGATAACTCATCCTTGGAGATACAAAGTGTGCGAGAAAGCGTCAACATGTTTACATTACAATCCTTATAGCCCAAATCCATACACCATTGGTCAAGACTGTTTTGGATAAAGTTTCTGCGCTCCTCAGACAATTGATGTAAAGTTTTTTCTCTCTGCTTCGTTGATTTTCCTCTTCTTTATCCAATAGCTCTTCTGTTGGAATATAACTGCTGCCGAGAGCGATAAACGTAAGGTTGAAGAACAGCAAGGCAAGCAATACGGCTGGACCTACTATATATAATAAGGTAGTAGAAAAGATGGCAACTGGCATAGCGAGAACTGCGAGCCATAGAATGATTACACTTGCACGCGAATATTTCACGTAAGGCAACAAATCAGTTGCCGCCATTGTCTCCAACATATTTTTACGCCTAATCATCTCCTGAATAATCATGTATATGCAATAGAAAACACTTACGCAAAACAGAGTCAGCATCAGATAAAGCCCTCCTCTGATATACAGGCTATGATGGAGATTGATACCCACGCAAAAGACCACAATGATGGCAGCATAAATACCACTGCACATCAGTATCATCTTTCTGAGGTTAGCACGGGTGGTTTCTATGTTGTAGATTCCTATGGAGATAAGCGAGAAGCAGGGGGTATAGAGGAGGATGTTGATGACCGCCCCCAGATTATCGTGCATAGCACGGAACCCGAAAGTCATCTGCAGCACATATTGTATCGCCAGTCCTATCAGGGCAGCAACGATCATCCATCGAGAACGCTCATACCGCTTGTTCTCCCATCTTACATGCAGATGAGAGAGTGCTACGATGAAGGCATTGATGAGCATGAATATGAAGCATGCAAACTGAAATAGAAATAATGAATCCATACGCTTCTTATCTTTTGTTTACTTTCTTGTATTTTTGATTACTTGCTGTAGGATTATCTGGATTAGTCATCTGCAAATATCCTGCTGCAACAAGGGAGGTGATGTATTTGGCTATATTGTCATTATTCATAAACGTGACATTAACATCTTCATCAAGTGCACGAGTGATACCGCTACCCACACCGGTGTAATATTTGTCGAGAATGCGTTCCTTGAACTGCACCCCCGACACCTCGCCAGCCTTTATCTGTTTCAATATATCGTCCATCATTCTTTGATACATTCTTTGTTCAACAAATCGTTTACATCCACTTTCAGCAAATCAGAAATCCGTATTAAGGTTTCCAAGTCTGGTTGGCAAGTATTGGTGCACCATTTAGAAATGGTTGCTTGGTCTTTACCCAACATTTCTGCCAACCACTTGTTTGAGCGCTTGGTTACTGCCAACATTATCTTCAATCTGTTTACATCTTTCTTTGCCATACATTATTATAAAATAAGTGAATACGCTTGCAAAAGTACGAAAATTATTCTAAATATCGCTGTGATATTTCCAAAAAGTTTGTTTCAAAGGCTATTTATTGAAGATTTCGCCATTTTTAGATAAAAACAGGGGTATCTTATTATGATAAAAACATCAAGATACCCCTATATATAATAAGGTGTCATAACCGACAGAAGGAGCGTGCTTGTTTTCCAACTATGCTTTGTTCTGTTTCTATATTCTTTGTTTCGTGTTTTTCAGCAGTATCTTGCTCCTGTGGTGGTGCCAATTCTAACTGTATTTTCCTGTCCAACGCCGCCAGTTCCGCTTTCAGATCTTTCAGTTCTTCCTCTTTCTTCCAAGTTTTGCCAGCTATCTCTTCCAGTTGCGGTATCTCTTTCTCCAAAGCCTTGCATCTTGAATCATACTGCTCAATGTAGCTTGGTATCTTCTGTAAGGCATTCAGAAAGTTGTTTGCCGCTGCTATCGGGTCCGACTTGGCGACATGTCCGTTGTTGTACTGATACTTGTAATGGCCCTCAACAACAAAGCGGTTATCAACGAAGGGAAGACCGCTCTCAAAGCTTGTCTCGCTCACAACCTTGATAGGGATACCATAAATTGCACCTATTTCCTTGTATTCCCCATCTGTCCTTTCCGTTTTTGCCATCCTTTGAAGCTGTTTGCCTATCACTTCCAGATTATTGGACTCGAGACCGTTAAGGGTGATGAGATTGAGTATATTCCCGTCCTTGTCCTTCTTTGCCAGACTCATAAACTTGTCATAGTCCGCTGTCATGCCTTTGAGTATAGTCCGATTGCCGTCCAGCTCTTCTGACTTTGATTTCAGTTTCAGTTCCGAGTCACGCCTGCCCCTGTTAAACGATTTGCGCTCACCCTCCAAGGATGCAATCTTCTTCTCCAGCTTCGCCTTGTCAAGCAAGTCGGTATTTCCGGAGAGAATAGCCATATACTCGGAAAAATTCATGCCCGATTTCTCGTCCATCGCTCCCTCGTCAATGGTTCTCGCTCCCAACGCACCGCTTTTCAACTGTGAAATGAATGTCTGCTTACAGTGCAGGAGGTTGAACTTGTAAGAGTCAAGTGATTTTTCCACCGCATAGATGATAATGTCCACCTTATTGTCAGCGTATAACTTAGCTATCTCGTTGCCAGCACGAACTCCACGACCATTGCGTTGTTCAAGATCTGATGGACGATCGGGTAGGTCAAGGGCATTGCTGCCCTCTTCCCCCCTAAGAACCGTACATGAGAGTTTCCCCTCATACGGCTCAAGCTTTTCTAAGCCTCTGTTTGTATGCAGAGACCGGCTCAAACTACTTCTTGTTTCCATTTGATTTGCGGGATAATTTAAAACATTCATCATGAACCAACAGATTGCATTTCTTTCCGTTTTGAACGGTTGGCATGACATTCCATGCCTTGTGCGTATCAATAGGCTCACCGCATATAGGACATTTGCGTCCTTGCTTTTCCCATAGGTACAGCAGTGACTTGCGTCCTTTTAGCGTAACAAGCATTTTCGACTTCTTTCTTTTATAGAAGTACAGACGACAGTCTGCATCAAACGGGTTCATGTCTCCTTTAATCTGCGTGTATTGCAGGAATGGAAACGATGAAGTCAGAGACAATAATGTCAATTGGTCTTCCTTTCCGTTTGGTTTCTTGAATTTTGAAGCGAAAGTCCATTTGTTCCCTCGAATGTCATGCCAATATCGGTCTTTTATCCACCGTTTCCCTTTCTTGGAATGACGGCGTTTTGCCCATTGCCATAGTGAGAGGAATATCTGATGGTCGATTCTGTGAAATGAATCACGTGTCGCTCCATGCTGATAATAACCTCCCCATCCTCGGATTTTAGAGTTCAACATTCTGATTAACGACTCCTGTCTGCAACCCTTGTTCTCCTTAATTACCTTACGGATATTCTCCATAAAGCGTTTCTCGGATTTCTTTGTCGGCTTGGTCAATATGTCCTTGCCGTATTTGCGGATATTAAAGCCAAGAAAATCAAAACCGTCATGCACGTTGGTTATCACCGTCTTTTCCTCTGATAAGGTCAGACCTCTTTCAGACATAAATTCAGCAACCAATGGCTTGATTTCATTTTCAAGAGTTTCCTTGTTCTCGCAAGTGATGATAAAATCATCCGCATAACGTACAAGGTTCACCATTGGTGAATACAACTTACCATTAACATGATGGCGCTTATATCTATCTGCAAGAGCTTTCTGCAATCCGTCCAAAGTCATATTGGCAAGTGTCGGAGAAATTATACCACCTTGCGGTGTTCCTTCCTCGGTCGGGAACATTTGCTTGTTGAAAACATAGCCACATTTCAACCATTTTCGGAGTATTGCCTTATCCATTGGGATATTGGCAAGTAACCACTCATGGCTGATATGGTCAAAACACCCTTTTATGTCACCCTCCAAAATCCATTCGGGAGAATATCCCTTTCGGAGAATGTTATGACATTGCTGTATTGCATCCATACAGCAGCGTTCCTTGCGGAAACCGTATGAACGAGTATCAGCTGTAGTTTCTGATACAGGCTCCAATGCCATAAGATAGAGTGCTTGCATGGCTCTGTCTTTCATTGTCGGTATTCCCAACGGTCGCAGTTTGCCGTTGCTCTTCTTGATATGAACTCTTCTCAGCGGCATTGGCTGGTAGCCTCTGCGTTTGAGTTGGGTTATTGCTTGCATTTTAGCTTTAGGGGTATCCCATATTTCTTTGTCAACCCCAGGAGTACAACCACCCCCGTTAGAAGTAACCCTCTTTACGGCTAAGGCTTTTGCGTAAAAAGAGTGGGTAAGCGTCCATTGCAAGGCTTTCACCTTGTTATGTCTGCCTTCCTTCTGAGCCTTTACAATACGAGCTTGAAGCTTCTTAACAGCTTGCTCCGCCTTAGTCCAGTCTATTCTGTCCCAATTTGATTGCAGGTTGTCAGTCGGCGCACACGATTGGTCGAGGAGATTTTCTTTGATTTTATCGTTCATTTGCATTCCTACTTTAAAAAGTTCTAAAAGTTTATTGTAAAGAATTACCATTTGGCTAATGTTGGGTATTTGCCTCCCAAACATTACCACAGAAGTCTGCCCACTTTCGTGGTAGGTTGATGTTGTCCCTTGTCAACTCGTGATAAGTGGCTCAAACCCTATCCGTCCCATTACAGAACGGCATTCGCTTTCTCTGTTATCTTATACCTGCACATCATTCAGCATCCATTACTTTCAGCTTACCTGTCTTTTGTCTGACAGGAGATGTACAGGCTTACCATGTTCCACATAGATAACTAACGGATAGGTTAGGTCCTGTCTCATCCTCCGACGGTCTTTACATCCGTGTAATCCTACCATGGAGAGGATTATCTGACCGCATCCCATTTTGGGTAGAGTGTATCAGTATCTTGCACTCTTTTACGACATTACGAAGTTTACTAACAGTTCGCTTACGCTAACCATACTATCCAGCCTCGCCACTCTACGGTATGATACTAACCATACTTGACTTCCCCTCACGGTTCTGTCTTGTCTTGTGAAAGCGTACTTTGTCCCGACCGCTTAATACAACATTAAGGTGCATCGGTCGGTAGGCTACCGCTGACGGAACAGCGGGTTAAAACTGATACTTAAAGTATCATTCCAACAATTATCTATGCGACTTCATGTCGCACCCACGGTGTGTCCAAATGATGAATAGCAACACACCTTTTTTGTGCATTTACGCCTGTACCTAACATAGATGTGGAGCCGAACAATACTCGTACCGAACCCTCGTTCATGGCTGCTATCACCGCCTTTCTTGCCCTCTCGTTCTTGCACTCCTGAATGAAGCGGATTTCAGACGACGGTATGCCGTAATCCTCTATCAGCTTACGCTTGATTTCAGAATACACGTTCCATTCGCCCGGTCGATATGTTCCCAAGTCTGAGAACACGAACTGCGTGCCCTTATGACCGTCGTAACGGTGATAGTAGTCGGCTATCATCTTGGCACAATGGCTCGCCTTGTTGTCGGGATGGTCCTCACAAGTCGGGTCTATCATGCGCATGTCGAGAGCCATCTTTCGGGCATAGTCCGTGGCTATGAGCATCTTTGCCTTCTCTTCCGTTTCTGACAGTGGCAGTCTGCCGAGGATGGTGGCATCACCCGTCTTGGCAAACTCCATCAGCTTTTGGATGAAGTCCTCCTGCTCGGGTGTCGGTGGTATGTTATGAAGAATCTCGTTCTTCTGTGGTCTGTCCACACCAACTGCCTCCGCCGTGCGATAGTCGGTTATCTCGTTGTAGAAAGCAGCAAGCTCCGGTACCTTGATGAAGTATCGGAAACGTTCCTTCTGTACGATGTTGTTGGTGACGTTAAACTCGAAGTCGGTAGTTTTCTTGGCGAAGATTGCCGCCCACGCATCGAAACAGCGGATGTCCTGAAGCTCCAGTTCCTTGGGGCGCAGGTACTTGAAGAGCAGATACAACTCAGTCAGTGAGTTACTGATGGTTGTTCCCGACAGGAATGTCGCTCCAAGATCTCTGCCTGTCCGCTCCTGTATGGTACGGATAGCAAAGAGCATGTTGAGTGCCTTCTGGCTTCCCTCGCTGTTGCCAAGTCCTGCCACACGGTCGTGACGGGTGTTGAACATGAGGTTCTTGAACTGGTGGCTCTCGTCCACAAACAAGTGGTCGATGCCCATCATGCGGAAATCCACTACATCATCGGTGCGCTGCTCGATGCTGTAGGCTATCTTCTGCAACTTCACCTCCAGATTCTGCTTCCGCTTTTCCAAGCCTTTGAGCATTCCCCTCGACACGTCTTTGCCCTGCGTACGTATCACCTCCAAGTTTTCCTCCACGGTATCAAGCTCCGCCTGCAGTATCTGCCGTTGGAGTTCTGGCGATTGCGGTATCTTCCCGAACTGGTCATGCGACATGATTACACAGTCATAGTCGTTGTTCTTGATGTTGTTGAAGAAACTGACACGGTTCTTGGTGGAAAAGTCCTTCTCCGAGGCATAGAGTATCCTCGCATGGGGATAAGCTGTCTGATAGGTGGCGGCTATCTCCGCCACATTGGCTTTTAGTCCGATAATC
Organism: Prevotellamassilia timonensis; assembly: GCF_900106785.1. Taxonomy (GTDB): domain Bacteria; phylum Bacteroidota; class Bacteroidia; order Bacteroidales; family Bacteroidaceae; genus Alloprevotella; species Alloprevotella timonensis. The sequence goes on along the minus strand of NZ_LT629843.1, from coordinate 162,786 downwards.
ATCGGCTTGTGAGCCATACCGAGGCGTTTCATCTCATGCGCAGCCATGCACATGATGAGGGTTTTGCCAGTACCGACCTCGTGATCACATATCCCGCCGCCGTTCTGCAAAAGCATCCATACACAGTCCTTCTGACTTGGGTACACACTCTTGACACCATACTTTCCGCCAAGGGCTTTCAAGTCCAAGCCGGGGAAGGTCTGGTGAGAACCGTCATACTTCGGACGCACGAAGCAGTTAAACTTCCGGTTGTACATTGTGGTCAAGCGTTCCTTAAAAGAGTCAGACTGCTCCTCCAGCCATTCAGTGAACCCGTTGCGGATTTCGTCAATCTTGGCATTGGCGAGCTGTATGCCCTCGCTGTCACGCACCTTGATGTCGTTGCCGTGTTCATCCTCACCGATGCTCTTCATCATGTCGGGACAGGTGTTGTGCAGGGCATGTTTCAGAAGACTCATGCCGTCATAGTGGCGGTAATATCCCTTCACCATATACTCATCCGTGATGGCCATGGTCTTCATACTGCATTTTGCCGAATATTCGTCCATGCTGTCGGAATAGACGATGCTGACCTGTGTATTGAATAGGTGGCTCATGTAAGCGGAATACACACCTGTAGGTATCCAACGCTCACCGAAGTTGAAGTCCAGGTCCTCAAAGGCTATCGGTTCGGGAATGCTTGCCTTCAAGGCTTCCAACGACTCCCTCACGATTGCATGGTCTGGATTTTCCTTCAGCCATTCTTCTATACGCTCCGCTTTCTCTATGACATTGCCAGCAATGAAGCGGTCGGCTATCTCGTAGCCGTCTATGAGCGGATTGTAATAGATGCGCCCTTTAAGCGCTTCCGTCAGTTCCGGTTCCGGCATATCCGATAATTCTGTCATATACGGCAAGTCGATACGGCCGAACTTGTTGAGTGAGGCGGTGAGCGCTTCCTCTGGAGAATCCACATGACTGACCTCGTCAAGCGAAAAAGAGACCGGGTGGTCGAAGATGTCTGACTTTGTGAACTGTCCGTTTTCTACCCGTTCCAACGACAGCATGTCGCGCCCTGAGGCATCCATGAGGATGAACTTCACGTTCTGCTTGGCATTGAGGTTGCCGAAGCGGATGAAGAAAGCGTCATAATAGACATTCAGACTCTCACGCATCTGCTTGTTTTCCGTCTGTTCTTCCGCTTCATAGGTGTAAAGTTTCTGATAGGCATCACGGAGGGCGATATACAAGACTGCCTTTTCTTTCTGCTCCATATTCAGATCCAACGGCATGAAGGTAGCACCATACTTGGTAAGGTCTTTCAATACACCGACGTTTCTGGCAGAGTCGAGCACCATAGAACCCTCACGATGAAAACAATCCAGTTTCTCATCAAATGGACGGGGCTTCATAGCATCCTCTTTCTTCTTTGCCAGCTCTTCTCGCTTTCTTTCTTGCTCTTTTTGTTGTTCCCGCTCATGATCTGTTTCTTTCAATGTGTTCTGAGTCTTGGAATCTTCTTTTGCCTCATTCCCTTTCGACTGCTCATGCCCGATTTGAACTTTAAGAACTTCTATCGGCTCCATCGGCGGCTTGAACTTCGGATCAAGCGTATCTTCAACGCCCAAAGCCTTGAGTTGTTCCTGACGGTGCAGTTCCGCCTTTTGGCGCAGCAGCACCCTGTCTTCGGGAGCCATGGTCATCATCATCTCGTAAAAGCCGTTGATTGGCGGATTCTCTTCCCAAGAGATGCTTGCGTATGGCTCATCCCCAGACAGGATTGGTTTTGTCTCCTGTGCTGTTTCCTGCTCTTTTGCATCTGTCAACGAAGGCTTTTCTTCTTTTTCCACAGGCTTTGTCACAACTTCAAAAGTCGGATTTACGCTTTTTACCAACGGACTTGCTCTCTTCCTTGACACTTTCTTGGCGGCAGCACCCACTGTTACCTCTGCTTTCTTCTTCGTAGAATGGACAATCAGACGTTTTTCTTCTTCCATTCCCCAAAGGTCAAACAGAGTCATTTGGACTGGCGGTTGCTGATGATTGAACTTTTGGGATAGCTCTGCATCATCAGTAGGCTTTTCCTGCTTTTGCAAGGATACTACCGTAGCGTTCTGCTTTTCCTCAATGGAAGGCTTTATCTTCTCTGTTTTTTCTATCTTTTCTGTTTCTTTAACCTCCTTAACTTCCTCTGCCTTTGTTTCCTCTATCCCCAAGTATCGGTTCAAATTGAGGTTCTTCTTAAAGTCTTCATGGAGCATCTTTCGCAAATCCTCTGCAATGCCTTCCACACCATCCTCATGCGTGTATATCATTGCAGGCTTGCCGAACGGGTCAGTATCCAACTTTGCTGTTGTATGGATAATGCGTTCCGGATGCTCCAGAAAGTAGTTGTTTGTCGGAATGCGGTTCTCGTCATTATAGACAGTATCAAGCAGGTTGTCGTCTCCTCGCAGCGACTCCTTTTGGGTATTTTTCTGCAGAATGATGAGGTCACTGCCCACTTCCGTATTGGCATTTTCCGTGAACAGGTTGTTGGGAAGACGAATCGCTGACACGAGATCAGCATGATAGAGCATCATAAAACGCGCGGCACTGTTATTTTTGGCATTCAATACGCCTTGTGAGGTGATGAAGGCAACCAACCCACCATCCCTTACCGTATCAAGAGCCTTGACAAAGAAGTAGTTGTGTATGCGTCTGGTGACAAGTGCCCTCATGCCTTTCATGGCTGTATAAGACGGATCAAATACGGCAACATCGCCAAAGGGAATATTTGAGATGGCGAGGTCGAAGTAGTCATTGAAAGGCTTTTCTATCTTCTCGAATCCCTCTATGCGCACTTTCTGCTCCGGGTGCAGATGGCGGAGTATCTTTCCCGTAAGCAGGTCTTTTTCAAATGCCATAATGTCTGCCTTGGAATTGTTATCCAAGACGGAATCGACAAAGGCACCGATGCCTGCCGAGGGTTCAAGCACCTTTTCGGGGATAATCTGATGCTCTTTCAACACATCCGCCAGAGCCTCCGTAACGGCTGACGGCGTGTAGAATGCCGTGAGGACAGACTGTTTCAGACTGTCCATCAACTGTTTGTACTCGCTTTCATTCTTGCTGTTTTCACGGATAAGTCTATGCAGCTCCACTGTTGGAGCAAACAATTCAAGGTCTGACTTTGCCCAATGGACGGCATCCGCCAGTTCCCTGGCAGGGTTCAGGATGCACTTCAATCCACCGAATCCGCAGTAACGCTCCAGAAGGAGACGCTCACGGGCAGTCGGCGTGCGCTGTTCCCTGTCAAGGATGAATGCTGTCTCTATCGCCTTGATGTTGTCGTTCAGCCGTTGTTTTCTATTGTACGCCATTTGACTCTATGAAAAGGGCTACGGCTCCAGTCAACTCTGTATAGAGCTGGTCGTAGTCCGGTGACTGGGCAAAATCGTCATCGGTGAGGTCGTAAATGGAATACACGTTGTCAACCAGAGACAGGAGGTTCTTGACAAACGCTTCCTGGTCTTCTACTGCTACCTCCAGGGGAAACTCACGGTCAACTACATCGTACAGGATGCTGTACTTGGAAAAGCGGAGACCTTTCAGCAATGCTGACATGGCAAGCTCTTGTGCCGCATCGGCAAAGAGGGCATCACGCCGTGCCTGCTCATATACTTCTGCGGCATGGTCAGCACGTTCGCGGATAAAGTCCGCATCGTTGGCTTGTGGAAAACGGTTCTCTCTGAGGTGGTTCAAGAGGTACAGTCCGTAATAGGACAGTTCTGTCTGTGCCTGTTTCTTTCTGTTCATTTGTCTGTTGAATGGATTAAGTGGTGAATAATAAACCGTGGATGGCGGTTGATGTTTGTTGAAAGCAAGAAAAAGGCACTCGGTATCCCTCCGAGTGCCGCCACTTAATCCACAGTAAATAAAAGCATCCTGAATCAAGACACCATTTATGAACCATGTTTCGGTGGCAAAGATACAAACTATTTCTTGTATCTCTTCACATTTCCTCGCTTTTCTGCTGTTTTGCGCTCTGCAAAGACGAATTTCGTGTTGAAATTCTCGTCAAAGGCTATGGCTGCGGAGAAAGGTTTGCCTTGCTTACTGATAAAACCATTGAGCGTTCTGGTCTTGCCCTTGGTAAGCAAGTCGGTGATGTCGGCATCAGTGAGCAACTTTCCTGCTACCTGCTTGAACACTGGCATACCGCACTCCTTGTTGCTGCATCTTACTACCTTTCCGAAGAACTGCATGGTACCTTGCTTGCATTTAGGACACTGGCAGCCGGAATCCTTGTGGCTGAAAAGTCTGTCACAACCTAACAGCTCCGCAGTGATTTCACGGGTATAACCTTCGATACTATGGGTGAACCCGTCTGCACTTGCTTCACCTCGTTCAATCTTGGCAAGTTCCGCCTCCCATTTGCCCGTCATCTCCACATTGGCAATCGCCATGTTCTTCACCACGGAATGCAGGGCGAGTCCTTTTTCCGTCGGCACAAGTTTCTTCTGCTGGCGCACCATATACTCTCGTTTGAGCAAGGTCTCGATGATGGCGGCACGTGTGGCAGGTGTGCCAATACCGCTGTCCTTCATTGCCTGGCGCATCGTATCATCTTCTATCTCTTTGCCTGCGGTCTCCATTGCTGCAAGCAATGTGGATTCCGTATGCAATGGCTTCGGTTTGGTCTTGCCCTCCGTGATGGTGCAGCCAGAAAGAGTGATATGCTGTCCTTCTTGCCAGTTGGGAATGAATTGCTCCTTGACCTCATTGTCTGTTGCGTCTGCATCCTTGTCCTGCCTTTTGTTCTTTTCCTTGAGCGACAACGCTCGCCAGCCAGTCTGTCGGATGATGGAGCCACTGATGCCAAATTCGACTTCATGATCCACTTGCGCCGATACGGATGTGATGTCCTTGATGCAGTCTGCCGAGAACGCTTCAATCATCCGGCACAATATCATGTCATAAACGATCTTCTCGTCCTTGAAAAGACCAATGGCTGCATTTTCTGTGATGAGCAGGGCATGGTGATCGGTCACCTTGGCGGCATTCACGCTGTTCTTGCAGTAGTCCTCACTGCCAGGCAAGAGTTTCACTTTTTCTCCATATTCCGAATGATTCTCCAGATTCTTGAAGAGTTTGGGAAGGGTGGCAAATACATCATCCGAAATATAGCGGCTTGATGTTCTTGGATAGGTGATGAACTTTGCCTCGTAGAGTTTCTGGGCGATGGAGAGTGTATGCTCTGCCGTGAAGCCATGCTGGGAATTGGCTTCTTTCTGCAAGGTGGTGAGGTCGTAAAGGAGCGGTGCCTTCTCCACCTTTCGCCTGGTTGCGATCTTTGTGATGATGACAGAACCTGTTTCTTTCACCTTATTATATATATCGGTTGCGGTAGCTTTGTCTGTCCAGCGGTTGACTGATGTGAACTTCAGTATATTGCCACTGTCTGCATCAACCACACCGAAGTGTACCTGCCAGAACGGTTTCGACTCGAAACGCTTGTGTTCCCAATAGCGTTCGCACACCATGCCAAGGGTCGGGGTCTGCACACGACCTACGGAATAGGTGCCACGTCCTGCAGCTATCGTCAGGGCTTGTGTGCCGTTGATGCCGACGAGCCAGTCTGCCTCACTTCGTGCCTTGGCTGCATGATAGAGATTGTCATACTCCTTGCCGTCCGTGAGGTTCTGAAGTCCCTCACGGATGGCGGTGTCCGTAAGCGAACTGATCCAGAGACGGTCGAAAGGCTTCCTGCAACCGAGATACGCATAGAGGTATCGGAAAATCAACTCTCCCTCACGTCCGGCATCGGTTGCTACGATAATGCGCTCACTGCTGTCAAACAGCTTGCCGATAATTTTAATCTGGGCAAGCACACCTGCATCTGGTTTGTAGCCGTTCTCAGTCTTGACTTGTCGGGGAACAAGAACGAACGGGTCGGGAATCACAGGCAGATTCTCTGCATGGAATCCCTTCATGCCGTAGGTTTCCGGCATGGCAGGCTGCACTAAATGTCCGAATGCCCATGTCACATAATAGCCATTGCCCTGCATATAGCCTTCCTCACGCTTGTCAGCTCCTACAATGTGGGCGATTTCCTTGGCTACACTTGGTTTCTCTGCGATGATTGTCTTCATTGTCTGTTGTTTTTGTGACATCCGCAACCATGGGATAGACGGTCGCAGATGTCGGTTGTTATGATGGATGATTAACTCTGTGGATCAAGTGGCGGCAACTACATCTTCACGCTTCTTGCCTTTCTCTTTGGCTTCTGTTCCTCGGCGTTCTGTTCCTTCTGCTGCTTTTCGTTCTTTGGCGCAGACTGTCCCGGACTCAGCGGCTCCTTGGTGTGCTTGGTCGCCTCATGGGTCTTGCCCTGCTCGTTGACGGCGACTTGTACCTTGTTCTCATTGGTCGGAATCTGTTCCTTTGCCTGCTTTAGGTCGGGGTTGTTGCGGTAGGAACGTGGCTGCATCTTGTTGAAGTCGAACTTCACATAAGCGGTATAGGTACCGCTGCCGTTCTTGTTGGGCACTTCCTTGATCTCGATGGTCTTGCCTGCCACATAGTCGTCCTTCTGCTGCTCGGTCAGTTCCTTCTTGAAATAGGTGTTGAGTCGGCGGATGGTCCCGTCCTCATTGAGCCAGTGGTTGGGATCTTGCTGCTTCTTCTGACCGCCCGCATCACCTTCTGCCTTCTGCTCCTGCTTGTCAGCGGTCTGCTTCTTGTCTCCATTCTGTTTCTGACCTTGCGCCTGTCTTGTGCTGCCAGGCACGAACTCCACGCCACGCTGTTCCACATTCACCTGCAGCAGCGGTGTGAACTTGCGCCCGTTGGCAAGTTCAATCTCCTTGCGAAGCGGAATACCTGAGTAGAGCACTCTCTTGTCGTCCTTGGTAATAGGTGTCTTGCCGATGGTATCGGGTATGCGCACCTTGTTGGTAGGGATGTCAACAATCTCATTGGTGAGACGGTCGATACTGATGAAATGAGGACGCAGCTCACCTGTATTCTTGTCGGGGAAATCCACAACCTTTCCGAGGTTGCCGTTCTGCAACAGATTCTTCTTGTCCTCTGGAGTGAAGGTATAGCCTTTGTAAGCTACATCGAGTTTAGGCTCGTTGCGCACGAAATGCGGCACGAGTTGCAACTGGTCGTTATCGTCCTTGCGGAATGACAGACGGGCCTGTATCTCTATCTGTTCACCGCCGAAGGTCGGCTTCACAATCACAAGCCCCGTCTTGCCGTAGTTGAGCAGGGCTTTCATATCCTTCTCATTCATACTGTTGAAGTCTATGCCATATTTGGCACCAAGTTCCTGCAGGTTCACATCGTTACCACTAATGAGGTTCTGCTTTACACCCGGAGCGGTCTGTGCCTGCTGTTCGGTTGCGGTCTGTTCTGGTTTCTGTTCCATGTCGTTCTCTTTTTCGTTGGTTTGTTCAGATGATACATTCTCCTTTTCTGTGTTAGCCTGCGTTTTGGACGCATCGTCCGATGATGCGGTTTCTTTCGCCTGACCTTCCGATTGCTTTGCCTCTTTCTCATAATTGGAGGTGTCAACCTTGTGGGCGGAAAGAATCTCCTTGTTAGCCTCCGGATCTTTCAGCAACTCCTTCATCACGCCAAGCAGGTTTTCCACCTGGTCTGCCGCTATGCGGTAGAATCCGAATCGGCTTGGCTCCTTGCACTGGCGGAAGAAGTTTCTAAAGAAACTGTCCATCAAGTCACTGTTGCGGTCAAAACGCAGGAAGTCGGACGTGTTCTCCGCCTTGGCTGGTGCTCGCTTCGGTGTGCCGTCTCTGCTGAGTCCGGCGACGACGCTGATCTCGCCCGTCTTCTCGTCACGGACTACCAGCACGTCCTGTTCATCACTCTTTTTCTTTTGTACCATAATTGTAAATTTTTAATGGTGAATACTGTTGTTATTTGAATTTCTGATGAATGCGAGTCAAGTAATGCTCCACATTCTCTTTCTTGAATTCTTTGACATTATTCTCTACAAACTGCATCACATCCTCTTCCGTGTAGTATGTTTTCTGCCCCAAACGCTTGTAGGGAAGCACTCCCAGACTGCGATAGCGTTGAAGGGAACGAGGGGAGATTTGAAATAAGAGGCAGAGGTCTTGGTTGTCGAGCAATTTTTCATTGATGGCAGAACTTCCTTTTTGCTCCGTCTCTCGTTCGTGTCTCAACATCAGCATGTCGTAGATGCCGTCTATCTTTTTGTGTAGGTCATGGAGATATAACTCCAGTTTTCTCAATGTTCCATCTTCCATGCTCATGTTTCCTTTGTTATTGTTCGTTCCTCAACCATTCTTTCTATGGCTTCAACTTGGTATCGGCATTGATTGCCAATTTTAATAAAATCAATGCGGTTCTCCGAGCGCATTCGCTGCAAGGTGCGCTTGCTCACACCAAGCATCTTAGCTGCATCGTCATTGGTCAACATCGGCTTCAATCCCTTACCAGTCAAGTTCTCTTGAAATGCCATTTTTGCCAATCGCGCGTACTGGACTATTTCTGTCAACTGTTCTGTCAGCTTTTTGAAGGCTGCACTTTCCATTGTTATTACTTCCATTCTAATTCCGTTTGAAATGTTCTATAATTCGTTGTTTTGATTTCTCGGCGGCAAAATTAACCATTTGCGAAATACCCGTTTAACAACTCATTAATGACCCACGTATAATTTTCTTGATTTTTCTTGCCAAGCGGTCGGCAAACCCCAGAAAAGCACTGCCACAGTTATTCATTTTCATTGTTTTTCAACATGCACACATTAACTTTGCACCCGAATTTGTTGAACCAATAAAACAGAGAATATGGAAGTAGTAACAATGGAAAAGAAGGCATTCGACTTGATGATGGCAAGATACGATGCCTTGGTAAAGAAAGTTGAGTTGCTGAAGCATAAGGCTAACGGCAAGCGTCTGAACAAATGGCTTACAGGTCATGAGGTCTGCCAGCAACTTCGCATCAGCCAGCGCACCTTACAAAAACTTCGTGACCGCCGTTTCTTGGGTCATACCCAGATAGGTCGCCAATTCTATTACTGCCCCGAAGAGGTCAAAGCCATTGTTCCGCTTATTGCCAGAATCAAATCGGTATAGCGTAAAGCCAAACTCGCCCAAGGCAAAGCCGAAAACTTCACCCTGGGCGAGCCAACACATTTTATATTCACCACTTAATCCAAATTGTAAACAATGAACATGAACCAACTTCTTACGCATGAGAGCAAGTCGATAGACACCGCCATGCAATCCTTGAAGAAAGCCACCAACTGGCTATCTTCATTCATCGAGTCCTACAGCCCACCTTTGGACGGGGAGCGATACCTCACCGACAAGGAACTCTCCGAGCTCCTGAAGCTTAGTCGCCGTACCTTGCAGGAATATCGCAAACAAGGCATCTTGCCCTACATTATATTATGTGGCAAAACCCTCTATCCGGAATCCGAGATACAAGCACTCCTCACTGGTAATTACCGCAAGCCGATAATCGACGGCACTGTTTCACAAGGGGAGGATACTGCTTCATAATAGCGAAACAAAAATAGCGTACAGGGTACAACGACAAAAATCGTTCCCCCTGTACGCTATTATATTATAAAGGTGTAGGAATCTTATTAAAAGATGAGAGATTCTAACTTGCACCTCTTGGTGTCGTTCCGTTCATCACAATAATCATCGGATGCTCGTGTTTTACTTGCTCTGCTTGGCAATCCTTGCGGTTCACAACCTTACTGATAAACCATTGTCTGAACAACAAGGCTTGGTATGTGTCCATTTGAAGTGCTATGGCGATAATCACTTCCATATCATAGACATGCGCAGAATATCCATTTTCAAGTTTGATGTATTGAGAATGCTGGAAATCTTTCAGCACACTTTGTTTCCAAATGCGCTTGATGGTATTCTTCACTGCTGTCCCTGTTACATTCAACAGTTCGGCAATCTCCCAAACTGTCATCCACACCTCACCATGATGTGGGGCGTAGATGACCATATCTTCTTGTATTGTTATCACTTGTCGTTTCATACTCTGCCATTTATAGTGTTAGTATTATCGTTGCAAACATTTCCAAACGTGAATTCCTCAATGTTATTAATTTGCTGAGACAACTTTTCCACGTCTTTGCTCAATTTTTCTTTGGTAATCTTGGCATACACCTGGGTTGTCTTTATGTTCTTGTGACCAAGCATTGAACTCACGGTTTCTATTGGAACTCCGTTGGAGAGGCAAACCGAGGTTGCGAACGAATGACGGGCCACGTGCCAGGACAGCGGCTTGGTGATACCACATTTTTTGCCCAGTCTTTTGAGCGAATCCATACAACTTTGGTAGTTGGGTACTGGAAACACCCTGCCGTCTTCACACAATCCACGGTATTTTTCCATAATTTGCTTGGGATAGTCAAGCAACTTGATGTTGGCTTCCGTTCCTGTCTTCTGTCGATGGATAACGATCCATTCACCTTCATCGAAAAATTCCTTGATGTTCTCTTCCTTCAAGTTGTACAGATCAATGAAAGCGAGACCTGTAAAACAACAGAACAGGAACAAGTCACGCACCATGCTCATCTTCTTTCTTGTGATAGGTGTCTCCATCAACAGATGAATCTCTTCTTTGCTCAGAAACTCTCTTGTGGTCTCTTCTTCCTTGTACTCATATCGTCTGAATGGGTCTTTTACGAGCCATTCATTATCTATGGCACGGAATACCATTGCACGGAGATTGCGGACAAACACCATCGCAGAGTTTATCTTCAAGTGCTTGTCGGTTCTGAGAAAAGTCTCGTAGTCTGTGATAAAAGGCAGCGATAACTCTTTTAGAGCAATATCCTTCACATGGTAATGCGTCTGCAAGAACTCGCCCACATAGGCACACCCGATTCTATACTTCGTGTATGTACTCAAAGCCTTCATGCCAGCCTTATATTGCTTTTCCATTTCATCACGGCTTTGAGAATAGACTTTCATCAGTGTATGGCAACGATACTCCAAGCCAAGAAAGGCGTTCTTCACCTTGTCGGCAGTGACGAAGTTGTCCCTGTCCATAATCTCCTGATAATGCTTACTGATACTCACACGCATCTTGTCCAATTTGCGGTTCACTTCCAAGGCCTGCATACTCTTACCTATCATGCGTCCGCCCTTGGTGTCCCACAAATCTGGATTGGCAGTTGTCTTGCAACTGAACTGCGCCTGTGTTCCGTCCACTGTGATACGTCCCATAACTGGAACTGTACCATCTTTCTTTACTACCTGTCTTTTGAGGTAGAAGATAATTGAAAATGTACTCTTCATAACGTCATTCTTTTTTGCGTTCAAAATTAATACATGAAGAGTCTTTTCTTGCTACGCATTTCACGGCAGAACACGGCAAAATTGGTTCGTAACCAAAAAACTTACGTTACTCATCAGTAACTCACTATAAATCAGAGTATTCAAAATCAATTCGTAACCTTCCTTATTCTTCCGAACCTCAACATTCCCCATTTGGGGTATAGGTTACGGATAGGTAACGTTCCTCTGTCTCAACTTGTCGTATTCCCGTCTTCGTCTGTCCTCGCCACTTTTAACACAAATGAGGAAAGTAACTGATAACCAGTAAACTTTCCTCATTCTTCTCTCAAACACTTTTTATATGTACTTTCAAGATCCGAAACTTTGAGCACTTAAATTTTTTACTTGTTTTTTTATAATTCTGAGCACAAAGTACTATTATATATGCGTTGGCGAAATTAGTAAACAAGTTGACAAGTTTACAGGTAAGTTTGCATAGCCTTTTCAGACATTCCGCCATTCTGCTTATTATGTTAAAGTGCCTGCCTGAATACAATAACTACAAATAAATAACATGACATGGAAAACTACGTAATATTAGAAGCCAAGCCTATCAAAGACATACGCGGCACATTCCACATTCCTGCCTATCAGCGCGGATACAGATGGGAACGGACGCAAGTTAAAACGCTCCTCAACGACCTCTATCAGTGCATGGAGGCAAACGGACAGGAAAAAGATTATTGTTTGCAGCCCGTTGTGGTGCAGAAAAAAGGCGAGTTGCAGTACGACCTGATTGATGGGCAGCAACGACTCACTACCATTTACATTCTGCTGCGTTATGTCGAGCAGAACTTCTTCAAATTCGTTAAACCCGAATTTAGTTTTGAGTATGAAACAAGGAAGAAGACGCAAGCCTTTCTTGATAATATGGACCCGCAGCTGGCCCAAACTAATATAGATTTTTTCCACATCTATCAGGCATATACTACCATTAAGGACTGGCTGGAGGAGACTTTTCCTGATGACACGTACAGCCAGAGTTCTGCTCTGTACAAACTCTGTAACTACGTCAACGAAAGTGTAAAGGTGATATGGTACGAAGTGGGTGCTGAGGCCGACCCCATAGCGCTCTTTACGCGATTGAATATAGGCAAAATACAGCTGACCAATGCCGAACTGATACGTGCGCTCTTCCTTTCGGATACGCCCAATGGCATGGAGAACCGCAGAAAGTACGAAATTGCTATTCAATGGGACGACATCGAGAAACAATTACGTGATGACGATGGTGCCTTTTGGGCTTTTATCACGCGTAAGCGTGCAGAGGATTATCCTACCAGAATAGACATCTTGTTCGACCTCATGTGTCACAAGCAAGATGCAGAGAAGGACCCCCTCTTCACATTCTTCAAAATGGAGAAGCGCTTGAAACATTCAGACAGGGACAGCGTGTGGCAAGAGGTAATCAACGGGTTCTTGCAGCTGAAAGAGTGGTACAAGGACAATGTGTACTACCACAAGATTGGCTATCTGATAGCTTCGGGCAGTAATACAATGGCCGATTTGTTTGACGAGGCACGTGGCAAACGCAAGAGCGAGTTTAAGGATCGGTTAGACGAGTTGATTGCAGAATCCATTACATGGCGCACAAACGACAAAGACAGTTATTGGGATTTAGACTACCACAAGGATTATAACCGGATATGCCGCATACTCCTGCTATTTAATGTACAATCTATTATATCGTATTGCGTGCGACAGCGTTTCCCCTTTAATGAATATAATAACGAGGAATGGAGCATAGAGCACATTCATGCACAGAACTCTGAGGGACTGAAAACTGTAGATCTTCAGCTGGAGTGGCTGGAGTGGCATTTGCCATCATTGAAAGCTATTCATCGTGACGAGCCCGACAACGAGCTTGTTAGAGACGTGGAAAAAGTCATTGATGGTATAAGACAAAGTGGCCGCTTTATACGATCTGACTTCGATGACATCTTCCGCCGCGTGGTAAACGATCTGTCTGATACTACCGATACGGATTATATCAATACACTCCCCAACCTGGCCCTGCTCTCTTGTGGCCATAACACCTGTTTGAGCAACTCCACATTCGATGTAAAGCGCAATTTGATTATCAAAATGGACAAAAGGGGCGAGTTCATACCTTACTGCACCAAGATGACTTTCTTGAAATATTATGAAAACTCGTCTGATGTACAAGTGCATTTTTGGGGGCAGAAGGACAGAGAGGCTTATTTGCAAGCCATACAGCACGTGATAGCACCCTATTATGATCTTATAAAATTTAACGCATGATGAACACTATAGATTCTAAGAAATATACATTTATCGACCTGTTTCGTGGCACAGAGGGTGGGGGCGAGGCTTTGAATGGTATAGAAATTCCACTCATTCAACGCGATTATGCCCAGGGACGTGATATGTCTAAGGTAAATTACATTCGCACACGTTTTGTTGGCGCGCTGAAAAAGGCACTCATAAATAATGAACCTATCACGCTCGATTTCGTTTATGGCGAAATTGACAATAACCGCACGCTCATTCCGCTCGACGGACAGCAGCGGTTGACAACCCTCTTCCTGCTACACTGGTACATTGCCCGTCGTGAGGGTGTGAGCGAGGACAAGCTGGCCTTCCTTACCAAATTCTCTTACGCCACACGCTACAGTGCACGCGAATTTTGCAAGCGCCTGGTGTCGCCCGACTACCAGCCCGATTTCAACCGCGACAGACTTTCAGACGAAATCACAGACCAAAGCTGGATGCCGCTTGACTGGGAAAACGATCCCACCATCAGCGCCATGCTGAGAATGATTGACTACATACATGTTATGTTCAATAACTCTTGTAACAATCTTTGGTCCTGTCTTGAGAATGGGTGCATCTCCTTCTATTTCCTTCCTATCAAGCAACTCGGTGCCACCGACGATCTTTACATCAAAATGAACTCAAGAGGCAAACCCCTTACCGAGTTTGAGAATGTTAAGGCTGAGTGGGAAGCAAGTATCAGGGCCATCAGTCCAAGCATTATGCCGCAGCAAGATGCTGAGCAGTTACAACACCGGATAGAGCAGAAGATGGACCTTGACTGGACAGATTTGCTGTGGCCCTACCGTAATGGGCAAACCGGCTCTTCGGCCGACGATGTGGTGGACGACAAATTCATACGCTACTTACGTTTCCTTACAGACATCATTTATTATAAAGACGAAGAGTTGAAAAAGAACTCTTCAGATATACTGTCTATTGTCGAGGACCTATTCAGGGACTCTGAAAAGGCTCCCGAACATTTAGAGTTCATTGAGCGGGGTTTCGACTGCTGGTTGCATGTCGACATAGAGCATCTGTTCAATACCTACCTCACCACCACCCCGACGGCATCAGACCCGCAAAAATGTGTAGTGGCAGCCCCCGTCAACGTGTTTGCCCAGGCTTGTTACACGTATGGCGACATGAATGGCCGCACCCGTCTGTTCCCTATTGGGCGCAGTGTCATGCTTTATGCCTTCCTTTATTATTTGCAACACAAGGAGACGATAAGCGACACACAGTTTGCACGCCGCATTCGCATCATCACCAATTTGATAAAGCAGTCGGAATACGAATTGCGCGAAGACAATATGCCCAACCTGCTCTGCCAGACGGAATATATCCTCACCCATGGCGATGTTGAAGAAGGTTATCTGAGCTTCAATGCCAACCAGCTTGCCGAGGAGCACGAAAAGGCTGCATGGCTGCAAACGCACGCCGACAAGGCCGACACGTTATGCCGATTGGAGAACCACCCATTGCTGCAAGGCGCCATTCGCGTGATAGGGCTCGACCACATCGATTTCACTGATCGCTTTTACTCGTTGTTTGCCTGCGACCATTCGCTTGTCAACCGCGCCCTCCTCAGCATAGGCGATTACGCTTTGCTCGTTAATAACCGTTTTCAGATAGGCTCGGGCTCGGCCGATTTCGACTCGTCGTGGAGAGCCATCTTTAGCACCAGCCAGCAAGGCATCGCGCCTAAGAGGGACATTCTCCTGGCATTGCTCTCTCAGAGCCAGCATTTCACCAACGATATGCTACAGTCTGTCATTGACCGCTATTTACGCGAGACGCGTGAGTACGATTGGCGTCACTATCTTGTAAAGTACGACGCCATGCGTCCCGAGCGCTACGGCATGTACTTCTGGGAGGAGGATTCACAACACGAGAAACGGGGCTACTCCATACTTATGATGTGGACCGAAAAGAGCATTAGCGGCCGCAACTACAACATCTTCTTAAAGGCTCTCAACGACCGGCTCCTGTGCGATTTCCCCGATCTTGGTATCAGTCTTGGCGAGTATGCTTATTCAGGTGATGGCAGCGTGTTGAAGTTGACTTTTGCTGATAAATATCTTTACTTCACAGACGACAAACTATATATTTGTCATCAAACTCCGGACGAGCAAGGCCACACATCTGAAACCATCGACATGGAGAAGCCTATTCCTCAAACCGAACAGGGCATCGACCTGGAGGACAGAGTGGAACTGGCTTACGAGGTTGTAAAGTCGTTGATGAATAAATAGTCTCTGCTTCTATTATACGAAAAGGCCGAGTCTGAACATTGTGATGTTCAAACTCGGCCTTGATGTTTCTCAGACGGGTGTCGTGTTAGAAGTAGAACGTCAAAGAGATATTGGCGCCAATATTCTTTGTGCCGAACTCAAATGCGCTCGACGAGGGCTCTTTCACATCAACATACTCCTCAACCTGCTGTGTGTGTACATTGTAACCCTCATACTTTGTGCTGTGGTCACCTTTGTAGGCGTAAAGAGCAGAAAGATTCATTTCAGCTCCGAGAGAGATAGAACGTGACACAAAATACTCTATGCCGATAGCTCCCCACACACCAAAGTTATGATACATGGTTTTGTCGGCATTATCCGAAGTTTTGCGGGCATACGGAATGGCTGAAGATACGTACTGAGAAGTACCCTGGAAGCCTGTTGTAGGAACTTGGTTGAGTTCGGTAATTTGGTTACCGTATTTATAGGTCATACTTTCCGTTTCAAAGGCCCAAACCAGTATATTTCACAAATCACCAAGGAATCGGGCTAATTTTGTTTCAAAACTTTGTATTTATCGCATTTCTTATAACGGACACATGTATTGGGGCAAAACTAAAGAATATTTAGAATGTCTTTGCAACACATAGTGTTCAAGTGCCGTATTCAAATACTGCGACACGTTGTCGCAGTATTTGAACACGGCATAATTGCTCCTTCCTATTGAAAGTGTATTATCCTTGTTATTTGTTGTAATTTTGTCAGTCTATATTCTCTTTCTGGAGAAGGCCTCTTTCAATCTTTACTTTTTGCCTTTTCAAGCACCGCCCACACACCAGCGTTGTCTTTTCCTTTGTGCCTTACAGCCTGCTTTTTACATCATTGTAAATATTCTTCCTTAGTTTTGTACGAATAATCAAATTGATACTTGCTCAAACAAAGGTAATAGATAGAATTCTGAACCGAAATCCAGATCTTTTTTGCCAATGCTTACCAAAGGATACTCAACAACATTTGAGTCGTAGTATAATGTTTGCTCCTACAACCCATTATTTTGAAATAACAATCCAATGCCCTGTTTTAAGACTGCCGACACGCTCCAAATAACCAGTCTTTTTAAGAAATGCTATTTCACGCTTGGCAGTGGCATCTGACAATCCTGTTTTCTCGCAAAGCCTTTCTCTGCTTAGTTTCTTTTCTTCTGAGAACATCCGCAAAATCATTTTCTGTCTCTCGGTCAAGTTTATTGGGTCATTTATTGGGCCATTCGATGAACTATATGAAACATCGTTTTGAATATGTAATGTCAATTTTACTTGCATAAGTTCTGGCTGTTCCAATAACTCTGGCTTTATCCAATGCTTTTCATTCCGTGCGTTTAGAATGAGTGGAAAACCCGAGCCAAGGTTCTCGCCATAGCCTATCATGCGGAACATATTCTGCATACGCTGATTACGTGCCTTTGACTCGCTACCTTTGTAAATCTGCTCAATAGGCAGTTTCAGAAGTCCTGGATTGGTCAGAACAAAACAATCGTCATACTTTTCAACTTTCAGCACTCCATTCACCATAAAATCGGAATGAATAACCATATTTGTAACGGCTTCACGCACAGCTTTGGCTTGAAGCGTATCGTCTTTGCGCACTACACCGTCCATACTGAAAGGGTGAGGCAAATCACGTGTCAGTTTCGGAATGACCATGCGAATAAAGTTGAACAGGTTGTTTTCCCAAGTCCCATCGTATGTCAATCGGTCGCTATAGCGTTGGTCGCCTATCAAATTGGATTTATCAATGTAGTCCATTCGCAGATTGTCGAAACGCTCACGGACGGACAATCCTTTGCCAAACATTAAAAGTCCAGCCCTAGTCAGTCCTTCTTTTCCTGTCCTGTCCTTCGGTCTCGTGTATAACCTCCAAAGTTCGTTAGAAACTCCTTATGTTCTGCCGAGTTCCATTGATGCTCTGGATGCAAGTTCTGAAACATCTGACGGAAGCGTTCCAATGTTGGAATATCGATGTCGTCCATTGTGTAGTATTCCAGCAACAATCCGTCATTGCCAGCTTCATTGGCATCACGGAGCATCATCTTCAACTCTTGCTCCGTACAATGATAGTCGCCTTCATGGTTGCGTTTGAAAGTTCCTCTTGACAGATTGTTGTTGATATAGACAGGACGGACTGTATAATCGGCACGAGGCACGTTGATGGCAATAATCTTCTTGCCGTCAATATCTATCGTCTGAATGTCATCGTCGTACAGAAGATTGATATTCACTTTCTCACGACTATTTACAGTATTCCACAAGTCCTTGCGGATTTTGTCTGCATCCTCAACACCAACGATTTCAAACCGCTTGGTATTGTCTTGCTCGTCCATATGCTCTACCACACCCAACAGAATGGTTCCGCCGTATGTGTTGGCAAAAGCGGAATAAGTGTCCCAAAGTGAATTTGGCACACCTTTCGTGGCTTTCTTACATTCGAGCGTTACGCGCTCACCTTCAGATAAAAGTTTATGTATATCTTGCACCATGTTTATTTATCTTTGTTAATTCTATTGTACCTGTAGTTTTTCTGTCCGTCCAATAATTACCTTCCATAAAATTTCCTTTTTCATTGAAATTCAAAACGGCAGCTCCATAATGGATTGAACTATGATGGCGTTCGGTAGCTTTGGGATTATTTTGATATGTATATATAATTTGTCGTATCCCTTTGTCCTCGTCAATATTGAATGAAAAACTATTACTAATACTATGACTTTCATCTGTATACATCTTGAGATATGGATGAAACAGACTATGTTTTATTTCAACACGCAGTTTTATAGTCATATCGTCCTCGTATGTACTTTTTAATTCACCTTGCCAAATACCACCAAGATATGGAAAAGGAAGAAGTTTAATAAATGGACTTTTCTTCCATAACCATTTTGAATAAACAAAGAAAACAAAGACGAAGATAGAAACCGTCTTGGAAATATCACCAAATAATGAGCTATGAAACAGCTTGCTTATGATTAAATAAGAGGCTATTATAATAATTACAGAAGCCCATATGAATCCTTTTGTATTTATTCTTATCATTTTAATACTCTAAAAAAATCCACAACTTTGTCATAAATTCATGAACATCGGATCTGTCCCATTTATGTTTAATCATAAGGTACAGAAATTCTGAGTTTTCTAAGAACTGATACCAATCATAACAATCTTCTCTTGTCTTATTCCAAAAGTAACGGATTACATCCTGTAAGATTGAATTCCAATCATATATGCTTGTTGCTAAAGCATTGTTTGGATAATTGTACATAAGGCATTCTATCAGAAATGATGTGATATTAATATTTTTATAAAAACCAGAATCCGCCATCTTAATATTGATATTTTTTAAAATACGCACCAATCTTTTATATCGTTTTTGGGTATTTGTATTCTTATTAATGCCATTATTTTTGTGTTGTTTGGGATAATTAATCACTTCTTCCCCATCATCAGACCAGAGTTTAACTCCTCTATAAAAATTATATGGGTCGTTATTTTCTCCTATATACGTTCTATGTTCCCATGTCGGAACAACATCTATTTCTGTCCGATAGGTGTTTTCTTGAATGTGAATACATTTGTTTTTTCTTATAACATTGTTCCTTCCGAAATAAGCAACAAGCATCCTTTCAATATCATTTTTGAATTCAGAGTAAGAATATTGAACATTACCACTGAAACCATAATCATCTTTAGTCTTACCCTTTGGAAGTTCGTAATAATAGGCTGCAGTATAGCAAACGTTAATGTCAACGTCGCTGTTATTACGAACATTTGTATTATTTGCGTAAGACCCTTGACCAAAAATTTCATATTTGTCAGATAGTATAATGTCGCTATTGCCAAGAGCACGTTTTACGGCTTCTATAGCTCGTTCAAGTTTTGTCTCTTCAGTTTCACTTGCGGGTTGCGCAAACAAGCATAGTTGTTCATGTGTATACTTTGCCATAATTGCTAATCTTAATTTTTAATATCGTTTTTGTTTGAATATTGTGCATCATATCTCGTATTAGGAGTATATGCCTTCTTCGAAGAATGTATCTCAGATGAATCCATTTCATAGGATGTATCAATATCAACCACGACATACATTTCCGTTGTGCTGACATTCTTGTATATTCCAACAGGCAAGTCGTCCACGGACTTTATGAGTTGAACGCTCTTCACACGGAAAAGGTGCTGACCGATATCCTTACGAGTATGGAACAATACATATCCAATGGATTGTAAGTTCTCGGCAATTTCTATGCCGTCTCTTGTGTATTTGATACCAACTGCAAGTTTTCCTGTTGGTAGGAACTTTAGTTTCTTTCCTTCGTAGTTTTCCATCATTACCATCAATACACCATTCTTTGTTGTGGCAGTGATAGGTGAATAGCCCTCAGATATTGGTTTTTGAAGGACTTGATTGGGCTGCTCACCAAGTTTGCAATCTGCTACAAAGAAATATTTCTTCAATACACTTAGCAGTTGTTCATTCTCCGCCTTGTTTGCATCTGTTGTTGTGTCTAATGCTAAAGAATAGACTTTTTCGTCCGTAAATGGAGTATAGACCTTGCCAAGCAACTCTTTGAAATGTGTCTTGATGTATTCTTCTCCATTTACATCGGGATGTGCCTTCATTGCATAGAAGTCGTAATCCTTTTGTAGCCATTCTTGTATTTCTGTGCGAAAACGCTCACGAATGTTATGCTTCCATTGCGTCTTTTGATCCGTGTTATTTCTTGCATAGAGCGACAGGACAAAAAGAAAGTTTACATCATAATGGAACAGAAGCAAGGTGTCGCGGTCAAACAAGCGGTTGTTGAATTGTATTTGTTTGTGACGGTTCTTCTTGCGATCTGTTTTTTCGATACCATCATTCGTATAGTCAAAACTTTCGTCCATTTTTGCTGACACGAAGAAGTTCGGAATGATATTATATCCTTCCGTCACATCATCACGAATACGAATGCCCGACTCCGTTGTATTACCATTATTGAAAATGTCAAGATTCCATTGAATGACATTTCTTGCGTAGGTGTATTGCTTGTAGATGGATTCAGAGCCGAGTTCATGCCCCATCTTGTAATACTTGCTGTCACCTATATAATAGGTCTGCTTGTTCTCGCTTTCAATCAAACTTTTGGCTGTAAATAAGTGGTCAACGATTTTTCCATCCTCTTGCTTTTTCTCCATACCATCTGGCAATGGATTATCACCAATCAGTTCGTCTATGATAGCCTCGAACACAATATAGAAATTCTTGACCAACAGGTATTCTTTCTGCTCTGTCGTGATGAACACTTGCCTTGCTTCATCAAAGAAGGCATAGCACAATTGCCACAGTTGTAGTGCTT
Source organism: Prevotellamassilia timonensis (assembly GCF_900106785.1). Taxonomy (GTDB): domain Bacteria; phylum Bacteroidota; class Bacteroidia; order Bacteroidales; family Bacteroidaceae; genus Alloprevotella; species Alloprevotella timonensis. The sequence continues at coordinate 141,571 of NZ_LT629843.1, read as the reverse complement.
TGTCAGAGAAATATTTGTACTTAATTTGGCGCAAACGAGTTTTGCCGAAACCATTCAAGTACGTCTCAAACTTCTTTCCCGTTATCAACTGAAACTGGCAACAGATTTCTTTTGGAAAGCCATAAGTCTCACCTATATAATTCAAAATTGAGAAGAAGATAACGAGCAGTTCTTCATCAAAGTTGATTTGTCGTTTTTTGTTAACAGGATTCAAGTATATAGGTCGTCCATCTTGCACAATGGCTGCTTGCGTTCCGATGGTTCGAGTCCAATTGATTTTATTCAAGCCACTATGTAAGTTCTTCACAATGAAAAAGAAGAAACTTTGGTTGTTACGATTGAATTGTAACAACGACAGAAGAATATCAAGATAAGTATTGCTCAATCTGCGCTGCCCATTACCAACTTGGGCTATTTGCGAATGATATACAATATCGGTATCGTTGCGTTTGTCGTTCTTGTAAACCACAATGGCACGATAAATCCAAACTGCAAACTTGTAGAGAAAATTTCTCTCAACAGCGTCAAGAGGATTGTTCTCATCCAAGTTAGCTATGCTTTCTGGCTTATATTTTCCAAATACAAGTTCTTGCCCCACCACATCTTTGAGCAATACCTTGGGAAGGATAAAGACACAATCCTTCAGTAGAGTATTATAGAAATACCCCACATAGTGAACGGACACCTTACCCTCAACATTCTCCAAAGCATCAATGCCATAGAGAATGTTCTTTATATTGGCAACGTTGTATGGATATTCTTCTATCAGTATGCGCATTACTTTATGATTTTCTTAATAGTAATACCCCAATTTTTCTCATTTACTAATTTCATGAGAATATCTGCTTTACCATTGCTGCCGTATCCATTACGAGCAACATAAATAGGTATTCCATAACAATCTACAGCATCAGAACGCTTACTGTTATCTGTACGTGAATCAAATTGTTCCTTAGTCTCTATGAAATGAGGCACAATACTGCCTAATGAAGTCCATTTTTCATAAACCTCTTGGGCTGTAATGTCTGGATTTAACTTAATATATTCTTTTATACATTCTATAGCCAATTTATTTTTGGCACATTCTGCGCCATCATTTACAGTAAACTTGTCATAGTTTCTGCTGTTTGATTCTGGTGTATTACCGTCCTCATCTTCTATTTCACTTTCCTCTTTAGAGATTTCTATTGGTATGAGCCCAAGGTTTTTAAAGAATAAAGCAACCTTCTCTTCTACTACTTTTGAATTCTTCCCTTCTGAGGTATAGAATTTATCGAAAGATAACTTGCTACCATCCTCATCATTGAAAATAGCATCACCAAACTCATAGTCCTTAAACACATCGTTCCACAGATAAAAGATAACCTTACCGACAAATGTCTTTGCCGATATAACACCATCTTGTGCTTTGCAGAAGAAATAGCCGAGTTTCTTATCCTCAAAATTGGTTGTGGAACCAATTTTCTCGTTTATCTTTTCAAGGAACTGCCACCAATCATATTTGCTTCCATCAACTTCTATAATCCAGTCCTTTTCTGCATTAGATATAGGCATATAAGTCCAATCCCAGCGACGTTTGAAAGCAGAGTCTATTGGGAACAAACTCTGGTCGCTTGTGTTCATGGTAGCCCATATGTAAAGGTTGTTAGGCAATAGTAGAATATCGCCATTCAACACTTGTGATACAATATCCTTGCCTTCATACATGGCATTAATTTTGTCTTTTTGCGCAATAGCCAATCCTGCAAATGCTTTTTGAAGTTGTCGCTTCATATCAGCATCTGCTTTTATAGGATAATCAGAAAAACCATAATCATTACGGTCGAGAAGTTGGAACAGGTCGCCAAAGATTTGAGCACAGTTACCTCTGTTGATTTCTTCTATGACAAGGTACTGTTTATCGTCCTTGTCGAATTTTTTCCAAGCATTGACGTATGCTTGCAGAAATGATTGTGCCACAAACTCATAGACAATTTGCTCCTTATGTAATGTTGTCGCACCAATTTTCATTGGTTGTCCGAGTTCATCACAAATAGGTAGTAATGCCGTTGTTGGTTTGTATGCCCCAACAAAAGTTGAGTAGTCAGTGTCTGGATGGAAAGTTGTACGAATTACATCCGACTCCTTTGTTTCCTCCTTAATTGTATGCGACTTTCCTGTACCAGGTGCACCATAAAAGATTTGCTGCAAAGACAAAGAAGGTTTAGCCATCACTTCTTTTTCTTCCAATCCATCTTCCTTTCCATCATTATATGGTGTATTTACATTTGTAATCTCGATGTCAAAAATACCATCATTAGCCTTTTTGATATGTAATTCAGAATAACCACCTGCAAAGTAATTACGTATGGTAAATTTTCCTTTGCACTCGTTACCTTTGCTATCTGTATAAATTACATCCTTCAACAAGCCATTAAAGTAGAAACGAGTATCTATCTTCCCATTTTTTTGAGGCACATCCTTACGAGCATTCCACTCTTGGGTAATTGTCTCTACTGATTTTCCGTCTTCAACAAACAAAGCATCAAGTAAAGCCAGTTGATTGACGACAAACTCCTTGGTATATGGAATCACACAATGTACAGATGATTGGTCAAATTTTCTTGGCAAGATAGAGGCAATAAACAATATCGCTTTTGCAAGATTCTCCTTGTGGTATCTTACAGTTATATGCTCGCCATTACTCTCAAAGAGTTGGTAATGCTCATTGTCTAAGAATAAGTCTGTATTCTTGGCATCGCCAGCTCCCAATGGTCGATAACTGGCATTAGTATCATTGATATGTTTTACAATTTCGTCCATAATTACAATATAATTTGCGGTTGAATGTTTACAAAACAGTCATTAGGTCTTACTCCAATCTTTATGGATTGAAGTATCGTCTGAACCTTTTCCATTTTGGAAGAAAGGTCAGCTATGTCAGCATTGACAGAAGAAACATAACTCATACAGTTCGTACATACCCGGAGCTTTTTCTGAGCATTGTCCATATCGAACACCCTGTAAACTGAATATTTCTTATCTTCCTTCAAGCCGTGAACAAAACCGATTTCCTCATCGCTATAATAGAGATACTGGTTGAAGTCAAACCGAGTCGATTTCACGTCAATAAAGTTTTCTGCTTCCAATCCTTCGTTTATTATGAAGTCGAACGGCATACCAGACTCCATATTGGCATTCATCCATCTGTAATTACTTATCGTATGAGCTAACTTTTGTCTTTCCAAATATTGTTCAATAATTTGCTCTCCACTGTAACCTATTTGCTTGAAAAGTTTGTTTGCCTTTTCAATATCTTGTTTCTTATACTTTTTAATTTGTTTACCTGTCTGCGAAGCAACTTCTATTTCTTCCTGTAACTTCACGGAAACTCCATTCACTTTCTTTTCCAAGAAGTCTATAGCAAGCGAAAAAGAAGCACTATTCTCATCATAGACCTTGTTCTGAGTTGGGAAAATGTTAGAAGCATGTTGGAAATCTTCCGAGTCACTTGATATTAGCCAAAAGACTAATTCCTCACTTTGCAAGCCAAACCACACTAGATACCACTCACAAGTTGGTTTCAAGGAAGCGAATTCACGAATCTGATTTACAATCGTATGTTCGTTTCTTGCCCCCGACTTAATATTGGGAGCTTCCATCTTGCCAGTACTACGGTTTATCTTTCCATAGTCACAATTCAGAATTTCACAATAGTCGTCATAAATCAATATGGCAGTTTTCTCCACATGATTATCTGGCAAGAAATCCAAGACGTGCTGATAAAGTCCAATATGGGTTTGATGCCCAGACTCCTTCAAACCAAGGTCGTTAGGACTTAATTTCTTGAAACCAATTTTCTTTTCTGAGTGAACTTCAAAAAACATAGCTATTCGTGAATTATATGATTTGTTATAAGGTAATGCAAAACAGCATAAATCGTATTTACACTGACTGCATTACCAGCTTGCTTGTATAGCGAGCCATCTGCAACCCCCGCATTTCGGCCGTTGATGGCAAAGTTTGCTGGGAAGCCTTGCAACATGAAAGCCTCTTCCGGTGTCAACTTACGGATAGGCAACTGTGCCAATTGTTCCTTGGTCATCGTTTTGACAGGATTGATAGCACCATGTGACTCTATGAAGTCTTGACTATAATAGTTGTCTTGACAAGCACGGTGCATCTTGTGCATCGTTGCGGTCAAAGGCCGAGCTATACTCATATTGATGTCTGACTTCGACTTAAAGTTGGCAGAACCATCAGCTAACAGGGTTGGTTTGATTTTCTCCGAAAGAAAATACTTTTTATCAACCTCCAAACTCAATATGTCGTTGACGCTTTGATAATGGTATGTGCCCAAATCTTGATATACTTGATCAAACAAGACTGCAATATTGTCGCAAGTAAATTGCACTTCAAAATCTGCAGGGACAGGTTCTGTCGTCGCAAAAATCAACAGTCTGTTACGAGTTTGTGGCAAATGGAACTGTGCAGTATTAAATATGTCAGTAAAGACTTGATACCCTAATGCCTCCAACTCTTGTTTGATACGTGCAAATGTTCTTCCCTTATCATGTGACCTAAGGTTTTTCACATTTTCAAGAAGCACATATCTTGGCATCTTTGCAGCAAGGATATCAATGATATGAAAAAACATTTGCCCACGATCCTCATTGAAACCAGCTTGCTTTCCCATCATGCTGAAAGTTTGGCAGGGAAAACCGCCAGTCACCAAATCAAATTGAGGCAAATTGTCCATGTTGTTTTTATTGCTAGTAAATTCCACTATATCCCCCATAGCCAACTCGCCATCAACCTCAGGGTGGTAATTGGCACAATAAGTTTTCACGGCCTTGGCATCTATCTCTGAGTAGCCAATGCAATGAAAATCCATGATGTGGTCTTGCGTAAGCAAATCCATTGCTCTTCTAAAACCACCTATGCCAGCAAATAATTCTAAATGTCTCATCTTATAAATTTCATGATGCCATCGCCTATGGCTTTGGCAAGTTTTACAGGAACGGCATTTCCTACTTGTGCATACCACATATTTTGAGAGCCCGTTATCACATAATCATCGGGGAACGTCTGAATGCGTGCAGCCTCACGAGGACTTAATCCTCTTGCATCCCAAGGGTGGATGTACATATTGCAATCAAACTTCATATGAGAAGTTATCGTCTTGCAGATTTGCGTCTCATCCAATTTGAAGTATTTATCCTTGAATATATCATTTCTCCTTTTATATGGCATGATGTCTGCAATAGACTCATGCAAGGAGTTTGCGCCTTGTGGTAATCTACGATAGATTTCTATGTCTCGCTCATTATTATAACGATTCTTATGATTGTAGAGCTTTGTAATCTCCTTGTCACCATTGATAAATTTATAGAAGTCATTCTTGATGTACGAGAAATCGCATTCTGTAAAGCCAGACTCTGCACATTCTACTCCCTTTGAACCTTTTTCTTTCTTCGCGACTAAATGAGGAAGCCCTTCAAGAGCATCTTTCAGCACGAAAGGCTTGCGTTTATGCTTGTATATTTCTTTGAATATCAACTTTGGCTCTACCCCAACTCTATTGCCTATCATTATGAAACGTTCTCTATTTTGTGGTACACCATAATCTTGTGCCTTCAAAAGTGCATAATCATATTGGTACTCGCCGCCAAGATATTCCTCAAAATTCTGTTTGATTTCTTCTATTTTGTTCATCATCCCTTTTACATTCTCCATAATAAAGAACTTAGGACGAGTATTTTTCAAGAATATCAAGTATTGTTTATATAAAGCATTACGAGGATCATCCAATATTCGTTGACGATTAGCCATAGAGAAACCTTGACAAGGAGGTCCACCACATACCAATGTTATATCTGATAGCATATCCTTGTATCCTTCAAGATGTAGGTTGAGTTCCGCAATATCTCCCACAAAATAGTGGTCATCACTCAAATCATGGTTGAATTTATAGGTATTGCAAAACTGTTCCACGATTTCATTAACGAACCATGGAGTAAATCCAGCCTGTTGCAACCCCAAACTCAGACCGCCGCATCCAGCAAATAAATCTACAAACTTATATTGTTTCATTGTTATTTTTCAGCCCAATCCTTTAAATTATCTCTCACCACCTATAAAAGTTGATTTAATCAGCAACTTCTTTTTGCGAGAAGTTTGCCGAGAGTGTTGAAATAACCTCATCAAGTTTATTTCTATGCTCAAAGAGTAAATCTTTCTTATTTTGTTCCATCTTATTATCTATTCGTATCATCCTTGGCTGCTATATTCTCTATTGGCCAAAACAAATCCTGTATATCTACATTCAAATATTTGGCTATCTCCACCAATGTTTCGACATTCGGTTGTATGGTGTTGGTACACCATTTTGAAACAGTGGCAGGATCTTTACCCAATTGTTCAGCGAGCCATTTGTTGGTTCGTTTCTTTTCAGCCAGGACGACCTTTAGTCTGTTTATATCTTTACTCATATTTGCGTATAATTGTTTGGATTTGCAAAAGTACGTACTTTCTGTTATAATAACGAATAAAGGTGTTGAATTATTATGTAAGATAGTGATTTTTGTGCCCAATAGATGATATATACATCAATTTATAGAATATGAGAGCTAATCTACCTGACTATAGCTTGTCATTTGGTGACTCATAAAATTGGCGATGTCAAGTGAAATGCAATGAAATCATGAGAAATACGGATGAAAACAACATGAACTTTGCCAACCACAACAAATTAGCGACGAATTATGTTGGCAAAATGTTGGCAATTTTATAAAAACAAAAATCCTAACTGCTTATATTCAAGCAGTTAGGATTTCTTATGGTGCGCCTGATAGGACTCGAACCTACACGTTGTGAAACACCAGATCCTAAGTCTGGCGCGTCTACCAATTTCGCCACAGGCGCGCTATTGTAGTGCAAAGATACAAACTGACAGGCAATGGACAAAGCATTTGCTACAGAAATGTAGAAAAGCTTGACTTGCACAGAGACTTAAATAGAGAATTGCACAGAGAATTAGACAGGGACGTGGACAGCGAATTGAATAGAGATTTGGACAGGGAATTGGACCGTGTCAGTGTAGCGTCAGACGTCAAGTGTAAACATAACGAAAGCGTTCCGAAAGTGTCGGGCTTGTGCCGGACGCATTCGGAACGCTTTTGATGTGTATTTAGTTGTGTGGCTTGTCAGCAGTCAATATGTGTGCGGTGCTTGATGGGCGCCACACTCATGCAGATGGCGCGTGACTTAGAACACAACCTTCTGACCATTGATAATGTAAACACCCTTTTCGGCTTTGTTTACACGACGGCCACTGAGGTCGTAGATGGTTTTGATGGTGCTGACAGGCACATTCACCACCTTGTTCACACCAGTGGGCAGACCGGCGCTGAGGTCGATGTCGAGAGTGGCGTTGGCAGAGATGTCGAAAGTAGCCACCTTGTTGTCATAACGTACTGACACCTGACGGTCAACGTCCTGGTTGTTGGTGATGCGCACTGCGGTGGCCTTGCCCTCGCTCCATTCCTCGTCAACTGTGTAGTTGCCTTGGGCCTTGAGGCCCTTCACACTACCATTCTTCCATGAAGAAGGCAGGGCGGGAAGGATTGTGATGACATCGTCGTAGCTCTGGAGCAACATTTCGGCCACACCGCTGGTGCAACCATAGTTGCCGTCGATCTGGAAGGGTGAGTGTGCGTCGAATAGGTTGTAGTAGCAACCACCCTGACCGCCCATGGCGATTGTGTAAGACGTTGAGTGACGGAGCGCGCGCTGCAAGTTGTAGTGAGCCTTGTCACCATCAAGACAACGAGCGTAGGTGTTTGTCTGCCAGCCCATTGACCAGCCGGTCACGTCGCCCTTACGGGCAATCATGCCGTTGTAAGCTGCCTGGAACTGCTTCACGCTGTCAGCGTCTGTGGCAAATGCGCTTACCTGGTTGAAGGGGTAGAGGCACATGAGGTGTGAGAGGTGACGGTGATCGGGATCTGAAAGGGGAAGGTTCTTCCACTCTGAGATGCAGGGCTTGGCCTCTGACCAATTTACACCGCCGGGATTGTAGTTCTCAATCCACACACCCTTGTCAAAGTTGTTGTAAAGGTCTTCGAGCTCAGCCATCTGAGCTGCAGTAACGGGTGATTCGCTACCGAGTTCGGCATAGCCTTCGAACAAGTCCTTCAAGCCCTGATAAGCTGTTTGCTGGGCAAAGGCTGTGATTTGGTTCCATTCACCGTGTTCGGGGCTCCATTCGCCTGTAATTACATACTGGCCATCGGTATTCTTTGTAGCGATGCTCTTGGTAAAGAGGGCATTCTGGTACATTACGGGAAGTGCCTTCTTAAGGAAGTCGCGGTCGAGCGTGTACTTGTAGTAGCGCCACAGGTGGTCGCAATACCAGGCACCGAGTGCCTTCATGTTGCTGTTTTCCCAGGTTGAAGTGCCACCGAAGATGTTGTTCTCAACAGCTATCGTCCAGCCCTTGGCACCACTCTTGACCTTCTGTGCCAAAGCTACCCAGGGAGAATTGGGAGCCGAAGCCAGGTCGATGATGTTGTAGAGGAAGGGCAGGTGCATCTCGCTGAGGTTGGTGGGGTCAGCGGGCCAGTAGTTCATCTGTACGTTGATGTCGGCGTGGATATCGCAGTGCCAGAAGTCGGTGTTCGAGCGGTCGTTCCAGATACCCTGCAAGTTGCTGGGGGCGTGGATTGAACCGTCGAGGTTGGCTGCTACCGTCATGTAACGGCCATACTGGAAGTAGAGGCTCTCGAGGTAGTAAGCATCGGCAGTGCTCTTGTTGGCAGCGGCGGCATTGTAATATGTGAGGAGTCCCTCAGTAGTCTTGTCTGTGCAAGCCTCGGCAATGTTGAGGTCGGCACGGTTCATGTAGCCGCTGAACTTGGCCACGTGGTCATTGAGCAAGGTAGTGTAGTCCTTTGCAGTAGCTGCAGTGAGGCGGCCCTGCACGGTGGCGGCAATGTCGTCGGCAGTGGCACCGCTCTTGCAGCCGGCCTTAGTGGCATCAAAGTCGGTGGCGGCAGCGAGGAACACGTTCACCCATTCTGCGCCAGACACGTGAATGCCCTCATTGTCGGTTGTGATGGTTGCGCCATCGCTGGCGAGTACCTTGTAGGCAGCATTGTACGACACGAGGGTCATCTTGCCGCTGAAGGTTGCACCACCATTGGCGTAAGTCACACTGCCGGCACCAATCTGGTTGTCGGGCATGAAAGTCACCTTCAGGTTGAGCTTGTCGGTACCCTTGGCCTCGTAGTGTGCCACGAGCACCTTGTCGGTGGCTGAAGTGAAGTAGCGGCGGCTGTAAGTGGTGGCATCGTCGCTGCTCTTGTAGTTTACACCACCCACACCATTGATGATGTCGAGGTAGCGCACATAGTCCTTCACAGGCTTGGTGTCGTCGGCAAATGAGAATGCCTTGCTCATGTCGGTCACCATTACAGAACCGAAGTTCTGGTACCAGCCGCGCGAGTTGTTCTCGCCACCGCCATTGCCTGTGCCGCCCTGCCAGAGGGTCTTTTCGTTGAACTGGAGTTCGTCCTTGAAGATGCCGCCGCGTATTGTGGCGCCAAGCTGGCCGTTGCCCAAGGGGAGGGCGTATTCCATCCAGGTGTCGCTCACACCGGTCTTGGCCACGGGCACATTGTACCACAGGGCATACTTGCTGATGTCGGTAGGACGTGTGCCGGGCTGTACAGTGTTGTACTCGGCATAGAGAATGTCGTCAGAGGGCTGTACTTCGGCGAATGTGAAGTTTGAACCTGCGTCACCGCCGTCACCGGCTGCAGTACTGTTCCAAAGACCGAGGTTGTCGCCGCGCTTGTTCCAGTAGTTGTGGGCAGAGCCAGCCAACTTAACCTGGCTTACACCGCTGCCGTCGAGCTTGATAGAACCGTCAAAGTAAGTGGTATAAGTGGCATCGTAGTTTGTGAGGGCCGGGCTCTGCAGGGTGGCGCGGGCATCACCCTCGCTGCCATTGCTGGCGAGCACCTTGCCTGCATTCTTGGCATTGATGAAGCGGTAAGTGCCGTCAGCCATCTTCACCACGTGCCAGCAATAATTGAGACCGGCTACTGAAGAGCCTTTCAACACTACATTGTTGTCCTCAGCGTTAAGATAGCCACCCGAGGCCACCTTGACAGTGTAGTACTTGTTGTAAGCGGCAAGCACATCGGTTGCATCTTCCAAACGGAATTTTGAGGCTTCGGCAGCTGTTTCCCAACGTACCACACCGTTCCAGTTAACCATGTGCAAGGCATTGCGGTTGGCTTCTCCGCCTTCAACATAGATGTTGCAATAACCGTTTTTGCCGGCATAAGCCACGGTGTAAACTTGTGCAGACGCCTTGTCGGCCACGAGGGGGACGCATACGTCATTCTTAGCAGGAATTGCACCTATATACATGCCCGACTCGGCATTCTTTATATAATAGGTGTTGTCCTTGTCGGCCTTTTCAAATACCCAGGCGTGGTTGGCCTGCCAACCGCTCTCATCAGAGCCGAGCACATTGCTGCCGTTCTTCACCTGTGCACTCATGTACATCTTGCTGTGCAGCAAGTTGCCGATGAAGAGTGTCTTGCCGTTGAGGTCGGTGCCAAGCACGCCTTCGGCAGAGTTCAAGCCATCGATTGTGGTCTGCAAATTGGCAATGGCGGTTTCGAGTTCTTCTTTAATGGTGGGAGCCGTAGTGGGCAAGCCATTTATAGTGCTTGAGACGTCATGATAGAAAAACTTTATTCCATTGGCAATCTTAAGTTGTTCTACACAGCCTGCATACTTAATTTGAAGCATCTCTGTCGTTTGCATCGGCGACTCAATGTCTGTAGCCTCGTCAAGTGTGGCCTCCACAATCGCCAGGCAGTTACCATCATCGGCAGTAGCCCAGCTGTTAACTACGCAGCCAGACGCTTCACCGCCACTTGCTTGCATATTGATGGTGTTTGAACCGAGCTTTAACGCCCAAGGATAGTTGGCATTGCCCGTAGCTGCAATTGACAGCTCTGTGTTGGGTGTGCTTTCGTAATTGCCGTTCGACGACACGAATTTTTTGGCACCCACGCTGTAAAGGAAGTGCTTGCCGCCTACGGTGTAGATGGCAAACTGCTGCGCGGCGGCTGTGGCGCTGGCAGTACCGGCGTCCTTGACGCCAGAACCTGCGCTACCAGCCAACTTGTCCGTATAGTTTGCACTATACAGCAGATAGCCACGCACACTCTTGATGTTGTAAACTTTGCTATTGCTCAAATTGCTGAGGTTGGTCACTACGTCACCGGCTTCGGCAAAGGCAGCCTGTGGCGGGACGCCCATCAGCAGGGCGAACAACGCAAACAAGAAAAGTGAAAATCTTTTCATAGAGTTTGTTGTGATTGGTAATTATTAGATTGATTTGTATATTGTTTTGCTGTGTGTTGCAATAATGCAAAATACATGCAGCAAAAGTACAACAAAATCAGTGGTTTTGCAAACTTTATATGCTGAAAAAGCACTTTTGGGCGGTTATGATAATTCTTCTGAGCATTCGGATTATTGTTTGCTTAAATAGGAACAGGTGCAATGCTTGCCTTGAAAAACAGATTTCATTGTTCGCGCAACCCACCCGAAAAGTTACATTGCAAATTACTTGCATCTTGCACTTCTTGCCTGCACTGCGCTGATTATCAGTCTATTACGTAGTGTAGGTAACCTCGTTTTTTGCCTATACGCTGTTTGCACTACCTGCACTTATTTGCACGCTGTTTACACTTATTTGCACGGTGTTTGCCCCTTATTATACACGTCAGTATCTGTTTGCATGATTGGTTATGCCACTTACACTTTTTGGCATAGGGGGAGCGATTTTTGGGTAAGAGCAACCGAAACGACTGCCTCCCGTTATTGTATCACCGCCCTTGCGCTGACATGGCGTCATGCTGCTGTGGCTGCAGAGCGGTGGTAGTGTTTACGTGTAGGCAAGTGCAGATAAGTGCAGGCGGAAAACGATGTTACCTACACTCTGTAACGAATTGATAATCAATGCAGTGCATGCAAAAAGTGTAGGGTGTAGGCAAATTGCATGATTAACGAAATATGGGTGTGATGTGGTGGAGCACTAAACGCTATCACTAAACGCAAGCATTAAACGCTATCACTAAACGCTACCACTAAACGCAAGCACTAATGGGGGCGACGCGTCCCGCGTCGGGCATTAAGGCAAAGGCTCACAGATAGGCGTGTAATTAGTGCTGTCTGTGAGCCTTTATTGGGTGTTTGAACATGACATTTTCCCGACGCGGGACGCGTCGCCCCCATTAGTGGTAGCGTTTCCTGTCAGATTTACAGGTTAAGACACAATTAGGGGCGGGCCTGTGAGATTACTCTCGACCAGCCCGCCCCTAATTACGTTTTAATAGTATTTATGTATTTGTGACGCTGGACGGATAGACGTGACAAAGGGACGTGCATCAATTCGTCAAGACCAGCACGTTACTACATTTGTGCCGTCAGTTCGACAATCTTCACCACCAGTTCTGACGCCTTCTGCATAGAGGGGATAGGCAAGAACTCGTGAGGCCCGTGGAAGTTGAGCCCGCCGGCAAAGATGTTGGGACAGGGCAAACCCATAAATGAGAGTTGTGCGCCATCGGTGCCACCACGAATGGCACGCACCCTTGAGGGTATGTGGCATGCTTTCATGGCGTCGAGCACAATGTTTACCACATGGGGCACGGGTTCAATTTTTTCGCGCATGTTGTAATATTGGTCGTTGATGGTGACAGTCACCGTGCCTTGGCCATAGCGCTCGTTGAGCCACTCGGCAGCCTTTTGCACAAAAGCTTTGCGCTGCTCGAAGCGCTGGCGGTCGTGGTCGCGTATGATGTAGCTGAGAGTGGCGTGCTCCACATTGCCCTCAATGCCAAGCAGGTGGTAAAAGCCCTCATACTCCACAGTCTGTTCGGGCGTTTCGGTCACGGGCATTTCGGCCGCAAATTCGGCGGCCACACGTGCGGCATTGATCATTTTGCCCTTGGCATAGCCCGGGTGTACGCTCACACCACGCACCTCAACCTTTGCGCTGGCAGCATTAAAGTTTTCGTATTCAAGTTCGCCCAGTTCGCCACCGTCCATGGTGTAGCCCCATGCGCAGTCGAACTTTTTCACATCAAACTTGTGGGCGCCAAGCCCAATTTCCTCGTCGGGGTTGAACCCCACGCGCACACGTCCGTGCTTGATTTCGGGGTGATTGATAAGGTAGTCCATGGCCTGTACAATCTCGGCTATGCCGGCCTTGTCGTCGGCACCGAGCAGGGTGTGGCCGTCGGTAACGATGATGTCCTGCCCTACATGGTCGAGCAATTCGGGAAATTTGGCGGGCGAGGTTACGATGCCGGCCTCGGCATCGAGCACAATGTCGTTGCCATCGTAGGCCTTGACAATGCGGGGCTTGATGTTAGCCCCCGAGCAATCGGGACTGGTGTCCATGTGCGAAATAAAGCCAATGGTGGGCACCTCCTTGTCGGTGTTGGCAGGCAGAGTGGCATACACATAACCATTCTCGTCCATCTCGACATCGGTCATGCCAATGCCCTTGAGTTCGTCGCGCAGATATTCAGCCAGTTTAAGTTGCTTGGCTGTGCTTGGCGTGGTGTCAGCGTCCTCGGCACTTTGGGTGTCGAAGCTGACGTAGTTCAGAAATCTTTCTACTATATCCATAGTGGTCTGTTATTTGAAGTATTTTTCGAGTTTCTTGATGCCACCGCTCAGGCAGAAGGCCACCACGGTGTCGCCGGGTTTGATGAGCGTTGAGCCATTGATAAGTTCGCCATGTCCGGCTCGCACCAGGCCGCCAAGGGTGACGCTCGACGGCAGTTCGAGGTCCTTGACCGGTTTGCGGGTGATTTTGGCCTCGGCCGACACACTGAACTCTGCCACATCGGCATTGGCCACGGTCAAACTCTTGACCGACGTGATGTCGGCTTTGAGCATCATTTGGTAGATGTGGCTGGCGGCAAAGGTCTTTTTGTTGATGATGGTACCAATGTCAAGGCTTTCGGCCATGCCTATATAGTCGGTGTTTTCGACCATGGCCACCGTTTTGCGCACACCGAGGCGTTTGGCAGCCAAGCAGGCCAGAATGTTGGTTTCGGAGTTCTCGGTCAGCGCGCAGAAGGCTTGTGCCTTGCGTATGCCTTCCTCCTCGAGCAAAGACAGGTCGCGTCCGTCGCCGTGTATGATCATGGCATGCCGGTTGGTCACCACCTCGTTGAGGCGTTGGGCACGGTGCGCATCAGCTTCAATTATTTTGGCGTGCATATAGTCGGGCATGGCGTTGGCCAGATGCACGGCTGTGCTGCCACCGCCCATGATGAACACGTTTGACACATCGGGGTACTCCTCCTTGCCGGCAATGTCGCGTATGTAGTTGACGTACTTCGGCGTGGTCATGAAGTAAACCACATCAAGTGCGCGCAAGCAGTCGCCGCCATGGGGTATGACGGTGTCGTCGCCACGTTTAACCGCCACAATGTGATAGGGCGATTCGGGGCCGCAAAGGTTTTTGAGCGGTTGGTCAAGTATCTGCGCATTGGAGCGCACCTTTACGCCGAGCAGAATGAGGGCACCGTCCTGCACTTCCCACCATTGGCGTATCCAGCTGCGCTTGATGTTGTGCAATATTTCCTGTCCAGCCAGCATTTCGGGGTAGATGATGGAGCCGATGCCCACCGTTTTGAAAAACTCGCGGTGCTGCGGTAGAGTGTACTCAAAGTTGTCCACTCGCGCCACCGTCTTTTTAGCACCAAGTTTTGAGGCCAGCATACAGGCAGTCATGTTATGTGCCTCATCGGGGGTGACGCCAATAAAGAGGTCGGCATTTCCCACCTCAGCCTCTTGCAGTGCCGATATGGACGATGGGGGAAGCGGCAGGGTGAGTATGTCGAGGTTGGACGAGATGTCCTCCAGCTTTTCGGGCGACTCGTCCATGAGTGTGATGTCGTGGTTTTCACGCGACAGGAGCTTGGCCAGGTGTGTGCCCACGGCGCCGGCTCCGGCTATGATTATTTTCATTGTTCCTTAAGTGGGTGTTCAAAATTATATTGTACAGTCAGTAGGTGTCATTATTACATTGAAAGCTCGCTCCCGAGGCGCAGATGTCTCCTTCAATGTATAAATAATTCAGAACCAGCTACTTAGAATTTTGTGCTGTCTTTGGCGGCATCATGTTGTGCAACAGAGTGTGCAGCGAGTCGTCCTCGCCCACAACCCAAATGGCATCGTGGCGCACAATGACGCGTTCGGCTGTGGCGGGTTCGATATTGCCATCGGCGTCTTCAAAACCTACTGCCATGCAGTGATACTCTGAGCGTATGCCGCTGTCGCGTAGCGCGGTACCTATGAGCGGACTGCCCTCGCGTACGAGCAGGCGGCGCAGCAATAATTTGCTTGCGGTTTGCGGCAGCACAGCCAGTTCGTGGTTCATGCGCTGCTGAAAAAGCTGCAAACTTTCGTCACTGCCAATGGCCTCGATGCGGTCGCCCGGAAATATCATGGTGTCGCCATCGGGCACATTGATGCGGTGGCTGCCACGCACAATGGCAGCTATCATCACCCCGTCGTGGTGGCTGAACCCAAGGTGGCGCAGGTGGCACCCGCCCCAAGCGGAGTCTTCGGGCACCTCGAGTTCGGCAATGTGAATGTTGCGGCTGTTAAGCCGGCCGGCATAACCGGGCTCGCCTGCCGTATTGGTTTGCGCCATCACCTCGCGCGAGCGCAAATTCTGCAAGAACACGCGCTCCATTTTGATGCTGACCCACTTGACGTGGCGTGAAACGATGATGAGCGCTACTATCAGCACCGAGGCGAGTGTGTTCCATACCCACCAGAAGGGTGACAGAAAGTTGATGACATAATATATGGCTGCCGTGGCCAGTGCATATCGCACACCAAATGTAACCCACAGCCCGACATGGTTCATGCGGCTGCGGCGGCGCAACTGTTTCCATTCGTCAGAATGATTTTTGCGCATGACGATGGCGCGCAAAAAGGGCGAAGCCACTAACACTGTGAGCAGGCCGCACGCCACATTGCCCGGCCAATGGCCTAATGCGCCGCGGCACAAGGGTAGCAACACAGTGAAGGATATGAGTATGACGGCTACACTGAGGGTAAGGTAGGCCCCCACCTGGCTGACCAGAGCCATGAGCAGGCGTTTCCACACACCATCGGTGGCTGCAACAGCAGATTGGCCCCCGGCATGTGTGCCGCGTTCCATCAAGCGGTGCATCACATTTTGCGGCACCACACGTTCAAGCAGACGGCATGCAGGCTGAGCGGCCCTTATCATGTAGGGGGTGAAGAAAGTTGTGATAATGCTGACAGCTACCACTACGGGGTAAAGGAAGTCGCTTGTCACGCCGAGCGATATGCCAAGCGAGGCTATAATAAAGGCGAACTCACCGATTTGTGCCAACGAGAAACCGCCTTGCACCGCGATGCGCAGGGGTTGGCCCGAAAGCAAGAAGCTGGTGGTGCCAAACACGGCCTGCCCCACAATGATGGCGATGCACAGCACCACTATGGGCAGCCAATAGGCGACCAGCACAGCGGGGTCGACCAACATGCCCACCGACACAAAGAATATGGCTCCAAAGAGGTCCTTGACGGGTGACACCACGCGCTCAATCTTTTCGGCCTCTACCGTCTCGGCCAAGATGCTTCCCATCATAAAGGCCCCGAAGGCCGAACTGTAACCGACCTTGCCGGCTATGACGACTAACAGAAAGCAGAGTCCGATGCTCACCACAAGGAGTGTCTCCTTGTTCAAGAACCGGTGGGTGCGGCGCAAAAATATGGGTATGATGTACACGCCCACCACGAACCATAGTATGAGGAAGAAGCCAAGTTTGAAAAGGCTGCCTACGAGTTCCATACCCTGAAACTGGCGCGACACGGCTAATGCGCTGAGCACTACCATGAGCAATATGCCGAGTATGTCCTCTAAGATGAGTACGGAGAGCACCTCGCCCGCAAACTTTTGCTGCCGCAGCCCGAGGTCGTCAAAGGCTTTGTAAATGATGGTGGTGCTGGACATGGCAAGCATGCCGCCAAGGAACAGACTGTTCATGCTGCCCCAGCCAAACAGGTGCCCTACCATGTTGCCCACACTCATCATGCAGAACATGACACTGCAAGCGGCTATGACGGGGCCGATGCCCATCTTGACTATTTTTTTGAACGAAAACTCGAGGCCGAGCGTAAACATCAAGAATATGACGCCTATGTCGGCCCATGTGTGTATGCTGCTCATATCGCTCACGCTGGGGGTATAAGGCATGTGTGGCCCTGCTAAAAAGCCAGCCACAATATAGCCTAACACCAATGGTTGCTTGAGACGCTTGAACACCAGCGTCACGAGGCTTGCCGAGATGAGTATGAGCGCAAGGTCGGATATAAACGATTCCATACGGGTTGACGAGTTTACAAGTTGAAAAGTTGACAAGTTTACGGGTTGACAAGTTCATAAGTTGACGGGTTTACGGGTAAGTATGCAGTACTCTACTTGTTATGTCAAAGTCAGACTGGTAAGGATCTTAAAAGCTTGACAAACTTACCCGTTAACCCGTCAACTTGTTAACCCGTCAACTTGTTTGCTAACATCACATCACCACCACCTTGGTGGCCACACTTGTTTTGCCATCGGCTGTAGCCACCATGATGTAGTACACACCGGGAGCTACGCGCTGGCCCGTGTTTTGTTGCGACAAGTCCCATTGCCATGAGCCGCCCACGCTGTTGCCACGGGCTACTAACTGTTGCGCACTGCTCAGCACTTTAACCTCAGCATTCTCTGTCAGGCCGGTGATGGTAAGGTCGCCGCTGTATTCAGGACGCACGGGGTTGGGATATGCTTTGATGTTGTTTTTGTGCAAAGAGGGCTGTGCCTCTGTCACGCCGGTGTCGTAGGCACAAAGTCCATCTTCGGTGGCAATGTACAGTTTGCCAGTTTTAGAGTCGAGGGCCATGTCGTTGACCACATTCGATATCAATGGCGAATCGTCCGCCGTGCAATGGCCAAGCACCTCGGTGCCGTCCTCGTTGACGAGGTAGATGCCAGCCCCCACGGTGCCAATCCACTTGCGGTTGCCGCCGTCCACCACGATGGCCGACACATTGGCGCCATTGAGCAGGTAGTCGGCATAGTTGGTGCCATCGTTGCGCGGCACTTTGGGCTGTACGGCATAGCAGCGGTTGTCTGAGAACCACGCATCGGGGTCATCTATCATATACACGCCCGTGGTGCAGCCAAACCAAATGCGGCCATTCTGGTCCTCGGCAATGGTTTTCACCTCGCGAATGTCGCAAGGCGCGTTGTCTTCGTTATACACTGTATGGCGGAAAGCCGAGCGGTCGTCGGACGTGCTGTTGATGGTGCCGCTAAAGTCGAAAGCCCCCAATCCACTGGTCTGCGAGCTGGTGGTCAGACGCACACTCACCCAGGCCCAGCCACGCGAGTCGAACAATATCTTTTCGGCACGTTTGTGTCCGTCCAGTGCCTCACATGGCACCGGTTGCCAGTCGCCGCCACGTGTCTGTACGGCCAACAGGGTGTGCGAACGGTTGTTGCACACCCAATAGTTGCCTTCGCTGTCGAAAGTGCCACCTCCCACAAGTACACGACCATTCTTGGTTGCCTCATTCGATGTGGCACTGGCCAACACGTCGTTGGTGGTACTGCAGTTATAGATGTTGGCAATTTTGCCGTCCTTGTAGTCGAGCACACCTGCGCCATAACTTACTGCGCGCACATGGGTGGCGTCAGCCGGGTCGACGTCAATATTTATCATCGACATATAATATGGTGCACGGTTGTGCACTTCCTTCAGCCTGGCTGTCACATTGTCCTCGTCCATGTCGCTCCATGTCTGCCCGTCATAATAACCCAAAAAGCCCTCGCAGCCCTCGGTGCCGAACAAGCCTCCCGACACATACAAACCGCCGTCCACCACTTTTAGGTCGTAACTTTCCTTGTGGCGCGGTCCGAAGTCGCCTACCTTGCCCGCAGCGGCAGGCAGTTCCACGGTACTTCCTTTTTCAGAGGCTGGCAGGTTGTAGGCATTCAGTCCGTCGTACTGTTCGGCAAAGTAGAGCGTGCCGCCAGCGGTGCGTGTGATGCTCGGCACCGTGCGCCCATTGGGGGTGGTTACATTGAGTACCACCTTGTCGGTAGCATAGTCGGTGTCGACAAGCACGGCCACATGCAACGGACTGATAAACTGCACATATTTGCCATTGGCCGAACCGGCCAATACATGCTCGATACTTGATATTTTGGTACAGCTCGGTGTGCCGTCGGCAGCCTCCTGCATCAAATATATGCCGCCGGTTTCCATGATATACACACCGGCCTGACTGCCCACAAAGCCGCCCACCACGTGTTCGGTAAGCACGGGTTTCCATTGGTTGGGGTCGTCGTAGTTGTAGGGGTTGCCAGCCGTCATGCTACCGCATACCACCTGGTTGCTCCTGGCGGCATACACCCGTCCGTTTACCACTATGGCGTCGATCACATCGGAGCCTATCTGGTAATAGCCCTGTATGGTACGGTCTTTCAAGTTGACCACAATCACGCCCTTGTTGGCCACAATGCAAGCCCAGTCGCCATACACATTCATGCGGCTTGTTGTCACCTGGTCGTCAATGTAGTTCTTTATCTGCGGTATGTTGAACACACTGAAACGCCCCGTCGCCCCATCGCCCTTGTCGGGATAGATGAGGTCGACGCTGTTGTCGTCGTACAAGGCCACAATACACTTTTGGCTGTCGGACCACCCTATGCTGCTAATGCCCTTGCGCACCAGGCCGCACGACAGTTTGTCTATTTCGTAACTGCTCTGCGTTTCGGCATCGTAAGCCAGCAAATTGCCGTTGAACAGGGTGTACACCACATTGCCCACAGCAAGGGTTTGGGTGGCATTGTGGTACGACAGATAGTAACTCCAGCGCGATGCCGACTGCAAGTCGTTGCTTGCCGCAACGGGCATGGCTGCCGGTGCGGCTGACAACATGGCTGCCAATAATATGAGACGTGATATTTTCATATAACTTAATAGTCTGTATTGCAAAAAAAGTCAGAGAGAAAGCCCGAGAGAAAACCACACCAAGCGCTCTCAGTCCATCAGACTGAAACACAGGGTGCTTGTCGCTCTCCTCAACTTTCTCTCTGCTATTTAACGATTCAAAAAGTCAACAAGTTTGGCCACGGCGCGCGCACGGTGTGATATGCGGTTTTTCACCTCCACGCCCAGTTCGGCAAAGGTTTTACCCATGCCCTCTGGCATGAACACGGGGTCGTAGCCAAAACCTTCGGTACCGCGCTTTTCGGTAGCTATTTCGCCACGTACCACGCCCTCGAACACGTGCTCCTCGCCATTCTGTATCAAAGCTATGGCTGTGCGGAACTGTGCCGTGCGGTCGTCGGCATTTGACAAGGCTGCCAGCAGTTTGGCAGTGTTAGCCTCGGGGTCGTGGCGGTCGGGATAGGCATAACGTGCCGTGTGCACACCTGGTGCACCGCCCAGAGCCGTCACTTCCAGCCCAGTGTCATCGGCAAAGCAGTCGTAGCCATAACGTTCCTTCACCCAACGCGCCTTGATAAGGGCATTGCCCTCAAGCGTGTCGGCTGTTTCGGGTATGTCGTCGTGGCAGTTGATGTCTGCCAGCGACAGTATGTTGAGCTTGTCGCCAAAGATGGCACGTATCTCAGACAATTTATGCGCATTGTTGGTGGCAAACACCAACGAGGCTGTTTGTTGTTGCATGATGTGCGATATTACGATATTAAGCAGACAGCCATACATGATGCTGCCTCGTTCTTATTTTGTCTACTTTCAAGGCATAGCCAAACTGTCAACCTGTCGGCATTAGAGCTCTTTCAGCCATTTTTTGCCACTCCGCGTATTAAGCCACAGGGTGAAGATGGCCAAGGCTACTAACGTGACAGCGAAAGATATAATCAAACCGTTCATTTGTGCTTTATGATTTTATTTCCTAAATAGATGAACCAAAATGTTAGAATGACGCCCAACACCGAAGCAGCATACTGCTTTAACGATGCACCTTCTGCACCAAACAACACCATCATATTTCCAACCACCATGACGGCAAAACTGGTCTTGCCCAAATCGTGAAGGGTTTTACCCAGAACTTCTCGCGCAGTACTCTCACGTTCCTCCCTTTTCTGTTGTTCTCTCTGGTTGTTTGCAAAATTTCCCATGCTCCCTTATTCCTTATCGCCCTGAGGTTTGGCCTTTACCTTGATGCGGTCAAAGCCCTCGCCAAATACGCCGATTACCTTCGACTGCGAAACAAAGGCATTGGGGTCTATGCTCTGAATGATGCGGAAAATATTTGTACTCTCACGTTTTTTGGCCAATACTACAAGCACTTTGCGCTCTTCCTTGGTATACCAGCCCTGACCGTCGAGCACCGTCACACCGCGGTGTGTGGCACTAATGGCCGCTGCAATGTCGTCGTATTTACGCGAGAATATTAAGAACTGAACCGACTGGCGGCCCCGGTCAACCACATAGTCGAGCATGAGGTTGACAATGATGAGCGTGCAGTAGCCGTAGAGCAACTTGTCCACATCGCCATCGGGCAGGAAGAAAGCAGTGGTGATGATAATGATGTCGCAAAGCATCATCATCTGTCCCAGCGTCACGTCCTTGTACTTGTTGATAATAGAGGCTATGATGTCGGTGCCGCCGGTTGAGCCGTTGTGCAGGAATACAAAACCTATGCCCACGCCCTCAATGGCTGCACCCAATATGCACGACATGAAGGCATTGCCTTGCACTACCTGTGGCAGATGGCTGCGCGGGTTGATGTCGGGAAACATGTCGGGGTGCGTCTGACCAAGATGAATCATGATTTCTTGCACAATGCCCAACAAGAAGGTGAGCATGAACACAGCGTAGATGGTTTTAAGGCAAAAACGCCAACCCAACACCTTGACGGCCACGCACAACAACAGGATATTGACAGCAAAAAAGGTGTATTGCACGGGGAACTCCGTGGCATAGAATATCACTGCTGCCGCACCGGCCAAACCACCTGTGGTAATTTCGTAAGGCAGTTGGAAACAAGTGAACCCCATGGCATACATTATCAAGCCAATGGTGATGATTACGTAGTCGCGAATGTCCTGCGCAATCGTCGTTTTGAATTTGGTAACCAATGTTGTAAAAGGTATTTTAAGTAGGTGTTCAAAATTAGTTGATATGAATTGGTGCAGTATTTCGTTCAGAAACATAGGTTGAAGAGGGAGCGTAGCGGGCTACGTGACCGATGAAACCTATGTTTATGGGCGAAAGAGTGCGCCAAGGCATATCGACTAATTCTGAACATGATTATATAAACTAATTTTGAATACCTACTTATCATGCGCCGGCAGCATGCCGCCGGCGCATGAGTTGAGGGTGTTACTTCACTACAATGTTTACAATGCGACCGGGCACCACAATCACCTTCACCACTTGTTTGCCTTCGAGGTGCTTTTGAGCCTGCTCTGATGTCAGGGCTGCCTCTTGAATGGCCTCTTTGGTGGCGTCGGCAGGGAAGTCGAGCGTGAAGCGTGTCTTGCCATTGAATGAGATAGAGAGGGTTTGAGTGTCCTCCTTCAAATACTGCTCGTCATACTTGGGCCACTCGGCATCGCACACCGTGGTGGTGTGGCCAAGGGTGTGCCACAGTTCCTCAGCAATGTGGGGGGCAAACGGGGCAAGGAGTGCCACCACCTGCTCGAGCACGGCACGGCTGGTGCACTTTTGCTGGGCCAGTTCGCCCACGGCTATCATAAAGGCGGGGATAGACGTGTTGTATGAGAACACCTCAATGTCCTCGCTCACCTTTTTGATGAGTTTGTGCAGTGTTTTCAGATTCTCCTTGGTAGGTTCGGCATCGGTCACCGCCCATTCGCCATTCTTGGGATAGAAGAGGTTCCAAGTCTTGCGCAAGAAACGGAAACAGCCGTCAATGCCGTTTGAGTCCCAAGGCTTGCTTTGGTTGATGGGGCCAAGGAACATTTCGTAAAGACGCAGGGTGTCGGCACCATACTTCTCTACAATCATGTCGGGGTTGACCACATTGTACATCGACTTCGACATCTTTTCAATAGCCCAACCGCACACATATTTGCCATCTTCGAGCACAAACTCTGCTGTGGCATATTCGGGACGCCACTGCTTGAAGGCTTCCACATCGAGCACATCGTTGTGCACAATGTTCACGTCCACGTGTATTGGCGTGGTGTCGTACTGGTCCTTCAGTCCAAGGCTTACAAAGGTGTTGGTGTCCTTTATGCGGTACACAAAGTTGGAGCGGCCCTGTATCATGCCCTGGTTAACAAGCTTTTGGAATGGCTCGTCCTTGCACGACACACCAAGGTCGAAGAGGAACTTGTCCCAGAAACGGCTGTAAATCAAGTGTCCCGTAGCGTGTTCCGAACCACCGATATACAGGTCCACATTCTGCCAATATTCATCAGCCTGCTTGCCCACGAGTGCCGTATCGTTGGCGGGGTCCATATAGCGCAGGTAGTAAGCCGACGAACCGGCAAAGCCTGGCATGGTAGAGAGTTCGAGGGGGAACACCGTCTTATTGTCAATGCGGCTGTTGTCGGTCACACAGTTGGCCTCAGTGTCCCAAGCCCAACGGGTGGCGTTGCCAAGGGGCGGTTCACCAGTTTCGGTAGGTAAGAATTTGGTTACCTCGGGCAATTCGAGCGGCAGACACGCCTCGGGCACCATCTGCGGCATACCATCCTTATAATATACGGGGAATGGTTCGCCCCAATAGCGCTGACGCGAGAAGATGGCGTCGCGCAAACGGAAGTTCACCTTAACGCGACCCAAGTTATTTTCGGTTACAAACTTCTTAGTGGCAGCAATAGCCTCCTTCACGCTCAAACCATTGAGTGTGAAGCCATTAAGCGTTTGCTTGCCATCGGCAGGCGAGTTCATCACGGTGCCTTCCTTGGCGTCAAAGCTCTCTTCGCTCACATCGGCACCCTCAATAAGCGGTACGATGGGCAAATCAAAGTGGCGTGCAAAGGCATAGTCGCGCGAGTCATGGGCAGGCACGGCCATAATGGCACCTGTGCCATAGCCAGCCAGCACATAGTCGCTCACCCACACAGGTATTTCGTCGCCCGTAAAGGGGTTGATGGCATAAGCGCCCGTAAACACACCCGTCACACGGCGGTCGGCAATGCGCTCACGCTCTGTACGCTTTTTGGTAGCATCAAGATAGGCATTCACCTCAGCCTTTTGCGCTTCGGTGGTGAGTTGCTGCACGAGTTCGCTCTCAGGAGCCAGCACCATGAAGGTTACGCCAAAAATAGTGTCGGCACGTGTGGTAAAGATCGTGAACTTCACATCGCTGTCCTTCACCGAGAATTGCATTTCGGTACCCTCGCTACGACCAATCCAGTTGCGTTGTGTCTCCTTGAGCGAGTCTGTCCAGTCTATTTTATCAAGGCCATCGAGCAGGCGCTGTGCGTATGCCGACACACGCAGGCACCACTGCTTCATTTTCTTCTGCACCACAGGGTAGCCGCCGCGTTCGCTCACGCCGTCCACCACCTCGTCGTTGGCCAGCACGGTGCCGAGTTTCGGACACCAGTTCACCATTGTTTCGCCGAGATAAGCAATGCGGTAGTTCATCAGCACCTGTTGCTTCTCCACCTCGCTCATCTGCTTCCATTCGTCGGCAGTAAAGTGCAGTTCCTCGCTCTGTGCCAGGTGTGCGGTGCAGGCGCTGCCCTCAGTTTCAAACTTCTTGATAAGTTTGCTTATAGGCTGTGCCTTTTCGCACTTTTTGCAGTAGAAGTGGTTAAACATCTGCTCAAAGGCCCACTGTGTCCAGTGGTAGTATTTAGGGTCACAGGTACGCACCTCGCGGTCCCAGTCAAACGAGAAACCTATTTTGTCCAGCTGTTCGCGATAGCGTTTGATGTTTGTCTCGGTTGTTACAGCCGGGTGTTGTCCTGTTTGAATGGCATATTGTTCAGCAGGCAGACCATAGGCATCATACCCCATGGGGTTAAGCACATTGTAGCCACATTGGCGCTTATAGCGTGCATAAATGTCTGATGCGATGTAACCCAGAGGGTGACCTACGTGAAGGCCGGCGCCTGAAGGATAGGGAAACATATTGAGCACATAAAACTTATTTTTTTGCTCATCTATCTCCACATGATATGTCTTTTCAGCGGCCCAAGTCTTCTGCCACTTCTGTTCAATGTCTCTGAAATTATATTCCATCTTTATTCTTTGTAGTATTATTGATGCAAAGTTAGTGCAAGGTGAGCGAAGTGCAAAATGAAAGTTTCAAAACTTTCATTTTCAATTCCGAACCGCAGCCTAACTTGACGAATGAAGAGTTAGTGCAAACCGAATGCAGAACAAAGTGAAAAACATGATTTTTTCACTTTGCTCTGCTGAGGTGCAGCCTAACTTGAGCAAAGCAAAAGTTAGTGCAAGGTGAGCGAAGTGCAAAATGAAAGTTTCAAAACTTTCATTTTCAATTCCGAACCGCAGCCTAACTTGACGGAAGAAAAGTTAGTGCAAACCGAATGCAGAACAAAGTGAAAAACATGATTTTTTCACTTTGCTCTGCTGAGGTGCAATGTGATGGCGCAGAAAAGTAATGAAGTTAGGATATAGTGGGCGCACCCGACAAACCCTGTGGAGGGCTGTGCAGATGCTAACCCAAAAACTGAGTTGCCAAACGATACATGATTGCCCAAAAGTAGTACCTTTGCACTATGAATCAGAATGGCAATAAAAATATGTATGAGGGCCTCGCCTCATATTTCCTCCCCGAAGGAGTTCTTAAATATTTCGAGGTGACAGACTTTGCAACACAGCGTACTCTGGACAAGGATGTTCTTTACACAACAGAGCTTCACATCTATCTGGATGAGCGCGACAATCGCACACCAGACATGAAGGATTCCGTGAGCAATGGTTTTGGGGAAGAATCATGTTTACTTGACTATCCAGCCCGAGACAAGAAGGCGGTACTTCACATACGAAGAAGGCGTTGGACAATGCCGGATGGCACAACAAGAAGTGTTGACCTTGACAAGGAGTTTGAACTGAAGCATAAGGGCACTCGATACGCGAAGGACTTCGCGCTTTTTTTAAAGAGGGCGAATGGACTCTGAGACGATAACCGCTCGTCAGATTGGTTATACGTACATGATTAACAGCTCCACGTTTGCCAAAAGATACAAGGACGCCCTGAGTAACTTCGAGACGTGGGAGCAGAAGGATCACGCATCCAAGTGGATTCTTATTCCGCAAAACGTAGGTAAGGAGCAAGGCATAGACGAGACCTCCCTCCAGGGCGAACTGTACACTATCGTTCACAACAAGGATGCCCATGGTCGCAAGGGTGCAATCATAGCAGTAGTCAAGGGAACGAATCCTGCTGACGTACTGAAGGTTCTCATGCAACTACCTGCAGATAAGCGTGAAATGGTTGAGAATATCACGATGGATCTCTCAGATTGCATGCGTGTCATAGCCCGAGAGGCATTCCCTAAAGCCACAGTCATACGTGACTGCTTCCATGTCGTAAAACGCGGTGGAGAGGGCTGCGAAGAGATACGCCTGCGCCTGAAACGAAAAGCCGTAAAGGAGGCGAACAGACAGAAGGCAGAGTTTCGCAAATACCTCGAAAATCTGGCAGCGCAGAGAAAGGCTTACCGCGAGCGAATGAGGAAAAGGCATGGGAAGAACTGGAAGAAGAGCAAGCGCGGAAGAAAGCCTATGAGGCTGAACACTCGCTTTGAACCCAAAAGGCTTGAAAATGGCGAGACTCTTGTAGAGGCACAGACACGATGTCGCAAGCAATTGTCCATGAGCCGAGAGAAGTGGAGCGCAACGCAGAAAAAGCGTGCGAAGATACTTTTCGCACTCTACCCAAAACTTGAAGAAGCATACAATCTGATCAACTCCCTTAGAGCCATATTCAGAAACAAGAAACTCACAAAGGAGACTGCCAAACAGAATTTCAAGGGGTGGTATGAGAAAGTGGCTTCCTGCACTCTGCGTGAAATCAAGTCCGTACGCGATACCATCAGATTCTATGAGGATGAAATCCTGAACTACTTTGACGGACGTAAGACTAACGCTTCAGCTGAATCGTTGAACTCAAAGATCAAATGCTTTCGTGCACAAGTAAAAGGAGTCATAGACATACCATTCTTCATGTATCGTTTAGCAACAGTTTTGGGTTAGCATCTGCACGGCCTACTCCACAGGGTTTGTCGGGTGCGCCNNNTGGGCGCACCCGACAAACCCTGTGGAGGGCTGTGCAGATGCTAACCCAAAAACTGAGTTGCCAAACGATACATGATTGCCCAAAAGTAGTACCTTTGCACTATGAATCAGAATGGCAATAAAAATATGTATGAGGGCCTCGCCTCATATTTCCTCCCCGAAGGAGTTCTTAAATATTTCGAGGTGACAGACTTTGCAACACAGCGTACTCTGGACAAGGATGTTCTTTACACAACAGAGCTTCACATCTATCTGGATGAGCGCGACAATCGCACACCAGACATGAAGGATTCCGTGAGCAATGGTTTTGGGGAAGAATCATGTTTACTTGACTATCCAGCCCGAGACAAGAAGGCGGTACTTCACATACGAAGAAGGCGTTGGACAATGCCGGATGGCACAACAAGAAGTGTTGACCTTGACAAGGAGTTTGAACTGAAGCATAAGGGCACTCGATACGCGAAGGACTTCGCGCTTTTTTTAAAGAGGGCGAATGGACTCTGAGACGATAACCGCTCGTCAGATTGGTTATACGTACATGATTAACAGCTCCACGTTTGCCAAAAGATACAAGGACGCCCTGAGTAACTTCGAGACGTGGGAGCAGAAGGATCACGCATCCAAGTGGATTCTTATTCCGCAAAACGTAGGTAAGGAGCAAGGCATAGACGAGACCTCCCTCCAGGGCGAACTGTACACTATCGTTCACAACAAGGATGCCCATGGTCGCAAGGGTGCAATCATAGCAGTAGTCAAGGGAACGAATCCTGCTGACGTACTGAAGGTTCTCATGCAACTACCTGCAGATAAGCGTGAAATGGTTGAGAATATCACGATGGATCTCTCAGATTGCATGCGTGTCATAGCCCGAGAGGCATTCCCTAAAGCCACAGTCATACGTGACTGCTTCCATGTCGTAAAACGCGGTGGAGAGGGCTGCGAAGAGATACGCCTGCGCCTGAAACGAAAAGCCGTAAAGGAGGCGAACAGACAGAAGGCAGAGTTTCGCAAATACCTCGAAAATCTGGCAGCGCAGAGAAAGGCTTACCGCGAGCGAATGAGGAAAAGGCATGGGAAGAACTGGAAGAAGAGCAAGCGCGGAAGAAAGCCTATGAGGCTGAACACTCGCTTTGAACCCAAAAGGCTTGAAAATGGCGAGACTCTTGTAGAGGCACAGACACGATGTCGCAAGCAATTGTCCATGAGCCGAGAGAAGTGGAGCGCAACGCAGAAAAAGCGTGCGAAGATACTTTTCGCACTCTACCCAAAACTTGAAGAAGCATACAATCTGATCAACTCCCTTAGAGCCATATTCAGAAACAAGAAACTCACAAAGGAGACTGCCAAACAGAATTTCAAGGGGTGGTATGAGAAAGTGGCTTCCTGCACTCTGCGTGAAATCAAGTCCGTACGCGATACCATCAGATTCTATGAGGATGAAATCCTGAACTACTTTGACGGACGTAAGACTAACGCTTCAGCTGAATCGTTGAACTCAAAGATCAAATGCTTTCGTGCACAAGTAAAAGGAGTCATAGACATACCATTCTTCATGTATCGTTTAGCAACAGTTTTGGGTTAGCATCTGCACGGCCTACTCCACAGGGTTTGTCGGGTGCGCCATATAGTGCCGTTTCTTTGTTTGTAAGTTATGAAATCTGCCGCTAACGCGGAGGACATAAGAACAAAAGAACATAAGAACAGAAGTGTTTCAAGACATACGGGCATGGACTTGCGTCCATGTGCCCTCAAGAACAGAAGGGCTACGCCTTAGCGTTTAATGCAATTGTTTTCTTGTTTATGACGCTTAAGGTTGTAACGGCGTAGCCCTTCTGTTCTTGAGGGCACATGGACGCAAGTCCATGCCCGTATGTCTTGAAGCACTTATGTTCTTATGTTCTTTTGTTCTTATGTTCTCCGCGTTAGCGGCTCGCTACGGCGTCAGCCCTTATGTTTTACCAGAAAGCAATATATTACTATAGCACTAAGTTTGCAGTTGAAAGCGGCGAAGCGAAGCTGAGCCTGAGCCGCTAAAATGCAAACTTAGTGCTATAATATCAGAGTGGTTTTACCGGACGGCAATAAAATCATATAGGCTTCTCACATCTAATCGAATACACCAATGATGTTACCAAATAAAATACACATCACTTCTTCTTTTACAATAAGCAACAGCCACATCACGTGCCGCTTTTATTCTAGTTTTTTCAAGATCCGCCTCACGTTGTGATTGCCTTTCGATGAGTTCAACTGCCCGCCGAGCTTCTGCATCTTTAGTTTGCTTGATTTGCATGCATAGTTGTTTGGCTTCAGTAGCACAAGAGCTTGTCATGTCTATTTGTTGCAGATATTCGACTGCTGCATCAAAATTACCATTAGAGAATTCAGCCCGAGCTTTCTGAATGACATTATTACATTCCTGCGTTTGGTATTGACGATAAATTGTAGTTATCTCGTTATTGACTTTTGTGTAGCCTGAGATTGTCGCAGGACAAGAAAACAACAGAGCCAGTCCCTCACCATATTGTTGAATATTGGCAAAAGTGCGAGCACGTGATATAACAGAATTAAGATTATGCTGATAGTAATCTATGATTTTATCTTTTGCCTTATTCACAAAGTCTGTTAGACGTTTGTCTTGGGCAGACAATTTAGAAATGGCATTTTTTATTGCGTCATCATCAGAGAATCCTTCCCCACGTACTGTAACGACACAACTTGCAAAAGTTGTACTTGTGGCAAGATTGGTACAGACAAAATTGAATTGTATGTCGCTTGTATGTATATTCCTCATACCGCCTTCAACAACTTGTTTGTTAACGAAACTAATCTCTGGCTTTATGGCAATGGTACTTACTTCGGCTGTTTCAACTCCACTTTCAGTCATGGCTGGCAAGAACTTGCTCCTCAGCATCTTTGCCGTATTATCACTTAATTGGCAATTACCAACAGGAAGAGCAAAGGCTATTTCTATTCCTTGTGCGAAAATAGTTGCATAAGAAGTCAACAAGATTGTCAATGTAAGCAAGACTTTTCTCATAATACACACTCCCGTTATTTAATGGTTACAATTAGCATATTGTTGCTTGTAGTTCTCTCAATCTTGATTCCAAGATTCCTGAAAAATGTCAACAACTTCAATCCAAACTTATTGATATTATACGTTCTTCCGTTCTCGTCTTTTAGCGGTATGCGAATATCGTCGAAGAGCATCTGCTTGTCGGTTGTTCCCTGGATATGGTAATTGCCTTTATAGGCATTTTCTTCCACCCACATTTCCAAGGCATCGGACAAAGCAAGACCGTCTGCGCCAACCTCTTGCGACATAGAGCGAGATGATGCCTCGTCAATGCCGACTGTTACCGCTATGGATTGTCCGTTTTCAGCTATGTCTATCAGTTTCTCCTGCATGGTGTTCAAGAATTTGTCCATCCCTGCCTCGACAGCTCTTGATGTAAGTTTACCATAGTCATCGGTGTAAAACTTACCGCTTTCGCAAACTGCATTGGCAAGCGAATTTGCAGTAGAGGTTTCATAACCAGACAGGATTACTTTCATGGCATTGCCAGAAGGAGATTCCAACAGGTTTATTTCCGCTTCGACATAAACATCTGCATCAGACTGTTGTATAATCATAGTCTTGACATCCTGTTGTTGGGTATTGCCTAATGCGGTTGCTTTTGACAAGGCTTTTACCTTTGCAAAAAAATCAACTGTAGTATACCCCCTTTGATCGAATGCTTCCTTTATTTTGGTTAAAGCGATACGCTTATTCACGTCATTCTCCAAAACGGTACGTATGTCTTCACCTTGCATTGTATATGGTATGACCATAATTTTGGGGCGTGCCGTAGGCAATGAAGTGACTTGTGACTCTATGCTTTGTGCCCATGTGCAGCAGAAAGCACACAGTCCCAATAATATTATTGCTATTCTTTTCAGACTCATTTTTTGATAATTAAGTTACAACGAACTAAATTGTGAGAAGCTTTACTATTATCAATAGCGATAATGACTTTGCGTGACACGCTGCATTCGGCGAATGACTCTCCAGAGAGTTTTGTCACCTTGGCTTTTCCAAGTTCAGACGGATAAGGTTTGCCATCAAGCATCTCTACTGATTCTATCGTAAACGTATCACCGACCTTGATTCCAGCTTCCTTGCCAACGTTGAGAAGTATCGTGCTTTTATCTATCGTTTTCAAGACTTTTCCCTTGACGGGGAAATTGATACGGAAATATTCATATATGTCGGATTGCAG
This sequence comes from Prevotellamassilia timonensis, assembly GCF_900106785.1. Lineage (GTDB taxonomy): Bacteria > Bacteroidota > Bacteroidia > Bacteroidales > Bacteroidaceae > Alloprevotella > Alloprevotella timonensis. The sequence continues at coordinate 109,977 of NZ_LT629843.1, read as the reverse complement.
GTTTTGCATGGCTGCTGTAACAGCACTCTCTGGCGACAGCATTTCCTTACTGCATTTTCCATCAAAACTCTGTGCCTCATTGCTTACGCCTGTCTCTACGTCAACAACTTTCAACTGAAATGCTACACTTGCTTTATAACCACGTGTGCTTCCGTCACTGTTCTTCATGCGATAAACTGGTATCTTAACAATATGTCCTGTTACCAACTGTTCGGCAGCAACAGCCGCACCTTGTTCTGCAAGATTATGGCTGTCGAGAAAAGCCTCGCTCTTCTGTAGTTCAAGTTCATCAACTACTTTATCGCGACTTGTTCTGTCAACTACAACAAAGCGGTGAGTGTTAGTCAGCATTTCCACAACTTTCTCTGTTACAAGTCCTGTGTATGGACTATCTTCATCGCAGGTAAACTGAGTTACGCCTACGACAGGGCGGTCATCGGCTGCTAATGAAACTTGCGTATACCCACAAAGGATACACGCAAGTATGACCGCATATAAAATGCGATAATTTCCCATTACAGATTCTTTGCAGTTTTTGCTGTTTCAATCATCTGCTTGATGGCTGCGATCTTCGCCTTTGACTCTTCAAGCAAGACAGGGTAAGCATCTTTTGTAAAGGCGAGAGCTGATGCTATCTTAGCTAATTTCATTGGATTCTTGTTAGTAGAAGATGCCTTGGCTGCAGCTTCTGCACCTTTCGCAGCCTTAGCGATAGAAACACCTTCTGCAGTTAGAGTTGCGCTCAACGCAACAAGTTCTTCTACAGTAGGTTTCTTGATGCTTACGTCTGTAACACCATCCTTCGTCTCGCCAATCTGACGATAATAAAGGTCTTGGAGTTGAGCTGATGACGCAGCGGAACACTTGGCTGCATTGTAAACATCCTGTACATAGGTGTCAACCTCTGCAACTCCAGTTTGCTTTGGCTGCTTAGAGCAAAGTTTCTCCAATTTTGCACAACGGTCGATACTTGCCTTAATGTCCTCTCTGGACTGACCGAAACAGAATGATACCGACATTACGAGCAATGCTGCGGTAACGAATAAAAATCTCTTCATCTTGTGTTATTTTAAAAGATGACTGCCTGGCTACCACAGCAGGGTTAATTTTTTATTGGCGAATATACAAAATAAAAGAACGTGGAGCCAGTCTGTCACTCGTTCCACGATTCGTAGGCCTTCGCATTGCCCTGTCAGTCCGAAACGAGCAACACCGAAAGCCCCACGTATGTGTAAGTATATAAATACCCTTTCTTGGCAACGGATGCGAAATGCAACCGAAGCCAATAAGGGCTGTATACAATACACCCATGAGACGTTTCTTGTTGCTTTGTTCTTGACTGACAAATGAGTTTGCGAAGTTCACGAATCGTCAAAACCAAAGCGTCAGATACGCCTTTTACTATGTATATGTCTGCCCAACCTCTACCCATCAGGGCTTCCGGTATGGATATAGACGTCACAAATGTAACACTTTTATCTCGGAAACCACTTTGGTTGCTTGGTAAAGTATGGTTTTAAGCTAAGATTTAACATTGTTAAATATAAATATGTCAAAGATATTCCACTTTTACGTGATTCCTCCTGCTGAAAAGCTTGCATTATCAATGATTATTCGTATCTTTGCAACACGAGAACCCGCCAAGCCTCTCAACGATGCTCAAATGTGCGGGTCGTTTTTGTTTTTATGGGTATATGGCAACAAGAATTCCGTTTATAAAAACATATGCCACACCCCATGAGTTAGTGCAGCTACTCAAAACAAGAGGTATGGAGATAACCGATGAGGAAAAGGCTCTGCATTATCTTTCCCACATCGGTTACTACCGTTTGTCTGCCTATATGTACCCATTGCTTTCTATTCCCAAGGAACAACATCTATTCAAGCAAGGAGTAACTTTTGGTAAGGTTATGTTTAGAGCGTATAATACTGATAATCAAATAATAATAGATACAGTGCTTGTAAGTTATGAAATCTGCCGCTAACGCGGAGAACATAAGGACATAAGAACAGAAGAGTTTCAAAACATACGGGCATGGACTTGCGTCCTTATCTTCTCCGCGTTAGCGGCTCGCTACGGCGTCAGCCCTTATGTTTCTTGGGCCACGCGGACGTTAGTCCGTGGCCAGCCGCGCAGCGGCCTTTTGTGTATCTTGTGTAAATTAAGATGAGAATTTCCAATCACATGCCCACGAGATAAAAAAGGGACCGCAGCAAAACATAAATCAAGCCCGCTTCAGTTTCCTATATTGGCAAATGTTGCCAAAATCCCGTATATTTGTGGGAAAACAGGCTCTAACGCCTAATTAAATTAAAAGCTTATGAAAACTGTAGCAGGGCTTGATGTGCACAAAGATAGTGTATATCTCTGTATTTTGCGAGAAAACGGGGAGAAAATAGAACGCGTATACGGCGTTTTGACTCCACAACTCGATTCCATGCGCGATTTTATGGCAGAAAACGAAGTCAGCGAAGTCGCAATGGAAAGCACAAGTGTGTATTGGATTCCCATCTGGCGCGTACTTGTTGATTCATTTGAACTCAAGTTGGTTAATCCTTACTTTATTAAGCAACTTCCTGGGCGTAAAAGTGATGTCAAGGATGCTCAATGGATTGCGGAATGCGTCATGAAGGAACTAATTCGTGGAAGCTTTATTCCACCTCCTTTAATCCAACAACTCCGCTTGTACGACAGACGAATATTCGAGTTGAATGCGGAATTAGTAAGAAAGTATTCCAAGATTGATGCGATATTGCAGCGCTGTAATATTCGTTTGAGTAACTATGTGTCCAATACAGATTGCAAGAGTTACAAAAATGTTGTCAAGCGTATATCTGAAGGTGTAACTTCACCGCAAGAACTACTTATGCTCGTACACAAACGCATTATAAACAAGCATGGCGAGGATACGATACTGGCAGCACTTACAGGTGTCGTTTCCGAAGCTGAAATAGACATGCTTGCACAATATGTTGCAGAATCAGCCTTATTGGAGGATAACAAGAACAAATGCATTGAAAAAATGCGGGAAATCTGCAACAGGGAGTTTGAGGAACAGATGAAGAACCTTCAGACAATCCCGGGTGTAAGCGAGCGTTCCGCCCTGACAGTCCTTGCCGAGATAGGTCCAGACGTAAATGCGTTCCCGAGTGCCAAACATCTCGTCTCTTGGTGCGGTTTCAACCCAAGAAATGACGAAAGTAACAAGAAAATCAAATCGAACAAGATTACTCACGGGAACAGATTCATCAGAATTGCCAGTGTTCAATGCGCATGGGCTGCATCAAGAACGAAAGATTGTTACTTCTCTAAGTTTTACGCATTTCACACACAAGTGAGGAAGAAATTCAAGTTGAAAGTAGTGGTAGCTGTGGCCAGAAAAATACTTGTGTGCATTTGGCACATTCTGAAATTCAATGTTTCATACAAGGACTTTGAACCCCAAAAGTCTGTTGCTAAAGATTGTACTCAGCTTGCTTAGTGCAAGCTGTAACAATAAGTTTCCATTGCAAGGCTATTAAGTTTCTGGTAGTTCGACTCCGTCCTTGTAAATTAGCCAAAGCCTTGGATACTTGTGGATGCCCACGTATAGCTTCGAGCTAGAAGAGAAAAATACCTTTTTACATACGTGTCGTCTCTTCAATTTTGGAGAGACTGGATATTTGCGCTGTATAGAAAACGAATATTGGGATTTCGTGTGTTACTTAGGATACTCATAATCCTTTTTTAGAGAAAACTTATGTTGCTTATGTTTTCCGCGGTAAGCGGCTAACACAAGCGTTATATCTTTTGTTCTTCTGTCCTTTTGTCCTTATGTTCTCCGCGTTAGCGGCAAATCTCACAGAGCACCACAATATCCTGATTCCATCACTTTCTGCGCCGTTGAATGACGCGGTCACCATGGTGTTGCGCACCAGTTTGTTCACGAGCACAAACCCTTTGTCCGCCTGGTCGCGCCGTTGCACTTCGGGCGTGCGGTCAAGCACATTATAGCTAATGTCGCACTGTTCGTCCATAAGCGTAATGGCTTGTTCTGTCAGACCGCAGTCAGTGTTGTTGCCCATGCGTTTTTGCGGCTGGGGTGTTTCGGTGTTTTTAGTTTGTGGTTCCGGGTTATGCGCGATAGTGTCAATCAGTTTGTCAACGCCACGTTTCACAATGGCATCGGCATAGCGCAGCATTTTGTTAAGCATTCGTTTCATGGTAGTCAATACAATTTGGTTTGAAACAAAAGTAAAGTGCTGCAAAGGTAACACCAAGACATTGCTCCCATCAAAAAAAGTGTACAATTTGTACACAAATATTTGCCCCCTTGCCCTCACCCCTCTTGTAAAAGGGTGCGTGTGTTTTTACTGCCATCTTACACTTTTTGTACGTAACAAGTTGATATACAGACGTTTCAAGAGTGTAAGATGATTTCAAAGTATCTTACACTCCCCTGCATACATCTTACACACTCCCCCCGCTGCCTCACAGTCGGTTTGGACGTATGCGGTGGGGTTTACGCCACAGGGACGTAGAGAATTCTGTCGGAGCAACAGACTTTTCTGTTCCCCTATTCTGTGATATCGTCCTCCCGTGCTTGTGCTGTGTGGCAGCATGTAGGCTGTGTAGGTTGTGTGTAGGTAGAATTTGTAGTATCTTACACTAATCAAAGTATTGATAATCAATAAGTTGCAGTGTGTTAGTGTAAGATGCAAGATACTCGGTGTGTAAGTTGTTGTAGTATAGTAAAAGCCCCCCAAGTGCAACTTTCTCGTCTTGGCCTTTTTATAAATTGTTGCTGTTCAGTGAAACGTAGCCATGCGAATGGATTCAAGCACCAAGCGCTATCACTCAACGCTACCACCAAACGCAAGCTCTAATGGGGGCGACGCGTCTCGCGTCGGGATAATGAAAGAATACAATACGAACTCTACTAAATAATAGCAGCATATTTCCCCGACGCGAGACGCGTCGCCCCCATTAGTGTTTGTAATTCTTCAGAGTGCAGCCCATAACAAACAATGTGCGAGTGCAAACGTAGTCTGCACTCGCACATAAAAATACTATATAATTCTCAACAGAATGATGCACGAACAAGCCCTGACGAGACTAATACGTGTTCATTCATGAGCATTTACTGCAGTTTCTGCTTAACCTCAATTTCCTGGAAGGTTTCAATCATGTCACCCTCCTTAATATCGTTGCAGTTGGTGAGAGATATACCACACTCAAAGTTGGTGCTAACCTCCTTCACATCGTCCTTAAAGCGTTTCAACGCATTGATTTCGCCGGTAAAGATTACAATACCATCGCGAATGACGCGGGCCTTGTCGCTGCGCTTCACCTTGCCATCGATCACGTAGCAACCTGCCACATAACCAACCTTGCTGATGTGGTAAACCTGGCGCACCTCGATGTTGGCAGTAACCTCCTCCTTGATAACAGGTTCGAGCATACCCTCCATGGCCACCTTGACGTCCTCAATGGCATCGTAGATGACTGAGTACTGACGGATTTCGACACCGTCGCGCTCGGCCAATTTGCGGGCCTGCTGTGACGGACGCACCTGGAAACCAATGATAATGGCCTCTGAGGCAGCTGCAAGTGTTACATCGTTCTCGCTTATCTGGCCCACACCCTTGTTGATAACCTTCACCACAATATTCTCGGTAGAAAGCTTGATAAACGAGTCGGCCAAAGCTTCGACCGAACCGTCCACGTCGGCCTTGACAATGATGTTGAGCTCGTGATATGAACCCATCTTGAGGCGTTTGCCAATCTTTTCGAGCGTGAGCACCTCACGGGTACGCAAGTCTTGCTCGCGCTGCAGTTGTTCGCGCTTGTTGGCAATTTCGCGGGCCTCCTGTTCAGTCTCCATCACGTGGAACTGGTCACCGGCCTGCGGAGCGCCATTGAAGCCGAGCAATGTGGCAGCCATTGAGGGACCTACATTGTCGATGCGCTGGCCACGCTCGTTGAAGAGGGCCTTCACACGACCATAGTTGGTACCTGCCAGCACGATGTCGCCCTGGTGGAGCGTACCGTTCGACACCAAGATAGTGGCCACATAACCACGACCCTTGTCGAGTGACGACTCGATAACCGTACCCGTAGCCTTGCGGTTGGGGTTGGCCTTGAGTTCAAGCATATCTGCCTCGAGCAGCACCTTTTCGAGCAGTTCCTTCACACCCGTACCCTTCTTGGCACTGATGTCCTGGCTCTGGTACTTACCGCCCCACTCCTCAACTAGGAAGTTCATGGCAGCCAGTCCCTCCTTAATTTTGTCGGGGTTGGCGTGCGGTTTGTCCACCTTGTTGATGGCAAACACGATGGGCACATTGGCTGCGGTGGCGTGTGCAATAGCCTCCTTGGTCTGGGGCATGATGTCGTCATCGGCAGCAATGATAATGATGGCGATATCCGTCACCTGTGCACCACGGGCACGCATGGCGGTAAATGCCTCGTGACCCGGTGTGTCGAGGAAGGTGATGTGGCGACCGTTGTCGAGTGTGACATTGTAGGCACCAATGTGCTGGGTGATACCGCCAGCCTCGCCGGCAATGACATTCGACTTGCGAATGTGGTCGAGCAACGATGTCTTACCGTGGTCAACGTGACCCATGACGGTAACAATCGGTGCGCGTGGTTCGAGGTCTTCGGGGCTATCCTCCTCCTCGGCAATGGCCTCTTGCACGTCGGCGGCCACATATTCTGTTTTGAAACCGAACTCTTCGGCCACGAGGTCGATGGTTTCGGCGTCCATACGCTGGTTGATGCTCACCATGATGCCAATGCTCATGCAGGTAGCAATAACCTTTGTCACAGGCACGTCCATCATTTGCGCCAGCTCGTTGGCAGTTACAAATTCGGTGAGTTTGAGCACTTTGCTCTCGGCCTTGGCCTCGCGGCGTTCCTCCTCAGCACGCTGGTGCTGCTGTTCGCGTTTTTCCTTACGGTACTTGGCGCCCTTGCCACCCTTTTGCTTGCTGGTGAGGCGTGCCAGTGTCTCCTTTACCTGCTTGGCCACGTCCTCTTCGCTCACCTCAACCTTTTGCTGCTCCTTGGCGCGGCGGTTGCGGTTCTTGTTGGCACTCTTGCCATTGGCAGCGCCCTGTTGGTTGTTGCGGTTGTTCTGTCCGTTCTGACCGTTGGCACCCTGCTGGTTGCGCTTCTTGCCATTGTTGTTGCCATTCTGCTTGGGCTGGTTGGCAGCATTGTTCACATCGACACGTTCGCTGCCAATGCGGTTACGCTTTTTGCGCTGTCCGCCGGCCTGTGCCTGCCCGTTCTGTCCGGCAGCCCCCTGCTTGTTGTTGCGTTCGCGGCGGCGCTCCTCCTTCGACTTCTTTTTGGGTCGTGTAGTAGAGTTAATGGCACTGAGATCAATGGTGCCGAGCACCTTGGGACCAGTAATTTCAACCTGGGGGTGGAGTTTGAACACACCGTCTTCCTCCTCGCCAATGGCTTTGGCGCGCTCTTCGCGTTGTACTTTGGTGTTTTCGGTAGTGCTTTGGTTCATGTTTTGGGGGTTGGAAGTAGTTTGCTTGTTGGCATGTGCCGGCACTGCTTCCTCGGCCTCAGTCTTTTGGGCAGGGGCTGCGGGGGTGTTTGCAGCAGTGGCTGCGTTAGCCTGGGGCTTATTTATGCTTTTAGCCGGAGCTTTTGGAGCCTCGGCTTTTGTGTTGTTGGCAGATTGTGTGTTGCTCTGTGCCTTGGCGGGTTTGGCATCGAGGTCGATGTGGCCCACAATGTGTGGTCCCTTTACTTCGGGCACCACCGTTTCAACCATGGTTTCCTCGGCCTTGCGCGTTTTGGCAGAGCGTTTCTTTTCCTGACGGTCCTGCATACGTTCCTCAGCCTTGTCGCGCAGCGTTTTGTCGGCGCTGAAGGCATTCTTAAGTAGTTCGTACTGCTTGTCGTCAAGCTTTTGGTTAGGGTCGTTGCTTGCCACGGGTGCTCCTTTTTCCTTCAGGAGGTCGGTGATTGACTGCAAGCCGACGCCAAATTCTTTGATAGCTTTATTTAATCTGATACTCATGCAATAATGTTAGTAAGGTTTGCTAATGCGATTGTCTCAACATAGGTAAGTGAGCTGGCATGCCCCACAGCGGCCATAGCGCGCCGCACGGGGGTGGAGTTTTCAAGGCTCAGGCCTTGCTGGCTGATTATGCTTTGCCTTAAAAAGACTCCACACCGGCTGCGTGATTATGTGCTTTAGCATGTGTGCGCCGCCCGACTTACGCGTTGTGCATTAGCTCTCCTCGCCTGCCGGCTCTGCAGCAGGCTCGTTAGCGTCGGCCGGAGCCTCAGCAGTTGGTTGGGCAGCGGGTGCCTGGGGTGCGTCGTTCTCAAACTCGGCACGCAGCACGCGCAATACTTCGTCGACGGTAGACTCTTCGAGGTCGGCCTTTTCGATGAGCATTTCGCGGGGTGCGTTGAGCACGTCCTTGGCGGTTTCGAGACCGATGCCCTTGATGGCGTCAATCACCCACTGGTCTATTTCGTCGGCAAACTCGTCGAGGTAGATATCCTCGGTCATTTCTTCGCCCTCAACCTCACGGAACACGTCGATGGTGTACTCGGTGAGCATCGAGGCCAGCTTGATGTTCATACCACCCTTACCAATAGCCAGACTTACCTCGGCAGGACGCAGGTACACCTCGGCTTTACGCTCCTCTTCATGCAGCACAACGTTCGACACCTGTGCGGGGTTCAAGGCACGCTGTATGAACAGGGCTGTGTTGTTGGTAAAGTTGATCACATCGATATTTTCGTTGTGCAACTCGCGCACCACACCGTGTATACGGCTGCCGCGCACACCAACACAGGCGCCCACGGGGTCGATGCGGTCGTCGTAGCTTTCAACGGCTATCTTGGCGCGTTCGCCCGGAATGCGGGCAATGCGGCAGAGGCGGATGGCACCGTCGGCAATTTCGGGTATCTCGTTCTCGAGCAAACGGCGCAAGAAATCGTTCGATGTGCGCGAGAGGTAGATTTTAGGATTGCCATTGGTGTTGTCCACACGGTCGATAACGGCTGTCACGGCGTCGCCCTTGTGGAAGAAGTCACGGGGTATTTGCTGCGATTTGGGCAGGTAGAGCTCGTTCTTCTCCTCGTCCATGAGCAGTGTCTCGCTCTTCCAGGTTTGGTACACCTCGGCAGTGATAAGCTCGCCCACGCGGTCCTTATATTTATTATAGAGGGCATCGTGTTCCAGCTCGAGAATTTTGCTGGCCAAAGTTTGGCGCAGCGTCAGTATGGCACGGCGTCCGAAGTCGGCAAAATGAATCTCTTCAGACACATCTTCGCCCACCTCGTAGGTGGCATCAATCTTTTGTGCCTCGCTCAATGATATTTGCTTGTTGGGGTCTTCCACCTCGTCGTCGTTCACCACCACGCGGTTGCGGTAAATTTCGCAATCGCCCTTGTCGGGGTTTACAATCACGTCAAAGTTCTCGTCAGAGCCAAAGATTTTGGCTATCACGCTGCGGAAGCTCTCCTCGAGCACACCCACCATGGTGGTGAGGTCAATATTTTTGTTTTGCTTAAACTCAGCAAAGGTTTCTATCAAGCTTGCTGTTTCTTGTTTCTTCTTAGCCATATATTGAGCGGTATTGTGTATTGTCTTATTTATTCAACTTTCGGATTCAGCCCGTTCAAGTTAAAACCGAAACTTGAGTTATTTATATATGCGTGCGCGCGGCACGTCGGGCAGGCGTTCAAGCTTTTGTTACGAAGGTGCGCCCGCCAGAGTTCTTACTTAAAGTCGATGACGTACTTGGTGCTTTTTACTTGGTCGAAGCTGAAGGGCACTTCGCGTTCTACCAGTTTGGGGCGCTTGGCACCCTCTTCGCGCACTTTTTCCTCGATGGTGAGCGTAAAGCCCTCGGGTGTTACACCGCCCAAGGTTCCCTGCAACTTTTTGCCCTCAGTGGTGATCACCTCGACACGCTCGCCTTGGTGAATTTCGTACTGGCGCAACACCTTGAAGGGCTGTCCTATGCCGGCGCTGCCCACTTCGAGTTCAAAGTCCTCCTGCTCGCGGTCGAGATGGCTCTCGATGTAGCGGCTGAGTTCTACGCAGTCTTCAATCCACACGCCCTCTTCGTGGTCTATCTCTACCACGATGCGGTCGTCGGTACTGATGGTGAGGTCGGTCAGGAAGTAGTCCTTACCCTCCAACCACTGTTCCACCAGACTTTTTACAAAACTTTTGTCAATCATTCGTTATGCTTTCAGATGTATTTTAACACCTGCAAGGTGGCCAATATTCCTCCTTGCCCCCTTGCCTTTGGTTATGCTTTATAGCGTGTTGTAAAAACAAGTGAGGAACTTCTTTCGAAAGCCCCTCACTCAATCTTGCTGCAAAGATACAAATATTTATGTGTGTTTGCCAATAGTTTGGCGTTATTTTTTATGGCAATATGCTAATGCTAATTATGTTGTGATGCCGCCCCCACATAGCAAAACGGGCTGCGCGAATCACTTCGAACAGCCCGTATAATGAAAAAAATTACTTTAACTCGCAGGGCTACCTATTCCCTGCAAGGGGGTAAAGGCCAGGAGCGCAAGGTACAGTTGTTACGCCGCTCTTGCCTCCGGCCTTTATGCTTGTGTACATGTGAGATGCTTGTTATACGCACATCTCACACGGTGAGATTAGTCTTCGTCAGCCGACCAGTCCTCACTGTTCCAACCCTTTTCGTTTGACCACACAGCATCGGTCTTCTTTGCGTGTGTAGCTTCGGTTGAACCGCAGAGAGGCTGCAATGCTTCAAGATAGCAGATTGAAGTGCTTGCGGGAGCTATATACTGTTTCTTCATTGTTACAAACGTTTTAATGTATTTCAGTTAATTACTTTACGATATACTTCTTGCCATTCTGAATGTACAAGCCACCCTTAACAGCCTTCACTACACGACGGCCGGTGAGGTCGAAGATGGGTGCATTGACGTTGGCATTACCAGCAACTACATTGTTTACAGCTGTTACATTGCCAAAGTTCAAAGCGATAGCTGAACCCTCGGCATCAGCAAAGAATGCGCGGTTGGCAGGGATTGATGTAACCGCAGTTGAAGGTTCGAAGAAACCTACCTCTGTTTCATTGGCATTGTTCTTACCGAATACCAAGTACTTAGTCTGTGCGCCGTTGATATCCTTGGCGAGCAAAGTACCCTTCAGAGCGCTTGAATTAGCAGCACCTTCAGCATCGCCAATAGTCAAAACGGCCTTGGCAGCAGCCTCATCGCTAACGAGGAGCACACCAGTTTCCTTGGCAAAGTTTGCAGTCTCAGTCATTACTGTTTGACCGTTAGCAGGAGTAGCAGCAGTGTAAGCCTTAGCACCATTTACTGCGCTTACGCCGAAGGGAAGATAGGCAGTAGCGTATGACTTGCTTTCTACAGTATTGAGAGCTACCTCAAATTCTGTAGCGACATCAATGGTCCATGTTACTTGATTGTAATAACCTTGTTGACCTTCCCATTTGTCAATGCCACCTTTTGATTCCAAATTCATACGGCCATTATTGCCATCACGCAATACGAAGCCCTCTACCGAACCATTTGTATTAACACTGATGCTATACAAACCGCCTTGAGCCAGTTCTGCAGCCATGGGTGTTACAGGTTCCTGAACGGGGGCAGCCAAAGCACCAAGATATGCTTGGGCATTAACATTGTAAAGTTTTACGCCATATTGGCCAGTAGCCTCCTTTACAGCAGGAACGAACTTCCACACGGTAGAGGCATTTCCCATCTTTTCGGCTGCAGCAACACAAGCGGCGCTGGTGGCATCAGCAGCAAGCACAGATTTCGCTCTTGAAGTGTTGCAGTTGGTAATTCTGTAATAGGTTTTGCCAAGATAAGCCTTAGCTGCTTCAGTAAAAGCGTCATCAGTCGCCTGGTTTTTATTTGCCTCCCATGTGGCAAGTTCGCTCGAACAAGCAGCTGATACACCTGGAATGTAGCGGAAAGCTTCCACATTTGTAGTACCCAAGAACATTTTAGCTTCATACTCAGCGTTCGCCAAATCACTCACAGGAATAAAATAAAAGGCATTACCTGTTGTTCCAGTTGTCGATGCGGCATTTTTCCAAAATGACAAATGGCAGCCACCTCCATCAGAATTATTCCACCAATAGTCACCGTCTGATTTGCCATGGAATTTAACGCAATAAGCTGTTGACTTTGCAGTTGAGCTGGCAATGTCAAAACTCATAGCAACATCTTCTGTACTTGAGGCATCATACATTTTTGACCAATTAGATACACCAAGCACTTTAGAGGTTCCTTCGCCCTTATTGTAGAATTTATAACCATTAGTCTCATCGCCTACAATACACCACAGACCTTTGTCGGTTGTGGGAACAGCGTCATTGTTAAGCAATAATCCGTTGCCGTTAGTATAGCCGTCTTCTGTGTTGAGATAACCAGCCTTTGGGTGATAGCCATCTGTAAGAGCGACTCTAATAAGATACCATTGGGTGTTGCTGGCCCAGGTTCCATCACTTGGTGCATCAGAGAACTTAAGACTCTGCGCACTTGCCGTTACTCCCACAAATGCGAGGAGAAGCGACAGCAAGAAAGTAAATTTCTTCATGCTTTTGTTGTTTTTATTAGGTTAATAATGAGTTGTGTTTCTTATTATGTTCTGCGCCTGATACGTATCACCTTGTTGTGGCCATGGTGCAAACTAATGCAGGACTGCGACATACAGAGGTTTACATTATCCAAATGTTTTATACGTATATTTGCGTAATAAGTCCCGTTTGTGGCGCAAATATACGCGCAGTTTGTAAAATTACCAAACGGGTGGGTAAAAGTATGTTAATAGACTAACATTTGTCGCATTTTGCAGTAATTGTGTACCTAATTATGCAACAAGGGCGTGCAACAAAACGATTGCACGCCCTTGTTATTAAGGTTTGGTGAAACAAAAATTAGCTGATGCGGACAGGGAAGGCTGGGACAAACTCTAAACTAATGCAGTCTGGTAAAACGCCAAAGCATAAAAAAGGTTGTAATAGACAACGTAGGGGCGTTATCGTATTCCATGCCTGCTTTTACGTCAATAATAGTTTCTGCAGCCATGTATAGTTGACTTAAGGTGTTTGCTCTTTGCGATAAATCGTCCTAATTATAAAGGGATTTAGACGAAGAAGTAACGCCTCTAACGTTATGATGAATAGTAATGCCTTGATTTATAAGTACTTACGTCGCAAAGTTACACTTTTTCGAGGATAGTTTGTGTAAAATACTACACTTTTTCGAGGATAAAATGCGTGTATTACTACACTTTTTCGAGGATAGTTTGTATAAAATACCACACTTTTTCGAGGATAAGATACGCAGATTGCTACACTTTTCCGAGGATAAAGCGCATTATCTTATTGCGGCATGGTAAAACTGTTTCGATACGATTATCAAATACACCTGACTTCATCATTTTTTTGTGTGATGGAATAGCGCGTATTGAAAATCAATGAGTAGCGTCGTTTGATTGGGTGACGCATTGATGAAGTTAGGAGGAGATAAAGCACTAATGCCCTAACACAAAACGCTACCACCAAACGCAAGCACAAAACACAAGCACAAAACGCTACCACTAATGGGAGCGACGCGTCTCGCGTCGGGGTAGAGAAAGGTACTCTATTAAATGATAGCTGCATCTTTTCCCGACGCGAGACGCGTCGCCCCCATTAGTGGTAGCGTTTTGTGCTTGCGTTTTGTGCTTGCGATACCTTTACCATACTACAAAAACTTTACTTGCCGAGTATCTTACATCTTACACTAAGTTGTTGCAACTCATTGATTGTCAATGCTTTACTCAGTGTAAGATGCTACCAATGCCACCTACACGCGACCTACACAACCCACACACTGCCACACGGCACAAGCACGGGAGGGCGATATCACGGCATAGGGGGGCAGAAAAGTCTGTTGCTCCGACAGATTTCTCTACGTCCCTGTGGCGTAAAACCCGCCGCATACGTCCAAACGGACTGTGAGACAGAGGGGAGGGGCGTGTAAGATGTGTGCAGGAGTGTGTAAGATACTTTGAAATCATCTTACACTCTTGAAACCTCTGTGTACCAACTTGTTACGTACAAAAAGTGTAAGATGGCAGTAAAAGCGCATACATTCATTTATAAGTAGGCAGATGGGGAGGGTGCAAATATTTGTGTACAAGTATGTACACTTTTTTTGTGCCATTGAATGGCGCATGTTGAAAAACGATGCGTTGCGTCATTTGATTGGGTGACGCATTGACGAAGTCAGGAAACACAGAACACGCTGATTGCACGTGGCACGTAGCGAAAAAATCCGTGCGATTGGTACGATCCGTGAACTATAATATCAGAATTGTTTTATCAAGCTGCAATAAATGATATCGCATTTTTTACGAGAGCGTTTACACCAATTATGCGGGCAAAAGCTTAACTTTGCATCAATTCTTCTAACAAACAACCTTTGCCTAAGCAGATGTTCGGTAAAAGGCCTGGAAAGAATTGGCGTAATGCGTTGTTGTGAAACATGAAAATGATGAACGGGCACAGCGGCTGCGCGAGCAGTATGACCCGTAATAATGCGCCATGACATACCAGCAATATAGGAACATGACTTTATCGTTCGTCGAATGTCTGCTTACACCGGCGTACACAGTTCTCCCCCTTATGAAGAGGCATATACTCAACTTTGTGCTCGTGGCGCTTGTGCTGCTCGTGGCAGCATGCAAGGGCCATGAGGCCGACACGTTCAAAATAGGTGTGTCGCAGTGCAGCCAAGATGCGTGGCGTGAGCAGATGAACCGCGAAATGCAGCGTGAAACAATGTTTTACAACAAAAATGTAAAACTCGACATACGTTCGGCTCACGATGACAATGCACTGCAAATAAAACAGATAGACAGTTTGGTAAACGAGGGCATCAACCTGCTGGTGGTGTCCCCCAACGAGGCGCGCGCGTTCACCCCCGTGGTGGAGCGTGTGATGCGCCGTGGCATACCGGTGATAGTGGTTGACCGTAAAACACTCTCCGACAAATATACGGCCTTTATCGGGGCCGACAACCGCAGCATAGGCAAGGATATGGCCGCTTGTGTGGTGCAGGAACTCAAGGGGCATGGCACTGTGGTAGAGCTGACTGCCAACATGGCTGGCACGGCAGCACGCGAGCGTCATGCCGGACTGACCCACATGCTGGCACAAGCGCCGGGCATAAAGGTGCTGGCCAGTGTTGAAGTGGGGTGGGAGGGGGCACGTGTGCCACAGCAAGTTGACAGTTTGATTGCGGCCGGCGTTGTGCCACAAATCATTACAGCCCCCAACGATCGCACTGGCGTGAAGGTGCACCAGGCTTTGGTGGCAGCCGGACACCCCGAGGTGAAGGTGATTGGCGTTGACGGTCTGTCGACCAAGGGTGGCGGACTTGACAATGTGGAGCAGGGTGTGCTCACAGCCACATTCGTCTATCCCACAGGCGGCGACAAGGTGATACAAACGGCCATGCGCATATTGCGGCACGAGCCTTTCAAGCGCGACACGCGGCTGCACTCTGCTGTAATCAATGCCACCACGGCACGCCTGTTCCGCATACAGAGCGACCAGGTGCATGAGAGCGAGCAGCGCATTGACCAGCTTGGCACGCAGATGGACAAATTTCTGTCGCGCTACTCCATGCAAAAGATGCTGCTCTTTGCCTGCATAGCCATTATAGTGCTGATTGGGCTCGTGATGGCCATGGGTATACGCTCGTATTATGTGACCATACGCCGCAACGAGGAGCTTGACAGCCAAAAGCACAAGCTTGAGGCGCAGCGCGACCAGTTGGTAAAAATGTCGAAGGAACTGGAGGAGACCACGCAGAGCAAACTCACCTTCTTTACCGAGGTGTCGCACGACTTGCGCACACCACTCACCCTCATATTGGCGCCTGTTGAGCAACTGCTGGGGGCGGACAACTTGACCGACGAGCAGCGCGGACTGCTGCAAGTGGTGCGCACCAATGCCGACATATTGCTGCGGCTGGTGGGGCAGACGCTCGACTTCCGCAAGTTTGAGACGGGCCAGTTGAGGCTCAATGTCAAGACGGTGCAGCTGAACGAGACCCTCAAGCAGTGGTGCGACCCCTTCCGTGCCCTGGCACGTAAAAAGATGGTGCGCTACCATGTGCAGCAGGCCGATGTGCCCGATGCGGCATGGCTCGACGTGATGCTCGACGATAAAAAGATGGAGAGTGTGTTGTACAATTTGTTGTCTAACGCTTTCAAATATACGCCCGAAGGGGGTAAAATAACGGTTACGCCAAGCATAACCGATGATGCCGAACAGGGCCGGTGGCTCAGCATTGTGGTTGAGGACAGCGGACAGGGCATTGACCGTGACAAGTTGCCCCACATATTCGACCGCTTTTATCAGGCCGACGCGAGCCACGATGGTTCGGGCATAGGGTTGGCCACAGTAAAGGCGTTTGTCGAACTGCATGGCGGCACGGTGAGTGCCGAGAGTATGCGCGGCAGCGGCACGCGCTTTGTGGTGCGCATACCTTGTCAGCACGATGTGGCTGCGGCTCTTGTGTATGAACAACCTGACGCTATGCAACCCGACGGAGCTGGTGTGGTGGCACCGCACATTGATGCCATTGCAGGCGAGGGGGTGCACACGGTGCCAAACGCGTTGGCTGCCTCGGCAGACGCCGCACAGGCGATGGGCGATGCTTCCGAACCGCGTCCCACAGTGCTCGTGATTGACGATAACGAGGACATACGTTCATATCTGCGCTTGCTGCTTGCGGACGGCTATGTGGTAGAGACGGCTGCCGACGGACAGGAGGGCCTGGCCAAGGCGCGCCAACTCATACCCGATGCGGTGGTGTGTGATGTGATGATGCCTGTGATGGACGGCTGGGAGTGTTGCCGCAGATTGAAGGACGAGTGGCAAACTTCGCACATTCCGGTGATGATGCTGACGGCCTGCACCCTCGATGAGCAACGTGTGGCAGGATTTGACTGCGGTGCCGACTCTTATATAGCCAAGCCGTTCAGTCCGGATATGTTTAAGGCCCGATTGCGCAATCTTATTGATAACCGCCGCCGTTTGAAGGCTTTCTTTGGCGACAAGACATCGCTCAAGGCCTCGAACGTGAGTGAGCTTGACAAGGGTTTTGCTGCGCGATTGCGCGACATGATAGAGAAGAATATGTCGAGCGAGAATTTCTCGGTTGAAGACATGGCGGCGCAGATGGGCGTAGGGCGCACGCAGCTTTATCGTAAGGTTAAGTCGCTCATGGGCTTTTCGCCGGTAGAGTTGTTGCGCATAGCACGTCTTAAAAAGGCTGCCGAATTGTTGCGCCGCACGGAGATGACTGTGGCCGAGGTGGCTTATGAGGTAGGATTCGCATCGCCCAGCTACATGGCCAAATGCTTTAAGGAGTATTTTGGTGTTAATCCTACGGAGTATAAGTAGTTATTGCTTCTATATAACAAAGATGATATTTGAACTTTGTTATATAGAAGCAATGGCTGCACGCATACAACGAATAAAGCCGTTGATTATAAGTGAATGTACTTAATAATCAACGGCTTTATTACTTGTCGGGGCGACGGGATTCGAACCCACGACCCCCTGCTCCCAAAGCAGGTGCGCTAACCGGACTGCGCTACGCCCCGTGCAAGATTAGTGCAGAAGTGACTGCTCTTAATCGTTTTGCGAGTGCAAAGGTAACAATATTTATGTAAATGCAAAATAGTTTGCCTGCTTTTTTGTGGTAATGTAGTGGTAATGCCTTTACACTTTGCCATGATTGGGCACGGAAGTGCCGTTTTGCTGCGTGGCAAGGGTGGGGAGGTGGTAAAAAGAAAAAGCTACCACGCCAAAGCGATTGCCAGGTGAGGCATCGCTCGGGAGTGATAGCTTTTTACCTGAACAAGCAGGTAGGAATTTCTGATTAGTTGACGCCAGCAGCAAGTTCGGCACCAGCCTTGAACTTAACCACCTTCTTGGCAGCGATCGTGATCTTTTCCTTTGTTGCGGGATTGATACCCTCGCGGGCAGGACGCTCGTTGATAGAGAATGTGCCAAAGCCGAGGATTGCAACCTTGTCACCCTCCTTGAGAGCACCTGAAATGGCATCGAGCACTGCGTCGAGTGCTTTCTTAGAATCTGCCTTGCTCAAGCCCTGGGCTGCAATGGCATTTACGAGATCAGTCTTATTCATACTGTGTAAAATTATTTAATGATTTTATCTGTTCGTTGGACTTGCGCGTGATGGCATTTCCACTATTAAAAATGCCCACTTGCCGTGTGTTAATGGGGCTTTGTGCGCATTTTCATGGCAAATATAGGGCATGGAGGTTAATGGTGCAAGCAATTCGGTGCTTTTTTTATAAAAATGAGTCAAAATGGCGTGTTTATGCGGTGTGTGAGTGCA
Organism: Prevotellamassilia timonensis; assembly: GCF_900106785.1. Classification (GTDB taxonomy): domain Bacteria; phylum Bacteroidota; class Bacteroidia; order Bacteroidales; family Bacteroidaceae; genus Alloprevotella; species Alloprevotella timonensis. The sequence goes on along the minus strand of NZ_LT629843.1, from coordinate 91,562 downwards.
TGCAAGTGCGCTTTTGGGGACCTTTAGGCCCTTTTTAAGTCCCCTTACTATTCAGGCTTTAAGTAATGTATGGCAAACTTACTTGTCAACCTGTTACCCCGTTAACCAAGAATCCTGTCAAAGGCAGGTCTCGTGGCTTGTTTTATGCGACATTTGCTCAAAATAAGGCCGCACGCTTTGGCCATTTGGCGCCGAATTGCTACCTTTGCGGCCACATACCGATATCCAGATTTCGGGCCAGATTGGATTTGACAGCGGGTTGGAGTGGTATGTAAGCACGCAGTGCGCCTGGAGGTGGGCACTTAAATATCGGCCTTCGACAATTTAACTGGCGAAAACAAGTTTGCTCTCGCTGCCTAATCGAAGTACAGTAGATAGGCTTTATTCCGGCACAAGGTGCTGGAACGAGACATCACCCAAGAGCTGTTGCTCCGAAGCGTCTTGACAAGGTGGTGCAGGTAAATCGGCGCTGGTCAGAGTTGGCCTTGCAACTCTGGCGAGATTTTTAGAGGATAAGGTGCTGGTTGGTGGCACTGGTCTTGCCAGCACTCGAAAATCAAGTCAGTGATAAGCGTGTAGAAAGCATATTATTTCCCCGTTTGGACGAGGGTTCGAGCCCCTCCTGGTCCACAAAGAAACACTGATAATCAGCGGTTTGGGAATATCGCGTGCTAAAATGCGTGCGACAAATTAAAGGTATTAAGGCCATGGCTTTGTTCTGTTGAGCAATGCCATGGCCGTTTTCTTTATGTGGCGGTACCATTCTTTCAGCCAGCATTTTGTGCTTGATGAGTAAGTTATATAAGTAAGTGTACTATATATTTACTGAAGTTTCGGATTTAGCAAATGCGGGCTGAAAGCCCAATGTAATCCATAGCCCAGGGCAACACCCTGGGTGGATTTGAACAAGGAAGTGACGCCCTGTAAGGGCAGAAGTAAAGCCACTTCATCATACTTTTGCCCTTACAGGGCGTAACGTTTCTTCTTGCGGACGACCCAGGGCGTTGCCCCGGGCTATGGATTACATTGGGCTTTCAGCCCGCCTTGGCCAAATCCGAAACTTGAGTATATTTATTATGTTGTATGTTGTTTGATACGTGTGTCTTTTTGTCTTACCTTTGCATACATGTAACGTTACTTGTAATAAAAATACGAATTATGGCTACTTTGACATTTCCTCAAATAACATTGTCTCCAAGCATATTGGAGAGGTTGTCTCAAAAGGCCGCGTGTAGCGGCAAGTCTTTGAAAGCTTACATAGAGGACATTCTTTCTGATAATGCAAAGGAAAGCCCATCGCCATCTGGCGACCCTTGGTTTGATGACCCAGAGAATATTCGTATGGTAGAACAGGGTATAGCGCAGTACAAGAGGGGTAATTGTAGGACCTACTCTTTAGATGAAATTACGAATAAGCTTGGGTTGTGATTTACGAAATATCATATACGCAGATAAATGTGTATATTTGCAAGCCGTTAGTGTGGCATGGTAGTAAGAATGCCACATTGCGCAGTTAAATATGCTAAAATAACGTCATGCTTAACATACCTATTATATATAAAGCCCTTGGCACACTGTTGCTGCTCGAGGCACTGCTCCTTGGCTTGTGCTTCGGCATGGGTTTCTATTTTGGTGAGGTAAACCACCTTACATTCGGTCTGCCCTCGGCCCTGGCTGCAGTGATAGGCGCCTTGTTGCTCTACTTTGGGCGCCATGCCGAAAACCGCATGGGGCGGCGCGACGGGTTTCTGATAGTGTCGCTCACCTGGGTGGTGTTTTCATTAGTCGGCATGCTGCCGTTTATAGTCAGCGGCTATCAGCCTCGTGTGGCGGCCGCCTTTTTCGAGACCATGTCCGGCTTCACTACCACGGGCGCCACAGCCTTTACCGACATTGACGCCCTGCCGCACTCCATCTTGCTATGGCGCTCCATCACCCACTGGATAGGCGGTATGGGTATCGTGTTCTTTACCATAGCCGTGTTGCCCAACATGGGCGGGGGCGATGTAAAGCTCTTTTCGGCAGAGGCCACAGGCTTGAAAATAGGCAAACTCCACCCCCGCATCAGCACCACCGCGCGCTGGTTGTGGAGCATTTACTCGTTGCTCACCATCACGTGCATGGCAGCCTATTTCTTTGGTGGCATGGGACTGTTCGATGCGTTGTGCCATGGCCTGTCAACCATTGGCACGGGCGGCTTCTCCACCCACACCGCCAGCATAGCATGGTTCCAGTCGCCGCGTTTGCAATGGATAGCCACCCTCTTCATGTTCCTGGCCAGTGTCAACAGCACGTTGCTTTATTTGTTCTTTATCAAGCGCCGTGTGCGCGATGTGTTGCACGACGACGAGCTGCGTTGCTTCCTGGTAATATTCTTTGTAGCCGCATTCAGCATAATGGGCATTCTCATGTATGCCGACCACATGGACTTTGCCACCGCTCTGCGCAGCGCATTCTTCAACACCGCGTCATTGCAGAGCACCACCGGTTTTAGTGATGAGGACTTTATGAAATGGCACCCAACCATCTGGCTCATACTCTCGCTGATAAGCATCATTGGAGCTTGTGCCGGTTCAACCAGTGGCGGCTTGAAGAGTGTGCGTGTGCTCATGGTGTGGCGCCTGACCAAGGCCGAGTTCAAAAAGATGCTGCACCCGCATGCTGTGCTGCCGGTGCGCATCAACAATACGGTCATCACATCGCAAACCGCCCGCACCGTGTTCGTGTTCTTTGTAGTCTACTTCATGCTCATCATGCTATCCACCTTTGCCATGGTGGCCATGGGCTTGTCGCTGCTCGATGCCTTCGGGCTGGCCATATCCTCGTTCAGCAATGTAGGTCCGAGCATCGGCCACCTGATAGGCCCGTTGGGCTCGTGGGGAGTGCTTAACGACGCCATTTTGTGGATAAACTCCTTTCTGATGCTTGCCGGACGCCTTGAAATATTCTCACTATTGTTGCCGCTCACACCCGCCTTTTGGCGCGACGAATAGTTCAGAAAGTGCGCAAAATGGCTCCATCATGTTTGTTGGAACCAACCTAAAATTAAACTTACAGGTAACACTTAGAGTGCCACAAACGAAAGTTTTCAGACTTTTGTTTGTGGCATATATATATTTGAGCTATTTTTGCACAATAAAAGACACATTGGCTGCGCTACCTGTTCGCAGCCAAACCTATCTTGAGTTAAAGCGTAATCTCCCAATGTTGCTGACAACCTGCGCCAAGTGGGGAGATTATTCGTCATAAAGTACCAACTATGTGCCATATAGTGCCATAATAGTTACTACACACTATATAGTAATTGAAAAACAAGTAACAATAACATGGAGACAAAATCCATCAATCCGCAAGAGCAACAGGACGAGGAGATGCAGCTTATTCCCTTGTTGAAGTTGTGCTACCACCAATTTATCAACCATTGGGCATGGTTCGCTTTATCGGCCGTTGTGTGCGGTTGCATAGGGTGGTACTATCAGCAGTGCCAGCCCCGCGTTTACCAGCGTCAAGCCGTCATGCTTATCGAGGACTCCAACGGGTCGTCGACAGGCGGTCTGCGCCGTACATCAAAGAACAGCGGCATGAACACCCTGCTCGAGCTTAATGGCGTGAGCGTAGGCGACAACCTTAAAAACGAAATATTCATTATTTCGTCAAAGCGCCTCATGTCGCGTGTGGTTGACAAACTCAATCTTGATGTAGACTACACCACCAAGGAAAAATTGCACAGCATCACGCTGTATGGCAAGGAACTGCCATTCCAGGTATTATTTCAAAAGCAATACAAGGGCAAACGCGGGCAGCATATCGATGTGGTGAAGAAAGGCAGCAACACCGTCACCCTTAAAGGCATGACCGACCGCATGGGCAACGATGTGCCCGATGTTGATGTGCAACTCGGCCAGATGACACAAACGCCCTACGGTCCATTGTGCGTAGTGCGCGGCCCAGGGTTCGGCCGTTGGACAGACGAAACCATCGAGGTAGACCGCTTGTCGAAGGAAAAGGCCGCAGCGCGTTTCTTAAAAATGCTCTCTGCCAGCGAGTACGACAAAGAGACATCGCTCATTGTGCTCAACTGCAACGACACCAACGTAGAGCGTGCCGACCAGGTGCTGGCCACACTCTATGACACGTATAAGGAAGACGTGGTTGAAAACAAAAACCGCGTGGCACTCAACACTGCCAAGTTTATCGACGACCGCATACAAATTATTGGCCGCGAACTCAGCAGCGTCGAAAATCAACTGGCAAGTTTCAAAAAGCGCAACCAGCTTGTCGATTTCGACAAGACACCGCAGGCCATGATCGACGAGAGTTCGACCGCCCGCCAGCAGAGCCTGCAGGCTGAAACGCAGCTCAATGTGGCCAAATACCTTGACGAGTACCTGCACACACACTCCAACAGCCACGACCTCATACCCGCCCTCAATGTGGGAGATGCTTCGTTCAACACCCAGATTGCGGCCTACAACGACCAAATGAACAAGCGCAACACCATGGTGGCCAACTCAAGCGAAAACCAGGCCGTGGTGCGCGAAATGGACCGCCAGCTTGCACAGATGCGTCAAGCCATAGCCTCGTCGTTGCGCAGTTATGTTAATTCGCTCGAAGTGCGCTTGCAGGCTGCACGTGCCAACGAAAACATGCTCACAGGTCGCATGGCAGGTGCTCCCGAACAGGAGAAGCAGGGCCTCGACATACAGCGCCAGCAGTCGCTCAAGGAGGCACTCTACACCTATTTGCTCAACAAGCGTGAGGAGGTAGCCTTGCAGCAAGCCATCAACGAGGCCAATGTGCGATTGGTTGAGGGCCCCATTGGCAATCAGCAAGTCAGCCCCCGCAGCCTTGTCATTCTGCTCGTGAGCCTTATTATCGGACTCTGCATACCGGCCTTCGTGTTGTGGCTCCGCTATATGCTCGATGTAGCCATACATGGCCGCAAGGACATTGAAAACGCAACCACCATACCGGTGCTTGGCGAGGTGCCCCGCATGAAGAATGCCAACAACAACAAGTCGCTCATTACCGACCTCAGCAGCGACGACCCCGTGGTAGAGGCATTCCGCATCATACGTTTCAGCCTTGGCTACATGCGCCATTCAACGCAGGTGATGATGACCACCTCAACCACTCCCGGTCAGGGCAAGAGTTTCGTTGCGCGCAATATGGCCGCCATCTTGGCCATGGCAGGCAAACGGGTGCTTGTAATCGACGGCGACATTCGCAAGCGCACGCTGAGCGAGAGTTTTGGCCACACATTCGGCCTTACCACCTACCTTTCTGACGACCACACACAGGTGGCAGACCTCATTCGCACCGATGCCGTTGTAAAGGGAGTAGACTTCTTGCCGTCGGGCCCAACACCGCCCAACCCCACAGAGTTGCTCATGAGCGACCGTCTGCACCAACTCATGCAGCAGTTGCGTCAGATGTACGACCACATCATCATCGACTCAACTCCAATGTTCTCAGTGGCCGATGCCAGCATCGTCAACCGCGAGTCAGACATCACCATCTTTGTGTTGCGTGCCGGAGTGCAAAATCGCGATTTCCTGCCCGACTTCGAACGCATGTATCAGGAACACCGTTTCAACAACCTTACCGTTGTGGTTAACGATGTCAATGTCGACAAGCGTTACGGCTATGGTTATGGCTACGGCTACGGTTATGGCTACGGACAAAACAAGAAGAAGGGTCGTGTGAAGCGCATCATAAACCGCTTGCACAAGTAATAAATTCAAGACATAAAAGAGAGAAGAGCAAGGTTAGCACAACAACGTAATGTGCCCGCCTTGCTCTTCTCTTTTTTATGCAAAAGTCCAGGCTGAGGCCGGTGTGCAGAAAACCTTGTTCTGTGCTTTAAGGGCTGTTCGCCCTTGTGGTGCTTACCGTTAAGACATAAGTGCAGATGAAAAGCAATGAAGTCAAGAAAAGCGCAAGCTCTAAACGCAAGCTCTAAACGCAAGCACTAAATGCAAGCAACAAACGCTACCTCTAATGGGGGCGACGCGTCTCGCGTCGGGATTTTAAGGCAAAAGTTCACAGACAAGCGTGTAATTAGCGCTGCGTGTGAGCCTGTGTGTATGAACCTTTGCCTTAATGCCCGACGCGAGACGAGGCTGCTGACAAAATAGCGGTTTATAGAGTTAAATCTTCCATTTCGAGCCTATTTTAGGCTCGTATGGGAGACTTTAATCGATGCCTCTGAAATATGAAATTGGGAAAAACATGGCCTTATATGGCTTTGTATGCATTCCTGTAGTTCATATTTGTAATATGTTACTTCTATCCTGTCATTTCCTTATTTTTTGGCGTTAATCAGGCGTAAAATGGTCTTTATATTGCATGCAAAAACAGACAATGCTGTTTGCATCGTCAAACAATGTTTGCCAAATGATTCGGCACGCTCTAAATTGCAGTTGTGCTTGAGGTCTGAGTTCTTTGCTTCAATCTTATATCGTTGCCGCATTTTCTCTTTGAACTCATCTGTCTTCTGGAATTTTATATATTCCCTGTGAAGATCTGACAGCTCTCTCACACTGTACGTGCGTTTCTTAGATCCAGCCTTAAAGCACTTCTCACGCAATGGACATTCCTTGCATTTGTTTATATCAAAGCTGTACTCCCATGCCGCACTACGCCCTCTGCGTTTTTTCTTATACCTCTTGCTTTTTGCCAAGTGCCCGTTGGGACACACTACGGTGTCTGCATCTTTGTTGAATGTGAATCCGTCATCCTTGCGTATGCCGTAGGTTATGTTATTGTGGAGTCGCGAATAAAGGGTGAACTCACCCGCTGGATTTTCTTCTTTGCGTTTCTTTGACATTTCAAGGTTCTCTGTAGAACTGTATGCCTTGTCGCCTACAACCTCCTTGACTTCCATTCCATTCTTTCGGCTTTGTTCCACCACCTCGCCCAGACATTTCTCATCGGGCCTGTCTCCGGAGGTGATATGTGCAGCCGTTATCAGCCTTGTTTCGCTCTCCACTCCCATATGCACTTTTGAGCCAAAGAAGGGCTTTTCCGTTGACTTGTGTCCGACTTTTGCATCACGGTCCATTGAAAGATAGCTGCTCTCCTCAGCGTCTTCCATTGCCTCCTCCAGAAGTTCATACAAATTCATGACAACCGAAACACTGCGTAACGCAGGCTGTTCCTTTATATATGCGACAAGCGCCTTTCCTGCCTGAATCCAGGCAGCAGTGTCGGCATCCTTCTCAGGTCGTGGGGGGAGGTCCTCCACTTTCCAGTCGTGGACTTTTACGAGATGGCGGACAAGCGTGTTCACTCTGTGTATGATATAATCCTTGCTGTCATAACGTACAGCCCTGGCAGTAACATGGGTGGCATCCACAAGGATTGTATTCCCTTTCAGAAGTCCATTATCCTTGGCTATTTTTAGAGTCTTTGCAATCAGGACATTGAGGACATCAACATCTTCAAAGCGAAGTTTGCGAAACTTTGAGAGTGTACTTGCATCTATTATGTTTGTCTCTTCCGGCCTTAATCTGAGAAACCTCTTGAGTGACAGATTTACGAGTGTATTTGCAACTACGCGCCTGTCTGAGAGTTTATCAATAATCTTAATCAGCAAGTACTTGAACATACGGACAGGGTCTTCTGCAAAGCGCCCTTTCTTCCATGAATAGTTTTTGCCTATTTCTTTATAAACGAAAGAGAAATCGACCAGCCTGTCAAGCTGTCGATATATGTCATCTTGCGGTACTACTATATCATAAAGCCCTGCATACGGACTCAGTGGTATTTCTAGTTGCTGCTGTATCATAGAGTATTGTTTGACGTAAAGCTACTCATTTTCAATGAGATACGAAAATATTTATAGCAGTTTCCCTTGCCCAGCATCGGGGCATTTTTCAGCAGCCTCGAGACGCGTCGCCCCCATTAGAGGTAGCGTTTGTTGCTTGCTTGCATTTAGTGCTTGCATTTAGTGCTTGAGTATGTCCCGCGGAAATCAAGTCATAGGCTTACAGACCTCAAGTTTCGGATTTACAGACATGTGTGTAATATTTGCCCCCTCCCCGTCAGCCCCCCCTTATAAATGAGTGTGTGTACTTTTACTGCCATCTTACACTTTTTGCACGTAACAAGTTGATACACAAAGGTTTCAAGAGTGTAAGATGTGTTCAAAACATCTTACACACCCCTGCACACATCTTACGCATCACACCCCGCTGCCTCGCAGTCGGTATGCACGTATGTGGTGGGTTATACGCCACAGGGACGTAGAACAATCTATCGGAGCAACAAACTTTTCTGCTCCCCTATGCCGTAATATCCTCCTCCCGTGCTTGTGTCGTGTGGCAGTATGTGCGGTGTGCAGGTTGTGTAAGTTGCGTGTAGGTAACATTAGTAGTATCCTACACTAAGTAAAGTGTTGATATCCAATGAGTTGTAATGTGTTTGTGTAAGATGCAAGATACTCGGTTAGTAAAGTTATTGTAGTATAGAAGAAGCCCCAAATGCAACATTTCTCGTCTTGATTCTTTTATAAATTAGCGCTGTCCGATGAAATGTAACCATGCGAACGGACTTAACCATCAAACGCAAGCACTAAACGCTAACACCAAACGCTAACACTAATGGGGGCGACGCGTCTCGCGTCGGGAAAATGCAATGCCTATACACGAAATAGCCTTTGCCTTAATGCCCGACGCGAGACGCGTCGCCCCCATTAGTGTTAGCGTTTAGTGTTAGCGCTTGTTGTTTGCGTTTAGTGTTAGCGTTTAGAGGTTGCGTTTAGTGTTAGCGTTTATTGCTTGCGTTTGGTGTTAGCGTTTAGTGCTTGCGTTTGAAGTAGCATTTGGTGCTTGCGTTTTTGCAGTGCGTTTCAGGTAACTTAGAATTCCCCCAAACTATCTCGTTTTAATGTCTATTTTGAACACCCTGCCTCACAACGCGCGATTGCCCCAACACGTGGTATCCGCGGTGTCCCATCGCCTGCTTTGGGTAACATCTATTACAAAAAACACTTCCAGCGCAGCAACTCATACAATAAACGCACATTTTGTACAATCAACGCCAATATGCTTGTGACAGAGTGCGAAGAGTTGTATTTTTGCACCCTGAAGTTACGAAAAGAGTGTAATTTATTGAAAATGAGCGTAGGTTAATTGCTCTTGATAGTAATAGGTTACGATTTAGTTAGTTATCTACTGCATTATCCTTCTGCGCGTCGCGTAACCTTCAAAGAACTCTTTGTATGCAAAAGTAGCTATTTTATCCGAGATTTTGATATAAACTCCCGGATTTTTTATCACCTCATTCATTAGTTTTTCCGTAAAAGCGGTATTGTTCGTCGGAACACCATTGCCCAAAACGAGTTTAGAACAAACGTGTGCCGACTACCGCATAGCCAGAGAAAAGGGCATTGCCTCACGCCTAAACGATGTTTAGACTGATGAAGCAATGCCCCTTTCTTTTGCGTCTATGCCAAGAGGTGCTTTTACGGGCTACCAGATGATTTTTCTTTTTTAGCTGTTTTTTGTGCCGGAAGCGGAAAGTGAATGCAGAGAGTGTCAGCCTGCCCCATAAATGAAACAAGCGGCCACACACAGCGGGCAATCCGGGAAGAATGATTGTTGCCACCCGGCTGGACAAGTCCCGTCGGATCGGAAAACAATCATACTCCCTTTGTTGTGGTTTGCCCTTTTCACGCTTCCGGTGATGTCTTTTTCCTTTTGGTGATTCCTTTTTTACGGATTTTCCCCTGAAGTTTTTTCTACCCAATCTGCCTCTGGTTTCGTTTACCTCCATTTTGCGCCTTTCAGTGAGCCGCATCAGTCAGTCATTTTCGTTCAGGGCGCAAAGGTAATTCCGGGATTGGACGGGAAAGCAAGGTCAAGCCTCCTGTTTTCTGCGGAAATCTCCAGCCCTTCGGGTAGTATTTCCCCGAAAAACCTTGCATTCCCTAATCCCTACCTTTTCAAGCACCCGAAACGAAAACGACCGATGCGACAGAAAGACGCATAAAAAAAATGTCGGATAAACGAGAGGCAGATAAGATAGTTTGAAACTCAACTCCCTCAGCTCTTGAATCCGCATAAAAAACAAAAAAATCAAAAACAGCGAAGATATGACGGCAACGGCAAATTTCAGACAAGTGGCGCAATACATCGGGTTGGCGATATGCGGCTTGATGATGCGCACCGCCTTCGGGGTGTTCGGCATCCTTTGGGACATCATCAGAGAGATTATAAACGGAGTGTTCCGAGTGGCGATAGGTGTAATCGTGGCTATCCTTTCCACCATTGCCTACTTCGGCTTCATCCTTTGGTTATTCACCCTTTAACCCTTACCGACATGGCAAAGAGAAACAGCAAGACGGTAGCGCAGCAGTGCAGATATTACGAGGTGGACAACATCTTCGTGTATATGGTGGAAACGTACATCAACGGTAATTTTGAAACTTTCCGAAGATTGTACCACGAACTGAACAAGGACACACGGAGGGACTTCATGGACTTCCTTCTCAGCGAGGTAGAGCCGACCTATTGGAGAGAGAGACTTAAACAGACAATCTAAAAACGACAGCGATATGAAAGGAACAGACCATTTCAAAAGAACGATACAAATGTATCTGGAACAGCGGGCGGAGGAAGATACGCTCTTTGCGAAGAAGTACCGCAACCCTGCCAAAAACATAGACGAGTGCGTGACCCACATTCTGAACTATGTGCAGAAAAGCGGTTGCAGCGGCTTCACGGACGGAGAGATATTCGGGCAAGCCATCCACTACTATGAGGAAAACGAGATAGAGGTGGGCAAACCTATGAACTGCCAAGTGGTGGTGAACCATGTTGTGGAACTCACGGAAGAGGAAAAGGCGGAGGCACGTCAGAACGCAGCTCGCAGATACCAAGAGGAGGAACTCCGCAAGTTGCAAAACCGCAACAGACCGCCAGCGAGAAAAGTAACCCAATCCCAACCCTCATTATTTGATTTAGGCTTATGAAACCGAAGACCAAGATACAGAAAAAGGTGGCAAGACTTTCAGCCAACCTTCGCCCCATATCAGCGACACAAATAGATTGGGCATACCGCCACTGTATTGAACATATCGGCTACCGCACCAAGAAAGGGAACATTACCTGCTCCGACTGCGGTCACGAGTGGTACAGCAACAGCGTACTGTGCGACACCCTTGAAGGCTGTACCTGCCCCAAATGCTATGCCAAACTCAAAGTGCAGGACACACGCAAACGTATCTACAAGGAAACGCAGTATTTCAGCGTGATAACCACCTGCAAAGGCTATCAGGTAATCCGTGTGGCGCAGGTCAGATGCGAGAGCAGGAAAGGCGAGCCGATGCACTTCTATTGCCACGAGGTTGTGCAGCGTTGGATTTCACCCGACGGTAAGGTTACGGACATGGCGTTGCTCCGTGGCTTCACATTCTATTACTGCGATGTATGGGCATTGTGCAGCGCGATGGAGATAAGACCGCACAACAGCCTATACGATGATGTTGTGGCAAGAAGCTGTGCATATCCTAAGATGAGGGTATTACCCCAACTCAGACGCAACGGCTTCAAGGGCGATTTCCACGGCATTTCCCCCGTGCGTCTTTTCAAAGCCTTGCTTTCAGACCCAAGAATTGAAACCCTTATGAAAGGCGATGAGATTGAGGTCATGAAACACTTTCTTTTCAATGCCCGTACTGCCGATGAATGCTGGGCATCATATCTGATTGCCAAGCGTCACAAGTATCGGATAGACAACTTCTCCATGTGGTGCGACTATCTGCGTATGCTCAACAAACTCGGTCAAGACCTCCGCAACCCGAAGAACATCTGCCCCGAAGATTTCATGGCGGCACACGACAACGCAACTCGAAAGATTGAAGCCATACACGAGAAGGAACGGGCCGAACAACGCCGCCGCTGGGAGATTGAAAGGCGTGAGCGTGAACAACAGCGGCAACTGCAAAGGGAAAAAGATGCGGAGGATTTCATTGCCAACAAATCCAAATTCTTCGGATTGGTAATCACTGACGAGGAAATAATCGTCAAGGTACTTGAAAGCATAGACGAGTATTACAGCGAGGGCAAGGCACAGAACATCTGCGTGTTCGGCAGTGAATACTACAAGAAAGCCGACACCCTCATACTCTCGGCAAGGATTGGCGGTGAGATAATTGAAACCGTAGAGGTGGATTTGCGGACACTCAAGGTGGTGCAGTGCCACGGCAAGTACAACCAAGACACCGAATACCACGAGCGCATCATAGACCTTGTGAACAAGAACGCCAACCTTATCCGTGAGCGGATGAAAGCGGCATAGCATAAACCCTAAAACAACATTGATATGGAAGTAAGAATCGAAAGCATGATTTGTGTGTGGGACGATAAAATCCCCACCTTGTTCCTTGAATTTGTAAATCTCCTCACTCTCTCAACAAGTGAGGAGGGATTAAGAAAGAGCGTAAAGGAGTTTGCCGAGAAGCACGAACTTGACAAGTTTTTCCTTTACGGCTTCGGCTCTCACCATTTCTACCTGCACCAACGCTACACGAGCAACCCCGAAATAGTGATGAAGAACAGAGTTCTGTCAGTACATTTTTAATCATCTAAAAAGCAACATTATGGCAACACGAATGACCATCAACGGAGTAAGCACCTGTACGGAAGCAGGGACGGAGAAATATGAGCGTTTCCAATCGGGTATCGGCAGACGCAAGCGGACACTTGTGCAGTACGACTACCGCCATACGGACGGAGAACTGTTCACTTGTGTCAAACCCACATTGGACGAGTGCCGAACCGCAAGGAACAAGTGGCTGAACGCAAAGCAGGGAAAGGAGGGCAACCGATGAACACGACCTATCAAACGCTGATAGTCAAATTCAGCGAACCTATCGCGGCATTGGACGGTATCTTTGACGATGCCCAAGCGTGGGGAACGGACACCCTCAAAGGGTGGATAGATGATTACGAAAGCACACGTTTCACCGCCACCGACAGCCATACGGCAGTCATCACGAGCGAGTACAATATGGAGTGTGTGAAGGAGTGGCTGCAACGGCAGACACCCATTGCCGAGATGCGAGAATTTTGAACAAGTTGGCGGTGTCCGCACCGCCAGCACTTAAAACCCTAAAAACAACGAATATGATAGCACAGACGATATTACAGCAGATAGGTGGAAAACGCTTTACCGCCATGACAGGTAGCCGAGATTACATCAATATGGGCAACGGCTTACGGATGAGCCTTGCAAGGAACAAGACAAGTGCCAACCGCCTTGACATCATCTATGATGCGGGGGCAGATCTCTACAATATGCGCTTCTACCGCAGGACATTCAGCAAAAAGACATTCGAGTGCAGGACGAAGGACATTGCCGTACACGAGGGTATCTATTTTGATATGCTGGAGGAAATGTTCACGATGGTGACGGGACTTTACACACGCTTTTAAGAAGAGGAACGGGCGGTAAAATCGCCGCCCGCTACTTTTGTCAGTGAGCAGTGGGCGGCACAAAAGTAGCAAAAAGCCCAAGTTCCAATCTGTGATACAATTTACAAAAACAAGTTTTAATCATGGAAGCAATCAGACAGAACGGAAAAATCATCTTGCACAGCAACGACGGCATAAGCATAAAGATGATTTTCAGAAACCTTACGGGAAGGAATTTTCAAGGTCAGGAGTATGCGGACTATATTAGCCACATCGCAATAGGGAGCATGGGGTTTACGCCCGGTAGCATTGAGCATTGCAGGGACGGTGGCGTGATAGACACGGGAACAATCCCGAATGTATGAAAAGCGGAAAATCCAATGAAGTTGGCGGCTTCATCGGATTTTTCCGAAATAATCATTAAGTATTTTAATTTTGAAATGTTTTTTGTAAGAATGTTAGTAGTTTAGACATATCTTCCTTTCGATATATCATTTCACAAACTTTTTGAACAAATACATTTTCTTCTATTCCTTGTTCTTTTAAGTTTTTAATGAGGTAATTATAAAACGCCTTGTCGTCATTCTTTTTGATTAAACTATCCACCACTTCTTTTAGTGATTTAACTTTGAAAAAACGGTCACCTATTTCCTTGAAAAAATCAGCATCTTTATTTACAATAATTTTTTCATGTAGGTATTTTTCCAAACTATGTATTGGCAGAAAATTTATTGTTAAATTAGTATATAATCCCTTTTGCTTATATAGTTGCTCAAAATCCGGTTTTACATCACCATCAAGAACACTTAATACTTTTGTTCCAACCCCTGCTAAATTTGACTTACAAATATCATCTTGCATTTTTAACACATTCTGGCGCACCCGACAAACCCTGTGGAGTAGGCCGTGCAGATGCTAACCCAAAACTGTTGCTAAACGATACATGAAGAATGGTATGTCTATGACTCCTTTTACTTGTGCACGAAAGCATTTGATCTTTGAGTTCAACGATTCAGCTGAAGCGTTAGTCTTACGTCCGTCAAAGTAGTTCAGGATTTCATCCTCATAGAATCTGATGGTATCGCGTACGGACTTGATTTCACGCAGAGTGCAGGAAGCCACTTTCTCATACCACCCCTTGAAATTCTGTTTGGCAGTCTCCTTTGTGAGTTTCTTGTTTCTGAATATGGCTCTAAGGGAGTTGATCAGATTGTATGCTTCTTCAAGTTTTGGGTAGAGTGCGAAAAGTATCTTCGCACGCTTTTTCTGCGTTGCGCTCCACTTCTCTCGGCTCATGGACAATTGCTTGCGACATCGTGTCTGTGCCTCTACAAGAGTCTCGCCATTTTCAAGCCTTTTGGGTTCAAAGCGAGTGTTCAGCCTCATAGGCTTTCTTCCGCGCTTGCTCTTCTTCCAGTTCTTCCCATGCCTTTTCCTCATTCGCTCGCGGTAAGCCTTTCTCTGCGCTGCCAGATTTTCGAGGTATTTGCGAAACTCTGCCTTCTGTCTGTTCGCCTCCTTTACGGCTTTTCGTTTCAGGCGCAGGCGTATCTCTTCGCAGCCCTCTCCACCGCGTTTTACGACATGGAAGCAGTCACGTATGACTGTGGCTTTAGGGAATGCCTCTCGGGCTATGACACGCATGCAATCTGAGAGATCCATCGTGATATTCTCAACCATTTCACGCTTATCTGCAGGTAGTTGCATGAGAACCTTCAGTACGTCAGCAGGATTCGTTCCCTTGACTACTGCTATGATTGCACCCTTGCGACCATGGGCATCCTTGTTGTGAACGATAGTGTACAGTTCGCCCTGGAGGGAGGTCTCGTCTATGCCTTGCTCCTTACCTACGTTTTGCGGAATAAGAATCCACTTGGATGCGTGATCCTTCTGCTCCCACGTCTCGAAGTTACTCAGGGCGTCCTTGTATCTTTTGGCAAACGTGGAGCTGTTAATCATGTACGTATAACCAATCTGACGAGCGGTTATCGTCTCAGAGTCCATTCGCCCTCTTTAAAAAAAGCGCGAAGTCCTTCGCGTATCGAGTGCCCTTATGCTTCAGTTCAAACTCCTTGTCAAGGTCAACACTTCTTGTTGTGCCATCCGGCATTGTCCAACGCCTTCTTCGTATGTGAAGTACCGCCTTCTTGTCTCGGGCTGGATAGTCAAGTAAACATGATTCTTCCCCAAAACCATTGCTCACGGAATCCTTCATGTCTGGTGTGCGATTGTCGCGCTCATCCAGATAGATGTGAAGCTCTGTTGTGTAAAGAACATCCTTGTCCAGAGTACGCTGTGTTGCAAAGTCTGTCACCTCGAAATATTTAAGAACTCCTTCGGGGAGGAAATATGAGGCGAGGCCCTCATACATATTTTTATTGCCATTCTGATTCATAGTGCAAAGGTACTACTTTTGGGCAATCATGTATCGTTTGGCAACTCAGTTTTTGGGTTAGCATCTGCACAGCCCTCCACAGGGTTTGTCGGGTGCGCCCNNNNGGCGCACCCGACAAACCCTGTGGAGTAGGCCGTGCAGATGCTAACCCAAAACTGTTGCTAAACGATACATGAAGAATGGTATGTCTATGACTCCTTTTACTTGTGCACGAAAGCATTTGATCTTTGAGTTCAACGATTCAGCTGAAGCGTTAGTCTTACGTCCGTCAAAGTAGTTCAGGATTTCATCCTCATAGAATCTGATGGTATCGCGTACGGACTTGATTTCACGCAGAGTGCAGGAAGCCACTTTCTCATACCACCCCTTGAAATTCTGTTTGGCAGTCTCCTTTGTGAGTTTCTTGTTTCTGAATATGGCTCTAAGGGAGTTGATCAGATTGTATGCTTCTTCAAGTTTTGGGTAGAGTGCGAAAAGTATCTTCGCACGCTTTTTCTGCGTTGCGCTCCACTTCTCTCGGCTCATGGACAATTGCTTGCGACATCGTGTCTGTGCCTCTACAAGAGTCTCGCCATTTTCAAGCCTTTTGGGTTCAAAGCGAGTGTTCAGCCTCATAGGCTTTCTTCCGCGCTTGCTCTTCTTCCAGTTCTTCCCATGCCTTTTCCTCATTCGCTCGCGGTAAGCCTTTCTCTGCGCTGCCAGATTT
Source organism: Prevotellamassilia timonensis (assembly GCF_900106785.1). Classification (GTDB taxonomy): domain Bacteria; phylum Bacteroidota; class Bacteroidia; order Bacteroidales; family Bacteroidaceae; genus Alloprevotella; species Alloprevotella timonensis. The sequence continues at coordinate 75,043 of NZ_LT629843.1, read as the reverse complement.
TCGAGGTATTTGCGAAACTCTGCCTTCTGTCTGTTCGCCTCCTTTACGGCTTTTCGTTTCAGGCGCAGGCGTATCTCTTCGCAGCCCTCTCCACCGCGTTTTACGACATGGAAGCAGTCACGTATGACTGTGGCTTTAGGGAATGCCTCTCGGGCTATGACACGCATGCAATCTGAGAGATCCATCGTGATATTCTCAACCATTTCACGCTTATCTGCAGGTAGTTGCATGAGAACCTTCAGTACGTCAGCAGGATTCGTTCCCTTGACTACTGCTATGATTGCACCCTTGCGACCATGGGCATCCTTGTTGTGAACGATAGTGTACAGTTCGCCCTGGAGGGAGGTCTCGTCTATGCCTTGCTCCTTACCTACGTTTTGCGGAATAAGAATCCACTTGGATGCGTGATCCTTCTGCTCCCACGTCTCGAAGTTACTCAGGGCGTCCTTGTATCTTTTGGCAAACGTGGAGCTGTTAATCATGTACGTATAACCAATCTGACGAGCGGTTATCGTCTCAGAGTCCATTCGCCCTCTTTAAAAAAAGCGCGAAGTCCTTCGCGTATCGAGTGCCCTTATGCTTCAGTTCAAACTCCTTGTCAAGGTCAACACTTCTTGTTGTGCCATCCGGCATTGTCCAACGCCTTCTTCGTATGTGAAGTACCGCCTTCTTGTCTCGGGCTGGATAGTCAAGTAAACATGATTCTTCCCCAAAACCATTGCTCACGGAATCCTTCATGTCTGGTGTGCGATTGTCGCGCTCATCCAGATAGATGTGAAGCTCTGTTGTGTAAAGAACATCCTTGTCCAGAGTACGCTGTGTTGCAAAGTCTGTCACCTCGAAATATTTAAGAACTCCTTCGGGGAGGAAATATGAGGCGAGGCCCTCATACATATTTTTATTGCCATTCTGATTCATAGTGCAAAGGTACTACTTTTGGGCAATCATGTATCGTTTGGCAACTCAGTTTTTGGGTTAGCATCTGCACAGCCCTCCACAGGGTTTGTCGGGTGCGCCCACATTCTCCCAACCACCACTTGGTAGAATATTAATCAATTTACTTTTATACAAGGCATTTTCATCAATTATATTCTCCAATATATATTTAGCCAACACATCCTCTACTAAAATAAGAAAATCGTATCCCGAATGTTGATAAATATCTCGTGTTGCATATGATGGATAACATGGATTTACAATAGCGATATTATCCAACTCCTTTTGTAAATGAAAAATATTTGAAGGCTTTATTTTCCTAAGTAATTCTATTGAATGACTTGAAAAATATATAGCAAGATTATACTCTGTAGCCAATTTTTGCAAAAAATCAACTAACCTCATGATTGCAGATGGATGCAATGCTAATTCAATTTCATCTATCAATATAAGCCGTACATCTTCAGACTTTGCAGGGCGAACAATGACAACATTCAACATATGCAATAAGCTAATCAACATATTTTCTCCTGCACTCATACAAAACTGATTAACTATTCCATTAGTTCCTTCAATGAAATATGGAATTCCTTTGAACGCTTTAAGTTGTGCTAATGTTCTATTTTTAATGCGTTTAAGATTTGTATAGAAATCATAATTTCCATGCAAAATATAACTTAAATTGCGCGAAACAAACGAATCTGCATCAGTTAAAATTGTATTATTAACTCTTTCAGCTTTTAGTAATGTATCATAATTTGCATCTATAAAACGCATTCCATGTATTATGCTACCTTCATAAAAACCTTTTAGAGATATTATATCAGTTGAACTACAACTCCATCCTCTACTGGCTTTTGTCCAAGAATTTTCTTTTCCATCATAGGATATTGTGATTTTACTATTAGATGAATAATCATGAGGTTGAAAAACATTGAATGCAGAGTTACGTACAACCTTAGAAATGACTGTCATGATAGTACTTTTGCCTGTTCCATTAGCTCCAGTTATAGCATAAAGTCCTGTTTCTATTGGTAGATTTAACTCAATATTATTGATGTTCTTTAATTGTTCTATTTTTATATTTAATTTATTATTCATAATTGTTCTGTCTTTGGACGCAAAATTAGGCATTTTATACTGAATGACAAAATGTTATCATAAAATAATACAACTAAAGTAATATTGAGGTGATACATAATTACCCCTGCTCTTGAATTATAAAACAGAGGTAATTATTTTTTTTACGAATTTTGCATCAATCACGGGATATACAGCAGCGCAAACTCCACCTTTCTCCGTGTGAGCAGCATGGCATGGCGTTTTCCCTTGTAACTGCAAAAAGCAATATATTCATGGTAGATGTTCCTGTCGCCAGCCTCCAACTTCTTTATCAAGGTGCTTTTGGGGATTGTCTTGCTACCCAAAAGCCGGTATGGACCCACGTTGTAGGCAAGCGTGGCGAGTAAAAGGCTGTCTTTCCCGAACTGCCGGAACATCGCGCAGAACTTCCGCAAGTCTTTCCGCAGAAGCACGTCCGCCTGCCGCTTCGTCATGGTTCGTGCCGAATATCTTTCGTCCGGCAGAATTTTGTGACCCCAACCCACGTATGGGTGGTGTTTTTCCGAGTGCCAGCCCTCAAAATATTTCGTGCAGCACACCGCCCTCTCGAAAAGTGGCAAACGGTAGATTGCCGCCTGCCCGTCCATTCCCTCTCGGCGGCTGATCCGTGCGGACACGGAACAGACCGCCATAAGCGAACAGAGCATTACCATGAATACACGCATCATTTCAGCAAGGGGCTGAAGTTGCCGATGGGAACGATGGTCAAACCGTCATCCTTTACATTCCGGTTGTTGAAGTCAAATTCCAGCTCGAAGGAGTTGCCGAAGTTGTCCTCCACCACCACAATAAAGTTGTGCGCCTCTTCGCCCTCCGCCGTGTAGTACAGGCGGAACTTTTCGTTCTCCAGCAGGTAGCGGTCGTTAGGCAGGAAGGTGATGCCGTTATCCATTTTGAGCGAGCCTTCCCCCTCGAACTGGAAATAGCGGATGGTATAGAGCGTACCCGAAAAGTCGCCCTCCTTTTTCAGTTCACAGCGGATTTCCACTGTCTGCCCCTTTACTACCTTGTTCGGCACGGGCATGACCTCCACCGTGAAGGGATAGGACTGCTGGATGTCCATGTCATCGTCACATGACACGAGGGTGAATGACATGGCGGCTATCAGGCATAACGCCACTGCCTTGAATATTGATGTTCTCTTGTTTCTGTTGTTCAGTATGTTCATTGTTCTTCGATTTTTAGATGGTTGTTTTTCTGTTTTTTCGTTGTCAGTTGCAGGTACTCGTTCAAGTCCTTGCAACCGTCATAGAGGGAGGAACGGTCGGTGACACGTTCCCCGTATCGCATGGTAAGTGCGGCAAGCGTCCGCCGTCCGGCTTCGTCACGGTCGAGGAAGCAGCCGATGCGCCCGTATCCGTCCAGCAATCCCGCCGCCTTCTCCACGTTGGCGACTGAGTTCAGCACAAGACAGTCAGCGTTACCGGTTACACCAAGCGTCACGGCAGAGAGAAAGTCCATGAAGCCCTCGAACACGAGGCACTCGTCAGCCGGGATGTCATTCGCCTTTACCAGTGATACAGACTTCGGAGGTATGCAACCCTTGAAATATCGGCTTCTGACTTCATAGCCACCTGCCATGTTCGGAAAGCCAACGGCAAAATACCGTTTCCCACGCACACCGTAGTTCAAGCGGCAGCAGTGACGGGATGCGATGGCGTAAGGGATGCCCCGTTCCTCTAAATACTCCGTCAGCAGTGAGCGGAGCAGCGGAGCGACCTCCACATCCTCAAAAACGGATTCGGTCGGCTTCGAGAGATAGACGGGCTTTTCCCATCCGGCAACCGTCATATTGGCGGCTTCCGCTATGAACTTCGCTTGCTTCATGAAGTCATCGCTTTGCAGAAACTCCCCGGCAAGCGTGAAGATGTCGCCGCCCTTGCCCAAACCGAAGTCGTACCAGAGCTGTTTCGCCACGTTCACACGGAAAGAGGATGTGCGCTCGCCCCTGTACGGGGCAAGATACCACAGCTCGTTACCGCTCCTTCTGACAGGCTCATGCCCCAGCCGTGCGAGAAAATCCGCAAGCGGCATCCTTCTGACAGCATCTATTTCCGTCCTTTCCATGCCCGTGTCAGTTGATGATGAACTTGATACCGACCCCGAACTGCGTGTGGAACTTCCGTGTGTCGCCACCCCAAAGGCAACGCTCCCGCAGGTTGGCAAGCAGGGCGATACGGTCTGCCACGTAACACTCCACATCGAGCGTCAGCGCACCGCCGTAGATGAAGGCGTCCCGGTCGTGCAGCGTGGAGCCGTCATGCAGCACCTTCTTCCCCCAATTTACCGCCTCATATCCGGCGAGAGCCGAAGCCCCGGCATAGACGAAAACAATCTTTCGGGCGTCCGACAGTATCTTGAAGTAATAGCCGCCCTCCGCCGTGAACTGCGCCACGGGTATCTTGGTGTCCTTGTAGGGATTGTTCTTCAACAGGTATTCGCCACCGAACACCCACTTGTTCCCCTTCTTCGTGTAGGTGGAGAGAGCCGCCCCGAAGCTGTACCCGCCGTCCTTGCCGCCGAGATTGAAGCCGTCCGCCATGTCCGCCCTCACCTCGATGCCCTGCATCTTCGGCAGACACCGCTGGGCGTGCGCCTGCCCTGTAAAAAGGGCAAGCGACGCGATGATTATTGCGATGTACTTTCTCATGGTCAGCGTACTTGAAGTTCGTTGATGGTACCCGCGCGTACCAAATCCTCGTTCTCAATCACGAAGGACTGGTGACGGCCGCCGTTCTTCTCGTTCAATTCCACCACGAGGCACTTGTCATCGGGGATGGTGAACTTCGCCATCGTGAAGACCGTGCGCTCGCTCTTTTTGCCCGGCACGAGGGTGGCGTAGTTCTGCGCGCGGAGCGGCAGAATAATCTGCTCCTGCACGGCAGTACGCTTCGCAACCTTCTTGTCCACGATTTTCCAAGTGATGTAGTCCACATCGAAAGGCACGTTGCTCTGGTTCTTTATCTCCGTGTGGAAATAAAGCAAGCCGTTGTGCGTGTAGATGCCTTTCAACAGGTATTGGATGCCGAAACGCTTGCAGCCGATATGCTTCACCTCGCGCTTGTTCTGTTTGTGGATGGACTTCATGATAAGGCGCACCAGCATCGGGCTTTCGCTGCCCAGCTCTTTCAGATAGATTTCCTGCGCGTTGTTCGGGCGGTTCACCGTGCTGCCGTCATGGATGAAGTCGCACATCTCCACGTTGAGCAACAGCGGTTCGGCGGCGTACTTCACGTTGAAGGTGTAGAAACTGCCGTCCTCCGTGATGACGGACATATTCGTTTCGTTGGGAAAATTCCTTACGGTAGCCTTCACACGGATGATGTTCTCCGCTCCGTCGGCTTTCCCGGCAATCAGGTCGGGCGAGCCTAAATCGACATAGCGCACCTCCGCCGGAAAAATGACGTGGACGGTCTTGTCGTAGGTCACTTCCAGACCGTGCGGCGGTATCATGCGGTCGAAGGTCAGCTTGCGTGACAGCCCGTGATATAGGTCGCCGTCCGCCTCCTTCTGCGGATAGACCTCCTTCGTCAAGGTCGGTTGTTCACTTCCGTTGGTCGTTTCAACGGTTACATTCTCCTGCGCGTTGGCAGTTATGATGCCCATAGCGAGGGCAAACATGATGATTACTTTTCTCATTACTTTTGGATTTTAGTGGTAATTTTTATTGTTTTCAATATTTTTCTTGGTAAAGCATGACCCTGTACCCGGCTTTCAGATGCACCTTGACGGTTCGCATCTTTTTGGCGATGTACTGGCTCGTGCCTTGTATCAGCCCCTTGCCCAAGTCGGAGGCGAGCTGCGCCCCGGCATTGGTGGAGATGTTGATGCTGCTTCCCAGCGAGCCGCCCATGTTGGCGGCGACCTCCCGGACGGCGTTCATCTCCATCGAGTTCGGGATGAAGATGCCGGGCTGTCCGTCCGTGTCATAGACCGCAAGCTCCACGGGGATAATCGTGCCGTCGTATTCCAGCGAGGTAATCTCGATGTCGAGCCGCTCACCCTGTATCTTGCCCGTGCCGACCACCACCGCACCCCGGGGTATTGTCCTGCCTGCCACCGCCATAGGCTCCAGCAGGCGCAGCCTTACCGTCTGCCCGTCCGTCACGCTCTGCGCCCCATGCACGCACGCCGGTATGGTGTTCCTGTCCAATACCTCCGCCGTGCCGACAGCCGTGTTGAAACCCCGGTTGCGTTCCTGCGATAAGGCGGCGACAAACTCCGCGTTACTCATAGGCTGTGAGAGTGAAGAAACTACTTGATGCTCCACCTGTCTGATAGGCATTGCCTTGTTCTTCTTCCCTTTCTGCACGGTAGTTGGCTCTGCCCTCTGTTCCGCCGATGGCTGTCCTCCGTTCTGACCGCCCATGTACTTTGCCGCCAGCTCGTAGGACTTCTCCATAAGAGCCACCTGCTCGTCCATAGAGGAAGCCTTGCCCCTCTCGCTTTCCAGTTCCGACTCCAGCGATGCGATGCGCTCCAACAATTCGTCCATCTCCGCATTGTCGTTTTTCGGCTGGTCGTAGAAGTTTCCGAGCGTGGCGTTCAGGTCACGGTAGGCGGCTGCGGAGGACTGGATGGTCTGCGGCGTGGCTGGCTTTGCCCTTTCTTCCTTGCCGCCCGGATTGGCGAGGTCGAAGTCCACTCCGTTCTCCGTTCCCGCTATCTCGCGGTCGAACATGTCGCCCAGCTGCCCGATGGCACGGTTGCGGCTCTCCTGACGCTCTTCCATCTCCCCATGCTCGTAGGCTTTCAGCTTGTCGCCGATAATCTGCCGGTTCGCCTTGTCAGCGTCGGGCATCTCGGTGTTGTATCCGTCCGTTCCCGGCGGTTGCTCCTTGCCGGAGGACGGGGCGAATATCAGCCACATCGCCCCGATGAACACCAACACCATAGCGGGCAGCACGATCATCTTCTGCCGTTTCAGCCGTTGCGCCTCTGTCAGCGGTTCGCGCTCCTTTTTCGGTTTCCCCGTTTCGGGAGCAGCTTTGTTCTCTTTCGTCGGTTCATTCTTTGTCTGTTCCATATAAATAAGGTGTTAAGTGATTGCCTGTTTCCGCCGGGGTCGGCAGTTCCACCCGTCCGGCGTGTCCCGTTTCCATATGTGAGTCGTCGTTCCTGCCGATGTCATAGACGGCTCTGCCGAAGGTGTAAAGGGCAAGCACCGCGAAGGCGGCGAACATCCCCAGCACGATGCGGCGGCGTGTTTCCGGCGGCAAGCCGTCCAGATACCCTTTGAGACTTGCCGCCAAGCGTTTCCGTTTGTCGTGGAGTTTCCAATACATGCCCCACATTGATTTTCTGATACTTTTCATGTCCTGTTACCGTTTGATAGTCTGTAAATCCTTGTTCTCAATGATGGTGAAACCCTCGATGGTAAAACCGTTCGGGTTGTCATCCGACCGCGATGCGTTCAGCAGGCGGCAGGTGGTCACGAGGCTGCGCTCGGTGACGTTGCTCTGCCGGATGATTTTCTGTGTGGCGTAGGTCACGGCACGGTAGGGATAGGCGTTGAAGTCGCACACCACGCTGTCCACCTTCAGCACTTGGTTGATGTTCCCGGCGATGATGCGGTTGTAGTACCCCTTCTCCGCGAAGTCCGAATAATAGTGGTACACGCTCTTGTCCGCCAGCAGCAAGGCACGTTTCACGTTGTGTTCAATCGCGCTTTTTTCAGGTGATAGCGTGAAGAACATCTCGTGGAAACGGCGCACATGTTCCCGTGCCTCCGCCGGGCGGTTCTGCGACAAATCCTGAGACAAGGCGAGCATCAGGCTCTTGCCGTTGTCCAGCACATAGATTTTCTCCCGTTGCTTCTCTGCGAAACGGTAGGAGTTCCACACGCTCCACACCGTCACCACGGCGCACAGCGAGAGGAAGACGATACCGAACAGGCGTATCTGCCTGAACGACGATTCGATGTTTCTAAGTGATTTGAATTCCATTTATATTTTCCAATTTATGATTGCACATTGATTATTTCAGCAATTTGCCGACACGTCCGACTGCGTTTCCTGCGGCTGCACCCGCCACGCTGCCCGCCATGCTTCCGGCTCGTCCCGCCATCTGGTTCACGTTGCGACCGTAACCGCCCATGCCTCCGGCTTGGATAATCCAGCCCGCAACGGTGGGAATGGTAAAGTAGCCGATGATGCCGATGCAGAGGAATACGATATACACCCCGTCGCTCGAATCCAGCGAGAAGTTCGGGTCTGCCTGCATCCGCTCGATGTCGTTTTGCAGCATCAGAACCTGTATCTTCGCCAGTATGGTGCTGAACATGTCCGATACCGGTAGCCACAGATAGACCTGTATATAGCGGCATATCCACTGCGTGAGCGTGTTTTGGAAACCGTCCCATACCGACAGGGCGAAGGCTATCGGACCGAGAATCGCCAGCACCACGAGAAAGAAGGTGCGGACGGTGTCTATCACGAGGGCGGCGGCTTGGAACAGCAGTTCGAGTATCTCGCGGAAGAAGTCGCGGATGCTCTTCTTCATGTTGTACATTCCCCGGTCGATATACATTCCCGCCATCGTCACCATGTCGGAGGGCGACCAGCCGAGTTCCTCCAGTTGCTTGTCAAATTCCTCGTTGGACACGAGGTAGGCGGTTTCGGGGTTGCGTACCATCGCCTCGTATTCCAGTTTGTCCTTCTGCTCCCGGTATCGGTTCATGTCCAGCGTTTCCGCCTCCAGCATCTTTGCCGTGCCCTGTACGACGGGTGAGAGGATGCTGTTTATCGTGCCCAGCACCACAGTCGGGAAGAACATGATGCACAGACCGATGGCAAAAGGACGGAGCATCGGGAATACGTCTATCGGTTCAGCTCTCGCCAGCGACTGCCATACCCGGTAGGCGACGTAGAACAGCGCACCCAGCCCGGCGATGCCTTTCGCCACACCAGCCATGTCCCCACATAGCGGCATCATCTGCTCATAAAGTGAGCGTAAAATCTGATGAAGGTTATCGAACTCCATAGGCTTACCAGTATCTTTCGTTCATGTTCCCGTACAGCCCCATGATGCGGTCGAGGTCGTTCTTTTTCTTCGCACGCAGATAACTCACGGAGATGTTCTTGTTGGTGTAATAGCTCACAAGGTTGCGGTAACGCTTCATTTTGGAGTAGCAGCGTTCCACCACGTCCATGCGCTCCTTGTCGGTCATGGAGAGCGTGGTGATGTTCACCACATTCTTCAGTTCCGTCAATACTTCGTTGCTCTCTTCCAGCAGTTTCGTGTAACCGAAAGCGATTGCCGACAGCTCTTCTGGTCTGAAATTTCCATCACGGAGCATCCTTTGGAAACTGTTTACATAAATGTCGGTGATGTCGCCTACCATCAGGATGGTCTGCTGCACCTTGCGGGCGTCCTTGACGAGATTGTTCACCGATTTGAGGGCATCGTAATACTTTTTGCCCTGCTGATAGATTTTCACCGTTTCCTGAAAGTTGCTCACCATGTTCGTGGCAGTCTTGGAGGTATGGATGATGTTTTTGGAGGCATTGATGATACCCTGCGCCAGATTGCCCGGATCGCTTACGACCCACTGTGCGCTTGCCCTGCCTGCGAAAAGCAGGCACAGGCAGATAATCATTGTTATTCTTGTTCTCATGTTACTTTGGATTTTAGTGGTTGTTATTCTTCTGTCGGGTGTCCCGGCTGCGGTTTCACCCGCACATAGTCGCCGCCCGGCGAGAAGGTCAGCACGTCCGTTGCCTCGTTGTAGGACACGTCGATGCGGAAGCCGGTGTTCATGAACAGGTTGTCGTTTTCCTCCTGCAAGAGATAGGTTTCCGGTTTCAGCTTGCGGCGCAGACCGCTCCGGCGGAACACCGTCACCTTGTAGGCTTCGCCCTCCTTGTAGATAAGCACATCGGGCTTCCCCTCCACGCTCTCCCAGTTCCCGCACAGCATATCACGGCGGTTATCGACCACATCGCAGGATTGCAGCATCATGACCGCCAATCCGATCAGGCACTTGCTGACTTGCAGCATTTTAACTTTTGATAAATTCATACGCATTTCTTGTTTTTAGCTGATGATTAAATGATTAACTTTTGGTTCTCCGCTTCTCGGCAAGTTGCCGGATGGCGGCTTCGATGTCGCCGCCCAACTTCTCCGCCAGACGGTAAACCTCCACTTTCTCCGTTTCCTCGGTGGTGTACGCCAGATATTCTTCTGCACTGACCTCGGTGGCATAGACCGCCGATTGTGTGCCACCCAAGCCTATCCACACCTCCTTGTAGAGCCGTGAAGGGTTGTTCGCCATGTTGATGGAGAGTATCTGCCCTTTCTCCTTTTCCGTCAGTCCGAGCAACGCCTGTATCTGGTCGAACTTGTTCATGTACTTGCGCTGGTCGAGAAGTATCTTGCAGTCGGAGTTGTTGATGATGCTCTCCTTGACCACGGGAGAGGAAATGATGTCGTCCACCTCCTGCGTCACCACGATTGCCTCGCCGTAATATTTTCTGACCGTCTTGTACATATAGCGCAGATATTCAGCCATGTTCGCTGAAGAGAGAGCCTTCCAAGCCTCTTCCACAATAAGCTGTTTCCGTACCCCTTTTAGTCGCCGCATCTTGTTGATGAAGGCTTCCATGATGATGATGGTCACGACGGGGAACAGTTCGCGGTTTTCCTTAATCGAATCTATCTCGAAGACAATGAACCGCTTGCCGAGCAGGTCGATGTTCTCCGTGGAGTTGAGCAGGAAGTCGTAGCGTCCGCCCCGGTAATACTGCCGCATGGTGGTGAGCATGTTGTCGATGTTGAAGTCGGACTTCTCCACCTTGATGTCACGCTGTGCCAGTTCCTTGCGGTAGTCGTCACGCATATACTCGTAGAAGGTGTTGAACGACGGCACGATGCTACGGTCGGATTGGATGCGCTCAATATAGGCACTCACGGCACTGCCCAGCTCGCCGCTCTCCGTCTTTGTCACCTTGTCGTCCTCCGACTTCCAGAGCGTCAGCAGCAGGGTCTTGATGCTGTCCTTCTTCTCCACGTCGAAGATGTAATCGTCGGTGTAGAACGGGTTGAACGATATGGGCTTCTCTTCCGTGTAGGTGAAATACACGCCGTCCGCTCCGCCTGTCTTGCGTCGGATCATGCCGCACAAGCCCTGATAGGAGTTTCCCGTGTCCACCAATACCACATGTGCGCCTTGCTCATAATATTGGCGCACGAGGTGGTTCATGAAGAAAGACTTGCCGCTGCCCGAAGGACCCAGCACGAACTTGTTGCGGTTGGTCGTGATACCCCGCTTCATGGGCAGGTCGGAGATGTCAAGGTGCAGCGGTTTTCCCGTGAGCCTGTCCACCATCTTGATGCCGAAGGGCGAGAGCGAGTTGCGGTAGTTGGTTTCCTCTGTGAACAGGCACACCGCCTGTTCGATGAAGGTGTGGAAACTCTCTTCCGCCGGGAAGTCCGCCGCATTGCCGGGTATCGCCGCCCAGTAGAGTGTCGGGCAGTCGATGGTGTTGTGGCGCGGCACGCATTCCATGCTTGCCAACTGGCTGCCCACGTCGTTCTTGATATGCTTCAGTTCCTCCGCATCGTCGCTCCACGCCATGACGTTGAAGTGTGCCCGTACCGAGGTCAGTCCGTAGGAATGGGCTTCGTTCAGGTATTGGTCTATCCACTCGCGGTTGATGCTGTTGCTCCTTGAATAGCGAGATAGCGACTGCATGTTACGGGCGGACTTCTCGAACTTATGCAAGGTTTCCTCACTGTTGTCTATCAGCACATACTGGTTGTAGATATGGTTGCAGGAGAGCAGAAGCCCCACCGGGGAGGCGAATGACAGTCGGCAGTCACTCCGGTCGGTGGAGAGCTTCTCGTAACGGGTGTCGGTAGCCACCTTGCCCGGCAGGTCTTCCGCGTCGGAGAGGGTGTGCAGACACAGGCGGTTGTCGCCGATGCGCATCTCCCTTGCCGAAAGCTCGATGTCCTGCAAGGTGGTGTCACCTTCCGACATGAGCGAGAAGTAGCGTTCAATAAGTCCCGTATTTCCCTCAGTACCCACAATCTCATCGGTGGAGAGGCGGCGCAGCCTGACAAGCCCGCTGTCGTTCATGATGCGCTCGAACTGTTCGCAGGCTTCCAAGAACTTGGTCGTGGTTTCCCTGTCCAGCTCCTTCGGGATGATATGTCCCCGGCACAGCGTGCTGAAATTGCTCTGCATCCGGTTACGCTCCTTTGTTGTCTTGGTCAGGTAGAGGTAGCAGGTGTGTTTCAGGTACGGACGCTCGTTGAAGTGACGCTCGAAAGAGCGGCTTAAAAAGCTCATGTCGTCCTTCTGAAGCTCCGGTTTGTAGCGTTCCTTGATGAACCAGTCCTGTTTGTGGACGACGGAGTAGTCCGGCAGCACCTTGATAGCCTTGCACCAGCAACTGTGTATCGCCTCGTACTCCGCACCCGTCACGGTGTAAAGTTCCGGCAGTTCCACCTCGAAAGCCACCGTGATGTCGGCGTCCTTTGAGATGATGCAGCCATGCTCCACCGCTAAAAGTGGGAACCTGTTTTCCAGTGTTGTCATTTTCGATGTATTCCTCATTGTCTTTCTTCCTTTCGTTGTCGTTTGAACAGACGGGGTATCCGCCGCCGGTTGATAAGGTATCGGGGATGGCTCCGTGCCGCTCCTAATTTCATCAGCCCGTGTTCGCCGTACCGGGCGTTCAGCGCGAAGGTCTGCCATACAAGGAGGGAGGACGATGCCGCGCCGAAGCCGATACATATCCACTGGTCGATACCGACCATGTAGAGGATGACGAACAGGACGAAGAGAGCCAGCAGACCTCCGCAGAAGATGAAGAGGTACTGTGCCTTCAAGCCCTTGAACTCTACCGGACGGCCGATACCCTTGTTGATTGGGTATTCAGCCATACATTATTTATTAAAGGAAGAATGAGCGCAGGATGGTGGCGGCAACAATCAGGAAGATGCACGCGCCGAACCACGAGGCGGCTGTCTTGCTGGTGTCGGGGTCGCCCGATGAAAACTTGCCGTACACTTTTACGCCCCCGATAAGCCCGACGACTGCACCGATGGCGTATATCAGTTTAGTTCCGGGGTCGAAATAAGAACTCACCATAGAGGTGGCTTCGTTGATGCCCGCGATGCCGTTTCCCTGCGCGAAAGCGGAGGCGGTTGCGGCGATGACAAGTGCCGCGGAGAGGATTGCTTTTCTGTTTTTCAAGATGTTCTTGTTCATAAACTGTTCTTGTTTTTTGCCGTCAAAAGGGTGGATGGTCCTTTGTCGGGCGGTTGATACTTTGTTTCTTTACTTTGGTTTTAGTGGATGCCCGTTTGTTTCCACGGACGTGGGCGTGTCCGTTGCGGATAGGGATGCGCCTTGCGTTTCCTCGCCGCGTGGGTTGATGTCATTCTTTCATGTTCATTTCTTTTATTGTTGTCATACATAGTTGCGAATGTCGAACTCCTCGATGTTGTCCGGCACGACGAACTCCTTTTCAGGTTTCTTCAGCCGAATCTCGATAAGCCCCTTGATGCGGATGCCTATCTCCGAAGAGCCTTCCATCATTTTCTCGTACAACTCCGTGCCCTCCATGTCGGTGAACACCTTCGCCGCCTTTTCACGTTCCGCCTGTGTCGCGTCCGGGTTCTTGGCGGTCTTGCAGGCGTCGTCAATCTCGTCAAAGCTGCTGCCCGAAGCCCGTGGCGTGTCCGAGGCGTCCTCTTCCGGTTCGTCGTCCCCGTATCCCAGTTCCTCCGGCGGTATGCTCGTGAAGGTCTCATCGAGTTTTTCCTCCGGAACTTGTGCCGGGCGGGATGCGTTTCCCGTTTTTCCGTCGTCAAAAGTAGCCTCTTCCTCCGACAGCTCAATGCCTTTTTCCATAGTGGCGGCTTCTTGCGTCGGTATGGCAGCGGTTGTCCGGGTGGATGCCATCCTGAAACGGCTCTTGCCGATGATGTCCGCCTTTTCCGCAGGGACTTCCTCGTGTGCCGCTATGCGTTTAGCCTCATTCCCGTCCAGTGACCGCCATAATCCGACAATGCCCTTGAAGAAGCGGACAATCCGCGTGTCCATGATGCGCTCGTAAAGGAGCAGGAACAGGAACCAGAGGTTGCAGCCGACCGATACCGCCAGCAGAATGTCTGTCATGCTGATTGTGTAATTCATATCCTTCCGTTTTTGGTTAGAATACTGAATTATAATTTCGGGCATAAAGGCTCTTTATCGCATCCTCGCACTGGTTGAAGTGATGCGTCAGCACATGGTCGATGTAAGCGGACAGCATAAGCCGGTCATGCCCGATTACACGGGTGATACACATGATACGCTCGTGGTACTCCGGGCGCACATACGCCATCTTCCCCTCACGTGCCTTTACTTCCGAGTCACGGATGAACAGACGTTCATAGTCCTTCTCGCAGCATTTGCCGCTTACCGGGACAGGCGACAGGATTTCCACACTCGCCTGCACTTGGGCAAACATACCTCCGCAGTCTTGCTGTGGTCTTTTTTCATTCGGTGTCATTTCTTTTTCCATTTTCAAATCAGATCTTCACGTTGTTTCTTGTACAGTTCGTTGATTCTCTCCTTGTGCTGTTCCAGATGTTGGCGCAGCACGGTATCCACATAGCCGCCCACCGAGATTTCACCTCCGGCGATGTCGTTCACGATTCTGAGGATTTTGCCGTGGACATCGCGGCTGATATAGACACACTGGCGGGTCTTTATCTCGTTGCGGCGCAGGAACAGCTCGTTATAGTCCTCATCCTGCCTTTTCCGGCGGCCACTTTCCCTCTGCGCTTTTTCCCGTGTTACTGGTTGCACAGGAGGTGGTTCCGGTGCGGCGGTGTCCTCTTCGGTCGGTGCAGCTGCGGGTACTTCCTGTGCGGGGCGCAGTGTCCCGTCCTGTGTGCGCCGCCCGATGGAAGCTAACAGCAGTTCCTCGTCGATGCCTTCCGTGTTCACTTTCCTGCTGCCCATGCTCACTGCGGTCTGATGATGTCGCTTATCTCTTCGGAAAACTCCCGGATGCCACTCCCTTTCAGCAGTGCCGTGTCCATCGGGAAGATGGTGGAGCGGAAAACGCTCTTGCGCTCTTCCGAAAGGTCACGGCGGAACTTCTTGCTGTCGGGCAAGCGGGTGGAAAGTACCGGAAAGCCCATTTCGGCTATCACTTCCTCGTAGATGCCGTACAGGTCGTTCCTCTCCCTGCCGTCCACCATCGTCCAAAACAGATAAAGCCCCTTTGTTTTCGCCTGTCCGGTAGTCATCAGCCTGTCGCGGAACATTGTGACGAATTTTAGGGTACTCTCCACAACAAAGCGGTCGGCACTCAGCGGAGTGAAGATGTAGTCCATCTGCGAGAGCGTCTTTATCACGCCGTTACTACGGAGTGTGCCGGGCATGTCGAAGAACACCACGTCGGGTTTCACGTCCTCAGTGGCAATCATCCTCTCGGCATCGTCGAGGGCGTTCACCGCATTGCTCTTGACGATGGTGTAGGCGTTCTTTTTCATCCGGCGGAAATGGTCGCAAGCGAGAGCCTTGAAGTAGGTGCTGCTGTCGATAAGCCCCATTTCGTGTTCGCGCAGCCCGTGGATGCTGTGCTGCGGGTCGTCGCAGTCCACGACGGCGACATTGTAGCCTTTCACGTTGTGCAGGTAGCTGGCGGCAAGTGCCGTGACAGTGGATTTGCCGATGCCACCTTTCTGTGTTGCGAATGCAACGAAGATTTCCTTACTCATAGTTCCATTTATTTTAATTGTTGAAGATTTCTTTTTCTATTTATATGCGGATTTGGTTGCTACATTATCCGCTTCAGTGAACAGACACATGGGCGGGTCATCGCGTATCCGGTTCTGTGGTGAAGCGGTGCGGCGAACAAGTGATGAATGACGACACTGCGTCATGAAGTCATTGAATCTGTACTTCACCAGATTGTCGGATAACCGGGGTTCCGACGGTTCGGGTATCCGCTTCGGCAAGTATCCGCCGAAGCGATTGTCCGGGTATTTGAATGTTCCTTTTCTCATATTTTCAAATCGTTCGTTTCTTGAATCATGCTGCAAATAAACAAGTATATTTTGGAACCTGTATCACTTCTCCGGCAAGTGGCAGCACGTTGCGCCGGTTGGCAGTCATTGACCGGGTCAAGCATCTGTCCAATACAGCTTTAAGGGCGTAACTTTGCCCCCCGGACAGCAGGGTTCGCCGATGGTGCGCGGCCCGGAGTCCTGAAAGGTATCTTCCCATCCGTCCCCTGACGGATTTTTATGTTCACCTGAACATAGCAAGGTATGTTTTCAGCCGCTCAAAATATTTTGAGCATCCCGGAAAACGCCTTGCCCTTGCAGGGGGCGGGCTTTCCCTCCGAAGTCGGAAAGCCTTTCAGAACTGCGGTGCTGTGATCCGAAGCGGCGGCTTATGCCGTCAATCCGCTAAATCCAAAGTAATATGAAAGAGAAAAGGAAAAGCAAAGCAGGGAGAAATCCCAAACTTGATCCGGCGGTGTACCGTTACACCGTCCGTTTCAACGAGGAGGAACACAATCGTTTCCTCGCCATGTTCGGAAAATCGGGTGTCTATGCACGGTCGGTTTTCCTCAAAGCGCACTTCTTCGGACAGCCGTTCAAGGTGCTGAAGGTGGACAAGACGCTGGTGGACTATTACACCAAGCTATCGGATTTTCATGCGCAGTTCCGCGCCGTGGGTACGAATTACAACCAAGTCGTGAAGGAACTGAGGCTGCATTTTTCAGAGAAAAAGGCGATGGCGTTGCTCTACAAATTAGAGCAACACACCGTCGAACTCGTGAAACTGAGCCGCCGGATTGTGGAACTTTCAAGGGAAATGGAGGCGAAATGGTCGCAAAAATCAGTGTAGGAAACTCGTTGTACGGCGCGATTGCCTATAACGGGGAGAAGATTAACGAGGCGCAGGGGCGGTTGCTTACGACCAACCGCATCTACAATGACGGTTCGGGAAAGGTGGACATCAACAAGGCGATGGAGGGTTTTCTCACCTTCATGCCGCCACAGATGAAGGTGGAGAAGCCGGTGGTGCATATTTCGCTCAACCCACATCCGGAGGATGTGTTGACCGATGCGGAATTGCAGGATATAGCCCGCGAGTATCTGGAAAAACTCGGTTTCGGCAACCAGCCTTATCTTGTTTTCAAGCACGAGGACATCGACCGCCACCACCTGCACATCGTGACGGTGCGGGTGGACGATAACGGGAAATGTATCAGCGACAAGAACAACTACTATCGTAGCAAACAAATCACCCGTGAGCTGGAGAAGAAATACGGGCTGCACGGCGCGGAGCGCAGGAACCGCCGGCTTGACACGCCGCTAAGCAAGGTGGACGCATCGGCAGGTGATGTGAAGAAGCAGGTGGCTGGCACTGTGAAGGCTCTGAACGGGCAGTACCGTTTTCAGACGATGGGCGAATACCGTGCGCTCCTTTCCTTATATAATATGACGGTGGAGGAAGCGAGAGGCAACGTGCGCGGACGGGAGTATCACGGGCTGGTTTATTCCGTCACGGACGACAAGGGTAACAAGGTGGGCAACCCGTTCAAGTCCTCGCTTTTCGGGAAGTCCGCAGGTTATGAAGCCGTACAGAGAAAATTTATCCGTTCCAAATCAGAGATTAAGGACAGGAAGCTCGCCGACATGACGAAACGCACCGTTCTTTCCGTGCTGCAAGGCACTTATGACAAGGACAAATTTGTATCCCAACTCAAAGAGAAGGGCATCGACACCGTACTGCGCTACACGGATGAAGGGCGTATCTATGGAGCGACGTTTATCGACCACCGCACAGGATGTGTACTGAACGGCTCTCGCATGGGCAAGGAGCTTTCGGCGAATGCCTTGCAGGAACACTTCACCCTGCCATACGCCGGACAACCGCCGATACCGTTATCCATCCCTATGGATGCTGCGGACAAGGCATACGGACAGACCGCATACGACCGTGAAGACGTATCGGGCGGAATGGGCTTGCTCACTCCCGAAGGTCCGGCGGTAGATGCTGAGGAAAAGGCTTTCATCCGGGCGATGAAGCGCAAAAAGAAGAAAAAGCGCAAGGGCTTGGGTTTGTAATCGGAGTATCAACAATTAAAAAATCAATGTATGTCACAACAAGAAGACGATTTGAGGGCATTGGCGAAAATCATGGATTTTCTGCGTGCCGTGAGTATTATTTTAGTGGTTATGAACGTGTACTGGTTCTGTTACGAAGTCATCCGGCTGTGGGGCGTGAACATCGGTGTGGTGGACAGAATCCTTCTGAACTTCGACCGCACGGCGGGGCTGTTCCATTCCATACTGTACACAAAGCTGTTTGCCGTCCTGCTGCTTGCCCTGTCCTGTCTGGGTACAAAGGGGGTCAAGGGAGAGAAAATCACTTGGGGAAGAATATGGACGGCACTCGCCGCCGGGTCCGTGCTGTTTTTCCTAAACTGGTGGATACTGGCTCTGCCGCTTCCGATTGAGGCGGTGATGGGGCTGTATGTCCTTACCATCGGTACGGGCTATGTCTGCCTGTTGATGGGAGGTCTGTGGATGAGCCGTCTGTTGAAACACAATTTGATGGAGGATGTTTTCAACAACGAGAACGAGAGTTTCATGCAGGAAACAAGACTCATCGAAAGCGAGTATTCGGTCAATTTGCCGACACGCTTCTATTACAAAAAGCGTTGGAACAACGGTTGGATCAATGTGGTGAATCCCTTCCGTGCGTCCATCGTGTTGGGTACGCCGGGCAGCGGCAAGTCATACGCCGTGGTAAACAATTTTATCAAGCAACAGATTGAAAAGGGCTTCTTGATGTACGTGTATGACTTCAAATTCAGCGACTTGTCCACCATTGCCTACAATCATCTGCTGAACCACCCTGACGGCTACAAGGTGAAGCCGAAGTTCTATGTGATCAACTTCGACGACCCGCGACGCTCTCATCGGTGCAATCCCATTCACCCGGATTTTATGGAAGATATTACGGACGCCTACGAGAGTGCCTATACAATAATGCTCAACCTCAATAAAACGTGGGTGCAAAAGCAGGGTGACTTCTTTGTGGAATCACCTATCATTTTGTTCGCCAGTATTATATGGTATCTTAAAATCTATCAGAACGGGAAATATTGCACGTTTCCCCATGCCATCGAATTTTTGAACCGCCGCTACGAGGATATTTTTCCGATACTGACTTCCTATCCCGAACTGGAGAACTACCTTTCCCCGTTCATGGATGCGTGGCTCGGAGGGGCTGCGGAGCAGCTCATGGGGCAGATAGCGTCGGCAAAAATTCCGCTTTCGAGGATGATTTCACCGCAGCTCTATTGGGTGATGTCGGACAGCGAGTTTACGCTGGACATCAACAATCCCGAAGAGCCGAAAATCCTATGCGTGGGCAACAATCCCGACCGTCAGAATATCTACGGGGCGGCTCTCGGATTGTATAACTCCCGCATCGTGAAGCTCATCAATAAGAAGGGGATGCTGAAGTCGTCGGTCATCATAGACGAGCTGCCGACGATATATTTCAAAGGGTTGGACAATCTTATAGCTACCGCCCGAAGCAACAAGGTTGCCGTGTGTCTGGGATTTCAGGATTTCAGCCAGCTGGTGCGCGACTACGGTGATAAGGAGGCGAAAGTGGTGATGAATACGGTCGGTAACATTTTCTCCGGGCAGGTGGTAGGTGAAACGGCAAAGACACTATCGGAACGATTCGGTAAGGTGTTGCAGAAACGGCAGTCTATCTCCATCAACCGGCAGGATGTTTCCACCTCCATTAACACGCAGATGGACGCGCTTATCCCGCCCAGCAAGATTTCCGGTTTGACGCAGGGAATGTTTGTCGGTTCGGTGTCCGACAACTTCAACGAGCGTATCGAACAGAAGATTTTCCACTGCGAGATTGTGGTGGATGCCGATAAGGTAAAACGGGAGGAAAGTGCCTACAAGAAAATCCCCGTTATTACCGATTTCACTGACGCAGACGGCAACGACCGCATGAAGGAAACGGTGCAGGCAAATTACCGGCGCATCAAGGAGGAGGTGAAGCAGATTGTTCAGGAGGAATTGGAGCGCATCGCGGGCGATGACAACCTGAAGCATCTGTTGCAGCAGAAGTAACCTATTAAAATAAGGGAGGATAGCTAAAATCCTCCCTTATTTTAATATTCCTCCAAAAGTTTATTTTGACGTAAATCTTCAATGTAACATGCTAAGTTACTTGAAACTTTATTAAATACTTTATCAAGATATGGGATGATATTTTCCAAATTCAATTCCAACTCTAACGGGAAACTATGATATTGATGTAAAAACCTTGTGATGTCATTTCTTTCTGAAACAGATAAAAGCAAAAATGGATTACTGTTTTTATAATATACCATTGCTGAAAGATGAATAAAAGCGCATCCTAATTTATAAACAAAAAAAGGCCAGCCATAAAATTTATCAGCTAAATCCACCATTTGTTTATCGGTCACGACTTTCTTTGTATTGGGATAAGACCATTTTATTCCCTCCAAAGTTTGGTTTATAAAATGCTCTCTAAGGTTTAAGTCGCTAATTGACAACAAAAACATAACTCTTACCATAGAATCTAATTCTTGACGCAGAATAGATATTACCTGCCCATATAATTGTTGTTGCAACAAAATATTTATAGCGCAAGAATGTTCTCCTGACCTTTGAGTAACTATATCGCAAAATAAATTAATATTATTTGTTTTCATTGTTGAGTGATTTCGCTTATAAGATATAGGATTTACTATTGGTTGCCACATATATCTGATGCGGCATTTCTTTTTCGTTGTATATTATTGTATGGTTGTCGCACAAGGTCATTCCCAGCCTTTCAACCACACGGATGGATGCCACGTTTTCCGGTCGGATACTGCAACAGACAGTTTTCAGTTCCAGCTCTCCAAAGGCGTATTCCAAACACGCGCGGGCGGCTTCCGTACCGTAACCGTTATGCCAGTATGTGTTATCGAGTATATAGCCAAGCTCGACAGTCTCGTTCCCGTTTAGGGTACTATTCATCAGACCGGCTTGTCCTATCAATGCGCCGCTTTCTTTCAGTATGACGGCAAAATATCCGAACCCGTCCTTGCGGTATCGGATGAGTTGCCTGTTTATCCATTTGCGCACGTCCTTTTTGGTAAAGCCGTGTTCCCAAGCGTACATGACTTCCGGCTTTCCCATTATGGCAAGGAGTGCGTCCATATCCTTACGGGTTATCCTGCGGATAAGCAGCCGTTCCGTTTCCATGACGACCAGCGATGCGGAATAGGTCTTTATCTCAAATCCGTCCTCTTTCCATTCCTTCACAAGCCTGTTGATCGTTTCTTCCACCAGACTGTCATAAGCGGCATCGGGAATAACCTTTATAAAAAAGGTGTCACGGGTTTCTTTCATGACCCATTCGTTGATGTCTTTCAGTTCCTTGCCTTCGGGAATGTAATTCTTGTGTATCATGAACTCGTTGATGTTGTCCGCCAACAATTCTTCCAACTGATAACGGATGTCATCCTCCAGTTCGGCAAATGGTATGGTTTCCTCTTCATAGATGCCTTCTATTAAAACATCATCCTCTTCCATATCCTCGTCCGGTGTCTGATTGCCCCGTTTCATGTCCAACATATCCTGCGCGAACTGCCCGGATTCCTTGTCCTTGTACTTCTTGGCATATTTTTCCAGCAGTTCCCAGTCCTGACGGCTCATCGGGCATTTGAAAACGGCTCGTTCCACCTCGTTACAGCGCACCATGTCCGCCTTCACATCATCGGGAAGCGACCGGCATTCCTTGCAGATATGCCGCGAGTGTCCTTTGCCGCTGAATTGCTCGTTGGCTTTGTACTCGCTACAAATCCGACAGTAATGCCCCTGTTGTTTCTTCTTTTTCGCCACCATACCCCGTTATTATATCAACAGTTCTTTTCCTTTATCGGTAAGACGATATTTCTGCCGGGGATGTTTCGGATTTTCCGGGTAAATAGGCTCTACCAAATTCTGCCTTATGGCTGGATACAGATATAGTTCTAAAAAATTACTTTTGTCCTTTAATCCTATCACACACATAATCTCTTTGGTTGAAAGTGTCTGTGTGCCGATTGCAGACAACACCTTTTCCACCTGTGGGGTAACTGTGGGGTGACTGTGGGGTAACTGTCGGGTAATTGTCGGGTCGTGCCCCACAGTTTTTCGGGTATAGCGGAAAATAACCCATACACTATTTCCATCTGTATGAAACTCCGGATCGGGAATGCCGACACGCCGGCATTCGCTTATCATAAGCCCGATGCCTCGTCCCCAGCTTTCCAGAACCTCGCTTTTATACAGAACATTCGCAATAATCAGGTTTTGAGGTTCTGAATTATGCCCGCTCAATAACTTTTCCATTGTTATATCCGGCGGAAAAGTTCCACTGTTCTCAATCTCCACACGGTCATCATAGATGGCAATTCCTACCGAACTGCCGGGACGGTGGTATGAGCGGTGGCAAAGGGCATTTGTGCAGCATTCCCTCAATGCCTTGTAAGGAATCTCAAGCTCTTCCTCCCGATACAAGCCTTCAACTTTGCCCGAAAGGGAAAGATGCTTGAAAAAGAACGACATTGCAGTGTCCAGCAGTGTGTAGATATTGCCAGTGGTACGCTGATTGTCTATAAACTCGTCTTTTGTAGTTCCTTTGAAACGCGCCAACCGAAGCAGGCACTGGGGATAGAAGTAAAAATCACGACCGAACAAGACTGCGGAAGCATTATTCAGTTTTCCGTCATGTAACAGGTTGAATTTTTCGAGTATGGTCGGCAAATCCTCCCTTATGGTGGCTTCGGGTAGGCGACCGCACCGGATGCCTCCACGTACCGCTCCCATAATGGCATGTTCATCAAGGTCAGTAACTTTGATGTCGGGATTCGTCATCGCCTCCCAAGCGTATTTCCCACCTCGCTGCATAAGCAGTTGGTTATATACGTCTTGCGGCATGGAGGATGTCACGCTCTCCAATCGAAGATAAGCCCGTCCCTTATAGGAGAACGGACGCATATAACGTTGGCTGTCCGCAGACAAGGCTATCACACTCTTGTCTGTATTTTGGATACTGATATACGAAACTTCGAGTGTGGCAAATGGTTCAAAACGCCGGATGGCTTCCGCAATATCACGCTTCGTCTTGTCGCTCACTTCCTGCCCGATGATCTTTCCTTTGTCGGTCACACCGAACAACACCGTGCCACCTTCGCTGTTAAGGAAAGCGCAGAGCGTTTCCATGCCGCGCTCCAACTGCCCGGTGGTTTCCTTGAACTCCACCTGCCCGTTTTCCTTTTCGGCTATCAGTTGTTTTACTATATCGAGGTTGTCTATGTTCATATTCAATTCGTAACAATTGTACAAAGATAGCGTTTTTCGCTGAAATTCGGGGCAATAGCGCGCCGAAAACGCCCTTTTTCGTATAGATTTTACTCAAACGGGAGAACAGCATGATACCATTCTCCCGCTTATACCTGATTTTATCTTCTCATACGTTCCAGCTCTTCATCGCGCAGCATTCTCTCGTTCAGTTTCTCCTGCATCTTGTCGAGGAAATAGGTACGGCTTTCGTTTTTCCGACGTTTGATGTCGGTATAGAAGCGGTAGCAATCCTTCGACTCAATACCGAATATCTTGTAGAGAATCGGGGCGAGCTGTTTTAGCGGCATATTGCCGTTGTTGATACAGCCCATCTCGTCTATGCCGTAGATAAGTTCCACGAGGTCGATGGCGTTGCCCGTCCAAAGAAGGCTGGCGGTGGTTTCTGTTGCGTTGTTGGCGGATATTAGTGGTGGCACTTGGGGCGTGGCAAGGAATTTCTGCATCTTTCTTACGAAAGACAGAGCCTTGCTGACGTAGGCGGCAATCTCTCTTCTTTCTTCTGACAGATTACGCACCGGATGGTGCTGCAACTCGATTTCGATGTAGGCAAGCGCGATGACGGTAAGGTTCATGTCCATGCCGCCGTTGCACAGTTCTATTACTTGGGTGGCGAAAGCCGTGTATGCTTTTTCCATATTGCAGTCTCCGGCTTCGTTTATCCGGCGGAAGAACTCGGTTTCCGCCAATAAAAAATAATTCATGTCCTGTCAATTTTGAAATTTTACACTCTGTTTTCGGTATGCGCACATGAATATAATTGGCAAAAAACGCGGCAGAAAACAAAAAATCCAACGCTCAATTTTACAAAGTGTTGTATTTCAGTGGTATAAAATTCAATATTTTTTCACAGGGACAAATTATCTCCGACTTAAATTGTTTGTAATCAGAACATTTATTCTATTCTTGAAAATAAAAATGTATGCTTGCCGCACATTTTGGCTATCTTGCTTTTTTATCAAGGATGTAGATAATGCGGCATACACCGTTGGGAAAACTTTTCAAAGAGGAAAGCGTCCAGTGTTGCTCTGGCAGAGCCGACTTAAAAAAATGTCGTCCGCTTCCGGATATGAAAGGAACGGTGTATAGTATGATTTCATCCACAGCGTGCATACGCAGTAGTCCGTTTATATAGTCTGCCGTGTCCGGTGTGGCTTCCGCGAGGTAACGGATGTTTGTGCCGTCTTTTCTCCATTCGTGCAGCATTGAAATGGAATAGTCTGGTGTCACGCGGTAAAGGGCGTTCTTCCTGATTTCATCAAGACCGCAACGGTCAAGGCACAAATCCTGATGTGCTTTATAATATAACTCTGAAGAAAGACATCCGTCCATCGTCAGTACGGCGAGAATCTGAACTTTACCCATAATCGTTACCTTTCATTAGGCAAGGGCAAAAAAGTAGCGTGCAATTCACACTACCTTCAAGCGATGGCTCTGGTAAAGCCTTTACGGAGAGTACGTGAATGCACGCTATGCGTAAGCATAGCATAAGCATCACGCAATCGTCTCCGTAGTTCCAATTTACCAGATTTTCGCTTGAAACGCCTTGCGGTCTTATCCTATATGTTGGCGGCGAAAAGCTCCTGCCAATCGCCGTTTTTCTCAAATGTTATGCAAAGATAGCCAAATTCAGTGAATTACAGGCTATGATTGCTTGAATTTATATTTAAGTCCATACTCTTCAAGTTTGCTGTATAGTGTTGTCCTGCCTATTCCGAGCAGTTCGGCGGCGACACTCCGGTTGCCGTTTGCCTGTTTCAACGCACGCAATATCCGCTCCTTATCCTCCGCGTCATTGCGCAGGGCGAAGTTGACAGTAGAGGTCGGTTTCGTCACGGCAAGTTCCAGATGCTCTTTCATGACAACACCTTCCTGCGCCTGCAATACAGCACCCATAACTTTCTGCCGAAGTTCCCGCACGTTGCCCGGCCATGCGTGTGTCAGCAACGCTTTACGTGCTTCGGAACTGAACCCGCTCACGCTACACTCCAGCTCTCTGTTTGCCATATCACGGAAGAACTCTGCCAGCGGCATGATGTCTTCCTGACAGTCACGCAACGGAGGAACGGTTATCCCGAAGTCGTGCAGGCGGTACAGAAGATCCTGCCGAAAACGCTTTTCACTCACTGCCGCTTCCAGATCCTCGTTGGTGGCGGCGATGATGCGGACATTGAAACTCCTGTCTGCCTTGTCTCCGACCGGGCGATACCGCCTCTCCTGTATGGCGCGGAGCAACATCTGTTGGGTTTCCAACGCGAGGTTTCCTACCTCGTCCAGAAACAGCGTGCCGCCTTCCGCCTCATGGAAATATCCTTTCTTGGCACAATCTGCTCCTGTAAACGCTCCCTTGACGTGTCCGAAGAAGGCCGAGGGCGCAAGCTCTTTGGTGAGTGAACCGCAGTCCACCGCCACGAATGGCTTGACTGCCCGCTTGCTCTTGTCGTGCAGGTGGTGGGCAATATGTTCCTTACCCGTGCCGTTCTCTCCGAATATCATCACGCTCATATCGGTAGCGGCTACCAGCCTTATACGGTGCATGATTTTCTGAAATGCGGAACCGTCACGGGCGAACACAGGCATACGGCGTTGTCCTGCCTGACGTTCTTTCAGTATGGAACGGATCAGGGGGACAAGTTTATCCTCCACAAGCTGTTTGGGAATATAGTCTATCGAGCCGAGTTTCATGCTTTCCACGGCGGTATTAACTTCGGCGTAGTCGGTCATAATGATGAAGGGCTGCATCTTTCCCTCCTTTCGCATCCAGCGCAAAAGGTCAATGCCGTTACCGTCAGGCAGGCGCAGGTCGGCAACCACGATGTCATTATCTGTCGCCTGTTGTAGATGTTTCTTCGCGGTTGAGAGGTGGTAAGCCTTCACGGTGCGGTAGCCCTCCCGCGCCAGCATGTTGCAGACAAACTCGCAGTACACGATATTGTCTTCTACCACAATTATTGTTGTCTTATCCATCTTCGTATTTTCTCCTTTCCTCTTCTGCCAACCGGATTATTTCCGCTCCCTTATCCAGCACGGCAGTCACGGCATGGCTTAACGCTTCACCATCCGGGAGTACATCGCCATGAAGCAATCTGTAAAGTACATTTAGCGGTTGGTCGGCACGTAGCACCTCCCACGAGCTGCGCAGGTGGTGTGTCAGGGAATCCAGCTTTTGCAGGTCTTTTTCTGTTGCCGCTTCCCGTATTGTCTGCATCTCTTTTTCAGTTTCCGTCATCAACTTTTCCAGCATAACGGCTTCATTGCCGTAAGACAGCAAAGCTGAAAAATCCGGTTTCCCGTCCGGTGTTTCTTTTATGGCACACCTGTCGGAAACCTCCATCAACTCCGATATGGAGAACGGCTTGAACAGGCATCCGGCAAAGCCTTTTGCCAATAGTTCCCCTTTGTTACAACTGCCCGAAGCGGTTGCCACAACCACCGGGATTGTTGGTGAATTGCCCACGTTGGACGAACGCAACAGTTCCAGTAATTCGAAACCGTTTATACCGGGCATATTCAAGTCTGTCAGCAACAGGCTGTATTCTTTCTGGCGTATCATTTCCATCAGTTCCGCAGCATCGGTGCAAGTGTCGCAGTGTATTCCTTCTTGGGAGTACATCTCTTTCAGCATCAGAAGTAATACCTCATCATTGTCAATGGCGACAACATCATGGAATTTATTGTTATGATAAACAGGTGTATTGCTTGTATATCCAAGCTGTTCTTCAGCTTCCTGCATAGAAATTTCAACTGTGAAACGACTGCCTTTCCCTTTCTTGCTGTCCAAACGGATTGTTCCGCCAAGCATCGACACAATATTACGCATTATGGCAAGCCCAAGCCCGAAACCCTCCTTTGCGGCGGCATTTGATAGACGTTCAAACGCACCGAACGCTTGTTTCTGTTCCTCTTCTGTCATGCCTGTACCTGTATCTTCAACGACCAGTGTCAGAACTCCATTATCATATTCAGTAATCAAAGAAACACCGCCTTCTTCTGTGAACTTGACTGCGTTTGACAGCAGGTTATTCCCGATTTGTATTATTCGCTCTTTGTCGGTCAATACAATGGCATCGTGTCCAGTCTTCACGGACAAGGACAACCCTTTGTTCACTGCAACAGGAATGAACTCCGTTTCAAGTGTGTGCGTGATTGCAGAAATCCGGCAGGGTGACAGACGGGGCTGTTCCTTGCCGTTGTCCAGGCGGAAGAAGTCAAGCAAAGTGTTGAGCATATCCCGCATACGGTCGGAGGATTGCAGTATATTTCGGATATATTGCCCATTATTACCGCTATTGCATTCTTTCCGCAAAAGTTCGGTATAGCCAGTTATTGCCGTCAGTGGTGTACGCAACTCATGGGTAATAGTATGTACCGCTTTCTTTCGGGAGGTTATGAGTACCTCATTTTGTTGCACGGACTGTTCCAATTGCTCGATCAAATCCGTTGTCTTGCGTTTGTATCGTTTAATGTTCTTTGCATCACGGTGTATGATGATATAGGAAATGACCAACAGCAAAAGAACAAATCCCATCAAGCCGCCTATCTGCATAAATGATTTTTTACGCATCGCTGTTATCTCGCTTTCTCTATTTTGTAAATCAGATTGTACCTTCTTTTCGATTTGGCAAATCAATCCTTGCAGTTGTCTGTTAAGTTCTGCATTACGGGCAGCAAGACTATCGGCTTGTTCTGACAATCGACGGCTCTGCGCTTTCTGTTCGTTGACCATGTTTCTATTGGATGAACGGAGCGTAGTCGTTGTTGTCGTTGGCTTCGTTCCCTCTTTTTTGCCAAAGATGCCCAAGAAACCTTTTCGTTTTGGCTTTTTGGACTGTTCCTGCACACTTTTCTGCACAATAACCGGAATTTGATTGGCTATCTTCTTGTTAATAGATTGTTGTTCATCCATTAACCGGACTATCTGGAACATCTGTCGTTCCTTATCCTCTAAAAGACTGCGCACACTATCGATGCGCTCTGCTGGATAGGTGGCCTTGAAACGGCAGAGCATACTGTCCATTGCCATACGCCGTGCATGGTAATGCTCGATATCTTTATCGTTCCATTCCAGTATTGTTTCACCCAATAGAGAAAATTTTATCATTTGAATATTGATATTGTTTATTTCTTTTCGGAGCTCGTCTATTTTTTTATTGCCAAGTTCTAATGCTTCTATCTCCTGCCATTCATAGAGGCTATTATATGCCATACATCCGATAAGAATGGAGATAAGTATATATCCCAACTGTATTGCCTTATAGAAATTTCCTGACCGCTCCATTATTTTGATGACATTGATTTTTGGAACATGAATAAAAGTTTATCTTTTTCGTTCATGCGGATATTATCAGAATAATCGCCTTTTGTTATTTGATAGGGTGTCCAGTTCTACGTTCCTAAAAACGTAGTATCAAACGCCCTTGTCATTGTTAATATAACGTTCTAATATTTAACGCTTTAGCAAGCAAAATAGTTCTTTGAAAATTTGTATAAGTCGTTAGTTTTTAGTAACTTAGTAGCATAATTAAGCAACTAAAAACAATGAAAAAGTTTGATTCAAAACCCAATAAAGAAACCTTAGAAGAGGAAGTTAAACGTCTTCGTAAAGAGAATGCCAAACTTAAATCTCAAAAAGAGGCCGACAAGGCTAAACTTGAAGAGGTAAGGAAGGAACTTAAAAAAAAAGACGTAAAGACCGTGACTGTGACCGAAGAACAAAAGAAATTGTTATCGACCCTATTCCCGGACATAGATTCTCTCTTCTGATTGTTCAACTTTGCGTATTGATTTACATTCGTACCAACTGCGGCCTTCGCACTGTAGTGAAGATTCTTGAGATTTTCAATGAAGCACTTGAAGGCAAATGTGGAAAGATACCATCTTATAATACCGTAGAGAACTGGATGAAGAAGTTAGGCCTATCTACTTATGAGAATGACAGCAAACCTACTGATAAGAAGTTTGCATGTATCATTGACGAAAGCATTATGGTTAATCGAGAGAAACTTCTTCTGATTCTAGGTATTCCTGCCAATCATCTCGGACGTCCCATTAAGCATGAAGACGTTACTGTTATCGGCATGAAATCCAGTGGTGGCTTTAAAGGGGATGACATCAAGCAAGAGATTGAAAAATCCATTGAAGGAATTGGGGCTAAGCCTGAATATATCATCAGCGACCAAGCTCATAATCTTACAAATGGAATTAAGCAATCAGGTTTGCTGCACCATATCGATATCAGTCATGCCATGGGCACATGCTTTAAGCATGCTTATGGCAAACAACCTGATTTTATGAACTTTACTGCACTTCTTGGGAAAATCAGATTGCAATATCAACTTACAGATAAAGCATATCTTTTACCTCCCAATATGCGTAGTATCGCCAGATTCATGAATTTCCATTCATGGGTTGATTGGGGCAACAAAATGCTTGAAAGTTTCGATAAACTCCCAGAGAAAATGCAGGAGGCGTATGCCTTCATTCTTGATTACAAGGAGCTATTGGTTGAATTGAAAGTCGCTGTATGTGCTGTAGAGTATATAGAAGCCGTCTGTAAAACAGAGGGATTCAATCTTGCGACCTGTAACAAGTGCAAGAAATATATCATGCAGCACGTCATCGGTAATGCAAACAACCGCAGAGCTATGCTTGGAATCGAGATTTTAGAGTACCTCAAGGAGCATGAAGCGAAGTTGAATGCTTCTTATGAATCACGCAACATCTCTTCTGATATCATTGAATCAACCTTTGGTGTATTCAAGCAAAAGAAGTCGCCAAACAAATTGTATGGCATTACTCCTTTTGTCCTGTTTATACCGTTACACGCAAAACTCGAGAACAAATCTGCTACTAAATCATTTAATTTCAAAGAGCGCTTATGTAATGTTAAACTAAAGGACATTGATGCTTTTGCAAAAGAGCATATGTCCATAAACTGGGTTACAGAACGTACCAAACAGCTCAGAAAAGTGAGCTAATTTAGGAACGTAAAACTGGACACCCTAGTTATTTGATACCCGCATGGCTTGACCATAAAAACGCCTAAGCCCTTAGTGTATGAACTTACTTCTGAGGCGTAGTCTTTACTTGTATTTAATGGAACTTTCCCTTTAATATGACACCACTCATTATTGCAACTGATGTCTTCAATCTCAGACATCATTTTTTGCAAATCTGTAATAGCTTTGGAACTTGCCGCTTGGGGTATCTGCAACTCAAAATAGAGCATCGGTTCGAGAATGTCCACACCTGACTGTTGCAAGGCCAGCCTGAAGACATAAGGGGTCAGCTGTCTGAAATCAGCAGGTGTACTTACCGGGCTATAATACTCGGCTTGAGTAAAAGTTACTTTCAGATCAGTCACTTCCCATCCATGTAAACCAGATTGGCAAGACATACGAATCCCTTCAAAAACGGCATTTTGAAAAGAATGGTTCAGATAACCATAGGAGATGTCACTTTCGATTTGCAACCCTGCCCCTAACGGTAAGGGTTCAAGAGTCAGCCCTATTGTGGCCCAGTAAGGGTTGGGTGGTACTTCGATCTGAATAATCTTATTGACCTTTTTTATAGGTCGTTCTTTGTAGATAGTCTTGATCTCATCAAAATGGACCTTTACGGAAAATCGTTCTTCCAGCAATGTCTGTATGATTTCCTTTTGGGTCAAACCATATAACGAGATTTCCAATTCATCACTATATGAGTTTATGGAAAAGGACAAAGACGGGTCTTCAATCCACAATGTATTCAGAGCGGATATCACCTTGCTTCTCTCTTCGGGCTTATTTGGCCGGACGGAGGATTTGAGAGCGGGATGCTGATGAGATAATCCTTGAATCAAACAAGGTTTAGCACCTAAATAATCTCCGATTCGAAAATCTTCTATATCTTCTACAATCGCGATATCATTGGCACCCACTTCATCAACATTTATCTCTCTGCCCTGATAAATAGTCTTTAGATTTTTAATCTTGATGAATTTTTCCGAATCGTTGATTCTTACAACGTCTCGAAGTCTCAGACTTCCGTCAATTATTTTAAGAAAACTTCTTTTATGCCCTTTGGGGTCATGCTCTATCTTATAGAGATAAGCTGAAAGTCTGTTTGAGACTGATGCCGGAGGAAGTATAAAAGAAGAAATGGCGTCCAACAACTCATTGATACCGATATTGAACATTGCTGATCCATGTAGCACCGGATAGACTTTGGCTTTTGCCACAAGAGCGATTATCGTATTCCAATAATCAGCCGGTGAAATTTCGCTATCCGCCAAATATCGTTCTAATATATCGTCGTCATGGTTGCATACAAATTCTTTGTATTCTTCCTTTATATATGTTTGGGAGCAAACCGGATAAACCGATCCATCGACAACAGTTTGCATAAACAGGACATCTTGCGACAGATTTGTTTTTATATCCATATACAAACGCTCCAAATTCACACCGGCACGGTCAATCTTATTGATAAATATAATTGTCGGGATTTGCAGCTTTTGTAAAGTACTGAACAGCAACTTTGTCTGCGCTTGTATGCCTTCCTTTGCGGATAAGATGAGGACTGCTCCATCAAGCATTTTGAATGTCCGCTCCACTTCCGCAATAAAATCCATGTGTCCCGGAGTGTCAATGATATTGCATTTCACTCCATTCCAGATAATAGATGTCGTAGAAGCCCGGACAGTAATTCCTCTACGTTTCTCTATATCCATAGAGTCCGTTATGGTGTCACCATTATCCACACGGCCGCACTTTTCCGTTGCTCCACTGGCAAACAGCAGATTCTCGGTTACGGAAGTTTTTCCTGCATCAATGTGAGCAAGAATTCCTAAATTTATAATATTCATTTGGATTAAGCAATAATATACTACAGTAGATGCATTGTCGAAACGCACCTTTTAATACCTCCTCGTAGCATATGAGAACTACAGGATTACTAACTCGTATTAATATGTATATTATTACTGCCGCATAACGATTACAAAATTACACAAAAAAATATATCTAACAAAAGTGGGAGGATTTTTTAACTTTCTACCATAGACATTTTATTAGGGAAGCGTAGGTTCAACTGGCAAGTACAAATAAGTAGAAATGTTTGAACAACACCGTTTTAGGAAGTTGAAAAATCAAGTTTCTCTCTCGGTATAGCGTTTATTTTGGCCAATATCTTCTTTAGTTTAGCATTTGTGTATTTCCCATTCGTGTTCTATTTAGCTCCTTATTATGAGTATGTAGCAAGTTACTTATCAAATTCAGCCTCTTTGAGGGTCAAATATGGTTTTGCAAATGGTGACTGACAAGACATAAACAAGGTCAGCAGGAATTTTTTACATAAATGGACATGAATGTATATAACCTAAAATAAGAATAAATTTTAATAAGGGCTGCCCAAAAAGAAAAAAATGCAGTTGCCATCCTATAGATACTTGCAGAAAGGATAAAATTTACTTTTAGACCTTTTGGGATAGCCCTTATTAATACTTCAGATAAAATTCCTTAGGTTATATTTTCAATCCTTTGGACCGGGTTTCCTCCTTGGCATACAGTCCCGGACGCCCGATTATGACATGGTTGGCAACGATACTATCCGCCGGACTGCGTATCTGCGGCGGTGCATTTTCGGGATATTGCGCCTGCCTGTTCCTCACATCTTCCGCTTCCGGCTTGAGCTGTTGCCCTTCATTCTCCTTTTCTGCGACTTCGGGCGTGGGTGGCGCAAGCTCCAGCTGAATTTTTCGGTCAAGGGCGGCAAGTTCGGACTTCAACTGCTTCAGCTCGTCCTCCTTCTTCCACACCTTACCCGCTATCTCCTGTAACTGCGGTATCTCCATCTCCAGCACCTCGTTCTTCGCCTTGTACTGGTCGATGATGGAGGGTATCCTCTCCATCGCGTTGAGGAAGTTGCGGGCGGCGGCCAACGGGTCAGCCATCGCCAGATGCCCGTTGTTGTAGGTGTACTTGTAGTTCCCCTCGACCACGAAGCGGTTGTCGGTGAACTCCAATCCCTCTTTGAGTATCCTTTCGCTCACCACCTTTATCGGAAAACCGTAAAGTTCACCGACCTGCGTGTACAACCCTCCGGTCGTGGCATTCTTGGCTATCTCCTGCAAACGCTTTCCGATGACCTTCTCATCGGCGGAATCCACTCCGTCCACCTTTATTATATTAAGGCGGTTGCCCTCCTTGTCGGTCTGCACCACCGACAGGAAGCGGTTCCAGTCCTCCGTCATGGCATCTATGAAAGCCGTGTTGTTGCGCAACTCGCCGGTCTTTGACTCCAGCTTGAACTCCGAATCACGCTTGCCCTTGTTGAACGACTTGCGTTCCCCTTCGAGCGATGCGATCCGCTTTTCCAGTTTCGCCTTGTCCAACAGGTCGGTATTGCCGGAGAGCAACGCCATGTATTCCGAGAAATTCATGCCCGATTTTTCGTCCATTGCCCCCTCGTCGATGGTACGCGCACCCATCGCACCGCTTTTGAGCTGGCTTATGAAAGTCTGCTTGCAGTGCAGGAGGTTGAACTTGTAGCTGTCCAGTGACTTCTCCACCGCGTAGATGATTACATCCACGTTGTTCCCGGCGAAATGTTTGGCAATCTCATTACCTGCCCTAACTCCGCGTCCGTCACGCTGTTGCAAGTCGGACGGTCGATCGGGTAGGTCAAGGGCATTGCTGCCCTCTTCCCCCCTAAGAACCGTACATGAGAGTTTCCCCTCATACGGCTCAAGCTTTTCTAAGCCTCTGTTTGTATGCAGAGACCGGCTCAAACTACTTCTTGTTTCCATTTGATTTGCGGGATAATTTAAAACATTCATCATGAACCAACAGATTGCATTTCTTTCCGTTTTGAACGGTTGGCATGACATTCCATGCCTTGTGCGTATCAATAGGCTCACCGCATATAGGACATTTGCGTCCTTGCTTTTCCCATAGGTACAGCAGTGACTTGCGTCCTTTTAGCGTAACAAGCATTTTCGACTTCTTTCTTTTATAGAAGTACAGACGACAGTCTGCATCAAACGGGTTCATGTCTCCTTTAATCTGCGTGTATTGCAGGAATGGAAACGATGAAGTCAGAGACAATAATGTCAATTGGTCTTCCTTTCCGTTTGGTTTCTTGAATTTTGAAGCGAAAGTCCATTTGTTCCCTCGAATGTCATGCCAATATCGGTCTTTTATCCACCGTTTCCCTTTCTTGGAATGACGGCGTTTTGCCCATTGCCATAGTGAGAGGAATATCTGATGGTCGATTCTGTGAAATGAATCACGTGTCGCTCCATGCTGATAATAACCTCCCCATCCTCGGATTTTAGAGTTCAACATTCTGATTAACGACTCCTGTCTGCAACCCTTGTTCTCCTTAATTACCTTACGGATATTCTCCATAAAGCGTTTCTCGGATTTCTTTGTCGGCTTGGTCAATATGTCCTTGCCGTATTTGCGGATATTAAAGCCAAGAAAATCAAAACCGTCATGCACGTTGGTTATCACCGTCTTTTCCTCTGATAAGGTCAGACCTCTTTCAGACATAAATTCAGCAACCAATGGCTTGATTTCATTTTCAAGAGTTTCCTTGTTCTCGCAAGTGATGATAAAATCATCCGCATAACGTACAAGGTTCACCATTGGTGAATACAACTTACCATTAACATGATGGCGCTTATATCTATCTGCAAGAGCTTTCTGCAATCCGTCCAAAGTCATATTGGCAAGTGTCGGAGAAATTATACCACCTTGCGGTGTTCCTTCCTCGGTCGGGAACATTTGCTTGTTGAAAACATAGCCACATTTCAACCATTTTCGGAGTATTGCCTTATCCATTGGGATATTGGCAAGTAACCACTCATGGCTGATATGGTCAAAACACCCTTTTATGTCACCCTCCAAAATCCATTCGGGAGAATATCCCTTTCGGAGAATGTTATGACATTGCTGTATTGCATCCATACAGCAGCGTTCCTTGCGGAAACCGTATGAACGAGTATCAGCTGTAGTTTCTGATACAGGCTCCAATGCCATAAGATAGAGTGCTTGCATGGCTCTGTCTTTCATTGTCGGTATTCCCAACGGTCGCAGTTTGCCGTTGCTCTTCTTGATATGAACTCTTCTCAGCGGCATTGGCTGGTAGCCTCTGCGTTTGAGTTGGGTTATTGCTTGCATTTTAGCTTTAGGGGTATCCCATATTTCTTTGTCAACCCCAGGAGTACAACCACCCCCGTTAGAAGTAACCCTCTTTACGGCTAAGGCTTTTGCGTAAAAAGAGTGGGTAAGCGTCCATTGCAAGGCTTTCACCTTGTTATGTCTGCCTTCCTTCTGAGCCTTTACAATACGAGCTTGAAGCTTCTTAACAGCTTGCTCCGCCTTAGTCCAGTCTATTCTGTCCCAATTTGATTGCAGGTTGTCAGTCGGCGCACACGATTGGTCGAGGAGATTTTCTTTGATTTTATCGTTCATTTGCATTCCTACTTTAAAAAGTTCTAAAAGTTTATTGTAAAGAATTACCATTTGGCTAATGTTGGGTATTTGCCTCCCAAACATTACCACAGAAGTCTGCCCACTTTCGTGGTAGGTTGATGTTGTCCCTTGTCAACTCGTGATAAGTGGCTCAAACCCTATCCGTCCCATTACAGAACGGCATTCGCTTTCTCTGTTATCTTATACCTGCACATCATTCAGCATCCATTACTTTCAGCTTACCTGTCTTTTGTCTGACAGGAGATGTACAGGCTTACCATGTTCCACATAGATAACTAACGGATAGGTTAGGTCCTGTCTCATCCTCCGACGGTCTTTACATCCGTGTAATCCTACCATGGAGAGGATTATCTGACCGCATCCCATTTTGGGTAGAGTGTATCAGTATCTTGCACTCTTTTACGACATTACGAAGTTTACTAACAGTTCGCTTACGCTAACCATACTATCCAGCCTCGCCACTCTACGGTATGATACTAACCATACTTGACTTCCCCTCACGGTTCTGTCTTGTCTTGTGAAAGTGTACTTTGTCCCGACCGCTTAATACAACATTAAGGTGCATCGGTCGGTAGGCTACCGCTGACGGAACAGCGGGTTAAAACTGATACTTAAAGTATCATTCCAACAATTATCTATGCGACTTCATGTCGCACCCACGGCGTATCAAGATGATGGATAGCCACACACCGTTTCTGGGCGTTCACACCCGTTCCGAGCATAGAGGTAGAGCCGAACAGCACACGCACCGTCCCGGCGTTCATGGCGTCTATCACCGCCTTCCGCGCCTTGTCGGTCTTGCACTCCTGAATGAAGCGCACCTCGCTTGGCGGTATACCGTAGTCCTCCGTCAGTTTGCGCTTGATTTCCGAATAGACGTTCCACCCGTCGCCCGGCTGGTATGTCCCCAAATCAGAGAAAACGAACTGCGTGCCTTTCTGGGCGTCGTATTTTTGATAATACTCCGCGATCATCTTGGCACAGTGACTCGCTTTGTTGTCGGGATGATCTTCGTAATTCGGGTCTATCATGCGCATGTCGAGTGCCATTTTCCGGGCATAGTCCGTGGCGATGAGCATCTTCGCCTTTTCTTCCGTTTCCGAAAGCGGCAGCCTGCCCAACAAGGTGGCATCGCCCGTCTTGGCGAACTGCATCAGTTTCTGTATGAAGTCCTCCTGTTCCGGCGTGGGCGGTATATGGTGCAGTATCTCGTTCTTGGCAGGACGGTCAACGCCCACATCCTCCGCCGTGCGGTAGTCCGTGATTTCATTATAGAAGGCGGCAAGCTCCGGCACTTTGATGAAGTAGCGGAAACGCTCCTTCTGGACCACATTGTTCGTCACGTTAAATTCAAAATCCGTCGTCTTCTTGGCAAATATCGCCGCCCAAGCGTCGAAACACCTTATGTCCTGCCGTTCCAGCTCCTTCGGGCGCAGGTACTTGAACAGCAGGTACAATTCAGTCAGTGAGTTGCTGATAGTCGTGCCGGAGAGGAAGGTCGCACCCAAGTCTTTTCCTGTGCGCTCCTGTATGGTGCGTATGGCAAAGAGCATGTTAAGTGCCTTCTGGCTTCCCTCGCTGTTTCCCAATCCCGCCACACGGTCGTGGCGCGTGTTGAAAGTCAGATTCTTGAACTGGTGGCTCTCATCTATGAAGATGTGGTCGATGCCCATCTGCTTGAAATCCACCACGTCGTCCGTGCGTGACTTTATGGCGTGTTCCACCTTCTCCAGCTTCGCTTCAAGGTTGTGCTTGCGCTTCTCCAATCCTTTCAGCATCGCCCGCGACACGTTCTTTCCCTGCTGCCGTAGCACTTCGAGGTTTTCCTCCACCGTGTCAAGCTCTGCTTGCAGGATGCGCTGCTGCAATTCCGGCGACTGCGGTATCTTGCCGAACTGGTCGTGCGACATGATGACGCAATCGTAGTCGTTGTTCTTTATATTATTGAAGAAGCGCACACGGTTGGCGGTCGAAAAGTCCTTCTCCGAAGCGTACAGAATACGTGCGTTGGGATATGCCGCCTGATAGGTGGCTGCAATCTCCGCAACGTTGGCTTTCAGCCCGATAATCATCGGCTTGTGTGCCAAATTCAGACGCTTCATCTCATGCGCGGCGATGCACATTATCAGCGTCTTACCGGTTCCCACCTCGTGGTCGCAAATTCCGCCGCCGTTCTGTTTCAACATCCAGACGCAATCCATCTGTGAGGGATAGACGCTCTTGATACCCCGGCTTGCCAGCCCTTTCAGGTTGAGGTCGGGAAAGGTCTGATGGGAGCCGTCGTAGCGCGGGCGCACGAAACAGTTGAACTTGCGGTTATACATCGTCACAAGCCGCTCCTTGAACTGCGGCGACTGCTCTTCGAGCCATTCGGAGAAGCCGTTTCGTATCTCGTCAATCTTGGCGTTGGCGAGTTGTATTCCCTCGCTGTCGCGCATCTTGATGTCGTTGCCATGCTCGTCCTTGCCGATGGACTTCATCATGTCAGGGCAGGTGTTGTGCAGGGCGTGTTTTAGGAGGTGCATACCGTCATAGTTCCGGTAATACCCCTTCACCAGAAACTCGTCCGTGATTTTCATGGTGCGGTAGCCGCACACCACCGAAAACTCGTCCATGCTTGCGGAATAGGCGATTTTCACCTCCGTGTCGAACAGCCGGCTCATGTAGGCGGCATAGACACCCGTCGGAATCCAGCGTTCCCCGAAATTGAAGTCCAGATCCTCGAAGGCGATGCGCTGCGGCTCGGCATCTTTCAGAGCCTCCAACGCCTGCTTCACCTCCGGCATACGCTCATTTTCGGGATTGTCACCCATCCATGCCTCTATGCGTTCCGCTTTCTCTATGACATTTCCGGCGATGAAACGGTCTTTGATTTCGTAACCGGTCACGAGCGGATTGTAGTAGATGCGCCCTTGCAGGGCAGTGAGCAAATCCTCCGCCGTGCTGTCGGTTATCTCCCGCATATAGTCGAGATTGACCGTACCATATTTGTTGAGCGACGCAGACAGGGCTTCTTCGGGAGAGCCTACGTTGGCATGGCTCTCCACCGCGAAGGAAACAGGATGCTCGAAGATGTCCGCCTTGACGAACTTTCCGTTTTCCATCCGTTCCAGCGAAAGGATGTCGCGCCCGCCCGCATCCATCATCACTAACTTCACGTTCTGCTTGGCGTTGAGGTTGCCGTAGCGCATGACAAACTCATCGTAACAGGTATTCAGATGCTCTCGCCACGGAACATTTGCCTCGCGCCGGAGCGATTCATAACGGTACAGACGCTCGTAGGCGTCACGCAGCGACACATACAACAACGCCTTTTCCTTCTGGTATCCTTTCAGGTCGAGCGGCTGGAATGTCGCCCCGTATGGCGTGATGTCTTTCAGGTAGCCGATGTTATGACGCCCCCGGTCAGCCACCAGCGACCCTTCGCGCAGGTGCATCTCCGGCGTGCGGTGGTAGGCACGCGGAGAAAGGTCCACGACTTCCTCCTTCGGCTTTTCCGCTTCGATGTCGGGGAAAAGGAAAGTCCCCACCGCTTCCGATGGGGTATCTGTAACGGCAGGTGCGGCGACTGCCTCCGGCTGTGTTTCCTCCTGTCGTGGCTGCTCACGGGAAGTTTCCGGCACGGCTTTCACTTCCGTCTTTTCCGCCACTTGTTTCTCGTTATGCTGCCTTGCCAGTTCCCGAAGTTCTTTCCTACGCTCCGGCGTCAAACCCATCATCATTTCATAGAAACCGTTGATGGGAGGATTGGTATCCCAGTCCAGTGTGGCATAGATGTCGTCCGGGTCGGCAGGCTTGGCGGTGTTCTCCGCTTTCACCTCCTTATTCTCCATTGCGGGTTTTGCAGTTGGAGCTGTCGGTGTAACCGTGACTTTCGGTTTGGGCGGAGTGGACTTTGCCGTAACTGCCTTTTTCACCGTCTTTTTCTTTTTGGAGGTTTTCGGTTGGCTGACCTCTTCCGTCATCCCCCAGAGGTCAAGCAGGGTGAGCTGCACGCCTGCGGAATATTGCGGGCGCGGTTCTATCTCCGGCTTTTCATCTGCGGGTTGCGGCTTTTCTGTCGGAGTTTCCACCGTCTGCGCCGAGGATACTGTTTCCAATTTTATGGCAGGACGCTCTACTTTATTTTGAACGGCAACTTTTTCTTCCGTTCCTGCCTGCCGGATTGAACCCGAATACAAGCGCATGGCAAGCCTGTAATGGAAATCCTCGTCGAGCATACGGCGCAAATCCCCGGCGATGCCTGCTGCCTTGCCCTCGTGCAGATAAACCATAGCGGGCTTCCCGTAGGGGTCTGTGTCAAGTTTCGCCATCGTATGCACGATGCGTTCCGGGTGGTGGATGAAATAGGCGTTGTCGGTCAGGGCGGTTTTCGTGTCCGTCTGTATCACGGTCATCAGCCGCTCGTCCTGCGACATTTCCTTCTTGCTGAGGTTCTTTTGCAGGACAATCAGGTCACTGCCCACCTCCGTGCCCGCGTTGTCCGTGAACAGGTTGTTGGGCAGGCGTATCGCGGATACCAGATTGGCCTGACTGAACAGCTCGTTACGCACGGAGGTCTTGGTGCTATTCAATACCCCTTGCGAGGTGATGAACGCCACGATACCGCCGTCACGCACGGCATCCAGTCCTTTGAGAAAGAAATAGTTGTGGATGGTTTTCTGGGCGGAGCGTCTGCCGAAAGAGTCGCTCCGCTGAAACTCCGCGTCGAACACGGCAATGTCACCGAACGGAATGTTGGACACCGCCAAGTCGAAATAATTGTTGAACGGTCTTTCGATTTTCTCAAAACCGCAGGTGCGCATTTTCTGGTCGGGATAGAGATGCCTCAAGATTGTACCCGTGAGCAGATCCTTCTCGAAAGCCATCACATCCGCATTGGGGCTGTGCCGCAGCATGGAATCCACGAACACGCCGACACCTGCCGACGGTTCGAGCATACGGGCGGGGCGGACGCTGTAATCTGCCAGCACGTCCGCGATGGTGTCGGTTATCTCTTTGGGGGTGTAGAAAGCGGTCAGCACGGACGCTTTCAGCGAATCCACAAACCGCTTGTACTCTGTTTCGTCCTTGCTGTTCTCACGGATAAGCCTGTGCAGCTCCACCGTCGGGGCGAACAGTTCGAGGTCGGATTTCGCCCACCGGACGGCATCCGTCAGTTCCTTTGCAGGGTTGAGGATACATTTCAGACCGCCGAAACCGCAGTACCTTTGAAGTATGGCACGCTCTTCGGTTGTCGCTGTCCTATTTTCCCTGTCAAGGATGAATGCCGTCCGTATCGCCTCGATGTTGTCCCGCAGTTTCTGTTTGCGGTTAAACGCCATATTCGTCTAAGTAAAGGACGGTTGCTCCCGTCAGCTCCGTGTAGAGCAGGTCGTAATCGGAAGACAGGGCGAAATTGTCATCCGAGAGGTCATAGACGGAGAACACGTTGCCGACAAGCGGCAGCAGTTTCAGGACAAAGGCTTCACGCTTCTCTTCCGGCACTTCATCGGCAAACTCGTTTTCCACGACTTCGCGGAGGATGGCGTAACGGGAATAATGCAGCCCGCGCAGCAGCGTGTCCATCGCCAGTTCCTGCGCACCATCGGCGGGATAGCCTTCAAGCCGTGCCCTCTCATACGTTTCGGCGGCACGGTCGGCCCGTTCCCGTATGAAAGCGGTGTCGTCAGCCTGTTCAAACTTGTTCGTGCGGAGATAGTCCAGCAGGTACAGACCGTAATAGGAAAAGTCGGTCTGACCCTCGTTTTTCTTCTTGTTGTTCATTACTTTGGATTTAGCGGATTGATAATTAACGGGATAATCGGTTGGAAAAAGGAAGAAAAAGGCACTCGGTATCCCTCCGAGTGCCACCACTAA
The DNA here is from genome assembly GCF_900106785.1 of Prevotellamassilia timonensis. Classification (GTDB taxonomy): domain Bacteria; phylum Bacteroidota; class Bacteroidia; order Bacteroidales; family Bacteroidaceae; genus Alloprevotella; species Alloprevotella timonensis. Next base: position 33,236 of record NZ_LT629843.1, on the reverse strand, counting down.
ATCCAAAGTATGAGTGTAATCCGGTATCGAAGAACAATTCATTACTCTGAACAAGTGGCAAAGTTAATACTATTTCTTCCGTCCTGAAAATTTCTTGTCCTTTTTAGCCTCCGGGAACACAAAAGTCGTGTTATATTCCCCGTCAAAGGCGACAACAGCATCGAAACTCTTGCCCTGTTTGCTCTTGAACCCTTTGAGCAGCTTGGTATGCCCTTCGGTGAGCAGGTCTTTGATTTCATCGTCGGACAGGGTGCGTCCCGCTTTCAGCCGGAACACGGGCAGTCCGCACTCCGTGTTGTCGCAGCGTACCACCTTGCCGTAGAACCGCATCCTGCCCGTGCCACACTTGGGACACGCGCAGCCGGAGTCACGGCTGCCGAAGAGCTTGTCGCACGAGATCAGTTCGGAGGTTATCTCACGTGTGTACGCCTCTATCTCCTTGCGGAAGGTGTCGTCGGACAGTTCCCCGCGCTCGATACGCGCCAGCTCCTTTTCCCATTCGCCCGTCATGGCAACATCGGCGATGCGCATCGTCTTGACGACGGAATTGAGGGCAAGTCCTTTTTCGGTGGGAACAAGCGACTTCTTGCAGCGTTCCATGTAACCGCGCTTGAAAAGCGTTTCGATGATGGAGGCGCGTGTGGCGGGAGTACCGATGCCACAGTCCTTCATCGCCTGCCGCAGTGCGTCGTCCTCAATTTCCTTGCCCGCCGTTTCCATTGCCGAGAGCAGGGTGGCTTCGGTATGCAGCGGCTTGGGTTTGGTCTTTCCTTCGGTAATGGACGAGCCTTTCGGTGTCAGCGTGTCGCCTTCCTGCCAGCCGGGGATGGTAATTTCCTCTTTTTCCTCGCCATAGACGGCACGCCATCCGGTTTGCTTCACGACGCTGCCTTTTACGGTAAACTCCACTCCGGCACATTCCGCCGTGACAGTGGTCACATCCTTGACGCATTTCTCAGAGAATGCCTCGACCATGCGCCCGGCAATCATCTGATAGATGGTATTGTCCTCTTTGGAGAGGAAGAGCGGTTTCTCACCCGTGACGAGCAGGGCATGGTGGTCTGTCACCTTGCCGTCGTCCACGCTGCGGCGTGTCGGGGCGGCTTTTGCCCGCACCTTGTCTTTCCATTCGGGCTGTGTGCCGATGAAAGCGAGCAGTTTGGGAATTTCGGCAAACACGTCTTCGGGGATGTAGCGGCTTCCCGTTCTCGGATAGGTTATCAACTTCTTTTCGTAGAGTTTCTGCGCGATTTCAAGCGTCTGTTCCGCCGTGAAGCCGTGCTTGGCGTTGGCTTCTTTCTGGAGCGTGGTCAGGTCGTAGAGCAAGGGAGTTTCCTCCGTCTTCTCCTTGCGCTCGGCTTTCGTGACAGTGGCGCAACCTGCCGCCTTTACCTTATTATATAGTTCCATCGCCGGTTCTTTCTCTTTCCATTTCTCGGAGGATGAGAATTTCACGACTTCGCCGTCGCAACCGTCCGTTGCGATATGGAGCTGCCAGAATGCTTCGGACGTAAAGCGGCGGTTCTCCCAGTAGCGTTCACATACCATAGCCAACGTTGGTGTCTGCACCCGCCCCACGGAATACGTGCCGTGTCCGGCGGCGATGGATAACGCCTGTGTGCCGTTGATGCCCACGAGCCAGTCGGATTCGCTCCGCGCTTTGGCGGCGAGGTAGAGGTTGTCGTATTTGCTGCCGTCTTCGAGTTTCCGCAGTCCCTCGCGGATAGCTTTGTCGGTGAGAGAGCTGATCCACAGGCGCACGAAAGGAGTGGTGCAACCCGTATAGTGGTAGAGGTAGCGGAAGATAAGCTCTCCCTCGCGTCCGGCATCGGTCGCCACGATGATATGTTCGCTTGTGTCGAACAGTCTTTTGATGACTTTTATCTGCGACACCACGCCGCTGTCGGGCTTGTAACCTTTCTCCGTCCTGACCTGACGGGGGACGAGCGTGAATGTGTCGGGAATAATCGGGAGGTTGTCACGGACAAATCCGCGCACGCCGTAGCCGTCGGGCATGGCAAGCTGAACGAGGTGTCCGAATGCCCATGTCACGGCATAACCGCCTCCCTCGAAATATCCTTCCTCTCTCTTTGTCGCGCCCACGATGCGGGCGATTTCACGTGCCACGGAGGGCTTTTCTGCAATGATTGTCTTCATGTCTTCTTCTTTTTTGTTGATACTTTGGATTTTATTTTGGATTCAGTGGCGGACACGGGATTACATTTTCATGCCCTTGCCCGTTTTCTTCTGCGGCTTCTCCTGCTGCTGTTGCTGGCGGGCGTCCTTCGGGTTGGTCTGACCTTTCTGCAACGGCTCTCTCAGATTCTTTGTAGCCTCGTTGGTCTTGCCATCGTTGTTCACCGCCACCTGCGTGCGGCTCTCGTTGGACGGAGCAACCTGCTGTGCATTGTCAGGGTTCGTGTCGTAGCGGTACGGGCGTCCCTTCTCCGGGTTGAACTTGATATACATCGTGGCATGGAAGCCCTGCTTGTCGGTCACGTTCTCCAGCTTCACGGCTTTACCCGCCACATAGTCGGCTTTCTGCTGGTCGGTGAAGCTCACGCCGCTCCATTTGCTGATGGGGCGGATGCTGCCGTCCTCGTTCGTCCACGTGTTGCGGCGTTGCTCCTTCTTGGTCTGTGCGGCATTTTCCCCGCCCTGCGCCTGACTTTTCGATGTGTCGCCTTTGGTTTCCTGTGTCTGTGCGGTACGGGGCGACTTGCCGGTTCCCGGCACGAACTCCACGCCGCGCTGCTCCACGTTCACTTGCAGGGTGGTGACGAACTTTCTGCCGTCGTTGCGCTCGATGAGCTTGTCGCGTACGGGCAGTCCGGCGCGGAGCATGTCCCGCTCCTGCGTGGTGATTTCCGTCTTGCCGATGCGCTCCGGGATGCGCACCCTGCTTGCCGGAATGTCCGTGATTTCATTCGTCTTGCGGTCGATGCTGATGTAGGAGGGGATGATCTCGCCCGTTTCCCTGTCCACAATGTCCACGACCCTACCGAGATTGCCCGTTTCGCGGAGGTTCTTCCGGTCATTGTCGGAGAATTTGTGTTCCTTGTACTCATCCAGCTTCTGCTCCTTGCGGATGAAGTGCGGCACGAGGCTGATGTTTCCCTCACCGTCCTTCTTGAAGGAGAGGCGGGCGTCCAGCTCGAATGATTCGCCGCCGAAGGTCGGTTTGACCTTTACCAAGTCGGACTTGCCATAGTTGAGCATCTTCGTAAGGTCGCCGGACTTTTCAAGGTTGTCCCGCTTTACGCCCCATCTGTCCTCCAGCTCCTGCCAGTTGATTTTACTCTCGTCGATGGGCTGGTAGCCACGTTTGCCCTGCATCTGTTCGGATTTGTCCTGTTGCTGTTCTTTCCGTTGTTCCATGTTCTCCTGTTTTTGAGGTTCTTGTTTCTCTGTCTGTTGTGCTGCCATCTCTTCCTGCACCTTCTTCTCATAGTCGGAGGTGTCCACCTTGTGAGGGGCGAGCAGCTCCTTGTTCGCTTCGGGGTCTTTCAGCAGTTGCTTCATCACCTCTAAGAGATTTTCAGCTTGGTCTGCCGCAATGCGGTAGAAACCGAAGCGGCTGGGTTCCTTGCACTGCCGGAAGAAGTTCTTGAAGAAGTTGTCCAGCACGTCGCCATGTCGGTCGAATTGCAGGAAACTCTGCGCGTTCTCCGCTTTTGCGGGGGTGCGCTTGGGTGTGCCGTCCGCGTTCAGCCCGGCTACCACGCTGATCTCGCCTGTCTTCTCGTCACGGACTACCAGCACGTCCTTTTCGTCTTTTTTCTTTGCCATCTGAAAAATGTTTTAATGGGTTATTTATGAAAGAAATTATGGATACGAGCCTTGTAGAAGGCTATATCTTCCTTTTTGAAGTCCTTGATATGGTTGGAAAGGAATGTCAGCACGTCCTCCTCGCTGTAATAGGTCTTCTTGCCCAGCGTCTTGTAGGGCAATGCGCCTACGCTGCGGTAGCGTTGGAGGGTGCGTTTGCTTATCTGGAGCAACATGCACAAATCCTGATTGTCGAAAAGGCGGATGCTTTCCGTGATAGTGGGCTGTTTCCCCTCAGCCTTCATCGCCAGCAGCAGTTCGTCCTGACGGTCGAGCCGTTCCATCAGCTTCTGCATCCAGCCCTCGAAGTTGTTTCGTGTGAGCAGTTCCATGACCTATGTCCTCCTTCCTTTTGGTTTGCCGCCCGTGCGCAGCGTGTGGTTGTGGAACAGGGTGTCTATTGTCCCTTCCTCGTTCCTTACTGTGTTGTCCTCCAATAGCCGCAGTATCTCGGAAAGGCGGTAGCGGCAGCTTCCGCGTACCACCACATACTCGATACGGTGGTCGGTGCGCATACGCTGCATGGTGCGCTTGCTCACGTTGAGCATCTTCGCCGCCTGTGCCGTGTCAAGCAGCTTGTCTTCGGTTTCCCGCTTCCGTTTCTTCTCGTCCCTTGCCTCGCGGATGTACCCTGCGATGTTCGCAATCTGCGCCATCATCTCCTTGTAGGCGGAACTTTCCATTGTTATCACTTTCATGTTCAGTCCTTTCTTTTTGTTTCTGCGACAAAATTCGGCAATAAACAAAAGGGGCTTTAACAACTCACTACGTGACTCACGTAAGATTTTTGCGGAAGATGGCTCCGTAACCCGGTCAAACGGCGCAACAGGCAGCCTTTCAGCGGAAAACGATACGTCTTGTATGCCGTTTCGTTACCTTTGCGGCAAACTCTAAATGACATGAATATGGAAATAGTATCTATCGAGAAAAAGACTTTCGAGATGATGGTGGCGGCATTCGGCGCACTCTCGGAGAAGGTCGCCGCCCTGAGGCGCAAAAGCGACACGGGGCGCATGGAAAGATGGCTCACGGGCGAGGAGGTCTGCGGGCAGTTGAGAATAAGCCCGCGCACGTTGCAGACGCTGCGTGACAGGCGGCTTATCGGCTACTCGCAGATAAACCGCAGGTTCTATTACAAGCCAGAGGAGGTGAAGCGGCTGATACCGCTTGTCGGCACGCTCTATCCGCACGGCAGATGATTTGATTTATTCACCCACTGAATCCGAAGTTATGATGAACGAGAACAACGATGTTTTTACGATGGAAGACGAGCCGATAGCCTCTGTGGTGCAGGATATGCGCAAAGGCTCGAAATGGCTGTCCGCATTTCTGGAAAGCTACCGTCCTCCGCTGGACGGGGAACGTTACCTGACGGACGGCGAGGTGTCGGAACTGCTCCGTGTGAGCCGGCGCACCTTGCAGGAATACCGCAACAACCGCGTGTTGCCCTTCATACTTTTGGGAGGGAAGGTGCTTTACCCGGAAACGGGGCTGCGCGGGGTACTGGAAGCGAACTACCGCAAGCCGCTGGAGTGAGGCGGTTTCATGAAAAAGTAAACGGGTGACACCTTTTGTGGTGCTACCCGTTTACTTGTCTTATGGGGTATGTGCAATCAGCAATACCCGGCTTTTCCGTTCTGTATGAACATCACGTATGTCTGCCGTTTCTCTTGTGAGAGTGCCTTTCCCACCAGCCATGTGCGGAACAGGTGGGTGTTGTAGGTATTCACCCTGAAAGCGACCGGGATGATGATTTCAAGGGCGTACACGTCCGCGTGCAGCCCGTTTTCAAGCTGCATGTAGCGGCACACCTCGTAGTCGTTCAGCACGTCCGACTTGCGGACGGCTCTGATGGCGGCGTTCACTGCCGGGACGGTCGTATGGAACAATCCGGCTATTTCGGTGGCGGTCATCCACACGTCGTTACCGGTTACGCTGACTGCCTTGTCCTCGATGATGATTGTGTCACGTTTCATGGCTTTTCTTTTTAGATGGTGCAACCTGCAAATTCCTCGACGCCGTTCAATCTTGCGGCAAGGTTCTCCATGTCCTGATTGAGCTTCTCTTTGGTTATCTTTGCGTAAATCTGCGTCGTCTTTATGCTCTTGTGTCCGAGCATGGAGCTGACCGTTTCGATGGGAACACCGTTGGAGAGGAATATCGTCGTGGCTGCCGTGTGGCGGCTCTGATGCCACGTGATATGCTTGGTGATGCCGCAACGCTTGGCGACGGCACGGATACCGGCAAGGCACGTGTTATAATGCGGAACGGGAAATATCCTGCCGTCCCCGCACAGTCCCCGGTATTTGCCGATTATGCGGTTGGCGATGTCGAGCAGGCGGATGTTGGACACCACGCCCGTTTTCTGGCGGTTGATGTTTATCCACTCGTGTTCGTCGAAGTAGGTGCGGATATTCTCTTCCGTAAGGTTGCGCATATCCGCGAACGACAGCCCCGTGAAGGCGCAGAACAGGTAGAGGTCGCGGTACAATTCCTGTTTGGCGTTTTTCAGTTTCCCCTCCATCAGCAGGCGGATCTCATCTTTGGTCAGGAAACTGCGTGTTGTTTCCTCCTTCTTGATTTCATACTCGCGGAACGGGTCGCGCGTCAGCCACTCGTTGTTGATGGCGATGAATACCATCGTCCGTAACGGGCAGACGTACAGCCACACGGTATTGGTGCAGCAGTGCTTGTCCGTGCGCAGGAACATCTCGAAGTCGGAGATGAAAGCCGGGGTAAGCTCTTTTAGGGCGATGTCCTTCACATGGTAGCGGATGTCGAGGAACTCTTGCATGTGCTTGTAAACGGTGCGGTACTTCAGCAGCGTGCCTTTGGCTTTCATGCCTGCCTCCACCTGCTTCTCGTAGTCCTCGTTGTGCTGGCGGAACACCTGCATCAGCGTGTGGTAGCGGTGTTCCAGTCCGAGAAAGGCGTTCTTCACCTTCTCCGCCGTGACGAAGTTGTCACGCTCCATGATTTCCTGATAATGCCTGTTGATGCGTACCCGCATCTTGTCAAGCATACGGTTCGTTTCGAGTGCCGCCGTGCTTCTGCCCGTGACACGTCCACCTTTGGTGTCCCACAGTTTCGGATCGACAGTCAGTTTGCAGCTGAACTGTGTCTGGCTGCCGTCCACCGTGATGCGTCCCATGACGGGAACTGTCCCGTCCTTTTTCACTACCTGACGCTTGAGGTAGTAGATTACTGAAAATGTACTCTTCATTGTCCTTAATTTTTGGATTTCAAAATTAGTTGGTGAAGAGTCCGGTGTCGGTACGCAAAACGGGGAGGAACGGCGCAATCTTTTTTCCGTAACCGTATTTGTTACGTGAGTTGTGGGTAACTCACTATAACATAGTGTCTTGTTTCGCCATTCGTACCCGTTTGTCGCATTTTCGGACATGGTTACGAACAAGTAACGTTGCGGCGTCAAGATTTGGCTTCGGCAAGGATTGTAATGGCTTCACGAATTATCGCCACTTTAACTAAAACCCTTGTAACTCAATTCTATCACTATATCTTTCCGCATTTCACTTTTTTGTAGTAACTTTGCAGCGTCAAAATACATAATGACAAGTAAAGTAAGCAAAATAGAGGCATTGAGCAGCTACCGTGAAATAGCAATGTGGAAGTTCTTATTTTTCAGTTGAGGTACTGTTTGATGCCTTTTTATATGCTTCATATATGCATCACCCTAACCCCTAAATTTTATGGTAGAAAATGGCATTGTCTTAAGGGTGGTTCTAATAATTCTGAAATAGGGATTTGGCGCTATCAGAAGTGCTTTTTTGAAAGTTTGAGAGGGAGCATGGCGGGCTGTGTGACCGAACAAACTTTCAGAAAGACACTTCCGAGAGTGTGCAAATCACATTTCAGAATAGCCGAATTCAAAAAACAGAATTCTTAGAACCACCCTTAAATAATAAATACTTAACTTTGCGCTTAGGATCGGAGCTGTTGGAAATGACCAACTGCTGTGAAGCGCCATAAAAAGAGTAAATGAGCCAAAGTTTGTATAAGACTTTGACTCATTTATTCTTTTAATATCGTCTGGTGGTGCCACAAAACCAACAACTAAAAATAGCTCTTGATTATACCAAATCTTTTTGTGGCATTATAACCAAAGTGTATACTTCCAGAAATATGGAGTAGAAACTCTGGTTTACTTAAATCGCGTAAAATTCTTCACCCTATCTTTCCCTTCTTTTGGAGAAATTTGTGTACATGAAAAGAAGTCGTTTGAAAAATTTGTTACGGTGTACACTTTTGTCCATCTTTGATAGTCTTCTACAGGTTCTTTTACATCATCATACCAACAATACAACTGTTTGTATGTTAGGATATTGTTAGAGTATGACCAAGTGCCTGCATATCCTCCAGCTTCTTTATCTCCAAATTCTTCAGGACTTTCATAAGTATACCACGTACCATCAGAGTTAAAGATGAAGATATCGTTGTCACCATCTTGTGCCCATGCACCTCGAGTGATAATCTTCTCGAATTCGCTCTGTTTCTCATCATCATCACTGCACGACTGTAGAAATGAAAAAGGAATACAGAGTAATAAAGCCGTTAACACGACCTTGCTATACATTTTAATGTTATTGATTTTCATTGTTGATAGTTTTAGTATTTAAGAACTGTTTTGTAAGAGAACAATTGTAGAATAGGGCTTGTGATGCGGCATAAACCTTACTACACCCCCTACTAAAAGAGATGGAACTCTCAGGTTTAATTTATCATTTCTTGTTTGTTGCTGATTTATCTTTTGCGGTAATAAAAGTCTATAGCAATCTCAGCAGCAATATTTACTAATAGACTTGTTACAGGATCAGGTATAAAACAACAAGCCACTGTAACAACCGCCTATATAAGTTTTTTCTATTTCATAGGCTTTCCTTGTTAGTGTTTGACATACGGAACCGCATTTCCACGCATATGCTATTACCCTATTCTCGGTAAATCATAGAACCATATGCGATTTTAAGTAGCCTATCCTTCTGAAAAGACAAAAGGATAGGCTTGAATAATTAAGCGAAGAAACCGCACAAGATATGAATCCATGCAAGAATTTCTTCAAGCTTGATTTCAATCTTAAAATGGGATTCAATCATCATAGTGACCTCCTCTTTTTTAAGATCAGTTTGATATAGGACTTCTCCCGCTAACAGTATCTATACTGTACACTTAGTTAGCCATACATGTACAGGAAGGCAAATATCTACTCTCCCACAGAATGTAGTACCATCGATGCTAACGAGCTTAACTTCTCTGTTCGGAATGGTAAGAGGTGTACTCCTCGTCGCTTGATTACCTTCATTTATGTTTCTTCATGAGGTCGATGTTCTTAATGGGTGTGCTCTTCTTTATCATTCACAAAGTAATGAGTTGTGTCTTGATTTTCGGCAGTTGCTATTGTATTGCGGAAACTGGTGGCATCGAACTCTACAATGTTTTCAAAGTATCTAAATTGTGATCGTGAATACGCATCATATGTACCTATAGGGACGTAAACTTTGCATTTTTTCGAGTCGCAACCTTCAAAAGCACGACTATTATAAGGTAAAATAGGAACTTTTTCTGCATATACGTAAATAGCTCTTAAGCTCTTACAATCGTGGAAAGCACTATATCCTATCTTAGTAACATTTGAGGGAATGTTTACACTTTCCAAAGAACTACAGTTTTCGAAAGTGCCTTCTTTTATCTCTGTCACACTTGATGGTATGTTTATATTTTTCAAAGATTCGCAATACTGGAAAGCGTAGTCTCCTATCTCTGTCACACTTGATGGAATGTTTATCTTTTTCAAAGATTTGCACTCACAGAAAGTGCCTTCTTTTATCTCTGTCACATTTGATGGTATGTTTATATTTTTCAAAGATTCGCATCCTCTGAAAGCCCCTCCTCCTAGCTCTGTTACACTTGATGGAATGTTTACACTTTTCAAATGATCGCAATACAGGAAAGCTCTCTCTCCTATCTCTGTCACACTTGATGGAATGTTTATGTTTTCTAAAGGTGTGCAGCTTAAAGCTCTATCTCCTATTGATGTAACACTTAATGGAATATTTATACTTGTTAAAGAGAAGCAACCATCGAAGGCATAACACCCTAATTGGTTATTGCTGCTATAGTAATAATTACCTTCTTTATGACAATAGGCTTCACCTCCTTCGACAATCCAAGCTTTTGAAAGGTCTAATTTGGAAAGGTTACCATTCCCTATAATGTTACCTGCCATCTCGCGTATAAAGCGCAAATCAGTACCATTAATGTCGCCGATTATCTTCAGATTTGTAATTTTGTTTTTATTGCTACTCGAAATTTTGTCGGGTAATGTTCCAGCTTCTGTAAGATTGATGGTAACCGTTTTTAATATCATGTTATCATCTTCAGAACAGCTCACAAAGCAATTAAGCAACAAGAACATGAGAACTGTTAATTGTTTGTTTAATGTATTTCCTTTCATAATTGTTTTTGTTAATTTAGTTATTGTTGAGCAACCATTGTGCCTTTTTTATATTGCCGAATTTGTTCGAAACGTTCTTCAATAAAATCACTTATTGTGTCACCTGTTAGTGGCTCTTGCTGTTCTTTGTGTTTCATGATGTATCAAATGCTGTCCTTGGCCAAACGTTTTTCTGAATACGAAACCATGGGTAGTCTGTTCCGCTCCGAGCGTGATCAGCTGCAAATGCTCACACTATGGAGCAGAACATTGGAAGAAGTTAGGCATCTTTTGGAAGTTTTGTCGCAAGAAGCTGGCGTTGATCTATTGGAATGTCTATCAACTGTAGCTGCACAGCAAACGGCAGACTTCTCCACAAAGGTATGGGCACATCTCCTATGCGATTCGGATGATTTGGCTATGCCCGATTTGTGCTAAACATTTTTTAAACACGCGTTAATCGATTCGGAATGCATTGATTTTCAAATGGAATATCGAAATGGTTCCTCGCTCAATTAGCTAAAATAAGGGGTGGGGAACTTCAGTAATCTAATATTCTACATCTTTATCTTTGCTGATTTTAATTTTTCCATTAGCAACTGAAATACTTTTTGATCTATAATTCCCTCCATTGTTTTATTGTCATTCTTACTAAAATCATCGAAACGTAATTTATTCCTTCCACTTTTGATAACATGGCCATGAGCGACAGAGTTGCGCACATGACGAAAAAGATGGTGAACCACATCATTACGTTTACCCTTTGGTTTTTTTTGTTCAAATAGTAAATAATATTTGTGTTTGATGATTTTCTTTCTATTTGTTTTATTATATGCTCCAATGTAAATATCATGATCAAACAAGAAACGTTGCAATTTTTTATCATTAAAATCATAGCAACCAAAATGTTGTTTGATTTCATTTTCGAATTCACAAAGGTAATCATACAAAAACACCTTGTCTTGTTTTGATATTTCCATGTAGTTTATCTGAATGACAGTTTAATGAACGCTATACTAAAGTCTCTCTCCACAATTTTCTATAGGAGGGAAACTTTAGTCAAATCGCGATATCTTTTGCTACATAAATCTCATCAAAGAACAATCTTAAAAGTTTTGGCACCTATAGTAATAAGATAGGCACCTTTAGATAATCCATTTATTACACCTTCATGTGACTTGGCAATTAATGTGCCCTGTAAATTATATACTTGTACAAGAGTATTACGAGGAGCATTGTTTACTATGATTGAACCTTTTTGGGTGGTTATTGTTATGTTTCTTTGATTGTCGATAACATTCGCCACTGCTGCAGTAGAACTATCATCCTCAAATTCTCTGATGTCCCAAAAAGTGCCCCAGCCTGAATCATTGCTATAAGCTTCTTTACAACCTTTAGGGACATACAATGTCACATCTGTATATATTTTGGCAGGATAACAGGAACTAGACATTCCCGAAGGAGGAATTGTTGATTTGCAAACAATTGTCTTTAAACTATCATAGTATAAATTTTCTACAACAAAAGACATTATATTGGATCCTAATACGAGAGTATCTACGTCTTGATAGAAATATGGATTTTCTGTACACATACCGGCTATTTCAAGTTTTTTGATATGCCCTATTTTTTCAACGTGTTTTATCCTATATTTTTTATCATCTACAACCCAGGAGCGAATGTCCGTCAAAGGACGTCCAACGTAATAATAATCCAAATCAAAATTGGAGAATGATGGCAAATATGCGTCATACAATAAATGCCCAGATTCTTTTTCTCCTATATAATAACCACGTATACTGAAATCTTCATTTGTATCTTCTATGATTACTGTTTTAAGCTTAGTCAAAAAACTTTTATCTTGGGTTATATCTTTAACCATAGTATATTCATTCGTAAGTGTTTCAGTAGCAAAACATTGTTCAGGTCTTAACCAATAACTTTCGTAGACAGTATATACCCTTTTACAGAAAGGAAGACCATTCAACCCTTTTCCTATAGTTAATTTTGTAATATTGGGACATTCCCAAATAATTGAGGGAGATATATCTGTGACACTTGATGAAATGGTGAATTTATCTAATGATTGGCAACCACGGAACGCGTCCCTACCTATAGATTTCACATTATCAGTCCATCTGATATTTTTCAAAGAGTCACAATTTGCAAAACATTCTGACGGAATTTTTTCTACATCCACGTCTATATTACGAACTTTGGTATTTTCAAACGCACCAGACCCAATAGACAATAATGACTTTGATAACTCAACATGAAGGAGTTCTGAACTCATAAATGCTTTCTCTCCAATATATGTTAATGACTTTGGAAAATTGATTTCTCGGATTTTGGAGTCTTCAAATGCATGTGCACCAATATCACTTAACGACAACGGAAGTTTTAACTCTTTTATCGAAGTTCCATAAAAAGATCCGTCTCCAATGGTTCTTACACTATCATTTAGTGTAACAGAAATAAGACCACTGCAACCCCAAAAAACATTATCATTTAAGTCAACAACCTTTTCTGGAATACGAATAGTCTTCAAACTTGTACATAGGATGAAAAGCTTTACTTTCTATTTCCAATAAGCTATCAGGTAGCACAACACCAGTCAAAAGGCTATCTTTCTCAAAAGCAGAGTTACCGATTGATAAGACAGTCTTAGGGAATGATACAGATTGTAAATTTTTATACCCTTTAAAAGCATTGTCCCCTACGCTGGTAACTGTAAGTGACTTGTTTTTATAAGCAACGGTTTGAGGTATAACTATTTTATCCGTGTCTTTGTTTACGGCTCCGTCTACACTTACAGTTAGGTCCTTAAGGGAGGTTATTGTAAAGTATAGACCATCTGCCTCGAAATCATAAGCAGATGCCGATAAGTAAGAAAAGCATGCTAGTACGACCAAGTATATTTTATGACAAAATGTTTCATGTTGAGTAGTATTAAATGGTTCTCTAATGTGTTCTTTTTCGAGACGTATCTATCACTTTCTATACTGTTCTTGCGAAATGATGTCTCTCTTTGATTTGCCAGGACTACGATAATGTTTTTGAACGAACAGTGACAGAAACAGAAACAACAATGATCATAACTTCCTGCCCGTAGCTACTGACTCTGTAAATAACTAAATTAAGTGCAATTCATAGGATAAAAGCGTTTTTGCCAACGTACCCTATTGACATGGTTAATAAAAGCAATGACTGTTGTACGTTCATGAAAAAAGCGTGGTACTATCGCCCATTGCCGAAATAGAGGTTGTGGAAGAGACCTATTCAGTATGCAACAGACAATAGCCCACGCTTGTAGAGAGGTATATTGTGAAAAACATACGTTGCCCCACGCCGCCTATAAAGGGAGGGCGTGAGGAGCGTATACAATGATACCAAAGTATGCGTGAGCGATAATGTACCGTGTGCCCTACTGAATATCGAAACTTCCACATTTCTATTTCAAGACAACGTTCAATACGCTCATTCATTGAGAGTCTTCACAGCTGATGGGCATTTCCACCAGCTCCAACTCTAGATGCAAAATTAAGCATTATTTCCGACAACAATACTTTTTGTCAGATATTTTGATTGTTCAGATAAACCAAACGACAATAAGAGACAACGTCCATTGTGCCTTTGTAGGGGCACATCATGGTTCGTTGTCTCTTATTGTCGTTTGATATATTCCCAATCCCTTATATAGGTAGTCTGTGCTTATGCTCTTAATAAAAGGATAAAGTGCTTTGTTCTGGGTTAGCCCAGTCACACCTCCTCGCGCCGTCTTTTCAACTTCTCCCTTGCCTCATTTATCAGCGTGGCGCAGCGTACAGGGTCTGCCTTGCGCTCCATGGCGTAACATTCTGCCAACTGGGCAAAAAACGCATCATCGCCCGACAACTTGGCCAAATTGCGGCAACCTGCCTCAATGCTGACACCCGACCCACACTTCATGCTGTTAGTGTCAACCAGCGAAAAGTGGTAACGCCCGTCTATCACATCATACAAAATGTTAGATGATGAGAAATCGCGGTGTAAAAAACCGTCCTCATGCAAACGGGCCGCATAGCGGGCAAAGTTAGCTATCACCTCGTGTTGCACATCAGCCGTCTTATTACGCAGCGTGTCCATGCTGTAGCGGTAAGTAGACAGCAGACTCACAAAGTAAGTGTTTGTGCGCAACAACCCGTGGCGGCAGCGCACAAAGGCTATCGACTCCGGACTCTCAAATCCGCGCTCACGCAGCAGCAGCGGACTCAGATATGCCAGTTTACCCTTCGACTTTTTGTAAAGCATTTGTTGCACTTTGCGTCTGAAGGAGGGAGGTCCAAAGCGTTTCACGCAAATGGTCAGTCCATTCACTTTAAGGCTGCGTATCACATTGCGTCCTGAGTGAATGTCGCGTCCTTCGTGTTCAAAGTGTTCTTCTATGTTTTTCAGATAGTCGCGCAGAGCTTCGTATTTAGGGTTGAGTATGATTTTCATGGGCAAGTGCCTCAACGGCAGTTGTAGTTAGTAATATACGTATATTATATATGATGCAAAGATAGTGCAAACCGAGCGCAATACAAAACGAAAGGCTTAAAGACTTACGTTTTTATGGCCGAGGCGCATACTTGTTTACTTCATGTATAACAAACCTCTTCCTAAAAGCCACACCTTTATTTCACCAAAACGATATCATTGTAAGTATGGCGCCCTCCGTCACACTCAATGTGCAGCAAATAAATACCCCGCTCCAACTTTCGGAGTGATAGCACACCCTGTCGTCCGTTAGCAGACAAAGCACGCTTAACCAATCTGCCGCTTACGTTGTACATGCTCACACCGAACAAATCGTGGGCCGAAATAATAAAATCGTCACCCTTGCGCCTCACACTGAATGGCTTAGTAGTGGGCAAACAAGTTGAGGTTGATGAAGACCCTGTCACCACATCTTGCTGAAAGAGTGTGAGCACATCGCCCTCGCGTTTCAGGTAATAGGGGGCCGCCTCGGGATTGTTCAACTCAACGTCTTGCCCGTCAAGCTTGCCCATAACTATAAGGCGATAGGTGTGGCCATCGTACCATGGCAAATTATCCTTGCGCAGCCAATAGCTAAATAATGGTACGTCGTAAGATGACGACACGTCAACCTCGTCATCAATGCCTTTCACATAAGTCCTTTCTTTTGTCTGAGTGTCTTCGGCCAGCATCGTAATATGTCCGCTGTAACACTTGTCTTCTGATGTGCGCAACGACACGGCAAGTTTGAAAAGAGACGTTTGCGAGAGGTCAACACTGCCATTCTCAATCTTGTCGTTAGAGTCGTCGGCCATGAACACTTCAACCTTGGCCATGAGCGGTTTGTCCTCTGCTTCAGCTATATCAATGTAAGGCACCTCCTTGTCGTGTATATTATTGATGGGGTAAAACAGAGACTCCTCCGCGTCGGCCGAAAGCAGCAGTCTCGCTTCGTAACGCCCCGGCACGAGATTGGTGGGGAGTGAAAGCGTGATGGGAATTTCAGTTTCAGAGAATCCTTCTATTTCAGTACATTCGTCCACCCGGGTATCTAACACAACCGCCTGGTGCTCATCAAGCAGCTGTACCCTCATGTAGCAGTCGCGCGGCACACCATTAAGGTTTTTAACAGTAAAAAATGCCTGCACCCTGCCACCCTGTTCGGCCGCACCGCTGAGGCGTGGCTGTGCCATGAGCTGAAAGTGAGCCTCGTCGGAGCACACCTCAGACACGCGACCTGCATCGTCGTTCAGTTCCACCTCAATGATGGGGGCCTTTTTCATTCTGAACAGGTCGCCCCATGTGCCATCATCGTTACGTGCCACACACACGGGGGTGAGGCTATAATATCCGTTGGCAAGGCCGGCCAAACTCATCTGCACGTGCTGTGGCTGATTTACCAAATAGTCAGTCCCCATAAAGCCATCATGGTCTGCCCCATAAATGCGCTCCGTAAATCCGCCGTTGTCATGGTCGTCTGAATAGGCCACGCGCACAAACTTGCCACTGTCGTTGCAAACGGCTATGCCAATGTCGCCCTTAAAGGGAGTGCCTCTGTTTACAAATGAGTTGATCACAACAGTTTGGGGCTGTGAGGTGCTGAAACTCTTGTCGTCAGCACCCTTGAGCGTGACAGAGCCTCCCTCATTAAACATGAGCTGGGGCGAACCCTCCAAAAGGCCGCGGTCAATATCGGGATATTTACCATTGTTGGGGTGTGCAAGAATGGCCGTTACGGCACGGTTAAAGGCCAGGGGCTTACCCTGGAACTCACCACCGGTTTGTGACAAACTGAGATTGGTGAGCGAATAATAAGCATCGCCTTGCCCCTCCCAACCAAAATTCATGTGGAAAAGGCCATTCTCGTCAAAGCCATCGGCCACCCAGGCGTGTCCCGAAGCAGTATTGGCGGGGCGCCCCTCAAGGTAAACGGGACAGCCATTCAGCAACTCCTGCCGCAATATGCTGGCAAAGCGACTTGGACCCTCCACAGCCCTCGTCACGTATGCCGTAGTATAGTCAAAGTACTTTTGCAGGGCTTGGTATGCAAAAAGCCCCTGTGTGCCGCTCGAACTGGGAGTGTACTGCATAGATGAGGCTATGCCCACATCGCTCATGAGTTGTGCCACGGCATGCTCCTGTGTGGCGGTGGCGCGCACGGGATAGCGGTAATCGGGCAGCATATCAGCCCAGTCGTAATATGATTGGCTAAAGTCGGCACTTTTGGTAGTTTGGTCGTAGGTAACGGTATATTCATGCTTGCCAAAGCCGTGTGCAGGCCATTGGTAGTAATACATCATTTGTGCCACGGCAGTGGCCACGCAACCGCTGTATGGATACCCCGTTTGAGCATTGAATGGGTGCGATTGTCCCCACTTGGTTTTGAGCAGAGGCTGCACTGTTTGGCTGAAAGTTGCTGCGCGAGGGCTGGCTTGTGTAGCTGCCTTTTCACTCTCAATGTCATAGTATGCTTGTCTGTACCCCTCTAATAGCCATTTTACACACGGGTTAGCATTCAGCGTGTCAAGCGTGTTTTCGGTATCGTAAGCCAATATTTCGCCCATGGCGTCATTGCCTGCAACAATTACAAAGCCGTGTCCGTGTGCATCATTAAATATATAATAAGGTGCATTGCCGGTGCTATGTCCTTGTTGTTCCGCTTGTGCCTTAATGCTTTTGTTGTTACGCAGCGTAATATACTTTTGGGCAATTTTTGCAGCCCTTTGGTGGTCAACCCGTTCAGCGTCGGCCGCAAATGTGGCAGACATAAGCAGGGTTACGACTATCAGCAGTCGGGTAATAGCATAGGGGTGGTAATGAGCCTTTATCATCGTGTTGAGTACGTTGTTATTTATGCAAGAATAGTATCAGTGCAAAGATAGTCGGTTTTTCAGACAATCGCAAATGGACTGGCTGCATCATGCGGGTAGGGGGGGAGGTAAGTACTTTTTGTGTATGTAGTACTTGCCTCCCCCCCTATAGTTAGGTGTCTGAATTTAGTTGATTCTAAGACCGACCAGTAAGGGCTAAAACATAACAGAGCCAACTGCACTCAACAGTCTTAAACCTCCGCTAATGACCATGACGAGGCGCACCCGACAAACCCTGTGGAGTAGGCCGTGCAGATGCTAACCCAAAACTGTTGCTAAACGATACATGAAGAATGGTATGTCTATGACTCCTTTTACTTGTGCACGAAAGCATTTGATCTTTGAGTTCAACGATTCAGCTGAAGCGTTAGTCTTACGTCCGTCAAAGTAGTTCAGGATTTCATCCTCATAGAATCTGATGGTATCGCGTACGGACTTGATTTCACGCAGAGTGCAGGAAGCCACTTTCTCATACCACCCCTTGAAATTCTGTTTGGCAGTCTCCTTTGTGAGTTTCTTGTTTCTGAATATGGCTCTAAGGGAGTTGATCAGATTGTATGCTTCTTCAAGTTTTGGGTAGAGTGCGAAAAGTATCTTCGCACGCTTTTTCTGCGTTGCGCTCCACTTCTCTCGGCTCATGGACAATTGCTTGCGACATCGTGTCTGTGCCTCTACAAGAGTCTCGCCATTTTCAAGCCTTTTGGGTTCAAAGCGAGTGTTCAGCCTCATAGGCTTTCTTCCGCGCTTGCTCTTCTTCCAGTTCTTCCCATGCCTTTTCCTCATTCGCTCGCGGTAAGCCTTTCTCTGCGCTGCCAGATTTTCGAGGTATTTGCGAAACTCTGCCTTCTGTCTGTTCGCCTCCTTTACGGCTTTTCGTTTCAGGCGCAGGCGTATCTCTTCGCAGCCCTCTCCACCGCGTTTTACGACATGGAAGCAGTCACGTATGACTGTGGCTTTAGGGAATGCCTCTCGGGCTATGACACGCATGCAATCTGAGAGATCCATCGTGATATTCTCAACCATTTCACGCTTATCTGCAGGTAGTTGCATGAGAACCTTCAGTACGTCAGCAGGATTCGTTCCCTTGACTACTGCTATGATTGCACCCTTGCGACCATGGGCATCCTTGTTGTGAACGATAGTGTACAGTTCGCCCTGGAGGGAGGTCTCGTCTATGCCTTGCTCCTTACCTACGTTTTGCGGAATAAGAATCCACTTGGATGCGTGATCCTTCTGCTCCCACGTCTCGAAGTTACTCAGGGCGTCCTTGTATCTTTTGGCAAACGTGGAGCTGTTAATCATGTACGTATAACCAATCTGACGAGCGGTTATCGTCTCAGAGTCCATTCGCCCTCTTTAAAAAAAGCGCGAAGTCCTTCGCGTATCGAGTGCCCTTATGCTTCAGTTCAAACTCCTTGTCAAGGTCAACACTTCTTGTTGTGCCATCCGGCATTGTCCAACGCCTTCTTCGTATGTGAAGTACCGCCTTCTTGTCTCGGGCTGGATAGTCAAGTAAACATGATTCTTCCCCAAAACCATTGCTCACGGAATCCTTCATGTCTGGTGTGCGATTGTCGCGCTCATCCAGATAGATGTGAAGCTCTGTTGTGTAAAGAACATCCTTGTCCAGAGTACGCTGTGTTGCAAAGTCTGTCACCTCGAAATATTTAAGAACTCCTTCGGGGAGGAAATATGAGGCGAGGCCCTCATACATATTTTTATTGCCATTCTGATTCATAGTGCAAAGGTACTACTTTTGGGCAATCATGTATCGTTTGGCAACTCAGTTTTTGGGTTAGCATCTGCACAGCCCTCCACAGGGTTTGTCGGGTGCGCCANNNNGGCGCACCCGACAAACCCTGTGGAGTAGGCCGTGCAGATGCTAACCCAAAACTGTTGCTAAACGATACATGAAGAATGGTATGTCTATGACTCCTTTTACTTGTGCACGAAAGCATTTGATCTTTGAGTTCAACGATTCAGCTGAAGCGTTAGTCTTACGTCCGTCAAAGTAGTTCAGGATTTCATCCTCATAGAATCTGATGGTATCGCGTACGGACTTGATTTCACGCAGAGTGCAGGAAGCCACTTTCTCATACCACCCCTTGAAATTCTGTTTGGCAGTCTCCTTTGTGAGTTTCTTGTTTCTGAATATGGCTCTAAGGGAGTTGATCAGATTGTATGCTTCTTCAAGTTTTGGGTAGAGTGCGAAAAGTATCTTCGCACGCTTTTTCTGCGTTGCGCTCCACTTCTCTCGGCTCATGGACAATTGCTTGCGACATCGTGTCTGTGCCTCTACAAGAGTCTCGCCATTTTCAAGCCTTTTGGGTTCAAAGCGAGTGTTCAGCCTCATAGGCTTTCTTCCGCGCTTGCTCTTCTTCCAGTTCTTCCCATGCCTTTTCCTCATTCGCTCGCGGTAAGCCTTTCTCTGCGCTGCCAGATTTTCGAGGTATTTGCGAAACTCTGCCTTCTGTCTGTTCGCCTCCTTTACGGCTTTTCGTTTCAGGCGCAGGCGTATCTCTTCGCAGCCCTCTCCACCGCGTTTTACGACATGGAAGCAGTCACGTATGACTGTGGCTTTAGGGAATGCCTCTCGGGCTATGACACGCATGCAATCTGAGAGATCCATCGTGATATTCTCAACCATTTCACGCTTATCTGCAGGTAGTTGCATGAGAACCTTCAGTACGTCAGCAGGATTCGTTCCCTTGACTACTGCTATGATTGCACCCTTGCGACCATGGGCATCCTTGTTGTGAACGATAGTGTACAGTTCGCCCTGGAGGGAGGTCTCGTCTATGCCTTGCTCCTTACCTACGTTTTGCGGAATAAGAATCCACTTGGATGCGTGATCCTTCTGCTCCCACGTCTCGAAGTTACTCAGGGCGTCCTTGTATCTTTTGGCAAACGTGGAGCTGTTAATCATGTACGTATAACCAATCTGACGAGCGGTTATCGTCTCAGAGTCCATTCGCCCTCTTTAAAAAAAGCGCGAAGTCCTTCGCGTATCGAGTGCCCTTATGCTTCAGTTCAAACTCCTTGTCAAGGTCAACACTTCTTGTTGTGCCATCCGGCATTGTCCAACGCCTTCTTCGTATGTGAAGTACCGCCTTCTTGTCTCGGGCTGGATAGTCAAGTAAACATGATTCTTCCCCAAAACCATTGCTCACGGAATCCTTCATGTCTGGTGTGCGATTGTCGCGCTCATCCAGATAGATGTGAAGCTCTGTTGTGTAAAGAACATCCTTGTCCAGAGTACGCTGTGTTGCAAAGTCTGTCACCTCGAAATATTTAAGAACTCCTTCGGGGAGGAAATATGAGGCGAGGCCCTCATACATATTTTTATTGCCATTCTGATTCATAGTGCAAAGGTACTACTTTTGGGCAATCATGTATCGTTTGGCAACTCAGTTTTTGGGTTAGCATCTGCACAGCCCTCCACAGGGTTTGTCGGGTGCGCCCATGACGATGCCCGCAATATTACAAGCCAGCTTTATCCATTGTCGCGTTTTACGACTGCCTTGGGTGATCCAGCCAGGCACGAATAACCATAGCAGCAGCCCCATAGCAATTTGTATAATACATTTTGTAACCATCGCTAACAAACCGAATCCGTTTCGATGTAGACGGAATCACTTTTAGAGTAATCTTCGGACGGGCTTTCTTCAGCATCGTCAGATGGATATACGTCCTGTTTTCCGCATATTTCTTCAAGCCCTTGTACAAATCCATCAGCCTCATTCGACGATTTTTTCGCAATATGCTCAAGATATCGGCTGAATGCTCCTACGCAAATGCCCTTGAGACGTCCGATTTCGTGGAGTTGTTTTGGGGTGAAGTCTTGGTAATTTTTGGCAATCTCCTCGTCTATTTGTTTGAATTCTTTGGCAGCGCGCTGCCATTGCGTAATAGAGTAATCATTGCCTTGACGCTCAAGCTTTTTGCTCAGCTTTCCAAGGCGTTTTACAACTTTTTGTTCACGGCTGGTACACGACGTGGTTAACGACAATGAGCAAATAGCAATGATTATAAATAGAATGTGTGTCCTCATGGAATGTCTGTATTGTTGGTTGATAAAGTAGTGGAAGAATAATTGTTAGAAGTTTTATGTTCAATCATACCGGGCTTAGGTATGACATGAATTAAAAATCGTTGGTTCTTCGCATTAGTCGGCACATCGGGCATCATGCGCATTACCCCCTTGTCGCCGCTTCCGCAAACAAGCAATTCGCACTTTTGAGCATGGTTGGCATCACGCAGACTGACATCATGCGCTTCCCAAAAGTTTACCAAGGCCAGAGCGCGTTCATAGCTCAGCACATCGTTGTTTTCGTGCACATTGCGCCAGTAGGGGCCTTTTGATGATTGTCCCTCCACCACGACAAGAAAAGGCGATTCATACACAGCATAGATGCTGTCAATAAACTGCACGATGCGCGAGCCAGCAGCCAAAAGTTTGTGCTTGGCTGCAGGGTCAATGCTCTCAATGTTTGAGTCGTAAATGGGGAATTGCACATCAATTTTTAGCACATGCTTCTTAAACTGCGAGTTATATTCAAAATAACGCGAGTCAATAGCCTGAACCGAGTGTTCCAGTTGGTGTATTTTGTTCAGCTCCTCCTCGTTTGCCTTGCCATGGGCGTACATCATGATGACTGTGGTAACAAATAGCAGCAACATCACAAAGAACAGGCTGGTCATGAGGTCTGAGTAGCTGGTCCAGAAAAACGATTTGTTCTTCATAATTTCATGTGTGTAGTTTGGTTCAATCAGTTCGCAGCTGCTGTTTCTTGCGGTGTTTGTGGATTGTTGGTCACTTTCAGTGTATTGCCTTGATTGGGAAGTTTCGTGTTGGTGATAGCGGCAGGCTGCTTGGCATCTTCTGATTTGTCAGTTTGCTCGGTAGTCTCGGTTTGGCGTTCAGATTCTGCATTATGATAGGTTATCCATGCGTTAAATCCATTCACCGCGAGCAGCAACACAAGTGCTGCGGCAATCACCATTTGCCAAATGTTCGCTTTGCTACGCACAACTACCTGGCTGCCGCCCTTGCCATCGGGGCGGGGCATGGCATCGATGGTTTGCACCAATCTGTTCAATTCTCTGTTTTGCACTTGCAACTCCTTTCGCCAGTCCTTGAGCCCATCGATCACAGGTTTAAGGTCGCGCAGTGTGTCATAAAAAGCATCAATCTTGCCCGCTTGTCCCGCCACGAGTCGCTTTTCGTTTTCAACCAGGCGACTCATTTCGTCAGACGACATGGCCAGTGATTCTTTCAGAGCTTGCATCTGTTCATTCACAGATTGCTTCATTTTATTGAGTATGCTTTTAATGCCGTCGTCCACTGCGATTGTAGCAACTTCTACTGCATCGTTGCGCTTTTTCAACGCTTCGAGCTGTTTGTTCGCATAGGTCAGATATTCGTGGAATTTGTCAAGTTCGCCAATCGACTCCTTAAATGCCGTGAGCACCTCCACGTTAGCTGTGGCCATTTGTTTAAGGTCCAACTTGTTGACAGTTTCAATCAATTTGCTTTGGTCGGCAGCAGTTTGGGCAATGTCGCCAACCGATTTGTTAAGTCCGCTGACATTACGGGTAAAAGTTTGGTTGAATCTGTTGAGGTTCTCCTCAAGCCGGCGCACCCCTTCGCTGGCATTCTCTCGCGAAATGATAGGCATGAGTTCGGCTTGGAACCAGGAGTAGAACGTGTTCTTGCGTTCTTCAAGACACTTTTTGCTTTTCTTGGCCATGAACGAAATGGTCGAGGTAAAGCCAATGCCACAAAACGAGGCGGCCATGGCTAATGCTACATCGCCCATTAACGACCCAATATGCTGCTCCGGTTTGTCTACGAATGCTGCAAAACCACCGTCGCCTAAAGCGATGCATCCAATACCTATGATGATGCCGAGCATAGTGCACATCAATCCGATATAGAGTGGGAAAGGCGTCTGCGTATCAATCTCGTCCTCAAGCATGGTGCAGTTGCGCTCCACTGTGTCTTTGATTGTGCTAAAGTCACTTGCAAGTCCCTTGTTGCGTATAAGGTAGTTGTTGATAGATGACTCTATTCTTAAGCCAATAGGGTTGCTTGATGAGATGTCTACAAGGCTTATTTTATCTTTCTTTCCTCGGTCTGTCCAATCAAGGTCAGAGCTATAACTTGGGTCGGTGTAAAAAGCTTCCTTATACCGAATCTCTTCATAGCTTGTATTGTCAAATTCGTTAGCAGGTATATAATAGTCTGTGGAATGGTAGCTTTGCTTTTCTGAGAATATGTTTTTTAGCTGGTTTATCATCTTGATGCTATCCTTCAGGAAATAGAATTGCCAGTAGATAGCAAACAAAATAACAGCTATGATGAAAATCGTTTCCATTTTAATTTTAAGTGTTTTTAATCAGCATCTAATGCCCGTTCGATGTGGCACTTTTGTTAGTAATGGTTATAGGCTTCAGCACTTCGGCCGTTTGTCCGTTAATACGCACTCTGCCGGCCTCCTGTTTGAAGTTAGTTGCATTAACTCCGGCATCAACGTAGCAACATTTAATGTTGTCAGAGTTGCCCAGGCATTTTGCGGCATTCTCTTCCACAAGTTCAAAACAGCCTTCAGTATCCGATCCATTGTCAAGTGTGATGACAAAGATGTGTTCGTAGGGGTCGAATTTCTGGCTGAGGTTTATTAGCCTGTTGGCATCTTGTGCATCTTGTCTGGCGTAAAGTTTGCGCGGTGGGGTCGGGGTAATGTCAAATTCGATGGTTGGTGAGCATTGAGGGTCTTGTGGAGCATCATTTGCAGAATGCTCATCGTCCTGTGGCGCATCATGCACGTCTGTATTTTTCGACTTCTGCATCTCTGCCTTGGGTGCTTCCTGCGGCTTATGCTTTAGTGCTTGATACCATTGTTGGCACACATCCCTATCACGCTCCGCTTTTTTCGCGCGGCGTTCCATCTTCGCACCAAAGCGCCACAGCATGCCAATCAGCACGATGCATATCGCCACTGCAACCATGAGTCCCACCTCAAGGTATGTGAAGCTGGCTACACCCACTTGCAGACACTCATCGCTTGTGTGTGCCATGGCTCCCCAGGGGCAGGCAAGCCATGGCATCAAAATAGCAGATAACTTCTCCTTTGTCATACCTTTAGCAATTCGTTGGTCAGTTTGTGCAAAATGCCCTCAATTGGCAAGAAAAAGAGCGATGAGGCCACCTCGTAGTTCGGGTTCGCCACTTGCGCGCAGCCATCTTTCACATACTTTTTGATGTCGCGCTTGAAGGCTGTCATGTCAAAAACCTTTTCCATGTCGGCAGGCAGTTTGATGTATTTGTTAGCTTCGCCTTCGGTGAGAATTTTGCGGCAAAGTGTCACAAACTCTTCCACATGATTGGCAACCTCTTGTTCTTGTTTGTCACCCACATCGGCATATTTCTTCACGGCATCGTCTGTGCCTATCCATGTAGTGGCGTGTTGGCTCACATAATCAATGTCAATGCTATCATTGTCATAATTTCCTGAAGCAAGCACAATACCTCCCTTGGCTGTAGCTGCTTTGGGCGAGTTGCCCGGAGGCATCAGCAAATCCAGACCGTCTGCGTCATATTCGTGTCCCAACACGTGTTCAAATATCTTTTGCGTGATATTCACGAGTCGTTTTCTCGATACAGGGTTGTCAAGGAATATGTCGAATATCTTCGAGCCGTTGCCGCTGAAGCCTATGTAGCGTGGTTCTTTCAGGTGGTGCATTCGTGTTACCTGTGCTGCATAGTATGCAATGGCCATGTAGTAGATTAGTATAACCATGTTGCATTCTTCCGATTTGGAAAGCTTCTCCTTAAAGTCATTCTGCCGGCGTATGCTTTCATCGCTGATGATGGTGCTTTCGGCAATGGAGAAAAAGAACGATGCCAAGTTGGCCGACGCATTTGCGCCACGGCTGATTTCATCAAGCACAGCATAATAGACGCCCGTAGCTTGCACGGCCTCGTACTGTGGCTTGAAATATTTGATAAAGCCATTGTCGGCACTGTCAAATGCAGAGTTTGAACCAAACAGACTGTTCGAGGCAAAGCGTGCCGATGAGATGCACACAACATCTTTACCGTCGGCAAACAGGAAGTCGGAGGTGCCACCGCCAATGTCAATGGTGATGGCAGACGAAGAACCTGTTTTGAAAGCGGGGAGCGGGGCAATTGCCTCGGGCATGTACTTGATTTGATCGTGTGTGGCTCCGTCGAAGTAGCGGCTGAACACATTGTCCCATGTTTTTGAGAACTCGCCAACCATTTGTGAAACCATGCTGGTAGGGTAGAACCATACCACTTTTGTAGCACTTAGGTCACCATTGTTCATCAGCACCTTGTTGCGCATGATGAGCGCCAGTTCCGACAGGAAACACTCTATCTGTGCTTGTGCCGTGTCCGCATCATTCCATTTTAGGTTGGTTGTAGGTTGCTCGTCGTAAGTGGGCATTGTATCGCGTTCGTAAAAGAACGGAATGTTGGCATCGACAAGTGGCTTGGCCCGTAACCAGTCCACCTTTTTGCACGAGGTCAATGCTGTGCGGATCGGGAATGAGGCCGACAGATTGTCAGAGCGACACTGCCCTATGATGGGTGGAAACATGTCACCGCGCATCATTTGGGTCCACGACGTGTCGCTCATCATGTCGTTAGACGGACGCAGTTGCGCGTCGTCAGCTGTGGTGTCGAGCGGTCCGGGCGATGAACCGTCAACAGAGTATTCAATGTGTGTGTTGGTCGTGCCGAAGTCAACTGCAAACACAAACTTTTTGCTGCCGCCGCCTTCATTCATCAGTGGTATGAGCAGATTGTCGGTGCCTTTGTAGTTGACAGCTATGGCTGTAAAGTTATGTGCAATGTCCCATTGTTTGGTTACACAAGTAATATCGTCAATACGGTTGCCCAGGGTGTCAAAATTGCGGCACATTTCAGGTGTATGGTCAATGAATTTGCATTCGTCAACGAATGACAGTGTGGGCAAGTCGTTTTGAGCCTCCGTATCCGATATCTTGTTGTCAATAGAGAGCGTAACACGATAGTCGGGGGCAACGCCCTCAGGAAATCGTATGTGTGGCAATATAGTAAGTCCGGTGCTTCTCATGTCTATGATGCGCCCAAATTGGCTGTTTAACATCGAATCGGTCTGCGTTTCCATATAGCTGCGCTTAAACACCACCTTGTCTCTGCTGCCGTCACCCCTGATTGGAATAGACAGTTCAACTTTTATTTGCCCCATACCGCCTTTCTCGGCACGCAGGCAGCGTTTCAAGTCGGCAAGGCTGAAATAGCGGAAAAACTCTTTCTTTATAGGAATGAGGTAATGCCTCAGCTCTTCGTCTGTGCCAAGGGGCAAATAGTCGTCGTTGCCCCCGTCAAAAGGTTTTAGTGCATAGCTTGTGCGCAATATGTTGGCACACAGAAAGTCGCCTGCGGTCAGATAAGGGTACTGTACATTTATACCTGGCAGAATACGTTGGGCGAGTTCTGCCTTTTCTTCAAATGGTACAAGTTTGACCAGGCTGCCGTCCCACTCTGACGTGGTATAGGACATTCCGTCGCAACTGTGGTCGTTGGGCAGCACAAGGGGCAAGTCGCCTTCAATGGCTTTCGTGGCGTTGATAACCAACTGGCTGTGTTGGCTTACTTGTGCGGCATCAAAGCGTTTGTACATCACGGGGTAACCACCGGCCAGTGTCACGGGCTTGCCATTGTCTGTCGTAACGGGGGCAGTGTCGGTGTGTGATGCAGCGGTCATGTTGGCCAACTCCTGTCCAAAAGCATTGTCTATGCTGTTGAGTTTGGTAATGGTGTCGCTGATGTAGGTGCTGACCTCAGGGTACCCCTCGGCAAAGCCAGGTTGCTTGCTCAGCCACACAAGGTAGCGCACAAAGTCCGCATCACGTTTGTAGAGCGGGTTGTAATCTCCGTCAAAGGGGCGGTCGTTATTGCCATCAAACAGTATTTGGTTTGTCACGTATCCCAGGTCATTGGCCGGTGTGAAGAATAGTGTACACGGGCTGGTAGCGCCAATCACGTGGCCGGGTAACGCACTCGTACCCGGTGCACCAGGTCCGGTGTATTGCAGTATGAAGATGCTCTTCATGTTGTGCAGATTGTACACATTGCCATTGGCCGCATCTGATTGTATGTAAAGCTCCAGTGTCTTGCCCAACAAGCGCAATTGCTTGTCTGTCGAGGCTTTGAGATTTTGTATCTCGCCCACGTTCCACTCGGTAATCTTTACCAGATTGCCGTACTTGTTGATATTGAAAAATATTTCGCCCACATCGAGCGCGTCCGACACCATGCGGTGATATATGGTTTTACCGTCAAAGTCGTGTGTGTCATTGACATATTTGAAGCTTTGCTTCACAAGGTCAAGACGCGCAAATGGACTTGGTATGGAGGTTATCTCTGATTGTGCGCAGTTGCCTTGGGGGTCGGTGATGGTTTCAACAGCTTTTTGCGAAATCACTGTGCTTTGTCCCCAACCATTTATATTGTTTGTGGCACCCGATGCAGTGCCATCATGAAGTCTGAGTACTTTCATAGCAGGTTGTGTCAGATTTTGAGTTTTTCTTCAATAAGGTTGCTGGTCACTAACGAGAACAGATTGAGCCAATATGCTGCAGGTGTCTTTAGTGACTCTGGCAATTTGCCGAAGTCCTTCTTTTTCTTAAAACTGTCAAGCTTGTTGTTGAACAATTTGAAGTTGTCGTCCATGATGTATGACAGTACCTTGATCTTTTTAGGCTCTTTGTCGCTTACAATGGCAAATACGTCTTTCTCGCCCGTAGTCAGTTTGAACGGGCCGAACTGACGCTTGTTGTTTGCCATGTCGTTCAGCCATTGTTTGTAGGCGGTGGTAAAGCTCGTCAAATGTTCCCAAAAGCCTTTCTCTTCAAGCACAGTGCGCGAAAAAATGGGTTCGTGCGTACTGGCCCAAGCCAGTTTCCATGATTGGTCGAGAGCCTGTGTAAAGTAGTTGTGCGCCAGCAGCATTTTGGCCATAGGCTTGCGCACGAGCGCAACGCTTTGTTCGGAAAGGTTGCTGAAGTTGAATTCCTGCTTGTCCTCCTTAATGCCGTATTCATGATATACCGTACGGCTATTGGCATTGTGTGTCATGCCGTCACAAGCTTGGTTGGCAAAATCAAATATCGAGAGCGCGGCAACAAATTCCACAAAGTTGGGTTTGTTCTTTTGCTGCGCACCGCCGTCGTGGTTGTCGTAGGTGGGACGTGCATCATCGCCTATGTAGTACATATGATCCAATTCGGCCAAATTGCGCTCGTAATATTTAAGCGCGGCACGCGTCTTTTGTATAAAGGTGCCGCTGTCTATTTGGTCATCGCGGTTGGGGTCAACATTGTCAAGAATGAAGTAAGGCAATACGCTGATGGCACCGATTGGAGCTTGGGCTATAAGATTGGCGTTTGGAACGTTGGCCGTGTCATTGGCGCGCAGGTTCTTAAGCAAAATAGGAAAACCGCTCGCACCTGTGCCGCCAAATATCGAACTGATAATGAATATGGCATCACCTTCAGCAAAAGAGTTGGCAAACGCTGCAAAGTCTTCGCTGCCAATAAATTGGTTCAGCACCACACTGCCAATGTTGGGGTTGCCCTTGAAGCCTACCGACATATCAGCTTCGAGATTTTTCTCGCTGAATAGCATCTTGACAAGGTCGCGGTTGGCATTGTCAAGGCTGCTGAAGTGCATGTAGTCCTTGAACTTTTGTGCTGTGCCGCCGGGTATGTTGAGCGTAAAACCATCGTGGCAACAACTTGACATGCTGGTGGCAAAAAAACCGTCTGGGTCGGCAGCTGACGTATGGTCGGTAAATTGGTAAAGACGTTGGTAGTTTTCCATCAATTGTACGGTCTCGGTTTTGTCGCCTGATGTGCTGTCGGCATCAACCACAATTGGTACAACCTCTGAAAAACTGGGTAGCTTGACGCCTGCGCCAAGCAAAAACGTTAATGAACGTAGCACACGCGAACCTGTGCCGCCTATGCCAAATATGTAAAGCTTTGCCATAATGCTAATGTAAGTAGGTGTTCAAAATAGAATATCATTTCTTGAATGAGCCGCAACTTTGGTTATCGTCACATCTTAAATGGAACTTTGTAATTGTGTGTGCTGAAAAAGCACAAAACAAATGAGCAAAGCACGAACAGCAATAAGCTAATGAGGCCGCTGGACACTCCTGTGCCAAACAGATCGGCGTAGCTGCAGTCGCTTACTTCGTCGCTGCCAGCTTCGTTAAACAGTGTGCAGCATTCGGCAACTGTGGTCAATGCTACAACTACAAAATTGATGCCGCCAAATATCAACCACCATTTGCGGCCGCTACACCTCACTGTGGGCAATAAATAAAATAACAGTGCTATGAACAGCGTGATGCCAACAGTAGTGCAACCCAGCATAGTATAGCCGTTGCAGTCGTACAGATAGCTGTCCCAGGAATCTCCATAACAGTTTACATAACCGTAAATAGTCGAAAAGAAATCGTTCATGATATAAATGTGTTTGTGTTAAGGGTGGTTTTAATAATTCTGAAATAGGGATTTGTGCACTATCGGAAGTGTTTTTTTGAAAGTTTGTGAGGGAACATAGCGGGCTATGTGACCGGACAAACTTTCAAAAGGGCACTTCTGATAGCGTGCAAACCACATTTCAGAATAGCAGAACTCTAAAAATAGAATTTTTTAGAACCACCCTAAAGTAAGCGTTCAAAAGGGTTATTCAATGCAGAGCCTCATTCGGGCATAGCACGCATCAGTGCTTGAAAAGGCTTTTTGCACACCTCGCATCAATGGCAACAGTCCGAACGTTTTTCCCGGTAATGGTGCTGTGCCCTCAGCGTCATTGCACTGCTCGATCCATGCCGGAAACAACTTTTTCAACAAAATATCGCATGATGAGGCGCATAGGTGTTTGCTGTCGTTCGCTGTCAGTGTGATGCAGTGTGTGTAGCCATCTGCTGAGGCATTCAGTGGCGCTACGCTTGTTACCTTGTAGCTACTTGTGTTGGTGGCATAATTGCTGGCGTCACATAAATATTGGTCGGTCAATGGCAGACATGAATAATCTACGTATACCTTAAATGTAAAGTTGCCGCTGCGCTTGTTAGCATGGCAGTCTTTCAGATGGTGTCTTAGGCCATTCTTGCTTTTCTTGCACAGTTTGAAGGTGCCATACTTGGCACTTGTATTTTTCACAACTTCGTACCTCACGGGCGACAGCCCAGCCTCTGTAAATGAATTTATAAAATGTGTATCGCCCTTCATTGCTGAGTGTAACAACAGCGCTACAGCTGAGCGATTGCCTGCCAGCATCACATAATAAGGGCGTTTGCCATGATAGGTTGATTTAGTGTTGCTTACATTCCAGTAGTAGCCAGCGTAGTCCGAAATGCCTTGTAGTATTACGACACAAAAGTGACTGTCTTGTTTGAACCTGCTGCCCATGGTATTGCTGATGTCTTGCTGCTGCATACTAAGGTATTCCTTCACACTTTGCGCATCAGTTGGCGGTGAAAAGATAAAATCAGATGCCAGCAATGCAACTTCTTTCGGACTGTCGCCCAGCACGCGCTCAATCACTTCTGAAATGTCGGAGAAAGCTCTGTTGCCACCTTGTTGCTTAAATGTAGACGGTGTAAGCTTTAATATAAAGTTACGGGCATCGCAGGATTGCCTGTATATGCTGTCGTTCACATAGCTTAGTTTGGGCGCTTTTACGTGCTCATTTGTGAGTAGTGTGTAAATGCCAGTCTTGAATGAAGTGCCACTACTTACGTAACCATCAATGCTTCCAGAGTTTTCAATGTATGCGTTTAGCGAAACATTGGGGCATGCTTTGTCTGGTTGTTCCACTGCTTCGTCTTTGCAAAAGTCTTTTTTGAAGAACGAACATGAATTTAGAGTAAGTAGAAGGGATATTAAACTCGTATAAGTTGTTAGTTTATTCAGAAACATGTAGCAAAGGTTATTTCATATTTAGTGTGGTGGCGCATTAGTGTTGAGTTTTAACCTTGTAGGTTGCGGGTTAGTAACTCTGTTCCGGCTCCGATATTCCTCAATTTGTTAAAACATCTACAGTAATTCTGCGAAATGACTGTCAGGGCGCAAAGATGGCGCGAAAACCATAGATTATTTGCACGCGATGTAAGTTCAATTAAATTTATGCAAATATAGGTATTTAAGAAACACCCCCCATTTTATACAAATATTAACGCGACAGTACGCAAGGTATATATCGTATGCACAAATTCTTTATTAAGTCGAGATCTAACACGGCAATAATCCAGGCCATCTCTCATAAACGTAGCTTGTGTAAGGTAAAAGTGCATTTTGTCTACACCCTACACTTTCGTTCGTAATATATTGAATATCAGCGTAAAAAAGTGTGTAGGTGGTATCAGCACGCTACCTACACTGCCTGCACTGTCTACACCCTGTCTGCACTATTTGCACTATTACTTCGTCTGCACTCTGCACTATTGTTCGTAATATGCTGAATATCAGCACAAAAAGTGTGTAGACAGTGTATGCACTTTGTCTGCACTGCCTACACCGTATCTGCCTGCGCTTTAGCCATCGGTTTTACAACCTGCATTGTCAGCACGCATGAGTATGCATTTCCTGTAATGGCAGACAGAAAAATCTATCATGCCAGACAGAAAAATCTGTCGGAGGTGCCAAACATTTTCTCTCCCTATACCGGAAATCCGCCCTCCCGTAGTTGTGCTTGCAACTCCGCACCTGCCGCGTGTAGTTTCCGTGTAGATAAAAATTTCATCTGTCTACACACTTAAATGCCTTGATTATCAGATAGAAACGCTTCGTTAGTGCAGGATGCACACAATATTGCCTCAAAATGCAGGACGTGCGCGCGTGTGCGTGCGCGCGTATACGTATATATAGTAACATTCCCCGTGTCCCTCGGCGTCTGCTTATTTGCATACCAGCACATTTGCACATCTGTACATCAGCGAGCGCATAACGAGCAAATTTTCCCGCCCGTCTGCGCCCCGGCAAATCAGCACTTTTGCCCGCCAGCGGGGACAAACGGTCATGTCCGCCGCCCGAGAGCGCAAAATTGCGCGATTTTTTTTGCACGCCGCAACGCGCTGGCATTCAGCGAGTTACGTCCGTTTCAAGAGAAATTCCCGAAAATTTCTCCAAAATTTCTTCGCCAAAAATTTGGTGTGTGTGACAAAAGTCCGTACCTTTGCACTCGCAAAACAGAAATGAGGCCTACAACACCTCACAAATCTGAAGCAATTCGATCTTTGAAAACATTACATAAAACTATTTTGTAGAGAAGTACAAGAGACAAAATGAGCACTCTTTTATAAAGAGCTGTTCGGGTTAGAAAGTCACTTGTCAATTCCTGAAAGAAATTTCAAGGACAGGTAATGACGGAGTCTTGAGCAAAAAACAGAGAAAACAAAACATTAAGATATTACAATGAAGAGTTTGATCCTGGCTCAGGATGAACGCTAGCTACAGGCTTAACACATGCAAGTCGAGGGGCAGCGGTATCGAAAGCTTGCTTTCGG
>NZ_LT629842.1:75693-301991 GCF_900106785.1 Prevotellamassilia timonensis | reverse complement strand
GCGGATTTAGTAAACAAGTTGACAAGTGTACAGGTTGACAGGTAAGTTTGCCTTCTTACCATTCATACTTTAACATAATAAAGTGTATCGCATACTTACCCGTCAACCCATAATTCCGCCAACAGGTTTCCGTATCTCTGTTTCAATCCACGCACCCACACGGGGTGCGACTTACGAGTGCTTTTGTAATAGCCAAGATATTGCAGTTTCAATCCACGCACCCACACGGGGTGCGACCTGAAGGTGTAAAGGCACAAAATGACCTCGTTAATGTTTCAATCCACGCACCCACACGGGGTGCGACTTTGGTAAGGTCAAGTAAGCGAGATGAACAATAAGTTTCAATCCACGCACCCACACGGGGTGCGACAATCATCGAGGCGGCCAAAGTTTCGACATCGGGGGGTTCAATCCACGCACCCACACGGGGTGCGACGAGGCAGTGTATGCCGACACAATAGTTGACGGGTGTTTCAATCCACGCACCCACACGGGGTGCGACATTCTTTAACGGTGAAGTTGAAAGCGTTTATTAAGTTTCAATCCACGCACCCACACGGGGTGCGACTTAGACTTGTTCTTTCGGCGGACCCTATCACGCAAGGTTTCAATCCACGCACCCACACGGGGTGCGACTTAATGGATAGTTGGGAGTTCGGCAGTGTGCTCGTTTCAATCCACGCACCCACACGGGGTGCGACTAGCGGTTGAATATTGTAGTACGATTGTAAAGCAGTTTCAATCCACGCACCCACACGGGGTGCGACGTAAGCAAGTGCTACCTTAAAAAAGATGTTGTGGTTTCAATCCACGCACCCACACGGGGTGCGACATGTGCAAATATTCTTGCCTTTCTTGGGGTTCGTGTTTCAATCCACGCACCCACACGGGGTGCGACATGTAGTTCTTAGTTGTGCCATTAACCGAAGTCTGTTTCAATCCACGCACCCACACGGGGTGCGACCACCACTTTAGAGGAAAACACAAAGGTACTATCGGTTTCAATCCACGCACCCACACGGGGTGCGACCCATGCTGATTTCTGGGCAGTATGTGCGCTGCCAGTTTCAATCCACGCACCCACACGGGGTGCGACGTAATCATTACTGCCAAATTCCTCTCTAACATATTGTTTCAATCCACGCACCCACACGGGGTGCGACGGTTGGCACGCTTTAGGTGTGTTTTCTGTGCAGTGTTTCAATCCACGCACCCACACGGGGTGCGACTTCGGTAGTCTGTCCGTCCCACTGACGCACCCATGTTTCAATCCACGCACCCACACGGGGTGCGACGGAGGAGGAGAAAGCTTACCTTGATGATGAATGGGTTTCAATCCACGCACCCACACGGGGTGCGACATATAAAGCATTATTCTAATAAAGAAGATATAAAGGTTTCAATCCACGCACCCACACGGGGTGCGACACCGCAAAAGAGATTAAAGCAACCGAAAAGCGAGTTTCAATCCACGCACCCACACGGGGTGCGACGCCTTTATTTTATACCACAAAGGTACGCATTAAATGTTTCAATCCACGCACCCACACGGGGTGCGACGTCATCACACCAGCCTTTGCAGTTGTCGCAGCTGTTTCAATCCACGCACCCACACGGGGTGCGACGTAAGGCTGAACGGCTTGCCAAGTCCTATGACAAAGTTTCAATCCACGCACCCACACGGGGTGCGACAAAATGTCAACAGATAATTTTACATTAAAAGCAGTTTCAATCCACGCACCCACACGGGGTGCGACGCGGTTTGGATTTATTGTCGGTCCAAAACGAACTCGTTTCAATCCACGCACCCACACGGGGTGCGACGTGGCTAAGGATAAAGCAATAGCAGAGAAGGCAAAGTTTCAATCCACGCACCCACACGGGGTGCGACGTAGACGCCCGTACGATAGTTCGGCGCATGAAGATGTTTCAATCCACGCACCCACACGGGGTGCGACGTTGCGGAACTTGTAAAATGTGGTTTGCCCGCTGTTTCAATCCACGCACCCACACGGGGTGCGACGTGATATTGATTTCGTTATTTCTGAGCGTAAACTTGTTTCAATCCACGCACCCACACGGGGTGCGACCCAATTTGGGAGGGCTACAAAATCAAGCGATTTTAAGTTTCAATCCACGCACCCACACGGGGTGCGACATGTGCCAACGATTAGGTACAACAGAGGGTACTAAGTTTCAAACCACGCACCCACACGGGGTGCGACAGCGGTGAGGGCTTTGACTTTGGCGGTAAGGACAGTTTCAATCCACGCACCCACACGGGGTGCGACCTTTGCGTGCTGCTCAAGCTAAACAAAAGTTTTTGGTTTCAATCCACGCACCCACACGGGGTGCGACTCACTGGGGTCAAGAGCTTGCAGTTTTTTTTCGGTTTCAATCCACGCACCCACACGGGGTGCGACATATTGCAACAACTTACGGGTTGCCATCATGCGAGTTTCAATCCACGCACCCACACGGGGTGCGACCCGAGTTTATCATATTCGGGTAAGGCAAAATCCGAGTTTCAATCCACGCACCCACACGGGGTGCGACATAATGGTGAAATACATGCAGAGCCCGACATATACGTTTCAATCCACGCACCCACACGGGGTGCGACCAGAAATAATAGAAAGTGATTTAACTGCATTTTCAGTTTCAATCCACGCACCCACACGGGGTGCGACTTAGAAACGAGGACATCATAATAGACACTGGAGTGTTTCAATCCACGCACCCACACGGGGTGCGACCAAAAAATACTCTTTTCGTTACCTTTATTGTGCAGTTTCAATCCACGCACCCACACGGGGTGCGACCGCATCAAAAAGGATATTATCAAGGCAACTTGCATGTTTCAATCCACGCACCCACACGGGGTGCGACTTTGTCTGCAAATACTCCTATCTCGGATTTTGTAGTTTCAATCCACGCACCCACACGGGGTGCGACCAAGACCAAGTACAAAGATAAAAAGGAACAAAAGGTTTCAATCCACGCACCCACACGGGGTGCGACATAACTGGACCTTTAACCATGATTTCGACTTTTGGTTTCAATCCACGCACCCACACGGGGTGCGACTTTAGCTCGTCATACATTGCAAGACAATTAACCGATGTTTCAATCCACGCACCCACACGGGGTGCGACCGGAAATGCGAGGTAAATATACGCCATGGTCTAAGTTTCAATCCACGCACCCACACGGGGTGCGACAATATAAAGTTATGGACTATAAAAATTCTATACAAGTTTCAATCCACGCACCCACACGGGGTGCGACCAACAAAATGAGTGGAATTTGGCGCAATGGAATAGAGTTTCAATCCACGCACCCACACGGGGTGCGACTGTATATTCAGCAAATGTCTGAATATCAACTTAATAAGGTAAGCATTTCGCGAAGTTAGTCAAAAAATATTGATATAATAAATGCGAGACAAAAAAAATGAATATAAAATATTGAGAAACAACAACTGCGAACCTCCCATGTTTTTATGCAGCACTCGAGGTTCGCACTCTCATTGCTCTATATGATCAATTCACCAGTAAAATCAAGTCCAAAATTCTTACCAATCGTTTCTATTCTACGTTTCCAGTTATTCCCCAAAAGATAAAATCTCACACTATCTTGCTCTTCTTCAATAAGACCTTTCAACTGATTTTTAAGAAGAACGAACTGAGTTTCGGTCAACACACATTCAAACACCGAATTCTGAACCCTTTTCCCATAATCCAGACAAACTTTTGAAACCCTTCTCAAACGCTTTGCACCATTCGGTGACGTTATATTCACATCGTAAGTTATCAGTACAAACATAAGCAAACTAATTTATTAAAAATACAGGATAATCTTCCAAATCCCTGCGTATAAACCTTGCTAACAACATTGACTGTATATAAGGCAACAAACCAATGCTCACTTTCTCATTCAAATAAGGATGGGTAATCTGTTCTCTCTTGCGACTTTGCCATGCAGAGATTATCGTTTTACGTCCAGAGTCAGTCATGACAATTCCCTCGTCACCTCGTTTCAGAAAGTCCTTGATTGATATTTGCTTTCTGTTTATAAGTGAAAGGACGAGTCTGTCACCCAAATAGGCACGCAATTCCTCCATCATGTCCAAGGCCAACGAGACCCGTCCTGGCCTTAGCGTATGCAAGAATCCCACATAGGGATCAAGTCCCACCGTCTCCAAGGCTGAAGCCATGTCATTACATATAAGTGTATATACAAACGACAGCATTGCATTAACAGCATCCCTTGGCGGACGGCGGTTACGCCCATCAAACGCAAAGTCTGCCTTCTGATTCAAAATAAGCCGAGGGAACACACCGAAATAATAATTTGCAGCCTCACCTTCTATACCTCTCACACTGTCGACATTGTCTGCATTCAACACCTTACGCTTACACCGTAACAGGCTTTCTGCCGCAATCTCTACAGCCTCATCACTGCCATTGTCACGCACAAACCGCCTGAGAATATTCCGGTAGTTCTGTATCTTACCGGCAATGAACAACTTGGAGAGATGTAAGGCATAGTTTGGCTCGTCTGAGTACCTGTATTGTGCCTTACGAAGCAACACGTTTCCCCTTGTCGGCCCTTGTGAACGACTTATATACCTTCCCTGTGGAGAAAGAAAGGTAAGACCTACGCCATTGTCTGCACACAATTTCATCAGTCCCGGACTTGCCCCCATATAGCCAAACGTCACTATTTGCTCTATATTGTGGACTGGTATGCGAAACACCTCATCCTGCTTGACTGACACAACGACATTAAGCCCATCCTTGCTGAGATAAGCCTCCGGCGTAGTGACATACAATGTGTTAAGTAATATCCTCATATAGATTTTTGTTTAGATACGTTGAAACTTTTATGCAATCAGTCATTTCCGGCATACAAATGTCTTTTAGTGAACAGTTCTTACAATGGTGCTTCTTTATCGCTGGCGGCATCTTGCCACTTTTGAAGATGTCATGCATTTGAACGGCACATTGCCGGGTCGTTTTTCTCAAGTGGTCTGAGATGGCAATAGTTTCTCGATGCTTAACCTCATCGTAGTACAACGCACCAAAGGGAATGTTGATACCATACATTTCCTCCAGGCACATAGCCTGTGCGGCTAATTGCACCTCATCTCTTTCGTCAGGTTTACTGTGTCCTCTTTTATATTCCACGGGATAAGGTTTCCAATATCCTTTGTATCTCTGATGAGTGATGGCATCTTCTTCAGAGTCAGAAGGCAACAGTTCCACCGCATCGGTTATGCCATAAAGCCCCAGCTCCTTAGACGCTATATGCAAGGAGCGGAGGGTTATGACATCGCCATTTTTCTGACGATAGAAAGGGTTGTCCACATTCTGGTGCAGGATATTCCCTTCCGCCGTCAGCTTGTTGTCAGCCCATTGCTGTTCAATATGAATCAAAGCCCATTGTCGGGGGCAGAACATAAAGTGCTGTATCCCCGACAACATGAGCATTTCATCTTCAGTATACATAATGATACTAAATGAGTTCCTCTACAGTCACACCTGATGGTAAGGCATCTTTGTCAATCGTTACATTGTAATCTTTGAAAGATCTTGGTGCTGAGTCTGTATTCTTCTCAACCTTAACCAAATCAAACAATTTGTTAGCAGGAGCATTTCCAAGCACAGAATCATGTTTGAATACAACAAGCTTCTGAGCACTCATCAAGCCACGAGCCGCAGAACGATCCATATCAAACATGTTCTTCAAAGCCTCCCAAAAGAGTTGGAGATCCTCCTCAGAGAAACCGGTCTGCCGGGCAAGGTTGGCTGAGATAAAGCCATGACAAACGTAGAGTCCGTAAGGAATGGTTGCTTTACGCCCCATTGTATGGTTTTCTCCATTTTGCTTTTCAGCCTCACCTGGAGTTGCTACTGCTATACGTGTGATAGAATGTTCTGCTGTCGCTACTGCATCTACAGAACGAGCAAAAGTCAACTGGATAGGTCCTCTTACCTGGCCAGCGTTCTTACCTGTTGACATCACTGCGCCGAATGTGCGAATGTCATAGTAGTTCTTGCACATAAAACGACGGGCAGCTGCAGTTTTTTCTTTAGCATCTTTAATTCCCTTTACTTCAGAATCGTCATGTGCCTTGTCAATCTCGTCATTGAGAACAGCTTTCTCTTTGATAAAAATATCAAATCCGTCGGAAAGTCCCTTGGCAATTTGCACATAGTTGCGCACTTTTCTTTTTAAGCACACATCTGTTACCAATCCCATGCCCGTCTCTGCATCTATACGGGGAAGATTACCTGCATCAGGATCACCATTAGGGTTACCGTCCTGTACATCAAACATGTAAACGAAATCAAAACGATTATTCAATGTTGCCATAATATTTATATTTTAAGTGTTTATATTTTAGTCTTTATTCTCTTCTTTCTTCGTAAACAAGTCCTGTCTTTGATGGTAATACCCTACGAAGAAACGTCCTTGGTCTTGCAAATCAAGATGCGCGGGGAAACCATCAGCAGAAATTTTGTCAATAATTTCCTGCTTTAGTTTCTCATAAAACACTTTCGTTCCCTCGTTGGAAAGATTCTCCAAATGATGAGAAGAAAGGTTCAGAATGGTTGCAAACACCGAAGCTGGCGTTGAACTTGCTGCATTCATGTAACGTTCACGAATACTATGAATGTTGTTTGCATCTTCTTGGATTTTGTCAAGAACCGCAAAGAGGCGACCACAAAGGTAGCCTTGGTTTGTGTTGCTTTTGTCTAACATAACTTCTATTTTTTTGTTGTTATCATTTTGTCTGTTCAGATAGGCCTTTATAATTGCCATACGAGTAATTCTATTAGCTCCATTATCCCCGATTTCTGCCCTAATGCGCCTAATGCATGAAGAAAAGAGCGTATACGGATAAGGTGTTCCTTGAAAAATGCTCTTAACTACAGCTTCTGGCAAATTAGGAGTAACATCAGATTGTTTGCCGCCGAGGGTGACAGCTGATAGAATTTCTCTTATACCCATATAGGGCCTCTTATCCTTGCGGGT
Source organism: Prevotellamassilia timonensis (assembly GCF_900106785.1). Lineage (GTDB taxonomy): Bacteria > Bacteroidota > Bacteroidia > Bacteroidales > Bacteroidaceae > Alloprevotella > Alloprevotella timonensis. The sequence goes on along the minus strand of NZ_LT629842.1, from coordinate 294,950 downwards.
GTTATCCACAATCTCCATGTCATTAAAATGGCGAATAACCATACCTGCAAAATCTCTCAAAGAAGTGTCCGACCAATAGACTACAGCTATTCGAGCTGAGTTTGGAGCGAGTCCTAATATATAGAATCGATCATCTAAGTTGGTTTTAAGCACTCCTGAGTAAATTGAGGTAAAGACCTTTCGAACCTGCTCTATTTTGGCATTAGGATTATCCGCTTTTGTATCTGAATAACCCAACATATCAAAAAGACTCTCCTCTGCTTCCTCTGCGATCTCTTTGCTTGACGAAGCCCAAAACACAAAGGTACGGTTGCCTACCATGAACTTGTTATGTGAGCCTTTTTGCAACATCGTGTTAAGAGCCGTAGTATAGGCAAATTCGACATCTTCACTGATTGGGGCATTGTAACCTTGTTCTTTTCCATACGAATCGTAACCTCGGTCTGTCTTAAATGAAACTAAAGGCCCTGTATCTTTTGTAAGTTTTATAGTAGTGTGAAGTCTTGATATACTTCTGTCTTCACCTAACACCAAACATAAACCCTTTTTATTATCTTCATTCTTTTGTGCCAAAACTAAGTCATGAATATCAGGATCTTCTGCGGCAATCATGCATTCTCCATTTATAAGAAACGAGATATTCTTTTTGGACTTGTGGAAATCCTCATATAAAGAATCCTTTTCAATAACTTTTTCTATGTCATTATACTTTTTGTAAAAGTTTGAAATAGCATTTATATTCTTATTTTCAGGAAGTCCGGATTTGAAAGATTCAATAATATGAATAAACGCATTATGTTTTTTAATATTTGCTTCTTTACCTCCAATAACATACTCGTAATTGTCCCAAAAATAATTAGGAGTAAATTTGGTTCCTGATCGTTTGACAGATTGTAAAACAACAAATGAAGCTGCAGTCTTTTTATCTTGCATTCTACTTTCTATCCGAACAAACGTGCCATCTGGTTCAATTACAATCAAGTAGCCGATTTCCTTATTTTCTAATCCTTTTGGAGTGAGCCCCTCGCACCTATTATAATAATCATACAATGCCTTTAGTATCATCTTAAAATCTCCTCACTATTTAATGGTGGAACAATGATTACACCTTGTTTCATCTCTGCACGATAAAACATAGCCTGAACATTCTTTGGATCTGAAAAATCCATGTCATAGAACATAATTCCCAAATCTCTGTTGCCGCCCTGCTCAGGTGATATTGCAGGTTTCAAGTCATCAGCCTCTGTATTGACAAGACGGAACGAAGCCGAGAACTCACGAGTTCCAAGGTATGGTTGGTTGAAGCATTGGCCATTGTTTGCTCTTCGCTCAAACATTTGGTAATACTTCATAGGATTCTCATCTTTGCCCGGTTCGTGAGAGAACAAATCTCCTTCCGCTTTTCGTTTGGCAACCGAACGATATTCCATTTTTGCCCAAATACGATAGTGTACATCTTTCAGAAGGAGGCTGTTTTTCTGTTGTCTTTTCTCCTCAATATATATGGGAGATTTAGAGGAAGTGCTTGCAACTGCACCCACTTCGTTTCTGCGTACCGATGTCCATTTTATAGGATTCAGTACTTCTATCTTGGTTATTTGCCAATGAATGGCAGGTTTCCAAAATATAGCCTCAAATATGGCACGTGCAGCAGATGGCGTAATAACGTCATAGCTTACACGTTCCACTTTTAGCTCTGGCCGAGTGAAGCAAGCCATATCGCCCCAAACTTCCAAGCAATATTCTTTGTCTGTATATTCCATAGTTATTTTTATTGTTAGTTCTTAAATTATCAGCGACTCATTTGCCCAATTGTTATCAATGCGCAAACCGACGCGCTCATCATATTGTTGTGCGTAATCTACCACAAACAGTCCATCTCTTTTCTCTGTCACGACTCCCATCTTGCATAATGCCTCAAAGTCTCTTTGATAGATATTGACACAGTACTTTGAGATTTTCTTCATTAGCAGATATGAAGGTCCGTTCTGCAGAAGTTTCTGCACCAGTTCCATGCTATTTTCCCAACATACAACAACCGTTTCTCCTGCATCTTCTATAAGCCGGAATTTCTCTGCTGCACTGGCAAAGCACATATTATGCACATCGTATAAGTAATGCTTTATGTCCTTTCTGTCAAAACTATCATTTCGACAATAGAGTTGACGGAAATAACTACTCATCGTTTCGGGAGCAAACCAATCAGATGACGGATCCAAGCTAAGCCTTGCATTGTTACCATTTTGTATTCCGCCTTTAGGAAGGTTGTGCTCTTTAGCAAGACTAAAAACGAATGTTGTACATACTTTCTTCTTTCCTTCTCTGTTGCAACGGCCTGCGGCCTGCAATACGGAGTCCAATCCTGCTTCTTGCCGAAACACAATGGGAAAGTCAATGTCAACTCCAGCTTCTATCAATTGGGTAGATACCACACGGATAATTTCATTGTCATCATCTTTGAGCGCAGTCTTTATCTGCTCTATTGTCTCGCTAATATGTGCAGGACACATCATCTTCGAAAGATGCAGGGTTATGCCTTCTTGCGGTAAACGTTCATAGAGTTCTTTAGCGTCCTTTCGTGTATTCACGATGCAAAGCACCCGCTTGTGTGCTTTAAGCATCTCCGCTACTTCATCGTATGATTTGCCCGAATTATCTATATCAAGTTTTACTCTTCTCAATCGCTCATGGAGTCCAAAGTCTTTGGGAATGATTTCATTGATTGCTTTTATTCCTTGAAATGATGCCATTGGATTGCACCCCTCTATTAGGCCACTCAGGACAGGCTGACTTGCAGTGGTGAATAATACAGACACCTTGAATAAACTATTATAGGTTTTCAAAGAATCTACAATTGGTTGCAAATAACCCATGGGGAGCGTCTGCACCTCGTCCAAAATCAGTACACTATTGACAATGTTATGCAGTTTGCGACAAACAGACGGCTTGTTGCTGAACATCGACTCAAACAGTTGCACATTGGTTGTGACCACAATAGGATAATCCCAGTTTTCGGTCGCCAACTTCATCTGTTCTCTGAGCTTCTCATCTTTTATTTGCTCTGGGTCAACATTGCTATGATGCTCCAATACATTCTCTGCCCCAAAGATGTCTCTCAATATAGCTACAGTCTGTACGATAATACTTGTATATGGTATCGCTATAATAATTCTCTTTTGTCCATTATGGATAGCATGCTTCATGGCCCAAACCAACGATGAAAGCGTTTTGCCCCCACCTGTAGGAACTGTCAGACTATAAAAACCTATAGGCGACACAGCTGTTTGAACACATCGCAACTGCACTTCTGACCTTATATGGTTCACCTCTGTATTCTCCGCTCTATCTTTCAGATTGCGAAGATAGGCTTCCAATTTTGGCAGCAAATCTTTTAATGCAGTCTTATTTGCACGCAACTCTGAGGACCCTTTGTCCATAAAAGCTTCAGTATCAAGATAGTCTGCATCTACAAGACAAGAGTACAACATACGAGACAAATGATGTATATCACTTGCTCCGCATTTGAAAGATAATTTATCTAAAACATCTTTCTCCGCATTTGTATTAACCTCCGCTGGTATATCCTTTTTAAGTTCGCTTTTTTCACCGTCCAATTCACACGAATCATGCAACCCTGAATGATGAGACAATATTTGGTTTACAAAGAAATTATCAGCAGTTTTTCCATAAAGGTTTCTTGCAATAATAGCACCTATATACGCATGATGATAATCACCTACAACCTTAGTTTCTGGAGCAAATCCACTATCCTTCTTAATATGTTGCTGAAAAGCATTTGTTTCTTTTCCCTTATCATGGAATTGGCCTAAAACCTTACCCCATACACCCATGCCAAATTCTGCAGCAAATTGAGAACTAAGTTTTGCGACACCAGCAGTATGGGCTTCATTGGATTGTATAATCCAATGTCCTGCTTGGTCTTGATATATATGAGATATGTATTTCATAAATCTTCCTTTTTCCCTATTCTCGAATCTATCCTTCTCTCTCTGCCAATCGTTTCTGAAATTTTGTAGTCTCCCCACCCTGTTTCCATGCTGTTCTTTTTAATTCGCTCGTTGTACCACCAATGGTAGTGCTCATCGGATATCATCTGCAAGTCCTTGGCCTCGTGCACTTGGGCAGAAACCGACACACCATACACCTCCTTGAGGTCTATCAGTTCTTCCAGTGTGAGCTGCGCGCGTTTGGGGCCTCCCATCTCGTCGATGAACGTGTCCTTCGGGAACAAGAAAAAACCGGCAAACATATTGCATAGTTTCTCTATTTGTGCCGGCTCCATATCTTTCGGAAAGGTGAGGAACAGATGGGCCAGCTCGTGTGCCGCAGTAAAGCGGAGGCGATCTGTGGTAGTCTTACCAGGACATGGGTCTATCACGATGAGTGGATGCACTTTGTCGGCCCACGTGCTCACGCCCCACACATCGCCAGGAAGTTCTGTTATCAAAACTTTGATGCCTTTTCGCTCCAACAGTCGCAATATACATGGCAAGGGGCCGTCGCCACAGTGCCATTCCTGCCGAAGGAAGTTTGCCATGCGTGTGATGTCTTCCAATTCTGAGACTGGAGTCTTCGGAATTGGATTCGTAAAAGAAGTGGAAATACCTGCTTTCTTTTCCTTGTCAAGATATTGCTCCGCCCAAAAGGAGAGCTTGGCTTCTAAAGCAACAAGTTCCTCTTCTGTCAGTTGGTTACCTGAGGTAGTACGAAGCATTGGCAGGTCAATCTTAAGATTGGTACCATTGAAGTAATCCATGCTGATGTTGAGAGCCTTGGCCAAGGAAGCCTGTGCTTTATGCTTCGGGTGCATTATGCCTCTCTCATAGCGGGATATGCTCTGCTTGGTAATGGCACCACCCGCGCGCTCCACAAGTTTGTCCATGCTGAAGCCCATCATCAAACGCGCTTCTTTCAGCCTTATCGGAAAATTATCTTTCACCATATATTCTTACATCTCGTTTTGTTTACAAACATAGTGATAAAAAATTACATTTGTCACGTTTTGCACATAAAATCATATACTAAAACCGAAAAAACATATTTAGGCCCCCTAAAACAGGATTGTTCTGTTAATGCGTGCTCCCGCTGAAGGCATTAACTGAACAATTCTAAATATGTGCAATTTAGCTTACAATGCTACAATAGCTTTACATACCGAATATCTTACATCTTACACAAATACGTCATAACTCATTGGCTATCAATATTTTACGCAGTGTAAGATGCTGCCAAATCCACCTACACACAACCTACACAACCTGCACGCTGCCACACGGCACAAGCATGGGAGAGCGATATTACGGCATAGGGGAACAGAAAAGTCTGTTGCTCCGACAGATTCTCCTACGTCCCTATGGCGTAAAATCCGCCGCATACGTCCAAACCGACTGCGTGGCAGCGGGGTAAGGTGTGTAAGATGTATGCAAGGGAGTGTAAGATACTTTGAAATCATCTTACACTCTTGAAACCTCTGTGTATCAACTTGTTACGTGCAAAAAGTGTAAGATGGCAGTAAAAACACACGCACTCTTTTACATGAGGGATGACGGGGAGGGGGCAAATATTTGTGTACAAATTGTACACTTTTTTTGTTGGGTGCAATGCCTCGGTGTTACCTTTGCAGCACTTTTGTACAAAACCAAATTTTATTGACTACCATGAAACGAATGCTTAACAGAATGCTGCACTATGCCGATGCCATTGTGAAACGTGGCGTGGACAAACTGATAGACACTATCGCGCATAGTGCGGAACCGCAAACTAAAAACGCTGAAACACCCCAGCCGCAAAAAAGCATGGGTAACAACACTGACTGCGCACCGCAAACAACTGACAACACCACGGACTGCGGTATTACCCTTATGGACGAACAGTGCAACATTAGCTATAATGTGCTTGACCGCACGCCCGAGGTGCAATGGCGCGACCAGACGGACAAAGGGTTTGTGCCCGTGAGCAAACTGGTGCGTAACACGATAGTGACCGCGCCATTCAACGGCTCAGAAAGTGATGGAATCAGGATATTGTGGTGCTCTATGAGATTTGCCGCTAACGCGGAGGACATAAGAACAAAAGGACAGAAGAACAAAAGATATAACGCTTGTGTTAGCCCGCTTAGCGCAGAATACATAAGCAACATAAGTTTACGTAAAATACACACAAGGCCGCTACGCGGCTGGCCACGGACTAACGTCCGCGTGGCCAAAGAAACATAAGGGCTGACACCGTAGCGGACCGCTAACGCAGATAACTATAAACAAAAGAAGAGACAAAAAGCTGCATTCCTTCCCTACCTATGCAGGGAGGTGTGTGCAACTGTTTGTCTCTCTCAGCACCCCTCGTTATTTTTCGTTTGCGAGGGGCGGAACGTTACTGAGGTTGCTGAAAAATGCCCGACGCGAGACGCGTCGCCCCCATTAGAGCGCAATTTTCTGGCATAACAGTTCTTCCCACGGCTTCAAATCCGCTTTTTAACCTGTCAGTCTGATAGAAAACGCAAGCACTAATGGGGGCGGCGCGTCCCGCGTCGTTTTTTTCAGCAGCCTCGTTACTTAATATGTTCGCGAATGCGCTTAAGATATTCGTTGAGCGCCTGCTCGTCCTTGTTGTCAATGATGTGCAGCAAGTCTTTCAGCTCGTCGCGGATTTTTGACACTTGACCGCTTGTGCGGGGGTTGAACAATATTTCGCGCAACAGGGTGTCGTCCTCACCCAATACGCCACGCGCTATCTGCATGTGACGTTTGAAGGTGGTGCCAGGTGCGTCCTGGTGCTTCATGACGGCTGCAAACACAAATGTGCTGACAAAGGGAATACTCAACGAATAGGCCACGGTTTCGTCGTGCTCGTCGAAGGTGTATTCGCAGATATGCAAGCCCAGATGGTTGTAAAGGTCACGGAAGAAAAGGCGGCCCATATAGTCACCCTCGCTGATGATGATGGCATTTTCGTTGCTCAGCGCGCCCAAATTGGCAAACGTTGGGCCAAACATGGGGTGGGTGCTGACGTAGCGCATACCGCATTCGGCATAAAACTCGCGCAAGCCGGTCTTGACAGAGGCTATGTCGCTGATGATGCAGTCTTTGGGCAAATGCGGCATGATGCTGCGGAACACATCGAGGGTGTACTTTAGCGTGACGGCGTTTATCACGAGTTCGGGTTTGAAGGCTTCAATTTCCTCAATCGTAGTAAAGCGCTGCGTGTTGTACATAAAGCGCAAGCGTTTGGGGTCAACGTCATAGACCGCTGTTTCGTGGTCGAAACTGAGCAGGTCGACAAAAAACGACCCCATTTTGCCCGCTCCAAGTATAAGTATCTTCATTGTGGTGTGCTAATATGCTAATGTGATAACCCGCTGGCGGAATTCTTGGTTAACGGGTTTACAAGTTGACAGGTTAACAGGTAAATATCAATACACTACTTATTATGTTAAAGTATGACTGGTGCGAAGCTTAAAAAACTTAGCAAACTTACCTGTCAACCCGTTAACTTGTCAACGCGTTTACTAATTCTGTCATAAATCGATCTTGCCGATTTATTGATTCATTATCTCAATTTGCTGACGTACACTTTCCTCGTGAATGCTCTCGAACACATCTTTGATAAAGTCAGACGACATGCCGCAGAGCACACCTTGCGCACCACGTTTGTCGAGAATTTCGGTGTAACGGGTGGTCTGCACAACCGTCATGTCGTGCTGGCGCTTGTACTCACCAATCTCTCGACTGATACGCATACGCTTGGCCATGAGCTCGATGAGCGAGTTGTCAATTTCGTCAATCTGATGGCGGAGGGCTGAAAGGCTTTCAGTGGTCTCGGTGATTTTGCGAATGACAAGTTTGTCGAGAATAAAGTCGAGCACATCGGGCGTTACCTGCTGGCTGGCATCGCTCCAAGCTGCATCGGGGTTGCAGTGACTCTCAACAATCAAACCATCAAAACCGAGGTCCATGGCCTGCTGGCAGAGTGGTGCCACGAGTTCGCGCTTGCCGCCAATGTGACTGGGGTCGCCAAAGATGGGCAAGCCCGGGCAACGACGACGCAACTCGATGGGTATGTGCCACATGGGCAAGTTGCGGTAAAGCTTTTTTTCGTAGGTTGAGAAACCACGGTGAATGACACCGAGACGGGTGATGCCGGCCTGATTGATACGCTCCAAACCTCCAATCCAAAGTTCGAGGTCGGGATTGACGGGGTTCTTTACCAATATAGGAATGTCTACACCCTTCAGCGTGTCGGCAATTTCCTGCATGGCAAAGGGGTTGGCCACGGTGCGCGCACCAATCCAAAGCAGGTCGACACCTGCTTTAAGACAAGCCTCAACATGGGCATGAGTGGCCACCTCGGTGCACACCTTCATGCCAGTTTCCTTCTGCACCTGCTGCAGCCATGCCAAACCAGGTTCGCCCACGCCCTCGAAGCCTCCGGGCTTGGTGCGGGGTTTCCATATACCGGCACGGAAAAGCTTTATGCCCTTCTTTGAAAGCTGGGTGGCGGTGTTCATTACTTGTTCTTCGGTCTCGGCCGAGCAAGGACCGGCTATCACGATAGGACGTTTGTTGTCCTGGTCTGTCAAATTGAGTGGAGTGAGATTGAGTTCCATATAATTAAGATTTTAAGAGTTTGCGGTTAAGGGTGGTTCTTAATAAGTTAGAACACTTGTTTGATGCGTGTCAGCGCCTCGGCAAGTTTTTCCTCCTTGGCACAGAGCGAGATGCGTATGTAACGTTTGCCGTTTGAGCCGAATATAAAGCCGGGGGTGATAAACACGCGTGCCTCGTGCAGCACTTTTTCGGTGAGGTCCTCCACATCGGCATAAGTGTCGGGTATGCGTCCCCAGAGGAACATGCCCACCTGCGAGGGGTCGTAGTGGCAATGCAGGGCGTCCATTATCTCGCCAGCCAACTTGCGGCGGCGTGCATACACGTTGACATTGGCCTCGGTGTGCCACTCGTCGGAGTTTTGGTAAGCCTGTGCGGCAGCCAGCTGCATGGCGCGGAAGGTGCCGGAGTCGATATTACTCTTTACCTTGAGTATCCAGCTTACAAAGGTGGCATTGGTGGCAAGCATGCCTACACGCCAGCCGGGCATATTGTGGCTCTTGCTCATTGAGTTGAACTCTATGCAGCAGTCCTTGGCGCCTGTCACCTGCAATATGCTCAGGTGTTCCTTGCCCAAGATGAAGCTGTAGGGATTGTCGTTGACAACTACAATGTTGTGGCGGCGGGCAAAGTCGACAAGGCGCTCATACGTTTGGCGACAAGCAGGCGCACCGGTGGGCATGTTGGGATAGTTGCACCACATGAGGCGCACACCGTCGAGGTTCATGGCCTCGAGCTCGTCGAAGTCGGGCTGCCAGCCGTTATCGGGACGCAGGTTGTAGTTGACTATGGTGCAGCCAAGCAACTTTGACAACGAGGTGTAGGTGGGGTAGCCCGGATTGGGCACGAGCACCTTCTCGCCGGGATTGACAAAAGCCAATGTGGTGTGAAGTATGCCCTCCTTTGAACCTATAAGGGGCTGGATTTCGGTCTTTGGGTCGAGGTCGACGTTGAACCAACGCTTGTAGAAACCTGCCATGGCCTGGCGCAGCTCGGGTATGCCCGTTGTGGGCTGATAGCCGTGAGCATTGGGCTTGCGTGCTTCGGTGCAAAGCGTTTCGATGGTTTCGGGCGAAGGCGGCATGTCGGGGCTGCCAATGGCCAAAGATATGATGTCCTTGCCCTCGGCATTGAGGCGGGCCACCTCCTTGCCCTTGCGCGAAAAGTAGTATTCGCTCACGCTCTGCAGGCGTTGGGCGGGCTGTATGTTGTAGCTATTTTCCTGCATATTCTCCTAATATTTTCAGTTCACGTAACAAGGGGCGCACAGCATCAATGCTTTGGCGGTAGCGCACATAATCGTCGTATGTCACGTCTACGTAGAACAGGTATTCCCATTCGCGTCCGATGATGGGGAGCGATTGTATTTTGGTCAGATTGATTTTGTAGAATGAGAAGATGCTCAACACCTGCGAGAGGGAGCCTTCCTCGTGTGGCAACGAGAATACGATGCTGCTCTTGTTGGTGTGGTGCAGGTCACGCAACTTATCGGCCGACCAGGGGTCGCACAGCACGAGGAAACGTGTGTAATTGTGTTTGTTGTCCTCGATGCCCTGCTCGAGCACCTTCATGCCGTAAAGCGGTGCGGCTCCTGCATGACAAATGGCGGCATGGCCACGCATATGCTTGCGGCTTATCATCTCGGCAGAACCGGCGGTATCTTCGGCCTCAACTACCTTGAAGTTGGGGTGTTGCTTGAGAAAGTCATGACACTGCATCAAGGCCACGGGGTGTGAATTAACCTCGGTGATGGTGTCCCAATCGTCGTCGGGCAGGCACATGAGGCTGTGCTCAATGTGCAACTTGTGCTCGCCAATGATGGTCATTCCGCTTTCGCGCAGCAACTCGTAGTTGTGCAACAGCGAACCGGCTATGGTGTTTTCGATGGCCATGAGGCCGAGCCGTGAGTAGTCGTCGCGCATTTGGCGGAATATGTCCTCAAAGGTGTTGCAACATATCAGTTCTACATCGTCGTCGTGAAAGTACTGGTGTGCGGCAATGTCGTGGAACGACCCTTTGATGCCTTGTATTGCAATCTTCTTCATGTGGTATTATTGCGTGCGCCTTATACCAAAAATCCCGCTCCTTGCATGGGAGCGGGATTTTTGTATGCGTTTCAATTTATTGATGTTGGCATGCGACATCCCGCTCTGCTTGTCCGGCAAAGTAAAAATAAAAACCGTAAAAGTAGAATGCGTTAGTCAGCATGTGGTGTATCAGTTTGTTGTTGGTGTATATATGCAAGCCTTGACGCTGTGTTGACAATATGCAGCTTTTGCTTTCGTTTTGCAAGCATTTACTACCTTGAAACTTTTCAAACAGTCGTTATGAGCTTGTTTCCGATGGCAAAAGTAATACAAATATTATTCTTGACAAACAAATCGTTAGTTTTTTTTAGAAAAATACTCACCAAGCGTTCGTTCTACGAGTCCGTGTGCCTTTGCATATTCTTTTGTTGAAATACACATCATCATTCTTATCGGCATAAAATCAATCAATTAAGCAGCAAATACGCTGTTTCCTTGCCGATATCGGCAAGTTTTGTATTATTTTTAGCAGCAACTATACTGTTTTCTTGCCGATATCGGCAAGTTCCGTATTGTTTTTAGCTCTTAAGGGTGGTTCTAAAAAATCTGTTTTTAGAGTTCTGCTATTCTGAAATGTGATTTGCACGCTCTCGAAAGTGCCTTTTTGAAAGTATGTTCGGTCACATAGCCCGCTATGTTCCCTCACACACTTTCAAAAATACACTTCCGATAGCGCACAAATCCCTATTTCAGAATTATTAGAACCACCCTTAACTTATTGACGGGAGGTTTGCCACATTTGCAGTTATATATGTGCGCGGTGTAAATAGTTTTTTGTACTTTTGCAGCGCACTGCGCAAAAAAGCAAGATTTGCGCAATTTGCGTAGTATACACATATATAATATATATACTCCTACTATAATGACAAAGCGTAAGATTCAATTCAGTCTTGTCTATCGCGACATGTTCCAGAGCAGCGGCAAGTTTCAGCCGCGCAAGGACCAGCTTGAACGCATAGCACCTGTTATCATAAAGATGGGTTGCTTCGCCCGTGTTGAAACCAACGGTGGTGCCTTTGAACAGGTTAACCTGCTTTATGGCGAGAACCCTAACAAGGCGGTACGCGCCTTTACCAAACCCTTTAACGAGGTGGGCATCAAGACCCACATGCTCGACCGTGGCTTGAACGCTCTGCGTATGTTCCCCGTGCCGGCTGATGTGCGCAAGTTGATGTACAAAGTGAAGCACGCTCAGGGTGTGGACATCACCCGCATATTCTGTGGTTTGAACGATGTGCGCAACATCATTCCGTCTATCCACTATGCACTTGAGGCCGGCATGACGCCGCAAGCTACGCTGTGCATCACCAACTCGCCCATTCACACTGCTGAATATTACGCCAAAATTGCCGACCAGCTGATTGAAGCCGGTGCACCCGAAATCTGCTTGAAGGATATGGCCGGTATCGGTCAGCCCGCCATGCTTGGCAAACTGACCAAGATGATTAAGGACAAGCACCCCGAGGTGATTATCGAATACCATGGCCACTCTGGTCCTGGTCTGTCAATGGCCAGCATTCTGGAGGTGTGCCGCAATGGTGCCGACGTGATTGACACTGCCATCGAGCCGCTGTCGTGGGGTAAGGTTCACCCGGACGTTATCTCGGTACAGTCTATGCTGAAGCACGCTGGTTTTGATGTGCCCGAAATCAACATGGACGCTTACATGGAGGCCCGCAAGCTGACACAGGAGTTTATTGACGACTTCCTTGGCTACTTTATGAACCCTGCCAACAAGTTGATGTCATCGCTGTTGCTGGGCTGCGGTCTGCCGGGCGGCATGATGGGCTCGATGATGGCCGACCTTACTGGTGTGATGGGCGCTATCAACAACAACCGCAAGGCTAAGGGCGAGGCTGAACTCTCTGAGGACGAACTGCTCGTGAAGCTGTTCAACGAGGTGGCTTACGTGTGGCCGCGTGTGGGTTATCCTCCCTTGGTAACACCTTTCTCACAGTATGTCAAGAACATTGCCTTGATGAACCTGCTCACCGAGTCGATGGGCAAGCCACGCTACTCTATGATGGACAACTCTATCTGGGGCATGATTTTGGGCAAGAGTGGACGTCTGCCCGGTGAGGTGGCTCCCGAAATCAAGGAACTGGCTAAGGAGAAGGGCTTTGAGTTTACCGATGCTGACCCGCAGAGCTACTATCCCGACGACCTCGACCGCTTTATCAAGGAGATGGAAGAGAATGGTTGGGAACGCGGCGAAGATGATGAGGAACTCCTTGAGTTTGCCATGCACGAAACGCAATACCGCGACTATAAGAGCGGTGCCGCCAAGAAACGTTTCCTGGCCGACTTGCAGGCTGCCAAGGACAAGGCTGGTGCCAGCGGCATGAGCATTGAAGAGGCTACCGCCTTCAAGCACGCCAAGGCTGACGCCATTGTGGCTCCCGAGAGCGGCACCATTCTGTGGGAAATTGGCGGCGACGGCGAGTGCGTAAAGAGCATCGAACCGTTTATTGGCAAGGAATACAACGAGGGCGACCGCTTCTGCTACATTGAGAACACACACGGTCAAATTATCGAACTGCCCGCAGCCCTTGGTGGCAAGTTGGTTGAGATTAACGCCAAGCAGGGTGCACGCATCAACAAGGGCGATGTCATTGCCTACGTGCAGCGCGGTGAGTAATCTGCCCACTACGATTTATTGAACTTTTACACAGATAAGCATATAAGTAGGTGTTCAAGATTATTCTGAGCACCTACTTATTTACTAATATATATAATAAGTGCCACAAGCACAGCCCGGCGACGGACGTGTGCTTGTGGCACTTTATTCACCTCACAGGTTTGTGCCAGCCCAACAGCAGTCAAATTAGTGCGGCACAAACAAAGGAGCAGAAACGCTTCATTTGCGACGGTAGTTTGTAAAGGTATAAGCCAGTTTGTTTTTCTCGTCCGGCTCATGGTGTTCAGTTTCCTCGATCTCCCATTGTGCATGGTCGTAATCGGGGAAGAACGTGTCGGCCTCGTCGGGCACGGCATCGATATGCGTCAGGCACAAGCGGTCGGCCACTGGCAATGCAGCTTCATACACACTCTCGCCCCCTATCACATACACCTCGTCGTCGTGGGTGCAAGCCTGCAGTGCCTCGTCAAATGAGTGGAACACCTCAATGCCGGGTGCCGAATAATCGGTTTGTCGGGTAATCACCACATTGCGGCGGTTGGGCAGAGCGCCCTTGGGCAGCGACTCGAATGTCTTGCGTCCCATTACAATAGTATGCCCCGTGGTCAGGTTCTTGAAATGTTTAAGATCGGCGGGCAAGTAATAAAGCAAGCCGCCCTTGTTGCCTATGGCGCTGTTTGCAGTGAGCGCACAAATGATGGATAATGTCATTATTTTATACCCGTTGGCGGAATTAATTTAAGTTGATAAATATGAGTAAAAAGTTGCACATATCGCTGATTTTTAGTAACTTAGTGGTGTTCAAAACATTAAGTCCAAACCATCGTATGTACAACCTTTATACAAAATTCGTCAAAATACTCGAGATATGCAAGCAATTCTCTGAAAATCTCGTCAATGAATCGGGTAATGTTCCACGTCGTGGTCCTGTTCCCAAGTTTTCGGATTTGGAAGTGGTGGCGCTATCCTTGACGGCAGAGACCGAGAGCATTGATAGTGAGAAGTGGTTGTTCGACTATAAATTGCAAGAGTACAAGGACAACATTCCTAATCTCATATCAAGGAGACAGTTCAATGACCGCAGGAAGAAAACGGCAGGCCTGTGTGAGGAACTGCGCAAGCGGATTGCCATGGAAATGGATGGCGGAGAGGAACAATTCTTTGTTGACTCCAAGCCGATAGAGGTCTGTAGGGTTGCAAGAGGAAAACGTTGCAAGATGGGACGTACCGGCAATTTCTCGCAAGCTCCCGACTTCGGCTTCTGTGCTTCGCAGAACACGTATTATTTTGGTTATAAGTTACACGCTCTCTGTGGGTTAAGTGGAGTTATCCATTCCTATGATCTGTCAAAGGCAAGTGTGGCGGACCTCCATTATATGAAGGATGTAAAACATACTTATCACGACTGTAGCATCTATGGTGACAAAGGGTATATTGGAGCTGACGTACAGCTTGACTTNTTCCTAATCTCATATCAAGGAGACAGTTCAATGACCGCAGGAAGAAAACGGCAGGCCTGTGTGAGGAACTGCGCAAGCGGATTGCCATGGAAATGGATGGCGGAGAGGAACAATTCTTTGTTGACTCCAAGCCGATAGAGGTCTGTAGGGTTGCAAGAGGAAAACGTTGCAAGATGGGACGTACCGGCAATTTCTCGCAAGCTCCCGACTTCGGCTTCTGTGCTTCGCAGAACACGTATTATTTTGGTTATAAGTTACACGCTCTCTGTGGGTTAAGTGGAGTTATCCATTCCTATGATCTGTCAAAGGCAAGTGTGGCGGACCTCCATTATATGAAGGATGTAAAACATACTTATCACGACTGTAGCATCTATGGTGACAAAGGGTATATTGGAGCTGACGTACAGCTTGACTTGTTCGAAACCGCACACATAAGACTGGAGTGTCCGTATCGGCTCAACCAAAAGGATTGGAAACCGACATTCATTCCGTTTGCAAAGGCAAGAAAGAGGATTGAGACAATATTCTCACAACTTACAGACCAGTTCTTGGTCATCAGGAACTATGCGAAAATAACGAATGGTTTGTTTGCCAGGATCATTGGCAAAATTAGTGCACTTACCATTCTGCAATACGTAAACTTCATTAACGACAAGCCCATTGGCAGAATTAAGTATGCACTAAATTAATTCCGCCAACAGGTTATTTTATACAATTATATGATGCAAAGGTAGCGTATATTGTGTAAATTTGCCGACAAAACGTGCTTAAATGAAACAATACCTCAATTTACTACAACATATACTCGACGACGGTGTGGTAAAAAGCGACCGCACCGGCACCGGCACAAAGAGCATCTTTGGCCATCAAATGCGCTTTAACCTTGAAGAGGGCTTTCCGCTGCTCACCACCAAAAAGCTGCACCTCAAGTCCATCATCTACGAGCTGCTGTGGTTTCTGCGTGGCGACACCAATGTACACTACCTGCAGGAGCATGGTGTGCGCATCTGGAACGAATGGGCCGACGCCCAAGGCGACCTTGGCCACATTTACGGCTACCAGTGGCGCTCATGGCCCGACTACAACGGCGGACACATTGACCAAATAAAGGAAGTGATACGACAGATAAAGGAGACGCCCGACTCACGCCGCATGATTGTGTCGGCATGGAATGTGGCCGACCTTGGCAAAATGAACTTGCCGCCCTGCCACCTGCTTTTCCAGTTCTATGTGGCCGACGGCCGACTGTCTCTGCAACTCTATCAGCGCTCTGCCGACACTTTCCTGGGTGTGCCTTTCAACATAGCAAGCTACGCTTTGCTGCTGCAAATGATGGCACAGGTAACCGGACTCAAAGCCGGCGACTTTGTACACACCACGGGCGACACGCACCTCTACCTCAACCATCTTGACCAGGCACGCTTGCAACTCACACGCACCCCGCGCCAGTTGCCGCGCATGATTATCAACCCCGAGGTAAAGGACCTGTTCGACTTTAAGTTTGAGGATTTCAAACTCGAGGGCTACGACCCATGGCCACACATCTCGGCACAGGTGTCGGTATAAAGGAGAAGGGCTGTGAATGAAAGTTCATCAAGCCATTCCGTCTGCAAAGAACCTCATTAGGGTGGTTCTAATAACAAACAATACGAAGCACATAGCATGAAGCAAGATTTCTGCATACAAATGGAGGCCTTGTTGGGTCAAGACGAAGCCAACATGCTGACACAAGCCATAGAGCAAAGCACGCCGCCCGTCAGTGTGCGCGTCAATGCGCTCAAACCATCTGACACACTGCGCGCCCCCACCGACGGTGCAGTGCCCTGGTGTGCTGCGGGGCAATACCTTGTCGAACGTCCGCGCTTCACCTACGACCCTCTGCTGCATGCCGGGTGCTACTATGTGCAAGAGGCCGCATCAATGTTTGTAGAGCAAGCCTACAAGCAAATCACAACCGACTTTACGCCCCACCGTCTGCTCGACCTTTGTGCAGCCCCTGGCGGCAAGAGCACCCTGTGGCGCAGCTTGATGTGCGACGGCGACCTGCTTGTGGCTAATGAGCCTATCCGCCAACGTGCCCAGATATTGGCCGAGAACTTGACCAAATGGGGACACCCCGACGTGGTATGCACCTCGGCCTACCCCGACGAGTTTGCCCCATTGGGCAGTTTCTTCGATGTGATAGCGGCCGATGTGCCGTGCTCGGGCGAGGGCATGTTCCGCAAGGACGCTGTGGCCATTGACGAATGGTCGCCACAGGCCGTCGACAGTTGCGCGGCCCGCCAGTGGCAGATTATCGAAAGTGTATGGCCCGCCCTGCGCCAAGGCGGCTATTTGGTGTACAGCACATGCACCTACAACCGCCAGGAGGACGAAGACAATGTGGTGCGCATCTGCAACGAACTCGGTGCCGAACTTGTACCCATTGCCACCCAACCCGAGTGGGGCATTGCGGGCGACACCACGGGGCGCAATTTGCCAGTGTACCATTTCTTTCCACACAAGGCCAAGGGCGAGGGGCTTTTCCTTGCCCTGCTACGCAAGACATCTGAAGCACCGGTTGCCAAAGAGAAGAAAGGCAAAAAGCAACGTGGCAACAACAACCAGCCCGGCATACAGGGCGGTGCCGAAATCATTAAATGGATAGCCAACAGCCACGAATTCAAGTTGTTGCGCACCGACGAGGCGCACGTCATAGCTGTACGCCAATCGCTTGCCGACGACGTGCAACGCGTGTGCAGCTCGGTGCGGGCCCTTACGGCCGGCATCATGCTGGTTGAGGAGAAAGGCCGGAAACGCATTCCGCAACACGCCCTTGCCCTGTCAGTACAACGCGCCAAGGAGGCATTTCCCGTGGCCGAACTCTCACTCGACGACGCACTAAATTACCTGCGCCGCGAGGGCATCACGCTCCCACCCGATGTGCCACGCGGCTATGTTGTGGCCAGTTACAAAGGCCATGCGCTCGGGTTCTTAAACAATTTGGGAGCACGCGCCAACAACCTCTACCCACAGGAGTGGCGCATACGCAACTGACAAACCTGTCAAACAAGCCGAACATGCAACGGAGTTGCAAACAACATTGCCTATCTTTGCACAAGATAGGCTGCGGCGTTTAGTGTTCTACGCTCACCTTGCACCATCTTTGCATAAAATGAAATCCACCCGCTGCACATATCACGTGGCGCTGGCAGTTGTACTGCTCATGCTGCTCACACTGTTTCCCCACCACCATCATGATGGCGGGGCAGCTTGTTGGACATCAGAAATATGCCATGACGACGGACGTGCCAATGATGTGCACACCCGCCACCATGCCGGCGACAACCGGCATTTGTGCTATTGGCACAGTGTGCAAAATGTGCCGCAGCGCACCCTTTCCGTCCCATTTGGCGGCGGTCCTCTACCCTGCTTCCTGCCAACCGACTTTTGGCAGCAACGCCACACTATTATTATCACCACTTCGGGAGAAGCACTTTGTGGCAAATGTCCCGTTTCTACTACCGTTTTCCGTATTGGCAAACACGTCACGCGGCGTGGGCCACCTGCATGTTGTTGATAAACACATTCTGCTATTTATTCTCATATCAACAACACAGCATAACACATGAACTTCAACATTTTTCTTATAAGTGTAGCCGCACTATCGGTTACGCTCTTTGGCGCATGCCACAATGCCCACCAGCACGAAGCGCACGAAGGTGAGCACACCGATGCCGACGAGCACGACCACGACCACGGTGCCGACGGAATAACCTTTACCGAGGCACAAGCCAAGGCTGCAGAACTGCAAATTACCACTTTACAACCCACCACTTTTGCCGAAGTGATAGAGGTCACAGGGCAAGTGCTGCCCGCCACTGGCAGCGAGGCCACCGTTACAGCCACCATGGCAGGCATTGTAAAATATGCCAGCAACGCACTCACCGAGGGGTGTGCCGTAGGCAATGGCAAAACACTGTTTGTAATAAACGGCAAGCCCATGGCCGACGGCAACCCGGCGGCCGTGGCACAAAGCGAACTGGCTGCTGCCAAAAGTGCCTATGAGCGGGCACAGAAGTTGGCCGCCGAGCACATCATCGCGCAACGCGAATTAGAGGACGCACGCCAACGCTATCAGGCGGCCGCTGCCACAGCACAAAGTTTGGGCAATGCGGCACAAAGCCGTGGCATCAGTGCCCCCATTGGCGGCTACATCAAGGATTTGCTTGTAAAGCCCGGCGATTATGTGGCAGCTGGCCAACCGCTGGCCACCATCACACAGAGCCAACATTTGCAACTGCGAGCCGATGTGCCCGAACGCTATTACCGTTTTTTGGCGGACATCACATCTGCCAATTTCCGTTTAACATATCAAGAGTCTGCACAAGTTGTTGCCCTCAACACACTTGGGGGCCGCCTTGTATCGAAAGGCAAATCTACCGCCACCAATGGCAATTTCGTACCTGTGATTTTTGAGTTTAACAACCGCGGCAACATTGTGGCCGGCAGCATGGCGCAGATTTACCTTCAAGGCAAGCAGCGCCACGGTGTGCTGGCCGTGCCAACCGAAGCGCTTACCGAAGCGCAAGGTCTGTACTTTGTGTATGTGCAGGAGCATGCCGACAGCTACCGCCGCCAGGAGGTTAAAATTGGTGCTACCGACGGACTGCGCACCGAAATTGTGAGCGGCCTCAAGGCGGGTGACAAGGTCGTCACGCATGGCGCCACCCAAGTGCGACTGGCTGCCAGCAGTGGCGCCGTACCCGAAGGACATTCACATTAGGGAAGGAGGGGAAGAGGGGGAAGAGTTGAAAAGTTGAAAAGTTGAGGAGTTGAAGAGTTGAGAAGTTGAAGAGTTGAGAAGTTGAAGAGTTGAGAAGTTAACGGGAGAACAAGGTAATCTTTTAACCTCCTAACCCCCTAACCTTCTAACCCTCTCTCCCCCTAACCTTCTAACCCCCTAACCTTCTAACCCTCTACCCCCTATCCCCCTCTCCCCCCTAACCCCCTCATAAAACTCTTGATATTACTATGCTTAACAAAATAATAGCTTTTTCGCTGCGCAACCGGCCAGTCATACTGTTCTTCAGTTTGCTACTTATCATTGCCGGCTGCTGGACAGCGTGGAAAATGGAGGTGGACGTATTCCCCGACCTCAATGCCCCCACCGTGGTGGTGATGACCGAAGGCAAGGGCATGGCGGCCGAAGAGGTGGAACGCCTTGTCACCTTCCCTATCGAAACAGCCCTCAATGGCGCCACCGATGTGCGCCGCGTGCGCTCATCGTCCACCACAGGTTTCTCTGTCGTATGGGTAGAATTTGACTGGGGCACAGACGTATACCGCGACCGCCAAATAGTGTCTGAAAAGTTGGCCACCATTGGCGATGCCCTGCCCGAAGGCGTAGGACAGCCCACCCTCGGTCCGCAATCGAGCATCATGGGCGAAGTCATGTTCATCGGCCTCACAGCCGACACCACCTCGCTCGGCTCGCTGCGCACCCTGGCCGACTGGACCATACGTCCGCGGCTGCTCTCCACCGGCGGCGTGGCACAAGTCACTGTCATGGGTGGCGACTTGCTCGAATATCAAATACGCCTCCACCCCGAGCGCATGCGTCACTATGGTGTGGCACTTGACGAGGTTATGACCGCCGTGCGCAACATGAACCGCAATGCCACGGGCGGGGTGCTGTATGAGCACGGCAACGAATACATTGTGCGCGGGGTGCTGTCAACCACCAGCACCAACGATATGGCACAAGCCGTAATCAAACGCAACGCCGCCAACCAGCCCATTGTGTTGGCCGACGTGGCCGACATCAAGCTGGGCGCCAAAAGTCCCAAAACAGGACTGGCCTCCGTGTCGGGCCGTCCCGCCGTGCTGCTCACCGTCACCAAGCAGCCGTCCATCAGCACGCTCGACCTCACCACGCAGCTCGACTCGGCCATGGCATCGCTCAAGCCCTCGCTGCCGGCCGACGTAAAGGTCAACACGCACCTTTACCGCCAGCAGGACTTTATCGACGCTTCTATTTCGAACATTAAAAAGTCGCTCGTCGAAGGCGGCATATTTGTGGTGCTCATTCTGTTCATATTCTTGATGAACGCCCGCACCACGCTTATTTCGCTTGTCACCATACCCCTGTCATTGCTCATCACGCTACTTGTGCTCAAGGTTATGGGTCTCACCATCAACACCATGAGCATTGGCGGCATGGCCATAGCCATTGGTTCGCTGGTAGACGATGCCATAGTGGACGTTGAAAACGTGTACAAGCGGTTGCGCCTTAATGCCCGCAAGTCCGAAGCCGAAAGGCTGCGCATGACCGAGGTCATATTCAATGCCTCGAAAGAGGTGCGCATGCCCATACTCAACTCCACACTGATTATTGTGGTGAGCTTTGTGCCACTGTTCTTCCTGAGCGGGCTCGAAGGCCGCATGCTTGCACCGCTCGGCGTAAGCTTTATCGTATCGCTCTTTGCCTCAACGCTCGTGGCACTCACACTCACCCCCGTGCTCTGTCGTCTGCTGCTCAAGGACCCTCAAGCGCAACTTACACCAGGTGCCGTGACGCAGAAGGTGCACCATTACGAACCGCGCTGGGTACGTCGGCTCAAGGTTCGGTACGAACAGGCCTTGATGTGGGCCTTGGGCCGCAAACCGTCTCGCTGGATATTGGGCGTGACAGCGGCACTGGTGGTACTGACGGTAAGCCTGTTCTTCACCTTAGGGCGCTCATTCTTGCCTTCGTTCAACGAGGGCTCGTTCACCATCAACGTGAGCACACTGCCCGGGGTGTCGCTTGAGGAGAGCGACCGCATAGGGCGCCAAGCCGAGCAACTGCTACTGCAAATACCCGAGGTGCGCGATGTGGCACGCAAAACGGGGCGTGCCGAACTTGACGAACACGCACAGGGGGTGAACGGCAGCGAAATGGAAGTGCCTTTTACACTGGACAAGCGCAGCAAGGACGAGGTCATGAACGACATTCGCCAGCGGCTGCGCACACTGCCTGGTGTCAACATCGAAATAGGCCAACCCATATCGCACCGCATCGACGCCATGCTGTCGGGCACAAAGGCCGGCATTGCCATCAAGGTGTTTGGCCCCGACCTCACACAACTGCATGCCATCGGCACGCAAATTCGGCAAGCCACCAAGGGCATTGACGGGGTGACAGACCTCAACGTGGAGCAACAGGTGGAACGTCCGCAACTCAACATTCGTCCACGCCGCACACTGCTTGCACGCTACGGCATCACCCTGCCGCAGTTTGCCGAGTTTGTCAATGCCGCCATCGGTGGCGAGGTGGTGAGCCAGGTGCAGGACGGCGCCAAGAGCCTCGACCTTACCGTGCGCATGGCCGACGACGACATCAACTCTATTGCACATATAAAGGACTTGCTCATCAACACCCCCGACGGGCGTCAAGTGCCACTGGCCGACGTAGCTGATGTGGTGTCAGCAGCCGGCCCCAACACCATCAGCCGCGAAAATGCGCAACGCAAATTGGTGGTATCGGCCAATGCCACAGGACGTGACATGCGCTCGGTGGTCAACGACATGCAACGGGCCATCAACCAACAAGTAAAGCTGCCCGAAGGCTACCACATCGAATATGGCGGACAGTTTGAGAGCGAAGCCGCCGCATCGCGTTTGCTGCTCGGCTTGTCGGTTGTCAGCATCATCGTCATACTGTTACTGCTCTATCTGCAGTTCCGCTCATGGCCACAGGCTGTTGTGGTGCTGCTCAATTTGCCATTGGCACTCATTGGCGGAGTATTGGCACTGGTGTTTACGGGCGGTGTGGTGAGCATTCCGGCCATCATTGGTTTCATATCGCTCTTTGGCATGGCCACCCGTGGCGGCATGCTGCTTGTCGACCGCTACAACGAGCTGTCGCACCGCGGACTTTCACGCATCGAAGTGGTGACAAAGGGCTCAACCGACCGTTTGCTCCCCATACTCATGACGGCGCTTTGCTCGGCATTGGCCCTCATTCCGCTGGCACTTGGCAGCACGCTGCCTGGCAACGAAATTCAAAGTCCCATGGCCCAGGTCATGCTTGGTGGACTGCTCACAAGCACCCTGCTCAACCTGTTTATTGTGCCCATCATGGCCCCACTCAAAACGCGTAAAAAATGAAATACCGACACATCATCATAGCTGCGCTCGCTGGCTGCTGCACTGCCGTGGCAAACGCACAAACTCAAAACGCACAAAACTCTGCCTGGGGCGACGCCCTGCTGGGCATTGTGCACAACAACTCTACACTCAAGGCTGCCCGCAGCCAGTTGCAAGCCTCGCGGCTGGCCAACGGCACAACGCTCAAACTGCCCGACCCAGAGGCCGAGGTGGCTTATTTGTTTGGCAGTCCGCAAGGCGTGCCCAACCGCACCAATGTGAGCGTGACACAAACGCTCGATTGGGGTGTGCTGACGGGCCGCCGCAAGCAGTTGGCCGGGGCTGGCAACCAAGTGGCCGAAGCGGCTTACCGTCAGGCGGAACAGCAATTACTTGCCGAGGCCGACCAAACGCTCACTTCGGTTGTATACTACAACAAGTTGTGCACCGAACTGGCGCAGCGTGCTGCCTTGGCCAACGAGGTGTGCCAACTCTACCAACAAAAGTTTGCACAAGGTGACATCAACCAGATTGAGGTGAACAAGGTGAAGCTTAATGCCTCGGTGAGCCAGGCCGAACTTGAACGCGCACGCAACGAGCGACAGGAATTGCTGCTGCAACTGCAGCGCCTCAACGGCGGGCAACCTCTCGAACTGGCCGACACTTGTTACCCCAACGCCAACCAGCCGCTGCCCGCACTGGCCGACTTGCAAAGTGCTGTGGCACAGTCGCCGGCCTTGCTTGCTGCGCAGGCTGCCGTGGCACAGCAGCAAGCTGAGGTAAAACTGGCCAAAGCCGAGGCTTTGCCGGCTCTCATGGTGGGCTTTCAAGGCGAATACATCAAAGATAACAATTACAGCGGTCTGTCATTAGGCTTTAGTCTGCCGTTGTGGGGCAACACGCGCCGCAAAGTGAAGCAAGCTAAGGCCGAGGTGGTTGCTCGCCAGCTCGATGCCGATGATGTGCGCCACCAACAGTCGTCACAACTCATGCAGCAATACGCCACTGCGCGCCATCTGCTTGACGCATCTGACAAGTTGCGGAGCGATTTATCTACCACGAGCAACACCACCCTGCTGCGCCGCGCCCTGGACGAGGGTCAGATTTCGCTGCTCGACTATCTGCTTGAAATGTCGTTTTACTACACGGCACGCACCACGCTGCTCGACACGGAGCGGCAAGCGCAACAAGCCATTTCAACTTTGCGTGGTTTGCTTTACTGACAAGGGGGGGCACCCTTTACGTTGAAAGCGCTTTGTCGGGGTTGCAGATGTTCCCTTCGCTCCCATTCACATAGCCCACTATGTGAATGGGAGCGAGGGGAACAAATGTAAGGGTGGTTCTAAAAATTCTGTTTTTAGAATTCTAAGCCGAATTGTTACGCACCACCGCAAAAACGCCCAATAAAACGCCACAAAAACGCCCAACAAAATACCACAAAAATACCCAACGAAATACCACAAAAGCACCCAACAAAACGCCACAAAAACACCAAACAAAATACAGAATTGGCAAAGAATCTGTATCTTTGCAACAAATCATACAACAAACGACATGGAATACCTTAAAAGAACTGCTGACGAGCATTTGAGTTTGCTACTGGCTTCCTCTGGAGCCGTGCTCATAGAAGGTCCAAAATGGTGTGGCAAGACAACAACTGCAGAGCAACATGCAAATAGCACTATCAGTCTGCAGGATCCTGACATGCGCGACAGATACCAAACCACCATCAGAATAAAACCTTCACTTCTTCTGGCAGGCGACACGCCACGTCTTATAGATGAATGGCAGGAAGCTCCCGTTCTATGGGATTCGGTGCGAGCTATGGTTGATAAACGTAATGAATTTGGACAATTCATTATGACAGGTTCTAACTCGATTGATCCCCATAAGAAAAAAGAATTTATCAAACATTCTGGCAGTGGACGAATTGCAAAGATGCAAATGCTTACTATGAGCCTGCATGAATCTTTGGAATCTAACGGCAGAATCTCGCTAAAAGAATTGTTTAACAACAAGGATTTAGACATCGATGGTATAACGTCTGAAATGTCTATTGAAGAACTGATATTTGCAGCTTGCCGCGGTGGTTGGCCTGCATCGTTGCATGCAAAGTTTGACAAAGCAAAACTGCAAATTGCCAAGAACTATGTAAAAACAGTATGCAGTATTGATGTTTCGACAATAGATGGAATAAAGAGGAATGAAAAAGTTGCAAGCACAATACTTAAAAGTTATGCTCGCAACATCTCAACATTAGCCAAAAAGAACGTAGTATACAAAGATACAAACGAGCATTTAGATGGTGTTAGCCAGACTTCATTCGACACATATATTGATGCTCTTGAACGTTTGTTTGTTATTCAAGACATAGAAGCGTGGAGCCCTGCTATCCGTTCTGCATCTGCCATACGACGAGGTTTGAAACGTGAGTTTGTTGACCCCTCTATTGCTGTTGCAGCTTTAGGCCTGTCACCTGAAGCTCTCTATACTGATTTGAAAACATTCGGTTTCTTGTTCGAATGTATGGCAATCCGCGATCTAAAAGCTTATTCATTATCCCTTGGTGGGACCATTTCATATTATCATGACAGATACGATTTGGAAGCTGACGCAGTTCTTCATCTTGAGGATGGACGATATGCTCTAATCGAATTCAAACTGGGCAGTCGAGAGATTGAAGAAGGAGCAGAACACCTAAAGGAAATAAAAAGACTTGTGCAAGAGCACAATACGACTGAAAAACAAATTAAACTGCGTGAACCGGATCTGCTTATGGTTATAACTGGAGGAGAAATGGCCTACACCCGTCCTGATGGTGTCAAGATCATACCCCTCGCTTGCTTGAAGGACTAACATGCAATACACTATTTTGTAAAACACCCCCTATAATATAACTGAAATTTCGGATTTAACAAGTGGGAAAGCCCTTGCCAAATCCGAAACTTGAGTAAAAAATAAGTTCAACAAAGGCAAACGAACTCAAACGCTTTCATTATGCAATTCGCATAAAGCTCAAACAATTCTAAGCCGAATTGTTATGCACCACCGCAAAAACACCCAACAAAATACCACAAAAACACCCAACGAAATGCCACAAAAACACCCAACAAAACGCTGCAAAGAACGCAAGCACTAATGGGGACGACGCGTCCCGCGGGAAAAATGCAATGTTCATACACTAAATATAGACTCGCAAACAGTACCAATTACACGTCTGTCTGTGAGCTTCTGCCTTAATTCCCGCGAGACGCGTCGTCCCGTAGCGCTTGGTGCTTGAGTCCGTTCGAATGTTTGCGTTTTGCCGGACAATATTACACTACATCTTTTTATCACGCACATTTCATACATCTTACACAAAACGACCATAAACAACTGATTTTCAAAGCGTTCAACAGTGTAGGATATACTTAGAAGCATCTTACACACCTTCTTGCACACCTTAGTATCTTACACATGTCATATTCTGTGGTGCCAGGCACGTTGTGTGGTAACGGGGGAGACATTTTCGGGCAATGTGAGGTAGGATTTTCTGTCTATCCGACTAAAAATCGGCTCTCCCTATACAGACAAACACAAGTGTATGTACCATCATACAGTGCAGACAACAAGGTATACCCGACCTGCATGAAGTGTGTAACTTTACTGGCGGAGTGTAAGATGTTGCACGAGGTATCCTACACTGCGTAATCATTTGATTTTCAGTTTGTTATATAGAGTTTATGTAAGATGCAAGATAGTTCTTCCTAAACACTTTGTGGTAGAGATTTGCTATTATTAATGTTAGCAAAAATGTTACTTGCGTTGACGCCAGTTTTATTCCAAGTTATTGCTTCTATATAACAAAGTTCAAAATATCATCTTTGTTATTATCTCAACTTGTTTGCCATTCTGGCAAAGGGAACTGTCCGGTAAAACCATTCTGATATTATCGCTCACGGAGCACACCGATTGCACGGATTTTTTTCGCTTGTACAACGTGCTTTAGCACCACGGAGATGACGGATTTTACGGATTTTGTGAGCATTGCATGCTCACTTCGCTATTAGCTCGTTGCAGCGGATAGGTACTTTACTACATAATCTGTGCTAACGTATTTCGCCACGGGTACGTTACGGGCCAATAGCGAAGTGAGCATGCAATGCTCACAAAATCCGTCATCTCCGTCATCTCCGTGGTGCTAAAGCACGTTGTACAAGCGAAAAAAATCCGTGCAATCGGTGTGATCCGTGAGCATAATATCAGAATGGTTTCACCGAACAGCAATAAACGAAAAATGCCTTTCAACATTTACACCCGTTTGTGCGGTGCTAACGTTGAAAGGCATTCTTAATTAGTGCACGCTCTTATTATTTAGAGCGTGAGAAAGTGTGCAAGGTGTTACTTAACCAAAGTCTTCTTGCCATTAACGATGTAGAGACCCGGCTGCTGCACACGCTGCACGCGGCGGCCCTGAAGGTCGTAAATGCGAACGGCTGCAGAGGCTTTGTCTGTGCTGACATTGTTGATGCCAACAGTTGCGTTATTTTTATAAGTCACAACGATGTTGACAAAGTCCTCAACCGTGCCACCATAGGTTTCGTTGCCCGTTACACTCTGCATGGTGTAACCCTCGATGGTGGGGATAACGATGGGGTAAGCAGTGCCAGCTACAACCAAGTCGCTGCTCTGCTTCAAAATAACCTTATCGTCATCAGCATCGCGGCAAACGATGTTGACGGTGAACATGGGCTGAGCGTAGAATGTTGAAATACGTATGGGGTGGCCTGTGCCGCCGTTCCAGCCTACGAGGTCACCGCTTGCCAAACCGTCCCAATACTGTCCACTGGTGCTCTTGATGTTCCAAGTATCGTCGGCATTGGTAGCAAAGGTGAATGTGTCGCCACCAACCCTTGTAGCCGTTGTAGCTGCTGAATTTTTGAGTTGCGGCACATACAAGCCTGTATACTCGTTCAACACCTTGAACTTGTTGCCGCTGCCCTGGAGTGTCCACACGCCAGTAGGAAGCATGCCTTCGGCAGAGAGGTAACGGTTGATGACATTATTGTCTCTGATGGCACGATAGCCGGCACGACCAGCAGCAGTGGTGGCATCGTAGAACAAATATTTGTTGTTGCTCTTCAACTCTTTCACAGGTTCGCCCTCAGCCTTTACACCTACAATGGCATTGATTTCGTAAGTCACATTGATGGTGCGGTCGGCATCGGGAGTGATTTGTGTGCCGTCGGCCACATCGCTGTTGAGCAATGTGCAATACTTTACTTCGGGCACCTTCATGGTGTAGCTTTCGCCCACGGGCACAGTTACCTCGTCCTTGCTGATGAGTACACCGGCCTTGTCGGCACAAACAATGTTGAGCGTGTATGCCGAACGCTTGTAAGTTACGTTATAGTTGTTGTCGCCATCAGCTTCGATATGCTCAACTGCAGTGTTCTTAAATGTGGGGCAAAGGTCGCCAGTGATTTCGGTTACGCTGACGGGTACGCTGCGCTTGAATGTGCCAAGGTGCACACCCTTGTCGTCCTGACAGTTGAGGGTAACAACTTTCACTTCGGTGGCAGTCCATTCAGCGCCTTGGTTGCGGGCGGCATCGTATGACACACCGGCACCAGTGGTGGCACCTGCATTGGCTACGCCCGATGGCACAGCAAAGAGGCTCTTGCCTCCCACCTTGATGCGCAAATCATTATAGTTCTTTACATAACTGATGGTGACGTTGGCATCGGCAGTGGCGTTGCCCATATTGACGGGACAGCCCACACGGTCGGCATACGCACCGAGCGAGTTGATGTAGCGGCCTGTGGCAACGTTCTTTACCTTGACAGTTTGTGAGCCGTCGGCATTGATGGTTGAAGCCTCAACCGTCCATGCGTTATTGGCAAAGGCATTGTTGTTAGCCTTAAGGCTGTTGCCACTGTTGTCATCGCTCAGTGTGATGCCTTCAAAGCCTTCGACAGCATTTGTCAGCATGTAG
This sequence comes from Prevotellamassilia timonensis, assembly GCF_900106785.1. Lineage (GTDB taxonomy): Bacteria > Bacteroidota > Bacteroidia > Bacteroidales > Bacteroidaceae > Alloprevotella > Alloprevotella timonensis. The sequence goes on along the minus strand of NZ_LT629842.1, from coordinate 266,061 downwards.
GTCTTGCCCTCTTCAAGGTAGTCGAAGGTGACAGGCTTGGTGCTTGAACCGCCGCCGTAATCCTCCTTGGGTGAGAACTCCCAGCAACCGCCATTGCCGTCGTTAGGATTGCTATAAAGATTGACAGCAAGTCCCTGACCGCCCATTGACGAATTGAGGTACTGTCCGTTTACCTTGTCGCTTGCTATGGTGTAGTAATAGTTGTCGCCCTTCTTGCCGTATGAGCCGCTACCGAGTACAAAGTTGTAGTGCTTGGCAGAGTTGTCGTAGCTCCAGCGACCACTTGTGCTTACCGCACTCGGATCGGGCTTGACTGAACCATCGGGCTGTGCCATACATACGAGCGCATATTTGCCCGGGTTGGCAGGGTCTTCCTCGATGCTCCACCACTGGTAGTTGTAGTTGGCATCACCTTCGGCAGCCTGAGGACTTGTCCAAAGTACGCCGGCCTTTGCACCCTTGCCACTGTTGGCAGAGATGAGTGACGAGCCGTCGGCCAGGAGTTCGATGCAGCGGCCTGCACGTGTGTTGTCTGTACCACCCGAAATGATGCGGTAGTAGTATTTCTTGTCGGCGGTGTTGGCATGAGGCATTACCATTGTGGTTTCGCCTCCGTGGCCGTTGTCAAGCATGAAGTACTTGCAATATTTGTAGTTGCCATAGTTAAGCATGACGGTATCGGCCGACATACGCTTTTGGAAGTCGCTGAAATTCTTGCCCGATTCGGGTGTCCAGCCACGCTCGGCCACAGCTATGAGACGCGGCAAAGCGAGCCATTCCAAATAGTCGGTGTCAGACACGTGTTCGCACCAGAAAGTGCCCTGCACACCGTATGTGGTGGCGCTGGGGATAGTTTGGTTGTAAGTAGCTTGTACATTGTCGGAACCAGAGCCTGCACCAGGAGGGTCGGTGGGACCATTGCCCTGGCGGCGGTTGATGTAGTAGGGTCCCCAGGGGGTGTAGATGCTTGGCATGCCAAGTTTCTTAGCCTGATTAACAGCGGCTTCAGGGTTTGTCCAACAGTATACTACCGCACCAGTAGACTTCATGATGTCGGTGTCGGCGCCTGCTGCAGTGATGCCTTCGTTCCAAATGGCCAAATGGCGGCCTTTAGACTTGACAAATTCGTCGAGTTGCTGAATGAAGTGGCTCTGCAACTGACGGTAGCTGGTCAGTTTGAGTTCCTTGTACAATGCTTGGCATTCGGCATTTTTCTCCCAAGCATAAGTGGGGCATTCATCGCCACCAATGTGAATGTATTTGCCGGGGAAGAGTTCCATGAGTTCCTCTAAAATATCCTTGGCAAATTGTACGGCTTTGGGGTTGGCCACATTCAAGATGTCGTTAGAGATGCCGCCATCGTCCCACACGTTGTGGGCGCCGTCGGGTGTGCAGCTAAATTCGGGATAGGCCGTCATGGCTGCTGAGAAGTGGCCGGGCATGTCAATTTCGGGCACGATGTCGATGTGACGAGCCTTGGCATAAGCTACCACGTCCTTTATTTCCTCTTCGGTGTAAGAGTAAGGGCCGTAGGGCTTATTTATCCAGTACTGTGTCAGTTCGTACATATCGGTATAGCGTCTGTTGGGCGCTGTAGCACCGATGGTAGTGAGTTTGGGATACTTTTTGATGGGTACACGCCAGCCTTGGTCGTCGGTCAAGTGCCAATGGAAGGTGTTCATCTTGTAAGCGGCCATGAGGTCGATAATGCGCTTTACCTCGTTGGCGGTGAAGAAGTGGCGTGACACATCGAGCATAAAGCCACGGTAGTCAAAGCGCGGCTGGTCGGTGATGCTCACCACGGGCAAGGGGTACGAAGTGACAGTGGCGTCCTTTACCCCAGCCATGACATTGGCGGGCAACATCTTTTTCACACTCTGGAAGGCATAGAAAAGGCCTAAGGCGCTCTTGGCCTGAATGGTGACCTTGCTGTCGGTAATGTCGAGTTTGTAGCCGTCCGTCTTCAGTGAAGACGAGGCGGGGAGCAGCGACACCTGGAAGAGGGCGCTGGCATCGTCGGCAGCCACACTGACTGCGGCGCCAGTCACGTCGGTGTATGACTTGGCAAATTGGTTTACCTCATTCACGCCATCCTCGTCAAGCCCAGTATAGCTCACAGTGAACTGTGAGGGCAAGGCCAAGGAGCCCGTACCAACTGTCATGGAGGCTGGACGCGGGGTGAGGTTTACGAATGTCTGTGCCCATGTTGCCCCTGGCAACAAAGACAGCAGCAGCAAAAACGATAGTAGCTTGTGCTTCATGTTCTTAGCTTGATTGTTGATTAGTATTAGGTATTTGAGACAAAGGTATGAAAAAGCCCCGACTTTCGCAAGGAAAGCCAGGGCTTAATCATTATCTGATAAGTTAATTAGTTGACGGGGTAACCTGTCAACTAAGACTCTTTAATCTCTTGAACGGCCGCCCACCAATATCATGACGTAGTATGCCAAAGTGGCCAAAGAGCTGAGTGCTGCCACCACATAGGTGTAGGCGGCAGACTTTAAGGCCGATACGGCCATGGGTTGCTCAGATGCCGAGGTGATGCCGGCTCTGAGCAGCCAGGCGGTGGCACGGCGCGAGGCGTCAATCTCGACGGGGAGGGTGATGAAGCTGAACAATGTGGTGAGGGCAAACAACACAACACCGGCCAACAGTATGCCCGGCATGGAATGTATCAATATGATGCCGGCAAGCAGCACCCATTGCACCCAATTGGAGGCAAACGATACCACGGGCACCAGGGCCGAACGCAGGGTGAGCGGCGCGTATGCCACAGCGTGCTGCACGGCATGACCGCACTCGTGGGCTGCTACCGCGGCTGCGGCAACAGAACGGCTGTTGTACACAGCCTCGGACAGGTTGACAGTGCCATTGGCGGGGTTGTAGTGGTCGGTGAGGTAACCTTGGGTGCAGGTTACCGTGACATTATTGATGCCATTGTCGCGCAGCATTTTTTCGGCCACTTCGCGACCGCTCAAGCCCGACGCTATGGGTATTTTAGAGTATTTCTTGAATTTGCTGTTAAGATTGCTTTGCACCACATAACTGAGTATGGCGATGCCAATAAATAGGATTAAATACATACTGAAGATATTTATGCAAGGTTTGTAAATTACGGGGTGTTAAGGGGTTAAGGGGTGGCCTTATGGCCTAACTTGCTTTTGATGAATGCCGTACACTCGGCGAATATCTGCGCACCGAGCAAACGCAATGAGCCTGCATACACCACTACGGCTGTGACAACTTTGAGCAATAGCGAGATGTAGATGTTGCCATTGGCCAACTGCGACACGGCCCACCCCGCAGCCATGGCCAAGGCGGCCAATGCGGCGAAGGGCAACACGTCGCGCAGGGCATACCTCAAACGCAGACCGATGAGGCGGCGTACGAACCAGTGCCACACAAACAGCCACAATGTGTTGAGCGTGATGTAGGCCACTACCATTGCCTCCACGCCATAGGGGTACAAGACTACGAGCAGCAACATCTGTGCCAAACACAGGGCTATGGTGTTCCACATAAAGATATTGCTCTTGCCACGGCTGATAATAAAATTGGCGTAGAATGAGGCTACCGGCACGAAAGCGCCCCCTATGCTGAGCAGCTGCATGAGCCGCGCACTGGTGAGCCACTTGTCGGTAATGGCAATGGTGATGAACTCGGGCGCTATGAGCGCCAGCCCGAACAACGCCGGGCAGGACAGGAAGGCAGTGAAACGCAACATTTTGCGAAATATCTGACACATGCGGCCATTGTCGTCGCTCTCAAGACGTGCAAAAAGGGGCTGTGTCACACTCCACACCATGCCGGTGAGCATGTTGTAGCCCATGCCTGTCCACTTGTTGGCCTGATTGTAGTAGCCCACCGTCTTTTCGCCATAAAGGCGGCCAAAAAATATGCTGAAGATGTTGTTGTTGATGTGGGTGAAGATGTTTGTAGCCAACAGTTTTGAACTGAAACCTATCATGCCTCGCAGCGGACGCAGATTGATGTGCCAGGTGGGGTGCCAACCCGCAAACCACCAGCTGCCGACGGTCATGGTTATGCAATACATGAGATTCTGTATGGCTATACCCCAATAGGCAAACCCATTCCATGCCAGGCAAATGCCGGTTATGCCCGAAAGGACAAGGGATAGCATGGTGAGCAGGGCGGTTTCGCGCACCCGCATATTGCGAAAGAGCCAAGCGCGTGGCGCAGTGTTGAGGGCGGAGATGACGAAACTCAAAAACGACAAACGGGCTAACGGCACAAGCACGGGCTGGCGAAACCACGCAGCTATGAGTGGCGCGCAGCAAAAGAGTACGATGTAGACCGTTACGCTACAAAGCACGTTGAACCAAAACACGGCATTGTAGTCGGCATCGGTGATGTGCTGCTTGCGGTTGAGTCCTGATATGAAGCCGCTCTCCTGCAGTGTGGTGGCAATGAGCGAAAATATGGTGAGCATGCCCACCATGCCATAGTCGGCGGGGGAGAGCAAACGGGCCAAGAATATGCCAAACACGAGGTTCAGCGCCTGTTGTGCCCCGTTGCTTATGCCGCCCCAGAACAGGCCATTGGCGGTTTTTTCCTTTAATGTTTTTTCGGTCATAGAAGTGCTAAAACAGTGAGTACGGCAAAGATGAGCATGTTGCGCGATGTCTTGCCCAATATGCGGTTGAGCGTGCGGCCCTGGTTGATGCGCACCATTTCGCGCCAGGTAAGGCTATGCGGCACGAGATACAACAGGGGCAAGATGGCGCAAAGCGTGTGGTCGTAAAATGCCAGCATGGCCACGCAGACGCAGCCGGCCACGCCTTGTAACAAATAGAACATGGAGCCGAATTGCTCGCCTAATGCCACGATGAGGGTGCGCTTGCCGCTCAGCGCATCTTGTTTGCGGTCACGATAGTTGTTGAGCACCAGCAAGGTGTCGATTACCAACCCGCTTGCCGCAGCAAGCCACCACACGCTGGGGGTGAGCATTTGTGCCTGCACATAGTAGGTGCCGCACACTGGTACGATGCCGAAAAACACCCATACCAATATGTCGCCGCACCCCATGTATGAAAGCAGTGTGGTGTAGAGAAAAGCAAACAACACGCAGGCTGCGCCAATGCCTACCAGGGGCCACCCGCCAAAGGGTAACAGGCCGCACCCCACGGCACAAGCCAATATGAGTGTGATGACTATGCCACGTGTCATGGCCCGCGGGGTTATCCACCCTTGGGCACAAGCGCGCTCGGGGCCAAGACGGTCTTCGCGGTCGGTGCCTTTGCGATAGTCGAACAGGTCGTTGATGAAGTTGGCCGCTATCTGCATAATGGCCGCAAACAGGCAGCACAACAGCGCGGGCTGCCAGCGGCCATGCCCTTCGCTGTAGGCTAATGCCGTGGCGGTGAGCACGGGAATGAGAGCGGCCGTAAGCGTTTTGGGCCGCGCAGCGAGTATCCAATATTTTAGCATGGTTGTAAAGTCTTTTTTGTTTCAGAGTCTGCCTTGCACACCCATAATCCGACAAAGGTTATTAGGCCATTCAGCACAAGCAGTTCGTAGCCAAAGGTGTAGTTCCACCATATTGGCGCAAAGTGGTCGAGCAGCCCACAAATTGTGGGAGCTGCCACACAGATAATTGGCACACAGCGCAAATTGGTGTTGCGGCGGGTAAACAAACCAAAGGTGTAAAGGCCCAACAACGGGCCGTAGGTGTATGAGGCCATTACATAGATGGCATTGAGCACATTGCTATTGCCCACCACCTTGAACAAGATGATGCACAGCGCAAAGGCGGCCACTACGCACAGATGTACGATATGACGGGTGTGTAATGCGGCACGTTGTTGCTCGCGGGCCTCGCTCATGCCTAAAAGGTCGATGCAGATAGTGGTGGTGAGCGCTGTCATGGCCGAATCGGCACTCGAAAAGGCGGCGGCTACGATGCCGATGGTAAAGGGCACAATGACCCACTGCCCCAACACACCACTGCTGATGAGCCAGGGCAACAGGCTGTCGCCTGCGGCTGGAGGGGTGAGGTTCTGTTGGGCACACAAGGTGTAGAGCAGTATGCCGAGACCAAGGAACAGGGCATTGACTGGCAAGAAGGCCATGCCGTAGGTGCACATGTCCTTTTGCGCCTCGCGCAGATTGCGGCAGGTGAGGTTTTTCTGCATCATGTCCTGGTCGAGTCCTGTCATGACAATGACGATAAACACGCCGCTCAAGAACTGGCGCCAAAAGGCTTGCGGACTGGCTGCGTCCCACTCCCACACACGGCACATGGCGCTGTGGGTTATGGTGTGGATAACGCCTTCGAAATTGAGGTTCATCTGTATGGCGGCGGCTATAATAATGCCCACAGCAGCCAACAACAAACAAGCGGTTTGCAGGGCATCGGTGCGCACTACGGTCTGCAGTCCGCTGCGGCGGGTGTAGAGCCATATCAGAGTGAGCACAGCCAATGTGGTGACCATGAATGGGAGCAAACCGTCACCGGCAAGTGGCTGTACCACGAATTGGCACAACACCATGCACACCAAATATAGGCGGGCGGCGGCTCCGGTGAGTTTGCTCAGCACAAAGAACAAGGCCCCCGTGCGGTGGGCCGAAGTGCCAAAACGTGTGCCAAGATAGGCGTAGATGCTGGTGAGGCGCAGCCTGTAGTAGAGTGGCAACAGCACAAAGGCCACTACCACATACCCCACAATGAAACCGAGGCACATCTGCAAGTAGGTCATGCCCGTTGAGGCTGCCCAACCTGGCACCGAAATGAACGTGACTCCCGATATGCTGGCACCTATCATGCCAAAGGCCACCATCCACCAGGGAGATTGGCGGCCTGCACGGAAAAAGGCGTCATTGCCTTTCGCACCATGCCGCGTGGCATGGTGCGAAACGAGCAACAGCAGTATGAAGTATGCCACCAATGTGGCTAACATGAATAGTGCTGAATACATCTTGATTTGGTGTTCGGAATGGTGTGAATACTTGGTTGACGGGTTGACGGGTTAACGGGTAAGTTTGCCAAACTTCTAAAGTTTCTTACCATTCTGACTAATCAATCAATAGCATACAACAAACTTACCCGTTAACTTGTCAACCTATTCTGTCAAAGGTGTTCGACATTTAGTTTATAAAATTCAGTCCGCACCAACAGCCCCACGACAGCAGGCCTGTAATGACTGATATGATAATCCACTTTTGAGCATCGTTGGCCGAAATTTGCGCCCGTTCGTAAAAGCCGTTCATGTAAAACGAATTGACTTGTGCAGCTTTGATAATGGCCACAATGCCAAATGGCAGACAGCAGAATATGGTTGAAATGACGGCCATGGCCATGTGGTTTTTAGGACATGGGGGGAGTGCGTTTCGATTCATAGGTCAAAAAGGCTTTATTTATAAATTAGACATACTTGCAATGGAGCCGAAACCGACACTGAAAAGAACCAGAATGTAGACAAAGTAGAACACAATGCTGGCTATCAATCCGCCAATCGCCCAGTTACGTGCTTTGTTGGAGGCTTCGACAGCTCCTTGATAGTCGCCCATGAGGTAGAGGTTGTCGACCTTACAAGCATATACTATGGCTACAATACCGGTAGGCAGGCAGCACAATATGGTTGACACGATGGCCCACACCAAATTGCTTGGCGGGCAAGGCATTGACTGGTTGGGGGTGCCGCTGCCCATGCTGTGGTGCACATTGTCGTAGGGTGCGCCACTGGCTGTGCCGGCAGTACCAGCAGTGCCGGGAGTGGGCGGCGGGGTGGCGCCATTGGCGTCGTTGTCTAAATATGCCCTCAACTCGTCAACGGCACCTGCACGCTGCCAGTCGGCCATGCCTTTGCACCATACAAGGGTGTCGGCACTGACGTTGAACATTGAGAATTGTGAGGGGGGTATGGGGCCTTTTTGCTGGCCTGAAGCATCGATGTAGAAGTAGTCGTTCATTGCGATGTAATTGGATTAGGGTGGTTCTAATAATTTTGAAATAGGGATTTGTGCGCTATCGGAAGTGTATTTTTGAAAGTTTGTGAGGGAGCATAGCGGGCTATGTGACCGAACTAACTTTCAAAAAGGCACTTTCGAGAGTGTGCAAATCACATTTCAGAATAGCAGAACTCTAAAACAGAATTTTTAGAACCACCCTTTATGGTTAACTTGGTGTTTAATAAGCAGGTGCGACCATGCGGCATGTCCAAGCCGCTGAATTTATGTCACGCCACACAGTCACACTTTATTTTGAGGTAGATTACTGCGGCAGGAAGTCGAGCAGCATTTTAAGAGATTCTGCGTCTTTCCAACTCCAAAAACGGTTTTCCTTGAGCACCTTGAAGGCTTGCATCTGGTCTTTGCTCACAAACTTTTTGAACTCAGACTCATTGGCCTTGATTATGGTGCCCTTGATGCTGAAGTAATAAGTGTCGGTCAAAGGTATGCCGTTGTCGTCGTTACGCTTTTGCGAGTCGAGATTGAGAAAAACCCCGCTGTCGGGCATATCGAAAAAGTCCATGCCGCGTGTGCCATCAGTCTCTTCACGATAAAGCGACATGTTTACGTGGGTGTTGCACAACAGATAGTTGTAGTTCTTTTCGGCCACCACACGTGCCATGACGGAGTCGACCTTGAGATAGCGCACACTGTCGCCAAAGTTGACCCCAATGATGTTGCTGACATAAGCGCGCATCACCTTGCCCGTTTTGTCGTCAAGATAGACCAAGGAGCCGTCCTTCAGAAAAATGTTGGCCTTGGCTGTGACAAAACGGCCGAAGGGTTGAAGTATCTTGGCCTCGCGAAATTCTGGATAAAGCAAAGGCGTTTGGCTACGCTTCATCACAAGGGCCTGTTGTGCCGAAGCTGGCAGGGCCGACAACAGGGCAAGTAATAGTATGACAAATTGTTGTTTCATTGTGGCAATTTCAGTTTTTGGATAACGAAGTTCTTGATGAGGACTGCCGTCTCTTCAATACCCAGCACCGATGAATTGATGCACAGGTGATAGGTGCTGGCAGCGCCCCATGTGCCGGAACTGTAAAAGTTGTAGAAGCTGGCACGTTCGCTGTCACCCTTTTCAATAATCTCTTGTGCCTTTTCGGCCGTGCAATTATTCCATTTCACCACACTGGCAATGCGGTCTTCCATGTTGGCAGTAATAAACACATTGACGCAACGCGGATTGTCGCGCAACACATAGTCGGCACAGCGTCCTATGAAGATGCACGAATGGTCGGCCGCAGCCTTGCGTATGGCCTCGCTTTGTATGCGGAAGAGGTTCTCGTTTGACAATTCATTGTCATAATAGGTGGCCCCACCGCCTATAAAGGGTATGATGTTGCCTAAGGTGCGCAGGAAGCGATTTTTTTCGTCGTTGCGTTCAAACACTTCGGCGCAGAAACCGCTTTCCTTTGCCGCAAGGTTGAGTATCTCGCGGTCGTAATAGGCTATGTCAAAATCCTTGGCCAAGATGTGGCCGATAGCGCGGCCGCCACTGCCAAGCGAGCGGCCTATGTTGATGATGAATGGTTCGGGGTTATTTGCTGTTTGTGTCATGGTCGTAGTATTATAATGGTGTGTGCATATTTTCGACAGGAGCTTGCATCTGCTTTTTGAACTTCTTTACCTGCAGCACCAACAATGTGATGGCCAACACTGAGGCCAGACCATCAGCCACAGGAGCAGCGTGCCACAGGCCCTCGAGCGGGTCGGCATACAAGTGGGGCAGGATAAATATGGCAGGTACAAGGAATATGAGTTGGCGCGTGAGCGACAGAAAGATGCTCTTAGGCGCATAACCAATGCTTTGAAAGAAGGCGGTCGACACAATCTGAATGCCCACTATGGGGAACATCATAACCATGCAACTCAGTGCATGGGCCGACAGCTTGATGAGCTGGGGAGAGTCTTTGGCAAAGACGCTGACAAATGGTGTGGGGAAGAACACGCCAATGACAAAGCCCATCAGCGTAATGACTGACCCAAATATGAGGGCCTTGCCCAGCACACCGAGCACACGGTCATAGCGGCGTGCGCCAAAGTTGTAACCGGCTATTGGCTGCATGCCCTGGTTGAGGCCTATTACCACCATCACGATAAAGAGTATGAACCGGTTGCAGATGCCAAAAGCACCTACGGCCATATCGCCGCCATAAGTGGTCAGGCTGCGTGTCATCATGGCGGCCACAAGGCAGGCACATAGGTTGATCAGGAACTGGGGAAGTCCCACAAGGAGCGATTCCTTCACTATCTTTACATCGAGCTTGATTATGCTGCGGTTCAAGTGAATCAGTTCGTCCTTGTTTGAGAACAACCGCAACTGCCACGTCAACATAATCATCTGTGCCATAATAGTGGCAGTGGCTGCGCCACGTATGCCCCACCCCAGCACAAATATGAATATCGGGGCCAGAATGCAGTTGAGCACAACGGTGCCAATGGTGGCACACATGGCCTTTTGCGGCCGGTTGGTTGAACGCAGCAAAGCATTAAGGCCAAGGTACATGTGTGTAACCACGTTGCCCACGAGTATGATTGACATAAAGTTGCGAGCGTATGGCAGCGTGACATCGCTGGCACCGAAAAAACGTAGAATGGGGTTGATGAACACGAGCAGCAGCAAACCGAGCACAATGCCGAGGGTGAGGTTCATAATGACCACATTGCCCAATATCTTTTGTGCTGTGCCATAATCCTTTTGTCCGAGTTTCACACTCATCAATGTGGCAGCACCCACGCCCACCATGGCGCCAAAAGCAGCAGTGAGCGACATGAGCGGACCGGTAAGGGCCAGTCCCATGATAGCCTCTGCCCCCACGCCCTGACCAATAAAAATGCCGTCGATGATGTTATACACCGACGATGCGGCCATGGCCACAATAGCTGGTATGGCGTATTGCATGAGCAGCGAACCTACCGGCTTTTCTGCCAACACATTGAATTGATTTGTTTTGGAGTGTTCCATATATGCTAAGATGGTGCTCTATATTATTTTATTGAAGTTTCGGATTTGGCATGGGCGGGCTGAAGGCCCAAGTATTTACTTAGCCCAGGGCAACGCCCTGGGTGAAATTGAGCAAGGTTGTGACGCCCTGTAAGGGCAGAAGTAGAAACACTTCATCATACTTTTGCCCTTACAGGGCGTCACTTTTCCTCTTGCTGATAACCCAAGGTGCTGCCTTGGGCTATGAAATTCATTGGGCCTTCAGCCCGTTCAAGTTTAATGCGAAACTTGAGATAGATATTATGCAAAGTTAAACATATCTGTGATTGCATTACGTGTTTGGTGTAATAAAAAAATAAAAACATGGCTGCATTACGGGGCATTACGGGCCTTTACAAACGCCTTGCCACCCACATAAGCCCCACCAAAAAGCGAGGCACCCACGCCCGGCAAATGCCATATTACCTGTTGATAACTCAGTTAATAATATGGTTTGTCGAGAGTGAATGCCTCGCCTGTTGATGTGGGCTTACACACCCACAAAGTGCTTTATGCTCAGGTTATTAGTCCTCAATCAAGTCCTTGCCAGTCATTTCGGCAGGCTGCTTCAGACCCATGATATGCAGAATTGACGGAGCCACGTCGGCCAACACGCCGTCTTTCACCTTAGCTTGCTTGTTCTCTGTTACATAGATGAAAGGCACGGGGTTGAGTGAGTGGGCAGTGTTAGGTGTACCATCAGCATTCTCTGCATTGTCGGCATTACCATGGTCGGCAATGATGATAGTTTCGTAGCCAATTTCGTTAGCGGCAGTCACCACGTCCTTCACGCAGCTGTCAACGGCCTTTACAGCCTTTTCGATAGCTTCGTACACACCGGTGTGGCCTACCATGTCGCCATTGGCAAAGTTCACTACTATGAAGTCGTACTTGTTCTCCTTGATAGCGGCAACCAGCTTGTCCTTCACCTCAAAGGCCGACATCTCGGGCTTGAGGTCGTAAGTAGCCACCTTGGGCGAAGCCACCAGGATGCGGTCCTCACCCTCATAGGGTGTTTCGCGACCACCATTGAAGAAGAATGTTACGTGTGCATACTTCTCAGTCTCAGCTGTGTGCAACTGCTTCAAGCCCTGCTTTGAGATGTATTCGCCCAGCGTGTTATGTACGTTCTCTTTGGGGAAGAGAATGTGCACGCCTTTGAATGAGGCATCGTAGGGAGTCATGCAATAGTACTGCAGACCGGGAATGGTGTGCATACCCTCCTCAGGCATATCCTGCTGTGTGAGAACCACCGTAAGTTCCTTGGCACGGTCGTTACGATAGTTGAAGAAGATTACCACATCGCCCTCTTTGATGCGGCCGTCCACATTGGCGTTAACGAGCGGTTCCATAAACTCGTCAGTGTTCTTGTGCTCCTCAGAGTCTGAGTCGTAGCAGCTCTGCACACCTTCAACCATGTCGGTCACCTTGCGTCCCTTGCCTTCAACCAACTGGTCGTAAGCAATCTTTACACGGTTCCAGCGCTTGTCACGATCCATGGCATAGAAACGGCCGATGATGCTGGCAATGTGTGCACCATTTTCATCGCATACGCCTTGAAGTTCCTTGATAAAGCCCTTGCCGCTCTTCGGGTCGGTGTCACGACCGTCCATAAAGCAGTGAACGTAAGTATTCTCTGCCACGCCATATTCCTTGGCAATGCCAATAAGTTTGAACAGGTGGTTGAGTGATGAGTGCACACCGCCGGTTGAGGTCAAGCCCATGAGGTGCAAGCCCTTGCCATTCTTCTTGGCATATTCGTAAGCCGACACAATCTCGGGGTTCTGCATGATTGAACCATCAGCACAGGCACGGTTAATCTTTACCAAATCCTGGTAAACGATGCGGCCGGCACCGATATTGAGGTGACCCACCTCTGAGTTTCCCATCTGGCCTTCGGGCAGACCCACATTTTCGCCACAGGCCAACAGCTGTGAGTGGGGGTATGTAGCGTTGAGGTGGTCCATAAACGGTGTGGGAGTTTCGTAGATAACATCACCATGGTTGTGCTTACCAATGCCCCAACCATCAAGAATCATAAGAAGTGCTTTCTTTGCCATAATACTTTATGTGTATTTTATGTATTGAATTTGCAGGCAAAATTACTGTAATTGGCGCGAATGAGCAAACAAATTGCGCAATCTTTAATGGGTGGTTCTAAGTTATGACATTTGCCGCTAACGCGAGACGCGTCGCCCCCATTAGAGGTAGCGTTTGGTGGTAGCGTTTAGTGGTAGCGTTTGGTGGTAGCGTTTGGTGCTTGAACATTTTACAGGACAGCCATAAACTCTGAAGACTCACTCATTGCTTGCCATCAAATTTGACGATGACACGCTTGAAGCCCATTTGCCGGAAAATGCGTTCGAATTGCTGCCGCGCGTTGCTCTCCGCTGCCTGCATATTCTGTGGTGTCAAACAGCGGCGTCGCATTTTTTGCTGCGCTTGCGCATAAAGTTGGTCAAGCACATCGGGTGTCACCGTGCCCCGTTCGTAGAAGGAGCGCGTCCCGGCCTCGTCAATAAAACGCTCGTCGAGCAGCGACACTGGTGGCAAGGTGAGTTGAGCTGTGGAGTCGGGCAATGACACAAACCACCCGTCCGAAGCCTTTTGCATATCCACCCCGAGCCGCAATGTGCCCTGATAGATACGCACCAGGCGGTCGGTGCCGAAAGTGCGCTTGTGCTCCCACTCCACCACCTCCTCGGTGTTGATGGTGAGAAACTCCCACTGCCCGACGTCGCGCACGGCCATTATTTGTTCGGGCGTGACATCGATGCGCGTGTTATGCACCACACGCAAACTGACGGGTGGATTGTCGGTCACTCCTTTATATATATAGGCCACAGCCACTGCCACTATGGCAGCAGCCCCCACCCACCACCAGCGCAACAGGCTGCCAATAGCCTTGCGCCATGTCATGATGCTATGTTGTTTATCAGTCTGCTTCATTGTCTGCGCGTCATGCGTACAAAATCGTTGTCAGTAAATGTCTTCTTAAATCGCACTGTTACCTGCCCCTCCTTATAGCCCATTTGCTGCAATAGCGGCAACAGTTGGTTGGCAGCGCTGCGTTGTGCCTCGCGTTCTATGCCATAGTGGGCCATGTGTCGTGCAATGCTGTCCTCGCCCTGCCGTGCCAAAGCCGTAATTTCGGCATCGGTGTAGCGTGAGCGCGCCATGTCCACATATTGGCGTATACCCTTGTTGTCAATCTTCGATGCTGTTATAACCACCTGCGGGTCGGGCAGCGTCACAATCAGGGTGCTGTCGGTGCGCTCCACGTTGCGCTCGTCAAAGTGTTGCAGGTCGATGTATGCCTTTATGGTCACGTCGAGCGGAATGAGCACGCGTCGTTTGCCAATGCGTGTCGGCATATTGACCGGCATGCCGAGCACCTGCCCCGTCAACACGGGTTCGTCGGTGTTGGTCACGAGTTTGTGCACCTGCATTTCGGTCACATACAAGCGTGCACTGCTGCGCACCGTCATGACCAACCGGCGCACAGAGTCGGCAGCCGTTGGGGCTTGCACCTCATTGGGCTGTGCATCGCGCTTGTGGCACCCCATGGGCATGACAAGCAACCAAAAGGCGCATACCAAACCAAGGGCGTACAATGCGCTGCGGTAGGTAATATGGCGTATAAGCTGTTGCGAAATGAATATATGTTTGATTCTCATTCTGACCTCATTCTACTATGAAATAACACTAAAAACTACACTCGTTCTCTGGTTCATATATAAAACGACTTGCTTGCAGATAAGGCGGTATGCAAGCGATTTCTGTTATTGCAAAGGTAAGTATATCAATTGATTTGCGCAATGAATTGAGAGGGGATTTCTTCCGGTGCTACAGCATGACTTACAAAAAAGATGTGGGCGGAGCCACCCTATGGCGCTCCACCCACACTTATACTTGATACTTGTGCTCTACAATGTTATTTCTCAGCCTTTTCAGCCTTGATTTGTTCGTTCACAGCCTTAATCTTCTGGCCAATTTCTTCGAGGTCCTCCTTCAAGCGGGCCACCTTCTTTTCGATGTCGGCCACGAGCGAATTACCTTTCTTCGAACTGGTACGGAAGAATGAGAGGTTGGTTTCGTAAGTCTGAATTTCCTGCTTCTTGCCATCGAAGGCATTTTGCAGACGGCTGCGTTCGCGCGTCAATTCAGAGCCACCCTTATCTGCCACAGTCTTGCGGAAGTTGTCCATGCGGCGTCGACCAGCAGTTTCGTGCAGCGTGTCGTAAATTTTGTCGCACAACTCGCGGTAGCGGCGATAAGTCTTCTCCTTCTTGTTATAAGGCACATGGCCAATCTCGTTCCAACGCGCTTGCAGGTCGCGCACGCTCTGCAGCAAGTTGTCGCCAGCGTTCTCGGCCAGCTTTTCAAGGTCGGCAATCACCGCCTTTTTCAGTTCGAGGTTAGCTTCCTCCTCCTTGCGCTGTCCGGCATTAGCCTCGTTCTTCTTGTCGAAGAAGTAGTTGCAAGCGTCGTTAAATCGCTTCCACACGGCATCTGACACCTTGTGCGCCACGGGGCCGATGGTTTTCCACTCCTTTTGCAGTTCAATAAACTTGTTGGTAGTGGCACCCCAATCGGTGCTATCCTTCAAAGCCTCAGCCTTTTCGATGAGTGCATTCTTGGCAGTAAGATTGGCGTTGAGCTTTTCGCGGTTAGCCTTGAAATAAGCCGTTTTGGCCTGGAAGAATCGGTCGCAAGCCACGCGGAAGCGTTCAAACACCTCATTGTTCACCTTGCGGGGCGTAAAACCGATTGTTTTCCATTCAGCCTGCATGGCCAGCACCTGCTTGGTCATGTCTTCCCACTGGTTGTAGGTTTTGAGTTCGCCAAATTCAAGTGCCTCCACCTTTTGGCAGAGTTCGGTTTTCTTTACCAAGTTCTCCTCTTCCTTAGCCTTGATGGCCTCGAAGTGGTCTTGATGACGCTTGTTGATGACGGTCGAGGCATCTTTGAAGCGTTTCCATATCTCGTCGCGCAACTCCTTGGCCACGGGGCCAGTTTCGCGATATTCCTGATGCAACTTTTGCAACTGGTGGAAGGCCGAAATAACGTCCTCCACATCGGCCAACTTTTCAGCAGCCTCGCACAAGTGCGTCTTTATTTCAAGATTTTTCTTAAAGTCGTAAGCGCGCATCTCGTGGTTGAGGCGCAACTGGTCGTAGAACTGCTCCGTATAGTGCTGGTAGTTTTTCCACAGTTCGGTAGCGTTCTCAGCCGGCACGGCTTTGATATCCTTCCATTCGGCCTGCAGGTCCTTCACCTCGTTGTAGCCCTTGTCGGCGTCGTCGGGAGTGGCAGAGAGTTCCTTGATGCGTTCAATAATCTCCTGCTTGCGTTTCAGGTTGGCCAGTTTTTCCTTCTCTTGTTCCTCGGCTGCCTTGTTGCGGAGTTCGCGAATGAGCGACAGTTGAGCCTTGAAGTTCTCCTCCTCAGTGTCGGGAGCCGGCATAAAGTCCTCAGGCTTACCACCTTCTTCAACAAATTTGTCGCGGGCAGCAACCACATCGGCATTGTGAATGCGGTAGTAAAGCATCTTCAAGTGGTCAAGTTCAGCGCGCTCCACATTACCGCCATTATATACAATATCCTTCAAGCGATCAATCACCTCGGCCTTTGTGGTCGGTTCGTTACGCTTTTCGGGAGCAGCAGTGTCTGTTGTTACTTCGGCTGAAGCAGTTTCGGCATTGTTGGCTTCGGCAGCCACCACCTTTTGTTCTTCTGTTTCAGCAGTGTTCTTAATTTCGTCCATAATAAATAGGATAGGATCGTACGTGAGTTATATATGTAGTAGCCCACACCCATGTGTGGGAATTGCAAATTTGCACAATAAATGCGTATACGCCAAGTAAATCGGATAAAAACTTTGCCTTACTGGCCTTAAATCCAAGCTTTCCAGCGGAACAGACCATAAAAAATGCCTGTCACCACGATAGAGGCAATGATTACTACGGGGAAACCCCACCAAACGGTTTCCATTCCGCTCACGAGGTTCATACCAAAGATACTGGCTATGAGTGTCGGGAACATCAGTATGATGGACACCGAGGTCATTTGTTTCATCACGCCAGCCATGTTGTTGTTGATAATGCTGGCATACGTCTCCATGGTGGAGTCGAGAATGTTGGTGTAGATGTTGGTTGTTTCGCGCGCCTGGTTCATCTCAATGGTCACGTCCTCAATGAGGTCGGCGTCCAATTCATCGACGGGCAACTTAAACTTGAGCTTCGAAAGCAACGTTTCGTTGCCACGGATAGAGGTGATAAAGTAGGTCAAGCTATCCTGCAGGCGCGACAGTCCCACGAGGTCCTCATTATCTATCTGGCGGTCGAGGTTGCGCTTGGCCTCTTCAAGCAAAATGTTGATTTGTTTCAACCGCTTCAGATACCACACGGCCGATGACAGGAAGAGGCGGAACACGAGGTCGACAGAGTCGGTAAAACCCTGGTTGCGCTTTTGCTGGTACGACACGAAATCTATCATCATGTTGGTCTCGTAGTTGCACACCGTCACGCACACGCCTTTGTTAAGGATTATGCCCATAGGTATGGTGGTGTGCGGTGTGCGCGAGGCCACCTCCTTTACATAGGGTATGCGCAATATGATGAGCGACCACCCGTCGTCGTATTCATAACGCGAGCGCTCGTCCTTATCTCGAATGTCGTCAA
The DNA here is from genome assembly GCF_900106785.1 of Prevotellamassilia timonensis. GTDB lineage: Bacteria > Bacteroidota > Bacteroidia > Bacteroidales > Bacteroidaceae > Alloprevotella > Alloprevotella timonensis. The sequence goes on along the minus strand of NZ_LT629842.1, from coordinate 248,424 downwards.
GAAAGTAATCGGGAATTTGCAGTTCTTTGGTCAAAAAATCTTCGTCCTCTGGCGTAGGGCAGGTTACCTGCACCCAGCAGTCGGGCGCCCACTCATCAATGGTTTGAAGCTTTTTGTTGTAGTTCCAGTAAGTACGCATAAAGAAACAGGTCGTTTTACTTTGTGATGAGAAATTCACTGCCTGCACACAACGTTTCGTCCGGCACGAAACGGCTTGTGCAAGGGGCAGAGGCCTGTCTCGGGTCGGCATCAAACGTTGGTATCCGCGTGATAGTCGTCCATTTTAGGGTTTATAATTAAAAAGGGCATGTGCCCTGTCATGTTTTGATGCGCAAAAGTACGAAAAAACTTTTTTGCACTACCACATCAACAGGTGTTTTTTGCGTTACAAAATAATGTACCCGTGCCTCTGGCCACTGTCTCGCCACACATTTTGTGCGCGGCATACTGCGTCACGCCAGTTTTTTGTCGTAACTTCGCACCCCGTAACACGCTATCAACCAACAATTTTACGACATTAAATGTACGCTATCATCATCAATGCCATAGCCGTAGTGCTTGGCAGCGCCATCGGTGCACTATTCAAACGTGGCATCAGCGAGAAATACATCAACGTGCTCAACACCGCCATGGGACTTTGTGCCCTGGCGCTCGGCATGAATGTGGCCATCGACAGTATGCAAAAGACACATTACCCCGCGCTCTTCATCTTCTGCCTGTCAATAGGCGGCCTTGTGGGCACGGTGTGCAAAATGGACCAGCGCATGGAGAAGGCCACGCGCCGCATATCTACCACCAACCTGGCCGAGGGCATTACCACCGGCATATTGCTGTGCTGTGTAGGCACACTGGCCATGATGGGCCCTGTGATGAGCGCGCTATATGGTGACAACACTTACCTTATGACTGCCGCCACACTCAACCTGGTTACCATGGTGGTGGTGGCCTCGTCGTATGGCTTTGGGGTGGCTATCACCTCGGTTGCCGTGTTAGTGTGGATGTCGGCCATTTACGGCATTGCCCTCGTGTCGCGCTCGTTCATATCTGAGGAGCTTATTTCGGAGGTGTCGCTCGTGGGTGGCATTCTGATTGCGGCGTCGGGTCTTGGTGTGCTCCATATCAAGGACTGCAAAACCATCAATCTGTTGCCGGCTCTTATCGTGCCCATGCTGTTCTTTGCGGCCAGAGCCTTATTTGCCATGTGGGGCTTATCGTTTTGAGGCGTTTCCGGGGCACAAACACCTACCATTTTGTTGGGCAACAAACATCTTGCATCTTACACTAATTAGACATAACAAACTGATAATCAGCACTTTCAACAGTGTAAGATGTTTCAAAGCAATCCTACACAAAACCTACACGCCAAGACCTGCATCTTACACAAGCGAGAAGGGGGATACGGGTGCAAAGGAGGGCGAATTTGATACTGGGGAATACGCCACAATGCGGCCCTGTAATTTTGCGATATAACAATGTGTTCTTACGGCATAGGGGGAGCGGATTTTCAATCAGACCGACTGAAAATCCGCTCCCCCTATACTGTTATTGCGTGCTGCCGCAACTGGTGCGTGCAGGCAGTAGTGTAAGTAGTTTTCACTATATCCTACACTTCATAAACATCTGATATTCAGAGCATTAAATACCATTAGTGTAAGATGCAAGATGTTTCACTGCATCTAATTTATATGGTAGAAAATGTGGTAATTGGCTGATACCGTAGCGTTACTAATTAGCCGCTAACGCGAAAACAGAAGGACAGAAGAACATAAGGCTTAGCGTGTATTAGCCGCTAACGCGGAAAACAAAAGAACATAAGTACAAAAGAACATAAGGCCGCTTCGCGACTGACGGCCACGGACTAACGTCCGGGTGGCCTCAAGATACATAAGGGCTGACGCCGTAGCGTTTGAGTAGTAACGCTACGGCGTCAACCTGTCATCTGCACATCAGCGCGCAAGACCCGCTACGGCGTCAGCCCTTATGTTCTTGAGGCCACCCGGACATTAGTCCGTGGCCGTCAGTCGCGAAGCGGCCTTATGTCCTTTTGTACTTATGTTCTTCTGTTTTCCGCGTTAGCGGCTAATTAGTAACGCTACGGCGTCAGCCCATTAGCTCATTAACATTTAACAGCATTAGCATATTAACCCATTAGCGAGCCTGGTGCCAAAAGCCACGTACAAGATAATAGAATATGTGGCCTATGCCAAACAACACGGCTATCCACAACATCAGGTGACTCTCATTCCACCCCACCGTCTGCTGGTGCCAGAAACCTGTCATGACACACAACACGGCCACTATCACGCCAATGCCATTGAGCACGCTCTGGCCCGTACGGCGCATGGTGCCATTGCCCGACACACTGTGGCGCACGCCATAGGTGGAGTAGACGTCAAGACCTATGAGCATCCACATCACAAGGCGTATCCATGTGTCGGCCGGCAAAAAGAGCATCATGCTCACACAACACACCACACCGGCTGCGGGCACCCAAGGCACAAAGGGGGTTTTGAAACCGCGCGGCACATTGGGCTGGGTGCGACGCACTACTATCACACCAAGACACACCAGGGCAAAGGCAAACAGGGTGCCGATGCTGGTCATCTCGCCCGCCACACTGGCTGGCACCACACCGGCCAGCAATCCGATAACAACCATAAACAGGGCATTGCTGCGCGCCGGGGTGTGGTAGCGCTTGTGCAGATGTGAGAAAATGGGCGGCAACAGTCCGTCGCGGCTCATGCTGTAAAACACACGGCTCTGACCAAGCAACGTGACGAGCACCACACTGGCATATCCCATCAGTATGGCCAAGATGATGCCGCGGTTGAGCCATGGATAGGCCGGGGTGACGGTGCCATCGGCTGCCGTGGGGCCCATGTGGGCTATGGCTGTGGCAGCGGGGGCTATGCTGTCGGCACCCTTGTAAGCATGGTAGTCAACCACACCGGTCATGACAAGGGCAAACACCATGTAGAGCAGGGTGCAAATGAGCAGCGAACCCAATATGCCGATGGGCATGTTGCGACGCGGATTTTGGGTTTCCTGTGCGGCGGTGCTGATGGCGTCGAAACCTAAGAAGGCAAAGAACACAATGGCGGCACCACGCAATACGCCCGACCAACCGTATTCGCCAAACACACCGGTGTTTTGCGGCACAAAGGGGGTCAGGTTGTCGGTGTTGATGTATTTGAAACCAACGTATATGAAGATGAGTACTACGGCTATCTTTAACACGACAAGAAAATCGTTGAACTTTGAACTGCCCTTGGTGCCGCGCATCAGTATGAACGACAGCAGCACGATGAGCAATGTGGCTGGCAGATTGAACACGCCGCCATCGGCTGGACAGGCTGTCCAGGCTTGTGGCAGGTGCCACCCGAGGTCGCTCAACATGATGGTGAAATAGCGGCTCCATGATATGCTGACTGTCATGGCGGCCAGGGCATATTCGAGCACGAGGTCCCACCCTATTATCCAGGCTACGAGTTCGCCCATAGTAAAGTATGAATAGGTGTAGGCCGATCCGGCCACGGGTATCATGGAGGCAAACTCGGCATAACACAAACCGGCCAAAGCGCAACACAGTGCGGCCAGGGCAAAACTTAATATGATGGCGGGGCCGGTGTGCTCGCCAGCCACAATGCCAGTGACCGAAAAGAGTCCCGCACCTATTATCACACCCACACCGAGCGCTATCAGGCCCCACATGCCGAGCACACGCTTCAAGCCCTTACCGCCTTCGTTTCCGGCCTCACGCAGGAGTTCGTCGGCGGTCTTTTTTACAAATAAATCCATTGGTGATATTACAGTTTGTCAGTTGTTTTGGTCACAAAGATACAAATTGTATGGCATTCTTACCTTTATTGTTGTATTTTTGATTTAAGGGGCGCTCTATTAAATCTGAGAAAGACAAGCTATAAACCTATAAACTCGAACGAGGCTCAAGCACCAAACGCAAGCACTAATGGGGGCGACGCGTCTCGCGTCGGGATTTAAGGCAAAGGCCCACAGACAGACGTGTAATTGGTGCTGTTTGTGAGCCTTTGTTAAGTGTATGAGCCTTTGCCTTTATGCCCGATGAACGCGGAACGCGTCGCCCCCATTAGAGGTAGCGTTTGTCGCAAAAAAATAAAGCGGAAGCGCCATTTGGGCACTTCCGCAGTAAGGGAGTCGTATCATACATGGCTGAATGTTAGCCAAGATACTTCATCAAGATGTTAATGTTGTCGGCCTCACGCAGGCGGCGCAGGGCACGTTCCTTAATTTGGCGTACACGTTCACGCGTCAAGTTCAATGTGTTGGCCACCTCCTCGGCCGTCATTTCGTTACGTCCAATACCGAAGAGCATTTTCAGCACCTGGCGTTCGCGGTCGGAGAGTGTTTTGAGCGCAGCATCAAGGTCAGACGAGAGTGATTCCTTCTCCATTTGGTTGTCGGTGCCCGGAGCCGAATCATCGGTCATGATGTCTATCAGACAGTTTGAGTCGTCCTCGGCAAATGGGGCATCAACGCTCACCTTCTTGCCATTGGTGCCAAGGGCCTCTTGCACTTTGCTCACATCTGTGTCGAGCAGTTCGGCCAACTCTGCCACTGACGGGCGGCGCTCGAACTCCTGCTCAAAATTGACAATGGCCTTGGTGAGCTTGCTCTGGAAACCTACTTGGTTGAGCGGCATGCGCACAATACGACTTTGCTCTGAGATGGCTTGCAAGATGCTTTGCTTTGACGTATCCACCACACGGCATACGAGATGAACTTGAAGCCACGTGTCTCGTCAAACTTTTGGGCGGCTTTAATCAAGCCGAGATTGCCCTCATCGATTAAGTCGTTAAGTGCGAGTCCTTGATTTTGATACTGTTTAGCCACACTGACAACGAAGCGCAAATTGGCACGTGTCAAACGGTCGAGAGCGGCTTGCCCATCGGGGCCGCCACGGTGAATACGCTGTGCGAGTTCTACCTCCTCGTCGGTTGAGATAAGTTCCTCACGGCCAATTTCTACCAAATACTTGTCCAACGCTGCACTTGAGCGGTTGGTGATACTTTTGTTTATCTTTAGTTGTCGCATAGTTCTACTTGTACACGTTTAATAAGGGGCGATGTCACATCACGGCATAACAAATGCCTGCAAAGGGTATACCAATGCAGGCTATAATCAGGCCTTTACTATCCTTATAACGTTCATAAATACAGACTCTTCGTAAATTCGTTGCAAAATTACGAAGAAAAGCAACGCCTCGCCACTTTTTTAGTATTTATTAAGCATATATCGCGCGTTATGCTCAGTTTTTCTTTTTGAATAATTGCTCAAACAGGTTCAAACTGTCAGGATTTTCCTTGGCAAAGGTGTCAATATGTCGCATGCGTTTTTGCTCCAGTATCTCGTCCACTGCTATGAATATGCCAGTTTCCTCCACCTGGCCGAACTCGTGGTTGATGGCGGTGCCGAACACGCGCATGGTGGGACTGAGGCCCATGTAGGCGTTGACCAATGGTGGAATGTTGTAGCCGCGCTTGCGCACCTCGGTGTTGAGTATGCGGTAGTCGGACTTGAAGTCGTCGTGTACGAAGAGTTGGGCAAGCTCATCGGCCGGGGTGTCGATGTGCAATGGCTCGATGGGGGTGACAAGGGCGTCCTTGTCGCCAAAATGCTTGTGCAGGAAGTAGAGTATCATGTCGCGTGCCGGACGGTTGAACGACGGATACATGGTCATCTTGCCAAAGAAGTATTTGAGGTTGGGTATGACTACTGTCAGGGCACCGAGTCCGTCCCACAGATTGTCAAGCGCAAAAAGGCCCTTGCTTGCGGCACGTGTGCTCTGATATTCGAGGGTGACGAATGAACGACCAAGTTCGACGGTGTCGGGCATATAGGTGCGGACAAACTCGTCGGAAAAGTGGAACAAGTGGCTCGTGGCCAAGCATGGCTGTCCGTTGTGGTCGATAGGTGTTTCGTTGCCGGGCAAGAAACGGTAGCCGCCAAGTATCAGCTCCTCCTCAGGGTCCCACACAATGAGCTGGTAATAGGGGTGTTCGCAGGTGTCGAACTCGTCCCAATCAAGCTCCTGCCCCGTTCCACCGCCAGCAGCACGAAAGGCTATCTCGCGCAAGCGGCCTATTTCGCGCATGACATTGGGGGCCTGTTGATAGGTGATGACGTATATTTCATTACCCGCCTTGTTAGTAGTGCGCAGGCGACGCTCGGGCGTCAATTCTTGTTTTAAGAGTTCCTTATCTACTGGAGGTATGATTGGTTGCATAATCCTACTTGTTATGTCTTGTGCTGTATATATAGATGTGTGGTGCGTACATGCTGATTGTAGACTGAAGGGGTACTTGTCAGAGTGCATACACAATATCCTCTACCCACTTGGCCCATTCGGCTGGGCGTTTTGAACGGTCGAAGGTTTGCCAGGGTATGGGTTTGCCTATCTTTACCTTGAAGGTTTTATGACGGTTGCGGAAGGTTTCGTCGGCCAGGAACAGCATGGCTATGTTGAACTTTAAGCCGAGACTCTTGCACAACGAAGCGAGGCGATAAAAGCGGTCGGAGTTGCGTCCGCCAAAGTGTATGGGCACCACATCGCGATGGGTTTCAACGCTCTTTTGTATGAAGGTTTTGTTCCAAGGCAAGTCGCGGATAACACCGTTATGGCGTCGCGAGCACAATTTTGCGGGGAACATGATGACGTGGTTGTCGCTATTGAACGTGGCATCGATTTGCAGCGGCAGGTCGCGGCTCTGCTTGCCCGTTACATTTACTGGCACACACAATGGGGCCAGTCCGTGCAGGTTCATGAGCAGGTCGTTTACCAAATAGCGTATGCGTCCGTCGTAGCGGTGGCCCAATATTTGGCCGATGGCTATGCCGTCGGGCCCACCGAGGGGGTGGTTGCTCACAAATGTGAAACGGCGTCCGTCGGCATCGCCGGGCAGATTGTCGTAACCCTCAATGTCGAGTTTGTCGTCAAGATAGTCCATCACGGCATCAAGCCAAGGCACGCCTTGCATGTTGCCCACGCGCTTCATAAAATCGTTTATGTCGTCCTGATGCACAATATGCTTGAGCCACGACCTTACAAAACCCGGCACATAGCGTGCCTTGCTGCCGGCCTTGCTCTCGAGCACCTTGTCAATGTCTATCTTAAATATTTTATCCTTATCCACAATCGTCGTTTATCTTCCTTTGCGTTGCAAATGTACAAATTTATTTTTGCCGTTCCACTTTATCCGTGCAAAGTTTTCATGACACCAGGCACTCCGGTTGACTTTGGCCTACCATATTGCGCACACGCACGATGTATGCGCAATTTTCTGTCACATAGGGCGGGCATGCCATAACGACGAGGCTACTTAAATACGGCACATTTGTTCTATTTCTCCCTTTAATAGGTGCATATTGTGCAGTGCTCGGAGAAATTCCGTACTTTTGCAATGCTACTATGCCCTGTGCAATGGCTGTATGGGAGGCGCATGCCGCCCCCCCGGCTTCAGCATTCGCAGGCTTGGAGCAGACACATTAAAACACAGCACAACACCATCAAACACTTGGCTTGATTGTATGAAAAGAATATTTGTAAGCATCACACTCGTGCTCTGCGGCCTCTGCGGCCATGCACAGGCCGTTTTGTCGCTCGACAGTTGCCGCGCCATGGCACTGCGCAACAACAAGGAACTTGCACAAAGCAAAGCCCAACTTGACAAGGCGCATTGGGACACCAAGGCTGCACACACCAACTATCTGCCCAAAGTGTCGCTCACCGCTGGCTACATGCGCACAGGCGATGAGATTTCACTGCTCAACAATAATCAAAAGAATGCGCTCAACAACATCGGTACGACTGCAGTTAACCAGTTCGGTGCACAGTTTCCAACCATAGCGCAGCAAATCATTACCAAATACCCCGACCTGGCGCCGCTCATTCAGGACATGTCGGGGGCGTTTCAGCAAAATGCCGCAGCATTGGGACAAGCTGGCAATGCCTTTGGCAAGGGCATTACCGATGCTTTCCGCACCGACACCCGCAACATGACGGCGGGCATGATACTGCTGACACAGCCGCTCTACATGGGTGGCAAGATAAAGGCTTACGAAAACATTACCAAGCACCAGGCCTCGCTGGCCGATGCGCAACTGCGTGCCGACGAGCAGCAGGTGATGCTCGATGTGGACCGCGCCTACTGGCAGGTGGTGTCGCTGGCCAACAAACGGCGGTTGGCCGTTAGCTACCGCAACATGTTGGCGCACCTTGACTCGGACGTGGTAAAGATGATTAACGAGGGGGTGGCCACCAAAAGCAATGAGCTGTCGGTGAGCGTGAAACTGAATGAGGCGGAAATGACGCTGATGAAGGTGGAGGACGGTTTGACTCTGTCGCGCATGCTGCTGTGCCAACTCTGCGGCTTGCCGCTGGAGAGCGCCCCCCGACTGGCCGACGAGGACAACAAGGACTTGCCCACCGTGGCACAGGACATTAGGGCTGACGTGGAAACGGCTTTTGCCAACCGTGCCGAATTGTCGCAACTGGCTACTGCACAACAGATTTATGCCGAAAAGGCCAAGATTGAACGCGCGGCGGTGCTGCCACAAATTGCGCTGACCGGTGGGTACATGATTTCGAACCCCAACGTGTTTAATGGTTTTGAAAAGAAATTCCGCGGCACATGGGCTGTGGGCGTGATGCTGAAGGTGCCGGTGTGGAACTGGGGCGAGACTAAGTATAAGGTGCGCGCTGCCAGAACGGAGGCTACCATTGCGGCGCTCAAAACTGACGAGGCACGCGAAAAGATTGAACTGCAAGTGAACCAGGAGGCCTTCAAGGTGAACGAGGCTAACCGCAAGCTGACGCTCAGCATGAAGAACCTTGACAAGGCTGAAGAGAACCTGCGCACAGCACAAGTGGGATTTAAGGAGGGGGTAATCACAACCTCGGACCTGCTGGCAGCACAAACGGCTTGGTTGCAAGCGCACAGCGATAAAATTGATGCGCAAATTGACATTAAACTGAGCCATGCAAGCTATAACAAGGCTTTGGGACAGCTGGGCGAATGACATAGGCCCCACTTTACCACACAACACACATTATTAAAGCATATATCATAGCCGTTGGCGGAATTCTTAGTTAACAAGTTGACAGGTTAACAAGTAAGTATGCTACACGCTACTTATTATTATGTTAAAGTCCGAATGTTAAGAAACTTGGCAAAGTTAACTTGTTAACTAATTACGCCAACGCACATATCAATATTAATTATGAGACAGAAAGCAAACTTTCTCCCAGCTATTATCATCATGGCGGGCATCATCGTTTTGGTTGTCATTGGCAGCCTGTACGCTTTTAACAACGAGCCTGACACCATTCAGGGCCAGGCTGATGTGACGGAATACCGCGTGTCGAGCAAAGTGCCAGGACGCATACTTAAATATATGGTTAAAGAGGGCGACTATGTGCATGCCGGCGACACACTGGCCATTCTTGAAGCACCTGAAGTGACAGCCAAACTTACCCAGGCACAAGCGGCTGAGGACGCTGCGGCTGCACAGAACCGCAAGGCCGAAAAGGGTGCAAGACAGGAGCAAATTGCCGGTGCCTACGAAATGTGGCAAAAGGCGAAAGCGGGGGTTGACATTGCTGAGAAATCGTACGCCCGCGTCAAGCGCCTCTACGACCAGGGGGTGATGACAGCACAGAAGCTGGACGAGGTGACGGCGCAGCGCAATGCTGCCATAGCTACCGAACGTGCGGCAAAATCGCAATACGACATGGCCAAGAATGGTGCCGAGCGCGAGGACAAAGAGGCTGCTGCAGCTTTGGTTAACCGCGCCAAAGGTGCTGTGAGCGAAGTTAACTCGTACATTAAGGAAACTGTGCTGACGGCGTCGGCCGACGGCGAGGTGACGGATATATTTCCGCAAATTGGCGAGTTGGTGGGTACAGGGGCACCTATCATGAACATTGCACTGATGAACGATATGTGGGTGACCTTTAATGTGCGCGAGGACCACCTGGCAAACTTTAAGATGAACCAGACGTTCAAGGCCACCATACCGGCACTGGGTAACAAGGAGGTGACACTGAAGGTTTACTATATGAAGGACCTTGGCTCGTATGCCGCATGGAAAGCTACCAAGACTACCGGACAGTATGACATGAAGACTTTTGAGGTGAAGGCCTCGCCCGCCCAAAAGGTTGATGGACTGCGACCGGGCATGAGTGTGCTGATGGAGTGAGCGGGGTATGCTATCCGCTCTCACACACATTCATAGTCCCAACCCGTTGGCGTTTTTTTTGGTTAACGGGTTAACAAGTTGACAGGTTAACAAGTAAGTATGCCTTACACTACTTATTATGATTAAAGTCTGAACGGTAAGAAACTTAAAAAGTTTGGCAAACTTACCTGTAACCCCGTTAACTTGTCAACTTGTCAACTAACTCCGCCAACTCATAGTCCCTTCATTTCAAAACGCTCACTATTATGTCTGATAACGTTCATATAAACAAAGGCGACCAGGCTCCCTCTGAAGGGGGAAAGGCATACGGTGTTGCATATCCGTTTTTGCGTGAGCTCCGCCGTATGGCCACACAACCTATCTACTGGTTCTGTATGGTCATCGCGCCTCTGTTCTGTTACATATTTTTCACTTCACTCATGAAGCAGGGGCTGCCCGAGAACCTGCCCATGGGACTTGTTGACGAGGACCGCACTACAACCACGCGCAATCTGGCCCGCAACCTCGATGCCTTTCAGATGAGCGACATCACGCACGAGTTTGCCAATGTGACGGAGGCACGAAAGGCGGTGCAAAAAGGCGAGGTGTATGGGTTTTACCTTATACCACACGGCACCACCAAACAGGCACAACTGCAACGGGTGCCTACTGTGTCGTTCTACACCAACTATTCGTACCTCGTGGCAGGCTCGCTGCTTTACCGCGATATGCGCATGATGTCTGAACTGGCATCGGGAGCCGCATCGCGCACTGTGCTTTATGCCAAGGGGGCCACCGAACGACAAGCCATGGCTTATTTGCAACCCATCGTCATTGACATGCACGCCATTGGCAATCCGTGGCTCAACTACAATGTGTATCTGTCAAACATCATCATACCGGGCATGTTGGGCATATTCATATTCATGATTACCGTTTTCAGCCTCGGCTCTGAATTGAAGTTTGACACGGCTGACGAACTCATGGCCTCGTCAAACAACTCTATCATTGTGGCACTTACAAGCAAACTGCTACCGCAGACCATCGTATTTCTGCTGATGGGTTCTATTTACATACTGCTGCTTTATGGCTACCTGCACTTTCCGTGCAACTGTGGCATTTGGCGTATGTGGAGCGTGATGGCTCTGTTTGTGTTGGCCTGTCAGGGCATGGGTGTGTTCATGTTCACCATGTTGCCCACACTGCGCTTGGGACTGTCGTTTGCCTCGCTGTGGGGCGTCATTTCGTTCAGCATATCTGGCATGTCATTCCCGGTAATGGCCATGCACCCCATACTACAAGGGTTGGCCAATTTGTTTCCGCTGCGCCATTACTACCTGCTTTACGTCAACTGCGCGCTCGACGGCTATCCGTTGGCTAATGCGTGGCCTTTCGCCATGGCACTGCTTGGCTTTGTGGTGCTGCCCATCCCCTTCCTCGGCCGACTTAAAAAGGTGATGAACACCTATGCCTACGAGCCATAAGTGCTGATGGGGTGACGAGTAAACGGGCTGACAAGCGGGTGTTAGCATTATACTTTTATGTATGAGCATAACACCTGATAAACAATACATATAGAACTATTTGTCATGTACAACTGGAGACAAGCTTTTTCCGATCTCAACTACATATTTCGTGAGGAGTTGCGCACCATCATTCGCGACAAGGGCGTAATCATATTCTTCTTTCTCGTGCCCATAGGCTACCCACTGCTCTACACCTTTATTTATACCAACGAGGTGGTGCGTGACGTGCCAATTGCGGTGGTTGACGACTGTCGGTCGGCACAGAGCCGCGAGTATCTGCGCCACCTCGACGCATCGCCCGATGTGCACATCATATCGTACTGTGCCAACATGAACGAAGCCAAAAGCCTCATCAAGCACCGCGACGCTTATGGGGCGGTACATATACCGCGCGACTTTTCTGAAAAGCTTAACCGGGGCGAACAGGTATACGTGGGCGCATACGCCGACATGAGCGGTATGCTGTACTACAAGAGTGTGCTCACTGCCAACACCAATGTGAGTCTGGCCATGAATGCAAGCATCAAGGTAGAACGCGCTGGCGGAACTACTGCCGAGCAAGACAAGGTGGCCGAGCACCCCATAGAGTATGAGGAAGTGTCGCTCTACAATCCGCAAAACGGTTTTGCCACCTTCTTGATACCTGCCGTACTGATGCTCATCATACAGCAAACTCTGCTGCTTGGCGTGGGCATGGCAGCAGGTACTGCACGCGAGAAGAATGCCTTCCGCAACCTTGTGCCTGTTGAGCGCCACCATCGCGGTTTGCTGCGCATTGTCATGGGCAAGGGTGCAGCCTATCTTTTGGTTTACATACCGCTGAGTGTCTATGTGCTGGCGGTGGTGCCCCATTTGTTCCACCTCAACCAGATTGGCAACCCTTGGGACGTGGCATTCTTTGTCCTACCCTTTCTCATTGCCTGCATTGCGTTTAGCATGACGGTAAGCGCCTTTGTGCGACACCGCGAGATGTGCATCATGCTCATTGTATTCACCTCTGTGCCTTTGCTTTTCATCTCCGGATTGTCGTGGCCGGGCAGTGCTGTGCCACCAGTTTGGAAGGCCATCAGCTACATATTCCCCTCTACATTTGGCATCAATGGTTTTGTGGCCATCAACAACATGGGGGCCACGCTTGGCGATGTACAGCACGACTGGTACATGTTATGGGCACAGGCCGGCATTTATGTCATCACAACCTGCGCCGTGTACAAGGCCAGCATCTTGCGTGCCCGACAGCGTGTCATCGAGATGTGGAAGAAGCTATAAGGTGTTTCTAAAAGTTCTGTTTTTAGAGCTCTGCTATTCTGAAATATTGCTGACTGGTAAAACGTAACCATGCGAACAGACCCAAGCACAAAACGCTACCAACAAACGCAAGCACAAAACGCTACCACTAATGGGGGCGACGCGTCCCGCGTCGGGCATGAAGGCAAAGGCTCACAAACAGGAGCATAATTAGTGCTGTCTGTGAACTTTTGCTTTCATGCCCGACGCGGGACGCGTCGCCCCCATTAGAGCTTGCGTTTGTTGGTAGTGTTTGGTGCTTGCGTTTAGTGCTTGCGGGGCCTTTACTATACTACCAAAACTTTACATGCAGAGTATCTTACATCTTACACAAACGCGTTGCAATCCATTGATTATCAATAATTTACACAGTGTAAGATACTACAAATTCCACCTACACGCATCCTACACAACCTACATACTGCCACACGGCACAAGCACGGGAGGAGAACGTCACAGCATAGGGGAGCAGAAAAGTCTGTTACTCCGACAGATTCTTCTACGTCCCTGTGGCGTAAAACCCACCGCATACGACAAAACCGACTGCAAGACAACGGGGTGGGGTGTGTAAGATGTATGCAAGGGAGTGTAAGATGCTTTGAAATCATCTTACACTATTGAAATATCTGATTATCAACTTGTTACGCATAAAAAGTGTAAGATGGCAGTAAAAACACACGCACTCTTTTACAAGTAGGCAGACGGCGAGGGAGCAAATATTTGTGTACAAATTGTACACTTTTTCTCAGACGCATCAACCTTCTTCATTCATAGTTGCATTGCCAACATACACAGTAACGCCCGGAAGTATCGATTAACGAGCTTCCGGGCGTTACCATATATCTATTGTGCAGTATAAGTCTGCTTTACTTGTTGCGGTACATGTTTTCGTAATACTGCTGATAGTCGTCACCGCTGACGGCCTCCACCCAATCGTGGTGCTCAAGGTTCCAGCGGATTGTCTTTACAATGCCCACCTCAAACGAGGTTTCGGGATACCAGCCCAAGTCGGCCTTGATTTTTGAGGGATCAATGCCATAGCGCTGGTCATGGCCAAGGCGATCCTTTACAAAGGTTATCAAGTCATCGTTAATCCAGTCTATGCTGATTTGACCATCGGCACCACGTTCCTGCTTTTTGAGCAAGGCACGGAACTGCGGCTCCTGCTGCATGATGTCGTGAATGGTGCGTATGATGATTTTGACAATCTGAATATTCTGACGCTCATTATGACCGCCTACATTGTAAATTGAGCCATTAGCGCCCTTTGTTATCACCATGTCAATGGCCTTGCAGTGGTCCTCAACATACAGCCAGTCGCGAATATTCTCGCCCTTGCCGTACACCGGCAGACGCTTGCCCTCAAGAATGTTGTTGATAACGAGCGGAATGAGTTTCTCAGGAAATTGGTAAGGGCCATAGTTGTTTGAACAACGCGTGATGCTCACCGGCATGTGGTAAGTGTCGCGATAGGCACAAACAAAGTGGTCGGCCGATGTTTTTGATGCACTGTAGGGGCTGTGCGGACAAAGCGGTGTGTCTTCGGTAAAGAAGCCCTCTGCCCCAAGTGAGCCATACACCTCGTCGGTTGACACCTGATGGTAGCGCACACCCGGGCGCCACGTGGGATAACCCTGTTCGTCGCGACCCATCACCCATGCAGCACGTGCTGCATCAAGCAAATTCTGCGTGCCAAGGATATTGGTGTTGAGGAAGAGCTGCGGGTTTTCGATACTGCGGTCTACGTGGCTTTCGGCTGCAAAATTCACTACCACATCAAAGCGGTATTCGGCAAAAAGGCGGTCAAGCAGCCCGCGGTCGCAAATATCACCCTTTACAAAATAGCAGCGTTCATTGTCAATGTCACCGGCAATGGTACCGAGGTAGCCTGCATAAGTAAGCAAGTCGAGCACCACCACACGAATGTCATCATGCTTGGCCAAGATGTATTTCAAGTAATTGGCACCGATAAAGCCTGCGGCACCTGTCACCAAATAGGTTTTCATAAAATATGTATATGGTATATTCTGTTATTATTCAAACTGTCACGCTTGCGCTGTTCACTGTGCATAGTGTGCACTAACCTGGTTTGTCAAGTCAATGAACTCCTGCACCGATAATTGCTCAGGGCGGCGGGTGAGCAGCGGCTGAGCCAAAAACGCCGTGTGGTCGGGGGCGGCAACCCCGGGACGCTGGTCGAGCTCATGAAGTAGTGGCTTGATTGAACCGCGCATCATTTTGCGGCGTTGGTTGAAAGTGGTTTTAACCACCCGCCGCAACAACTGCTCGTCGCAATCGGGAGCCGTAACCTGGTTACGCGTCATGCGCACCACAGCGCTGCGCACCTTGGGAGGCGGGTTAAACACCCCTGGCTCAACAGTGAACAAATAGTCTACATCGTAGTACAGCTGCACCAGCACGCTCAATATGCCGTATGCCTTGCAGCCTGGTTTGGCGGCCAAACGCTCTGCCACCTCCTTCTGTATCATGCCCGTGCAGCAAGGAATGAGGTGCCGGTAGTCGAGCATCTTGAAGAATATCTGGCTGCTGATGTTGTAGGGATAATTGCCAGTGAGCACAAACGGACGGCCGTCGAAGGTGTGGTCGAGGTGCATTTTCAAAAAGTCGTCCTCGATGATGTTGTCCTCCAGTTCAGGAAAGTGTTCGCGCAAGTAAGCCACACTCTCAAAATCAATCTCCACGACCTTAAACTCTCGTTTTTTGGGAATGATGAACTGTGTCATCACGCCCATGCCGGGCCCAACCTCAAGAATGGGTATGTCAGGACACGCATCTACTGTGTCGGCAATGGCCTGCGCGGTAGGCAGGTGGGTCAAGAAGTGCTGACCAAGAAATTTTTTAGGACGTACAGACTTCATCTGATATATTTTTTCTACTTTTGCATAATAGTGCAATGCACACTGGCATCTGCCTGAAGCATCATTGCCCATCATGATATAACGCTGCAAAGGTAAGCATTTTATTTGAATGTAAACTGCCTTTAGTGCCGTAACTCACTACTTAACAATGAAGCATCTGCTAAAAATCATACTGCAAATATCACTGCCATTTGTGCTCGGTTTCGGCATATTGTGGTGGATGTACCGCGCCACCGACTGGCACGAGTTCATGCAGTGCGTGACGCATGACATGAATTGGGGGTGGATGCTGCTGTCATTAGCCTTTGGCATTTTGCCACAAATGGCACGCGCCTGGCGATGGAGAATGGCCCTTGCCCCGCTTGGCGAGCATGCCCGCCGCACCTCCTGCACCGACGCCATTTTCATGTCCTACGCTGCCAGTTTGGTCATTCCGCGTGTGGGCGAAGTAACCCGTTGCGGCACGCTCAAAAAGAGTGACGGCATATCGTTCACCAAATCGCTCGGCACGGTGGTTACCGAAAGACTTGTCGACTCGTTGTTTATGCTCATCTTCACAGGCGTGGCATTCTTGTCGCAGTTGCCCAAGTTCTTGGAGTTCTTGTGCAAGACGGGCACCAACCTCAACGACATTCTGCACCGCTTTACCGGCACCGGCTACATTGTCACACTCATCTGCATCTGCGCCGCAGTCATTGCCACATTGGTGGCAGTACGCCGCTTTGCCGTGTTCAAAAAAGGGCGCGACATGCTGCACGAGGTGTGGGAGGGCGTTCTGTCGCTGCGCAAGGTGCACAATCTGCCTTTATATTTGTTTTACAGCCTGCTGATATGGGTTGGCTATTTTCTGCACTTCTACATCGCATTTTTCTGTTTCGACTTTACCACCTCATTATCTGTTGGGGCGGCATTTCTCATATTTTGTGTTGGCACCTTTGCCGTGCTTGTGCCCACCCCCAACGGAGCGGGTCCCTGGCATTTTGCTGTAAAAACCATGCTGGTGCTTTACGGAGTGGCCGAGGCGCAAGCAGTCATGTTTGCCCTGGTGGTACACACCATACAAACGGCCCTTGTCGTACTGCTCGGCGCATTTGGTTGGGCAAGGGTCAACTATCGTAAAAAACTTTCTTAATACATAAACATCATGAGCGAAATTGCTAACCTGCAACCGCAGGCCATTTGGAAAAACTTTGATTTGCTTACGCAGGTGCCCCGTCCCTCGGGCCACCTCGAAAAGGTTCAAAAATTCTTGCTCGACTGGGCTGCCAGCAAAGGCGTAAAAGCCTTTAAGGACGAGGCCGGCAACATCATTATGCGCAAGCCTGCCTCTGCTGGCATGGAAAACCGCAAAATGGTTACACTGCAAGGCCACATGGACATGGTGCCACAAAAGACCAAGGATTCGACCCATAACTTTGAGACCGACCCCATACAGACCTATATTGATGGCGACTGGGTTAAGGCCAAAGGCACCACATTGGGTTCAGACGACGGTATGGCTGTAGCCACCATCATGGCTGTGATGGAGGACGACACACTGAAGCATGGCCCCGTCGAAGCTTTCATCACTGCCGACGAAGAGACTACCATGTATGGTGTCAACCACATGAAGGCCGACGTAATTGAAGGCGACATATTGCTCAACCTTGACGACGAAACCGAAGGCGAAATGATTATCGGCTCTGCTGGTGGTGTTAACATGACTGCCACATTGGAGTACAAGCCTCAAGAGGTTGACGCCAACGATGCGGCTGTAAAGGTTACACTCCACAAACTGTTTGGCGGACACTCTGGCCTCGAAATCAACGAGGGCCGCTGCAACGCCAACAAAGCCATGGCACGCCTCGTGCAGGACGCCATTGCCAACTTTGAAGCTTGCTTGGCTGAGTGGAAGGGCGGCAATATGCGCAACGCCATTCCAAGCTCTGCCGAAGTTGTGCTCACACTGCCTAAGGAGAATGTGGAGGCTTTCAAAGAGGTTGTGGCCGAATGGCGCCAGACCTTCAAAGACGAGTACGAGCCTGTTGAGCAAACACTCGAACTGGACGTTGAGGACGTGGCTTTGCCTGCCTACATCGTACCGGCCGAAATTCAGGACAACCTGGTCGATGCGCTTTGCGCCGTACACAATGGCGTTTACCGCATGATACCTTACAACAAGGAGGTTGTCGAGACATCGTCTAACCTCGCCATCGTCGAGATTGGCGAAGGCCACACCAAATTCCTCATCCTTATCCGCTCATCACGCGACTCTATGCGCGAATGCTGCGTCGAAACACTCGAAAGCTGCTTCTCAATGGCCGGCATGAAGGTGGAAACCGATGGCGAATACCCTGCATGGCAGCCTAACCCCAAGAGCGAGATTGTCGAACTCATGAAGGGCATCTACCACGAACTCTTCAACGAGGAGAGCAATGTGACAGTTGTTCACGCCGGACTCGAATGTGGCGTAATTGGTGCCTTGCGTCCTAACATGGATTTGGTCAGTTTCGGCCCCACGCTGCGCTCACCGCACACACCCAACGAGCGTTGCAACATTCCGAGTGTGGAGAAGTACTGGAAATTTGTGAAGACAATTCTCGAACGCGTGCCTGAAAAGTAACGCATAATTAACTACTGCAACAATAGGGGCAATCAATCTCATGTTATGATTGTCCCTATTGCTGTTTTAACGCAACCGCCATTTTAACCCATATCAAATGCAATACTTAGAATTTACCTTTACCACCCGGCCGGCCACCGAAGCCGTGCAGGACGTGTTGTCGGCCGTATTGGCCGAAATAGGTTTTGACAGTTTTGTACATACCGACGAACTCGACCGCCCGGCCGTGGCACATTGCGCCAATCCCGAGGACCCCACCTTTGAGGAGAAGCTGGACGAGGACCACTTCCAGTGCTACATTCAGAAGGCACTCTTCGACCAAACCGCCCTCGACCAAACACTGGCCGCATTCCCCCTGCCCGATGTTGAAATAACCTACACCATGCAGGAGGCCGAAGACAAGGACTGGAACGAGGAATGGGAGAAAAACTATTTCAAGCCCCTCGTTGTCGACGGACGTTGTGTGATAGCCAGCACATTCCACACCGATGTGCCAAAGGCCGAATACAGCATCACCATCAATCCGCAGATGTCGTTTGGCACAGGCCATCATGCCACTACCTCGCAAATGATAAGCCGTTTGCTCAACGACGACATCACGGGGCTCGAAGTGCTCGACATGGGTTGCGGCACCAGCATATTGGCCATTTTGGCACGTATGCGCGGAGCCAAACACTGCCTGGGCATTGATGTGGACGAGTGGTGTGTCAAAAATTCGCGCGAGAACATTGGCCTCAACCATCTTGACCACATCGATGTGGAGCTGGGCGATGCCTCATCGCTGGCTGACAAGGGCCCGTTCGACCTTGTCATTGCCAACATCAATTTGGGCATTCTGCTTAACGACCTTAAATATTACGTGCCACGCATGAAACAGGGTGGCTTTATCTACATGAGCGGTTTCTACGACACTGACATTCCACAACTCGTAGCCGAGGCACAAAAGCAGGGCCTCACGCTTGTCGACGAGCATGTGCTCGATGGCTGGGCTTGCCTGAAACTGCAGAAGTAATATTAATAGTTGACAAGTTTACAAGTTAACGGGTTAACCCGCTAACCAAACTACGCCTCACAGCGGTGCATACATATAATAGGCGCACCCGACAAACCCTGTGGAGGGCTGTGCAGATGCTAACCCAAAAACTGAGTTGCCAAACGATACATGATTGCCCAAAAGTAGTACCTTTGCACTATGAATCAGAATGGCAATAAAAATATGTATGAGGGCCTCGCCTCATATTTCCTCCCCGAAGGAGTTCTTAAATATTTCGAGGTGACAGACTTTGCAACACAGCGTACTCTGGACAAGGATGTTCTTTACACAACAGAGCTTCACATCTATCTGGATGAGCGCGACAATCGCACACCAGACATGAAGGATTCCGTGAGCAATGGTTTTGGGGAAGAATCATGTTTACTTGACTATCCAGCCCGAGACAAGAAGGCGGTACTTCACATACGAAGAAGGCGTTGGACAATGCCGGATGGCACAACAAGAAGTGTTGACCTTGACAAGGAGTTTGAACTGAAGCATAAGGGCACTCGATACGCGAAGGACTTCGCGCTTTTTTTAAAGAGGGCGAATGGACTCTGAGACGATAACCGCTCGTCAGATTGGTTATACGTACATGATTAACAGCTCCACGTTTGCCAAAAGATACAAGGACGCCCTGAGTAACTTCGAGACGTGGGAGCAGAAGGATCACGCATCCAAGTGGATTCTTATTCCGCAAAACGTAGGTAAGGAGCAAGGCATAGACGAGACCTCCCTCCAGGGCGAACTGTACACTATCGTTCACAACAAGGATGCCCATGGTCGCAAGGGTGCAATCATAGCAGTAGTCAAGGGAACGAATCCTGCTGACGTACTGAAGGTTCTCATGCAACTACCTGCAGATAAGCGTGAAATGGTTGAGAATATCACGATGGATCTCTCAGATTGCATGCGTGTCATAGCCCGAGAGGCATTCCCTAAAGCCACAGTCATACGTGACTGCTTCCATGTCGTAAAACGCGGTGGAGAGGGCTGCGAAGAGATACGCCTGCGCCTGAAACGAAAAGCCGTAAAGGAGGCGAACAGACAGAAGGCAGAGTTTCGCAAATACCTCGAAAATCTGGCAGCGCAGAGAAAGGCTTACCGCGAGCGAATGAGGAAAAGGCATGGGAAGAACTGGAAGAAGAGCAAGCGCGGAAGAAAGCCTATGAGGCTGAACACTCGCTTTGAACCCAAAAGGCTTGAAAATGGCGAGACTCTTGTAGAGGCACAGACACGATGTCGCAAGCAATTGTCCATGAGCCGAGAGAAGTGGAGCGCAACGCAGAAAAAGCGTGCGAAGATACTTTTCGCACTCTACCCAAAACTTGAAGAAGCATACAATCTGATCAACTCCCTTAGAGCCATATTCAGAAACAAGAAACTCACAAAGGAGACTGCCAAACAGAATTTCAAGGGGTGGTATGAGAAAGTGGCTTCCTGCACTCTGCGTGAAATCAAGTCCGTACGCGATACCATCAGATTCTATGAGGATGAAATCCTGAACTACTTTGACGGACGTAAGACTAACGCTTCAGCTGAATCGTTGAACTCAAAGATCAAATGCTTTCGTGCACAAGTAAAAGGAGTCATAGACATACCATTCTTCATGTATCGTTTAGCAACAGTTTTGGGTTAGCATCTGCACGGCCTACTCCACAGGGTTTGTCGGGTGCGCCNNNNAGGCGCACCCGACAAACCCTGTGGAGGGCTGTGCAGATGCTAACCCAAAAACTGAGTTGCCAAACGATACATGATTGCCCAAAAGTAGTACCTTTGCACTATGAATCAGAATGGCAATAAAAATATGTATGAGGGCCTCGCCTCATATTTCCTCCCCGAAGGAGTTCTTAAATATTTCGAGGTGACAGACTTTGCAACACAGCGTACTCTGGACAAGGATGTTCTTTACACAACAGAGCTTCACATCTATCTGGATGAGCGCGACAATCGCACACCAGACATGAAGGATTCCGTGAGCAATGGTTTTGGGGAAGAATCATGTTTACTTGACTATCCAGCCCGAGACAAGAAGGCGGTACTTCACATACGAAGAAGGCGTTGGACAATGCCGGATGGCACAACAAGAAGTGTTGACCTTGACAAGGAGTTTGAACTGAAGCATAAGGGCACTCGATACGCGAAGGACTTCGCGCTTTTTTTAAAGAGGGCGAATGGACTCTGAGACGATAACCGCTCGTCAGATTGGTTATACGTACATGATTAACAGCTCCACGTTTGCCAAAAGATACAAGGACGCCCTGAGTAACTTCGAGACGTGGGAGCAGAAGGATCACGCATCCAAGTGGATTCTTATTCCGCAAAACGTAGGTAAGGAGCAAGGCATAGACGAGACCTCCCTCCAGGGCGAACTGTACACTATCGTTCACAACAAGGATGCCCATGGTCGCAAGGGTGCAATCATAGCAGTAGTCAAGGGAACGAATCCTGCTGACGTACTGAAGGTTCTCATGCAACTACCTGCAGATAAGCGTGAAATGGTTGAGAATATCACGATGGATCTCTCAGATTGCATGCGTGTCATAGCCCGAGAGGCATTCCCTAAAGCCACAGTCATACGTGACTGCTTCCATGTCGTAAAACGCGGTGGAGAGGGCTGCGAAGAGATACGCCTGCGCCTGAAACGAAAAGCCGTAAAGGAGGCGAACAGACAGAAGGCAGAGTTTCGCAAATACCTCGAAAATCTGGCAGCGCAGAGAAAGGCTTACCGCGAGCGAATGAGGAAAAGGCATGGGAAGAACTGGAAGAAGAGCAAGCGCGGAAGAAAGCCTATGAGGCTGAACACTCGCTTTGAACCCAAAAGGCTTGAAAATGGCGAGACTCTTGTAGAGGCACAGACACGATGTCGCAAGCAATTGTCCATGAGCCGAGAGAAGTGGAGCGCAACGCAGAAAAAGCGTGCGAAGATACTTTTCGCACTCTACCCAAAACTTGAAGAAGCATACAATCTGATCAACTCCCTTAGAGCCATATTCAGAAACAAGAAACTCACAAAGGAGACTGCCAAACAGAATTTCAAGGGGTGGTATGAGAAAGTGGCTTCCTGCACTCTGCGTGAAATCAAGTCCGTACGCGATACCATCAGATTCTATGAGGATGAAATCCTGAACTACTTTGACGGACGTAAGACTAACGCTTCAGCTGAATCGTTGAACTCAAAGATCAAATGCTTTCGTGCACAAGTAAAAGGAGTCATAGACATACCATTCTTCATGTATCGTTTAGCAACAGTTTTGGGTTAGCATCTGCACGGCCTACTCCACAGGGTTTGTCGGGTGCGCCATATAATATTAGTGTCGCCCATTAAGAAGTTGCAAGCT
This sequence comes from Prevotellamassilia timonensis, assembly GCF_900106785.1. Classification (GTDB taxonomy): domain Bacteria; phylum Bacteroidota; class Bacteroidia; order Bacteroidales; family Bacteroidaceae; genus Alloprevotella; species Alloprevotella timonensis. The sequence goes on along the minus strand of NZ_LT629842.1, from coordinate 225,544 downwards.
TCTTAATGGGCGACACTTTTTTGTATGCCAACACACAACGCTTAGTGCGTAATGAGTTTCACCTCTCCCGCCGTGCCACAAAATTCGGGCGCATACACGCAACTGACTGTGGCAACACCTGTGGCAAATTGGCCGGTGCGGTCAACGAACAGTTCCTCTGCAAACTGGTGGGTGCCTTTGCGCACTTTCTCTACAAAGTAGTCGGTAGCGGCATCGTGCACAGCGCGATATGCAGGCAGTGCCATGTTCCAGGCATATCCCGACAGAGGCTGGGCCGGTTGCAAACAAGCCGGACGCGAGGCTGAGAGCGCCACAAAATCGTAGTCGCGGTCTGCTGTGATGGTAAATACCTGACGCACCCGGTCGCCCTTTGCCAACGTGGTTGTTCCATTCACAGCCACCCATTCGCCAGCCCGTTTCACCTCGAATTTGCGGGTCAGCAGCAAGCCCTTTCCTTCAGTTGACACACGCGATGCCGGGGCTGAGAAAGTGGCATACACACTACCCCACGACAAACCGTCGGTGCGCTTGTCCAGTCTGACAGTCGTGGCACCAGTGGCCGAAGCGTCTGTGTAAGTTTGCTTGAAATAACCAACCGTTTGTGGCACACTACTCTGGCTCTTGGCATTAAAGCCCACCACCTTGTTACGATTATAGAGCGTGTAATACACCGGAGTCTTTTCAGCTAAAGGCATCACACCTTGCTGTTTGCCACCCGTGGCAAGCAACGCATACACCGCATCGGCCGAGGCGCGCGAGGTTTCCCACATCTGCGTACGCTTGGCCTGCAACAGCCACAAGCGCATTTCGTCCGCCGCCATTTCATGGCCCAAGGTGTGCAGCGCCTCAATAGCCATACACTGGGTAGGAATGCGGTATGAGCGCCACGACCACTCTGCGCGTGGCGTGTCAAACCAGCGTCCCATGCTGTCCTTCGTCACCGTATGTTCCAACAAGCTTTTCAGTAGCAATTCGGCCTCAGCCTTTTTGCCATAATGGGCCATCACCTGCACCGCCACCGCCTTGCCATACATGGTAAATTCCTGGTTCTGCAAAGCGGCACGCGCCACGAGGTACGACGCATTGTCGTCAAGTTTGTCACCCGTCAGAGTGAGCAAATACAAATAGCGCATAGTCAGTTCACCCGGTAGCACCTTGTGCCCGGTTTCCTTTTCCGCACGTTTCATTTCGCGTACCACACCGGCTATATACTGCTTGAGCCAATCCATGGCCTGTGCCAACTGCCTGTGCCCCTGCTGGCAACTCGTCAAGTTTTCCACACGTGCCAACAGTATGGCCACCTCCAGTGTAGTATAGGCATTGCCGCCCATGCCGGGATACCAGCAGTAAGCACCATCGGCCTGCTGCAAAGTCTTCAGTTTGTCAATGGCTGTAGCCATGCGTGCAGCCGTCAACTCCACATCAAACATTTGACGCAGAGCCTCGGCGCGCTCCTGTTCGGCAGCACCCTGCTGCAACCACGGCGTAAGGTCGGTCAGGCCCTCAGCCTTCAGTTTGGCCAGCGCATCAAGTTCTGCCGTGCTGCTGCCCGAGGCCAAAGCCTTGATTTCGGGATTATCGCGCACCACCTGCTGCCCAATGGCCAAGGCATAAAAGCGGGTGGCCCAATCGTTGGCACTGATGCAGCCATCGGTGCCCTGCAGTGCGGGTAGTGCCGTCACAGCGTACCAAGTGGGATTAGACGACACCTCTACACTCAACGCGCGGTGACTTGTCCCCTCCACATTAAACAGGGTGTCGGTGCGCAATGTCAGCACCCCCGCCTTTGTTTGTGAAAAAGGCAATGTGCGTGTCACCTGCACCTCGTTGGTCAACACGGGCAGGTAGTGCTCCTCGCCATCGGCAAAACCCTTGCCTTGGGCCATGGCACGGCACACCATCACCCCCTCGTTGCCCTTGGCTTGGTAGGGGAAAGTGTACACCCGGCTTTCGCCCGGCGCCAACGTCACCTTGGCATCGGCCTTGTAATACTGCTGGCCATTCACCGCATCACCAAGCGTCAGGGTGAGCGTGGCCGACACTGCCTTGTCCGACAAGTTGGTCACCTTCACGGGCAAATCGGTCGTGTCGCCCTGGCGCAAAAAGCGCGGCAAGGCGGGTTCTACCATAAAGTCCTTGCGCGCCACCACCGTGGTGTCGAGCCGTCCGTGGTTCATGTCGCGGTCGTGGGCCAATGCCGCAAAGTTCCACTGCGTCATACTTTCGGGCAGGGTGAATGCCATCACCACCTCGCCCTTGCTGTTGGTGCGCAGCGCCGGACGGAAATAAGCCGTTTCGGCAAAGTTGGTGCGTGGCGCAGCCGTTTGCAACGGTTGCGGTGCACCGCCAGCTGCTTCTTTCTTTTGATTGCTGCTTGCACTTTCAGCCGCACCCGCGTCGTACATATCCGTGGCCACATTGGCTTTGGCCAACATCATCATAGGTTTGTCCACCTCAAGCGTGGTCATGGTGCGCATACGGCGTGGACGAATGCCAGCCAAATCGTACACGCGTTCGTAATGGAACAAATCGTTGCGCCAACGGCTATACTGCACATCGGGCACTGACAGGCGCTTGTAGTCATACACCCCATACAATGCCAAACTGTGCACAGTCCAGTTTGTTTGCCACAAGGGTGACGGCAAATTGCGGTAAAAGTTCACGGCATAGTCGGCCCAAGTGTTTTTGACCAACGCGTCGAGCGAGGCATCATAAAGGCAGGCCATCATTTGCGCATCGGCCGGTGTGCCGTCGGGACGGGTTATTTGCACGCGCCACTCCTCTTGCTGTCCGGGTGTCAAACGCGAACGGAACGAGGTCCAATGCAGCAGCAAGCGCTTGTCGGGTTTAGGTTTTTCCACACTGACACTTTCCTCATAGAGTTGTCCGTGGCGCACCATGGCCAAACACAATACGGCACCATCGCCATACGCCTCTTTATAGTCGAAGGTCAGGTGCAGCAGTTCGTTGTTGAGCATGATGCGGCGACTCTCCACCACCCGGTTGCCTGCCACCACATCGTAAAACAAGCAAGCGTCCTTTTCGGTGGACCCTACCACCATGCGTGCCGCCGCGCCATCGTTGGCCGTTTCTTTGTAAAAGAAGAAGGGCTGGTTGGCCACCACGGGGGTGGTGTCGGTGTCGCGCAACAGGGTAAAGCTCACCGTGTCGGCTGCAGCCTCAGCAGTTTGCACACTCAGCGTGTACTGTGCCGAAGGCAACTGTGCCAGTTGGCTGATGGCAAGCGGTTCGCTGGTGTCGAACACACCGCGGGCCACCTCTGCCCCACCCCTGCGCAGCACAAATGTACCCTTTGCAGCCATATTCTCACCTTGCGCATTAAGCTGGCGTATGCCGAATGTGGGCAGCGCAGCACCCTGGCGGCGATAAATGGTTTGCGGCGCACTCACCTCGAGCCATGCCTTGCATGTGGCCACACTCAGCGTGGCCGAACCTTGTGCAGTCTCGCCATTGGGGGCTGTCACGGTGTAGTCCACCACATAAGCATAGCGGTTGTAACGCGGCAAGGCGGCATTGGCTTCATTTTCAGGGCTTTCGAGCAACACGGGCAATTTGAAGCGTCCCTCGGCATCGGTAGTGGTCTCACCGCTTTGCGGCGCCATCTCGTCATCGTTGTAAAAGAACCATGCTGTGCGGCGCACTGTGTACTGCACCCGGGCATCGGCCACTGCCACCCCGCTGTAGGTTTTGGCCTCGCCCTCCACCGTCACACTGTCGCCTAAGGCATAGGCTGTCTTGACTGGCTGCGTGGTGGCCGTAAAAGTTGGACGTTTATACGCCTCCACTCTGAAATAGTTGCGCCCCGACACACTGCGATTGTCCACGCTTATGCTGAAGCGTCCTGGCAGACAGGCTTGCGGCAGGTTGAACTCGCCACTCGCTGTGCCAAAGGCATCGGTCTGCACCAACAGGGTGTCCACCACCTTGCCGTTGGCATTACGCAATGTGGCTTTCAGTTGCAAGGCGGGCCGCACCCGGTGCACATCGCCCTCACGGGTAAAAGCCACTGCCGAAAAAGCCACCTTTTGGCCCGGTCGGTAAATGACGCGGTCGGTATATAGCTGCACACGCGTTTCGGCCCACTGCCGCTGGGTGTCATAATAGCGTATGTCGTTAATGTTGAACAACGGCGATGCGGCATCGGTGGCTGTGGTGGCGGCATAAAGCGTAGCATCATAGCGGTTGACGTCGGTTTGCAAACTGACATTGCCTTCGGCATCGGTGTCATACGTTCTTATCTGCCGCAACTTGTGGCTGCGGTTGTCGTAGCGGTAGGCGGTCAGCTGCACCCCCGTCACGGGGCGCCCCGTTTGGCTGTCTACCATGGTGATGCGGGTTTTGCCCCCGGGTGTGGCAAAGCGCACGGCGCTCAAACTGCTCACCGCCATGGTGCTACCCTCAAGCACCTTGCCATCGCCCACAAGCTCTACATAATAAACGCCCGGCACATTGGGCACTTCAAACCTCACGCTGTCGGTGCGCCAGGCATAGGGGGCGGTTTGCCCGGTCAGCTGCAGCCGCGTTATGGTGCAAGCGCCACTGCCGGCCTTTTTAGCCAAAGCCTTCAGCGCATCGTTATCGGCAGCATGCAGTTCGGCAGCCGATTTTGGCAAACGTGTCACCCGCAGTTCAACCTCACGCAAATGCCGCGTTGTGAAAGCGAGCGTCAACTGGCTGCCGGGGTAGCACACGCGCTGCAATCCATCGGCACTCACGGCCGGGGTGGTCATACGCGCCACAAAATTGCGCAATTCGTTGGCTGCAAGGCCTTTCTTGCTGAGGCTGATACCTTTTTCGGCCTGCGCCACCAGCACACTGTCGTTGTGTGCGGCATACGGTCCGTCGTCCTGCACATAGTTCGCTTGCAGGGCCACCATGGCTTCATAAATCTTGACACAACTGCCCGCGCCAGCATATTCGTCTGTCAGCTGGCACAAAGCTTTATAGTATGCGTTGTGCTCTATGCTACCCTTCACGCTGGCATTTTCGTAACGCTGTTCCAGTGCACGCAGCGACAGCAACAGGGCGGCATCGTTGGCATGGCGTGCCTTGTAGAAGGCGGCTACTTTCTCAGTCCACGCCTGTTTGTCGCCTTGTTTTGTCACGCCGCTCTCACAATAGTCGTTTAACACCACGTGCAACAAGTCGTTGTGGTAGCAAGCGCTGCCCTCATGTTTAGTAAACAAGGGCAAATAGTTATCCACCCGCGCATCGGCCAGTGCGTCGGGGTTGGTCAACGAGGCCTCATAGTGTGCCTTGGCCCGCTGTTGCAGGGCATCATACGCTAAGGTATTCCCGTCAATCACAAGCACTTGCCCATAGTTGGTTCCTTCATAGCATTTGGCCAGCGCCACATGCCACAGGGCTTGCATGGCGGGCTTTGTTTCGGCAGCCAGTGCAGCCTCCATGCGCTGCAACCAGGGTGCCACACTGTCGGCCGACAATTCGGCACCGAGCATACGCTGCGTGAGCATCACGCGCAGCAGCTGCGCGTCGTTGCCCTCGGCCACAGCCTTTTGCTGTATTTTGTTCACCACCTCAACGGCCGATTTGGGCAGGTCGTTGTCAACGTGTGCCTTGGCCTCCTGCCACAGTTTGTCATAACTCTGTGCCGGGGCGCCCATGCTTATGCCGAAGGCGGCTATTAGTGTTGTCATCTTGTTCATAAGGTGTGTTGTTGTCAATTATTCTATGTTATACCGTTGGTTGATTTTGGGAGTTAATGGGGTAACAAGCAAACTTGCTTGTGCATTATGCCGAGCCTCAACCTATGCAAATATAAATAATCCATGCACAATACTCCTTTCCGCTGTCGTTAAAAAACTCACTTTTATGTCTAAAGTCTGGAGCAGGAAAGCAGCAAAACACCATATATTTCTATAATTTGCCATAAGCTGTGCCGAAATATCATTATTTATAATGAGGCATACCACTACACAATGCCATATTTTTGCATATACATCTGTTACAAAATCAAAAGTTAACCAATTAACACCTAACACCACTATGCGATTACCCTTACCACACATTCTGGCTGCGCTGGCTATCTGCACTTTTTCGGCATATAGAGCCACTGCCGCCACCAACAACGACTACGACAACAATGGTGTCTTTGTACAAGGCGACTCATTAGCTGTTAAACTCACCCAAGCAGGCACCTTGCCCGATGTGCTTGATGCCTCTAACGTAAAAATATCAAGCATCAAACGCCTTAGATTGCAAGGCCCCATCAACTCTGTCGACATCAGCATGTTCAGCCAGGCAGACCCTGAATTTTCGGATCTACAGACCATTGACCTTTCTGATGCTATTCTGACACCTGATGGGGGACGCTATGCACATGGAGGCAGTGGAGGCGAAAGTGCCATCAGCGTGGACTACTACCTTTCGCCACAAGACACCGTCAAATTTGTACGAGAAGTGAGCAGTAACATGTTCGCATATTCGTGCCGCTACTACGATTGCTTTGACATGAATCTTAGCGGCGCATTCAAGGTGCAACGCAGCACGCTTCAAAAGCTCTATTTGCCCGCCAACCAAAAGAGTTTGGGCTACCAAATGGCATCTGACTGTGAATTACTTTCGGTTGTTACATGCTCTCCAAACATCAAAGAAGTAAAACAATATGCCTTTGATGACTGCAAATCGCTGACACATATCGACGGGTTAAAACCTGTATGTGTAGAGGAACACGCTTTCAGCAATAGCGGGCTTCAACGTTTGGACTTTAGTTTGCTTAAAAAGCTTGGTTCGGCAGCCTTTGTCAATACGCAAATTTTTGAAGCAGACCTTTCGGCCATCGACAGCATACCTGCTTACGCATTTTCTACCTGCGAGAATTTGAAGAATGTAAAGTTCTCAAGCAACTTGCGCTTTGTAGGCAAAGAAGCCTTTAGAGGCACGGCACTGACCGAACTGCCCGACTTTTCCTGCGTTGACAAAGTATGTAGCACCAGCTTTGCCGACACGCCGTGGATTCAAGCGCAATTCAAGGCCAACGGCGGCGTAGCCTATATGGGCAACCGCGCCATTGCAGCCGACTTGAACGTGAATGCGCCCAATCCGCTTATCATAAAAGAGGGTACAACCGAGATTAATGACGATTTTGCCCTAAGCTATACCGCCAAACGCGAAGTTGTACTGCCGCAGTCGCTGCGCCGTATCGGCCTCAGAGCTTTTTTCGGCACAAACATTACAGCAGTCAATCTGCCCGAAGGGTTGGAGGTTATTGACGGCCTCGCATTTAATGGTACAAAAATTGAAAGAGTAACCATACCTTCAACACTAAAGAAATGCTACGGCTTGAATAGTGATGAATTAAGAAGCATCACCATTCCCGACATTGAATGCGAATATGTTGACACGTTGGAAGACAAATGGGAAGGTGAATATTATAACACTGGCGACGGAATGTCGTTTTTTGACTGCCCCAAATTGCGCACTGTGAATTATTTGGCTCACAATCTGCCCGACGAAACAAGTCCACGGTTCGCGCCCGTAACATTTAATATTGGACCTAACGTACGACGTGTTCCTAACAAAATTTGCCAGATGGCGAAAAAATTGCAGACACTGAACTTCAAGGAACGTCCCGACAGTCTGCCACTCACCATCGGACAATCTGCTTTTTACGGCACTAATATCATCAACATACAGCTACCTGAATATGTGGACAGCATCGGTAATGAAGCGTTTGCTTTTTGCCAAACGCGCAACAAAGTCGACTTACCTGCTAACCTTAAATATATAGGCGAGTATGCATTTGAAAGCTGCTATGCAGACACTATATCAGTGCCTTGCAAAGATGCTTTTGTGGGCCAATCCGCATTCAAAGGCTGCTATTACCTCCAGCATGTTGACTACAATGTAACCAACACGCCTGCAATCCATCTTTTCCACAACTGTAATTCACTACAAAGCGTTAACGTAGGAGCTGACGTAAGGCGCCTACCTGAAGAAATCTTCAGCGGTTGTCCACAACTCTCAAAATTTGATTTTGAAGAGAGCAAGCTACCGCTTACCATTGGCGACCGCGCATTCGAAAGTTCTAAAGCCTTGGCAAAAAACTTCACCTTTCCCCTGCGCACCGACTCCATTGGCACAAGCGTGTTTGGAAACTGCTTATTCAACGAAATAACCATACCCGAAAATGTGCGCTATGTGGGCTGGATGCGCAATGACTCGCTGAAACACATCGTATGGAACGCACGAAATGGCGACATGTATACCGATGGCGATAAAACGATAGAACACGTAACCATCGGCCCGAAGGTTGAGAAACTACCTACCCGGCTGTTCTGCGGCATGAACAAACTGTCTGATATCGATTTCACGCCACGTACTGATGACACACCACTCGAAATAGGAGACTTTGCCTTCAGCGGTTGCCCTAATTTGCAACATGTCACAATACCTGAATTTGTAACACGCATTGGGTCAAGTGCCTATAAGGGTACCTTTGAAGGAAATTCAGGCGAGATGCGCACACTCGATTACCGCGCTCACAATGCCAAGTACGAGGCTGCCAACGCCCATGCGTCTATCTTGGGCCCATTCTCGTCACAAGACGAATTGCGCAAAATCATTATTGGCAAGAACGTGCTGCGCATGCCCGAATGCTTTGCACAAGATTGCGAAAATCTTGATAGCGTAATATTCGAGCCACGCGATGGCAACACCAATTTGGTAGTGATGCGCTGGGCCTTTGTGGGGTGTAATAAATTGAAATCCATTACCTTCCCCGAACACACCACCATGCTTGGCCAAATGCTTTTCGTGGACGGTGACTTACGCACAGTCAGTCTGCCATCAACAATGGGCACTATCTTCTACAACACATTCCAGGGTTGCCAGCTCGACACAATTTATGCCCACATGCCTTGGTACGACGGACAAGACAACATGACAATGGTTGGTGCAAGTCCCGACTGCTTTGATGGGCTCAAACCCAACCGTGGCACCATACTATGCGTGTACCCCGAATACGCACAGGCATACGCCAACCACCCAATATGGAGCCTTTGCACCATCAAGGGCATTGACGGCAGCGACGTGGACGTAACCTACCCCGCCGTAGGAATTAACAATACCGAAACAGATAATGCCCCTGACATGAGCACCCTGGGGGGCACCATCTACACACCATCGGGCCAACGCATCACGCAGCTGCAACATGGTGTGAACATTATACGCACGCAACAAGGCAAGGTGGTCAAGGTTCTGAAATGAGTGTGCACGCATTGACCTAAAAACCGCTTGTGCACTCCCCATACAGACTTTTGCAGCATTTTGTCTGCACTCTGCACTTTTGGGCGTAATAGCGTTGATAATCAAAGTAAAAAGTAGTGTAGGTAGCGTTCACAGCTATCTGCACTACTTTTGTTTTTTATTGCCGTTTGATAAAACGTGAACATACGACGGACTCGAACACCAAACGCTACCTCTAATGGGGGCGACGCGTCTCGCGTCGGGCATTTTTCAGCAGCCTCGTCCCGCGGGGAAATACAATGTTTCATACACTAACTGCTGGCTCACAGACAGCACTCATTACACGCCTGTCTGTAAGTCCTTGCTTTAATCCCGACGCGAGACGCGTCGCCCCCATTAGAGGTAGCGTTTGGTGCTTGAGACCATTAGCATGTATACGTTTCACCATACAGCTATATTTGTTTTTTTCTCTGCACGGGTGCAACACTTGTCTGCACGGTTTCGTCATTGTCTGCACTCATGGCCTGACGGCATGTGCCAATGGGATTTTTCGGTATAGGGGGAGCGGATTTTGAGTTTATCCGACACATTTTTCTGTCTGCCGTGACTGATATTACGGTCTGTCGTAACAGAACGGACGGCCTCATGCGTGTAGGTAGTGCAGATGGTAGTGTAGGTTATTTTGGGAGTTGCCTACACTACGTATTACACTGATTATCAATACAATTACGACTAGAAGTGCAGAATGCAGATAGTTTTACGAAATATAAAATGCGTGTACACGCGCGAGCCGAAATGCACAAAATGAAATGTGTGCTCGTACACCACACGGCAGGGCGATGCTGCCACTCAAACACCCGTAGTGTACCACAACACTTGGCAGACTGCTGCAAACTTTGATGCAAGAGCAAACCATATTTAACGCGTTGGCGGAATTAGTAAACAAGTTAACTCGTTAACCTGAAATTCTGCCAACGGGTATATTTAGCAAAATAGCCGCACACTTTTGGCATAAGTGTGCGAGGTTTTCCGTATCTTTGCACCCAAAAGAAGACCCGTTGGCAGAATAATGGGTTAACTCAACTTTCGGCCAACGCGCAAAATATCATGTGCAGGCACGCGCCTGTACCTTCACACATCAAACATTATGAGTGAACAACTGAAAAAGATTAAACAGCTCGTTGAGCTTCGCCAAAAGGCCCGCCTCGGTGGCGGCGAGAAGGCTATTGAAAAACAACATGCCAAAGGCAAGGCCACGGCTCGCGAACGCATCGAACTCTTGCTCGACAAGGGCTCTTTCGAAGAAATGGATATGTTCAAGCTCCACCGTTGCCACAACTTCGGCATGGAGAAGAAACAATTTTTGGGCGACGGTGTGGTAGCCGGCAGCGGTACCATCAATGGCCGTTTGGTATATGTGTTTGCACAGGATTTCACCGTTAACGGTGGTTCTCTGTCTGAAACCATGGCTCAGAAAATATGCAAGGTGATGGACCAGAGTATGAAGATGGGGGCACCCTGCATCGGTTTGAACGACTCGGGTGGCGCCCGCATTCAGGAGGGTATCAACGCCTTGGCCGGCTTTGGCGAGATATTCCAGCGCAACATCGAGGCTTCGGGTGTAGTACCCCAAATTTCGGGTATCTGCGGCCCTTGCGCCGGTGGTGCCGTTTACTCACCTGCACTGACCGACTTTGTGGTTATGCTCGAAGGCATCAGCTACATGTTCTTGACCGGCCCCAAGGTGGTTAAGACGGTGACTGGCGAGGACGTGACCCAGGAGGACCTTGGCGGTGCTGCCGTTCACTCTACCAAGAGCGGTGTGTGCCACTTTACTGCCAAAACAGAGGAGGAGTTTGCCGGCATTATCCGCAAATTGCTCTCATTCATTCCGCAAAACAACATGGAGCGTGCACCACGCATTGAATGCACCGACCCCATCGACCGCAAAGAGGACTTGCTGAACGAAATCATACCCGACAACCCCAACATGGCTTACGACATGTACAAGGTTATTGGTGCTGTGGTGGACAATGGCGAATTTATGGAGGTGCACCGCAACTTTGCACGCAACATCATTATCGGTTTTGCCCGTTTCAATGGCCAGAGCGTGGGTGTGGTGGCTAACCAACCCAGCGTTTATGCCGGTGTGCTCGACTGCAACGCATCGCGCAAGGCTGCACGCTTTGTACGTTTCTGCGACTGCTTCAACATTCCTATCGTGTCGTTGGTTGACGTGCCGGGCTTCTTGCCGGGTACGGGCCAGGAGTACAACGCGGTGATTGACCATGGTGCCAAACTGCTCTACGCTTATGGCGAAGCTACTGTGCCCAAAGTGACTGTGACTCTGCGCAAGAGCTATGGTGGTTCACACATTGTGATGGGTTGTAAGCAGCTCAAGGCCGACTTGAACTATGCTTGGCCTTCTGCCGAGATTGCCGTAATGGGTGCTTCGGGTGCCGTGGCCATTCTCGATGGCAAAGAGGCTAAGACGAAAGAGGACCCCAAGGCTTTCCTTGCCGAGAAGGAGAAGGAGTACAACGACCTCTTTACCAACCCGTACAAGGCTGCCGAATATGGCTACGTGGACGATGTGATCGAACCGCGTAACACACGTTTCCGCATCTGCCGCGCACTCGCACAGCTTGAAAACAAACGCGAAACTCGCCCGGCCAAGAAGCACGGCAATATTCCATTATAATAATATGCTAATGTCACGCGTTGGCGGAATTAGCAAACAGGGTGACAGGTTGACAAGTTAACAGGGTGACAGGTAAGTTTGCCAAGTTATATAAGCTGCTTACCTGTTAACCAGCCAACCAGTCAACACGTTAACCCAAAATTGCACCAACGGTACGCATCGGCACATTAACCCATTGGCAAATTAAATTGCAATGAAGACTTTTCAATATAAATTAGGTGAGCAGACCATCACTATCCGCCTGGACGAGAAGCAAGGCACCATAGCCGACTTTTTGGTTGATGGCTACCACACCAAACCCACCGAGGCCGAAATGCCGGCATACGCCGCTGCCATCTCGCTCGCACTCATTGAGCACGAAGTGGAGATTGTACACGACGACGAACCGGGTATTATCACTGTAAAAAATCATCGTACAAACTGGAATAACCCAGCCGAACTGATGACTCAAATCTAAACATAGCGCAATATTTAGCAATGAAACAATACAAATATACCATCAACGGTGCTCAGTTCGACGTGACCATCGACAGCATCGTAGGCTCGAAAGCTAAAGTCGAAGTGAACGGCATTCCTTTCGAGGTTGAAATGCAAGGCTCGTCTCTCGTTGAGGAGGCTCTGCCCACTGTAAGCACCGAGGCTGCTGCCGCTCCTGCTGCACCGGCTGCTGAACCGGCTGCTCCTGCTGCCGCCGCCAAGAGCGGTCCTGGCGCTGGCGCTCCCGTCAAGGCTCCGCTGCCTGGCGTTGTAACCAAAATATTGGTAAAGGAAGGCCAGAGCGTGAAGAAGGGCGAGACTGTACTCGTGCTCGAGGCTATGAAAATGGAAAACAACATTACAGCCGAGGCCGACGGTACTGTGACCGGCATCTGCGTTAGCGCTGGCGACAGCGTGATGGAGGGTACCACACTGATTACTATTGGCTAACGAGCTGGCGTATCAACTTTTGTTGAGCACTTGCTTCGCATAGCTGCTTATAAAGAGGGTATATCAAACCCCAATTAGTGCGAGCTGAATCATCGTGCAAGGCGAATGCAATCAAGCTTGCTTGAATTGCTGAGCCGCAGCCGATGATGTCAATAAAAGCCCAATGACTGTACATAGCCCTGGGCAAGCGATAGCGACACCCAGGGTTAATGTGTGTAGGAACAGTTGCGCCCTGTAAGGGCAAAAGTAATGATTATCATTCACTTTTGCCCTTACAGGGCGTCATTGCATCACGTTACGTATAACCCTGGGTGCCGCTTCGCTTGCCCAGGGCTATGAACAATCATTGGGCTTTCAGCTAGGGGGTTCAAAATCGGCATTAAAAGCGCGACCGATTTGGGGGACTTTTAAGATGTCTGAAACGCGCTGCACAAAACGCTAGAACCAAACGCAAGCACTAATGGGGGCGACGCGTCTCGCGTCGGGATAATGAAAAGGAAAGATACAAACTCTACTAAATAATAGCTGAATCTTTCCCCGACGCGAGACGCGTCGCCCCCATTAGAGGTAGCGTTTGGTGCTTGAGACCGTTCGCATGTTTACTTTTCACCGAACAGCCATAACAACGAATAGAAATCCCTAAAACGATCTCATTTTTGAAGCCAATTTTGAACGCCCTACCTTTCAGCCCGCACAAATTGAGGTTTGACACACCCTCTTGTTTTTTACCTTGCTTTGCCAAACGCACAATTAGACGTACTTTTGTATGACAAAAGACCGAATTAGATGACACACAAAGTATACAATTTTGGCGCAGGACCGGCCATGCTGCCCGACGAGGTGGTAGAGGCCACAGCACAGGCCGTGAGGGACTTTGATGGCATGGGGCTCTCGCTGATGGAGATTGGGCACCGCACACCACAGTTCAAAGCGGTGCTGGCCGAGGCGCAGAGTTTGATGAAGGAACTGCTCCATGTGCCCGAAGGTTACTCGGTGCTGTTTCTGGGTGGTGGTGCTCGTCTGCAGTTTGACATGATACCCATGAACCTGCTACGCCACAAGGCGGCTTACCTTGACAGCGGGCACTGGGCACACCAGGCCATGGACGAGGCACGACTGTGGGGCGAGGTGGTGAATGTGGCCTCATCGGCTAACGACAACTACACGTATGTGCCCTCGCAATTCAGCGTACCGGCCGATGCCGACTATCTGCACATTACCACCAACAATACCATTTACGGCACCGAACTGCGCAAGGACCTTGACGTGGGGGTGCCTTTGGTGGCGGACATGTCATCGGACATCTTGACACGTGACATTGACGTGGAGCGCTACGACATGATATACGGCGGCGCTCAAAAGAATTTGTCAATGGCTGGCACGACCTTTGTCATTGTGCGCAACGATGCCGTGGGCCGTACAGGGCGCAAATTGCCCGCCATGCTCGACTATGCCGTGCACATTGCTCACCAGTCGATGTACAACACGCCACCCATGCTGCCCATCTACACCGCACTGCAAACGCTGCGGTGGGTTAAGGCTCAAGGCGGGGTGACGGAGATGGAGCGCCGCGCCAAACGCCGTGCGGCACTGCTTTACGCTGAGGTGGACCGCAACAAGTTGTTCTGTGGTACGGCACGACGGGACGACCGCTCGCTCATGAATATTTGCTTTGTAATGAATAAGGCATACGCCCACCTGGCCGACGACTTTGCCAACTTTGCTGCCCAACGTGGCATTTATGCCATAAAAGGGCACCGTTCGGTGGGGGGATTTCGTGCCTCGTGCTACAATGCCATGCCGATAGAGGGGGTGCAGGCCCTGGTGGACTGCATGAAGGAGTTTGAAACTCTACACATCAACAACTGAACCACGTGATTATGAAAGAGCCACTCATATCGGTCATTGTGCTGACGTATAATCAAGAGGACACTATTGCCCGCACACTCGACTCGGTGCTTGCACAATGCTGCAGCGCGCCCTTCGAGGTGGTGGTGGGCGACGACTGTTCGACCGACGGCACACGACACATCTGCGAGGCTTATGCCAAGCAACACCCCGACACTATCAGACTGATGCCGGCCACTGCCAACAAGGGGGTGGTTGACAATTACTATGATTGCTTTGAGGCTTGCCGCGGCGAATACATTGCCGATTGTGCTGGCGATGACTTCTGGACGGATAAATACAAACTTGAAAAGGAATGGAAGGTGCTGGCGGCTAATGCCAACGTGACCGTGGTGCACACTAACTGGAACAGGTATTACGAGGACACCAAACGCGAGGTGGCAAACAAGGAAACGCCTTTTGCGAGCCCTATCACACGCGGCTCGCTGATGCTCGAAAGCATTATTACTCAAACTACTGCCCCGGTCATTCACCTTTGCACCGCCATGTACCGCGCAAAGGTGTTGAGAGACTTTTACAATACCAACCGCGCACTGCTGCGCAACAAGGAATTTGGCTGCGAGGATTTGCAGATAGCCTTTGTACTCGCCCACCAAGGCGACGTGGCTTATCTGCCCGAAACAACGCTTGACTACAGCGTTGGACACACTTCGGTGTCGTGCTTGCCCGACAGTGCGCAACAATTCAGATTTGTACAACGCACTGCTTCGCTGTCGTGGTTGTTGGCCTCGCATTTTAACCTTGACACACCACGCACAAGGGCTTTCTTTGCCCTGAAATCGTACGAACTGCTGATGCACGCTTTCAGGTGTCACAACACGGCATTGAGGAGCGAGGCATTGGAATATGCCAACGAATGGCGAGTTGCACTGGGCAAGAAGGCGAGGTGTGTGATGTGGGTCACTAAATATCCGCTTATGTGGCGGGCGGCCTTGCTACTGCGCAAGGGGTTGGTGGGGCTTAAACGTGTCATGCACCCGCTCAAATAATTGCGACAGTTGTTTGCCCACACTGTCATACGAGGCCATATCTGCCACCTGTGCAGATATGGCTTTGCCGTTAAAATGAGGCTGGTGCAGGGCTTTGTAAAGTTGTGTGCACAACGATGCGGCATTGTCTGTCTGGCCAACAAAGCAACCACCGTCAATGCGCTCGCATTGCGGCACCACTTCGGTGCTGACCACGGGTATACCGGTGCTCATGGCCTCGAGTAAAACGAGTGGTTGCACCTCGCCACGGGTGGCAAGCATCAGGCAACGGCTGTGATAGAGTATGCTGCGCACCCCCTCACGGTCGACCTGCCCATACGCTTCGACTATGCCGTCGAGGGCATTTTGGTGTATCAGGCTCTGCATGGCATCCGAATCGGTGCCACGGCCAGCTATAATGAGTTGTATGTTTTTGTCGTGTTTTTCTTTATAAAGGCGTATGGCCTCGAACAATATGTCATACCCCTTGCGGTGTATAAAGTCGGCCACACAGCATACCACGGTAGGTGCGCTGCCGCAAACAGGCCGCTCTTTGTAGGCATAGAACGTGGTGTCGATGGCATTTGACACAGCGGTCCAGCGGTATGCCTTGCCATAATAAGGCGCCAGTTCGTCAACCAGTTCGGCCGCCACGGGTATGACCATGGCGGCATTTTCGTATGCACGTCTGAGCAAGGGTATTTGCCACGATTGCGCACCCTGGCTTCCGAACCCTCGTTCGTGTATAGACTTGGGCAGATGCTCGGTTATGACATAAGGTATGCCATATTTGTTGGCCACTAACATGGCGGCATAGCCGGCCCAGGCACAGCAGTGGGCGTGCAGCATGTCGGGTTTGCCATAACGGCGCACATAGGCATCAGCCATACGCTGCACCATGCGACACCAACGGCGCGCATTGAGTTTGTTGAGTGCTGGCAGACTGCGCACCTCACACCGCATCACCTCTATGCCGTCCATCATCACATTGTAAGGGCGGCGCGAGGCACGCAGATATAATTTGGGGGTGAGCCGGGCACTGACATTGAGGGCGGCTATCACCCTTACCACATGACCTTGAGCTACCAGTGCTTTGCTTTGGTCTATGCAGAAATGACCACCATAGGGGGGAAAGAACGAGGGTATCTCTAATATGTGCATAGGTGGAATGTGAGGGAGTGATTGAGGACTGGGTAACGTTGCGTCAGAGCACACTGCGCTCTAATGGGGGGCGAGGTGGGACGAGACTGCTGAAAAACCGACGCGGGACGAGGTTGCTGAAAAATTCCCCGACGCGAGACGCGTCGCCCCCATTAGAGTTAGCGTTTCTTCAAGCATCAAACACTAACACCAAACGCTACCTCTAAGCGCTACTACTAAACGCTTGCTCTAATGGGGACGACGCGTCTCGTGTCGGGGTATTTTTCAACAGTCTCGTCCCGCGTCGGCCTTTACAGCAGCCTTGGTACGCGTCGCCCCCATTAGTGCTCGCGTCTTAAACTTATTGCTTATGCAAAGAGTCGTTGTGAGTGGCATGCGTGGGGTGCGAACCCGTAGCGGGTGTGGTGTTCTCGGTTGCCGGA
Source organism: Prevotellamassilia timonensis (assembly GCF_900106785.1). Lineage (GTDB taxonomy): Bacteria > Bacteroidota > Bacteroidia > Bacteroidales > Bacteroidaceae > Alloprevotella > Alloprevotella timonensis. The sequence goes on along the minus strand of NZ_LT629842.1, from coordinate 208,229 downwards.
GCTGCAGTCTCTTCACCCTCTGCCGCATTCTTTGCAGCCTCTTGTTGCTCTTTGCGCTTTTTGTAACGCTGCCAATACAACCACCGTGCATGGCGCACAGAATCTTGTATGCGCAAGCTATCCTCGTGGGTCAACACGTTAACCATGGTGTCACGCTCGACGGGTTTGGGCTTTGGCAGGGTGTCGGCAGCTATGACGGGTGCCGGCTCTTCATCGTGCCCCCAACCGCCAAGGAGAGGTGTCCACAACTGATAACTTGCCGCCGCACCAATCACTACCACTGCCAAGAGCACCCACAGCGCATAACGCTTGCACCATGCACCCACACGGCGCGCCGTGTGATTGGGGTGCTTGCGACGCGGTTGTTTGCGGCGCGGCATAATGGGTTCTGAGCGCAACGGGGCATCGTCGTCTGGCATATCGGGGTGTTGCTCTGGCTCAGGCACCGGCTCGGGTTCTGGCGCCGCAGTGCTGGCTGGAGTAGCCTCAACCGCAGTATCTTCATGCTGCTCGTCTGCCACAGAGACTGGCGTTGCAGGCGTTTCGGATGTTGCAGTTACAGGCTCTGGCGAGTCGTAGGTAAAGCCCACCGGCAAGCGGGGCGGAATGTTGGTGGTACGACTTTCGCTCGGCGTAAAGTTTGAGGCGTGAAGTCGCGGTTCGTTGGTAGCGGCATCATTCGGCTGTTCGTGCTTTGCCGCGTCATTATGCAGTTCTTTGTCTTCCTTCATTGTTAATCAAGTATTATCTTTATCTCACCACAAAGTAGATGGTATCGCCATGTCCTGTGCCTACCCCATTGCGGGCATAGGCCACAGCGTAATATGTGCCCTTGCCCAACGAGTCGGTATAAGCACTAAAGGTGTTAGCCGTATCGGCCACTACCTTGCCGCGCAATGTGTCATTGCCATACTCAAAGCCACACTCACGCAACGAGCTGTTAGGCGAAGTTAGTACAGCACCAGTCAGTAGCACAGAGTCGCCCGTCTGGGCCGCTGTACCTGTCTGCACAGTGGGGGCAAAGGGTTGTTCGCCACTGCGGTCCTCACCACAAGCGGCCACAAGCACTATGCTGAACAATAATATATATATGAGTGATTTCATTTTGCGTTCTAATATTATATTTACACGCTGGCGGAATTTAGTTAACGGGTTTACAGGTTGACAGGTTTACAGGTTTACAGGTAAGTTTGCCAAGTTCTATGGTTTCTTAACTGGACAAGTAGTCTGAGACATACTTACTCGTCAACTTGTCAACTCGTCAACTTGTCAACTCGTCAACCTATATTATGTACTACGAAGTGCAGTACTTTTCGGGTGCTTTCCGTCACACGCAGACGCTCATCGCAACGTTCACCTATCAACCATACAATGCCGCGTTCATCGGCCAGCACCATGGCCAGTCGTTTGTCGAGCCGGGTGAAATGATGATTGGTCATGTAATCGCTCAACAACTGGCTACCGCCCTTCATGCCAAAGGGGGTGAAACGGTCGCCCTCTGCCACCGGACGCAATGTCAACTGCCCACACACGGCATCGACATCTATTTTAATTTCATTGCGTGCACACTTCAACGACAGGTCTTTGTTGTACGTCACCAGCCGGTTAATTATGCTCAATGAACCGCCAATGATGTCCTCTGAACACAGACATTCTGATTTGCTTCGGAATATGGTCTCAGCCTTTATTGTGCGAGGCACCGGACCGAATATGAGCAAGTCTTCGCTACGTGTTACATACCCCTGTTCGTTTTCAATCACGCCCCCGACACCCATACTCAGCGCATCACGCACTTGGGCGTCGGAAAAAGCATAAGGCATAAGCAGTTCGCGCAATATGGCATGGGCAAAGCGGTGCTGCCTTAGCGCTGCATAGCCTATTTGCTTATATCTCTTGTGTTGTGCCACATTAGTCAAACCGCATTGGGTGGCCATGTCATGCACACTCGACTGGTAGATGTCGTTGGCCTCTGTCAAGTTCTTGGCCATTTGGTTGAGTGTGCGAATGATTTGTGGATTGATGGTCTGCAACAAAGGCAAAACCTCATGGCGCAATTTGTTGCGGCGATAATGCGTATCGGCATTGGTACTGTCGGTTACATAAGTTTGGGCGGCCTTGTCAAGATATTGTAATATATCGGCTTTGGTCCACTCCAACAATGGGCGGTATATGGCAAAACCTTGTTTGCGGCTCATGCGCTGCATGCCAGCAAGTCCTTGCAACCCCGTGCCGCGCAACAGATTGAGCAACAGAGTTTCGGCATTATCCTCCTGATGATGCCCCACTGCTACGGCGTCAAAGCCAAGGTCTCTAATCATTGCGTTGAACCACTCGTAGCGCAAGCGGCGGGCTGCCATCTCGATGCTCTCGCCAGTCTTTTCGACTTCAGCTTGAGTGTCGAAGTGTTTCACGAAGAGCTTTACACCGCGCTGCAGGCACAGTTGGCGCACAAATTCTTCATCGCGGTCGCTCTCGTCGCCGCGCAAATGAAAGTTGCAGTGTGCTGCCGCCCCTACCTCACCCTTTTCAAGTAAAGTGAGCAGTAAGCACACCGAATCGGCTCCGCCCGAAAGGGCTACTAAATATTGTGGTCTCACGTTTGTCATGTGTCAGGAGTGTGAGGTTGTAATTTGAGACAAATTGAACAATAGACAGATTTACTGAACGCGTTGACGGAATTCTGGGTTAACGGGTTAACAAATTCCGTCAATGCATACCTAATACGCCACCTCTACATCAATTCCCGCGCCTTTTACAAGTGCAGCTATTCTGTCAAGCTCCTCGTGCGTGGCTTTTTGCAAATCGGGGTCGGGCGTTTCGCGATCGATGGTGTAAACCATCACTTGGCTCGGTTTGATGCGTTTCACAGCCTCGAGCCATGGTTGCACATAAGCGTCGGTGGTATTGTCTACGCTCTGGCCTTCGCTCAGTCCCTTCATAAACATGCTTTGCACAATGACATGACCGTCAAAAGCGCACAATGCCTCGATGACGGCATTCACATCATACGCCCCCGTGGGACGGTCGACACGCTCAATGTAGTCGGCCGACACAGTGTCGAGTTTGAGTATGTTGTTGTCAACCTTGAGCAAGGCGGCGTGCACCTCGGGGCGCACGGCCATGGTAGCATTGCTCAGCACGCTCACCTTGGCTGTCGGGAAGTAGCGGTTGCGCAAAGCCACCGTATCGTCAATAATGCCTGCAAAATCGGGGTGCGCTGTCGGTTCGCCATTACCGGCAAAAGTCAGCACATCGGGGGTAAGCCCGTCCTGCTTCATTTTGACAAGCTGCGCTTCGAGGGCTTCGGCCACCTGCTGGCGGCTGGGGCGTGGCAAATGCGGACGGTGGTCTTTGTTAAAACCGCACTCGCAGTACACACAATCAAAGGTGCAGACCTTGCCATCGGCGGGCATAAGGTTGATGCCTAACGACACACCGAGCCGTCTGCTATGTATGGGACCGAATATGGGCGAGGGATATACTATGCCCTTGTGCCCCTTGTTTTCAGGATAACCGTTTGCCATGATTTATATTGTTTCTTGATAGATAAGTAGGTGTCGGAATCTGATTAACTTGTCAACCCGTCAACTTGTCAACCCGTCAACTCGTCAACTCGTCAACTTAAATAGTTATTTTACACCGGCATTCCGCAGCCACTCTGCAGCCTTTACAACATTGGGTATGCCGTAGCCATTGATGTTGTCGGGGTGGGCAGCATTGTCGGCCGACTGTTGCAACGCCTTTATAATAGTGGCCGGACGCACATTGGGGAATGCCTGCACCAAACAAGCGGCAGCACCACATAGTGTGGGACACGAGAATGACGTGCCGTTCACCCCCACCACAGTGCCATCAATATCGTACACCATGGAGTTGAGGCCCACAGCCATCAAGTCGGGTTTGACGCGGCCATCAGCCGTATTGCCTATTGATGAGAAGGTGGTGTTGATGCTGTCTGTTTTCACCGCTCCGGCGGTAATAATGTGGCAAGCATCGGCAGGGAAACCTATTTTCTTCCACACGCCACTGCCACTGTTGCCGGCACTGTTCACCAACAATATGCCACGACTGGCGGCCAACGATGCCGAGCGGCTGTTGACTGCCGTCTGCCCGTCAAGTTCGTAATAGTAGTGGTTCATGTATTTGTGGTCGAACTGGTAGTAGCCCAGCGAACTGCTCACCATGTCACACCCCAAACTGTCGGCATATTCGAGGGCCGCACACCAATTATCCTCCTCAACGAGTTGTTCGGTAGCTTCATCCTCGCTCTGCAACAAGTAGAAGGTGGCACAGGGCGCAGTGCCCACCAGATAATGCGGTTCGTTGGCCCCGATGCACGAGAGCACCATCATGCCATGGCTCTGCTCTTCATACACGCTCTTTGCAGGCTGCACAAAATTGCGCGTGCCAAGTATGTGGGTTTGGTCAATGCCTGCCATGAGGTCGGCATTATGGAAACCGCCATCTATCACACCTATGGTCACGCCATTACCATTATAGCCCTGCTGGTGCATTTGGTCCACACCGAGCATCTTCACCTGTGCCGCCGCGTAGCCATAATAATCGGCCAGCGTAGTGTCGCGTTTGTTGGTCACTTCGCTCTCGCGCGCCACCACCTTTGCCACAGGCAGACTGTCGGGACTTTCCCACACACAGCGCACGCCCTTGACATACGCCAACTGGCGCACTCGCTGCATGAGCGTGGTGTCGGCAGTTTCAACCACCACCGTATTGTTCCACTTGCTCATATTGTGTATGCGGAGTCCCAAATTGCGCAGTCCGTTTACATAGGCGTCGGACACGGGCAGGTCGTACGCATCAACCTTGAGTCCGTAGCGGCTGCGGCGTGCCAGCGCTTTGGCCGACAGAAATGCCTCTGGGTGTTTGACCGAGAAACGATTCTGCTTTTTGTCGGCAAGTTGCACGCGGTAGCGGTAACTCTTGGGCAAGTGTCTGTAAACCGTTACATCTTCATTTTCAGAAAGTTCGCTGCTATTTATCGCACTATCCAAGGCTTCATACATGCGGCGCTGGTTAGCGTTCAGCGTGTCAGGCACATTCTGAGCATGAGCACCCAAGGCACTGATGCACACAAGGCATGCGCCTACAATTCGTTTTATATTTAGCATACTTGTTATATTCGTTATAAAGCTGGCAGTTCAGCCTCCACCCTGCGCTCTACGGCATCGGGCAGTTTTGAAAAGAAGTCCATGCCAGTCTGACGTTCCACCTCGTCCACCGTCAACTGATAATAAGTGAGCGGGTGACTGCCGGCCACATTCTTGAACACGAAACCATAGGCTTTGGTGTGTTTGGGGTAACCCACCAGCAATACCTTGAAGAAAGCATCGGGCACCGCCACCTTGTTACCGCCAATACGTATGGGCGACTTTGATGTGTAAATAGGGCCTGCGGCAATACTCACCGCGCCATACTTCAAGGCCCAGGTGCGTTCAAGCTCTTCAAGGTCTTTCCAGTCACCGCGGTTGAGGTTGCGGTTTTGCGGACAGACATTTGTCATGTAGAACGACTCCATCATGGCCTGCTTGTTCCACTTCATGTCGGCTGCCGGAGCCATGTGACCACGGTCGTAGCCCGAGTTGGTATAATCTGTGGGATAGGCTTTAGCCCCCCGCACCTCGGGGTCGGGCTGAAATTTGTTGTAACGCGGCACCTCACCCTGCGCCTCATCTGCCGTCAGTTCCCATGCCACCCATTGCGGTGTTTTATAGTCAGCATCATAACTCACCGTATATCCCAGGTGCGCTATCAGCTGTCCGCCGCGGCTCGATGTGTAACGGGGTATTTCCAATCCCTTTGGCAGAGTCTGCGTGGCCTGCCACTTAGCCTCTGCCGTTTCGGCCGCGTCGGTGGTTTCGTCAGCAGCTTCGGCCTTGCTTCCATTTCCGTTATAACTAACCCAGCCACAGGCCGCAGCCAGCCCAAGCACCAGTAGTGCTACCATTTTGTTCATAGCCATAGAAATAGCGCTACATTAGTCGGTCAGAGCCACCTCGATGTTGTTCTTGAGTATCTCGCTGCCCGGATATCCGCCCAGGCTCAAGTTGTCGTAAGCCTTTTCGCCCTTCTTGTTCAACAGCAGGTAGGCCGGAATGCCCGGTATATTCAAACTCTGGCAGAGTTCGTTCCACTGTTTGGCGGTGAGTCGGTAGTGTTCACCTTCGATATTCTTTATCATGTCCTGCCAAGTGCCATAGGGCGAAGTCTCACCTGTGATGTAAACGAACACGCAACCTTTCTTGGCCAGTTCGGGCTTGATTTCGTCAATCTGCTTCATGGCCATGCGGCATGGTCCGCACCAAGTGGCCCAAAAGTCTATCAGCACTACCTTGCCTTTGTAGTTTTCGGCTATTTGCTTTACCACGTCTTTGCCAGCCACCGAGGTCGGGATAGTCTTTACCACCGATGCCGTTGTCGTGGCCGGCTGGGTGGTTTCTGTTTTTACATTTTCAGTCTGTGCCGGTTTCTTGGCGCAACCGCCTGCCACGCAAAGTGCGGCAACGGCCATAAGTAAGAGTGTCTTTTTCATTTCTGTCGATATTATGAGGGATATGATCATACGCTGGTGTAATTAGTTGATGAGTCAACCCGTCAACTTTTCAACTTGTCAACTATTCAACTTGTTTACTAATTCCGCCAACGCGTTATATTAGCAAAAGTACTACTTTTTGCAACCACAGCCAAACATTTAGTGAATATGCATCAAAGTATACAGAATTTAGTGTTACATTTGCCCACAAACACAATATGTGCGGTGCGCAACAATGCGTTCCGCAGCACAATATACAACATTAATACTTATGAAGACTTTCTTGCACGTTAACGACCTCGGTCCGCTTGACCTCGCGTTGGCCGAAGCGGCCGAAATAAAGGCCGACCGCTACAAATACGAACATCTTGGCCACCACAAAACGGCTTTGCTCATCTTTTTCAACAACTCGCTCCGCACACGTCTTTCTACCCAGAAAGCCGCCCGCAACTTGGGACTCGACGTCATGGTGCTCGATGTTAACCAGGGCGCATGGAAACTTGAGACAGAGCGCGGTGTGGTGATGGACGGCGACAAAAGCGAACATCTGCTCGAGGCTATCCCCGTCATGGCATCATTCTGCGACATCATTGGTGTGCGCACCTTTGCCGGTTTGACCAACCGTCAGGCCGACTATGCCGAAAACATTCTGTCGCAGTTTATCAAATACAGCGGCCGCCCGGTATTCTCAATGGAGAGTGCCACTGCCCACCCGCTGCAAGCCTTTGCCGACCTCATCACCATCGAGGAACACAAGGAGACCAAGCGTCCCAAGGTGGTGCTCACCTGGGCACCCCACCCCCGCGCCCTGCCACAGGCCGTACCCAACAGTTTTGCCGAATGGATGCGCGCTGCCGACGTCGACTTTGTGGTGACACACCCCCACGGCTACGAGCTCGACCCCTTGTTTGTGGGCGATGCACATGTGGAGTACGACCAGCTCAAGGCTCTCAAAGGGGCTGACTTTGTATATGCCAAGAACTGGAGTTGCCCGGGTGTGGCCAACGCCGACGACTACGGCAAAATTCTGTCAAAGGACATGTCGTGGACGGTAGACGAGGCTCACATGGCTGTCACCAACAACGCACAGTTCATGCACTGCCTGCCCGTGCGCCGCAACATGATTGTAACAGACGATGTCATCGAGTCGCCGCGCTCGCTCGTCATACCCGAGGCTGCCAACCGCGAAATATCTGCCACGGTAGTGCTCAAACATCTGCTCGAGGCGCTTTAGTATGGTCCCTAATAACAGATTTTTTAGAGCCGTCCTTTGAGCACAGCCCTCGTTTTGGGCAATAAAAGCATTTTTTTGTGCTAATACTCTATAATAGCGGACCATTGTACGAAAAAGTTTGTATATTCGCGCCGCATTATACGATTATCAGGATTAGCAACAAAAAGAAATGGAACTCGAAAAATTTGCCCGTCAGCTGCGCCTCATGGTGTTGCTGACACAGAATTACACGATGACGATTGAGGAGGTGGGGCAAAAGTTGTGCATGAGCCGACGCACCATTTACCGATATATTGATGCCTTCAAGAACATGGGCTTCATTGTCAAAAAGGAGGGGTCACGCTATCGTCTCGACCCGCTATCGCCCTTCTTCCGCGACATCGCAAGCGACATTCAGTTCTCCGAGGACGAAGCACTCACCATCAGCCAAGTACTTAATTCTGTCTACGACAACTCGTTTCAAGTTCGCGCCCTGCGCGAGAAACTGGCCAAGCTCTACGACACCGAAGTATTGGCACGCCATGGTGTTGACAACCACGTGGCGCAAAACATCACCACCATATTCCAAGCCATACGCCAGGAGCGCATTTTGGTGTTGAAAGACTATCGTTCAGGGTCAAGCAACAAAGTGAGCAACCGCATTGTCGAGCCTTACATGTTCATCAACCAGAACAACGAGGTGCGGTGCTTTGAGTTGACCACCAACATGAACAAGACTTTTAAGATAAGCCGCATTGGCAGCACCGAGATGCTCGATTTGCTGTGGTCGCACAAGAGCGACCATGCGCCTTTCTTCAACGATCTGTTCGGCTTTACCGGCGAGCAGCGCATACCAGTGTCGTTGGTACTTGGACAGCTTGCCACCAACGTATTGCTTGAAGAGTACCCTGACGCGCAGCGCCAACTCTCGCCCACCAAGAACGGCTGCCACCGCCTCGACACCGAAGTTTGCAGCTATCTTGGCATCGGCCGCTTTGTATTGGGCCTTTACGAGGACATCAAAATTGTCGATTCGCCCGAGTTTGCCGATTACATGAAGCGCCGAATAGCCAAAATTGCAAGCAAATAAATAACGCGCGAGCATGCTCGCGAATGTGCAAATGTGCAGATATGCAGATGTGCAGATAATCAGACGCCTTAACCTGTTGCGTTTGATTACATAAAGCATTCTTCATCTGCACATTTGCATATCTGCACATTTGCACATATACCCTCCCCAGTCCCATGCCCCACATCACATTCATCATACCCGTCTATAACGTGCCCGACAAGATGCTTGCCGAGTGCTTGCAGCACCTTTTCGACATGCAGTTGCCCGGCGGCAGCTACGAAGTGATTGTGGTGGACGACGGCAACACGCACGACATCACAGCACAATGGCCCGAAACGTGGCGCCAACGCATCACCTGCCTCCACCAACCCAACCAAGGACTGTCGGCGGCACGCAACACTGGCATCGCCCACGCCCACGGCACCTACCTGCAATTTGTTGATGCCGACGACTTCCTGTTTGCCCACAGCTACAAAGCGGCCATAGACTTTGCCCTTGCACACGATGCCGACCTGCTGGCCTTTCACATGACACGCAAGGAGGTGGCTACTACATGGACCACCCCCGACGGCCCATTTACCGGAAACGGCTACATGGCTCTTCGCAACATGCGTTCGGCTGCTTGTGGCTACATGTTCAAACGCAATTTGTTAGGCAAACTGCGTTTCACGCCTGGCATCGTGCACGAAGATGTGGAATTTACCACCCAACTTTTTATAAAGGCGCAGCGCATTTACGACGCCACTGCCACGCCTTATTTTTACCGCCGGCGTCAAGGCTCCATCACCACCCGTACCAACAGGGCCGACACTTTGCACAATCTCTGTACTTTCGAACAGATCATTTACCGTCTGCAAGCCCTGCCCCACTCCACCGATGCGCATTACGGACTTGAGCGCCGTGTGGCCACCCTTGCCATGGAGCTGGTTTACAACACGCTGCGCCACACCCATGGCACCACGTCTGTCAATGCCTTGTTAACCCGCCTTGCCACGCACGAACTGTACCCTTTTCCCAACAATCATTACACATTCAAGTATTCCTTATTCCGTTGGCTCATCATGCAACGCTTCACCAGGTGGCTGCTGTCTTGCGTGTTGAAATAATTGCAGCATCTTTTTCCGATGACGCGGGACGAGGCTGCTGAAAAAATCCCGACGCGAGACGCGTCGCCCCCATTAGAGCTTGAGTTTTGTGCTTGAGACCATTCGCGAGCTAAGCGGCTCGGAAATAAAAACGAAAGTTTTAAGACATTCGTTTTGTATTTCGCGCGCCTTGCACTAACTTTGCACACTGAAAGCAAAAGTGTGCTTTTAACATAAAGATGTAAATCACGGAATATGTCTATCACAAAAACGCGACAAAAGTTACTCGAAGTGGCACGCGAACTCTTCGCCCACAAAGGGCTTGAGGCCACGACAATGAATGATATCGCTGCTGCCTCTGGACGCGGACGACGCACACTCTACACGTACTTCCGCAACAAAGAGGAGATTTACTATGCCGTAATAGAGGAGGAACTCGAACGCCTGTCTGAAAAGATGGACGAGGTGGCCTCCATGGACGTTGAGCCTGAAGAGAAGATATTCACACTCATCTACACCCACCTGAGCATCATACGCGACACCGTGGCACGCAACGGCACACTGCGCGCAGAGTTCTTCCGCAACATCTGGATGGTAGAAAAGGTGCGCAAAGCTTTTGACGTCGAAGAACACCGCATCCTGCAAAAGGTGCTGCAAGAGGGCGTTGACAAAGGACGCTTCCGCATCGAAAACGTAGGACTCATGGCCGACATCGTGTACTACTCGGTAAAGGGGCTCGAAGTGCCATACATCTACGACCGCCTGGGCGTGGGCCTGTCTGAGGACGAAACCTACCCCATTGTGAAAGGCATCGTAATGCGCGTGCTCAACATGCCGCCTGCCGTCATGTAACAACACAGCAAACAAAATCCGCACATAGATTATACATAATAACATCAACCCGTTGGCAGAATTATTGGTTAACGGGTTAACAAACTGGCCAAGCTAACAAGTAAGCACCACCAACCGTGTTAAAGGACAATCCTACTTGTTAACCCCGTCAATGTGTTAACTTGTCAACCTATCTACTAAATTCACCAACGCGTAACATCATCATTAAAATGGGATTACTTACAGGTAAAACAGCCCTTATCACAGGTGCTGCACGCGGCATTGGCAAAGCCATTGCCCTGAAGTTTGCCGAAGAAGGCGCCAACATTGCATTCACCGACCTCAAAATTGACGAGAATGGTGAGGAAACACGCAAGGAAATCGAAGCCAAAGGCGTAAAGTGCCTGGCATACGCCTCAAACGCAGCCAACTTTGAAGAGACTGCCGAGGTGGTAAACAAAATAAAGGAGGACTTCGGTTCTATCGACATCTTGGTAAACAACGCCGGCATCACCAAGGACGGCCTCATGCTCCGCATGACTGAGCAGCAGTGGGACGCCGTGATTGCTGTCAACCTCAAGTCGGCCTTCAACTTTATCCATGCCTGCACACCCATCATGATGCGTCAGCGCAAGGGCTCTATCATCAACATGGCCTCAGTAGTTGGTGTTCACGGCAATGCCGGACAGAGCAACTACGCTGCATCAAAGGCCGGCCTCATCGCCCTGGCCAAGAGCGTGGCTCAGGAAATGGGCAGCCGCGGCATACGTGCCAACGCCATTGCACCGGGCTTTATCGAAACTGCCATGACTGCTGCCCTCAGCGAGGACGTGCGCAAGGAGTGGATGAAAGCTATCCCCCTCCGTCGCGGCGGCCAGCCCGAGGACATTGCCAACGTGGCTACCTTCCTCGCCTCTGACATGTCAAGCTATGTCAGCGGACAGGTTATTCAGGTTGATGGCGGTATGAATATGTAATTGACTCAAGTTCCGGATTTAGCAAAGGCCGGCTGAAAGCCCAATGTAGCACATAGCCCAGGGCAAGCGAAGCGACACCCTGGGTACACGTGTTGGAGCAGTCGCGCCCTGTAAGGGCAAAAGCTTTAAAACATGGCGCAACTGTTGAACAAAATATACATACAGACCGCTAAATCAGCTATCAAGTAAGAATGACAACATAAAGGGTTAAAGCTTTTGCCCTTACAGGACGCGGAGACTCTATTATGCGGGAGCCCCAGGGTGTCGCTTCGCTTGCCCTGGGCTCTGTGCTACATTGGGCTTTCAGCCCGCCCTTGTTTAATCCGAAACTTCAATAATTGAAATCCGCCAACACGCAACATCACAAAGTGTAAAAGGTGAGCACTCCGGAGCTATCATCTTTTACACTTTTCTGTTTCTACACTTCTTATCTCTTGAAAACACATGACTGTTCTATACGAAGACAACCACGTCATCATCGTCAACAAAGCCCCCGGCGAGATTGTGCAAGGTGACAAAACGGGCGACCGCACATTGGCCGACGAGGTGAAGGCTTACATCAAGCACAAGTACAACAAGCCCGGCGAGGTTTTTCTGGGTGTTGTACACCGTCTCGACCGTCCCGTCAGCGGTGTGGTAGTGTTTGCACGCACCAGCAAGGCCCTGGCACGACTCAACGAAATGTTTCGCGTGGGAGGCAAAATCCACAAGACGTACCACGCCATTGTATGCGCCGCCCCGGCAGAGCCATCTAGCACCCTCACACACTGGCTCACACGCAACGAAAAGCAGAACAAGGCTTATGCCCACCGCCAGGAGGTGCCGGGCAGCAAAAAGGCTGTGCTCGACTACCGTCTCATTGGCAGTTCTGACCGCTACCACCTGCTCGAGGTTAATTTGCACACCGGCCGCCACCACCAAATACGCTGCCAGTTGGCAGCCATGCGCTGTGTCATCAAGGGCGACCTGAAATATGGTGCACCGCGTTCCAACCCCGATGGTTCCATTTGTCTGCACGCCCGCCACATTGAGTTTGAGCACCCCGTGAGCCACAAACTCATTGCTGTGGACGCCCCCTACCCTGAGGGCAACAAACTCTGGACGGTGTTCGGGTAAAAGAAATCACACTCTCCACCCCCTAAAACATTTTTTCGACAATTTGTCTGCACTCTACACTTTTACCATATAACGCATTGATAATCAAGCATTAAAGTAGTGTAGACAACATCAAAAATTACTTGCACTGCCATCTGCACCATTCTGCACTGGCAGTGTATTTTTTTGCGCAACGGGAGCCATGTTTTTCTGTCACGGCATACAGAAAATGCGTTCGGACGGATTGACGCAACGGCCTCCCGTTACCCTGCCGTCCGCCAAGTACGAACAGATATTCCACCCCCGACAAAGACAAATGCCACCGTGCAGACACAGTGCAAGCAACTACCTGCACTTGCCTACACTTGTCTGCACTTGTCTACACTAAGTGTTAACCTGATTACAACAGTGTGCAGACACAGTGCAGACTATTCTACACACTACCTACACTATTTTTCCCATTGATAATCAGTACACTTACGGCAAAAAGTGCAGAGTGCAGACAGTTTTACAAAAAACAGTTAGTGTAGGTTTTTCACCGGTATCTACACATCTGCACACCCACACATTTGCGAGCACAACGCGCACCACACGCATAACCCGCTACGGTGTCAGCCCATCTGCACACCCACACATCTACGAGCACTACGCGCGTACACATTAAGTTAATTTTCATACTAAACTCCCCATTTCTTCACACTTACTTTGCAAATTAGGGTAAAAAAGAGTAACTTTGCGCGCAAGAAGAGGAACTAATACAAAGCTTTGCAACACAAAACATAAAACTTATGACGATTGCTATCATCAACGCCATGCACAAGGAACACGAGCAAATTGTGGGCCTGCTCGCTGATGTAAACGAGGTACATGACGGACGATTTGCCTTTGTCGAAGGCAAACTCAACGGACAAAAGCTCGTACTGATGGAGAGCGGCATTGGCAAGGTTAATGCCGCTGTGGGGGCCGTTGAACTGATTAAAAGATACCACCCCGACGCACTCATCAACACCGGCGTGGCTGGTGGCATAGACAAATGCCTCGGCGTGATGGACGTGGTGGCCGGACAAAAGGTGGCCTACCATGATGTAGACTGCGGTCCCGAGTCGGAACTCGGCCAGGTGCAGGGACTCCCCCTTTACTATGAGGCCGATGCCAAACTGTACAAGGCTGCCATGGGCATTACGACCGAAACGAAACTGCACGGCGGACTGATATGCAGCGGCGACCAATTCATTACCGACCGCACACAGCTTGACAAAATCAAAAGCCGCTACCCCGACGGATTGGCCGTTGACATGGAAAGCGGTGCGCTGGCCCAAGTGTGCTACCTGTATGATGTGCCATTCCTGAGTTTCCGCATCATCAGCGACACCCCAGGAGCCGACAAGCACTTCGACCAGTACCAAAACTTTTGGGGCACCATGGCCGACCGCTCATTTGGCGTGACCAAGGCTCTGCTCGAAGCACTCACCAACATTTGACATTCACACAGCAATGAACAAGATACCAAGTTTTACCATTGACCATACACGTCTTAACCGCGGCATCTACGTAAGCCGCAAGGACGAGGTGGGCGGCGAGGTGGTCACTACCTTCGATGTACGCATGAAACTGCCCAACCGCGAGCCGGCTCTCGGACAAGGTGCCATTCACACCATCGAGCATTTGGCAGCCACCTTTCTGCGCAACCACCCCGTGTGGAAGGACCGCATAGTGTACTGGGGGCCCATGGGCTGCCTTACGGGCAACTACCTCATTGTGAAAGGCGACCTCACAAGCCGCGACGTGCTGCCACTGATGCAAGAGACGTTTGAGTTTATAGCACAATACAAGGGCGACATTCCCGGCGCCACCGAGCGCGACTGTGGCAACTACCTGCTGCAAGACCTGCCCATGGCGCGGTATGAGGCCCAGTTATACCTCGACAATACGCTGAATTGCGCTACCGAGGCTAACCTCAATTACCCTGGTTAAAACGGAAGTTTCGGATACAGGTTAATCTGTTAATCTATTAGTTCTCAAGTTTCGGATTTAGCAAGGGCGGGCTGAAAGCCCAATGGAGCACATAGCCCAGGGCAAGCGAAGCGGCACCCTGGGTATCGCGTGTTGGAACAGTCGCGCCCTGTAAGGGCAAAAGCTTTAGGACATGGCGCAAGTATTGAACAAAATATACATACGATGTTCCACTTTAAGACCGCTAAATCAGCCATCAAGCAAGAATAACATCATAAAGGGTTAAAGCTTTTGCCCTTACAGGGCGCGGAGACTCTACTATGCGGGAACCCAGGGTGCCGCTACGCTTGCCCTGGGCTATATGCTTCATTGGGCTTTCAGCCCGCCCTTGTCAAATCCGAAACTTCTGTCTGTTAGTCTATTAGTTTTTAACCAACCCCTTAACCCACCCCCCATTCGCCAACGAATAATCTAAAAACAAATACCTATGAGCATGACATGGCACCGGCCTTTTTCAGACTGGCCACCACGCCACGACACGGCTCTAATCTCCTAATCAATCTACTTTATGAAAAAAGTTTCCATCATGCTTTCAGCACTTTGCTTGATGGCGGCAGCACCCCTTGCCAGCCACGCACAAAGTTCTGAATTTACCTTGGTCAACAAACAGCCGGCTAATGCTGACAACGAACCGCGTCCGGTATTTCCCGTTCCCACAGAGCGCCAGCTCAAGTGGAACCAAACGGAGTTCTACGCCTTCTTCCACTATGGCATGAACACCTACACCTACAAGGAATGGGGCGACGGCAGCGAAAACGAGAGCATATTTGCACCTACCGCTGTGCCTAATCCGCGCCAATGGCTCGAAGCTGTCAAGGCAGGTGGTATGCGCGGCGGTATAGCCGTAGTAAAGCACCACGACGGTTTCTGTCTGTGGCCTACCAAGACTACCAAACACAACGTGACGAGTAGCAGCAATGCCAATGCAAAGAAAACCAACATACCCAAGGAATTTGCGGCAGCTGCCAAGGATTTGGGCATGAAATACGGCTTCTACATCTCGCCCTGGGACCGCAACAGTGAATATTGGGGCAAAAAAGACGCCAACGGCAACTACACCGACGACTATGCCAAGAAGGTGTTCTTTGCACAATGCGCCGAGATGGTGGAATATGGTGCCGACCAGTTTGAGATGTGGTTTGACGGTGCTACCGGCAGCAACGGCTACTATGGCGGTGCCAACGAGACACGCAGCATCGACAACGCCACACGCTATTACGACATTCCCAACCTGCGCGACTCTATCCACAATGCCTGCCCCAACATCATTCTGTGGGGTACTGGCGGCGAGGCTCGCTGGATTGGCAACGAAGCTGGCTGGGCCGGCGAAACTTGCTGGTCGATGGGCGACGGTACAAGCGGCGACATGAACGCTTGGAAGTGGTTCCCCGGCGAGAGCGATGCCAAGGCAACCATTGGCGGCTGGTTCTACCACGAAGGTGGCAAGAAAGTTGATGGCAATGGTAACATTGTTGTAGGCAACGAGGGTTGCAAGTCTGCCAACGAACTGTTCAAAATGTACTTGGAGACAGTTGGCCGCAACGCTACACTTATCCTCAACTTCCCGCCCAACCAGGCAGGCCTTCTTTCCGACGACCAAGTAGCTAACTTGAAGACACTGGGCGAGATGCTCCGCACCCGACTGGGCAACGACCTGGCCAAGGCTGATGGCGTAAAGATTACTGCCACCGATACACGTAGCGCAGGTGCACACCGCACCTACGATGCCAAGAACATGATTGACGGCGACTCTACTACCTACTGGGCTTGCAACGACGCTCAGAACACTGCTGTAATCACAGTAGAGCTCCCCTCGGTTCAAACCATTCACTATGTAGCTCTGCAAGAGTACATTCAGTTAGGACAGCGCATCAAGGGCTTCACTGTCGAGACAAGTACCGATGGCGAACACTGGACAAAGAAGGGTGGCAACATTCAAACTACCACTGTGGGCTATAAGCGTATCATTCCGCTCAACGGCAGCACTAACAACAGCTACGATGCCGGCACACAGGCTAAGTATGTTAAAATCAGCATTACCGACAGCCGCGCCTGCCCCACCCTTCACACGCTCTCTATCTATTAAATCTACTCTAAACACTGATATATATGAAAGTGAAACACTATATAGCTCTGGCCGCACTGACTCTGCCTTTGGCCGCCAACGCACAGAGCATCAACTTTGAAACAGAAAACGAAGGCTACACCAAGCTGGGTGTGTTCGATACGTGGGAAAAATCTCCCTTCCGCACCGGTGCACTCGAAGGCAATGTAAAGGTTATAGCCAACCCTTATAAGGAAAAGGACGCCTTGGCCGGCGACACCAATATGTCTGACCACGTGCTGGCCTTCCAACGCTCACGCTGGGGCAGCAACACTTTCGGTGTGCGCGTCACACTGAAGGACACTATCAAACTGTCGCAAACGCCTCAATATGTGCACGTGAAGATGCGCAAGCCCAAAAGCGGCCGCGTAATGTGCTTTGCACTTGGCTCACGCCAGGACCGCCCTTGGCAGTCGAAGGAAGTGGTGCAGGTTGAAGCTACTTGCAAGAGCAAGGTGTACACCGACAAATGGTTCGATGCCGTGTTTGCCCTCACTGGCGCAAGCGGTGTGAATGTGCACAGTCTGGTGTTCGCTCCCGATGTAGAATCTACACACGACCTCAACGAGGACTTTGTGACTTATATCGATGACATCGAGGTTAATGGCTCGGCATTGACGCGCATCGAATACAACGTTTATCCTATAAACTTTGACAAGACTGCTACAAAGGAGAACAACAACCGTTACACCAGCGGCGCGACAATCACAAGTGCCGACGGCACACAGACCATCAGCACCAACCAGCAGAGCGACAAGCGTTTGTATCAAGACCGCCTGTCTCAGTCTATCAAGGCCAAAGCTGGCGAAAAGCTCTCAGCCTCTGTACAATATACGGGTGGCTGGATGAATGCCTACTTGTACCTTGACCGTAACAACGATGGTAAATTCAACACATCACTCAACGCTGACGGCACACCGGCCACCAGCAGCGATGTATTGAGCTACTCAAACTACAAGAACAAGAATAGCATTGGCGCTGGCACTGGCAATTGCAACACCACTGCATTGCCCGACTTTACCTTGCCCGCAGACCTCACACCGGGCTTCTACCGCTTGCGCTTCAAGGTAGACTGGGACGAAATTGACGCTGGTGGCAACACTACCGAAGCCAATAATATTAAACACAACAGCGGTGTGGTAATTGACACCCGTCTCAATGTGCATGGCGACAAGGTGAACATCTCACGTGGCCAGAGTGCCGCTGGTACAAATGGTGAGGTGCTGAAAGCCGATGGCTCTACACTCGATGGCACACAAATCGAGTTTGGCAAGGCATACACTATCAAGTTCAAGCCTGGTGACGGATTCAGACTGAGCCGCTTCACCATTCGCCACGGTTACAACCTGACTGGCGATTCATTGGTAAACGAGACACCGCAGTACATTGACGTGACCGTACCGGCTTACATGGTGAAGGACAACCTTTACACTATCCCGGCCGAATATGTGGACGGTGATGTGATGGTAACACCCGAATATGTGACCGATGATGCTGGTTCGAAGGGAGACTATGCGCTGAATTTCCCAAAGGATTTGAAAATAACACGTACTGACCGCGCATTAAACAGCCTGTCATTCAACACCACTACCCAATCTACAGCTCAAAAGTTAACACCGACAAGCAAGTTAGTTTACCAAGACTTCAGCAACAGATCTGTTTACGTTAAGGATGGTGACGTGATTACTACTAACGTCAACTACACGCCTAACAAAAATGCCTATATGCATGTCTACCTGTACGTGGACTTGGATAACAATGGCACATTCAGCACAGCTGTCAATGCCGATGGCACACCTGCTTGGAACGGCGAAATGCTCTCGTACTTGTACTACAACAACAAGAACAGCCGTGGCGAGAACGCAAACAACGATGCAAGGAATGGTCTGTTTAATGCAACCAACTCTATCCCGCAATTCTCGTTACCACAAGGTTTGCCCAAAGGCAAGTATCGTGCCCGCGTAAAGATTGACTGGGACGACATCGACCCCGCAGGACACTACAACAATGCCGATGGCAAGAACCAGATTAACGAGAACGGTGGTTACGTTGTAGACTTCAACTTTGAAGTTGTTGACGAATACCCCATGGCAAAGCTTGACGTCAGAACCACTAACGGTTCTATCGTTGGTGCCAACAACACTGGTCTGTCTGAATCTATCTTGAAGGGCCAGGAAATTGCAGTGCAAGCTGTTGGTCTTGACGAGAACTACTCAGCAACAAGCATTGTGGTGCGTCATGGTGAAAATCTTGACGGCGAACAGACGGTTGACGGCAAGAAGCAATGGAGCGAATACACCGCTACATTGGTTGACGGCAAATATACCGTACCCGCCGAAAACGTTGATGGCGACGTGCGCATCACAGCCAACTTCGAGGACAATGGTTCTGAGTACAAGCTCGTGTTCGGCGAGGAATTTGATGGTGAAAACGGTAGCCAGCCCGATTCTAAGTATTGGAGCCGTTCAAGCCGGGAAAATCCCACATGGAAGCGCTTCTGTGCACAAACCGAAGCCGGCCAGAAAGAAACTGGTTGGATTGAGGACGGCAAACTTGTATTGCGCTGCTTGAAGAATACGCACGACGGCGAAAAGGACGGCAATGGCAACAAACAGCAAATGATTAGCGGCTCCATTGAATCGTCTAACAAGGTTAAATTCACTTACGGCAAGGTTGAAGGCCGCCTTATGACCATTGGTCACGCTGGTAACTTCCCCGCTTTCTGGATGATGCCTAACAACTCTGTTTACGGTGGCTGGCCTTACAGCGGCGAGATTGACATTTGGGAACAGATTGACGCTCAAACTCAAACCCACCACACTATCCACACTAAGTGGGCTAACAGCACTAAGGATGGCGCAGAATGTATGGGACAAGGCAACAACCCTGCAAAGACCGGCAACTCAACCGCCACACTGGGCGAATACCACGTATTTGGCCTGGAATGGACTGAGGACTTGCTCACTTGGTATCTCGATGGCAAGCAGGTGTTCTCTTACGCCCGCAAGACTGACCTCACCGACGAAAACAAGATAAAAGCTCAATGGCCCTTTGACCAACCCTTCTACCTCATTCTCAACCAGAGCGTAGGTAATGGTGGTTGGGCTGCTGCGCCTGATTTGAACTTCACCTACGAAACCAAGTTTGACTGGGTGCGCGTTTACCAAACTGACAAGCATGCAACTGGCGCCAACTCTGCCACAAAGACCTCTGCTCTCGACTACTATGTAACTCCGGGCAACATTCGTTTGGTTGCAGCCCAGGCTACTAAGGTGCAAATCTTCGACCTCCAAGGCCGAGTGGTATTTGCCGATATGGTACAGGGCAACAAGGATTTGCATGTGAACAAGGGCATCTACCTTGTGAACGGCAGCAAGGTGTTGGTACCTTGATCGCACGAATATGAGCACTAAGAAGGAGTGAAATCCTACTTATTAGAATAATAATTAGTAATTTTGACGGAGCTACGGCATGGTGCTGTAGCTCCGTCTTATTTGTGGGGACAGATTGACTGCTTAAAAAACGCAAGCACTAATGGGGGCGACGCGTCCCGCGTCGGGATAGAGAACGGAGGGAAATACGAACTCTACTAAATAAAGCTGCATATTTTCCCGACGCGAGACGCGTCGCCCCTATTAGAGGTTGCGTTTGATGCTTGGGTCCCCCGGTGTTAGTGCAGTCGCGCCCTGTAAGGGCAAAAGCATTAAAACCTGTCATAAACGACGTGACCGTCACCGTATTTCATGTCTGCTTTTATGCCAATAATAGCTTCTGCTACCATACATAGTAAAAAAACTGGGCTTATTTTTTGAAATAAAAAGCGTGAAGTACTATTTATAGGGGGTAAGACGGGAAAAGCTGCGCTTCGGAGTCTTACCGGACAGTCATATTTGCTTTACAACTAAATTCACTACACAATGAAACTAATCTACTTTCACGGCTTTGCATCGTCAGGTGCCTCGGGCACCGTACAATTATTGCGCAAGATTTTTCCATCGGCTGAAATCATAGCGCCCGACATTCCCGTCGACCCCGAAGAGGCTCTCCCCTTTTTGCAAAACTTGGTGGAGACCGAACAGCCCGACCTTGTTATGGGCACGAGCATGGGCGGCATGTACGCCCAACAAATGCACGGGCACTTGCGCATTTGTGTCAACCCGGCCTTCCGCATGTCGACCATGAGCAAAGTGCTGCACACGGGTGAGCACAAGTGGCTGAACGGACGCAAGGACAGTGCCAAGACCTTCAAGGTGACGGCTGACATCATCAAGCACTTTAACCAAATGGAGCGCAAACAGTTTGAAGACATTACACCCGACGACCGCAAACTGTGCTACGGCCTTTTCGGCATCAACGACAAAACAGTAAACTCGGCCAATACATACGCTACATTTACCAAGTATTACGACCATGCAGAGCGCATTGAAGCCGAACACCAGCTTAACGAGAAAGTTGTGCACAAGTATGTGCTGCCACTTATGAAGCAACTGCTCGGTGCTAAATATGACGAAGCACTCAAGGAGCCGTTGCCTGATTATATGAAATACTGATGCTCGCTACGCAAGGCAATGTGCTAATGTGGCAATATGCTAATGTGGCAATGTGACGCTCGCTTTGCTCGCAAATGTGTTAATGGGCTGACGCCGTTGCGCTATCTATATAGCGCCTTGGGCGTCAACCCTTTTGTTTTTTTGCACGGCACATTAGCGAGCATAGCGAGCGCCACATTAGCGCATTAGCATATTGCCGCATTAGCATATTAGCACATTGCTGCCACATTAACGAGCATTGCGAGCAAATTAGCCCGCAAACGCTTTGCACATTCGGCGGCAAGTGGTAACTTTGTGCACATTGCATTAAATTGCACCAATTAAAAGCAATATAACACAGCCCATGCTATTCAGTGATGTAATAGGACAAGCCAACGTCAAGCGTCAACTCAAACAGATGCTTGACGAGAACCGCGTGCCTCATGCCATGCTATTTGCCGGCAACGAGGGCTGCGGCAAACTGCCCATGGCACTGGCTATGGCACAGCGACTGTTGTGCCAACACCCTACGGCGGAAGGCGAACCCTGCGGCCAATGCCAAGCCTGTCACATGGCAGCCAAACTGGCTCACCCCGACTTGCACTTTATATTTCCTACCATCAAGCCCACTGGCAAGGCTGGCACCGTGGTGAGCGACCAGTATCTGCCCGAATGGCGCAAGCAAATAGCTGAAACGCCTTACTTCAGCCGGCAAACGTGGCTCAAACGCATGGGGGTGGAGAAGCAGCAGTCACTCATCAATGTGGCCGAAGCCGACAACATCATTGGCAAACTGGCCAACGTGAGCAGCCAAGGGGGCTACCGCGTAGTAGTGATGTGGCTGGCCGAACAGATGAATGCCGAATGTGCCAACAAATTGCTCAAGGTGCTTGAAGAGCCTCCCTCGCAAACGGTGTTCATTCTAACGGCCGATCACCCCGAACTGCTGCTCACTACCATACTGAGCCGCACACAACGCATTGATTTTGCACCGCTTTCGGCCGACGACATAGCCAATGCGCTGCAACAGCATAATGGCTTGCAACCCGACGACGCACGCATGGTGGCACGCGCTGCCAACGGCAGTTTTGTGAACGCACTCGACCAGGTGACAATGAATGCCGACAAAGCGCAATTCTTCGACCTGTTTGTGCTGTTCATGCGCCTGTGCTATATGCGCAAAATTAAGGACTTGTATGAGTGGTCACAACAACTGGCCGGCTGGGGACGCGAAAAGCAAAAGGCTTTCCTTGACTATGCACAACGCTTGGTGCGCGAAAACTTTATATATAACTTTCATAATGCCGACCTCAACTACATGAACAAACAAGAGGCCGACTTTGCCGTTAACTTTGCACGTTTTATCAACGAACGCAACGTGATTGGCATCAGTGACGAAATAGCGGCAGCACAACGCGACATTGAGCAGAATGTGAACGCCAACATGGTGTTCTTCGACTTTTCGCTAAAAATGATCATGCTGCTGATTCAATAAGTAGGTGTTCAAAATTATTTTTACATTGAAAGTGCATTATCGGGGCGCAGATGTTTCCTTCGGGTGAGGGAGCATAGCGGGCTATGTGACCGAGGCCGAAGGAAACAGATGCGTCTCGAGAATGTGCTTTCAATGTGAAAATGACACCTATTGATTGTATAAAATAATTTTGAACACCTACTTAAAAACAGCGCTGTTTGTCTAAACCTTTCTATCATAAAATGACTCAAGATAACAACATACCCGCAAACACCACAGACGACGCACTGAACCAGGCAGACACTTGCCTGCACTGTTCGGGCGACGGCTGCACGGCTGGCTGCGAGGACAACTGCCACTGCAAAGGACGCGACTTTTGCAAATGGGGCGATAGCAACCTGCGCGGACTGCCGGCCAATGGCTGCGGACGCAGCGACCACCAACTCAACTCGTACGACTATCTGGCTGATGTGCCGGGGAATGTTGACACAACGGACTTTGTTGAGGTACAGTTCAAAAACACCCGCAAGGGCTTTTATCGCAACGACAACCACCTCGACCTGCAAAAGGGCGACATTGTGGCTGTTGAAGCGCAACCGGGCCACGACATCGGCGTGGTGTCGCTCACAGGCAAACTGGTGTTGCTGCAAATGCAGAAGGCTAACCTCAAGCCTAACTTCGAAATAAAGCGCATCTACCGCAAGGCACGCCCTGCCGACATGGAGAAGTATGAGGAGGCCAAGGCGCGCGAGCACGACACTATGATACGCTCGCGACAAATAGCCAAGGACCTGGAGCTGCAAATGAAAATTGGCGACGTGGAATATCAAGGCGATGGCAACAAGGCTATATTTTATTATATTGCCGATGCACGCGTTGACTTCAGGAAACTGATTAAAGTGCTGGCCGAGGCTTTCCGCGTGCGCATAGAAATGAAGCAGATTGGCGCACGACAAGAGGCCGGTCGCATTGGCGGTATCGGTCCGTGCGGACGTGAGTTGTGCTGCGCTACGTGGATGAAGAACTTTAGTTCGGTGAGCACTGCTGCGGCACGTTTTCAAGACATCACGCCCAATCCGCAGAAACTTGCGGGGCAGTGTGCCAAACTGAAATGCTGCCTCAACTACGAGGTGGACACCTACATGGAGGCGGCACGCAAACTGCCTGAACGCAATGCCACGCTCGAAACGCTGGACGGTACATTCTACTTCTTCAAAGCCGACATTCTGGCCGGCGAGGTGACCTATAGTTCCGACCGCCGACTGGCTGCCAACCTGGTGACCATCAGCGCCGAGCGCGCCAAAGAGGTGCTGGCTATGAACGCTGCGGGCGAGAAACCGGAGTCGCTGACGAACGAGGCATCTGCTGAGCCAAAACGCCCCGTCGACCTGGCTGAACAAGATGACCTTACACGCTTTGACAAGGCGCGACGCAACAAGGGCCGCAACAACCGACGCGACCGCCGCAACAACGAACGCAACAACAAGGAGCGCAACACTGCCGAGAACAAACAAGGCAACGAAGGCGAAGGCGGACAGCCGCCACGACGCGAACGACGCGACAACAACCGGCGACGCAATGACAACAACCGACGCGAACGACGCGACAACAACCGCAACAACAGACCGCAAGGCAACACTAAACCTGATATGCCCGAGGCATAAGCAGATGTTCGATATTAGTTGACACGAATTGGTGGCATGAATACATTGGCTAAATACATACTACACACACCGAACGCACTGTGCAAACCGCTTTGCATGGCTGCGTTGCTTTGTGGGTTGAGTGCCCTGGCCGGCATCATGACGGGTTGTGAAGACAAGCCTTTGGCATTTAACTACTGCTCTACCCCGGTGGAGGGCTGGGAACCCGGCGACACGCTGAAATTTCACGTTGACACGGTAAAGACTGCCGGCACATACCGCATCGACCTCGGGGTGCGCACGTCGTCGTCAACGCCCTACCCCTTTCAGTCGCTGTGGCTGGTGGTTCGCCAGCATTGGCACAACCCCAACCGCGAATTGTGTGACACGGTGATGTTCAAACTCACCAACCAACGCGGCGACCCCAACGGGCACGGCGTGACCATCTACCAATACGACATGCCTTGGCAACAACAGCAAATCGCTGCCGGCGCCAGTGCCGACATCAGCATCAGCCACATCATGCGCCGCGAAATACTGCCCGGCATTGCCGATGTGGGCATCAGAGTGCAGAAGGTTACTGCTGCCAATCCATAGCACGCCCGTTGGCAGAATGCTTGGTTTATGGGTTAACAGGTTAATGGGTAACGGGTTGACAAGTAAGTATGCCTTACGCTACTTATTATGTCACCCAAGTTTCGGATTTTAGACGAGTACGGTCTGAAAACGCTACCTCTAATGGGGGCGACGCGTCTCGCGTCGGAAAAATATGCAGCTATTATTAGCAGTAGTAGCGCTCGTATTTAACTCCTATCTCTATCCCGACGCGGGACGCGTCGCCCCCATTAGAGCTAGCGTTTGATGGTTGCGTTTGGTGGTAGCGCTTAGTGCTTGCGTTTGGTGGTAGCGTCTTTCAGCCCGTGCAAACCTAAAGCCGAAACTCGAGACAGGTTAAAGTCAGATAGTCAGAAACTTAAAATATCGGGCAAACTTACCCGTTAACTTCTCACCCTGGCAACTATCCACTTATATTTACTCACACTTAATTACTGATATAAGACACACATGCAATTCCTTATTGACTTTGTACTGAACAACCTCAACTACTGGTGGGTGTTTGTGTTCATGGCTATCGAGAGTTCGTTCATACCATTTCCCTCCGAGGTGGTAGTGCCCCCCGCGGCATTCCTTGCCATGATGGACGACAGCCACCTCAACATCATAATGGTGATAGTGATAGCCACGCTGGGTGCCGATGTGGGTGCCCTTGTCAACTATTATCTGGCCAAGTGGTTAGGACGCCCCATAGTGTACCGCTTTGCCGACAGCCGCCTGGGCCACATGTGCCTTATCGACCGCGCCAAGGTGGAACATGCCGAGGCTTTCTTCCGCGAGCACGGCGCCACGTCCACCTTCTTTGGCCGCCTGGTGCCCGCCGTTCGACAGCTTATCAGCATTCCGGCCGGTTTGGCTGGCATGAATGTGTGGCGCTTTCTGCTCTTCACCACTCTGGGCGCTGGCGTGTGGAACTCCGTACTGGCCTCGCTGGGCTACATCATTCACACTCAAACCGACCTTAAAACGACCAAGGACGTGGCCGAACTTGCTTCACGCTACAGTCACGAAATTGGCTATGTCATATTGGCCTGTGCCGTAGTGGTGGTGGCATTCCTCGCCTACAAGGGACTTAAAAAGAGCAAGTAACCCCCACCCCCTTTCTTTCATATACCATACAATGCTCACACGCATAGTTTACACTTGGCTTTGCGCCTTGGCCATCACCATGATGGCCGGGGCGCAAAGTCGTGCTTTGGCAGCAGTGCCGGCACGCCCTCACAATGCCCCAACCAACCGTTGCGACACGTGCGCTACCAGCACACTGCACACTCCCGACATACCGCACACCACCGAACGACAATGGTTGTGGGGAGCAGGCAGCGCCAGTTTGCTCGACACCTACCTGTCGCCACTCACCTATCACGGCACCAACCTCGTCGTGCTCAACCGCACCGAACGATTGGCGCACTGGGGGCGCGGCCATGTTACAGTGGCTGGGCTATACAGCGTGCATGGCGCTTATGCCCAATCGCCCACCGACGATGGCAAATACCTTGACACCGAATTTACCGCCAGCGGCGGCTGGCACTACAACTGGCGCCCAACCCGCCACTGGCGTTTGGCTGCCGGCGGACTACTCGAGGGCTCGGGCGGCTTTACTTACAACACGCGCAATGGCAACAATCCCGCACAAGGGCGCCTGGGCCTGGCGCTCTGTGCCTCGGGACTGGCCGAATATCACTTTGCGCTTTTCAAGAAACCTACCTTGGCGCGTGTGCAGGTTGATGCCCAAATGATGGGGGTGCAATTCGCCCCCGAATATGGGCAGTCGTATTACGAAATATTTTCGCTTGGCCACTCGTCGGGCATCATACACTTTACTCACCCCGGCAACTGCCCTACGGCAAGGCTGCTGTCTGAGGTGGTGCTTCCCGTCAAAAGGGCCCGCATCACGTTAGGCTATTTGGCCGATGTACGCCAAAGCAAATTAGGCGGACTCAAGCGACACGCCTGGCGCCATACATTCATGATAGGTTACACACGCAAACTGGTACGGCTATGACAAAAGTATATAAGTTTCTGCGCCTCATCACATACGCCACGCTGATGGTTTGCACCTGCCTGCTGACCTCATGCGTAACCGAAAGTGTGCCCGACAACAACAAGCGGGGCAATTTTGAGGCACTGTGGCAAACACTCAACACGCGCTACTGCTTTTTCGACTATAAAAAGGAGGCTTATGGTCTGGACTGGGACAATGTGCACAGCCGCTATGCTGCCATGATAAACGAGCAGATGACTGACAAACAACTGTTTGAAGTGCTCTCCAACATGACCTGCGAATTGCGCGACGGCCACGTCAATTTGTCGGCCGCCCACAATGTGAGCCGCTATGGGCGGTGGTTTGACGATTACCCCATGAACCAAAGCGACTCGCTTGAGCGCCGCTACCTTGGCCGCAGCGACGAGTACCAACAAACCAGCGGACTGAAATACCGCATTCTGCCCGACAATGTGGGCTACATACGCTGCGCCTCCTTCGACTACGCCTTTGGCAGCGGCAACTTGCACGAAATAATGAGCTACCTCAGCACCTGCACCATGCTGATTGTTGACGTGCGCAGCAATGGTGGCGGTATGCTCACCTCTGCCGAAAAGCTGGCCTCACTCTTCATCAACGACGAAATTATTGGGGGCTATATGTGTCACAAAACGGGCTCCGCCCACAACGCTTTCTCCACCCCCGAGGCCATACGCATCAAGCCATTTGAGGGGCTGCGCTGGCAGCGCAAGGTGGCTGTGCTCACCAATCGCCGCACCTACAGTGCCGCCAACAGCTTTGTCATGTTTCTTAAAGGGCTGCCCAACGTCACCATCGTGGGCGACCGCACTGGCGGTGGTGCGGGCATGCCGTTCAATGCCGAACTGCCCAACGGTTGGGGCATACGTTTCTCGGCCTGCCCCATGTACGACCGCCAGATGCAACTGACCGAAATGGGTATCGACCCCGACATGAAGGTCGACATAACCGACGAGGATTACCAGCGCGGGGTGGATACAATAATTGAAACGGCCAAGAAGGTTGAATAACATAAGGTTTACGCGTTGGCGGAATTAGTAAACAAGTTGACAAGTTAACGGGTTAACAGGTAAAGCACTAAACGCTACTACAAGACGCAAGCACTAATGGGGGCGACGCGTCCCATTAGAGGTAGCGTTTAATGGT
This sequence comes from Prevotellamassilia timonensis, assembly GCF_900106785.1. Classification (GTDB taxonomy): domain Bacteria; phylum Bacteroidota; class Bacteroidia; order Bacteroidales; family Bacteroidaceae; genus Alloprevotella; species Alloprevotella timonensis. Next base: position 179,859 of record NZ_LT629842.1, on the reverse strand, counting down.
CGCGTTTAATGGTAGAGTTTGGTGCTTGCGCTTGTTCGCACGCTATCGTTTTCCCAAATGCAAATTATGTTTTTGAGAACCACATTTACACAGAGTATTTGTCTGAACACGTCTTTTTACAATCAGAACAGAATTTCGAGTGCATTTTGACTATTTATATAAGACCATTGCAAACACAGTCAAAGGGAATGCCTTGATTTTCAGAAATCAAGGCATTCCCTTTGATTTTAGCCCCATAACGCTTCATACAAAGCATGGCTATTCTATTGGAGGGTTCTCTTAACCATCATTCAATTCGTTAAAGCTTCCCCACCTCAGAAATGGCAACGAACGACATTTCGTCTGCACACTCTGCTACCCCAAATTCTGCATCAGGGTGCTCAGGTTTGCGGTAAACAAACGTACCGATATGGCCAGCAGAATGATGCCGAAGAATTTGCGCAACAGGTAGATGGCTGCGGGCGATATGATGCGCTCCACCTTCTCGGTAGCTTTCAACACGATAAATACAAAAATCATGTTGAGCAACAAACCTATCAATATGTTGACGGTGGCATACTCTGCACGCAGCGACAACAGTGTTGTAAACGAACCCGCACCTGCCAACAGGGGGAACACCACCGGTATGAGCGTGGCCGACTTGATAGGGCCCATATTCTTAAATATCACCACATCAAGTATCATCTCAAGCGACATGAGAAATATGACCAACGAACCTGCCACGGCAAATGAGGCAATATCTACGTTGAACAGTCGCAGCATGGCATCACCGGCAAAAAAGAAGCCAAGCAACAAGCCAAGAGAGATGAGCGTAGCCTTCCAAGCATTGACAGGGCGCCCCTGCTGCTTAAGGGTGATAAACACAGGGGTCGACCCCAATACATCGATGACGGCAAACAATACGATAAAAGCACTTGCTATCTGCTGCACGTCTAATCGCGAAAAGATGTAAGAGAATGACATTTTGCTATAATGGTTTACTATTATTAGAGCCACCCTTAAGCCCCATGGCAGGACCGAAAATACCCGGCCGGCAACGCCTCGCACCGCCAGTCCGCCAATCAAGTATGCCAACGGGGCTGGGTTAATTGACGGCACAAAGGTACTGCCTTTTTTTCAACTTAGCAATTTGCCGTCGCACACATATCAAAAAAAAACACTACCTTTGTGCAACTTAGTCATCCGTATCGCAACATGAGCAACTATATCGTATCTGCACGAAAATACCGGCCCGCCACCTTCGACAGCGTGGTTGGCCAGCACGCACTTACCACTACACTCAAAAACGCCATATCGCAAGGCAAATTGGCACACGCCTACCTGTTTTGCGGGCCAAGGGGTGTGGGCAAAACCACCTGTGCGCGTATTTTTGCAAAAACCATCAACTGCCTCTCGCCCACTCCCAACGGCGAAGCTTGCAACGAATGCGAAAGTTGCAAAGCCTTCAACGAGCAACGTTCATACAACATACACGAGCTTGATGCCGCATCTAACAATGGTGTCGATGACATTCGCGGATTGATTGAACAAGTGCAAATTCCCCCACAGATAGGACGCTACAAGGTGTTTATCATCGACGAGGTGCACATGCTCTCGCAGGCTGCATTCAATGCCTTTCTCAAAACGCTTGAAGAGCCGCCCGCACACGCCATATTTGTGCTTGCCACTACCGAAAAGCACAAAATCATGCCCACCATATTGAGCCGCTGCCAGATATACGACTTTGCACGCATCACCGTGGCCGACACCATCAAGCACCTCGAATATGTGGCTGGCAAGGAGGGCATCACCTACGAGCCCGAAGCACTGCACGTCATTGCCGAAAAGGCCGATGGCGGCATGCGCGATGCGCTCTCCATATTCGACCAGGTGACAAGCTACTGCGAGGGGAACATCACCTACCAAAAGGTGATCGAAGACCTCAACGTGCTCGACTACGACGAATACTTTGGCATGACCGACACGCTCATCAAAGGCGACATTCCCACGGCCATGACAAAGCTCAACAACATACTCAACCGAGGGTTCGAGGCCAACTACTTCATTGGCGGATTGGCCACCCACTTCCGCAACCTGCTCATGAGCCGCGACGAGCAGACGCTCCCCTTGCTCGATGTGAGCGAGCGTGTGCGCCAAAACTACCACGAGCAAGCCAAGCGCTGCGAGCCTAAACTGCTCTACCGCGCCCTCAAGCTGTGCAACGACTGCGACAGGCATTACAGCACAGCCCGCAACAAGCGCCTGCTGGTAGAGCTCACGCTGATAGAGGTGGCACAAGCAGCCGTGGGCGATGACGACACGGGGTGTGGGCGTCGCCCTACACGACGACTTAAACCCATATTCAAGCATGCAGCCGCTGGCTCAGCCGTAGCTGCGCGCCCCATCTCCACCACCACGCCCCAAGTGGCTGCCGCACGCCCTGCCGCCAACGGTACCACCCCTCACACTGCCACCGCACAACCTGCCGCGCAAACACCGGCTGCAGCAAGCCCTGCCAATACCCCCAGCGGCATATTGGCCACACAAAGCACCTACCAGCAACTCGTTGCCGCGTCCAATAACAGCGGCAAGCGCATCACACACAATGTCAAAGTGCTGTCCATACGCGAGGAGCTGCAAAAGCAGAACAACACGGGCAAAGCGCCAGCAGCCACCAGAGCCACACAGGCCACCACCGCGCAACAGCCGGCCGAAAAGCTTAATACGCCTTTCAACGACGACCGCCTGACCTACTACTGGTTTCGCTACGCACAGCAGCTGCCCAAGGAGAAGGCTGCCACCGCCGGCCGCATGAAAAGCATGCCGCTCAAACTCGACACCGAAACCTGGAGCGTTAAGGCGGTGGTCGAAAACGAACTGGTAGAGGCCACCATGCGCCAAGAGCAAATATCGCTGATGAACTATCTGCGTACACAACTGCGCAACGACTACATCACGCTGCACTTTGAAATAGCACCCAACAACATGCCGCGCCGCGCCACAAGCCGTCTTGAGCGCTACAAGTCGATGTTGCAACGCTATCCCGCACTCGAAATGCTGCGCAAGGAGTTCGACCTCGAACTGGCATAAGCACAAGCATCATCTTATTATCAATAAAAGGGCTAACGCCCCATAACATTGCGTACTTGCCACGGGCCAGACGCACCAACTATTATTTATGGAACAACAGACACCGAACAAGTATGTAACAGTAGCATACGAACTGTACACCGACAACGACAAAGGCATTCACGAATTGGTTGAGAAGGCTCCCATCGAGCACCCCTTCCAGTTTATCTCGGGCCTTGGCATTGCACTCGACTCTTTTGAAAACAAGATACTGGCCCTAACCGAAGGCGAAGCTTTCGACTTTGTGCTGAAAGTTGACGAGGCTTATGGCCCCTACGAGCAGGACCACGTCATCGAATTGCCCAAGGAGACATTTGCCATCAACGGCCGCTTCGACAAAGACATGGTTTACCCCGGCGCCGTACTGCCCCTGGTTAATGCCGACGGCATGCGCTTTCAGGGACTTGTGCTCGAGCTCAAAGACAACACCGTCATCATCGACCTCAACCACCCGCTCGCCGGCAAGGACCTCCACTTCAAGGGCCAGGTTGTAACCATGCGCGATGCCACTAACGAGGAAATTCAAGCGCTCATCAACCACGAAGGCTGCAACTGCGGCGGCGACTGCGAAGGCGGTTGTGAAGGCGGTTGCGGTGGCCATCACCACGAACACGGCGAAGGCTGCTGCGGCAAGCACGAGCATGGCGAAGGCGAATGCTGCGGCAAGCACGAACACGGCGAAGGTTGCGGTTGCCACAAGTAAATAGGTGTTCGAAAATACCTGCTTAGCAACATGACAGGATAACGGGTTAACAAGTTGATATGTTTTGTACCTCACACAGGGCTGGTAACGACTGTTTGACACAGCGAAGCCTAACCAAGTGAGCCAAACAACTTGTTAACCCGTTACACCATAACCCATTAACCCACTAACCCTTTTCCCCCCTACTACATGAACACTTTTGGCCAAATATTCCGCCTCACAACCTTTGGCGAGAGCCACGGGCCCGGCATAGGCGGCGTCATCGACGGCATGCCAGCCGGCATAAAGGTTGACATGGACTTTTTACAACACGAACTCGACCGCCGCAAACCCGGTCAGAGCAAACTCACCACCGACCGCAAGGAGGGCGACAAAGTCGAAATCCTTTCGGGCGTGTTTGAGGGCACAACCACCGGTTGCCCCATAGGTTTTTTGGTACGCAACGAAAATCAGCATTCGTCCGACTACGACAACATGCGCCGAGTGTTCCGTCCCTCACATGCCGACTTCACCTATCAAACCAAGTACGGCATACGCGACCACCGCGGCGGCGGACGCACCTCGGCACGCGAAACCATAGCCCGCGTGGTAGGCGGAGCCTTTGCCAAGATGGTGCTGCGCCAAAAGGGCATACGCATCACAGCCTACACCTCACAAGTAGGTTCCATCGCACTGAGCGGCAGTTACAAGGATTACGACTTTGCCGAAATTGAGCGCAACCCCGTGCGCTGCCCCGACCCTGCTGCAGCCCGACAAATGGCCGAGCTCATCAGCACCGTCAAGGCCGAGGGCGACACCATTGGCGGCATCATCACTGGTGTTATCGAAGGCTGCCCCGTAGGACTTGGCGAACCAGCCTTCGGCAAGTTGCATGCACAGCTTGGAGCCGCCATGCTTGGCATCAATGCCGTCAAGGGTTTTGAATATGGCGAGGGCTTTGCCGGAGTCAGCGCACGCGGCAGTGAGCAAAACGACGTGTTTGTGCCCGACGGCCACGGCGGCATCACCACCCGCACCAACCACAGCGGCGGCATTCAGGGCGGACTGAGCAACGGGCAGGACATCTACTTCCGTGTAGCCTTCAAACCCGTGGCCACCCTGTTGCGCGAGCAGCAAACGGTCGACATCAACGGACAGCCCACTACCCTCAAGGCCCGTGGCCGCCACGACCCCTGTGTATTACCCCGCGCCGTGCCCATTGTCGAGGCCATGGCGGCCATGGTTATTCTCGATAATATTATGCTGAACAGCACGTCAAAATGTTAAAAACAAAGGTTTTGTAAAGTTTTCTTTGCAAAACCTTTGTTTGTTAATAACATTGTTATATATTTGCATTATCAAGTTGTCGTGATGATAACGCTTTCAAATAGTTTAGTTAAGTCTAGTTTAGTTTTTGTGTTGGTTAATGGAGGCTCGTGGAGACGCAGCCTCCATTAATTCTTTTTGGGCTGCCCGGTAAAACGTAAATATGTGAACGGACGCAAGCACCAAATGCAAGCACCCAATGCTACCTCTAAACGCAAGCACCAAACGCTACCTCTAAACGCAAGCACCAAACGCAAGCACTAATGGGGGCGACGCGTCTCGCGTCGGGAAAATATGCAGCTATTATTTAGTAGAGTACGTATTTTCCTCCTTTCTCTATCCCGACGCGAGACGCGTCGCCCCCATTAGAGCTAGCGTTTTGTGGCGGGGTTTGGTGCTTGAAGAAACGCAAGCACTAATGGGGGCGACGCGTCCCGCGTCGGGAAAATATGCAGCTATTATTTAGTAGAGTACGTATTTTCCTCCTTTCTCTATCCCGACGCGAGACGCGTCGCCCCCATTAGTGCTTGCGTTTGGTGCCTGCGTTTGGTGCTTGCGTTTGATGCTTGAAACCGTTCGCACTTTACGTTTATAATAAATACGCACCCAAAAACCTCCGCCGCCTCACCCGAATGACTTTCGGGCAAGACGGCGGACGCAGCACACGTTGTGCTAAAATCTGTATGTCAGCGTGACACCGATATTGCGGAAACCGCGGTCTATCAAGGCATCACCATGACCAAAGTTGATGGCTACCATGGGGCGATAGTCCACACCAAGGGTCAAAGGCACATCTTTCAGCGTAAAGCCAAACCCTAATGTGCCTACCGGACCGAGGAATGCACCCTCGTAGTCGTCGTGGTCGTAATAGCCTACGCCAGCACCAAAGCCGCCCCACAGTTTCCATGTGGCGAAACGTGGCGTCCAGCCGGGCCACTGCTTGATGTTCCAGTTGTAAACGCCCTGCAGGGCAAAGCCGTCGCTGAGGTTGAACACGCCCGCTGTCAGATCGAGGAAGTTGCGCTTGCTAAAGTGATATTGGTATTCAAGGTCGATGGTTGAGCCACCAAAGTGCGCACCAATGGCATGGGGTGTCTTTTGGGCCGAGGCCGTAAGTGTGCCAAGGGCCATTATGAGTAAGAATGCTAACTTTTTCATAAATAGTAGGTTGCAATAATGTGTTGGTAAACAAGTCGACGAGTTAACGGGTTAACGGGTAAGTTTTTCAAGCCTTTTTAAGTTGCTAACTATTCAAGTCTTGACATGATAAGCAGCGCATGGCATACTTACTTGTTTACCTGTCAAATTGTTAACCCGTTAACCAAGGTTTCCACCAACGGGTTAAGTGTGTGTAGTACTTTATATTTCAGACACCGCAAATGTAAACAGTTTGCGCACTTTGGCACTGCCTTAATCACTATAAAACTCCTTAATTTATGTCGTATAGCATAAACTGCGCCTGTAATTAGCACTGTTTGTGAGCCTTTATTTGGAGTATGAGTCTTTTCCTTAATGCCCGACGCGGGACGCGTCGCCCCCATTAGTGCTTGCGTTTAGTGGTAGCGTTTAGTGCTTGCGTTTAGTGCTTGCGGGGCTTTTACCATACTACAAAAGCTTTACTTACAGTGTATCTTGCATCTTACACTAACACGCTGCAACTCATTGATTGTCAACACTTTGCTTAGTGTAAGATGCTGCCAATATCACCTACACGCATCCTACACACCCCACACGCTGCCATACGGCACAAGCACGGGAGGGCGATGTCACGGCATAGGGGAGCAGAAAAGTCTGTTGCTCCGACAGATTTTTCTACGTCCCAGTGGTGTAAGGCCCACCGCATACGTACAAATCGGCTACTTGGCTGCGGGGTGTAGTGTGTAAGATGTGTGCAGGGGTGTGTAAGATACCTTGAAATCATCTTACACTCTTGAAACCTCTGTATATCAATCTATTACGCACAAAAAGTGTAAGATGGCAGTAAAAACGCACGCACTCTTTTACAAGAGGGATAACGGGGAGAGGACAAATATTTGTGTACAAATTGTACACTTTTTTTGTTGAATGCAATGCCTCGGTGTTACCTTTGCAGCACTTTACTTTTGTAATAAAGCAAATTGTATTGACTACCATGAAACGAATGCTTAACAGAATGCTACGCTCTATAAGGTTTGCCGCTAACGCGGAGAACATAAGAACAAAAGGACATAAGAACAAAAGAATTTACGTTCGTGTTAGCCGCTTAGCGCGGAAAACATAAGCAACATAAGTTTACATAAGATACACAAAAGGCCGCTGCGCGGCTGGCCACGGACTAACGTCCGCGTGGCCAAAGAAACATAAGGGCTGACGCCGTAGCGAACCGCTAACGCGGAGGACATAAGAACAAAAGAACATAAGATATAACGTTTGTGTCAGCCGCTTAGCGCGGAAAACATAAGCTACATAACTAAAGTTTCGGATTTAGCAAGTGCGGGCTGAAGGCCCAATGTTCTTCATAGCCCAGGGCAAGCGAAGCGGCACCCTGGGTATCGCGTGTTGAAGCAGTCGCGCCCTGTAAGGGCAAAAGTAAAAGCTCTGTTACTTCTGCCCTTACAGGGCGTAACTTTTGCGTTCATATCAACCCAGGGTGCCGCTTCGCTTGCCCTGGGCTAAGTAAATACTTGGGCCTTTATTGACATCATCGGCTGCGGCTCAGCAATTCAAGCAAGCTTGATTGCATTCGCCTTGCACGATGATTCAGCCCGCACTTGCTAAATCCGGAAGTTGAGTAAAAACAAGCAAGCTTGTTTTGTATTGCTCTCGGTTTGCACTATCTTTGCAACATGAAGAAACCTATAAAGAAAGCACTTAAATGGCTCGGCATAACGGTGGCTACCCCCATCGCGCTTTTTTTGTTGTTAGCCATACTGCTATACATACCCCCCGTGCAAAACTTTGCTGTGCACCAAGTGGCCAACTACCTGTCGGGCAACTTGGGCATGGACGTGCGCATTGACAAAGTGAGACTGGCCTTTCCACTCGACCTGGCCGTACACCACATGACTGCCGTTGAAAAAGGCGACACACTGCTCAATGCCGACCGTCTGCGGTTGAACGTTAAACTCATGCCTCTGTTTGAGGGACGGGCCGATGTGGACGGTTTTGAACTGTATGGACTGGTGATTGACACGAAAAGCTACATTTCGGACACTCGCATTAAGGGACATGCGGGCCAACTGACAGCGGCCGCACACGGCGTGGACTGGGAAAAAGAACTCGTTAACCTGGACCATGCCCGTCTGCACGATGCCGACATTTATGTAACACTGAGCGACACGGCCAAAAAGGATACTACCGAGAGCAAGGCGAAATGGAACATTGCAGTGAAGAAGGTGGATATTGAACGCAGCAAAGTGCACTTGCAAATGCCGGGCGACTCGATGCGCATTTATGCCAACCTGGGACGGGCCGCACTGCGCGGCGGGGCCTTTGACACGGGACGCAACTACTATGCGGTGAAGACGCTGCAACTGCAAGACTGTGATGTAAACTACGACATTCCCTACATTAAGCCCGTGGCGGGCATCGACCCTAACCACATAGCGGTGAAACGCTTAACGCTCATGCTCGACACACTGAGCTATAACAATGAGGGGGTGTTGCGAGCCGGACTGCGCGGACTGACGCTGCACGAGAAGTGCGGACTTGACGTGACGCGGCTGAGCGGCAGTGTGTACATGGACACTACGCAACTGCGATTGCCGGCTCTGCAACTGCGCACTCCGGCCTCGCGCATTGATGCCGATGTGGCCTTCGACTTCAAGGCGTTCAGCGCAGGCAAGGGCGGACACTGCCAGGCCATGGTTGACGCCAGCATTGGCTATGACGACATACGCACCCTGACCACGGGGTATGTGGACAAGGCTTATTTGCGCGCGCTGCCGCACAAGCCGCTAGCCATTAAGGGCACCGTGAGCGGTAACATTGACCACCTGAGGCTGCCCTCGCTCACGCTAAACATGCCCGGGGTGCTGCAGACTTCGGCCAACGGCTACACCAACTATGTGACGAAGGACTGGCGCAACGGCAAGTTCAACTTTAACCTGCGCACCAAGAGTATGGCCGCTGTGCGCCAACTTATGCCGGCGTCGCTCAAACAGAGCATCAATGTGCCCGATGGACTGAGTCTGCGCGGCAAGGCGGCGTTTAACGGCAGCCGCTACGATGCTGACATCAAGGCGGGCATTGGACGCGGCTCACTGGCGGCCAAGGCTAAACTGGACGTTAAACGCGAAACGTACAGGGTGGCGGCCACGGCGCACCAACTGCCCATAGCCAGCATTGTGCGCGGTGTGCCGGTGGGACCATTCAGCGGCTCACTGCGGGCTTCGGGCTCGGGGTGGGACGTGATGTCGCCACGGGCCTCGCTGACAGCTGACGCCAAGGTGGACGCGCTAAGCTATGAGCGCTATCCGCTTGGGGGCATCAGTGTCAAAGCCAATTTACGCGGAGGCAAGGCGGTGGCACACTTTGAGGCCGACAACCCGCTGCTGCAGGGCAATGGCCACATTGAGGCGCTGCTCGGCCGACATAACTACGAGGTGGCGGTGAAGGCTTCGCTGCCTAACATTGACTTGAAAAAACTTGGGGTGACGGCCGACACGCTGTATTTTGGTACCGACATCGACATCAAGGCCACTGCCAACAAGGCTTTTACGGCCTACGCGCTGAGCGGCAGCATTGCCAACAACCACTTTACCACACAGCGCATGAGTGCCATGGCCAAGGACATATTGTTTGACCTGGCCACAAGTCGCGACACGACCACTGCCAACATTTCGGCCGGAGACTTGAGACTGCGCCTTGGGGCCAAGGGCGACATACCGCACCTTGGCACGCACTTGGCACGCTTTGCCAACGAACTGCAAAAGGAGGCGAAGACTTATAACATTGACCAGGAAAGACTTAAAACGTACCTGCCCGTCATGGCCTTTTACCTTGACGCCGGACGCGACAATCCGCTCTACAACATTGCCCGCATGAAGGGCTACTCTTTCTCGTCGGCTTACGTCAACCTTAACACCGACCCACATGTGGGCATGACGGGCGATGCACGCATGGGGGCGCTGAATGTGGGCGCACTGCTGCTCGACACCATCGACACGCATATATTTCAGGACTCGACCGGTGTGCAGATGCGCGGCTTGGTGAAGAACGGCAAGAAGAACCCTAACCCGCTCGAGGTGCGCATGAGGTCGTATGTCATGCGCTCGGGGGCGGGCATCGAACTGAGTTACTACGACAGCGAGGGCGAACGCGGTGTGGACGTGGGACTGCAGGCGGCTCTGGTTGACGGCGGAATGAACATTCACCTTTATCCCGAAAATCCAGTGCTGGCTTACCGCAACTTTAAGGTGAACAAGGATAACTACATATTCCTTGGCAAGGACAACAGCATACGGGCCGACGTGGACTTGCTGGCCGACGACGGCACGGGCCTTAAAATATATGGTGAACCCAAGGACTCGGTGAACGACCTGACGGTGAGTGTGAACCAGGTGAACCTGGGCGAACTTTCGGCTGTACTGCCCTATATGCCCAAACTGAGCGGCATGCTGAGCGGCGATGTGCACGTGACGGACGACAGCCAGCACAAGCAGTTGTCGGCCATGGCATCGCTCACTGCTGACAACTTTAAGTATGAGGACATGCCTTTAGGCAATGTGGGCATCGATGCCGTGTATCTGCCCAAAACGGGCGGCGAACACCAGGCCTCGGCCTTTATCAGCTCTAACGGCAAGGAGGTGCTGGCATGCAACGGTACTTACTTTGACCGCAACGGTGGCACCTTTGAGGGCGACGCACAGCTGCACGACTTTCCGCTGCAAATGCTTAACGGCTTTATGGCCGGCACCGACGTGGTGCTCAAGGGCATTGCGGGAGGTGACCTGAGGGTGAATGGTTCACTGGACAAGCCTGTGATTAACGGCTCGCTCGACCTCGACTCGGCACACATTTACTCGGACGTGTATGGCTTTGACTTGCGCACAGACGAACGGGCACTCGACATTAAGGACAGCCGCATCATTTTCAGCGATTACCGCCTGTTCTCAACAGGTAAGGAGCCTATGGTACTGAACGGTACATTTGACATGTCGGACTTTGAACGTATGCGCATGGACTTTGCCATGAGGGCGAACAACTTTGAACTTATCAACACGCGCAAAAAGGCGCAGTCAATGCTCTTTGGCAAGGTGTATGCCAACTATGTGGGCACACTGAAGGGCACTACCGACAACTTGTCGTTGCGCGGCAAACTGGAGGTGCTCGACCGCACGGACGTGACTTATATATTAAAGGACTCGCCGCTGTCGGTGGACGACCGTTTGCACGACTTGGTGCAGTTTACCAACTTTAAGGACTCCACACAGACGGTACAACCCGAAAAGGCTGTGGACGGCGGCATGGACATCACAATGGGCATTAGCATCAGCGATGCGGCCATCTTCCACTGCAACCTGAGCGACGACGGACAGAGCTATGTAAAACTGGAGGGCGGCGGCGACATGACGCTGCGCATGACGCAACAGGGCGATATGCGCATGACGGGACTCTTTACAACCAACAGCGGCGAAATGAAGTATCAGCTGCCTGTCATTCCGCTCAAAACATTCCAAATTGTACAGGGGTCGTCTGTGCAGTTTACGGGTGATGTCATGAACCCGACGCTTAACATCGCTGCCAAGGAGCGCACCAAGGCGGTGGTGACTGAGGACGATAGACAACGCTCGGTGGCCTTTGACGTGGGAGTAAAAATAACCAAACCGCTCAACGACATGGGACTGGAGTTTACGATTGAGGCACCCGAGGACCTTAACATTCAGAACCAACTGGCCAGCATGTCGGCCGAACAGCGCGGCAAGGCTGCGGTAACGATGATGGCCACGGGCATGTACATGACCGACGAAACGATGATGTCGGGCTCGGGCTTTAAGGCCAACAATGCGCTGAATGCCTTTTTGCAAAGCGAAATACAGAACATTGCGGGGTCGGCTCTCAAAACCATCGACATTAACCTGGGCGTGGAGAGCGGCACATCGCAAACGGGCACTTCGACCACGGACTACTCATTCCAGTTTGCCAAACGCTTCTGGGGCAACCGCATCAGTGTGATTATTGGCGGCAAGGTGTCGACTGGGGCCGATGCCACGAACTCGGCGGAGAGCTTTATAAATAATGTGTCGGTGGAATACCGCCTTGACCAGGGTGCCACACGCTACGTGAAGGCTTTCTACGACCGCGACACGCAAGACCCGCTCGAAGGACAGCTGACCAAGACGGGAGCCGGCCTTGTGCTGCGCCGCAAAACTGATAAACTGGGCGAACTCTTTATATTCCGCAACAAGAGTAAAAAGAAAACAGCTGGCAAGAACTGATAATGAAGCACTACATGATGACATACAAACATAAACTTTGCAATGTGCCGTGCGGCTTGTTACTCTGCGGACTGCTGCTCGCGCTGGCTGGCTGCTCAACTACACGCGCCTTGCCCGACGACGAACAACTGTATACGGGCATTGACAAAATAACCTACGCCGACGACCCGGCCATGATGCGAAAAAAGGGACGCGACTCGGTGGGGGTGATTACGGCGGTGGCCGACGCGGTGTCGAAAATTAACAGTGTAATCGAAGGCAAGAGCACACTGGGGGCCGACGAACTGCTTGTTAATAACAAAAAGAAACTGACTAAGGAGGAACGCAAGGCGCAAAAGGCGGCACAAGCACAGACTGAGGCTGATTTTGCCACTGCCAAAACCGAGGTGGACGCCGTGCTGGCTTATCCGCCCAACAATGCCATATTTGGCTCGTCTACCATGAGCTGGCCCTGGAAAATCGGACTCTGGGTGCACAACGGGTTGTATGACGCCCAAGGCGGACTGGGCAAATGGATATACAAGACTTTTGGCACCGAACCAGTGCTTGTGAGCCAGGTAAGTCCCGAGATGCGTGCCAAGGTGGCAACCAACACGCTGCACAACTATGGCTACTTTCATGGCAAGGTGGACTATAACATTCTGTCGTTGAAGAACCCGAAAAAGGCGAAGGTGGCATATAATGTGCGGGCCGGGCAGCTTTACCGTCTTGACTCGATAGCGTACTTGAACTACCCTGCCCCCATGGACAGCCTCATCAGGCTGCACGAGCAGGACAAACTGCTGAAAACGGGCGATGCCTTTAGCGTGGTGAACCTGTCGGGGGAGCAGACGCGCATTGAAACGCTGCTGCGCAACAATGGCTACTATTACTTTAATGCTAACTACACAACGTTCCGCGCTGACACGACACAACGCAAAAACTTTGTGCAGCTGCAGGTTATGCCCGTAGACAACCGACCGGCCAAGGCGGACCACCCATGGTATATGGGGCGCGCATATATCAGCATTCGCAACTACGACGGCGAACCGCTCGACACACAACTTGTGCGACGCCGCTACACTTACTACTTTGCTGGCAAAAAGATGCCACTGCGCGCCAACATGTGGCGCCATGCCATTACACACCGCAAGGGGGAGATGTACCGCTTGAGCGACCAGAAGATGACGGTTGAGAAACTTGGCCAGCTCGGGGTGCTGAGCCAAATGGACGTGAGTTATGTGCCACGCGACACTACTGCCACTTGTGACACGCTCGACCTCGTGGTGTCGGCGGTGATGGACAAACTGTACGACTCGACATTCGAAATGAATGCCACGCTGAAGAGCAACCAACAGGTGGGCCCGGGCATATCGTATGAACTGGCCAAGCGCAACGCCTTCAGAGGGGGCGAAAAGGTGTCGTTCAAGATTTTTGGCTCGTATGAGTGGCAAACGGGGGCTGGTGCCAACGGGCGCAACTCGCTGCTCAATTCTTATGAACTGGGCACACAGCTGGCTTTCAAATTTCCACGCTTTGTATTCCCTGGCATCAGCCGCAGACGGGTGCGCTTTCCAGCCACCACGCAGTTTGCCTTTGATGCTGACTGGAAGAACCGCTCGCGCTTTTTCAACATGGTGAGCATGGGCCTCAGCGCCAATTATCATTGGTACAAACGCGAGACGGCACAGCACGACCTGACACTCTTCAGCCTCGACTTTGACAAACTGAACCACACGACGCACACCTTCGACTCTATAATGAATGCCAACCCGGCCCTGTATGTGTCGATGCGCGACCAGTTTGTGCCATCGCTCAGCTACTCCTTTACTTACCAAAGCCGCTCGTGGCGCACCAACCCTTGGTGGGTGCAGCTTGCCTTCAAGGAGGCGGGCAACATTACCTCGGCCATTTACGCTGCCGCCGGACAGAAGTTTAATAAAAAGAACAAGGAGTTGTTTGGCAACCCCTTTGCGCAATACGTAAAGTTTACAGCCGAGGCACACAAGCTGTTTAAGCTGACAAAGGACATCAACATTGCCACACGTGTGTTTGGAGGCATTATATACAGCTACGGCAATAGCAACAGTGCACCCTATGTAGACCAATTCTATGTGGGCGGCGCCAACAGTGTACGTGCCTTCACCGTGCGTTCCCTCGGTCCTGGCTCATATCGCCCGGTTAACTCGAAATACTCGTACATGGACCAAACAGGCGATGTAAAGCTGGAGGCTAACGCCGAACTGCGTGCCCGCTTGATTGGTGACCTGCACGGAGCCATATTCCTCGATGCAGGCAATGTGTGGACGCTGCGCAACGACCCTATGCGCCCAGGCTCACAAATCACCACATCTACCATCAAGCACATTGCGCTCGGCACGGGTGCCGGTTTGCGTTACGACCTCAACTTTTTGGTGTTGCGCTTTGACGTGGGCATTGCCCTGCACGCGCCCTACCAAACTGCCAAATCGGGCTTTTATAACATCGAGCGCTTTAAGGACGGCCTCGGCCTGCACTTCGCCATTGGTTACCCGTTCTAAGCTCCGCTGCCATTGGCTAATATGCCTTACAAAATAAGGCGGAAAAACAACTACTACGACTATTGGGAGATTTGTTTAAGGCTATGAATTGGGAAAAGATGATTAAAACAGATGGTTGTAATTGGCACCTTTTGTAATAATCCGTTGAATTTTGACGAAAAGCAATGTATTTCCGTCAAAGCTTAAGTCTATCCGTCGGAACGATAATAATTACGTCGAATTTTGACGGAACCCAACAGATATCGTAGCTTAAAAACTTAGTCGAAGCATAGTCATTTTAATGCTCAAAATATACAATGAACATAGCAGATCAAATACGCTTAAAACTCCAACTGAAGGAAGACACCGAAGTGGAATACAAGTCAGCTGCTGGCGGTTTTCCAAAAGCTGAATTTTGGCGTTCTTTCTCTGCATTAGCCAACACTAACGGCGGAACAATTGTCTTGGGAGTGAAAGAGAAAAATCATAAATTCACGCCAGACGGTCTTTCTGAGGAACTTATTGCAAAATACAGGAAACAGTTTTGGGACGACGCACACAATAAATCGTGCGTGAATATTCCGCTGTTGGTTGAGAGCGACATAGAAGAAATAAAGACTGACGGAGGGCAATATCTACTTGCCTTCAGGATACCTCGCGCTCAATACGATTTGCGTCCGATACATCTTACGCTCACACCATTTGGACACACCTACAAACGTAGAGATGAGGGCGATTATCTCTGTACTGATGATGAGATAAAGCAGATGTATTCAGATGCCAACAACATGAAGGCATCTGCTGATTCTCGAATCCTACGAGGATATTCCATTGATGACATTGATATGCCGACTCTACACCAGTACCGTCGTGCATACAATATCAAACACGAAAATCATCCTTGGACAGAGATAGACGACAAACAGTTTATGGAAAATATTGGTGCCTATCGTAAAGATAGAGCCACTTCAACCGAAGGTTTTACAGTTGCAGGAATGCTTATGTTCGGCAAGACCAACAGCATTACCGACCCTGAGTGTTGCCAAGAGTTTTTTCCCGACTATCGTGAACATCTGAGTGATGACCCTCAGATACGTTGGACAAATCGTATATATCCCGATGGAACGTGGGAAGCCAACCTTTACCAGTTTTTTACCCGTGTTCTACCATTACTACAACACGCTTTGCCAGTACCATTCAGCCTTGACAATAAGCAGATGAGGAACAACACAACCACGGCTCATGTAGCTTTGCGAGAAGCTTTTGCCAACAGTCTCATTCATGCAGCATATACAGTGAGAGGCAACATTGTTATAGACAGGTATTTCGACCGTATAGTATTGTCAAACC
Organism: Prevotellamassilia timonensis; assembly: GCF_900106785.1. Classification (GTDB taxonomy): domain Bacteria; phylum Bacteroidota; class Bacteroidia; order Bacteroidales; family Bacteroidaceae; genus Alloprevotella; species Alloprevotella timonensis. The sequence goes on along the minus strand of NZ_LT629842.1, from coordinate 163,477 downwards.
CAGGTACAATGCTTGTGAGCATGGAAGAATACTACGAAGGAGGACACAGTGTGTGCAGAAATCCTGTCATTCAAAAGATGTTTGTTTTCTTGGGTATTGGCGAGAAAGGTGGCACTGGTGCAGATGTAATAGCGAAAGGTTGGAAAGACAATGGTTGGAGTACACCTATAGTTGAGGAAAAGAATAACCCTGATCGGATTGAGACATATCTTAAACTGGGAAACAGCAAAAATATCACTACGGAAACTACTACTAATACTACGGAAACAACTACCAATACTACGGAAACTATTTTCAAAATAATAGGTAACAATCCCAAGGTAACTGCCAAGGAGATAGCGTCTGTATGTGGCATAACTGAAGATGGCGTTGCTTACCATATCAAAAAGTTGAAACAAAGTGGTCGGATAATTCGCATCGGAGGCTCACGTAATGGAGGCGAATGGAAGATCATTAAATAACACTTTCCAATAGATTTGCTATTAGTGCTGTCCGGTAAGACACAAAACAAGATGGAAAGTTTATCTGCAATGCCCATAAACAGGCGTTGCAGATGATTTTTTTGAAAAAGTAAGTCCCCATCACGGTAGCGTTTGATGCTTGAGTCCGTTCGCATGTTTACGCTTTACCGGGCAGCAATAACAAAAAAACTCCACAACCCGTTCGGGGTTGCGGAGTTTGTTCTTTTTATTTCGTGATATCCCTTGAAGACACCAGAAATATGTGTGTGAACGTAAATTAGTCGTTCTTGAGCGCAGTGCGCTTTTCCTTGATACGAGCCTTCTTGCCGGTGAGGGCACGGAGGTAGTACAACTTGGCACGACGTACTTTACCAATCTTGTTCACCTCGATGCTTTCGATGTTCGGTGATTCGATGGGGAAGATACGTTCAACACCTACAGTACCAGACATCTTGCGCACTGTGAAACGCTTCTTGTCCTGGTGACCGTTGATTTTGATAACAACACCGCGATACAACTGGATACGCTCCTTGTTACCTTCGACGATTTTGTATGCTACTGTTACAGTGTCACCTGCCTTGAACTTGGGGAACTGCTTGCCGGTAGCAAAAGCTTCTTCAGCAATCTTAATTAAATCTGCCATTTCTTTGATGGGTAATTAAATGTATTGTTGTCCGTCCCGACCCAGCTTAACGGGGAACTCTGCATCCCGACAGCGGCTTGGTGGAAAAGCGGTGCAAATTTACGACTTTTTATGCGCTCGGCAATGCTTTGAGGCAAAAAATGTGCTCGAAATTATTGATTTCCAATAAAACCAGCGCTTAATGTGGCAATGTGCTAAATTGCTAATGGGCTGACGCCGTAGCGGGGGTTGTTAGTTGCTTGGCGCGTTAGCAGCTAACAAGCAACGCTACGGCGTCAGCCCGCTATAGTTGATTTAGGGGGCGCATTGGCGAAACCAGGAAAGCCCCTTTTGCGTGTTCCGAAATGCCACGATGTTGGCGCGAGCAGCAAAAAACGACAAGTTAACTTTGCATGATTAACAGAAAAGAGTAATTTTGCCATGCCTTGCACAAGGTATGCACATCGTTTGCAAGGCACAAAAAGCTGAGTAATAACAATCTTAACAACATACAGAAAGAGAAAGATATGAGTCTGAAAATTGTTGTGCTTGCCAAGCAAGTACCCGACACCCGCAATGTGGGCAAGGACGCGATGACTCCCGAGGGCACAGTCAACCGTGCCGCTCTGCCTGCCATCTTTAATCCTGAAGATCTCAACGCTCTTGAGCAGGCCCTGCGCCTGAAGGAGCAGAACCCCGGTTCGACAGTACATATTCTGACAATGGGCCCTCCGCGTGCCACTGAGGTCATTCGCGAAGGTCTTTATCGCGGCGCCGACGGTGGCTATTTGCTCACCGACCGTGCTTTTGCCGGTGCCGACACGCTGGCCACGAGCTATGCACTGGCACAGGCCATCAAGAAGATTGGTGTGCCCGACATCGTGCTGGGCGGCCGCCAGGCCATTGACGGCGACACCGCACAGGTAGGCCCGCAGGTGGCCCAGAAACTTGACCTCAACCAGGTGACCTACGTCACAAGTGTGGACGAGGTGAAGGACGGCAAGGTGGTGGTAACACGCCACATTGACGGTGGCATAGAGCGTGTGGAAGCACCGATGCCCATTTTGCTGACCGTTAACGGCAACGCGGCGCCCTGCCGTCCGTGCAACGCCAAACTGGTGATGAAATACAAACGTGCTTCTGCCCCCATGGAGCGCCCCGCCGAAGGGCTGCCTTATGCCGAGGAGTATGACAAGAAGCCTTATCTGACCATTGCCCAATGGAGTGTGGCCGATGTAGACGGCGACCTTGCCCAATGCGGTCTGGCCGGCTCACCCACCAAGGTGAAGGCCGTGCAGAACATCGTGTTCAAGGCCAAGGAAAGCAAGCGCCTCACTGGCAGCGATGCCGATGTGGAGAGTTTAGTAAAAGAATTGTTGGACAGCCACACTATTGGATAAAGCACTATGAATAACGTATTTGTATATTGCGAAATAGATAAGACCACGGTTGAGGAAGTGTCTTTCGAACTCCTGACCAAGGGTCGCAAACTTGCCAACGAGCTGGGTGTGCAGCTCGAGGCCGTAGTGGCTGGCACTGGCATTAAGGGACACGTTGAAAAGGATATCCTGTCATACGGCGTGGACAAGCTGCACGTGTTTGATGCCGAAGGACTCTTTCCCTACACCTCAAAGCCTCACACAAGCATTTTGGTCAACCTGTTCAAGCAAGAGAAACCGCAAATCTGCCTGATGGGGGCCACGGTCATTGGCCGCGACCTCGGTCCGCGCGTGTCGTCATCGCTCACCAGCGGACTTACTGCCGACTGTACGGCACTCGAGATTGGCGATTTTGACGACAAGAAGAACAAGAAGCACTACGACAACTTGCTCTACCAAATTCGTCCGGCCTTTGGTGGCAACATTGTGGCCACCATCGTTAATCCCGACCACCGTCCCCAAATGGCCACCGTGCGCTCTGGCGTGATGAAGGCCGAGAAGGTGGCCGAATACTACAATGGCGAGATTGTGTATGAAGACGTGGCTAAATTTGTGCCCGAGACAGACTACGTGGTCAAGGTGATTGAACGCCATGTGGAGAAGGCCAAGAACAACTTGAAGGGAGCGCCCATCATTGTGGCCGGCGGCTACGGTGTAGGCTCAAAAGAGGGCTTTGACTTGTTGCGCAAGTTGGCAGAGGAACTCCACGGCGAGGTTGGTGCCAGCCGTGCAGCCGTTGATGCCGGCTACTGCGAGCACGACCTGCAAATTGGCCAGACAGGTGTGACCGTCCGTCCCAAGGTGTACATTGCCTGCGGCATAAGCGGTGCCATTCAGCACGTGGCCGGCATGAAAGAGAGCGGCATCATCATCTCTATCAACACCGACCCCGAGGCCCCCATCAACCAAATAGCCGACTACATCATCACAGGCTCGGTTGAAGAAGTTGTACCTAAACTTATCAAGTATTACAAGAGTAACAGCAAGTAAAACAATGGCAAATAATTATACTGACCACGCAGAACTGCGCTTTGAGCTTAACCACCCGCTCATGAAGCGTATCGTGGAACTTAAAGAGCGCAACTTCCGCGACAAGGACGAATATGACTATGCGCCGCTCGACTTTGACGACGCGATGGACAACTACGACCGCGTGCTCGACATCACCGGCGAACTGGCCGGCACTACCATTGCCGACAATGCTGAGGGCGTAGACCTTGAAGGGCCTCACCATGAGGGCGACCGCGTACATTACGCCAGCGGCACAGCTGCCAATCTTGACGCCATGGTCAAGGCTGGCCTCAACGGTATGACCATGCCACGCCGCTTTGGCGGTCTTAACTTCCCCATCACGCCCTACACCATGTGTGCCGAGTTGGTGGCTGCAAGCGATGCCGGATTTGGCAACATCTGGAGTTTACAGGATTGTATTGAGACACTTTACGAGTTTGGCAACGAGGACCAGCACAGCCGTTTCATTCCGCGCATCTGCGCAGGCGAAACCATGTCGATGGACCTTACCGAGCCCGACGCCGGTTCGGACCTTCAGCACGTGATGCTCAAGGCCACCTACTCTGAGGAGGAGGGCTGCTGGCTGCTCAATGGCGTAAAGCGCTTTATTACGAATGGCGATGCCGACCTGCACCTGGTGCTGGCCCGCTCTGAGGAGGGCACTACCGACGGCCGTGGTCTGTCAATGTTCATTTACGACAAAAACGAAGGCGGTGTGAACGTGCGCCGCATCGAAAACAAGCTCGGCATTCATGGCAGCCCCACCTGCGAGCTGGTGTACAAAAATGCCAAGGCCGAACTCTGCGGCGACCGCAAGCTGGGCCTCATCAAGTATGTGATGGCGCTGATGAATGGTGCCCGCCTGGGCATTGCGGCACAGAGCGTGGGCATATCGCAGGCTGTCTACAACGAAGGTTTGGCATACGCCCGCGACCGCGAGCAGTTTGGCAAGGCCATTATCAACTTCCCGGCCGTTTACGACATGCTGGCACTCATGAAGGCCAAGCTCGACGCCGGTCGTGCCCTGCTCTACCAGTGCTCACGCTATGTAGACATCTACAAGGCACTCGACGACATTGCCCGCGAGCGCAAACTCGAGCCCGAGGAGCGCAAGGAGCAAAAGAAGTATGCCAAACTGGCCGACTCACTCACCCCGCTGGCCAAGGGCATGAACTCGGAGTACTGCAACCAGAACACCTACGACGCCATTCAAATTCACGGCGGTTCGGGCTTTATGATGGAGTATCCTATTCAGCGCTACTACCGCGACGCCCGCATCACCTCTATCTACGAGGGCACCACGCAACTGCAAGTGGTGGCAGCCATACGCTATGTGACCAATGGCTCGTATCTGGCACAGATGCGTGAGTTTGAGCAGGCCGAAGTGAGCGAGGAATTGAAGGGCATACAGGCACGTGCCAAGGCTATGGCCGACAAGTTTGAGGAGGCTGTGGCCCACGTGAAGGAAGCGGCCGACCAGCCCTTCCACGACCTTTGCGCCCGTCACCTTGTGGAGATGGCTGCCGATGTCATCATGCTCCACTTGTTGCTGCACAACGCCACTGCCAATGCCGACATGTTTGGCAAGAGCGTGCGTGTGTATGCCAACTTTGCAGAGGCTGAAATTGCCAAGCACCACACCTTTGTAATGAACCTCAACCCTGCCGACATCAACGACTACGTGCAGGCATAAGCCACGACACTAAAGCAGGGGTGTTCCTATTAACATTGGTTTGAACACCAACACATATCACGTCTGCATTGCAGCACGAGCTACAATGCAGACGTTTTATGTATTACGGTTGACGGGGTGACGGGGTGACGGGTCAACCCGTCAACTTATCAACTTATCAACTTATCAACTTATCAACTCATCAACTCATTACTACATACCATGCACTTTCCAAACATTAGAACCATTGTGGCATACTTATGCCTTGCGGCCCTGCCGTGTTCGGCGTATGCCGATAACTACCTGAAAGTAAAAGTCAAACGGTGCGGCACATTATCTGCACGCGTAAAGGAGGCCAAATTGCAACGCAAACAAGGTCTGCGCATTGAAGGCACGCTCAATAACGCTGACCTTGCCTACCTGCGAAAACTCTGTGGACGCGACACGGCGGGCAACGCTGTGCCTGCCATAACACATCAGTTAGACTTGCAACAGGTCACTTTTGCCACAGGAGGGAAGCCCTTCTTGACAAAAGACAACACGAGCTATGCCATCACCTCGGCCCATGCCATACCCGCAGGCTTGTTTGACGAGTGCCCCATTGACTCCATATTGCTACCGGCCCTTACCGACAGCATCGGCACAAGAGCCTTTGCCAACACCCATATACGCACTGTCAAACTGCCCGACTACGTGGTTCTGGCCAAAGATGCCTATAAGCTGAACATGAAGCTCACCACCGTATATACGGGCAAATGCCACAATGTCAGCACCGATGTGCTTAACCGAGCCTTTGCCTATTGCAATAATTTGTCACACGTCGAAGTGGCTGATGTTGACCGCGTGCCATCATACACATTTGTGGGTTGGCCAAGTTTGCGCACAGTAAACTTTAATGGTATCACAGGCTTTGTAGCCCCTTACACTTTCAGCCAATGTCCCGAACTGCAAAGCATTCACTTTAACCACATCACGCTGTCAATTGACGGGCCCGCCATTGCCGCAAAGTGTGACAAACTGCACGACATCACGATCAACGGCTTTTGTCTTTCGGCACAATGTACGCAGCCCGAGGCGTGCCAAGCATTTACCCATTACACCAACAACGCGCTGATTATTAACACGCTCGACGATGATTGGCTGGCCAATGCCGACAGCACCCAGCGGGCAAACTACAAACTGTGGCCCGAAACCTACGCAAGCATTATGCAATGGGGCAAGCGCATGCTACAAGTGGACAACCCTATAATAGCAGGTCAGGCATATTCGGTCATACGTACAATGCACCTGTTGGCCAAGATACATAATTTTGAGCCCTACAAAGACGCCACAGACTCACTGGCGCAAGCCCTTGACAACAGACCGACAGCCATCTATCGCCAAGAGTTAATTGATGCCGGCGCATACGATCAAACCCATACTGACCTGCCCGCATTTGTCTATGACACCCCTGCCGACAGTCTGTTGCAACGCACGCGCCGCCTGCTCAAGGTTGACAGCATAGCAGGCCAAGGCAGCGACATCGACCGCATGAAGCGCATCATGACCTGGCTGCACGACCACATAAGGCACGACGGCAGCAGCGATTGGCCGAAATGTGCCTACAATGCGCCCGACCTTTATGCGCTGGCTCAAAGCGAGAAGCGCAGTTACAACTGCCGGTTCATGGCCATCATGCTCTGCGAAATGTACCAGTCGGTAGGCATTCCAGCACGTTACCTCGTTTGTGTGCCCAAGGACTATACCGAGGATAGCGACTGCCATGTCATCTGTGTGGCATGGAGCGACTCTCTGCAAAAATGGGTGTGGATGGACCCTACTTGGGACGCTTATGTCATGGACGAGAACGGGTTGTTGCTGCACCCCGGCGAGGTGCGTGAAAGGCTTGTCAAAGGCAGTCCGCTCTTTATCAACGACTATGCCAACTGGAACCACGAGAACAAAACAAACGTTGACGAATACCTGCGCCAATACATGTGCAAGAACCTTTACTACATTAACACACCCCTGCGCTTTGGCGCCAACAACGAGGGAAAGGCCTGTCGCTGGCAACCGCAATATATCACGCTCAAGGGTGTCAATGCTCCCGGTTACTCTGGCTATAACACTACCAATGCCGACTATTTTTGGCAATCGCCACGCTGACGCGGCACTTGGTAATGGCGGAAAGTAATACTGCTGCCCGTTAAAAGTCCAAAGCACACAGTAATGCTTTTGCCCTTACTGGTAGGGTGTTCAAAATTGGCATCAAAAACGCGACCGTTTTTGTTGCATTTTAAGTTGCCTGAAACGCGCTGTAAAAAACGCAAGCACTAATGGGGGCGACGCGTCCCGCGTCGGGAAAAGATGCAGCTATTATTTAGTATAGTTTGTATTTTTCTCCTTTCTCTATCCCGACGCGAGACGCGTCGCCCCCATTAGTGCTTGCGTTTTTTGCAGCGCGTTTCTCCCTCTTCCAAATTACGGAACCAACAAAAATACAGGTCAAAATTGGCCAACTTATTCTTTCACCATTACTTAGTTACAGAAAAGTTTGTACATTTGCATCACAAAGCCTCTGCCAACCGGCGCCAAGTACTACATGGCTCCTACAAACAGCAAGTCATATGACCGCTCAAAGTCAAACTAACACACAGCGTGAAGACGCACGCAACTCGGTGATTGAAACAGCCACGCAGATGTTTCACGCACAAGGCATACGCAATGTCACAATGGACGACATTGCGCATAAGTTGTCGATGTCGAAACGCACACTATACCAACTATTTACCGACAAAGAGGACTTGCTGCTTGCCTGTGTCATCAAACACGAGGGCGACGTGCGCACCCATTTGGCCGCCATCATATCGCAGTCGGCCAATGTGCTCGACTTTTTGCTTATCATATTCAAGGCAAAGATGAAGGAGTTTGACGAGATTGTGCCAAGTTTCTTCGCCGACCTGACCAAATATCCACGCATAAAGGAACATATTGCACGCAACAAGCAGCAACAGGAGGACGAAGCCGTGAGCTTTTTAGAGAGAGGCATCAAACAGGGCCTTTTTCGCGAAGGCGTCAACTTTCACATCATCACACGCCTCTTGTTGTCCACAATGGAGGTGTGCATACAAAACGGACTGGCTGACCAATACTCGCAAGGCGAGATATTTCTTAACACCATTCTGCCCTACATACGCGGGTGCGCCACCCTGAAGGGGGTGGAAATGATTGACCAATTCCTGGCCGAGAATAACGCACTCTGAAGGCACTGGAGAGAGAGGGGGGGAAGGCCAAAGCCTATGCAAAGGTCCTGCCCCACCCATCATTAAGCCGGGGTAACGTTTTACCCCTGGCGACAGTGACCAAGTTGTTTATTGGCAAACCCACACATACAATATAATGAAGAAGTTATTACTTTTGTGCTCGGCCCTGCTGCTGAGCCTGACGGGCGCACGTGCCGACGAGGGCATGTGGCTGCTCAAACTTATGAAACAACAACACCTCGAGGACTCGCTGCGCAAGGCTGGCCTGCAACTGCCACCCGAAGCGCTTTATAGCGAGACTGCGCCCTCATTGCGCGAGTGCATCGGCATATTTGGCGGTGGCTGCACCGGCGAGGTGGTAAGTCCCGACGGCCTTGTGCTCACCAACCACCACTGCGGTTTCAGCTACGTGCACCAGATGAGCGGCATTGGCCACGACTACATGAAGGACGGTTACTTTGCGCACAACCGCGCTGAGGAACTGCGCACACCCGAAAGCTTGACATTCACCTTCGTGGTGCGCATTGCCGATGTAACTAAACAAGTGAACGCCGAAGCTAAAAAGAAAAAGGCCGACGAGTATACCATGCAGAGCTATGGTTTTCTTGAACCGCTCGCTGCCAAGATGCTCAAAAAGAGCGACCTTGGCAAGAAGAAGGGTATGAATGCACGCATTGTGCCCTACTTCGGTGGCAACCAGTTCTACATATTCTACGAACAGACCTATCAGGACGTGCGCCTTGTGGCCAATCCGCCCTATAACATCGGACAGTTTGGTGGCAATAGCGACAACTGGGTATGGCCACGCCAGAACGCCGACTTTGCCATGTTCCGCATCTATGCCGACAAAAATGGCGAACCTGCAGCCTACAGCGAGCATAACGTGCCACTCAAGGTGAAAAAATACTTGCCCATCTCGCTCAAGGGTGTTGACAAGGGCGACTACACCATGATTATGGGTTTCCCCGGTTCTACCTCGCGCTACCTTACTGCCTCCGAGGTCAACTTGCGCTGCCAGGGCACCAATGCTCCCATCGTGTTGGCCGGCAATCCGCTGCTCAAATACTACAAGGACCTCATGGACCAAAGCGACTCACTGCGCTTGTTGCTTGAGGACGAATACTTTTCATGGGGTAACAGCATCAAAAACTTTGGCGGCATGAACGAGTCGGTGGAGAAGACTCACCTTATCGACCAGAAGAAAGCCGAAGAGGCCCGTTTCCGTGCCTTTGCCAAGCAGAGCGGCAAGGCTGAGTATGCTACCGTCATCGACAGCATCGACGCCCTCTGCGCTGCCAACCTCGACCTGGTGCACGACGCTTCACTCTACCGCATCACGCTGGCCGACCAAAGCCTGTGGATGTCGAAACATACACTTGATGCTTATGGCAAGGCTCTGAAAAATGGCAAGGCCAAGGACATCGAGGCGGCCAAGCAAAGCATTATGCGCGAATACTTGAGCACCATCAAGCCGCTCAACCTCGACATTGACAAGGGCAAGGTGAAACTGCTCACACCTTACTTTATCAAGAATCACAAACTTAATGCCGTGCCTGCCTACATGGCCGATGGCAAGGATTGGAGTGCATTCATCGACAAGGTGTACAGCCAGTCGGTATTTACCGACAGCACCAAACTGGCCGATGCTCTGGCCAAGAATGACTTCAGCCTTATCGAGAACGACCCGCTCTACCAGCAAATGGCTGCATTTAACAGCTACCGTGCCGACAACCTGAACGGTGCACTCGCTGCCTACGCTGCCAAACGCAGTGCACTGGACAAGGTGTATGTGCGTGGCCTTTGCGAAATGTACGACTGGAGCAAGGCCCCCGATGCCAACTTTACGCTGCGCATGACTTATGGCCACATTACCGACCTCAAACCACGCGATGCCGTTTACTACGACTGGCACACCGTGCTCGACGGTATGTTTGAGAAAGAGAGCAAAACTGAGAGCGACTACTTTATCAACGAGAAGTTGCGCACCATGTATCAAGCCAAGGACTTTGGACGCTACGCCCGCGAGGACGGCAAGTTGCCCACATGCTTCCTTTCAAACAACGACATCACTGGTGGCAACTCGGGTTCGGGTGTGCTCAACGCCAAAGGCGAACTCATTGGTCTGGCCTTCGACGGCAACATCGAGAGCCTCAGTTCCGACCTCAAGTTCAACCCTGCTTTGCAGCGTTGCATCAACGTGGATATCCGCTACGTGCTCTTCATCATCGACAAGTTTGGCGGCAGCAGCTATGTGCTTGACGAACTTGACTTGAAGTAACACACATTGTTGGTTTCACATACTTACGAACTCAAGCTGCAAACGCTACCTCTAATGGGGGCGACGCGTCCCGCGTCGGGGCATTTTTCAGCAACCTCTGGACGCGGGAAAGATGCAATGTGCATACACTAAATGAAGGCTCACAGACAGCATTAAATACACGACTGTCTGTGAGCCTTTGCATTACCAAGGCATTGCACCCATCAAAAGAAGTGTACAACTTGTACACAAATATTTGTTCCCTCCCCGTCATTCCTCTTATAAAAGAGTGCATGTGCTTTTACTGCCATCTTACACTTTTTGTGCGTAGCAAGTTGATACACAGAGGTTTCAAGAGTGTAAGATGATTTCAAAGTATCTTACACGCCCCTGCACACATCTTACACACCCCACCCCTTTGCTTCGCAGTCGGTTTGGACGTATGCGGCGGGGTTTACGCCAAAGGGACGTAGAAAAATCTGTCGGAGCAACAGACTTTTCTGCTCCCCTATGTTGTGATATCGCCCTCCCGTGTTTGTGACGTGCGGCAGTATATGGGGTGTGTAGATTGTGCAGGTTGCGTGTAGGTGGATTCAGTAACATCTTACACTGAGAAAAGTATTGATAGCCAATGAGTTGCAACGTGTTTGTGTAAGATGCACGGTAAGTAAAGCTTTTGTAGTATGGTAGATGGTCCCAAGTGCAACTTTTTTGTCTTGTTCCTTTTATAAATTATTGCTGTTCGGTGAAATGTAAACACGCGAACGAACTCAAGCACTAAACGCGAACACTAAATGCAAGCACAAAACGCAAGCACTAATGGGGGCGACGCGTCCCGGGGAAAAGATGCAGCTATTATTATTTAGTTATTGCAGTCCGGTGAAACCATTCTGATATTATCGCTCACGGATCGCACCGATTGCACGGATTTTTTAGCTCGTGCAACGTGCTTTAGCACCACGGAGATGACGGATTTTACGGATTTTGTGAGCATTGCATGCTCACTTCGCCATTAGCTCGTTGCTGCAACCAGGTCCCTTACTACACAATCTGTGCTAACGTATTTCGCCACGGGTACGTTACGGGCCAATAGCGAAGTGAGCATGCAATGCTCACAAAATCCGTAAAATCCGTCATCTCCGTGGTGCTAAAGCACGTTGCACGAGCTAAAAAATCCGTGCAATCGGTGCGATCCGTGAGCGACAATATCAGTATGGTTTTACCGGACAGTTCCCTTTGCCAGAATGTCAAACAAGTTGAGATAATAACAAAGATGATATTTGAACTTTGTTATATAGAAGCTATAACTTTGTTTGCGCCGTCGGACAGGAAACTGTACCCATACGACTACACAATGACGCGCAAAAGTTATGCAAATTTGGAATGGCATTCCAAATTTGCATAACTTTCTTTACGTTTACCCCCCCATCGCACTATACGTGCTGGCAGCTGTCAAACAGTTTTTTGTAAAACGTGTGCTTGCAAAGCGTTTGCGCCGAACCGAGTATGACGAGTTTGTAGCGGGCACGGGTTATGGCCACATTCATGCGTCTGAGGTCAGACAAGAAACCTATCTGACCCGCCTCGTTGGCACGCACCAAGCTCACCATCACTACATCGCGCTCCTGCCCCTGAAAGGCATCGACTGTGTTCACAGTAATCTGCGCGCGCAGCGGACGCAAATAAGCATCGCGCTTTATCAATCCACGCAAATACTGCACCTGGGCACGGTAGGGCGAAATAATGCCGAAATCGACACGCTCCTCCAACAAGCGGTGGCGCCCCATGCGCTCTACATACGCCTTGAGCGTCTGCATGGTAAGTTCGGCCTCGCGCTTGTTGATGCGACCGTACGAACTGCCCACAAACTGTTCGTGGTTCAACACCACGCCCTCATTGTCGGCTTCAGGCACAGCCTCGCCCTCAAGATGGGCCTGGTCGGTGTCAACCCACACCAAGGGGTCGTCAATATAGTCGAGCAATGAGCGATTGCGCACCTCGGGCGCAGCCTCGAGCTGTCCGTGGTAGAACCATTCGGACGAGAAACGCATCAGCGCCTCGTTCATGCGATACTGCACACGCAGCAACCTCACCACCTCAGGCTTGCAGTGTGCCACCTGCTCCATGAGCGTGCGGCCCAAACCACCGCGCATGGCCTCGGCACACTTCACAGTGGGGGGCAGTTGCTGGTGGTCGCCAGCCAGTATCACGCGGTCGGCCTTTTGCAAGGGTATCCAACAGGCGGCCTCGAGTGCCTGTGCTGCCTCGTCGATGAACAATGTATGGTAGTGTTGTCCGGCAAGCAGCTGGTTGGCGGCCCCCGTAAGCGTGCAGGCTATCACGCGGCTTTGGTCGAACAAGGCATGGCGTATGCGCATTTCCAATTCGTCAGCACGCTCGCGCAACCGGGCTATTTTTTGATGAAAGTTCTCACCCCGCCCCTTGCGCGGCATGCTATAAAGTTGACGTATGCTGCGGCGCACTTGCCACAAATCGGGATAGTCGGGGTGCGACTCAAAGCGGTGCTCGTAGGTGTTGGCCAGCATGGCCTCAGTCACGCGGCTGGGGTTGCCAATGCGCAACACCGATATGCCGCGGTCGGCCAACTGCTGACACATCCAGTCAACCGCGGTGTTGCTCTGTGCACAGACCATCACCTGTGGTTCGCGGCGCAGCACCTCGCTCACAGCCTCAACCAGGGTGGTGGTCTTGCCCGTACCGGGAGGGCCATGCACTATCAGCACGTCCTTGGCACGCAACACATCGCGCACAGCCGCCTCCTGTGATGCATTGATCCACGGCAACCGCAACGGCACGGCGCTCTCAGCGCCCCAACTGACGGGGGCCGCAGAGTGAAACATGTCGCGCAAGGCCGCCAGACGGTTGCCCTTTGCCTCTATCACATGGTGCAGGGCATCGAACATCACTCGATACGAATAGTCGTCGAAATGCAACTGCACACCAGCACGCTCCAAACTCTGTAATTGTGCCAAAGCACCCTCGCCCGGCAGTTCCACCACCATACGGTCGGCTTCGGCATAGCTCACCGTGGCCTGGAAACTGAGGTAATGCAGCAAGCCGGCACCATCTTGCGAGAAGAAACATACCTGGCGCCCATACTCAAAGTTGTGCTCTATGTCGGTGCCCGACGGACGCATTATTTCAACCACAAAGCGGTCGAGCGAGTTATAATAACTGCGCCCGACCGTTATAGGGAACCAGCAGTCGCCACGCTTCACCTTGCGGTCGATGCCCATCATTTCGGTGTCGTGCTGGAATGTCTGTTTCTCATATTCGTACTCCTTCTTCAACAGAGCCAGCTGCTGAACAAGCGATACGTCTTTATTCATCTTTTTCTTAATAGTTTTGAGTTGACGGGGTGATGAGTCAACGGGTTGAGTCTGTCAATAACTACGGTGTTCCACACTCACGCCTATCATGGCGTTGTTACCTATTTTGAACTCTGCCGCTGCCCCTATGCGGTCGCGCGGCACATCGAAAAACACGGGGAAGGGGTCGCGCCGCACTTGGCGGCCCCACAGGTCGGTCTGCCGGGGCAAAAAGGTTTTCTGACCATAAGCGTACAAGTTGATGTTGTCGTTCACCTTGTAAGCCACCACACCGCCTATGCCCACATCGGTACGCCGCCAACTGCCCCAGTCAAAGTTGGTGGCAAACACGCCGGCTGCCACCGACAGGCGCGGGGTGAGCGGCTTGAGGTAGGCAAAGGCCGCCGTTTGGCCAAAGCCCACGCCCTTGGGGGCATGCTTGCCAAGACCGGCACTGACACTCAAGCCAAATTGGGCATTGAAGCCCTCGTGCAGGCGCCAACCCCAATCATTATACAAGGCACCATAACCGCCCATGCCATAGGCACCAAGGTTGACCACGGGCACATTCCACGGCAGTTCGGCGGTGATGCCACTCTCCGCGGGCAGTGGCACACTCAGCGAGTCGCGGGTTAATGAGTCGCGCGTCAACGAGTCGGCACGCTGTTGCTGCATAAAGGCGTCATTCCACACGCGGTGCTGCGACGAATTATCATTCTTGGTTTGTGCCATAAGGCTTGTAAAGCCTGCCAACAGGCACAACACACAAAGTATCAAGCGTTTCATAATTATAATTAGCACACGCCGGCACAAGATGCCAATGAACTATCCGCGCCAGCGCATTGTTGTATATGTGCAAAAGTAGACAGAAAAAGCGAAAGCCTACACATAAAAGCTATTAAATAAGGCGAAATAAGTGTACCGCCTCATACGTGGAGCTAAATATGGCAGCAACATAAAGGCTAAGCAGATTTTAATTTATACTTTTGCAACGCACTACACTGACACACAATGAAAAAGACTCTCACGCTTATCATAGCCTTTACACTCTCAGCCCTTAGTCTGTCGGCCGCCACGCCCTGGCTCAAACGTCCGTTGCGCTTTGTGCCGGCTGACAGTGTGGCCACTTGGGGCTACGACGGCCACGACTTGCGCACACTGGCCTACCAAACAGACTCGACCATTGCCCCACCCTATCTGCGTCTGACACGACTGGAATGGCAGCAACGCAAGCAGGCCTTCAAGCAATGGGAAAACGGCACCCACGACCGCAACTGCGTGGGCGGTTCGGGCACAGACCTCGGTGCACCGCAAGGGCTGGCTGCCGCGCGGTGGATTGACCTGGCGCGCCAACTATTTCTGACACAAGGGCACGCCGACTACATGGACTATGCCGAAAGGGCCATATTCAACGCCGTCATGCACACTGTGAATGATTCGCTCGAGCCACGCGGCACCATCGACAAACTGCAGGCGGCGCAAATGTTGCTCTGCCTGCCGGGCATGATGTATGCCACCAGCAACGAGGGTGACTTGTACGTCAACCTCTACGCTAACAGCACCACACGCATTCCGCATCAGGAGGGAAGTTTCACACTCGACCAAATAACCGACATGCCACGCTCGGGCAGCGTAAAATTCCGTTTCATGCACATGCCCGCCCAAGGCATTGCCATGACGATGCGTGTGCGTATGCCCGACTGGACAGCTCAACGCCCTAACACTCCTTATATATATGTAGGCGCCGAGCCAACGCAAACCACTATCTATGTGAACGGTCACGAACTTTCACCGCTCACTATCGACTCAAAGGGCTATGTAAGCATTACCCGCACCTGGCGCAACCTTGACGAGGTGTACATTGACCTGCCACTACAAGCACAATACATCAAGCCAGCCACCACACCCGACCATAACCGCATGGCACCCGTCTACAACCAGACTGCCATGCAATGGGGGCCACTGGTGTATGTGGCTAAGGGCGAGGGGTGCTACTTTTCGATGCAACAAGTGGCCCAGCCCGCCAACGATGTGACGACACAAGGCTACCCCATACTGCAAGGCACGATGTATCAGCACACCGACACCCCACAAGATGCCGCAGCTACAGGCGTGAATTTCGTGCTCAAGCCGTATTGTGAGGAATAAAGCGCATGAAGTCCTATTTATAAAGGTTCTAAGCTGGAAAAAGTAGCGTTTGGGGGGCTTTGGGTGGGGGCTGCAAAAAAACGCAAGCACTAATGGGGGCGACGCGTCCCGCGTCGGTATAGAGAAAAGAGGAAAACACGAACGCTGCTAAATAATAGCTTTTTCTTACCCCGACGCGAGACGCGTCGCCCCCATTAGAGGTAGCGTTTGGTGCTTGATGCTTGAGTCTGTTAGCATGGTTACGTTTCGCCGGACAGCAATAAATATTTATAAATAAGGCGGGCTTGTAATTTGCGCTTTCATGATAATTTGTTACTTTTGCATTGCAACTTGACAAGTCAAAGTGCTACATGCAGCGTGACAAAGCTCTGTGCATGCACACCAGACAAATGCGACAATACATCTAACAACACATAATATCTTTCAAATCAAAATGAAACCTACACTTTTTCTCCTGGCAGCAGGCATGGGTAGCCGCTACGGCGGCTTGAAGCAACTTGATGAACTCGGCCCTCACGGCGAAACCATCATGGACTATTCAATTTACGATGCCATTCACGCAGGCTTCGGCAAGTTGGTATTCGTTATCCGCAAGGATTTTGAAGAAGATTTCCGTCGCATCGTCCTTTCAAAGTACGAAGGCCACATTCCTTGCGAACTCGTATTCCAGAGCCTCGATGCACTGCCCGAAGGTTTCACCTGTCCTGCAGAGCGTACAAAGCCTTGGGGTACTAACCACGCCTTGATGATGGGCGAAAGCGTAATCAACGAGCCGTTTGCCGTAATCAACTGCGACGACTTTTATGACCGCGACGCTTTCCAGGTAATGGGCAAATGGCTCTCTGAACTGCCCGAAGGCTCAACCGGCAAGTACTCTATGGTAGGCTTCCGCGTAGGCAACACCCTTTCAGACAGCGGTACCGTAAGCCGTGGCGTGTGCGAGAACGACGCTAACCACCACCTTACATCAGTAGTTGAACGCACTAAGATCCAGCGCTTCGACGGTGTGGTTAAGTATCTTGGCGACAACGACGAATGGGTGTCTATCCCCGACAACACTCCTGTGTCAATGAACTTCTGGGGCTTTACTCCCGACTACTTTGCTTACAGCAAGGAGTTCTTCAAGACTTTCCTTTCAGACCCGAAGAACATGGAGAACCTCAAGAGCGAATTCTTCATTCCTTTGATGGTAGACGAACTTATCCACAAGGGTAAGGCTACTTGCGAGGTGCTCGACACTACCTCGAAGTGGTTTGGCGTAACTTATCCCGAGGATCGTCCGGGCGTAGTAGCCAAGTTCCAGAAGCTGGCCGACGACGGTGTTTATCCCGAAAAGATGTTCTAATACATACAGAACAAACTAACAAATGCTTAAGGGCGTGTCCAAGAAGAGAGGCTTATTTCTCTTTCTTGACACGCCCTCAGTGTTTATTTCCGGCATTTGGCAAAACGCTGCAAATTCATTGCGGTACTTTACAAACATTGCGGCTTATCATTTGATAAGCTAATCTTTCTGCGCTACGTGCACGACTTAAATGGATTATTCCGCAATAGGTAAAGCCGTATTTCTCAACCAAATGCCGCATTATGTGGTTATCGCGATGGGTGTCGATGCGCAAATTGTCGGAGTGCTGTATGCAGTAACTTACTATGGCCGAAAACACGCCGTGCGCAGCTGGCAAACTCGTCACACGATGTATCACGTAATAAGGCATGCTGTCGTCTAACCATTTACCCTCGTATATGTGCCCGTATGACGGGTCGGGGCCTTGACGCAACACAAACGAACCAACCACTTTGCCTGCGGCGTCGCATACAATATAGCAGTCGCCACGCTGCAAGTCGTCATCTATGACTGCGCTTGACGGATAACCCTCTGGCCATTGGCAGGGGTTACCATTCTCTTGCATCGTGCGGCGCGCCACATCAACAAGCTGCATTATCACCTGAGCATCATCAGGCATGGCCTCTTTTATAATATAACTACCCATTTTGTTATATGACTATTGTGCAGCAAAAAAGCGGACTGCCCCCGCTATGTGTGGGAGCATATCCGCTTTTGAATGCTTTTTTCAGTAGGAGTCTCTTACTGATGTAGTGCGTTAAGCGTTAGCTTCTTCAACTGAAACTACGCTGCGGTCGCGCTGACCGCGGTGGAAGGTAACTACACCGTCAACAAGGGCGAAGAGAGTGTGATCCTTACCCATGCCTACGTTCTTACCAGGATAGTGTACAGTACCGCGCTGGCGTACGATGATGTTACCAGCAACGCAGGTCTGACCACCCCAAATCTTAACGCCTAATCTCTGTGAAGCCGATTCACGACCGTTCTTAGAACTACCTACACCTTTCTTGTGTGCCATTTCTTTCTAAAACTTTTAAGGATTAAGCAATTACGTTCTTGATTGTCACTTCAGTGAACTGATGGCGATAGCCATTGAGCTTGCGATAGCCCTTGCGGCGCTTCTTGTGGAAAACGAGCACCTTCTCACCCTTAACGAGCGGAGATACTACTTCGCATACTACCTTGGCGCCTTCTACAGTAGGAGCACCTACCTTTACGTCGCCGTTGTTGTCAATCAACAACACGTTGTCAAATTCAACAGTCTGGCCGTTTTCGGCACCGCAGATGTGGTTTACATAGAGCTTCTTGCCCTCTTCTGCTTTGAACTGCTGACCGTTAATCTCTACGATTGCGTACATTTGTATTATATGTATAAACGGGTTTTTCCGGGAGGCGGACTGCACCCGCAGTCTCTTGTTTGGCCCCAGCGGACTCTAAATCGGCTGCAAATGTACTGCTTTTTTCTGAAATACAAGCATTTGCGTGTCTTTTTTTGCGCTGTCGGAGGGGTTTGACCGGTATTTTGGGCATACTGGTTGCTCCGTGAGCAAGTTTTTTGGGCTTTTGCTTTGCACTACATATCGTTTGCACTAACTTTGCAAACAAAACTAAAAAGAAGAAACGCATTATAATAATGATGACAGCTAACGAAATCCGCGACTCGTACAAGAAGTTTTTCGAGTCGAAGGGACACACCATTGTGCCGTCTGCTCCGATGGTGATTAAGGACGACCCCACTCTGATGTTTACCAACGCTGGTATGAACCAGTGGAAAGATATTATCCTTGGCCAACGCGACCCCGAGCCACGCCGCCGCGCCGACTCGCAAAAGTGCTTGCGCGTGAGCGGTAAGCACAATGACCTGGAGGAGGTTGGACATGACACGTACCACCACACCATGTTTGAGATGCTTGGCAACTGGAGCTTTGGCGACTACTTTAAGGAGGGTGCCATTGACTATGCCTGGGAGTATTTGGTTGACGTGTTGCACCTTAACCCGGCGGACTTGTACGTGACGGTGTTTGAGGGTTCGAAGGAAGAAGGCCTCAGCCGCGATGACGAGGCTGCCAAGTATTGGGCCAAGCACGTGCCTGCCGACCACATTATTGACGGCAACAAGCACGACAACTTTTGGGAAATGGGCGACACAGGTCCCTGCGGCCCCTGCTCAGAAATACACCTTGACAGCCGTACACCCGAGGAAAAGGCCAAGGTGCCAGGACGTGAACTCGTGAACAAGGACGACCCCCAGGTTATCGAAATCTGGAACATCGTGTTCATGCAGTTTGAGCGTAAAGCCAATGGTTCGCTCGTGCCACTGGGCATGAATGTGATTGATACGGGCATGGGCTTTGAGCGACTGGTGCGTGCTATTCAAGGCAAGAACTCTAACTACGATACCGACATATTCCAGCCCATCATCAAGAAGATTGGCGAATTGTCGGGCTTTGAATATGGCAAGGACGAGAAGATTGATGTGGCCATGCGCGTAATTGCCGACCACTTGCGTGCCATTTCATTTTCAATAGCTGATGGCCAGTTGCCGTCAAATGCCAAGGCTGGCTATGTGATACGCCGCATTTTGCGCCGTGCCGTGCGTTATGCCTACACTTTCTTGGGCCAGCGCGAAGCTTTCCTTTGCAAACTCGTACCTACCTTGGTGCATGAAATGGGCGAAGCTTTCCCCGAACTCAAGGCACAGCAGGTGCTTATCGGCCGTGTGATGCAAGAGGAGGAGGAGAGTTTTCTCCGCACGCTTTCAACTGGTATCAACATGCTTGAAAACGTGATTGCACAGACCAAGAAGGAGGGCAAGACGGTGGTTGACGGCGAAAAGGCCTTTACACTGTTCGACACTTATGGTTTCCCGCTCGACTTGACTGAACTCATCTGCCACGAAAATGGCATGGAGGTTGACGAGGAAGGCTTTAACACCGAAATGCAAAAGCAAAAGGAACGTGCCCGCAACGCTGCGGCTGTTGAAACCGACGACTGGGTAATCCTTGCCGAAGGTGAAACAGAATTTAAGGGTTGGGACGTAACGGAGTGCGACTGCCACATTTTGCGCTACCGCCGTGTGCAACAGAAAAAGCAAACTTACTACGAATTGGTGCTCGACCAAACTCCTTTCTATGCCGAAATGGGTGGTCAGGTAGGCGACCAAGGCGTACTCGTGGCTGGCAACGACAAGGTGGAGATATTCGACACCAAGCGCGAGAACAACTTGCCAATACACCTTACAAAGAAATTGCCCGCCGACGCCAAGGCTACCTTCCATGCTGAGGTGAACGTAAAGATGCGCCGCGGCAGTGAGGCCAACCACACCGCAACCCACTTGCTCGACCAGGCGTTGCGCGAGGTGCTCGGCACGCATGTGGAGCAAAAAGGTTCACTTTGCACCCCCGACTACTTGCGTTTCGACTTCTCACACTTCCAGAAGGTTACTCCCGAGGAATTACGCCAGGTGGAGCGCATCGTCAATCGCCGCATACGCGAGGACATTCCATTGCAAGACCACCGCGACGTGCCCATGGAGGAGGCCAAGAAACTTGGTGCTATCGCCCTGTTTGGCGAAAAGTATGGCGACAAGGTGCGCGTGGTACAATTTGGCAGCAGCGTAGAATTTTGCGGTGGTTGCCATGCCAAGAGCACCGGACGCATTGGCCTGTTCCGCATCGTTAGCGAAAGCAGTGTGGCCGCCGGCGTACGCCGTATCGAAGCCATCACTGGCGAGGCTGCCGAGGAGAGCGTCTACGCACAGCAAGACGTAATGAGCAACCTCAAGTCATTCTTCAACAATGCCAAGGACCTTACCGCTGTCATCAAGAAGACGATTGAGGAGAACGACGGTTTGAAGAAACAGGTTGAGAGCTATGTGAAAGAGCAACTTGTTGCCTTGCGCGACAAACTCGTGGCCAGTGCCACCGATGTGGACGGCGTACGTCTGATCAAGTATGTCATTCCTACTGCTATCGAACCTAACGCCGTCAAGGACCTCGCCTTCCAAGTGTCAGGCATATTGCCCAACGACACCTTGTGCGTGTTTGGTTCAACACACGAAGGCAAGCCTTTGCTCACTGTCATGATAAGCAAGAACCTTGTTGAGAGCAAAAAGCTCAATGCGGGCCAACTCGTGCGCGAAGCAGCCAAGCTCATCAAGGGCGGCGGCGGCGGTGCACCCCACTTTGCCACTGCCGGTGGTAAAGACGCCAGCGGACTTGAAGAAGCCGTAAAGAAGGTGGTTGACTTAGCACTGGCTTGATAAGGGTGTCACAACTCGTTATCAGATAATACAATATATTGAAAAGGCTGACGCGATAAATAGAGCATACTATTTGTTGCGCCAGCCTTTTGCTTAACGACACACGCCATGGAAAACTACGAGGAACAACCAGTACTGACCCGCCAAACGAATTGGGACGTATTGTTTTTCTATCAAAAGTCTGACGTTATCTATCAGCTGTCGTTTGCCTTCTGCAACAGATTTATACACCTTTACAAGGACCGCACACGTGACCAAATGATACAGGCCGCACGCTCGTGCAAACAAAACATCGTAGAAGGGCTTGCCGATGGTGTAACGTCAACCGAGATGCAACTGAAACTGCTCAACGTGGCACGCGCCTCGTTAAAAGAGCTACGCGAGGACTTTGAGGATTATCTCAAATCACGTCATAAGCAAATCTACACCGCATCGCACTCTCAATACGAGCCTATGCTCAAATACTGCCGCTACCATAACAAGCTGCAAGACTACGCGCCCTACTTTGACCAGTGGACTGACGAGCAGATGTGCAACTATGCGCTCACGCTCTGCCACATGACAGACAAGATGATGATGAGTTTCTTAAAGAAACTTGAGCAAGAATTCATCACGCAGGGAGGCATAAAGGAGCGCATGCACCGTGCACGCACGGGGTTCCGCAATAAGCAAGACGAGCGTCTCAAGCAGTTAGAAACAAGTTTACCTGCCATCAAGCAAGCATTGCAGCAAGCCCAGTCTGAAGCAGAAGCATGGCAA
Source organism: Prevotellamassilia timonensis (assembly GCF_900106785.1). GTDB lineage: Bacteria > Bacteroidota > Bacteroidia > Bacteroidales > Bacteroidaceae > Alloprevotella > Alloprevotella timonensis. The sequence goes on along the minus strand of NZ_LT629842.1, from coordinate 140,931 downwards.
AAGGCTTACAACAACCTCAAACAGCGCGCCCTGGCCGCTTACTATCGGCAAGCCGATGAAATAGCCGCCCTTAAAGCTGAAATAGCAAAGCTAAAGGGCAAAGCTTGAGGCGCCGCCATAGCATGAAGAATATGGTATGAGTAGAGGTTCTAGACGTTCTAGATATTCTAGAAATTCTAGATATTCTAGATATTCTAGAAAATCTAGAACAACTAGAATAATCTAGAACTGCCAGCCCCTACCCCGCCATAGCACGACTTTCTCTTTCCTCTTGCATAACCTTTCACAAAATGAGAGCAAATAGTAAAATTGTGCATAGCCAAGCGCGCACGATAAAACAAAAATCGTAAATTTGCTTGCGAATAGTAACAACTAACACTCTTAACGACCCTATTATTATATGGTAAAGATAACAAAAGAGGCTGCCTTGCACTACCACGAAATGGGCAAGCCCGGTAAAATCGAAATTGTACCAACAAAACCCTACCGCACTCAAACCGACCTTTCGCTGGCATACTCACCAGGCGTGGCAGAACCTTGCCTTGAAATTCAAAAGGACCCGCACGATGCCTATCGCTATACAAACAAGGGCAACTTGGTAGCCGTCATTTCTAACGGCACCGCCGTGCTCGGACTGGGCGACATAGGCGCCATGAGCGGCAAACCGGTGATGGAAGGCAAGAGTCTCTTGTTCAAGATATATGCAGGCGTCGATGCCTTTGACATTGAGGTGAACGAAAAAGACCCCGAAAAGTTTATCGCCGCTGTTAAAGCCATAGCGCCTACCTTTGGCGGTATTAACCTCGAGGATATCAAAGCACCCGAATGCTTCGAAATAGAACAACGCCTCAAGGCCGAACTCGACATACCGGTAATGCACGACGACCAGCACGGCACGGCTATCATATCGGCAGCAGGCCTTATCAACGCCCTTATAGTGGCTGGCAAAAAGATTGAAGACGTCAAGATTGTTGTCAATGGTGCAGGTGCAGCCGCCATATCGTGCACACGCCTTTACTGTGCCTTTGGTGCTAAAAAGGAGAACGTAGTGATGCTCGACTCCAAAGGTGTTATTACAGCCGACCGCGACAATTTGAATGCGCAAAAGCGTGAGTTTGCCACCACACGCACCGACGTACACACCTTGGCCGAAGCCGTTAATGGCGCCGATGTATTTGTAGGTTTGTCAAAGGGCAATGTACTCACACAAGACATGGTACGCTCTATGGCCAGCAATCCTATCATCTTTGCACTGGCCAACCCCGTGCCCGAAATCTCTTACGAAGACGCCACAGCAGCACGTCCTGACGTACTGATGAGCACAGGCCGTACCGACTATCCCAACCAAATCAACAATGTAATTGGTTTCCCCTACATCTTCCGTGGCGCACTCGACACCGCAGCAAGTGCCATCAACGAAGAAATGAAGATGGCAGCGGCCCGTGCCATTGCCGACCTGGCGCGTCGTCCGGTGCCCGACATCGTCAACCGCGCCTACCACGTGCGCAACTTCACCTTCGGCCCCGACTACTTTATTCCCAAACCCGTCGACCCGCGTTTGATTACCGAAGTTTCAATGGCCGTTGCCAAAGCCGCAATGGACAGTGGAGTGGCACGCACACCTATCAAGGACTGGAAAGCCTACCGCCAGCACCTGCGCGAATTGATGGGCCAAGAAAGCAAGTTTACCCAGAACCTCTACGACACAGCACGCAGCAACCCCAAGCGTGTGGTTTTTGCCGAAGGCACACACCCCACCATGCTCGAAGCCGCTGTGCGCGCTAAGGAGGAGGGCATCTGCTTCCCCATATTATTGGGCAACGATGTGCAAATACGCAAAATTGCCGAAGAGCTGAAACTCAACCTCGAAGGCATTGAAATACTCAATCTGCGCAACGACACCCAAAACGAGCGCCGCCACCGCTATGCGCAAATCTTTGCCAAGAAAATGGAGCGCAAGGGTTATACCCCCCAAGAGGCTGAAGACAAAATGTACGAGCGCAACTACTTTGGCATGATGATGGTAGAGACAGGCGAGGCCGATGCATTCATCACGGGTCTTTACACCAAATACTCTAACACCTTCAAGGTGGCACGCGAGGTTATTGGTGTGCGCGAAGGCTACAACCACTTTGGCACAATGCACCTGATTAACACCAAGAAAGGCATTCTGTTCGTAGCCGACACACTTGTCAACCGCCACCCGAGCGAAGACACGCTCTACGACATTGCACGCCTCTCTGCCGAAACAGTACGTTTCTTCAACCGTACACCGTCTATCGCCATGCTTTCATACTCAAACTTTGGCTCAGACAACGACGGCAGCGCACTCAGTGTGCAACACGTGGTTGAACGCATGCACAACGAAATGCCCGACTTGGCCATTGACGGCGAAATGCAGCTCAACTTTGCCATGGACAAAGACCTGCGCGATGAAAAGTACCCCTTCAACCGCCTCAAGGGCATAGATGTCAACACACTCATCTTCCCCAACCTCTCTGCTGCCAACTCATCATACAAGATGGTAAAGGCGCTTGAAGACGATGGCGAAGTAGTCGGCCCTATCCAAATGGGACTTAACAAGCCTATCCACTTTACCGACTTCGAAAGTTCGGTAAGCGACATCGTCAATGTCACCGCTGTTGCCGTGATTGACGCCATCGTGATGGAGAAGAGAAAGTAAGAAACAGAAATAAGCGCAACAATACAGAAAGACACAAGCGGCACAGCATGAGTATGCAGTGCCGCTTGTGCCGCTTTTACACAATATGTATGCTATGAACAATATATTAAGACCCTTGGCATTGTTTGCAAGCATCTTCCTTGCTGGCACGCTCGGTGCCCAGACCATCATTCCCCTGCAACGCGGACAAGGAGGCATCAGGTCGAAGACGGTGGACGACTACAAACGCGAGCAACATACCGACAAGCGTGAGCAATCTGACTCCCTGGCGTATGTTGACAATTTGCGGCGCGCCTTCAACGCCCTATACGCCGACTCCTTGGGGCAGGCCGAAACCTTGTTTAATGAGGCACTGAAACTGCGTCCCGCTGCCGAAGGCAATCATATAATAAAGTATAACCTGGGATTGGTAGACATGGCACGCGGTCGAAACGTGCAAGCGGTCGAAAAACTTACCGCTGTCATCAAGGACTACCCCAACTACTTCGATGCCCGTTTGGCGCGCGCCGAAGCCAACCTGCAACTTGGGCGTGCCGCCGAGGCACAGGACGATGCGCAACAAGTGCTCGACCAGCCCGAACTTGACGGCATCACGCCCCAGCTGCTTGAACGTGCACGCTTTGTGCGCGCAGCAGCCCGCTATCAGTTGAGACTCTTTACCGAAGCCCATGCCGACCTGCAGCACATCATATCAGCCAACCCGCAAAACACCAACGCGCAAATACTCGATGCCCTGACACTGCAACAAATGGGCCAGCCCAAGGAGGCACTCAACCGCCTTAACCTTATTGTGTCGGCACACCCCGACATGGTAGATGCCCTCAGCACCCGTGCCGCAGTAGAGGCCGAGCTCAACATGCCAGCCCTTGCACGTGCCGACTACGACCGCCTTGTTGAACTGCAGCCCAACGAGAGCGCCTACTATATTGAGCGGGCCAAGATGCTGCTGCGGTTGGGCGAGAAAAAAGCGGCACGCACCGACCTTGACAAAGCTATCAAGTTAGGCGTGCCGCATGGCATGGTACAGCCCCTTTTGCTGCAGGCAAAGTAGCGGGGCAAGGAGTTCGTCACCGGTGTTTCTTCAGCACCAGCCGGTGGTCGATGCACGAAGGCAACTCTTCTTCATAATGCGTAACCATGATAAGCGTCTTGCGCGTATTGCGCATAAAGCAGTCTATAATGGCTTGAGCGCGCTTGCGGTGACGGTTGTCAAGCCCGTGAAAAGGCTCGTCAAGAATAAGCAGATCCGGGTTCTTGACAAAGGCACGTACCAACATAATCAAGCGCTGCTCGCCCGACGACAGCGTCATATAGTTACGATCGGCCAAGTGCGAGGCATCAAAGGCCGCGAGCCACGCCTTGCAACAAGCGCGTTCAGCCTCCGAAGCATGCTGATACAGCCCTATCGTGTCGCGCAATCCACTTGCCACAATATCAATAGCCGGCAGCGGTTTGCGGTAGGCCGAGTACATCTCGGGCGACACATAACCAATGCGGCGCTTTATGTCCCAAATGCTTTCACCGCTCCCGCGCTTATTGCCAAACAGCCTGATATCGCAGGCATAAGCTTGCAGATTATCAGCACACACCAGCGACAGCAGCGTACTTTTACCCGCCCCATTCTCGCCGGTCAAGGCCCAGTGTTCGCCCCGCATCACCAGCCAGTTCAAGTCCTTCAATATGGTGCGCTGGCCATAGCGTATGTTGATGTGTCTGAAATCAATCACCTCATTGCTGGCAGCCGGTGTAAAGCGTTCCTCGGTTGGCGGGGTAAAAGCCGGCATCTCACCCATGCGTGCCCCGTCCTGCTCTATCTGAGCATAAGCGGTGGCGGGCAGCAAATTACTCACACGCTTGCCGTCCACATAAACTATGTGCTTTACAAACGACGGCACATCGGCCGGACGGCTCACCACCAGCACCAGCGTCAAACGTTGTGCCAACAGCCCGAGCACCCGCGTCAGCATCATGCGAGCGTCCTTGTCAAGGCCGATGTAAGGATTGTCTATCACAAGCATCTGCGGACACGACATCAGCATCTTGGCCAACTGCATACGTCGCAGTTCGCCGCTCGACAGTTGGTTAATAGGCTTGTCGGCATGCTCGTCCATACCCAGTTCGGCCAGCAAGTCCAAGTCTATCTCGGGCGAAGTGCCCTGGTGCAAGTCAGTCCAAGCTGTACGAGCCTGCTGCAGCACCTCGCTTACAGTGGGAAACGTCTGCTCGTCGGTCTGGTTCCAGCGCTGCTGATAGTAAGCCGGTTCATTGCCACCATACACATCGCGAAAGGTCACAAGCCGCACATTATCGGCCACGCGGTCAGCATTATTGCCACCAAAGTCATACCGTGCCGCATCGCCCAGCAGCGGGTGAGCACCAGTTATAATATCCACCAGCAGCGATTTGCCGCCACCATTAGGGCCGCAAATTGCCAGCGCCTCGCCAGCCTCTATTGTCAGATTGAGCGGCTCGGCCAAACGATAATCGGGGTGACGCGTCACCCCGTTTGTTATTTGTAGTAACGGCATGCTTATTCGTAAACGTTTTCTATCTCCACCACATACATGGTGTGCAGCGAACCGCCCGGCTGGTCATTGTACCAGCGTGCAAGTGCCTCTTTGTCAACAAACTCGTCGGCCTTGAGCTCCGTGCGGAACATTTTGCGACCCTCTATGGTCAGTCGAGCCTCCTCAAAACCTATGGCACCGTGTTCCGTTACAACGGGAGTCAGTCCGGTCTCCTTCACCTTGTCATAGTCGCGTCCCGACTTTGAGCCACAGAAATTGTACACCTTGCGCATGGCCTCGCTGTGGCCAAGGAAAGAGAGTGTCAAGTATTCATTCTCTTCAATCAGCGGATAGGTGGCACGTTCCGGACGTACAAAGACAAATGCCACAGGCTTGTTCCACAGCCAACCTATGCCGCCCCACGAGGCCGTCATCATGTTGCAGTGTTCCTTATTGCCAGCGGTTATGAGCATCCATTCCTTGCCTATCAGTTCAAAGGCATTCTCTTTAGCCAAAGCTTCAACAGTTGTCTTTTTCATTGTTGCATTTTTTAGTCATTCGTATTATGCCGCTAAGTTACAAATTTATTTTAGTTACGCGCTGACCGGATTATCAAACAAATTGACAAGTCAACGACTTTACGTGTAAGTCATACCTCAAATACGCGACTTAAGTTATCTTACTACGATCGAAGTAAATGCTTACTACGTTCGAAGTAAATGCTTACTACGTTCGAAGTAAATGCTTACTACGTTCGAAGCAAGCATATATATCGGTCGTTTCACATGTTTACTACAACCGGTCGCCGCCGTTATTCGTACCGCACTTGCTAAATCCGAAAGTTGAGAGCATATAATTGCGCCATGATGGCAAGTGCTCCCATTTCTCTGATTTTATTTGTACTTTTGCCATATCGTTCAGGCTGTTGTTTGCCTTTCATCGCAGCAGCAGGGAAAGTGACATTTCTGACACAGCTAAATCCCGGACAGCTTATTTACATGCCAGACATGCTTGTTGCTATTGTAGCATTGAAGCAATACGCTGCGCTCAACAAAGGGGAATACGCGTCTACTGTGGACACATGGGTGGACAAAGCAAAGAAGGAATGGCTCGACCATTCTCCTATCATCGGTATGGACATCGATGCAGGCCCCGTCATCATGGGACTGAGCCCCTCTGGAACAGCCTTCTCAACAGGAGCTGCCACCTTTTTCAATGACAATGAGGTAAGGAGCAACATTCTCCGCACCGCCGAGATTTGTGGAAATACGCTATCATCGGGCAACAAGAAACACTACGCACTTGCAAACATAGCCCTGGTCGGCGAGGCAATCATGCTTGCCATGCGTACAAACGCACCGGCTAACCTGTAACACCAACGGGTTTAATCACCTGTACATAAAGGCGTTATGCACATTTTTTTGTAATTTTGCAGCCAGAAATACAAAATCACACAAACTTTATTGAATGACAACCAACTCTGAACTGACAAGAGAGCAGCTAATCCGTCACAAACTCGACTTGTTGCTGCGCACCGGTCAGCTACTGGTGGAAAGTGCGGCCGACACCAACCGTATTGTACGCAACATGAACCGTGTTGCAGCCTTCCTCGGACTGCCCGAGGAACACTTGCACATCTACGTGCAGTTCAACATGTTGATGGTAAACCTCAGCGACGACGAACACTCCTTCACAAAGTTCCAACGCTGCAACAAGCATGGTATCAACATGACCACCATCTCGCTCATCAGCAAACTCTCGTGGAAGGCTATACGCCAGGACTACAGCATTGAGCAGTACGCCCAGGAGCTTGAAGAAATAGCCAACCGTCCCCGCAACTACACCCCCGTACAAGTGGCCATTGGCACCGGCTTTGCGTGCGGCGGTTTCTGCATACAATTCGGTTGCGACTGGACAGCCTTTTTCTACGCCTCGTTTGCAGCAGCCATTGGCATGTACCTGCGCGGTTTGATGCTGCGCAAGGGGCTTAACAACTACATGGGCATTGCCATTGCAGCATTTATCAGCACCGTAATAGCCTGGGCCACCACCTATTTGCCCTCATCGTGGACAAGCACACCGCTTCACCCCCTGTTGGCTTGTGCCCTGTTCATTGTGCCAGGTGTGCCACTCATCAACTTTGTCGACGACATGCTCGACAACTACATACAAGTAGGACTCACGCGCGCCATCAACACCTTCCTCATGATTGTGGCCATGTCGTTTGGTATAGCGTTCTTCCTCAAGCTGTCCAACTTCGACCTCACGCAGTTCTACACCATACCCATGATACCCCACAACTCTTACCTGAGCTACGCTGCTGCCGCAGCCATCTCGGCCATGGGCTTCTCTATGATATTCAACATTCCGCGCCGCCTGTTATGGGTTGTGGCCATAGGCGGCATCATAGCCGTGTGCACGCGCAACTTTGTCAACCTTGGCCCGTCCAACGACAACATCGGCCTCGACATGGGCCTTGCCATCGGCTCGCTTGCCGGCAGCGCCCTGGCCAGCTTAATTGCCGTCAAGGCCGTACACTGGGTGCATGCCCCCAACCACGTGCTCTCCATACCGAGCGTTATCCCCATGGTGCCTGGTGTACTGATGTACCGCGCCCTCGTTGGCTTGATTGAAATGAACGGTGTGGTGGGCGAACTCACCAACGCCATGAAATTTGGCATGGCATCAGCCATCACCATCATGTGCATCGCCCTTGGCGTGGCCATACCCAATGTCTTTGCCCGCCGCTGGGTGGCCAAAGACCGCCAGCGCAAACTCAATCAACTCATTGAGGAGCGTCGCAAGCGCGGCCACTTTATCGATTTGGCAAAGCTCTAATCTAACGGACAGAAGGGCTGGCAGACACTGGCAACACAAGCCAACCTGCCAGCCCTTCAACTTTTCATCTGTCCATACCCTACCACCACATTAGCGATATTAGTAAACAAGTTGACAAGTTCGCGGAGGGGGGAGACAGGTAAGTTTGTCATGCTTCTTCGCATTCTGACGTTTACATGATAAACTGCATACTTGTTAACCCGTTATTTCATTGTATCCTCTCCCACAAACGCACCAATATTCTGAAAAACACTTAAATTCCGAACCCTTGATTAAAGAAAGTCAATAAAACACTTGGGGGGGGGTAAATTATAAGTATTTACTTTGCGAAGAATTGACAATCAATTCAAAAGGCAAGTTCCTTGCAGCACGAATGCACTAACACCAAAGTATCAACAAATCTATTTTTACTTAAACCTATTTTAATGACACATTATTTACGTTTACTAAGCCTTGTTGTATCAGCCATGCTGTTGGCTGTCAAGGCTGTAGCTGGCATCAAGGTGAGCCAGACACTACCCTCTGCGGGTAAGCCAGAGCATTGCTACACCATGATGAATGCCAACAACTACTACTGCAACGCCACCACATCGCCCACGCAGACAAAGGACAACTATGCCCAGTTTGCCTTTTATGCCGCCAGCGACAAGGCCAACACTTACTACATCTACAACGTAACAGCCAGCAAATGGGTGAGCTACGACCAGGCTGATAGTTACAGCGCACAAACTGGTTTTGTAAAGATGACCGACAGCAAAGTAGATGCCGCGGTCTACAAATTCAACGAACTCAGCACTGGCGCCTACGAAATTCAGCCCTACACCACTACTGGCGTAGCAGCCATCTACCTCAATTGGTACAAGGGTATCGGTAATGACAACCCCGTAAACGGCAACGTCACACTTGGTCTTTGGACAGATAATGGCACCAAGGACAAAGGTTCTAATTGGACACTCAAGGAGGTTGGTGTGCAGCAAAAGTACACCTTGTTCAGCGATGGCATGCCGAGCAATGCTACAGTCATCATCAACGGCCAAAGCTTTACAGGACTCAATGCCCAAGGCGACCAGTCTATCAATGTTGAGGAAGATATACAGACAAGCGACATCACCGTCAAGGTGGGCGGAGGCTATTTGGCAAAAGTAACCATCGACAATGCCAACTATCAGATTGACTTCAAGTTCATACAATACTTCACCCCCACGGCGAGCATCGATGCCGAAAAGCAGTATCCCTACATTTTGAAGATGCCATCAGCCTACATCAAAAAGTCGGGCGACAACCTGGTACACACCACAAGCGCCAGCGATGCCGACCGCTTCGTGCTTATCGAGGCTGAACAGGGCAAGTACTACATCTACGACCGCACCGCTGGTTGCTATATTTACTACACCAATGTGGCAAACGGCAGCAATCAAACTACTACTGCCAACAGTAACGTAAAGTACACCACCGACAAGGCCACTGCCAACACCTGGCAGTTGATGATGCTCTCCGAAGAGACAGTAGCCATCATTCCTGGCTCGGTAGAAAACCCCACGGGCAATACACCGTCGTTCAACTTTACTGGCGGTATCGACAACAACGCCGTACTTAACCTGTATAACGCTAATGACCGAAATTCGGCCTGGCAATTCATCGACCCCTCAAAAACTCCGATGCCTTTTGCCACACTGATGTATGCCCTGCCCGGTGCGCAATACATTCACAAGTTGCCCACCAAAACTGGCGAGACCGTTACAAGCGTTGACTTTGGCTCAATCTCAACACTTGCACTGCACGACGACCGCGTGGCCATTGGCAACAAATACAAGTACATCAGCGGTACAGCACCTGCCGAAGAGGGCGAATACGAATACACCCTTAACCTGACTAACGAAACAGGCGACGAAATTCAATCAAAGGTACGCCTCATTGTCAGCAGTCATCTGCAGTCACCCACTCCCATGATGGCCTGGCTCACATGGAACTGGTTTGCACGCGCCATCAGCCACGACAAAATGGTTGAAATAGCCAAGGGTCTTGAAAAGTACGGCTTAATCGAAGCTGGTTTCAACACCATCGTACTGGACGATGCTTGGGCCAGCCCAACCAACGACAAGGCAGCCCTGACCTACGACCCTGCCAAGTTCCCCAACGGCATCAGCGGTCTGAAAACAGCCTTAAAGGGCATCAACAACAAACTGAAAGTGGGCATCTACAGCGACGCCGGTTCTATGACCTGCGAAAACTACCAGCCTGGCTCATACGGCTACGAGGCTGCACACCTTGCCCTGTTCGACTCATGGGGCGTTGACATGCTCAAATACGACTACTGCAACTCTCAGGCCGGCACCAAGGTGAGCTACACTCAAATGGGTAACGCCGTGGCCAAACTCAACGAAGAACGCCAAGCCAAGGGCGAAATTCCCTTTGTGTTCAACATTTGCGAATGGGGTAAGACCAAGCCTTGGGAATGGGGTGCCGAAGCCGGCGGCTCAAGCTGGCGTGCCACAAGCGATGCCCGCGAGGATTGGGTAGGCAACAACTCACGTCCTGGTGTGCTTGGTGGCGTTGACGAAGTGCGCAAACTCTGGATGTACGCCGGTGTCAACCGCTTCAACGACCTCGACATGATGTGCATCGGCCTTCACGGCCTTGGCGGCCCCAGCAACAACACAGCTGGTCACCAAAGCAATGGTGGAAAGATTACAGGTTTGACCGATGCCCAGGCCCGTTCACAGATGTCATTGTGGTGTATGTTTGCCAGTCCCCTGGCCCTCACTTGCGACCTTCGCGAAACGCCTAAGGGCGAGGCCAATGCCAACGTACAGATGCCCAACCCGCTGATAACCGATGCCGACATCGCCACACTGACCAACACCGAGGTTCTTGCCATCAACCAAGATGCCCTTGGCCAGCAGGCTGAATACATGGAGGCCCTGTCAACAGGCACAAGCAACTATTCTAACACAGGCTACGACGTTTATGTCAAGGACTTGACCGACGGCCGCATGGCAGTTTCTGTAACCAACCGTGGCACAACTGCTGTTAGCGTGCCCGACATTCAGCTTACCTCTATCTACCTGAAGGCTGACAACAAATACACTTGCCGTGACATCTGGGCTAACACCGAGTCTGAAATTGAAAACACACTGAGCCCGGGCACTCTCCAGCCCTGCGAAACAAAGGTATACGTACTGACCGACAAGGCCACCGTCACCTCACTCTCAGGTGTTAACACCTCACTCGCTTCAAAAGGCTCAACCCGCTACGATATCTCAGGCCGCAAGGTAGCCGAGGACTACAAAGGATTGTCTATCAAAGACGGCCAAAAGACGCTTAAATAAATTATCCAACGGATAATTAGTAAAATACTTAAAATGCGAAACGACAGCGCTGCATGGCGCTGTCGTTTCGCATTTTGTTATTATTACTGTCCGCTATACTTCAATGTTGCTTCCCCTGTCACAAAACGCAAGCACTAATGGGGGCGACGCGTCCCGAGGCTGCTGAAAAATGCCCCGACGCGAGACGCGTTGCCCCCATTAGAGCGCAATGCCCTGGCACAACAGCCCTTTACATGGCTCCTTATTTGCTTTTTAACCTGTAAATCTGATAGAAAACGCTACCTCTAATGGGGGCGACGCGTCCCGCGTCGGGGCATTTTTCAACAGCCTCGTCCCACAGGAAAAATGCCTTATTCGTACACTAAATAAAGGCTCACAGACAGGACTAATAACAAGCCTGTCTGTGAGCCTTTGCCTTAGGAACCGTCAAGCGGTTCCATATCGTAGTAATACCCTTTAGTCAATCTTGCGCTTCACAATGGCCAAGGCACGCTCAAGCGCCACATTGATGTTGGGACAAATGTGATCCTTGCCCAACAAGTGGCAGAAACCATTGTGTTCAAGCACACTGTACACATTGGGCGTAACACCCGAAAGCACAATGTGGGTGCCCTCGCGGTGACTCATCTCGCACAAGTTCTGCAGGTTGTGAATACCCGTTGAGTCGATAAACGGCACACGACGCATACGAATAATGCGCACCTTGGGGTGATCTTCCATGGCGGTCATCAATTCCTCAAACTTGTTGGCTATGCCAAAGAAATAGGGACCATTTATCTCGTATACCTCAACACCCTGCGGAATGCGCAAATGCTCCTCGTGCACCTCGGCATCAGTCTCGTCATTGGGGTCAATCTCGTCTGCTATCACCTTGATTTGGGTTGACTCGGCCATACGTTTCATGAACAACAAGCAAGCTATGAGCAAACCCACCTCAATGGCTATGGTGAGGTCGAAAATGACAGTAAGCAAGAAGGTGATGAACAACACTATCACATCGCTCTTGGGGTTCTTCATCAGCTGCATGAAAGTGCGCCAGCCACTCATGTTGTACGACACAATTACCAGCACACCGGCCAGACACGACATCGGGATATAAGCAGCCAAAGGCATCAGCACCAAAAAGATGACGAGCAGCACGGCAGCGTGAATAATACCTGCCACCGGTGTACGGCCACCATTGTTGATGTTGGTCATGGTGCGGGCAATGGCACCTGTACACGGTATACCACCAAACAACGGTGTGCAAAGGTTGGCCACACCTTGGCCTATGAGTTCCTGGTTTGAGTTGTGATGGTCGCCACACACACCATCGGCCACTGTGGCCGAAAGCAACGACTCAATAGCGCCCAACACGGCAATAACCATGGCTGTGGGGAATAGGCTCTTCACACTCTCCCAGCTCAGGTTGGGCACCTGCAGCGAGGGAATGCTTGCCTTTATCTCGCCAAACTGGTCGCCGATGGTGAGCACCTTCATGTCGGTGTAGGTATTCAAAAAGTAAACGCCTATGGTCATTACAATAATGGCCACGAGCGAGCCGGGCACCTTTTTCGACACCTTGGGTGTAAGGGCTATTATCACGATGCTCAACACACCTATCGCAGTGGTCACCCAGTCTACTGTGTCAAAATTCTGAAAGTACACCAACCATTTCGACAGGAAGTCGCCAGGCATTTTGCCCGCAATGGTCAGGCCGAACAAGTCCTTGATTTGCGTGGTGAATATGGTCACGGCAATACCGCTCGTAAAGCCCACCACAATGGGGTACGGAATAAACTTGATGATGGTGCCAAGATGGCAAACACCCAACAATATCAAGAAGATACCCGCCAACATAGTGGCCAGCATCAATCCCGACAAGCCCAAATTGGGGTCGCTTACAATACCGTAAATAATTACGATGAAAGCACCCGTAGGGCCACCAATCTGCACACGGCTACCGCCAAGGGCCGACACAATAAAACCGCCAATGATGGCGGTCAATATGCCCTGCGAGGGCGATACGCCCGAAGCTATACCAAAGGCTATGGCCAATGGCAGTGCCACAATACCAACAATTAAGCCGGCCATGAGGTCGGCTGCAAATTTGGCTTTGTTGTAATGCCGCAACTCGCTCAGCAAGCGCGGCGCAAAGTAAGAATTACTCATTAAAAGGAGTTAGTTATAAGTGATTTAGTAATTGTGCTGCAAAGTTAAGGATTTTGACCGAGATATTAAAATTTGTTGCAGTTCTAATGCTCGCAATGCTCGCGCTAATGTGCTAATGGACTGACGCCGTAGCGTTTACAAAAGCATCGAATCAGCAGTAAACACTACGGCGTCAGTCCATTAGCACATTAGCATATCAGCAAACCAGCGACCAAAGCAAATATACATTAAGTCCACTCACCAGCGCCGCCAAGGCATAAAGCAACACGGTGGTAAAACGGCTGTTGCGATAAGCACCCATCACCTTGGCTGATGACGTGAGGCGCACCTGGGTGAACATGGTAAATGGCAACTGCAAACTCAGCACGGCCTGCGACACAATAAGCGCCTTAAAGGCATCGCCAATAAAGAGCAACAACACAAAAGCACCTACAAACGATATCAATATGCCAGCACGCGAATGCACGTCCTTCACATCGTATGGCTCATTATAGATGCCCGCAAATATGGTGCCTGCCGCCATGCCACTCGTCACCGTGCTCGATATGCCAGCCAACAACAGGGCTATGGCAAACACCACGGCCGCACCGCCACCAAGCATGGGGGTGAGCAGTGCACCGGCCTTGGGCAACTCGTCCACCAGGGTGCCGTGTGCAAAGAAGGTGTCTGCCGCCAGTATGATCATGGCCGAATTGATGGCCCAACCTATGGTCATGGCCAGCAGTGTGTCGTAAAACTCATATTTCAGCGCATGCTTTATTTTGTCGGCACCCGTAAGGTGTATTTGGCGACTCTGAATTACCTCGGAATGCAAAAACAAGTTGTGTGGCATCACCACAGCTCCCAACACGCTCATCACCACCAATATGCTGCCCTGCGGCAACGATGGCACTACCATGGCCTCGGCCACTTGGCCCCAATGTGTGTCGGTCAGGGTAAGTTCGTACAAAAACGAGAAACCTATGAGCGACACAAAGGCTATGATGCCGCGCTCCACCCGTTTGTACGAATTGGTGAACAGCAGCACGCCGCAAGTGAGCGTGGCTATGGCGGCCCCCACAATGAGGGGCAGGCCGAAGAGCATTTGCAGCGCAATGGCCGCGCCTAATATTTCGGCCAACGAGGTTGATACCGATGCCCCCATGGCGCTCCACAGCACGGGGCGGCTCACCCACCGGGGCAGGTGGCGTGTGGTGGCCTCGCTCAAGCACTGCCCCGTCACAATGCCCAAGTGTGCCACGTTATGCTGCAACACAATGAGCATGATGGTTGACAACGTAACCACCCACAACAGTGCATAGCCAAATTGCGAACCGGCTGCAAAGTTCGACGCCCAGTTGCCGGGGTCGATAAAGCCCACCGTCACAAGCAGTCCGGGACCGATGTGACGCAGTATGTCAAGTCCGCCACGCAACGACCCCTCGCGCATGGCCCAATGTGTACGCCAATGGTGTATGATATCTTTCAGCATAATGATAGTAATAATTGGTTGGAGATATTAGTTGGCAAATTCACCCGCCCAAGTTGTGAATACAAAAATAGTATTTTATGCACAAGCCAAGGCTGTGCGACAGCCAAAATACCCCCTTTTGGGTATGCCTTAATTACACAATGCGGGACACGTCGCGCCCATTAGCGGTAGCGTTTGGTGGTAGCGCTTTGTGGCTGCGTTTGATGCTTGAAAAAACGCAAGCACTAATGGGGGCGACGCGTCTCGCGTCGGGAAAAGAGGCAGCTATTATTTAGTAGCGTTCGTATTTTCCTCCTTTCTCTATCCCGACGCGGGACGCGTCGCCCCCATTAGTGCTTGCGTTTTGTCGCAGCGCGTTTCAGGCCATACGAGCCTGAATCCGGAACTTCAATTAGTAATTCTCGGCTCTCAGCTCAAAGTAGCTCTGCGGGTGGTTGCACACGGGGCAGATTTCGGGAGCCTTCTGGCCTATCACAATATGGCCACAGTTAGAGCACTGCCATACACTGTCGCCATCGCGGCTGAACACAATGGCGTCCTCAATATTCTTGAGCAAACGGCGGTAGCGTTCCTCATGCGTCTTTTCGATGGCGCCTACCATTTCAAACTTTTCGGCTATCTCGTCAAAGCCCTCCTCGCGTGCCTCCTTGGCAAAGGTGGCATACATGTCGGTCCACTCATAGTTCTCGCCATTGGCAGCATCGGCCAAGTTGTCGGGTGTGCCGGGCACTGTGCCGCCATGCAGATACTTGAACCATATTTTAGCATGCTCCTTCTCGTTGCGCGAGGTCTCCTCAAAGATGTTGGCCATCTGTACATAGCCGTCCTTCTTGGCCTTCGAAGCATAGTATTGGTACTTGGTGTGAGCCTGCGATTCACCGGCAAAGGCTGCCTCGAGGTTCTTTTCGGTGCGGGTTCCTTTAAGTGTTTTCATATCAATAATATTGGTCAAATTGTAAAAAAAGAGAGTCCCGCACTTACAGCCGTAGCGATGCCATGGCATGCAGTTTGCGGGACTCGTGAAATATTAAAGTTTCAAATCGGGCAACACAAGTGAAGCCTTATTTGTTACCAAAGTAGCGCTTGTACAAGCCCTCGAAACCGCGACCGTGACGAGCTTCGTCACGTGCCATTTCGTGTACGGTGTCGTGAATGGCATCGAGGTTCAGTTCCTTGGCACGCTTGGCAATACGGGCCTTGTCCTCGCAAGCACCAGCCTCAGCGTTCATACGCTTTTCGAGGTTGGTCTTGGTGTCCCACACACAGTCGCCGAGCAATTCGGCAAACTTTGAAGCGTGCTCAGCCTCCTCAAAAGCATAGCGCTTGAAAGCCTCGGCTATTTCGGGATAACCCTCGCGGTCGGCCTGGCGGCTCATGGCCAGATACATGCCCACCTCGGTGCACTCGCCATTGAAGTGTGCGTTGAGGTCCTTAATCATCTCGTCGTCGCAGCCCTTGGCCACACCTACTTCGTGTTCGGCCACAAACTGCATGGCACCGTCCTCCTTCAGTTCCTTAAACTTTGAAGCGGGCACACCACACATGGGGCATTTTTCGGGAGCATGTTCACCTTCGTATACGTAACCACAAACTGTGCAAATAAATTTCTTTTTCATAATGAGTTGAGTTTTAGTAGATTGTTGTTGCCTCGTTCCTTGCCACACCGTGGGTGGGAGCCTTGGCAACGGTTGTTATGTTTCGTTGTTGAGTTAATTATCCATGTTCAGTGCGGCGCACCTTGGGCAGCAGCCGCGCAGGTAAAGCTGTGCGTCCTCCGTTTGAAATTTGTCAGGCACACAGGCGCATTTTATCAATTCGGCCTGATTGAGTTTCATGTCGTACACGCGTCCACAGCGTGTGCACAGAAAGTGTGCATGTGGCGAGGTGTCGGCATCAAAACAGCAGTTGCGCTCATCAATGGTCAGCTGCAGTGCGGCGCCCTTTTCGGTGAGCAACTTCAGGGTGTTGTACACCGTGGTCTTCGACAGGGTCGGAATGGAGGGGTGCAGTGCCGTGTAAATTTCATCGGCGGTGGGGTGCGTACGGTGCTCTATCAAGTAGGTCATCACCGCCATGCGTTGCAGCGAGGGCTTGATGCCATGGGCTTGAAGATAGTTGAGCGTCGTGTTCGTTTCCATTCGTCGATTATTTGTAATGATTACAATTATGATTACGATGCAAAAGTACGGACTTAGTTATTACCATGCAAGTTTTCGGGCAACTTTTTTTGCCGAAATATGATTTTTTTACTCGATATATGTTCTATAACACAATAAGGCATGGATTTTAATTCTTAGTAAGGGGGAAAAGTGCATGGTGCAGACAAGAACCTCAGTGTACACACCTACATTTATTTTTTTGCCAAACTGTCTGCACTCTGCACTAAACGCACAATAATCATTGATATTCAGCATGTTGCACAGTGTAGACACTATCAAAAACCGTATGCACCATTGTGTGCACACGCCTCTGCACTATGCGAGTTTACCACAAAAAGAGAGCGGTTTTACGGCATAGGGCGGCAGAAGAAACTGTTTGTCCAACAGAAATTCCGCTCGCCCTATACCATAAAACCGCTCTCATGCAACAGAAATGGCTTACCGTGCGCGTAATGTTATAAGTTGGTGTTCAAAATTGTTTTATCAGTGCTGTTCGGAAAAGCGTAAACACGCAAACGGACTCAAGCATCAAGCGCAAGCTCTAATGGGGGCGACGCGTCCCGCGTCGGAAAAATGCAATGTGCATACACTGATTACACGCCTGTCTGTGAGCCTTTGCCATAATTTCCGACGCGGGGACGCGTCGCCCCCATTAGAGTTTGCGTTTGGTGCTTGAGTCCGTTCGCATATTTATGTTTTAGCGGACTGCAATATATCAAAATAGTTTCACCGCACAACAATATGTTAATGTGACGTGCACACAATGGTGCAGATGGCTGTGTGCAGACAGTAATGCATACAAATTCCGCATTTGTCTACACGCCGTTACGTTTTGATTATCAGTGGCTTAACCTCTAAAAGTGTAGAGTGTAGACAAAACAGCAAATTAAAAATTGTAGGGGTGAGTGTATGCACTAATTTGTCTGCACTCGTCTACACTTGCCTGCACTTGTCTACACTCGTATTCTACACTACATGGCCATTTGCGCGGCAGCAGCCTCGGCACAACGTTCGCCGTCGACAGCGGCACTAACTATGCCACCCGCATAACCGGCACCCTCGCCACAGGGGTAGAGACCGCTGATGCTGACATGACACAAGGTGTCGTGATTGCGCAATATGCGCACTGGGGCCGAGGTGCGGGTTTCAACAGCTATGACGGTGGCCTCGTTGGTAAGAAAACCACGGCTGCGGCGGCCAAAAGCGTTGAAACCTTCAATCAAACGCGTGGTGATGAAACGCGGCATCCAAAAGTGGAGGGGCGACGACACCAGACCGGGCGAGTAGCTCGACTTGGGCAGGTCGTAACTCAAACGACAGTTGACAAAGTCGGCCATGCGCTGTGCAGGGGCGGTTTGGCTGCGGTTGCCTTGTTGCCAGCATGCCTTTTCGAGTGCCTCTTGCAGGTACATCATGCGCAAAGGGTTGGCCGGATTGTTGATGTCTTGGTGTGTCTCGGCAAAGGTGCCATCGGCCATGGCCTCAGTAAGGAAGGGGGCAAGCTCGCCGTCGAGGTCCTCAGGACGTGTTTCGACCACCATACCCGAATTGCTCCAGGCGGAATTGCGCGACGAGGGGCTCATGCCGTTCACCACAATTTGCTGCGGTCCGCTGGCTGCGGGCACAACTATGCCGCCCGGGCACATGCAGAAACTATACACGCCGCGGCCGCCGCTCTGTGCCACATAGCTATACTCAGCTGCGGGCAAATACTTGCCACGCCCATTGGCGTTGTGATACTGTATTTGGTCGATGAGTGTGGCGGGGTGTTCCAAGCGCACGCCCACGGCAATGCCTTTTTGCTCGAGTGCCACACCTTGCGCGTGTAAATAGCGGTAAACGTCGCGCGCCGAATGGCCCGTGGCCAAAATGACCGGGCCGAAGTAGGTTTGTCCGTTATGGCAGGTGACGCCTTTAACGGCTTCGCCTTCGATGATCAGACTATCTACACGAGTGTTGAAATGCACCTCGCCACCGCAGGCTATAATTTGGTTGCGCATGGCCTCGATGATGCGTGGCAGCCGGTCGGTGCCTATGTGGGGGTGGGCATCAATCAAGATGTCGGTGCTGGCACCAAACTGGCAGAATACACGCAATATTTTGTCAACATTGCCACGTTTCTTTGAACGGGTGTAGAGTTTGCCGTCAGAGAAGGCTCCTGCCCCACCCTCGCCAAAGGAGTAGTTGCTCTCGGCATCGACCTTGTGCTCGCGCGATATGAGGGCAATGTCCTTGCGGCGCTCGTGCACATCTTTGCCACGCTCAAGCACCACGGGACGCTTGCCAAGTTCTATCAAACGCAAGGCAGCAAAAAGTCCGCCAGGACCGGCACCTACCACCACCACACGGGGGGCGCGGCTCACATCTTGATAGCTGACGGGCTCGAAGTCGAGCTGGGGCGGCATTTCGTTGACGTAAGCCTCGACGGTGAGGTTGACAAAAATGGTGCGCTGGCGGGCGTCAATGCTGCGTTTGCGTATGCGCAGGGCATTGATGGTGCGCACATCTATGCCGCGCTCCTGCGCTATGAACTGCTTGAGTGCCTCCTCGTTATAGGCTATGTGGGGCGGCACACGCAATGTGATGTGGCGGTTGTCGGTCACGTCCATGGTCATGGTGGGCAGCGGAGTGAGGTTGCGCTCACCGGGGGCCTGCGGACGGAACTTGCGCTGGGGGGCATCGTGACGCTGGGCAGTGTGCTTGCTGTCGCCTTTGCGGTCGCCATTGCGGTCGCTTTTGTAGTCACGACGGGCGTTACTGCCTTTACCCTCGCGGCGGGCGTCACGGTTGCCTCGGTTATAGTTGTTATCTTTTTTATACATAATTGTTCTTATGGATATGGTGAACGGGTGTCTTTCTTATTGGCATGGTGGTGCGTGGCGCGAACGTCTTGCTGTCTGCTATGCAAACAGTTCGCGCAGAGCGGCTTCGACTCTGCTTACTGGCACAATTTCGATGCCGGGCTGCCGGGTGTCGAGTCCTTTGACATTGCCCTCGGGAATGAGTATGCGTGTAAAACCTAACTTGGCAGCCTCGGCCACACGCTGGCCTATGCGCGTGACAGGACGTATCTCGCCGCTCAGACCCACCTCGCCGGCCATGCACACATTGCGTTCTATGGCGGTGTCGACATTGCTCGACAGTACCGACGCGATGACTGAGAGGTCGATGGCGGGGTCGGTGACGCGTATGCCTCCGGCTATGTTGAGGAACACGTCTTTCTGTGCCAGTTTGAAACCGACACGTTTTTCGAGTACTGCAAGCAGCATGTTGAGGCGGCGCAGGTCGAACCCGGTGGCAGAGCGCTGGGGGGTGCCATAGGCCGCGGTCGACACAAGGGCCTGTGTCTCGATAAGGAAGGGGCGCACGCCCTCGATGGCTGCGGCAATGGCTATGCCGCTGAGTTCGTCGCCGCCTTGGGTAAGGAGCAGTTCCGACGGATTGTCAACCGGGCGCAGTCCGTTGCTGCACATTTCGTAAATGCCGAGTTCGGAGGTTGAACCGAAACGGTTTTTGATGCTGCGCAATATGCGGTACATGTAATGGCGGTCGCCCTCAAACTGTAGCACGGTGTCGACTATGTGCTCCAGCACTTTTGGTCCGGCTATGGCACCGTCCTTGGTGATGTGGCCCACCAATATGACGGGCACACCGCTCTCCTTGGCATACTTTAGCAACGAGGCGGCGCACTCGCGTATTTGGGTGATGGAGCCTGGTGACGAGTCGACGGTTTCGACCGACATGGTTTGTATGGAGTCGATAACGACGAGGTCGGGCTGCACATTCTTGATGTGTGTAAAGATGTGTTCGAGCCGCGTTTCGCACAGCAGCAACACATCGCTTGAACGGTCGGATATGCGGTCGGCGCGCAATTTTATTTGGCGTTCGCTTTCCTCGCCGCTGACGTAGAGCACCTTGTAGCCTTGCATACGCACAAGGGTTTGCAGCAGCAGTGTTGACTTGCCTATGCCGGGTTCGCCACCTATCAGTGTCATGGAGCCTCGCACCACGCCTCCGCCCAACACGCGGTCGAGTTCATGATCGTGGGTGAGCATACGTGGTTCTTCGGTGGCCGACACTTGCGACAGGGGCACGGGCTGTGGACTGTGTTTGTCTATGCCGGTGAGTGCCTGGCGGGCTTGACGCTCGCTCACGGCGGCCGATGTTTCGGGTCGTATGCTCATTTCTTTCATGGTGTTCCACGCACCACACGACGGGCACCGCCCCACCCATTTGGGCGAGTCCATGCCACACTCTGAACATACGTATACTGTTTTTGATTTTGCAGACATTTTTGGGGGTTAGGGGGTTAGAGGGTTAGGAGGTTAAGGGGTTAGGAGGTTAAAAGACTCAACTTTCGGATTTAATAAGTGCGGGCTGAAAGCCCAATGGAGCACATAGCCCAGGGCAAGCGAAGCGACACCCTGGGTATCGCGTGTTGGAGCAGTCGCGCCCTGTAAGGGCAAAAGCTTTAAGCCTTTATTTTGTTATTCTTACTTGATAGCTGAATTAGCGGACTTAAAGTGGAGCATCGTATGTATATCTTTCAATACCTGCGCCATGTCTTAAAGCTTTTGCCCTTTCAGGGCGCGACTGTTCCGACACGCGATACCCAGGGTGCCGCTTCGCTTGCCCTGGGCTGGGTGCTCCATTGGGCTTTCAGCCCGCACTTTCTAAATCCGAAAGTTGGGTTAAAAGATTACTCTTGGTTATCTAATTCATAAAAGTGACTTTTTAACCTCCTAACCCTCTAACCCTCTAACCCACTACCCCTCTAACCCCCTAATCCAATTTACATACTTTCGAGGGCACGCTTCATGGCCACCAGTTCTTCCTTCACTTTGCGCAGGCGCTGTATGGCTTCGAGCGGTTGGGCAGTACCCTGTTTGTTTTGCTTGAGCACCTCACGTGCAGCAGCCAGTTTAAGACCGCGCACTTTTACAAGGTCGTAAATGGTACGTATCTTCTCTATGTCCTCCTTGGTGTAACGACGCACACCACGTGAGCCTTTCTTGGGCGTTATCTGCTGCGGAAACTCTTTTTCCCAATAACGCAACAAGGTCTCGCTCACGCCGAGTATCTGCGCCACCTCGCTGATGACGTAATAATATTTATCGTCGCTGATTGTTTTATCTGCCATAGTATGTATCAGTTTTAAGATTGCAATGCGGTGCCTGCCGCCTCAGCCTCGCGTATGAGTGGTCGGGTGCTCTCCATAATGTCGAACAAGGCTTCTACCGTTTCGGCACGCAACATGTTGATGCGCGTCTGACGGAAATTGGGAAGTCCCTTAAACAAAGGCGTGGCTGCCAAATGACGGCGTATGTGCAGTATGCCGCGGTACTCGTCAATGCGCGCCACGCTTTGGCGCACTTGCTCCTTGAGCACATCGAGTTTCCAATCGGCTGTCATAGGCGCATACTGGCTGGGTATGACATCATCGACACTGTGGTCGCCCTCGTGTAAGGCATCGTGTATCTCCTTAAATATCCAGGGGCGGCCAAAGGTGGCGCGGCCTACCATGACGGCATCTACCCCGAACTGCTCAAATGCCCCGACGGCACCTTGCGCCGAAGTGATGTCGCCATTGCCTATGATGGGAATGCGCATGCGCGGATTGCGCTTGACCTCGCCTATCAAGCTCCAGTCGGCTTCGCCTGTGTACATCTGGGCACGGGTGCGCCCATGTATGGTGAGTGCCTGTATGCCGCAGTCCTGCAGTTGCTCGGCCAACGGCACTATTATTTTGTGCTCGGCGTCCCAGCCCAAACGGGTTTTGGCGGTGACGGGCACATCAACAGCATCGACCACTGCACGGGTTATTTCGAGCATGCGGGGCACGTCCTGCAACAAACCAGCACCAGCCCCCTTGCCTGCCACACGCTTGACGGGACAGCCAAAGTTGATGTCGAGCACATCGGGGTGGGCACGCTCCACTACTATCTGCCCAGCATCGCGCACAGCCACGGGGTCCTTGCCGTATATCTGTATGGCCACTGGGCGCTCGGCCTGGCACACGGTGAGTTTTTCGAGACTTTTGTTGACCATGCGCACCAAGGCATCGGCTGCCACAAATTCGGAATATACCATTGACGCACCAAGACGACGACAAAGCAAACGGAAACCGATGTCGGTTACGTCCTCCATGGGGGCTAACACCACTGGGCGGTCGCCAAGGTCGAGCGTTCCTATTTTCATTTATATGTAGTTTGTAAGTGGGGATTTTGTATATCTTTTTTTAGAGTCACCGGCACGGTTCTAAGCAGCGGCCTGTGCAGCCTTGTCCGTACGGTGCAAGGGCATCAGGGCACCAGCCACAAGCAGCAGGGCTACTACAACGCGAATGGTTATGCTCCACCACGACACGGGAGCATCGTCCTGGCCTAACGCCATGAGTACCACAGCCAACGTGTTGTTGGCGATGTGCGCCGGCAAGCACAGACGTAAATTGCCCGAACGCAAATAGTACAAGCCGAGCACAACGCCTATGATGAAGGCGGGTATGCCTTGTGTCACATTGCCGTGTACCAGGGCAAAGGCTAATGCACCTATGGCTGCAGCGGCCCAACCAGGCACTTTGTGGCGGTAGAGGGTGCGCACAATGCCTACGCGGAAGACAAGCTCCTCGCACACCGGCCCGACTATGCACAACAACAACCAGCACAAGGGGTTGCCGAGCATGCCTTGAAAGAGTGCCATGTCGGCATCGTTGTTCATGCCGAGGGTCGTGAGGGCCTGCGACAGGGCTATGGCCATCATCAGCACGCCCAGAATGGCCGACAACACTTGCCACCAAGTCGGCTTGACGGGCACCACATCACGCTTGAGCTTGTGAAACTTGAATATGCCTAACAACTCTGGGCGCTCGGTGGCTTTGGCTCGCACGCCCTTTTCAAAACGGAAGAACCATAGCCACAGGCCTAACGCCAACAGCCCCTCGCCTACCAGCATGGAGATGCCGGTGGCCATGGGTGAAACGGTAAGTTGGTCGATGGGATAACCGGTGCCCAACTTGTCGAGATTTGAAAACAATAATGCCCCAAGGCCCGTCACCAACTGAACGGCGACGAACAGTACCAACATAGTTATTGCTGTCATAAGTGTGTATTTAGTTTAGTTTTGTGTGTTGTTATTGCGGCATCGGTTGTCAGCTATTTACGTCGTCGAGCATGGCTCGTACCACATCGGCATCAATGGCAAGTTGCTTTTGCAGGGCTTCGATGCTGTCGAAACGGTGTTCGTCGCGCACGCGGCGGTAAAAGCTGAGTTTGAGATGGTGGCCGTAAAGGTCGCCGCCGTCATAGTCGAGCAAGTGGGCCTCGATGGTTTGGTCGCTGCCATTGTCGAGTGTCGGCCGCCAGCCTATGTTGACCATGGCTTTATAGCGGAAACCGTCTATTTCGGCCCGTGCAGCATAAACACCGCGTCCGGGCACAAGTTGTTCGGCACAATCGGGACGGAGGTTGGCTGTGGGATACCCCATGAGCGAACCGGCATGGCGGCCCTCAACCACGCTGCCCTCAAGCTGATAGGGACGGCCGAGGCAGGCTCGCGCCATCTCGACATTGCCACCCGTAAGGAAACGGCGTGTGGCTGACGAACTGATGCGCAGGTCGTCGGTGTCGAAGGGGCGCTCGCGCAACACTTCTATGCCGAGTTCCTTGCCATACTTTACGTAGTCTTTGTAACCGGCCGAAAGGTCGGAACCAAAATGGTGATCGTAGCCTATGAGCAGGCACTGCACGTTGAGTTCCTTTTTCAGCACCAGCTCCATAAACTCGCGCGAGGTGAGCATCGACATGGTGTGGTCGAAGTGCAACATGGCACAAGCGGCTAATCCCGTCTGTGCCAGCAGTTGCAACTTTTGCGCATTGGTGGTGAGCAACTCTGGCCAATAGCGCGTTTGCGACAAGGCCAGGCGCGGGTGTTCCTCAAAGGTGATGACTATAGGCATGAGTCCGCGGCGGGCAGCCTCGGCCTTTACTTGCTCTATCAAGTAGCAGTGACCGCGGTGCACACCGTCGAAAAAACCTATGGCTGCGCAGCAACCTGTCGAATTATCAAGGTTGTGCTTGAACGTATGAAGTGTGTAATTTGCCATTTTCGTCAAAGTATTTTAGCCATTCGCTGTGGGCGGGGGCTACAAGGGCCTGCAAGCCGCATTGGCGCGCCGCCTCACAATTTACTTCGCTGTCGTCGAAAAACAAGATGTCGCCGGCGGGCACACCTATGCCCTCTGCCACTCTGGCAAATATTTCGGGGGCGGGTTTCTCTACGCCCAACTCGCACGACAAGAATATATGCTCAAAAAAGTCTGTCACGTGCAAACCTTTGTAGCAGAACAGTGTGTCCTCGGCCATGCGCCAATGTATGTGGTTGGTATTGCTCAACAAGCACACGTGGTAGTGTTGCTTGATTTTGAGCAACATGTCGAGGCGGTCGGCCGGCACCGTGTCGAGATAACTCTGCCACGCAGCCACAAGGGCTTCGTCGTCCAAGTTGGCATGGCCGCTCAAGCGACGCAGTTCGTTGCAGAACTCGTGGGTGGTGATGCGACCCTGCTCTAGCTGGCTGAATATGCCTGACTGCTTGTAAGTGCCAAGGTACGGACGTATGTCGAAACCTAAAGCATCGAACGCCGCCTCAACACGCGGACGGTTGAGGTCGACAAGCACACCACCGAAGTCGAAGAGCAATATGGGGTTATTCATTACCAGTCTTTACTATCTTATAAAGTTTGTCACTCGGGCGCACTTTCTCGGGCACAGGTATGGCCACACGCATGCCCTTGAGCGCCTTGTCCACATGGCCGTGGTCGCCATGTATGTCGGTAGCGGTCACATAAAGCGCACCGGTTGTTGGGCCTACAATGAGCAACTTGTCGCCCACCTCAAACTCACCGGCTTCAATATAAAACTCGCCAACGCCGAGCTTTGAAAAGTATTTCTGACCCTTGCCAATGTACTGTTTCTTTTCGGTAGCAGCCGAGCCGTACACGTTGCTCCACTCGCCAAGTTTCTGACCGAGATAGTAGCCGTCCCAAAAACCGCGGTTGAACACCGACTTCAGCCGCTCGTCCCACTGGGCCACCTTGTCGGGCGTGAAGGTGCCGTCCTCTACTGCGGCAATGGCCTCTTTGTAGCACTGCACCACGGTGTAAACGTACTCGGCACTGCGGGCGCGGCCCTCTATTTTGAACACGCGCACGCCAGCCTTCATCATTTGATCTATGAAACCAATGGTTTTGAGATCTTTAGGACTCATGATGTACTTGTTGTCCACATCGAGTTCTATGCCTGTTTCGCGGTCGCGCACCGTATAACTGCGGCGGCATACTTGCATGCACTGCCCGCGGTTGGCCGAACGACCAAGATTGTCGAGCGAGAGGTAGCACTTGCCGCTCACTGCCATGCACAAAGCGCCATGGCAGAACATTTCTATGCGTATGGGCTGCCCCGAGGGTCCGCAAATATGGTCGCGCTCTATGGCCTCATGTATTTTGGCCACCTGCTCAAGGTTGAGTTCACGCGCCAAAACTGCCACATCGGCAAACTGGGCATAGAACTTCAGTGCCTCGGCATTTGATATGTTGAGTTGGGTAGACAGATGCACCTCCTGGCCTATGCGGTTGCAATAGCTCATCACTGCCACATCGCAGGCTATAATGGCTGAAATGTCTGCCTCGTGTGCCGCATCGCAAATGCGGTGCATGAGGTCAATGTCCTCATCATATATAATGGTGTTTACCGTCAGGTATGACTTTACGCCCTGTGCAGCACATTGTGCAGCTATGTCGCGCAAATCGTCAATAGTAAATTTGCTGGCACTATGGGCACGCATATTAAGTGCCTCTATGCCAAAGTATATGGAGTCGGCACCGGCTTTGAGCGCAGCAGCCAAACTCTCGCGTGACCCCACCGGGGCCATTATTTCATATTTGTTCATTCGTTATTCTATGCTCGTACCTTCGTTTGTACCTATTTTATCGGCGCTGGTTATTACCACGCGCTTCACACCAGCCTTTACCGCCATCAAGCTGTTTTCTATCTTTGGCAACATACCGCCCGACACTATGCCGTCTGCCTTGAGTTGCTCAAACGTCTGGGGGGTGATGCGGCGTATCACGCTGGCCTCGTCATTGGCATCGGCCAGCACACCGGCATGTTCAAAGCAGTAAATGAGCGTCACCTCGTAGTGCTGCGCCAAAGCCTTGGCCGTTTCGCCGGCTATGGTATCGGCATTGGTGTTGAGCAAATCACCCTCGCCATTGTGCGTGAGCGGAGCCATCACCGGGGTAATACCAGCATCTATGAGCAGTTGCAGACGGTCGGCGTCCACCTTGTCCACATCGCCCACATAGCCATAATCTATGCCGTTTTTCAACGGGCGTCGGTGCGAGCGTATCACGTTCATGTCGGCGCCCGTCAGCCCGAGCGCATTCACGCCACAAGCTTGCAGTTTGGCCACCACATTTTTGTTGACCAGTCCGCCATACACCATCGTCACCACACGCAACATTTCGGCATCGGTAATGCGACGACCGTCCACCATGCGAGTTTCCACGCCGAGTTGCGCCGCCACATCGGTGGCAGTACGTCCGCCACCATGCACCAGCACTTTCGGCCCTTCGAGTGCCGAGAAACGTTGCAAAAGTTGGTTGAGAGTATCGGGCGCCTCAACAATTTTTCCGCCCACTTTAACTATTGTAAGATGCTGTTTCATACTGCAAAGGTAATCAATGCAGCCACCGCAAGCAAATATGAAACACAAAAAAAGAGTTAGAAAAAGCGAGCGTTCACTTTCCTAACTCTTTTAAGAGCCTCTTGTCGGATTCGAACCAACGACCCCGAGATTACAAATCACGTGCTCTGGCCAACTGAGCTAAAGAGGCATTCATTTCGGCTCAACAGCGTTTATTTCTGTTTTGCGAGTGCAAAGGTAAGCATTTCCTCCGAACTGCCAAACTTTTTCGGAAAGTTTTTTCCGTTTATGACTAATATTAGCCCGCAGCCTCCATATCTCCACCCTATTTTTTGCATATTACTCTTTTAGTCCTTACCTTTGTCACCGAATCCACGCCGAGTGCATTCCTCATGTGATTGCACTATAGGGGTTGGGTTCCATATATGGAAAGGCGTTTATTTGCGCTTTGTTCTGAACGTGACCGAACTTCGCAACTTCAATCCCCGTTAAGAACAATGCAACAATAGATGCCCATTGGGTATGCATACTTTACCATAGGTATGATAGCCCTTATTGTATTCGTGCCCTATTTGCGGCACGAATACTTTGGGCGTATTGTATCTATACTCGCATATCGGCGTGGGTTTCTAAATGTTGCTTGTCCTCGGGGAAAGGCAATGCGAAGGCCTGGTTACGTGGGACAAGTGACAGATACAGACTCCCACGCTTTTTTTGTATATAGACGAACAGAATGAAGTACACATTTTTTCAATATTCTTATTAATGGGAGACTGATAGGAAAATAAAACCTACGCTTATGATGAAAAAATATTCTTGACCAAAGTTTCCACATCGTTTACTAACTTCTAACCATAAAATCACACTTAATATGATTAATATACAAAATATTCTTACAACAATACTGCTTTGCTTGGCAGCATCTATGCCAACAGCCGCACAGACCATTACCCAAGATGGCATAACATATGAATTAGTTGATGGTGAAAATCGTGCGACAATGACGGGACTTGCTTCTGACAACAACCTTAAAGGCATTGTGGTCATCCCGGAACAAATACAATACAAATCTAAGAACTACGTAATTGACGCCATTGGACGTGGTGATCTTAGCGTCGAAAACAGCAAGGACATAATAGAATTATCATTACCTGGTACAATTCACCAAATATCCTGGAAAGCTTTTTCAAATTGCACTAAATTACAAAAGTTACGGCTTAATGAGGGAATAGAATCTGTGGTGGGATTTAATGGTTGCACATCACTTTACGAGATTGAATTCCCTCAAAGTCTGCGAACCATAGGAGGGGAAGCTTTTAGTGATTGTACATCATTAAGACATATTACGCTACCCAACAGTTTACAATGGATTAGTGGAGAGGCATTCAGTGGATGCACGTCTTTAAGCGAACTTACACTTCCCGACAGTTTGCACGACATCGGATCTCAAGTATTCAATAAATGCAAGTCGCTTAGTTTAATTAAAATCAATGAATCAAACCCCTATCTATCAACAGACGGAAAAGCAATATTCAATAAAGATGGCAGCATCCTCTACACAGCAATACCATTAACCAAATACGTTGTGCCCTCTACCGTTAAGACTTTGAAAGACCATGCTTTTCATTCACAAACAGATTTAGCATCAATAACTCTGAACGAAGGACTTCTAGAAATTGGATACTTTTCATTCGGAGAGTGTACTTCCCTCCATACAATAACCCTTCCATCTTCCCTATCAAAGCTTCCTCTAAATTCAGGACTTTCAACGTGTTATTCGTTGGAATCAATTTTAGTTGACAAGCGTAATACACACTATTCGTCCGATGGAACCGCACTATTCAACTCAAAGAAAGACAGTCTTATAATTTTTCCTGGCGGCATAGCAGATTACACCATTCCAAAAACGGTCAAAACCATAATACCATGCGCATTCTTCGAATGTGACAGCCTGCACAATCTTCAATTTGAAGATGGCATTTCAGATTTAACAATTGCTTCAAATGCCTTTGCGGGTTGTGACAATCTGAACAAAATAATTATAGGGAAAGGTATCACAGAAGTAGGCGAAATGCCATTTCACAACGCACATATCAACAAAATAGGTATTACTTCTGTCAAAACTATAGACTTTTATCGGAATTTATTATCTGGCGCCACCATTAACCAACTATATGCACCATCTTCCGAAAGATACACTATAGGTAGAGATATTATACCTATTGATGCAGCTCAAATATGCAATGAGACTGTTCACTCACGTACTATCGCTTTCAACTTAAGGGGAAACGATCTTTGGGAAGACTATTTCAGCATTCCATTTGACAGCACCAGCACTGTTGTTCGTCTCAACTACGACTACGGAGAACCTATAAGCAACGAAAATGGACGCTACATCTTACGCAATTTAAGCCCTTATCGGACATACACAATTTTTATTGAAACTTTTAACAAAAAGGGAACAATAATTGGTGCTACAAGTCAAGAAATAAAGACGAAGGCATTCGGCACTTACAGTAGGCTTATTGAAGGACAAACATATGTAACGATTGAAGACATAAGGATAGACATTGATCCAGAAATAGACAAGCCGGTTAGATGCGCTCTCTATTGCGGCCATAAATACCATGAATTAAAATACGACAGCAAGCCCCAAACTGTCACGATCACCAATTTATGGCCTAATGAAAGTGGCCATATCAATTATATAGAATTTAACAACAATGGCGATCCTATTTACAAGTGTCCTCTTTGGACTTTTGAGACTTATGGCGTATTTATCCGAACCTCGATTGACAATACAACCATAACCCCCACAACCTATACCATAAAAGGGTCTGTTGACCAACATTACATTGAAATGAGAGACAATGACGCAAACATTATAGACGAGGGGTGGACTTTCGACAATGCCACCATTAGCGAACATGGTAATACGTTACTCGTTTCAGGCCAAACTCCTGGAACTTCCTTAGCAGATGGAGATGTGCCAAGCTATGCTGTTATAGTCAAAAACGGAGAAGAGACAAGGCTATATCGCAAGGCCCCTTCTTTCCTCGGCGAAAGTTTCCCATCTTTAGAGCTCAAGACCATAGCAGAGGCAAAAGCCACATCAAACACAGTGGCACTCATTTGTGCCACAACCAACATGAGTGATGACGAGACAAATGCAGGGTTTGAATGGCGACGCTACGACGCCCCCGAACTTGTACCAAGCTCTAAGGCAAATTGCCCCATTATAGATGGAATCATGACTGGTGCTCTACGTAATTTGAGTGCGAACACCTACTACAAATTCCGCCCATTCTACAAA
This sequence comes from Prevotellamassilia timonensis, assembly GCF_900106785.1. Classification (GTDB taxonomy): domain Bacteria; phylum Bacteroidota; class Bacteroidia; order Bacteroidales; family Bacteroidaceae; genus Alloprevotella; species Alloprevotella timonensis. Next base: position 109,779 of record NZ_LT629842.1, on the reverse strand, counting down.
AGTAATAGTGGCAAGACGTGGTATGGTGAGTGGTCTGCCTTTGGAACTGCTGACGCATACGTTTACTTTGACCCCACCGTACGTACGTTTGAAGTTAATTGCGACAACGAAACAACGGCAACAGTAAGAGCGTTTGTCATTGCCGGCTCTGATGAGATTAAAGAGCAAGGCTTTGAATACTGGAAACACAGCAGTACAGAAAGCACTTCTACACGTTACGTTACTGCGACCAAAGAAGATAACCATCAAACGATTATATCTACAGGCCAACGCATGACTGCCACACTTGAAAATCTTGAGCCAAACACAACCTACAGCGTGCGTGCCTACGTAACAACAGAGCACGGCACCACATATGGCGAAGAACAAATATTCTCTACTCCCGCCCCGACTGCTATCGGCAATGTCAAACTTGACAATACACAGTCTGGAGAAATGACTGTCACCATAAACAAAGCAAATGCACAAGGAGTGGACTTTGTTGTTAATGGCACGAGAAACGAAATCTCCGCAAAATTATATAGCATAAGCGGTACGGTCTTGTCCACCACTTCGACAACAGACAATGGTTCTGACACACGCAACATAAAAATGCAAACGCAACACCTGCAATCTGGAATGTACCTACTCTGTGTAACAGACGGAGTATGCACTAAAACTATACGTTTGGCAATTAAGTAAGCCTTTACATCAAAGGCTGAATGTAATGGGGCAAGCACAAAACATCTGTGCTTGCCCCATATTTACTATGCTTCATTTGCAACATACAAAACATACCCAACCTATCATTACGCTGAAAGTCTGCAAATGTACACCGCAAACAATATTTGGACTGAATAGTGGAGAACTCCAAACTCCATCACTTTTTGTGCCATCGAATGGCGTGTATTGAAAATCGATGGGTTACGTTAAAAGGTGCAAGACGAAAAAGTGGTACCTGAGGCCTTTACCATACTACAATAACTTACACGCCGAGCATCTTACATCTTACACTAACACATTACAACTCATTGGTTATCAATACTTTAATCAGTGTAAGATGTTACAAATTCCACTTACACGCAACCTACACAACCTACATGCTGCCACACGACACAAGCACGGGAGGAGGATATTACGGCATAGGGGAGCAGAAAAGTCTGTTGCTCCGACAGATACCTCTACGTCCCTATGGCGTAAAACCCACCGCATACGACAAAACCGACTGCAAGACAACGGGGTGTGATGTGTAAGATGTATGCAGGGGAGTGTAAGATACTTTGGAATCATCTTACACTCTTGAAATATCTGAATATCAACTTGTTATGTGCAAAAAGTGTAAGATGGCAGTAAAATTACTCGCACTCTTTTACATGTAGGCAGACGGGGAGGGGGCAAATATTTGTGTACAAATTGTACACTTTTTTTGTTGGGTGCAATGCCTTGGTGTTACCTTTGCAGCACTTTGCTTTTATATCAAACCAAATTGTAGTAACTACCATGAAACGAATGCTTAACAGAATGCTGCGCTATGCCGATGCCATTGTGAAACGTGGCGTTGACAAACTGATAGACGCTATCGGACATAGCGCGGAACCGCAAAGTGAAAAGGCTGAAACACCCCAACAGCAAAAACGCATGGGCAATGATACTAATTGTACACCGCAAACAACTGGCCACACGACGAACTGCGGTCTGACAGAACAAGCCATCACCCTTATGGACGAGATGTGCGATACGCGCTATAATGTGCTTGACCGCACGCCCGAGGTGCAACGGCGAGACCAAGCTGACAAAGGGTTTGTGCCCGTGAGCAAACTGGTGCGTAACACCATGGTGACCGCGCCATTCAACGGCGCAGGAAGTGATGGAGTCAGAAGAATGTGGTACTCAATGAGATTTGCCGCTAACGCGGAGAGCATAAGAACAAAAGGACATAAGGACAAAAGACATAACGTTTGTGTTAGCCGCTTAGCGCGGAAAACATAAGCAACAGAAGTTTACACAAGATACACAAAAGGCCGCTGCGCGGCTGGCCACGGACTAACGTCCGCGTGGCCAAAGAAACATAAGGGCTGACGCCGTAGCGAGCCGCTAACGCGGAGAACATAAGGGCTACGTCGTTATGACCATGAGCGTCATAAACAAAAAAGCAATAGCATTAAACGCTACGGCGTAGCTCTTATGTTCTTGAGGGCACATGGACGCAAGTCCATGCCCGTATGTCTTGAAACTCTTTTGTTCTTATGTTCTTATGTCCTTTTGTTCTCCGCGTTAGCGGCAGATTTCACAATTCACGAACAAAGAAACGCTACATTTCCCCTCACAGGCATATGTTTATAGTTATCCGCTAACGCGGAGAACATAAGGGCTGAAGAACAAAAGATATAACGCTTGTGTTAGCCGCTTAGCGCGGAAAACATAAGCAACAGAAGTTTACATAAGATACACAAAAGGCCGCTGCGCGGCTGGCCACGGACTGACGTCCGCGTGACCCAAGAAACATAAGGGCTGACGCCGTAGCGAGCCGCTAACGCGGAGAACATAAGAACAAAAGGACATAAGAACAAAAGTGCTTCAAGACATACGGGCATGGACTTGCGTCCATATGCCCTCAAGAACAGAAGGGCTATGCCGTTACGACCATGAGCGTCATAAACAAAAAAGCAATAGCATTAAACGCTACGGCGTAGCCCTTATGTCTCTTGGGCCACCCGGACGTTAGTCCGTGGCCAGCCGCGCAGCGGCCTTTTGTGTGTCTTATGTAAACTTATGTTGCCTATGTTTTCCGCGCTAAGCGGCTAACACAAACGTAATTTCTTTTGTTCTTATGTCCTTATGTTCTCCGCGTTAGCGGCAGATTTCACAATTCACGAACAAAGAAACGCCACATTTTCCCCTCACAGGCATATGTTTATAGTTATCCGCTAACACGGAGGACATAATGACTAAAGAACAAAAGTCCATACCCGTATTACTCTCCCCCACTCTCATTACCATACACGTCGACGGCGGTTACCACATAGTGGCTGTGGCGCAGGGCGGGCAGGGCGAGGATGCAGTCGTAATGGGTGGCGGTGGTGCGCACAGATAGTAAGACGTTACCAAACGTGGGGTCGAGGCGGTAAACGTTGTAGCGCACCGGGCCATCGGCATCGTGCACGGCAGACCATTCAAGGTGCAGGTGCTGCCCATCAAGCCTCTGGGTTACCTGGGGCGATGCGGGCGGAATGCTGTCCTGCCAACGCATGGGGGGCACCAAGGCGGGACGCGCATAGAACGAGGTTTGCAACCAGTCGGCAAGCCCTTTCTCGTTGTTCAGCAAAAAACGTGTACGGAAAAACGCCTGGCCGCCAAGGCCCTCGCTGCGTGCCACATTCATCTGGCGCTGCACGGTAAGGAGCGGCCAATCCTTTTCGCGGGAGTTAAGAAAGAAAATGCCGAGTCCGGGCACAACGGGGCGACCGGCATCGTGCTCCTTCCAGTCGGCAAGGAAAGGATAATAATGATTGCCGTCGAAGTACATCATCGGGAAGAGCATGTCCATCCACCCCAGGCGCAACCAGCGCTGGGCATCTTGCGACACAGCGTCGCGCGCGTTCCACCCGTAAGAGGAGTAGCGCGACAAGTCAGAATACTTGCCCACGGGCGAGCAGCTCAGCTTTACCCACGGGCGCACCCCTCTCACCGCATCATGTATGGCCAGCACACAGCGGTCAATGTTTGCCGTGCGCCATGCGGCCTTGTTCTGCCCATGGCCATAGCGGCGATAAGTGCGGTCGTCGTTAAAGGGCACACTGCTCTCGGGGTAACGTATGTAGTCGAGATGAATGCCGTCCACCTCGTAGTTTTGCACAATTTCGCGACACACCTTAGCCAGATATTCGGCAGAGCCCGGCACTCCAGGGTCCATCAGCCATTGGTCACCGCACCGCTGGCACAGTTCGGGGTGCTGCACAGGCAGGGCGCGTTTGCCAAGTTGCTTGGCCACCGCCACCTTGCAGATGGGGAACGCCACCACCCAGGCATGGCATTCCATGCCACGCTTGTGGCATTCGTCCACCGCAAACTGCAGCGGGTCATAAAGCGGCCGTTGTCCGGGTCGCCCCGCAAACACACCGTCCCAAGGTTCTATAGCCGAAGCGTAGGCAGTGGTTGCACGTATGCGCGACTGAAACAGCACCATGTTAATGCCCATGGCCTTGAGGCGGTCGAGCATTTCACACAGCGCTTGCTTCTGTGCGGCAGTTTGCGCTGCGGTTGTGGCGGGGCGCTGCGGCCAGTCGAGTCCCATAAGGGTGGTGAGCCATGCCGCGCGCACCTCATATTTTATGTCTGATGCCACCGGCGAGCACGCAGTCTGCGCCTTGGCGCACAAACTGCAAAGCAGCACAAGCAGCACGAATATAGTTCTTTTCATATCCTTACAAAAAAGAGTTTGGCGTTTCAACAATGTACGATTGCAAAGTTACAAACTTAGTAACCATACATTGCTGAAACGCCAAACTTTTATTCAGTTGTTATTTCTTTGAAATGCGCAGCTTATAGGTCATCGGCTTTTCGGGCACGTAGAACATGTGCAGTGTGCCCGGGCCACACGAGGCGTTGCCCAAACCGCGCAACCAAGCATCGAGGTGCAGCACGGTGTAGGGACGCGGCTGCATCTCCCAATAGTGTTGGGCGTTCATCAAGTCCTCGTCGGTGTAAGGCAGTGCCGAGAAGTTGACACGGCCCTCAGTTTCGATTTTCACACCAAAGCCCGACTTGTCGCTGAGCGTAAGTTCGCGCAACTCCTCACGGTTGCCAGTGCTCTGCGGCTTCATGTTAGGCTCTACCATGCCTGCCACGGTTGTGGTATAGCGGCCAGCCACCACACCATCGCGGCGGTCGCAAGCGTTCTCCCACGGACCGAGCGCGTAATAGTCCACCTTCGAGAGTGACGAGTCGAGCATACACACCAGTCCGGCGCGTCGCAGCTCAGCAGTATGCGGTGTAAAGCGAGCCTCCACATCAACCACGCCCTGCGGGTAGATGGTGTAGTCTATCTCCGTGTCGCAAAGCGAGCCTTTGCGGGTTGTCTTCACCACAGTGTTGCCGTTCACCTGCTCCACACGCACATCGCCCTTGGGCTGCAAGCCGTTGGCAGTGTTGCCAAAGCGGTCATTCTCAATCCAGCGGTGGTTGCTGTATTCAAAGCCCTGGTTGTCGGCAATGATGTTGCGACCACCAAGAGCTAATGAAGTGAGACGTGCCGTTTCATTGTCAAAAGTAAGCTGCACCTTGTCGTTGCCAATAATAGTTTGGTCGAGCGACAACGTTGAAAGCATTTCGGGCGCTTTGCCATCAGACTTCAGTGCAGGCAGCGTGCCGCGCTGCTGCAAGGTAAATTGCTTGAGTGCCACCTCGTGACCGGCTGCGGCATAGCTTTGTGCTGTGCGGAAAGCCACGTGCAGTGTGAGCAGCACCTCCTGGCCATTGGCCTCAGCTTTGGCCAAATCGGCCTTACCCAGTTTGAGTACAAGTGTGGTGCTGTCGGCAGGAGCCACAGCAGGTAGTTTAATGGTCTTGGTGCTTACCACACGACCGTTCTTCACCACCTCGTAGCACAAGTTCATGTCCTTCAAATTCTGGAACAAGTAGGTATTGCGCAGCGTGACAGTGGCCGTGTTCTTCTGCTTGTCCACACCCACCAAGTTGAATTTCACATATTGGTAAGCGGCCTTCACCTCCTTCAGTTTGGCACCCTCTTGGCGTTCGCTATTGATAATGCCGTTGCAGCAGAAGTTGCCCTGGTGCGGACCTGGATAGTCATAGCCCGTAGTGAGGCGGTAGATGCCCTGCTTCATCAGCTGCGGATTGTAGATTGACTGGTCTACCCAGTCCCAGATGCAGCCGCCAATGGTGGCATTCGATTTCTCTATTACGTCCCAATACTGGTCGAGGTTGCCAATGGCATTACCCATGGCATGTGCATACTCGCAGATAAACATCGGTTTGTCGAGGTTTGAGGTGTTCTGCGCCATCCAGTCCATGCCGGGGTACATCTTCGAGTAGAAGTCGGAGTAGCGTTCGCCACCATAGGGCAGACTGATGCGTGTGCCCTCATAGTGTACAGGGCGCGTGTCAAGACGCTTGGCCGCCTCGTAGCAATCCTTAAAGTTGGCGCCAGCACCAGCCTCGTTGCCAAGGCTCCACATCACCACGCAGGGGTGGTTGCGGTCGCGCAGCACCATGCGGTCAATGCGGTCGACAAAGGCAGGTATCCAGCTCTTGCGGTCTGAAATGCTTTGGTTGGCATGGTCCTCAAGGTCGGCCTCGTCCACGGTGTAAAGTCCGTAATAGTCGTACATGGCATACATACGCGCATCGTTAGGATAGTGCGAGGTACGTATGGTATTGATGTTGTTCTGCTTCATGAGCGTCACGTCGCGCAACATTTCGTCCACAGTAACGGCACGGCCGTGCTTGGGCGATGTGTCATGACGGTTTACGCCTTTAAGGAACACGCGCTTGTTGTTGACATAAAGCAGCGAGTTCTTTACCTCCACTTTGCATATACCATATTTGGTTGAGAAGGCCATTTCCTCATTGCCTTGTTCATCGCTCTGCACCACACGTACTGTATAGAGATTGGGGTGCTCGGCGCTCCACAGCTCGGCATTTGGCACATCGAGTGCCACGTTGGTCTGTGTGCCGTCAGCACCGCCAAGTGTCGTGCGCTGCTCTTGTATTTCGGTGCCCTCAGGATTGAATATCTTGACGCACACTTGCTTCTTGCCGGCAAGGTTGTCGCGATTGTCGAGCGTCAGGCGCACATTCACCTTTGCCTGGGCTATGTCGCCCCCCTTGTCAAAGGTGATGTCGGACGTGATGTAATGGTCGCGCACGGCCATTTTGGGGGTGTTGTAAAGATACACTTCGCGGAAGATACCGCTCATGCGGAACATATCCTGACATTCAAGATATGAGCCATCGCTCCAGCGGAACACTTGCACTGCCAGACGGTTTTCGCCACCCTTGTGCAGATATTTGGTTATGTCGAACTCGCTCACATTGTTAGAGCCTTGGGTGTAACCCACATACTGGCCGTTGAGCCACACAAAGGCTGCCGAATAAATGCCACCAAAATGTATGAAGGTGCGGCGGCCGTCCCAATCGGCGGGCACGGTGAATGTGCGCACATACGAGCCTACGGGGTCGATGCCATAGTTCTTGCCACCATCGTTGAAGCCGGGACGGGCCTTGATAAACGGCGGCGTGTTGGCGTGCGGATACTCTACATTGCAGTAGATGGGTTTGTCGTAGCCCAGCATTTCCCAGTTTGAGGGCACGGGTATGGTGTCCCACTGGCTCACGTCGTAGTTCTCTTGCCAAAAGTCGAGTGGGCGCTGCGAGGGTTCGGGCACAAAGTGAAATTTCCACGTGCCGTTGAGCGACATATAGCGTCCGGTCTGGGGCTTGGTCCACGGAGTGTTGTAGTAGGCTTTGTCGGCCAGCATCTCGTGCTCATTGTTATAGGGCAAGTAGGTGGCCACGCCGGTTTCTTTGTTTTCGGCAAAGCGTGTTTCGTCCTCCCAATAGGGGGATTTGATTTTTGGTTTTTCCACCTGTTCGAAGGTAAACCATGCGGCTTTGTCCTTGGCGTTGTAGGCCACGCTCTTCAGTTGGCCGTTTACGAGGCTGTACATTTTGCCGGCCTTGGTTTTGCCCACCGAGCGAATGATGTAAGTGCCGGTCTGGCCCTTTACGGGTTCAAAGCAGAATTGTGCATTGTTCCACACACCATCTTGTGCCGGCCACTGCAGCAGGTAGTCTATCGAGGCATTGCCGCCACCATCGTCAAAGTTCTGGGTGTAAAAGGCATTTGCCACCACACGGCGGTCGAGGTCGAGCATCTTGATGTTCCAGTACTGCCCGCGGTTGTCCTTGTCGGTAGTCTCGCCCACTATATGGGCATTGTTCTCACCCGAGTCGCCATTGCCGAGCACCATGTCGGGGTGCTGCACCGAACGTATGCGATAGGTCAGTTCGGCATCAAAACCAGCACGTGCGGCTTCGGCCAGACTGAATTGGGCGGCCTTGTTGCCTGCCGCCTTGGCTTTGTCTATCAGCACAAGCTTGCTGCCTTGCACAGCCGCAGCCTTGCCAGGATTGTTGGTTGGCACCAGATTGTAATGGCTGCCGTCGGCCACCACGCGCCACAGCTGGGCTTCGTCAGAACCGTTATTCTCACCAGCCTCCACACCGTTGCCGTTGTAGCGCACAGCCTGGTTGTTGAAGGGATTGATAATGCGCCACGAGCCCGAAAGCTCTGACATGACGAAATGCTGTCCGGCATCTTTTTCGTTGAGTGCTGACAGCGCAAGGTGTCCCTGCCCATTGGCATCGACCACCTGTCCTTTGAGCGCCGACACCAGGTGGTAGAGTGTGCCTGGCTTGAAGCTCTGGGCGCCTGCGCCCAAAACTGACAGACACACCGCTACGGCTAATGTCAGCCAGCGCAGATGTAAAAAGGTATTGTTCATGTTTTGAATGTATTGTTGTTTGATGATTATTCCTCAGCAGGGTGGTTTGTCCAGCTCGTGCCGTCCCAACTCTTAGCGTTCGAAAACGAGGTTCCGGCATCAACTTCAACGTCGTCGTTGACGCCAATTCCGGGCGATATGGCCAATAATTGTTCCGCAACGAAAGCGTATCGCTGCGATTTGGGGGCGGAGTACGCCTTTCTTATAGTTGTTGTCATATTTATGTCGTTAGGGGTTAAGCATTATCTTTTTACCATTTACAATGTACATGCCCTTGGCTTGAGTGGTTGAACATTTACGTCCGTCGATGCCATAAACCGCGGTGGGCACGTTTGTGCCAGTCTCCACCACATTGCTTACCGAGGTTTGCGTGCCGCCAAAGTTCATGGTTATGGCAGGTAGCGTAGCGTTCCATTGCAAATATGCCTTGTAGCGTGGCAATGTGCTACCCACTTTGGCACGGTAAAAGGCCATTTGCCCCTGTTGGGAAGCCAGCACATAAGCATTGTCGTCTGATGCTATCACGTGGTCGCCCTGTGCGTTGGCTTGCAAACGGTTGTCTGTGAGTTCGGCCACTGGGGTCGAAGCGTCAGCTTGTTCCATAACCAGCACATCGGTTGCAGAGTTTGTGGTCAACAAAACGCCTTGCTCGGCAGGAATGGCATAGCCTTCGGGCACCGCAGTGAGTTGTGCCATGTCGCCGTCAACTTGCTTAACATACCATGCTTTTGCACCATTGGGCACTACCGCGTTAAAGGGTGCGCTAAAGGTGGCAACAGATGCCACGTCTTGCAGTTGGGTGGCTGCGCTCATCTTCACTTCCACTTGGGTGGGAGTTGCGGGCGTGTTTGACTCGAACACGGGTTCGCCTTCGGAATCGACTAAGAATCGGCCTTCTATACCAAAGAAGGTCAACTCCTCAGGGTGTAGGGCCTGAACGTCCCAAGCATTATTCTCCTCATCGTAGATTCCTCGTTCAAAATAGAAATAGTCATTCCAGTGTTTGGGTTCGAGGGCAAATATTTCCTTTTTGGGATTACTGCGATCATTGGGCACAGAATCGGTCACCCATATACGCGTGATGGTGTTAGTTTCAGTATCTATTTCAATCGCCCACAATGTCCAAGCGTGGTTGTTGTCACGAATTTGTGCAATGTAGTTACCCGTAGTGAAATACCTCAGCAACACCTCGGTTAATATCTCTTCGTTGGAATTTATCCAGCCTCGCGTGAAGATGATTGGATTATCGTAGTCGCCCACGGGGAGGTAGTTCTGAGAAATATCGGAACGTGAGTAAACAATGGTTGGATGCGTCTCTTTCAGATACCAATCAAGGGCCTTAAACACATAGTCACCATTATCGCCAAAGTAGGAGTTGCGATCAAATTCCCGATTGATTTCCTCTGGGTCCCAGCATTTACCAGTATAGATGTACCGTTCCTTTATGCGATCTTGCCACCAAGCTATCATGTTGCTACTAACTGCAGCCCAGCAACCATTCGTAAACTGGAAGGTGTTGTACCAGCCGCCCTCTACGCTGACGCCTTTTGCCCAATATTGCACCCTCTTAGCTTTTGCCGAAGAAGTGGGGAACATGGTGCTCAGCGCGAATATCAATGCAAATATAATTGATGTCTTTCTCATTTTATCTGTATCAAGTAGATGTTTAATATCATTTTAGGCGCCATTCTCCACACTGAAGATTGTGTGACGCCCACACGCTTTGTTGTTTAGGGATTACACACACCACGCACAGAAGAGCCATAATAGCGGGCGTAATTCCAATCTGGCTTGGCATAAACTTGGGTAAATTGCAACTGGTAGGCAGAGCCACAGTAAGTAGAGGTTTGGTAGAGCGAACTCGACCAGTAATATCCGTGTACGCCTTTCTCGTTAAACTGATTGGCATAACGACAACCTGCCGCAGGCAAAAAGAGTGAGGCTTCGCTGCTTTTGCTTGCTACCACATATCCTGCAACGCCTGTTTGGTTGTAGTCGTCAGTCCATGTCCAATCGCAATTCGCTTGGAGTTCTGCCCACTCTGCCTTGGTGGGCATACGCCATGTGCCACCCCATGTGCTGGTAACGGCATCATCGGTGGCATCGAGCGACATTAAACCATCAGCATTTGAATACTTCGTGAGCGATTTATAACCTGCGCCATGAGCGTAGGTAGCCCACCGATAGCTTGTTTTCGAGGTCGTTTCGCCCCACGCATAGTAACTGCCTGCGTCTTGAGGACGATTGGCACCGATATTGACCGAAGCCCATTTAATGCCACTGGGCAATCCCATATCAATCCAAGTATGCCCAGCCTCCTCGCCGGTGGTTTGTGCAACCATGGCACAAGACACTGCACACATTATCAAACAAGTAATATTCCTCTTCATTTCTTCATAAATTAAATACTTAATACTGCGATGTCAAGGTGTAGATGCCGCTGAACGTTAGCTACTATTCTTGGTTTACGGGTTGAAAAGTAAGTGTGCGGTTATGCTACTTATTATGCTGGAATGGTAAGAAGCTTGGCAAACTTACCCGTCAACTTGTCAACCCGTCTACCCATCATGCCACGCGGCGCATTACCTTGTAAAAGTTCCAAGCAAAAAGGCTCGCGGCCAAAATAAGACCGATGCTGAACGCCAGATACAGGCCCACCACGCCTAAACCACAGGGGAAGGCCAGCAAGTAGCCAGCCGGTATGTTGACTACCACGTAGCTGACAAAAGCTACCCACATCATGGCCATCACGTGCGAGGTGCCTCGCAGGGCGTTGGCAAAGCATATTTGCATGGAGTCGCCCAACTGATAGAGTATCATGGGCAGTATGAGGGTGAGGGACAATGATATGACGGCGGGGTCGGAGGTGAAACCGTGTATGATAAATTCGCCACCGAAATAGAATATCATGGACGATATGGCGGCCATGCCTAACAATATGAACACGCCGGCACGCGTGGTGCTGCGCACACTGCTCCAGTCGTTCTGGCCATAGAAGTGGGCCACACGTATGGTGATGCCCGACCCAAAACTGTAATACAGCAGGAAACCGAGTCCGCCAAGGGTTATCATCACCTGGTAGGTGGCCAAATCGACGGCACCAAGCCAACCGGCCATGATGCCGCTCACGGTGAAGGCACCACTCTCCATGCCCATTTGCAGGGAGATGGGGAACGACTGCCTGTTGATGTGCAACAAACTGGCGGTGCGCACTGCCGACTGGCAGAAGCCCTGGCGATATGCGGCATAACGCTTGCGCCCGAGTAGCAAGGCCACCATGATGACGGCCATTATGATGCGTGCCGTGAGTGTGCTGACACCGGCACCAAGCAAACCGAGGCGCGGAAAGGGTCCAACACCATAGATTAGCACAAAGTTGCCCACAATGTTGAGCACATTGCCCACAAGTATGACCCACATGCCGGTAGAGGTTTCGGATATGCCGTCGGTAAACTGGCGCAGGGCATTGAACAGTGCCACAAACAGGAGCGAGGCACCAATGGTTATGTAATAGGGCCGTACCAATGGCAATATTTCGGCGGGCTGCCCCATGCGGTCAATAAAGCAGTAACCTACGCCCAAAATGAGCATGAGCAACAGGGCAAAGACGAGGTTGCATATCAGGCCATACTTCAAGGTGCCGCCAGCCTCAGCCCGACGCCCCTGCCCTACCAACGAACTGATGAGGGGAGTCAAACCATAGCTATAACCTAACATCATGTAGACAAAAAGGTTGAACACGGCGTTGACAAACGAGGCGGCTGCCAGTGCATCGGTGCTGAAGCGCCCTACCATCATGGTGTCGGCAAAACCCATGATGATAACGCCCAACTGGCCTATGGCAATGGGCACACCAAGCTGCAATATGGGACGGTAATAGCGATTCCAGGTGTTGGCGGTGGTTGCATTCATATATAGTTACGGTGCTTAGTAGACAGGTTTGCGGGTTGATGAGTTGATGAGTTGATGAGTTGATGAGTTGACAGGTTGACGGGTAAGTTTGTTTTGTTTCTGACCATTCTGACTTTAACGTAATAAGCAGCGTAAAGCATACTTACTGAAGTTTCGGATTTAACAAGGGCGGGCTGAATCATCGTGCAAGGCGAATGCAATCAAGCTTGCTTGAATTGCTGAGCCGCAGCCGATGATGTCAATAAAAGCCCAATGTAGCACACAGCCCAGGGCAAGCGAAGCGACACCCTGGGGCCCCCGTGTTGGAGCAGTCGCGCCCAGAAAGGGCAAAAGCCTTAATCCTTTATGTTGTTATTCTTACATGACAGATAAATTCGCGGTCTTAAAGTGGAATATCGCATGTATGTTTTGTTCAACACCTGCACCATGTCTTAAAGCTTTTGCCCTTACAGGGCGCGACTGCTTCAACACGCGATACCCAGGGTGCCGCTTCGCTTGCCCTGGGCTATGGGCTCCATTGGGCTTTCAGCCCGCCCTTGCTAAATCCGAAACTTGAGATACTTACCCGTCAACTTGTCAACCAATAAAGCTAAATGCTAAATTCCTTGGCCACAACGGCTTGTTTGCCCGTGCCAAAACTGATGGTGAAGCGCAATGGCTGCCCCTTCAGGCGATGGGGGGCCACAACGGTGGCCTTGTAGCGTATGCCCTGCCCCGGCAGCACGCTGGCCACTGTGGCGGCTGGCGAGATGCCTACACGCTTGTTGCTGCACACAATGTTGGGGGCTACATTGTAGAGAGTGCGTGAACCACGGTTATAAATGTCGAACACGATGCAGGCTTGTTCATCGGCGTCGAGTCGCTGGTTGTTGTTGTCGTCAAGAAAATGTATGTTGCTCACCTCGAGTGACTGCAAATCGCTATGGACAGCCACAGCCGACTTGTAGCGCGGATTGTTGTAGGTGCCATACTGCACATCGTTGCCGCTGCCAGGGGTATCGTTGCCGTAGGCGTAACTGTCGTTTTGCGTGTCAGCCTTTGGTGTATGGGGAGCAGTGGCTGCGGCTCCTACCGCACCACCTATTATCATGCCGGCCAAGGTGCCTCTGTCAGCACCTCGCGGACCGCCCATCAGTCCGCCTATGCTCGAACCGAGCATACCACCTAACGAACTGCCCGTGGCCACTCCCGCAAATTGGTTGTAGCTGCACGAACTCACTCCCATGGCCAAGCTGAGCACCATGGCGGCTGACATTGTGCCTTTGTATGCTAACAACTTTATCCTGTTCATGATTGTAAATTTTACATTGTATGTTGAGTGCAGGGTGCAGTACATAGTGCATGCACTTTTACCCCGATATGGTCTCTACACTTTGTTGTCCGACATTTTGCCTACGCTCTGCGCATTTGCACCGTGTGCCGCAACCGTTCGTACTACGGGAGATAGAAAACCATGTCACGGGAGGCAGAAACGACAGCGCATTTGACTGTTCATTCTACCATTTCTTACCGCACGCAACAGTTTTTACACGCTCCGCAACGGGTGTTGCCAAGGTGTGGTTGACTCGTGCGCTACAACCTTACATAACTTTTTGCGCACAGTGCAGGCAAGTGTAGACAAACGTGCAGACGAGTGTGGGCAAGTGTGTAGGCATTTTTCGATGTCACCTACGTCACATAACGCCCTTATTATCACACCGTTCAGTACAATTAGCACAGAGTGCAGGCACTATTGCAAATAAAAAGTTGTGTAGGAAAGAGTGCGGTTTGTGCGGGTTTATTTTACAGTAATGACAAGGTATTTGCTCACGCTCCAGAAAGCTTGCGGATTGGTTATGCGCAAGGTGTACTGTCCCTGGGCGTCCTTGTCGAGCGAATATGAACTGGCCGGGTGGCTGGTCATGAGCTTGGCACTCTTTGAATAGAGGCGTATGGTTCTGGTCACACGCAGGTCGATGCGCGTAAAGTAGTCCTTGTTAAAGTCGTTGCTCTTCAGCACGTCGCCACGTTGCAATATGCGCTGCTCACGCAACTCGCGCTTGGTGCCAAACACATAGTAGGCTGTGTTCAGTTCCTTGTCCTGTGCAGCCACAGTGCGCGCCTTTTCCTCATTCTTTTGCGTCAAGTCACTCACATTGGTGTTTAACGCGTTAATTTGCTCGCCTTGTTCGGCTATTTTGATGTCCTTCTCAGCCAGCTGGGCACGGAGGTCTTCTATCTCCTTGCTCTTGTCTTCGAGCTGCTTGTTAAAGTTGGCCACCATCTCCTCGAGCTTGGCCTTGGTGCGCGAGTCGCTTTGGTTTGACGCACGCAACTGCTGTTGCAGATTGGCTATAAGCTCGCGGTTGAGTTTCAGTTTGTTCTGAATGAGCGTCATGTTGTCGATGATGCGCTGCTTGTTGCCTTTTTCACCCTGGCGGTTTTCAACATTTACTATGCCCTCAGCTTCGTTTATCTGGTCAAAGCCGTCCTGTATCTGCGACAGCGTTTCAAACATGTCGCTCGACTCGTTCTGCGACTGGGCAAGTGCTTGGCGCAAAGAGTCTATGGTAGCCGCATTGGGGTCCTGAGCCTCTTGCTCTTTTTCTTTTTTGGTGTTGCACGATGTGACAAACGACAAGGTGCACACTGCTGCAAGCAGCATGATTAACTTCTTCATAACGGAAAGATATTAGCGAATATGAATAATTTGCAGACTTAGCACGTTTATTCTGCGTCGTGTTTAGTGTCTTTTTTCTTTTTCTTGGGGGCTTCATAGCCTTCAACCACAATAACGAACTCGCCACGCGGCTCGGTTTCGGTAAAGTGGGCCAGCACCTCGGCAAGGGTGCCGCGCACGCTCTCTTCGTGTATTTTTGATATTTCACGACAAGCCGAGCAGTGACGCTCTGGACCAAACACCTCGACGAACTGGGTGAGGGTCTTTACTACGCGGTAGGGCGATTCGTAAAATATCATGGTGCGGGGCTCCTCCTGCAGGGCGGCCAAACGGGTGGCACGCCCTTTCTTTTGGGGCAAGAAGCCCTCGAAGGTGAAACGCTCGCAGGGCAGGCCCGATGCTACAAGAGCCGGCACAAAGGCGGTGGGGCCAGGCAGGCACTGCACCGTTACGCCACGGGCTACGCAGGCCCGCACCAACATGAAGCCGGGGTCGGAGATGCCCGGCGTGCCAGCGTCGGAAATGAGTGCCATAACCTCGCCGGCTGCCATGCGCGCGGCAAAGGCATCGGCCGTTTGGTGCTCGTTGAACTTGTGGTGCGACACCAGCTGATTCTTTATTTCAAAATGCTTGAGCAGTATGCCCGAGGTGCGGGTGTCTTCGGCCAGAACCACATCGGCCTCCTTCAAAATGCGCAAGGCTCGGAGGGTTATGTCTTCAAGATTTCCCACGGGTGTGGGTACTAAATAGAGTGTTCCCATGGTGCAAATATATAGCTATTTTGTTGTTGTGCAAACAAAAAGCGGGGCTTTTCCTCTTTTTTAGGGTAAAGACGGGCTGCGCCTCGGCACAAATTTCAAACAAGTTTGACTTTGTGCGCTCGACTTGCACCTTTTTGAATAAAAGGGGCTGCGCCTCGGCACAAAATTCAAACAAGTTTGACTTTGTGCGCTCGACTTGCACCTTTTTGAGATAAAATAGATATATTTGCCACAGAAAGCCCAAAGAGGGTTTTCAAACTCTATTAAATATGCGTCCTATGACACAGAACAATTCTGCCAACAACGGCACACCTGATAATGCAGCCTTCAAGGTGGGCGGACAGTCACCCATTACTTTCGACCGCTTTATTCGCGGACTAATCGGGCTGCTACTCATTGCCGGACTCGGCACTGCGCTATACTATTTGAGCGGGGTGCTGATACCTTTCTTTGTAGCATGGATGGTAGCTTATCTGCTCTACCCGGTGGTGCGTTTCTTGCAAAACAAATGCAGGCTGCGCAACCGCTTGCTGGCCATTATCATCACCCTGCTGCTCACATGCGGGGCCATAGCCGGATTCATTTATATTGTGGTGCCGCCCATGATTGAGGAGATTGGACACCTTAAAGACGTGGCTCTCTCGTACATACAAGGGGGCATCAACAACAATACCATACCCGTGCCTGTGCAGCAATTTCTGCACCGCCACATCAACGAATACCAAATAGAGCACCTGCTGCAGCAAAAGGACGTGATGTCAGCCTTCAAGACAACTCTGCCCAAACTGTGGAATGTGTTGTGGAGCACGGCCGGCATCATCATTAACATTGTTTGCTCACTCATAGCCTTGCTATACTTGCTGTTCATACTTACCGACTACGAGAAGTATGCCAACGGCTGGATAAAGTTTGTGCCACGCAACAAGCGCGCATTTGCCGCGCAACTGGTGAGCGACATCGAACACGGCATGGCGGGTTACTTTCGCGGACAAGCACTGGTGGCACTGAGCAACTGTGTGATGTTCTCTATCGGATTTTTGATTATCGGGTTTCCCATGCCCATAGGACTTGGCTGCCTGATTGGTGTTATCAGTTTTGTGCCTTACCTGCAAGTGGTCGGCATGGTGCCTGCCGCCTTGCTGGCACTGCTCAAGGCTGCCGAATCTGGCGAAAACTTTTGGTGGCTGCTCTGCCTGGTACTGATTGTGTATTTGGTGGTGCAGGTGTTGCAAGACACCATTTTCACCCCGCGCATAATGGGCAAGATTATGGGGCTGCCCCCCGCCATCATTTTATTGTCACTGTCGGTATGGGGCTACGTTCTGGGCATTGTCGGCCTTATCATTGCCTTGCCCGTCACCACGTTGGCCATATCATATTACAGGCGTTACGTGGTGGGCAGTGAGCGCATCACCGACGAACTGGACACCGAAACCATTGCCATGGAGAAGGCCGCTGGCATCTATCTGGACGAAAACGAGGACGCCAAAAAGCCGCACAAACCCGCCGCTCCACCCGCTGAGGAGCCTCAAACTTCAGAAAAAACAAAAAAAGTTGGCAAATAATTTGGTGCGTTAGTACAATCTTCGTACCTTTGCACTCGCTTAACAGCAATAACGGTTTGACTTGCTAGCTCAGTTGGTAGAGCACAACACTTTTAATGTTGGGGTCTTGGGTTCGAACCCCAAGCAAGTCACTTATATTCCCAACGGGGTCACTTAGTGACTATTGCAGAATCACGAAGGAAAATCAATTCCAAAGAAAAGTATCAAGTGGATTTTACGAAAGTAGAGTCCACTTTTTCGTTGGTTATCAAGCATTTACACACTTTGATTAGCCTAACAAAAACATAAAAGTATATGTTCAATTAAGGAGATGGTAAGTTCAACTACTGCGGTTGAAAATTACTCCAAGTAGCCTACATGTGCCACCACAAGCCCTCATAAGCCAAAAAGGTGATACAATAGGTGATACAACTTTGGAAAAGGTGATACATAAAAAGTGATACACCTCACTTCCTTCAAAAAAAATTGCCGAAACAGGCATTTTTTTCTACTCGGAGCGATTTTTTTCCGCTTAACACCTACTATTCTCATGAAGAGTAAAGCTGTAAAAGTCGTTTTCGACAGAAGAAAGGAAGCAGCCAAAAAGGGTTATGGCTACGTTGATGTTGTAGTAAATCTGGGCAAAAAGGTCCGTAAATACGTTCTTATAGGGACATCAACTCCCGAGGAATGGGAAAAAGACTCCAATTCTTCAGAAGTAAAAGCTGTGGTAGAGAAATGTGAAAACATTCTCGTCACCATGAACGTGCTTGGTGAGGAATCGAATGTTGAAAATTTCAACAAGCATTTCTACGAAGAACAAGCAAAAAACAATGAGCCAGAACTTTCACCCGAAGAGATTTTAGCTCAAAAAGATTTCATCGCCTACTGCGAGGAAGCTTTGGCAGCCGAGGACATTAAAATCGGCACGCGCAAGCACAAGCAAGTAGTGATTGATGCCGTCAAAACCTACGGCAAACTAAAGACGTATGGTGACTTGACACCCAAGAACATTCTTGCCTTCGACCGATGGCTGCACAATGGCGAGCGGAGTGACGTTACCATTTATGGCTACCACAAACGGCTGAAGAAATGGGTGGGCGAACTGGCACGATTGGACGAGATACCACGCAATCCTTACAAAATTGTGAGTGTCACCCGTGGCAAGAGCAAAGAGCGCCAACCTCTGCTCGAAAGCGAATTGAAGAAAATGCGCGACTATCCCTTTGATGGAAAGTTGGAACGGGTGCGCGACCTCTTCATCTTCTCCGCTTACACAGGTCTTGCTTTCTGCGATGTGCAGAACTTTGACTATCAGTCCATGACGGTGAAGGAGGGTGATTTGGTTTTCATTGACGGGAACCGCATCAAGACCGATACGAAATTCTTCACCCCTATCCTTGCGCCTGCCATGGAAGTGTTGAAAAAGTACGACTTCAAATTGCCCAAGATTTCCAACCAAAAGGCAAATGATTACCTTCACTTGATACAAGCACAGCTTGGCATCAAGAAGAATCTGACCTTCCACGTTGCCCGCCACAGCTTTGCCACACTCGCCTTGGCGCATGATGTCCCCATCGAAAATGTAGCCCGAATGCTCGGACACGAGGACATTCGGACCACACAGATTTACGCAAAGGTTTTGCGTACCACCATCGAGCGCCATGCCACCGCACTCCAAGGCGCCATCATCTGAACTTTATTCATCTTCATCTAAAACACGATAAAACGTGCCTTTCAATAGCTGCGACATTCCACTCTCCTTGAATGTCGCAGTTATTTTTTCGCAAACATACTTGCCTCCCCTTATATAATATAGGGCACGTGGATTGGGCAAAGTATCAGACAAGAACGAGAACTGATACTTTTTCTTGCCATCTATTTTGTATAACACTTCGCGTTTCTCCTCCCACATTCCCTCATTCAAGCGAAGTGAAAAAGGCGTGACGAATGCCTGGAACTCATCTGAAACTTCCACAAAATCCACCACAGGGTGCGGCATATACGGCTTGAAGTACTGCACCCCGTTCCAAAAGCCCATATATATTTGGTCAAAGTAAGCGTCCGTGTTCTTGTTCTCCCCCTTGGCAATGGTACGGCTTGCCGCACCTTGCGCCAAATCTCCTGCATCGTAGTCAATGGTGTTGGCTGACGTTGAACTGCCAAACACACGGTCAGAACGACTACCGCTTGAAGAACCGCTCCCATCTTCTGTCAGTGTCCAATTCTCACTGCTTCCCATCTCGCCACAATTCATGAAAAGCATATTGCCGTGACTGTCTCCCGTCCCCTCAATCCAAGCAGGCACAATCTTCAGTTCCAAGTCCTCTGCATTCTTGTCCGCAAAGCGTTCCCCATAGGCATTGACAGGGAGCAAACGATTATAATAGCGATACCACTTCGTTTTCGTCTTGTCTGAAAAGCCCGAAGTACCCTCCATCACAAACTCCGATTTGTAGCAGTACATGACAAAGAATGTGCGGTTTTCCTTGACATAAAACAATTTGTGTCCATCAGAGCCATATTTGTAGCCACGCACATACTGCGTGCTGCTGGCGTTCGGTCTTGTTTGCCTTGTGTACACCCCACTTATTTTAAGCGACTTTGCCGCCTCCAACAAATCTGCCATTTTATCATAAACCTTGGCATCCTTGCCATATTTGCGAATGTACCAATCACACGAATAGTATGCCCAAAGCAAACTGCCATTGTCCTCATACTTCACATTCACGCTACCCAAGTATTCCGACTTATCCTCCTGTGTAACTTGGGTGGTATAACTATCCACCACCTTGTCCAACAGAACCTCATCTGCTTCCGTGGCAATGGCATCAGAGAATTTGAAAGAAATCGTTTTCTGCTTGTGGTTGATGGTGAAATCCCCAAACAGGAACTTCTCCAGCTCTTCAAAGAACTCCGTCAGCGTCCAATGTGGCAAAGCAAGTGCAAAGTTATAAGCGCCCCATGCCGCAGGCAAGGTGTTGCATATAAGGAGATTAACAAAGGCAGAGTTTTCCAATGCCATGAAATCCCACTTATAACCCACCTGCTTGCATATCCTGTAAAGGATATACAGCAAGTAAGGCTGAAACGACAAAGCCTGTGCTCCCGTTTGCGCATTGGTTTCATGCGGCCAAATAAATTCATTCTTGTCTGCGTTCCACACCATTTCATTCTGAATGTTCCCCGAAGTGTTATTCACCCAGGGCAACGGGACCCAGAAATTATCAGGGTATGGACGCATATCGTCCATGCAATGCCCTGCAACCGCCACGCGGCTTGTAGGATAACCCAAATCCAGCTCATTCAAATAAATATCGTCGAATGTCTCATCAAAGTTTTGCTCACTGCGTCCCTCCAAAAATTGCGTTTTGACTTCCACATCAGAAATTTCCGTGATGGTGATGGTGCCACTCCGATAAAAGTCACGATCGCGAATTTCGCAATCGAACACCACCTTGTTCTTTGCCACATCTGCGCGGTGGATATGCCCAAATATCGCTATGTTTTGGGCACACCCTCGCAAAGGGAAAGTGATTGTCAGCGTATAGCTGTCACTTCCCGTAAATAATCTATTCTCGGCAATGAAGTCAAACGATGTGCCTTCCTTCAATACGGCTTGTTGGTTGTTGATGATGATTTCCATAAATGTAATGTGCTACCTTTGTTATTAGCAAAAGTAGCACATTACATTTCATGTAAAAAAGACATCAAAGCTTGATATCTAATTCATCTTCAAATTCAATATTACCTCTATCAAGTGTCCAATGAACATAACTATTCAATTCAGACTTCAATATATCTACAAGATCTTCTATAGAAGAATGAAACTTTTCTGTATAAGAAAGCAATATATTATACGCTTTGTCAACAAGTTCATCATTATCCCAATTGCCATGTACTCTCAAGAAAATAATATATCTAATGAGGGTTTCTTTAAGGCGAATTTTGAACGCGTTTACATCATCGTAATCTTCAAACATAAGTTTTATATGTTCAAGCATATTCCAACCATTTGCACAACAAAAGGCTAAGTGTTGAACTTTTTCAAGGTCTGTAAGATCATGAAATTCTTTCAGCGATGAATCAAAATAAAAGCGAGTTGGCTCGGGTAAATAAAGCTCTAACTCAAAGTCTTCTACATTCATTTTCATAATACAATGATTTTTCTGCAAATATAGTGAAATTAAGTCATTTTCTCCTTGATTTAGGAGACTTGTTGCGCATAAGTGTATCATACTCGTCTTGTGCTTGCTTGATACCTGTGTCCCCTGTCACTGTATTCACGGTGACAAAAGGTTCATTCAATCTTTGGCTTAGTCGATTCATTGTTTCTTCGTACTTACTGAGTACAGCTGCACTCTGTGCCAAAGCTGCCGAAGCGACATTGTCCGTGGGCGCTTGAATAATTACAGGTTGCGGTGAAGGCGAAGCCACCGCACCTGTTCCCACAATTGTTCGTGAAACATCATCGGCTCGCAAGGATCCGATGGTGTTAGTCCTTTGTGCATAGTCCAAAGCGTTAATCAAAGGTCTTGCCACAGGTGATGCGAGCAACTTTTGTGATGCCACCCATTCCCCGGCATGAACTACGCCCACTTCTTCGTTTACTCTGCCTTGCGGAGTAAAACCACCTTGCGCATATCCTTGTGCCTCACTTGCCTGTTGTTGTTTTTTGATCGCGGCAATCTGTATCATGCCCGCAGCAATAGCCATAGCCGCTGCAATAGGTGCCATGATATAACCGACCACAGGAATAGCCGCTGCCGAACCATAAGCAGAGATAGCGTTTTGGGCCGTCTGCGCCACCGCTTGAATAACCTGCATGGCAAATAGTTTCTTGTTTGCCTCGTTCTTCGCTTTGGCAAGGGCGGCTTGTTTCTCCTTTTCAAGCTTCGCCACCTTGTAGTTATTACCCTTTGCCGCAGAGATTTCCGCAGAATAGCGGGCATTGATGGCAGCAGTTTCCTTCTCGAGTTCCGCCTGGACGAGAGAAGAAACGCCACTAAATATCTCACCCATGCCACTCATGACAGTGGAGAACGATTGCGTAACGGCTTGTCCGGCATCGCTCTCCAACCAATTAGCCAATTTCTCATTGGCTTTCTCCATGCCGTTCTTAGTCACACCAATACTATCAATGGCATACTTCTTACGCAAAGCCAGCTTTGCCTTCTCGAACGCTTCCTCTATGCGCAGTTTCTCTGCCGCATTGTCGCCAGCTGCTTTTACTTCAGCGTTGTAAACTTGTTGAAGAGCTGCCATCGCACTATCGTATTGCGTAAGTCGTTCATCAGCATTTGCCCCAAAATACTCCTCTTTAAGTTGCTGTTTCACTTGTTGCTGGCGTTGGATAATCTTCTGCTGATTGGCAAATACCTTGTTCTGATATTCCTTTTCAGCTGCAAGTCTTTCCTTGGAGCCTTCCTTATAAAGCTGCACCACTTTGCGAAGATGTTCCAACTCAGCCAACCCCACTGCATCTTCGTAGGTTTTTGTGTCAGAAAGTCCATCAATATAGCGTTGCTTCAACTCCGCGAGTTGGGCATTATACGCTTTATCTTCTCGTTCGCGAGAAGCAGAAGTTGCGTTCTCCTCCTGTTTCTTCATAGCCTCCTGGTATTGCGCTTGCGCCTCCAAGAGGTCTTTAGCAGAAACGTCAGAACGCTCCATCTTCTTTTTCCAATACTGCACGTTGATCTCGTCCATGCGTGCGGTGTATTGCTCATAATCCTTCTCACCCTTTGCATACGCAATGCGGTTAAGCGCTTCCTCTTTCGCTTTCCAATCATCGGGAGAGTTTTTGCGGTCAGTCTGCTTTTTCTTTGCTTCCGCCAAGTTCGCTTCCGCTTCGGCTTTCTCTTCCGCGGTGATCTTCTTGTTAGCAAGCACTTTTTGATAAAATTCTTGCTCAATCTCCTCCATGCGCTCCACATAGGCTTCATAGTCCTTTTCCCCCTCCATGTATGCTTTCTTGTTGAGCGCATTCTGTTCTTTCTGCCAATCTTGTTCCGCCTTGAACTTGTCCGACTTTTTATTCTTCTTATCATCGTCCACTACAGGCGCACCGCCACCACCTCCACCATTGTTTGTGACGACAGGTTTATGATTGGTTTCCTCGGCAGCTTGTTTGCCGAGATCATCGCCATAAGTGTCTGTAATAGCTTTCTGACGCGCATTCAGTTTTTGCAGTTCCTTGCGTTTGCTGTTCGCTTTACTTCGTTTGCGTGCAGCTTGTGAACCATTAGCAATACCGCTGTAACTCGCCATTGTTCCGCCAGCTGTACCATAGCTATACATCGTGTTCGAGCTTGCCGATTCGATACTTTTTTGTTTGGCATCATACGCATCAGCTTCCTCGTCCAGCTGTTTAATTTCCATGGTAAGTTGCGCCTTTTGTTTGCCAATCTCTTTGAGCATATCTTTTGCTCCCTCAATCTCATACTTTTTCGTAAGAGAAAGCAAATAAGCGTCCAAAGCATCCTTGTTCTCCTTGTACTTACCCGTGGTCGCGTCCAGCTGCGCATTATAATTGGGTATTATTTTATTGAGTGCTTGCACCGCCTTTTGGCGATCGTCCAAAGAAAGTTTCTCATTACGTGCCACCTTAACCAGTGCATCAATCTTGTTCTTCTCCTCCACAATACCTTCTTGACCTTTCAGGCGAACAGCAGCTAAAGCCTTTTCGCCCTCGGCAGCTTCATTCACTTTTTTAGTCATCTTGTAAATGCCATAGCCAAGCGCCACAGCAGCAGCGAGCAAAACACCCCAACCACTTGCCAACGAAAGTCCCTTTCGCTTCAAGTCCACCATGAGTGAGGATTGACGCGCCCAATTTCCTTGCAGCTTCGCCAATACCAAATTGAAAGCAATGTGTCCAGCTTGCAGTGTGTTCACCACTGCATGGTACGCGATAGCCGTACCCTTGCACACGGCATGCCATGCCGCTTGTGCTTTAAGAGCTATTGCATTTGCCTTGACTGCAATGGTGTAAGCTACCACCATTGAAGTCAATACGATAATGGCTTCCTTGTTTCTTGCAAGGAAGTCTATTGTCGTACTCATAGCCTTCAGTGTGAGGGTCGTAGTACTGATTACATGCTTCATGACGGGCATCAGTTTTTCGCCCAATTCGATAGCCAACTCCGTGACGCGCTTTCTTGCCTTATCCAGCTCCGCCTCTACAGTCGAGTTCTGCACATTAAACTCATTCGTCACCGAGGTGGCATCTTCAAACGACTGTGTCGCTTGTTCCTGTTGCCACTTCACCATTTCCACATTGCCGGCTAAGGTTGCCAAAACTTGTGAAGCACGGGCGCCATTCTCACCCATGTTCTTGAAAACAGGAGCGAGTACGTCCATGTTGCCCAACTCCTTCAACTTTTGAAGGAGCATAAGCAGTCCCTCGTTGGTGCTGCGTTTCAATGCCTTGTTCAGTTCGTCCAAATCCATGCCCGTTGCCTTGGCTATCTTGCTTGGCTCCTTAAAAAGGTTCATTATCAACTGAGATAAAGCCGTTGCCGACATCTCGCAAGCTTGTCCCTGGCTATCCAATACTGCTGCAAAAGCCATGATTTGCGGAATAGTCATACCAGCTTGCGCCCCCACGCCAGCCATGCGCTTGCCAAACTCCGCGAGGTAGCCAGCAGAAGCTGTACAATTTTGCGAGAGGTCGTTAATCACTGAACCCACAGCGAGCAAGGATTTTTCTGTGCCAAGTCTCGCTTCATCACCAAATATGTTGGTGAGTTTGGAAAGCGTCAAGGTCGCCCCATCTCCCAACTCGTCCAAAGCCACATTGATTTGGTCAGCTGCCTTGACAAAGCCCAAGACATCTTCTTTTGAAGATTTTCCGAGTCGCCCCGCTTCCTCTGCGAGTTTGTTCAAGTCCTCACGCGAAGTACGGGTGTTCATCTTCTTAAAATCCTCATTCAGTTCCTTCACTTCGTCATCAGCCAACCCCGTGAACTTGCGCACATTCGCCATTTCCGCGTCCATCTCCGCAAAAGCGTTCACTGCCTTGCGTCCTGCCAAGACAAGTCCCGTGCCGACAGCAGCCACCCCTGCAATGATGTTGCCCCACTTGTCCACAAAACCATTGATGCGGTCCACAAGTCCCACATTCTCCTTTTCGGTTTCCCTTAGCTCCTCATTGACATTCGCGATTTCAGCCTTTACGCGCTTGATGCTCTCACACTGCTTGTTCCACTCGTCCGTACCGCGTTCGATGCCGTTCAAGGACTTTTTGAGTTCCTTGAGCGTTCTATTCAGTTCCTTAGGCGAAGCTTTATCCAGTCTCTTCATGACATTCTCCACTCCTTGGGTTGCACTCTCAATCTGCCCAATCTGGCGATGTGTCTGGCGTAGCTCCCTTTGCAATTTCTTCAGTTGCACCTTATCCCCAGCAGCTGCCGCCTTTGTGATGCGTTCCTCCAAATCGGAAGCTTGTTTTTTCAGTTGTTCGAGCATATTTTGTGCCTGTTTGCCGTTCACAGTAAGCGTGACCGTAGCATTTGCGTTAATATCCGACATAATTTTAACAATTAGAAAGTGAATAATATCACGAAAATACTGCTATGGGAGCCACCCACAAAAGACGATAAATCAGGCGTTTCAAGCTCAAAAATCAAGCCTATTTTTGATGAAAACCGAAAAAATTTAAGTGGTAGAAAAATAAAAGCATTGAATATCAATGCTTTAGGGGGTTGTTAAGGGGTTTCCCCTTAACCCCTCCGTCGGAAGACCCCCCGACCGCCCTACATCGTCAAACCACGACCACCCCCACACCAAAGCGGAATATGTAAACATATCTTAAATAATACCCTTCTTTGAGTTCCTTCACCCCGACAAAAGTCCCCAAAATGCACGAATGCCGAAAAGGTTGAACACATTGAAAAAGAAGAAAAGGCAAACAACGCACACACCATACCCACACTACAAAATACCCCCGAAGTTTCCACGAATACACCCCGAAGTTTCGCAAATACCACGATTGCACACTCCAAGTTTCTCATGTGCATAGATGCCAAGTTTCCGCACACCCCAATTTGCACCCCGAAGTTTCGCAATGCGCCAAAATCCAAGGTTTCGGACTATCTAAAACAACCCTCCGAGTTTCCACCTACGCAACAAAGCACCCCGAAGTTTCACAATGCGCCAAAATCCAAGGTTTCTGACTATCTAAAACAACCCTCCAAGTTTCCTTATACTCATGAGGTTCGGGAGTTTCTGACTATCCAACGACCTAACGCACCCGACCAAACACCCACACCCCCGAAGCATTTTGGGGTCTCTGATAGCCTCCAAAAGCCCCACCTTTCAAGGGGAAATTTCACACCTTGGGGGTCTCGACCGACCACCACCCGCGCCACCGCGAACGGGCGGTAATCCGTCTGTGTACGTGCCGAAAAATGCCTAACACTTTAGCAGATGATAATCTGCCATAGTGTTAGGCACTTGAAGGCACGTACTCAGACGACCGCTGAAGGGCATAAAAAGTGTGTTGTCGTGTTTTAGCGGACTTGTCCGCCATAGCACGACAACACGCTTTGTTGCCTAAAAAAGGCACGCTATGCGGTAAAACGGACTGGCGAGACACGTAGCCTGTCCGCCACCAATAGAGCCTGCATCTTCTTTCGAGGTACGAGAAAGGTGATGTGGGCTTGACGGACTGACTTTGAAGCATGAAAAGTAGGTCCGCGCATGAAAGAAGCCCAACCTCCCTTGAAGCATGAAAGGGTGGATTGGGCTTGAACGGAATGGCTTTGAACCCTGAGAAGCCTTTCCGCTGAAACGTGGGCTAATCTCCTTTGAAGCATGAAAAGGTGTTTAGCCCATTAAAAGAAACAGAGCAAAGCTACAAGACAATAGAGCGAAGTCTCGCTTCGCTGCAAAATCAAGCATCGGAGTCCCGACGATGGCACCACCAAAAGGCAACCAAGGCTGCAAGAAATACCAAGGTCAAGATTAACTTGACAGGAAAAGTCCATGGTCTTGCCATGGACTCCCTCTGCTGAACTTGTTGTAAGGAAGATTGCCGAGTCGCAGCGAGGCTGTCTTCCTCCCCTGCCTCTGTCTTGGTGCTCTCCTTTCGGCTTGACGAAAGGTGTGCGCCATAGATACGAATGGATTGCGGCTTTTGCCGGGAATACTTTTGCGCCTTGGCGTTAGAAACACCTTGCAGCGCATGGGGAGCTTCGATAGTTGGAGTCTCTGCTCCAACCCCGAAGCTCACGATGCAGCTGTCGAACAAAAGTTCGGTGTGCCGCCACACCGAATCAATGCGTGACGTTTGCCACTGATGCCGCTGCACCTGTACAGCGGAGTCCGTGGCAAACGTGTTCGTACTTGTGACTTTGTGCATACTGCGGCACGAAGTGAGTAGGCACAGCCACATGATTATGGGAAAGACAAAGGGCTTCATAACTCTGTTTGAACGTTAAACGATGGGCAAGCCTTGTTAGAATACTCATTATGCCCATGCACAGTTGCATGGGGGTAAACGAACTGAAGCTGCTGCACGAGTTGGCGAAGTGCCTGCTTCTGTTGTGGCGTGCGTGTGTCCTTGGGCGTTTTTCCGTCCTTGGCCACACCACCGATGTAGCAGATGCCAATGCTGTGGACATTATGCCCCAGGCAATGGGCACCAGCTATGTTCTCAGCACGTCCCTTGTGGACGCTGCCGTCCCGATAGATGACATAGTGATAACCTATGTCAGCAAACTTGCGTGCCAAGTGCCAACGACGAATGTCGTCCACCGTGAAGTCCTTGCCTTCGGGGGTGGCACTGCAGTGTATGATGATTTCGGTGATTTTACGCATGAGATTTAGTGTTAGGATTGTTCAACTTCTGTTCCTCCTCCTTGATGGCCTTGTCTATTGTTTCACCAATCTTGTCTTGCAATTGTGTGACCTTACGACCATAGTAAATGCTTACTCCGAAGATTGAGCCAGCATAGATGAGACATTGTGAGAAAATCCACAGGACAGAGTCCGAGATTTCGCCTTTGGGCGGTGTGATGAACCCTGCGACTGCAAGGGCATAGCCGCCTACAAGCATGGCGAGGGCGGACCAAAATTGAATGCTTACTTTGGGTTTAGTCATTGTTCGTTACATTTAGATATGTATTATCAAGCGTTCAGCTTTGTCTGAACAGTTTTCATCTTGTTTTCCAAGTCGTCCACGCGCTCGCCAAGCGTCATGATCATGTTGTAGAGGTTTACCAAGTCTGTTGAAGTGGCGTCCAACGTCTTTTTATCCCCCTTGCTCATGAGACCGTCCGTTGTGGCACTGGCCAACGGAATGGCGTCCGTGTAAAGCGCATTGAACTTCATGCCAAACTGCGAGAGCACGTACTTGTTCGTGTTCACGTCCCATGCCATGCGGTCAGGGAACAGACAGCCCCAGTCCTCGGCATAGCTTATCGTTTTGCGGTCGCTGCCCGTAAAGTAGATGGCACGCTGGAACACCTTGGCATGGTTGAATATGATTTGTCGGCAGTAGTCGTTCTCGATATTCTGAATGAGCGTGATGCTCATGTGCTTCTGATACGTGAGGTGCGCCACCACGATTTCGGCATTGCCCGAAATTGAAGGGTCGCGCAAGGCATTGAGCGCAGCTGTCTCTTCCAAGAAATTGCCCAACTCCTTGACGCGCGTGTTCAAAGCCTTCTGCACATCGGTCACGGCACGTGTGGTGGTCAATCCCGGCACGCTTGCCGTAGCCATAGGCAATGTGACGCTGAACAGCTGTGTGCCTGCGGCATTGCTTGCCGCCAACACGCGCGAACTGCCTGTATAAGCGAGGGACGTGGCTATGGTGTCTGTGACAGCGGACACCGCCTTGTCGATGGTGCAGACATGGTCATAATACTTGTTGAGCTGCTGCACCTGTGCAGCGGTCATCACGCCCGCACTCGAAGAGGTGGCGGCAGGGAGGGCAAAAGCATTGTTGATGCTTTTCATTTCCCCCGTGACCATGTTCAGGAGCGTGGCAGAAAATGCCACACTCACCTTGTTCACGTCCCCCAACTTGAAGTGCTGAATGACCTGCTTGGCTTCGCCCAACTTGGCTTTCCAGGATTTTAGGGAAGCGATGTTTGTGTTGCAGTTGGATATGGCAAGCTTTGCCCTTGCCATGTCCTCGGTGCAACTTGTTAGGCTCTGCACCTGTGCCGCGGACATCACCCCGGCTTGTGCGGTGGTGGCGGCTTTGAGGATTATATTGTCTGCTTGTCGTTGCAGCACGCCACTTGCAGTATTGCCCTGAATGACGGACAGACAGACCTTGTCTGTGCCGACAGTTCCGAGGCTGATGCTCTGCAACAACGTGGAGAGTTTCAGAAGATTGGCTTTCCAAGCCGTGAGGGACTGCAAGTCCGTGTTTGTTGCAGCAGCAGAAAGCAAGTCTGCCAGGGCTTGCAATATCACGCCCAAATTTTCGGGGATGATGGCTGCTTCGGTGCTTAATGCCCGAAAAGCCGTGATTTGCTTGGTTATGTTTGTCGTGTTCATAAGTTGAGTTTTAAGTTTGGAGGTTATAAGGTTATAAAGTCCGTAATGCTTGCAGAGTTGATCTTATGACCTCATAACCTTAAAACTCCAAACTATTTAGTGATTGTATCTGAGGTACTTATCGTCCAAAGATTGGGCTACCACGCCCACAAATTCTTTTGCCATGTTGTCGGCAAGAAAGTCCCTTAGGTTCATGACGGAAGCATAATACTTACGCGAGAACCAAGGTTTCTTCTTGCGCTTGCGCTCCCTGCCGATGTCGCCATTGTTACCGCGAGGAATCTCCTTACCCGTACCAAAGTTCTGCCAAAGTCCGTACTCTAAAAAAGACTGACTTAGTCCGAGTTCCATGAACCGTCCGTCAGCACGGAGCGGTAACGACTTGGGCGAAGCGAGCAAGGCGCCTGTGTCTATCACATCGAGCAAGGTCATTTGCTCTTTCCATATTTTGAGCATGGTTTCGTTGAAAGCCGTGACGAATTTTTCGCGTTCCCTTAATGCTGCTTGTTCTTGGTCATTCCCATTCATCGGCATTGTATCTTAAATCCGTAAACGTGTCCACAGCAATTTGGAAGTAGGCACAAGCGCAGCCCGAAAAGAAATACTCGTTCATCTCGTTGAACGTGATGCGTTCATCAAGGTAAATGCACGATTGTTCTAATCGTGTCCGTTCAAGAATGAGTTGGCTCATGAATTGGCGGAACACTTCTCTGAGTGTTTCCATGCAGGAAAGCCTTGCCTCCATGTCATCAATGGCATGGCGCATGGCAAGAAAGATGGTTTTCACGCGCCTTGTGCGTGGCGTGTTGGCGAGTGCGATATAGCCTTGGCTCATGTCGCTCACGCAGACAAAAGCCGTGGTGCTTTGCATGGTTTGAAGTGCCTCTTCAAAGCCTTCCAAGCCCGACACGCGGGCAAAGGCAAAGCCTTGTGCGGTGGCAAGCTTGTTGCGGGTAACCAAGTCTTGAAAGAATGCCGTGGCATTCCAATTGAGATTTGATTTCATAAGGTGACATGATTAGATATTTATTACTATCTTTGCGATGTGGGGGGAGCGTTTAATCCCTTTAGGGACACGTCCCCCATTCCAGCCAAGGCATTTGCTTTGGCTTTTTTATTTAAGTTGGTTGCGTAGTTCTTGTGCTTCCTGTGCCTTGGCATCAAGCTCCGTCAAGGCACGCCAGCAGTCCATTTGCAGAATGGCTGCTTCCTTGGTAATGTCCCCTCCTGTAAGCGCACGGATTTGTGCGTTCATCGCCTGTCGGAGTTCCTCTCCGACCCCCAAATCAGCACTCCCCAAGAGATTGCTTTTCTCTTGGGGTATGTTGGTGAAGAAATGTGGGAACATACGGGTGAAGTTCGCTTTGACAGAAGCGAACCAATAAAATACAGAAAGCAGTTCTGCGTTCTCCAAACAAGCTTTGTCCGAAAGTTTCGGATAAAGCAAATGCGCCATCTCCGCAAGGCATTCCATGCTTTGCGTGTGCAGAAAACCTTGGTAATAGTTCTCGCAAGCAAGATAGTCCTCAAAGGGGACGGCTTGCAAATCGGCAGCGACTGCCGATGCACCGCCAATGACAGCAATGCGCACAGGCATGGGAGCAAAACTCTCCAAGAATGCGAGTTGTCGCGCAGCAAAAGTGACTTGCCAATCGGCAAGCACCACTTGGCGTTTGCTTTTTCTATTCTTGACCAAACAGGAGTGTTTGTCTGCACGACAAAGCACAACAATTTCAGCCCATTTGCAAACGCAAAGGGCTAACACCTCATTCATCAGCAAATCACGTGCGACTTGTCGAAAGAAGAACAACAATTGCTGGTCGGAAAGTTCCGACCATGACTTGGGCAGGGATATAGAAAATGCTTTCATACCGCGAAAGTATGGAAGCATCTATTTGAGAGAAAAGACAAGTTAGAACCAATACCCACCTTTTCTTTTGTCATTTTTGTACCCATGATTTTCAAAGAGAGCAGCGGTCATCGACTGCTTCCACTCCTCAAAAATGCCATCGGTAGCATTGCGGAGGGAGTTCACGACCTCTATGCAAGATGGTATGGGGACTTCTCCTTCTTCCCGTAACATATACAGTTCTATTGCGAAGATGTGCCTCCAGGCACGCTTGTAGTGTGGTGCAGATGGGGTCTCGCCCCATTTGCCCAACAACTCTGCTTGGCGCAGAGTCTCCAAGAGTTCACAGGAGAAGAAGTCATGCGCCAATCGTTCCTCGATGGCGATGAGTTTAGAATGCAATTCTTGATAACGCAGCCAAGAGTGGTCGGTACTGCCGAGTTTCCGAGGCAGATCCAACCACGGGTAAAGCGTTTGCTCGAAGTATAGGCATGGGTCGCTTGTCGCCCATGCCACTTCCTGCGTCAGTAACGGAAACAATACCGCAAGCGTGTCATCACGCATTTTCTCCAATGAAAGGAGCAAGCGTTCCACGCGCTCCTTACTGGCAGGGGCTATATTGGTGTTTGAAACGACACCAAAGCCATTGGGTGTAAGCACCAAATCCAACTGCGGAACGGCATGGAGCATGGCTTCTGCCACCACAGCCATACGCGCATAATGCGGCGCACCCGACAAACCCTGTGGAGTAGGCCGTGCAGATGCTAACCCAAAACTGTTGCTAAACGATACATGAAGAATGGTATGTCTATGACTCCTTTTACTTGTGCACGAAAGCATTTGATCTTTGAGTTCAACGATTCAGCTGAAGCGTTAGTCTTACGTCCGTCAAAGTAGTTCAGGATTTCATCCTCATAGAATCTGATGGTATCGCGTACGGACTTGATTTCACGCAGAGTGCAGGAAGCCACTTTCTCATACCACCCCTTGAAATTCTGTTTGGCAGTCTCCTTTGTGAGTTTCTTGTTTCTGAATATGGCTCTAAGGGAGTTGATCAGATTGTATGCTTCTTCAAGTTTTGGGTAGAGTGCGAAAAGTATCTTCGCACGCTTTTTCTGCGTTGCGCTCCACTTCTCTCGGCTCATGGACAATTGCTTGCGACATCGTGTCTGTGCCTCTACAAGAGTCTCGCCATTTTCAAGCCTTTTGGGTTCAAAGCGAGTGTTCAGCCTCATAGGCTTTCTTCCGCGCTTGCTCTTCTTCCAGTTCTTCCCATGCCTTTTCCTCATTCGCTCGCGGTAAGCCTTTCTCTGCGCTGCCAGATTTTCGAGGTATTTGCGAAACTCTGCCTTCTGTCTGTTCGCCTCCTTTACGGCTTTTCGTTTCAGGCGCAGGCGTATCTCTTCGCAGCCCTCTCCACCGCGTTTTACGACATGGAAGCAGTCACGTATGACTGTGGCTTTAGGGAATGCCTCTCGGGCTATGACACGCATGCAATCTGAGAGATCCATCGTGATATTCTCAACCATTTCACGCTTATCTGCAGGTAGTTGCATGAGAACCTTCAGTACGTCAGCAGGATTCGTTCCCTTGACTACTGCTATGATTGCACCCTTGCGACCATGGGCATCCTTGTTGTGAACGATAGTGTACAGTTCGCCCTGGAGGGAGGTCTCGTCTATGCCTTGCTCCTTACCTACGTTTTGCGGAATAAGAATCCACTTGGATGCGTGATCCTTCTGCTCCCACGTCTCGAAGTTACTCAGGGCGTCCTTGTATCTTTTGGCAAACGTGGAGCTGTTAATCATGTACGTATAACCAATCTGACGAGCGGTTATCGTCTCAGAGTCCATTCGCCCTCTTTTAAAAAAGCGCGAAGTCCTTCGCGTATCGAGTGCCCTTATGCTTCAGTTCAAACTCCTTGTCAAGGTCAACACTTCTTGTTGTGCCATCCGGCATTGTCCAACGCCTTCTTCGTATGTGAAGTACCGCCTTCTTGTCTCGGGCTGGATAGTCAAGTAAACATGATTCTTCCCCAAAACCATTGCTCACGGAATCCTTCATGTCTGGTGTGCGATTGTCGCGCTCATCCAGATAGATGTGAAGCTCTGTTGTGTAAAGAACATCCTTGTCCAGAGTACGCTGTGTTGCAAAGTCTGTCACCTCGAAATATTTAAGAACTCCTTCGGGGAGGAAATATGAGGCGAGGCCCTCATACATATTTTTATTGCCATTCTGATTCATAGTGCAAAGGTACTACTTTTGGGCAATCATGTATCGTTTGGCAACTCAGTTTTTGGGTTAGCATCTGCACAGCCCTCCACAGGGTTTGTCGGGTGCGCCA
>NZ_LT629842.1:0-74200 GCF_900106785.1 Prevotellamassilia timonensis | reverse complement strand
TCATACATATTTTTATTGCCATTCTGATTCATAGTGCAAAGGTACTACTTTTGGGCAATCATGTATCGTTTGGCAACTCAGTTTTTGGGTTAGCATCTGCACAGCCCTCCACAGGGTTTGTCGGGTGCGCCCATAATGCAACAACTTGTTGTTGGCATTGCGAGTGGGCAGTTTCGCAAGAACTGCCTCAGAGAGGAACGTGGTCGTAAGCCACGCTTCCGCCACCTCCAAGTGTGGTGCAATTTTATCAAAAAGCAAGGTCTCGCCTTGCACAGACTTCAGCACATTCGGCACGAATTGCAGAAGCACATTGTTATCGGGTATCAACAGAGACATAGTAGTTTTGAGGTTTTAGGTTATGGGGTTATAAAGTTACTCTTCTGTGCTTACCTGCTTTGCGTCCTTATTTTCATCGAGTGTCGTAAGCTGGATAAACGGACAGTCGGGATAAGCCCCGTCCCACCTGTTGAACCTTATAATCAGTCGGTGCACATTAAACAAAAGGTCGTGATACGGCTTTTGCAAGGCTTGTGCAATCGTATAAAGTTCGCGCTTGTCGCTGCCCGAATTGTTAGTTTGCGACTTACCCGGTACAGAACCCACAAGGTTTGAGTGCACACGCATGGTAAAGCACATCATATTCACTGCCTCGATAATATCTGTAGCCCAATCACCGCCCTCTTTGTCCGTTTCAATCTTGTTAATCACCACATCATGCTGTTCCTCCCCGTTGGGAGACACATAAAACTCCGAGAAAAGCACCTTGCCTGAATTCTCCATGCCCGTGAGGAAATTGATGATGTTGTCCTTTTCCTCGTTCACTCGCTCCTGTTGCTTCACGCGGTCGGTAATGCCCTCCGCCTTGAAGATATTGCTCCAAAACGATTTGGCAATCTCAATGTGGTACTTGATAGGCGCAGAGTTTTTCAGCTTAGCCTCCTTTGCCACCCCGATGAGTTGCTTGATGTTATACCACTTGCCCTTGAAGAGCGAGGCATAATAAGGAATGGGATAATACGTGCTGTCAGGCGTCGGCACACGGCTGACCACGGCAAACTTGCGTTTGCCCTTCTTCACCTGTGCTTGCAAGTCCGTCCAAGAACTTTGCGGGTTGAGCAATGGAATGACCTCCACCTGTTCCGCCCGCACCGAGTTACGCCAATTCGCGTACAACACCTGTGGTATCACGCCCTCCTTGTTTGCTGGCGCAAAGCGAACATAGCAAGCCTCCTTGCGCAGCACCCTCACCACCTTGTTGCCTTGTTCATTGAGAATAATCACGCTCACGGCAAAGCCGAAGTGTTTGAAATCCTGGCAAACACCGAGGAAATAACTCGCCATGTCGTTATCCAAGAAGAACTCCTCGACCTCGTCCACCACTTTCCGTTTGCACCATTCATCTGTCTGGTACACCAGCCCCGATCCATAGCACACCTCTGCATTGAACATTTGGCAAGTGCTCAGTGTCTCATCACTCTCAATCAGATTGATAATGTCATACGGCATCTGGTCGTCCGCTCCCCAAGGCATATAGCTCACCTTGTCACTCACGTGGCGCGGTGAAATCTCCTCCGCCTCCTTGAAAACTTCGCTGCTTTTGGTGGTGAACGCTGCTGCGGCATGATAGCCGGGCAGGTCGTTCACGCCTGTTATGTGTAAGTAGCTGAAATCGGTCATAGTCTTGTACTTTTTGGTGCAAAACTATGACCGAATGAGCGGTGGGGAAAAGACAAAATTATAAGGTCTCTTTAAACTGACTTGGTGTCATTCCTGTTTCTTTCTTGAAGAATTTTACAAAGTGTGGTGCATCGGCAAAACCTAATTCTTCAGAAATCTCTTTTATAATGATTTCGTTTTCTGCAAGCAGTTTTTTTGCTTTCAAGATTATTTCTTCATTTATGATTTTTTTAGGACTTAATCCCAAAATCTCTTTCGTTATAGCTAATAGTTTGCTTTCTGCTACCCCTATATCTCTAGAGTAAAATGCAGGCGAATGCGATTTTTTTAGATTAAATTCAATCGATTTTTTGAAGTCATATATTATTTTAATTTTGGGGAGTTCAAAATCCATGGAATCATTTTCCCAAGAGGCATGTTCCTTTAAAACCTTGAGTATAACAGATATTGTAGCTGCGGTACAATAATTTATATCATCCTTTTGATTTTCAAGTAACGATTTTAGAACTTCTATCCACCTCGTTAGTATTTCAGCGATGTTGTCATCAATAGTAGCAACTGGTGGCGTACCAATGTTGCAGAAGACATAATAACGAATCCAATCGGCTATTTTAAATGGTAGAAGATTGAGTAATTCCTCTGAAAAGGCTATTGCGATGTCTTCCTCATTCGTGCAAACTACTTTATGTAAGTCTCCTGGTGAAAATAATAATATTTGATTATCACTTATTGGAAAATCTTGAAAATTTATCGAATGAGTCCCCTGTCCTTTTTTTATCCATAAAATTAGATAAAAATTGTGGGTATGTAACTCAGAATCCAAATTCCCATTGTGTGGTATAACTTTCAAGTATGAACCTTCCTTATTACAATATTGAGGTATAACCCCATCTTTTGTATGCAATACTCTTTTATAAAAAACTGATTTCCGCATAAATCTTACTTCGTATTTTCCTTCAAAGGTAAGCATTTCTCTTGTATGTTTATGTTTTTTGTGTTGTAATTTATTTGAAAATGACAATAGAAGTATGAAAATAGACAATTTACCTATGATGGAAAGAATCTAATTTTGCACCATCAAAAACAATAAAACATGGTACCATCTCCGAAAATATCTGTATGCATTCCAATGTTTAATGCAGCCCTTTTTATCAAGGATTGCATAAACAGCGTCTTATCTCAGTCTATTCAAGATTTTGAGTTACTTGTTGTTGACGATGGCTCAACAGACAACAGTTGTGACATTGTCAAAAACATAAAAGACAATCGTGTGCGATTAATTCAGAACCAGCATGACTATGTAGGCTCCTTGAACTTGTTATTGGACGAGGCAAAAGGCGAGTACATAGCCAAAATGGATGCAGATGATGTTATGTGCGCAAATAGGCTGACTCTCCAATATGAATACATGGAAAATCATCCCGATGTAGATTTCATAGGAGGACGAATGGCTGTGTTTAAGCAATCTACAAAGGAACCATTATATGATCTCAATGTGAAAAGTGGTAGTCTTTGCATCTCAGATCTGTTGGATTATTGTTGTATTTGCCATCCTACAGTCATGTTCCGTACAGCAAGTATCAACGGTAAAGAAAAATTCCGTTATGACAAGCAAATGGAGTATGCAGAGGATTATGACCTTTGGATGAGGATGCTTGCGAGCGGTAAGAAATTTGTCAATCTTGATAAAGTGTTCACTTACTATCGTTTGCATGAGCAGCAAGTTACCACTTGTCATCACGAGGAACAAGCACAGAAAACCCAAATAATCCGTGCTTGGGCTTTGAAGAAGCAGATAGAACTGGAGAAAAAGGCTTTTCAAGAACCCGCATTTATTCCCGATACCACAAACAAACTGACTGTGGTGATGCCTTTTAAAAATGAGGGTGAGGAGGTTGCCAATACCGCCAAAAGTATTCGAGACACTGTTGGAATGTCTGTGGACATCATCGCAATTGATGATGACTGTGATGACGGATTTGATTATGCAGGTTCATTGCGTGAACTAAATGTAACATACGTACGCAACAGCTATAGGTTAGGTGCTTCCTTATCCAAGGAAAGAGGCGCTCAATTAGCTAAGACACCTTACTTTATATTGCTTGATGCTCATATGCGTTTTTACGATTCAGAGTGGGCAGAATACATCGTAAGAGAGTTAGATGCAAATCCGCACCGTCTATTATGTTGCAAGTCGATATGTTTGCAGAAGGATGAAGAAGGCAACGTATCCGTTCACCCCAAATCATACTCTCCGCAAGGAGCTTATCTGTCATTCTGTTCCAATAAATACGTTCCTGCTATTGATTGGAATGGATACACAGAATGTCTACCAACATGTGCTGTAAACCAAATACCATGTGTGTTAGGAGCAGGCTATATTACTTCAAAAAGTTACTGGAATAAGATACACGGATTGCAAGGACTCTTACATTATGGATGCGAAGAGGCATACATCAGCATAAAAGCATGGAAAGAAGGAGGCGGTTGCTATTTGTTGCCCAAGTTAACGATTGGACATATATATCGCAAGAAATTTCCTTATCCCGTTTACTCATTTCAATGCATCTACAATAATCTGATTATCAGCGAATTGTTGTTTCCAACATCAGAAAGATGCTTTGCCAAAGCGGTAGCTTGGAATCTTAGCAAGGATACATATTTCAAAGCAATGGAATATATGTCTTTGCATAAGAATGACCTTGACAAATTAGCACGGTGTTACAAGACTTTCAAAAAGAATGATTTTACATACATAAAGAATTTGAATGACATCTGCCGTAAGGTGGCACAAAAGACGATAAGAATCACTGACAAAGAAGCCGATAAAGCACGTATCTTTATCCTAAAGGAAACAGAAAAAATATCAAATGCAGGTCTGTTCTCAGGTATGGGGGGGATCCTTATAGCAGACTTACTTTATGTAGAAGCAGGTTACTCAGAATTTGAAA
This sequence comes from Prevotellamassilia timonensis, assembly GCF_900106785.1. GTDB lineage: Bacteria > Bacteroidota > Bacteroidia > Bacteroidales > Bacteroidaceae > Alloprevotella > Alloprevotella timonensis. The sequence goes on along the minus strand of NZ_LT629842.1, from coordinate 69,572 downwards.
GTCTGGTATATGAAGTATGGGAAAGATTGAGCAAATCCATAAAAGCAAGTCATGATCTTACTTTTCAAAATGGATTGGCTGGCATTGGTTGGGCTTTGATATACGCAGCCTCACACAATCTAATTGAAGATAGTATCGAAGAAGAACTGAGCACAATTGACAAAAAGATAATGTGTATGAGCATAAAACGTAATCAAGATCATTCTTTCCTTGAGGGAGTGGGTGGAGTTTATTGCTATGTTGTAGCTCGTTTGGGATTCAACAAACGCAACAAGTCGACCAAAAAAACTTTTTCGCAAGAGTTCCTGCAAGAAATGGATGAACAGTCTCACTGTCTTTTAAAGGATTGTCAAGATTGGCGAACAATAAACTTTGTAAGCCAATATAAAGAGCGGCTATCTGATGATTGGGAAATACTCGCCCCTGAGTTTCCAGAAATAGTGGAACTTCCTGATTATATTCCCAATATTCAGAAGAATTGGGAACTGTCCTTATCAGGAGTAATCGGTTCCGTAATAAACAAAATGATAAATGAATACAATACACATAATGAAGAAAAGTCTTTATAATCACCTATCTTTCATTGATGAGAGTTGGGTACTCTACAATGCTTTTACTGATGAAGTAAGTGTACTTGCACCGGAAGTAAAGGAATTGTATGAAAAACATGACGTGGACGAAATTCGTAAGATTCACCCCGAATTTTACGACTATCTACAGGTGAAGCAGTTTCTTGTTCCCAAGAGCGAAAACGAGTCAAGCAAGTGTATCGCCCAATGGGATAAAGAAGACAATGATCCGAGTTCTTTCTCTCTTACCGTGAATCCAACCCTAGATTGCAATATGAGTTGCTGGTATTGTTACGAGAAGCATCAAGCCAATCGAACGATGAAAGAGGAAATATCGGAAAGAGTGTACAAGTTCATTGCCAACAAAATGGCAGATCCACTCCTGAAGAGTTTTGACTTGTCATTTTTCGGTGGAGAGCCACTCATTCAGTTCAAGCATATTGTAAAACCATTAGCAGAGTTTGCGCATCAGCAAGCAATCAGCAATGGCAAAAACTTTAAAGTAGGCTTCACAACCAATGGTTATTTGCTCTTCCCTAAGGTGTTGGACTTTTTGTCTTCCCTCAAAGTGCCTGTACATTTTCAAATAACATTGGACGGTAATGAACGTATGCATAATAAGACAAGGCATACAGCCAATGGTACAGGAAGTTACTTTAAGATTTTAGAGAATTGCAAGAATGCTCTGGCTAATCCCTTGTTCAATGTATCACTACGTTGTAATTATACAACAGAAAATGTAGCAACATTCATGGATCTGGCTGGTGACTTAGAAAAGACAGGCATAGCTCCTGCCAAGAATCTTCAAATCAATTTCCACAGAGTATGGCAAGACCATGGAAGTGATAAAGAAGTAGAGAACCATATAGATAAGGTTTACCAGACGCTTGTAGAAAGTGGCTATAACGCATCAGACATACATGCTCAAGAGAAGTATCGTTGCTATGCAGAACATAATAACCACATCGTCATTAACTATGACGGAAATCTCTTCCATTGCACGGCAAGAGACTTTACACCAGAAAAGTCAGAAGGAGCAATCAATGAAGAAGGCACATTACAACTTAACGAGAAATCTTTACTCCGTTCAAAACTGAAATGGGGCACAGAAGCTTGCATGAAATGTAGTATTTATCCATTGTGCAATGGCTTATGCAGCCAGCAAAAGGTAGAGCATAATGGTGCTACAGGTTGCATTGCAGGATATACACAAGAAAATAAGGTAGCAATAATCGACAAACGAGTACGCTACATTATTAACGAAGGCAAGAAATTGCCTAATATTAACCTCAAATAATAATTTACAATGAAGGTCAAGAGAAATCTTGTTCAGCTTGTCCAGTCGGATTATACTCCACTGCAGACAAGTGCCGAAGGTCTCCTAAGAGGAGGCTTCGGATCGATTGCTGTTGGTAAGGCAATCATTGGGGATATAAACGCAAACATTTGCAGAAATCCCAAGTGTACGAATGGTGAATGCACCAATCCTGAGTGCTCAAACCAGTGTACAATCAACTATTGTGGTCCTACAACACCAACAACACCAACAACACCAACAATTGGCCCCAGTGCTTCACCAACTCCCACTGTAACGACAATGTGCATCGGTTTTTAAGCTAACCAGACTTGTACTCTCTAATAATGAGGGTACAAGTCCTTTCTGTATGATAAAATATAAACAAATTCCATACATATGCGAAATTTTCTATCCATTTTAGTTCTCATGCTTTGCCAGTTCTATGTGGCCAATGCTCAAAAGTGCTTAGTAAGTTTTGGAGTCAATGAAGAGGTTACCGAAATGCCTATTGAAAATGCTCTGTATACTTTGTACCTTAACGATAGCATTCAAGTACCATATAGGGTAACATATGCCAATGTACAGAGCGCCACTTATAGTCTTGAATTTGATTTTCGCCCAGGTAAATATACCTTGCGTGCAGAAAAAGAAGGTTACAATGAAGTGCAAAAAGATTTTACAATAGCCTCCAAACGCAATACGATCCTTGGCATCGGCACGCTTTGGATGAAGAAAGTCAAGACAAGACAGTTGAAAGAAGCCGTCGTCCGTGCCACTCATATCAAGATGGTAACGCGAGGCGACACTGTAGTCTATGACGCGGCCGCTTTCGACTTGGCAGAAGGCTCCATGCTTGATGCATTGGTGGCACAACTCCCTGGAGCAGAACTCAAAGACGGTCAAATTAAGGTGAACGGAAAGTTTATCGAAAGTCTGATGGTCAATGGAGAGGATTTCTTTGCGGGCAATCCAAAAGTTGCCCTTGAAAATCTACCAGCCTATACGGTGAAGAATATTAAGGTGTACGACCGTGCGGCAAACGATGATTATCTGAAAGCCAAAGTTAATGGTAAGAAAGCCATGGGTGCGGACGAGCATATGGTGATGGACGTGATATTGAAGAAAGCCTATTCCAATGGTTGGTTGGGGAACGTGGAAGGCGGTTATGGACTTCCTTCCGACCGCTACTTGGGCAAGGCCTTTGGCATGGGCTATAGCGGAAAGATGCGCATTGCCGCCTTTGCCAATCTCAACAATATCAAGGATACCCAAATGGGAAGTTCATCAGGTCAATGGAACGGAGGTTGGGCACAAGATGGCGAGTTGGACGTGAAAATGGGCGGATTGGATTATCTATATTCGCACGACCGTGCCAAAGTCTTTGGTAACGTCACTCTTACCCACGAAGAACCCGAAGTGGAATATAAGGGGAGCAATGTGAATTACTTCAACACAGGTGACATCTTCGAGCGTTCGCATTCTCTACGCAACGATCGGAAGCTGCACCTCATGTCGGCACATCAATTCCAATATTCAGCAGAGCGTGCCTACTTTGAGTTGAGACCCTCTATTGATTATCTGAAAAATGATTACACAAGCATTAGTCATCGTGCACAATTCTCAGAGACTCCAGAAGAACAATACCGTGTGCAGTCACTTGATTCACTCTTCTCTACAAATGGTATGGCTTCATCGAATTTTGCACGTCATCTGTTAACGCGCCTAGGCAATGATCAAGATGGCAAGTCTGATTGGATTATTGCCAACTTGGCTGCCAACTCTACGATATCGTTTCCTTCAACTCAAGATAACATAGAGATAGCATTGACAGGAAACTATCGCCGCGATACAAATCGCTACTTTAACTCGTTCAACAGAGCGTATGGTATGTCTTCGCCCAATGTAGGCAATGGAGATAACTTGCAGCAAAAGTCAGACTACGTATCCAAGAACTATGGAATGAATGCAGACATCTCCTATAGTTGGAACTATTGGCCTTATCAAAGCGGTGCCAGACACATAGCCATCGTAAAGCCAGAAGTGCAATACGACTTTCATCGTTATGACCAAGTAAACACGCTGCTTCATCTGCATGAAGAGTTTGCAAATGGAGCTAATGGAAGCATGATGGTCCCCCCTTCTGCCATCAGTCCCGAACAGTTGGTCGTTGATCTCAACAATACCTATGCTTCTAATTTGACACAAAACAAGATTAGCCCACTTGTAAGTTTCGCATATCTCTATGTACCAAGTGCGAGTTCAAGCAAGAGCTTTAATGCCGACCTCACTTTGCGCGAAGATATTATGCACGAACGCTTGGACTACGACAAGGCACAGTTGGACACCTTGTTGTCACGAACCATCAGTAAGTTTACTCCGACTATAAAGCTCAGATACAAGGACAATGGACAGAAAGTTCGCACGGAAGTAGAAACAAACTATAGTTTTACAAAAAATGCGCCCAGCATCTACAACCAACTTGGCACTATCAACGATAGCGATCCGACCAACATTTATGTCAACAACCCAGGATTGGAGAAGCCTCGCACGCATAGTGTGAATGCACGCTACGCTCGTTTTCACAATCAACGACATAACAACGTCGTACTCTATGCAAGTTATGGACGCACCGATAATGCCATTGCGCAAGCCCGCCTCTACAACCGTGCGACAGGCGTGAGCACGTGGATGCCCAAAAACATCAATGGCAATTGGAACACGTATGAATCCGTGCAGTATAATATGCCCTTCGGAAAGAACGAAGCCTTCCAGTTTCAGACCGTAACCACAGCCTCATACGTACACTCCGTAGATTATGCCTCAGAGAGCGAAGCGCTCGAGCGCAGTGTGGTGAACAACCTAACGCTTGGCGAACAATTAGCCTTGTCTTATCGTGTGGGCAAACATAGCTTCGGCATACGCGGTAGTCTCTCATGGCTCGATAGCCGTTCAGCCCGCGAGGGGTATGACAATATTTCCGCCTTCGACATTACGGCAGGTGCTAATGCTTCACTCAACTTGCCACAAAATTGGCAAATCGCCACAGATATCAACCTTTACAGTCGCCGAGGTTATAACGACAACACGCTCAACACCACCAACTGGGTGTGGAACGCCTCTGTGGCCAAGACCATCTTAAAGGGTAATCTTACCTTCCGCCTCAATGCCGTAGACATCTTGAAGCAAATCAGCAACGTGCAGCACACTGTGAATGCCCAAGGTCGCACCGAAACATGGGTCAACTCGCAACCTCGCTACGTAATGCTCCACGTGGTATATCGCTTCAATGTGATGCCCAAGAAAAAGAAAAGCTAAAAGAATAAAGCATGAAATTCTCCCGACAATTTGACCAAATGGATTGCGGCCCTGCCTGTGTGCGCATGGTTGCATCGTATTATGGTAAAGACTATCCCTTATCTTATCTGCGCTCACTCGCCCACCTCACACGTGAGGGGGTGAGCGTAGCAGGTATTCGCGATTCTCTCACAGCCATTGGCATGAACAGTGCCACCTTCGAGATGTCGTTGGAACAATTATATACGGACTGCCCACTTCCCGCCATTCTTTATTGGGATCAAAATCACTTTGTCGTATTAGAAAAGCTAAAAGGGCGGTCAGCACAGAAGGCACGTTACAAAATAGCCAATCCTGCATTTGGTAAACAATGGTTTTCAGCAGAAGAACTTTTTCGCCATTGGTCGAATGGCGGCAAAGGCATTGTTGTGGCCGTTGAGCCTAATGAGGATTTCTACCAAAAGACCGCTATCAAAGAACGCCATAGTTTGAGAGACTTTGCTCGAAAGTATATACTTCCCTACAAGGCTCAATTAATTCAATCACTATTAGCCCTATTGGTGGGCACGTTGTTAGGATTGATAAGTCCGTTTTTGGCTCAAAGCGTAGTAGATGACGGCATCGCCTTACACGATATGTCGTTGATTACTACCATATTGATAGCACAGTTAGCTTTGTTCATTGGTAGCTTCTTGATGAGCACTATCGGAGCTTGGGTTGGTTTATATATGAGTACGCAAATCAGCATTGGCATATTGGGCGACTACTTACGCAAATTGCTCAAATTACCCATGACATTCTTTGAGACCAAGAGCATTGGCGACTACCAACAGCGATTGAGCGACCACTCTCGTTTGCAGTCATTTATGACAGGTAGCACATTGGAAACCTTGTTTTCTTTGTTGTCTGTGCCTTTCTATATGGCAATCATCATCTTTTACAGTCCATTGGTGTTGGCCGTATTCTTGGGATTTACAATTATTAGCACGTTGTGGATGACCTACTTTTTTCGCAAAAGGAAGTCGTTAGACTACGAGCAATTTAAAGTAAGCGTAGACAACCAAAACAAGCTATACGAAATGATGTCAGGAATTACCGACATCAAGGTGAATGCTTACGATGACTATAAACTCTCGGAATGGCAACACCTGCAAATGCGTCAGTACGCCATGAGCCAGAAGAGTCTGAAGTTAGGACAAATACAAAACACGGGCTTTACCATTATCGGTCAGCTGCGCAATATCATTATCACCTATTGGATAGCCATGCTTGTGGTCAACAACGAACTAACGTTGGGTATGATGATGAGTATCTCCACTATCATTGGCATGATAAGTGGTCCGTTGGGACAGTTAACAGGTTTTTTGCAACAATATCAAGATGCCAAAATTAGTCTCGAACGTTCGCAAGAAGTCCACCTCTGTACTAATGAAGATGCACAAGAAGCACAATCACTCCCTTCAGACTTTCCTTTAGACATATTTGTCGACCACGTGTCGTTCAGTTATGCTGGCAGCACAGGGAAAAAAGTGCTACAAGACGTATCGTTTAAGATACCAGCAGGCAAGATGACCGCCATAGTCGGCGAAAGCGGTAGCGGAAAAACTACCCTGATGAAGTTGCTCTTAAAGTTTTATCAGCCTACATCTGGGCGAATTATGATAGGCAATGAGGACTTAGACAAATATTCAGCCAAATCCATGCGTGAGTCTACAGGGATTGTAATGCAAGAAAACTTCTTATTTTCAGACACTATCCGACAAAATATCATTATGGGGGAAAAAGCTGACGAACAGCGGTTAAACGAAGCTATACAGATTGCTTGTTTGTCAGATTTGTTTGAGAGTCACCCCTTAAAAGAAAATACCAAGGTGGGAAGCGAAGGCATTGGTGTGAGTGGTGGAGAAAAGCAACGCATCATGATAGCAAGAGCTGCCTATAAGCATCCTCTATACTTGATGATGGACGAAGCCACCTCTTCATTAGATGCAGACAACGAAGCACGCATAACGAGCAATCTTGAAAAGCACTTTGCTAAAAGCACCCGAATAGTTATAGCACACAGACTGAGCACGGTAAAAAATGCCGATAATATTATAGTTCTACGCCATGGACAAATAGTAGAAGAAGGCACGCATGACGAACTCATCAAGCAAAAAGGATATTACTTCAAACTTGTACAAAACCAAATAGAACTGCCATCAGCATGAAAGGAATCATTGTAAAATATGGAACGTTTTTGATTGTTCCCTTTGTGATAGTGATTATAGCCATCACGCTCTGCACACTAAGGGTAAGAGAAAAGTTGCCCATTACACTTATTAGTGTTTCAGGGCAAAAGGGGATAGCTTATATTCCTTTGAATGCTCCAAGGTTAATAGTCAAAGGCGATTCATTGGTGTTGGAAACTGCACAATCTGGTAATATAAAATGTTTGGTAACAAATACTACGATTGAAGCAAATAATATTCGAGCAGAAGTAGATATAAGTTCGATGAAGGAGTTTCGTGGCAATACACTTTGTAGTGCCTATCTTGTAATAAGAGAGATTCCGATGTTGGAATTGGTTATTCAGAAAGTGCTATAGAATCATACTAATAAAGCTAAGTCCCATAGTAAGCAATAGGACTTAGCTTTATATTATTGCCACAAAGGTTCAGTTTCCCAGTTGTTAGGGAATCCCATGGCTGCGACATCTGTATTGGGATACTTGGTCAACAACTTTTTGAAGTCATCAACCAACGAGTTGCTAGGGTGAAACGAGTTCAGCCAATAGATAAGGCAACATAAAACTGCGTATAGTCTGTTAGAATTGCTTGGACGAGAGGAAATCCATGCATTACGCAATGTTAAAGGAATTTGAGGCATGACTGGCATGATTCGATTCCAAACGCGGTTGTGATGCGCACATGAATTGCGCAAGGTGTTAACCGCTTTCATCCAACTTTCAAGAATTTCATGCTGTGGTACCCCATAGGAACGAGCTATTGCTTTCTTCACTCTGCGGTCGGCAAAGTTAAAGTATAATTTAGTGAGTGTTCCGAAAGAAGTAAGATCTAACAATTTCCACGCAGGTGGAAAGTCTTCACGTCCATATTTATCGTAATGCTCCTGTATGAAGTCATCTTTAGAACGAGATAACTCGCGTTCTAAAGTACTGAGGTTTTCAGAATACTTATGTTTATTTATAGCCATAGTTGGATCTATAAACCAAAAAGCACCATGAGCCAACGAAAACTGATTGATTATTTTTGCTCGTAAAGAGATTTCAACTAATTGTATTGCAGAAAAAAGCAAGTTTCTAAGCTCTGCATCAAAACGATAAAGAGCAACCGCTTTATCAAATGTGGCGTTAGGTTTGAAACGAATTGAACCATTAACATCTTCAAAAGGACGCAAGTAAGCATTAAATCTAAAGTAGCTTACATTGTTCAAGAAGTCTTCTGCAAAATTTTCATCATTGACAGAGAGACCATCAGTCTTTAGATTTGCAATTAGAGTAGTTGTACTAAGTGGTGGGTTCGTATAAATCATAAGCCTATATAAACAAAAAGTTCCGCCCTGGTACGCTGTTCTACGGGAAGCGTGGCGGATTCTAGCATTGCAAAAGTACAAAGTTATTTTCAATCGAACAAGTATATGACAGAATTTTTTCACATAAACACCTCCATACCATTTATTTCAAACACGCACACATCTCTCAGCTGTCGGATTTCATTGCTATCCAACAACTTCATTCTTCGCGTGCCTTTGTAGAAGTCGTAGCGGAGAGAGATGCAGCGGTGCCAGCATTGGATTTCACCCGAGCGCGTCCATAGTTTGATGTCTACGGATTCGGGAGATTGGAGCATACGTTTGAGTGTGGTGATGTGGATAGCGTGGGGCATTAGTCGAAAGTATTGTTGTAAACCTGGTTAAAGATATTATGTAAGCGAGGAACGGTGAAAGGCACCTGCTTGCGAAGCGGTTTCCACTTGAACTTCACATGATTGTTCGCATTGGTAGCATCAGAAAGCTCGCTCTCAATGTCCGTGATGAGAATGGAAGTGCCCGACGGATAATCGGAAGAGATGAGAAACAAGGTATGAGATTGCAGGGCGTAAGTCACGTGCTTGGCTTGCAGGTATGAGAGAGCGGAAGTTTCGCTCTCATACTCAACCTCCGTGTTGTCATCGTAAGAGGAACTCTGCCCACAACAAATGGCGGTGCTGCGATCAAAGGAAAGTTTGCGCTTGGTCTGAGCGGTAAGATAAAGTGTGTCGTAAACGTTGAAGGCGTTGTAATAGTAGAGCGTAAGTGTGGGTGGCTCGTCTGTAAAGAAGAGCGTGAAAGTCCGTGCACCTCGATAAAGGGTAACGGACAACAACTTGCCCTTGGTGCCTTGGGGCAACTGGGCAAGTAGGTCATCTTCGTTCAGATCCTCAAAGCAAAGGTCAAATTGCTTGGAAGCGATGGGCAAAGCAGAGACGGAGAGCGAAATGGGCTGGCTTTCCCCTTCGGGCTGAATGACAAACAACGTGGAGCATTGCCCTGTTTCATCGGGGAAAACAAAATACTGCAAATCAATCTGAAAGTCGTGCGGTACGAGACGCACAGCATGAGGCGTGAGAAAATGCGATTGCAAGAACTGCTTGCAGTCCGCATTCTGAATTTGCGGTTTGCAGTAAATTAAGGTAAATTCGCCCAAAGTGAAGTCATTTCTGTCCACCTGCATACGGAAACTACACGCGGCATGAACGAGCTATTTCTCCTCCATATAGCTTTCAATGATGGAACGGAGATCATAGATGCTTGCCTGTCCACCATAAGCATAAAGTGTGGTAGAGAAGATAGAATCTTCACTGCGGCTGATATAGATGGACAAGTACACGGAACTGCCTTGAAAGTCGGAGATGGTGAACACATCGGGAATGGAAGAAGTGAAGCTATACCCTTGGGGATTATAATTGTACTGCATAAACGATCGGAAACTAAATAACCCTCGCAATATCGCACAAACCTCGGGTTACGGAAAAGACCGCCCTTTCGGGCGATCCTTTCTTTCAGCTTCAAGCCGTGGCATTGGCTCTCTTGCGTGTAGTGCGCTTGGCGGCAGGCTTTCTCGTGCGCTTGGGTGTGGTGGTAGGAGCGGCAGAGGCGGGCTGCATGGGAGCAGGGGCAGAACCCTCGGGGGCGGTGGCGGGCGCCTTGCTTCGTGCTATCTCGTGGCTGACGCGGCAGAGGCAATTATCGGAGATGTTCAGCCCCGTGCGCTTTTTCAGGAGGAAGGCATAGCGCATAGCCTTGTAAGGACTTTTGCAGTAGACGCGAGAAGTATTGTCACCGCTGATTGATACGACCCAGATGTGGGCTGTGGCTTCACTGATTTTACCACTGGTGATGAGGATAAGATTGAGAGCTTTCATTTTCTTGTAAGATTTTAAGTATGTGAACGATGTGGATTTATTGGAAGAGGTAGACTTCGATGTAAGAGATGTTGATCATGCTGTCAGCAGCAAGATTTTCAGCCATGGCGGTAGCTTCGGCATAGCTGTCAGCCTCGACTTCATATTCGGCATATTCGCCTTCTTCTCCATTAACCACCACCTGATAGATGTCGTGGGGGAAGGAAACTCTGCGCTTGCGATTGAAACCCATTGAAACGAACTCGGAATGTACAGCAGTGTGTGTCATGATAATTTATACTTTTGAAGATTTTTTACTTGAGAAGGGGCATCGGGGTGCTCCCTTGATTTTTACGTGCAATTAAGGGCATGAAGTCATTAGGCTTGGAGGACAAGGGATAGCGCAAAAAATTTTCACCCTTCACGGGCTTGGAAAAAGTGCAGAGGAACGAACATCTTTTTCTGAAAAATTTTTGTGATAAGAGAAACGCGCCCTTGCCGCAAAGCCGCTTCATGCCAACTTTGCACAGGAAAAATAATGGGAGCACCTTGCTGCCCCTTGTAAAAAATGGACGATAGTATAAATATGACACACACTGCCCATTCCGAGTGCGTCAATGGTGTGGAAATCGTAGCAGAGGAGACGCCCCCACGTCATCTGTCAGGTGGTGATGGAGAAACGAAGAAGGCATGCCAGATATGTTTGTCGGGGCAAGCTATGCCAGAGCTGCCGCCATCGCCAAAAATCTCTGCTGACAGTATGATGAACATCTCATCGAAACCGACCTCTTCAAATCCACATCGTCACACACTTAAAATCTAAGAAAATGAGAGAAAGCGACCATCTTATCCTCATTGCTAGTGGTAAAATCTGAGCAAAAGCCACCCACAGCTGGCTCGTATCAATGAGCGGTGACAATGCTGCGAATACAGCAAAAGTCCAAGGCTATGCGCTCTGCCTTCCGACAAAGCGCATGGGGCTACCAAGAACATCTCCGATAATGCTTCTGCCGTGTCACGAGATTGCCGAAGCAAGGCGCTTGCCACCGCCCCCACATCAAAACACTGCTCCTGTAGTCCACCTCTCCCACTCCTCCACACCCAAGCGCACGAAAAAGCCGCCATGCGCACAGCAAGAGAGCCAATGCGCACGGCGGCTGAAAGAAAGGATTGCCCGAAAGGGAGGGCTTGAATATAAATAAAGGGAATGCAATGATAATCACTACATTCCCAGTCATCTTTTTTATAGTGCAGACATCGCGACCTGCCGATGTGGGCACTTATGAAAAACGTTGCTCAATAAATGAGCAACGTTATTAAAGAACGCCCCTCAAGTATGCTGCCTAAAAGGCAAGCCTGAAAGGCCTATTATCTTTTAGTTATAGAACTATCTTTTTACAACTGCAAAGATAAGAATTCATTTCTGACTGTGCAATATTTTTGAGCATTTATTTCCACATTTCTTCGTTTTCCCAATCTTCAGGGAATCCCATTGAAGATAAATCAAGTACGGCCGCATATTGCTGCAACAAAACCTTCAATCTCTTTCTAAACATAGAACATGGTGTTACCGTCTGTAGGAAATAATTGACCATACACAATGTATAATACACTTTGTTGCGCCTAACCGTGTCAGGATTGCTTATCCACGTTAGAGTCCTTGAAAACTCCAATTTCTCTGGAACAATATTCATGTCTCGATTCCATAAACGTGCATGGTGAGCACACAAGTTACGAATAAAATTAAGAGCATGAAGCCATGATTGAAACTCTTTAGGTGGCAAAGAAAAGTATTTTGCAATGCCTACGATATCAGCTCTTCGTTTCAAACCATCACAAATACGTGATAGTTGGTTGAAGTACATTATCTCTACACTCATCCATGAAGGTGGATTAGTAGGTTCTGAATAAGTTTCTCGATAATGCTGTATGAATGTTTCGGAACGATCATTGCGTAGTCTATCTTGAATGTGTTCTTGAATATCACTGAACACATCATCAGTGAATGTTGTCCCATTTCGTCTTCTACATTGGCGAGGCTCTCTGAAAATGCTACGATTATCTTGCCAATGTGATCCGTATTTCAAACTCAGTTGAGTCACTATTTGCGTTCGTATGGCTACTTCAATTCGTTCAATCGCATCGAAAAGTAGCAATCGAAGTTTTCTATCAAATTTATACAAGTCATAAACCATATCCAAAGTTGTACCATCTTTGAATAGGTCTTGTATAAAGCCATTCATGCATACCTTATACGGCAACATATATGCACTCAAACGATAGTAGCTGATATTAGCCAGCAATCGTTCGGCTTTCTTTTTGTTTCCTATAATCAAGCCTCGTGATTCAAGTAGTTTTACTTGTTCTGAATAGTTGAGAGGTGGTTTATTGTATCTTACCATTCTATTTTTTTATTTGCTTGCAAAGTTAAACAAACACACTGATTTGTTGAAGTTGTTATAGATGTTATCTCACTCCCCCCACCGAATATCCATAAAAATCATGCTGCGGAAACTTCTCACACCCAATATACAGCGTATCGAAAGCATCCGTACCATCGGTGCGGTGCTCCAACAAGTCCTCCTCTGATTCTGGATTCTTCTCAGTGGACTTGTTTTTGCGAAAGCCGTTTCTTCCACGTTCCACGCCAGCCGATTGCACCGCAAGAATAAGGTCATCATTGTTCTGGCGATTGAAGTAAGGCATCAAGCGTTGCTTGCCTGAAAATCCTTGGTTGATGAGCAAGTACTTTTCATCATGGCGCATAGGGTTGCCAAGATACACATCTTGCACACTCCAACCGTGGCGTTCAAACTCATGCACCACTACCCAATGAAAGTCTTGGTCGTTCACGGCATAGTTAGAGCCAAGAGCGGTAGCATCATAGTAATAGATGATACTGTGATTGGCATGGGGCGCATAGTAGGTGCAGAAGTCTGCAATGAGCGCAGGGATTTTGCGCTCAAATTTTACGTAGAAAGATTTGAGCACATTTAAGCGGTTGCCGCGAGGCTGACCGCACACAATCCAGTTGATATTGGCATTGTAGTCCATGCCAATACAAAGCGGAGCCATCGGATCAAGGTCGGCATCGGTGCGGCAGTCAAGAGACGAGTGAAGCGAGGAAAAGTTGCTCAGCGAGCGTATGGAATACCGCTCCTGCTGTGCCTCTTCGATAATGCGGTCATACCCCAAACTATCTAAGTACCCAAAATCCGAAGCATCGTACTTGTGCCACTCCTGCATAGAAGAGTAAAAGCCATCATGCGAGATACCAATCTTTTGGCAAAGAATAGACGTTTGGAAAGTTTTTGGCGTAAGGTCGCGCTTCATCTGACGAATATATTCCTCACCGAGCAACTGCAAGTTCTCGAGGGTGGAGTATTCCTTGTAATATACCGCCACACTGCGCATTTTGTTCAGCGATTGGTCGAGCCATTTCAGATAACTCGGCAAATAAGCAGGCACAACTTGATGTGCCGCTTTCAAATCAGCAATTCGCTGTTTGGTCTGCCAAATCTTATAGATTGTACCTTTGATGGTATCAATCAACTCCTTATCCATTTTCTGCTCATAGTGCAGGAACCACGAGCCCTTCGTGGTCTGAGGCATATCACTCAAAACCATCATCGAATGGTTGAACGAGTGATGCCCGAAATAAGAACGAATGCCACCATTCGCAGGCAACGTTTCATCTTTGAGTTTGTCATAATCAATGAACTTCGCTTCATCAATCAAGAGCCAAGAAAGCGTCAGTGAGTTCGATGAGCCAGGACGATCTTGGCTAATGATAATGGCAACACTGCCATTATAGAAAGTCACCACATGCTCATAATCCGCAGGTTCCGTAATAGGCTTAGAGAAAGAGCGTGGAGGTTTGCGTCCCACCACATAATGCACACCCTTGATGTAGCCCCACCGTTTCCAAGCAGCAAACAGACCGGGAAGCGTATTGGTCAAACCATGTTTGAAAGTAGGCACCACAATTCCTCCCGTGCTTCCCGGCATGCGCTGCATATTGCGCAGCACAAAGGGCGAGGCGATGGAGTCCGTCTTACCCGTGCGTCGTCCAGCCACAATCACGGTGGTTTTAGCACCGATGTATTGTGTCAAAAGCTGCGGTTTATTGAAGTACACGCGGTTAGCGTGTGCCTTGCTTTCTTCGTCCCATAATGACGTATCCACACTATTCTTCTCCTTGTTCATCATTCTCCTCCTTAAAGATTTCATCAAGCGGCAAATCAGCCTCTTCATATTCCACATTCTCCGTATCGGGGTGCGTATCACTTAACTCACGTGTGAGTTTGCGAATACGCTCATCAATATTCGGCACAGGATTGATGCCCACCACACGCGGGTCGGTGGTGGGAAAGAAAGGCTGCACCACAATCATGTGGTACGGCACCGATTGTTCATCTTCAATATCAATGCGGTTAAACTTGGCATAGCTCGTAGCCGCCTTTTCCATCGTCTTTGTGTCCTTGCGTTTCTTCGCCATTTGGTACGTTTCAAGGATCATCTCGTTGTAGCGCCATCGATGAAAATCACGCGAAGCCTCGCCCATATTGGGCAGAATGGCTTTCACGATTTTCAAGTCCGCATACGCAGTAACGAGCGACAACCCGTAACGGGTTCGCTCCTCGTCCACAAACTGGCGATCCTTCGCATCAGGATTGGCAATAGACCAAGTAACCATGTCGCGCAATCGAAGCAAGTGTTCCACCTGCGATTGCGCATATTTCTGCAAAAGTTCCTCTTTGGCAGTATAGAGGTCGGCTTTAGCCGCCTCTACAATGTTCGGTAAGCTCATAGTTATTCATCATCTTCCATGTCCAACAAATTGTTGCGTGTATTCTCCAAGGCAAGCGGAGAACCCACATAAGCCAGCTGCATCTCCTGATGCAGCAGTTTCACACGTGAAGCCGC
This sequence comes from Prevotellamassilia timonensis, assembly GCF_900106785.1. Taxonomy (GTDB): domain Bacteria; phylum Bacteroidota; class Bacteroidia; order Bacteroidales; family Bacteroidaceae; genus Alloprevotella; species Alloprevotella timonensis. The sequence continues at coordinate 54,102 of NZ_LT629842.1, read as the reverse complement.
CTTGCCACGGTGGTATCGCCTTGATACCTCCGTACTCTTGTCGGCAATATCCTCGCGAAGCTGGGTTGCCGATATGCCGAGAATGACCGCCATATCAGAGATTTTAAGATAGATGGAAGCGTATTGTTCGATTTGGGTAAGTTGTTCTTCGGTGTAGTCCATAGAAATAGCATTTTCTGTTATAGGGGATAGAAAAATCTGTTACGGGAGAGCGTTTAATCATTCGCTCCGTTCTGCGTGAGCCTCTGTGCAAACAGGTCATTCAGTGGCACAGAATGGTTACGTATCAAATCCGTCACCTGTCCGTGCAAGGCAGCGAAGATAGCCTTGTCGGTAGAAATAAACGTAGACTCGTGGCGGTTGCCTCGGGTCAAGTTCTGCGAGGTGACTACCGAAATGGTGTCACCCGCTTCACTCTCCACCAGCAAGATCTTCGAGTGGTTATCCGCGAGATAGGTACGTTTCATCACTTGGCAGATGAACGACCAGAGTTTCAAGGTCTTGTTCGTAGCTTTGTGATCCAGCACCAAGTTAAACTCCAACACCTTGCCTCCCTTCTCGATAAAGAAGAGTCTACGCAAGAACTCTTCCGAGATGGAAAACGAAGTTTGCCATACCTTAGCCTTGCCCACCTGCGACAAAATCCACTCCAAGACATCTGCCACCTGTAACGCATTGGTGAGATACGCCTGGTTGGGCGTATCTGCCAATGGTTTCAAATAGTCAGAGATCGATGCCGAGCGTTTCATGCCTTCTTGCTTTTCTTCGCCTTAGGTTTCGCTTCTGCCTCTTCTGCACTTTCTGCCGTTTCTGCCTTTGTCACGAAATGGTCATAAACGTTCCAATTGTCGTGCAGTTTTTTATCCAATTTGATAAATTCTTTGAGGAAAGGATAACGGTCGGAGTCCGCACAAGTGGAGTCCGTCGTGCTCATCGTGCGGAGCTTCAAATGAAGTTCACGCATACGATGCACCAAATCAAGGTTCTCGACATAGAGAGCTTGTATTTCTTCGGGCAGCGTGTCATGGTCAGCTCGCTTACCAGCTTTGAAATTCTTTGCCTCATTGTCATCACTCTTGAACTCGGTATGCTCTTTTACTATCTCCTCGACAGCGTGCTGCATCTCCTTGACCTGTTCATGCGTCAATTCCGCCAAGCGGAACTCCAAGTATTGCTGAAGTTTGCCTTCAATGAAGTTAGCCTTGCCCTCAGGGTTCACACTGAGGTTGCGATACATGATTTTGTTGCCTGTCAGTTGCAGGAGCATCAATGCGCCCTCGTCCCAATCGCGCTGTTCGCGAGGTAGGGAGAGCCATGTTTGTAATTTATCTGTGAATGTTTTGTCCATATCTTATAATTTGTTATTGATGCCCGTGAAGAACACGCAATTCTTATGGTTCTCCATGAGCAAGTTCTTCATAGCCTTTAGGGTAGAGCCAGTTGTCACGAAATCATCGAACACGATGCAGTTCTGCTCACGTGGCAACACGTTGAGCGAGAACACAGCTCCAATGCGCTTTTTGCTATGGCAATGCGCCACATCTTCGTAAAAGGGAATGGATAGCAGAGCTGCTATCTTTTCACTTATTCGTGTGGCAAAGTTCTTTACCAAGTGCCTACGCTTGGGCGTGGTGACAATACACCAATTACCATGCTTTAATTCATTGCCCAAAATGTCGGCAATGAGCAGAGCCACATTCTCCGCAAAGAAGTCCACCATGCAGTCATCGCCCTTGATGTCCGTCAAGGTGCGCCCATAGAGTGACTTCTGCCAAAGTGAGATAAAGAACACATCAGCCCTTCGTGTGATGCGGACTTTACGGGAGAAGTCGCAACGCGCTTCGACCGACTTGTCCCAAGCATGGCGTTTTTGCTCGGCAAAAATGTCTTTGCCTTGGGCAAATTTTGTTTCCTTGCTTTCCAAAGCAAGCGGGCACGAAAGGTCTGGGACGTTGATCTCTTCTAAGATTTCCCCCAAATCAATCATATTAAGTTTTGGGTTTTAAGGTTATGAGGTTATAAGATTACCTTTTGTTCCCAAGAACAAACTTTATAACCTTATAACCTCAAAACTACAAACTGACTAAGCAGCTTCGATGTCACCTTCTTCCGTTGTGATAGTACCCTCGTAGAAAGGCGCAGGACATTCGTCCGTAGCTTCTACCGCAATGGTGGTGCTTGTGGTACCAGTGGCACCCTGTCCAAGGTCCTGTGCCACCGTAGTCTTGGTAGTCCAGGCTTCAGAACCTACCACACGGTATTTGCCCTTCATATCTTCTACAAGAAACACATTGTCATTGTTGTTGAGATAAGCAGAAGCGGCACTCGCCTCTGCACCCACCCCAGGGTGAACAGCTGTCAGCTTGTTCAACTGCGTCTGACTGGGCAACTCGCCCTGTGCCTCAGAGGTGAGTTGCGACTTTTCAGGCAAAATGTCGATATACTTCCACTTGGCATCAGCCTTTAGGGTAAAACTGCCCGTGTACGTGGCAGCAGTTACCCGTCCGTTCTCGTCACGTGGAAGTGTGGGCCATTGGGCAATGTCTCCCTTGGAAGTATAATAGATACGGCGACGAACGCCGGGAAGCTCAGGCGTGCCTTGGCACCAGCCGAGCGACTTTTGAAGTGATGTGCAAGTCTTTGCCATTTTTCTGAAAATATTTAGTCTGGATAGCAGGCAAGCGCGAGGTGACAATCAAGATAAATTACCACCGCGCCCACCTTTCTCCACTGATTATCAACCTTGTTCAGCCAACTCAATAACCTTCAAGCGTCGCTTGTCAATGCTCTCGAACTGCACGCCAAAGAACATGGTGGCAATGTAAGAAAGCACAAACGGCTCAAAGCGTTCCACATCAACACTTTCGATGTCGCCCATCTGGTCATAGCCATAAAGCATGTTGATTTTGGGTGACACGTGCATGAACTTCGAGTCCGACTTGTTCCAAAGCGGACAGAAAGTGAGTTTGCCATTAGAACCCTCCACCGTGGGCTGGTTGTACTTCGTGTTGTACGGAATAGCCGAGTGCGTGAGAAGATACGCCTCGTTGTACATATCTACAAACTCCTGCGAGCAATACAGGAAAAGTTCCTGTGAGCGCAAACGCGAATCGAGCGAGAAGAGAATCTTTTTTGCCACATCAACCGCGTTGGCTTCCGTGATCGCTTTGTCCAGTTTCAGATAATTGCCAGGTTCCGCAGCAATCGTCCCCGCAGTGACTTCCTTTTGCGTGATGGTGTCAAAACCATCGAAGAGGTCCATTGTGGTATCACCGTCCGCATTGCGTGTGCCTTTCCAAATCGCCATGTTCAAGTTTTCAGAGAGCGACTTGGCAATCAGTCCCAGCACCTCGCGAGCTGTGGGCGTAGACTTCTGTCCGTCTCCCTTGGTGGCACCTGTGCCAAGCAAGGTAGAGATGGCAGTATTCGGTTCAAAGTTAGCCACTACCGATCCGAAGAACGTTTCCAAGGTGCGGTAGTCCAACTTTAAGTTGGCATCTGTCTTGCGAGAAGGCTTGTAAGGAGCGAACTGCGCCCCAGCGGTGAGCGTACCCACACTTTCCTTGTAGCGAATGCCTGGGCGACCTGTCATGAATTTGAGCGTTTCCTCGCAGCCGATAATCGGCAAGCGCAGGAAGTCGGAGCGGTATTTGCGTGCCGCGTCCTTATATTCTTGTAGGGTGAAAGAGAATTTTCCAGCCATAGGAATGAGTTTTAAGTTTTGGGGTTATGAGGTTATAATGTTAGTTTGGAGTTTTAAGGTTATGAGGTTATAAGATTACTATGGCAAACTGTCATAAAGTTTGCGTGCCGTTTCGCCAGCATTGATGAACTGCTCGTAAGCTGTGGGTTCATGCTCCTCATGCTTCTTGTCATCTACGATGGCGGTGGTTGATGCAGCAGGGAGGTTGGCCACTTTCGCTTCGAGTGTTTTGTTTGCTTCATCGAGCGACTTGTTCGTCTCGGTGAGTTTCTTGTTCTCGTCCTCTGCTTTCTTCACCTTGATAGATAGCTCCGCTATCATATCGTGATTAGCTTGTAAGGAGCATTCGATGTTGTCCATCTGTTCCTCGGTGAGCGTCACCTTTCCTTCTTCTACGGAAAAGTGTTCGCAAGCAAGAAACTTGCAAATGTTTTTATAGACCTTGTTCATAGGTTTCGGGGTATGTTGATTGTTTACTTGTGTTGGTTTGAAAACGGCAGCAAGCGCTTGCGCCATCTTTTGGAAGAACGTTTCTTCCGACTTGCTCTTAGGGACGTTCGGTAGCGGAATGCCATTCGCCTGAAAATCGGCAGCGAGAGAAGCCGTGAGTACAGGAGCCGTTTCGTCCTCGAACTCTGTCAGTTCATCTACAAAGCCCCAATCCAGAGCCTCTTGTGCGGTAAGCCAGCCGCCCACCTTCATGAGGTCAAGCAAAGCCTTTGGCTCTTTCTTGCAACGTGTGGCATACATTGTAGCCACATTTGCATCCATCTTTTCCAAATCCGTCTTGGCTTTGCCGAGACTTTCAATGAGCTGGCTCATGCCCGTGGCATTGAGATTGCCATACTCAAAAAATGGAAGCGCACATTGATGCACAAGATACATGGCAGACTTATCCATGGTGATGTGCTTGGCACCCATCGAAGCGATGGTGGCAGCACTCGCGTTCATGCCCACAAAGTGCGCATGGACATTGCCATGCCGCTTGAAAGCAGAAGAGATACTCAATGCCGTGTTGAGCTGTCCGCCAGGACTGTCAATCAGCACCGCCACCTCCTTGTCGGGGTTCTTGCCCAGAATATAGTCCACGTAGTCAGCATCAAAGTCCCAGCTGCCCACATAGCCTTTCAAATGAAGTTGGTATTTGTTCTTTGCCATAATCGCGTGTGTTATTTATGGCAAAGATATACGCACATATAAAAAGTAAAAAAGACAGGTGGAACCTCACGGCTGCACCTGTCCATCGTTCAAAAGTATAAATTTATGAAAATGTTGCGTCAGAGAAATTTTTGTTTCGCGCTCGCGCGAGACCATTTTCGTTGTAACATTTGTAACATCTGTAACTTTTTCTCAACTGCTTGATTTTCAAGCGTTCTGTAAACGCCAAAAAGTTACTCGCTGTTACAAATACCCCCAAAAAGTTACAAAATCAAGGGATTTTAGCTCAAAATCGGTATCAAAGCCACCCGATTTGAGTAGGAAACTGTGTATTTTGCGGTATTGGCGTCACCATCAGGCAACCCTGTGGTTTGTTCCTTTTTAACAAAAGGGAAAGGCGCCTCCTTTGTTCCGATGAGATATTGCTCCCCATTCACACTTGTCACCACAAAGCAAAGATTGCCCGATGGCAAGTTTTCGGGAGAATAGAAAGTCAGCGTAGCCGTTTCGAGCGTGCTGTTATTGTCAAACTCCGTTTCCGTTTCACAAAGCGCAGTGCGCTTGTTGAACGGAACAAAAGAAAGCCGAGCAAAGATGCCCACTGGCACCTTCGCTATCGCCTGCAAGGTGATGTGCGGTGTGAGAGCTTCAGCCGATACGTATGCAATATGGCTGATACCCGGCAATCTGTTCATGTCTAACTTCGGTATTAAGAATTATGTTCTACAAACTCTTGGCTTTCTGCTTGTGACTTTTCAGCTTGCTGTTGTCGGGTTCTTTTTCTACTCTCGTTTGAGAGGTAGTTCTTGCGAAGTCGCTGATAAGCCTTCGCAATGCTGTCCCAACAAGTGCCGTCCTCCTTGATGCCCCGTTGCTCCATATACAAATAGATCAGTTCCTTTTGTTGCTGACCGATATGTCCGAAGTCGTGCAGGAAATTCCAGCAATCCACGGCAAAAGCATTCTTGATGTTGTCAAGCAATGCCTTCTTGCCCGTGGGAGAGATATAGTTGTAGGTACGTGGGTCACGTGCCTTGGAGTAAGGAATGCAAATAGCCACCTCGTCCTCCTTTTGAAGCGGAGGAAAGAAGTCATCGGGCTGGCGGCTTTGTGCCAACTTTATCAACTTCGACTCTATGCTACCTTGCCTGAGCACCACTGGCTCGGAACCGCTGTGACGGTGAACGAACCATTGGCGCAAATACGATGGCATTTTTATGTAGACAAGATAGTCACTCATGGAGTACAGTTAGGGTGTTTGAAATGCTGCAAATATACACCTTTTAAGTTGTACTGAAGAAGATGTATATCAAGTATTTCTATGTATGTATTAAGTAATTAAACTTATTTTGTTGGTTGGTTAATGGTTCCCCGTAAGACAATCCAAAAGAGTTTCAAAAGAGGGTTTCAAAAGGAACGGGGCTTTCACCCCGCTCCCGTGTTTTTAGTAATTGTTGAAGACATGACCATCGCAAAAAGTGTAGTCCGTCATGAACAAATCCCTTGCATAGCGTTCGTAATCGAAGTAGAAGGAGAGATTACCCATCATGCTGTCCAAATCGTAGCACTCACTGATGATATAATCGGCAAAAGCTTCCTCCGAATCAAATTTTCCCACGTAGTGATCCTTGGCGTGGGCGAAAGAATCATCACCTGTACATTCATAGTAAGCATCGTAAACCTCGCGCTCATCTTCAGACAACTGACAGTATTCTATAATCTTGTCGAATGTATCTTCCCCTGGACAACTCTCGCAATACCATGCTTCGGGGAAGCCTTGATAATCTTGAAACATGAACTCGGGATCCTCTTCGTCATCGTGCAGCAGGGCACATATTTCAAGGAACTCATCGTAGCTGTCGAATGCTTCCAGATCCAGCCAAGCTCCGTCCAATGAGCCATTGTTGTACTTCTTGTACGTGCCGCAATAAACAGCGGGCTGATCCCATAGGTGTTCAACGAGGTAAGGCTGCAATTTTTCTTCGCGCTCTGCTGAGCCTAACTTTAATGTTTGAAGAGCTGATGTGGTGTTTGTAGTGTCCATTTCTTGATAGAATTTGAATGTGAAACTTTAAGTGATGTCCTCCGGGTGAGGACTTTTTACGATGCGAAAAGAATGCGAGAGGAAGTGAACACAGGAGCAAGTAATGGCAAAGAAAAAATCTGAAATACCTCCTTTTTGTGAGGCACGAGAAAAAAGAAGGAAAGTTGTCGGATTTTTTGTGCAGCCATAGCAACGCGGTACTTGTCCGTTCACGCTCGCATTACCTTTGCATCAGGAAAAATCTCTCCGCCCGTAGGCCGTCACGGGTAAACATTCAAATCAAGAAATGGACACGACACCACAGAAGCCCAAACATTAAAGTTAGGTTCGGCAGAGCGCTCCATGAATGCAGCCTTACCTCGTTGAATGCCTGTGGGTTCAGCCTCCCATGAAAGGCACGAACAAGAAGTACAACCTTGACATGGGAGATTGGCGATAAGGATATGTACGTTTTCGACAGCAGCGAGGAGTTCATAAAACCGCCCTGCTGCATGATGACGAAGAGGTTCCCGCCACCGCTTTTAAGATGAAAAGGCTTCCCCAAAGCATGGTATTGAGAGAAATGTTACAAGAAATTACATTCGATTACAAGAAAAGAATACTGTTAGATGTCTGAAAATGAGAGTGTTACAAATGTTACAAATGTTACAGCGATTTTTCGCCCTCGCCACACATAAAGGAAAATTTGAGACGGAGGAGGATTTTGCCGATACCATTGTTCCGTGCTGCGATTGGATAGCATGACGGGCATTCTCTCCTTCGATAACGCACGCTGTGCATGGGATTAGGACGGGCTGCACCTTTTGCAATGGTCATGTACCTCTAAAACACAAAAAAACACGGAAGCGGGGTGAAAGCTCCGTGCCTTTTGTAATAAACGAAAAGTTCCGCTGATTATTCCTCTTCATCGTCCGAATCACCTGTAATCAGATTGATGCCGAACTGGTCTACTAACTTCTGGTAGTCAAAGCAATAGCTGCGTGCCGATTGAGAGAGTTTGGCCGGGTTGCCATGCTTGTCCTGTTTGGCAGAGTCCAACACAGGGTAGCCATTGCGGAACACAATAAAGCGCACCACCTTCTGACCGAGATAAGCAGCACTGTTGGCAAGGTAGTATTTGAGAGCATCAGTAGGCAAAGTTTTCTCGTCCGTCTTGCGTCCCTCCTTGCGATAAAGATTGAAGATACGTGAAGTCTGCATATACAACACCGCTCGTTTATCCAGCCAAGAAGTATCCACCATGTCCGTTTTAAGCTTGGTGAGGTAGCGAATAACAAAATCGCCCGTATCATTGATGATACCCTCACTTGCAAGATACTGCACCACATTCCAAAAGCTGCCCAGCTCGCCATTCGTCTTACACTCCGCATTCTGTTTGAGAATACCTTCGATGACAATCTTGAAAAGGTCATCGTAAGCCAGCGTAGGAACTGCATCTTGCAGTACACGCAATGCCGCCAACGGCACACACCAGTTATTTACAATGCGATCCTCGCATTGCTTGCCTTGCAAAGCAACACTTACCTGTTTGCGTACCTCTTTGAGCGTACCCGTAAAACGCTCCTCAAACCGCTTGCGGTATTTGAGGAGAGCGATGGTGAGGTGTGTCAAACCACCCGAACGCATCTCCATGAGTCGCATATAATTCTTCTTCTCCTCTTGCGTGAACGTGGAACGCGGAAACTGCAAGAAAATCAATCGCGAGAAAAGCGCAATATCAGCCGTGGGCATCTCTTGTCCTGACAAGATGATGCCAGCATCTACGGCTGTCACCTCCTTCTTCTTGTCCAAATCCATGTTCATACGGCTACGTCCCGTGCCGTCCCACAGACCCTTCAAGAACTCAATGACCTTGGGGTCGAGGTCATTCTTATACTCATCAATGTGCGCTAAGGCATTTGCCGAAGCTGCCACTGTATCATTGAGGGCAGAGATTGTTGAGTTTTGGATATTCGGAGCTTTATACGCTATCGTGAACAACGATAAAAGCGTATGTCCCAGTTCCGACTTACCACTACCTTTCGGACCAAAGAGGTTGAGAATCGGAAACCAATGCTCTGCCGAAGCATTCGTGACCACATCACGGAATAGGGTGGCGAGATAGAACGCGAAGCCTATCCGCCCATTATCGCCAAACACCTTGAAAAGTTGTGTGGTAAACTCTTTCAGCGTAACGGAAGAGTAGTTGAGATGCACAAACTGCTTTTCAAACGTGAAAAGCCGGGCATCATCTTTGTAAATCTTCGATGAAGAAGGCAAATAGTAATTGCCCAAGTCGGGCAAACGCACAATGCCATAATCATCAGCCGTGTAAAACTTATTCTTGAAGAACACCCCATTGCCAAAAGCATAAAAGCCCTCACGTTGCCAGCCCATCTGCTTGATTTGCGAAGCCGTTTCCGTTTTCTCATAGAGAAACGATTTGAGTTTGGTAAGCTCACGTTCCGTAGCTTTCCAAATAAAGTTGCCTTGCCCTTCGATCTTCTGCTTAAACTTAGAAATGCTCACCAAGTCCTCTTGGTTGAGTTCAATCAACACCTTCATGTGTAATTCGTTTGTTAGTGTATACAGACGTTTCGGATTGAGATTATCCTTGATATGAAAAAGCGGTTCCATCGTAAAGTTCGACCACTCATAGACATTCCCTTTCTCCGTGATAGAGAAATACTTGCCGTTCTCCACATAAAAGCCAAAGCGTTTATAAAGGTCGTCCACCGCCTCCCCTCGTTCTCGTTTCTCTTCCTCCTCGATGCGTTTCTTCTCCGCATTGATAGCCTCCTTCCAAAAGCCCTTTTTGCCCGAAATGGCAGACAACTTATCTACGTACATTGATACGCCCGTCGGGTCGTCAATCAATGTCAGCAAATACGCAATTTCGCGCACCACCACACGCTGTTCTTCCGTGGTCTGCGCAAATCTGAAAGCCTTTTGCGCCCGCCACAGAATAAAGTCCACCTCTTCCACAGAGCGGAACACGTTCATATTCTGATAGAACGTGTCGGGATCCTGCTTGTGTGCATTCTCTATGTCGGGTATTTCCTTGATGGAAACCGACAAGCCACACTTCATAGCCAATTTGCCTGCCTCAAACACCACTTGCACGCCATGCCCGAAATGTTCGCCTCTTTTAGGCGGATCATCATCGGGCAAGAAACATACCTTGCTTGCACTTTTCTTGATCAGTGCAAAGTGGTCCTTATTCCAGGCAGAACCCAGTGCAGCCACCGTGTTCAGCACCCCGATGCTTTGCAACCGCATACAATCGGGTGCGCCTTCAACGAGGAACATCTTATCCGTATTGGCAGCTTGTCGCCAAGCGTCCTCCATACCAAACAGCACTCTTGACTTATGAAACAAAATCGAATCTGCGCTATTCTTATACTTGGGTTGCTCATCACCCAAACAACGTGCGGTGAAGCCTATCACATGCCCATATCGGTCATGGATAGGTATCACCACGCGGTCTTGGTACTGGTCATAGCCGCCTTTGTTCACCAAGCCCAACTCACTCAAAAACTCGCGCTTGATATTCAAGTTTGCGAGAGCTTTGCCCGACTTCGGAGCATAGCCAATGCCTTTGAGCGTACAATACTCCTCGCCCCAACGTCCAAAAGCATAGTTTTGCGCTTCTTTAGATAGCGCAAACTGCTCCACATAGAACTTTGCCACCTGTTCGTTTGCCACCAACAGCGCTTCCTTGTGCATGCGTTTCTGCTTGACTTCGGGATCTTCCTCCTGCTCCGCCACTTCTATGCCACACAGTTTGCCCAACTGCTTGACTGCTTCCACATAAGAAAGTCCATCACGCTTCATCAGAAACGCAATGGCATCACCTCCTTCACCGCAGCCAAAGCATTTGAATGTGCCTGTTTGCGGAAACACATAGAACGAGGGCGTCTTTTCCGCATGGAACGGGCAACAACCTACATAGCGAGGCCCACTTTTCTTCAGCTGCACCGTCTGACTGACGAGTGCCACTAAATCCGTAGCCTCCAATATGCGGTCTTTTATATCGTCTGGTATCATTGTTTACGTTTTGAGATTAAAAAGCCCCTGCCCATGCGCTTCACAGCGTAGGCAGGGGCAAAAAGTATATAGTGAATTAAGTGATGTTACTACTTATTTCGCAAAGCATTCACATACTCACTTTTAAGGATGTAATAGAAACGTCCTTCCTTGTGAGCAGGAATAATACCACGCCTAATACGTTTGCGGATTGTGTTAGGTGTTACGTCCAACACCTTAGCGAGTTGGGTGATGTTATAAATGACTTCCTGCGTGTCAATCAAGCTCCTCAGCTTTGAGGAGTCTGTCGTGGAAGTCGTCAATCTTGCGTTGCCATTGGTTTTCATAAACAGGATCGTTTTTATGTTCATCGAATTCTTTTCTCGAAACGCAGATGATGCCGACAGCATTTTCTTTCCAATAGCTACGGACATGCAAAGCAAGTCCTCTTTTGTAAAACACCTTTCGATTTAGTGATGCCACAGTAGAACGAAAAGAGTCCTCACTGCTGTGTGGCTTTAGCCGACCACATTTTATGCCCCCTAATTCTATGTTCATTGACCATTCGGTCATATTTGGAATAATATCCATTTCTTTCCTTTTATAAGTTGAACAATAGAAATGACTTGTCGGGCGTGCACACCTTTACACATGCAAAAGGTCCTAAATAACTATCACAAAGTTAGCTTAATCCACTTTTTTTAGCTAACTTTGTAGCCAGTTAATTAAGTGATTCAGACTCAACATTTTGCTTTAGTGAACGACCATTTGTCTGTTTGCATTTCGTTTACGGGTGCAAATATAGACCATGAAAATTGTCGAAAGAAATCTTAAGTAGTACTAAAAATATGTATGTATTAAGTCTTTAACACTTTGAAACAAATGCACTTGCAAAGTGCTACCACAAAAAAAAATCAAACATCTCCAATATTGGAAATATGCTTTTCCTCTTGTATCACTTGGTGAATTAAAAGACTAAGGTACATGTAGGCTTATGTAGGCTACATGGTGATACAAAAGGTGATACATAAAGATTTGAACCCGAAAAATCTGCTTACAAAAGGATTTGATCATTCAGCTATATTGACAAAATATAGGCTCAAAATGAGATGGTTATCATGCATTTAGTGAAATCAACAAACTATTTAAGTGCATGTTTCCAAGCGAGTCACTTATGATTCCAAGCAAGTCACCAAAAGAGTAATCAGAGGAGAGTATTACGCAAGTAATACTCTCTTTTTTTTGCATTGTGTGCCTTAGGCTAAAATAAGAAGGAGGCGATGATCTTATCCTCCACGGCAAAAAAAAGAAAGTTCTAAAGCCTCGCTATGATGAAGAAATATAAAGTCTTTTCCTATATAATTATTGGTGCTGTTATAACCACCCTATTGCTTTTGGCTACATGCAACAATATTATTTGCAGTAATGCAGAAGGCAGGTTATACACAGATATTGGTTCTATACCACCGTCAGAAGTTGGATTGTTATTAGGTACGACGCCTCAGACACGTATAGGACACAAACCTAATCAGTTTTTCAAATACAGAATTGACGCAACAGAGTCTTTGTATAAAGCAGGAAAGATCAAGTTAATCTTGATAAGTGGTGACGGAAACAGCCTTGACGGAATAAATGAGGTTGAGTGCATGAAAGACAGCCTTGTCGCCAGAGGCATACCAAAGAATGCATTTATTCTGGACGAAAAAGGATTCAGGACACTCGACGCTGTTGTTCGAGCAACAAAAATTTATAACGTGCACAGCTATGTCGTTATATCACAGAAGTTCCACTGCGAGCGTGCCATCTATCTCGCAGAGCATTGCGGGCTTGATGTACATAACCTTGTAGGTTTCAATGCTGCTGATGCTACTTCTAACATGGCTATCATGACCTACATAAGGGAATACTTTGCTCGTGTAAAAGTCTTTGTTGATATATTTACAGGTAAAGGACCTCGCTCTATGGAGAAAACTGATACTGAACCGGTGTCTGATGTAGCAAAAGACACCACTCGTGAAGAAAAAGGGAATCTCAATTGACATCAGAAACAAAACCGCTTGGTAAGGAAGGTGATTTTCAAGTTGCCTGAAACGTGCTTGCGTTTTTTGCAGCACGTTTCAGGCAACTTAAAAATTCCCCAAACGGTCTCGCTAAAAAGTCTATTTCGAACACGCCCGCCTATAAGGGCGTTACTTCTTTTTCTTAAACACGCCCTTTATTTTTCCAAAGGCTTTCTTGGCAGTTTGCCCCACCGAGCCTGCTGATTCTTTTGCATTGCCCGGTGTCAAATTGTCCTTACTGGGTATGCCGCCTCCTGCTACCGAAGGCGTACTGGGGTACCCAGCCTCATTTCTGAAATAGGTCACCAAATCGCGGTCGGCCTCCTTCTCGGTCTTGACCGTTACCGACGAAGAGTAGGTTTGTTCGCCTTTCATCACAATGCTTGTAGCCCTGTCGCCTTTAAGGGTTATTGTCACGCTATATTTTCCATCGCCCTTCTCCTTTGGGGTAAGGTTGAACGTCTCTTTGTTGCCCACTTTTTTGTAGTTGACAATGTTAAAGCACGGATCGGAGTCGCCGTCCATCCAGAACAGCTTTTTCTCACGACAAATCACATTGCGTCCAAAGTCGGTGTAAAGAAATTCTACCTGAGCCGAAGCGGACAGCGTTACGGCAAAAAGAATGGCAGTAAAGAATGCTTTTGTCTTCATAGTGTTGGTTTTTTGATGAATTATATAAAGCTTTGGTAATTATCGCAAATATAGTAATTATATTGCCTCTTGTCAAGACATCAGTCCCAAAAGTCACATTTGCCGGCACAAAAACAGGCAAGGGAGCAAGCAGTCACCACGTTGTACGCGCTAAAAAAAGGCGTTTATTTTGTCCAAATCGAAAATGTGAGTATCTTTGCCAAGGTCTAAGGTCTGACACCTTGCTAAAGAGTGTACGACAGACATTAAGACGCAACCTTGTTGACACAACTTTATTGTGACTGCTTGATAAAACATTTTCAATAACCATAATTATTTATCTTTACAACCATGGATTGGTTTCAATCTCTATTTTCGACGACCGACTCGGTGGCTCACATCGTGCTGTTGTTCTCCTTGGTCATTGCCGTTGGCGTAATGCTGGGCAAGATTAAGGTGGGCAGCGTATCGTTGGGCGTCACTTTTGTGTTGTTTGCCGGCATCGTGGTAGGGCACATCTACCACCAGCTGGGCATTACCGATCCCGACGGCGGGTATGCGTGTCCGGCCAAAGTGCTGAACTTTATCCAGGACTTCGGACTGATACTTTTCGTCTATTGCATCGGTTTGCAAGTGGGCCCGAGCTTCTTCCAGTCATTTAAGAAGGACGGTGTGCAGATGAACATGGTGGCGGTGGGCATCGTATTGCTCAACGTTATCACACTGCTTGGCCTTTACTATCTGGTGTTCGACACCAAAGACCCTACCAGCCTGCCTATGGCTGTGGGTGTGCTTTATGGTGCTGTGACCAACACGCCAGGTCTTGGTGCCGCACAAGAGGCCATCAACACACTTGGCATCGACATGAAGGGGCAGAACATTGCTGCTGGTTACGCCTGCGCCTATCCGCTTGGTGTAGTGGGCATCATTGGCGCAACCATCGCCATTCGTTACATTTGCCGCATCAAGCTCGACAAGGAGGAGGAGCAGATACGCATGTCGCAGCAGGACAACCCCCACGCCAAGCCTCACCACCTGTCATTGCGTGTTGAAAACAAGGCACTCGAGGGTAAAACATTCTCACAACTCACACAGTTCCTTGGTCGTACCTTTGTGTGTACGCACTACAAGCACAACGACGAGATCATCTCGCCCACCAAAGATACCACGCTGCACGTTGGCGACGAAATGAACGCTGTGTGCGCCATGGACGACGCCGAAGCGGCAACGGCCTTTATCGGTCGCGAAATTGAAGTGGACTGGCAGGCAGAGAAGGCTCCCATCGTGTCAAAACGCATTTTGGTAACCCAACCCGAGGTTAACGGCAAAACGTTTGGCGAGATGCACTTCAGTTCTATGTATGGCGTGAATGTAACACGTATCACCCGCCAGGGCATGAACCTCTTTGCCGACCGCGCGCTGCGCATACAAATTGGCGACCGCTTGATGGTGGCAGGCCCCGAGGACAGTGTGACACGCGTGGAACGCTTGCTCGGCAACTCTGTCAAGCGTCTTGACCACCCCAACGTGGGTGCCATCTTCCTTGGCATATTGGTTGGTATTATCTTTGGTAGCATTCCGTTCCAGTTCCCCGGCATGGCCACTCCGCTCAAGTTAGGCTTGGCAGGTGGTCCGCTGATTATTGCCATCTTGGCTGGTGCCTATGGCTACAAGTTCCACCTGGTTACTTACACCACTACCTCGGCCAACTTGCTGTTGCGCGAAATTGGCCTCATCTTGTTCCTTGCCGCTGTAGGCATCAAGGCCGGCAGCAATTTCTGGGACACTGTGGTGCAGGGCGATGGACTTACCTATGTGTGGGTAGGTTTCTTGGTTACAATCATACCTCTGCTCATTATGGGTGTGGTGGCCCGTTGGCGTTTCAAACTCAACTACTTCACGCTGATGGGTATCATTGCCGGTTCTAACACCGACCCCCCTGCATTGGGCTACGCCAACCAAACGGCTAACAACGATGCTGCATCGGTAGGCTATTCAACGGTTTACCCGCTGTCAATGTTCTTGCGCATCTTGGTGGCACAATCCATTATACTGTTCATGTGTTAAACGCACCGCTTGCACAATAGCTGAAATTAGCAGGAGGCAAATGCTTGCATATCGTCAAGCATTTGCCTCCTCTGTTGTTAAGAAATATCTAACTCTATTCAAGCACAAATGGGGGCGATGCGTCCCACATCGGAATATTGCCTTCAAGCCAACTATTCGTGGGCTATCACGCTATATTACCGATGCGGGACGCATCGCCCCCATTTGTGTTTGAGTTTGAGAGTGAAGAGCTGGTCAGTACGGCCCACCCGCGCTTACACATTAGCCACGCGCATGATGTCGGCAAACACACCGGCTGCTGTCACATCGGCGCCGGCACCATAACCTTGAATGAGCATGGGGTATTCGTGGTAGCGCTCGGTGGTGAGCAGTAATATGTTGTTGGAGCCTTCGAGGTCGTAGAGCGGGTGGCCCTGGCTGATTTCGCGCAAACCCACACGGCCCTTGCCATCGGCCCATTCTGCCACAAAGCGCCAACGCTTGTTTTCGCATGCAAGACGTTGCCGTTCGGCCTCAAATTGTGCATCAAGTTCGGGCAGATGCGCCCAGAAGTTGTCGAGCGAACCATCAAAGAGCGCCTGCGGAATGAACAAGTTGCTCTCAACGTCCTCCACATTGACACGATAGCCGCTCTCGCGTGCCAGGATAACGAGTTTGCGTATCACGTCCTTGCCCGAAAGGTCGATGCGGGGGTCGGGCTCGCTATAACCGTTTTCCTGTGCCAAATGCACGGCACGGCTGAGCGGAATATCGGCCGACAAGGTGTTGAACACATAATTGAGTGTGCCACTCAGCACAGCCTCAATTTTGAGCACACGGTCGCCCGAGCCACGCAAGTCGCTGATGGTGCTGATAATGGGCAAGCCGGCACCCACATTGGTCTCGAACAAGAATTTTACACCACGCTCACGGGCTGTTTGTTTGAGCATCTTGTAGTTGTCGTAATCCGACGATGCGGCAATTTTGTTGGCAGCCACAATGTTTACGTTGTGACGCAACAAGCGACCATACTGTGCAGCCACCTCCTCGCTCGCCGTACAGTCAACAAACACGCTGTTAAACGTGTTCATCTCTTCAATTTCGCTTATCATGCGCTCCACGCCGCCCGTGCCGCCCTGCTGCATGGCCTCGCGGTAATTGGCAGGGTCAATGCCCTCAACATTAAATGCGGCATGGCTGCGGCCGCTCACCCCCACAAGGTTGAGTTTCAAGCCGCGCTCACGCAACAACTTGTCGCGTTGCGCCGCTATCTGACTGAGCAAACTGCTGCCCACGGTGCCCGTACCACAAACAAACAGGTTGAGGTCTTCGTGTTCGCTCAGGAAGAAACTGTCGTGCAGCACATTAATCGTTTTGCGCAACTGTGCGCGATCTACCACAAACGACAAGTTCATCTCCTGCCCACCCATGGCGGTGGCATTGATGCTGATACCGTTTCGTCCCAACACGCTGAACAACTGTCCGGCAATGCCAGCCATGTGGCGCATACGTTCGCCCACAACCGCCACACTCGACAGTCCGTCAACCAACACGGCCGCATTCATGGCACCATCAGCAATCTCGGTCGCAAATTCGGCATCGAGCAGACGGCAAGCCTCGCGGGCGTCGTCAGGCGTCATACACAGAGTCGTGCTGGTCTCCGAAGAATTTTGTGCCACCATAAACACGCTGATGCCGCCAGCCGCCAAAGTGGTAAAGATGCGACGGTTCACGCCAATCACACCCACCATGGCCAAACCGCTCACCGTGACGGTGCTGGTGTCCTTGACCGATGATATACCACGGATAGGGCGTCCGCTCGGTGCAGCGTCCTTGCGTATGACACTGCCCTTGGCCTCAGGACGGAAGGTGTTCTTTACATATATAGGTATGTTCTTTTGACACACGGGATAGATGGTGGGCGGATACACCACCTTGGCGCCAAAGTTGCAAAGTTCCATGGCCTCGGCATACGACAGTTCGTCGATGGTGAAAGCCCCTGGTATGATGCGTGGGTCGGCCGTCATGAAGCCGTCCACATCAGTCCATATTTCAAGTGCCTCCGCATCGAGGGCTGCCGCCATTATGGCCGCCGTATAATCGGAACCTCCACGCCCCAGATTGGTAGTTACATCAGTCTCGGCATCGCTGGCTATAAAGCCCCCCATCACGGCCACCCCGCTCTGTTCACGGCCGAAAGTCTCGGTTATCAAGCGGTTGGTGACATCAAAGTCGAGCAAGTGCTTGTCGCTCTCATGCACAGTTTTAATAAAGCGTCGCGAGTCGTAGTGCGTGGCGCCACTGATGAGTTCTGCCACAATGAGCGACGACAAGCGTTCGCCGTATGCCACAATGGCATCACTAATCTTTGGTGTGAGGTCTTGAATAAGGCACACGCCATGCAGAATGCTGCGCAGTTCGCCCAGCAGAGCATCGATATTTGCCACAAGGCGTGCCTGTTTTTCGGGAGCTATCACGTCCGACACCATTTGGTGGTGGCGCTCCGTGATGGCCTCCACCTCGGCCAAATAAGCCACATTGCCCTTCGAGGCCAGTTGGGTGGTCTTTATCAACTGGTCTGTCACGCCGCCAAGTGCCGACACCACCACTATGAGGGGGGTGCCAGCACGCTCGACAACGCTTTTTACGTGTTTTATAGCAAAGGCAGTGCCCACCGAGCTGCCGCCAAATTTCAGTACTTTCATGCGTCTGTTTAGTTTGTTGATATGTACAGGAGCATGCCGGCCAGCTGCACCGCCGGCCGCAGCTCCCAACACCCTATACGTGCTAAAGTTTTACGTTGCGCTTCACGCCCTTCGACTCGTTTTGCAAGCGGTCGAGCGCGGTCACAACATACACATATTTGTCGTGTCCGCCCTGGTAAGGCAGTTTGTAGCAAGTCTGCGGTGTCACTGTCACAATGTGCGAGGGGTCGAACAAGTCAACGCGTTCACCCTTCTTAAAGCGGTAAACCACATAGTTGCGTGCGCGATCCATTTCCTTGCTACCCTTCGGTGCCGTCCAGAACAGGTAGTAGCCGTTAGGCATCCACATAGCCTTCAGTTTGCGTGGTTTGCCCGGTGCCTTATCATCAATAAAGGGGAAGAGCGGTTGCAAGGCCGGAGTGCGGTTGTACACCTTTTGCAGTGCAGTGGCATAGTTGCCCTCATTGCGCACCACCGCGGCCGAATACCACAGGCAGCCACCCTGAATGCCGCGCAAGGTGCGCTGCAAGCGGAGTTTGGCTCCCATCTGGTTGACATTCGGATTGTTCAAGTCGGCGGCACGCACCGTGCGCTCCACGTCCTGACCTATAAACAAGGGACGCCCGCCGGCAAAGCGGCTCCACCACTTTACAAGTTCTTCGTAGTCGGCCGTTCTATGTCCAATTTCCCAGTACAGTTGCGGAATATTGTAGTCCACCCACCCCTGGTTTATCCAGTAAAGCACATCGGCATACAAGTCGTCATAGTTCTGCAGTCCATTGGTTTTGGAGCCAGGAATGTTTGAGCCGGCCTTCACATTGTGATAAATGCCAAACGGACTCACGCCAAACTTCACCCAAGGCTTTACAGCCCGAATGCTGTCGTGCAAGGCTTTAATAAAGAGGTTGACATTATAGCGGCGCCAATCGTTGATGTTGTTGATGCCATTCTTGTGCGTTTCGTAGGTAGCCTGGTCGGGAATGCTCACCCCCGCCACGGGATAGGGATAAAAATAGTCGTCAATATGCACGCCGTCCACATCGTAGCGTCGCACAATGTCGGCAGCTATTTTGCAAATGTAAGAGCGGTTCACATCGAGCCCCGGGTCGAACAGGTAAAGCCCGTCATACTCAAAGAAGCGTTCGGGGTGCTTTACATAAGGGTGCGTCACAGCCAGTTCCTTGGTTGTTTTGGTCTTGGCTCTGAAGGGGTTAATCCATGCGTGCAATTCCATGCCGCGCTTGTGACACTCTGTCACCATCCAGGCAAGGGGGTCCCAATAAGGGTTGGGGGGCGTGCCCTGTCGCCCTGTTAGGAAACGGCTCCACGGTTCGTAGGGCGAGGCATACATGGCATCAGCCTCGCCACGCACCTGAAACATAATGGCATTAACGCCACACTGCTGCAACACGTTGAGCTGGTGTGTCAAATTGGCCTGCATCTCGTCGCGGTCCATGCCCATAAACTGGCCATTTATCATCTGTATCCATGCCCCACGAAACTCACGTTTGGGCAGTACTTCCTGGGCCGAGACACAAGGCCAAAGCAGCAATAGGGTTAACAAAAAGGTATATATACGCTTCATTATTCTGATAATGTTGTTACTATTTAAGGCGTAAAGGTAGTGTTTTTTTGTGAGAGCGGGCCACACACGTGGACATTTTTGCACAAGCAGGTGTTCAAACGCATAACACATTGGCAGAATTAGTAAACAAGTTGACGGGTTAACGGGTTGACTTATTAACCAGGGTGTTCAAAATTGGCATCAAGGACAAGGCTTCTTTTTAGGGGCGTTTTAAGTTGCCTGAAAGCGCTGCCAAGAAACGCAAGCACTAATGGGGGCGACGCGTCTCGCGTCGGGATAGAGAGAGGAGGAAAATACGAACTCTACTAAATAATAGCTGAATATTTTCCCGACGCGAGACGCGTCGCCCCCATTAGTGCTTGCGTTTCTTGGCAGCGCTTTTGTGGCGCACGCACCCCCAATAATTGATTTTGTTGATTTTGTCTACACCCTGCACTTTTTACCTGCACTACACTGATTATCAATGCGTTACAGAGTGTAGGTAAGTCTGCATTTTACATACACGCTACCTGCACTTGTCAATAATTCTTCTACACTTGTCTGCACTTGCTTGCACTTCTGCCTGCACTTCTTACACTTTATCTACACTTACTTGCACTCGCTTGCATTTTGTCTACACTTACTTGCACTCGCTTACATTTTATCTACACTTACCTGCACTCGCCTACACTTTGTCTACACGCGCTTACACATTTGCTTACTGGCACAAGTACGCACGTTTTTTAGTCAAATTCGTGTAAAGGCATAAGTATAATTGTGCTTCGGCCACACCAGGGCACGCGTTCACTTATGACTGTTGGCATTGCCTGCATTGGGAGGTAGGCGTGCCGATTGCTCCAACTGAAAATTCTCTCCCCCGTAACAGGACTGCCACGGTGCTACAACCATCTTGTCGCACACACTACTGTGTGGGCTAACCATAGTTTCCTCGTTTTGCGCCTGTTGGCAGAACAACCAAAGGCGAGCTACTCAGTTTCTGGGTAGTGCAGAGTGTAAGTGTGTAGTGCAGGCAAAGTGTAAGTGTGTAGGCAGAGTGCAGGTATACCTACACTCTGCAACACATTGATTATCAATGCAGTGCAGGCAAAAAGTGCAGAGTGCAGACAAAATCAACAAATTCAATCTTTGGGGGGAATGCAAGTAAAGGCGCAAGTAAAGACGTTACCACAAAACGCTAGCTCAAGACGCTAGCACAAAATGCTAGCACAAAACGCTAGCTCTAATGGGGGCGACGCGTCTCGCGTCGGGAAAAGATGCAGCAATTATTTAGTAGAGTTTGTATGCCTTTCCTTTCTCTGCCCGACGCGAGACGCGTCGCCCCCATTAGAGCTAGCGTTTAGAGCTAGCGTCTTGAGCTAGCATTTGCACTCGCGTTTAGTGCTAGCACTTTGAGCTATCGTTTTGTGTTTGAAGAAACGCTAGCGTTTTGTACTTGTATTTTGTGCTTGCCACCTTATGGCGCTACCAATATGCTGGGCGCGTCAAGCCAAACACGACTTTCGCCGCCTGGCAACTGCACCACACGCTGCAAAGTGCCGTCGAGGTGGTAAATGCTTACGCTACGTGCCTTGTCAAGATGCAGAACGAGCCACTGGCAGCCTGCAGCCTTTATAGTGAAGGCGGCATCACGACCCGTAGTCGCCGGCGTCAGGCCCGTGGCCACATTTTCAAGGTCGCCAACTATTGTGCCAAACTTGCCCCAAAAGCCTGATGTGCGATAAGCCTCTTCGCAAGATGCGGGTACATGCAGCGTCACATTATTCGGGCGGCACTGGGCAAAAGGATAGTCATTGCCATCGCTGCCTGTTGGCGGCATCACCGCATAACTGTATATGTCGGTAAGGTACTGACAGCCACAGAAGGCATTGTCGCCCAGTCCCTCTACGCTGGCGGGCAGACTTATCTGCATAAGCATGGGGCAGTTGCGGAAACATTCACTGCCTATATAGCGCAAAGTGGGAGGCAACTGCAACGAAGCAAGATTTACGCAGCCCATAAACTGTTTGGCCTTGAGTGTGTCGACACGCAACTGCAAATTGAGCGATGTCACGAACATATTACCCACAAAGGGCGAAAGGCCGTCAGTTTCTTCAAAACCACACACTGTGTAATCAAGGCCCTCACAACTCACCGTGGCCGGTATGGTCACCTCTCCGCCGTAGTAGGTGGTTTGCCCACTCGGTATGGCCACCTCGGCATAATTGCCATCACCTTTACCCGTTGGCGGAATTAATTTAAGTTGATAAATATGAGTAAAAAGTTGCACATATCGCTGATTTTTAGTAACTTAGTGGTGTTCAAAACATTAAGTCCAAACCATCGTATGTACAACCTTTATACAAAATTCGTCAAAATACTCGAGATATGCAAGCAATTCTCTGAAAATCTCGTCAATGAATCGGGTAATGTTCCACGTCGTGGTCCTGTTCCCAAGTTTTCGGATTTGGAAGTGGTGGCGCTATCCTTGACGGCAGAGACCGAGAGCATTGATAGTGAGAAGTGGTTGTTCGACTATAAATTGCAAGAGTACAAGGACAACATTCCTAATCTCATATCAAGGAGACAGTTCAATGACCGCAGGAAGAAAACGGCAGGCCTGTGTGAGGAACTGCGCAAGCGGATTGCCATGGAAATGGATGGCGGAGAGGAACAATTCTTTGTTGACTCCAAGCCGATAGAGGTCTGTAGGGTTGCAAGAGGAAAACGTTGCAAGATGGGACGTACCGGCAATTTCTCGCAAGCTCCCGACTTCGGCTTCTGTGCTTCGCAGAACACGTATTATTTTGGTTATAAGTTACACGCTCTCTGTGGGTTAAGTGGAGTTATCCATTCCTATGATCTGTCAAAGGCAAGTGTGGCGGACCTCCATTATATGAAGGATGTAAAACATACTTATCACGACTGTAGCATCTATGGTGACAAAGGGTATATTGGAGCTGACGTACAGCTTGACTTNTTCCTAATCTCATATCAAGGAGACAGTTCAATGACCGCAGGAAGAAAACGGCAGGCCTGTGTGAGGAACTGCGCAAGCGGATTGCCATGGAAATGGATGGCGGAGAGGAACAATTCTTTGTTGACTCCAAGCCGATAGAGGTCTGTAGGGTTGCAAGAGGAAAACGTTGCAAGATGGGACGTACCGGCAATTTCTCGCAAGCTCCCGACTTCGGCTTCTGTGCTTCGCAGAACACGTATTATTTTGGTTATAAGTTACACGCTCTCTGTGGGTTAAGTGGAGTTATCCATTCCTATGATCTGTCAAAGGCAAGTGTGGCGGACCTCCATTATATGAAGGATGTAAAACATACTTATCACGACTGTAGCATCTATGGTGACAAAGGGTATATTGGAGCTGACGTACAGCTTGACTTGTTCGAAACCGCACACATAAGACTGGAGTGTCCGTATCGGCTCAACCAAAAGGATTGGAAACCGACATTCATTCCGTTTGCAAAGGCAAGAAAGAGGATTGAGACAATATTCTCACAACTTACAGACCAGTTCTTGGTCATCAGGAACTATGCGAAAATAACGAATGGTTTGTTTGCCAGGATCATTGGCAAAATTAGTGCACTTACCATTCTGCAATACGTAAACTTCATTAACGACAAGCCCATTGGCAGAATTAAGTATGCACTAAATTAATTCCGCCAACAGGTTCACCTTTATATATAGCGTTATATGTGATACCATTGCTGCTAAACCGCTGAGGCAGTGCTGGCAGGTCGTCAACAAAATGGCTGAAACTGCTCCATTTGTCGCTGCGCTTAAACACCTCTGCAAGCCCTTGCTGCACATGCACCGTTACGACACTGGCATCAGGCATATTGCCAAACGCTCCTGTGGACACACAATCGGGCGACGATGATGGCACATAGATATCGGTCAGTGCGCCGCAGCCGGCAAGGAGGTCTGTGCCTGTGGTTTGCAGACTGACTGGCAATGTGATCGACTTCAAGGCACTACAATTCTTAAACGTCTCGCTCCCCATTTGTGTCAAGGAACGGGGCAGCACACAGGTTGCCAGACGGTCAAACCCCTTGAACGGGGCGCCAAACAAGCCTTGTGCCACAGTAGCGCGCTCCATATCAAGCGACTTCAACGTTTGAAGAGTTGAAAGATACTGCACATCGCTGTTGTCAAGATTACCTGCCAACGTGAGCGACTCCACGGCATCAGCGTCCGCAGCAACCTTTAGCAAGGCGGACTGCAACGCTCCCGCATTAGCCACTTTCACCTCACACGCTGCCACAAGCTCCGATGGCATATAGCCATTTGCCTTGATATAGAGCGTGTCTGCCGTCAGCGTCAAGGCACCATTTGAGGCCGTCTGCCAACTGCCACCCTGCCGCCACTGCACAAGCTGCTTTGCCACACCATTGTCAAAGGTTACCTTATAATGATAGGGTGAACCGAGCAAGGGTTTGCCTTCATAGCTCACATTACCAAGGTTTTGGTCGTCGATGGTAGCGTGCTTTGTGTCACAAACAACCTGCACCACCGGCACCTTGCGCTCAAAAGCCGGCACTACCACGTTCTGCCCCTTGGCGTCCCTCACTGGTTGCCACTGGGCAGAACCGTCCTCTCGTGCCACAAGACACAAATAGTCGCCTGTTTCGGCACCGTTTGCAGCGCTCAAGCTAAAGTCCACACTCTGGCTGCTTCCGCCATTCATTGCCACGTCCTTACTGCCAACACGCTCCACCACCGTGCCGTCAGCATGACACAAGTGCCACTGCATCTGGCCCTTCCAGTCGCGCAGCGCGGTGAGGTTTGACAAATGTATGTCCACCGCAGTGTTGGCCACAAGCGTTGTGAGGGGTGTATAATAGCCTTGATACTTATTGTCGCGTTCGAGTGTCAACGGGGCACAACCATCGTCTTTGAGCGGCACAATGCCCACCACTGCCTGCTGCCGGTTGGCAAACTCTATTGAATGGCCTGTTGCATTCAATGCCGACACGGCAAAGTAGCCGTTGCCACTGCCATTCCACCCAAAATTAAAGTGGAACAAGTTGTCGCGGTATCCATCGAGCACAAAGCCGTGCGAGCCGCGGCCTAAGGTAGACTCACCAGTGTATAGCACAGGGCGCCCGTTGTCTATTTCGTTACGCATCATGCCGTCCCACGTTGCCGCATCATAGTTACTGGCCGACAACAAGCGGGCCGTAGCGGCATATCTGAAATACTTTTGGAGCGCACCCGGCACCAGACTTTGGTTTGCACCGCTGCTTTCAGCGTTATAATACATCTCCACCGCTATGCCCGCATGGCGCATGAGCAGCGCCACCGCCTTGGCCTGCTGCTCTGTGTACGAAGTGTAGCTGAGCGGCATATTGCCCCAATCGTAATGTGTCTGCCCAAAGTTGGCCGTCATTACAGAGTCCTTCCATATATGTGTCTTACTCCCCGCCCCACTTTCGGGCCACTGGTAATAGCGCATCACAATAGCCATTGCCGTAGCGGCGCAGCCCGTTGGGGTAGCCTCTGGCGTCATGCGGTTGAAGGGGTCACCTTGTCCCCAATCGGCAGTTATTAGTTGGCGCTCGCCCTTATGGAGCGTTGCCACACGGGCCGCATTGGCTGGAGCCTCAGCCAACGCCGCGTACTGGGCCTTATATCCGTCGAGCAGTTCTACCAAACCGTCGGGCAGTTTGTCTGCCGTCACGGCTTGGTCGGTATATCCTAACACGAGGGGCATACGCTCATCGCCCGACACCACTACCAGCTGTCCGCTCTGTGCATTGGTAAACAGATAATAGGCCGCCTGGCACGGCATCTCGCCCGTCTGCTTGGTCAGCACCCGCCGACCGCCATCGTCACGCTTCATGCGCCACGAACTGACAGCAGTGTCTTGTCCCGTTGTCTTAAAGAAGTTGCTTGCCGCCTTGGCAGCCTCATCATACGTCCTTCTCTGGGCCTGGCCCGACAGCACGACGGACAGCAGAACGCATATCGTTGTAAAGAATCTTGTAGTCATAGTGTATTATTAACTGGTGTGCTCCTTTCATACACGTGTACCAAAGTGCACGCTGCAAAGATACTTATTTGGCATCTATAAATTGGCTCTTTCTCCGCACATAATTCTCTCACTTAACGCATTCGTAACCTGCGCAGTACGGGCTAAAAAGTTATACTAATTAAAAATAGTGGCTGCATTCCTCCGTCATAACTATAAATTTTGCATACCTTTGTATACTATGAACGATGACAACAGCACTCCACTCACCGTGTCGGTAGTTATGTGCACCTACAATGGCGAGCAATTTCTGCGCGAGCAAATGGACTCCATACTGGCGCAAGATTACCCCCTGCACGAAATCATTGTGCAGGACGACCGCTCGACCGACGACACCTGGGACATATTGCAAACCTATGCCAAGGCGCACCCGGGCCTGTTCAAACTGTTCCGCAACGACGAGCAACTGGGGTTCAACCGCAACTTTCACACGGCCCTGCTGCGTGCCACAGGACAATACGTGGCCATCAGCGACCAGGACGACATTTGGTTTCCACAGAAAATAAGCAAGCAAGTAGCAGCCATAGGCAACGCTGACTTGTGTTTTTCCGATTACTACACAGATCTGCACTACACACTGCCACTGCACAACTATGTGTCGCCGCGCACCGACTTCGAACACATGCTCTTTTACGACTGCACGCCAGGACACAGCATGCTGCTGCGCACCGACTTTGTCAAAGGCATCAAACTGTGGAATTACGACATATACTATGACTGGTGGCTCAGTATGCACGCCCAGATGGGGCACGGCTTGGTCAAGGTGGACGAAGCGCTCAACTGGCACCGCCACTACGATGGTTCGGCCACCACGCACGTCTATCGCAAAGGCTTTTACGAGGCTGTGCCACACCCCACATGGCAACCCTATGCATGGGGCACACTGCACAGGCTGCACTTGCAGCGCAAGCGCAACTACCGCTTCTTCTACACCTACCTTGCACAGCACATCGACCGCCGCAAGCACCCCGTGCCGGCACGCATAGCGCGTCTCATGCTGCGCCGCTGTCCGTTTGCCGTGCTGGAGCTGTGCCTCATCTGCGCCAAATACTACAACCGTATCTACCCCGGCAGGCCACGGGGACTGAAAGGGCGCATTCGCGGATTTTTCTATCCGCTGATTTCGGCCTACGGCAACGATCTATTCAAACTCGAAAAATAAGCAGGCTACAAACACCTGCTTAGTAAAATAGCAACACTCTTCTCTTATATGATTCGCAACATAGCCATTGTGCTGGCCGGCGGCGTTGGCAGCCGTCTGGGCCTGAGCACACCCAAACAGTTTTTCAAGGTGGCCGGCAAGATGGTCATCGAACACACCATCGACACCTTTGAGCGCAACCCTCACATCGACGAGATTGCCATTGTGTCGAACCCCGTTTACGTGCCCGACGTTGAAAACATCGTGCTGCGCAACGGGTGGAAGAAAGTGAAAAAGATATTGAAGGGAGGCAAGGAGCGCTACGACTCGAGCCTTTCAGCCATTCATGCCTACGAGGGCGGCGAGGAGGTCAACCTCGTGTTCCACGATGCCGTGCGCCCATTGGTGTCGCAACGCATCATCGACAATGTGTGCGAAGCCTTGAACACATATCAGGCCATCGATGTCACCGTGCCAGCTGTCGACACCATTATCGAGGCCGACGGCGACCACATTGCAGCCATTCCCGACCGCTCGCGGCTACAGCGCGGCCAGACACCGCAGGCTTTCCGCCTCTCGGTCATTTCGGAAGCCTACAAGCGCGCCTTCAACGACCCCGACTTTAAGGTGACCGACGACTGCGGCGTGGTGGTCAAGTACATGCCCGAGGTGCCCGTACACCTTGTTGCAGGCGAAGAGAGCAACATGAAACTTACCTACAAGGAGGACACCTTCTTGCTCGACAAACTATTCCAGCTCCGCGGTTCACAGGCACCCGAGGTGCCTGGCAAGGAGCATTTTGGCGGCCGCGTGGCAGTAGTGTTTGGCGGCTCATACGGCATAGGCAAGGATATTGCCACCGAACTGCGCAACGCTGGTGCCAAGGTGTACAGCTTTTCGCGCTCCCTCACTGGCACCGACGTGGGCAACCGCCGCGACGTGGCACGTGCGCTCAAGGAGGTGGCCGACAAGGAGGGCAAAATTGATTATGTTATCAACACCGCCGGGGTGCTGAACAAGGAGCCGCTTTGCTCCATGGACTACAGCATCATTCAAGCTGCGGTACAGACTAACTATATGGGCACCGTCAATGTGGCGCTCGAGGCATACAATTACCTCAAGCAAACGCAAGGGCAGCTCATCTTCTTCACCTCGAGCAGCTACACCCGCGGCCGGGCTTTCTACAGCATTTATTCGTCTACCAAGGCTGCCATTGTCAACTTTGTGCAGGCCATTGCACAGGAGTGGGAATCGGTTGGCATTCGCGTCAACTGCATCAATCCTGAGCGCACCAAAACCCCCATGCGCGTCAAAAACTTTGGCGTGGAGCCCGACGATACGCTGCTCAAGTCTGAGGTAGTGGCCGACGCCACGGTGCGCTGCCTCATGGCCGACTACACTGGCCAAGTCATTGATGTTAAACGGCAAGGTTAGGGTTATGAGGGGTTAGGGGGTTAGAAGGTTAGAGGGTTAAAAGAACGCTACCTCTAATGGGGGCGACGCGTCTCGCGTCGGAATAGATACAGCTATTATTTAGTAGAGTTCGTATCATCCCTCCTTTCTCTATCCCGACGCGAGACGCGTCGCCCCCATTAGTGCTTGCGTTTTTTGCAACAAAACCAGTCTCATTTTTGATGCCGATTTTGAACGCCCTACCTTTAACCCCCTAATCCAATAACCCCATAACCCTCTAAGAATTGGGCAACCAAAAGTAATCTTTTAACCCCCCCCCCAATGAGCAACAAACTCACAACATACCTTGACCGCCACCGCCGCGCGGTGCAGCTCAAGCAGCTCGGCATACTCAAGGCCATCGACGCCATTTGTCTGCGGCACGGCATTGACTATTGGCTCGACGGCGGCACCATACTCGGTGCCGTACGCCACGGCGGCTTCATACCTTGGGACGACGACATCGACATTGCCATGCGGCTCGACGACCTGCCCCGATTTGTGGAAGCAGCACGACGCGAACTGCCCGAGGGCCTTTATATACAAACACCCGACACCGACCCCAATGTGCGCATGCCCATCTACAAGGTGCGCGACACGGACTCCTTCCTTGTCGAAGCGGCCGACGATTTTAGCCGTCCCTACGGCAAGGGGCTGTACGTCGACATCTTTCCGATGATGCCCTACCCAAGCTGTTCAAAAGCTTTCATCAAGCGCGTGGCCAAAGGCTACTGCCGCGCCAACGCCATTCTGTGCAGCCAGCACTACTATTCCATGCGCTCATTTGCAGAGTTCTTCTATTTCGGATTGAAACGCGCTTGGTGCAAACTGCAATGGAACGTGGCATGTGCGCTGAAAATGCGCAACGAATATACCTCGAACACGCTCAACAACAATGGCTACGGCATCATGCACCGAACAGACAGCATATTTCCTGTGCAACGCATCAAGTTCGAAGATGCAGAGTTCAATGCGCCTGCCAACCCCGATGCCTACCTTACCGACCTCTACCGCAACTATATGCAGTTGCCGCCCGAAGACAAACGCGGCGGACATGCCGTATTCTATTTGGAGGAGTTAGAGGGGGGATTGGGTTAGAGGGCTAGGGGGTTAAAAGGGTTAGGGGGTTAGGAGGTTAGAGGGTTAAAAGATTACCTTTACTCATCTAATTCATAAAGGCGACTTTTTACCCCTTAACACAATAACCCCCTAACCCTCTAACCAATCCCCCCCAATACCCCGAACTGAGCAATCTTAGGTAATCTTTTAACCCCCTAACCCTCTAACCTCCTAACCCTCTCCCCTAACCCCCTAACCCTCTAACCTCCTAACCCTCCCCCCTATGGACATATCAATACTTATACTCTTCTTCAACCGTCCCGACGTGCTCGAGAAAGTCTTTGCCGAAGTGCGCAAAGCCAAACCCGCACGCCTGTTCCTCTATCAAGACGGTGCACGCGGCGAGCGCGATATGCCAGGCATCATGGCCTGCCGCAAGATAGTTGACAACATCGACTGGCCATGCGAGGTACAACGCATGTATCAAGAAAAAAACTACGGGTGCGACCCCTCTGAGTTCATATCACAGCGCTGGGCCTTTTCACAAGTGGACAAGTGCATTGTACTTGAAGACGATGATGTGCCGTCGCAAAGTTTCTTCCGTTTCTGCCAGGAGATGCTCGACCGCTACGAGCACGACGACCGCATCGGCATGATACAAGGTTGCAACTTTGAGGAGCGTACCGACGATGTAACCGAGGCCGACTACCTCTTCACCACCAACTTTGTCATATCGGGCTGGGCCTCATGGGCACGCGTTGTCAACCAATGGGACGAACACTACACCTGGCTCGACTCACCACAAACCGTGGCCGAACTCGAACAGATGGTTGAGGAACGCAAACTCCGCAGCGACTTCCTGCCCATGGCACGCGCCCACCGCGCCAGCGGCAAGGCACACTACGAGAGCATCTTCATGGCACACATGTTCCTCAACTCGCAGCTGGCCATTGTACCACGCGTCAATCTGGTCAACAACATCGGCGTGATGGAAGAGTCGGTACACTTTTCGGGCGGTGTGCAGTCGCTACCGTCGGGCTACCGCCGCATATTCACCATGAAGCGCTACGAGCTCAACTTCCCGCTGCGCCACCCCAAACACATTATTGAGCATGTGCGCCACCGCCAGCGCATCTACCGCATAGTAGGCTGGCGTCACCCATGGGTCAAGGTGTGGCGCTCTTTCGAGGAGCTGTGCATCAGTCTGCGCCACGGTCAGTTCAAGCACATCGGCCAGTCTGTGGCCAACCGCGTGCGCATCACCCTCAAGGGCAAGAGTTTCCACTAACGGGAGAGTCTAATATGCTCACACTGCACGCACTCACCACCGGCTACCGCCACACCATCATTAGCCGGAACCTCAACGCCACACTGCCACAGGGCACACTCACTGCCCTGCTCGGCACCAACGGGGCGGGCAAAAGCACCCTGCTCCGCACCCTGGCACGCTTTCAGCCCCCATTGGCAGGCAGCATCAGTTGGCAAGGCACCGACACTGCCCAACTTAGCGCACGCCAACTGGCGCGCACCATGAGCGTGGTACTCACCTTCAAGCCCGAGGCCGAAGCGCTCACCGCGGCCGAGGTGGTGGAGATGGGACGCATACCCTACACTACCATGCTGTCGGGTACCACCGAGGCCGACCGCCAGGCGGTGGAGCAAGCCATGCAGCTCACACACACCACGCCTTTTGCCCACCGCCCCATCAGCACACTGAGCGACGGCGAACGCCAACGTGTGTTCATAGCCAAGGCGCTGGCGCAGAACACGCCCGTCATTCTGCTCGACGAGCCCACTGCCTTTCTCGACTTTCCGGCCAAAATTGCCACCATGCGCTTGCTCAAGAAATTGGCGCACGACGCACAAAAGACCATTCTGCTCTCCACCCACGATGTGGAACTGGCCTTGCACATGGCCGACAACCTGTGGCTGCTCAACCAACAGACGCTCACAAGCGGCTCGCCGCAGCTACTGGCTGCCAACGGCTGCATAGGCAGGTTCTTCAACACCGAAGGCGTGCAATTCGACGCAGCCACCATGCGCTTCGACATGAGAGACTGACTTCTGAACTACTTTATAACCCGTTGGCAGATTTATTGGTTAACGGGTTAACCCCCAATATAAATTTTACACCCACCAATGATAGTCTGCATAGCAGAGAAACCCAGCGTGGCACGCGACATAGCCAACATATTAGGTGCCACGCAGCAACATCAAGGCTACCTCGAAGGCAACGGCTACCAAGTAACCTGGACCTTCGGCCACCTTTGCGAACTGAAATACCCCGAGGACTACACGCCACTATGGAAGCGGTGGTCGCTCGGGGCATTGCCCATGGTGCCGGCACGCTTTGGCATACGCCTGAAGGACGACCAAGGCGTGAAGGCTCAATTCGACGTCATTCAGAAACTCATGCAAAAGGCAGACCGCATCATCAACTGTGGTGATGCCGGCCAGGAGGGTGAACTCATACAGCGGTGGGTCATGCAAAAGGCCGAGGTTAAATGTCCTGTCGACCGCTTGTGGATTTCGTCGCTCACCGAGGAGAGCATACGCGAAGGTTTCAGTTCGCTCAAACCGCAACAGGAGTACAAATCGCTCTACGAGGCCGGACTGTGCCGCGCCATTGGCGACTGGCTGCTCGGCATGAATGCCACACGGCTCTACACCATCAAGTATGGTGGCGGCTATGGGGCACCGCCCTTGTCGATAGGACGTGTGCAAACGCCTACCCTGGCACTGATTGTGCGCCGCCAGCTCGAAATCGAAAATTTCAAGCCCGAGCCTTACTGGGTGCTGACCACCGTCTATCGCGACACCACCTTCAATGCCGTGATGGCCGACCCCAATGAAGACGAGCCGGCTGCCGAAGGCGACGACAAGGGAGACAAGGCCAAACAGCAACAGCAAACCCCTGCCCGACGCGGTTTCACCACCGAGGAGGAGGGGCGCGCCGCACTGGCCAAAATACAGAATGAACCATTTGTAGTGACTGCGGTGGACAAAAAACGTGGTACCGAGCAGCCACCGCGCTTGTTCGACCTGACATCGCTGCAGGTGGAGTGCAACAAAAAGTTTGGTTATTCGGCCGACCTCACCCTGTCGCTCATTCAGTCGCTTTACGAAAAGAAGGTGACTACCTACCCGCGCGTTGACACCACTTACCTGTCCGACGACATTTACCCCAAATGCCCGGGCATACTGCGTGGCATACGCAACCAGTACAACGACCTGCTCGAACCGCTACGCGGCAACAACGGGGTGCTGCCCAAACGCAAAAAGGTGTTCGACACGAGCAAGGTGACCGACCACCACGCCATCATACCTACCGGCGTCGAGGCTAACAATTTGACCGACACCGAGCGCAACGTATACGACTTGGTGGCACGCCGCTTCATCACGGTGTTCTACCCCGACTGCAAGTTTGCCACCACCACCGTCATGGGTCAGGCTGCCGACGTGCCGTTTAAGGCTACAGGCAAAATCATATTGGAGCCTGGCTGGCGCGCCGTGCCGCCATCGGCCGCCAAAATGGCTGCCACTGCCAACGACGATGACGACAAAAAGGACGAAACGGAGCGCACACTGCCCGACTTTGTGAAGGGCGAGAGCGGACCGCACCTGCCCGACTTGGCACAGAAAATGACACAAGCGCCCAAGCCTTACACCGAGGCCACGCTGCTGCGCGCCATGGAGACAGCGGGACGCACTGTGGACAACGAGGAATTGCGCGACGCAATGAAGGAGAACGGCATCGGACGTCCTTCTACGCGCGCCGCCATCATCGAGACACTGTTCCGACGCCAGTACATTCGCCGCCAGCGCAAAACGATTGTGGCTACGCCTACGGGGGTGCAACTTATCTCTATCATCAAGGAGGAGTTGCTCAAAAGTGCCGAGCTGACCGGACTTTGGGAGAAGAAGTTGAGGCAAATTGAGCACCACGAATACAGTGCCCCGCAATTCATAGCGGAACTTAAGGATATGGTGACGGAGGTGGTGAACCAGGTGTTGCGCGACAACACGAACCGTCACATTACACAGGACATTCCGCTTTCGGCGCAGCTCAAGGCCAAGGACGATGCGCCTGCAGCCAAAACCTCTGCCGCAAACAAGGAGGCGAAGCCACGCAAACGCATCATTCGGGCCGGCAGTATCTGTCCGCTCTGTGGCCAGGGCAAGGTTATCAAGGGCAACACGGCCTATGGTTGCTCACGTTGGAAGGAGGGCTGCACGTGGCGCAAGCCGTTCAAGTGATGACGGTTAACGGGTTAACAAGTTGACAGGTTAACAAGTAAGTATGCTATACACTACTTATTATGTTAAAGCCAGAATGACAGGAAGCTTAAAAAAGCTATGCAAACTTACCTGTTAACCCGTTAACTTGTCAACCCGTTAACTTGTTAACTTGTAAACTTTTCAACTTGTAAACTTTTCAACCTGTCAACTTTTCAACTATGCCAATGGGCAGACGCCGTAGCGTGGCAAGTAGCAACGCTACGGCGTCTGCTATAATTATATGCGAACGAACCCAAGCACCAAAACGCAGTTTACGAGCCACCGCACAGAGCAAAGCACGCATCATTTCTCGCCTTTTGTTTGTTCTGTGCTATTATTTTAGTACATTTGCAAGTAATCAACACACTTATCAATCAAAACGACATAATATCTGCCAAATATGATAACACTCGACTTGATATACAAAGCTTCGACGGTGCTGAAGGACGTGGTACGCCGCACACAACTCATCCCTACTCAAAAAATCAACACCGCGGCCAACGTATTTCTGAAACCCGAAAATTTGCAAGTAACCGGCTCGTTCAAAGTGCGCGGTGCGGGCTTCAAAATATCACAACTCAGCGATGAGGAGAAGGCTCACGGCGTGATAGCCTGCTCGGCCGGCAACCATGCACAGGGCGTGGCACTGGCTGCCAAGCGCTATGGCATACCCGCCTTGATATGTATGCCCTCGGGAGCACCCATCTCAAAGGTGGAAGCTACCCGCGAACTTGGCGCTGAAGTTTGCCTGGTGCCGGGCGTGTACGATGATGCTTACGCCAAAGCCATGCAGCTGAACGAGGAGAAGCACATGACGTTTATCCACCCCTTTGACGACGAACAGGTTATTGCCGGACAAGGCACCGTGGGTATGGAAATACTGAACGAAAATCCCGACATCGACCTCATATTTGTGCCCATTGGCGGTGGCGGACTGGCCAGCGGTGTGGCTTTTGCGGTTAAGGCGCTCAAGCCCTCTGTGCGTGTGGTCGGTGTGCAGGCACAAGGGGCTCCGAGCATGCTGAACAGTGTAGACCACAACCAAATAGAGACGCTCACCAATGTGCTGACCATTGCCGACGGCATAGCCGTGAAGGAGCCGGGAGTTAACACTTTCGAGATTGTGCAGCAATATGTTGACGACATTGTGAGTGTGACCGAGGACGAGATATGCGCTGCCATATTGGCCTTGATTGAGCAACACAAACTGATAGCCGAGGGGGCTGGCGCTGTGAGCGTGGCCGCTGCCATGTTTAACAAGGTGGACATCGCAGGCAAGAATGTGTGTTGCATTGTGAGTGGCGGCAACATCGATGTGACTATTTTGAGCCGTGTGATTAACCGAGGCTTGATGAAGGGTGGCCGCACCACCGAGATGCTGATAGAGATGGCCGACCGTCCGGGTTCGTTGTTGGGTTTGTGCCAGGTTATATGTAAGTTGGGTGCCAACATCATTTCTATCCACCACGAGCGCAATGGTGAAAGTCCTGACGTTAATTCGTGCAACCTGCGCATGGTGCTCGAAACACGCGACCAGCGCCACATCGACCAACTGCACGACGCCATCGAAAAAGCCGGCTACTCTATTCTTGCGTAATGGGGGTTACAGGCAATAGTGCGTAATGCCCTTGACGCAAGCTCTAATGGGGGCGACGCGTCCCGCGTCGGTAAAAATGCAATGTTCACACACAGAATAAAGGCTCACAGATAGCACGAATTACAAATTACGTGTCTGTCTGTGAGCCTTTGCTTAATTCCCGACGCGAGACGCGTCGCCCCCATTAGAGCTTGCGTTTTAATTATGGCATCGCATTGGAGCTTGTTTGCGTTTACTATATTTTGTGTGTGGCGCGTGATTACTTCACCACCTTGCGGCCTGTATTAGTGATGTACAAGCCCTTGGTGGGGGTCAGCACACGGCGGCCTTGAAGGTCGTAGTAGTAAACAGGCGCGCTGATAGCGGGAGCTGTGGCATTGCCAATAGCCGTTACGTCACCAGCAGAACCTGGCACAAATACCTTTACAATGAAGTCTTTGAGGATCACACTCTTGCCCAATACACTTGTACCACCCGCCTTGAATACGGTTGATGTCTCGCACAAATCAGTAACTTCAGCCTGCTGTTCGGCAGCCTTGGCTGTGAATGTCTTGCCTGCTACTGTTATGGTCTGACCTTCTGTGGCTGATGAATAGGTAAAGGTGTAACCCGTAATGATGCACTTCTGACCATTAGGCCCTACGCCCTCAACCGATACGGTGTAGTCTGCGGTTGGGTGCCACATCAAGTAATCACCCTTATACACCTCAGAAGGCATCATGTTGTTTGCCGCCGTTGTGATCTTTATTTTGGGATTAGTCTCGCTGCTCTCCCACGATTTGGCCAATACGTAGCCTTCGGGGAAATTATTGTTCTTGCCCGTTTGGGGGTTAACGAATGAACCCGTCTGCAAAGAAATCTCGTAGTCCTTAATGCAAGTTGGGTCTATGTCCTCAATATTTATATCCTCAGGCGCTGGCGCATCTACTATGGCAAATTGGCAACCTGTGTCGCTACGGTCTTGGCCTAACGTATTCTTGTTGCTCCAGTTGCACACACCATTGTTTTTTTTCTTATTGGCAGTTTGGTTAAGCTGCACGTTACCCGATGAGATGATAAACACGCCAGACACATTGGCATAGCTCAGCGTCCAACCCTTGTCAGGGCGGGTTGCGGTTGTTTTTATCATTGTGTCGTATTTGGCATCGGGACTCACGTAAGTTTGATCTGCACGATTGACGATGTCGAATGACTTGTCGTCACGCTGCACAAACTTCCACATGGTGTTCTTATACTTTGTATTCTGTCCTCCTATCAAATCCTTTTCAGCACCCTGCGAGGTATTATACAATGAGCCACGATTGGGGGTATAGAGCTGATACCAATGCTCTTCGGTGTCGTTTGACGCGAGCGGCATGTTGATTTTAGGCAACACGCTTGTAACGAGCGAGGCATAGGCACTGCTCTTTGCGGTGAGTTGCTCGTTGGTGGTGGCGGGGTCGGCAAGCAGGGCATAACCCTCGTCAATGCCAGTCAACACCGGGGCAACGTTGGCAGTCGTATACTGGCCAACACCATTGCCAATGCTGAGGCTACCCGCCGTTTGCAAAGCACTTACCAATTTGCTGCGTGCATCAATCTTGGCAATGAGTTCTTCCACCTCAGCGTCGGTTGT
This sequence comes from Prevotellamassilia timonensis, assembly GCF_900106785.1. Lineage (GTDB taxonomy): Bacteria > Bacteroidota > Bacteroidia > Bacteroidales > Bacteroidaceae > Alloprevotella > Alloprevotella timonensis. The sequence goes on along the minus strand of NZ_LT629842.1, from coordinate 17,005 downwards.
GGCAGTCACGCCATTTTCAGCACCAATAGCCTCGGCTACAACCTGCGAGAGTTTGGCGTAGCCACGGGCATTGAGGCGTCCGTTCATGTTGTAGCTTGCATTGAGCACACCATCTTTCAAGAGCGAGGTGTATGAGCCTGGTACATAGTCTACGTTGTCCATGCTGGCCGCAATCTTTTCAATTTCAGCATTGAAGACGTCGCTGCGTCCTGCATTCTTAGCTTGTGTGGGCGAAGGTATTACAGCAAACAGTTTGATAACGGCATTGGGGCAATAGCTACGCACTTTCTCAACAAATGTCTTGTAATTGGCAGCCACTGTTGCCACGTCTGTTGCGTCCTGCATCTCTTTGTAGCCCTGCATGATGCACACCATTTTGGGCTCTTTGTTGTCGGAGCGGCCTTTGAAGATGTTGTTGAGCATCGAGGTCATTGTGCCGAGGTCGTTGCTGGGGTAGCCCCAAGCGCCACCGCGCTGCTTCACATTGTTGGCGTGGAGCAGTTCGTGCCAGTCGTTGTTGTCGTCGCCGAGCATGATGATGTCGTCAGCCTTGACAGGCAGAGCGGCAAAGTAGGTGTTGCGCATGCCGGCTATGCCGCCGAGATTGCCCCAATTGTCGGTGGCGTCAGCAGGATATACGCAGTCTGAACCCACGTATTTGGCTATTTCGTTACACCAGATGCGGTAGCCCGTCATGCTGAGGTGGGTGCCGTCAGCTGAATATTGATGGGTGGGTATGCCCGGCAACAATGGGTAAAGGTCGATATAGGTGGCGTTGGCAAACTCGTTGCAGATATTCTTGAGCGAGTCGTTGGTAATGGGCACGTTCTTGGTGTCCTTGATGTTATTACCTGTACACGGCAGAATGCTTTGCACATACACCTTTGTGTTGGGACTTTCCTTCTGGCAACGCATAAGGGCTGTGCGCACGCTCTTGGCCACGTGTGAGGGGGTGTTCATGCCCTGAGTGCCAAGGTCGTTAGTACCCATCATCAAGAATATTTTGGCTGGCTGGCCCACCAAGATGCTCTCGAAATGCTCGAGCATGATGGGGGTTTCGGCACCATTCACGCCACGGTTGACGATGTTGGGATTGTTGAAGGCCTCCCACCATTCGTGCATGTTGGTGATACTGTTACCAAAGAATACGATAGTCTTGTCGGTAATCTTGTGAGCCTTGAAACCGTTGTAGCGGTTATAGCGCCATGGTGAGCCCTGAGCCCAAACGCTCATGGCTGCAAAGAATAATGCAAATACTGTAAGTAACTGTTTTCGCATGATGTATTGAATGTAAGTAGTTTATTGTATTTTTCGCGTTTAGATAGTTGCCTGGCGTGGCCTGCAAATATGCAGAAAGAATATGCGCGCCACACTTCGCTGCAAAGTTATAAATAAATAGGCGGACGATTAGCGCCCGCCAGTATGTTGTTTAACACAAAAACGCACAGCCTTGGTTAACACTTTTGCCTAAGCTACCATCAAGAACCATACGACAAGACCTGTTGCCACGGTCAAGGCTATGATTGCCACTACGGCCATGAACATGCCAAAGGCGCTGGAAAGCCCAAACATTTGTTTGACAGCATGCCGGCGATTGGAGCGTGCCACACGTGAAAATTCTGACTGAATCATATTACTGCAAGGATTAAGCGCATTGACGAAATCAGTAAACATGTTGACAAGTTAACAGGGTAACAGGTAAGTTTGTCAAGCATCTTTGCTTCTTAGCATTCAGACTTTAACATAACAAGTAGTTATTGCAAACTTACTTGTTAACCTGTCAACCAATTAACCCGTTAACCCAAAATTCCGCCAACAGATAGGGTTAGGTGTTTTAAGTTTCGGATTTAGCAATGGCGGGCTGAAAGCCCAATGGAGCACATAGCCCAGGGCAAGCGAAGCGACACCCTGGGTATCGCGTGTTGGAGCAGTCGCGCCCTGTAAGGGCAAAAGCTTTAAGACATGGCGCAAGTATTGAACAAAATATACATACTTTGTTCCACTTTAAGACTGCAAAATCAGCTATCAAGCAAGAATAACAACATAAAGGGTTAAGGCTTTTGCCCTTACAGGGCGCGGAGACTCTACTATGCGGGAACCCCAGGGTGCCGCTACGCTTGCCCTGGGCTATGTGCTCCATTGGGCTTTCAGCCCGCCCTTGCTAAATCCGAAACTTGAGTTAGGTATTTGTTAGGCCTCGCTACATAATGTTCCGTTGCTTGCAAAAGTAATTATATTTTTTTAGACTGCATATACTAATTGGCCAAAAAGAGCAATCGTGCGTCACGTATGTTAACAAAACAACCCCCAACAGGTTGCACACTTGATGCTGCCCGTTGGGGGTTGTTGGTAGGAAGACCGGCCTGCGAGGGGCCGGTTGTGAGTTGACTTATTTCACGGTGATGAGGAAGTAGTTCTTCTTGCCACGCTGCACGAGGAGGTATTTGCCGTCGATAAGGTCCTCTGCCTTGATTTCCTGGTCGAAGGCGGCGAGTTTCTCCTTGTTAAGACTTACGCCACCGCCCTGGGTGAGCTTGCGCATCTCGCCCTTTGAGGCGAAACACTTGGTGGCCTCGGCAAAGAGGTCTACGGCCTTTGCACCTACTGCCTGGTCGCGGCTTACCTCGAAGTGTGGCACGCCGTCGAACACGCTGAGGAAGGTTTCCTCGTCGAGCTTCAACAGGCTGTCTTTAGTGGCCTTGCCGAAGAGTATGTTTGAAGCTTCGAGAGCCATTTCGTAGTCGGCGCGGCTGTGTACCATGCAAGTAACTTCCTCGCCGAGGCGCTTTTGCAGCAAACGGCGGCCCGGGTCGGCACGGTGCTCGGCTATAAGGGCGTCTATCTCGTCGTGCTCGAGCGAGGTGAAAATCTTGATGTAGCGCTCTGCCTCCTCGTCGCCCACATTGAGCCAGAACTGGTAGAACTTGTAGGGAGTGGTGTAACGACGGTCGAGCCATACGTTGCCCTGTTCAGTCTTGCCAAACTTTTTGCCGTCGGCCTTGGTGATGAGCGGACAGGTTAAAGCGTAGGCGTCGGCCTCAGCACCGAGGGTACGGCGTATCAGTTCGGTACCGGTGGTGATGTTGCCCCATTGGTCGGAACCGCCCATTTGCAACTTGCAGTTCTTGGTCTCGTAAAGGTGGAGGAAGTCGTAACCCTGCAACAGCTGGTAGGTAAATTCGGTGAATGACAAGCCATCGCGTGCCTCGCCGTTAAGACGTTTCTTTACGCTATCCTTGGCCATCATGTAATTGACGGTGATGTGCTTGCCCACCTCGCGTGCAAAGTCGAGGAAGGTGAAGTCTTTCATCCAGTCGTAGTTGTTGACAAGTTCTGCCGCATTGGGTGCGTCAGAGTCGAAGTCGAGGAAGTGTGACAACTGCTTTTTGATGCAGGCCACATTGTGGCGCAGAATATCCTCGGTAAGGAGGTTACGCTCAGCGCTTTTGCCTGAGGGGTCGCCAATCATACCTGTGGCACCGCCTACGAGTGCTAATGGCTTGTGGCCAGCACGCTGAAAGTGGCGAAGCATCATGACAGAGCAGAGGTGTCCGATGTGCAGCGAGTCGGCAGTAGGGTCTATGCCAACATATGCTGTAGTCATTCCCTTTTCAAGGAGTTCGTCTGTGCCTGGCATCATCTGGTGAAGCATGCCGCGCCATTTGAGTTCTTCTACAAAATTCATTGCGTGATATGTTTGTTTTGTGGTTGTTTCGTGTATTTGTTGATGCAAAGGTAATGCAAACCGCGTACAATGACAAATGAAAAGCTTAGTCTTTTAACTTGTCGCTGTACGCGGTAGGTGGAAAGCGGTACGTTGTCAGAGTGCGATATGCCTACTTGCCATATTTCTTCACAAACTTGCGGGCGGCAGATGGTGTACGCCATGCACGCGTAAAGTCGCCATTGAGTGTGTTGTCAAAGAGCAGGTAATCGGCATTGTCTATGCCATGCAGCACCACGTTTGAGGCTGACAGAATATATTTAGCCTTCGTAGGTTCGGCGTTAAATTCCGCATCACGTGCAATGATGTTTGCAAGGTCGGGCTTTACAGCTTTGTAATAATTGCTGGCATCGCGCACCATCAGCATGCCATTGCCACTGTTGATGTCTGCAGTCAGAGCCTGTTGGTTGCTGGCATCGATGCAAGCGGTAGTAGTCTGTTCGGTGTCGCCGCTTTCAAGGTCGGGTTCGAGGAAGTAGGACTTGTCGCAGAAGTGGTACTTCAGGAAGTTAAGCAGCGTGAGGTATCTGGCTTGAGCTTGCTCGCGTTTGTCGTCGGGCAGTTGGCCGTTATCGTCCAAACTCTCTTCGACAAATTGCTCGATGCTCTCGATGGTGGGCAGACCTGCTTCGACGGCTTTTTGCATACCCTCGTTGGTAGGCACGAAGATGGTGTAATTGAAGTTATGGAAGAAGTTGACCAACATGGTGTTATCATTGCCATAACGTGCATAGCTGCCGCTGGGGTCGGCAAAGATTGTGTACTTCCGGCTCAGAGCCTCCGATGCCTCATTACCAAATAGCATATTTTTCAGTGTGTAGGCATTGTTCAGTGCCTCGGCATATTCAAAGAACGTGCTAAAGGCATCGTTGGACTTAAGACGTTGGTACACATTTTGGGTGGTTGGCTGCATGGGGCGGTCTATGACGACGCTTGTGCCTGTGCTGTTTTGGCCTACGAGCTGCATGATGCAATCGTGTTTGTCGGCAGCATCTCTCCTGTTGAGGTCGATTTGCATACCACCATTTACCACAATGTTGAGGTCGGTGTGCTCCTTCATGTAGATGGGCATACCGCTACGCGAAAGATACCAGTGCCGCGGGGTGTTGAGCAAACTATTCACATCTTGCAGCACAATGTGCTGGTCGAGCATATCGGTCAACAACTGGCGTTTTGTAGGTCCATAGTTGACATTAGCACAATTTTCGTTGGCATTACTTGAAAACGTCGCACCCAACGGCCTATCGGTCTCGGCGTTGCGTACTTTGTTGTAATCATAGCGATAGGCCCTTGCCGCCACGGCTATTTGACCATCTCCATTATAGCTGATACTATCGGGGGTTAATGACCAATAACGCCACGAAACGCGGTTGTTTGAAGCCATGCTCATAGGGTCAACCAATCCGTGCTGTTTCAGCCCCTCGTCGGTAGGCACGAACATGGTAAATGACTTGTTGTGCATCTCACGTTGGTAATCGGTAGAGAATGGGGCAGCGTTAGTATTGTTTTCGTAACGGTCGTTTGCGGTCAGTGCAGTACCAGTTACTCGGCCGGCAAGCTTGACAAAAGTAAGTTCGTTGCGCAGGTCCTCGGCATTTGGCACAGCATCAACTACTACAATAATACCATCAACAGCGGGAATGACTTGCTGCACCGTGAGCTTGTAGGCTTCGGGCGAGGTGACATCGGCTAACAACTGGTGTCCCTTGGCACTGCGCATATTGCTATAACGACTCGGCAACACGTCGGTGAATGATGTGCGGAACCACTCTTTGACAAAGGGCTGCAACACCTCGCGCGGCAAGGACATAAGCATGTCGTAATAGTTGTCTTTGTTGATGCCACACTGCCAAAGAGGATTGTCGGAGGCTAAGAGGAATGCCTTCAGTGCCTCGTCGGTGGGTAGTATGATGGCAGGGGTTTGTGTCGTGGTGGTAGACACTCTGTCAAGCAACGAATTACGGACAGTCATAGCAGAGTCGCCATCGTTAAGTATCTGTTCATCATAATATGTATAATCTGGGTCGTATTTAAGGTAGTTGAACCTTTGCACCAAACTGCTTGCCAATGAGCATTTCCCGCCCCAACGCGCTTGTGCCAGGGCACACATGAGGTTGGGCTGCGGTACAACCACCTCGTCAACCAAATGCAGATAGCCATTTTGGCACCGCTGGTTGGGTTGGGTAATGTGGGCGTTGCCTATTGTGATGTGCTCTGAACCCTCGGTGTCTGCTGCGCCTATAAAAACCAAGTCGTCATGGCTCAGCCCATTGTATTGCCAATAGTCATCATTCCATATCATGGTGCCGCCACGATAAGCAAGTGCACCTGTGTAGTCGCCTATTGTGCCATACCCAATCCACACACCATCCACTATGTGCTGGTTGAGTTCTTTGGCGTAGTCAATATAACTGTAGCTATCTGGCGGAAAGGTCTTGATATCTGTGCCACCCGTGTGTTTGTAGGGCACAAGATTAAACTGCCTGTCATAGCTGTACAGACGCAAGTAGCCCCTGACACTCTTACTTGCGTGCAGACTATTAGCTGTGACGAACCCCGGAATATAACTCATGTAGATGAGAGAAAGCTTTTGACTATCGCTCAGTTGCTCATAACTGCTTATGGCATTGCCTTGTTCGTCTGTCCATGCGTTGTGGGCAAAGAAACGGTCAAAGGCTTCGTCGTTTGGAGCAAACACCGTAAGCGTGTCAAAACTACCCATGTATTTGCGTTCGTAGTCGGTCAGCTCGTTCTTGAACGCGCGTTGTATGCCAGCGAAAGAGTCAATCAAGCGCAAATAGGTGGTGTAGTTGCCTAATGCTTGCAAATTGTCATAAAGCGTGCTGCCAGTTTTAACCTTGTCGTTGGTATTGACCGTTGGCACGGGCGTTACTTTGATGTTTTGCTTGCTGCCATCGTACATCTTGATGGTGCCGTCGCTTTTTATTACGCGCACATTTTGCGCCATGACGCCTAATGGGAGTGTTGATAGCAACACACAACCAAAGATGCGCCGTATGGTATGTTTGTATATGGTATTCATAGTGTGTGAAATGAGTTGAATAAGGAATATTGTAGGGTGTGCAGTAATGTCGTAATGAATACAGAACAAATTGTTACCACACGTCTTCACGATAAGGTTCGCCTGCTACATCTACGAGCCGCGGCACGAACTCAATATAATCGAGGTGCAACTGTGCAAGACCGCTGTTGTTCAGTGACTGAAAACGAATGTAATACCTCATGCGTGGCGACATATTTGAGGTAATGAGCACACGCCGCATGTTGCCACCATTATAGCTTCTACCCAACTCGTCACGGGCTGAGTTGGCATGTTGGTCGCCAGCTATGTGGAAGTAAGCTGGTGCCTTCATGTAGCCCAATTTGTGCAGCGCATAGTCGTTTTCGGCGCAAAGCGTTTCGTCGTAATTCAAATCGGCATCTTTTTGGGCAATGCCGTCGTTGGCCATGACTGGTTCGCTCTGGTCAAGCACCAGGGGTTTGCCCCAAGTGCCTTGATTGCCTGCCTCGTCTTCGCAGATAAAGGTGAGCAGACTCTTGGCACGCACCTCATTGACACTATAGCCCATGCGCAGTTCGTAACTGCCATCATTGGGCATGGCGGGCACTTCTAGCGTGAAGTCGTAGTTGCCAGTAACAAGAAATTCGTCTCCTTGATAGTCTACCCAACCTTTGGACGCATATAACAGTTGGATTTCGGTGTCGGGGCTTACATTGGTCAGTGTGCTGAAGTAGTCGGTGGGGAAGTAGGCGTCCTTGCCACGCAAGTTGTTGCTTGCTATTTCGGGCAGCAGCGTGGTGAAGTCCATACGCACGCGCTCACTCTTCATGGCACTTGCATAGTCTGAGTTGAAACTTAGTATATTATCTATCGGGTGATAGCTGCCATCTAATGCCACATTATTATAAACAGAGTTGTCCACCTCGTTGCGGGCGTGAGCCAAAATGCCCTCTTGCAGTGTGCCTGTCTCGACATAGGTGCCCGTCAAACCGTTGTCGTACTTGCTGAAACGGTTGAGGTAGAATTGTCCGTCGGGCGTTTGCGTGATTTTGAGCAATTTGCTCTCTTGTGGCCAGGCAGTGCGGTAGTAGTCCCACACGTTGACGGTGTAGTTGGTAGAAGGCTCGTTTATGTTCTCGCCCGTGGTGTAGCCATATTCTGTGGCATGCCGCACAGCGCTGTTGTTGGCTAATTGCATGTTGCTGTTGAGCAGGTGGGTGGCCACGAATATGTTTACGGCATTATCCTTGTCGGTAAGGTCGCCAGGCTTGAGGTTGGAGTATATTTTTCCACATTGCTCATTCAGTACTTGCTTTATGGCCTCCCAGTTTGTAATGCTTTGTGTGGCTTCATCATATACCGGCATGGGCACCCCCCACTCTTTGTTAAACACTTCATCGGTCTCGGCAAAAAGGGTGAATCCTTGGCGGCGATATGCTTGGAAAGGGGTTGAGGAAACGGTATTGTTGGGGTAGGTGCCAGCATGTGCTTTATATTTCTCGGCAAAAGCCTTTTCGGCTTTAGCATCTGGCTTCATCTTAGCCCCCCAACCTGTGGCATCGAGCAGTTTGGCCCAAATGCGCATATTGGGTGCTTGCTTTAGGAGTTTGACCACCGAGGGAGCCGCCACTTGTGGGGTACTGCCGAGTGTTGCTTTGTCAACAAATGCTATTTCGTAAATATCGGTCATGTCATAAGTGTCATCGCCCACCATGATGCTATGTCCCGACTCGAGAGGTGATTGTGCCGCAGCTGTCAAAGGAAGCAATGCTGCCATGAAGGCACTGCCTATATGTTTGTACAGATTTCTCATTTTGCAATGATTTTGAAGTTAATACTTGCTGTGCGCACCACATAGGGGGTGGCAAGGCCTGTTGCAGGCAGTTGCAGTGTGGCACAACCTTGATTGTCGGCCTGGACGGTCATGGCCAAACGGCCTTGCAAATCGTAGAGCGTCACCGATGATTTGGCGGGCAGATTTTTGATGTATAGTTTACGCCCATTCAGGCTGAACAATACCTGCTTGCTGGAGTTGGTGGCTGGTACTTCGTCTATGCCGGTAGCTGGATCGGGTATGAGTTCGAGCGACCAATTTGCATCGAAACTGAAAGTATAACTGCTATTGGGAGTTGTAATAATGTAGCCATTGCCTTGTTGATAGTCATATCGAACTACAACGTACGGCACCTCTGCCTTGTCAAGGTCTTGACCTAATGTGAACCACACAATCTCGCCTTCATTCGAGGTGAGTTTGACCTTGTCTTGCGCCAACGCTGGGGTTGTACTAAATAAGAGCAAAAGGGCCGCGAGCGTATTTTTCATGATTGTTTTCCGTCTCATTTGCCTAAATTGTTTTTCGCAATGTCAATGTCTTGTTAACATTGCAAGGTTAATAAAGTATGATAATATGGCAAATATACAATATTATAAACATTCGTTGCAAGTTCTAAGGCTATTTATGTTACAGTATCTGTAAATATCACTAATTTTAATGAGTAAGTAGGTGTTCAAAATTATTTTTACATTGAAAGTGCATTATCGGGGCGCAGATGTTTCCTTCGGGTGAGGGAGCATAGCGGGCTATGTGACCGAGGGCGAAGGGGACAGATGCGTCTCGAGAATGTGCTTTCAATGTGAAAATGACACCTGCTGATTGTATAAAATAAACAGATAGCTAAAAAGTAAATTTGAGAAAAGCGTAGCGATTCAACTGAAAGAGTGGTCGTTACGCTTTTGCTTTTGATGTGGAAAAGGTCGTTTGCAGACATCCAAAAGCCACACAACGCAAGAGTTCAGTTACCACATCATTACTGCCGTAATGTGTGAACTTCCAGAATAAGCATCTGTTTTTCTGCGATTTGCGTAATTTTGCGTAGCTGTTGGTAACTCACGGTAAACTAATTTTGTCACCAAAAAAGAAGTGAGTTATGCGAAGTACATTCAAGGTCTTATTCTACGTGAAGAAAGGCAGTGCAAAGCCCAACGGCAACCTGCCACTGATGTGCCGCCTTACGGTGGACGGAGAGATTAAGCAGTTCAGTTGCAAAATGGAAGTTCCACCCCATTTGTGGGATGTGAAGAACAACCGTGCTTCGGGCAAGAGTGCCGAAGCGCAGAGAATCAACCGTGCGGTTGACAAGATTCGGGTGGAGGTGAACCGCCGCTACCAAGAACTGATGCAGACAGACGGATATGTGACCGCTGCCAAACTGAAAGATGCCTATCTCGGTATCGGTATCAAGCAGGAAACCTTGCTGAAACTCTTTGAGCAGCACAATGCGGAGTTTGCAAAGAAAGTCGGACACAGCCGTGCCAAAGGAACATTCCAACGGTACATAACCGTCTGCAAGCATATTCGGGAGTTCCTGCCCCATACATACAAGCGTGAGGATATTCCCCTCAAAGAGTTAAACCTCACGTTCATCAACGACTTCGAGTATTTCCTGCGCACGGTGAAGAAATGCCGCACTAATACCATTTGGGGCTATATGATTGTGTTGAAGCACATCATTTCCATAGCGAGAAATGACGGTCGTCTGCCGTTCAATCCCTTTGCAGGGTATATCAACTCTCCCGAAAGCGTGGACAGGGGGTATATCACGAAAGAGGAGATACACACCATGATGAATACCGAGATGCCCGACAAGACCCACGAGCTTGTGAGGGACCTGTTTCTGTTTTCGGTGTTCACGGGGTTGGCATATTCCGATGTCAAGAACCTCACCACCGACAACCTGCAAACTTTCTTTGACGGTAACTTATGGATTATCACCCGAAGAAAGAAGACCAACACCGAATCGAATATCCGTCTGTTGGACGTTCCCCGAAAGATTATAGAGAAGTATAAGGGGATGGCAAAGGACAATAAGGTTTTCCCCATGCCAAGTAATACGACCTGCAACAAAAAGCTGAAAGCCATAGCCGATTTGTGCGGTATAAAGACACATTTAACATATCATGTCGCAAGACATTCGGCAGCAACTACCATACTGTTATCCAACGGAGTACCCATTGAAACCGTCAGCCGCCTGTTGGGGCATACCAACATAAAGACCACTCAAATCTACGCGAAGATAACCGCCCAAAAGATAAGTCAGGACTTGGAACTGTTGTCCGACAAGTTGGGGGATATGGAGAAAAGCATTTGCAGTGCCATTTGATAACCCATAAAGAAGAATACAGATGAAAGAGAAACGAAGCATCATCACGATGGACGGACAGGGCAACATCGCCCTGCCGACCGATACAGTCTCCATTGCCATGACCGAGTGGGAACTCTGCGAGTTGTTCGGGGTTATCGCCCCAACAATCCGAGCAGGGATAAAGGCTCTTTGTAAAAGCGGTGTTTTGAGGGAATATGAGACAAAGCATACCATCAAACTGTCGGACAAACGCAGCATGGAGGTTTACAGTCTTGAAGCCATCATCGCCCTTGCTTTCCGCATCAACACATTCGGAGCGGAACAGGTTCGCAGAGCCATACTTGAAAGACTGTACTTGCGAAAAGAAAAAACAGGCATCTTCTTTTCGCTGAACATCACTGATACGGCAAATCCGAAATACTTTGCATAGGCGTATTGCCATTCACACATACTCACGCACCCGAAGAAGCATCTGTTTTCAGCTCTGTTTCTTCGGATTTTTTGTTTTTACAGCCCCGAACAGCCCCGAAGTATTTTTTGCTGCGTTCTGCTGTGATTTGCGTATCAACTTATCCGACAGTTGATTATACTTTTGTAGCTGACATTTTTTCAAACTTAAATCATTGGAATATGGAAGCAAACAAAGTAAATGACAGCCACCGACCGCCCACAGATGGCGGCATGGCAAAGGAAGAGTTTATCCGTGTCGGCACAACGCTCTACAAGATTGTGGAGCAGCCAAGACTGAACGGAGGGTATGTAAGGAAGCGCATCGCATGGAACAACGAGACCCTGCGCCAAGACTATGGCAAGGACTACATCGGCAGCGTACCCAAGTATGACGGCTTCTGCACCGTACCCGAACACGTCAGCTATCAGCCTGTAATCGGCAAGTTCCTTAACCTCTACGAGCCGATACCCCACCAACCGCAAGAGGGTGATTTCCCCTCTGTCCGCTCATTGGTGGAACATATCTTCGGGGAGCAATACGAGTTGGGAATGGACTATCTTCAACTGCTCTACCTGCAACCCATTCAGAAGTTGCCCATCCTGCTGTTGGTGTCGGAGGAGCGCAACACAGGCAAAAGTACATTCCTCAATTTTCTGAAAGCCCTGTTTCAGAATAACGTGACATTCAACACCAACGAGGATTTCCGCAGCCAGTTCAATTCCGACTGGGCTGGGAAACTCCTTATCGTGGTGGACGAAGTATTGCTGAGCCGCCGGGAGGACAGCGAGCGGTTGAAGAACCTGAGCACGGCACTATCCTACAAGGTGGAAGCCAAAGGCAAAGACCGTGACGAAATTGCGTTCTTCGCCAAATTCGTGCTGTGTTCAAACAACGAGTACCTGCCTGTCATCATTGATGCAGGTGAAACCCGTTATTGGGTGCGCAAGATAGACCGCTTGCAGTCGGATGATACCGACTTCCTGCAAAAACTGAAAGCGGAGATACCTGCTTTTCTCCACCATTTACAGCATAGGCAGCTATCCACCGAAAAGAAAAGCCGTATGTGGTTCACGCCCTCACTACTGCATACCGAAGCCTTGCAGAAGATTATCCGCAGCAACCGCAACAGATTGGAGATAGAGATGCACGAGCTTATCCTTGACATTATGGAAAGTGTAGGCACGGACACTTTCTCTTTTGACTGCAACGATATTTTTCTTTTGTTGCGGTATTCACAGGCAAAAGTGGAGAAACATCAAGTACGCAGGGTATTGAAAGAGTGTTGGAAACTTAATCCTGCACCCAACACGCTTACCTATACCACCTATCAGTTGGACTATACCCGTGACTGTCACTATTCGCCCATGCGGAAGACAGGACGGTTCTACACCGTGACAAAATCGTTTTTGGAAACACTATGATTATTTTGATGAAATGATGAATAAGTATATAAATATATTGAAATATAGATATTTACATTCTCATCAAACATTCATCAAAAGTATCTCACTGATGAAAGGAGAAAACAGGACGGACAGACCATGCCCGACACCGTAAACGATGAATTTCTCTTTTCGTGAGTGGTTTGATGAATAAATGATGAGATGATATATAGATATAAATCAATGTGTTAAACCATATGTTCATCAAATCATCGCTTTATCAACCATCATCAAATCCGTAGGAATATACATTATGACAATACAGGAAGCAAAACAAATCAGAATAGCAGACTATCTGCAAAGTCTGGGGTACACACCCGTCAAGCGACAAGATAGCAGCCTTTGGTACAAGTCACCGCTGAGAGAGGAAGCCGAAGCCTCGTTCAAGGTAAACACCGAACTCAACCAATGGTATGACTTCGGCATCGGCAAGGGTGGCAATATCATCGCATTGGCTTCGGAACTCTACCGCTCCGACAACGTGCCGTATCTGTTGGAGTGCATCGCCAAACAGACACCGCATCTGCACACCGCCATCCATGTACCATTTTCTTTTGGTCGGCAATCCGTTTCAGAACCGATGTACCGACATCTGCAAGTTTCGGAGTTATCCTCTCCTGTACTATTATCCTATTTGCAGGAGCGAGGAATAAGCACCGAACTCGCCAAGAGGGAATGTAAGGAACTGCATTTTGAAAACAAGGGCAGACCATACTTCGCCATCGGTTTCCCGAATATGGCAGGTGGTTATGAGGTGCGCAACCGCTATTTCAAAGGTTGTGTCGCTCCAAAGGACATCACCCATATCCGACAAAGTGGAGAACAGCCGACAACCTGTTATCTTTTCGAGGGCTTCATGGATTACCTCTCGTTCCTTTCCATCCGTGTGAGGAACAATCCGCAATGCCCCCGACTGACCACGCAGGATTATATCATCTTGAACTCCGTTTCCAATCTCGCAAAGGCGGAGGGCATATTGGCTGACTATTCCCAAATCGGCTGTTTCCTTGACAACGATACGGCAGGACGGACAGCCTGTGAGCATCTGCAAGCAAGGTTCGGGGAACGCCTTTCCGACAAGTCCATACACTATAGTGAGTATAAGGACTTGAACGACTACCTGTGCGGTAAGCCCTTGTCCCAATCGGCAGAGCCGATGAAGCAGGAGAGGCAAGTCCAATCCGCAAGGCGGATGATGCAGCCACCGAAAAAGCGAGGGCTGAAGATGTAGGGAGTGAGAACGCTTGCAGCCGTGCGGATATTTACAAGCGGAAAATACCATAGCTTATTAGGGAATTTTCCGAGCCGCATTGCAAGCAACGCTGAAAATTCCCCAATAAGCCAAAGAGGTTGCACCTCTCTGGACTCTCCCAAGCCAACGGCAGAAGCCGTACAGGAGAATAATCAACCATTGTTTCACAAGCTAAAAAAGAAAGGAAAACCATATATGGGATTTGTCGTATTACATATGGAAAAGGCGCACGGTTCCGACAGCGGAACGACCGCCCACATCGAGCGTTTTATCATACCGAAGAACGCCGATCCAACTCGCACGCATCTTAACCGAAAACTCATCGACTATCCCGATGGAGTGAAAGACCGAACAGCAGCCATCCAACACCGTTTGGAAAACGCAGGGTTGACACGCAAAATCGGTAACAACCAAGTACAGGCAATCCGCATCATCGTGTCGGGAACGCATGAGGACATGGAGCGTATCGAAAAAGAAGGCAGATTGGACGAGTGGTGTGCCGACAACATGAGCTACTTTGCCTTCATGTTCGGTAAGGAGAATATTGTGGCTGCGCACCTTCATCGGGACGAGGAAACGCCACACATACACATCACCCTTGTTCCAATCGTAAAGGGGGAACGTAAGCGCAGGAAACGGGAGGAACAGACAAAGAAACGCTACCGCAAGAAGCCGACCGACACCGTAAGACTGTGTGCCGATGACATTATGACACGGCTGAAATTGAAGACCTACCAAGATACCTACGCCATTGCGATGGCAAAGTACGGATTGCAGCGTGGCATAGACGGTTCAACGGCACGGCACAAGTCCACGCAGCAGTATTATCGGGACACACAGAAACTTGTCGATAGCCTCAAAGCGGAAGTGGTAGATTTGCAGGAGCGGAAAGAAGCGGCACGGCAGGAACTCCGCCAAGCCAAGAAAGAGGTGCAGACTGAGAAACTGAAAGGCGCAGCCACGACCGCAGCGACCAACATAGCCGAGAGTGTCGGTTCTTTTTTCGGCAGCAACAAGGTCAAGACGCTGGAGAGGGAGAACAAGAATCTGCATGAGCGTGTATCAGAACTTCAAGAAGAAGCCCGACAAAGGGAACAGCAACAGGCGAAACACATACAGGAGATAACAGACGCTTACGAGCTGCGACACCGCAAATTGTCCGAGTTTACAGACTTTGTGAAACGCTACTTCCCATATGTGGAGAAGCTGATACCGACAATAAATTTCCTGCGTGAACGCTTGGGCTTCAATGACGATATTATCCGAAGATTATGCACATTCAAGGACGTTCCCATAAAAGGCAAGCTACATTCTTCCGAGTTCAACCAAGGCTTTGAAACCCAACGTGCCGTCTGCTCCATTAAAGAGGATGAAAATGGAAAGTTCGATTTCAAGATTGATGGAGTATCACATATAAGCTGGTTCAGAAAGAAGATGAACGAGTTTAGGGAAGCTATCGGAATACCGAAACCAAGACAAAACAGAGGTATGCAACTGTAAATCAAAATAAAGTCCGTGATTGTTGAATGACATATCACGGATTTTTTGTACTTTTGCACTCGGATTGAGGCAACTCTATCCAAGACATAAGAAAAAGAAGCGTTATGCTTTCTTGTAAGTCGAGAACGTAGGAAATTCAAGACACTGCACAAGGATGGCATAGTGGTTCTCACGCATATAGCGTGGGCTGCTATACTACATTCGTGCATTTAGGTTTCCTACGACCTTCGACTTAGAATGTTGCATTGGTAGTCCACGTTTCTGCATTTGAGCATCCGCTTCTTTGGGCTAAGAAGCAAAAAAGAAAACTATATGAAACAAAAAGTTCCACTATCAAAAATGAACATGACAAAAACGCTATTATCAGTTATGCTTTGTTGCTGTTGCAGCATTATGGCTTTCGGGCAGAACATGACCCAAGAAATTGAAAAGATTATCAAAGGGAAGCAAGCGTCTGTCGGGGTAGCAATTATCCATAATGACGATATAATTGCCATTGCCAACGAGGACAAATATCCCACTATGAGTGTATTCAAATTCCATATAGCAGTGACAGCTCTGAAAAAAATGGAAGCAGAGAATATTCCGCTGGACAAAATGGTGTATATCAAACAGAAAGAAATGCTGAAAAACACGTATAGCCCGTTAAGGGATAAATATCCCGACCAAGGGATTCGTATATCTTATAGGGATATAATCAAATACACAGTATCGATTAGCGACAACAACACATGCGATTGGTTAATAAGGTTTGTTGGTGGTATTGATAAAGTGGACTCCTACATAAAATCTCTTGGGATAAAGGATATGAATTTCACGGAGACAGAGGAAAGCATGCATACGGACATTATGTTATGCTACAACAATTGGAGCACACCATTAGCTATTGCGCAATTGCTCAAGAAACTTCATACAGAAAATATTTTGACAAAAGAGCATTTTGCGTTTTTAGAGACAGCCATGCTTGATTGTGTGTCTGGCAAGAACAAACTAATAGCGGGGTTGCCTACCGATATAAAATTTGGGCATAAAACGGGACGTTCTAACCGAACTGCTGATGGCATACAGATAAGCGAGGGAGATGCAGGAGTGATATATCTTCCCAACGGTGAGAAGTGCTACATTGTCGTTTTGATAAAGGATTCTCGTGAGTCTGATGATGATAACGCCAAAATAATGGCAGATATATCAAATATAGTTTATCGTCATTTGAATAAATAAAAATCCAATTGTAATGAATCAAAGTCTCTAACATATATTTGTTGGAGACTTTTTGTTAAATTTCATATCGGAAAAGTGTGCGTTTCAATAAAAAGTAATAACTTTGCAAATGAAAGAGTTATTTGACAGTATAGCACCGCAAAACGCTGAAAATAGCACAGTTGCTAACTCGTTACCACTGTTTCTCAAATACTCAGTTAAATGTTTATTCTTCAAACGGTTATATTAAACCGTTGAAAATCTAAAATAAT
>NZ_LT629841.1 GCF_900106785.1 Prevotellamassilia timonensis | reverse complement strand
TTTTGGCGAAGAAATTTTGGAGAAATTTTCGGGAATTTCTCTTGAAACGGACGTAACTCGCTGAATGCCAGCGCGTTGCGGCGTGCAAAAAAAATCGCGCAATTTTGCGCTCTCGGGCGGCGGACATACCCGTTTGTGCCCGCTGGCGGGCAAAAGTGCTGGTTTGCCGGTGCGCAGACGGGCGGGAAATTTTATGTCCAACGGGGCAAATGTAGGGCTTACTTGTGTATATGCCAAGTTTTGGGGTGGATATTTTGCAGGTTTGTGTTGAAGAACATGTTTTTCAAGGATTTGGGGACAGGTTGCTAACGCGAAGGACTGATGGACTGGCGCCGTGGCGGGGCTTGGAAGCCGCTAACGCGGGAGACAGAAGAACATAAGGACAGAAGAACATAAAATATGACGTTCGTGCTTGCCGCTTAGCGCGGGAACATAAGTTTTCATAAGAAACACATAAGGCCGCTGCGCGGCTGGCGGCCACGGACTGGCGTCCGGGTGGCCTCAAGAAACATAAGGGCTGACGCCGTAGCGAGGCTTGGTTGGCCGCTAACGCGGGAAACAGAAGGACATAAGGACATAAGGGCATAAGGACGCCACGGACTGGCGTCCGGGTGGCCTCAAGAAACATAAGGGCTGACGCCGAGAGAGGTGGGCGGTTACGGAATGGCGATGCCTCTCTTGTGTAGTTTGCACTATCTTTGAAACAAGATAGGCGGCACCTCGGAAGAAAGTTCAAGCAAGCTTGACTCTCTTCGCTCGGTTTGCACTATCTTTGCATAAGATAGGCTACGGTTCGGTAAAACACTCAAACAAGTTTGGTGTTCTGCTCTCACCTTGTACTATCTTTGCATAAGATAGGCTACGGTTCGGTAAAGAATACAAATAAACATACTTGTCAACCCGTTAATCTGTCAATCTGTTTACACGTATATAATATATAATATGAAGATAAATTGCGTGGTTGTAACATACAACCGCTTGGCTTTGCTCAAAGAATGCGTGCAGGCTCTGAAGGCACAGACGCTGCCGCCGACAGAACTTTGGATTATTGACAACTGCTCGACTGACGGCACAAAGGAATGGCTCGACTCACTGAAAGGTGACTCAAAACTGCATGTGGTGCGCACCGAACGCAACATTGGCGGAGCTGGCGGTTTTGCACTTGGCACGAAGCTGGCCGTGGAAGCCGGTTGCGACTTTGTGTGGTTGATGGACGATGACACCATGCCACAACCTGATGCGCTGAAACTGCTTGCCAAAGTGGCAGCGGCTGATGATAAAACGGGATTTGTGTGCAGCAAGGTGCTATGGACCGATGGCACACTGCACGCCATGAACAAGCCGGCACTGGTAGAAAAGCCCTTTGGCGGAGCAGAAGCCCTGACAGTGGGCGGCGAAACGTGCTTTGCATGCAAATTGTGCTCGTTTGTGTCGGTAATGGTGAGCAGTGATGCGGTGCGTAAAGTGGGGCTGCCCATCAAGGAGTTCTTTATTTGGTGTGACGACATTGAATATACCGACCGCATTAAACGCGTGGGCTATGAATGCTACTTTGTGCCCGCAAGCCAGGTGTATCACAAAACGCGTCAGAATTATTTCCCTTCAATAGATAAGGCACCTAACGAAATGGCAGGACGCTTTTATTACCAAGTGCGCAACACGTGCTACTTGAAGCGTCGTTCAACTAACAAACTGAAGTTTTACATCTCAGTGCTTAACAAATATCGTCTGTACATGCATCGTCTCAAGCGCCGCGACGACCAGAGCCATATTGCCGAATTTAAGAAGGCTGTGATAAAAGGCTGCCTTGACGGACTGCATTTTAATCCGACTATTGAATACATAAAAGACTGATGAGCGACAACATTATATACAAACTGCGCAGTGGCAAACCTATCAAAGCCTTATGGTTTGCTCAAAAAACGTTGGGACTGGCGGTGCCCGATGCATGGTACCGGCATCGGCGTGCACATCTATTAGCCAAGGCCCGCCAACGGGCAGACTACAACGAGATGTGCCGCAGAGCAGATTACTACTGCCGCATCAATGCGCCCTGGCAAATGTCCACAGAGGACAGTGTGCAGCGCGACCGCAGCTGGCTGATGTATACGGGTGCGCTGGGCGACTACGGGCGCAAACTGTTTCACACGGCCTACTACTTCGACCAACATGATGTGACGCGTTGGTTTGACAAGGGGCTGCGCTGGAACTTTTGTCCGGGCGACGTGTACTTTACGCCCGAGAAGCCCACGGTGGTGAAAAGCCGACTAATAAATGACGACAATGCCAACTCGGTGGTGCTGAAACTTGACAAGTTGCGCCACTTCATGTATGTGCACGACACCAAGCCGTTTGCTGCCAAACGCGATTGTGCCATATTCAGGGGCAAGATACGCCAGAGCCGTCTGCGCACAGCTTTTCTCGAAAAGTTTTTTGGCTCGCCGCTGTGCGACTGCGGTGTGGTAGGCCGCAACGAAGGCTGCCCCGAGGAGTGGATGACAGCGAAAAAGACCATAGCCGAACACCTTGACTACAAATTTATCATGGCGCTTGAGGGCAACGACGTAGCGTCGAACCTGAAATGGGTAATGTCGTCGAACTCGCTGGCAGTGATGACACGCCCCACGTGCGAAACGTGGTTTATGGAGGGCACATTACGCCCCGGCTATCACTATGTGGAAGTGAAAGAGGACTTTTCAGACCTCGAAGAGAAACTTCAGTACTACATATCACACCCCGACGAGGCACAAGCCATCATTGACCACGCCCATGCGTATGTGCGGCAGTTTTGGGACGCCGAACGCGAGGAGATGATACAAGTGATGGTGATGGAAAAGTATCTGCGCACGAGCGGACAGATGTGAGGGAAATAGAGAGAAATCGCTAAAAACATGCGCGGTAAACGAGCAAAGGCTCACGCATGACACGTGGTATGTGTCATGCGTGAGCCTTTTTATTGAACCTCAGCTTACCTTAGTACCGCCTGCGCACCATATCAGTACTTCCCCAACCTTTCAGCCAGACCGTCGCGGTAGGCGCGCCAGAGGCGGGGCAGGTCTGACGGGGTGTAGGCACGAGCAAAGGGCATGGTGACAAGGGCGGTGGCCATGTAGCCCATGACGCAGAGGAAGCCGCGCAGATGGCGCACGGCCCAGTTGCGGCCGTAGTGGTGGTTGAGGTAGGTGGTATTGCGCACCTGGTAGAAGCGCTTCCACTTCTTTTTGCGGTTGCGGGCGGCCCAGGTGTCGTGGCTGAAGAACTTTTGCTTGTCCATGAGGGCTGCCGGCACATACAGCATGTGGTAACCGGCCTGGTGCAGACGCAGACAATAATCGGTATCGTCGCAAAAGATGAAGAGGGCTTTGTTGGGCAGCCCTATGCGGCGTATGGCCTCAACACGTATGAGCGGACCCTCGAAGGCTGTGCCGGCTATGGGGGTTGGGGCGGTGACGGGCTGCGACAGTTTGCGCAACTTGCCAGTGTAGAGCGAGCGGAAGGGGTGTACGAGGTCGTAGCCGGTAAAGTCGTTGGTGTAAACCTCGCCCTCCATCAAGCGGCGGGGGGCAAGGAGGCCGATGCGTGGATTGGCAGCGTGGGGCAGTAGCTGCTCAAGGCAGTCGGGACGTGGAAATACGTCGTCGTCCATGCACCACACCCAGTCGGCTCCCATGCGGCAGGCTTCGTCTATGCCGCGGCAAAAGCCGCCTGAGCCGCCCACATTGTCCTGGTGTATGACGGTGAGGCGGGCGTCGGCCTGGCTGTCGAGCCATTGGGCGGTGCCGTCGGTGCTGCCGTTGTTGATGACCAATATGCGGTCTACAGGACGGTTGGCACGGAGGCAAGAGATGTTACGCTGCAACAGGGTGAGGCGATTGTATGTGACTACTACTGCTATTATCATTGTGTGAGGTTTAAGTTTGAATTTGGCGTTTGGCGTTTGACGCTGACGCGTCCTGAGGCTGCTGAAAAATATCCCGACGCGGGACGCGTCGCCCCCATTAGTGCTTGCGTTTGGTGGCAGCGCTTAGTGATAGCGCTTAGTGATAGCGTTTGGTGCTAGAAGAAACGCTACCACTAATGGGGGCGACGCGTCCCGCGTCGGGATAGAGAAAGAAGGGAAATACAAACTCTACTAAACAATAGCTGCATCTTTTCCCGACGCGAGACGCGTCGCCCCCATTAGAGCTTGCGTATTCTATCAGAACTGCCCTTATTAGAACCTCAAGTTTCGGATTTAACAAGGGCGGGCTGAATCATCGTGCAAGGCGAATGCAATCAAGCTTGCTTGAATTGCTGAGCCGCAGCCGATGATGTCAAGAAAGGCCCAATGTTCTTCACAGCCCAGGGCAAGCGAAGCGGCACCCTGGGTATCGCGTGTTGAAGCAGTCGCGCCCTGTAAGGGCAAAAGTAAAAAGCTCTGTTACTTCTGCCCTTACAGGGCGTAACTTTTGCATTCATATCAACCCAGGGTGCCGCTTCGCTTACCCTGGGCTATGAAAAACATTGGGCCTTCAGCCCGCACTTGCTAAATCCGAAACTTGAGTTAGAACTCGCCCTCAACCTGTCCGGGCTGAGTGCTGCGGTAGTGGCGCATGAGGCGGTAGCACGCTTCGGCATCGAAGCCGCGGGCGCTGGCGTAAGCCTCAGCCATGACACGGTGCATGTGGGCGGTGGCGGGCAGGCGTTCAAAGTTTTTGCAGCCCTGCTTGATGTTGAGAGGGCCGACGGCCATGCGGTTGAGGTCGACAATGTCGAGGTGTATGCGTCCGTCGGGTAGTTGCTCAAACAGAATGTTGGCCCGTCCATAATCCTTGTGGGCAAGTCCGTGGTTGTGGAGCACGGCGGTGATGCGCCCAATCTCACGCAGCACATCATCGGCATAGTCGAAGTGGTGGGTGAAGAGGTCCTCGTAGCGCCATGGGCACGGCGAGGTGAGGGTGACAAAGTAGCTTTGGTCGAAGGCCAGGCCGCGGCGTATGTTGAGATAGCCCACGGGCTGGGGTGTGCCCACGCCCACCTTTTGATAGAGAAGGGCGTTGCGGTAGGCACGCAGGGCCTTTGACGGGCGCAGCAGTCCATACACCCAACGGTTGACAGGGTTGGGGCGGCGAAAAGACTTTACCACATAGTCGGTGCCCTGGTAGCTGATGCGGCGCAGTTGGTTGCGCCCGTTGTGTATGAGTTGTCCGTCGCCCTGTGCAAAGCGCTGTGGCAGCGAGAGCATAAAGTCGTGCAGTTGCTCGTAGCCCGGGTGCAGCACAAGGGTGCGGTGGTTCCAGAGGGTCATTGTTGAAATACTTTTTTACAGAGTTCGAGAGCAGCCATAATGGTGTCGTCCATGTCGGCATAGGTGTAGCGTGCGAGTCGTCCGCCAAACAGTACGTCGGGTTCGGCATCGGCCATGGCAGCGTAGCGGGCATAGATGGCGGCATTGCGTGCGTCGTTGACGGGATAGTAGGGTTCCTTGCCCGGTGCAAAACTGTCGGGGTGCTCGTAGGTGACTACGGTGGTGGGCTGCTGCGAGCCAGGAGCAAAGTGTTTGTGCTCAATGACACGGGTGTAGGGCACTTGTCGCTCGGTGTAGTTGACTACGGCATTGCCCTGAAAGTCGGGTGTGTTGAGCCGTTTGTGCTCAAAGCGCAGACTGCGGTAGTCGAGGTGCCCGTGGCAGTAATTGTAAAACTCGTCGATGCAGCCAGTGTAGAGGGTGCAGCGGGCCTGCGCATGGAGTTCGTCACGGTGGGCAAAGTAGTCGGTGCCCAAGCGTACATCGGCCTTGGCCAGCAGGGCGTCGATGAGTGCATTGTATCCCCCACCCTCGGGTATGCCTTGGTAGCGGTCGTTGAAATAGTTGTTGTCGAAGGTAAAGCGGAAGGGCAGCCGCTTGATGATGAAAGCCGGCAGCTGGGTGGCGGCACAGCCCCACTGCTTTTCGGTATACCCCTTGATGAGTCGCTCGTAAATGTCGCGTCCGCACAGTGTGAGTGCCTGCTCCTCAAGGTTGGCGGGCTGTGTGATGTGAGCAAACTCGCTGCGCTGCTCGTCTATTTTGGCCTGTGCCTCGGCTGGAGTGCGCACGCCCCACAGCTCGTAGAAGGTGTTCATGTTGAAGGGCAGGTGGTAGAGCTTGCCCTGGTAGCTGGCCAGGGGGGAGTTGACAAAGTTGTTGAACTCGGTGAGCTGGTTGACATACTGCCACACCTGGCGGTTGGAGGTGTGGAAGATGTGGGCACCGTATTGGTGTACCCATATATTGTCGATGAGCTGGCAGTGGAGGTTGCCACCTGTGTGCTGGCGTTTGTCAATGACGAGGCAACTTTTGCCGGCTTTGGCGGCCTCGTGGGCAAACACCGCGCCAAAGAGGCCGCTGCCAACTATGAGATAATCGTACATACTGAATTGGGATATGGGGGTTAAGCATTGACTGCGGGCTGCGGGAGCGGAATGCCCCGGCGGTAGCGTGCCTTGCGCAAGTGCAGTGTGTAGGGGAGCAGTTTGAGCCATCGGGCCACGAGCCACAGTGGGTTGTGCAGTATGTTGTGGCCACGCCACGGGGTGTACTGCTGATAGTGGAAAAAGAGTTGGCGCATGGGGTGCAGGCTGTCCCAGTCCCACGGTTTGCGGTTGGTGTAGTGCACCACCACGGGGTGGTGAAGCTCGGCCTTGTGCTGGCTGTAATGCGCATAACGCTGGCGGTAAAAGCCCTCTTGTGCATTGTAGCGCAGCGGCGCCCAGCACACCTGGCCATGGAAGAGGCTGTTGAGCAGGTCCTGGTCGTTAAAGCGTATGCGCTCGGGGTGTGCCCGGTAGTAGTCGATGCAGCGCTGGCCCACGTTGTTGGCGCGCCACCAGTCGAGGTCAATGAGCAGCACGCCGGCATTAAAGTAGCTGTCGGCCTCGGGGTAGCACAGCACTTTGTAGCGTGTGCGGTCGTCGGCCGCTGCGTCGACCACGGCGGCTACGGGGGCTCCTTGCATGGGCATCTGCCAGAATGGGGCGAGGGAACCGGTGACGAGCAGGTCGCTGTCGAGGTAGATGACGCGGTGCAGACTGGCTGGCAGGTAGTCGGCCAACATGCAGCGGTAGTAGGTAACGAGCGATATGTGGCTGCTTGAGGCGTGTATGCGGAAGCCCTCGAGCAAGCTTTCGTCGGGCTCGTAGAAGTGTGCCTCGCCGTTGTACTGTGCGGCAAGTTGCTGCAGCACTTGTTTGTCGGACGCGGTGAGACCGCGCGCGAGTATGTGTGCCACGACTTTTGCCTGTGGGTTGCTGCGGAGTATTGACACGAGGGTGACGCTGCAGAAACGCACATAGGCGTGGTCGATGTTGAAGGCTATGTGTATGGTCAAGGGTTGTGTTATGTTTTGATTGGTTATGGCACTATGCCCCGTGTGGCTGTGCCGTGTTTTGCAAAGGTACACAAATAGTTTTACCGAGCAACTATATCGCGTTGGCGGATTTAGTAAACGAGCTGACAAGTTTACTAAGAATGCTGCCACAACGCGCCACAATTATTTGCAAATATAGCGGGTGTCGCATCTGCATATTTGCACACTGCGCACGCCATGTCCGAAATGTGTTTTGCCCCAGCTGCACCCTGATAGCCCCACCCTGTCTGTTTTTGTGAAAACTACCTACATCTTGCACTTTTAGCGTTTTCTGAGCTGATTATCAACGATTTACGCAGTGTATGTAGACTTACACTCTGCTTGCACTTGCCTGCACTCTGCTTGCACTTTGCTTGCACTTGCCTGCACTTGCCTGCACGCTCTGTGGGTCGCTCATTATGAGTTGCAGTTACCACCTCTCACACCCGCATATTACGGTATAGGGAGATAGGAACGTCATTTGGAGCGGCAGATTTTTCTACCTCTCGATACGCGCGCGCCGCCCTCACTATGCTGAAATTGTGGCGCGCCGTACCAACACGGGTGCAGACAGGTGTGCAAGCAATATTTGTGGTTACCTACACTCAGATATGACATGAATATCAACAAGTTACGAAGCAAAGTGCAAGGTGCAGGCAGTTTTTATTGATGAAAACAAAGTAGGATTAGGTATTAGCATGAAGTTGTGATAGCCGTCTGTCAGATATAAGCTGTGATATTTTAAGGCTAAAACTGACGCAAGCACTAAACGCAAGCTCTAATGGGGGCGACGCGTCTCGCGTCGGTTTAGAGATAAGAGGGAAAGACGAACGCTGCTAAATAATAATATTTTAGCTCACGGATCGCACCGATTGCACGGATTCTTTCACTCATGCAACGTGCTTTAGCACCACGGAGATGACGGATTTTACGGATTTTGTGAGCATTGCATGCTCACTTCGCTATTGGCCCGCAACGTACCCGTGGCGAAATATGTTAGCACAGATTATGAAGTAAGGGACCTGGTCACAGCAACGAGCTAATGGCGAAGTGAGCATGCAATGCTCACAAAATCCGTCAAATCCGTCATCTCCGTGGTGCTAAGCACGTTGCGTGAGCGAAATAATCCGTGCAATCGGTGCGATCCGTGAGCCAAAATATTATTATTTAGCAGCGTTCGTCTTTCCCTCTTATCTCTAAACCGACACGAGACGAGGCTGCTGAAAAATGCCCGACGCGAGACGCGTCGCCCCCATTAGTGCTTGCGTTTGGTGGTTGCGTTTTGTAGTAGAGTTTTGTAGTAGAGTTTGGTGCTTGCGTTTGGTGGTTGCATTATGTGCTTGCGTTTAGTGGTAGCGTTTAGTGCTTGAGCTTATCGCAGAATGGCATAATTGGTCCCAATATCCCTTTTGGGGTTATGTGGTGCAATGGGAAACAAGTTGGCGGGTTGGCAACCACCGGATAGATATCCGTTGGTGTGCCAACCCGCCAGGTTGTTTGTCAATCAGTAATTTGATATGTGTATTTTGCTTACTTGATTACCTTCTTGCCCGTGTTGGTAATGAAGAGTCCCTTGGTGGGATTCAACACGCGGCGGCCCTGGAGGTCGTAATAGCGCACGGCCTTTTCGCTGCCATTTGCCACGGTAGCATTGTTGATGCCTGTTACAACTGTTTTGGCTGTGAGCACGAACTTGGTGCTCCAGGTGTTGTCACCAGCAGCAGATGTCCACCAGTTGAATTCGCCAGTTCCTACGTTGATAACCAAATAAGAGTTTTCTGCTTTGTGTACTGCTATCAAGTTGTAGAACCCATCGTTCTTGACAAGTTTCCAAGCCTGAGGTGCTGCGCTTGCAGCCAATGTATTTCCTGAGCGAAAGATATATGAGTCAGCATCTTTTAGCTTGATATACACCTGACCAGCCACAGTAGCGGGTACTATTTGCCACTCGGCAGTGTTGTCAGCCTCAGACTTTGCTTTGGCATCGGCTGAGATGTAACCCGCACCTTCGAGACTTGAGATGGTAGAAAGGCTCGAGATGGTGAAAGTAGTCTCATTGTAATACCCGTCAACGGTGCAAGCTGTTTTGCCCATAGCCTCTACGGCAGCATTGAGCGCAGCTGTAGCTGCTTCGTAGTCGGTAACAGATGCCTCGTAGGTAGCGATAAGAGACTTTACATTGTCAATGGCCTCTTGGCTGTACTGACCTGCCTTGGCTGTGGCTTCGTCTGTGTATCCCTCGTTTGTGGTAGCGGCCTTGGCCTTTGCCAAGGCTTCCTGAAAAGCCTCTGCTGAAGGGTCGCCACCAGGCACAATCCAGTCGATGGGGAACACAGCGTAGTTGAGTGCATAGCCCTGTGTGCAGGCATTGTCTTCGTAGAAGATGGCGATGTCGCCGTCCTTGGTGATGTCCATCGTAGAGTAGCATGAGCTGGGAGCGCATATTACGACGGGGTGACCCCATGTCTTGCCATTGTCGAATGATGCCTTTACGGTGACGTTCTTACGAGATCCATTGTTGATGTATGAATGGAGCAATACCTTGTTGTTGTAGTAAAGAATGTCGGCGTTGCAAGCATTACCATCGATGTCGGCATTGGTGGTTTGTGTGCCCCATGTCATACCGCCATCGGTTGAGGTGTTGAAGCCACGCTTACCGCTCTGGCGTACAGAAATCATCACTGTGCCATCGGCCAACTCTACGAGTTTTGACTCGTCGCCGCCGTTGTAAGCAGACTTGGGTGACATCTTCCAGGTTTCGCCTTCATCGTCAGAATAGATGATGTACTCTTGAATGGCACCTGTAGCAAAGCGGTGGCTCATGGCAAACATGACGCGACCATTGAGCTTGGCGTCCTTTTGGCGCTTGAGGCAGATGCCGCGGCCTGAACCTGCAAACGAACCGAGAACCTGGCCCTGCTCATAAACGCCCTTGTAAAGTTCGTCGGTCAGTGCGCGGGCCTGTGACCATGTGTCGCCACCATCGGTTGAGGTGATGATAACGGGCACA
Source organism: Prevotellamassilia timonensis (assembly GCF_900106785.1). GTDB lineage: Bacteria > Bacteroidota > Bacteroidia > Bacteroidales > Bacteroidaceae > Alloprevotella > Alloprevotella timonensis. The sequence continues at coordinate 303,430 of NZ_LT629841.1, read as the reverse complement.
ATGCGGTTGCCATCTTCATTAGTTGAATAGAAGTAGCCCTGGCCACCAACCATCAAGGCGATGATTTTGCCGCTGGCTGTTTCGACCATGGTAACATCGCCAAAACCCTTGTGCGATCCATCTTTGCCGGCTACAAGTGCTTCGTCGGTTGCATTGCCTACTACCCACTTGTGGTCAGACCATGTTTTACCATTGTCGTCAGAGTGACGCTCGTATACGTCGATATGGCTGGGCAAGTCGCCACCATGATTGAAGCGGTTGTCGGCCATGGTTACTACGCGGCCGTTCTTTGAGGCATTAGCACCCTTCTGATTGTGGAGTATTACCATTGAGGGGATACGCCAATAGGGCGCTTTGAGGTCGTTGGGCATGAAGGGTACGCTCTGCACCTTGTAGATGCGGGCAATGCCTTCGGGGTTGCCGTTTTCGACAGTGAATACTTTGTTGTCGCCATAAGTAAAGCTTACCAATGCAGCATCAACAGAGTCGCCTACTACGGCCTTGTCGGTGATGTCGGCAGTAACGTAGAAACGTGTCGTGCCAGAGGGCATCTCAAGGGCATTGTCGAAAGCTACCTCTACTTCGTTGCCGCTAACGGTAGCAACCTGGCCAATGAGTGTGGCATTGCGCTGGCCATTGCTCACAAAGTTGGCGTTCTTTGAAGTGAACACCTTGATATTCTCAAGTCCGGCTACATTAGTAGCACCAAGGTTGAGCTTGAGGCTCTTGCCCACAACGTTGCCATTGAAGCCTGCAACCTCAGTTTGGAAAGTGAGAAGCACCTGTTCCTTGTTGCCAGCTGCATAGGTTTGGAAACCTGGAGCCACATTGATAGAGTTGAAGGTCGGAGTTGCCGTAAGGTCTGATTCAGGTATTTCGATAAGGCGCCAAGCTGAAGCCGAGCCTATGCCGCCAGCCCACATTACAAGCACTGCACCGTCATTTTGCGCATGAAGGGGGTTCTTGCCGTCGGGCTTGATGTTGAACACACCCTGGCCGAGCGACGTCACGGTATATTTAGTGGCAGGTGTGGCAGTTGTTTTGGTGGCACCATTTACATCAGTGCTGTTAGGCTCGATATATTCCTTTGTGCCATAGTTTTGCACATAGAACTGACCGTTGCCGGCATCAGTGAATGTCCAACCATAGGCGGCCGACACTACCTTGTTGCCCCACTTGGGCTGCGCCTCACTGCCTGCGCTGTAAATATACTTGCCTTGGCAGTAGCCAACCGATTTGTCGGATACGATGTAATAGGTTTTGCCAGCTGCCACCTGCACCATGGCAGCGCTATAAGTAGTTTGTGCAGCTGTTACGGCATCAACCGTAGTAGCTGCCTTTATGGCATTTGTAAATGTGGTGCGCACCTCTGCAGGGTATTGGCCAGGGTTCGTGCCTTCTTCTGTTTCGTTAAGTACACTAAGTGCCTTAGCCTGCGCTGTCTCTAATTCGGTAAGCGATACCGCCTCGAAGCGGTATTTACAGCCAGCATCTGCAGTGTTCGTACCACTACCCCAGTTGTAGAGGTAGTAGTTAGGACCGTCTTGGCTTGTGTTGAACTGCACGCTACCACTTGTGATGGTATAGGTATCGTCACTGAGATCTGTAATAGTCCAATCGCCAGCCCCGCTCTTAACAGGTGCAAATGCTGTGTTATTATTGGGCTTTACCGTTGACGATGGCGAGATATACTCACCCGACATGTTAACAATTTTGTAGGTGCCATCGGTACTGCCTGCCTCAAGGCGCCACAATTGGCTGGCCGAGTAGGGTTTTTCGAATGTTGTGGTGTTCTGCATGGCCACCCCGACGCCCTTCGATATGATAGAGAGGCTTTTGCGGTTAGGGGTGTAAATACGGAACCACTTGGGGTTTTCGGCAGTAGATGTCACAATCTTGTCTGCCCATGCCTGCGACGTGCCCAGCCCAAAGAGGGTCAGTGCAGCCAACAAGCCATTGAAGTAGTTTCTTTTCATTTAATTGATAGGTATTATTGATTTGTATATGTTACTGTTGTGATGTACGCGTTAGCAGAATTTTGTTTGCTAATTCCGCCAACGCATTACTTACTTGTTAACCCGTTAACCAAGAATTTCGCCAACAGGTTGCCAACATTACTTGCCTTCCTTTTTGCCGCCCAGTATGGCAGTGGGGTCAAGTTTGGCTATGGTGTCGCGCATGGCGGTGTCGCCCTTGAGATTTTCGAGTTTGTAGTAATCCATAAATCCCATGTTGCCCTCGCGCAGGGCTTGTGCCAGGGCCTTTGGCACTTCGGCCTCGGCCTGTATTACCTCGGCACGTGCCTGCTGAGCCTTGGCCTTCATCTCCTGTTCGGTGGCCACGGCCATGGCGCGGCGTTCCTCGGCTTTGGCCTGTGCAATGTTCTTGTCGGCGTTGGCTTGGTCCATTTGGAGTGTGGCGCCAATGTTTTTGCCCACATCGATGTCGGCAATGTCTATTGACAGAATTTCGTAAGCTGTGCCGGCGTCGAGGCCCTTTGAAAGCACGAGTTTTGATATAGAATCGGGATTTTCGAGCACTTGCTCATGCGTTTCGGCCGAACCGATGCTCGACACAATGCCCTCGCCCACACGGGCCAGAATGGTGTCCTCGCCGGCACCACCTACCAGCTGGTGTATGTTGGCACGCACCGTAACGCGGGCTTTGGCGATGAGCTGAATACCATTTTTGGCCACAGCTGCCACGGGGGGTGTGTCTATTACTTTAGGATTGACACTCGTCTGCACAGCCTCGAACACATCGCGGCCGGCCAGGTCGATGGCGGTAGCTTTTTCAAACGAGAGGTCGATGTTGGCCTTTGATGCCGACACCAGCGCATGCACCACGCGCTGCACGTGTCCGCCCGTCATGTAGTGGGCTTCAAGGTTGTCGCGCGTCACGGTGCGCAGCCCGGCCTTGTGTGCCTCGATAAGGCTCGGCACGATGATGCCGGGCGGCACATTACGAATGCGCATCAGGAATAGCTGAATGAGCGATATCTTCACACCCGAAACCTTGGCACTGAGCCACAAGAAGAAGGGCACGAAATGGAAAAAGATGCTGAGAAGTACTATGGCGCCTAACGCCACAACAGCAATCACCATAGGAGATGAGATAATCATAAGCTACAAGTATTAAGTAGATAAAGTTGAAAGTCGCTCATGGCTATTGACAATATCGCGGACTCGCTGATAAGTTAACAAGTTAACGGGAACCACAATAGGCAAGCGGGAACCACTGACAGAGGGTTCTCGTTTGTCTGTTATATAATTGAAGTTTCGGATTTAGCAAGCGCGGGCTGAAAGCCCAATGGAGCACATAGCCCAGGGCAAGCGAAGCGACACCCTGGGACTTCCGTATAGTAGAGTATCCGCGCCCTGTAAGGGCAAAAGCTTTAACCCTTTATGTTGTTATTCTTACTTGATAACTGATTTAGCGGTCTTAAAGTGGAACATCGTATGTATATTTTGTTCAACACCTGCGCCATGTCTTAAAGCTTTTGCCCTTTCAGGGCGCGACTGCTCCAACACGCGATACCCAGGGTGCCGCTTCGCTTGCCCTGGGCTATGTGCTCCATTGGGCTTTCAGCCCGTCCTTGCTAAATCCGAAACTTGAGTTATATAATAGTCAACGACTTTTACCATACAAAGGTATGGCTTAATAACAAAAGCGTGAAAAAGTTCCTTGGTCTTTTTCACGTTTTTGTGTTATACAACATATTATGAGAGCTAACGACTCTGTGCATCAATATATTCGAGTTCGGCGGCAAGCATGGCTATGAGCGGCATGTCGGCACCGCGGCTGCGTGCCTCTGCCAGCGGACGGCGGTAAAGGTAGTACAGCTCCATGGGGCGGTGGTGGTCGCGGTCAAACTTCATGCTCGATGCAAATTGTGGCATACGGTGTGTCATGTCCATCATTTTGTCGGCATAACTCTCGTCAATGCCTTTCACACCGCAAGCTCTGGCGGCGCCTATCACCTCGAGCATCATTTGGCGAATGATGGGTGCCATGCTCTCGTTGGCTATCAGGCTGCCGGCCGAAGCGGCACCCACAGCAGCGGTCATGCCATTAAAGGGCATGTTCCACACAGCTTTTTTCCAGCGCATCTCGTCGTAGGGCATTTCCTTGGCTTTGATGCCCGAAGCTGCAAAGTCGGCCATCATGTGGGCGAGTGCCTCGTGGTTGTGGCAGTTGTAGTTGCCCACCTGCAGCAATCCGTTGAAGGTGTGCGTAATGTGGCCGGGAGCGTTTTTGAGCGTGCAGATGTATGCTACGCCTCCCAACAGTTGCGCGCGTGGCATGGCCTTGCACAAGTCAGCCTCCAGCCCGATGCCGTTTTGTATGAGCAGCACCAGTGTGTCGGGGTGACAAATTGGGGCGAGCATTTGCGGCAGCAGGTGGTTGGCTATGCTCTTGATGGCTACTATCACCACATCGCACACTGGCATTTGCGCCGTACTGTTGTAGGCATTGATGTGGCAAAGGTGGTAACTGCCATCGCACGAGTCGACCTGCAGGCCGTGCTGGCTCACATGGTCGTAGTCGGAATGCAGCAAAAAGTGTACGTCGTGACCGGCTTTGGCCAACAAGCCGCCATAGTAGCCACCTATGGCACCGGTGCCTATGATTGCATATTTCATATAGTCTGGTATATACGTATCTGGTTGACGGGTTGACGGGTTGACAAGTAAGTAAGCATACGCTACTTATTATTATGTTAAAGTAAGACTGGTAACAAGCTTGGTAAACTTACTTGTAAACTTGTCAACTTTTCAACTTTTCAACTTTTCAGGGCGGCAGCCTCATCGGCCAGCCCCATCTTATATACATTCGTTTCACGCAGTTCAAAGCCCAGGCTCTGATACAAGCGGTTGGCTGCCACCCGCTGCGGACGCGAGGTGAGGTTTGCCGTGGCGGCACCGTGGCGGCGGGCTTGGAACATGAGGTGGTCGAGCAACATGCGCGCGTACCCCTTGCCACGCTGGGCAGCGTCAACCACCACGTCCTCTACCCATGCTTTGTCCCCCGTGAGCTGATGGCACAGGCAGAGTGTAGCCGTGCCGGCCAAAGTGCCCTGCGGCGTGTAAAGCAAGTAGATGTGTGTGCGGGGCTCGTGGGCCAAAGTTGTGAGTTGGGCGAGCGTCAATGGCACAAAGTTGGACGAGAGTTGGGCAAGCAGGGTGTTTACACTGTCGAGCAGCGGTGTGCTGCAGTCATCTGCCCTGAGCGGCACAATGTGGCAGCGGCGGCGCACATCGAGCAGCTGGCGTATGGTTTTGCCATAAAGGGGGTGGCACCATTCGGGAGCTATCTCGGCCAAAGGTTCGAGCACAAACAGGCGGTCGGTCATTTCGGGGTGCGGCAGTTGCAGCGACGGTGTACACACCACGCGGTTGTCGCTGGCCAACAAATCGATGTCGATAATGCGGTCGTGATACACCCCGTCCTTGCTCTTGACGGTGCGCCCCATGTCGCGCTCAATTTGCTGAGTAGCGTGCAGCACTTCGGCGGGCGTCATCGTGGTGTCTACTGCCACAGCCGTATTGACAAACAAGTTGTCTGATTCAAAGCCCACGGGTGCCGTTTCGACAAGTGTGGCCTTACGCACAACCGTGCCTATGCGCTCGCCAATGAGCGCACAGGCACGGTTTATATTTTCGTGACGATTGCCAAGATTTGTTCCGAGTGAGAGATAAAGCATTACAAGTTGTGATATATATATGTGTGAGCCGAGCGGTTGCCCCCTACTCCACCGAAAGTGCGTCGAACACCATTTGGGGTTCAAAGCCGCGTGTAATGGCCGCACGGGCAATCTTTTGGTTCACGGCATAAGGCGTGTCGCCCTTGGTGGTGCGGCGCCTCGAGGCAATGAAGTCGGCCAATGCTTGGCGGTAGTCATCGTCGTCTATCAGAGCCAGGGCATCGTCGGTGTCGAAGTCTGATACACCCTTTTGCCGCAGCGCATAGCGTATTTTGATGCGCCCCCAATGGTCGAAGCGGAATTTATCGTTTACAAAGGCGCGCGCATAACGTGCCTCGTCAATGTAGCTTTCGGCCTCAAGGCGGCCCAAGGTATCGTCCACCTCGTCGGGTGTGGCCCCTTTGGCCAGAAGTTTTTTGGCTATCTCGCTGCGGCAATATTCCTTTTGCGCGCAGCGGCTGGTGGCCCACTGGTAGTATTGGTTGTTATCGGCCATAAGTTACTTAATGATGCTGCGCAGCACAAACCAGGCATGGTAGCCCAGGGTGGACAGCAGACCATAATGGTGCGACATGATGTGGAAACGCTCGCGCAGCGATGCCTTGTGGTTGCGTGTGGTCATGCCCTCGTTCAGATAGTCGGCGATGATGGTGTGTGCATTGACAAGCGGCAGTGCCTTGCGTGAAGCCTCACGCATGATGCGAATGCACCAGTCAAAGTCGGCCGAGAAGCGGTACTTGCGGTTGTAGTGCATACGCCGTGCCAGGTCGGTACGTGCAAAGAAAGCCTGGTGGCACACCAGCATGCCATTTTTGAACGAGCGCCAGTTGAGGTGTTCGGGGGGTGTCAGGCGCCGGCGTCGCAGGAAGTTGCCGTCGGCATCTACCAAGTTGGTGTCGCCATACACCACAGCGGGCAGTTTGGGTGCCTTGACAGCCGCCTGTGCCACGAGTTCGAGAGTGTTGGCAGCATGAAAGGTGTCGCCCGCATTAAGAAATAGTATGTAGCGCCCCGTGGCCATGTCGATGGCCTTGTTCATGGCATCGTAGAGCCCCTCGTCGGGTTCGCTGATGCACACTATTTCGTGACGCACGGCAGCATGGCTGTTGCGCTCCTGATAGTGGTGCACAAGCTCAAGGGTATTGTCGTGCGAGTTGCCGTCAATAATGAGGTGCTCCACATGGGCATAGGTTTGCTGCTCCACACTTTCAATGGTTCGTTCAATAAGCGCACCGGCATTCCATGTAACGGTGGCTACGGTAATTTTAAGGCCTTCTTCTGTCGTCTGTGCCGCGGAAGGAGGCACACTGTTCTCTTCCATTTTTATGATAAGTACATTATTATTCTATTAAGTAGGTTGCTGCCGCCCTACTCCATTGCATATACTGCCGCATAAGCCTTGGCCACAGCCTTTTCGTCGTAAGCCTTCAGGGCCTTGGCGCGGGCATTGCGGCACATGGCGGCATAGCTTTGCGAATTGAGTGTTGCAGCTATGCCATGTGCAAAGTCGAGGCTGTTGCAGTAGGCGGCCAGATAGCCGTTCACCCCCGTGTCTACCATCTGCGGCACACCGCCCACATTGAATGCCACACAAGGCACGCCGCAGGCCATGGCCTCGGCTATGGTGTTGGGCAGGTTGTCCATGAGGGTGGGCATAACCAACAAGTCGCAGGCTTGGTAGAGCTGTCGCATACGTTCCTCGCTCTGTACATAGCCCATGGCATACGCTGGCACAGCAAAGGCCGATTGCAAACTTTCGGCTCCATGGCCCGCCAGCACAATGGCCACCTGGTCGGCCTGGTCGGGATGCTCCTGCATGAGCAGCGATATGGCTTCGGTCAGATAGTCTATGCCCTTGTTGGGGTCGGTCACCTTAAAGGCGGTAAACAGCAGCAAACGCTTGTCGGCGGGCAATCCGAGTGCCTCGCGCACCTCGTTGCGGGTGGGCATGCCCTCTGTGCCGGCTGGTGCATAGTAGCGTGTGTCGATGGGATTGGGTATGCAGCCCACGCGCTGCCCCTTGAGCAGTGGCGCTTGTGCGGCCAAGCCGGCCAACCACTGGCTGCACCCTATTGCGGTAAAGTGGCCCTTGGCGTAAGTGGCAGCCTTGCGGCGGTAGGTGCTGGCCGACAGGTCGCCCGCCGAGGGACGGCACAACTGCGGACATTTGCCGCAACCGCTGAGCCAGCGCTGGCAGTCGGCCGCATTGTGACACACACCGGTAAAGGTCCACATATCGTGCATGGTGATGACCACGCGTTTGCCACTGCGCAATATCTTCTGCATATTGCGCAGCGAGAGCATGGCCTGGTTTGTCCAATGCAGATGTATGACATCGGCCTCGGCAAATGCCTTGAGCCGTGTAATGTCGTTGCCAAAGCGTGCCGTGTCTACTGCAAACAGCCCATGGCGGCTAAAGCCGTTCTTTACGAATATCTCTAACCTTTCGAGCACGAACTTGAGTTTGCGCCACAGGGTGCGTTTAAGGCTTACCACCTCTGTGCGCTCTGCTGGCAGTGTGCGGTTCATGCACAACAAGGTGGCATCTACGCCGTTCTGGCGCAATGCTTTGAGCAGCCGCATGGAGGCTATGGCAGCCCCGCCTGCGTGGTCTGAGGTGTTGACAAGCAGTACTTTCAAGGGAGTAGAGGTTAGAGGGTTAAGAGGGTTAGGGGGTTAGGGGGGTTAGGGGGGATAAGGTTATGAGGTTATAAAGTAACCTTTGTGTGTTAGGCAAGGAGTTTGGAAGTTAGAGGGTTATTGGGTTAGAGGGTTATTGGGTTAGAGGGTTAAAAGATTACCCTTGCTTGCCTAACTCACAAAGGTTACTTTATAACCTTATAACCCCATAACCTCATAACCTTATAACCCCATAACCTTATAACCTTCCCCCTCTCTCACCGTCCCAGCGTGTCCTTTGCAATGACAGCTGTGGCCCCGGCGTTTTGTTTGATATAATTGTCTGCTGCCTGGCCAGCGCGTGAGAGTTCGTCCTTGTCCGAAAGGAAACGGTCCATGATGGCCGCAAAGTCAGCCGCAGAATGTATTTCGCGGCAACCACCATTGGCCAGCAAAGCCTGCGCCTCGCGGAACTTCTTGTTGTTAGGGCCTATTATTACCGGCACACCATACACCGCTGCCTCGGGCACATTGTGTATGCCCACACCAAAACCACCGCCCACATAGGCCACGGTGGCATAACGGTAGATGCTCGACAACAAGCCATAGCAGTCTATTATCAGGCAGTCGGCCTCGGCCACACTCTTAGGCGTGGCTGTAGAGTAGCGCACATGCGGCCGCTGCAGTTTGCTCTCAATCTGTCGCAAGTGGTCCTCGCTCACCACGTGGGGAGCCAGTACCAGACGCAGATTGGGGTGGGTGTTGAAATAACTGATGATGATGTCCTCGTCGGGCTGCCACGAACTGCCGGCCACGAGCACCCGCCAACAACCGGCAAAGCGCTCAACAAGGGGCAGCGGCTTGGCCGCATTGCGTATGTCTATTACGCGGTCAAAACGGGTGTCGCCCACCACCGTCACTTGGTTTACGCCTATGCCGGCAAGCAGTTGTTTCGAAGCCTCGTCCTGCACGTAAAGGTGCGTCATGCGATGCAGCACACGTGCATAGTTGCGGCCGTACCAACGAAAGAATATCTGGCCGGGCCTGAAAATGCTCGACACCGAATAAACCGGCACATGGTTGCGGTGCAATATGTCGATGTAGTTGCGCCAGAACTCATATTTTATAAAGTATACAGCCTCGGGACGCGCCATTTTTACAAACTTTATGGCGTTGAACGGGGTGTCGAAGGGCAAGTAACATATCACATCGGCCCCAGCATAGTTCTTGCGCACCTCATAGCCCGAGGGCGAGAAAAAGGTGAGCAATATTTTGCGTTCGGGGTGCTCGCGCCGCAAGCGCTCCATGAGCGGGCGGCCCTGTTCAAACTCGCCCAGCGAAGCGGCATGGAACCACACATAGCGGCTGGTGCCTATCTGGCGGCGCAATATGCGCCAAGTGTCGCGGTGCCCGCGCATCATGGTACGCACCTTTTTGTTAAAGAGTGCGGCTATGTTGCAGCCGAGCATCATCAAGTATATTGCGAGTGAATACATCTTGTAGTAAAAAGAGTTTTGCTGTCCGTTGACACCACCAAGCGTCAACGGACCGACAAAAGATAGTTAACTGGAGCCTACAAGCAGACAGGCCTCACGCGCCCACCTGCTTCAACCAACTTGCTTAGTGCAGCGCCTCAATGGCAGCCTTCATGCGGCGCAGGGTCTCCTCCTTGCCAAGGAAAGCGGCAAGCTCATACATGTCGGGACCCTTACCAGTGCCCACAAGGCACACGCGCCAGGGGTTCCAAGGCTTTTTGCCTGTTTCGGCAGCCCAGGCATCTACCACAGCCTTCTGGCTTTCGATGCTGAAGTCGTCAAGGCCCTCAAGCAGATGGTAAAGCGCATCCATGTCGGCAGCAGCGCCTTCCTTCCAGTTCTTGCGGGTAAACTTGTCGTCGGCCGAATAGGTGGGGGCTATAAAGAAGAAGTCGCAAAGGGGCCAAAGTTCCTTGATAAAGTTAATCTTCTTCATCTTCATCATGCCCACCACAGCCTGTACACGTTCAATGGGGGCGTCGATGCCATTGGCCTTGAGTATCTGGTCAAAGGCAGGGGCGAGCACCGCGTCGTCGGTTTTGAGTATGTACTCGCGGTTGAACCACTGTCCCTTGATATAGTCGAACTTGGCACCGCTCTTCGAGCATTTTGACAGGTCGAACTGGTCGATGAGTTCCTGCATGGAGAGTATTTCCTGGTCGGTGCCGGGGTTCCAGCCCAACAGGGCAAGGAAATTGATTACAGCCTCGGGCAGATAGCCACTTTCGCGGTAACCCGACGACACATCACCCGTTTTGGGGTCGTGCCACTCGAGCGGAAACACCGGGAAGCCCAGACGGTCGCCGTCACGCTTACTGAGCTTGCCCTTGCCGTCGGGCTTGAGCAACAGGGGCAGGTGGGCAAACTGGGGCATGGTGTCCTCCCAACCAAAGGCACGGTAGAGCAACACGTGCAGCGGAGCCGAGGGCAACCACTCCTCGCCACGTATCACATGCGAAATCTCCATCAAGTGGTCGTCCACAATGTTGGCCAAGTGGTAGGTGGGCAGGTCGTCGGCACTCTTGTAGAGCACCTTGTCGTCGAGAATGTCGCTCATTATGCGCACATCGCCACGAATGATGTCCTTTACGTGCACCTCCTCACCTGGCTCTACCTTGAAGCGTACCACATACTGCTCGCCGGCGTCAATCAGGCGCTGTGTTTCCTCGGCGCCGAGCACCAGCGAGTTGCGCATCTGCATGCGGGTATGGGCATCGTACTGAAAGTTCTGCACAGCCTCGCGCTTGGCGGTCAGTTCCTCGGGGGTGTCAAAGGCTATGTAGGCCTTGCCGGCATCGAGCAGTTGCTTTACATACTTGCGGTAAATGTCGCGACGCTCGCTCTGGCGGTAGGGGCCATGGTCGCCACCAAAGCTCACACCTTCGTCAAACTTGATGCCGAGCCACTTGAACGTCTCTATAATATAGTCCTCGGCTCCCGGCACAAAGCGGTTGGAGTCGGTGTCCTCAATGCGGAACACCATGTCGCCGCCGTGCTGGCGCGCAAACAAATAGTTGTAAAGGGCTGTGCGCACACCGCCAATATGAAGTGGACCCGTGGGGCTTGGTGCAAAACGCACACGTACTTTTCTTTCAGACATAGTTGTGATGATAATTGCGCGTTGGCAGAATCGGGTGGTCGAACTGACAGACATGCACGGGCTTTGTCGGCCCATCAGGCCGAGGCGTGACGAGCCTTTGCCGGCTCGTCAACCCGTCAACCTGTTAACCCGTCAACCCTTAACCAATTATGCCAACGGGTTGATAGTTTCGTTATTATGCCACAAAAGTACTGCTTTTTTCGCAAAAGGCCAAGTTGTGGCACAGACGCCATAACACCAAGTTTGGCCATCAAAGGATAAAGTTGTACTTTTGCAGACTGTAACCAACGCATAATCAACCAATTCACACATAATGAAGAAGTTTTTCACTCTCACTCTTCTGCTCCTGCTCACCGCCGTGACGGCCGTGCAGGCTCAGGTGAACTTCAGCGTCAAGTACAAGCGCGTGAATTCCACCACCATCGACATCATTTTTACTGGTACCGCACAGCCGGGCTGGCACATCTACTCTACCAACATTGGCGAGGGTGGACCTACCAGGGCCGAGTTTGGCGTGGACAAAATTAAGGGTGCCAAGCTCAAGGGCAGCCTTAAGGCCGGACCGGGAGCCAAAACCATGCAGGACCCCATATTCGAGATGCCTGTAACCTTCTTCGAGGGGCACGCCACCTTTACACAACGCGTGGAGCTGCTCGACAAGGACTATGAGCTGAAAGGCTACCTTAAATATGGTGCCTGCAACGACGAGAACTGCCTGCCGCCCACCAGCGTCAACGCTAAGGTGGCTGGCACCGACGGCCCCGCCCCCACTGCCGAGAGCAAGGCCGAGGAGGCTGCCGCTGCTGCCGCACAAGGCAACGCACTGACTACTGCCACCGACAGCACGGCTGCCACTGCCACCGACAGCGCCGCCGCCATGGCACAGGTGCAGCCGCTCGACAGCGCACAGACTCAGGCTCTGTGGACTCCGGTAATAAAGGAACTCAAAAACTTTGGTTCGGACACGGGCGACATGACGGGCAAGGCATGGTACTACATCTTCTTCCTGGGCTTTGTAGGCGGCCTCGTGGCCTTGTTCACCCCTTGCGTATGGCCCATCATACCTATGACAGTGAGTTTCTTCCTTAAGCGCTCGGGCGACCGCCGCAAGGGTGTGCGCGATGCCATTACCTACGGCGTCAGCATTGTGGTGATATACGTGGCCCTGGGCCTTATCATCACCACCATATTCGGTGCCAATGCGCTCAACGACCTCTCCACCAACGCAGTGTTCAACATTCTGTTCTTCCTCATGCTGGTTGTGTTCGCGGCCAGTTTCTTTGGTGGATTTGAGATTACGCTGCCCAGCAAGTGGGGCGATGCTGTCGACAACAAGGCCGAAAAGACTACCGGTCTGCTCAGCATCTTCCTCATGGCCTTTACACTGTCGCTGGTGAGTTTCTCATGCACAGGTCCCATCATAGGCTTTTTGTTGGTCGAGGTGAGCACATCGGGCGGTTCGGCTCTGGCTCCCACCATCGGCATGTTGGGTTTTGCCGTGGCGCTGGCTCTGCCGTTCACACTGTTTGCCCTGTTCCCCACATGGCTTAAGAGCGCGCCCAAGAGCGGCGGCTGGCTCAACAACGTGAAGGTGGTGCTTGGTTTCCTCGAACTGGCTTTTGCCCTGAAGTTCTTCTCGGTGGCCGACTTGGCTTACGGCTGGCACTTGCTCGACCGCGAAACTTTCCTCGCACTGTGGATTGTGATATTCGCCCTGTTAGGCATCTACCTGCTGGGCGCCATCAAGTTCCCGCACGACGATGAGGACGAACGCCACACTTCGGTTCCGCGCTTCTTCCTGGCGCTCATATCACTGGCCTTTGCTGTGTACATGGTGCCGGGCTTGTGGGGCGCACCTGTCAAGGCTGTGAGCGCCTTTGCACCGCCTATGTCTACTCAGGACTTTAACCTCGACCCTGTAAAGATTGAGGCTAAATTTACCGACTACGAGGCGGGCATGGCCTACGCACGCCAAACGGGCAAACCGGTGATGCTCGACTTTACGGGCCACGGTTGTGTGAACTGCCGCAAAATGGAGTTGGCTGTATGGCACGATGCCAAGGTGCGCGACTTGCTCACCAAGGATTATGTGCTTATTTCGCTTTATGTGGACGAGAAGGCTCCGCTGCCCGAACCCATCGAGGTGCAGGAGAACGGACAGGCTACCACGCTTCGCACCGTGGGCGACAAGTGGAGCTACTTGCAGCGCAGCAAGTTTGGTGCCAACGCGCAGCCTTTCTACGTGTTGCTCGACAACAATGGCCGTCCGCTCAACAGCTCTTACTCGTACGACGAGAACATTGACAAGTTTGTGACGTTCCTTAAAAAGGGCCTTGACAATTATAACAAGCAATAAGCACTGGCAATTTGCTAATGTGGCAATTTGCTAATGCGTTAATGGGCTGACGCCGTAGTGTTACAAATAGTAACGCTACGGCGTCAGCTCATTTATATATCTGCATATTTGCACATTAACAAGCATGGCGCAAGCACGATGCAAACACCAAACGCAAGCACTAAACGCGAGCACTAAACGCAAGCACCAAACGTGAGCACCAAACGCAAGCAACAAACGCAAGCACTAATGGGGGCGACGCGTCCCGCGTCGGGCTATTTTTCAGCACCCTCGTCCCTCACGCCCCCATTAAAGGTAGCGTTCTGCGAGCACGGCGCCAGCCCTTATGTATCTTACAGGCAGGGCGACCAGCCCTGCCTCAGCTTATGTGAAAAATCACGGCGTCAGCCTTATGTTACTTATGTAGCTTATGTTCTTATGTCTACCGCGGTAAGCGGCACAAGGGCGGACAGCCCTTGAAAACACAGAACAAGATTCATTACTCCCAATGTAGTTTACCCCATCAGCCAGACGGCACAAGAGCGAAACCAAAAACTGCATCTTGCCCGACGCGGGACGCGTCGCCCCCATTAGAGGTAGCGTTTGGTGGTAGCGTTGGGTGCTTGAGTCTGCGAGCAGGACGTCAGCACATTACCACATTACCACATTACCATATTGACGAAAAAATCCCCGCTACGCCACGAGAGGGGGCATAACGGGGATTGGAGTATATATTCGGCCAAGTCGCGAAAAAGGCAAATTCAGAAAACGCGACGCAACCTATATATGCACTTTAATTAGTCGGCCAACTTAGCCTTGATGAACTCACGGTTCAAACGGGCAATGTTAGCGATAGACTCGTTCTTGGGGCATACAGCCTCGCAAGCACGGGTGTTGGTACAGTTACCAAAACCAAGTTCGTCCATCTTGGCCACCATAGCCTTGGCACGCTTGGCTGCCTCGGGACGACCCTGGGGCAGAAGTGCAAACTGGCTAACCTTAGAGCTTACGAAGAGCATGGCAGAGCCATTCTTACAAGCTGCTACACAAGCACCGCAACCGATGCAAGTGGCGCAGTCCATAGCCTCGTCGGCGTCCTGCTTAGGAATGAGAATGGCATTGGCATCCTGAGGTGCACCAGTGCGCACGCTGATGTAACCACCGGCAGCCTGAATCTTGTCAAAGGCCGAACGGTCAACCATGCAGTCCTTTATTACAGGGAAAGCTGCCGAACGCCAAGGCTCAACGGTGATAACGTCGCCATCGTTGAAACGACGCATGTAAAGCTGGCAAGTGGTGGCACCAGCCTCAGTCTTACCGTGGGGTGTACCATTGATGTAGAGCGAGCACATACCGCAGATACCCTCGCGGCAGTCGTGGTCGAATACGAAAGGCTCCTTACCCTCCTCAACGAGCTCTTCGTTGAGAATGTCGAGCATTTCGAGGAATGATGTGTCATCGGGGATGTCGTGCATCTCGCGCGTGTCAAAGTGACCCGCATCCTTGGGGCCATTCTGCTTCCAATACTTGATTGTGAATGATATGTTCTTAGCCATGGCTTATTAATTCTTGTAGTTACGGGTTTTTACTTCGATTGCTTCGTACTTCAAGGGCTCTTCGTACTTAACGGGATCCTTGTCCTCACCCTGGTATTCCCAGCATGATACGTAGAAGCAGTTCTTGTCGTCACGCTTGGCTTCGCCCTCTTCAGTCTGATGCTCTACGCGGAAGTGACCGCCGCAGCTCTCCTCGCGGTGGAGTGCGTCGATGGCGATGAGCTGACCCATGGTGATGAAGTCGTTCAAGCGGATAGCCTTGTCGAGCTCAACGTTAACACCCTCGATGTGGGGAACGAAGAGGTTGGTCTCGAACTCCTTGCGGATTTCCTTCAACTTGGCAAGAGCTGTTACGAGGCCCTCCTTTGAACGGGCCATACCAACATACTCCCACATGATGTGGCCAAGCTCCTTGTGAATGCTGTCAACCGACTTCTTACCATTGATGTTGAGCAAGTGGTTGATGTGATCCTGCACAGCCTTTTCGGTAGCCACAAATTCGGGCAGGTCGGTGCTGAAGCGGGGCACAGTGATTTGGTCGCTGAGGTAGTTCTGAATGGTGTAAGGCAACACAAAGTAACCATCGGCCAAACCCTGCATAAGGGCAGAAGCACCCAAACGGTTGGCACCGTGGTCAGAGAAGTTACACTCACCAATGGCGAACAAACCAGGAATGTTGGTAGAGAGCTCGTAGTCAACCCAAAGACCACCCATCGTGTAGTGAATAGCGGGGTAAATCATCATCGGGTTGGTATATTCGATACCGTCGTTACCCTTGCGCACTACCTGGCCGGGCTTAACGTCGGTAATTTCTTCGTACATGTCGAAGAGGTTGCCATAACGCTGGAGCACCACGTCGATGCCCAGACGGCCGATAGCCTCAGTAAAGTCGAGGTATACGGCAAGGCCAGTGTTGTTCACACCAAAGCCGGCGTCGCAACGCTCCTTGGCAGCACGCGAAGCTACGTCGCGGGGAACGAGGTTACCGAAAGCGGGGTAACGGCGTTCAAGATAGTAGTCGCGGTCAGCCTCGTTGATGTCGGTAGGCTTGATTTCGCCCTTCTGCAACTTAATGGCGTCTTCCTTCTTCTTGGGCACCCAAATACGGCCATCGTTACGCAGTGACTCAGACATAAGGGTGAGCTTTGACTGCTTGTCGCCGTGAACGGGGATACAAGTGGGGTGAATCTGCACGTAAGCAGGGTTGGCAAAGTAAGCACCCTTGCGGTAAGCTGCAATGGCAGCCGAGCAGTTACAACCCATGGCGTTGGTTGAAAGGAAGTAAGTGTTGCCATAACCACCAGTGGCCAATACTACTGCGTGGGCGGCAAAGCGTTCGAGCTTGCCGTTGATGAGGTTACGGGCAATGATACCGCGTGCACGGCCGTCGATGATTACAACGTCCTGCATTTCGTAGCGGCAGTAAAGCTTTACAGTGCCGGCGTGTACCTGAGCCATGAGGGCAGAGTAGGCACCGAGCAAGAGCTGCTGGCCAGTCTGACCCTTGGCATAGAAAGTACGGCTTACCTGCACACCACCGAATGAACGGTTGGCAAGCAAACCACCATATTCGCGTGCGAAAGGTACACCCTGTGCCACGCACTGGTCGATGATGTTGGCGCTCACCTCAGCCAAACGGTATACGTTGGCCTCGCGGGCACGGTAGTCACCACCCTTTACAGTATCATAGAAGAGGCGGTAAACAGAGTCACCATCGTTCTGATAGTTCTTGGCAGCATTGATACCACCCTGTGCGGCGATAGAGTGCGCACGACGGGGAGAGTCCTGAATGCAGAAGTTGAGCACCTTGAAGCCCATCTCGCCAAGTGAGGCTGCTGCCGAAGCACCGGCCAGACCTGTACCTACTACAATGATGTCGAGCTTACGCTTGTTGGCGGGGTTCACCAATTTCTGATGAGCCTTATAGTTGGTCCATTTTTCAGCAACAGGACCTTGAGGTATTTTAGAATCTATATTAGCCATGATAGGATATTCTATTTTATAAAGTTAAAAGTTTAGGAGTTGAAAGAGTTAAGCAAGCAGCAATAGTCATATCTATTCTTTTCGCTTCTTACCTTCCCGCTCTTCCACTTTAAAAGAATACATTATGCTGCGCAGCAAGCACCACCGCAGAAGGCGAACTTGAGAGCTACTGCAAGGAAGATGAGCATGAGCACAGTAACGTAGATGTTACCGATGCAACGCCAGCGGTTGAACCAAATCTTGCCATTCCAACCGAGTGTCTGCATAGCGCTCCAGAAACCGTGTGTCATGTGGAACCAGATGGCTACAAACCAGATGATGTAGAGCACAGTGAACACCGGATTGCTGAAGGTGTAGGCTATCATGCCATAACCATCGGCAGCATCTTCTACGCCGTTAACATAAGGCATACCAGCGTTGAAGAGTTCGGCAAACATCATGTTGTACCAGAAGTTGAAGAGGTGGAGCAGCATGCCGAGCACCACGATGATGCCGAGCACGAGCATGTTCTGCGATGCCCACTCTACCTTTTCGGGCTTTGAGGTAACGGCATAGCGGTTGTTACCACGGGCCTTGCGGTTCTGCAGGGTAAGAATGATGGCATAAATAAAGTGGAGGGCTACGAGCACTGCAAGGCCGGCGGTTGCCACTACGGCATACCAGTTGGCACCCAACATCTCGCATACCCAGTTGTAACCTTCTTTTGAAAAGAGGGCTACCAAGTTCATGCAACCATGAAATGTGAGGAACAGAATAAGCGCAATGCCAGTTACTGACATGATTACCTTCCGTCCGATGGATGAGTTAGTTAACCACATAAAATGATTTGAATTAAGTTGATATTTAGATTATTAAATTTATCCGGCGCCACACGGGGTGCGGGGCGTGCCCCTTTTCCCTTGTTTTGCTGCATATCCTCATAAATGGGGAGGACACACCTTTATGCGTGCAAAATTAAAGGTTTTTATTTGTGTTTACAAGTTTTGCGGGTACAAAAAACGGGCTGTCCGTCCGTTTGGGGTGTGTACGCCTTCGCAGGGTCTGTGCTACCACCCAACGCTACCTCTAATGGGGGCGACGCGTCCCGCGTCGGAAAAATGCAATGTTTATACACTAAAAGAGGCTCACAGACAGCGTAATTACACGCCTGTCTGTGAGCCTTTGCCTTAAATTCCGACGCGGGACGAGGCTGCTGAAAATGCCCCGACGCGGGACGCGTCGCCCCCATTAGAGCGCATTTTTCTGGCATTACAGTTCTTCCAATGGCTTCAAATCCGCTTTTTAACCTGTCAATCTGATAGAAAACGCAAGCACTAATGGGGGCGACGCGTCTCGCGTCGGAAAAATACAATGTTTATCCACTAAAAAGGCTCACAGACAGCGTAATTACACGCCTGTCTGTGAGCCTTTGCCTTAAATTCCGACGCGGGACGCGTCGCCCCCATTAGAGGTAGCGTTGGGTGTTAGCGTCACACCGGTCACAGGGCTATCAGTCTTTGTCCATGTTGCCCCACATGTCGCCTTGGGGGTTGCCCCACATGTCGTTTTGCTTCTGGCTCCAGCGCACATCGGTACGTTCGTCTTTGTTTACTTCAATTTGGGCACCACCGCTGAGGTTGAGCATGGCCTCCTCGGCATAGAGGTGTACTGCAACAGACTGGGGCTGCATATATGTCTTTTTCATATCTTGAATGTCTTTACTTGTGGTTAGTATATTATTAAGCAGGTCTGCAATATAGCCAATCCTTATCAGCTAATTTCGAGCACCGGCTCAACGGGCAACGAACTTGCTGCCATTCTGAATGTAGAGGCCTCCCTTTACTGTGCGTGTTACGCGACGGCCAGTGAGGTCGTAGATTGCTGCGTTGGCCTTGTCTGCCTTAACAACGGCGTTGATGCCGGTTACATTGCCACCAAAGTTCATGGCTACAGCATTTTCACCACCTAATACCGAAGTGGGCAGGTAAGCACGGTTGGCGGGCAGAGCGTCTGAGCCACCTGCGGCATAGAAGCCTACATGATTTTGAGCTGTCACACCGAACACAAGTTTGTCGGTCAAATCTGAGAAGGCTATTTCCTTAGTAGTACCTACAAGCTGGTTGCCTGTCAAAGCGGTTGCAGCAGCCTTGGCATTGGCAGTGAGCACAATGTTTTCAGCCTTGCTGTCGCTCTTGATTACGACACCTGCACTGGCGGGAACAACGCCCTCAACAGCTGTCATATCGAGTGTACCCGTAGTTGCATTGTAAGCACCGCTGTACAACTTGGCATCGTTGGTGTTGCTGCTTGCCACCTTGAAGTCGAAAGGCAGAGCCAAAGTAGCGAAAGAGGCTACAAGATTGTCGTTGGTGTTGAGGTCTACTGTAAATTCAGGTTCGAGGAAGAGGAAACAAGCACCGTTGGATTTCTTTATCCAAGCGCCAATGCTTGTGCCGCTGGCTCCACCAGCGTTCAAATAATTATTACCTTCACCTACTGTGCTGTGGCGCAACACAAAGGCTTTGGCCTTTAATTCTTCCTTATTTGCATCTGTTACATTGTCTGGTTCATTGATAACATCACCACCATACACCTTCCACAAGTTGTCGCTCTCTGTAGCCGAAGCGTCGGCATATGTAGCACCATTGCCGCTGGCGGCCTTTACAAAGCATTTGCCTGACTTGTTCATAATTTTGAAACCACTGAAAGGATTGCCCACCATGCGCCAAAGGTCATCTGCTACGCCATTGAGCGTGCTGTTTTGATAAGCGGCATTGGCTGCTGAGCGCACAATAGATGTGGTGCTGTTGGTGAACAATTTGCGGTCTGCAGTAGATATATTACCTGTAAGGTAGCCCCATTCGGGTGTGTCGCTCTCGTTCAGAGAGAATTTGAAGGGGTAGTTGCTTATATCAACCGCTATGTCTTTTGTCGTGGCCTCTGTCACTGTGCCCTCGGGAGCAGCGGCAGTTACAAAGTCGGGCAAATTGCCTGGAGTAGGATAAGCCATGCCCGAAACAGCTGTAACGCTGTATGCGCCAACTTGTGTGCCGTTGATTGTGTAATTGTAGGTGACGTCATACGAAGTGCCGTCTAACACCTCAAAGAACTTGAACTTGGCTATTTCACCATTAGTGGGATTTGCGTCATAGTGCCAGTATTCAAGATGGTTACGATTGCCATCACGCTTAGTATCACCACCCAATGTCAGATAGCAAGTTTGGTTGCCATAAGTGCCATTAGTAAGTAGGCACCAGTCGCCTTTGTCCACACGTGTCAGTTCGCCAGCAGTTGCAGACAAAACACCGCCATCACCATTATTTGATGGCGCTGGCACGTATTTGTTGTCACCCGTTTTCAGAGTGATTGTATTGTTATCGCTATTTACAGTAACTACCCATGTATAGCCATTCTGCTCTACCTTGCCACGCAGGTCATTGGTTGATGTGTAAGGATCGGTTGTGGCCTTGCCATCTTTTAACGTAGCCCAAGAAAGGAACTTTGCCGTGGTATATTCTGCATCTCCGTCTACACAGTTCTTATCGGCTGCCACCAATATGGCATACGATTTTCCTGACTCCAAATTGGCATAAGGTGTGGCTGTGGACGAATAGAACTTGGCTGCTGTCTGCGCCCCCGCTGTGGCAAAGAATGCCAACAGCATGCCTAAAAGAGTAATTGTCTTTTTCATTAGCTTGGTTATTTAATAGTATTACAATTAGTTCTGAATGGTTCTTTACATTTGTTGTAAGTCAGTTCATTTTATCGCCACAAATATAGACATTAAACCTTAAATGCAATCGGGGGGGTAATAAATGTTGTTAACAACCTTAACAAATAGCACTTTTTGCGTTTTACCATGCGCATTATGTACTAATGTGTTACCTGCATGAGTACACTTTATGGGTGGCACGTGCACAGCCAATTGCTGTGTGGTAAAATGCCAAAGCGTAACACTTTTCGTCAAAAGCCCTTTATGGTACAACACTTACGCCTTGGATTTTTAATATGCAGCGATGTTTTTTGCAGCTGATAGTGTGCTATTGAGTGCACAAAGTGCAGATATTCTGCCATAAATATTTGTTTGGCTATTTTGCCTGCACCTTGCACTTTTTGATGTTTTTGCGCTGATATTCAAGGTTTTCGGGTGTGCAGGTAGCAGTTACTTTTGCATACACACCTGTCTGCACAAATGTTTGCTTGATTGCACAAGTGCTTGCATGCACACCAAAGTGATGTAGTATTTATGGTTGTGCCAGGGCGGTGTGGGTGCATAGGGTGGTAGAATTTTCCGTTGCTCCGAAGATCTTTTCTACCTCCCTATGCTGTAATTCATGGCAGTGCCCGGGGAAATCCATGAGTGTAAGTGCAGACAAATGTAGATACTATGCAGTCAGTGCAGGCAAGTGCAAGGTAGTGCAGGCACAGTGTAAGATAAGTGTAAGATAAGTGCAAACAAGTGCAGACACAGTGCAAGTAAGTGCAGACAAGTGTAGGCATTGTGCAGGTGTACCTACACTGCATAACTATCTGATTATCAAGCTATAAAAGAGCAAAAGTGCAAGGTGCAGGCACTTTTACATAAATAAGATTATGGGTGGTAATACACAAACGTGCGAACGTACTCAAGCACCCAACGCTATCACCAAACGCAAGCTCTAATGGGGGCGACGCGTCCCGCGTCGGGATAGAGATAGGAGTTAAATACAAATGCTACTACTGCTAATAATAGCTGCATATTTTTTCGACGCGAGACGCGTCGCCCCCATTAGAGGTAGCGTTGAGTGATTGCGTTGGGCGCCTGAAGAAACGCAAGCACTAATGGGGGCGACGCCTCTCGCGTCGGGATAGAGATAGGAGTTAAATGCAAACGCAATTACTGCTAATAATAGCTGCATATTTTTCCGACGCGGGACGCGTCGCCCCCATTAGAGCTTGCGTTGAGTGGTAGCGCTGGGTGATAGCGTTGGGCGCTTGAAAAAACGCAAGCACTAATGGGGGCGACGCGTCTCGCGTCGGGATAGAGATAGGAGTTAAATACAAACGCAACTACTGCTAATAATAGCTGCATATTTTTCCGACGCGGGACGCGTCGCCCCCATTAGAGGTAGCGTTGAGTGGTAGCGTTGGGTGATAGCGTTGGGCGCTTGAAGAAACGCAAGCACTAATGGGGGCGACGCGTCTCACGTCGGGGAAAAATGCAGCTATTATTTAGTAGAGTTTGTAACGAATAAGGGCTGACACCTCGCGTGAGAAGTGCCAGCCCTTACTTGCTGTTGTTCGGGTGCGTGCGCGTTACTTAATAACGCGCTTGCCAGTGTTGGTAATGAACACGCCCTTTACGGGGTTTGCCACACGGCGGCCCATCAAGTCGTAATAAATGGTAGCCTTGCCCGGCTTGACAGCGGGAGTGGCTATAATGCCGGTAGCAGTGCCCTGCAATGCACGGAGGTAGGCGTCATAGGCCTCCTCGAGCGCGGCAATGTCATTGTCGGTGGCCTGTTGCTTTGCAGCCTCGGCAGCAGCAATGGCGTCCTTCATAGTGGCGTAGGCGTCAGGGTGCAACACATTGGGGCTGTTGGCATCGAGGCTGTCGGGCTTGCTCAGCATGAACTCTGCCAAGTGCCAATAGCCGCGGTTGTTGCTCGTGGCTGTGACATTGAAACGCAGATACTTGTAGCTTGCTCCCTCGGGAATGGTGAACTGCATGGTTGACTGTTGGCCGGCAGCGGCATTGGGCACTGTGACTTTTGCTATATACACAGAGTCGCTCTTTGCCTCGCTGTTGAAGCCCGAGATGGTAAACTCTTTCACAAAATCGGCTTGGGCACCTTTACGCTGTGTTACGTTAACCACTATGGCGTTGGCAAACTTGCCCTCGGCGGGTGCTGTCACATCAAACCAGTGCACGCCATTTTTCAGGTTGCCCTTGCTGTAGTCGGTGTGGAAATAGGTGGCAGCATTGCCGTCAATCAAATTGCTGATGGGCTGGTTGTCGCCCTTGCCTGCGGTGCCACCCGAGTAGCCGAACTTGCACTCCAACTGGCTGGCATCGGTTATGAGTTTATCGCCAAAAATGTATTTGGTGTTAGCCTCGACAGCTGGCTTGATAGAGTCGATCAAGGCGCCCATCTTTTTTATGCGGTTGGCCAAAGTCCAGTCTATTTGCTGGCGCTCGAAGGTGCGGGTTGCGTCGAAGTCGTACTTGCCACCTGTGAGCGTGGGTATGTCGATGCGCTTGTACACAATGTCGTAACCGCCATTGCCGCCACCCTCTTCGTAGATGAAGGCCAAAGCGTTATCCTTTTGCTAGCTCCAAGTGCTGTAAGCCGATGAGGTGTTGCTTACAACATAGCGGCCGTCCCAATTCTTGGCAAAGTTGGCGGGACTGGCATAGGTGTCCTTGTCGGTGAGATCCTTGTAGAATATTGACACATAGTTGCGTCCTGAAGTGGGCAGCGACTGCAGGGCTATGAAGGTTTTCACGCCATCGGCCTTGCGCACTACGGGCACTACCTGCACCTCGCCGTTGCAGCCATTGTTGGCTATCAAGCCTTTATTGGCAGAACTTGACAATGCCTTTTCGCCCCAGCTGCCGCTTATGCCATCGTTGCCGCTGAAGGTGTAAATGTTGTAATAGCGGCCATTTACATCGCGGCTTGAGAGCAATACGCTGCCATCGGGCAGCTCCTCGGCCTTGGGCTCATCGGCTGTGTCGACAATGGGGGCGTGCTTGAGGCCACCAAGGAAGTCCCAGCTCTCGCCAAAGTCGTCGGAGTAAAGCACCCAGTTCTTCTTGTTACCACCATTCTCCTGTGTTGAACCTACGCAGTAAAGACGGTAATACTTGTCTTTCTTGATATAGCGGCTCTGGTGTATCTTGCCCGAACCTACAAAGAAACCGTTGACGGGGGTACCTGCCGCGGCCAATGGCTCGTAAATGTATTTCATATCGATGTATTCTGGTCCTGTCCATGTTTGGCCATTGTCGTCAGAATACCAACGTGCCCAACCAAGGTGTTTTTCGTCCTTGCTGAAGAAGCCGGGGAAACCTGAGCACGATACTATCATCATACGCGAACTTTCACGGTCGCCTACAATACATGGGTCGCCATAAGCGGCCTTGTCATGTTGTCATGTCGCCATGTGGTCATTTGGCCATCGCCCTTAAAATTCTCAGGCATCATTATCTCGCCCCAGCTCTGGCCGTTGTTCTTTGATATGCGCAGGTGCAAGTCTACTCGTCCGCTGCCTATGTCGGCCTTGCTGTAACGGTAGTCGGCCACTGCCACGAGGTCGCCATTGGCGGCGGTGCCGATGGCGGGAATGCGGTAAGGCACCGCACCACTGTTGTCGAACACGGTGTAACCTGGCAGTTCGGTGTTGGCAGTCGTGTCGGTTTCCCACGTTACTACGAAGTTTGACACATTGATGGCATGATTGGCATCGTTCATGGCAAAGGCTACCACCGATTTGTCATAAAGGCCCGTGGCCTTGATGTGTTGCACCGCACTGCTGCTGGTGAGTTTTTTGCCGTCGGGGCCCGTCACGCCACAGGTTTTGGCAGGATCTGCTGCGGTGAAGTCGAAACTGTAGCCGGTTATTACCCAGCCACTTTGGGCGGTGAGGGTGTATTTGCTGTCTGCTTGGTTGCCACGCCAGCACTGCATGATGCTGTCGGTGCAGTCAGCCACGCTGATGTTGTTTACCCCGCAATCGAGCTTGATTTGCGGCGATTTCTGTGTACTTGTCCAGGCTGAGCAGTAACCACTCTTACCATTTAATGTACCTGTTGAGGTGTTGATGGCCAGTTTGCCCGAGGCAAAGGCTGGCTTTACCTTGCCATAAGTTACCTTGAGGTTGGTCAGAGCTATGGCATTTTTTCCGCCACTAAGTTTGAAAGCTACTACGGTGTCGGCACTCAGTCCTTTTACCTCGACGTGTTGCCCTTCGGCTGTACTTTTTACGGCGGTGCCGCCAATGGGTGTCACCGTAACGGCACTGCTGCCTGAGGCTATGGCAAAGTCGAAACTGACGCCTGTTATGACGTAGCCTTTCTCTACAACCAGGGCATACTCGCTGTCAACACTACCACGATGGGCCACAATGGTTGTTGCATTGCTGCCAGCCACATCCATGTTGTTTTGAGCCTTTTGGTTGCTGGAACAGATGAGGCGGACAACTGGCACGTTTGACCAACCTTTGTAGTTTTGCCAGGTTGAGGCGTAAGCGCCATTGCCACTGAATGCCGTAAAATGTCCTGTGGACATGTTGATGCTCATCTCGCCAGTATACTCGTAGTCGGCAGCAACTGCCTCGGTCTGGCCTGCGGGAGCAGGGATCGGGGCACTGCTATGGGCTGAAGCATAAAGGCCGGAGCTGCATAGTAGTGCTGTGATTAGTAGATTTCTTTTCATGTAGTTGCAGTGTTTGTTAAGTGATTATATGTTTTTCGGTTGCAAAGTTACGCAACTTGCTCTTTTTATAACACATTTGTGATTATGTTGTATAACACACAGTTACACATAGCAAGCTGCTTGCGCACTATGGTAATGTTGTCTGGTTAAACGCAAATATGCGAACGGACGCAAGCGCTAAACGCTACCTCCCAACGCAAGCACTAAACGCAAGCACACAACTCAAGCACTAACGCTACCTCCCAACGCAAGCACTAAACGCAAGCACACAACTCAAGCACTAACGCAAGCACTAATGGGGGCGACGCGTCTCGCGTCGGAAAAAGATGCAGCTATTATTTAGTAGAATTCATATTTTCCTCTTTTCTCTACCCCGACGCGAGACGCGTCGCCCCCATTAGAGGTTGAGTTGCGTGGTAGCGTTGGGTGCTTGAGTACGTTCGCATATTGCGTTTTACCGGACTGCTATATATAAAAGTTGACAGGCTGGCAAGCAAAGTATGCTTGTCAACCTGTCAACAATGTGTGTTATGCGGCAGCCCCGAATGTTATCTGCGGCCGAAGAAATAGGCGCGGCGCGGCTGTGGTGCCGGCTCGGCGGGCTTGGCATTAAGCTCGGGGTAGGCTATGCGGGTGTGGTAGATGGTTTTAAGGCTCTCGGCCAACACGCGCTTGGCATCGGCTATGTCGCGGAAGGTGATGGGGCACTCGCGGAAATAGCCTGCCTGCACCTGGCCGTCGATGATGCGGTTGACCAACTCCTTGATGCTTTCCTCAGTAAACTCTTTGAGCGAGCGCGACGAGGCTTCTACGGCATCGCACATCATGAGTATGGCTTGCTCACGCGTAAAGGGGTTGGGGCCGGGATAGGTAAAGAGCTTGGCGTCGGGCTCCTCGCCCTGGTGCTTGTTCTTCCACTGAATGTAGAAGTACTTTACTTGGGAACGGCCGTGGTGGGTGCTTATGAAGTCGCGTATGACCTTGGGCAGGTGGTACTTGTCGGCCAGTTTGAGGCCCTCGGTCACGTGGCTGATGATGATTTGTGCCGAACGCTCCTCGGTAAGCTCGTCGTGGGGGTTGACACCTGTCTGGTTCTCGGTAAAGAAGGCGGGGTTGAGCATTTTGCCTATGTCGTGATACAGGGCGCCGGTACGCACGAGCTGGGGCTTGGCACCTATTTTGTCGGCTACCTCGGCTGCCAGATTGGCCACTTGCAACGAGTGTACAAAGGTGCCTTGTGCCACTTTGGACATACGGCGCAACACGCTGTTGTTGGTGTTGGACAGCTCGACGAGTGTGACGCTCGAGGTGAAGCCGAACAACTTTTCAATCATGTAAAGCAGCGGATAGGCAAAGAGCAGCAGCACACCGTTAACGGCATTGTACACGTACATTGAGCGGTCGAGGTGTGAGAACTCGATGCCTTGCGACAGGTCGTAGCCTAACATGATGGCGCTGCTCGTGACAAACACGGCAAGGGCCACACGCAGCAGTTGCGAGCGCTCGGTAAGGTCGCGCAGGGCGTAGATGGCGGTCATACCCGACATGAATTGCACGACTACGAATTCGTAGTTGGAGTGGAGGGCTAACGATGAGAGTATGACGGAGCACACCATGGTCATGAAGGCTGTGCGCGAGTCCATGAATATGCGCACAAATATGGGCACCATGGCATACGGCACCATGTAGACGTTGAGGAACTTTTGGTCGACCATGGCATAGGTGATGAGGGGGAATATGGCAATGAGCGACGACAGCAGCAGTATGCTGTGCGGCGAACGCAGATATTCGCGGCGGAACAGGCGCAGGTAGAACACGAAGGCTACTATGACGCAGAGCACAAATATTACTTGGCCTGTCACTACCTGCCACATGCCCTTTGAGGGGTCGTTGCGGCGCACGGTTTCGCGTTCGAATGATTGCAGTATCTTGTACTGCTCGGCCGATATTATCTCGCCACGGTCGATGATGCGCTGTCCGCTCTGTACCATGCCCGATGCTGGCGACACGGCGGCAAGCAGGTCTTCGCGCACGGCAGAGGTTTTGGCACTGTCGATGCTGAGGTTGGGCGACAGATATTCGTTGATGTTGCAACGGGCTAATAGCTCGCGCGGAAAGTTTATGGTGTCGGCATACACTATATACTCGTAGGCCGAACGGGTGGAGTAGAGTTCGGTAATGGGGCGCGTCACGGCCTCGGTTCCCTCAACCACCCGCACACCGGGGGTGCGCTCCTTGGCCATTTGCGACAGGTCGGCCGATGGCACCATGCCGGCCTCGTAGACACCACGCAGCATTTTGTCGACATGGTTGAGGCAGTGGACTGGCACATCGCCAAAACGGCCTGCGCGCCATGCTGTTTCGAAAGCGGCTATCTGGCGTTGCGCTATCTGTACGTCTTCGGTGTAAAAGGGCTGAAACTGTGAGAGCGCGCTGTCGCGTTCGGCTTTTACCTCGTCGGGGGTTTTGTACACGGGGAAGTCGAAGGTGGCTATCAGTGAGTTGTAGCGCCAGGGGCGCCCTTGCTCATACTCGTAGCCGAACTTGGTTTCGCGCGGCAAGAAGTATACCAACAACAGCACCACCACAATGACGGTGCCTATCAGCGTGAATGCGCCTTTTAGCTTTGACTTGGCTATGTTGCTATTATTTGGCATGGGGTTGGGGAGGTTATGAGTTTTAAGTTTTGAGGTTATAAGGTTATAAAGTAACCTTTGTGTGTTAGGCAAGCAATGTGGGAGGGGAATATAAGGTTATGGAAATATGAGGTTATAGAAGTTTCGGATTTGGCCAAGGCGGGCTGAAAGCCCAATGGAGCACATAGCCCAGGGCAAGCGAAGCGCCACCCTGGGTATCGCGTGATGGAGCAGTCGCGCCCTGTAAGGGCAAAAGCTTTAAGCCTTTTGTAGCCTTAGCTGATAGCTGAATTCGTGATCTTAATATGGAATATCAAGTGTATGTATATTTTGTGCAATAATTGCGGCATGGCTTAAAGCTTTTGCCCTTACAGGGCGCGACTGCTCCAACGCGTGATACCCAGGGTGCCGCTTCGCTTGCCCTGGGCTATGTGCTCCATTGGGCTTTCAGCCCGCCTTGGCCAAATCCGAAACTTGAGTAAGGTTATAAAGTTACCTTTGTTTGTTAGGCAAGGAGTTTGGAAGTTAGGGGGTTATTAGGTTAGGGGGTTAGAGGGTTATTAGGTTAGAGGGTTAAAAGATTACCCTTGCTTGCCTAACTCACAAAGGTTACTTTATAACCTCAAAACTCATAACCTTATAACCCCCTCATAACCTTATCCCCTTATAACCCTACTTCGTCGAACGGCAGGGCACCATCGCGCAGGGTGAAGGTGTCGAAAGTAAAGGTGCGCCCTGCCTGGCCCAGCACGATGGGGGCCGCCTGCAAAGGTTCATTTACGTAAGCCTTGTCATAGGCTGTGCCTTGTAATTGGCCGTCGACATATACCTTCACCATGCCGTTGCGCTCGCGGCAGCACACAATGTGGTGGGCTTTGCCATCGTGCACGCTGACGGGGGTTGTGTAGGCCACATGGCCTGCTTTGAAACAAAGTTTGCCACCCTTGAGCGCCAAGCTCCATGCTTCGCCCTGGCTGGCCAACTGCACATCGGCATCGGTGGTGGTCAGCGTAAAGTCGATGCTGAAATCGCCCTTGCCCACAACTGCCTTGTGCGAGCCAAGGCGTACGGCCTCGCTCAGCGTGACGGGCTTTTCGATGCGCTCGAGCACACTGTCGGGAGCAAAGTAGAACTGTGGCGACTCGGCCGCAGTGGCAGCACCTTGCCAGTTTTTCAGTCCTTTGATACGTATGCTGTATGGCTTGGTCTCGCCCAAGGTGCTGCCAAAGGTGAGGTGCAGTGTGCGGTAGTCGGCATCGGTGGTGACAGCTGTGGCAGGCTTTCCGGTACGCTTGCCGCCCGCAAGCAGTTCGAAGGTGGCCCCGTCGGTGCATACGGGCTGGTCCATTACGAGTGTGACTTCGTGCTGCTTGTTGGCCCGTGCCATGACGGGTTGCGCAGCCACCGCACTGTCGGCAGCAAAGCGCAGCACCCTTATTTCACCCGGCTTGAGCTTGATGCTGAGGGTTGAGCCATAGGCCAGCCCATTGGCATTGGCTGCAGCGGCATAACCCGCGGCCTCGGCCGTCTGCTGCTCGGGATTGCCCGTATACTCCATCACCAGCGAGGCACACAAGCCAGCAGCCTGTTCGGGCACTCCCACACTCTTGTCGAGGGTGTAGGTGTAGGTTTGCTCACTGTTTGAGGGGTTGCGGAACGACACGATGCCATCAGCCGCACCATTGTTGCCCTGACGCCAGCACGAGTAGCCGTAGATGCCGCCCTTGAGGGGTGACTGGCCAAAGTATATGGCGTTGCGCAAGGTTTCGTAATGACTGTCTACAAAGTTGAGGGCTTCGGCGTTGATGAGCCACTTGTTGCCCTCGTTCATGAGGTTGTAGCTGTAAAGCATCTCCCAAAAGGCCGTGCCGCGGGTTGCCATCATATACAGATAGGCGCGGAACTCTGCATCGGTCATGGCATTGGGGGCCACGGCACCGGTTTTGCCATACACGGGGTCGTGGTTGAAGATGTGGGCCTGCGGAAACTGCAGTTGCTGACTGTTGATAAACACCCAATAGCGGTCGTCGCGGTAGGAGAGTTGTTGGTCCATTTCGCGTTCGCGGCCGTCCACCACGGCATGCCACATGTCGCGTGAGTTCTGTATCCACACCGAATTGCTCCACTGCAATATCCAGGGCGAGGGGTTGACATAGCAGGTCAGGTTAATCCACAAGTCCTGGTTGCGACTCTTGGCATCGGCATACATGGCATCGAGGTTGCGGTACCAGCGTTCCCAGTGTTCGGTAAAGTAATAATTGCCGTTTTTGCCGCCCGTAATGTAGCGTCCGTTGGTAGATGCCTGCGGCTGTTGGGTGGCAAATCCGTCGAGTTTCCAATAGTTCACACCGTAGTCGCGCTGCTGCTTGATAAAGAAGTCGCGCAGTTTGGCCACATACACCGAGTCGCCTGTCACCACATCGTAGGTGGTGGTGCTGTAGGTGCCGTTGCCGTGTTGCTCAAGGAATTTGCCCCACTGCTGGTTGAAGTTGTAGCCGCCGCGCGGACCGAGCCATATACCAAAGCCCGAACCATAGCGGTGGGCAATGTCGCTGGCGCCCTTCAAGCCGTTGGGGAACTTTGAGTTGAACTCCCAAAATCCGGTAGTGTTATGCGTGGTGCCCGACTCGGCGGTGCCCACCTGGTCGTAGTTGTTCCAGCCGTCGTCCACCACATACGAGTCCATGGGGCGCAACCCGTACTGCGTGAAACCACGCTCCATCTCGCGGAACGAGGCATTGATGCGGTCCTCGGTGATGTCCATCATCCAGTCGTACCACGAGTTGTACTGCATGCGTGCCTTGATGGGGCGGGCTATGGTGTTGATGTATTTGAAGAAGTCGGTGCGTATGACGTTGTGGTCGGTGGCCGAGCGTGTGGCGCCCGTCACATTAGGCCATGTGCGGAACTGGCCGTTGGCATTGACGCGGTGCTCGTTAAGGTCGAGCGTTTTGAGCGACTTGCCGCTGTAGTAGCGGGTGTGGTACATACCCTGGTCGTCAATCTCGTTTTCGGCCTGCGGAAACTCTGAACCGAAGAACATGCCGTCCACATACACGGGCTGCCCCAGCGTAATGGTGTAGGCCGACATGCCGCCCTCGCCGCCGGCAGCCTGCTGGCGGGTCCACTTGCTGTTGGCTGGCACCTGCTGTGTGCCAAGGTTTTCCATTTCAATGTAGTCGATGGGCAAGGCGCGGGTAGCCTCATCGGCAGCCTTTACGAGCAAGTATTTGCGCATAAAGTGGTCGTTGTCGTTCATCTCCACCACCATGTCGATGTCCCACGTCGATGTCACGCCGTCGACGGGGTTGGTATAGGCCGTTGGGGCCAGGTCGAAGGTGACGCGTTTGCCATTGCCCGTGCTGGCCACATGCACACCCTTTACTTTCATGGCCGAGGCTTTCAAGCCTGTGGCGGGTGCTGCGGCAGACTTTACCACATCGGTGGTGAGGTAGAACTCTGCACAGGCACCGAATGCGCCGCCGTTGGTTGACGAGGTTTCGGTGAGCTTTACATACTTGGCTTTGTACTCCTTGTCGAGGGCCACCCAAATGGTTTGCACGCTGTTATAGTTGAACTTGCCTTTCTTTACGAGCGTCCATTTCTTTTTGTCGTTCGATATGTAGAATTCGTACCCCTTGATGTTGCCGTTCGACATGGCGCCATAGGCTCCCTGGCGCGGCAGATAGCCAAAAGCGCGGAATGCGGTGCGCTTGCCCAACGATATGATGAGGCTGTGCGGCAATTTGTCGTTGCCCTTTTGCCCGCCCGGTGTGGGGGTGGCGTACCAGGTGTGCCACATGGTGCCGTTGTCGCCATCGATGGCCAGGTTGGGGTTGCCCACTGTTGCCGACTCATTACACCACGAGTCGGCCTCGGCCTTCCACCCCTTGCGACTGACGAGGGTGTGTTGACGGGCCTGCGGATTGAGTGCAAACTCCTCACTGCCCTGGCCAGGTGTGAAGGTGGCTCCTGCGGCACGCTTGTTTACAAGCACGCCTGGCGTAAGGCGGTTGCCGGCTATATTAAAGGTGCGCGACAAATACTGGTTCTCAATGGTCACTTGTGTGGCCGTCTGACTCACCTTTACTTGTGCCTGTGCCATACTTGGGGCATAGGCTAATAACAGAGATAATATGACAGCTTGTTTCATGAGAATATAGGGAAGGGAGAAGGGGGTATGAGGGGGATAAGGTTATGAGTTTTGAGGTTATAAGGTTATAAAGTAACCTTTGTGTGTTAGGCAAGCAAGGAGGGAGATGAGGTAGGGGGGGGTAAGAGGGTTAAGAGGTTAAGAGGTTAAAAGATTACCATAACCGACCTAACACACAAAGGTTACTTTATAACCTCATAACCTTATAACCTCATAACCCCCTCATAACCTCTACTTGAAGAGGAAGAACTGCGGACGGCCGTAGACACGGAAGTCCTTAACACACCCCGGCATATTGGGATTACGCTGTTGCAACTCAATGCCTTTGACAGTTTGAATTTCGCCAAGGTCGATAATGACACGGTGAGGGAACTCATCGGGGGCTACGCCCTTCCACTTTGAGTGCCAATATTGACGCTTGTTTTCATCGAAGAGGTATTCAGCCGGTCCTTCGTCAGCCTGTTCTGTGCTTACATACACCACAGACCAAGCGTCCTTAGGCAGCGGCTTGCCGTCCTCGCCGATAAGGTTGATCTCAGCCAGACAAGAGTTTTTGCCGTCGTACGAGCTTTCCACCTCAACACAGAGGTGGCGCATGGTGGCAGGTGCCTTAAAGTCGAAGTGCTGCACGCCATCAGCCTTCTGCATGGTGGCGCTTAACACACAGTCGCCATCTTCAATGATAGGTTTGCCTGTGGGCTGAACGCGACCGCCAGCCTTGGGAGCATTGTGGTCGTGGCCCAACTTGTCGAGCACGGGGTCGGCCAAACCAGCCACACCATAGTGGCCTGTAGGCTCCATGTCGAACACAATCACCTCGTTGCGGCCCTTCTTTACCCACGGACCCGGCACGTAAAGCGTTTGCTGCGGACCAATTTGCCAGAACTTGCCTATGCTGCGGCCATTAACCCACACGGCGCCCTTGCCCCAACCACTCATGTCGAGGAATACGTCGCCACGCTTGTCGAGTTTGAAGGTACCGCGGTGGAAAGCCACGCCCTCCATGTCGTGGTTACCCTTTTCGGGAGCCTGGCAGCGCGGCATTTTGGTGAGCTGATAGAGTGGAAGCGGCGTGGTGGTCCAGCCCTTCAGTTCCTTGCCACAGAAATTTACGCTCTCGGTGATGCCCTTATGGTTGTCGAGCAAGTCGGGACCATAGTTTATGCGGCCCACGTTCTCCACCAATATTTCGAGTTTGGCACCATCGGGTATGTCTACCATCATGCCCGTCTGGCTGAAACGGCGGTCGAGCGACCCTACACGCTTGCCATTGACAAAGACGATGGCATAATCGCGCAACTTGCGCAGAACGAGTCGGCCCTTGCCACCCTTTTCAACGGTAGTTTGATAGTGAATGTAGCCAAAGTCCTGTCCGGCCTCTTCCATTGTGAGCGGACGTTCAGACTGCATGCTGCGTCCGAAGGCGGCACGCAGGGGCACACTGTCGAGCAGCTGCACCTGTGCAAAGGTGGCCACAGGATTGGCAGCAGGCACATCGGGCAGCGTTTCGCCGGCGGGCAAGTGTTTCTGTATCACCTCACGGAAAGCATAATACTTGGGTGTGGCCACACCCGACTCGCTGAGCGGTGCATCGTAGTCGTAGCTGGTGGGCTGTGGCTCATAGCCACTACCTATGGTGTTGGCACCATTGGTATAGGCAAAGTTCGTACCACCGTGGAACATGTACATATTAACCGACACGCCATGACCGAGCATCCAGTCAATTTGCTGTGCCGGCGAGCGGTAGTCGCGGCGTGAGTGTCCTTGTCCCCACACGTCGAACCATGCGGGATAGAATTCTGCCACAAAGTAGGGGCCGCCAGGATAGAAGCGGTCGATGGCGCGCTTTACTTCCTCGCCCACCGAACCATTAACTGTGGGCAGCACGCCCTTCATGTAGCCGTTGGGCATTTGGCCTGCGCCGTCGCAGGTGATGAAGGGGGCATTAAAGCCGGCCTTCTCCAACATGTCGCGTATTTTGCCCATATACACGCGGTCGTTGCTGTATGAGCCATACTCGTTTTCTACCTGCACAAGCAGCACATTGCCGCCATTGCCCACGCAGTACTTGCTCACTTCCTTGCCCAGTCGCGTGATGTAGCGCTGGCAAGCGGCCAGAAAGTCGGGGTCGTCGCTGCGCCACTTCATGTGCTTGTTGTTCTGCAACCAATAGGGGAAGCCGCCGAAGTCCCATTCAGCACATACATAGGGGCCGGGACGGAGCACCACATAGAGGCCCAGTTCCTGCGCTGTGCGTATAAACTTGGCCAGGTCGGCTTCGCCGGTAAAGTCGAACTTGCCCGGCTGGCGCTCATGAATGTTCCAGAACACGTAGGTTGATATGCAGTTAAGGCCCATGGCTTTGGCACGCAACAGTCGGTCGCGCCAGTACTCCTGTGGTATGCGCGGATAGTGCATTTCACCACACACCAGAGTGATGGGTTTGCCATCGAGCACAAATTGCCCCTTTTCTATCTTGAAATCGTGGGCAGAGACTGTACCGCAGCCAAGGGCAAGCAGTAACAAAAGGGATAAGAGTTTCTTCATATATAGGAGGAGGTTATGGGGTTATGAGGTTATAAAGTAACCTTTGTGTGTTAGGCAAGCAAGGAGGAGGGAGATGAGGTAAGGGGGTTATGAGGTTTAGAGGGAGGTTAAGGGGTTATGAGGTTAGAGGGTTAAAAGATTACCATAACCTACCTAACACACAAAGGTTACTTTATAACCTCATAACCTCATAACCTCATAACCCTCTAACCTACCCTAACCCTCTAATCCAATTTCGGACCGAAAGACAAGTCGCCGGCATCGCCAAGTCCAGGCACGATGTAAGCCTGGTCGTTAAGGATAGGGTCGACGGCCGACACCCAGAGTGTGACATCGTCGGGGAACACGCGGCACAAGTGGTCAATGCCCTCTTGTGCGGCAATGGCACAGCAAATGTGCAGTTTGGCCGGTGTGCCGTGTGTAAGGAATGCCTTGTAAGAGAGTTCGAGCGAACCACCAGTGGCAAGCATGGGGTCCACCATCAAAAAGGTACAGCCGTCCAACTGCGGAGCGGCTATGTAGTCAACGTGTATTTTAATATCCTCGCGCTTGCCCTCGTCACGGTGAGCGGCCACAAAGGCCGAGTCGGCTTGGTCAAACGTGTCGAGAAATCCCTCGTGAAATGCCACACCGGCACGCAGCACCGTACCTACCACAATGCGGTCGTCGTAGGTAGGCACTTGTTTCACGCCCAGCGGTGTGGTGATGGCCTTTTCAGAGTATTGCAGCGTGCGGCTCACCTCATAGGCTGTGGCGCGGGCTATACGCTGCATGTTACGGCGAAAGAGGGTGCGGTTCTTCTGCACTTCCACATCGCGCAGCTGCGCCATGTATGAGTTTATAACCGAACTCCGTTCGCCCAGGTTTATTACTTTCATTTGTTGTTACTATTATAAGTTGTGGTATTAAATAAAAGGTGGTTATTAACCGCAAATATACTGCTTTCTGCGCAATTACGCTTGCTTTCCCCACTAATATGCTTGCAAATGGCTATGAACCAATGGGCTGATATGGCAATTATCGCTGCCCGGTGAAACGTAAACTTGCGAACGGACTCAAGCGCCAAACGCTACCTCTAATGGGGGCGACGCGTCTCGCGTCGGGAAAAATGCCATGCTCACACACAGAATAAAGGCTCACAAACAGCACGAATTACGCACCTGTCTGTGAACCTTTGCCTTAAATCCCGACGCGCGGGACGAGTATTGAAAATGCCCGACGCGAGACGCGTCGCCCCCATTAGAGGTAGCGTTTGGCGCTTGAGTCCGTTACGTTTCACCCTACAGCAATATATAACAATGTGCCAATATGCCAACAAGCAACGCTACGGCGTCTGCTCATTAACATATTGGCACATTGCCATATTAACTCATTAGCACATTATCCTACAACGGGAACGACATGCCAATGGCGATGTTGCTGTTGGCACGGTTGAGGGGAATGCCCTGCTTGCTCAATTTGCCAAAGAAGCGGTCGGTACCGATGGTAAAGTTGAAGTGCTTGGCGTGGAGACTGGCCACAAGACCACCCTGCACACCTGTGCTGGTAAAGCCCATGCTCAACGAGGCATCGAACCACTTAACAGGCGCCACGTTGGCCGAGAAACGACCCTGGTGGTAGCTGTGGCGACCCGCCATGCGGCTCTGATAGAGGAAACCGAAACGCAAGTTGCGATAAGCCGGCAGCGTATACTCGGCACCGAGGCTGAGGGTAGCAGCCAAAGCACGGGTGGCCGACTTCACACCATCGTCGTACACGGCAAAGGCATCGCCAAGGTCGTCGCCAAGGTCCTTAAACTGGTCGCCAAGGTCGCGGCCGTCCTTGTTGATGGGTATTTCTTCGCCATAGTTACCATTGCCAAAGCCTTCAAATTCCCAATGGCCGGCCGATGAGGCGTGCTGTGCATTGCTCCAGTTTATAAAGCCCAGGTCGGTAAGGGCTGCGCTCACCGTGAGGTCTTCCATCACCTTGTAGGTGGCACCCAAGTCAACGGCCATACCGAAGCCAGCCAAACCGCCCTTAAAGTCGCCAAGCTCCTTGATGCGGTGGCGCGGCAGTTCGCCGGGCTGCACATTCTCAACAGGCTCCGTCTTGTCCGACTGCTTGAACTCGGTTTTCATGATCGAGGCCACAGCCTGCACGTCGCCGCTCACCTGCCACTTGTCTTCGGCCAGCTGGAAACGCACGTCCTTGCCCGACACATCGGCATAAGCCAAACCAAAGAGGAACTTGAGCTTGCCGCCCACAGTCCATTTGTCGTCAATTTTGTGCGAGTGGCCCAAGCCCAACTCGGCATAGTTTTCGGTGCGCACACCCAGGTTGGTAATGTCGTACTCCTGGCTGCCGATGTTCTTCATAAACTCAAACAGCGTTTTGGGCAGACACAGATTGGTGTTGGAGCGCACATTGAGCTCTACCGAGTTGATGCCGCCAAAAGCCTTGAAGCCAAAGCCGAACAACTGATATTTGAGGTTAACCGAAAGGCGGTTCTTGTCCTTCAGTCCGCCAAGGAACTCACCAGCGTCCACATTGGGGTGCATAAAGGTGGTAAGGGTGTTGCCGTTCTCGCCGTAGCCCTGCCAGTCGGGCCCCATTTTATAAACAAACTTTTTCAGTCCGATGTTACCCGTTGTCCCCACGCTGAAGTCGCCCAGTGGCAATAACGGCATCGACACATACGGCTTGTCGAGCAAGGCAGGGTTGATGTCGTGGCGTGAGGTCGAAGAGTTCATGAAGTAAGTTGTGCTCACTTCGGTCTGTGCCGCAGCAGGCAGTGCCAGCATGGCGGCCAGTGAGAGTATATGACGTAGTTTCATATTGGTCAGAGTATTGTATTAGACTATGAAAGGGATTTAGTTGAAATCGGCAATCACACCCGCATGGAGCTTGATCTTGATATTGTTAAGCTTGAGGTACTGGGTAGACACCAACTTGTTGCTGCCAGTAGCGTCGGCATGTATGTTGAAGCACAGCTTGTCGATGCGGCTGAGCAAGTCCTTGTCATCAAGTTTGGCAGTAATCTTAATAGGTGTCATCACCTCTGAGCCACTGCGCTGCTTCACCTCGCCGTTCATGGTGTAGGTGCTGCCGTCGCCCGGAGCCACATGGGCCTCGGCGGTGTTGAACTCAACAGGCACCTCATTGCCGTCCACATCTACAGCCTTCAAGCCCACGAGCAGCTCGAGCGGAATGGTGTTGTAAGCATCGGCCATCACCTCGAGTGTACCAGTGGCGCTGAGGTCCTTGAGGTCGCTGTGCATGCTCTCGGTAGAGTCGTTGTACACCACCTTCAAGCCGCGGTCAAACTCAAATGGCACAAACACGCTGTAGTCGGCATCAACATGATAGTCGCGGCCAAGCTGCACGGTGTAGTACTCCTCCTTTACGTTGATTTGATTGTTCTTAAGATTTACCTCCAGGTAATCGGGCAGTTCGGTAATGAGGTCGCCAATGTTAGCCGTGTTCTTCACCGTGGCAGCACCGGCCTTGGCCCCTTCGGGGTCGTAGGGGGCATTGCCCTGATAGTAGTACACATAGTTGTCGCATCCCATGTTCATCACGCTCTTGTCAAGCTTTACTACCTTGGTGGTGGCACCGTTTTCAAAGGCGCCATTCTCCTTCACTGCCGTGAGCGTACCTCTCATGTCAATGCCCACGGGCAGTGTGCTCATGTTGGCATGGAAACGTATGGTGGGGTTGGTGGCCACAATGCGCACGTCCTTGTCCTGCAGGAAATCGGGCAGGTCGCTGCTCACGTCGATGCGCTCGTTGTCGGGATTGATGGCCGGATTGAATATACCCGTCACCTGGCTGATGTTGAGCACATTGTTGGGCACCTTTATGTCGAGGCGCACCGAAGCCTGGTCGCCCTCGTTCATGCTGAGCTCGCGTCCGGCACGGTTTTTAAAGTACACTTGCTCGGCAGTCATTCTCACCTTGAGTTCGTTGGGGGTCAGTTCTATGCCGCCATTCTCCACCTTGCCTTTATGTGTGGTTTGGTCGAGCGCCACCTTGTTGAGGTAGACAGAGCAAATTTCAGGATTGTTGCGGTTGTAGTTGTATGTGCCGCCGTTAAGAGTGTACACAAGCACATTGCCTTCTTTCAGTTCCCAGCCCGGAGCCACATCGGTCACACCGAGGAATTTGGGCAGATAGAGGCGGACATTTTTAAGGTGTGTCACACCCAGGTTGAGTGAGGCGGGTTGATTGGCCTCGGTCAGTGTCAAGGCCACCTTTGAGCGTTGCAGGTCGATGGTCTTAACCTGCTTCACGTCGCTCACATCCGTAATTTTGAAGTCAACCTCCTGGTCACCCTCGGCGCTGCCGTGCATCTCAAAGCCGGCCGGTATGGGCAGTGTGCTGCCATGTGTTACGGGTATGCCTTTATCTCTCAGCTGCTCGAATACATCGTTGTATTGAAGTACAGGCGTATTCATGTCGAGCTTGGTGTCGTTAAAACTGGTGGTCATGTTGTCCACCTTGACGTTGAAGTTTGAGGTGCCGTCCTTCACCAGGTAGTAAAGTCCGTTAGCCTCGGTTTTCACTGTTTCGTCTTCGTCAAGTATGTCGGCCAGTGCAATGAGGTCGGTATTGCCAAGTTTCACACCGAGTCCGTCGGTGTTGAGTTTCATGGTAAGGTCTACTTTATCGAGATCGTAGGAATCGTCAATGCAACCAGTGAACAACAGGGTTGTTCCGGCACAGAGCATTCCCGTTACCAATAGGTGCTTGAATAGTGGGTTTGCCATAATCTGTAGAGGGGTTATAGGTTTAAGTAATGTGTTTAATTGTCGCTATAAGTTCCGCAAACTAACTCGTATCATACTGGCAAGCGTATGCCTTTAGATGTAAATAAGTGTTTGCCTTATGCCACAAAGGTATGAATATTTATTGTTATTAGCACGTCTTAATCTGCTTTTTCTTAAAAATAATTTAGTTGGTGTGCATAAGTGGTCGAAAACACGGCATAGGTGGTAAAATATGGAAGTAGAGCGATGTTCATTCACGCCATGTGCCACTACCTGTCAACCGTTGCCCAATGGCCTCTGCCGCTCTGCCGCGTCACGGCACTGGCTGTGCCGATTTCCGGTTACGGGGGAGCGTGTTTTCTGTTACGGGGGAGCGGCATTCGGTTTGCTCCGACAGAAATACCGCCCTCCCGTAACAGAAAACCCGCTCGCCCCATGCCGTAACCGCGCGGTGGGGCACGGGGCGAAACACCCTGGTACGACCACATTGCCAACAAGGGGGCGAACGGTTTTTCCACACACCGGCTCATTCCCTCATATACTCACTATTCTATTTTCTTTTTTATTCTATAGATTAAAATTAAAGATACCTATGTTGGGTATATATGGCTGTGGAAAGTGTGCATAGTTTTTTAGCCCAAAATTTGGTCAGTAAGTTATCCCCGTTTTGCACGGGGTTACTCACATTTTTATCCACAGCCTGTGGTTGGGGCAAAATGCCTATTTATAAAGGTGGGTTGGCGGCATGTGGTGTGACTATTTCACACCCTGTTGAAAACTTTTAGGTGTACAAAAAAAGTTTGTGGAAAGTGGCCGAAAACTGTGGACTATGGTGGTGAAATACTGCGTAAAACGTTGTGAACTCGTGGATAACCATATTGGGCCATACGGCCATGCGGGGGCATAGGTTATCCCCACCCCTCTCCACAGCTTTTCCACAGTTTATGCACGGGGTTATCCACGGGGTTTTCGTAACTTTGCAGGCAAGACGGGTACGGACTGAAAGGCCCCAAGCAACGAACGCAAGCACTAATGGGGGCGACGCGTCTCGCGTCGGGAAAATATGCAGCTATTATTTAGTAGCGTTCGTATTTACCTCCTTTCTCTATCCCGACGCGGGACGCGTCGCCCCCATTAGTGCTTGCGTTTGTTCGCAGCGCGTTTTATTGACATCATCGGCTGCGGCTCAGCAATTCAAGCAAACTTGATTGCATTCGCCTTGCACGATGATTCAGACCGTGCGAACCTAAATCGGAAACTTCAATAATATACAAGCAATGCGAAAACTTACTGTTGAGGATCTTAACCGCATAGACGTTGACACTTTTAAGCAGGCCCCCAAGGTGCCGCTTGTGATGGTGCTCGACAACATACGCTCGGTGCACAATGTGGGCAGTGTGTTGCGCACGGCCGATGCCATGCGCATTGAGGCGGTGTATATGTGTGGCATTACGGCCACACCGCCTTCGGCCGAGATGCACAAAACGGCTCTCGGGGCCGAGGACTCTGTGACATGGCGCTACTACAACGACACGCTGCAGGCTGTAAGCGAACTCAAGGCGGCGGGCTACGTGGTGCTGGCGGTGGAGCAGGTGGAGGGCAGCCTTAAACTGGGTGCCTTCAAGTTCGACCCTTCAAAACGCTATGCCCTGGTGATGGGTAATGAGGTGAAGGGGGTACGGCAGGACGTGGTGGACGCTTGTGACCAGGCTCTCGAAATTCCGCAGTATGGCACAAAGCACAGCATGAATGTGAGCGTGACGGCTGGCATTGTGATGTGGGAGGCGACGAGCGCATATCGTTAATGTGGCAATGTGGTAATTTCTCAATTATTGCAGTCCGGTAAAACGTAAGCATGTGAACGGACTCAAGCACCAAACGCTACCACCCAACGCTACCTCTAATGGGGGCGACGCGTCTCGCGTCGGGGTAGAGAAAGGAGGAAATTACGAACTCTATTAAATAAATCTGCATATTTTCCCGACGCGAGACGCGTCGCCCCCATTAGTGCTTGCGATTTGTGCTGCCTAATGATGCCATTCTGTGATAAACTCAAGCACCCAACGCTACCACGCGTCGCCCCCATTAGTGTTTGCAATTTTTGGCAGCGCGTTTTTAAGCAACTTAAAATGTTCCAAGAAACGGCCTCGCTTTTGATGCCAATTTCTACAATAATTCAACACCTATTTCATGATAATCAGTTTAGACCTTGATGGTACGCTTACTAATAGCGAAAAGAAAGTAACACCGCGCACACGCCAGGCACTGCTCGATGCTGAGGCCAATGGGGCTGTGCTGGTGCTGGCTTCGGGACGCCCCACTTATGGCATTGCGCCGGTGGCCGAATGCCTCGAAATGGAAAAACGCGGCGGCTATATCCTGTCGTACAACGGCGGACAAATTGTGGACTGGAAAAGTAAAGAGCTTATCTATGCCAAACACCTGCCGGCACAGGTCATTCCGGTGCTGCACCAGTATGCGCGCCAACACCACTATGCCTTGCTGGGATATGTGGGACACGACATTGTGACGGAAATACCTGACGATGAATATGTGCACGAGGAGAGCCGTATTAACAATATGGCTATACGGGGTGTGGATAACTTGCTCGAGGCCATTGAGCCGCAACCTACCAAACTGCTCATGACGGGACCCCCCGACGACATGGTGCGTGCCGAGGTTGAACTGGCTGATGTGGTGGGGAATGACATGGAGGTGTTCCGCTCGGCTCCTTTCTTTCTCGAACTGGTGCCCAAGGGCATTGACAAGGCGCAGTCGCTCATGCGCTTGCTGAGCCTCATTGGTCAGCAGCCGGCCGACATGATAGCTTTTGGCGATGGCTATAACGACCTTTCAATGTTGCGACTGGCCGGCATCGGGGTGGCTATGGCTAACGCTGCCCCCGAGGTGCGCGCCGAAGCTGACTTTGTAACGCTCTCGAATGATGAAGACGGAATAGCGCATTATTTGGAGAGCCAGGCGGGCGCTGCTTGCTGATGTACACAAATGTGCAGATATAAAGATGTGCAGATGATATACAATTACATCATCTGCACATCTTTGTATCTGCACATTTGCT
Organism: Prevotellamassilia timonensis; assembly: GCF_900106785.1. GTDB lineage: Bacteria > Bacteroidota > Bacteroidia > Bacteroidales > Bacteroidaceae > Alloprevotella > Alloprevotella timonensis. Next base: position 260,539 of record NZ_LT629841.1, on the reverse strand, counting down.
CGCAGCGCGAGCGTTGCTTACTTAAATATCACGCCATAGGGGTGAATGCCTGTGGCAATGCGCTTGCTGAATGCACCATTGCTGGTGTATACGTTGATGTAGCCGGGCTTGGCATAACCATTAGAGCCGTTGTCAGAGCAAACATAAATGTCGCCGTTGGCCGGGTTCACGTCCATACAGATGGGGGCAAAGGTGTACTCGGTGGTGTTGGCGGGAGTTTGCAGGAAATTGTTGCTCAACTGTGCGCCAGTGGCTGCATTGTACACACTGCTGCTGATGGTGGTGGTGTAAGTGCTCCAGTCGGTCACGGCATGGATAACATAGAGCAAGTCCTGCTTGCCCGTAGCGCGCGATGTGCGGTTTTGAGTGTTGGTGGCAATATAAGTACCGTCGCACAGTGCCGACACATTGTCGTTGGCATCAATCTTCCACACCTTGTTGGCGGTGTAGGGCGTGGTAACGTACACATTGCCCGAGTTGTCGGCAGCCATCTCCCAAGGGTCGGTAATGCCCTCGTTGGTGATGGACTTCACCTTGCTGAAGGTAGCCTCGTCAATTACGGCAATGGCCGAGTTGGCATAACCTGCGCCATAATTGTTGGCATCGCTACAAGCCACGTACACCTTGCCATTGGCGGCAGCTATGCCATAAGGGTTGGGGCCTACAGCCAGCGGGGCTGACTTGGTGTAGCTTGTGGTGTCGATGCGGGTGACAAAGCCGTCGTTGTTGCTGATGTACACATGGCCGTTGCTGGCGCATACTGCTTCGGGTTGGTTGGTTTGTACGCTGGCTATTACAGTGGCAGTGTTGGCGTCGAGCACCCATACGAGGTTCGAAGCATATACGGGCACATACATCTTTGATCCGTAGATGATGGGCTTTTGCGGTGCGTCGCCAATCAACTTGCCGTTAGCCTTGAAGAACACGCTGTCGGTTTTGGTGCCGTTTTGTGCAATGAAGTCGAGTGCACCGGCCACGTTGCCATAAGAGTTGCCTTGGTTGATAACGTACATGCCGGCCTCACCGCGCATGGGGTTGATAATGGAATCAGCAGGGGCAACGGAATCAGTGGGGGTAATTGGAGCTGGAGGAATAACGGGTGCGGGGTCATCTTCAGAACAAGCGGTGAAACCTACCGCTACGAGCAGCGCAATGGCTGCAAACTTGAGTTGTTTAAGCATAATTGATTTAATATAATAGTTGTGTTATTATTGTATTGTTGATATATGCGTTGTAGAATTTAGTAAACAAGTTGTCGGGTTTGCAGGTAAGTATGCCAAATATATTAAGCTCCTTACCATTCAGTAAGTAGTGTTGAACATACTTACTTGTCAACCTGTTAACCTGTCAACCTGTTAACCTGTCAACCTGTTAACCTGTCAACCTGTTAACCTGTTAACCTGTCAACTTGTTAACTCTTCAACTTGTCAACTCTTCAACTTGTCAACTTGTTAACTCTTCACCTTATAATTGGTATTTGATGCTGAGTCTGTAGGAGCGTCCGGGCATGGGGTAGCGCCCGATTACCTCATAGCGTTTGTCAAAGGCATTTACCAAGTCGGCACGCAAAGTGAGTTGTGAATGACGCAGTTGCAGTGTGCGGTAGATGGCAAATCCCCACTCTGCGTAGGCCGGCAAATTGGTGTTGGCTATATGCTCATTGTTACACCAGCGTAGTGAAGCGTACGACACACTGCCCACCACAGCCACCCACGGATTCTGCCAGGTGAGCGAGGCCGCCCCGCTGTGCACCGGGGTGTAAGCCAGTTGTTTGTGCCAGGTGGAGAGTTTGTCCGACGTGTGGTCGGTGCTGTGCTGAAGGGTGTAGTTGGCAGCCAGCAGCAAGGTGTGGCGTGGCACAGGTTGCCATGTGCTCTGCAGCGTGACGTCGAGTCCGGCGGTGCGCACATCGCCCATGTTGACCGTGCGCCACACAAACAGGTTGTAGGGCACCGACACAATGCGGTCGGCCACGCGGTTGTAGTAGCCATCGGCCGTAAGGGCCACCAGTGGCCACCACTTGCGGCTGGGAGCGGCCTGCATGGTGAGCCCTGCCGAGAGTTGGCGCGTGAGTTCGGGCTTGAGGGTGGCGGAGCCCAGGTGGTAGTAATAGTTCTCGGTGAAGGTGGGCATGCGGAAACTCTCCTTGTAGCCCGCCCTGAGGTAGAGCCATAGCGGTGCGCGCACTGCCAAATACGAGGCTGTAAGGCTTGGGGTGAGGCGTTGTGCGTTGGCCGCAGCCGTGCCGTGGCGCATGTGGTTCCAGTAGCAGTGCAGTATGCCGCGTGCCATCAGTTGCCAGCGCGCGGTGTGCAGTTGCAGCGCGAGGGCCTGCAGCCAGGTGTCGCGGCTCACGGCACGGTCGGTGGGCAGGTTGTTGTTCTGTGAGGCGTGTGAATAGTCGGTGGTGTAGGCTGCTTGCAGCCATGCCGTGAGGTGCAGTGCCGCCCCGGCTGTGGCGTATGCCTCGCGCTGCCAATAGTTTTGGTGCAGTGCGCCGCCGGGATATTGCCCCCCTATGTCGGTGTACTGGCTTGTTTGCCAGTTGTATTTAGCTGCCGCAAACACACTCAGCCGTTGCCACTGCTGCTGCCAGTGTGCCTGGCCAAAAGCCGTTTGCTCGAGCAGGCGCTCCGTGCCATTGTTCACATAGTAGTGCACCATGCCGGGCAGGTGGCGGTAGTTGTGGTAAAAGTAAGCTTTGGCGGTGACCATGCCCCCGTGGCTGAGTGTTTGCCTCACATTGGCCTCGGTGGTGACGCGCTGCATGCGGCTGTTGTTACGAGTGAGGTGTGAGGTGGTGAGTCCGTTTTTCAGCGTAAAGGGATAGTTGTTGTCGGCAAAGAAGTAGTTGCTGCTCACATTCATGGCAGTGCCGCTGCGCCATGCCTTGTTGAGCGTGAGGGCGGGTGCCCAGGTGTTGAACGAGGCATGTTGCAGTGTGGTTGTGGCGTGCCATCGGTGGTCGGGGTTGAGGCTCCAGGGAGTGTGCATGTTCACCACGGCAGAGGCCATGTTGCGTACAGGCACGAGCAGTTGTGCGTTGTCGAGCGTTTGCAGTTCAATGTCCGCCAGATTGTCAATGCAGAACTGTCCCATGTCAATTTGCCCCTGTCGCGTGTCGGTCACGGCCAGTCCGTCGTAGCTCACGGCCGTGTGTCCGGCTCCCAGTCCGCGCACGCTCACCGTTTTAAGTCCGCCGGCCCCGCCGTAGTCGCGCAGGTTGACGCCCGCCATGCGACGCAGCGCGTCGGCGGTGCTTGTGATGCCACGTCGCATGATGTCTGCCGAGTCGATGCGTTGCACGGTAACGGCAGTGGCCAGTCCGGCCACGCGCCGTTGGGCGGTGACTTCGGCAGTGCGCAGCGTGTCAGGCTCCGCCAGGGTGATACATGCGGATACAATAAGGGCTATCAATGCTTGATGTGTGTAGTGTGTTGGGTGATGTGTTGTAGCCAGCCCCTCCTCGGGAGCTTGGTCATACGTCACCGGCAAGTATGCTTGCCAGGGCCGGCGGCAGGTATTCTGGCTTATCCCCCGGCAACTCCGCCTTCCCACTTTGGTCGTGTCGACACAAAGCAGTGGCCACATTGGAGCGTCGGAACAAAGGGCATACAGCAGCGGGACTGCACGGGATTCACACCCGTTTCCCTAATCCGTCGGACTTATTGTGTGCAAAAGTAATAAAAATAAGTCAATGCGCTGGTGTGTTGATGTGGTAATGTGCTGACGTCGTAGCGTTGCTTGGCAGCCGCTAACGCGGAAAACAGAAGAACATAAGGACAGAAGAACATAAGTTGTGGAGTGTGTTAGCCGCTAACGCGGGAAACAGAAGAACATAAGGACAGAAGAACATAAGGCCGCTGTGCGGCTGACAGCCACGGACTGACGTCTGCGTGGCTCAAGAACATAAGGGCTGACGCCGAGGTGGAGACTTTTGTAGCGCTTACCGCGGGAACATAAGAACATAAGCTACATAAGAGACATAATTTGGAAGTCTGGGAACTGCGTTCCAAACTTTAAGAGACATAAGGGCTGACGCCGTAGCGTTAACTACTTGAGTAGTACTTGGTACGCTACGGCGTTAGCCCTTATGTTCTTGAGCCACGCAGACGTCAGTCCGTGGCTGTCAGCCGCGCAGCGGCCTTATGTCCTTATGTTCTTTTGTTCTTCTGTTTCCCGCGTTAGCGGCTGCCAATCAACGCTACGGCGTCAGCCCATTACCACGTTACTTCACTCTGCGGTTGAGTTGGTTATTAGCTTTTTCGCGTTTCGACTTGCCCACGCGTTTGCCCGTGGACTTCTTTTTGCTACCCGCCTTAAAGGCAAAAGGGTTGTGCGAGTTCTTTTTACGTTGCAGTACCATATATATAAGCGTTTTGGCGGCAAAAATAAAACATTTATTTGGTTATGTTGAAAGTATAGCCTACTTTTGTCCGTAGTAATTTACACACAACCTTAACTCACAGTAATCTTATATCCATGGAAACCTTACAAACTGTAGGCACATGGTTTGCCTCACCTTCGGGCCAGGTGGCCATCGTAATAGCAGTGTTTGCCCTTACCATTGTGGCCTTTATAGCCGACAAGGTGAGGTCGGACATTGTGGCGCTCAGTTCGCTCGCCCTGCTGCTTGTAACCAATGTGCTCACCCCCGGCGAGGCCCTGGCGGGCTTTTCAAACTCTGCCGTGGTCATGATGATTGGCCTGTTTGTGGTGGGCGGCGCCGTGTTTCAAACGGGTTTGGCGCGCACCATATCGGGACGCCTGCTCAAACTTGCCGGCACGAGCGAGGTGAAGCTCTTCTTCCTTGTAATGATAGTGACCAGCGTGGTGGCGGCCTTTGTGAGCAACACCGGCACGGTGGCCCTGCTGCTGCCCATCATTCTGGCCATGGCCAAAAGCGCCGGCACCAGTCCGACCAAACTCATGATGCCGCTGGCCTTTGCCAGCTCGATGGGTGGCATACTCACCCTGATAGGCACACCGCCCAACCTTATTGTCGACGGCTATTTGCGCGACAACGGACGCGAGGGCTTTGCCTTCTTCGACTTTCTGCCAATCGGCATCATTTGCTGTGCGGTGGGCTTTGCCCTGCTCTACCCCCTTTGCCGCTTTATGCTTGGCAAAAAGGCGCGTGAGGGAGCCGACAGCCGCACCGACAACTCGCTGGCCGACCTGCTGCACGAGTATCACATTGCCGACCTCGTGTTCAGACTCAAGGCTCAAAGCGGCAGCATGCACCTTGAGGGCATGACCGTGGGCGAGCTCGACATACGCCACCAGTACGGCATCACCATACTCGAGGTGCGGCGTGCCAACCACACCATATTCAGCTCAAGCATTCAGGAGGCGGTGACGGCCAACACCGTGCTGCAGGCCGACGACACCTTTTATGTGCTGGGGCATCGCGAACAGGTGGAGGCTTTTGCCGCCGACCACAACCTGTCGGTGTTTGAGGACGAGGAACGCGAGGGCAAGGCCAAGCTCGACTTTTACGAAATTGGGCTGGCCGAGGTGCTTATATCGCCCGACTCGTCGCTTATAAACCGCACACTGCGCACAGCCAACTTCAGGGAGCGCTTTGGTGTGAACGTGCTGGCTGTAAAGCGCCAGGGCAACTACTTGTTTGAGAATGTGCTCGACGCGCCCGTTAAAAATGGCGACATGCTGCTTGTGCATGGCGAGTGGAAGGGCATTGAGAGCATGGCTAAAAAGAACCGCGAGTGGATTGTGATAGGCTCGCCGGCCGAGGAGGCCGAGAGCGTGGCACTCGACCACAAAGCACCCGTGGCCGCTGTGATAATGGCACTGATGGTGGGCTGCATGGTATTTGCCGACCAACTGGGGGTGAAACCCGTGGCGGTGGTTATCATAGCGGGGCTGCTCATGGTGCTGACACGTTGTGTGCGCAGTGTGGACGCGGCCTATAAAATGATAGGTTGGGAGAGCATCGTGCTCATTGCGGCCATGATGCCCATGAGCACTGCGCTCTCTAAAACCGGCATTTCGGAGTGGATTGCCACCACACTGGTGGAGGGGCTGCATGCCTATGGCCCGATAGCCGCCATGGCGGGTGTGTATGTGGTAACTTCGGTGCTGAGCACCTTTATCAGCAATTCGGCCACGGCCATATTGGTGGCACCCATAGCCTGGGCTGCTGCCGAACAACTCGGCGTGTCGCCCACACCATTCATGATGACGGCTGCCGTGGCGGCAAGTGCCTGCTTTGCCACACCTATATGCACACCGCCTAACGCCATGGTGATGAATGCAGGACATTACAACTTTATGGACTACGTAAAGGTGGGATTGCCGCTGCAAATCGTAATGGGCATTGTGGCCATACTGGTCATTCCGCTCTTCTTCCCATTCTGATTACAACACAATAAACAATTATAACAACTACAACATGAAAAAGTTTTCAGCACTCTGCCTTTCACTGCTCGTGGCCTTTGCAGGCCTTACAGCCAAGGCGCAGAAGTTCAGCTACGGTATTGTGGCTGGTTATGACCTGACCAAGGTAAAGTATTCGGGCGACATGAAGAATAACTTCAGTTCCGACAACAAGTCGGGCTGGTATGTGGGTCCTAAAATTGTGTTCAGCACGGTCATGGGACTTGGCGTAGATGCCTCGTTGCAGTACTCACAGCGCAAGCTCAACATTACGCAGGAAGGCTACATTGACGGTAACGTGGTGTATGACAAAGTGTCGCAGAGCCAGACATACCGCACCATCGAAATACCCATTAACCTGCGCTACAGCATAGGGCTTGGCAGCTCGGCCAGCGTGTTTGCCTACACCGGTCCGCAGTTTGGCTTTGCCTTGCAAAACATGAAGTTCAATAATCTTGGCACAGGCAATAACTTTAGCCGCGAAAACCTCAACACCACATGGAACATTGGTGCCGGTGTGCGTTTGTTCAAGCACCTCGAGGCCAGCGTGGGTTACAACTTTGCCCTTGGCAAGGCCGGCAAGGCCATTCTTAACGGCGTTGGCGTTAACGAGGGTGAGAGCCAGGATTTGGAATTGAAGTACAAGACCAACACCTTCCAGGTGCAGCTGGCATATATGTTCTAAACGTTCTAAACTCATAAACTTATGCTTAGATTAAACTGTTTTTTCCAGGCCAACGAGGGCAAGTATGACGAGGCCCTGCAGGCCGCTATTGCCTTGACCGCCGCTTCGTTGAAGGACGAGGGCAACATTGCTTACGACACCTTCGAGAGCGCTACCCGCCCCGACGTGTTCATGATTTGCGAAACATGGCAGGACGAGGCTTCGCTTAAAAAGCACATGGCCGCCGACCACTTCAAACTCTATGTAGGCCAACTCGAAAAGCTCGGCACACTCAAGCTCGAGCAATTCACCTTTGCCTAAACACCATAGCACGCCACACGCGCTAACGGGCACAGCACACCGTAAGGACACGCTGCCCCGTTAGCGCGTTTTTCAAAATTGGCATCAAAAGCGCGACCGTTTTTGTTGCATTATAAGTTGCCTGAAACGCGCTGCAAATAACGCAAGCACTAATGGGGGCGACGCGTCTCGCGTCGGGATAATTAAAAGGAAAGATACAAGCTATACTAAATAATAGCTGAATCTTTTCCCGACGCGAGACGCGTCGCCCCCATTAGTGCTTGCGTTTGGTGTTTGAGTCCGTTCGCATGTTTACTTTTCACCGAACAATCATAACAACGAATAGAAATCCCTAAAACAACACCCAACCTTACAGGGCAAAAGCATTAAAGTCTGTCATGGACAACGTGATAGCTAACTTCTGTCAATAATAGCTTCTGCATCCATGTGCTGCTAAATAAAGGGGCTTACTTTTTGAAATAAAGAGCATGAAGTACTATTTATAAAGGGTCTAAGACAGGAAAAGTAGCGTCTTGGCGTTTAATCGGACAGCAATGTAAATTAAGATGAGAATTTCCAATCACATGCCCACGAGATAAAAAAGGGACCGCAGCAAAACATAAATCAAGCCCGCTTCAGTTTCCTATATTGGCAAATGTTGCCAAAATCCCGTATATTTGTGGGAAAACAGGCTCTAACGCCTAATTAAATTAAAAGCTTATGAAAACTGTAGCAGGGCTTGATGTGCACAAAGATAGTGTATATCTCTGTATTTTGCGAGAAAACGGGGAGAAAATAGAACGCGTATACGGCGTTTTGACTCCACAACTCGATTCCATGCGCGATTTTATGGCAGAAAACGAAGTCAGCGAAGTCGCAATGGAAAGCACAAGTGTGTATTGGATTCCCATCTGGCGCGTACTTGTTGATTCATTTGAACTCAAGTTGGTTAATCCTTACTTTATTAAGCAACTTCCTGGGCGTAAAAGTGATGTCAAGGATGCTCAATGGATTGCGGAATGCGTCATGAAGGAACTAATTCGTGGAAGCTTTATTCCACCTCCTTTAATCCAACAACTCCGCTTGTACGACAGACGAATATTCGAGTTGAATGCGGAATTAGTAAGAAAGTATTCCAAGATTGATGCGATATTGCAGCGCTGTAATATTCGTTTGAGTAACTATGTGTCCAATACAGATTGCAAGAGTTACAAAAATGTTGTCAAGCGTATATCTGAAGGTGTAACTTCACCGCAAGAACTACTTATGCTCGTACACAAACGCATTATAAACAAGCATGGCGAGGATACGATACTGGCAGCACTTACAGGTGTCGTTTCCGAAGCTGAAATAGACATGCTTGCACAATATGTTGCAGAATCAGCCTTATTGGAGGATAACAAGAACAAATGCATTGAAAAAATGCGGGAAATCTGCAACAGGGAGTTTGAGGAACAGATGAAGAACCTTCAGACAATCCCGGGTGTAAGCGAGCGTTCCGCCCTGACAGTCCTTGCCGAGATAGGTCCAGACGTAAATGCGTTCCCGAGTGCCAAACATCTCGTCTCTTGGTGCGGTTTCAACCCAAGAAATGACGAAAGTAACAAGAAAATCAAATCGAACAAGATTACTCACGGGAACAGATTCATCAGAATTGCCAGTGTTCAATGCGCATGGGCTGCATCAAGAACGAAAGATTGTTACTTCTCTAAGTTTTACGCATTTCACACACAAGTGAGGAAGAAATTCAAGTTGAAAGTAGTGGTAGCTGTGGCCAGAAAAATACTTGTGTGCATTTGGCACATTCTGAAATTCAATGTTTCATACAAGGACTTTGAACCCCAAAAGTCTGTTGCTAAAGATTGTACTCAGCTTGCTTAGTGCAAGCTGTAACAATAAGTTTCCATTGCAAGGCTATTAAGTTTCTGGTAGTTCGACTCCGTCCTTGTAAATTAGCCAAAGCCTTGGATACTTGTGGATGCCCACGTATAGCTTCGAGCTAGAAGAGAAAAATACCTTTTTACATACGTGTCGTCTCTTCAATTTTGGAGAGACTGGATATTTGCGCTGTATAGAAAACGAATATTGGGATTTCGTGTGTTACTTAGGATACTCATAATCCTTTTTTAGAGAAAACTTTAGAATAAGGATTAAGACACATGAAATCAATTTTAGAATACATACTAGAAAAGTTGAATATAATAGAGCCGTCAATACCAATCGTTGAGATGGCTACTATTGATAAAACGGTTAAAGTATCCACAAACACATATCGTATTGCATTACATGGTCCAGCAGTTGGTGATAGACCATGTCCCCATTTTCATATTTATCTCGCTAATGATGTATATCCTTATAAAAGATTTAATATTGAAATAAGTCTAATTGATTTGCTTTGTCATGATGAACTTAATATTGTTGCAATACAAGATAAAGAAAAAAAGATTAATATAAAGAATAAATGTTCTTGGGCCGGTTATAGAAAATTACATGATAGAATAGAAGATTGGTTAGAAGAACCATGTACTGGACTTCCGGGTAACTTTCAAAATAACTTAGAAGCATTAATATGGTCGTATGATAATGAATCAAATGATGGTATGTCATTATTAGAATATATAAATGGCCATGGAAATAAAGGGCGCACCCGACAAACCCTGTGGAGGGCTGTGCAGATGCTAACCCAAAAACTGAGTTGCCAAACGATACATGATTGCCCAAAAGTAGTACCTTTGCACTATGAATCAGAATGGCAATAAAAATATGTATGAGGGCCTCGCCTCATATTTCCTCCCCGAAGGAGTTCTTAAATATTTCGAGGTGACAGACTTTGCAACACAGCGTACTCTGGACAAGGATGTTCTTTACACAACAGAGCTTCACATCTATCTGGATGAGCGCGACAATCGCACACCAGACATGAAGGATTCCGTGAGCAATGGTTTTGGGGAAGAATCATGTTTACTTGACTATCCAGCCCGAGACAAGAAGGCGGTACTTCACATACGAAGAAGGCGTTGGACAATGCCGGATGGCACAACAAGAAGTGTTGACCTTGACAAGGAGTTTGAACTGAAGCATAAGGGCACTCGATACGCGAAGGACTTCGCGCTTTTTTTAAAGAGGGCGAATGGACTCTGAGACGATAACCGCTCGTCAGATTGGTTATACGTACATGATTAACAGCTCCACGTTTGCCAAAAGATACAAGGACGCCCTGAGTAACTTCGAGACGTGGGAGCAGAAGGATCACGCATCCAAGTGGATTCTTATTCCGCAAAACGTAGGTAAGGAGCAAGGCATAGACGAGACCTCCCTCCAGGGCGAACTGTACACTATCGTTCACAACAAGGATGCCCATGGTCGCAAGGGTGCAATCATAGCAGTAGTCAAGGGAACGAATCCTGCTGACGTACTGAAGGTTCTCATGCAACTACCTGCAGATAAGCGTGAAATGGTTGAGAATATCACGATGGATCTCTCAGATTGCATGCGTGTCATAGCCCGAGAGGCATTCCCTAAAGCCACAGTCATACGTGACTGCTTCCATGTCGTAAAACGCGGTGGAGAGGGCTGCGAAGAGATACGCCTGCGCCTGAAACGAAAAGCCGTAAAGGAGGCGAACAGACAGAAGGCAGAGTTTCGCAAATACCTCGAAAATCTGGCAGCGCAGAGAAAGGCTTACCGCGAGCGAATGAGGAAAAGGCATGGGAAGAACTGGAAGAAGAGCAAGCGCGGAAGAAAGCCTATGAGGCTGAACACTCGCTTTGAACCCAAAAGGCTTGAAAATGGCGAGACTCTTGTAGAGGCACAGACACGATGTCGCAAGCAATTGTCCATGAGCCGAGAGAAGTGGAGCGCAACGCAGAAAAAGCGTGCGAAGATACTTTTCGCACTCTACCCAAAACTTGAAGAAGCATACAATCTGATCAACTCCCTTAGAGCCATATTCAGAAACAAGAAACTCACAAAGGAGACTGCCAAACAGAATTTCAAGGGGTGGTATGAGAAAGTGGCTTCCTGCACTCTGCGTGAAATCAAGTCCGTACGCGATACCATCAGATTCTATGAGGATGAAATCCTGAACTACTTTGACGGACGTAAGACTAACGCTTCAGCTGAATCGTTGAACTCAAAGATCAAATGCTTTCGTGCACAAGTAAAAGGAGTCATAGACATACCATTCTTCATGTATCGTTTAGCAACAGTTTTGGGTTAGCATCTGCACGGCCTACTCCACAGGGTTTGTCGGGTGCGCCAAATAAAGTATTACCAAAATACGAAAATTATTTTAGAATACATTAAATTATAAATGAACAAAACAAGTCGTGCAAGTCAATCACCATCGTGTTGCGCACCAGTTTGTTCACGGGCACAAACCCTTTGTCCGCCTGGTCGCGCCGTTGCACTTCGGGCGTGCGGTCATGCACATTGTATCGAATGTCGTACAATTCGTCCATAAGACTGATGGCTTGTTCTGTCAACCCGCAATTCGTAGTGTGGCCAGTTGTTTGCGATGCGCAATCCGTGTCGTTGTGCATGCGTTTTTTCTGCCGTGGCGTTACAGTGTTTTTAGTTTGTGGTTCCGCGCTATGCGCGATAGCATCTATCAGTTTGTCCACGCCACGTTTCACAATGGCATCGGCATAGCGCAGCATTCTGTTAAGCATTCGTTTCATGGTAGTCAATACAATTTGGTTTGATATAAAATTAAAGTGCTGCAAAGGTAACACCAAGGCATTGCACCCAACAAAAAAAGTGTACAATTTGTACACAAATATTTGCTCCCTTCCCGTCTGCCTACTAGTAAAAGAGTGCGTGTGTTTTTACTGCCATCTTACACTTTTTGTACGTAACGAGTTGATATACAGATGTTTCAAGAGTGTAAGATGATTTCAAAATATCTTACACACCTCTACATACATCTTACACATCGCACCCCGCCGTCTTGCAGTCATTTTTGTCGTATGCGGTGGATCATACGCCATAGGGACGTAGAGAAATCTGTCGGAGCAACAGACTTTTCTGCTCCCCTATGCAGTGATATCTATCTCCTGTGCTTGTGCCGTGTGGCAGCATGTGGGGTGTGTAGGTTGTGTGTAGGTGGAATTTGTAGTATCTTACACTGAGTAAAGTATTGATAGTCAATGAGTTGTAGTGTATTAGTGTAAGATGCAAGATACTCGGTGTGTAAGTTGTTGTAGTATGGTATAAGTCCCAAATGCAACTTTTTTTCTTGCACCTTTTAGCGTAAACATGCGAACGGACGCAAGCAGCAAACGCTACCACCAAACGCAAGCACTAATGGGGGCGACGCGTCCCGCGTCGGAATAGAGAAAGGAGGAAAATACGAACCTCTACTAAATAATAGCTGCATCTTTTCCCGACGCGAGACGCGTCGCCCCCATTAGAGGTAGCGTTTTGTGCTTGAGTCCGTTCGCATGTTTACTTTTCACCGAATAGCAATAACAACGAATAGAATGCCCAAAAACGATCTCATTTTTGATGCCGATTTTGAACACCCTACCTGTAAGGGCAAAAGCATTATTACAATGTGCTTTAGACTTTTACCGGAGCAATAATTGTTGAAAAGTTGCTAACTTTGCACATATGATAAGCACACTGATAAAAGCGCCGCGGCGCACACTGCGGTGGTTGCGCCGCTTTCGCCATCGCAGGGGGTACGGCATACACTCACCCTTTGCCTTTGGTTTTGTGACGGGTGTGGTGTACGAGGCCGGTGCGTACTATGCCTATGCGCCGCTTGCGCAAAAGTGGCGCGGCATGCTGAATGGCTGCCCCTTGCGCCCAAAGGACCTGCGCCTGCTGCTGCGCCTGGCCAACTTTCAGCACCCGGCACGCTGCTGGTGTGTGGGGTATGCCGCCGACGGGGCAGAGGCAGCCTGGCTCAAGGCTGGCAGCAGCGGCACGCATTACACTACCCATGCTGGCGGCAAGGCCGACATGATAGTGGCTAACCGAAACTGGCCCGCTTGTGCCGAAGCACTGACTGATGCCCTTGCCGAGGGGGGCATGATGGTGCTCACCCAGGTGGGCGGGCGCCATCGCAAGGCGTGGCTCAAACTGCTGCAGCACCCCAAGGCGCAGGTGGCGTTTGACCTTTACGACTTTGGCATAGTGTTTTTCCGTCCCGAATTGCAGCGGCAGCACTATGTGGTGAATTACTTGTAAAACTTGTTGATGGAATTCGTGGTTGACGGGGTAACAAGTTGACGGGTTGACAAGTAAGTATGTTCTGCACATTCGGCCCGTGTTAAAGGCTGAAAAGACAAGGAACGTCATAACTTGACTAACTTACCTGTCAACCTGTTAACCTGTCAACTTGTCAACCCCCGTCACCCCGTCAACCAGTAAACTAATCCCTTTGCTCATGATATATACCCGAACCGGCGATGTTGGCACTACTTCGCTGTCCGACGGCACACGTGTGCCAAAAACTGATGCGCGCATAGCCTGCTATGGTGCCCTTGACGAACTCAACGCGCAGCTTGGTTTGTTGCGTGCACAACTCGCTACTCTGCACATTGAGGGGGCGCCACATGCTTTTGAGGCTGACGAAAGGCTGATAGTGCGTGCCCAGCGACTGCTGTTCAGCCTCGATGCCACCCCGCATGACGTTGAGGCTCTTGAACACGGCATCGATGCCACCGACACATTGGTGGGCGGCATATTCCGTGGTTTTGTGTTGCCCGGTGGACACCCCGTGGCAGCTGTGGCCCATGTGGTGCGCTGTGTGTGCCGCCGCACGGAGCGCGAGCTCTGCTCACTCAGTGTTGCCGATGATGTGCAACGTATGCTACAGCCTGGCATGATGGCCTACATCAACCGTTTGTCCGACTTTCTGTTTGCCCTTGCACGCAAAATAAACAGCCTTACTGCTACGGCCGAGACATTGGTGGCGGAGTGAGTGCCTATAATTAAGCATATCTTCGTAACTTTGCAGCATCAATAACACAACAAAGACTAAACACACCAATGGACTTATTACACATCGTGACGCAGATGCTGATGATATTCGGCATTGTGCTGGTAGGCTTGTTTGCCGCCAAACGCGACTTGTGGTCGGGCGACCTCGACCGCAAACTGTCGGTTTTTATAATGAACATATCCATGCCAGCATTAATTCTTGCCTCGGTAATGGGCAAGGATTTGGCTTTTGAAAACTCCGAGCTCGTAGCTCTTGGCGTGGTGGCTGTGGTCAACTACATAGTGCTGATAGGGCTGGCCTATCTCATACCCCATGTGTTCAAGGTGAACAAGGCGCGTATGGGTATATGCCGTTTTATGCTGGCTTTTGGCAATGTGAGTTTCATTGGCTATCCTGTGTGCGATGCCGTGTTTGGCTCCAAAGCCGTGTTCTGCGCTTCGGTGCTCAACATACCTTTCAACTTGTTGGTGTTTACCATTGGCGTGTCGTTTATCAATGGTGGAAAGGCCAAGAGTGCCTTTTCGCCCAAACTCATTCTTTCGCCTTGCGTCATAGCCTCGCTCATAGCTGTGGTCATAGCCATTGCGCGCATTAAAATGCCCGTCCCCGTGGGCGAATGGTTCCACCTGTTGGGCGACCTCACCACCCCCTGTGCCTTGCTCATTATTGGTTCGAGTCTGAGCCACATACCTGTGCGCGATATGTTTGGCAACCGTTTTGTTTATTCCATGACGCTGTTGCGCCTTATTGTGCTGCCCCTTGCTGTGGGTGGTGTGCTGGCGCTGATGGGCATCAATCCCTTTGTGAGCGATGTGGCGGTGGTGCTGAGTGCCATGCCTGTGGCCACTAACGGCATCATGCTTTGCTTGCAGTATGGCAAGGACGAGCGTGTGATGACGCAGGGACTGTTTTTTACCACGCTGATGTCGGTGGTGACCATACCTCTTGTGGCCTACGTGGCAAGTTTGTTCTAATTTAGGGGTTATAAGGTTAGGGGGTTATGAGGGTTAATGGGTTAGAGGGTTAATGGGTTAGTGGGTTAAAAGATTACCATTGCTTGTTCAACTCACAAAGGTGACTTTTTAACCTTCTAACCCCTTAACCCTCTAACCTCTTAACCCTCTAACCTCTTAACCCCCTAACTCTCTACCCCCTCTCCCCCCTACCCGCTTATGTATTTTGTAATAGTCACAATAGTAGCCCTTGCGGCGGGTTATGCCATAGGCGTGTTGCGCACCCAGCGTGCCGCCATCAGTGCGCAGGCACAACTCAAAGCCGAGCAGCAGCATGCCGAGGAAGCCATGCGCAAACAGGCACAGGCACTGCGGGCAGAATTCAAAGCCATGTCGGTGGAGATGATGCGCACGCAAAGCGACAGTCTGCGACAGCAACATTTGCACACCCTCGAGGAGTTGCTCAAACCCCTTGGGCACGACATAGAGGACTTCCGCACACAGTTTGTCAAAGGCCACGCCTCGCTCGATGGCTACATCAAGGCCCTTGTGGAACAGACTAACTCGCTGGGCCGCGAGGCCGAGGACCTGGCCAAGGCCCTCAAGGGAAATAACAAGTTGCAAGGCAACTGGGGCGAGGCTGTGCTCAACAATCTGCTGTCAGCCTCAGGGCTTACCGAGGGACGCGACTACACCCTGCAGAGCCATCAGCCCGACGGTCGCGGCTCAGTGGCCATACCCGACGTGGTGGTGCACCTGCCCGGGCAGCGCAATGTCATTATCGACTCCAAGGTGTCGCTCAAGGCTTTTACCGACTATGTGGCGGCCGACGATGCCGCCCAGCAAGAGGCTCTGCTAAAGGAGCATGTGCGCAGTGTGCGCCAGCACGTCAAGGAGCTGGCTGCCAAGGATTATGGGCGCATAGTGCCCGACAGCATAGGCTATGTGCTGATGTTCATACCCGGCGAGGCAGCCTATGTGTCGGCCGTTACGGCAGCCCCCAATCTGCCCACCGAGGCTTATCAGCAGCACGTCATACTTATCAATCCCACCAATCTGCTCATGGCCTTGCAACTGGCCTACAACCTGTGGCAGAGCGAACTGCAGAGCCGTTCGGTGAACGAGATATATACCTCAGCCGAAAAGCTCTATAAGAAGTTCAGCACCTTTGCGCAGAACTTTGTCAAGATAGGCAAGAGCATCGACCAGCTGCATCGCACCTACGACGATGCACAGCGCCAGCTCACCACGGGGCGCGGCAACATAGTGAGCCAGCTCGAGGGGTGGAAGGAGAAGGGACTCAACCCTTCGGCCTCGATGCCCGACGGGCTGACATTCGACGAGGAGTAGACACGCTAATTAGTTGACGGGGGTAACGAGGGTGACGGGTTAACCAATTACTCACATACATTGTTGCGTATGACGCTTTACACCATAGGCCATTCTAATTTGCCAGTCGACACATTTTGGCAAATATTGCAGCGGGTTGGGGTGACGTGTGTGATAGATGTGCGTAACCAGCCTGTGAGTCGTTATACACCGCAGTATAACGACGACCGTTTGCGCACGTTTATAGTTCGGCATGGCGGCCACTACCTCAACTTTTGTCGCGACTTTGGTCCGCGTCACTTCGACTGTATTGACTCGCTGGGTTTGGTGAGCTATGAACGTGTGATGCAGATGCCTTATTTTGTACAAAGTGCTGCGCGTGTGGTGCGTGGCTTGGCTGCGGGGTATGGCGTTGTGCTGATGTGTGCCGAGGCCGATCCATTGATGTGTCACCGTTTTTGTCTGTTGGGACGCTATTTCCAGCATATTGGTGTGGAGGTGGTGCATCTGCTTAAGGACGGCAGGCAGCGCACCCAGTTGTCGCTTGAGCGCGAAATGGTGGCCGAGTACTTGCGCAAGGGGGTGCTCAAGCCCGTAGCAGCATTGTTCGACCCTTATACCGATGCCGACCAACTGGCTGACGCTTATAGGTTGAAGAATGCGGAAATTCGCTGACGCCGTAGCGTGACTTGGCAGCCGCTAACGCGGAAAGCAGAAGAACATAAGGGCATAAGGACATAAGTTGTGGAGTGTGTTAGCCGCTAACGCGGAAAACAGAAGAACATAAGAACAAAAGAACATAAGGCCGCTGCGCGGCTGAAGGCCACGGACTGACGTCCGCGTGGCTCAAGAACATAAGGGCTGACGCCGTAGCGTACCAAGTACTACTCAAGTAGTCACGCTACGGCGTCAGCCCTTATGTCTCTTATAGTCTGGGAACGCAGTTCCTAGACTTCCAATTTATGTCTCTTATGTAGCTTATGTTCTTATGTTCCCGCGGTAAGCGCTTCAAAAGTCCCCACCTCGGCGTTAGCCCTTATGTTCTTGAGCCACGCAGACGTCAGTCCGTGGCTATCAGCCGCGCAGCGGCCTTATGTCCTTATGTCCTTATGTTCTTCTGTCTCCCGCGTTAGCGGCTGCCAAGTCACGCTACGGCGTCAGCCCATTAGCATATTACTACATTGTCACATTACTACATTACCATATTACCACATTAGCATATTACCACATTAACAACCCCATTCGCACATTTGTTGCAAGCATTTATGGCATAAATACTTGCAACCCTCACTAATTTTGCCCAACTTTGCCGTGAAATTAACTCTATGAACTTTTGAAACACAAAGCGTAATGACTACACTTACCGCATTGATTGTGGCTGTATTCGTATTGGGCTACTTCATGATAGCCATCGAAAGCCTTACAAAAATCAACAAAGCCGCCATTGCCTTGCTCATGTTTGTGGGCTGTTGGACCATCTTCATGTTCGACCCTGGCCAGTACCTTGCCGCCGCCATTGGCGACAAAATACCGCAAGCCGTGAGCGAGGTGATAGAGCATCACCTTGGCACCACATCCACCACCTTGTTCTTCTTGATGGGTGCCATGACCATTGTTGAGCTCGTCGACCAAAACGGAGGCTTTAACTTTGTGCGCGACCTGATGCGCACTACCAGCAAGCGCAGTCTGCTGTGGCGCATAGCCATCATGACATTCTTCCTGTCGGCCATACTCGACAACCTTACCACGAGCATTGTGATGATAATGATATTGCGCAAGCTCGTGAGCGACCACAAGGACCGCATCAAGTATGCCTCGCTCGTTATCATAGCCGCCAACTCGGGCGGTGCCTTCTCGCCCATTGGCGATGTAACCACCATCATGCTTTGGAACAAGGGTCTCATCACAGCCGCAGGCGTGATAAAGGAGATATTCATACCCTCTGTCGTGTCGATGGTCATTCCTGCTTTTATCATGCAGTACACCCTCAAGGGCAAGCTCGGCTACGCGGCCACACCACAGGCTGCCACCTCAGCCAGTGACCTGACGGCACGCCAGCGCAAGGTGATATTCTTCCTGGGCGTGGGTGGCCTCATCTTTGTGCCCATATTCAAGAGCATTACCCATCTGCCCCCGTTTGTAGGCATACTGCTTGTGCTGGGCGTGCTTTGGACGGTGAGCGAAATATTCTACCGTCACCTTGGTCATACCGAGGAGAAGGGTGCTATGCAAAAACGTGTGACCAACATGCTGTCGCGTATCGATATGAGCACCATACTCTTCTTCCTTGGCATACTCATGGCAGTGGCCTGTCTCGAAACCATTGGTGTGCTCGTACAACTGGGCCAGGGCCTCAACATCGTGTTCGAGGGTAACCACTTCCTCGTAACAGGCATTATCGGTGTGCTGTCGAGCATTGTAGACAATGTGCCCCTCGTGGCCGGCTGCATGGGCATGTATCCCATGACTGCTGTGGGCGACTTTGCACAGGACGGCATATTCTGGCAACTGTTGGCCTACTGTGCCGGTGTGGGCGGTTCGATGCTCATCATTGGCTCTGCCGCCGGTGTGGTGGTGATGGGACTCGAAAAGATTACTTTCGGGTGGTACATGAAGCACATTTCGTGGATTGCCTTTGTGGGCTACTTGGCCGGCATCGTTTGCTACTTCGTGCAGCGCGTGGTGCTGGGAGTGTAACTCTAAATTATAGGTTGACAAGTTTACGGGTCGACAGGTTAACGGGTAAGTTTGCCTTCTTACCATTCATACTTTAACATAATAAGTAGTGTACCGCGTACTTACTTGTTAACCCGTTACCCCCCTCTCGTCAACCCCGTTAACAAAACCCTCCAATAAAATAATTAGGATTAGTATATGCAACATTCATTATTCCTTTACAATACGCTGACGCGCCGCAAGGAACTGTTCACCCCTATCCACCCCGGACATGTGGGCATGTATGTGTGCGGCCCCACGGTGTACGGCGATGCCCACTTGGGCCATGCCCGTCCCGCCATTACCTTCGACCTCGTGTTCCGTTACCTCAAGCACCTTGGCTACAAGGTGCGCTATGTGCGCAACATCACCGATGTGGGACACCTTGAGCACGATGCCGATGAGGGCGAGGACAAGATAGCCAAGAAAGCACGCCTCGAACAGCTCGAGCCCATGGAGGTGGCACAGTACTACACCAACCGCTTTAATGCTGCCATGGCCAAGCTCAACGTGTTGCCGCCAAGCATCGAGCCGCACGCCACAGGCCACATCATTGAGCAGGAGCAGCTCGTGCAGCAAATCCTTGACAATGGTTATGCCTACGAGTCCAACGGGTCGGTATACTTTGATGTGGTAAAGTACAACGAGCACCACAAGTATGGCATACTGTCGGGCCGCAACCTTGAAGATGTGCACGACGCCAGCCGCGAACTTGACGGTGTGGGCGAGAAACGCCACCAGGTGGACTTCGCCCTCTGGAAGAAGGCACAGCCCGAGCACATCATGCGCTGGCCCTCACCCTGGAGCGAGGGTTTCCCCGGCTGGCACTGCGAGTGTACGGCCATGGGTCGCAAGTACCTCGGTGCCCACTTCGACATTCACGGCGGCGGCATGGACCTGGTGTTCCCCCACCACGAGTGTGAAATAGCCCAGGCTGTGGCATCGCAGGGCGACCAAATGGTAAAGTACTGGATGCACAACAACATGATAACCATTGCCGGCAAGAAGATGGGCAAGAGTTACAACAACTTTATCACGCTCGACCAGTTCTTCAACGGCAGTCACGAGTTGCTTACTCAGCCCTACTCGCCCATGACGATACGCTTCTTCATACTGCAGGCACAGTACCGCTCAACAGTCGATTTCTCAAACGAGGCATTGCAGGCTTCGAAGAAGGGTTTCGATCGCTTGATGGACGCCGTGTCGCAGCTCGGCCGCATTGAGGCTGTGGCCAACGGCAAACTCGACGAGGCTTATGCCAACGAGCTGGCCACCAAGTGTTACGAGGCTATGGACGACGACTTTAACTCGCCCATCGTTATCAGTCACTTGTTTGAGGCATGCCGCGTCATCAACCAGTTGGTCGACAAGCAGCAAACTATCACCCCTGCCGGCCTTGAGGCTTTGACCAAGGTGGTAAACACCTTTGTGTTCGACATATTGGGTCTGAAGAGCGAGGCCGAGGGTGGCAACGCCAAGCGCGAGGAGGCTTTTGGCCATGCCATCGACCTGTTGCTCAGTCTGCGTGCCAAGGCCAAGGCCGAAAAGGATTGGGCCACAAGCGACAAGATACGCGACGACCTGGCCGCCTTTGGCTTTGAGGTGAAGGACACCAAAGAGGGTGCCACCTGGAAACTGCCTTGATGCGCATACATTCTCTATTATAAACGTAAACATGCTAACGGACTCAAGTACCCAACGCTACCTCTAATGGGGGCGACGCGTCCCGCGTCGGGGAAAAATGCAATGTCCATACACAAAATAAAGGCTCACAGACAGCAGTGATTACACTGCCTGTCTGTGAGCCTTTGTCTTTAATCCCGACGCGGGACGCGTCGCCCCCATTAGAGGTAGCGCTTAGTGGTAGTGCTTGGTGCTTGCGTTGGGTGCTTGTGCTGTTAGTGTGTTATAGGTGCACAACCCTAAATATTTGTTTGGTGATTTTGCCTGCACCTTGCACTTTTTGACGTAATGCGCTGGTAATCATTGTTTTCGGGTGTGTAGGTAATGGTCGTTTTTGTGTACACACCTGCCTGCACAATATGCTTGTCTGCACGCCCAGGCGTAGTAGAGTTTACGGTTGTGCCAGGGCGTTGTGTGTGTATAGGGAGGTGGATTTTTCGGTTGCTCCGATAACTTTTTCTACCTCCCTATGTTGTGATACGTAGCAGTGATGTAAGTGCAGGTAGAGTGCAGGCAGAGTGTAGGTAAGTGCAGGTAGAGTGTAGGTAAGTGCAGGTAGAGTGTAGGTAGAGTGTAGGTAGAGTGCAAGTGTGCATACACTGCGTAATGCTCTGATATTCATCTTATTAAAAGCAAAAAGTGCAAGGTGCAGGCACTTTTGCATTTCTTGTTAGTTGTTAAGCGCATGTGTTAGCCGCTAACGCGGAAGACATAAGAACATAAGGACATAAGAACAGAAGTATGACGTTTGTGTTAGCCGCTTACCGCGGGAACATAAGAACATAAGCTACATAAGAAACATATAAGGCCGCTGCGCGGCTGACGGCCACGGACTAACGTCCGGGTGGCCTCAAGAGACATAAGGGCTGACGCCGTAGTGTTACATATAGTAACGCTACGGCGTCAGCCCTTATGTCCTTATGTTCTTATGTTCTTCTGTTTACCGCGTTAGCGGCTGCCAATCCACGCTACGGCGTCAGCCCTTATGTTTCTTGAGGCCACCCGGACGTTAGTCCGTGGCCGTCAGCCGCGCAGCGGCCTTATATGTTTCTTATGTAGCTTATGTTCTTATGTCTCCCGCGTTAGCGGCTAACACACACGTTACGACTTCTTGAGTCCGTTCGTAAGTTAACGTTTCACTTGACAGCAATATTCATATATGCTGTGTTGCCCCGTCAGAACGAGAAGAGTACGCGAGCCTGGAGTGCATGAATGGTCTTGTCGTAAGGCAGGAAGTCCTTGTCAACCTTGTGCAAGGTGTAGTTGAGCATGACCTGCGCATATTTGTTGAAACTGTAATTCAAGCCCACGGTGAACGAATTGACATTGCCACCACCCACACTGCTTGAGTTGTAGGGATAGTCGGCCATGTAGCCGTCGGGGTAGTATTGGTTGCGGCCTGCCGAGAAGTACTCGCCCTTGTTGATGTCGTTAAGTCCTGTGTAGTTGTAGCGGGCTACGACCTCGAGCGCTTTGCCTTTCAACCCACCAAGCACAGCCTCGTTTGTGTCGTAGTGATAGGGAGAGCCAAATATCAGAAAGCCCGCTTCAACATATCCACCATTAAAGTGGTTGGTGCGCAGGGGGTTGGCAGCCTCCCATGCACTGAGCGTGCCCCATGTGTCGATGTTGTCGTTAGAAGCCTCGAAGAGCGTTTTAGAGTCACGCTTTTTGGTGACAAGTTTGTGACGGTATTCACCACGCACAAAAAAGCGCTTGTTGTGGTAGAGTGCTTCGGCCCCCACGTCGAACGTGTTGTTGGCCCAGTCGAGCGTGCATGATGAGAAGTCTTGGTTTTCGTCAACATAAGTTTCGAGCGACTGCCCCAACGAGAGCGACTTTTTAAGCACATTGTTGTAAGTTTCGCCGCCTCCCAAGTGGGCGTAGCGCATGTTGAGTCCCAAGTGTAAAGTTTGGTCAGCCGTGCTAATGGGGCGCACCACCCATCGTCCGGCCACACTCACGCCATTGATGCCAGCGTCCACCTTGTTGTATTGGTTCTCGGCAAACACGCCCTGGTAGGCAGTGACGTGTTTGTTGGTGTACTTGTAGGTGGCACCCAGTTCGCGTCCTGTGCCCAAGGCATTGGCTGCCCCTGCACGCGAAATGAAGTGGTAGCTGCCCAGCGAGGTGAGTCGTGCCATAGAGCCTGCGGGGTCGGTGTAATAGCCCACCTTTACGGCATGGTTACCCTCGTGTTTGTCTTTGACAGCATATTGCAGGAAAATGTTCTTTTGGTCAAACTTGCCCTTGCCAAAGCCAAAGTCGGCATAGAAGTACCAGTTGCGGTAAGTCATTGAGGTGCGTATACGCGCATCAGTCAGCGCAGCACCCGAGTGCATGGGCGTAAAGTCTGAGTGGTAGTATGCTGCATCGGTCATCATGCGTGCACCGATGGTAAATTTCACGTCCTGCTCCTTGTTGCCAAGTTCAAGAGTCGGTTTTGAGTCAAAGTCCTGTGCGTGGCTGGCGAGCGCGGCAAGGCCCAGAAGAGACAGCGTTATATATTTGTTCATGTGTTGTGAAAGTTATATGTTAAGTAGGCAGGCATTCAAAGCACCAATTATAGTATTGACTAATGTTGCGTGCCTTCTATGATGTGTGTGTGACAAATAGTTATTACAATCAATATCCCAGTCGTTGCAATGTCTTTTCGGCATCGGGCACGCTCGATGGAGCCTGAGAGTTGTCGTACGTCTCGCCCTTGTGGAAGGGGTTAGGCAAGTTGGCGTTGCAGCGGAAGCCGTTTTCAATCATGAAGCGCAGCGACATTTCAGAGCGGTTGGTAAAGAAGCCGTCCATGTAGACAGGTGTCGACTTGGTGCCGCTAAAGTTGGTGTGAGCTGTGGCAGGCACGGTGGTGAGCAGCAGGTCGTCAAATTGTGTGGTGTTGCCGGCATCATAGTAGTCGTTGTAGTAGCCCATGTATTTGGCCATCTGTGCGTAAGAGTCGAACGAGTAGGGGTGGTTAATCATGCCCGACTTGCGTATCATGTAAGCTTGCCAGGGGTTGTTCATTTCGGGATAGTTGTTAGGTGCACCCGATATGGCCGGCCCCATGATGTGGGCACCGTGGTTGAGGCCGTAGCTAATAAAGTCGGCATAACCTGTGGGCGTGTTGTATTTCAAGTCGGTGGCATAAGTACCCGTCCACAACAGGAAGCACATGGGCACCTTGCCTTTGAACACGTTGTAGGCACGGGTGAGCGCGTCGAATGAGAAGGTTTGTAAAATAACCTTGCCGTTGGTATTACCCACATTCACCTTGCCATTGGTGTAGAAAGGCTTGTGCTCCGTTTCGGGTTGTGTGGCAATGTTCCAGCCACAGTCGGCCAAGGCGTTGTACACACGCACCTCCATGTCCTTGGGGTTAAGCCACGACTCCTTGAACTCGATGTAGATGCCCGGACGGTTGCCCATGTCCTGCGGGTCGGCCACATAAGCATCGTCAAAGTCATAGTCTACAAAGTCCATGTATTTAGCGGCATAGGTGTACGACACCGAGGGGTCGTCGCATTTGGTAGTGCGCTTTTCGGCATTGTAAATCTGCTCGAGTGTCATGTCCTTGTACTTGTCCTTGATGTGGTAGGCAAGCACACGCTCGCCATTGGCATCGCGGCGCAGCATTTTGCCCTGGGCATAGGCCACTTGGTCCTGCAGGGCCGACACATACTGGTGTATGCCGCCCTTTTGGGCAAAGGCAGCGCGTGCCTGGTCGGGGCTTGAGGTGTTGAACCAGCTGCCAGCATCGAGGGCCAGCAGTTCGTGGTAGTAATAGCTCATGGTGTAGTATGGGCGGAAGTCCTTCACATCGCGCTGGTACTGAGCCTCGATGTCCTCCTCGCTGAAGTGTTGCGAGTCATCGGCATTCTTAAAACTGCGGTAAAAGTCCTTGCGCGAGGCCGGCACATATTCGGAGTACACATTGGCAATGTTGGTAGTGCGCTTGAGGTTTTCGTCGTGATTGGCCAGGATTACGCCGTCCTTGGTGGCCTGCATGTCCGACTCCAGATAGTCTGCCCCCATTTCGCGCGCCCAGCGCCAGGCGGCCTCAGTCTCCTCAGGTGCCCAAAAGGTAGAGCCTCGGTGGGCCACTACGGCGTAGAGTGGCACATAGTCGCGCACTTTGGCCATTTCGGGTGTGATGTGTTGCACCTCGATGCGCTTGGCATCGGTGTTGTTGTCGGTAAATTGCTGCTCGTCTGAGCACGCAGACAGGGTGAACAGCATGCTGCCGCACCCAATGGCTAATGCCATGATGTGTTTAAGCGTCATTATTTATTAGTAGTGTGTTGTTGTGTGCTTAAAAAATGGGTTGTCCTATGCAGCCGCTGGGAGCTTGAATGTGAAGCAGGGCGGCTATGGTGGGTGCAATGTCGGTCATGTAGCACTGGCGTGTGCTGGCGCCGGGGGTTACTCCCCAACCCATGAACACGAGCGGAATATGTGTGTCGTAGGGGTTCCATGTACCATGGTCGGTACCTTTAAGACCGTGAGCCGAGAAGCCCGGTTTCAGCACAATCTGCACATCGCCGCTGCGCTCGCGGTTGTAGCCGTTGATAATGCGGAATTTCACCTCGTCGGGCAGAGCCGATGTAGCCGTTTTGGCCATGTCTACGGCATAGAGCACCGCCGAGTCCTGTTCAAGACGCTGCACTGCAGCCGCCTCTATGCGGTCAAAGTCAAGCCCTTGGGCTGCAATGGCCTTGCGGTCGAAAAACACCTGGTTGTTCATCACGTGGCTCACCACATTGCCGCTTGTGTGTACGGCAGCGTTCACCGCCTCGTTCAGGTACCTTTTAGCCCCATCGCTGTCCCAGCTGCCGGCAGGAATGCGGCGGTCGGTAAGGTAGAGTGCATTGTTCGACGCACCGTGGTCGGCCGACAGAAATATCAGGTATTCGCCGCGTCCCACCTTTTGGTCAAGATAGTCGAGAAAAGCGGCAATGTCGCGGTCGAGGCGCAGGTAAGTGTCCTCAATCTCAACGGCATTGGTGCCCACCTGGTGCCCTATGTAGTCGGTGCTCGAGCAGCTCACGGCCAGCAGGTCGGTCACACTGTCGGTGCCAAGGGCTTCGCCCTCAATGGCCGCTTTGGCCATGTCGAGCGTGATGGTGTTGCCAAAAGGCGTGTGGCGCAGTATGCCGTAGCCATATTGCTTGCGCAGTGCGGGCAGGTTGAGCGGCAGCGTGGCCTCCACGCCCGGTTGTATGCCGTCTTCATAATTTGTGCGGTCGGCAGTACTCTGCGTGTAGGCTTTCTTGTCGAGTAGCGCGTTCCATGGTGCCGACAGATATTTGTCGGCCAGTTTCTGTGCGTTGAACGCCTTAACCCATGCGGGCAGTTTGCTGGTGTAGTAAGTGCTTGTAATAAAGCATCCCGTGGCATCGTCGAACCAGTAAGCACCATTGGGATTGTGGCCGGCCGGCAGAATGGAGGAGCGGTCCTTCAGGGCTACGCCCACCACCTTGGCTTGGTCGTTGGTGGCCATGCGCAGTTCGTCGCCAATGGTAGTTACCCACAGGTTGCGTGGTGACATATAGCCTGCCTTGCTTGTCGTGCCCACGGGACGCACTGTGGCATCGTCGGTGCAGTACACCTTTTGACCGTTCTTTACAAAGTTATTTCCGGCAATGCCGTGAATGCTTGGCACCGAGCCGGTGTAGATGCACGTGTGGCCTATGGCTGTGACAGACGGCACATAGGGTATGCGTGTATTTTCGCAGCTATAGCCTTGGTTGAGCAGACGTTTGAAACCTCCCTCGCCGTAGTGTGGCATGTAGCGGTACAGGTAGTCCCAACGCATTTGGTCTATCACAAGTCCCACCACCAGTTTGGGGCGTGCCACTTGTTGTCCGGCTTTGGCCATGGTGCAGGTCAGGGCTGAGGCGGCGATGAATAGCAATGTCTTTAGTTTCATTGTGTAGTGTGTTGGTTATGTCAGTAGTTTGTTATTACGGGTGCAAAGGTATTATGCTGGTGTTACGAAAGTGTTTAAGATTGTGTGACGAATGTGTGACGGTGGGGAGTAAGCAGCCGCTAATACTTATTGCCGCTTAGCGCGGAAGACAGAAGGACATAAGATATATCGTTTGTGTTAGCCGCTTACCGCGGAGACATAAGAACATAAGCTACATAAGAAACATATAAGGCCGCTGCGCGGCTGACGGCCACGGACTATCGTCCGGGTGGCCTCAAGAGACATAAGGGCTGACGCCGTAGCGTGGCTTGACAGCCGCTAACGCGGGAGACATAAGGACACATAAGAACAGAAGATAACGTTCGTGCTTGCCGCTTAGCGCGGGAGACATAAGTAACATAAGCTACATAAGAAACATATAAGGCCGCTGCGCGGCTGACGGCCACGGACTATCGTCCGGGTGGCCTCAAGAAACATAAGGGCTGACGCCGTAGCGTTATTATATGTAATACTACGGCGTCAGCCCTTATGTCCTTATGTCCTTATGTTCTTATGTTTACCGCGTTAGCGGCTGCCAATCCACGCTACGGTGTCAGCCCTTATGTTTCTTGAGGCCACCCGGACGTTAGTCCGTGGCCGTCAGTCGCGCAGCGGCCTTATATGTTACTTATGTAGCTTATGTTCTTATGTTCCCGCGGTAAGCGGCTAACACAAACGTCATATCTTATGTTCTTTTGTTCTTATGTTCTTATGTATTCCGCGTTAGCGGCTAACACACGCTGCAACTTATATTCTTATGTCTTCCGCGCTAAGCGGCAATAAAGCGAAAAAGTCCCTCTTTCGCTTTGCACTGCATTCGGTTTGCACTAACTTTTACTTCGTCCAAGTTAGGCTGCACCTCAGCAGTGCAAAGCGAAAAAGTCCCTCTTTCGCTTTGCACTGCATTCGGTTTGCACTAACTTTGTCGCCAAATCAACCCAACACACATTATATACCAGACCATGAATTGGTTAACAACGCTTTTTGAAATACCATCAGCCATACAGGCTGTCATTATTATTTGCCTGATATGCGCGCTCGGACTGGCTCTGAGCAAGTGGCGCATACGTGGTATCAGTCTTGGCGTCACCTACGTGTTCTTTTTCGGCATATTGGCCGGAGCCGCAGGTTTGAAGGTCGACAGCCAGATGCTGAACTATGCCGAAAGCTTTGGCTTGATACTGTTTGTATACACATTGGGCTTGCAGGTGGGTCCGGGCTTTATGAGCACCTTCCGCAAGGGCGGTACCACACTCAACCTGTTGGCACTTGGTGTGGTGGTGCTGGGCACGGTGCTGGCACTTGTGCCGGGCTGGACCGGACTGCTGCCTTTGCCCGACATGATGGGCGTGCTGTGTGGCGCCACTACCAACACTCCGGCACTCGGTGCGGCTCAACAAACGCTCAAGCAGTGCAACATGCCAGCCTCGGGTGCGGCCCTGAGCTGTGCTGTGACGTATGCCTTTGGCATGGTGGGCGTGATTGTGGCCCTGCTGCTGGTGAAGGGCTGGCTCTCACGCCACGAAAAGGCGAGCGACGACAATAACGACGATGAGGCTTTTATAGCCTCGTTCCTGGTGTGCAACCCGGCCGTGTTTGGCCACACCCTGGGCGAGATAAGCGGCATGGACGAAAGTAAATTCGTGGTGTCGCGCTTGTGGCGCGATGGCAAGGTGATACTGCCCAATGCCGACACACGACTCGAAAACGGCGACCGCATACTTGTTATCACGCATCAGCGGCAGGTGGCGCAGCTCACCATATACTTTGGTCAGCGCGATGAAACGAACTGGAACCGCAACGATGTGGACTGGAACGCGCTCGACTCAAAACTTATATCGCAACGCATACTCATTACGCAAGCCAGCATTAACGGACGACACTTGGGCGACTTGCAACTGCGCAACCGCTACGGCGTGAATGTGAGCCGTGTGCAACGCTCGGGCATACAACTCGTGGCTACCCCTAACCTGACACTGCGCATGGGCGACCGTGTGACGGTGGTAGGCGAGGCTGAGAGCATAAAGCGCGTGGCTACCGAACTGGGTAATGTGGTGAAACGCCTTGACGAGCCTAATATGGTGACCATATTCATAGGCATTGTGCTGGGTTTGCTGTTGGGCAGTATCCCAGTGTTTGTGCCCGGCATAAAGTTTCCCGTCACGCTCGGTTTGGCGGGCGGTCCCATTGTGATGGGCATACTCATTGGCGCCTTTGGTCCACGTTTCCACATGGTGGCCTACACCACCACGAGTGCCAACCTGATGTTGCGCTCGTTGGGTTTGTCAATGTATCTGGCCTGCTTGGGGCTTGATGCGGGCAAGGACTTCCTTGCCACCGTCATGCAGCCGCAAGCTTTGTGGTGGATAGGCATTGCCATGGTTATCACCCTGGTGCCGGTTATCATCATGAGCATAGTGGGCGTGGTGTGTTACAAACGCAGCTATGCCACCACGGCAGGCATGCTCTGTGGCGCCATGGCCAACCCTATTGCCCTGGAGTATGTCAACGACTCGCTGCCCGGCAACGACAAGGCTTCTGTGGCCTACGCCACCGTATACCCTCTCGGTATGTTTTTGCGCGTAATCATTGCGCAGCTCATCGTCATGCTGTGGGTGTGAGGGGGTGATGGGTTAGAGGGTGTTATGAGGTTAGGGGGGTAGGAGGTTAAATGGGTTAGCGGGTTAATGGGTTAAAAGATTACCGCTGCTTGCCCAGTTCGTAAAAGTTGAGAAAGTTACTTTTTAACCCCCTAACCCGCTAACCCCCTAACCCAAAACAACAACTGTCATCAATTAAACACACATCTATATAATGAATTTCTCAAACATCATGAAGAAGGCAGCACCCGACCTCGTGGCGGTGCTCATATTCCTGGCTATCAGCATAGCCTACTTCTTCACCCCTATGAGCGAGGGCCTGGTATTGGGTGGACACGACAGTGTGGCCGCCGAGGGCCTGAAGCAGGAGCAGGTGCAGTATAAGCAGCACCATGGTGGCGAGGTGAGCCGTTGGTCGAATGCCATATTCAGCGGCATGCCCACCTATCAGACTGCCCCCTCGTACAGTGCCACCGATACCCTCAACAAGGTGGGCTACACCTTTGGCCTTGGCACCATCTACTGGTTTCCGGCCATCAGTTTCCTGTTCGTTTATTTGCTCGGCTTCTACATTCTGCTGCGCGCATTCAACTTTAAGCCCTATCTGGCAGCGTTAGGCGCCATATTGTGGGCCTTCTCGTCCTACTTCCTCATTATCATTGCCGCCGGCCACCTCTGGAAGGTGATGACCCTTGCTTTCATACCGCCCACCATAGGCGGTTTGGTGCTGTGCTACCGCGGCAAATATTTGTGGGGCGGTGCTGTTACAGCCCTATTTACGGCCCTGCAGGTGGTGAGCAACCACATACAGATGTCGTACTACTTCATCTTTGTCATGGCCTTTATGGCAGTGGCCTACCTCGTCGACGCCATTGTGCGCCGCAAAATGGGCAGCTGGCTCAAGGCCACCGGTGTGCTGATAGTGGCCGGCTTGCTTGGCGTGGCAGCCAACCTGCCCAACCTTTACCACACCTACCAGTATGCGCAGGAGTCAATGCGTGGCAAGGCCGAACTCACCGCACAACCCGCCAAGGGCCAAACGGCACAAAAGGCCACCTCGGGTCTCGACCGCGACTACATCACCATGTGGAGCTATGGCATTGACGAAACCCTTACACTGCTCATTCCCGACTACAAGGGCGGCGGCTCATCGTCAATCCTCGACCGCGAAAACGTAGAGGACTTGCCCGGCTACGACGACTTTTACCAGTGCGCCGGCCAAACTCAGCAGGTTTTCCAGCAGAGCGGACTGCAAGCCACTCCCCCGGGTCTCAACCTCTATTGGGGCGAACAACCCTTCACCGTAGGCCCCGTGTATGTGGGTGCCCTGGTGTGCTTCCTGTTTGTGCTCGGCCTGTTCTATGTAAAGGGCCCTGTAAAGTGGGCCTTGCTGGCCGCCACCGTGCTCAGTCTGCTCTTTGCATGGGGTAAATATGTGGGCGTTACCGACTTCTTTATCGACCACCTGCCCATGTACGCCAAGTTCCGCACCGTAAGTTCAGCCCTCGTCATAGCCGAATTTACCATGCCGCTGCTCGCCATACTCTGTTTGTACGAAATAAGCAAGCGCAAGGAACTCTTCCAGCTCACCAACTGGAAACAGGCTCCGATGGTAAAGAAGGTAGGTCTGCCCGTAGCCACTGTGCTCACCCTCGGCTTCTGCCTGCTTGTTTGGCTGGCCCCGGGCGTGGTGGGCGACTGCATATCGCAAAGCGACGCCACCACCTTCGACTACATGCGCCAGGCCGGTTTCCCCGCCGACCTCGTGGGCCGCTATATGGCCGCCATCACCTCTATGCACCATGCCATACTCTCGGCCGACGCCTTGCGCTCAGCCTTTATCATTGTGCTGGGCGTATTGGTTATCTGGGCCTATGCCGCCAACAAGTTGCAGGGCTGGCTCATGTGCTTGCTGCTGGGCATCATCTGCCTGGCCGACATGTGGCAGATTGACAAGCGCTACCTCAACAATGACTCGTTCACCGAGGAGTCGGTAATGGAGGAGAACTTTACCAAGTCGCCCGCCGATGCCCGCGTGCTGCAAGACACCACCTACTACCGTGTGGTAAATCTCGGCACAGGCGGCAGTCCGTTCAACGAAACGTCAAACGCCACCTCATACTACCACCACAGCATTGGCGGCTACCACGCAGCCAAATTGCACCGCTATCAGGACCTTATCGACCGCCAGCTCAACAACGAGCTGCAGCAGTTCGTCAATGCTGTGAACAATGCACAAGGCGACATGAGCCAGGTTAAAGGCGACAGCATATCGCCCGTGCTCAACATGCTCAACACCAAATACTTTATGTTTGGCAAGCAGGCCGACCAGGTGGTGCTCAACCCCTATGCCAACGGCAACGGCTGGTTTGTGAGCAACATCAACTTTGTGAAAAATGCCGACGCCGAAATGGCCGGCCTCACTGGGCTTGACACCAAACACAAGGCTGTGGCCGACGAAAAGTTCCGCGCCGTGCTCGACGGCTCGCCTCTCGACAGCGGCAGCGTGCAGGTAACAGCCCACGACCTCGACTGCCTGAAGTACACCATCAGCTCGCCCAAGGGCGGCGTAGTAGTGTTCTCCGAAATATACTACCCCGGCTGGACCGCCACCATCGACGGCAAGCCCGCCGAATTGGGCCGTGTCAACTATGTGTTGCGCGCCCTCAAGGTGCCTGCCGGCAAGCACCAGGTGGTCATGACCTTCCACCCCGCCAGCATCACCGCCACCAACAGCGTGGCCTACGCAGCACTGGCTGTGATAATAGCCCTGTTCGCTTTTGCGCTATGGCGCCAGAGCAAAGGCAAGGAACGCACCAGCAATGGCGCAGAAGAATGCAGCAAATTAGCAAAATAAAATGCGTTAAAACTTTTCGTTTGTACCAACATTTTCGTACTTTTGCTGCGGTAAAGCGCGGGCACTTGCTCTGCCTGCTGCCTAACCCTACTAACAAGTAAACTTTTTTTATTAACTAATAAAGCATTATGGCAACATTAGATTTAACCAAGTACGGTATTACCGGCGCAACAGAGATCGTTCACAACCCCTCATACGAGCAGTTGTTCGAAGAGGAAACCAAGGCAGGTCTCGAAGGTTTTGAAAAGGGTCAGGAAACTGAACTCGGCGCTGTTAACGTAATGACAGGTATCTACACTGGCCGTTCTCCTAAGGACAAGTTCATCGTAATGGACGAGAACTCAAAGGACACAGTGTGGTGGACTACTCCCGAATATCCCAACGACAACAAGCCTGCTTCACAGGAGGCTTGGGCAGCCGTTAAGGAAATCGCTAAGAAAGAGCTCTCTAACAAGCGTCTCTT
Source organism: Prevotellamassilia timonensis (assembly GCF_900106785.1). GTDB lineage: Bacteria > Bacteroidota > Bacteroidia > Bacteroidales > Bacteroidaceae > Alloprevotella > Alloprevotella timonensis. The sequence goes on along the minus strand of NZ_LT629841.1, from coordinate 227,671 downwards.
CGTAGTAGATGGTTTCTGTGGTGCCAACAAGGAAACTCGCATGTCTGTGCGCTTCATCGTTGAAGTTGCTTGGCAGGCTCACTTCGTAACTAACATGTTCATCCGTCCTTCAAAGGAAGAACTTGAGAGCTTCGAACCTGACTTCATCGTTTACAACGCATCAAAGGCTAAGGTAACTAACTACAAGGAACTCGGCCTCAACTCAGAAACTGCCGTTGTATTCAACATCACAAGCCGCGAGCAGGTTATCATCAACACTTGGTACGGTGGTGAAATGAAGAAGGGTATGTTCTCAATGATGAACTACTACAACCCCCTCAAGGGCATCGCTTCTATGCACTGCTCTGCTAACACCAACATGGAAGAGACAAGCTCTGCCATCTTCTTCGGCCTTTCAGGTACTGGTAAGACTACCCTCTCTACCGACCCGAAGCGTAAGCTCATCGGTGACGACGAACACGGCTGGGACGACAACGGTGTGTTCAACTACGAAGGTGGTTGCTACGCAAAGGTTATCAACCTCGACAAGGAAAGCGAGCCCGATATCTACGGCGCTATCAAGCGTGACGCACTCCTCGAGAACGTAACTGTTGATGCTAACGGCAAGATTGACTTCGCTGACAAGACTGTAACTGAAAACACTCGTGTAAGCTATCCTATCTACCACATCAACAACATCGTTAAGCCTATCAGCAAGGGCCCCGCTGCAAAGCAGGTTATCATGCTCTCTGCCGATGCCTTCGGTGTACTTCCTCCTGTATCTATCCTCTCTGAGGCTCAGGCTCAGTACTACTTCCTCTCTGGCTTTACTGCCAAGTTGGCTGGTACTGAACGTGGTATCACCGAGCCTACTCCTACTTTCTCAGCTTGCTTCGGCCAGGCATTCCTCGAATTGCACCCCACCAAGTACGCTCAGGAACTCGTTAAGAAGATGGAAAAGAACGGTGCCAAGGCTTACCTCGTAAACACTGGTTGGAATGGTTCAGGCAAGCGTATCTCTATCCGCGATACACGTGGTATCATCGACGCTATCCTCGATGGTTCTATCGACAAGGCTCCTACCAAGACTGTTCCTTACTTCGACTTCGTTGTTCCTACTGAACTCCCCGGCGTTGATCCTAAGATCCTCGATCCTCGCGACACTTACGCTGACGCTTCAGTATGGGAAGAGAAGGCTAAGGACCTCGCTGCACGCTTCATCAAGAACTTCAAGAAGTACGAAACCAACGAAGCTGGTAAGGCTCTCGTTGCTGCTGGTCCCCAGCTCTAATCGTGCGGCTTAAATAAGTTCTAAGCTTAAAGCATAACAACTCAAAGAGTTGGCTCTGCACCCCGGTGCAAGGCCAACTCTTTTTGCGTTATATGCTAATGGGGTAATATGCTAATGTGCCAATTAGCATATTAGCACATTATCTCATTGCCCTCATTGCCCCATTACCCCATTGGCAAGCGAGCACAAAAAATCCCGCTCCGACACATCAGTGTTGGGCGGGATTAAGCTTTTCAGAGTCTCGTTAGTAAACCTCTGTACAGCAGCGTGATTACTTACGCAAGCCGAGGTTCTTAACGATAGCACGGTAACGCTCGATGTCCTTGCGCTTCAGGTAGTTGAGGAGCGCGCGGCGCTTACCTACCATCTTAACGAGTGAGCGTTCAGTCGTATGATCTTTACGGTTCTGCTTCATGTGCTCCGTCAAGTGGGCAATACGGTAAGAAAACAAGGCCACCTGGCTCTCTACTGAACCAGTGTCCGAATTAGACTGTCCGTACTTGCCAAAGATCTCTTTCTTCTTTTCAGAATCTAAGTACATTGTGTATGAATTATGAGATATGAATGTAATAATGCTCTGTGTGGCATTGTGCGCAAGGTTGCGCGCAGCTGCTTTACACATAGCGGCTGCAAAGGTAGCAACTATTCTCAAAAGCTCCAAGTGTTTCGGCCGATAATTGTGCGTAATGTGCTGATATTGCGGCATTTATGTCCTAAAGTGTAACATTGCAAGCTAATTTCACACATTTGCAAAGGGTATTTTGGGCAAATAAGTGTATATTTGAGCGTTGATAAGACGGGCTGCTGCATGGTGGTGGCTGTGTGGGCCGCAGGAGTGGTCTGCCGCTCTCTTGATGCTAATGTATAGCCCTCCTCTCTCCACACTAAAAATAGTACAAACATGAGCAAGAATATAACCATACGTTGCAAAAACACGGGGCGCACACACAAGGTGCCCATAGGCTTTAATCTTGAAGAGGTGTATGAAATGCTCGACCTTAACATGCCCTACGGCCCGACCAGTGCCAAGGTAAACAATAAGGTTGAGGGCCTGCACTTCACGTTTTTTACCGACAAAGATGTGGAGTTCCTCGACATCACCTCATCGTCGGGCTTGCGCACCTACACGCGTTCACTGTTCTTTGTGCTTTACAAGGCGGTGCGCGACATTTATGGTCCTTCGGCCCGTTTGCGCATCGAAACCCCCGTGTCGAATGGCTACTATTGCCGCCTCATTACGGGTTCGAACGACGGTGTGGTGTCGCAAATGGTGGTAGACCAGCTCAAGCAGCGCATGGCGCAGATAGTGGCGGCCGACATACCATTTCACCGCATAACCTGTCCTACCGAGCAGGCTGTGGCGCGCTTCCGTGCCGACGGGCTTGAGAGCAAAGCCAAACTGCTTGAGAGTGTGGGCAAGCTCTACACCACCTACTACACCCTTGACGACACGGCCGACTACTTTTATGGTTCGTTGCTCATCAAAACCTCGCAAATCTATTTGTTCGACCTGGCGCTCTATGGCGACGGCTTGCTGTTGCGCATACCCGACCCTGAAAATCCCTCACAACTACGCCCCATGGTTGAACAACCCAAAATGTTTGAAGTGTTCAGTGAGCAGCACCGCTGGAACGAGATATTGGGTGTGACCACCATCGGCGAGTTCAACGATGCTTGCAGCCATGGTTACACCAACAACCTTATCAACGTGAGCGAGGCTCTGCAGGAGAAGAAAATTGCCCACTTGGCCGACCGCATAGCTGCCAACCCCGAACTCAAGGTGATACTCATAGCCGGCCCATCGTCGAGTGGCAAGACCACCTTCAGCAAGCGCCTCAGCGTGCAGCTTATGGCTTGTGGCCTTCGCCCGTTGCCCATATCTACCGACGACTACTTTGTCGACCGTGTCAACACGCCGCGCGATGCCGATGGCAATTACGACTTTGAGCACATTGACGCCATGAACATACCCTTGCTCACCGAGCAGATAAATGCCCTCATACATGGCGAGGAGGTGGAAACACCACGCTACGACTTTGCTTCGGGCAAGAGTGCGCCCAGCGGCCACCATTACCACCTTGACGAGCACGACATACTGATACTCGAGGGCATTCATGCCCTTAATCCGCGGTTGACAGAGGGTGTGGCCGACAAGCACAAGTTCAAGATATATGCCTCGGCCCTGACCACCATATTGCTCGACGACCACAACTACATACCTACCACCGACAACCGTTTGCTGCGCCGCATTGTGCGCGATCACAAGTATCGTGCGCGTTCGGCACAGGAGACTATTGCGCAATGGCCCTCGGTGCGCCGTGGCGAGGAGCGTTGGATATTCCCCTTCCAGGAGCAGGCCGACGAAATGATGAACACGGCATTGCTCTTTGAATTTGCGGCCTTGCGCGACCAGGCGCTCCCCTTGCTTGAAGAGGTGCCCGAGTCGGCTCCCGAATACTCTGAGGCATACCGCTTGCGCAAATTTCTGAGTTACCTCAAACCTATTTCCATACGTGGTTTGCCCCCAACCTCGTTGTTGCGCGAGTTCCTGGGCGGCAGCACGTTCAAGTATTAACGTATAGGTTGACGGGTTAAACGCGTCATAGTGTACTTGTCTCTGGTGAAACGTAAACATCGAACGGACTCAAGCACAAAACTCAAGCACCCAACGCTACCACTAAACGCAAGCTCTAATGGGGGCGACGCGTCCCGCGTCGGAAATGAAATCAAAGGCTCACAGACAAGCGTGTAATTGGCATTGTCTGTGAGCCTTTATTAAGTGTATGAACATGGCACTTTCCCGACGCGAGACGCGTCGCCCCCATTAGTGCTTGCGTTTCTTCTAGCACCAAATGCACCCCCAACGCTACCACCCAACGCAAGCTCTAATGGGGGCGACGCGTCCCGCGTCGGAAATGAAAGCAAAGGCTCACAAACAAGCGTGTAATTAGCACTGTCTGTGAGCCTTTATTAAGTGTATGAACATGGCACTTCCCCGACGCGAGACGCGTCGCCCCCATTAGAGTTAGCGTTTGATGCTAGCGTTGGGTGCTTGTGTTTTGTACTTGAGAACGTTCGCCTGTTCACGTTTTAACAGGCAGCATAGCCTATAGCCAAGAACCGGTTAAGAGTTGCTGCGGTCCTTTTCAATCAGTTCGAGCAGCTTGTCAACGGCCTCGTCGGTTGGTATGTTCTTTTCAACACACACCTTGCCTCGGTAAAGGCTCACCTTGCCGCGTGCGGCGCCCACATAGCCATAGTCGGCATCGGCCATCTCGCCTGGGCCATTCACTATGCAGCCCATAATGCCTATTTTAAGGCCCTTGAGATGCGCTGTGGCAGCCTTGATGCGGGCAATGGTGCCTGGTAGGTCGTAGAGCGTGCGGCCGCAGCCAGGGCAGCTGATATACTCCGTCTTGGTAGTGCGCAAGCGGGCAGCCTGCAGTATGGCAAAGGCTGTGGCGTCCTGCACCTCGAGCGGCAGCGGGCGCTGACCCTCAGGCTTCTGGTTGAACAGCATGATGCCGTCGGTCAGCCCGTCAAACATCAGTGCGCCCATGTCGGCAGCAGCGTAAAGCTGGAAATTCTCCTTGTCGCCCTCGCCCATGCGGTATTGCTCAAAGAACACCACCGGGGTGCGCAGTTCCTCACACCACAGTTCGTGCACCAGTGCGCGTTGCTCGCCCAAGCGGTTCTGGTGGTTGCTTTGTGCTATGATAACCACCCCGGGCACGGTGCGCAGCAGCGCCTTCACCTCGTCGTCAAGGTCGAGGTAAGTGAGGAACAAGAACTTGATGCTTGCCCTGCACGCAGGCATGGCCATGAGGTAGCGTTTCGTAAACACGGGATAAGTGCCCACCTCGCCCTGCCACAAGTCAGCGTCCACCAAATAGCCCGTGCCAGCCATGCGTTTGTCCTTGCCGGGCAGGCTGCGCCCCACATAAATGTAGTCGGGCGTGGGCTGGCCGTTGGTAGCCGTGTACGTCTCGTTGTTGAGGCGTGTGGATATGACCACCGGCACATTGTCGCCACCTATGTTGCCAACCGCAGTGGTACGGCGGCGCGAAGGATTTTCGTAGTTGAACTGCGGGGCCTCCTTTCCGGGAATTTCGGGGTGTCCGGCGCGTCGCACCACATATTCGGCCAGTTTGTAGGCCACAGGCACCTCCACCTCGGGAGCCTCGCTCAAGCTTACGCGCAGCGTGTCGCCAATGCCGTCGGCCAGCAGTGCGCCAATGCCCACGGCACTCTTTATGCGTCCGTCCTCGCCCTCGCCGGCCTCGGTCACGCCAAGGTGCAGCGGAAAGTCCATGTGCTCCATGCGCATCACGCTGCACAGCAGGCGCACCGAGCGCACCATCACTTGCGTGTTAGATGCCTTGATAGACACAGCCACGTCCTTGAATCCCTCCTTCACACACACACGCAGAAACTCCATGCAGCTCTCCACAATGCCCGCCGGCGTGTCGCCGTAGCGGCACATGATGCGGTCGGAGAGCGAGCCGTGGTTCACGCCAATGCGCAGAGCCGTGTGGTGCGCCTTACAGATGTTGAGCAGTTTGGTAAACCGCTCTTCAAGTCGTGCCAGTTCGGCGGCATACTCCTCGTCGGTGTATTCCAGGTGTTTGAACTGTCGTGCCGGGTCCACATAGTTACCCGGATTGATGCGCACCTTCTCCACAATGGCAGCCGCCACATCGGCCACATTGGGGTTGAAGTGCACGTCGGCCACCAGCGGGCGGTCGTAGCCGCGCTTCAGCAGTTCGTCTTTGATGTGGCGCAGGTTCTCGGCCTCGCGTGTGCCCTGTGTAGTCAGTCGCACATAGTCGGCCCCAGCGTCGAATATGGCCATACACTGCTTCACGCAACCCTCGGTGTCGGTGGTGGCAGTGGTGGTCATGCTCTGTATGCGCAGCGGATTATTGCCGCCGAGTGGCCGGTTGCCAATCACCACCTCGTGGCTCATTCGCGGATTATAGTTGAATATCGACACTTATGTAGTAAGCTTAGTTTGTTTTGAATTGATATTTCACCTCGTGCAGGTCGGCGTTGGCCTTCACAATCTTCTGCTTCAGGCCCTCTTTATAGTCAGCCAGGCGTTTGGCCAGAGTCTCGTCGGAGAGTGCCAGCATTTCAACAGCCAGGATAGCCGCATTCTGTGCACCGTTCACGCCAACAGTGGCTACGGGAATGCCGGGAGGCATCTGTATGATAGAGAGCATGGCGTCCAGTCCGTCGAGCATGCCCTTGATGGGTACACCTATAACGGGCAGCGTAGTGCTGGCGGCAATCACGCCAGGCAGTGCAGCAGCCATGCCGGCACCGGCAATGATCACACGCAGGCCGCGTGCTTGTGCACCATGTGCAAAGTCCTCCACCTCGGCAGGTGTGCGGTGTGCCGAGAGGGCATTCATTTCGAAAGGCACTTGCATCTCTTCAAGAAACTTGGCAGCCTTCTCCATAACGGGCAGGTCGCTTGTGCTGCCCATGATAATGCTAATAATTGGTGTCATAATTATATTTGTAGAGTTTGAAGTCTATATATGAGGGCGTGGTTAACCTGTCAACTCGTTAACCTGTCAACCATTCATATCAGCAAAATGCTGACAAATCCGCTCACCACGCCAACCAGTACGCCCCACCCTATTTCGGCGTAGGTGTGCTGTCGCAGAATGAGGCGTGCCGAGCACACCATGCCGCAGAGCAGCGTGGTGAGGCACACCCACCATGTGGGGTCGAAGGCAAAGATGAACGAAAAGGCTATCAGTGCCCCCACCACACCCCCCGAGGCGGCAGCGTGTGTGCTGATTTTGATAAAGTTGTTAACAATGGCGCACACCACCTGTATGACCAGCGCGCCGCCAATCACCCCCAACGCAAAGCGTGGCATGTGAATGCCGTAGAGCAGGTAGAGCAGTGCACCATAGCTCACAATGCTCAGCACGTAAGGCACATAACGGCGTTCGCGGCGGCTCATTTGGTGCCGTGTCCACCCATTCAGCTTGCGGTAGCAGTATATGGCCACATGGGGCAGCAGTATCGTAAAGAAGTATACAATCAGTGTAAGTATCACCTTTGTCTGCATGGGCAGCATGTTCAGGTAGCTGAACAAGAACAGCACCACAAAGGCCACTACCGGCAGGTAAAACGGCGAGTAGAGCGACGACACAACGTGGGCAGTGAGCACTATCAGTTCGCTGCTCACCCCGCTGGCCTTCTCACGCAGATTGTGCGCCGTGTGGGCGCTTGATTCGTTATGTATGTCAGTATTGTCCAAGATGTATCTGTTTTGTGTTGATTGATTAGGGGTAACCTGTTCCCCCCCTGCCCCGTTCACTCCTTGCGCAGGCGTGCGGTAGGCAGTCCCAGCATATCGCGGTATTTGGCCACAGTGCGGCGAGCCACATTGTAGCCAGCCTCCTTGAGCTTGGCGGCCAGCGCCTCGTCGCTCAGCGGGTGACGCTTGTCCTCGCCGTCAATCAGCTCGCGCAGAGCCGCCTTAACCTTGCGGGCAGAGAGTTCGTCGCCATCGCTTGTGGTGAACTGTGACGAGAAGAAAAACTTGAGCGGGTAAGTGCCGTACATAGTCTGCACATATTTGCTGTTCGTCACGCGCGACACGGTCGAAATGTCCACCCGTGCCATTTCGGCAATTTCCTTCAGCGTGAGCGGCACCAAGTCGTTCTCGTCATCATCGTTCACAAAAAAGGCGTGTTGCTTGTCAACAATGGCACGCATAACCGACATCAGAGTCTCCTTGCGTCGCGTGAGCAAGTTGATAAACGACAAGGCCGAGTCCACCTTTTGGCGGGCGTAGGTGTAAGCGTCGCGTTGCTCGCGCGACAGTTTCGTCTTGTTGCCGCCATACTGCTTGATGCTGTCGCGGAAAGCCTGGCTCACCCTCAGTTCGGGCACATCGCCATTGTTCATGCCCACCTCCACGCGTCCTTCGTCGTCAACCCTGACATAGAAGTCGGGCACCACCGTTGGGGCACTTGGTGCGGTAGAGTCGTTAAGGGCACTGCCCGGACGCGGATTGAGGTGAACGAGCAAGTGGCGCACATGGGCAAAGGTGTCATCGTCCATGCCAAGGCGCTGCTTAACCACGTTCCAGTGGCGCCCCACAAAGTCCTTAAAGCAGCGGTCAACCACCTCCAGCGCCAGTTTGGTGTAAGGCGTGCGGCGCTCGGGGTCAGTCAGTTGTATGTGCAAGCACTCCTGCAGCGAGCGTGCACCGATGCCTCGCGGCTCAAACTGTTGCAAAATGCCGAGCAAGCGTTCAAGTTCGTGGCGGTCGGTGTTTATATTGTGGTAAATGGCCAACTCGTCGGCCAGCGCATCAAGGTCCTTCCGCAAAAAGCCGTCCTCGTCGAGCGAGCCAATGACATATTCCATCACCTCCTGTTCGTGTTCGGTAAGGTTGTGCTCACTGATTTGCTGCTGCAAGTCCTCGTAGAATGAGGTCTGTCCTGAGTACTGCATCTCTTTGCGGTCGCGTTCCTCGTCGGCGCGTTGTTGCAGGTAGTCAGGCACATCGTCGGCCGAGAAGTAGTCGCCCATAGCGTCAGCCTCGCGTCCGTAGTCCTCGCTCTCCTCATAGGCATTTGCCTCGTCGGCCTCAGCGTCCTTGTCGTTCTCCTCGTTGTTATCGTTATTGTCAGTATTATCGGCCTCGTCGTGTGTAGGATAGTCCTCGCCGTCCTTCTCCTCGAGTGCGGCGTTGTCCACCATTTCATCTCTCACCCGTGCGGCCAGTTCGGTTACGGGCAGCTCCACAAGTTTGGCCACCGCCACTTGTAGCGATGCCAACTGCTGTGTTTGCACAGCCGCCTGTGTTTGTTCTAATCGTTGTGCCATAGGTAACGTCTGTTTTATGCTACAAAGGTACTGCAAACCGAGCGCAATGGAAAGGAAAAACGATGCAATCTTTTTCCTTTTCATTGCCGAGGTGCCGCGTAGCTTATTCAAAGGTACTGCAAACCGAGCGCAATGAAAAGGAAAAACGATGCAATCTTTTTCCTTTTCATTGCCGAGGTGCCGCGTAGGTGGCGCGTACTTTATCTAATTGTACTGCAAACCGAGCGCAATTTGCACTAACTCAGTGCAAATTTTGCCAATAATTGCACTAACTCGGTGCAATTTGCGGCCAAATTTGCACCGAGTCAGTGCAATTTTAGTACATTTGCATAAAATGACTTGAGATATGGAGCAGCTAATTCAACGACATAACAACATAGTGGCGCGCACACCGGTACAATTTCGCCGCTATATGTACAACAAGATAGACTGGAGCAACCGCATGATAGGTTTGACCGGCCCTCGAGGTGTAGGCAAAACAACCCTTGTTTTGCAGCGCATAAAGCAACAATTGCAGGGGGAGAAGGTGTTGTATGTGAATATGGAGGACTTCTATTTTACTACACACCGCCTTGTCGACTTTGCCGGACAACTGTCGAAACTTGGCTACAAATATTTGTTTGCAGACGAGATACACCGCTATCCCGATTGGTCGAAGGAACTGAAGTTGATATACGACTACTACCCGGACTTGTGCGTGGTGTTCACTGGTTCGTCGGTGCTCGACATCAGAAAGGGCGTGTCGGACTTGAGCCGCCGTGCGGTAATGTACCACATGCAAGGACTGTCGTTCAGAGAATATCTTGAATACGCACATGGCATAGTCGTGCCAGTACACTCACTGGAGCAGATATTGCAGCAAAATGCTGAAGTTGGTGCGATAGAACACCCCTTGGCCTATTTTGCTGAATATTTGCACAATGGATATTACCCGTTTGCGTCGGAGTCGGGATATATAGAGAAGCTCAGGCAGATTGTGAGTATGTCGGTTGATGCAGACATACCCGCATTTGCGATGATGAGTTATGCTGTGGCGTACAAGCTGAAACGGCTGCTGTCAATCATAGCTGAGAGCGTACCCTTTAAGCCCAATATGAGCAAGATTGGCGAGATGGTGGGGGTAAGCCGTAATGTGGTGGCCGAACACCTTACGCTACTTGAGGAGGCCGGACTTGTGGCGCAATTACGTGATGACACAGTTGGCATACGACAGTTGGGCAAGGTGGATAAAGTGTATCTTGACAACACGAACATCATATATGCCCTTGCTCCTCAAAATGCTAACATTGGCAATGTGCGTGAAACTTTTTTCAACAATCAGGCGCGTGTAGTGGCAGATGTTGTGGCGTCAAGACAAACAGACTTTTGCATAGGTGGTGCCAGCTTTGAGATAGGCGGACGCAAAAAGGGAAATGCCCAAATTGAAGGGTTGCAGAATGCCTATGTTGTGAAGGACGACATTGAGTATGGACACGACAATGTACTGCCTTTGTGGTGGTTTGGGCTGTTGTATTAAGTGGGCGTGGAAGGCCGTGTTGTGCAGTTTGCCACCCCGTTTGCCTGTGGGCTAATTTTAGTGCACAATGTGCAGGTGTTTTACCATAAATACTGATTTGGCAATTTTGCTTGCATCTTGCACTTTTTGCTCTAAATAAACTGAAAATCAGCGGATTATGTAGTGTAGGTACACCTGCACAGTGCTTGCACTTGCTTGCACTGCACCTGCACTTTGTCTGCACAGTGCTTGCACTTGTCTGCACTAACAATAACGGATTTTTACGGGCGCAGCCACGTATAACAGCATAGGGAGGTAGGAAATTGTTTTGGAGAAACCGAAAATTCTACCTCCCTAAATTCGTGCGCCGCTCTGGCACAATAGTAAATACTACTGCACTTTGGTGCGTCTTTACATACACTTGTGCAGGCAATGTGTATGCAGTGACAGCTGTTACCTACACATTCAGAAGCTTTGAAAACCAGTGCGTTACGCCAAAAAGTGCAAGGTGCAGGTAAAATCCCCAAACAAATATTTATGGTTGTTGCATTGTGCACTAATGGGGACGAGGCGCCTCGCAAGAATACGCAAGCACTAAATGCTAACACTAAATGCTAACACTAAATGCTAACACTAAACGCAAGCACTAAACGCTAACACCAAATGCAAGCACTAAACGCAAGCGTTTAGTGTTAGCATTTAGTACTTGCGTTTTGTGTTTGCGTTTAGTGCTTGCATTTAGTGCAAGCGTTTAGTACTTGCCTTTAGTACTTGCCTTTAGTACTTGCGTTTAGTGTTAGCATTTAGTGTTAGCCTTTAGTGCCAGCGTTTAGCACTAACGTTTAGTGCTATCGTTTAGTGCTAATGCCCCACCGCCACCTTGAAGGTGCGGCCCTCCGTCACAGCGTCAGAGCACACAGTGATGAGGTAAGGGCCGGCCGGCAAGTTGAAAGTGTACGACACGGCAGCAGGCTGAAACTCGCGCACAAGGCGACCCGTGGGGTCGAACACAAGCACCGCACGCAGGCAATCGTCGGGCGCGGTGGTGGCAGTGACCATGCCCCCCTGTGAGGCCCAGCAGCGCAAGGCCGTTTGCACAGGTTGGGGCGCAATGGCTTGCGATGTGAGCGCGTAGCGGCCCACCGCATTGGGCGTGAGCGTTACAGCCGTGCTGTCGGTGAGCAGCGTGTAGTGCTTGGTGTGCGCATCGTACAGGTAGAGCGGTTTGCGCAGCTGGTCGGTGCCAGCTATGTGCAGCGTGGCAGCACTGGTGGTGGGGGCCACAATGCCCAGCGGCACATTGCACAGATCGGGCACATGGTTGATGGCGGCCGCCAACTGGCCCGCCATGGTGTAAAGCGTGAGGGCAGAGCCCGTGGTGTTGGAGTCGAACATGGCCTCAACGTCCTCACCCTCCTTAAAGTCGGCCGCGGCCCCTTTGTCCGCCACAATGCTTGCGCTGGTGGTGTGGCTGCCGCTGGTGAGCGTAAGGCGCAGCGTGGCCTCGGCCGACTGCGTCACGGCCGAGGTGAAGGGCACCGTCATGATGGGCAGAAACTCAATGTTTTGCAGCAAGGTGCCGCTCACGGGTTTGACAAAGAAAGCCGTCATGGGCGCCACCACATTGTCGGCGCTGGCATCAAAGGCACACATCTGCCCGTTCTGCATGGTCCAGTATTTGGGGTAGAGCTGCGTGTTCTGGTCGAAGAAACGCTTCATGTGGAGCGACGACATGTAAGGGTTTCCCACAAGGTAGTAGCCGTTGTCCTGGTGCTTGTTAGCCTCGTCGATGCTGATGACGAGGCGTCCGGTGAGCTTTTGCGGGTCGCCCACTGCGGGGTCGGAGGTGGCCAGTTGGCCTTGACCGGTGCGTGCAGGCAGTGCCACCGTTTGGCGCTTAGTGCCATCGGCGCGGTAGTAGGCATACTGCGTGTCGGCCTTTGGCAGGCGCACCAGGGTGGGCTGGCCCGTGAGCGGCTTGTCCTCGCTCAGCAGGGCCGCGCCGCGACCGGGGGCATAGGGCACCGTCACATCGTTGTAGCGGCTGCTCCACTGCTGCATTACGGCCAGGGTGTCGGTGCCACTGAACGAGTCGTAGTCGATGTAAGCATCGTAGTCGTTGCGCAGGGCATCGTCGGAGTCGGTAATGACCATAGACTGCGCCTTGTCCCAGCTGCGCTGGTAGATGGGGTAGCCCGCGCGGCTGTTTACGGCGGCATTGTAGGTGATGGGCTTGAAAGCCTCGGTAAGCTGGCGGCCAGTGGCCTGCGGCACATAAAAGTCGCCAGCGTAAACCGACTTGAGCGGCGAGCTCCACATGGTCCACTCGCCCGGCTGCATCTCAACGTCCACCCACGCCTGGTTATACTGCAAGTATTGCTGGTAGCGCAGTTCGGCACGCGGCTTGAAGTACACCTGGTCGCACGTGTTGGCATAGAAGCGCACACAGTCGTAATAGGTGCCTGTGGCCGATGTGACGGGCTTGTCGTTAAGCACCATGTAGTAGGCTATGTTGGTGGTGGCCGGCGCATTCACCGCGTTGTCAAGGTAGATGAGCAGCGAGTCGTGTGCGGCCACGGAGTAAGTGCCAAGGAAGGGAGGCTCCCCACCAGTTGGCACAATCACCTTGGTGGTGCGCAGCGGAATGAAAGCGTGCGGTGTGCTGCCGGCATCGCTGCCCGCAGTTTGCTGCAGTCCCGGAATGTCAGTGCCATAATCCTTGTAGGTGGTGCTGTACAGTTCGGCCTTGCTGGCGCGTCGCCAGTTGGCATCGTTGTTCCAGTTGTCGTTGTTGGCCAGTTGGTTGGTCCACGTCACATACTCGGGTATGACCTGCAGCGTGATGTAGGTAGTGCCCTTGCAGGTGTTGGCCGAGCCGGGGTTCTGTGTGGCATCGTAGTATTGCATTTCGAGCGTGTAGTCGTAGCCTTCGTGCAGTTCGATGCCCGCAGCCTTGGCCGGTGCCAGATTGAACGACAGGTTGCGTGTGGCGGGCTGTATGGTGGGGTTTTGCACAGTGCCAAAGCTCTTGCCAATGTTGGCCGTGTTGAGTGGGTCGTTGGTGGCGCTCAGTATGAGCTGTGCCGGGGCTGTGCCGGCATTGTACGTGACAAACTGCAGGTTGTGCAGTTTGGTGCTGATGGGGCGTTGCGCGTCGGCATAGCTGTGTATGGGCACACGCAGGTATTTGCCATCAGTCATGAGGGCGGCCATTTGGTTGAGGTCGAGACGCAGGTAGCGCGCGGTGTGTGCCCATTCGTCGGGATAGGTGACCGAGGGGAAGCCCAGGTTGAGCACAGGCCCGTCGTGGGTGAGCGTGGCCGAGGTTTCGAGCGGATAGCCGCAAATGGTGAAGTGTTGTACCGGCATGGTGCGCGGTTCGGTGTGTTGTCCGGCAAGTGGAATGAGCGTAATCTTGACAACGCGATTGCCATCGGCAGGCAGGTTGAAGGGCGCCTTGAAGGTGTCGCTTGCCAGCAGATAGAGCTTTTGCTCATACTCATTGATGCTGTTGCTTGGCACGCCCTTCACATATTGGTGCAACAGCGTGGAGTCGGCCTTGGTGTAGCAGCCCTTGGTGGGCTGCAGGGTGGTGTCGTTGGGGTATTCGGCACGGAAGTTGACAAGGGCGGTGTTGAGGCCGCTCACCGCTTGAAAATCGGCTACTGAACCGCTGAACCAGTCGAAGGGCCAGCGGCTCACCTCTATGCGTCCGCCGTTCACGCCGTCGGGTAGCGACAGGCGGCCCTTCATCTGCACCATGACCGTGGTGGCGCCACACTCGGCCGAGAAGGTGGTGTTGACCGAGCCATTCTCGTCGGTCACTACGGCATCTTGCTGCACATAGTCCTGCGGTTCGCTGTAGATGGAGCACGTGGCGTTGGGGGTGCCCCATGACGATGGTTCGTACACCTCCACCCCGTTGACAATGCGGCGCCGCGGTGTGGCTATCGACACATAGTACTGCTTGTGGGGGTCGAGTTTGAAAAAGCGGTTGGCCAGTATGAGGTGGTAGTATTCGTTGGCATCTGCGTACAGGTTGCGGCGGTTAAGGGTGTCGGTGCTGTGCACCACAATGGCGCCATAGTCGTGTGTGTGGCCGGCATTGTAGGTAGAGTCGCCATACGCCGTGTTGACCGGTAGCCCCGTGTCGGCATGCACCAGCCGCCAAAAGAGCGGGCGTGTGATGTCGGTGGTGGCGTCGGTATAGTTGGGCAGTTCGAGAGCGTCCTTCACTTGGCCGTACACCATGGTGAGTTTGAGTTTGGCGCCATTCTCGCGGTTTTTGCAGATGTCGGCATCGTCGCTTTGCTGCAGCACCTCAATCTTCGGGTTCTTAACGTAGATGCGTATGTCGTCAATGGCAAAGTCGTTGCCATCAGTGCTGGCTCCCTGATTGTCGACGGTGATGTAAAAGTGTGAATACTTTTCGGGGTGTGTGCCAGTAGCTATTACCGAGAACGCAAACACTTGATACCACCGGCCGGTTTCGGTGGCACCTACCGACTTGAAATCGCCCGAGGCAAACGACTGTATGAGTTGGCTCTGCTTTTTCCCCGTTTGTTGGTCGATGGCCTCGCCGTAGAGTTTGAACATGAGCTGTGGCGGCGCGGCAGTCTTATCAGTCATGTTGGCAATGTTGATAGTGGCAATGACGGTAGAACCTTCGCACAGGTTGGCATCGAAGTCGGTTGAGATAATGGGGCGTGCCTCGTCGGTTGCATCAAGGTATACGAAATAGCCGTATTGCTTGCCGCCTGTGCGGTAGTAGGTGGCATCGTAAAGTGTTTCAGGGGCATAGAAACAGTAGCTTCCAATGGCATTCTTTGAGGCAACGGGGTCGTTCATTGACTTTATAATCACGTAGTCGCCATGGTAGGGCGAGTATTTGTACCACTGCTTCATCCAGTCAGAATTAAGGGCCATTTGTGATGTGAGCCCGGGGTACACAAAACCATAGTAAGTGCGGTTCCAGTCTAACGGTTGGTTCCACTGGTTGTTGTAGGCATCGCCATTGACGTATATTGTGTCAGGCTTGTTATAATTCATGCCCGCCATGTCGTCGAAGCTGATGTCGGCCACTTGGGTGTAGTTGCGTTCGAGCACGGCGTGTGTGCGGTTGTAGTCGAGGCTGTCGATGTCCTGCGGAGCCGATTCAGCACGGAAGTAGCAGGTGTAACGTGCCACAGGCGTGGAGTGCTTGGTGGTGGCAGTGTGGCTGTCGTAGTCGTTGACATAGGCCAACACATAATAGGGTTGCCCTATGGCCATGCTGCTGATGGTGTGCACGTCTGATGAGGGCTGGCCAAGACCGTCGCTCACGGGCCTGTATTCGCCTTTGAACGATTCTATGTTGATATTGATGTCATATCGGCCTTGGAGCATGGCCTCGGTTCCTTCGGTATTTTTCAGTATGTGGTAGTAGTATTTAGTGCCGATACGTGTGATGGCCGTCCATGTTACCGTTTTGCCCTGGCATAGCGTGGTGCCGAAGTGGCTCTCCTGTGACGGGGCAGCAAAGTCGGTGTTGGTGTAGGGGTAGAAGTAGTACATGCTCAAGTCGCTGATGGCCATGCGCAGGGTGATGTTGCCCTTGTAGCCATTGTACATGCCGAGCGTTATGTGGCCGTTGTCCTCGTAGGCAGTGCCAGACATGAGGGCTTTCTTGATGTTGTCGGCAATATCGGTGGCTGGGCGCACCTTGAACAGATAGCGCAACGAGAGCGTGGGCTCGTATTTAACGTCAGGGGCTGTGCCGGGGTAGTCCTTATAGCGGCTCACATCGCAAGCCACGTCGGTGCCGGTCCAACCGCTTGTAGGGGTGTTGAACATTACAGAAGCCACATTCTCAACCGTGGCCCACTCATTATAGCCAAGTTGATATTTGAACAGGCCGTATGACTGGTCGTGGTCGTCATAACATGGCTCCTCGAGTTTGTAGCCAGTGTTGTTGGTGGTGCTGATGTAGGTGCAGGCGCGGTCGGTGGCATTGTCGTACCACCTCCAATATCCAGTCGGCTCGATGGAACTTGTAGTCTTGTCGCTGCCATCATGGCTGGCTATAGGTACGATAAGTTTGCGCTTCTCGCCAGGTTTAACGTAGTATTGGTAGGTCCATTGCGCCACTTGTTGGCGGCCGTCTTTCAGTCCCTCGGGGGCATAGTTGTAGGCATAGCCCGAGGAGTGTTGGAAAGTGTAAGGCTTGTAAGTATATTCAGTCACCGAGCTCCATGCCACGGGGTCTTGTGCTACAAAGTAGTCGGGGTATTTGGTGTTGACATTGACAAGATTACCAGCTACCAGGCCGGTGTTATTGTCGCTATAGAGACGCACCACTTTGATGTCGCTGGGCGTTTTGCCTGCTGGCAGGGTGATACGCAAACTTTGTGGGTTAGTAGTAGCTGTTGTACGTGAGTAGAATGTTTGGCCTTGTGGCGTTTTGTAAAATGCCCCCAATACAGGCCATAAGGTGTTGACAGGTGCTATGTAGTCTTGGCTGTTTTCAATCATCTGCCCTGTGGTGCGGTCAACCAGATACAAGCGTGAGAATTTATTGTTCCCAGCATCGGCTGTTATCTCAAAGTTCGTGGCATTCTTACTGCAAGTGAAATAGGCTTGGTCTGCCGTTAAGTGTGAGGCGTCAGTTGTAATATAGCAGGCTCGGGCATTAGTCTGGTCCACCAGTCTGAAACTGTACTTGAGCTGGAACTTGGCTGGCTCGGCCGTTACGGCACCGTTGGCAGTGGTGAGGGGGTTGGTGTCGTCAATTTTGGCAATGAGCGCCACCACCTTTTGGCCCACAGTGCCGGCATTCTTGTAGTTGAGGTCGAGAATGGCGGCTTTGTTGGCCGAGTTAAAAGGCGTGGTGGTGAGCGTGCTGCACCAATAAAGGCACTGCGTGTCGGTAATGTGCCCCTTGTCGGTGGTGGCCGGTGTGAGTTTGCCGTCGATGTTGGCCAAGGTGCCGTCGGCATTTTCGATGTACCAACGTATGTAGAGCGACTGCCCTGAGGCGTTCTCTGTCAGTCCTAAATCGGCCAGTATCCTGGTATAGTACTTGCTGAGTTTGATGGCCGTCACATCAGTCTTAGTTTCGGCTATAGAGCCAGATGCCACATTGTTGAGGTAGGCATGCGCCACGTCGGCATCGGCCACGGCCGTCACGCTCCAGGCACGGACTGTGGCGGTGTGGAATAACAGCAACAATAGTAATGACAGACGTATGGTGAGATGCTTTGTCATAATGGTTTATACAATGATTGTTATGGACGCACGATGCGCACACGGCACACAAGGGTGCGCCCCGTGGCGTTGTGGGTGAGGTAAAGTGTGTGGTAGGCCTGGCCAGTGGCGGTGCCAAAGGTGCCGGTGATGTAGCTGCCACGGGCGAACCATGAGGGGGCTGCGGCATAGAAGCCGGCCGGCGGTGCGGCAGGGTAGGTGTCGGTGCTGAAGCGGCTGAATTTCCAGTCGGCATCGGGCACGGCCGCACCATTGTCAAAACGTGTGACTTTGGGGGTGAGGCGGAACTCGCCGCCGGCGTTGAAGGTGCAGGTGAATGTGCCGTCGGCCTCCTTGACCGAGCAGGGCAGCACGCCAATGGCGGGAAAGTCGAGCGGTATGAGGTCGAGCTTGATGTTTTGCAGGGTGATGGGTATGATGCGCCAGTCGTTGCGGGCAATGAAGTGCCAGTTGCCATTGTCGTTGCTCACCACGCTGTAACGTTGCTGTGTGGTGGTGCCGTCGGCCATGGTGAGCCTTACGGTGAGCATGAATTGGCCAAAGGTGTTGGCGGGGGTGGTGCACTCGTTTACGTAAAGTGTTTTCCCGATGCTTGCGTCGTTGGCCACGACTTGGTTCAGCGCCAGATGGTATACCTGCTGTGGCTGTGTGCCGTTGAGGCGCGGCTGTTGCACTACTTGCGTGTTGGCATCGGTGGGTGTGGCCGAGGGGAACAGCATGACGTTTTGCACGCCGCCGTCGGTCGGATTGGCGCTGAGGCGGTCGATGCTGATGGTGTCGATGGTGATGTCGGCGCCGGTTTTGTTGGTAATGTTGAACTGCAGTTTGGCCAGCATGCGCACCACGTAGAGTGTCTTGGTCGTTTCGTTATCCTTGTTGGTAAGGCTCATGTGGCAAATGCCTGTCATGGGTATGCCTTGTGCGCGGCCCGTGGCATCTTTGGCTTTGGGGTCGAAGCCGTTGCCGTCGATGTGCCAGGTGGCCGAGGCTATGTCGGGCATGGTGCCGCCCTTGGCAAATGTGTGCCCGGTGGCCTGCTGGAGTTGCGCCAGGGATATGTTGGCAAAGGAGTAGAATGTCTTGTTTGAGGCGGTGGTTCGCAGATTGGTGGCCACTTTGTCGGCCTCAACGTTATTGGGGCTGGTGGCGGGTGTGAACACCTGTTCGATGGTGTGGTCGGCGTCGTTGACCATGATGACCACCCAATTCTCGATGAGTTCGTCGCCCTGCTCGTAGTTCCAGCCTAATGTGGGTAAGGCGTTGGCCTTGCTCTGGGCGTCTTTGCTTTGGGCGTCTTTGCTTTGTGTGGCAATGCGCAGAGACAGCTTGATGGGTGTGCCGTCGGTAGCAGGGGGCGCTATGGGGTCGCTGCTGCAGGCCGCCAGTATGATTGACAATAATAGTATGCTGAGCAGGTGTTTCATTGGGCTTTACTTATGAGTTAGTTGACGGGTTAACGGGTAAGTTAGTCTTGGCTTTACATAATAACATCGCCGTGTTCGTAGCGTTGCCATGGCACCACACGTATTTGCAGCGTGATGTTGAAGTTGTCGGGGGTGCGGGTAATTTTCCTGATGCGCACGCGGTAGATGTTGTTGCGCACAATGCCGTAGGCCAGGGGCAGGGCCAGGTTGGGGTTGGACGCCGTGTCTGATGAACGGTGGCGAATGTCAAAGTCGTAGGCACGGTCGTAAGCCTTGCTCTCCTCGCCGTTAGGCAAGTAGGTGCCGAAGAAGCGCAGCCCCGTGGCGTAGGTCCTGACATCGTTGCTTTGCTGCAAGGCCACGCTGAGCGTGTTCTCGGCGGTATAGGCCACTATGTAGTAGGGGTTGGCAGGATCGTCGGGGTTGGCGTGGTTGCCCTGCCGCACTGGGTATATGGTGCGCAACAAGGCGCCGTTCTGCGGCAAGGCATTGTAGCGGTTCAGCGCTACGTAGAAAGCGTTGTAGGCGTCGGCCGTGGTGGCCGGGTTGCCCTTGTGCAGTGTGAGCGGGTCGGCCACATAGCGTGGAGTGCCGCTCTCGGTGCTCTCGCCGCCAAGGTAGATGACACTGTCCTTGGGTGCCTGTGTGGTGGCGTCGGCATCCATGCTCTGCTCGAACAAGGTGCTTTGCTGCGTGATGTTGTAGGGCTCTACAAATTTGAGGCGGAACTTGCTGCTGGTGGCAGAACCGTTGGGATCGGTAACGGGATATTCGTAGTAGATGGTGCCGTCGGCCGCCTTCTTAAGATAGGCTGCATCGGGCACAAAATCAATGCGGGCGGCCAGGCGATCGAGGTCGATGGGCTGGCCGCTGGTGGTGGTAAAGGCGTCGTTGGCCGTGCCAGTATGGGGGCTGCCCGTGCCCACTATTATTTGCGCGTCGGCGGCCGATGTCATGACAAAGTCCGATTGGCGTTCGGGCCAGGCGGTGCTTTGGTCGGCATAGATGTTGTTGGCCCAGGGCGTGCCATTGTATATTTGTGTGCGCACCTCGGCCAGAGTGTGGCCATCAAGCGCGGCATAGTTGGCATTGGCCACCACCAGTACGTTGTATGTGCCATACTCCATGTTGGCAGGCAACAACCGGCTGCCGGTGGTGTAGGTGGTGGCGCCGAGCGGCTGCACGTCCCAGCAAAAGGCTCGCACGGTCACCTTGTCGGCATTGGCCGCATTGATGCCGCCCTCAGCCCCCTTGAAGAGTATGATGGTGATTTGGCTGATGCTGTTTTCGCGTGGCAGCCCCTCTTCGGCAGCAGTGGCGCGCTGCTTGCGTCCTGACGCCACTTGCACTTGCATACGCACATAGGTGTTGGGCCCCACCACCGGGGTGGCGGGCCCGGCAGTGTCGTTGTGGCAGGCCGACAGGAGCAGCCAGGCGGTGCAGAGCAATGTGAGGTGATATGTCAGTAATCGCAGTTTCATTTGTCAGGTGGAATGATGTGGGTGGTAGAGGGAGGCTAAATGTCCTCGTTCTGAATGCGCACAGCCCATGAGAGGACGCCAATTTCGATGCTGGCGTAGCTCCAGCTGCCGCCCTTGAGGTAGAACGACAGACGGTAGTCGTAGCCGCGGTCGAGGAACTCCTGAGCCGTGTAGTTACGTTCGGCCGACGAGCGCAGGCGTTGCAGAAAGTCGGCCAGGTCGATGCGCACCACGTTTTGCTGCGTCCTTTTGTTGTAAATGACGAGTTGCGCGTTGTGTGCGGCGTCGGCACCGCTGTGGTAAATGATGCGCGAGGTCATGAAATCGGCGTGTGCCATGCGGCCGGGAGCCTGCGCGTTGTTAGTGTTCGGGTAGGTAGTGGCGGAGGCAGTGTTGATAGGGTCGGTGGTGTTCCACGTGGCGTATGGCGTGTAGCGGAGCGTGGTATGCCCGTCCACCGTGTTGTAGCCGTCCACCGCGGCGTTGCGGTCGGTGATGGTAAACGTAAAGTCGTTCACATCGAGGGCGGCCGGATTGTCAAGGTCGCGCAGCGTGATGTTAATCTGCTTTGTGTCGCGCACCAATGAGCAGGTGTCGGCCTGTGTGGCAAGCTTGTCGTTGTAGCGCACCGTGACGGGGCGGGCCGACTGTCCCACCCACAGCGTGTCGAGTGGCAGGGCAGCGTTGTCAACCATCATGGTGTCGGCCACCCCGCTTATAGGCTTGGCGGGCAGGGCAATGCGCAACGTTTGCAGATTGTCGCTGGCCGACTGTGGTGCCGACACCTTGAAGCGTGCGCCCGCTGTGGCCTGGCATTCGGCATAGGGCCGCTGAAAGGCTACAGCCTGATATTGGTAAGTGCCGGGAGCTATGTCGAAGTGTACGCAGAAGTCCTTGCTCTTGAGCGGCTGTGCTGCAGCGGTGTTCTGCACGGTGCGCTGTTCGAGATAGTGGCCGTTGGCATCGAACAGATAAACGCTCACGGCCCCCACGTGGTCGGTAAACATGTCGGCGCGCTGCAGGTTGTAGTTGTATTTGAAGTGTATGTCAAGCCCTTGCGGACAGGGGGGCAGGTCTTCCTTCATGTCGGCACATGAGGCCAGACCTGCTGCGGTGGCCAGCACAATGAGGGCTTTGCTGAGTAGGTGTGTCATCTCAATTTGGTGTGGGGTGTGTATGGTATGTATGCTGTGGCCGCACGGTTGGCGGCGTGTAGTGTCGGTATTGGTGGCAGCGCATTGTGTAATGGTGTGGCTGCAAGAGGCAATATCCCGCTGTATTTTGCCATGCGCCCAGCGGCAGGGCGTGGTGTGTGAGTATAGAAAAGCATTGGGGGCTCGCCATGAGCCGTGGGCTGTATGGTGAGCCCCCAATGGTAAGGTTATAAATTAGAGGTCAGCACCTTGAGTGTGCTTGCTCCATGAGAGTACGTTGATGCTTACAGAGATATAGTTCTCAAGCACATCGTCGGGGTCGTTAGTGAATGCGGGTATGGTGGCATCGCCAAGTGTTTGAATCTTGTTCACGCTGATGTCGTACCAGTTGTTGCGCACTACGCCGTAGCGGCCAAGGAACCAGTTTTCGCTATCAGTGCTACTAGTGTTATAGATATTACTGTTGCCGCCGGCTGTTACGTTCTGTCCTTCTTTATTCCAAGGTGTGTCGCTGTCGCCAAAGTGCTTGATGCGCACGGCATAGTATGCCACGCCGCCTTTGTAGCGAACGATGTTGGGCAGAGCATTATCGAATTTGGTTGTGAAGCTTTCAAGTTTCTCCTCAGTAGCACCGGGTGTGGTGGTCTTGCCCTTAAAGGTGGCCTTTGTGATGGTAGTTTCACCAGCCTTATCGGTGTCGAATGTGATGTCGAATGAAGCATCTGTGGCGTGCTTAGCAACCCAATCCTTTACGTCAGATTCCTGAAGCAGAATGTTTTTGAGTCGTTCGGCCAGAGTGGCTTTGGTGTAAACAACCTCCTTGTTGTCGTTGATGGTGTAGAGGTCTTTATCATAGGTGTCTGTGCCAGGCTCAGACATTTTAACACCAAGTACCACGCGGGTAGTTTGGTCCTGATTTTGAGCCTCTACCTTGAAGGTGTTCTCGTTGCAATACTGCGGGGCATTGTCGCCAAACGTTGTCTTCAACGTCATGCTGGCGTTGTTGCCCATTTGGTTGTATTTGGTAGAATCGGTAGTGGTAAGATATTCGGGGTCTTGGGCAAATGCCGTGCGGTAACGCTTGTTGGCTTCAGTAGCGTTGGGGTTCACCGGTGTGTCCCACACAAAGCGGTACTTGTTGGCGCCTGCAGCCTTGTCGGAATAGAGCTTGTTCCAATTATTGTCATACTGGCGCACGATGTAGCTCTTCTTGTTGGTGTTGTCCACCGCCCAGTTGTACAGCTTGTAGCTTATATTCTTGTTAACCTCGAGTGCGTTGGTCTTGCTCTTGCTCTGTACAGTCACCTTGGCTACGGCACGCTCCACATAAATCTCTGCAGCGGGCTTCGACTTGGCCTCGGCCTCGGTAGTGTAGATGTTGTTGGTTACATCGGCCAATGTCTTGATTTTGGCATCGGTGCTTGGGGCGGTGGCGCCGCCAGGTTCGGTGCAGAGTGGGGCGTTGGTCATGAAGATGCCGTTGGTAGCCACGTTAGAGGCAAAGGGTGTTGTGCCGTCGGTACTTGTGCTGGCAAGGGCTTTAGAGAAGTTGATGAAGTTAGAAGTAGATTTGTAAGCTGCAGCGTCCACTTTAGTATCGTCAAATGTCAGTTCGTGTTTGGTGGCATTGACAGTAAACAAGTTATTGTTGTTGAGCACCACCAAAGCGAAAAGCTTTCTGCCGCTTTGGGGCTTCGTGCCGTTGGCAAAGGCAATACGCTTTGTGATCGTTACGTGGTTGGGGTCGTCGCCCACCGCCTCAAAATCTCTAAAATCGCTGTTCTCGAGTTCGTAGGCACCTTTGAACTTGGCTTCATTCTCTTTGTTGTTTTCATCTATTCCCTCAAAGAGCACGAGGTACGCATTTTTGATGCCGTACTCGTTGGCCAGACCATCTTTGAGCGTGTCGTTGAGTTCGGCGCGGCTGCCGCGGTTGTTGTCGGTAGGCAGGTTGAGGCTCATCTTGACAAAGCCTCCCTTGCTCAGGTCGATGGGGTTTGACCCACCATTGTCTACTACATTGTCGCTGCTGCAAGCACCTAATGCAAGGGTGGCAGCAAGAGCTAAAGGTAAATAAATCTTTTTCATAAGTCTTATGTATGTAAAGTTTATATAGAGTGCTTAATTGGCAGCTGTAATGAGCGCCAAGTTGCGTTTGGCCTCGTCGGAGCCGTTGGCGGCAGCCTGCTCAAAGAGTTGTTGAGCCTGTGCCAAATGGCCTTGAAGCAGGGCCAGCACGCCGCGGGCATTGATGGCGGCAGGCGTTTGGCCGGCACGCTTGAGGTAGCTCCCGGCGCGTGTGATGTCAGCTTGGCGTAGTGCCACGCTTGCAGCGTTGAGGTTGGCTTCGGTGTCGGCGGGATAAACGTTGGCAGCGGTTTCAATCACTTCGTTGTACTGGTCGCTGCCCGGCTCGTAAAGGGCCGCAATGCGGTACATTTTGGTGAGCGAGAGCAGCCTTGGCTCGGTGCTGATGAGGGCAGCGGCCTCGCGGTCGCTCATGGGGCGTATTTTGTACTTCACCTCATAGTCGGAGTGGCGCAGGTAGGGGTAGCACGCGTTGAGCAGAATGCTGTAAGCCTCGGGGTAGCGCTGCTTGAGCTGGGCATCTTTGGCGTCGGGGTCCATGTCGGCACGCACAATGCCGAGCAAAGCCTGCTTGTCGGCCATGTTGCTGCGCACGATAAAGGTGTCGAGCCCTGCCCAGTCCTCGGGGGTGAAGTCTACATGATACGTTTTGGCCGGTATGTCGTACTGGTTGCGCACATACTCCTTGAGCGTGGCAGCGCGTCCCTGTGCCAGACGGGCATTGTTGGTCCACGACCCCTCGGGCGAGGCATAGCCGTGAATGCTGATAGAGGTGATGCTCACGTTGGGGTTGTGGCGCACGGTGTCGATGGTGCTCATTATTTTGTGCAGCTCGGCCGCATTGTTGTGGTAGTCGGGGTGCAGTTCGGTGCGGTTGACAGGAAAGTCGAGGTAAGCCTTGCCCTGCAGCGAGAGCACGGGGTCGTCGGCACTGACGGCGGGCATCACGTTGGCCAGGGCGCATTTGCGTTCCCAGTGCGGATTGATGTCGACGGGTGTGCCGGCACTGTTGCCCACCAGATTGCCGCATCCGCAGGTGTCGGTGGCAATGCGCACGGTGGCGTCGTTCATCCACGGCTCGAGGTCGATGGCCTCGCGGTAGTTGTAGCATTGTGTGGTGCCGTTGTGGCGCTGCAGCTCAATGGCGTCGGGGTAATGCTTGTTGCCGTTGCGCAGAAATACGTAGTGCTGGCGGCGTCCGTTCACCATGATGGAGCGCAGCGTTTGTGTGTGGCCGTGCTTGTCCTCAATGACGGGGGTGAACACCAGCGTTTGGTTGGAGCGTATGCGCATGCTGTCCATGGTCATGCGCCAGGTTACCACCAGCGATTCGCCGGCCGGTTTGGCCATGGGGCGTGCTGCAAGCTGGTGCATGCTGTTGCCTTGGGCACAGGCGGCCAATGGTGCGAGTGCCAGGAGCGATGTGGCTATGATGTGTTTGATTGACATAAGTTGCTGTTTGATAGTAAGGGGGGGTGAGGTGGTTGTGGCAGGCGGGGCGCATTGGGCCGGGGCTGCACACCAAAATGTGGCTGTGCACGTGGTGGCATCAGCGTTTAGAACACGTACATCAGGCTGAGCGCCAGTTTGTCGGGCCCGAAGTAGTGCTTGTGTCCGCTTTCCTCGGTGGTGCCACATTCGGCACAAGGGTAACGCTTGTAGCTGATGTACTGATAGCCCACGCCGAGCGATGCCTCGAGGTTCCAGTGCCGGCCCAATATCCATTGGTAGCCGTAGGTAAAGCCTCCCCCGGCGTTCCAGCCCTCGTAGCGTTTGTCGCGCAGGTCGGAAGGCCAGTTGTAAAAGGGCAGTTTGAAGCGCACCTTCTGCATGTCGAACTCGCCGCCCATGGCGTGCACGCCAATAAAGTGGCCGTTAAACTTGGAGCAGGGCCACCAGCGGTACTCGCCGAGCAGTTGCCAGTGTTTCCACATCTTGTCGTTGTTCAAGGGGTGTTTCCACAAGTTGAGGCCGTAGAGCACCTGCATGGTGCTTTTGCGCCCCAGGCCCAGCTCCACACCGAGGTTGGGCGTGAGAGTGGCGTCGTACAGCAGATTGGTTTTGACGGCCGCGTGTTGTGCGTTGAGGTTGAGGCATAGAATGCTGGCCAGCATCAGTGCCCCCAAGCGTTGCAATATGCGTTGTTTGAGGTTCATACGTGTTATCCTTTGTAGGTGTTCTGCGTGCGTTTGTTCTGCGTGCGCGTTATCCTTATAAAATTAGCTACAAAATTACTAACCTTTCACGTTTTATAAAGGCGGCAGATGTTGCAAAATAGCGTAGCTGTGATGCATTATTTTGCTTAATTAGTAAAGTTTACACGTTGGGGGGGTAAAATGTTAACTCCGCCTTACAAAATATTTTAGAGCAATTTGTGCAAAAATAAGAGCGGACTTGCCGCAAACTCCGTTGTACAGAGTGTTGCAGCAAGTCCGCTTGCTGTGGCGTGGTGCGCAAAGATTTAGCGCACTACTTTGCGTCCGGTGTTGGTTATGAGCACCCCCTTGGCAGCAGCGCCTGCACGGCGGCCGCTAAGGTCGTAGTAGATGGTGGGTTGCTTGGGTTGGGCACCAGTGGTGGTAAGCTGGCCCACAGCCGTGCGATAGTCTGTGGCGTCAACCGCCGCAATGCCGGCATTGACCACCTTGTTGGTGGCCACATTGATGAGCAGGGCCACCACATCGAGTTTGGTCTTGTTAAACTTTACGGGGTTCAGCTTGTCGGGCGTCACAATGGCGTCAAGCTCAAATGTGGCCGCAGCCTGGCAGGGCTTGTAAGCCTCCAGGGCATTGGGCAGTGCCACGTCGGTGCCGAGTGTGCGGGTAGTGGCAAGCACCACATCATCGTAGTCGAGGCCGGCCACCTTGTCGGCAGTGCCAAGGAAGGGGGCAAACTCCGGCTCTGGAAATATGTCGGCGGTGGCATTGTTATAATAGTTCTCCTGCACCCAACCATTGCCCGTGCCGCTCAGACCGTTGCCCACGAGCACAAATTCGACCTTGTAACCCGCATTGCTCATGGCGCGTGTTGAGGTGATGCCGGCTTGGGCTGTCACCTCCTTGCCGTCGGCCGAGAGTTTGGCTTCGACAGCCACGTCGACAGGCACATACTGGTTGGCATAGGCCAGCCACTCCCGTTCAATGTATAATGGGTGGGCGCCTTTTGAGTCGGACCCGAAATAGGGGTCGGTGGTGCCGTGACGCTCAATCGAGGCTATGGGGTAGCCGGTTACTGAAATCGGGAACTGCTCTTGCGTCATGACCATCATGCTGTCGTTGAAGTGGTAGGCCAGTCCCACAAAGCGGTCGGGGTGCAGGCGTTTCATGGCCTTCATGGCAACGTAGCCGCGCGGGCAGTTGCCGCACCAGGTGCCTGTAAACTCCTCGATGACGGGACGGTGTGTGGGTATGAAAGCGCGTGCGTCCACCTCGAAGGCGGTGGGGGCTGCTGTGCTTGAGTTGGGCTGCCCGTTCACCTTGCTGATGCTGATGGTGGCGGGATAAGTGCCGTCGGCCCCGATGGCGGGCAGGCTGACGGCCACTTGGGTGCTCTTGCCAAATTCGCCCGGCAACTGCTGTCCGGCGGGCAGGTCGCAGTGTTGGGTGAGCGGTGTGCCGTTGACGGTGTAGTCGATGTCGAAGGACTGCACGCCATTGGCGCCGTAGTTGGCCACTGTGACGTTGGTGGTGGCCGTTTGCCCCGTGATGGTGTAGATGGTGGCGGGCAGGCTGACCGAAGCGCTGTTGGCTGCCACGCCGTCGATGCGTACTTTCATGGCCAAATTGGCTACGTCGGACTGGTCAACCCATTTGAGGTACTTCTTGGTAGAATGTATCATAAATCCGCCCTCGTTCTGGCTTTCGCACACAATCAGCGGGTTGGCCGCATTTTGGTCGGTGCCAACGGCATTGATGGTGAAGGTGTAGCCCACATATACGCCACCCTCGGTGATGGTGTATGGTTGGTCGAGGGGTATGTAGGTGCTGCTGAAGGCCAATGCGGTGTCGGCGGGTTGTGTGCAGATGTCGGGCACATTCTGCTTTTTGCCGTCGATGGATTGGAGCGTGAGTTTCTTTGACAGCCACACTTTAAGGTTGCTGACAGCCGTGGTGTGTGGTATGCTGATAATCACCCCCTTGATGGTGGTGCCAGTGAGAGCCGGCTGATTGATGTGTATGGCCACGTCGTAGGTCTCCTTTTTGCCCGACCCTGTTTGTGCCAGGTCGGTGGTGCCGTCGTAGTAACTGTAGTCCATGGTGGTGGTTTGTGCCACAGCCACGGGGCCTGTGCAAAGGGCCATGAGCAGAACGGCAAGACAGGTGTGTAATAGTTTCATGTGTGTGTGGTGGGATTAAAGGGTGGGGCCGGTGTGTGATGCTTAGAATTTAGAAATCAAGAACATCAGCACCACTCATTAAGAGATTTAAGAAGTCCGGGAGCCGGCATAAGGCTCCCGGACTTCTCAATATGTATGTGTCATAATTCAGACGTGCGGCTTACTTGAACAAGCGCTTGCTTGTAGTGATGGTGCCGTCGGCCAGGCGTGTGGTCTGAATGAACAAGCCCTTGCCGGGGCGGCTCACACGGCGACCGCTGAGGTCGGTGTAGGTGACGCCAGCCACCTTGCCGGTTTGGGCCACATTGCTCACAGCCGAGGGGTCCTCGTCGGTGGCGCTTATATAGGTAATGGCCGACTTGCGCACTTCGCCACCACCCTTGTAAATCATTTGTACACCGATGCGGTCGATGCCCGTGACAAAGGTGTAAACCTGCCACAAGCCGGCATAATTGACAAAGTCGAGCATGTCGCTGTAGATGAAGGGTATTTCGGTGGTTTCGTAAGGGAACAGTTTATATTCATCGGGGTCGATGGTCAGAACGTCGTCGTCGAGGTAGATGCTGTAGTAGAGTTTGTTGGCATCGAGAATGTAGCCGTCGGCGTCGAACTCGCTGGGTGCGAAGGCCAGCAGACCGTAGCCGTACTCCTCGCTGAAGGGCATGTACGACATGGTGCTTGCGTCTACGGCAAGCGGTGTGGCGGCCTTTTCGGTCCATGGCTCAAGGGTTGCGCCGTCGTAGGTGAACACCTGGTTGAACATTTTGTAACCCTGGTTGGCCACAAAGGTGCTGTCGGTGCTGAGTGTGCCCTTGTCGGCATCGTAGTCAAATGTGATGGCATCGGCCAGTGTGAGGCTCTCTATTGAATCCCCAATCTCGCTGTCCCACACCATGTTGTGCGACACGGGTTCGAAAAAGGCGTAGCTTGCTGTCACAGTGTCGAGGCCCATGTACTGGTGGCCGCTGAATGTGGCCTTGTTGCCACTGATGGTGCCCTTGGCCCAGCCTGAGGGAATGTTTCCGTTGAGCCCGGCAATGTAGATGTCGTTGCCCTCGCGCACCACCTTCTTTACGCGGCCGTACATCTGTCCTGAGTCGTAGTAGGTGATGCTCATCTGGGTGGCTTTGGTCTCGTCCTTGGGTGCAACGGGCTGTTGGTCGAACACAGTGTACTGCTGTATGTAGTCGCCATAGCCATACCATTCGCCCGCCTCGGTACACATGCCAAGCAGCTTGCTGTCCTGTGTGGTGTTGACAAGTACGATGCTGTCGTTGCGCCACACGTATTTCACGGTCTGGCTCGTAGAGTCGGGCTTGAAGGTGGTGTAGGTTTCGCCGTCCTGTTCAACCTTGACGGGCACGAGTTTGTAAAGCCAGGCGTCGGTGCTCATGCCGTCGTACTCCTCGTGTACAAACTGCTGCGGCAGTTTTACCTCGATGGTGTCGCCAGTGGTGCGCTCGCCCTTAATCCATGCGTCAGAATAGTAGGCCCCGATGGGGTTGTTGATGTATATGGTCTTGTTGTCGGGAGCCTCGACTATTTTGCCCCAAATACCGTCGAACGGCAGTTGGGCCTCATAGCCCATCATGTTGACAAAGCTCTCGCCCGAAAAGTAGAAGTTGGCGTGGAGCTTGCCTTCGGGCTGGGCATCGATGATGGGGGCTGTGGTAGTGGTGCCGGTAGTGGAGGCTACGTTGAAGCGCTTGCCCGATGCGGCAGTGCTGCCCAGCTTGACGGCCGGCCGGAAGTTGGACTTTTTGGCCAAAGCTATGGCTTGCTTGTTAGGGGTAAGGCGCACATTGCGCGTGGCGGCGGTTTGTGCGGTAGCAGCCGAACTTGCTATAAGGGCTGCTGCAAAAGCTGTGTAGAGATGTCTCATAAGCTGTGTTATTTTGGTAGTTGTAAGGAGTTCTTAATTGTTGTATTGTATTTATAACGAAAGCAAAGGTAGTACGTTAATAGATAATATGCAAGTATTTTGCACGATTATTTTGCAAAATGTAATTATTTCGGCGTTTTGCAGTGCTTGTTGCAAGAAATATATCTGATTGTGTCCTGGCCGCGAATGCCCGTGCCGCTGTTTGCACACTTTTGGTGTTGGGTGTGGCTCTTACGTGTTGCGTGAGGTGGCCTTTTGGGTTCGGTGGGAGTGATTTGTCTGTTACGGGGGAGCGTTTTCCTGTTATGGGAGAGCGTTTTTCTTGTTACGGGGGAGCGTTTTTCATGTTACGGGGGAGCGTTCTTCTTGTTACGGGAGAGCGTTCTTCTTGTTACGGGAGGCAGACTTTTCTGTTGGACGAATAGATTTTTCTACCTCCCGTAAGTGTTTTTCAGCTTTTGCGCAAGTGCATTTAAGTCCTCTCACAAGTGTTTTTATGTATTCTTGCAGGTGGCTTTCTGTGCTCTCACAAGTGTTTTTCTGTATTCTTGCAGTTGGTTTTCTGTGCTCTTACAAGCGCATCACGTTCTTTGCATGAGCAGTTGGCGTGTATGCAAGCAGGGCTTCTCCCCCGCCCCACCCTGCCCTGTTGTGGCACCGTGTGGTGGAACTGTCAGGTGCTAAAAAAGCGGTATAGAAATCTGTATGTCAGAATTTCTATACCGCTTATCGAAAGGTTTTGTGCTATATGTTGGTTATAGCTTGGGTGTGAGTTAGTATTCGTCCTCGTTGAAGAGGAACATGATATATTGAGTTTCAAGAGCACTATGATGCTACATCACAATAGCCTGTCAGTTTGTTTGTTGTGTGGGTTGCTGTGAGTCACGCGCTATATGGCCTTTATTTGATAAGCCATTTCATAGCCCACTCTGCTAAAGGTGACGGACAAGCAAGCATTCCACAGTTCTGCTGTAAATTGAGAAAGGAGAAACGTATGCGGTTCTTGGGCTGGTAGCGTTCGTTGTATACAACAATGCTTCTGCCGCTGACACAATTCTCGGCCTTGACTTCAACAGGAACTACCTCGTGCTCTTGCTGTAATAGAAATTCTATCTCGGCTTTTCCTTCTGAAGTCCAATAGTAAGGTATGGAACCGTATGAGGGCAACAGGCTTTGTAGTACAGCATTTTCAGCCATTGCACCTTTGAATTCGGTGTAGTTAGAGGTTGGGTCGATGACGATGCTTCCTGGTAGTCCGGCCAACTGCCGCAGTAGTCCGCAGTCGCTGGCATAAACCTTGAATATGTCAGGTTCCTCGTAGGCGCTTAAAGGCATTCCGGGTTTCGATACAGCGTTTACACGGTATATCATGCCTGCATCTTCGAGCCAGAGCAAGGCGTCTTCATAGTCGCGGCTTCTTGCCCCTTTCTTTATAATCTTATAGATGAACTTTCGATTTTCCTTGGCAAGTTGAGATGGCAGTGAGTGCCAAATGGCATGTATGCGCGGTATTTCGCGCGGCTCCGCATACTTGGCAAAATCAAGCTCATACAAGTCTAAT
The DNA here is from genome assembly GCF_900106785.1 of Prevotellamassilia timonensis. Taxonomy (GTDB): domain Bacteria; phylum Bacteroidota; class Bacteroidia; order Bacteroidales; family Bacteroidaceae; genus Alloprevotella; species Alloprevotella timonensis. Next base: position 195,881 of record NZ_LT629841.1, on the reverse strand, counting down.
ATCCCCTGTAATATGTCGTCCACTGCTTGCATGCCTTGATTTTCAAGCATGCTTACAGCTGCTTCTGGCATTCCTCCAGACACCATATATCTGCGGTATTCAGACTTTAATTTATCAAGTATGATAAGGGGCAGTTTTTCTGGCTGATTTATCTGTTCTATGAAATTGAATGTTTGAACGTCACTTGCCCGCAAAAATTCCTTGAATGTGATAGGATACATACGTACGACCTGTACTTTTCCTACTGGTACGGTCATTCTCCTCCTTTTCACAGCAACGCCCAACAGCGAGCCTGCTGCAATAATATGCCACTCGGGGGCGTCTTCAAAAAAATACTTTAGTGAGTTGAGCGCCTCCTCGCATTCTTGTATTTCGTCGAATATGAGCAGTGTCTTGCCCGGGACAAGGGGTACTTGGCTGTAAAGGGCAAGTTCCTTTATGATGCGTGCAGGCTCCTTTGATACGGTGAAGGCTGATTGTAATTCTTTCTGACGGTCAAAATCAAATTTTGCCGTGTAGTCGAAATACTCTCTTCCAAACTCCTCCATAGCCCATGTTTTGCCTATCTGACGGGCGCCCTTCAGAAGAATTGGTTTGCGTTTTTCAGCATCTTTCCATTCTTTGAGTTTGTTTATTATGTCTCTCTCTATCCTCATATTTGCACTGATGACTTCGGATTTGTGCCAAAGATGACACTTTTTCGAACTTGTTAGGTGCGAATGTACAATATTATGATGAACGAAGCAACTTTTCGGAGCGTTTTATCATCCCTCTTTCATGAGTAGGCTTTGCATGTGCTGTGGGCGGGGTTGTCAGGTGCTAAAAAAGCGGTATAGAAATCTGTATGTCAGAAATTCTATACCGCTTATTGAAAGGCTTTGTGCTATATGTTGGTTATAGCTTGGGTGTGAGTTAGTATTCGTCCTCGTTGAAGAGGAAATCCTCCTTTGTAGGATAGTCGGGCCATACGTCCTCGATGGTTTCGTATATTTCGCCTTCGTCTTCAAGTTCCTGCAGGTTTTCTACCACCTCCATCGGTGCTCCTGAGCGCATGGCGTAGTCAATGAGTTCGTCTTTTGTTGCTGGCCAAGGTGCATCTTCAAGCTTTGAGGCCAATTCCAATGTCCAATACATAGTGTCAGTTATTTGGGTTTGAGGTTATACTTAAATGTCGGGCAGCATGGGCCGTTCCTTGGTGCAGCATGTGTGAGGTGTTGCGCAAGTTCCCAACTGCTCAGTGGTTTTTGGCGGCAAAAATACACTTTTTATTGTAATGGAGGGTATCTGTTGCCTTCTTTTTTGCCGCCAAATGCTGATTTGTGCTTTTGACGAGGGTTTATTTTGCCATAAGCGCTTCAACCTCACCCTCTGTTATGCCAAGCGAAGTGGCGATGGTAGCCACGTCTAACCCATTGTTCATCATGGCTTTAATGGCAGATTGCAGCATCTTGTTCTTTTCGTTGAGTTGGTTTTGCTGCTCGTTGATTTGGCATTTCTGCTCGTTGATATATGCCCTTTGTTCAGCTATTTCCCTTTCGTTATTCATTATGGTAGTGTCGCGGTTCTCGATAGCTGTGAAAAATTCGTCCTCGACGTTCATGTCATGGCGCAGTTTGGCATTTGCAGCAGCAGCGGTAAGCTTTCGTACGATGTAGAGCATGTCGTCATCGTTGGCATATTCCTCTTCGTTGATGTTGATGATATGGTGGTTGAACTCGTTGGTTCTGTTTTGGTCGAATACGCTGAGCACCTCTTCAAGCCGGTTGTTGACATGTCCGTGCAGACGGGGTATTTGTACAATGATGCTGTTGTGTACAAGGCTCTCGACAAAGGGGTCTGGCAGACCTTGGGTAATTTCGTGCCCGTTGTAGTCGTATGACTTGTGGTTGACGTAGAGGATAGGCTCTTCGATGTTGCCCACTTTGTGCCCCAGCAGGTAGACGGTAACCATTGGTATGGCATATCCGTGTTTGAGACGCTCCTCTTTTTGAATATTATTGGGGTCAGAATACTGTGCTCCAAGGTATTGGCGGAAACGCAGCGTCTCGGTTTCGATCCAGGTCTTTTGCAGTTCAATCAGTACCAGGTGTTCTGAGCCATCGGCCTCGCGCACCCTGGCTCCGAAGTCTATGCGGAACATGGAAATGTCGTTGCGTACATTGTTGGTGTACTCATGGCGGCGGAATTCAACATCGAGGACCTCTTTCTTTAGCAGTGCGGAGATGAGTATCTTTGCAATGCGTTTGTCTTCGACTAAATACTTGAATATGCTGTCGTAAATGGGGTTGGCTGCGTGTACAATCATGGTAGTGTGGTTTTTGTAGTTGATGGTGTTCTTTGTACTTCTCTGTGCAAAGATAGTGCAAACCGAGTGAAGAAAGTCAAGCTTGCTTGAACTTTCTTGTGAGGTGCCGCCTATCTTATTCAAAGATAGTGCAAACCGAGTGAAGAAAGTCAAGCTTGCTTGAACTTTGTTGTGAGGTGCCGCCTATCTTATCAAAAGATAGTGCAAACCGAGTGAAGAAAGTCAAGCTTGCTTGAACTTTGTTGCTTGTTATCAAAGTTTTAGGGTGCTAAGGTGTATTCACTTGTCAATACCGTAATGATATAAAAAGACAAGAGGCAAGAAAGCCGCTGGCCTTCCTGCCTCTTGGTGTCAGTAGGATAATGGGTTGTCAGTCCTTGATGTATTCGCTCCAGTCAACCAGGCGCATGTCACCCTTGCGGCGGTAGGTGTCGTGCATGGCAAAGGCCGCCGGTAAGATGTGGTGCGTGTGTCCGCCGTAGGCACCGGCCAGACGCATATATTCGCGCAGAATGGGACGGTAGTCGGGATGGGCAATGGCTATGAGAGCCTCGGCCTTTTCGAGGGCAGACTTGTTGCGGAGGTCGGCCACGCCATATTCGGTTACGATGGCATCGACGTAGTGTTCAGTGTGGTCGACGTGTGAGCAGAATGGCACAATGCTGCTTATGCGGCCCTCCTTGGCGGTTGAACCACAGGTAAACGTGGCCAGCATGGCGTTGCAGGTAAAGTCGCACGAGCCCCCCACCCCGTTCATCATGCGTGTGCCGCATACTTTGGTGGAGTTGACGTGACCGTAGATGTCCACCTCGATGGCAGTGTTGAGCGAGCATACGCCAAGGCGGGCAATGATTTCGGGGCAGTTTGATATTTCGGAGGGGCGCAGCAGCAGACGTCCGCGGTAGTCGTTCATGTTGCGGTAAAGGTCCTGCAGATGTTCGGGGCTCAGTGTGAGTGCACCGGTTGAGGCGGCCATTACCCTACCCTCGCGTATGAGGCGCATGGGTTCCTCTTGCAATACCTCGGTGTAGATGGAGAAGTTGGGCACCTCCTTCGATTCGCCCAGGGCACCTATCACGGCATTGGCTCCGCTGCCCACACCGCTTTGCAGTATGAGCTTGTTGCGGAAGATGAAGCCCTGTTCCATGTTCCACACCAGGAAGTCGGCCGTGTGCTGGCCAATGGCACGTGTCACCTCGTTGGCAGGGTTCATGGCGCGTGCCTCGTCGGGCAGATGGGTCATAACAATGCCGCGCACGTGGTCGGGCTCCACCTCGATGTATGGCAGTCCGATAATCTCGATAGGCTGCGTGATGCGTATCGGGGCACGGAACCAGGGATCCTCAATCTCGTAGATGTCGTGCATGCCTATTACCTTGGTGCTGTGCCAGGTGTTTAGTTCAATGAACACACCCTTTTCGGCCAAACGACAGATGGTGGGCGCAATGCCTATGCCCGCAGTGAGGTAAATGCGCAGTTTGCCCCGCACCTCCTGCACATCGCAGGCTTCGATAATGCCCCATGTGATGCGCCCCGTGAGCCCCTGGCGCAGGTGTGAGGCATTGTCTGACAGGTTGAGGTCGGTGTAGCGCACATGTCCCGTGTTGTAAGCCTTGCGCATTTCGGGGTTGACGCTGAAGGGCAAACGGCGGTCGACGGCATCGGCTGCGGCCAGTTCGCCGTCGCAGCTGGCACCGATTGAGGCCCCCGTCACCACATTCACCTTGAAGGTACGCCCAGCCTCATGCTCTTTACGGGCACGGGCTGCAAGAGCTGGCGTTATTACTTTGGGCGAGCCAGCCGGACCAAAGCCGCCCACGGCCAAAAGGTCGCCGTTTTGTATCATCGATGCCGCCTCGGCGGCAGTAATCTCGGGTATTGTCATGTTGCTAAGTAGTGTGTTTTGCTTGCAAATATACAAATAAATGCTGCATACACGTGGCGTGTATGCAGCATTTTGCGTATTTGTGCATAAATATTTAGCAGCGCATGCGCTTTGTCTCCTGTGCCGCAGCCTTGGGCTTGTGCGTGGCGTGTTACTTGTTCTCTTCGAGCTTGGTGTGAAAGGCGAGGGCATACATGCGCACTTGCTTTATCATGGCGAGCAAGCCATTTGAGCGGGTGGGAGAGAGGTGCTCGGTAAGGCCAATCTTGTCTATAAAGTAGAGCTTGGCGTCGAGAATGTCCTTGGGCGTTTGGTGGTTGACCACGCGGATAACGAGCGACACGATGCCCTTTACAATCAGTGCGTCGCTTTCGGCTCGGAAGTCGAGGCGGCCGTCATGCTCCTCGCATGTTATCCATACGCGGCTCTGACAGCCGTCAATCAGGTTCTGGTCCGTTTTGTCAGAGTCGGGTAGGGGGGCTTGCTCCTCGCCCAGGTCAATGAGCAGTTGGTAGCGGTCCATCCAGTCATCGAGCTCGCAGAACTCTTCAATAATCTCGTCTTGTATCTCGTTAATAGTCACGGCAGTTAGTGTGTTAAGTGTTATGCTTTGTATTATTGTTCGGAGATGAATTGCAGCAGCGTTTGTCCCACGCCGCGCAGAGTTTCCTTCGATATGTTTTGTGGCGTGTCGCTGGTGGTGTGCCAGGTAGTGCCAAAGGAGTGCTCTCCCTCAATAAATGGAATGATGTCGATGGTGGGTATGCCAGCAGTCTCGTTCATGGGCACGTGATCGTCCTGTGCATAGCCGCCCTCAATGGGCTGGAACAGGTGGTCGGCCTTGGCGCGTGTGGCAGCGTCCCACACCTTCACCATTACGTCGCGTGCATAGCGCATGCTTATGCCCTCGTAGGCAAATCGGGCGTCCTGTCCGCCCACCATGTCGAGCAGTATGCCGAAACGCGCCTTGTAGCCTGGCACATGCGGGTGGGCAGCCCAGTATTGTGAGCCAAGACACCAGTCGGAGCCGTCCTGCGGGGCTTGGCTTTCGGCCCAGTAGGGGGCGCCATAGTCCTCGGAGTCGAAGCAGATGAAGTCAATGCCAATGTTGGGCTTGAGCTCGCCCAGGTGGCGCGCCACTTCGAGCATTACGGCCACACCGCTTGCACCGTCGTTGGCAGCCATTACGGGCTGGTGGTGCTTGGTAGAGTCGGGGTCGGCATCGGCCCACGGACGGCTTTCCCAGTGTGTGCAGATGATGATGCGGTCGGTCAGATCGGGGCGGTAGGCCGCAATGATGTTGTTTGACTTGAGCACCTTGCCGTCCCAAGCCTTGAGGTCGGCCTTTTGCTCTGTCACATCAAGTCCTAAAGCATTGAATTGTGCCACGATGTAGGCGGCGCAGCGGTCGTGCGCTTCGGAGTTTGGTACGCGTGCGCCGAAACTGCACTGCTTTTCGATAGAGGCAAAAGCCGAGTCGGCGTTGAAGGTTATTTGGGTCACCGCAATGGTGTCGGTGGCCGTGTCGTCGCCACTCTGCTTTTGGCTTTTGCAGCCAGCGAGGCAGGTTGTGGCTGCCAGTATGATGGCGGCCAGTGAGGCCGCAAATATCTTGTTCATGATAGCTGATACTCTGTTACTAATATGATGGTAGAGCGTTGCGCACAGCGTCATACGCAGTGTTGCGCACAGATGCTCTCAGTGTGTGTGGGTGGGGGGATATGCGAGAGACGCAGGTGTCAGCACTGTGCTTTGTCCTGGCACAGCTGCATGACACGCAGCCAGTTGCCGCCCCATACCTTTTGCAAGTCGGCAGCGGTGAGCCCTTCGGCCAGCAAGCGGCGTGTAAAGTTGATGAGTTCGGAAGCGCAGGCACAGCCAGGCACTCCGCCGTCGCCGTCAAAGTCGGTGCCGATGCCCACGTGGTCGATTCCTGCCACATCGATAAAGTGCATCAAGTGGCGCACCCCGTCGTCGATAGTGGCCGGTATGCCGTCGTCGTCAAGACGCAGGAAGCCGTGGTACAGTGTGACTTGCGCCACACCGCCAGCCTTGGCCAACGCCCGCAACTGGTCGTCGGTCAGATTGCGCGGGTGGTTGCACAGTGCGCGGCTCGAAGCGTGTGAGCAAACGATAGGGGTGGTGCTGCAGGCCAGTGCATCGTAAAAAGAGCTTTCGGCCGCATGGCTAAGGTCGACCATGATACCTGTGCGGTTCATTTCGGCCACCACCTTGCGTCCAAAGTCCGACAGACCACCGTGTTCGTTGGTAGAGCGGCGTGCCGAGTCGCAGATGTCGTTGTCGCCGTTGTGACAGAGCGTGATGTACACCACGCCCATTTGTGCAAATCGAGCCACATTGTCGATGTCGCGTCCCAGGGCGTAGCCATTCTCAATGCCGCGCATGACGGACAGCTTGCCTTCAAGCTTGTGGCGGTACAAGTCGGCCGGTGTGCGTGCAAGTGCCACATTGGGTGCGTCTGCCACGCGTGTCTCAATCTCGTTGAGCAGTTTGACAGCCATTTGTGTGGCTTGCAGCTCCTCCTGTTCAGAGCGTCCGCCCTGCGGCAGATAAGCCACCATGGTAGTGGCATCGAGGTGTCCCTCGCGCATTTTCGGAAAGTCGACGAGCAGTTGTGGGTCGCGTCGGGTAAGTTCCACCCCTTTGTCAAAGAACATGGGCGTGTCGCAGTGCGAGTCGAGAGTGAGCACATGCTCGTGCACCCGTTTGGCAGTGGCAAATTGTGTGGCATTGGCTATAAAGTGCTCAAACAGTGGCATCATGCAGCTGTCGCCTTCGGGCCAGAAGCATTCGGGGTGCCATTGCACGCCAATGATACTCTTCATGTCGGTGCTCTCGATAGCCTCAACCACCCCGTCGGCCGAGCGTGCCGTCACCCTAAAGTGGGGGCCAGGTTCGCCCACGGCTTGGTGGTGGAAGGAGTTGACGGCAAAGCGTGTGCCCAGCAGCCGTCCGACAACAGAGTCGGCCTCGGCCGTGACAAAGTGTGTGGCCACCCCGCGGTCAGCGTCTTGTGAGTGCTTGACCAGGGTAGAGTGGGGCATAGCCGTGGCTATGTCCTGCATCACGGTGCCGCCCAGTGCTGCAGCGAGCACTTGTATGCCGCGACAGATGCCCAGCATGGGCACTTGGCGGTTGTAAGCCAAGCGTGTGAGTGCCAGTTCAAAGGCATCGCGCTCGTTGTTGATGCCGTGCAGTGCCGGCACGGGGTCCTCGCCCATCAATATAGGGTTGATGTCGGCTCCGCCCGAAAGCAGCAACCCGTCGATGCGGTCAATCAGACTGATGAGCGAGGCGTCGGGCTTGCGTCGTGGCGGAATGACCACGGGGGTGCCGCCAGCAGCCTCGATAGAGCGGAAATAACCGGGGAGCAGCTTGAGCTGCCCTTCGTTAAAGTTGCCTGTAATGCCAATAACAGGCCGGTTGGCAGGCGCCGCCAGAGCCTCGGTGTTGAGTTGGTCAATGTCAATCATCATCTGCATAATGTTGTATAAGCCGCCACAAACTGTGGTGGTGCGCTATCTTTTGCCGTGTCCGGGCCCTTTGGGAAACCACCCTTTCTCCACCCGTTGGTGTTGCTCAAATAGCTCGAGAATGGTCCATAGTGACGAAAAGCCCGTCACGCCCAGTACGGCAGACCCCAGCACATTGCTTACAAACAGTGCTGCGGCAATGCAGCCTATTCCGGCCACGAGAAACACCCACCACGGTCTGGTGCCGCAGTAGTATTCGGTCTTGATAACGACGGGGTGGAACGCCCCTATAATAAGGAACGTGGCCAAACCAATGAGCGGGCCAGTAAGTGTCATGTGCGAGTGTGTTATGTGATAATCCTTAAGGCGGGGCAGGGCACATCTGCTTATGTGTACTGCCCCGCCGCCAAAGTCTGTTTTAATCCTCTTGCAGGGTAACGGGAACCGTGCGGTTGATGCTCTGCTCGAGCGAGATGAGCGTCTCTGTCGATATTACGCCGTGAATTTCCTGAATGTGGTTGTTAAGCAAGTCCATAAGGTGCTCGTTGTCGCGCGAGTAAAGCTTGACAAGCATTGTGTACGGGCCGGTGGTGAAGTGGCACTCCACAATTTCGGGAATTTTCTCCAACTGCTCGGCCACGCCCTTGTACATAGAGCCGCGTTCGAGCTTGATACCCACGTAGGTGCAAGTGCTGTAGCCAATGCTTTTGGGGCACACGGTGTAGCCCGAGCCGGTGATGACACCGGCCTCGATGAGGCGTTGCACGCGTTGGTGAATAGCTGCACGCGACACACCGCACACAGCGGCCACGTCCTTAAACGGGATACGTGCGTTAACTGTAATAATCTTCAAAATCTTGAGGTCAAGCTGGTCAACCTTTTCCATGATAAGTGTAGGTTTTTTATCTTTTAGGTGTATGTGCCTACCATTCTGCCGCACCATGTAAGCCTACAAGCAGAGGTGCTGATGTCCGAAAGGTAAGCATTATGTTATAATTCGGTAGCAAAGTTAGTGCAAGATAGGCATTAAGCAAAAATAAATAGGTTATTTTCTTTCATTTTGTAATAAAAAGAGCAAAGCAAGCACCAAACGTGAGCACAAAACGCTAACACCAAACGCTAGCACTAATGGGGGCGACGCGTCTCGCGTCGGGCACGGTCTGTTATGTTGGTGATTGTGTGCGTTGTCCATCTCACCGACGCGAGACGCGTCGCTCCCCATTAGTGCTAGCGTTCAGTGTTAGCGTTTGGTGCTTGCGTTACTTGATTTTAGCCGTTTGCGGGTTGCGCAGCCCGCGTGCCCCCGTAAGGAACGCCTTGGCAGTACCAAAGTTCAAGTTCATGTCAAGTCGCACCGGCAGGTGGTTCTTGTCGTCGGTAATGTAAAAGGTAACGATATCCTTTTCCTTGCCATTCTCCTTTTCAACAAACGAGAACACGAGGCAGCGGTATTTGGTATTGCTGTTCTCCATTTTGAAAGTCTTCTTGCCGCGATAGACGATGCTCTTCCACTCGCAGGTGCGTCCGTCAGCCATTAAAAAGTTGATGCGGTGTCCCACCTTCATGCCTTCGGCCGAGAACGAGCGTGCGCGCATCAGCATCGAAATCATGTCAAAGGCGCAGTATTTGCTCGAGTGACTTGAGTGGCTGGCCGGGTTGTGGTCGCGCTGATAGCGCATCTTCACGTTGCATTTGCCTTTGGGGTAAGAGTACCACACCTCGTTTTTGCGGTAAGTTTTGCCCTCGAAAGCCTTTTTCACGTAATACTTCGGCACGAGGTCGAGCCCGGTGTATGCCATCAGCGTGTCGCGCATCACAAATATCTTGTCAGCCTTTTTCGAGCCGCGTGTTATCAGATACGTGCGCAAGGCCGGGTGCCCCCCGTAGGTAGTCTGCGTGGTGTTCATTGAGGCCACGCCCACCTTTATCCACACAAATTTCCAGTTAAAGTACAAGTCGTAGATAAGTGTTTCGCCGCTTTTGAATGCCGTGTTGTTCGACGAGCATTGCGCGCTGGCCTGTAGTCCTGACACGACTAACAGCAGCAGTAGCATGAGTTTCTTAATCATAGTTCATAATGGTGTTTAGGTCTGGTTTGTAATGAAATAGAGTAGGGCAGGGGCTTGCTACGGTCGCTTCACTGTCCGCACCACAGTCCGCTTGCCCGTTTGCTATAATAGTGTGGCGTCATCACCCGCCTCGCTTTTTGCGTTCGCGTTCAGCGTTAAGGTTACGCGGCGTCTTCTTGGTGTCGCCCTTCTGTTTTACCAGTTCCGCTGGTTTTTGGCGGTTCAGCGGCAGCGCATCAAGTTGCCATGTCTGCTCAATGTCCCAGTTGGCACGCACCGTAATTTTGTGCGGATAGTAGTACACCATTTCAGGCTGGCGCCCCTCGGCGTAGCACCCCGTGTCCCAGCGGTTGTTGCCGTTCGCGTCAATAAAGGCCCGCACGTAGTAGTCGGTAGGTCTGGTGTAGTAAAAGTCGGCACGGCCATTCTTCACGCGCACCTGTTTGGCCACCTTGTCACCTTGCAGCAGTTGCACCACACAAGTAGAGTCGGCCCCCGCTATTGTCATAAACAGCGAGCCGTAGCTGTCGTCACCCGCCACACTGAATTTGGTGTCGAAGTTGTTGCACACCGCACCCGACAGTCCCGTCACAGCAGTCGAGTCAATGTTGAGCAAGTACTGCTGTCCCGGCCTCCACTCGCCATACAGCGTGTACGCCAGCAGCGTGTTCGCGTCGCGCCTCAGTTTGAAAGGCACCGCCTTGTAGGTAGAGTCCACTTTAAGGTAAAGGTGGAACTTAGTTGTGTCAATCCTTGCCGCCGGCTCATCGAGGGAGATGTGCATATTCTCGTCAGGGTTGATGCTGCCGCGCAGTGCCAGCTGCATCTTCAGCGGCCTGACGGGTGGTTTCTCCTGGCTGAAGTCGCCGCGTTTGTGGCGCTTTTCAAGCCCCTTCTGCCACTTCGCCAAATCCTCGGCCGCCAGTCGCTGCCGGCGTTCATACGAGAATTGTGGCACAAGACACAGCGTGTCAGTTTGCAAGTAAGGCTGCAGCGTCGAGTCGTTGGTAGCCTCGTAGGTGTAGGCCACCATGAGCGAGTCCTGCTTTACGAGCGCCGTGTCGGCCAGCCAGTAAGTGATGGTATCGTTTCCCGCCGAGCGGTCCTCCACAATGCCGTGTGCGGCATCAAAGTTAAGGCCGCGCACCACCGGCACATGCGCCGAGGGAGCTGTAAAGTAAGTGCGGAAGTAAGCCGGTTCGCGCTGCGACTTGAGCAGCTGCCGTGTGTTATTCTTCTCAGTAAAAGCCCTCAGCACCAAGTTGTCGGGCATAAAGTGCGTGTAGGCCACCGTCTTGATGGTGTCGATGCGTATGGTGTCGGCCCACAGCGTGTCGTGCCGCACGTCGGGAAAAGACGACGGCACCACCGTTTCGCTGCTAAAGGCCAGCATCTCGCCGCGCGTATACTTAAAGTCGCCGTCCACGTCCTTCAAGGCATAAATGTGGTAATTGCCCGGCGCCACCCCCTTGATGCAGAAATGGCCGTTGGCGTCGGTGCGCGCCACGCGGTCGAAGGGCAGCGTAGTAAAGGCCGAGTCAGCCATGTTGCTGTGCAGCCCCACCATGATGCCCTTCACGGGTTCAAGGTTCTCAGCAGCCAGCACGTGTCCTGCCACCTCCATGGTGTCGAGTTGCGTGCCCGTGCTAAAGTAGTATGTAAAGTTGCCCAGCGGGTTATTCTCGGTGCAGTCGGTAATGGCGTCGCTAAAGTCGATGGTATAAGTAGTGCCAGGCTTGAGCGAGTCCATCAGCTCCACGCTGATGCGTCGGCCCGAAGTCTTGATTTCTGGCATATTGATTTGCGGTGGCGACACAATCACCTTCTCGCTTGCGTTGTCAATCTTCACGGGTTCGTCAAAGGCAATCGTCACCTTTCGAGCCCTCTCTCCCGTGTTGCCCAGCGCCGGCAGCATTTGCACAATGCGTGGCGGCGTTTCGTCGTAAGGTCCCCCATCGGGCCCCGACCCCGGATTGGCGCACGAAAGCAACATGCACGCCACACAAAGCAGCGTGCACACCAAGCCCGTCAAGTGTCGGGTATGAAAGTGTGTGGAGCGCATCAGTTAAGTTTTAATATGTCGTCAATAATGTCGCGGTTGTTGCTCAGTCGTGGCACCTTGTGCTGCCCGCCGAGTTTGCCCTTGCTCTTGAGCCAGTCGTTAAACAGGCCCTGGCGTGCTGTCACCACCTCGAGCCGTTGCAGCGTGATGTCCTTGTGGCGTTTTGCCTCGTAGTCAGAGTTAATGTGCTGCAGTGCCAGGTCGAGCGCATTGGCAAAGGCCTCCATGTCGGCCGGTTGCTGGCTGAACTCAATCACCCATTGGTGGCGACACTTTCCCTCGGCGTTCATAAACACCGGTGCGGCGGTATACTCGCTCACCACGGCGCCGGTAGCCTTGCAGGCCTCGTGCAGCCCCTTTTCGGCATTGTCCACAATCAGTTCCTCGCCAAAGGCATTGATAAAGCTCTTGGTGCGTCCGCTGATGATAAACTTGTAGGGGTTGGTCGACGTAAACTTCACCGTGTCGCCTATTTGGTAGCGCCACAAGCCGCAGCTTGTGCTAATCACGATAGCATAGTTCTTGCCCTGTTCCACCTCCCACAGCGGCAGCACGGTAGGGTTGGGCTTGCCCACCTCGTCGAGGGGGATAAATTCGTAAAACACCCCATAGTCAATCATGAGCAGCATGGCCGCGTCGAGCGGGTCGTTCTGCAAACCGAAAAAGCCCTCCGAGGCGTTGTACGTCTCCATGTAGTGCATGTTAGTAGAGCGTATGAGGCGGTGGTACTGTTCGCGGTAGGGTGTAAAGGCCACCCCGCCGTGGAAGAACACCTCAAGGTTGGGCCACACCTCGTCAAGGTACTGCTTGCCGCTCAGTTCGAGCATACGTGTAATGACCGCCATCATCCACGACGGCACCCCCGATATGTTGGTCACATTCTTTTTAATGGCTATTTCGGCAATGCGGTCGCGCTTCTCCTCAAAGTCGCTCAGCAGGGCAATCTTTTTGGGCGGAATGCGCACGAGGTTAACCAGCGGGTTAATGTTCTCGATGAGTATGGCGCTCAAATCGCCCACCAGCGAGTTAGCCACATTATAGTTAGGTGCGTGACTGCCGCCCAATATCAGCGCTTTGCCGTCGAACAGGCGGCTCAGCGGGTTGTTGTGCAGGTACAGGGCCACCGCGTCGGTGCCACCTTGGTAGTGCGTGTCATGCAGTCCGTCGCGGCTTACGGGTATGAATTTGCTCTTGTCGTTGGTCGTGCCCGACGATTTGGCATACCATTTTACTTGGCCGGGCCACAGCACATCGCGTTCGCCGTGACGCATGCGGTCGATATATCCCTTCAGCTCCTCGTAGGTGCTTACAGGCACTTTGGCCGCAAACTCCTCGTAGCTGTGCATGTTGTCATATCCATAGCGTTGCCCCCACTCGGTGCGTGCGGCTTCGTGCAGTAGTCGTTCGAGCGTGTCGCGCTGAATGTCCTCGGCGTGACTCTCGTAGCGTTCAATAGCGTGCAAGCGGCTGTTGAACACAGGTCGTATGATTGATGTCAGGTTCATAACTACGTGCAAAGATAATAAAATGTATAATAACGCGTTGGTGGAATTAGTAAACAAGTTGACAAGTTAACGGGTTAACAGGTAAGTTTGCCAAGCTTTTTAAGTTTCTCACTATTCAGACTCTAACATAATAAGTGGTGTAAAGCATACTTACTCAAGTTTCTGATTTAGCAAGGGCGGGCTGAAAGCCCAATGGAGCACGGAGCCCAGGGCAAGCGAAGCGACACCCTGGGTATCGCGTGTCAGAGCAGTCGCGCCCTGTAAGGGCAAAAGCTTTAAGACATGGCGCAGGTATTGAAAAAATACATACGATGTTTCACTTTAAGACCGCTAATTCAGCTATCAAGTAAGAATAACAAATAAAGGATTAAGGCTTTTGCCCTTACAGGGCGCGGAGGCTCTACTATGCGGAAGCCCCAGGGTGTCGCTTCGCTTGCCCTGGGCTGGGTGCTACATTGGGCTTTCAGCCCGCCCTTATTAAATCCGAAACTTCAGATACTTACTTGTTAACCTGTCAACTTGTTAACCCGTAAGCCTGAAACTCCGCCAACGGGTATTAAGTGTTGCTCGCCATGCCCGCTAATGTGCACATCAGCACATTCGTGGGCATGGCGAGCGTAGCGGACATTATTTTATCAGCGAGAAAACCTCCTCCTCAGTGCGTGCAAAGGGGCCGCTGTGTTCGAGTTTCAGTGTCGACATGGCTGCGGCAAAGTGTCCTGCCTCGCTGGGGTCGGCTCCGCGCGAGCGCATATACAGGTAGCCGGTAGAGTAAGTGTCGCCACACCCCGTGGCATCAACCACCTGCTTGGGCGGATAGGCGCAAATGTCGTAAAAGTGGTCATTCTCAAGCACCACCGAACCATAGTCGCCCAGGGTTACACACACCTCGTTCACCCCCCATTCGGCCAGTTGCAGGGCAGCGTCATGCGCCTCCTTCTGACCCGTGAGCACCTCCATCTCATACTCGTTCACCTTCAGCACATCAATCATTTTCAGTGCCTCGCGCTTGTCGGGCCAGTCAACGGCAAAAACCTTTTCGCCGCGCACCTCGCGCAGGTAGCCCTGCGAGTCAACACTCACCACGCCACGTGCCTTGAGCGCGCGTATCACGTCGAGACCAAAATCGTCGGCCAGCAGCGAGCCCAAGTGGAACACGCCGGCCTCAACCCCCTTCAGGCTCTCGGCCGTAAAGGGGTCGGCCTTGGCCAGCACACGCTGTGTGCGGTTGTTCTGGTTTGCGCCATATTTGTTTTCAAAGTACACCGTGTGGTGCGAGGGTATTACAGTCACCTTCACCCCCATGTGGCGCAGTTCGTCAACCGGCTGCATGTCGGTGGGTGCCAGCGATGTGACAAGTTCAAAGTTCTTCCCACCATTAAGGTGGTACATGGCGTGGGCAAAGTAGTATGATGTGCCACCCGGCATGTCGGCCTCGGTGGTAGGGGTAATGATTTTATCGTGCGTGATGTGCCCGATGCAGCATATCTTGTTCATGTGTTGTAGTACGTTTGTAAAAGCGTGCAAAGTTACTAATAAATACTTAACAACGCCGCCGCATAATGCGCCATGTGGTAGTTTACAGGTCATTGCAGAACACAATTAGGGTGCAAACGACTAATAATCACACAACTATAATCACCACCGTATCTCCGGCAAGTAAATAAGAACACCAGGCTCTGGCACTTCTGCGGGCGAGTCGTTTCCGCGTCGGTGCTTGAGCCTGGTGTCTGAATAATGCTTTCCTGCGGCCAGCGTTTAGAGCTGTGCGCCAAAGCGCGTGCTCGGTGCAGGTGCCGCAAAGTAATAGTTCTGGTCGTTGGCCGAGTTGGCAAACTGAATGCGTTTCATGCCAAAGAAGGCCAAGCCGTATTCAAAGATGCGTGCAATGTCAGCCTTGCCGCCGCTGAGTGTCGGACTGCCCGCCTGCACATTGAAGTTCCAGTTGCGGTCGTAGGGCAGGGGAGCACCCTTTGAGGCATCGTCCACCTCGCAGTTGATGTTCATGGCCGGGTTCTGCGTAAAGGCTTTGAACAGCGGGTCGAGTTGGCCGGGCACCTGGCTCTTAATGTCATTATCATTCCAAATAATGAGGTCGGCAGTCTTGGCCATTTGGTCCACGCCCGTTTGTGTTGAGGCGTAGTAGTAGTTAGGCGCCACACAGGCGTCCTTCAGGTTGGCCCCGTCCTTCTTAGGCTGTTTCATGCCGTAGCGGCAGTCGTACACCAGGTTGTTGGCAAACACCGGTGCGCTGGCCTTTTCAAGCCAAACGCTGCCCCCCTTCTTGTTCTTTGTACGGCGCCAGCCGCAGTTTACCATGGTGTTGTTGTACACCGTGATTTGTGTGAGCGGAATCGTCTCGCTGTTGCCACTGTTCGACAGTTTGAAGGCATTGGTACAGGCATCGTATATCACGTTGTTGGCCACATCGAGCTTGCAGCCCGCCTTCACGTTGATGGCCTCGCCGCCATCGGCCGCATTGCCCGTGTTGGCAAATATGCTGTTGTATATGACGCCCTGGCCGCCGGTAAAATAGGTGGCATCGTTCTGAATGTCGTGGAAGTAGCAGTCGGCCATGGCAAACTTGCCATTGACGTTGCAAAAGTGGAAGGCTGGCACACCACCGTCGATGGGTGTTTTGAACAGGGCGTTCTGGTACGACAATGACGACTCCGTGGGAGTGGCTCCGGCGTAGGCCACCTCGGTGTGGCTGAGCACCACCTCCTCACACTTAAAGCCGCAGATGATACCGCCCCAGTCGTTGGGCTTGCGCGTGTCCGACACAATGGCCACGGGCTTCTCCTTTGTGCCCATGCAGTAGAGATTGCCCAACACCACAATCTCGATGGGCACCTGTGTGCCCGACTTACAGGTGACCGTCACCCCAGGCTCAATGTAGAGCGAGGTGCCCTCGGGTATCTTCACACTCTCGGTGAGCGTGGTGTCCTTGGTCCACACCAGCGAGCCAACGGGGTATTCGGCCAGTTGCGTCTTGACTACTTCGGTCGAGCCTTGGTTGGTATTGTTGTTTGAGCCGCCTGCAGTGTAGTCGTAGGGGTTGATGTTGTCATTTTCGCACGAGGTGGCGAATATTGCTGCGGTAGCCATGGCTGCCAGGCAAGCGTATGTGCTGAACTTTTTCATATAGCTCTTTTCATTTAAGCGATAAGTTGCACCTCGGCACACAGCCCCACGCGGGTTTGGCATATTGCGCCCGGTTTGCATCATCTTGAAGTCTGATTAGTGTTATTGTGCGGTGGCACTGCCAGTTGGTGCCACCGGCTAAGGTGTTGTTACTTAAGCGTGTATCTTACACCCAGCAGGAAGGTGCGTCCGTAGCGGTAAGTGCCCACCACAGTGCGGTCGGTGCGTTGCCCCTCATATTCCAGGTTCGATTCATTAACCGTCTTGATGTAGCGCTCGCGCTTGGCGTCGAGCAGATTGTTGGCCTTGAAGAAGACAGACAGGCCGTTGTCAAACTTTTTCTCGGCGCTGAAGTCAAGGCCAAACAAAGCCTTGTCCCACTGGTCGGCGTCCTTGAAGGGCGACACGAGAGCCAGCTTGGTGCCAGTGTACGATGCCGCCAACTGTGCGTTCCAACCATGGTTGGTGTCCTTGTAGAGCAGCGACAGGTTTGCCGTGTGCGGGGCCTGGTTCACCAGCGGACGCTTCTGCGTCACACCGCTCTCGTACTCACCGTTGCCATTGAGCTTGTATTGGCGCTTGGTGGTGGTGATGGCCGAGTGGGTGTAGGTGTAGTTGGCCTTTACACCAAAGTGACGTATGTACTTTACCACGTCTATTTCAAAACCATAGTTCTTGGCATTGCCCAAGTTGGCCGGCATGTAGTAAGCATCGGCTCCGCTGCCCATCTTGCCATCTGATGCTACAAACACTTGTTCGATAGGGTCCTTCAGGTATTTGTAGAACACGCCCACAAGCACCTGCTCATTGGCCGAGGGAAACCACTCCCAGCGCAGGTCCACATTGTCAATGCGGGCGCGCTTGAGGTTGGGGTTACCCTTTTCCTGATACTCCTCGCCCATGATTTGGTATGGCACAATCTCGTAAAAGCCAGGGCGGTTGATGCTGCGGTAGTACGACAGACGCACATTCATCTTGCTGTTAGGCTTCCATTTAAGCGAGGCCGAGGGCAGATAGTCCCAATAACTCTGCTCGCCCACAGGGCCCAGGTTGTCAAAGTGTTGCAGCATGGTGTAAATCTGGTTGGTATGCTCGGCGCGGAAGCCGGCATACAACTCGCCAAAGTGGCTCTTGAGGGTCACCATGGCGTAGGTGCCGCCCACGTGCTCCTTCGAGTTGTAGTTGAGCTGCGAGGCCTGTGTGTAGGGGGTGCGGCACACCCAGTTGGGCGCGGCAAACTGGTCGAAGCCGTTGCCGTCGAGCTGCTGCTGTATGTCGGCCGGGTTAAACTGGTAGGAATAATAGCGGTTGCTGCGCTCCTTGCGGCGATACTGTGCGCCAGCCTTCCACAGCGCTTCCACAGCGTTGCCCAGATGGGTGTTGTAGCTCAGGTTGGCATAGCCAGCCCAGTCGGTGTCCTTGTTGTGCTGAAAGCGTCGTTCCATCTCCTTGGGGCGTGTTTTGAGCAGCGTTTTTTGTCCGTCCCACAGCGAGCCGTCCAGTCCGTTGGCAGGTGTCTGCACCTCATTGGTCAGTGTGATGTAGGTGCGGTCGGGTTCCTCCTCCTTGGCACGCGAAAAGATGCCGGCCCAGTCGAAGGTGAGGTCGGGCAGAATGTGATGCGTGCCCTTGAGGTGTGAGGCAAAGATGCTCTGCGTCTGTGTAGAGGAGCGCAACTCGTCGTCCTGTGTGTACGATTGCGAACTGAGGTATTCGGTGCTGACGCTGTTGTTGTAGCGCGTGGCGTCGGAGTTGGTGCGCACGTACATGTTGTACCACTCCAGCTTTTGCCCGCCAATGGCAAAGTCAAGCTTGCCGTGCACGCCTGTGGTCAGGTCGTGCATGGAGTAGTAGCGGTGCTTGAGGCTCGATATGTACATGGCCTGCTCACCCGATGCCATCTTTACGGCATTGTATGTGCGCTCTGTGCCGCGGTAGGTGTTCTGCACACTGCCGGCCAGCATCACGCCCAGGTGGTCGTTGAAAAAGCGGTTGCCCACCGACAGGCCGCCCACAAAGTTGGGTGCGGGCACCGAGTGGCTCTTGACCTGTGCGGGGCCGTGCTTAAAGTCGGCTGCGGTGGCGGCATAATCTTTGCCGAAAGCCTCGTAGGGTGCCTTGGCAGTGGCATGGCCGCGGTCGGTTGACAGGTAATGGCGGTTGCCGTTCCAAAAGTAGTCGCTCATGCCCACAGCGCCGTTGGCCTGCAGCTCAAAGCGTGCCGGAGCGTCCTTCATAACCATGTCCACCACGCCGCCAGCAGCATCGCCCTCCATGTCGGCCGTGAGTGATTTCGACACCACAATGCGGTCCATCAGGTCGGAGGGGAATATGTTGAGCGGTATGTAGCGGTTTTTGTCGTCGGGCGAGGGTATTTTTACGCCGTTCACCAGCGTGTAGTTGTAGCGCTTGTCCATGCCGCGCAGTATGGCGTACGATGCCTCGCCCGATGCACTTTGCTCAAGCGTTACGCCCGACACGCGTTGCAGCACGGCTGCCACATTGACGTCGGGCGACAGCTGTATGCTCTGCTGGCTCATCACGTTGAGCACATTGCCGGCATTCTTTTCAAGACTGATGGCACTGATGTCGGTGCGGCTGTTGCGGTGGCCTGTCACTACGGCCTCGCCAAAGCGGCGGACGTCCTCGTCGAGCGTAATGGTCACGGTGCCCGTGTCCGACACCTCAACTGGCACCTCGCGGGTTTTATAGGCCAGGTATCTTACCACCAGCGTGTAACGCCCTCTGTCGGGCAGTTCGTGCAGGCGGAATGAGCCGTCAAGGCCGGTGGTGGTCTTGACGCCTGGCAATTCCTTTACTTCGACCACCGAACCAATGAGCGGCTCGCCCGTCTTTTGGTCCTTGACTATGCCGTCGATGGTGTGCGCCCCGGCCGCGGTGGCTATGGCGGCCATGAGTGCTGTGCTGAGTAAATACTTTTTCATTATGTGGTATGCTGCCTGTGCTGTTATTTGCGGCGGCTGATGGTGTGAATGGCCTTGCCGTCTTTGTCTATCATGTACATGTTGAGTTGCTCCTTGGTGGCCGAAATGACTGAAAAGCCGTCGGCCGGACTGCAGAACACGGTGCCTTGAACAGCTTGCACGGGACGTGCCAGCGATGACGAGGAGTTGACCACATAGTCAATGTCGTCGGCCGGCATTTTGATGTGCTGAAAGTTGTGAATGTGGCCGCAGGCGTAGATGGCTACATTGTGGTAGCGCTTGAGTATGGGCAGCACGCGCTTTTGCATGTCGGTGCGCTCGCTTTCGGCCTTGGGGGTTTGGGCATAAATGGGGTGGTGGCCCACTACAATCACCCAGTCCTCGCGGGCCGTCTTGAGTGTGTTGTCCAGCCAGTTGAGCTGGGCTTGCATGTCCTGCTTGTGGGCGTCGGGGTAGGTGATGCTGTCGGCGCGGTAGCGGTCGATGAGGGGCGTGGTGTCAATGAACACCACACGCACGCTTGTGCCTTTGCCTGTGATTACCTTGGTGTAGTAGCGCGAGGGCATCACCCAACGGCGGCTCACTGTGCCATAGTTGAGCACGGCCTGTGTGTTGCCGCGGTACTCGTGGTTGCCCAGCACGGGAAACCAGTTGAGCATGAGTTCGGGGTGGGAGTACACTTGCTCGTAGTTGGTTGTCCACAGGGGGTCGTTTACCGAGGCCACACCATTAAAGTGGTGTATGTCGCCCACGGCCAGCACGCATTTGGGGCCGAGTGTTTCGCCCATGTGCCCCATGAGTTCGGCTATGGGCTTTTGGTCGTAATAGCCGTTGCGCCCCATGTCGTTGGTCATGTACATGGTAACATTGCCCTTCATGGCTTTCCATTCGGCAGGCGTTTGGGCTTGCATTTTCAGTGTGGCCGCCAGCAGCATGGCCACTGTGCACAGCATGGTCAGTGTGGTACTGAACAGGTTCTTTTTCATTGAGCCTTTGTGTTAAGTAGTATATACGTTTGTTTTACGCTGCAAAGTTAGGTGTGCTATATGAACGTGATGTAACGTTGTTGTTAAGAACTCGTTACCACGCGTGCCTCGCACCACACCCCGCTTTGTGCCACGGGGTGCTGGCTTTCGGGTTGCGCGAGGGTGTAACAACGGTAACGGGAGGACGTAAAAACGGCAACGGGAGGTAGAAAATTCAAACGCTCCGATTGAATTTTCTACCTCCCGTTGCCGTAACATCGCTCTGCCATTGCTGTGTGCACGCCTTATGGGGTGGCGTGCAACGTTGGGCGCAGAGCGCATTGGTCGCTTACGACAGCAGCCAGATGGCAAGCAGCGCAAGGCTGAACAGTATGCTGTATATGCTCTTTTGCAACAGTTGCAACAAGTTTTGTTTGTTGCGCGCAAGCTGGCTGATGTGGCATGCGCCAACAATGACTGACAGTGCAAACAGCAGACCGGTGTATGCGCCCAAGGGTTGCGGCTTGACAGTCAGGGTGATGGATAGCGCAATGAATATGCAGAGCCTCAGGGTGCTGCGGTTGTTGTGCACTGCGCGCATAATGGTGGTGTGTGTCGTCATAGTTGAATGGTTTATATTATTATTAAAATTCTTTTCTTTGTGGCATTGTTGCTTGCCGGTGTGCTTAAAGTGTTTTATACAATGTATTAGATGGTTTATTGCTCCTCTCTCTTTAATACCCCCCTCTGTTTGCGTCGCTCATTATACAATTGCTCTTTTATGCCGCCTTTATCTTTGAAATGGTTCTTTTGCCACTCTATCAGTCCCTTTATCATGACATCGGTTTGCAGAATTAGCGTGATGGCAATGTTGCATATCGTTTCTGCCGACCGCTCCGCTATTTTCTGTGTATAGTCCTCGGGGGCATTGTGGGTGGCGCAGTAGCGTCGCGTTTGCTCCGCCTTGGGCGAATTGACAGGCCATTGTTCAAGGCCGTGTACGCGCAGGTAGTCTTTGTAATCCTCCAACAACTCATGCAGACTGGCACGGTTGACATTTGTGAGCTTTATTTCCATCTCGGTTGATGTGATGCCGTCGATGTTGCCCTCCACAATGTTTTGCTTGCCCGAGCGCGCCGCCTGTATCATTTGGTCGATGGTGCGGTCGCCACGCTCCAGATACTTGTGGGCAAAGTGGTAGGTGATGTCGTAGTTTATCACCGCCTTTTTGTAGCAAATGAGCGTGGTGTAGTCCTTGCCTTGCCGAAGGAATTGCTTGTCAACTGGGCGCTTTTCCATGGTAGTTTCTTTTTTGTTGTTTGGTTGGGTTTGGTTGGTTTGTTGTTTGGGGGTGCCTATTGGGCATAATGGGCATATTAGACCCAATAGGCATATTAGGCTTAATAGGCATATTAGGCTTAATAGGCATATTAGGCTTAATAGGCATATTAGGCTTAATAGGCATATTAGGCTCAATAGGCATATTAGGCTCAATAGGCTCATTAGACCCATCTGGCTTATCTCCTATCAGTGCGCTTCGAGCCAGTTGTGGCCTTCGCCGCAGTCGGCCACTAATGGCACGCTCATTTGGTAGGCTTGCTCCATCTCGTCGATGACGATGCGCTTGACCGTGTCGAGCTCGGAGGGGACAACCGAAAAGTTGAGTTCGTCGTGCACCTGGAGTATCATTTTAGACTGTATGCCCTCGCGGCGGAAGCGCTCGTCGATGCGTATCATGGCTACTTTGATGATGTCGGCAGCGGTGCCCTGAATGGGGGCGTTGACGGCATTGCGCTCGGCATAGCCGCGCACCACAGCGTTGCGTGAGTTGATGTCGGGCAGGTAGCGGCGACGGCCAAAGGCGGTGACAATGTAGCCGCGCTCTTTGGCTTCGGCCACACTGCGTTCCATGTAGTCCTTCACCTTTGGATAGGTGCTGAAATAGTTGGTAATGAGCTCTTTGGACTCGGCGCGAGATACCTCCATGCGTTCGGCCAAGCCAAAGGCTGATATGCCGTAGATGATGCCGAAATTGGCCGTTTTGGCCTTGCGGCGCTCGTCACGCGTCACCTCGTCGAGCGGCTTGTGAAATACGCGGGCTGCTGTGGCGGCGTGTATGTCGCGCCCCTCGCGGAAGTCGTTGACCAAATGTTCGTCGCCGCTGATGTGGGCCATGATGCGCAACTCGATTTGCGAGTAGTCGGCCGAGAAGAATATGCAGCCCGGTTCGGGCACAAAGGCTTTGCGTATTTCGCGGCCGTCGTCGCCGCGCACCGGTATGTTTTGCAGGTTGGGGTTGGATGATGACAGTCGGCCCGTGGCTGTGACAGCCTGGTTGAACGAGGTGTGAATGTGGCCCGTGGCGGGGTTGATGAGTTTGGGCAGCGCGTCGATGTAGGTGCTCAGCAACTTTTTCAAGGCGCGGTGTGCCAGAATTTTCTCTACAATGGGGTGCTTGTGCTTGATGGCTTCGAGCACCTCCTCGCCAGTGGAGTATTGTCCGCTCTTGGTCTTTTTGGCCTTTTCGTTGAGTTTGAGTTCGTCAAACAACACTTCGCCCACCTGGCGCGGCGAGGTGAGCAAAAATTCATGACCTGCCAGTTGGTAGATGTCGGCCTCGAGCTGTTGCATGCGCTCCGTAAAGTGTTGGCCGGTTTGGGCCAGCGTGTTGGTGTCGAGGCACACGCCGTTCATCTCCATGCGTGCCAGCACGGGCATGAGTGGCATCTCTATCTCGTTGAACACATGAGTGAGCTGGTATTTTTCAAGTTCCTGCTTGAGCGGTTGCATGAGTTGCAGGGTGATGTCGGCGTCCTCGCAGGCATAGTCGCAAATTTGTGCGGGTTCGAGGTCGGCCATGTTTTTCTGCTTTTTGCCCTTGGGGCCAATCAGCTCATCGATGTGTATGGTTTGGTAGCCCAGGTATATCTCGGCCAGATAATCCATGTTGTGTCGCAACTCGGGTTGTACCAGGTAGTGGGCCAGCATGGTGTCGAACATGGGGTGGGCGAGGGCAATGCCGTAAGTGTGGAGCACGGTGAGGTCGTACTTGAGGTTCTGTCCTACTTTGAGCGTGTCGGGGCTTTCGTACAACGGACGGAAAATCTCAACCATGCGGCACGCTTCCTCCGTTTCACGTGGAACGGCAACGTACCAGGCCTTGCCGCCGTCGACGGCAAAGCTTAATCCTACCAATTTGGCGCTGATGGCATCGATTGAGGTGGTTTCGGTGTCGATGGCTACCGTGCTGAAAGTCAATAAATGCTCACAAAGCTGCTGCGCATCACTCTCATTATCAACGAGAATGTAAGTGTGTGGCACGTCATTGAGTGTTTTTTGCGTGATTTCTTTT
This sequence comes from Prevotellamassilia timonensis, assembly GCF_900106785.1. Taxonomy (GTDB): domain Bacteria; phylum Bacteroidota; class Bacteroidia; order Bacteroidales; family Bacteroidaceae; genus Alloprevotella; species Alloprevotella timonensis. The sequence goes on along the minus strand of NZ_LT629841.1, from coordinate 172,155 downwards.
GGCTCGTCTGCGCAGTTGTCGGGCTGCGCGTCAAAGAGAGCGCCCCATTCGCTCACACTTTTTTGCACTTCGGCAGGTTTGTCATCGAGTTTCTTGATGAAGGCCCGAAATTCCAGATTTTCGTAAATCGGGCGCAAGGCCTCCTTGTTGGGCTCGGTGGTGTGCAAGGTATCGAGGTTGAGGTCGATTGGCACGTCGGTCTTGATGGTGACCAAGAATTTAGAAAAACTGATTTGCTCTTTGTTCTCTTCCACCTTGCGCTTGATGGCTCCCTTGAGTTGGTCGGTGCTGTTGAGCAGATTGTCAATCGAGCCAAACTGGGTGATGAGCTTGACGGCGGTTTTCTCGCCTACGCCGGGGCAACCCGGCACATTGTCGGCGGTGTCGCCCATGAGGCCGAGCAGGTCAATCACCTGGTCGGTGTGGCTGATGCCGTATTTTTGGCAGACTTCGTCGGGGCCGAGTTTCTCCATGGCTGAGGCGCCATGGCCGGGACGACGCATAAAAATGCCCGGTTTCACCAGTTGGGCATAGTCCTTGTCGGGGGTGACCATGTGCACTTCGAGTCCGGCCTCACGCCCCTTCATGGCCAGTGTGCCTATCACATCGTCGGCCTCGTAGCCCGGCACTTCGAGAATGGGTATGTTGTAGGCGCGTATGATGTCCTTGATAACGGGCACGGCCCACTTTATGTCTTCGGGCGTGGCCTCGCGCTGGGCCTTGTAGGCAGGGTAGGCTTCGTGGCGGAAGGTGCCGCCGGCGGGGTCGAAGGCAATGCCGATGAAATCGGGCTTTTCGGTGTTCAGTACATCGTTGAGTGTGTTGACAAAACCATACACGGCCGAGGTGTTCTGACCTTTGGAGTTGATGCGCGGCGAGCGTATCAGTGCATAGTAAGCGCGGTATATGAGCGCGTAGGCGTCGAGCAGATAGAGGGTTTGCATAGCTTATATATTGTTATTATGCTTACAAAAGTACGCAAATACTCTCGTACAATAAGTTAGTTTTTACTACTTTTGTAAGCTGAAACCGAAACGTATGGACAAATTAGCAGCAATTCGCCAACCTGTGTTGCAGGAGATGGCTCAGTACAAGGCTTTGTTTGACAACGCACTGACTCACGATGATGATTTCCTGGGCCAGGCGCTCGACTATGTGCGCCGGCGTCAGGGCAAAATGATGCGCCCCTTACTGGTGGTGCTGATGGCTCGTGAGCTGGGGGACGTTTCGGTTGACTCGCTACGCTCGGCGGTGACGCTCGAACTGCTGCACACAGCCTCGCTTGTGCACGACGATGTGGTGGACGAGAGTGGCGAACGACGCGGACAACGCTCGGTGAATGCTGTGTATGACAACAAAGTGGCAGTGCTGGTGGGCGACTACCTGCTGTCGACTTCGCTGCTGCAGGCTGCCATGACGGGCAACATCGGGGTGGTGGAGATTATTTCGCGCCTGGGTGGCACGCTTTCGGAGGGCGAGATTTGCCAGTTGGCTAATATCCGCAACGAGGCTATCACCGAGGAGGCTTATTTTCATATCATTCACCACAAAACGGCGGCGCTCTTTGCGGCTTGTGCCGAATTAGGGGCCATATCGGCTGGTGCCGATGCTGAGTATGTGGCGCGCGCCAAGCGTTTTGGCGAGATTGTGGGCCTGTGTTTCCAAATCAGGGACGACATTTTTGACTATTATGCCGACAACCGCATTGGCAAGCCTACGGGCAATGACATGCGCGAGGGTAAGCTTACCCTGCCGGCTATATATGCTATCAATAACGCTGATAACCAGGAAGTTAGAGCACTCGCCATGCGTGTAAAAAATGGCGAGGCCACGGCCGACGACATTGCAGCGCTGGTGGATTATACCAAAGCGCATGGCGGCATTGAATATGCGCAGCGGCGCATGGAGGAGTTTCACGCACAGGCTTTGTCGCTGCTCGACACTTGGCATAACGCTGAGGTGCGTGAGGCGCTCAGAGGCTACATCGACTTTGTAGTGGAACGCTCTTTGTAACGATATGTGATGCTGTGAAACGCCCATGGTAGGGCCGTTTTTCAAAGATACAAAAACCGGGCTGCATTTTGCCAATGTATGGCAGAATGCAGCCCGGTTTGTTGGTGTGTGGGGGCGGCTTTAGAAGGGCTTTGCGTCCTCGCCCAAGATGTCGCTGACGAGCAGGTTGGCCAGACGGCTTGTGCCGATGCGGAAGAGGCCCTGCTTGATGTAGTCCTCGCCAAGGATTTCGCGTACCACGGTATAGAAGTCTATGGCTTCGGCTGTGGTTTTGATGCCACCGGCAGCCTTGAAGCCTATAAACGTGCCTGTGAGGTCGTAATATTCCTTGATGGCGGTGCACATCACGTAGGCTGCCTCGAGCGTGGCAGCGACCTCTATTTTGCCTGTAGAGGTCTTTATAAAGTCGGCACCGGCGTACATGGCGAGTATTGCGGCGCGCTTGATGTTGATGGCAGACTTGAGGGCTCCCGTTTCGAGTATGACCTTGAGGGGCTTGTCGGCACAGGCGGCTTTTATCTCTTCAATTTCGTCGGCACAGGTTTCGTAGTCGTCGCTGAGGAAGGCGCCCACGTTGAGCACACAGTCGCACTCGTCGGCTCCGTCGTGTACGGCAAGGGCAGTCTCGGCGGTCTTGATTTCGATGAATGTTTGTGACGATGGGAAACCGCCTACCACGCAGGCTACCTTGACGCCGTCGGCTTCGAGGCTCTCGCTTACTATCTTTGCAAAGTTGGGATATACGCAGATGGTGGCCAGGGGTGGGAGGTCGGGGTGCGCATCAGAGAACTCGTTGACGCGCTCGGTGAGCTGGAGCACGCTCTCTTGTGAGTCGGTCACCTTGAGGGTGGTCAGTTCGACGGTGCTGAGCAGCTGCTTGAGCACCTCGGGGGTGTTGTATTTGCTGCGGTTGTCGGCCACGAGTTTGTGTACTTGGGTGCTAACCTGGGCGTCGTCGAGGTGAAGATTGAACTTGTCGAATGCTTGTTCGTATTTGCTCTTTTGAGCATCGTTGCGGTTGATGTGTAATTCGGGCATAGTCTCTTGATATGTGTGTTATTGTGTTGTGTGCGCGGGCGGCTCAGGGCTGCTCGCGGGGTGCCAGTTTTGGGTTGTTGAGGTGGCGTGTGGCGTCGCGCTTGGTCTTCTTTTCAAAACTCTGCTCCATGGCCTTGGTAAGGTCTACACCGGTTTGGTTGGCCAGGCAGATGAGTACCCATAGCACGTCGGCCATTTCTTCAGAAGGGTCGTGTGTCTCGCCTTTTTTGAACGATTGGTCGCCATACTTTCGGGCCATCACACGGGCCAGTTCGCCCACCTCCTCAGTGAGGCAGGCCATGTTGGTGAGTTCGCTGAAATAGCGTACGCCATAGGTGTGTATCCAGTTGTCTACACGCCTTTGTAGGTCGGCTAAGGTTTGGGGCATTATTCTTTGTTTTTGGTGTCCATGCAGATGGTTACCGGGCCGTCGTTGAGCAGCTCGACTTTCATGTCGGCCCCAAACTGGCCTGTGCCGATGGGGCGGCCGAGGGCTTGCTCGAGAGCTTGGCAAAAGTATTCGTAAAGGGGTATGGCGTGCTCATGGCCGGCGGCGCGTATGTACGACGGGCGGTTGCCCTTCTTGTATGAGGCCATGAGGGTGAATTGGCTTACTACGAGCGCTTCTCCGCCAATGTCTTGCAGGCTGCGGTTCATCACCCCGTCTTCATCGTCAAACACGCGCAGAGCGCTTATTTTGCGGCATAGCCAGTCGGCGTCGTCGCGGTTGTCGGCCTCTTCAATGCCTAACAGAATGAGGAAACCTTGGTGTATGGCCGATTTTATTTGGCCGTTGATGGTGACTGATGCGTGTTGCACGCGTTGTATTACTGCTCTCATGTGGGCAAAGTTACGTCTATTTATCCGTTGGTGTGCAGATTGTGGTATATTTTTTCGCCTCGGGCTGTGCCTAACAGGGCTTGCAGCTCGGGCAGAGTGGCTTCCTTTATGCGTTTGACGCTCTTGAACTGCTTGAGCAGGGTTTGCTTGGTGGCGGGGCCTATGCCTGCTATGGTGTCGAGTTCGGAGGCTGTCTGGCGCTTAGAACGCTTGTCGCGGTGAAAACTTATGGCGAAGCGGTGTACCTCGTCCTGCATCTGTGTGAGGGTGCGGAACAGCTGGCTCTCGGGTTTGATGCCGATGATGGCGGGCGGAAAGCCGTAGAGCATCTCACGGGTGCGGTGGCGGTCGTCCTTGGCCAGACCGGCTATGGGGATTTCGAGTCCCAACTCGTCCTCAACCACCTCGCGTATCATTTCCATTTGTCCGCGTCCGCCGTCGGCTATGATGAGGTCGGGCAGGGGGCGCCCTTCCTGGCTCAGGCGGGTGTAGCGGCGGCGCACCACTTCTTTCATTGAGGCGTAATCGTCGGGGCCGGTCACGGTTTTGATGTTGAACTTGCGGTATTCGCTTTTGGCGGGTTTGAGCTTTTCAAACACGACGCAAGCGGCCACGGCATCGGCGCCGCTGATGTTGGAGTTGTCGAAAAGTTCGATGTGAAGGGGCAATTTGGGCAAACCTAAGTCGCGCTGTATCTCCTTCATCAATCGTGTCTGCTTTTGTTCGGGATTGAGCTTGTCAGCTTGCTTCAGACGGTCGAATTTGTATTGCTTGACATTGAGCTTTGACAGTTCGAGCAGCTTCTTCTTGTCGCCCTTCTGGGGCACGGTCTGTTCCACCATGCCATCGGGCAGGTCGACGTGGAACGGCACAACTATCTCTTTCGACTGGCTGGCGTAGCGCTCGCGCATCTCGATAATGCTCAGCGTGAGCAACTCCTCGTCGGTTTCGTCGAGTTTTTTCTTGTATTCAAAGGTGAATGCCTGGTTGATGCAGCCGTTGGTTACGTGCAGATAGTTGATGTAGGCCGTTTTTTCCTCGGTCTCGATGTTGAATACGTCAATATTGTGCAACACGTTCGACACCACCTCGCTCTTTGCGCGGTAACTCTCTATCAAGTCGTACCGCCGCTTGATTTCTTGTGCCTCCTCAAAACGCAGTTCGTTGGCCAGGGCTATCATTTCTTCGCGCATTTTGCGGGCCACATCGGCGGTGTTGCCCTTCAGTATTTCCTTGCAGGCTTCAATGCAGCGCATATAGTCGTCGTGGCTTTGCTTGCCCACGCATGGAGCCTTGCAGCGGTGTATGTGGTAGTCGAGGCAGACGTCGTATTTGCCGTTTTCAACGCCCTCGCGGGTCATGGGAGTGTGGCACGGGCGCGGTTGGTACAGCTCGCGGCACAAGTCGAGCAGTGCATAGAGAGTGGGCACATGGCTGTAGGGGCCAAAGTATATTGCACCGCGTTTGCCGCGTTGTCGTGTTTTGAATATGCGAGGCAGATATTCGGTGGTGATAGCGATGGAAGGGTAGGTTTTATCGTCTTTGAGCAGAACGTTGTAGTGCGGCTTGTAACGCTTGATGAGGTTGTTTTCAAGCAACAAGGCGTCGGCCTCCGTCTTTACAACCACATAGCGAATGTCGCGTATGTGTGTGACGAGCAATCGGGTTTTGCGCGTCTGCTGCTCTTTGTTGAAGTATGAGCTGACGCGTCGTTTCAGGTTCTTGGCCTTTCCAACGTAAATGATAGTGCCCGAATCATCGAGGTACTGGTAGCACCCCGGTGTTTCGGGCAGATTATTTACGATGCCTTTGAGGTAGGTTTGTAACTCGGCATTCATTCGCTGATGGTGAGTAGTGTTGTAATGTCAAGGTCTTTGCCAAGGGCTTTGCGTCCTTCAAGGCCTTCCATTTGCAATTCTATAAGGAAATTTATGTACGTATGCTTCGGTTTGAACGCTTGTACAAGGTCGTATGCGGCTTGCATCGAACCGCCGGTGGCGAGTAGGTCGTCGTGTATCAACACCACATCGTCGGCGGTGATGGCGTCGGCGTGTATTTCGATGGTGTCGTAGCCGTACTCTTTAAGGTAGGTGGCTTTGCGCGTTTCGGCTGGCAGCTTTCCGGGTTTGCGCGCCATCACAAAGCCGGCACCGAGTTTCTGGGCCAAAATGGCGCCCATTACAAAGCCGCGGCTCTCAATGCCCACTACCTTTGTAATGCCCTTGTCTTGGTAAATGCGCACCAACTCTTGCGCCATTTCTTCGATGCACGCGGGATTTTTGAACAGTGTGGTAACGTCCTTGAAGTGTATGCCAGGTTTCGGAAAGTCGTATACCGTGCGGAGATTGTCTAAAAGCAGTTTTGTATTCATGAAATTCCTGATTTTGATATGCTTTAGTGCTGTTTGTTTCACGTGGAACGCGAACTAAACGGCGGTAAAATGGCCGTATTTGGCTGTTTGAACGCCTATGCGGGGATATTCTGTTAGAGCGTTACTTTAAACAAGCGGCGAACGGCCTTGAAATAAAAGTGCGCCGTTCGCCGTCCTGTCAAGCACCGCCTATCGTCCCATCAAAACAAGCAGTACGCTGATGTCGCTTGGCGAAACGCCCGGAATGCGGCTGGCCTGTGCAAGCGTCTCGGGGTCGATTGAAGTAAGCTTTTGGCGTGCTTCAGTGCTCAACTGCGTGATACTGTCGTAGTCGAAGTGCCCGCGGATTTTGATATTCTCAAGGCGCTGCATCTTGTCGGCCATGGCACGCTCGCGAGCTATGTAGCCGTGGTATTTCATTTCTATTTCGGCCGCCTCAATCGTTTCTTCAGCGTCAGAAGTGATGGCGTTGAGAAATTCCTTGAATGGTGCGATGACATCAGCCAATTTTAGCAGCGACAACTGCGGACGGTTGATGAGGTCGAACAATTTGCAGCCGCGCTGGAGTGGGGTAGTGCCCACCGCTTCAAGAAAGGCGTTGATGTCGTTTGGCTTGATGGGGTACTGCTTGCAGAAATCGATGATTTCGCCAATCTTGTTTTTCTTTGCGTGAAAACGCTGCAAACGTTCCGCTGTGGCCAATCCAAACTTTTCGGCATAAGGCGTGAGGCGAATGTCGGCATTGTCCTGGCGCAGCAGTATGCGGTATTCGGCTCGCGAGGTAAACATACGATAGGGTTCGTCCACGCCTTTTGTCACAAGGTCGTCGATGAGCACGCCAATATACGCCTCGTCGCGGTGAAGCACGAAAGGCTCGCTTCCAGCGCACTTGAGTGCGGCATTGATACCCGCCATCAAGCCTTGGCCCGCCGCCTCCTCATATCCGGTGGTGCCGTTAACCTGTCCTGCAAAGAACAAGCCGCTGACAGCCTTCGTCTCGAGAGAGTGGTGCAACTGTGTGGGGTCGAAAAAGTCGTATTCGATGGCATAGCCCGGACGGTACACCACAATGTCGCGGAAACACGGTATGCGCTTGAGTGCCTCAATCTGCACATTCATCGGCAGACTCGACGAAAAGCCATTCAGGTAAAGCTCGTTAGTTTCCACTCCCTCGGGTTCAAGAAACAAAGGGTGGTGGTCACGGTCGGGGAAGGTTACAAGCTTGGTTTCGATGCTCGGGCAGTAACGCGGACCGATACTCTTGATTTGGCCATTGTAGAGTGGGGAATCGGCCAATCCTGAACGCAGCACCTCGTGCACCTCGGCGTTGGTGTCGGTCGTCCAGCAAGGCAGTTGCGGCAGCGGGCGCATCGGACTGATGTACGAAAAGCGGTGGTAATCCGTCTCGCCCGGCTGCACGGTCATTTCGTCGAGATGCACCGAACGTTTGTCAATGCGCACAGGCGTTCCCGTCTTCATGCGTGCCGAGCGAATGCCCAGACTGTTGATACTTTCGGTCAGGAAAGCCGCAGCAGGTTCGGCGCATCGTCCGCCGCTCACCTGTTTGCGACCAATGTGCATCAAGCCGCGCAGAAAAGTGCCCGCAGTAATCACCACGGCACGTGCCATGAGCGTGGCACCCCAAATGGTGCGCACACCTTTCACCACGCCCTGTTCGGCAATCACCTCCGTCACCTCGTCCTGCCAAATGTTCAGGTTAGGCGTATTTTCGAGCCGGTGTCGCCATTCAGTAATAAAGCGTGCGCGGTCGCACTGTGCCCTTGGGCTCCACATGGCGGGGCCTTTAGAGCGGTTAAGCATGCGGAACTGGATAGCCGTGGCATCAGTCACCTCACCCATTTGTCCGCCGAGCGCATCAATTTCGCGTACAATCTGCCCTTTGGCAATACCGCCCACGGCAGGGTTGCAGCTCATCTGCGCTATTTTGTTCATGTCCATTGTCACCAGGCACGTTTTGGCCCCCATGCGTGCAGCGGCACTTGCCGCCTCGCAACCGGCATGGCCTGCACCGACAACAACGACGTCGTAGTGAAATACAGTTTCCATGTATTGTGATTGTATTATTATTTGTGGCAAAATTACGAGTTTTTATTGATTTATCTCATTCCCCCGTTTGCGGGATTTCAAAAAAAGCCTACCTTTGTTGGTTTAACCAATATGGAACGACTCATGGAATACCTGCTCCATTACGTTTGGCAGCATCGCCTGTACGGCCTTGCGCCTCTTGCCACCACCGACGGGCAAGCAGTAGATGTGATAGACCCCGGCGTGCACAACCTGGTCAACTCCGGCCCAGACTTTTTCAACGCAAAAGTAAAAATAAACGGCATGCTGTGGGCCGGCAATGTCGAGGTGCACGAGCGTTCGAGCGACTGGTTCCGCCACCATCACGACACCGATGCGGCCTACAACAATGTCGTATTACACATTGTGTCGGCAGCCGATGCCGAGGTGCACACAGCCGACGGCAAGCAGTTGCCGCAAATGGTGCTCAGCGTGCCCGACTATCTGCAACACAACTATCAGGCACTGATAGATGAGGAAACCTATCCGCCCTGCTACCGCATCATACCCCATGTGCCTCCCCTCACCGTACATAATTGGCTCAGTCGCCTCACGGTAGAGCGGCTCGAGAGCAAAACCGACCGTGTGCAGCAATATTTGCACCGCACGGGCGGCGACTGGGAGCGTGCCTTTTTCATCACCCTTGCGCGCAATTTCGGGTTCGGCACCAATGCCCAAGCCTTTGAGCAGTGGGCCCTCACCATCGACCCGCAGCAGATAGGCAAGCACCGCGACGACGTGTTCCAGGTCGAAGCCTTCTTCATGGGCCAGGCCGGACTGCTCGACGACACCCTCGTCAAGGCCGAGCGTCGCGACAGCTATTATATGCGTCTCAAGTCGGAGTACGCATTTTTGCAGCACAAGTTCGGCCTCACCCCCATCAGCCATGCACAGTGGCGTTTCGGGCGGTTGCGTCCGCAGAACTTTCCGCATGTGCGCCTGTCGCAACTGGCCCGCCTTTACAGCGAGCGCCGTGCCGACTTTTCATTGCTGACCGAAACGTCAAGCCTCGATGCTCTGCGTGCCCTGTTCAGAATAGGCGTCACCAACTACTGGCGCACCCATTACGCCTTTGGCGAGGAAAGTCGCGAGAGTGACAAAACCCTGCAAACCTCCTCGCTCAACCTGCTGCTCATCAACACCGTGTCGCCCTTGCTCTTTGCCTGTGGCCGCCAGCGCATGGACGAAGACCTGGCCGAGCGCGCCTTCACCCTGCTCGAGCAGTTGCCCGCCGAGCGCAACTACATAACCCGCTGCTGGGAGCGCGCCGGCATCAAGGCCGCCCACGCTGCCGACAGCCAGGCCCTCATACAGTTGCGCCAGCACTACTGCGATGGCAAGGACTGCCTGCGTTGCCAGTTCGGCGCACTCTATCTCAAGCAAGGCAGGAGCTGAATTGTGGGGGGAGTTAACAAGTTGAAAAGTTGATGAGTTGAGAAGTTAGCGAGTAAGCATGCCATGCGCTACACTGCTTGTTGTGTTAACGTTGAATTGATAAGAAACTTGAGTGAAATAACTTGGCAAACTTACCCGTCACCCCATCAACTCATAAACTAACTCCTTAACTCTTCAACTCTTCAACTTTTCAACTCTTCACCAACTCCTCAACTCCTCAACTCTTCAACTAAAATTCAAATGTACATCTATAGCCTCAACTTCAAGGTACGCGACTACGAGTGCGACCTCCAGGGCATTGTCAATAATGCCAACTACCAACACTACACCGAGCACACCCGTCACGAGTTTCTGCATTCGCGCGGCGTCAGTTTTGCCGAGCTGCACGAGCGCGGCATCGACGCCGTGGTGGCCGGCATGCAAATGCGCTTCAAGACCCCCCTGCGCAGCGGCGACGAATTTGTGAGCAAGCTCGGCCTGAAAAAAGAAGGCATAAAATACGTATTCGTGCAAGACCTCTACCGCTTGCCCGACATGCGCCCCGTGTTCAAGTCAACCGTCGAAGCCGTCTGCCTGGTCAACGGCCGTCTCAGCCAATGCCCCGAGCTCGACCTCATAGTGCCCGACCCCCACGTTACAACCCCCGCAAAGTAAGCGCCGCCATGCCCTCAGCCCCCATCGCCCCACACCCCGACGAGTCCGCCGAAGCCCTTGCCACACTCATCCTCAGCGCCCTGCGAGGTCTGAGCCAGTCGCAAGCCCTTGCCCTTGTGGCACACTATGGCACCGCCACCGCCGCCCTTGCCGACACCCGTCCCACCCACAGCCAGTGGGCCGCCCTGCGTGCCGACACTGCCGCCCTGCACCAAGCCCAAGCCCGTGCCGAGGCCGAAATGGACTTCTGCCAGCAACATCACATACAAGTCATACCCACCACCAGCGCCAATTACCCCACGCGTCTGCTCGAGCCCAAAGTCACCGACCGCCCGCTGCAGCTATTCTACTGCGGCACAGGCACCCTCAACCGCCGCCACATACTCAGCGTGGTAGGCACCCGCCACGTCACCGAATACGGCAAGCAGATGTGCGAAAGCCTCCTTCGCGACCTCGCGCTGCTCATTCCGGATGTGTTGATAATCAGCGGGTTAGCCTATGGCGTAGACATACATGCCCATCGTGCGGCTCTTGATAGCCACCTCCCCACCGCCGCCGTTCTGGCCCACGGCCTCGACCGCATCTACCCCCGTTTGCACCGCGACACCGCCAGCCAGATGACCCACAATGGCGGTCTCATTACCGAGTACTTTACCGGCACCTCGCCCGACCGTGGCCGTTTCATACAGCGCAACCGCATAGTAGCCGGCCTCTCCTCTGCCACACTCGTTGTTGAGAGTGCCCACCATGGCGGCTCCCTTGTCACAGCCCGCATAGCCCGCAGCTACGGCCGCCCCGTCATGGCAGTGCCCGGCCGCACCACCGACCCCGCCTCCGAGGGCTGCAACCGCCTCATAGCCGACCGCCAGGCCGAACTCGTCACCTCCGCGTCCGACATTGTGCGCCTGCTCAAGTGGCAGCCCGCCCCCGCGCCCGCCGAGCCACAGCTCTTCACCTCCTACAAGCCGCTCGAGCAGTTAGTAGTCGATGCACTCGGCACCGCCGACTCCCTCAGTTCCGACCAAATATCCTACCAAACAGGCCTTGCCCCCGCAGCCCTCACCGACGTGCTCTTCGACCTCGAAGACCTCAACGCCATCAAGCGCCTGCCCGGCAACCGCTTCAGGCTGAAGAACTGAAGCCCCTCCCTCCGAAAGTAACGTCATTTACTTGTACACGTTGCTGATTTTCAGTAATTTTGCACCGTAATACTGCAAACCGCTAATCAGCACATAGATATAAAGCACTCAAGTTTCGGATTTAGGCGGGTACGGCCTGAAAGGCCAACAGCACATAGCCCAGGGCAAGCGAAGCGGCACCCTGGGTATCACGCGTTGGAGCAGTCGCGCCCTGTAAGGGCAAAAGCTTTAAGCTATGGCGCAGTTCTTGAACAAGATATACATACGCTTGGTGCTTCATATTATGACCGCAAATCCAGCTATCAGCTAAGGCAATATAAAGGATTAAAGGGTTAAAGCTTTTGCCCTTACAGGGCGCGACAGCTCCAACACGTGAAACCCAGGGTGTCGCTTCGCTTGCCCTGGGCTATGTGCTCCATTGGGCTTTCAGCCCGCCCTTGTTAAATCCGAAACTTCAGTAAAGCATTAAACTTTCGGTTTTAGCCCGCATTTGCTAAATTCGAAAGTTGAGTAAAGCATTATCTGAGCCGTTCGATTGCCGAAGCCGCGATTAGAACGGCTCTTCTGTTAGCACAAGCAAAGCAACAACTAAACATACCCCACCCACATTGAAAACATTTGAAGAGTTAGGCGTTTCGGCCGAGATACGCCGCGCCATCAGCGAAATGGGCTACGAGCACCCCATGCCCGTACAAGAAGAAGTAATACCCTACCTCCTTGGCGTAGGCAACGATGTCATAGCCCTTGCCCAGACCGGCACAGGCAAGACAGCCGCCTTTGGACTGCCCGTGTTGCAAAAGGTCAACCCCGACAACCGTGCCACACAGGCCGTCATACTCAGTCCCACACGCGAACTCTGTCTGCAAATAGCTGGCGACCTCAAAGAGTACTCACGCTACATCGACAATCTGCACGTGCTCGCCGTATATGGCGGGTCGAGCATCGAGAGCCAGATACGCTCCCTGCGCAAGGGCGCCCAAGTGATAGTAGCCACCCCCGGCCGCCTCATCGACCTCATGCACCGTGGCGTGGCCCGTCTCGACGCCGTTGAGAATGTGGTGCTCGACGAAGCCGACGAAATGCTCAACATGGGCTTCACCGAGAGCATCAACGAAATACTGGCCGGTGTGCCTGCCGAGCGCAACACCCTGCTCTTTTCGGCCACCATGGGCAAGGAAATTGAGCGCATAGCCAAGAGCTACCTCCACGACTACAAAGAAATTGTGGTAGGTTCGCGCAACGAAGGTGCCGAAAACGTCAACCACATCTACTACCTTGTCCACGCCAAAGACAAGTATGCCGCCCTCAAGCGCGTGGTCGACTACTATCCCCGCATCTACGGCATCATCTTCTGCCGCACCCGTCTCGAAACACAGGAGGTGGCCGACCACCTCATTCGCGACGGCTACAATGCCGAAGCCCTGCACGGCGACCTCTCGCAGGCCCAGCGCGACCTCACCATGCAAAAGTTCCGCCAGCACCACACCCAGCTGCTCGTGGCCACCGACGTGGCAGCCCGCGGCCTTGATGTCGAGGACCTCACCCATGTCATCAACTACGGCCTGCCCGACGATGTTGAGAACTACACCCACCGTTCGGGCCGCACCGGCCGTGCCGGCAAGCGAGGCACAAGCATCTCCATCATCCACCTGCGCGAGAAGGGCAAGGTGCGCATCATCGAAAAGGTGATAGGCAAGAAATTCGAGGTCGGCACCCTGCCCGAGCCTCAAGAGATATGCACCAAGCAGCTCTACAAGGTGATGGACGAGCTTGAGCGCATCGAGGTAAACGACACCGAGATAGCCCCCTTCATGCCCGAGATATTCCGCAAGCTCGACTGGCTCACCAAGGAGGACCTCATCAAGCGCATCGTTAGTCGCGAGTTTGGCCACTTCCTGCGCTACTATGCCGATGCCCCCGTCATAGAGCAGCCCACCGGCCGCGACGCCAAGGACGGCAGCGGCAAGGCTGACGGCCGTTCACGCCGCGAGCGCCGCAAGGGTGGGGCAGAAGGTACCCACCAGGCCGAGGAGGGCTACACCCGTCTGTTCATCAACCTTGGCAAGCGTGACAACTTCTATGCCCGCGAGATAATCAACCTTGTCAACCGCCATGTGCGTGGTGCCAAGGTAGAGATAGGCCGCATCGACCTCACCAACAACTGTTCATTCTTCGAGGTGCCCGACGCCGACGCCCCCCTTGTGCTCAGCAAGATGAAGCGCGTCAAGGTAGGCGACCGCAAGGTCGTGGTCGACCATGCCGAGCGCACCGACGGTCAGTCTGCCCCGCATGCCAGTGAGCGCAATGCCCGTCCCGAGCGCAAGCAGCGTGGCCAGCGCCGCACCTATGCCGAGGTAGCCGATGCCCGCAGCATGAAGCAGCAGTGGAAAGCCGACAAAAAGGCCGACAAGAAAGCCAAGCGCAAGTCCAACTCCCAGCCCGAGTACGCCCCAGCCAAGAAGAAGATCACCAAGGACGATTGGAAGCAGTTCTTCGAGTAGAATAATATATGGACATTGAGGAAATTGTCAAAGAAACTGTAAATTGTGCTGTTAAAGTGCGTCGTTATCTTGGTGAGGGCTTTTTAGAGAGCGTCTATCAGGAAGCTCTTCTTATAGAGTTGCGCAAAGTTGGTCTCAGTGCGGAGAAAGAAGTTCCCATAAGGGTAATTTATGATGATGGCAGTGAGATTGGTCTGTTTAAGGTGGATGTGTTAGTCGAGGACTGTTTGATACTTGAGTTAAAAACAGTTGGCGATTTGACAGAACGACATGAAATGCAATTAGTCAATTATTTGAAAGCATCACGATTAGATACCGGCCTATTGATAAATTTCTGGGGCGAAAAGATAAAAATAAAGCGCAAATATCGCCAGGGCTTGTCACGTGGCACTTATGACAAATATAGTTTATAGGTCTATAGTTATCCGCTAACGCGGAACCATAAGAACAAAAGACCAATAGCATTAAACGCTACGGCGTAGCCCTGTTTATAACAATCCGCTAACGCGGAAAACATAAGAACATAAGGACATAAGAACATAAGACCAAATGTGCTTCAAGACGTACGGGCATGGACTGCGTCCATGTGCCCTCAAGAACATAAGGGCTACGCCGTAGCGTTTCATGCTATTGCTTCCTTATATATCGCTCAAGGTCTTAACGGCGTAGCCCTTATGTTCTTGAGGGCATATGGACGGAGTCCATGCCCGTATGTCTTGCATCACTTATGTTCTTATGTCCTTATGTTCTTATGTTTCCCGCGTTAGCGGCAAATGTTAGCGGCAAATATCACAACTCACGAACAATGAAACACCACTTTTCCCCATACAGGCTTTATCCGCTAACGCGGAACCATAAGAACAAAAGAACATAAGATCTACTGCATGAAACGCTACGGCGTAGCTCTTATGTTCTTGAGGGCATATGGACGCAGTCCATGCCCGTACGTCTTGAAGCACATTTGGTCTTATGTTCTTATGTCCTTATGTTCTTATGTTTTCCGCGTTAGCGGCAAATATTAGCAGCAAATATTAGCGGCGAATATTATCGGCAAATATCACAACTCTCCAACAATGAAACACCACATTCTCCCCCTCCTCCTCCTTCTCCCCCTCACCGCCACCGCCCAAGGCATACACCTCAAGTTCGGCGGCGGCCTCAGTTCACACTACGGTTCCGACCAAGTGATAGGCGCCTTCAAAATAGGCATCGGCTACGAAGTAGAACTCACCCAACACTGGAGCTTCACCCCAGGCATCGAAGTATACGGCAAAGGCGCCAAAAATCCCAACCAAACCGCCTACGTGTTCGACCCCGACCACAACCAGCTCTACAACCCCGACACCGGCCAGCCCCTCACAGGCGTCATCAACCGCTCCGCCACCCAAAACTACCTCGAAGTACCCCTCCTCATCAGTTACTACCTCCGCACAGCACCCTCAAGCTACATCATCGTCAGCGCAGGCCCCTATCTGGCCTACGGCCTCAGCGGTAAACAAAAAACCAAAGGCGACACCCAGCAGAGCGGTTCGCAGCGCTACTACTACGAGCACAAAACCTTCAACGAGCCAGGCACACACCGTTTCGACTACGGCGTGCAAACCTACCTCGGCTACCAATTCCCCTCATCAGTCAGCGTAGGTCTCGAAGCCGATTGGGGAATAGCCAAATTCAACACCGCGGGTCGCCGCAATGTGTCAGCCCTCATAGCCTTAGGCTACAAATTCTGACACTCCCTCCATCGCACCATTGCGAGGTACGAAAAAGCCAAATACCCACAATTAGGTATTGCCAAGGCCACAAACACAGCGTACCTTTGCATCGAGTTAAGTAGAATACATAGATTGTTATGTTCTTGTCCTAAATGAGGCTGTACAGAGCGCTGTACAGCCTCGTTTGTACTATGCAAGTGCTCAAAGTCTTTTTAATACCAACTTATCAAACCATTGTTGACAGGTAAATGTAAATATGCGAACGACTTCAAGCACTATACGCAAGCACTAAACGCTACCACCAAATGCAAGCACTATACGCAAGCACCAAACGCTACCACTAATGGGGGCGACGCGTCTCGCGTCGGGCATTAAGGCAAAGGCACCCAAACAGGCGTGGAGTTAGTGCTCTTGCATTTCCCCGACGCGAGACGCGTCGCCCCCATTAGTGTTAGCGTTTAGTGCTTGCGTCAAACTATTGCAGCAAGCCAACATGCCACCATATACCCCTAAAAATAGGAAATAGCCATTCTACCTACATCTTGCACTTTTTACCTGCACTAAGCTGATAATCAGCACTTTGCGCAGTGTAGGTACACCTGCACACTGCCTACACTAAACTACACTAAACTACACACTGCCTACACTAAACTACACACTACCTACACTAAACTACACACTACCTACACTAAACTACACACCCAACTACACACCACCTGCACTACAAAAAACCCGAGTCATGCACGCAGCACCACAATCACGCCACCCGCTCATGTCAGTATAGGGAGCGCAAAAACCCGATAGGAGCACCCGCCGCGCCTGTCCCCCTATGCCGGCACACGCCCCTGCCATGACACACAACACCCGTTGCCAGTGCCGACAAGTGTGGCACCCAGTGCACGCACGTGTAACCCCCAGTGCAGACAAGTGCAAGTGACAGTGCAGGCAGAGTGCAAGTATACCTACACTACGCAAAGTGCTGATTATCAGCTCAGTGCAGGTAAAAAGTGCAAGATGCAAGCAAAACAACCAAAAAGTGCTGTGAGGGAAACTACACCATTTCGCAGCCTGCACAAACACCCCAAATTGCACACCGCTCTTAGCAACATCAAACACTAAGTTCTATTAAATCTGAAAAAAGATGCGTGAAAACTTTGTTACATTGAAAAACATTTCACTATCTTTGCCACGTAATATGGTATGGTGCGCACATTGCACCACATCGGGGGTGCAAAAACGCTCCTTAAATCTGTTGAAACTCAATTCTATGTTTAACTTTATAAATCACTTACGCAAATGAAAAGGTTTTACAACTATTTCCTTTCATTGTTCCTGCTCATGGCAGTAGGAATCTCCGGCGCTATGGCCCAGGCGTACAGAGAGGGTAACCTCCTTGAAACAGTGGAAGCTGTGACAAGCCAGGATATCCTCCTCAACGGTACGGGTAACATGGGTGGTGGTCAGTACCTTTGCGGACAGGGCTATTCGAGCACTGTAACCAAGGACTGCCGTTACCGCCTCGAACAAGTGTCGGGTCAAGTTGACGGACTCAACCTCTACGTCCTGAAACAAGTATCAACCGGTCTTTATGTAAAGGATTACACTTTGCAGACAACCAGCGGAGATGACTCTGAAGAGGATACTTCTTACGGCCCCTTCAACGGCAAGATGATCGCTGTAACTGCAGACAAGGCTGAGGCCATGCAGTTCACCGTGTCTTTGGCTGTTGAAAATGGTACAGATCCTCGTTCTAAAACCACTCAGGGTCAGGCTCAGGACTTGAGCCAGCCCAGCTTTGTGCTTGCTACAAAGCAGCCCTCGGCTAATGGTGCTATCCAGTTCCTTGGTCACTACTACTCACCCTTCTACGCAATTTATGTAGATACCAATGCTTGGCAGATTCATGCTGTAGACGAGCCCCAGGGTAAGGAGAAGCTCCAGGCGTACATGGACGCATACTTTGCCAACAACACCGATCCTGCAGTAACTTATCCTGCAGGTACCAATCCTGGTGCTTGTCCTGCCGAACTCGTAGAAGCTGCCCACGCAGCTTACACTGAGGCTAACGCCGCACTCAATGCCGACGAATTCACACTCACTGACGAGCAGGTGAACGACCTCTGCAACCGTATCGAAGCTACTATCGAAAAGCTGAAGACTTCTACCTTCCCCATGGCCGATGGCATTTACTTCATTCACGATAGCCGTGGTATGTTCAATGCGGGCAACACCATGTTCCTTTATGGCGACAAGGGCAATGGTAAGGACTACATCAGCGCCAATGGCAACTACACCAAGCCTGCCAAGCTCGACGCCGATGCTGTGAAGTACTTGTGGCGTGTGAAGGTGGTAAAGGGCGACTCTGCCACTGTCCAAAATGTGCTGACTGGCCTCTACTTCACTCACAAGATTGCTGTAGCCAACCACTATGGTTTGAGCCAGAGCGAAAACATCGTGATGTTGCGCAAGGGTGCTGAGACTGGCAACATGTTCAACCACGCATCATTCTACATCAAGAATACCAAGAACAACGAGCGTGCTTGCACCAACCCTGATTCACATGGGGTGTTGAATTGGAACTACGACAATGATCCGGGCAACCAGTTCGTATTTGAGTCAGTTACCGAAGACGAACTTAACGCTGTGTTGGAAGAAGCCAAGCAGGATGTGCGCAACGAAAAGCTTGCAAGCCTTTATGGCGATGCAGTATATGCTCTTAACAAGGGCATCTCTTACGCTCCCGCTGCCGACTATGTGCTCGACAACGACTTCTCTGCCGAAGGTGCCCTCGTACGTCACACTGGCGATGAGGATAACACTCCTTGGTATTGCAACAAAAAGGAAACTAACGAAGTTAATACTTACGAAGCCCTTACAGGCGAAGGCTGGGATGGTACTACTTACTTCCACTCTTCATGGTCAGGTGGCGCTTTCGAGCCCAGCATCAGCAAGAACCACTACCTCGTAGCCGAACTCGAACAAGACGCTACTGGCGACATCCTCGTTAAGGTGGCTAAGCGTGCTACTGGCAACGACTTCCCCACTCAGTTCGCCGTTTATGGCGCTAACAAGTTTAACAAGGAAAATCCCAATGCTACCGAATGGAAGTTCCAGGGATTGGCCGACATCAACTACACTGACTCTGTTGCTGTAACTTACACTGATGTAGATGAAAAGGGTCACAAGGCTGAAGGCCAAACCAAAACCATTCCCGATGCAGTAGGTGTTGCTGCTATGCACCTCGATGGTTCATACGCTTACATCAAGCTCGCTGCCACTAAGACACTCTTCAATGCATCTAACCCCCAGACTAACCGTGGTTACTTTGCTATAGCCAAGCTCAACATTTGGGAGGCTGCCGAACCCGTAGTGAAGAGCTACACTCCCGAGCTTCAGGACGTGCAGAACACCAATGAGGCTGTAATTACAGAACTCCAGGCCCAGATTGAAGCTGCTGGCAAGCAGGTGGCTGACAGCTCAGCTACCGACGCTCAGATTGCTTCATTGCAGGCTGCGCTCGATGCTTTCAACAACAACTACCCCGATCCCAGCCGCGTAACAACTGCTTTGGCTGAAGCCTCAAGCGTTTACAACGCTGCAAGCTCTAAGAACTTGATTGGTGACAAGCTTGCTCAGTATCCTACTAAGGTTGCCGAAAAACTCGCTAATGTTATAACCAAGTATCAGAGCTTCAACAGCGTTAAGCTCGCTGACATCAATGCTGCTGTTAACGAAATCAATGCTGCTGTAGCCGAGTTCAAGGCTTCTATCAAGTTGCCCGAAGCTGGCAAGTTCTACACACTCCGTAGTGCTGCTAAGAAGTTTGAGAACAAGGCTGGCAACGATTCAAAGGGTGTTACTTACCGTGCTATCATCTACTCAGAGAGCAACAATGCTACTACCGAAGTAACTGGCAGCTTTACTCCAGTTCGCTTCTACCGTATGAATGGCTCTTCTGCCATTAAGGACTCTGCCTCATTTGCTGATGCTGACTTCACCAAGTTGCAGGATACTATCAACATTGCAGAAGATGCTCGCCTCATTTGGAAGGCTGAGGCTTCTGCCAATGGTCAGGTTACTTTCCGCAACCTCGCTACAGGTATGTACCTCACTGGTGCTAACGGTAAGATCTACCAGAGCATCGAGGCTACTCCTATCAATGTAGAGGGTATCGCACCCGAAACATTCCGCTTCAACGCAGGCAAGGACGAGAATGGTGTAACCCAGTATATGAATGCAAAGGCTGCATTCAACACCATTGTAACATGGAGCGATACTGCCGACGTTAACTCTAACTTCTTCATCGAAGAGGTGGCAAAGGATAAGATCGCCACTCAGTCATTCTATCTTGCTAACGTGAAGGAAGGCCAGTTCTATGCTGGTACATTCGCAGTAGACATCGCCGCAGGCGACGGTTACATCACACCGTACAAGGTAATTGGTGTAAACGGTGACAAGCTTGTGCTTGGCGCATACGATGATGTAGTTGAAGCCGGTACACCGTTCATCTACTCTGTAGACATGGTTAACTCTACTGCTGCTGGTCAAGTTACTACATTAGGCTTTACTCAGGTAGTAACAGCCAACGACTTGACTGAAGGTAACTACACTTACGAAACTAAGAACGTAAACGGCCTCCAGGGTGTACTGACCGAAGCTGTCAAGATCCCCGCAGGCAAGGCTTACATCAACAACAATGGTGCTGTAGCTGTAGCTCCTGAAGCTGGTGCTGACATCGCTGCCAACGGCGCTTACTTCAACGGTGACGCTTCAACTACTTCTGAGAAGGGTGACGAAACACTCGAACTCGGCAAGATGGTTGGCAATGCCCTCACTGGCATCGACGCTACTAAGGTAATCGTACTTCCTGCCAAGGTTGACGTTTACAGCATCGATGGCAAGCTCCTCCGTCAGGGTGTTAAGAGCAGCAACGCTGCCAAGAACCTCCCCGCTGGTGTTTACGTAATCGGTGGTCAGAAGGTGCTTGTTAAGTAACAAAGCCCGCATCACAGCTGACCCGTTCAGCTGACATGCAATAATTTAATAAGGTGCGTCCCCCAACACGGGGCGCACCTTTTTTCATGCCCTGTCGCTTTCAGCGTAACAAAATAATAATTACATTTGCAGCATTATAGTGCATAAATGGGAACAAAAGACAAACTAATACAACGCTTTAAGCTCCAGCCAAAGGATTTTACATGGCAAGAGTTGGTAAGACTTTTTGCTCTATTGGGTTTTGAAGTCAGTAACAAAGGACGTACAAGCGGTTCGAGAGTCATTTTCGAGAACGGCGACATGGCCTATATGGCTCATAAACCTCACCCAGAGCGTTTTATAAAAGCCTATGTGATGAAACAAGTAATGGATTTTTTACAAAATAATGGTTTGCTATGAATAAGTTGAGATATAAAGGGTATGTAGGCAGTGTGGAGATGAGTGAAGAAGATAATTGTCTTTACGGGCATGTGCTTGATTTGCCTCACGAAACAGAAATAACATACGAGGGCGAAACTGTGGCCCAACTAAAGGAGGACTTTATGAATGCTGTAGACGACTATATAGCATACTGTGAGAGTAAGGGTGTGCAGCCGTGCAAGAGTTGCAAGGGTGCGTTGAATATTCGTATATCGCCCGATGCATACACTAAAATAGCGCAAATTGCAGCACAAGCAGGCATATCAATCAATGCGTTTGTCAGGCAAGCAATTGACAGGCAAATAGCAGCCATGTTATAGTCTTCAGTGCGCCTACTTAATGGCAATTATTGCTGTTTTAGTTAAACGTAGACATGCGAATGGAGCGTCAAACGCGACTACCTATAAGTGCTAGCGTTTTGTGCTTCCTAATGATGCCACTCTGCGATAAACGCAATCACCAAACGCAAGCACTAAACGCAAGCACCAAACGCAAGCACTAATGGGGGCGATGCGTCTCGCGTCGGGGACAGAGAAAGGTGAAAACAAGCTCTGCGAAATAAGTAGCTGCATCTTTTTCCGACGCGGGACGCGTCGCCCCCATTAGTGCTTGTGTTTGGTGGTAGCGATCAATGCGTTTATCAGCCGCATCTATGCCCTGTAACTCAAAATAAATGAGTATATTTGTACGCTAATATGTGCAGGTGTACACACGCTGCGCACTCCAACATGCTAACTACTCATAATCCCTATAATGGAAGATCTTGAAAAGAAAGGCGCTTCGGCATACAGCGCCAGTAACATTCAGGTGCTCGAAGGCCTGGAGGCCGTGCGCAAGCGCCCCGCCATGTATATTGGCGACATCAGTGAAAAGGGCTTGCACCACCTGGTTTACGAAACCGTGGACAACTCCATCGACGAGGCACTTGCAGGCTATTGCACCCACATCGAGGTGACTATCTGCACCGACAACTCCATCATCGTACAGGATAACGGACGCGGTATCCCCGTCGACATGCACCCCAAAGAGCACCGTTCGGCACTCGAGGTGGTAATGACTGTGCTCCATGCCGGCGGCAAGTTTGACAAGGGCTCCTACAAGGTGTCAGGCGGTTTGCACGGCGTGGGTGTGAGTTGTGTGAACGCCCTCTCCACCAAAATGGTGAGCGAGGTGTTCCGCGATGGCAAAATCTACCGTCAGGAGTATGCCAAGGGCCACCCGCAGGCACCTGTGGCCGTGGTGGGCGACACCGACATTCGGGGCACACGCCAGCACTTCTGGCCCGACCCCACCATCTTTACCACCACCACCTACAAGTACGAGATACTGGCCAACCGCATGCGCGAACTGGCTTACCTCAACGCCGGCATCACCATCACCCTTACCGACCAGCGTCCCGACGAGGAGGGCAACCAGCGCAAGGACGTGTTTCATTCCGACCTCGGCTTGCGCGAGTTTGTGCGCTACATCGACTCTTCGCGCCAGCACCTTTTCGACGATGTGATCTATCTCAACACCGAGAAGAACAACATACCCATCGAGGTGGCTATTATGTACAACACCTCGTACAGCGAGAACATACACTCCTACGTCAACAACATCAACACCATCGAGGGCGGTACACACCTTGTGGGCTTCCGTCAGGCTGTTACCCGTGTGCTCAAAAAGTATGCCGAGGAAACTGCCGCCAAACAGATAGAGAAGGCCAAGGTGGAAATATCGGGCGAGGACTTCCGCGAGGGTCTTACTGCCGTCATCTCCGTCAAGGTGGCCGAACCGCAGTTTGAGGGCCAGACCAAGACAAAACTTGGCAACAGCGAGGTGACCGGTGCTGTAAACCAGGCCGTGGGCGAGGCGTTGACAAACTACCTCGAGGAACACCCCAAGGAGGCCAAGCTCGTTGTAGACAAAGTGATACTTGCCGCCACCGCCCGCATTGCCGCCCGCAAGGCGCGTGAGAGCGTGCAGCGCAAGAGTCCGCTGTCGGGTGGCGGGCTGCCCGGCAAATTGGCCGACTGCTCATCGAAGGACCCTGCCATCTGCGAGCTGTTCCTTGTCGAGGGTGACTCGGCCGGTGGTTCTGCCAAGCAGGGCCGCAGCCGTGCCACACAAGCCATTCTGCCTCTGCGTGGTAAGATACTTAATGTGGAGAAGGCCATGTGGCACAAGGCGTTTGAGAGCGACGAGGTGAACAATATCATTCAGGCCCTGGGCATACGTTTTGGCATGGGCGAGGACTCAAAGGAGGCCAACCTCGACAAGTTGCGCTACCACAAAGTTATCATCATGGCCGATGCCGATGTCGATGGTCAGCACATTGCCACCCTCATCATGACACTCTTCTACCGCTACATGCCGCAGATTATTCAAGACGGTTACCTCTACATTGCCATGCCGCCCCTCTACAAGTGCACCAAGGGCAAGGTGTCGGAGTATTGCTACAACGACCGCGACCGTCAGGTGTTTATGGACAAGTATGGCGACGGCACCGAGGGCAGCATCAAGACGCAGCGTTACAAAGGTCTTGGTGAGATGAACCCCGAGGAGTTGTGGAGCACTACCATGTGTCCTGAGTCGCGTCTGCTCAAGCAGGTGTCGCTCGAGAATGCCGCCGATGCCGATTATGTGTTCTCCATGCTTATGGGCGACGATGTAGGTCCGCGCCGCGAGTTTATCGAGAAGAACGCTATTTATGCTAATGTAGATGCTTAGCGGGCTGCGCGTGCGCTGACGCCGCTGCGCGGCTTTGTAACGCTTACCGCGGGAACATAAGAACATAAGCTACATAAGAAACATATAAGGCCGCTGCGCGGCGGACGGCCACGGACTACGTCCGGGTGGCCTCAAGAAACATAAGGGCTGACGCCGTAGCGTGGCTTGGCAGCCGCTAACGCGGTAAACAAAAGAACATAAGAACATAAGGACATAAGGGCTGACGCCGTAGCGTTACATATAGTACCGCTACGGCGTCAGCCCTTATGTTTCTTGAGGCCACCCGGACGTCAGTCCGTGGCCGTCAGCCGCGCAGCGGCCTTATGTCCTTATGTTCTTATGTCCTTATGTCCTTATGTTCCCGCGGTAAGCGCTTCAAAAGCCTCGGCGTCAGCCCTTATGTCCTTATGTTCTTATGTTCTTCTGTCTCCCGCGTTAGCGGCTGCCAAGCCCCGCTACGGCGTTAGCCCATTAAAATATTAGCCCATTACCATATTAGCCATTACCACATTACCACATCAGTTTTTCTCCAAAAAATTTGGCAGTTTACAAATAAGTGCCTATCTTTGCACCGCTTAAAGCCCCAAAGGGGTATGGCAAGCAGCCCAGATGGCGGAATCGGTAGACGCGCTGGTCTCAAACACCAGTGGGGCAACCCGTGCCGGTTCGACCCCGGCTCTGGGTACGCTATTCTTAAAGGATAATGATTTGAGCACGAGGCTCAATGAATTATCCTTTTTTTGTTTGTTGCGCCCCACAATGTGCTGTACGGGCGTCAGTTTATTAAAACAAATACTTACCTTTGTAACGCGTTGAGGCAGACCACATACAGTCTGCCCGCAGTGTTGAACAGTTACATACACCTATATTATAAATATGCGTAAGACAACAATGACCCTCATGGCAGCCCTGCTGGCTGCCCCGATGTGGGCACAAGTAACGCCCCTTGGAGGCTTCTACTACGGACAAATGCCCGCACCCACAGGCTGGGAGTGGCAAAGCCCCGACTCGGTAGCCTATAACAAGCAGCAGCCACACGCCTGGTTCTTCTCGTTTGAGAATGTAGAGCAGGCGCGCAAGGTGCTGCCCGAAAACAGCGCCCTCTGGCAGAGCCTCGACGGCCAGTGGCAGTTCCATTGGGCCAAAAATCCCGACGAACGCCCAAAGGACTTTTACAAGACAGACTTCGACGCCTCGGCATGGGACAAAATACAAGTGCCCATGTCGTGGAACATGGCCGGCAAACAAGCCAACGGCACTTTTAAGTATGGTGAACCCCTCTACTCAAACCAGCGCGTCATATTCCAGCACCAAGTGCGACAGGGCGACTGGAAGGGTGGGGTGATGCGCACCCCGCCCAAGGACTGGATGACGTATAAAAACCGCAACGAGGTAGGCTCCTACCGCCGCACTTTCACCCTCCCCGCAGCGTGGGACGGCAAGGAAGTGTACATCAACTTCGATGGCGTAGACTCATTCTTCTACCTCTACATTAATGGCCATTACGTAGGTTTCTCAAAGAACTCACGCAACCTCGCACAGTTCGACATCACACCCTATCTCAACAAGAAGGGCGAAAACGTGATAGCCGTCGAGGTATACCGCCACAGCGACGGTTCCTTCCTCGAGAGTCAGGACATGTTCCGCCTGCCGGGCATCTTCCGCACCGTGGCACTCACTGCCAAACCCAAGGTGCAGGTGCGCGACATCAAGGCCATTCCCGACTTTGATGCCACCTACACCAATGGCAACCTCCACATCAGTGCCGAGGTGAGCAACCTCACCACCAAGGCCGCCAAGGGCTACACCATTGAGTACAGCCTCTACGAGAACGAACTCTACTCCGACAACAACACCCTCGTGCCAGGCGTGTCAGCAGTGGCCAAGGTGGGCGACGTGGCCAAAAATGGCGAACTTACCGCCAGCGTCACCCTCAATGCCGGCAATGTGGTAAAGCCCTGGAGCGCCGAGGCACCACACCGCTACACCCTCGTCGGACAGCTCAAGGACAAAAAGGGACAGGTGGTGGAGACCTTCTCAACCAACGTAGGTTTCCGCAAAATCGAAATTAAGGACACACCCGCCAGCCAGGACGAGTTCGGACTGGCCGGACGCTACTACTACCTCAACGGCAAGCCCATCAAGATGAAGGGCGTCAACCGTCATGAAAACAATCCGCAGACGGGACACTACGTCACCCGCGAGCAAATGCAGAAGGAAGTGTTCCTGATGAAGCGTGGCAACATCAACCACGTGCGCAACTCACACTATCCCGATGCACCCTACTGGTACTACCTCTGCGACAAGTACGGCATCTACCTTGAGGACGAGGCCAACATCGAAAGCCACGAGTACTACTATGGCAAGGAAAGCCTCTCACATGTGCCCGAGTTCCGCAACGCCCACTTGGCACGCAACATGGAGATGGTGCACAGCACTGTCAACCACCCCTCGGTGGTGATATGGAGCCTTGGCAACGAAGCCGGACCCGGCGACAACTTCAAGGATTGCTATGCCGCCATCAAGCAGTACGACCAGAGCCGCCCCGTGCAGTATGAGCGCAACAACGACATTGTCGACATAGGCTCTAACCAGTACCCCTCAATAGCCTGGGTGCAGGGCGCTGTCAAGGGCAACTACAACATGAAGTACCCTTACCACATATCAGAGTACGCACACTCTATGGGTAATGCCGTGGGCAACCTGGTAGACTATTGGAACGCCATAGAGAGCACCAACTTCTTTATGGGCGGCGCCATCTGGGACTGGGTAGACCAGGCCATGGAGGGCACCGACTCCGTAACCGGCAAAACCTACTGGGGCTACGGCGGCGACTTCGGACCCGACAACAAGCCCAACGACGGCATGTTCTGCATGAACGGCGTGATGCGCCCCGACCTCTCACCCAAGGCACAGTACTTCGAGGTGAAAAAGGTGTATCAGAATGTGGGCGTCAAGGCTGTCGACCTCAAACAGGGACGCATCGAGATATTCAACAAAAACTATTTCGAGCCGCTCAAGGGCTATCAAGTAGTATGGTCGCTCTACAAAGACGGCGTGTGTGTGGAGAAGGACAAACCCCTGTTGGGCGCCAAGAACATACTCGGCCCGCGTGAGCGCCAGGAGTATGTGCTGCCCTACAACTACGCGCAGCTCGACCCTAACAGCGAGTACTTTGTCAAGGTGCAGTTCCTGCAGGGCAAGGACATGCCGTGGGCCAAGAAGGGCTATGTACAGATGGAGGAGCAACTCCGCGTGAAAGGTGCCGACGTAAAGGCCCCCGCCATTAAGAGCGTGGCCGCCAAGGGCACTGCCAATGTCACAGTAGGCAGCAAGCAAGTCAGCGTCAAGGGCCATAACTACGACATCGACATCGACCTCAGCACAGGCGCCATCAGCCACCTTGCCTACAACGGACAGGAGATTATTGCCAACGGCAACGGTCCCAAGCTCGACGCCTTCCGTGCCCCCACCGACAACGATGCCGGCATTGGCTATCACAACGCGTGGTTCAAAAACGGACTTTACGACCTGCAGCACAAGGTAGTGGGCAAGCCCACCATTGTCAAGGGCAAGGACGGTGTTACACAAATAAGCCTCACCATCGAGAGCCAGGGCCGCGAGGGCAGCCAGCAGGTATACTCCGACCGCGACCGCAACCCGCAGACAGTCTACACCTTCAGCCAGGGCAAGCACGCCCTTGGTGCCGACGACTTCAAGTTCACCACCAACCAGGTGTACACCATCTATCCTGATGGCTCGGTAGAGTTGCAGAGCGCCATCTCGGCCAACCGCACCAATGTGGTACTGCCCCGCATAGGCTACTCTATGAAACTGCCCAAGCAGTACAACCAGTTCAGCTACTACGGCCGCGGCCCTGTCAACAACTATGCCGACCGCAAAACCGGCCAGTTCATCGAGCTGCACCAGGGCGAGGTGGGCAAGCAAGACATCATACTGCCCAAGCCCCAGTCTATGGGCAACCGCGAGGAGGTGCGCTATTGCGCCCTGCGTCCCGCCCAGGGTGGCGAGGGTGTAGCCTTTGTGGCCGACAGCGTCATGTCTGTATCGGCTCTGCCGTGGAGCCAGCAGCAGCTCACCCAGGCAGCCCACATCTACCAGCTGCCCGAGAGCGATGGCACCTACCTGCATCTCGACGCCAAGGTAACCGGTCTTGGCGGAGCCAGCTGCGGCCAGGGTGGCCCGTTTGTTGAGGACCAGGCCCTCAGCCACAACTACAACTTCGGCTTCATCATACGTCCGCTCGCAGCCCAGCAGCAGCTTGCCGAGGTGGCCAAGGTAAGCCCCTCGGGTGAGCAGCCCATCAGCATCGAACACAGCCGCACGGGCATGGTCACACTGAGCAGTCCTGCCAAGGGCCGCACCATCATGTATGCCCTGGGCGGCAGCAAGAAGGCCACAGCCTACACCGCGCCCGTCAATCTGCGTGCCGGTGGCACCATCACCACGTGGTACAAGGACAATCCCGCTATGAAGACCTCCATGACCTATGCCAAGGTTGAGAGCGTGCCCCTGCAGGTAGTCTTTGCCTCGTCGCAGGAGCCTGGCAGTGGCGATGCCTCATACCTTGTCGATGGCGACCCCGCCACCATTTGGCACACCATGTACTCTATCACCCTGGCCAAGTACCCCCACTGGGTAGACTTCGATGCCGCCGAGCCCAAGCTCATGAAGGGCTTCACCTTCCTGCCCCGTCAGAGCGGCCAGAATGGTTGGGTCAAGGACTACGAGGTGTATGTGAGCCAGGACGGCAAGTCGTGGGGTGAGCCTGTATGCAAAGGCACTTTCGCTGCCAATGCCGAGCTCAAGCGCGTCATGTTCAGCAAGCCCGTCAAGGCACGTTACATTCGTTTCCGTGCACTCAACGAGCAGAATGGCCAGGACTTCGCCTCAGGCGCAGAGTTCTCGCTGATTGCAGAATAACGAACACGCAGGGCGCCTCGCTCGCAGATGTGCAAATGTACAAATGTGAGCAGATGCGCAATATGCTAATATAATAATGGGCTGATGCCGCAGCGTTGCAAATTGTAACGCTACGGCGTCAGCCCTTTTTTTGTGCGCGTGCGCATCATCAGCACATCTTCCTGTCAGCCCATTTGCGTGTATGGCTTTCAGAATATGTTTTCATCTTATTGCAGTCCGGTGAAACGTAAACATACGAATGGACTCAAGCACCCAACGCAAGCACTAATGGGGGCGACGCGTCTCGCGTCGGGATAGAGAAAGGAGGAAGATACAAACTCTACTAAATAAATAGCCACATCTTTTCCCGACGCGAGACGCGTCGCCCCCATTAGTGCTTGCGTTGTGTGCTTGCGTTGTGTGCTTGCGTTCTGTGCTTGCGTTCTGTGCTTGCGTTCCTTTGCGGCGCGTTTCATACAACTTATAATCCTCCAAAAAACCTGTCTCGCTAAAAGTCTATTTCGTACACCCTGCTTGTAAGGGCAAAAGCATCACTATGAGTCTTGGAACTTTGCCGCACAGTTTTCAGAATATGTTTTTAAGCATAAAAGTGACACAAAGTGTGACAGAAGTGTTGCGCAATACCTAAAAAGGTTTTATTTTTGCGCCGAATTTATAATGAAAACGCAAGATACAGCCATTGCATTAAGTGTTGTTGATAAAAGCAGAGCAGAGCGATGAGGCTGTCACGCCGCAGTTGTGCGTTTACAAATGCGGCAGCGTAATTTTACACAAAATTATTTAGCAACAAATTATGACACGCAACGCGTATTATGTACTTTCCTCCGAGTTTGGTCGTAAGGTAAAGCACGTGGCATTGTACGCCAGCAATATGCTGCTATTTACCCCCCCCCCATTTGTTATAGACATTTAACATCAGCAACGTACACACGCTATGGTGCAAGCCCCCTTTGTGCCGTAGTGTCATCGCCGCGCCATGGCCTGCATTGCCAGTCCATAGCGCGGCGATAGTTGTGTTGTACGTTGTCCGACGCTGCACTTATAACTAAATATCAACAAATATCACAACCTATGAAGAAAATTTCTACTCTTGCCTTGGCACTCATTGCCATGGGCAGCCTGTCTATGCCCGCTTCGGCACAGGTAACTTTTGAACCGGTTTCGACGGCAACTCTCGAATCTGGTTGGTATCAGATGCGCCAGGTGGTGGGCGTTTCAAGAAATGATATTTCTGCCACTGCACCTCGTTATGTGTATTCGGCAGATGCTTTGGGCAAGAATTATACGTGGTTCGGTACCGATGCTTCGCAGAAAACTGATGCCACTGCTTTTGTGTATGTGCACAAAAATGGCAGCAATTATGCCATTATGAACATCAATGGCAAGTGGGGTAGTAACATGGCTAAATATATTGAGGGTAATGCGGAACCCTCATATGCAATCACTCAGGATGCAAGTAACAATACTCAGTATCAAGTAGGCGCAACTTGGGACGATTGGACGGGTTGGAACTATATGGGAGGTGCTTCAAGTGCGCAAACTAAAGCCGCCCGTTTCGAGTTCTCAAAGGTCGGTGAGACCGCTCTTGCTGCTTATGATGTTTATACTGTAAGTATTACAGGTGATGCAACAACGGTCTCGGTTACCAGCACTAATACTGCCAATAAGGGTACGAAAACAGTGTACAATGGCGGTAGTTACTTCTTTACAGCCGGCACCTCAATTAGCGAGAGCGACTTCACCATTCCCGATGTGGCTGGTTGTACCAAGACAGTTGCCTTTGACGCTTCTGCAAAAACTCTGACAGTGAATTACACGCTTGACGAGTCTCTTATTACTAAGGCAGAGAATGTATTGGGCAAAACAGGCATAGGTTATCCTACCGCTACATCGACGGTGCGTACCAATCTTAGTACAGCTTTAACCAATGCCAAGACCTCAAAAACTTTAGCCAATTATAGTGCACTTAGCTCGGCTTACACGGCATATCTTGCTTCATCGGATATTCAAATGCCTGAAGATGGTAAGGCTTATACCTTTACAGCTATATTTTATGATGGTGCAAAGAGATATATGGATTATGCAGAGAGTGGTTACTCGCTCGTGCCTACTTCAGACGAAACTAATGCCAACTATCCTGAGACAGCAAAGTTGATTTGCCGCAAAGTGGGTGACAATAAGTTTACCTTCGCAAATAATGCAGGCAAGCATTTTGTGTGGAAGGGTGGCACAGACGGAGCCAATAGCAACAAGGGCTATGTTGATACTTACAACGCAGAATATGCCGTAACTGTTGCCAAAATAGTAAAGGGTGGCTATGTAGTAGACAAAGAAAACGAAGACCTTTTAGGTTACGTAGGCGTGATGGGTTATCGTAAACCTTCAGGCAAAAACCCAGAACAGGATTATTTTATATTCACGGTGAATGGTTCAACTTATTCTTATAACCAGGCTAATGCGCCTTTCTATAAAACAAGTGGAGGTGACAAACACTCTTCACTCATCAAGATTGAAGAAACCACTTACCCCAACACCGTTACTTTCAACGCTGTTAGCGACGTTGAGGGCGTGAGCAACCTCGCCACATTCAGCGCACCATTTGCCACTGTTATCCCCGAGGGTGTTACAGCCTACTATGTAAGCACTGCCGACAATACCAAGGCTACAATGAAGGCCATCGAGGCAGGCAAGGCTATCCCCGCAAAGACAGGCGTTCTTTTGACCTCTGAAAGCGCTGATGCTGTAACCATGGTTCCCGCTACTGATGAAACTCTTGCTACAATCGAGAACAACAAGCTCGGCAACTCTGCTGGTGCAGACAAGACAATCGCCGAAGGCGACAATGCCTACATTCTTGCTAAGGGTGCTAACGGCACAGCATTCTACAAGGGTAAAATTGGTACAACACTCAAGGCCAACAAGGCATATTTGACTCTCGATGCAGCTGGCGCTCCCGAAGCCATCTCTATGAACTTTGGTGGCAACGTAACTGGTATCAACCAAATCGTCAATGCCGAGCAGAACAACGCCCCCGTTTACGACCTCACCGGCCGTCGCGTAGTGCGCACCGTTAAGGGTGGCCTCTACATCAAGGGTGGCAACAAGTTCATTGCACGCTAATTAAATTGACAGTAGTATTAAACCATCAAAACAGATAATGACAATGAAAAAGACATATATGGCTCCCACAGCCCAGGCTATCACATTCGACGCCATGACCATGCTCGCCGCCTCAAACGAACTGAAGGTGAGCGACAAGGAAGTTGACGCAGGCACCTCTTTCTCTGGTGAGAAGGGCTGGAGCAGCGAGTCTTGGTCTGACGAGGACTAAGCTACAACTTGAAAATATTAGGTTAGATTTATTATACATGGGGGGTTGGCAGACCGTGAGGTTAGCCAACCCCATTTTTAGTGCCGTAAGTAACTCAAACTCTAATGGGGGCGACGCGTCTCGCGTCGGGAAAAATGAGCACTAATTAGGCTTCTATCTGTGAGCTTTTGCTTTAATTTTCCCGACGCGAGACGCGTCGCCCCCATTAGAGCTTGCGTTTTGTGTTTGCGTTTAGTGCTTGCGTTTTGTACTTGTGTTTAGAATTAGCGTTTTGTGTTAGCGTTTAGAATTATTGCAGTCCGGTAAAAATCCAAAGCATTAAATGTGCGTTTTAGAGTCTCACCGAACGCCAATAACCGGCTCTAATCTCCCCATTCTGATGGGTCCGCTCACAAACCCCAATTCCGCAAATATCTAAATATTCTTGGAATTAATTCCGCAAATATCTAAATATTTTTGGAATAGCGGCAAAAATGTGTTTAACTTTGCAGAGTCCGAAAGGATAGTGCCTCCTTTTGTCGGGCACTACTTAACAATCAATAAATGTCATCATTATTTCTATTACAATACACCTGTCTGTTAGTGTTTGCCATGCAAACACTCGTGCTTGTCGTGTCACGCTTTCAGGTGTCCGTAGTCAACCGCCAGTACGAAAAGTCGCGCTGGTCGCTCGTGACTGCCGCCCTGCTGCTGGTGATACACTATGGCTTGCAAATGGTCTACGGCTTCAGAGCTCACAGCGACGATGCCGGTGTGATAGTAAACATACTGTTCTACACCCCCGTCGCCTTCCTGGTGTCCCATTCCATACTCAACCTCGAGTGCGAAAAGCGTCGGCGCCGTCGCTACGACCTGTTGTTCGTCACATTGTTTGTGGCCACACTCGTTGCGTTTGGCAGCGGGTGGCTTACATGCAACAGTCTGTACATGCCCTATGAGCAAATGGTGTTGCACACCCTCTATTTGGTGTCCATGATCGCGAGCATTTTCATACCCATTAGCGTGATACACCGTAACAGGAGTAGGGTAGAGGCCGAAACGGGTGGCGACATCATGCCCTATGTGCGCTACACGTGGGCGGGCTACCTGCTGTTTAGCTGCACCTCGCTTGCCCTTGTGGGTGCCATCATGTGGCGTCCGCTGCTCTTTGTTGTAGGGCCGGCCGTGTTGCTCTCCGCCGTCATCTTCAACATGAGTTTTGTGGCCATGGGCTACAACCTTGCCCCCATCGACGAGGTGCTGACCGATGTGGCCGACGACGAGGCCGACGACGCACAGTCAATGGCCGATGGTGACGCCGATGAGCTGGCATCAGGCAATGCCGTCCCCGAGCGGTTGTCACCCGAAATGGTGTGTGTTGTCGAGGCCGCCCTTGCTGCGTGGTGTGCCGAAAAGAACTTTCGCGACACTACCGTCAACATGGTCAAACTCTCGCAGAGCATAGGTGTGGTGCGCCGCACCCTCAGCATCTATTTCGACCAGCATTTGCACACCACCTTCCGCATTTGGTTGAGCGACATACGTTTTAAGGAGGCGCAGGACTACATCAAGGCGCACCCCGAGTACACCAACGAGAGTGTGTCGTCGGCCTGTGGCTTTACATCGCGCAGCCAGTTGTACAAGATATTCAGCGACCGCACGGGCATGACGCCCCGCGAGTGGCGTGACGGGCAGATAGCGTAGCGAGCTGTGTCCGGTGGTGAGCATTTTCTTTTTATTTTTCCGACGCGGGACGCGTCGCCCCCATTAGAGGTAGCGTTTGTTGGTGGTGTTTTGTGCTTGAAGAGACGCAAGCTTTTGCGCTTGAAGAAACGCAAGCTCTAATGGGGGCGACGCGTCTCGCGTCGGTGCAACTCAAGCGCTAACCGCTAACGCGGAAAACATAAGAACATAAGGACATAAGAACAGAAGATAACGTTCGTGTTAGCCGCTTAGCGCGGAAAACATAAGGAACATAGGTTTACATAAGAAACACATAAGGCCGCTGCGCGGCTGAAGGCCACGGACTAACGTCCGGGTGGCCTCAAGAAACATAAGGGCTGACGCCGTAGCGTTACTACTTGTAACGCTACGGCGTCAGCCCTTATGTCCTTATGTTCTTCTGTCCTTCTGTTTCCCGCGTTAGCGGCTGCCCCGCCCCGCTACGGCGTCAGCCCTTATGTTTTTTGAGGCCACCCGGACGTTAGTCCGTGGCCGTCAGCCGCGCAGCGGCCTTATATGTTTCTTATGTAAACTTCTGTTCTTATGTTTCCCGCGGTAAGCGGCTAACACGAACGCGATATCTTCTGTTCTTATGTCCTTCTGTTCTTATGTTTTCCGCGTTAGCGGTTAGCGCTTGAGTTGCACCGACGCGGGACGCGTCGCCCCCATTAGAGGTAGCGTTTGTGTACCCCCCTATAAAGTGAAAAGTGACGTTTTTGCCTGCATCTTACACTTTTTGCCTGCACTGCGCTGATTATCAGCGCGTTACAGAGTGTAGGTAAAACTGCACACTACCTACACACTATCTGCACACCACCTACACACTACCCACACGCTCTATGTGCATCTTGCACACCCCCCTGCACTGACAGCACGGCATTGTCTGCACCCAACATATTGGCACCTGTGCCAGCGCGTTATAACGCTTGCGGCAGGTAGAATTATCAGTTGCTCCGACTGGTGATTCTACCTGCCGCAAGCGTTTTTGCTGCCCACCATTGTCGAAAAAACAATCAGTGCAAGGCGTGAACAACCGCCGTGCAGGCAGTGCAAAGGGTGTGTAGGTAGTGTGCAAAGGGGGTGTAGGCACAGTGCAGCGTAACATACACTCCGTAAAGCATTGAAAATCAGCGCAGTGCAGGCAAAAAGTGTAAGATGTAGGTAAAAAGCGTGTAAACGTGCTGATGAGGGGTGCAAAGTGCAAAAATGGCCCATTTCATCGCAGAAATGCCCCATTTCATCGTAAAAACGGCCATTCCGGTGCAAAAAACGGGTAAAGTGTCCGATTGGTACCAATCGGACAACTACTTATGAGCAATCGGACAACAAGACAGGGCAATCGTTTGCATCGAAACGATGGCAATACTTAAATTTGTAAACAAATTCACTAATTTCATAAACATTTATCATTATGCACACACACTTTACACGATTACCCCATCAGCGGGTAGCGAAGAAAGTGCCTCCTCCGCCCCTATTGGGCCGGTGGCTGCTCATGTTGGGCGTGTTGCTCATGACCTGGGGTCTTGTGCCGCAGGTGGTGAGGGCAAACACCGACCCCAAAGATGTAGCCAAGACAATATGTATTGACAATATTGCCTTGAGCGAGGCACGTCCGTACATCGAATTCCGTTACATGGACTACGACAAGGATAACAGCAAGCCTGATGCCATGCGTAGAATCAGAATATATGCGAATGAATTCGTTGAGTACAGAACTATTTCGCCGCTTATAAAAAATTTCCCCGTTTACAATGACATATTGGTGGGCGAAATGCCCCGTTGTCATGACAAGCTGGTGCGTCACAACGAAGCGTATGGCCGCCTTACCATTGTAAAGGACGTGATGAACGGCAAAAAGCGTACTGTCTACGCCCGCTTTTACCCTTCAAAGAAATTGCTCGAGGGTGAAGGCACCCCTGACGGCAAGGGCAAGTTGCGTGGCATCAGGTTCGTGGGTTGTTGGGACAACAATGACAATGGCGACGACCCCGACAACATAGACGTGTACTTGAACTTCACTGCCGGCTCGGCCATCAACGAGTCCCAAACCAATAAGGGCAGTTTTGTGCGCAGTGCCGCAGGCAAAATTACATTCAATGCTTCGAAGCTGCCGAATAAGAAAGCCTGGGGTTTCGCGCCCACCTACTATTTCAACAATTCAAGGTCGTATACTTCCCTCAAGTATGGTTCGGTGTATGCGGCCGACAATGCCACCAGCGTGACCAAGACGCTCGACGGCACGTTCAGCAACCGCGATGCCGTCACCATCTACTATTGGGGCGCATGGAGTGCCGTGATGAATATTGGCGAGGGTAGTGTGGTAGATCCCATCCACGACAACAAGAACAGTGTGTTCCAGCGTTACAACAACGGCACCATTTGGTCAGTCACCGTGCCCGGTTGTCCGTACCCGGGCAATTTGAGTGCAGAACCCAAACAGTGGACCAAAACCGTAAAGCTGACTTGGAACACCAAGGGTGACACCCGCTTGAGCAGCGATAAAGACAAGTGGCTGGTGTACCGCTACAAGCAAGGCGAGTCGGCAAGTTCGGCCAAGCTCATCGCTACCGTTGACTATAACACCAACAACTGCGAGGTGGAAGTGCCGAGCCTTGAAACCGAATATGTGTATATCGTCACCTACCAAAAGGACGGGTGGAAGGAAGGCATAGTAGACGACCTCAAGGCCACAGTGACGACCAAGATAGTGCCGTCGTTCGTATTTGACAAGGTGGACACCCGTTCTGAAGAGCAGAGCGTGGTGGTGACTTGGAACTATGGTGCTTTCAGAAACAGCGAGCAGAGTTTCCTTGTGTACAGCCGTTTGGCCGGCACAACCCAGTGGAGCAACCCCGTGAGCGTGCCCCGCACCGATGTGAATGCCACCTCGGGCGAATACGAGTACACTGGCATCAAGAATGTGTGCGACTCTTACGAGTTCAAGGTTGCGCTGAAAGCCTTTGGCAAGACCTTTGAGTCGCCCATTGCCGTAGGCTCCATCAGCGGCAGCAGCCGTGTGGCATCGTTAAACGTGAGCAAGGGCCTGTACAGCAACAGTGTCAAGCTCACCTGGAACGCCCAGCAAATATCTGAGGGCAACACCCGTTATGTGGTGGCACGTCGTATGCTTGGCAGCAAGGGCAACTGGAGCGACATACACACCGTGTCGGGCACCTCGGAGATGTACACTTTCGACGACAACAATGTGGCCCCCGGCCAGTACTACGAATACCGCGTG
Organism: Prevotellamassilia timonensis; assembly: GCF_900106785.1. Lineage (GTDB taxonomy): Bacteria > Bacteroidota > Bacteroidia > Bacteroidales > Bacteroidaceae > Alloprevotella > Alloprevotella timonensis. The sequence goes on along the minus strand of NZ_LT629841.1, from coordinate 135,063 downwards.
TCGTCGTACATAAACTGTAATGGCAACAGCACTCAAACCGCCGAGGCCACCGACAACGGCTTTTGCCAGGCCACCGGCACCATAGCCGGCCGCATAGCCTATGGCACAGGTACGGCCGTTGAGGGCGTGCGTGTCAATTTGGTGCAGGCCAAGGACGATGCCGAGGCCAAATCGCAGTTCTACTCATTGCGTGTAGACAATGTGGGCGGTGGCCTTGTGCTGCCCCTCGACCGTGAGGAGGCCGGTGCCCTGTTTATGGACAGTGTACCCCTCACCATGCAGGCATGGTTCCGCCTCGACGACAACATCAAGGAGTCGGGCAATGCAACCAAAGATGCAACGCCCATGCTGATTGACACTTACGACAACTTCTCACTGTTTGGCAAGCGTACCAGCAGCGGTGCCTACCAGCTGACGTTGCGCCTGCCTACACCTAACAAGTATGCCGACACACCCACCACGGTGATGCTCGAGCCCAACAACTATTATGCCATAGCCCTGTCAACCGACGGCGCCGCTAATTGGACCCTGCGCGCCATCGACACCAAGGGCAAGATGCAGAAGTTTGAGACCAAGGCCACGGGCATGCCCAAGGAAAACAGAAAGAAGCTTTACAACCTGGCCTTTGGTACGAATGTGAGCGATTTGGCAAGTTACAACTTCAACGGCTACATCGACGAGGTGCGCTTGTGGAACAAAGTCCTTGCCGATGCCGAGTTGACAGCCACCTACGACCACCAGCTCTCGGGCGACGAGAAAGACCTCTATCTGTACTGGCCGCTCGACGAGGGCATTACCAATCAGACCACCGCTTACGACTACAGCAAGACTGGCGGCGTGGCCAATGGCCATCACGGCACCATCAAGTCGTCGAACAGCATCAGCACCATTGTGCCCCCCGACGATGCATTCAGCATTTACGGCCGCACCGATGCCGAGGGCAACTATGTGATAAAAGGTGTGCCATTTACCGGCAGCGGCACCAACTACTCGGTTGTGCCAAGCAAGGGCGTACACAGCTTTACACCACAGAAGCTCTCGCGCTACGTCAGCCAGAACTCAATCAACCACAATGGCGTTGACTTTGAGGATACCTCAAGCTTCCCCGTCACAGGCCAGGTGTTGTACGAAGGCACCACCTATCCGGTGGAGGGTTGCAACTTCTATGTAGACGGCAACATTTGCTATAAGGACGGCGAACCCATCACCAGCGACAGCGAGGGCCGCTTCAGCATCAGTGTGCCCATTGGCGACCACTTTATACAGATAAAGAAGCAGGGCCACGAGTTTGCCTCGGCAGGCCGTTTCCCCGCCGACGACAAGGGCGTTGGCACACGCTACACCTTTGTGAAGGAAGAGGCGGTGAACTTTACCGATGTGACCAAAGTCGTAATAGCCGGCCGTGTGGCAGGTGGCGACGTTGAAAAGGGCAAGCCCCTTGGTTTGGCACAGAGCAAGGCCAACATTGGCCAGGCCGTGATAAAGCTCAGCGCAGGCGATGCCTATCGCATGAATGTGGTGCGCAAAGACAATGGTGGTGCTTACACCTACGAAAACGCCACCGACGCCCGCAACTATGAAGCAGCAAGCAAGCAGGTGAAGAGCACCGCCCAGGTGGGTGGCGGCGATGACGATGCCGTAAAAACCATCACCATCACCACCGACCCCGCCACAGGCGAGTTTGCCGCCCTGGTGCCCCCCGTGCAGTACAAGGTGACCAGTGTCGAGGTGCCGTCAAACGCCGAGATTGTGTTCGACCGCGCCACCATTCCTGGCATCGACGCCAGCAATCCGCTGGCCGTCAAGACCGACTCCGTCACCACCGACAAGGGCATTGTGCAACGCTTCAGCTATGTGGCATCGCTCAACTTGGCCCACCGCGTGGAGCCGACATTCGATGTCAAGCAGAAGGGTGCTCCGGCCTTTGGCGACGCCACCTTCAAGTACGTGACACTCAGCGACCCCAAGGGCCAGGAAGTGCCGCTCTACACCACCGACGAGCAGGGCACAGTGACCTATGCCATGGGTGCCCCGGTGTTCACCCAGTTGCGCCGCTACACCTTCACCCTCGACGGCTACGAGCAGTACGTCAACCAGGACGATGCCCAAAATCCCGTCACCGACCGTGTACCGTTGCAGCAGTCAACTGTCACCATCACCAACCAGTTTGCTGCCGGACAGGTGGTGAACTTTGAAGGTGCCGATGACGGCAAGTTTAAGGACGAGAACAACTTGGCCACCAACCAGTTGCAGCTCGACTCGCTCGGCCATGCCGAATACACCTTTATGGCAGGTTTCCCCAACATCACAGAACCGTACACTCTGGGGCTTAACATGGTGTTCGACGTGAATGGCGCACAAAAGCAGTGGAGCGGCAACGGCACTTTCAAGGCCATTGTGCTTGGCGAACTGCCGTCGGGCAACAACTTTGTGACATCAGGCCCCGACAAGGTGCTCATGGTGCTGCGCGACCCCCCGGGTTCAAACTCAAACGCCTATTATGAGACAGCCACCTCTGTGACCGAAAGCACCTCGTACGCCGGTTCGTTTGTAACCAATAACGAGGTGAGCACCCTCACCAAGCTCGGTTTCGAGGCCGCCACTTGGGTGGGCGTGGGTGCAGGTGTCATAACCGAAGCATCGACCAAGGCCGACCTTGAAGTGGGTGCCGAGGTCAACCTCGACATTACCGACAGTCAGGCAAGCTCTACCACCACCACTACGACCAACCGCGTGAGCACGTCTGACGAGGAGGACTATGTGGGCGCCAACGGCGACGTGTTTATAGGTACCGCCACCAACATTTTGTTTGGCAATGCCCGCAGCGTGGACATACGTCCCGACGGCAAGGGCGGCTTTGGCGTGACCCGCGAGAACGTTATATCAACCGGCATGGAGTTTGGCACAGGGTTCAACTACTCGCAGAACTATGTGGAGAACACCCTGCTGCCCAACCTCGAAAGCGTGCGCAACAGTTTGCTGCACGACCCCTCAGAGGGCATTACCAGCAACACGACCAACGAGGTGGTGTATGTGTCGAAGGTGAGCAAGGACGATCCGCGCTTTGGTTCGAACAACAACGACAAGGACGTGTGGGGCGCTGCCGCCGTGTCGGGCGACAAGCTTGATGGGCCGAGCTACACCATGATGCTCCCCGCCAAGACCACCGACAGCAATGGCAAGCCCATAGCCTTTGAGGACAAGGTGAAGTGGTACAATTCGCAAATGGCGCTTTGGACACAGACCCTGGCCAACAACGAGAAGGCCAAAATTGAGGCCAAGAGCAGCCGCACAGAATACCTCATAAGCAACTACTCGTTCGACGCCGGTGCCACCATCGAGAACTCGGTAGGCACCATCGAGGCCAAGAGCCACGAAACCAGCGAGGAGTTTGAGGTGATGATAGTGGGCGGTGTGACTACCGGATTTGAGATAAACGGCACAGGTGTCGACCTCACGGTGAAGACCACCACAGGCACCCGCAACACCTTTGTGCAAGGCTCAAGCTCGGAGAACGCCAAGACCATTGGCTATACGCTCAAGGAGAATGGCGACGACGATGCCCTGTCGGTAGACGTGTTCAATGCCCCCGACGGTTTCGGCCCCATCTTCATAACCCGTGGCGGACAAACCTGCTGCCCCTATGAGGACAAGTATGTGAGCAAGTACTATGAGCCAGGCACCGAGATATCGGCCGCTACCATGCAGATAGAAGTGCCCAAACTCAATGTGGAGAATAACTATGCCACCGATGTGCCCTCAGGCGGTACCGCTAACTTTACCCTGCTCATGCAGAACGACAGCGAGACGGGTGAGGACGTGTGGTTCCAGCTCTCTATGCTCGACGAAACCAACCCCAATGGCGCCAAGCTCAGCATCGACGGCCAGGCACTGACCGACGGCCGCGTGTTCCTGGTGCCGGCTGGCAACACCCTGCGCAAGCAGCTGCAACTCACACAAACCGACCAGAGCGTGCTGGAGTACAACAACATCAAGCTCGCCCTGCGCTCGCAGTGTCAGAGCGACCCCACAGGGTCATTCCCGGTAATAGCCGACACCGTGGCCATTTCGGCCCAGTTTGTGCCCAGCTGTTCCGACATCATGCTCAGCGTGCCCGACCGCGTGGTGAACTGCAACACCGGCAGCCAGCTCAAGATGGTGGTAAGCCGCTACGACCGCAACTTCCGTTCGTTCAAGGGCTTCCGCATACAGTACAAGGGCGCCCGCGATGTAGACTGGCAGTTGGCCAAGGAGTTTGTCAACGATGAGGCCGACCTTACCGACAACAACCAGCTTATCAGCGGTGCATCGACCACCTATGTGCTCGACATGGGCAACAACGCACTCTTCCCCGACCAGACCTACGAACTGCGCGCCATCACCATGTGCGACTTTGGCAGTGGCGAGGTGAACAATGAGAGTGAGACCATTGAAGTGGTGAAAGACGTGGCGCGCCCCAAACTGTTGGGCAACCCGTCGCCCGCCAACGGTGTGCTCACCCCCGAAGGTGAAGTGTCAATCACCTTCAACGAGGACATCAAGGCATCAAGCCTTATCAGGACCGAGAACTTTGTGGTGACCAGCAAGCTCAACGGCTCGAAGGTTGACCACGATGTGGCCCTGCAACTCACAGGTGCCGAGGGTGCACAAACCGAGGCCGACATCGACTTGGCCGCACGTCCGTTCGCCCTTAACATGTGGCTCAACTACACTGGCGCCGGCCAGATACTGAGCCATGGCGCAGCAGCTACCAAGTTTACCCTGTCGGTTGACGACGAGGGTCACCTCACGGCCGATGTGGCCGGCACCAAGGTGACGTCGGAAGGCACACTGCCCAAGGACAAGTGGACCTACCTCGCACTCAGCTATGCGCCCGCCAGCCAGGGCGGCACACTCACTGCCGACTGTGCTTACGATGACACCGACGCCAGTCTGTTTGCATCGCAGCCCGTGCCCGCCTACAACGGCAATGGCCCGCTGCGCATAGGTGGCGGAATGAAGGGCGCCATGCAGGAACTCACCCTGTGGAACGCTGCCCGCTCATACGCCGAGGCCAAGGCCGACATGTACACGACCAAGCAGGCCAACTCTGCCGACATAGCTGGCTACTGGCCGCTCAACGAGGGCACTGGCACTACAGCCAACGATGTGGCCCGCTCGCGCCACATCACGCTGCCTGCCGCCTCGTGGTATATGGCTACGCCCAACAAGGCCATCAGCCTGAACGGTACAACCGATTATGCTGCCATTGACCTGACCTCATGCTCACCCGCCACCGACGAGGATTATGCCCTCGAACTGTGGTTTAAGGGCAGCAAGCCCGAGGCAGGCAAGCAGGCTACGCTTTTCAGCACCCATGTCGATGGCGTGATGGCTGCTTTCAATGCCCAAGGCCAGCTGCAACTGAGCCAGAACGACCAGATGCTGGCCACTGGCACAGCTGACTGCCTTGACAACCAATGGCACCACTTTGCACTGAACGTGCTGCACGATGGCACGGCAGCTGTCTACGTTGACGGTAACAATGTGGCACAGTTTACACCCAGCGCTCCGCTCCGCTTGCAGAGCGACAGCCTGATGCTTGGCGTGATGCGCCGCGCACAGACTGCGGGGGCTGCCGACTTTGTGTACAGCAATTACTTCAACGGTCAGCTTGACGAGTTGCGCCTGTGGAATGCCCGCCTTACTGCTGATGTGCTGCGCGCCGCACGCTTGCAGCGCCTCGAAGGCACCGAGAGCGGACTGGTGGCCTACTATCCGTTTGAGAAGATACAGCTCAACCAGTACAGTCAGGCCGAAGTGGTGGCCGACATGGCTGACCATGCCACCACCACGCTGCCCAAGCCGCACGAGGCCAAGCTCTATGGCTCGGCTGCCATTGGCGATGAGGCTCCCGGGTTGAAGGCTGCTCCCAAGCTCAGCAATGTGGCATTCAACTTTACCGCATCGGAGCGCAAGGTGGTTATCACCCTTAACGAATCGGCCGCTGCGCTCGAGGGTTGCACCGTCAACTTTACGCTGCGTGGCATACGCGATGTGAACAACAACTTGGCCGACCCCATCAGCTGGACGGCTTATGTGCAGCAGAACCAGTTGCTCTGGGGCGACAGCCAGTTGACGCTTGCCAAGCAACAGGCCGACAAACTCACCACCGAGGTTGAGATTGTGAACAACAGCAGCGCCGCCGAGGCATGGACTATCAGCGGATTGCCCTCATGGCTCACGCTCAATACCGAGAGCGGACAGCTCAAGCCCCTTGGCACAGCCAAGTTGCGCCTGACAGTGCCCGCGTCGGTGGCAGCAGGCCGCTATGAGGCAACGCTCTACCTCACTGGCAACCAGGGTGTGGCACAGCCGCTGCACGTGCAGCTCACTGTGACAGGACAGCAGCCTGACTGGCGTGTTGATGCTGCTAAGTATGACATGAACATGAGCATGGTGGCCCAGTTGCAATTCAACGGTGTGCCGTCGGAGAATGGCGCCGACCTTGTGGCAGCATTCAATGCCAAGGGCACTTGTGTGGGTGTGGCTTCGCCCGTCTACAACAAGCGCTACGACTGCTACTTTGCCATGCTTACCATTTATGGCAACTCCGACGAGCCAGGCTCGCCTGTGAGCTTCAAGGCATGGCATGCCGCTACGGGCAAGGTACACCCGGTGGTTGCAACCGCTGACAAGGTGACCTTCAGCGCCAATGCTGTGTACGGCAGCGTAACGAAGCCGTATGTGCTTAATGCTACGAACGCCGTAGAGCAGCAGTTCAGTCTGCATCAGGGCTGGCAGTGGCTGTCGTTCAGCGTGACGCCAGTTGATGCCACCGTGGCCGGCACCTTTGCCCCCGTGGCTGCAACAGCCCGCATGCTCAAGAACCAGACGCAGTTTGCAGTGCCCGCTGCCGACAGTCTGGTCTGGACGGGTGGCCTTGACAAGCTCAATGTGAAGGAAATGTACATGCTCTATATGGAGCAGCCCGCTGACTTCAGCGTGAAGGGCGAGCAGGTGAATACTGCCACCACGCCTGTTACACTGAACAAGGGCTGGACATGGCTCGGCTACACGCCCACTTACGCCGCATCGCCGCTCTATGCCCTGGCACCTGCGGCACCCGTTACGGGTGATATTGTGAAGGGCCAAAACGGATTTGCCATGTATCAGGACTATGAGTGGATAGGTTCGCTCGAGGTTATGGAACCCGGACAGGGCTACATATACTTCAGCGCAGCTGATGACAGCCGCCAGTTTGGTTATCCTACTGCCGCTCCTGCCAGCAAGGCGCGCCGCATGGTAGCCAATGATGGCGAGGCGTACGGTGGCAAGGCTGCCAATAGTGACGAGGTGCAGTCGGCCTTCCCGCCTGTTGACCGCCATGCTTATCCCAACAACATGACGGTGATAGCACGCATCACGCAAGGCGGCCAACCCGTAAGTGGTGCCGAGATAGGCGTGTTTGCTGACGACGAGTGCCGTGGTACATCGGTCGAAATTGATGGTTTGTATTTCATAACCATCAGTGGCGATGGCAATGGACCGCAACTTGATGTGCGCGTGGCACACAATGGGCAGGTGCGTTCAACCAACGCTGCTCTGACTTATGTTGACAATGCCATGATTGGTACGCTCAACGAGCCGTTTGCCATAGAGCTGCTCACTGCGACAGGTGTGACAGATGCTGAGGCTCCTCAGGTGAACATTATGCCACGTCGCGTCAAGACGCACGTGACAGCAAGCACCAATGGTCCGGCCATGCGTCTTATCACCATTCACGCCACCAATGGCCAGCTGTTGTACATCAACCAGAACCCCGCACCCGACACAGAGCGCATTGACATGTCGCGCTATGCCGAGGGTGTGTACTACATCACCGTACAGACGGCAGACGGCAAGAGCCATACTGCCAAGTTGATGAAGTAGGAACGAAATATTGATTAACCTGTTGACGGGTTGACGCGTAAGTATGCTATATTGGCAAACTTACCCGTTAACCCGTCAATTTGTTTGCTAATACCACCAATGCGTGTAGTAATTTGAGTTTCGGATTTAGCAAGTGCGGGCTGAATCATCGTGCAAGGCGAATGCAATCAAGCTTGCTTGAATTGCTGAGCCGCAGCCGATGATGTCAATAAAAGCCCAATGTAATCCATAGCCCAGGGCAAGCGTAGCGACACCCTGGGTAATCGCGTGTTGGAGCTGTCGCGCCCTGTAAGGTAGGGTGTTCAAAATCGGCATCAAAAACGCGACTGTTTTTGAGGCATTTTAAGTTGCCTGAAACGCGCTGTAAAAAACGCTAGCACTAATGGGGGCGACGCGTCCCGCGTCGGAATAGAGAAGGGAGGGAAATACTAACCTCTACTAAATAATAGCTGCATCTTTTCCCGACGCGAGACGCGTCGCCCCCATTAGAGGTAGCGTTTTGTGCTTGAGTCCGTTCGCATGTTTACTTTTCACCGAATAGCAACAACAACGAATAGAATTCCCAAAAACGATTTCATTTTTGATGCCGATTTTGAACACCCTACCTGTAAGTGCAAAAGCATTACTATGTGCATCGGAGTTTTATCAGACAGTGATATTTTGCGGCAAAATAATCGCCAGAGGGCGGGTTATTGAAGCATAAAGCCTTGTTACTGATAAAAAATGAGTAATTTTGCAAGCTACATTCACAAACAAAACATAACGCTACATGTCTGTCGAGATAAAGAAAGTAACAACCAAAAGCGAGCTTAAACGCTTCATACGCTTCAACTACGAGTTTTACAAGGACAACCCCTATTCGGTGCCCGACTTGTACGATGATATGCTCAACACCTTCTCACCCAAGAAGAATGCCGCCTTCGAGTTTTGTGAAGCCGACTACTTTCTGGCTCTGCGCGATGGTAAAATAGTGGGCCGCGTGGCTGCTATTATCAACCGTCGTGCCAACGAGAAGTGGAACCGCAAGACGGTGCGCTTTGGCTGGATAGACTTTATTGACGACATGGAGGTGAGCACAGCCCTTATCGACACCGTAAAACAATGGGGCAAGGAGCGCGGCATGACCGAGATAGAAGGCCCCCTTGGCTTTACCGACATGGACGCTGAGGGTATGCTTGTGGAGGGTTTTGACCAGCTCTCGACCATGGCCACCATCTACAACTATCCCTACTACCCGCAGCACATGGAACGCCTCGGGCTGAGCAAGAGTGCCGACTGGGTGGAGATGAAGATATATGTGCCCGATGCCATACCCGAAAAGCACCGCCGCATATCGGATATTATAGCCAAGCGCTATAATCTGCATATCCGCAAGCTCAAGAGTAAGAAAGAGGTGCGACAGAGTGGTGTGGCACATGATATATTCCGCCTTATAAACGATGCCTATACACCACTGTTTGGCTACTCGCGCATGACCGAACGGCAGATAGACCAGTATGTCAAGATGTATGTGCCGGTGCTCGACCTGCGCATGGTGAGCATTGTGGAGAATGAACAGAACGAGATAGTGGCCGTGGGCATATCGATGGCCTCGCTGTCGCGTGCGCTGCAAAAGGCCAAGGGCCGCTTGTTGCCCTTTGGGTGGTACCACCTGCTGAAAGCCTTGATGTGGAAACGCCCCAAAGTGCTCGACTTGTTGCTCGTGGCTGTACGTCCCGACTACCAGGGCAAGGGGGTGAATGCACTGCTATTTACCGACCTTATTCCCGTTTACAAGGAATTGGGCTTTGAATATGCCGAGAGTAACCCCGAACTCGAAATGAACGAGAAGGTGCAGAACCAATGGCAGTATTTCAAAACGGAACAACACAAGCGCCGCCGCTGCTTCAAAGCGGACATTTGATGGGGCGTGACAGGGTTAACGAGTTAACGGGTCTGCCATAAACATAACAAGACAATGGAGAACGAGAATACTTCGACCGTCGTTTATGACGAGAGCAAAATACGACATCTTGAGGATACCGAGCACATACGTACGCGTCCCGGCATGTACATTGGTCGCTTGGGCGATGGCTCACATGCCGAAGATGGTATATATGTGCTGCTCAAGGAGAGTATAGACAATAGTATCGACGAGTTTAACGAGGGGTTTGGCAAACGCATTGAGGTGAACATACACGACAACCTCACTGCCGAAATACGCGACTATGGCCGTGGCATACCCCTTGGTGCCTTGGTAGATGCTGTGTCGAAACTCAACACGGGCGGCAAGTACGACACCGCTGTGTTTACCGCCTCGGTGGGTATGAATGGTGTGGGCTTGAAGGCTGTTAATGCCCTGTCGAGCCGCTTTATTGCACGCAGTGTGCGCGATGGCCAGATGCATGAGGCCATATTTGAGAAAGGTGTGCTCGTGAGCGACGAACAAGGCCCTTGCGAGGAGGAAAACGGCACTTACATATTTTTTGAGCCAGACAGCACGCTGTTTCAGCACTACCGATTCCACGGAGAGTTTGTTGAGAACATGCTCCGCAACTATACCTACCTCAACACCGGACTTGCCATCTTTTACAACGGGCGGCGCATATTGAGCCGCAACGGACTTGAGGACTTGCTCAACGACAACATGACTGCGCCGGGCCTGTACCCCATCGTACACCTGACAGGGCCAAACATCGATATAGCCTTTACCCACACCTCGCAGTATGGCGAGGAGTATTACTCGTTTGTTAACGGACAACATACCACCCAGGGCGGTACGCACCAAAGTGCCTTTAAGGAGCACATAGCCAAGGCCATAAAGGAGTATTTCGGCAAGAACTACGATGTGCAGGACGTGCGCAACGGTTTGGTGGCCGCCATAGCCATACGTGTGATAGAGCCATTGTTTGAGAGTCAGACAAAAATCAAGCTCGGCTCGCTCACCATGGCCCCCGACAAGGACTCGAACGGGAAACCCTTCCCACTGTCTGGCGTGAGCGTGAACAAGTTCGTGGGCGACTTTATAAAGGAAAATGTAGATAACTTCCTGCACAAGCACACCGATGTGGCCGAGGTTATCAAGCAAAAAATAGAGGAGAGCGAGAAGGAGCGCAAGGCCATAGCCGGTGTGACCAAATTGGCACGCGAGCGCGCCAAAAAGGCCAACCTGCACAACCGCAAGTTGCGCGACTGCCGCATACACCTTAACGACCCCGCTCCAAAGTCGCGCAAAAAGGGCGACGACGACCAAGAAGACCCGCGACAAGAGTCGTCTATATTCATTACCGAGGGTGACTCGGCCAGCGGCTCGATAACCAAAACACGTAATGCGCAGACGCAAGCCGTGTTCTCGCTGCGCGGCAAGCCGCTCAACTGTTATGGTCTGACCAAAAAGGTGGTGTACGAAAACGAGGAGTTCAACCTGTTGCAAGCAGCCCTCAACATAGAGGACGGACTCGACGGGCTGCGCTACAACAAGGTGATTGTGGCCACTGATGCCGATGTGGACGGTATGCACATCAGGCTGCTCATTATCACCTTCTTCCTGCAGTTCTTCCCCGACCTTATCAAGAAGGGGCACGTGTACATACTGCAAACGCCCCTCTTCCGTGTGCGTAACAAAAAGAAGAAGGTGCGCGGGGCAAACAAGCCCAAAACGGTGACCGATGCCAGCGCGGGGGCTGCCATACTGAAAAAGACGCAGGTGAGCGACCGCTCAGAGTATGAAACCATTTATTGCTACAGCGACGAGGAGCGTCTGGCAGCTATCGAAAAGCTCAGTCCGAACCCCGAAATAACCCGTTTCAAAGGTTTGGGCGAGATAGATCCCGACGAGTTCAAAAACTTTATAGGTCCCGACATGCGCCTCGACCCCGTTACGCTGCACAAGAGCGACAATGTGGGCAAGCTGCTCGAGTACTATATGGGTAAAAACACCATGGAGCGCCAAGGTTTTATAATAGACAATCTGGTGGTTGAGGAAGACTTGGCCGACGAAGATACCAACGACTTATGAAAGTAGCTATATTTCCCGGCTCGTTCGACCCCTTTACGGTGGGACATGCCAGCATAGTGGAGCGCGGGTTGCCCATGTTCGACCGCATCGTGATAGGGGTGGGCGTAAACGATAAAAAGCGCTCGTTCTATGACCCCGAACAGCGTGTGGAGGCCATACGCCGCGTGTATGCCAATGAGCCGCGCATCAAGGTGGTGGCTTACAACGACTTGACCATCGACCTGGTGCGGCGCGAGGGCGCACAATTCATATTGCGCGGCTTGCGCTCTGTAAAGGACTTTGAGTACGAACGCGACATTGCTGCCATGAACAAGCGGCTGGCGGGCGTCGAAACCGTCATGCTCTTTACCGAAGCACATTATTCCGACATATCGTCGAGCGTGGTGCGCGAACTTATTGCCTATGGCAAGGACGTGAGCGCGTTTTTGCCGCAGCCGGCACAAACCGAAACCAACTTACTGAAATGAAACATATCTATCTGCTTTTAGCCATCTTGCTCACACTGCCCGCCTGCGCACAATCGCGCTTTGGCGATGTGGACTTTGAGCAAATCAAAAAACTGCAAATGGCACAGGTGGCCATCACCAGCCTCTACGTTGACAGTGTGGACCAAAAGAAACTGGCCGAGGACGCCATTAACGGCATGCTCAGCAAACTCGACCCGCACTCGTCGTACACCAATGCCAAGGACACCAAAAAACTGAACGAACCGCTCAGTGGCAACTTTGAGGGTATCGGCGTGAGCTTTAACATGGTGAAGGATACCCTCGTGGTGTTGCAGGTTATAAGCAAAGGCCCTTGCGAGCGTGCGGGGGTGCTGGCCGGCGACCGCATCATTGCCGTTAATGGCGTGACCATAGCCGGTGTGAAGATGGACCGCGACAGCATCATGACCAAACTGCGCGGGCCGAAGGGCACCGTTGCCAACCTTGACATTGTGCGCCGTGGCACAAACAGTGTGCTGCACTTTAAGGTGGTGCGCGACAAGATACCCGTCAACACGGTTGATGCTGCTTACATGATAACGCCTACTGCCGGCTACATACACCTTGACAGTTTTGGTGCCACATCGGGCAAGGAGGTGCACGACAAGATAGCCGAACTGCGGAAGCAGGGCATGAAGGACCTCATTCTTGACCTCGGTATGAATGGCGGTGGCTACCTTAACGCAGCGCAGGAGGTGGCCAGTGAGTTCCTGCCCAATGGCTCGATGATAGTGTATACCGACGGCCGCGTGATGCCGCGTCAGGAATTGCGCTCAGAGGGCAACGGACTGATGCAGACTGAGGGCCGCGTGGTCATACTCGTTGACGAGTTTACCGCCTCGGCAGCCGAAATTGTGAGCGGTGCCGTACAGGATCACGACCGTGGCACCATTATTGGCCGACGCACATTTGGAAAGGGGCTCGTACAGCGCCCCATCGACTTGCCCGACGGTTCGATGATACGCCTCACCGTGTCGCACTATTACACGCCCTCGGGTCGCTGCATTCAAAAGCCCTACACCAAGGGCGAGAAGAGTGAGTACGACCAGGACCTTGAAAAGCGCTACACCCGTGGCGAGCTGACTTGCATTGACAGCATACACCTTGACTCGGCCAAGGTGTACAAAACCCTGGTAAAGGGGCGTACCGTGTATGGTGGCGGTGGCATTATGCCCGACATATTTGTGCCGCTCGACACAACCACTTACACGCCCTACTACCGCGCGCTGCGCCGCTACAACCTCATTAACGAGTGGACACTGCGCTATGTGGACGACCACCGCAAGGAGCTGAAGCGCAAATATCGCAAGTTTGAGGATTTTGACAAGAACTTTGAGGTGCCCGCCTCACTCACCGATTCTATCATGGCCGAGGGCAAGCGCAAAAAGGTGGAGCCTAAGGACGACAAGGAGCGCGAGTCGGCACTCAAGGATTTGCAGTTTACGCTCAAAACCACCATTGCCTACGATCTCTGGGACCGCAATGAGTACTTCCGCCTGGTGAACAAGCGCAGCGACATTGTAAAGCGTGCGCTCCAGTTCTTGAGCGAGGGCAAGTAAGGTCATAAGCATAAAACGCAAGTGCCCAACGCAAGTACCAAACGCTAACACCAAGCGCTAACACCAAGCGCTAACACCAAACGCTAACACCCAACGCAAGCTTCAAACGCAAGCACTAATGGGGGCGACGCGTCTCGCGTCGGGAAAATTAAAGCAAAGGCTCACAGATAGTGGTGAAATTAGTACTATCTGTGAGCCTTTATTTAGTGCTATTTTTCCCCGACGCGAGACGCGTCGCCCCCATTAGAGCTAGCGTTTTGTGCGAGTTTTGTGCTCGCGGAAGGGCATGTAGGCCACTTTTGTGTCCACTTTTATCTGTACGATGCACTTTTTATGCACCAAAATTTGGTTGTTCGGAAAACTTGTCGTACTTTTGCACTGCAAAGAGCAGAAATGCCCTTTTGTGGATGTTCCATGGTGTAATGGCAGCACTAGAGTTTTTGGTTCTCTCAGTCCCCGTTCGAATCGGAGTGGAACAACTTCCCCTTCCCCCAGAGTCTTGCAGTCTTTCCCTGCTTGCAAGGCTCTTTTTCCTCAGCAGTGTCTATACGACACTGCTTTTTTTGTGTATGTGCGCAAGGGGTGGTGGATAGGAACTCTGTGGTATATAACTCTCTGCATTTCTGTTTGTTCTTATTGCGCATTAATGGTTATTTGTTTTGTAAGTTAACGACTTGCGGCTGATGTTTTTTGGTGAAGTAGTATAAACTCTGGTTAATGTAGCCGAATAGATGTATTAGTGTGGAGATTTTCCTTATATTCGCATCGTAAAACACTATTAGAATATTAGCTATGAGATACGGCAAGAACTTTATTTATATTGTATTTGTAATAGTCCTGTTGGTGGTAGCTTGTGATACTGAACCTCATACCGCAACCATCACTATGAATGATGGGAATGAGATAACTATCAGAAATCTGAATGTAACTTACTATAGCAGCGAGGCGCAATTTGAGCAGTCTGTCTTCGCAACAGGAGAACTTCCTATTCAAGTTGGAAGTAAGGAAGTCATTAACTATAAAGAAGGTGAATCTTACACAATAAGTAAAGTCTCACAAACTTTTAATACAAGGTGGAGAATTGTGCGCTTTGGTGAATGGGCTTCGAAGTATGGCTTAAAGTCTAATAGGAAGTATTATGTTTCAACAAAGGTCTACACTCTGAATGTAGTTACGCCTCCGAGTGGTCTCATGATTTGCCCTAAATTTTACAAGGAAAATATGGGATATCCCTCCATGGGAGGCGATATCAAAACATTTGATGTGATTCGGAGTGAAGCGGATCCCAGTGTAACGACTTTTATTACCTATACAAGGTTTGTTGGATATGATGATAATAAAAACAGAGTAGACATTAGTATACCACAAATAAAAGACACAATAAAATGGAGGTTTTTTATTCAAACAGATGGCTGGGACTGATGGGACATCATGTTCTGCTGCATTTGGCTCTGCCTTGCCATTGTAATTGTTTCCCTCAAAAAAAGTCGGCATTTGCTTTGCCTTTCTCATAGTAAAGCGTAACTTTGCACCCGAAAACAAAAGTTAGGGGCGTAGCCCAGTTGGTTTAGAGCGCTGCAGTCACATTGCAGAGGTCATCGGTTCGAGCCCGATCGTCCCTACTAACTAAGTTTTATTAGCGAAACAACAGAGGACAGATTTGGCTGCTTGCAACCTCTCAAAAACAATGCTAAAACTCGTGATGTGTGGCTGCGGGCTGCGCAATGGGTGCTATGGGCTACAAACGCTGGCGCACACACCTCGCGAATTGCAAAACATTTTAGCTGAGTTCTGCCTTGCCTGTTTCCGCCATGCGAAAGCAGGCTGTTTTGTGTTTTAACTATTTATTCTCACACAATATCATGGGATATTTATTTACGTCCGAATCGGTGTCGGAAGGACACCCCGACAAGGTGGCAGACCAAATATCTGACGCCGTGCTTGACCAGTTGCTGGCATACGACCCCAACTCGAAAGTAGCTTGCGAAACGCTCGTGACCACCGGACAGGTGGTTGTGGCCGGAGAAGTAAAGACCGAAGCCTACGTTGACTTGCAGAACGTGGTGCGCCACACCATTGCACGCATTGGCTACACCAAGGCTGAATACAAGTTTGAGGCAGAGAGCTGTGGCATACTCAGCGCCATTCATGAGCAGAGTGCCGACATCAACCGCGGTGTGGACCGCAAAGGGGCCGACAACAACATCGACCGCAAGGCACAAGGTGCCGGCGACCAGGGCATGATGTTTGGTTATGCCAATAACGAAACTGACACTTACATGCCGCTGCCGCTTTCGCTGGCCCACGACATCGTGTATGTGCTGGCCGAAATACGCCGCGAGGGCAAGGTTATGACCTACTTGCGTCCCGACTCAAAGAGCCAGGTGACTGTGGAGTATGACGACAACAACGTGGCACAGCGCATCGACACCATTGTGGTGAGCACCCAGCACGACGAGTTTATCAGTGCTGCTGAGGCTGGCTCACAAGAGGAGGCCGACCGCCAGATGCAGGCTCGCATACAAAAAGACGTGGAGGAGATACTCATTCCGCGCGTGATAGACGAGCGTGTCCATACTCCCGAAATTAAAGCCCTTTTCCACAAGGGTAACATCAAATACTATGTCAATCCCACGGGCAAGTTTGTGATTGGCGGTCCTCATGGCGACACGGGCCTTACGGGTCGCAAGATTATTGTAGACACCTATGGCGGCAAGGGCGCACACGGCGGTGGAGCCTTCTCAGGCAAAGACCCCTCAAAGGTAGACCGCTCAGCAGCATACGCTGCCCGACACATTGCCAAGAATATGGTGGCTGCCGGCGTGGCCGACGAAATGCTCGTACAGCTGAGCTATGCCATTGGCAAGGCAGAGCCTATATCAATATATGTGGACACTTATGGACGCAGCCATGTAAACAAGACCGATGGTGAGATAGCCCAAATCATTGGCAAAATGTTCGATTTGCGTCCGGCAGCCATTGAAGAGGATCTCAAGTTGCGCCAGCCCATTTACGAAGAAACTGCAAGCTATGGCCATGTGGGTCGTACCCCCGAACTGGTGAGCAAGACTTTTAACGAGGGCAAGGCTGACGAAAAGACCATGCAGGTGGAACTCTTCACTTGGGAAAAACTCGACAAGGTGGACGAGATTAAGAAAGAATTTGGATTGTAAGTAGGTGTTCAAAATTAGTTGATATGAATTGGTGCAGTATTTCGTTCATAAACATAGGTTGAAGAGGGAGCGTAGCGGGCTACGTGACCGATGAAACCTATGTTTATGGGCGAAAGAATGCGCCAAGGCATATCGACTAATTCTGAACATGGTTATATAAACTAATTTTGAATACCTACTTAATGCAAATTACAGTATATAGCGCATCAAGCGGCCAAGTGCCGCAGACGTATATAAAGGCGGCCCATGAACTGGGCCGCCTTATTGCCTTGGGCGGCCACACATTGGTGAATGGTGCGGGCCGCACAGGGCTGATGGGGGCTTGTGCCGACGCTTGCCTTGCCAATGGCGGCAAGGCCGTGGGCGTAATACCTCAATTTATGATAGACCAAGGGTGGCAGCACACGGGCATGACACGTCTGGAGGTGACGCCCAACATGCACCGCCGCAAGGAGCTCATGGCCGAAATGAGCGATGCCTGCATAGCCCTGCCGGGTGGGGTAGGCACGCTTGAGGAACTGCTCGAAATCATTACGTGGAAGCAGCTCGGCCTGTATCTCAAACCCATAGTGGTGCTCAACACCGGGGGCTATTACGACCCCTTGTTGCAACAGTTGCAGCGTGCCGTCGACGAGCAATTTATGCGCAGCCAGCATGCCGCCATCTGGCAAGTGGCCGCCACACCGGCCGAAGCCCTGCAGTTGGCACAGACTACACCGTTGTGGGACAAGTCGCTGCGCAAGTTTGCTGCCATGTAAGCAGGTGTTCAAACATCCCATAGGTTAACGCCGCACCAATTCACAATAGCTAAATTGGGGCATCTGCTTAGCGCATATTTAGCTTGTATCCATACATTTGCACATCACTCATAGCATGCCAAAAATAACAACAACCGACTCGTTGGTGACACACACCGACATGGAAGCCGCTCTTGAGGTTGAGAGCGGGCAGGGTAGTGTGCGCAAATACCAGCCCCGGCATAAAAAAGAAGTTCCGGCAGACACCCTGCCGCCCGACCCGCGGCAGATGCGCCCGTTGCCAGCAGGACAACCGCTCGAAATGAAGCCCGTTGCGCTTGAAAGCGACTATTGGGAGCACGCGCTCACCTATATGCCCAAGAATGCGTTCGTGCAACAACTCGACAGTGTGGCGGGCGTAAAAAAGAACTCGCTCGTGGGCTTGAAAACATCGGGCATAGCGGGCGACCCCGTGCCCTATCTGTTTCGCACCGACAGCTTTGTAACCATTGTGCTGATGGTGAGCTTCTTCCTCGTGGTGTGGGTTATTTCGCGTTCGCGCCATTACCTGCGCCATCAGGTGAAGGACTTCTTTCATCACCGTCAGCGCGAAAATCTGTTTGCCGAGCGCACGCAGACCGAAATACGCGGGCAGCTGTTCCTTATCTTCCAAACCTGCTTTGTGTTAGGCATTCTGTTCTTCGACTACACGCAGGATTACCAGGTGCAGGTGTTCAACCAACTCTCGCCCTACAAGGTGCTGGGCGTGAGTGTGGGGCTGTGCTGTGTGTACTTTCTGTTCAAAATGGCAGTTTACACCTTTGTCAACCACATCTTTTTCGAACGCAAGCAAAACGAGCAATGGGCAGAGTCGTACATGCTGTGTGTGCTCGGGCTTGGTCTTGCCTTGCTGCCAGTGGCATTGTTGGTAGTGTATTTCGACCTTAGTATGCATAATATGTTTATAAGCTTCTTTTGCATACTCGTAATTGACAAAATGCTGCTGTTGTACAAGTGCTCACGCATATTTTTCAGTTACACGCTGGGCTGGGTGCATCTTTTTTTGTACTTTTGCACCCTTGAAATAGCACCCCTATTCATATTGTTCCGCGCACTGATTTACGCGTGCAATTTCCTGTTAACAATTAACTAATTAACGATACAAAATCCGCGGTCTTGAGCGGCCGCTATGCTGAACTAAAAAGTAGTCATGATCAAGAAGATTCTTGTTTCGCAGCCGAAACCTACTTCCGAAAAATCTCCCTACTTCGAGATTGCAAACAAAGAACACGTGGAATTTACTTTCCACCCCTTTATAAAGGTCGAAGGCCTCACCGCGCGTGAGTTCCGCCAACAAAAAATTCAAATTCTCGACCACTCGGCCATTGTGTTCACCTCACGCCACTCTGTGGACTTTTTCTTCACTCTCTGCAAGGAGATGCGTGTGGTTTTGCCCGAGGATATGAAATATTTCGGATTGTCGGAGGCTATTGCCCTTTACATTCAAAAGTATGTTCAGTATCGCAAGCGCAAGGTGTTCTTTGGCAGCACAGGTCGTTGGCCCGAGCTGGTAACGGTGATGGCCAAACACAAGACGGAAAATTACCTCGTGCCATTGTCGGACGTGCACAACGACGATGTGGCCCGTATGCTTGATGAGAAAAAGCTCAAGCACACCGAATGCGTGATGTATCGTACCGTGACCAACGATTATCCCAAGGACAAGGATTTTGACTTTGACATGATCGTGCTCTTTACCCCTGCCGGTGTGAAGTCGTTGCTTGAGAACTTCCCCGACTTCAAACAGGGCGACAAGCGCTTGGCTTGCTTTGGCGGTGTAACAAAAGCGGCTATTGAGGAGGCCGGCTTGCGCTGCGACCTCTTTGCCCCCACGCCTCAGGCACGCTCAATGACGGCTGCCATCGAGATATATCTCGGAGAGAACAAATAGTAATATACTACGCACAGTATAACAACACATACACAACAAAAGGCATGACTTCACAACAGCCCCGTAGGGCGAGTGGGCTCATGCCTTTTTAAGTTAGTTGTACGAACCATTATACGGGGTCCGGCAGCGCACACGGCGCGCAGTGACTTACAAATGAATGAGGCTATTAAATGAATGAATATGGCTATTATGACAAAACGTTTTACCTTTCGCAAACCCGAGCACTTGTGTTTGAAAACCGAGATTGACGCTCTGTTCACCGCAGGCAGCCGCTCAATGAGCGTTTACCCCCTGCGTGTGACATACCGCATGTTGCCCTATGCCGGCAGCGGTCCGCAGGCTAAGGTGCTGCTCAGCGTGTCGAAGCGCCACTTCAAGCATGCCGTAGACCGCAATCGCGCCAAGCGCCAGCTGCGTGAGGCATATCGCTTGCAAAAGCACCAGCTTGTCGAGGCATTGCCCAACGATAAGGCGCTGCACATAGCCTTTATATGGCTGTCTGACCGCCCTGTGCCGTCGCACATTGTGAGTGCCCGCATGGAGGTGGCGTTACGCCGAATTAGGGAAAACATCGCATTGTCATGATAACACGCTTGCTCATATTGCCCATACGCTTCTATCAGCGTTATATTTCGCCCATGCTGCCGCCAGCTTGCCGCTTTACGCCCACTTGTTCACAGTATGCTGTTGAGGCGTTGCAAAAGTACGGACCAATGAAGGGCTTGTATCTGGCTGTCAAACGCATATTGCGTTGCCACCCCTGGGGCGGCAGTGGTTACGACCCTGTGCCATAATTGTGGCATAGTCCGTTCAAAATTGGCATCAAACGCTATCATAAAACGCTACCTCTAATGGGGGCGACGCGTCTCGCGTCGGGATAGTGACAGGAAAAGCATACAAACGCTACTAAATAACAGCTGCATTATCCCCGCGAGACGCGTCGCCACCATTAATGCTTGCGTTTTGTGGTAGCGTTTAGTGCTTGCGTTTAGTGCTTGCGGGGCTTTTACCATACTACACTATCTTACACGCCGAGTATCTTACATCTTACACTAAAATGCTGCAACTCATTGATTGTCAACACTTTACTCAGTGTAAGATACTACCAATTCCACCTACACACAACCTACACACACCTCACACTGCCACACGGCACAAGCACGGGAGGCAGATCTTACGGCATAGGGGAGCAGAATAATCTGTTGCTCCGACAGATTTCTCTACGTCCCTATGGCGTATAAACCACTGCATACGTCTAAATCGACTGCGCGACAGCGGGGTGGGGTGTGTAAGATGTATGTAGGGGCGTGTAAGATACTTTGAAATCATCTTACACTTTTGAAACCTCTGTATATCAACTTGTTACGTACAAAAAGTGTAAGATGGCAGTAAAAACACACGCACTCTTTTACAAGTGGGCAGACAAAGGGTCTGTGCCCGTGAGCAAACTGGTGCGCAACACGATGGCGATAGACCAGCGCACAAAAAAGGGCGGAACCCTTAGCAGGTTCCACCCTTAAAAAAACAATTCATTATGAAGAGGTATAATCTCTCATTGTGTGTTTCGCCATAGGTTAAGCGTAGGTTGGGATGGTTGTTACGCACGGCATAGTGGCGTTCCACCTGATGACCGATGCGCGGTTGTTAAGTGTGGCTTTGTGTGGCACACTTAATTTTCATGGTTGCGGTGCAAATGTAAATCTTTTATTTTAATTGACAAACATTATGCAACAAATATTCAAAATAAATGCGCATTTTGTAACAATCGTGCCTTTTTAACACTTCAGGGTGGTTCTAAAAACAGATTTATTAGAACCACCCTTTAGGTTTACTGTCCACACTCCTCGAGCAACTTGATGGCGTCGACATATTGGGCTATGCCTACAGCCACCTCTTTGGCAGCCTTCATGGCCAGCACCACCGTTTGCGGACGGTGTACGACGTCGCCTCCGGCAAACACACCGCGGCGGGTGGTCATGCCCTTGGGACGGTCGCCCACAATGACGTAGCCTTTCTCGTCGACGTCGATACCCTTGGTGGTGCCAACGATGCGGCTGGCGGGGCGTGAGCCGATGGCCAGGAACACGCGGTCGAACTCTACGGTGTGTTCGCCGTCGGGGGTGGCCAGTCTGATGGCACGCACACGGCCCTTTTCGTTGCCAAGGAATTCGATGGAGTTGGTTTTCCACATGAATTTTACGCCTTCCTTTACAGCGTCTTCGTACTCGCTCTTGATGGCGGGCATCTCCTCTTGCGTGCGGCGGTATATGACGGTGACGTCGCCGCCCAGGCGCTGTGCGGTGCGTGCGGCGTCCATGGCCACGTTGCCACCGCCTATCACGGCCACGCGGTCGCCCTTGCGCAGTGGTACCATCTCGTAGGGCAGGGCGCCTTCGACGTAGGCGTTGACGTTGTGCAGGAAGTCGGTTGACTGTGTGACGCGGCGCAGATTAGCCCCCGGCACGTTGAGGTTTTGGGGCAGGGCGGTGCCGGTGCCCATGAATATGGCGTCGAAGCCTTGAGCAAACAGGCTGTCGACGGTGACACCGCTCTCGGGCGCGCCTACAAGGCAGTTGGTTACAAAGTGTACGCCGAGTGCCTCGATGCGCTTAATTTCGTTGCGCACCACGGCTTTGGGCAGTCGGTACTCGGGTATGCCGTACATCAGCACGCCGCCTGGTTCGGGCTGCCCTTCGAATATGGTGACATTGAAGCCCTGGCGCGCCAGGTCGCCTGCCACGGTAAGGCCGGCGGGGCCTGAACCTATGACGGCCACCTTGCCGCGTGTTTTTTCGGGTATGCGCTCGTGGGTCAGGTTCATTTCGGCGTCGAATTGTGCTATAAAGCTTTCGAGCTTGCCCACTCGCACGGGGTTGTCGCGGCGGCCGAGCACGCAATGGCCTTCGCACTGCTTTTCGTGTGGGCACACACGGCCGCAGATGGCGGGCAGGTTGGTTTTTTCGTGCAGTATGGCCATGGCCTCGCCCATGTTGCCCTTTGAGAGCTCGTGTATGAAGTCGGGTATGTTGTTCTCGATGGGGCAGCCCTTTTTGCATTGTGGCACTTTGCAGTGCAGGCAGCGCTTGGCTTCTTCAATGGCCTCGCGCATGGTGTACATTTTGTTTACCTCGTCAAAATAGGGCAGGTGGTGTGTGTTCTCTTCGTTCATCAGTTTGTGTTTACTTGATGTGTTCAATCACCTCGTCGATGCTGAGGCTTTGCTGCTCGCCGGTCTCCATGTTTTTAAGGGCTACCTTGCCTTCGGCCATTTCGCTCTCGCCAACCAGGGCTACGAAGGGCACTTTGTGGGCGTTGGCGTAGCTCATTTGTTTTTTCATTTTAACAGAGTCGGGGTATACCTCGGCCGAGATGCCGGCCTTGCGTATGGCGGCGGCCAGGCGCAGGCAGTGGGCGGCCTCGTTGGCACCAAAGTTGATGAACAGAATGCGGGCGCCCGAGTTGGTTTCGGCAGGGTAGAGGTCGAGCTGGGTGAGTACGTCGTAGATGCGGTCGGCACCAAATGATATGCCGACGCCGCTCAGGCCTGGCAGACCGAATATGCCGGTGAGGTTGTCGTAGCGGCCGCCACCGGTGATGGAGCCTATCTGTACGTCGAGTGCCTTGACCTCGAATATGCAGCCTGTGTAGTAGTTGAGGCCGCGGGCCAGGGTGAGGTCGAGCTCGAGCTCGTTGCGCAGCTCGCTGGCCTTGAGGGCGTTGAGCACAAAGGCTACTTCGTCAACTCCCTTCAAGCCTGTCTCGCTGGCGGCCAGTACTTGGCGCATGGTGTCGAGTTTCTGCTCGTTGGTGCCCGAAAGCGAGATGATGGGCTGCAACTTTTCAACAGCCTCTTCGCTCAGACCTACGGCGCGCAACTCTTCGTTTACCTTGTCAAGGCCTATCTTGTCGAGTTTGTCAATGGCCACGGTGATGTCGACAATCTTGTCGGCTGCCCCTATAATCTCGGCTATGCCGCTGAGAATTTTGCGGTTGTTGATCTTGATGCAGACGCGAATGCCGAAACGGCTGAATACTTCGTCGACAATCTGCATCAGCTCTACCTCGTTGAGCAGTGAGTCGGAGCCTACTACGTCGGCGTCGCACTGGTAGAACTCGCGGTAGCGGCCCTTTTGCGGACGGTCGGCGCGCCACACGGGTTGTATCTGGTAGCGCTTGAAGGGCATCTGCAACTCGTCGCGGTGTTGCACCACGTAGCGTGCAAAGGGCACGGTGAGGTCGTAGCGAAGGCCTTTCTCGCAGAAACGGGCTGCGAGCTGGGCCGAATTTTTTTCGGCGTATTCCTCGGCGGTCACTTCGCCACGGAAGTTGCCCGAGTTGAGTATCTTGAAGAGCAGTTTGTCGCCCTCCTCGCCATACTTGCCCATGAGGGTGGAGAGGTTCTCCATGGCGGGCGTTTCAATCTGACGGAAGCCGTAGAGTGCGTACACCTCACGTATGGTGTTGAAAATATAGTTGCGGCGGGCCATTTCGACCGCACCAAAGTCGCGTGTGCCTTTGGGTATGCTTGGTTTCTGTGCCATGTTGTAAAATTTTTAGATATTTGTGGGCAAAGTTACTAAAAACCCATGTTTTTATTAAAGCTTCACCCTTATTTCTTTGTACACGCGCGGTTTAATACACGCTCTTGACGGAGGGACTTGCGTCTGCCTGCTTTGTATGTGGCGGCGCGGGGCGTGTGGCTGATATATGCTAAAAGTCTCCAATCTGTGCTGATGCTGCGGGGCATCAGTTACGGATTGGAGACTTTTTGCCAGTAAAGCCGCGGCGGGTGCACCGGGGCGGCTATGTGGGGCGTGGGGGGGCGGAGGTCAGAAGAACTGGCCCTCGTTGATGAGGCGGCGCGTGGCGTCGGGGTCGCTGTTGGGGCATATCATCAGTATGTCGCCTTGCTGTGCTATCACGTAGCCGTCGAGGCCGGCTATGATGGCTTTCATGTGTTGGGGCAGTCGCACCATGCAGTTTTGGGTGCCTTGCAGCATCACGCGGGCACCACCGCTCACGGCATTGCCGTCGGCATCGGTGTGCGACACTTCATGCAGCTCTGTCCAGCAACCTACGTCGGCCCACCCAAAGTTGCACTCCTGCACTGCCACATTGCTGCAGTGCTCGAGCACAAGCAGGTCGATGCTGCGCGGCAGGCCCTCGGGTATGCATGAGCGCACGTAGTTCATCTCCTCGGCTATGGTGACCATTTGTTTGGCCACCTCTTCAACGGGGCGGTCGGGGCGGTGTGCCATGCTTGAGAGGTGCTGGCCGAGGGTCTTGCCTTTCCACATGAATATGCCGGTGTTCCACAGAAACTCGCCGCTCTGCATAAACATCTTGGCGTAGTCAAGTTCGGGCTTCTCGCTGAACGATTGCACTTTGTGCAGCTTGTCATCGGCGTTGCCTATGGCGTTGCCCATCTGTATGTAGCCGTAAGCCGTGTTGGGCTGCGTGGGTTTGACACCGATGGCCAGGAAGTCGGCGTGGGTGTCAACGTAGTCGAGGCCGCGCAGTATCTGGGCTTCGAAACGGTCGGCGTGCTGTATGAGTTGGTCGGCTGGACTTACCACGACATTGGCATCGGCATCGGACAGCACTGTGTGCCATGTGCCCCAAATGGCTGCGGGGGCGGTGTTGAGCTGCACGGGCTCGGGCAGAATGTTGGCCTCGGGCACTTCGGGCAGTTGCTCGCGCACAAGGGACACATAGCTCTCGTAGGTGGATATGTATATGTGGTTGGTGGGGATAAAACGGGCAAAGCGGTCGAAGGTTTGTTGCAGCAGGGTGCGGCCTGTGCCGAAGAAGTCGATAAATTGTTTGGGCAACTCCTTCTGACTTGCGGGCCACAAGCGGCGTCCAACACCACCGGCCAGAATGATACAGTAGTTCTTATTACGTGTTTCCATTATCAAGGATTTGTGGGTTAGTTATTGGGTGGTTCTAAAAATTCTGTTTTTAGATTTCTGCTATTCTGAAATGTGATTTGCACACTCTCGAAAGTGTCTTTTTGAAAGTTTGTTCGGTCACATAGCCCGCTATGCTCCCTCACAAACTTTCAAAAATACACTTCCGATAGTGCACAAATCCCTATTTCAGAATTATTAGAACCACCCTGTTGGTTTTTTGATATGATGGCTTTCGGGGCCAGTTTTCCTCGTAGTGGGAGGCGTATGGTTGTGAAAGCGATGCTAAGTTAACGAAAAAAACTGCCGTTTGGTATTGCTCCCTGGATTAAAAAAACGAAAAACCGCCTTTTATATCATTATCAGCGGCAGTTGTACCAACGGATTGGGGTTGGTAAAATGACGCGGGAGGGCGTGCCAATAACCGTAATGTGCGTTACAGTTGTAGGCATGCCCTCCCGCGTGGTGAGGTAGTTATGTTATAGAAGCACGTTATGCGTCGCCCTCTTTTTTGCCCTTGTTAGGACGTCGGCGGCCTCTGTGCTTGTGTGGCTTTGGCTTGTCTGCATTGGTTGTGGGCGCATTGGCGCTGGTTGCATTTTCGGCCTTGCCATTGGCGTCGCTTTCTGTGCCCTGCTTGTTGGCATTTTGTGGACGGCGGCGACGGCGGTTGTTGTTAGTCCGCTTTTTGTTGCGCTGAGGCTTGTCTTGCGCTGCTTCAGCCTCGTCCGCTTGTGCCGCAGTGTCGCTTTCGCTGTCGGCGTTGTCAAAGTTGTTATCTCGCAATGTGGCAAAATGCTCGTCGTGCTCTGTGCCGAACACAATGTCGTCCAGCGTGAGCGATGGCACAATGCTTGTGGCGGCATCTGACTCGCTGTCGTTGTCAAGGTCTTTGTCCTCGGGCTCAGCTACCTCGGTGGCTTCAACGGCAGTGGCGGTAGTGTCAACGGCAGTGGCGGTAGTGTCAACGGCAGTGGCGGTAGTGTAGTTGGCAGTGACGGTAGTGTCAATGGTGTTGATGGTAGTGTCATCACCCTCTTCGGCTACGCTGTCAGTATCAACGGCCATACAGTCGCTTTCTTCGGCCACTTTGTCTGCCTCCCCAGCCTCATTTTCAGCCTTCTCTGTTGCGCTGTCAAATGCGGTCTCAGCTTCGGGCTTGACCTCGGGCTCAACTTCTGTTTCCATTTCAGCAGATGCTTTGTTTGCGGCCTCGCGGCTTTCGAGCGCAACTTCGTGACTTTCATTTGTAGCCTCTTGGCTTTCGTTTGAAGTCTCTTGACTTTCGAGTGCGGCCTCTTGGCTTTCGTCCTCAGCTTGCTGTGCAGGTTTGATGTCCTCCTTTATGATGAAGGTTTCTTCTACTTCGGCCAGCATTTGCACTTCGTCGGTTGTGTGGGCGGTGTCAGCGTCATTGGCCATTTCAGCGTTTGGGGCAACGGGTGTTTCGGCCTCAGCGTGACTGGGTGCTTCGGTCTTGGCGTAGCTGCTCTCTGCAACGGCTTCAGCTTCGTGGTCGGCGTGTGTGCGGAGTGCGCCTAACAGACCCGATACATGTGTCTGCGCCTCGCTTGCCACAGCTTCGGGCACGGCTTCAGGCTCTGTCTTGGTTTCGATGGCTTCGGCCTTGGCCTTTTCAGCCATTTGGCGTTTGTGCTCTGCCTTGGCGCGTTGTCGTTCCACTTCGGCTTGGCGTTCTGCCTCGCGTTTGGCGGCACGCTCCTCGGTGGTAGTGGCGCCCTTGGTCTGTCCCTTCACGGCATCGCCCATGGTCTTTGGGCCGCGGTTGCGTGTGCGCTTTTTGCGCAGGCTCTCGTCGGCAGCTTTCAGCTCGTCCTCTTCGGGGGGAGCGGGTATTCCCTTGGCCTCGTAGTCCTCGGCCGTGAGCACGGGTTCGGCAGGTGGTGTGTCAATCACTTCGTACGAGGCAGCCTCGTCGTAAGCTGTGTCGTAAGCCTCGTCGGAGAGTTCCTGTGCGCTCTTCGGAGCCTTGCTGTCCTGCTCTTCGAGCACGGGGGCGTCGGCCCTATTTTTGCCCTTGGCTTTTGAAGTCTTGCCCTTGCTCAGTCCGTCCTCGATGGTGTCGATTTTGGGCAGAGCGAACGACTCTTCGGCCTCCATGGCAGTGCGCTTTTCTTTAGCACGGAAAATGCTGTCGTATGTGGCAGGCTCGCGGCGCATGCGTGTGAGTGCCTCTTTCGAAGCCTCCTGCTGGCTCTCCTTTTTTGAGCGTCCGCTGCCGCGTGCTATGGTGATGCCTTCGATGCTGATAACGGTGCGGAAACCCTTTTCTCCATCGCAGGCAGAGTCCTTAAAGTTGATGTTGATGCGGTTTTTCTGACTCCACTCCAGCAGTTTGCTCTTAAAGTTAACCTCCTTCTGTGCCACGTTGTCAAGGTCGACGTACTGGCCTATAACGCGGTTGTTAATGAACCATTGGCAAGTTTTGAAGCCGCGGTCCAGATAAATGGCCCCCATCAGCGCTTCAAAGGCATTGCCGCCAATGTTGGTGTGGCTCATGCGTGTGCCTTGTGCGGCCAGAATAAGCTTTTCGAGCCCCATGTCGGCAGCCAGTCGGTTAAGTGCCTCGCGCTGCACGATTTTGGAGCGGGTAGATGTGAGAAAGCCCTCGCGCTTGTGTGGAAAGTGGTGGAAGAGAATGTCGCTCACGATAGTCTCGAGCACGGCGTCGCCCAGATATTCGAGCCGTTCGTTGTTGAGCGGTTTCGAGGTATTCTCGCTGCGCGGTTTGCGGTCGCGGTTGTTGGCCTTGCGGTCCTTGCCGCCCTTTTTGCTGTCGGCGTCACGTCGGTAGCTGAGCGACTTGTGCGAGAAAGCGATGCGGTATATCTCGATATTGTGCGGGTAAAAGCCCAATATGTCGTATAGGGCCGACAGAAACTCCTTGTTCTTGCGGAAGGGGAGCTTCATGCGGTCAAATAAGTTCAGTATCATATATATGCAGTGCAAATGTGGCGTGACGTGCTGTTGCGCAAGTCGTGCGCACAAATTGCCGTTGAATTAGGGTGTATGATGTGGATATGGGAAAAGCGCAAATGTGCAGATGCGCCAGCGTGCCGAAATGCTATGCGTGATAGCATTTGCACATCTGCGCATTTGCACATTTGCACATGTTACGCGCCTTTGGGTGCGTTAGGCTTCATACTTCTTTACAATGCAGCAGGCGTTGTGTCCGCCAAAGCCGAATGTATTGCTCAATGCAGCGCGTACGGTGCGCTTTTGTGCCTTGTTAAAGGTGAAGTTGAGGTTGTAGTCGATGTTCTCGTCGCGATCGTCGTCCTCGTGGTTGATGGTAGGCGGCACGATATCGTTCTGCACCGAGAGGCAGCAGATGAGTGCTTCAACAGCACCGGCAGCACCGAGCAAGTGGCCGGTCATACTCTTTGTAGACGAGATGTTGAGCTCGTAAGCGTGCTGGCCAAAGAGCTTGGTAATGGCCTTCACCTCAGAGATGTCGCCCACGGGGGTAGATGTGCCGTGCACATTGATGTAGTCGATGTCCTCGGGCTTCATTTCAGCGTCTTCGAGGGCAGCCTTCATCACGAGGTTGGCACCGAGGCCTTCGGGGTGTGAGGCAGTGATGTGGTGTGCGTCGGCCGACATGCCAGCACCAGCCACTTCGCAGTAAATCTTGGCGCCGCGTGCCTTGGCGTGCTCAAGTTCCTCAAGGATAAGTATGCCGGCACCCTCGCCCATGATAAAGCCGTCGCGGCTCTTGCTGAAGGGGCGTGAAGCGTGTGTGGGGTCGTCGTTGCGTGTTGAGAGCGCGTGCATGGCGTTAAATCCGCCCACGCCGCAGGGCCAGATGGCGGCTTCGGCACCACCGGTCACCATGGCGTCGGCCTTGCCGAGGCGAATGAGGTTGAAGGCGTCGGCCAAAGCGTTGGTTGATGAGGCGCAAGCCGACGTAGTGGTGTAGTTGGGGCCATGGAAACCATACTGGATAGAGATTTGTCCGGCAGCGATGTCGGCAATCATCTTAGGAATGAAGAAGGGGTTGAACTTAGGGCCGTTCTCCTTGTTGATGGCATAGTAGCCAGCTTCCTCCTCAAAGGTGTGAATACCACCGATACCTACACCGAGCACTACGCCGATGCGGTTCTTGTCGATAGTTTCGAGGTCCCAGCCGCTGTCCTTGATAGCCTCCATGGCAGCCACGAGAGCGTACTGCTCGTAAAGGTCCATTTTGCGAGCCTCCTTGCGGTCGATAAAGTCGGTAGCCTTAAAGCCCTTCACCTCGCACGCAAACTGTGTTTTGAACTTCGACGCATCGAAGTGTGTGATAGGGCCGGCGCCGCTAACGCCGTTCTTGATGTTTTCCCAAGTTTCGGGTACTGTGTTACCTACTGGTGTGAGGGCGCCAAGGCCTGTTACAACAACTCTTTTGAGTTCCATAAAGTTTGAATATCGTTAATGAATGCGCAGCCGTCAGCTTGAGTGGCAGCATGGGCGGTGTGTGCCCTGTGGCTCTCTCTGCACTTTAGTAGATTAGCACGCACGCGGCAGTGTGCTGTCCGCTTGTTTCCCGCGCCACGCGATGGGTGGGCTGGGGTAGTACTCGCTAATCTACTAAACAAATAAGGCGTGTTTCGAGGGGTGGGCTTGTGTGTACCAGAACCGTTCAGCTGTGTGCTGCAGCATAGGGGTGAAACGTGTTGATATGCAGTGTTTTTGTAGGCGTGTAATGCCATAATGCAATTAACGTTTAACGTACAGCGACCTGTCTCCACACCGTCAGGGGGCTGACAGCATAGCGACGCAGACGCGTAACGTTAAACGTTAATTGTTTTGGGTTGGGTAGTCGTAAGACAAGCAGATTACTTGTTAACTTCTCCTTCGATGTAAGCGATAGCGTCACCTACGGTTGAAATCTTTTCAGACTTGTCATCGGGGATAGTGATGCCAAATTCCTTCTCAAATTCCATGATGAGCTCTACAGTGTCGAGAGAGTCAGCACCGAGGTCGTTAGCGAAGCTTGCTTCGTTCTTAACTTCAGATTCGTCAACGCTGAGCTTGTCAACGATGATAGCCTTTACTTTTGCTTCAATATCAGACATAGTTTCTTTATTTGAATTTAATGAATTATGTTCCTTATATTTAAGTTTCCGCGTGCAAAAGTAATGCTTATTCCTAATACTGACAAACTTTTAGGCTAAAAAGATACGATAAATTGCACGTTTTTTGAAAAAGTGTGCGCCCCCGGGCATTAGGGCCGTGTTTTCCAGCACAATCCGTCGAGTGATTTGTGCTCCCTGACAAAGCAAGAGCACAGCAGACCAACAGCCACCGATGTGGCCATGCCGATGCAGCCGTAGAGCAGAAAACTCGCGTCGGTGAGATAGCGCACGGCAAACACTGCTCCCACGCCACACACAAAGCCCGTAAGAGCCGCTTTGCCGCCGATGCGCGGAAAGAATATGCCCATCAGGAACAGACCGCCGAGACCGCTTGAGAGCAATCCGAGTATCTCCTGGAAAAAGTCAAGCAGCGAGAGAATGTGCCATGTGGCCATGAGCAGTGCCATGCACATGCCCAATGCGCCCGACACGATGCAGGTGCGGCGTGCCACGCGCAGGGTGGCAGCATTGCTGGCAGTGGGGCGGAAGCGTTGGTAAAAGTCGACACTGTAGGCCGTGGCCACAGAGTTGATGTTGGACGATATGGTGCTCATGGTAGCGGCAAAAATAGCCGCAATGAGCAGTCCGGCCACCCCTTGTGGCAGCTGGCTCATCATGAAGAAGGGAAATATCGTGTCGGCCTTGCCCATGGTGTAGTCGAGCGCTGCGGGGTGTGTCTTGAAAAAGGTGTACAGCCCTGTGCCAATGGCAAAGAAAGCCACACTCACAAACACGCTCATCAGGCCGTTGAGCATGATGCTGCGCCGTGCGCCAGCCTCGTCCTTGGTGGTAAGGTAGCGCTGAATGACAGTCTGGTCGCTGGTGTAAGATATGAGGTTGTTGGCCATACCGCCTAATATGATAACCCAGAAGGTGGCCGAACGGTAGTCGAGGCTCCAGCTAAAGAGCCGCATCTTGTGGTCGTCCATGGCTATCTGCCAGAAACCGCTTGCCCCGCCATCGGTGCCCCACACCAGGTAGCCGACTGCAAAGAGTGCCCCACCCACCAGTATGAAGCCCTGCACCACATCGCCCCACACCACGGCCTCGACACCGCCCATGGTGCAGTAAACAATGGTGACAAGCGCCATGAGCACAATGCAGATGTAGAGATTGATGCCCGTAACCGCCGTAAGCGCCAGCGAGGGCAAGTAGAGCACCAATGCCATGCGCACCACCATAAAGATGATGAACAAGGCCGATGCCAGCAGACGTGTGGGCGCGTTGAAGCGACGTTCAAGATACTCGTAGGCACTCGTCACGTTGAGGCGTCTGAAAAATGGCAAATAATACTTGATAACGGGGAACGACACCAGCAGTATGGTCACCAGCATGGGGTAGTAAGTCCAGTCGGTGGCGTAAGCCTTGGCGGGGTAGGCCATGTAGGTTATGGCGCTGAGCATGGTGGCATAGATGCTGATGCCCGCTGCCCACCAGGGTATGCGGCCGCCGCCCTTGAAAAAGTCGTCGGCATTGCCCTCGCCGCGCTTCATAAAGTAATAGCCCAGCAGCACCATGCCCACGAGATAGGCCACGAGCACCGTCCAGTTGAGCCACCCAAAGGTGGGCCGCACGTCCATCTTTACAGCAGTCACGGCCGCCGACCTGATGCCCGGCTTGCTCTCGCCGTCCACCACCACCCATTCGCCGTCGCATGCCACAAGGGCAGCCCCGGCGCGTGCCAACAGCGGCGAGCGGCTTTCGGCCACCCACGTGTTGGTGATGGTGTGGTAAATAATGAGTTCGTCGTTGAAAGCGTACCAAGCCTCGGGCTGACGCATGTAGGTGGCCTTTTCGAGTTCGAGCCTTGCCACATAGGCGTGCATGGCCTGTGTGCCATACCTTTGGGCGTCGAGCCGTGCCTGTTTGATGAGCAGAGGTCGGTTGATGGCCGCCTCAAAGCGTTGTTTGTTCACACCGCCCGCAAACACTATGTGGGCACAGCCCGAGGGCACACCTGCGGCACCGGCCAGGGTGACGGCCTCGGTGCGGCCGTGTGGCACAATGGGCGCCATACGTGTCCATTGGCGTGTGGCGGGGTTGTAACACCACCCGTCGGTGTGTGCCATGCCCCGTTGGGTGTCAGTGGCAGGGGCAAATCCGCCCGCCAGGTAAAAGCAAGGCCCCGTGGCGCTGTTCTGCACCACGCCCACGGGCTGCACACGTGCGGGGCCAGGCAGGTCGGGCAGACGCTCCCACTGCTTGCCGCCGGGGAAACGCAGTCGGTAGGCAGCCTGCGAGGGGCTACCGTTGCTCAGTCCGCCGGCCACGTAGATGTAGCCGCCGCCGTAGGCCCCCGCCATGTTGTCGAGCGGCTGTGGCAGTGCGGGCAGTGCCTCTATTACGAGTTGGTGGTTGTGGCCCGACTTGAGGTAGTAACCTTTGGCCAGGCTCTGCTTGCCGTTGTTTGTGCCGCCCACGCACACCATGCCGTGTGGCACACTCACCCCCACGCCGTAGGCAGCGGGCTGCGGCAGACAGCCTATTTTGTGCCATTCCATCGTGCCCGCAGTGTGGTGCAGGTTAAGTTCGTAGATGTCGGCATAGAATTGCTTGTCACCGCCGTCGGCAGCCGGTGTGCCCGGAAAGTTGCAGCCGCCGGCCACTAATAGTTTGCTGCCTGTGCTGCCGGCAAATGCGGCCGACACGCCTTGCTGCCCGTTGACGCGCAGTGGAGGCAAGGGGCGGTAGCTGACGGAGTTGAAGGGGTTGTCGTTGCCGCCGTGGCGGGCTTGCGCCTGCATGGTAAGTGCCAGGCAGAGTGTGAGCAGGGTGAGTAGCAATTTGTTCATGGTGGTGATGATATTAGATGTATATCCGTTGGCGGAATTTTGGGTTAACGGGTTAACAAGTTGACAGGTTAACAAGTAAGTATGTTATACACAACTTGTTATGTTAAAGCCAGAATGACAGGAAACTTAAAAAGCTTGGCAAACTTACCTGTTAACCCGTTGACTTGTCAACTTGTTTGCCAGTTCCGCCAATTGGTTATGATTGGGCAAAGATACGTAATCGTTTGCATCTGCAATGTAATATTTGCCACAAAATGGTGGTTGATGGGGTTGCAAGTGACCGTATTTATAAGTCAGAAAATTTGCCCCGTACGGTGCAGCGTGTGTGTTGTGGCAAGTGTGAGCCTTGTGCCCGAAACAACAGAAATCCCCTTGACGGCTGTGCAGCCGCAAGGGGATTTCGAGCTTCTATGGCTTTATCATTCAATGCTGATTAGTCGCGACGCGGACGGCGTGGTGCGTGACCACCTTCGCCACCTTCGCGGCGCGGACGGCGTGCGGGACGTTCCTCCCAGCCTTCGGGCTTCTCTTCGAGCACGCGGTGTGAAAGGCGGAACTTGCCGGTCTTGTCGTCAATTTCGAGGAGCTTGACCTTGATGGTGTCACCCTCTTTAATGCCAGCTTCCTCAACAGACTCGAGGCGCTTCCATGCTATTTCGGAGATGTGGAGCAATCCTTCCTTGCCCGGCATGAACTCTACAAAGCAGCCGTAAGGCATGATGCTGACAACCTTGGCGTCGTAAACCTCACCCACTTCGGGTATGGCCACGATGGCACGTATCTTGGCCACGGCAGCATCGATGCTCTCCTTGTTGGGGCCAGACACCTGGATTTTGCCTACGCCGTCTTCCTCCTCGATGGTGATGGTGGCACCAGTGTCCTCCTGCATGCCCTGAATAATCTTTCCGCCCGGGCCAATAACGGCGCCGATAAACTCTTTGGGAATTTCGAAGGCTTCGATGCGGGGAACGTGGGGCTTGAGTTCGGGACGTGGTGCGGGCATGGTTTCGAGAATCTTGCCCAAGATGTGCTCACGTGCCTGCTTGGCTTGGTTAAGAGCCTTTTCAAGGATTTCGTATGACAGGCCGTCGCACTTGATATCCATCTGTGTGGCAGTAAGACCCTTTGCAGTACCGGTGGTCTTGAAGTCCATGTCGCCCAAGTGGTCCTCATCACCCAGAATGTCGCTCAGTATGGCGTACTTGTCCTCGCCGGGGTTCTTGATAAGACCCATGGCAATACCGCTCACGGGAGCCTTGATGGGCACACCAGCGTCCATCAGAGCCAGAGTTCCAGCACATACGGTGGCCATAGACGATGAGCCGTTTGACTCGAGAATGTCGCTCACCACACGCACTGTGTAGGGGTAGTCGGCAGGGATTTGGCCCTTGAGGGCGCGCCATGCCAAGTGGCCGTGACCAATTTCGCGGCGGCCTACGCCACGCTGTGCCTTGGCCTCGCCAGTTGAGAAGGGAGGGAAGTTGTAGTGGAGGAGGAAGCGCATGTAGCTCTTGTCGAGCACATCGTCAACCATCTTTTCGTCGAGCTTGGTGCCGAGGGTGGCAGTGGCCAGAGCCTGTGTTTCGCCACGTGTGAAGATGGCCGAACCGTGAGGCATGGGCAGGGGTGACACTTCGCACCAGATGGGGCGGATATCGGTGGTTTTACGGCCGTCGAGACGCTTGCCCTCGTCGAGAATGCAGCGGCGCATGGCATCGCGTTCTACGTCGTGGTAGTAGCGGTCTACCATGGCGTTCTTTTCTTCGAGCTCTTCGGGTGAGAGTTCGGGGTGTGCGGCAGCATAGCGTTCCTTAAATCCTTCGCGTATTTCGGTGAAGGCATCTTCGCGCTGGTGCTTGTCGTGGTCGCCGGCTTCGGCAATGGCGTAGGCGGGCTTGTAGCACTCGTCCTTTACTTGCTGGCGGAGTTCCTCGTCGTTCACCTCGTCGTCGTATTCGCGCTTGACGTCGGTGCCGAGTTCCTTTGAGAGTTCCTTTTGCAACTGGCACATGGGCTTGATAGCCTCGTGAGCCACCTTGAGTGCTTCGAGCAGTGCGCTTTCGGGCACTTCGTCCATTTCGCCTTCAACCATCATGATGTTCTCTTCGGTGGCACCTACCATGATGTCCATGTCGGCCTCCTTGAGCTGGTCGAAGGTGGGGTTGACAACGTATTCGCCGTTGATGCGTGCTACGCGCACCTCAGAGATGGGGCCTTCAAAGGGAATGTCGCTGGCAGCGAGGGCTGCTGATGCGGCAAAGCCGGCCAGTGCGTCGGGCATGTCAACACCATCGGCTGAGAAGAGCGTGATGTTAACGTATACCTCGCAGTGGTAGTCTGAGGGGAAGAGTGGGCGCAGTGCGCGGTCGACCAGACGTGAAGTAAGGATTTCGTAGTCGCCGGCGCGGCCTTCGCGCTTGGTGAAACCGCCGGGGAAACGGCCTGCGGCGCTATATTTTTCTTTGTAGTCGCACTGGAGGGGCATGAAGTCTGTGCCGGGCTGAGCCGTCTTGGCAGCACAAACGGTGGCAAGCAGCATGGTGTTGTTCATACGCAGCATAACTGCGCCATCAGCTTGCTTGGCCAGTTTGCCAGTTTCGATGCTGATGGTGCGTCCATCGGGCAGCGAAACGGTCTTGGTTATCACGTTCATCTGATTGTTGTTATAAATTATTTTGATTTTACCTTCGTTGTAACGCACAAAAGTAGCAATTATTTTTTAAGTGGAGGGAGTGGGGCTTTACTTTTTTCTGATTTAGAACAAGCTTTGCGAGCTAATGTGTTAACCCGTCAACCTGAAATACCGCCAACGGGTTAGCCTAGGGCAAGCGAAGTGACACCTTGGGGCTCCCGCATAGTAGAGTTTTCGCGCTCTGTAAGGTAGGGTGTTAAACGCTACCTCTAATGGGGGCGACGCGTCTCGCGTCGGGAAAAGATGCAGCTATTATTTAGTAGAGGTTCGTATTTCCCTCCTTTCTCTATCCCGACGCGAGACGCGTCGCCCCCATTAGTGCTAGCGTTTTTTACAGCGCGTTTCAGGCAACTTAAAATGCCTCAAAAACAGTTGCGCTTTTGATGCCGATTTTGAACACCCTACCTGTAAGGGCAAAGCATTATTACAATGTGCTTTAGACTTTTACCGGACAATATTAGCATATTGGCCCGCGTTCTGTCACGCTGCCGTCTTCGACATGCCAGATGCGGCAGTCGGGCACTTGCGGAAACATGTGGTTGTCGTGGCTCACCACCACAATGGCGCGTTGGTGGTTCTGCTCGGCCAGCATGGCATAGAGTTTGGCGCGCGATGGTTCGTCGAGATGCGTTTCGGGCTCGTCGAGCAGCAACAAGTCGGGCGCCGACACAAAGGCGCGGGCCAAGAGCGTGCGCTGCCATTGGCCGCCGCTGAGCTCGGCTATGGGGCGCTGCGCCAGTCCCTCAAGTTCAAATTGCTCAAGCACCTGCGCCACCTGTTGCCTGTGTGCCTCACTGAAGGGCTGCCACAGCCGCTTGCGGCAGGCAAGTCCTGAGAGCACAATGTCGGCCACGGTGGTGGGAAACTGGCGGTCGATGTGGCGGTACTGCGGCAGATAGCCCACCACTACATGCGGTTTGCGCTCAATCTTGCCGCGGGTAGGGGGCAGCAGTCCGGCTATGAGCCGCAGCAGTGTGGTCTTTCCACCGCCGTTGGGGCCGCTGAGCACCACAAAGTCGGTGCTGCGCAGACACTCCTTGATGTGGCACAACACGTGGCGCTCGCCGTAGCTCAGGCAAACGTTGTTGATGTTGAGTATTATACTGTTGTCGCTGTTCATTGCTTCAGACTTTTCGCTATCAGTTTCATCTGTCCTGGCACATCGTAGCTTAGCGGGTTGATTTCGACCACCTTGGCTCCTATGTCCTGTGCAAGGCGTCGTGCGGCGCGCCCGGTGTGCTCTTTCGACACAAACACCACCTTCACCCCTTCGGCGCGGCAGCGGTTGGCCAACTGCTGCATGTAGGCGGCCGATGGCTCCTTGCCGTCGTGCTCCACGGCCAGCTGATGCAGGCCGTACTGGCGTGCCAGGTAGCCTAAGGCCGGGTGGTAGATGAGGAAGGTGCGCCCCTGCAGCGGCATCAGGCTGCGGCGCAGTTCGGCATCGAGCTTGTCCATTTGCTGTTCAAAGGCTTTGAGGCGCTGCTGGTAGTAGGAGGCATTGGCGCTGTCGGCCTGGCACAGGGCGTTGGCCGCATTTTGGGCCATGATGAGCAGGCATTGCGGCGAGAGCCAGGCGTGGGGGTCGATGCTCTCGTCCTCGGCGCCATGGCTGTGGGTGTTGTCGAGCAGGGGGGGGATGCCTTGTGCCAAACTCACCATGTGCAGATCAGACACGGCCCTGTCTATTTTTGGCAGTTTGGATTGCTCAAAGCCCAATGTGCCGGTGCGGAACACTATCTCACAGTCGTTCAGATCCATCATTTGCCGTGGGGTGAGTTCGTAGGTTTCAGGACTTGCACCCTGTGGCATAAGGGTGTGCACCTCGTATTTGTTGCCCGCAATGGCCTCGACCACATAGCGCAGCGGCTCAATGCTCACGGTGAGCACCGGACGGTCGGAGTCGGCTGTAGGCCGGCGGCAGGCGCAGAGGGCGGTGACGGACAGAAGCAACAACAAGAGGCGTGTGAATGGTTTGTGCATATCGGGGGTGGCGTTTTGTGTGTTGTTATGAATAAGAGTGGGTTATATGGCAATGTAGGCTCTGACTATCAGCCAGTAGCGTATGAATTTGCCGGTGGCAAAGGTTATGAGCGAGTAGAGCAGGTTGACGCGCAGAAAGCCCAGTGCCACGCTGATGACGCTGCCTATGACAGGCACCCATGCCAGCAGTCCGGCCCATGCGCCGTAGCGCCGCACCCATTGCTTGCCACGCTCCAGCTTGTCGGGGGCCACTTTGGTCCAGCGGGCAATCCACTCCTCGCGGCCCATCGAGCCTACGCCGTAGTTGAACAATCCGCCAAGGGTGTTGCCGGCGGTGCCCCATATCAGCAGTTCTACCGGATTGGTGCCGGCAGCCAACAGGGCAAGCAGTACGGCCTCGGAGGCAAATGGCAGAAAGGTGCCGGCCAGAAAGGCGGCACAAAACATGCCTATGCCGCCGTGGGCGGCCAGTGTGGTGATGATGGTATCCATAATGATGGTGAAGTGTGTCTTTTCGGGGGGAGAGGGCCTTATAAATAGAGTGAAAGATAGTTCCACACGCCAAGGCCGGCGAACACGAGTATGGTGAAGTAGAACCACGCGTTGAAAAAGCGCCCCTTGCCCAAGGCAAAGTAGTGGCCCACGAGTAGTGATGTGTTGGCTATGAACAGGTGTATGGTGCTTTCTAAGCAGTGGGGCAGCACGGCTAACAGCACGGCGAGGGTGAACTCTACCGTGACGATGACGTACGACAGCATTCGGGTGCGTATTTTGTCGTTGTAGGCTGTGCGGAAGGAGTGTATGAGTGCGAGCAGTGCCCAGAACATGATGGCTCCGGCTGTGGCCAGCTGGTTGGGTGGAAAACGGCTGTAGTCGGGCATGATGGGTGTGAACCACTCGTCGAGGTAGAGAAAGGCAGTGTTGAGCTGGTTGTTCCAGATGGCGTAGGCGGCGTATGCCCAATAGGGCAGGGTCAATCCGAAAATGCCGGCCATAAAGGTTCGCCAGTTAAAGTTGCGCAGTTGGAACAGCATGCTCACGTAGAAGGCGAGTGCCAGCACGAGCATGGGCGGAAAGGCCATGCTGCCCAGACTGACAAACAGAAATGCGTGGAATATGTAGCCTTCGCACCTGTACTTTTGATATGACGCGAATAGGGTGAAGTAGGCTGCTATCAGACATACCACAGTCAGCGCGTCGATGTTCCAACAGTGCAGTGTGGGGCACACGAGCATCATGAATAGGAAGGTGGTGCTCATCATGCGGGAGCGTATGCGCAACAGGGCGTTGCGGTTGTTTAGCTCCATAATGAGGTAGGCGGTGAGCATGGTGATGGCCAAACCGCCCCATAGGGTGCTGTCGGCCATGCCGGGCAACACCCATAACACAAGTGTCAGCACGGCCATGACGGGCAGTGTGAATGAACTTGATACGATGGTGTTTCGGAATGAATGTGTGTACACGGGGATATAGATGTGCAGATGTGGTGCTCGCTATGCTTGCAGATGTGCAAATGTATAGATATGCAGATGTGGTTGCTCGCTGTGCTCACAGATAGGTCGAAATGGCTGACGCCGCAGTGCCTGATTCTTAGCGCTACGGCGTCTGCCTTATCTGCACATTCGCACATTTGCGAGTGTAACGAACTTAAAGATCCTGTCCGATGTCGCGGCGGAAGTACTTCTTGTCAAAGTTGATGTGTGCGGCGCCTTCCATCGACTTGGCCAAGGCTTCAGCTTTATCCTTGCCGTAAGAGCTCACGGCTATGACGCGGCCACCAGCAGTGACAAGCTTGCCGTCCTTAATGGCTGTGCCTGCATGGAACACCACGCTGCCGTCGATGTCGGCACCAGTGATTTCGTAGCCCTTGTCGTAGGCTTGGGGGTAACCGCCCGACACACACATGACGCACACGGCGGCACGCGGGTCGAACTCAACCTTGCGCTTGTCAAGGTCGCCTTGGGCCACACCTTCAAACAGGTCGACGATGTCGCTCTTCAGGCGCAGCATGACGGTTTCGGTTTCGGGGTCGCCCATGCGGCAGTTATATTCAATAACCTTGGGCTGGCCGTCGCAGTTGATAAGACCGAAGAAGATAAAGCCCTTGTAGTCGATGCCCTCGGCAGCAAGCCCGTCGACGGTGGGGCGTATAATCTCGTCCTCAACCTTTTGCATCCACTCTTTGGTGGCAAAAGGTACGGGCGATACAGAGCCCATGCCGCCGGTGTTGAGGCCGGTGTCACCCTCGCCAATGCGCTTGTAGTCTTTGGCTTCCGGCAGAATTTGGTAGTGCTTGCCATCGGTGAGCACAAACACCGAGCACTCGATGCCCGAGAGGAACTCCTCAATGACTACGCGGCTTGAGGCATTGCCAAACATACCGCCGAGCATGTCGCGCAGTTCCTTTTTGGCCTCGTCGAGTGTGGGCACAATGAGCACACCCTTGCCGGCGCACAGGCCGTCGGCCTTGAGCACGTAGGGGGCTTTGAGTGTTTCAAGAAATTTGCAACCCTCCTCAACCTGTGTGCCGTCAAAGGTTTCGTAGGCAGCGGTGGGTATGTTGTGGCGCTTCATAAAGCCCTTGGCAAAGTCCTTCGAGCCTTCGAGCACGGCACCAGCCTTCGACGGGCCGATAACGGGCACGTGCTTTACGTCGTCGCGCTGCTTAAAGTAGTCGTATATGCCCTTTACCAATGGATCCTCGGGGCCAACCACCACCATGTCCACCCCATGGGCCACCACAAAATTGGCCACGGCGTCAAAGTCGTCGGCCTTGATGGCCACATTCTCACCGGCATTGGCTGTGCCGGCGTTGCCCGGTGCAATGTAGAGTTTGTCGATGAGGGGGCTTTGTGCTATTTTCCATGCCAGTGCGTGCTCGCGGCCGCCACTGCCCAAAAGTAAGAGTTTCATAATACTTGACTGTTTCGTGTATGTATATAATATATATGTGCGTGTTGTGTTGCGCGTTGGCAGAATGGGTTGGCGTCAGCCCGCTCAGTCCTCCCCGCGACTATGTGTTTTGCAAAGGTAAGACATTCTGCGCACAATAGCGCTATGTGGCTGGCATAAAACTCGCAAAAAGGCCTGGCGGCCCTTCAGTGCAAGCCATGTACGCTCTTACACATAGGGGCCGCCAGGCGGTTATCCTTTCAACACAATATTATTAAATAGTAGTCGCATCACTTCAGTTCGAACACGTGGCTTGTGCCATCTTTTTGGTCGAACACCTCAAGCCCCACCTTCATCAGGTAGTCGCCGCTGAACTGCTGTCCGTTGTAGTCGAAGGCCGACTGCGTGTTAGGCATCAGGTTGATTTCGGTAACGGTGTACTGGCGGTTAGGGTCGAGGCCCTGCAAGCAGACGCGTGTGAGCGGCTCCTTGTAGCGGGGGTGCAGGTTGTAGGCAAAGAGCACGGCGTGCGCCTTGTCCTTCGACACATAGTTGAGGGCGCTGTGTGCCGACTCGTAGGGCGATACCAGACGGTATTGGTCGCCGTCGAGAATGACGGGCTTGAGACGTGTCCAGTTGGCTACAGCCTCCTGCACAAACTTGTAGTCGTCGGTGCCCTTGAGCGGTTTGAGGTCGATGTCGAAGCCAAGCTTGCATGAGCTGCACACATCGGTGCGGAACTTCAGGCTTGTGTTCTTGTTCCAGTTGGTAACGTGTGACCCCATGGTCTTGGCGGGGAAGAACTTAGACAGGCTCCACTGTATGTAGAGGCGTTCGTAGGGGTCGGTATCGTCTGAGCACCAGAACTCTGTAAAGTATTTCAGCGCCTCGTAGTCCATGCGGCCACCACCGCCCGAGCAGAGCATCATGGGCAGTTTGGGATATTTGGCCTTGATGCGGCTCATCACCTTGTAGATGCCGCGCACGTGGTCGATGTAGAAGTTGCCCTGGTTGCCCTTGTGGTAAGGCGAGTAAATGTTGGTGATAGGGCTGTTGCAGTCCCACTTAAAGTAGGCCACCTCGGGGTTTTCGGTCATGATGCGGTCAACCACGCCAAACACGTAGTCCTGCACCTTGGGGTTGGAAATGTCGAGCACCAGCTGGTTGCGGTAGTAGTAAGTGTCGCGGTTGGGCTGCTGAATAACCCAGTCGGGGTGCTTTTCAAACAGTTCGCTCTTGGGGTTCACCATTTCGGGCTCCACCCAGATGCCAAACTTTACACCGGCTGCTTTGGCGTCGCGCACCAGTCCGGGAATGCCGTCGGGCAGTTTGCTGTGTGTCACCTCCCAGTCGCCCAGTCCGGCGTGGTCGTCCTTGCGTGGATATTTGTTGGCAAACCAACCGTCGTCGAGCAGGAACATATCCACGCCAAGGTCCTTGGCGTCCTTCATCAGTTCGGCCAGGCTCTTTTGGTTAAAGTCAAAGCCCGTATTCTCCCAGTTGTTGAGCAGCGTCATGCGGTCGCCCATGCCCATGTTCACCTGATAGCGTCGTGCCCAGTCGTGCAGGTTGCGGCTGGCCTGGCTGGTGCCGGTGCTGCTTGTAGTAAATATGAACTCGGGTGTGGTAAAGGTTTCGCCGGCGCGCAGCTTGTAGTCGCTGGCATAAGGGTTGATAGCCGGTATCACGC
This sequence comes from Prevotellamassilia timonensis, assembly GCF_900106785.1. Lineage (GTDB taxonomy): Bacteria > Bacteroidota > Bacteroidia > Bacteroidales > Bacteroidaceae > Alloprevotella > Alloprevotella timonensis. The sequence goes on along the minus strand of NZ_LT629841.1, from coordinate 92,154 downwards.
GCAGTCCGCCCACATTGTCCACCTCGAAGGTAAAGCGGAAATTGCCCGTCCAGCCAATGGTGCCAAGCACCACGTTGCCCTCGTTCTCCTTGGCAGGCTCGTTGAGGCCCAGTTCAAAGAAAGGCTCAGTGTGCATGGCAGCACGTGTGCCAAGTTTGGTGTCGATAATCTTTTTACCGGCAGTGAGCTGCACCGTTTCGGGTTGTCCCTCCTTGGCCCAGTCGCTGTGGTACGAGGTAAGGTAATATTTGGGGGCGTTAAAGTAGAGCATGGTGCTGCTGTACCGCCACAGCGTGACGGGGCTCTTCTCGTTGTGGCTTATTTCGCTCCATGCCTTGATAACGTTCTCCTTGTTGTAGGCCACATAGTGCAGTTTCACGGTGTCGGGATATTTGTCGTCCTGCAGGGTGATGATGGTTTCGGTGCCGCCGTCCACGGCCTTAGTCTCCACCCCCTTGTAGCGCAGGTAGGTGGTCATGTTGCCATCGGCATGGGTTATGGCCACGGCAGGTTCAAAGTAGTCCTCGTTGCCCGATGCCGCACACACCTCGTGTCCGCGTGTGCTCACGGCGCCGTCTGATGCGGCATAAGTGTTCCACGTAATGCGGTCGTAGTCGGCGGCATTGTTGAGCTTGTCGCCCAGGTATACCTGGTAGAGTCGGCCCTTGGGCGAAACCTTCATCACCAAGTCGGTTTTATCGGTGCTCACGCGCACGGTTTGCGCATTCATTGTGGCCGAGGCCAGCGAAACGGCCATGATGGCAAGTGCCGGACGGCCTATTTGTTGGAATATATTGGTAAACATGGTGTATTGTATGTTTTAGAGGGGTGAAGGGCGGCGGGTGGCAACCCTTCACCTTGTTAAACTTGTTACTCTGTATGTTGAATACTTTAGAACTTGAAGCTTGCGCTGAACTCAACGGTGAATGGGCGCAAATAGCTGCCGCTCATGTACTTGCCGGCATATTGTCCGGCATCGGCCTTCTTGATAAGTTCCGAACCGCTGATGGTGCCCTTTGCTCCCTTTTGGTTGAGGAAGTTGATGACACTGGCACCGAGTGAGAGGCGCTTGTTCACATTCCAGTTAATGCCGCCAAAGGTCTCCCAATGGCCGTTGAAGTAGAGGGCTTCTTGCAGGTTGGCGTAAGTCTTGCCAAAGTAGCGGAACGAAAGCCACACGTTAAGGTTGTCGGTAATGTTGTACTTCGGGTCGAGTTCAACGAGTATTTGCGGTATCTCCTTCACAATCATGTTGTTGGCATTAACCGACATCTGCTGTCCGTCGCCGAAGGTGACACTTGCATTATAGTTCTTGTACACCGGCTTTTGATAGGTGAACAAAGCGTGCAGTGAGAAGTTCTTGAAAGGCTTGATTTCGGCCGTGGTAGTCCAGCCCAGTGTCTGGATATTATAGATGAGCAGCACGGTTTTGCCTTCGCTTGTGCCGGGCTTTGTCAGGTTCTGCTGGTCGATGTTGTTCGACTTGGCAATGTAGGTCACCATCGATGAGAGGTCGATCCACTTGTTCTTGTAGTAGATGCCGCCGCGCACCAAGGGTATGGTCACGCGCTTGTACTGTTCGGCAGTAGGGCCGGTGCCGGCATAGTCGCTGATGCGCGGGTAGCGCGTGGCCACAGTACCGTCGGCCATGATGCCAAAGCCTTTGGCCACATCGTAGGTTATTTGCGCTGTGGCGGCATAGTTCAGCTTGTTCTTGGTCACGTTGGCGGGGTGTATGCTGTGCGCGGTGGCCACAATATTGCCGCTTTCATCGCGTGAATAGGTGTTGAAGTCGCCAATGTGGAAACCCGAGAAGCGCGAGAGCGCTATTTGGTCGGCCGACATGCGGTAGTACTCCAGGCGGCCGCCGTAGTAGATGTTGAGCCTGTCGTTCACCTTCCAGTTGTCGGTCAGGTAGAGCGCCAGCTTGTTCTCGCTGCCCTTGGTATATTCGGGGCTCAGCTCGTTAAAGCCGAAGAATTGTGTGCGTGTGGGTGTGAGAGTGGGGTCGCTCGGGTCGGTGGCCATGCTGTACAGCACCTGTGGGTAGGCACCCACTGTGCCGGTCCACTGCAGTGACGATGAGTGGTAGTTGAGGTGGTAGTACCATTCGTTCAGGCCGAGGCGCACATTGTGCTTGCCAAACAGCTTGTTCAACTCGGTGGTGAACATGCCGCTCGTCACCTTGCCAAAGTGCAGCCATGTGCGACGCCCCTCAATAAGGCCCTCGTAGGCATCTTGCCCGTTTTCATCGAGCGTATAGCCGTCGGCAGCTGTCACATTGCTGATGGTGCTGCCGCCAAAGTCTACATAGTTGGCCACGGGCACATACATGTATTTGGCGTCAAACTTCCACAGCAGTCCGTTGTCCCAACGGTAGTTGGCCAGGAAGGCCACCTCGTGTGAGCGGTTCTCGCTGCCCTTGTTAAGGTTCCAAGTCTTTTTCTCGCCCGTCATGATGTCGCGGTAGGTAAAGGCACCGCTGGCGGGCACGTAAGAGTCCAGTCCGGGGTCAAAGCCATTCACCTTCTTGATAGAGCCGTCGCCCACATACACAAAGGGCGCGGCGTTGGCAAAGTTGCCGGGGTTCTTGCTGTTGGCGTGCTTGTATTGCACCGACACATAGCCCTTGCCACCGTTGAGTATGCGGGTAAGACCAGCGTGGTATATCTGTGTGCGGTCGGCATAATCGGTAAATTGCAGTTTGAAGCTGCCCGGGTCAAAGTTTTGGTATGTGCCGGCATTGTAAAGCCAGTTTTTGCCGATTCCACCGCTAAAGTTAAGGTCGAAGTTCTGCATGCCAAAGTGGTTGACATGGTAGTTGAGCTTGCCGTGAAAGGCATTCTGCCCCAAGTCGGTGAAGGCAGTCACGGCATAGGCTATGTTGCCAGTGGTAATGGCCGACTCAGATGGCGAGAGCAATCCTGTCTGCCCCAAACTGGCATCGTTGCGCCAATGGGCCGAGAGCTTGTGCACCGACGATGAATAAACGGCCGGCAGACCATTCTCGTATACATTAACGTCCTCGCTTGGCAGACCAATCTGAATTTCGCGTGGCTTGTTGGCGTCGGCGGCGTTGAGCATCACGTTGCGCTCTTCGCCTTGTTTGCCATTGGCGGTTTCGCTCTGTGCGTGGGCTTGCATGGTCATGGCAAACAGCACGCACGAGGTTAAGGCTTGAAAAGTAACAGATTTCATGAGGTATGATTTTGATTTGTAGAGGTGTCAATTCGTCGGGCAATCTGCAACGTCCACTTTTCAAAAGCGCGATGCTTGCCGATTGCGTTGACAAAGTTATGACGGTGGCGGCGCAGATGTATGTGTGAGTAAATCCGTAGTAAACTTTTTAGAAAGCAAAAAATGTGATACGCTTTGACTATCAATAAGTTGCGGCAATACTAAAAAACGGCTAAAGTAAATGTGTGTTATTAAAAAGTAAGTAGTATATTTGCGCCCGTAATCCCCTAAAACGCCCAAAAACATGTTGCGAAGAGCCTTTTTACTTTTTTGTATATTCGCATTGGCACAAACTGCCGTGCGAGCCTCCGAGGCCGACCTTGACCGGCTTGACAGTTATGTGGCGCGACGCCCCCAATACGCAGCAGCCAAGCAACGGCACATAGACGCACTCAAAGCCAGACTGCACCGGGCACGCACCGACGAGGAACGGCTGCACGCCTACAACCGCTTGTTCGAGGCATATTACACGTTCCGTTTCGACTCGGCAATGGTATACGTAAAGCGTGGCTTGCAACTGGCCGAACAAGCAAATAATGCCGTATTCATCGACAATTTTCGCATTCACCGCGGTTTGCTACTTGCCACCGGTGGCTATTACAGCCAGGCGCAGGACGAGCTGCAGCGCGTCAATGTGGAGACGCTCCACCCCTCGTTGCGTTTCAACTACTATTACTCAATGGCTTGGCTCTACAACTTTTGGACTGCCTACTGCAACGACCACGAGTTTGCGCCCCAGCTGGCACGGTTGCGCCTTCACTACCTTAGGCAAGCCATAACTTATGCCCCACGCGGCAGTGCCATGTACAACTATCTGACGGGCGAGGCCATGTACTACGGCAAAAACGACCCCAAGGCCATAGTATACTATAAGAAGGTGCTGCAACAGGTGGGTCTCGACGACCGTTTGTATGCCTCGGCAGCCTACGCCATAGCGCGTGGTTACAAGATGCTCGGACGCATCGACCTTTATGAGTATTATTTGGTGCAAGCCGGCATATCCGACCAGGTGTGTCCGCTCAAGGAGAATTTGGCCTTGCAGGAACTCTCGCTCTACCTCTACGAAAAGGACAAGCGTTATTCCGACCGTGCCGTGCGCTACGTATATTGCTCAATGGAGGACGCACAATTCTACAACAACCGTTTGCGTATGCTCGAAATATCGCGCATCTTGCCCAAGATTGTGTCGGCCTACCAGCAGCAGCTCAACAACCGCACCACGTGGCTGCGTTGGGGCTTGGTTGGCCTGAGTGTGTTGTCGGTTGGACTGCTGGCGCTCATTGTGCTGAGTGTAAAGCAGAATAAGAAGCTCAATTTGCGGCGTCTGCAAATGCGTGCGCAGAACACGCAGCTCGAGGCTCTCAACCGGCAGTTGAGCGAGACCAATCGCCACCGCGAAACCTACTTGCGTCTGTTCCTCGACCTCAGTGCCATCTACATAGGCAAGCTCGACAGTGTGAGCAAACTTGTGGCGCGTTGTTTGAAGGCTGGCAAGACCGACGAATTGCTGGCAAAGGTGAACAGGGTGCGGGTGCAGGAAGAGGAAGCGCGCACCTTCTACGACCGTTTTGACCGCGCTTTCATCATGCTTTACCCCGACTTTGTAAAGCAGTTCAACGGCCTGTTGCGCGATGATGCACAGATATTGCCGCCATCGCCTCACGCCCTCACCACCGAGTTGCGCATATTTGCGCTGATGCGCCTTGGTGTCACCTCGTCGCAGGAGATAGCTACACTGCTGTTTTATTCCACCCAAACCATCTATAACTACAAGTCGGGCATGAAGGCCCGTGCCAAGCTGCGCGACACCTTTGAGGCTGATGTGTACCGCTTGTGCCACGTGATTGATGCGCCGCATGGGGTGTAGGGGAAAATGACTGAAAGTGTATTGCTGTACGATGAAACGTAACCATGCGAACGGACTCTAGCACTAAACGCTACACCAAACGCAAGCACTAAACGCAAGCACTAATGGGGGCGACGCGTCTCGCGTCGGGAAAAATATCATAAATAAAGGCTCGCAGACTGCAGTATTTACACGCTTGTCTGTGAGCCTTTGCCATAGTCTCTGATGCGAGACGAGGCTGCTGAAAAACCGACGCGGGACGCGTCGCCCCCATTAGTGCTTGCGTTTTAGGGCAGCGCATCTTGCGTTTTTGGGTAGCGCATTTCGGGCAACTTGACCTTTTAGGTAGCTATAATACACAAATTACCCGTTTGAAAGCCATGAGGCTCTCAAACGGGTAATTTGTATAACATACCAAATGGTTGGTCAGTCAAACACCTTGAAGGTGTAGCCCTGCGAAAGCAGCCACTCAATGGCGCGCGGCAGGGCGTAGAGCAGTTTGTCCTGGCTCTTTAGCGAGTCGTGAAAGGTGATGATGCTGCCGTTGCGGGCGTAGCGCCGCACATTGAGCAACACGTCGCGCCCGTTGAGGCGGGTGGAATAGTCGCGTGTTACGAGGTCCCACATCACCACGCGGTAGCGCAGCATCACCATGATGTATTGCTCCCACTTCATCCACCCATGCGGCGGGCGGAACAAATCGGTGTGCAGATACTCGTTGGCCTTGTCCACATTGCGCACATACGAGCGTATGCCGTGCAGCAGTCCGCCTATGTGGTTGTAAGTGTGGTTGCCCAGTCTGTGCCCGCGGCTTTTCACCATCTCGAACTCCTTGGGGTGCTTGCGTATGTTGTCGCCCACCATAAAGAAGGTGGCTTTGATGCCGTAGTGGTCGAGCACGTCGAGCACCCAGGGTGTCACCTCGGGTATGGGGCCGTCGTCGAAAGTGAGGTATACGGCCCTTTCGTGCTTGTCCATGCGCCATAGGGCGCGCGGGTACAGCCAGCGCAGTATGCAGGCAGGTTGTTCGATTATCACGGGTGTTTGGTATGTTTTAGATATTACACAAAGAGAGTTTGGAGACTCAGGGCTATGTGCGCCGGGTTGTGTTGTTGCAAGATAGCCAAACCATGAAGGTGGTATGGCTGTGCCAGCCCTTATGCAGTATAGTCCCTCAAGACTCCAAACTCTCGTTCTATGTTAGTTGCCAGCGGCCTGTCCGCAAATCTGCTGTTGGTAGATTTGCATACCCAACTGGGCAGCTGCATTGCCCCTCATGCACTGGCTTATGCGCGTGTTGTACAGCTTGGCCTTGGCGGCGTCAGCCTTTTGCAGTGCGGTTCCGGCCTCCAACAGGCTCTGCACAAGGAAGTATGATGTGCGGCCGTAAGTGTTGAGGCGGTCGGTGCCAAGCGATGCCAGATATTGCAGATACTGCAAGTCGTAGTCTATCACCTGTGTGGCCACGTTAGAGGCCAACTTGTTGCAACCGGCCTCGGCCAGCAGTCTTGCCAACTGCGAGTCCTCGTCGTCGTAAGGCACACTGTAGCCCGGCAGCACGGCCTCGCACTTTTCGAGCACCTTGCGCGCCTTGTCGTTGTCGCCCTGTCGCAGCAGGTTGTCGGCCAGCATGAGGAACATGCGGCGGTGTGTCTTGCACATGCGGCCGGTGGTCTCGTCCATGTAGATGCCGCGGTGTGCCACGTTGCCGTACTTAAAGCGTGTCATCATGTTCTTGTACATGAGGTTGCTGTCAATCATGCCCATCTGTCCGTAGTTGAACGGTGTGATGCGGTAGGCAAGGCCTTCGAGCACACAGTAGTTGTCGAGTCCGGCATAGTTGCCCGGGCCGAGTGTCACGCTCATGTACATGGGGCGCTTCCAGTCGGCGTGTGCCAGCATTTCATATATCATCACCTCATTGCGGTACAAGCCGCCCTGCTTCTGTTGAGCATTCTTGAGCGAGATAATCATCTTGTCGGGGATAGAGTCCTTGCCCATGGGCAGATACATGCCGCTTTCAATCACGGCCTGCTTGTTCACACTCACAACCACCGAGTCGGTGGGGAAGTAGCCACCTTCGGCCTTCTTCACGTAGTGGTCGAGTATGTACGACAGCTCGTAGGGGTCAACCTTCGGGTTCTGCTTCTTTAGCTCGTCGAGCTCGGCCTTGTGTTCAGGACGTATGGGGTAGTACGAGTGCTTGCCGTTGTCTACATAGTAGTAGCGGCTCCATGTGATGGGCAGCGGCTTAGAGTCGTAGGCCGGACGTCGCATCTGGTCGGTGTACCAGTCGGTCTGCAAATAGCTGAGGTTGCAAACGCGGGCGTCTGTGCGGGTGCCTTCAACCTCCTGGTTGTACCACAAGGGGAAGGTGTCGTTGTCGCCGTTGGTAAATATCACCGGACAGCCCTTGTCGGGCAGCGTGTTAAGGTAGTTGGCGCCAAAGTCGCGGCAGGTGAAGCGGTTAGAGCGGTCGTGGTCGTCCCACGTCTGGCTCACCATTTGCAGCGGTACGAGCACACCCACCACCGATGCCAGTGCGGCAGCCAGTTGTGGTTTGCTCTTCAGCAGCTTTTCGGCCCACGATGCCAGGGCAGCCACGCCAAGTCCAATCCAGATGGCAAAGGCGTAGAACGAGCCGGCATAAGCGTAGTCGCGCTCACGCGGTTGCGAAGGTGTCTGGTTAAGATACAGCACGATGGCCAATCCGGTCATGAAGAAGAGGAAGAACACCACCCAGAACTGGCGCACGCCCTTTTCACCACGATAAGCCTGGAAGAAAAGGCCTATCAAGCCCAATATGAGCGGCAGACAGTAGAACACGTTGTGTCCCTTGTTCTCTTGCAGTGACTTGGGCAGCAGGCTTTGGTCGCCATACATGGCATTGTCGATGAACGGAATGCCCGTAATCCAGTTGCCGTGCTCGAGTTCGCCAAGTCCTTGAATGTCGTTCTGTCGTCCGGCAAAGTTCCACATAAAGTAGCGCCAGTACATAAAGTTAACCTGGTATGACAGGAAGAACTTCAGGTTCGACCACTGTGTGGGCATCTGTCCGGGGTAGGTGTTGCCGTCCTTGTCGCTGAAGGTCACGTCCTTATACTGCAAGTCGTCGCCCAGAATGTCTTGATACTGTTGTGCATGTGCCGCACTCCAGATGCGTGGCAGCATCATGGTCAGCCCGCCGGGATATTCTATGCCCGAGGTTTCCTCAATGTCCTCGTAGCGGTCGGGCTCCGAGGGGTCAGCTTTCTCCACACGCTGTGTGCGGTCGTTCTTCACATAGTTGATGGCGCCAACCTGCACGGCCTGGCCTTGTGAGCAGAAGGCTTCGCCCTTGAACAAGGGGTATGAGCCGTACTGCTCGCGTCCCATGTACGTGCCAAGGGTAAAGATATCCTCGGGCGAGTTCTGGTCCATGGGCGGATTTTGCGTAGAGCGTATCACGATAACTGCGTACGACGAGTAGCCAATCATAAGCATCAGCATGCACAGCAGCGAGGTGTTCAAAAAGCGCTTGCGCACAAAATAGTTGCCGTCCTTGCCTTTGAGCCCGAGCAGCACGTAGAGTGCGATGAGCACAACAATGCCAAGTACGGCCGACACGGCGCCATGTCCCATGAAGGGTATGCCAAGCAGGGCAACACTGAGCAAGTAGAGCAGTTTGGTGCGTGCGTGGTTGACGGTGGTAGTGCTCCAAATGGCGGTGAGCACCACGGCTATCAGTGCCACGAGGTAAACAATCATACCCACATTGAAGGGCATGCCGAGGTCGTTGGTAAAGAACCACTCGAACCAGCCGCCTACCTTTACAATGCCTGGCACAACGCCGTAAAGCACCGCAGCCACCAGCAGCATCGACACGATGAGGGCTACCAATGAGCCCTTGAGGTTGGCCTTGGGGTTGCGCTTGTAGTAGTAAACCAGGGCAATGGCGGGCAAGCAGAGCAAGCTGAGCAAGTGCACGCCAATAGACAAACCGGTGAGGTAGAATATAAGCACCAGCCAGCGGTCGGAGTGCGGCTCGTCGGCATGGTCCTCCCATTTAAGAATGAGCCAGAACACCAAGGCGGTGAACATAGAAGAGTAGGCGTATACCTCGCCCTCAACTGCCGAGAACCAGAAGGTGTCGCTCCACGTGTAGGCCAGGGCGCCTGTCAAGCCGCAGCCCATCACGGTGATGAGTTGGGTGAGGGTGGTCACCTTGCCATCGGGGGTGATAAGCTTGCGTGCCAGGTGTGTGATGGTCCAGAACAGGAACAGGATACACAGGGCCGAAAGCAGGGCCGACATGATGTTGACACAGAAAGCCACCTTTGTGGGGTCGCTCGTAAACTGTGTGAAGAAGTTGCCCGTGAGCATAAAGAAGGGTGCGCCAGGGGGGTGGCCCACCTCCAGCTTGTATGCTGTGGTGATAAACTCAGGGCAATCCCAGAAGCTTGCCGTAGGCTCCACCGTTGAGCAGTAGGTGAAGGCCGCAATGGCAAAGGTGAGCCAACCTAAGATGTTGTTCACCAAGTTGTACTGTTTCATTGAGATTAAACGCTTGATGTTGTTATTATAGTGTTACTTGATAGCTTGTGCTTGTGCACTCTGAGGTACTAATGTGCAAAAGTAGTGATAATATTTGGGTTGCTGCTGCCGTGGCGCGCTCTTTTTAATGTGCTGATATGCTAATGTGGTAATATGCTAATGTGATAATGTGACGCGTTTTGCTGCGCCACATTACCACATTGTCAAAATACCGCGATTTCATCGACAAACACAAAACCAGGGTTGCCATGTCCCGGGTGCCAGGCCGGAATGGTGTGTTCCGACACAACCTTCACCTTGACATAACGCGCGGCTGTGGTGGCAAACTGCAGCGTGTGCGTGTTAATTTGGTTTGGCGATTGTTCGGTGAGGGCAGGATAGTCCTCGGCGGCAAGCGGGGCGAAGGTGCGGCCGTCGGCAGAGGCTGACACCTCAAAGCGGCGCGCATCGAACAGCCAATAGCCCTTCTCCACACAAGTATTGATGCTGGCACGGCTGATCGGCATTACGCTGCCAAGGTCTATCACCGCCTCAAGGTCGTTGCCGCAGAAACCTATCCAGCGGCCCGAGGCATAATTGGTGTCGCTGGCCGTAAGTCCGTCCACCAATAGCGTGGCCCCGCCATACACCTGTTTGGGGTGAGGCTGCTGCAGCAGGGTGATGGGGCAGGCCGTGGCCTTGTTGAAGTTGAAAGTGCGCTGCACCTCGTGCGTTGCGCCCCACGGGCGGAAAGCCGCTGCGCGCAGTTGGCAGGGGACAGTGATGCGCAGAGGTTCTGCATAGCGTGGCGAGGCGGTGGTAGGCGTTGTGCCGTCGAGTGTGTAGTGAATGGGCGCGTTGTCGATGGTGGACAGTGTGGCGCGTATGCAGTGGTTCGTTGTGTCGGTGGCCAGTGTCACCCCCACATTGTATATCACCTTGGCAAAGTTGTAGCCCTGCAGCCTATACGTGTCGATGAGGCGTTGCAGGCGGGTTACAAACTGTCCGTAGTCCTTCTGCCCGGCGTCACACCACTGCACCTCGCTCAGTGCAGCCAGTCGCGGCAGTTCCATATACTCCACTTGCTTGAATGTCTTGATATACTCCGTCCACAGGTTGGCCTGTGCACCGATGATGTATTGCTGCTCGTCGGGGGCGAGGCTGCGTGGCACAGGTTCGTAGCTGTACACATGCTGCAAGGGCAGATAGCCACCGATGGCCTCGGGCTCGTGCGCTTTGTCGGCACTTTGGTAGTAGTCGAAGTACAGATAGGTGTTGGGCGTCATGATAACCTTGTGCTTCAGGCGTGCCGCCTCAATGCCGCCGCCCTCGCCGCGCCACGACATGACGGTGGCGTTGGGGGCGAGTCCGCCCTCGAGCGTCTCGTCCCACCCAATCATTTGGCGGCCAAGCTGGTTGAGGTGTTGCTCGGCATGGCGTATGAGAAAACTTTGCAAGCGTTCCTCGGCCGTGTGGCGGCCGTCGGCCTGCAAGTGTTCCGCAGCAATGCGCGCCTGACACTTCGGGCAGCGCTTCCACATGGTTTTAGGACACTCGTCGCCGCCTATGTGTATATACTCCGACGGGAAGAGTACCACCACCTCGTCGAGCACATCGTCGATGAAATGGAGCGTTTTGTCATTGCCCACACACAACACACTGTCCGTCACGCCCCATTGCTGCCACACCTGGTAGGGCCCTCCGGTGCAGCCCAGTTCGGGGTAGGCGGCCAGGGCGGCCTGCATGTGGCCGGGCATGTCAATCTCGGGTATGATGGTGATGTGTCGTTCGGCAGCGTAGCGCACAATGTCCTTGATGTCCTTCTGTGTGTAATAGCCGCCATAGGGTGTGCCGTCATATTGGCCGCTGTTGTGGCCGATGACGGTTTGGGCGCGTCGTGCGCCAATCTTGGTCAGGAGCGGATACTTCTTTATTTCGATGCGCCACCCTTGGTCGTCGGTCAGGTGCCAATGAAAGCGGTTGATGTTGTGCAACGCCAGCATGTCGATAAAACGTCGCACCGAGTCGGCTGTCACAAAATGGCGCGCCACGTCGAGGTGGGCACCGCGGTAGCTGAAGCGCGGCCAGTCATTTACCTCGGTGGCCGGTATCAGCACCTGTTGTGCCACACCGGTGGGCAGGGCCTTGCGCAGCGTTTGCACGCCGTAAAAGCAGCCGGCCGCTGATGCGCCGTCTACAAATACCATGTCGCTGTTCACTCTGATGGTGTAAGCCTCGGGGTTGGTGTGGCGCAGCACGCTGCTCAGTTTGATGCAGTTGCGCTGTGCTGCCAGGGTAGTGGTAGAAAGTTGCAGTCCGGTGGCTTGCTTGATGTAGTTGGCCAGCATGGTGGCTTGCTGCTTGAGCTGCTTGTTGCCCTGTGGGTAGCATATCAGCGTGCGGGCGTTCAGGGTAAAGTCGCCCGCCTGCGTGCTGCGCACTACCTTGGGCAGTGGCACTACGTGGAAGTTGGCACTCTGTGCCTGCAACTTGGGCACCGTAGTGCAGAGCAAAGTTGCGATGAATACGGCAGTTTTTGCAAATAGTTTCATGTGTGGGAGGGGGAGAGGGGGTTATGAGGTTATGGGGTTATGAGGTTATAAAGTAACCTTTGTGTGTTAGGCAGGGAGTTAGGAGGTTATAAGGTTATAAGGTTAAAAAGGCACTTTGGCTTGTTGGGCTGCCTTCTCCTTGGATTATGGGGTATGGGATTATCACCAAGTACGTTTCAGTCGCAAATATAGGTAAAATAGCGCAACGTAGCCCTCTTTTAAGCCATGCTTTTGCTCTGCACCGCCATTTAGGCGGCCAACATGGCACAAACAAAAGGCCGCAACACCCATGCAGGTGCTGCGGCAGCTTTATCATAATATAGTGATGTTTAGAGTGTTGCCAGCATTAGCCGTTGCGCCAAGGGGCGCCAGGGCTAATGCGTTGTAGCGTAGCAGCGCGTCTTACTTAACGTGCTTAACAGTGGTGAAGCCGTTGGCAGTGATGCGCTTTTCAAGGTAGATGCCCTTGGCGGGAGCTGCGCTGATGCGCTGGCCATTGATGTTGTAGTATTCGCGGCCAATTACGGCAGCGTCAGCCTCGTCGGCCTTCTTCACACCCTTGATGCCAGACTGTGCATTCTCGTTGAGGTCGATAACGTATGAGCGGTAAGTGCCCATGCCTTCGGGGTCAGAGAACTCTTCCATCATGAATGAGTTGAAGATGGTGTTGTCCGAGTTGCCAAACACAGTACCGGTAACGATGCTGTCGTTTACAATGCTGTAGTCCTTGGCAGTAAACTTGAGCGCCTTCTTGTGGGCAAGCAAGCCACCTTCGTCGCCCCAACCCGGTTCTTCGCCACCTTCATCGTCAGACACGGGCACGTTGAATGAGTAGTTCTCCTTGAGGAAGATACCAGCCTTTTCGTTGCGGGCAGCAATGTAGTCGTAGAAATTGACGGGGTCGCTCTCGGCATCCTTAATAACAAATGAGTTGCGCGCATAGTCAAGAACAGGTGTGCAAGCGATAATTTGTCCGTCGTTGGCTACAGAGGTAGTTGTAGCGTCCACCATGTTGTCGTAAACGTTCACCTCGGGCTCATCGCCGGTGAGGTCGATAACGGTGGGGTAGCTGTGGCTTTCGCCGTAACCCATTTCGGGGTCGGCATCGGGGTCAGAGGTTTCAAACGTTGTGCCAAGATACTTGCCGTTGGCTGAGAGCACCAAGTTGTTGAACTGGAAGCTGTTGCCGAATGTGGCATCTCTCAGTGCCTGCTGGTAAACATCAAAGTCCTCGTAGTACTTGGCCACCTTTGCCTGGTATGCAGCAGAGTCGGCAGCCCACTGGTCGTGATTATCGGTGATGAACATCCAAAATTCGGGGTACGGTGGCACAGAGTCCCAAGGTATAAGCCCGTCTTGAGCGTCCTTTGCAGCTTGAGTATATTCGGTCACGGCATTGTTGTAAGTCACCGTGTCAGCTGCGGTGAAGTAGCTCTGCGGCACAGGCACTTCACTCGAGGGGTCAACCGGTTCGGCAGGAACGTTCTTAATTTTTTCGGCGTCCCAAATCAGACCATCGCCCACAACGGTGAAGCTCCACTTGCCATCGGCGCCCTTCTTGTAGATGGCGGGATAGTTGTAGAAACCTGTGTAGTCGCGCACCTGGCACACAATAACAGAGCCGTCGGCCGAGATGTCGTTGAACATGACATACTGCGGGGCGCGTCCTGTAAAGTCGTGGTGAGGGTGGGCCAGTGTGTCAACCTTGTAAGTGCCATCGTCCTGACGTGTCCAGATGGCGGGGCAGTTCATCAGTCCGTCTGCGGTGCCAAACCCAACGCCTGTGCCGAGGTCGCCCACAATGTATTTGCCGTCGGGTGTGATGGCGTTGCAGCCGCCAAGTTCGCCCGAGGTCTTTTCGAGCAAGGGCAGTTCATAGCATGTGCCGTCAAGCCAGTAGCAAGGCGCTGTGCCGTTGGTGCCCACAAGCATGCCCGTGTTGCTGACGCAGTGGCCGTTGCCACCGTTGGCATTGTCGTTAGTGTAAGTCCATGTGGCACCCGTCCAGCGGTCAAGGAAACTGATGCTTCCGTCCATCGACTCGGCCACGTAGCGTCCGTTGTCAGACATGGCGCTGAAAATGTGGCCCGTAAAGTTGTCATTTACTTGTGCTGAGGCACTTGCAAATGCGCAGGCAGCCAAGGCTGCGGTGAGTAAAGCTTTCTTCATATATTTGTGTGTTTTAGTAAGTAGCCACTCTGCACCGGTTGGTTCAGACCACCAGGCGAGGGCGCTTGCTTAAGGTAATATTATGCTTACATGTCGGCGGGTTTAGTAATCAAGTTGACAAGTTGACGGGTTAACGGGTAAGTTTGCCCAGTTTCTTGCCATTCTGACTTTCATATAATAAGTAGCGTGTAGCACACTTACTCGTCAACTTGTCAACTTGTAACCCCGTTAACGGAAAGTATTCTGCCAGCGCGATGTGCTTACTTAATGCGCTTGCTGATGCGCACGCCTTGCGGTGTGACAATGCGCTCAATGTATGCGCCGTTGGTGGTGGGCTGGCTGATGCGCTGGCCTTGCAGGTTGTAGCAAGCGCGGTCGAGCACCTGTGCCGCACCGGCCTCCACATTGTTAATGCCCGTGGCATAGTTGATGTTGAGCTGGGCAGCGTTGAGCACATCGGCGTGTTCAGTTTCGTTGCTGCTGAATGGCAGGTTGACAAAGGCCACTACGCGCACATTGTTGCTCTTCCAAGAGTCGGGCAGCGTGGTAGTGTATGTTTCGCTGTAAGTGTCGCCGTTCCAGTTTATTTCGTCGCCGTCAAAACGTGTGAGGGCCGTCCTGAACACATTGTTATGCACCTTTTCGCCGCTGCCAGTTTGTGAGGCGTTAGTCTGCACATGGTCCTCCACCAGCTCGACAGTAAGGTTAGCCTGGTCGTAAAATTCGCTGAATATGGCGTTGCGTGTGCCGCTGACGGTAGTGCTCAGGGTGCGTGTGGCGGGGTCGTAGCTATTTTCGATGTTTACCGACACAAAGGCAGGCGTGCTGGCACACTTTTCAAAGTCGGGCTGTATGTACTTGAGCGTAGCTTGCACACCTCCGCTGTAGCTGATGTACATGGTAGGCTGAGAGGCAGACTTGCTCGACGAGAGCGCTCTGCGGTCGAACATGGCAAGCGGGGCCGAGGTGGCGCCGAAGGCTTGCAGGCCGTATGACTCCGACTGTGTGAGCTCGTCCTGTTGATAACCAATGTGGTGGGCCACCCACACATAGTCCTTGCGTCCGGAGAGCAATGCCGACAGGGCTTTATGTCCGTCGGGGCAGTTGACACACTTCAGCGTGGTGAAGTGTTCAACCAGCACTTTGTGCGGGAAACTGGTAGAGTAAATGAGCAAGTTGGTGTCGATGCTGTCGTTGCCCTTATATATGTCGTCGGTCGAAATCCATGCGCGGAGGGGGATTTTTCCCTCGGCAAGGTCCTTGGTGGGCACCTCAAAGCTGTACTGCTGTGTGTTGTTGGGCTTGATAGTGCCGCTTACCGACACCTCGACGGGCTGTCCGCCGCCTACGCTGTAATAGAGTTTGGGCGCTGCCACGGGGTCAACACCATAGTTGCCCACATTGATGGTACCCTTTGCGGTATCGCCCATCTTGGTGTAGGCATTGTCAAAGGTCACCTTTTCGGTAGCCAGGTCAACGAGAGGTGCATCGTTGTCGGCTTGTGCAAAGGCTTGTATGCAGAAGGGCGGATACTGCTCGGTGCTCAAGTCTCTCCACTGGCTGCCGTCGTAAAAGAATGTGCCGTTGGCATTCACCGTGCCGTCGCACACAACGCCGGCTCCTGGTTCGGCAGTGCCGTTATAGCCTATATAGAGGTCGTCGCCGGTAATGTCGATTGGTGTGTTGAGTGTGACATCGTTCCAGCCAGCCACCGATTTGTTCAGGCGGGTGGGGGCGCCTATCACGTAGTCCTTGAGACTGTTGCGTGCCCATACCGAGATGCCCGAAATGCCTGAGGTGCAGCGAAAGCGCACATGTGTGATTTTCTGACCAATCAGTGCCTTAAGGCGTGGACCGGGTATGAGTATGGCTGCGCCAAAGCGCAAAGAGCCAGATTCTTGCTGGTTCTGTACCATTTCCGAAAAGTTCGACAGCGAGTCGTTGCAGTAGCTGAACTTAATTTCACGCTGCGCATAACTATGCACGAAACAGCATGAAGCAAGCACTACAGTACATAAACGTAGTATTTTATTCATACAATTAAATAAAATTGTTAGTTGATCTTGATGGCAAAATTACAGAAATATATTTATCTGACAAGCATAAAGCCAATTTTTTAGCACGATGACCTGTTTTTGTGTAAATTAGTATGCAGAAAGTAGACTATGCGCGCGAATAATTTATCTTTATGCACACGTACTTTGCAGTGCGCACTGTTTGCTGTGTGCGGGTGTGGGGGTGGCATTAGGGGTTGCAGGCGCGTGGTTTTACGGCATAGGGAGGGCGGATTTTCTGTTACGGGAGGGCGGATTTTTGGTAGGAGCAACAGAAAATTCTCTCCCCCATGACAGAAAATTCGCCCTCCCACGACCGGAAATCCGCCCTCCCATGACCGGAAATCCGCGTAGCCTTGTGCCGTTGTTTTGTGCCTTGTGCTTGAAGAAGCGCAAGCACTAATGGGGGCGACGCGTCTCGCGTCGGGAAAGAGAATGGAGGGAAACACGAACGTTACTAAATAATAGCTGCATATTTTCCCGCGGGACGCGTCGCCCCCATTAGAGATAGCGTTTGTTGATTTTGGCCTTTTATTGACATCATCGGCTGCGGTTCAGCAATTCAAGCAAGCTTGATTGCATTCGCCTTGCACGATGATTCAATCCGTGCTCGTCTAAATCCGAAACAAGAGTAAGTGTGCTTTGGTTTGGAAAAGGTTGCGCTTTTCCGAATTTTGGTTTGGAAATGGATGAAAAATCGGGTGCTTTGGTTTGGAAATGGTTACGTTTTTCCGAATTTTTGGTTTGGAGATGGTTGAAAAACCGAGTGTTTTGGTTTGGAAATGGTCACGTTTTTCCCGAATTTTGGTTTGGAAATAGATGAGAAACTGGGTGTTTTGGTTTGGAAATGGTTACGTTTTTCCCGAATTTTGGTTTGGAAATGGATGAAAAATCGGGTGTTTTTGGTTTGGAAATGGTTGTTAATATGTATCTTTGTGCTTGATAATAAACAGATTACGTATGTTTGAGAGAAATGCCATAAAATACCTCCGTCGGTGGGCCAACAAGGAAGAACGCAAACCGCTTGTGCTGCGCGGAGCCCGTCAGGTGGGCAAAACCACCTTGGTAGAGCTGTTTGCCAAGGATTTTGACACCTATATATATATGAATTTGGAAGAGAAAGAGTCTGCCGATTTGTTTGCGGCAGACTATTCGTTTGACGATTTGCTGGCGGGTATCTACTTCAAGGCCAATATAGCGCAAGACGTGCATAAGCGTACATTGATATTTATAGACGAAATACAGAATGAGCCGAAAGCCGTGCAAGCCCTGCGCTATTTCTACGAAAAGCGTCCCGACCTGTATGTGATTGCAGCAGGGTCGTTGCTCGAGAGCCTGATGGGACGCTACATATCATTTCCGGTGGGCAGAGTGGAGTATATGGCACTGCACCCGTGCACCTTTGTAGAATTTTTGCGTGCCATAGGCCAGTCTGCCATGGCCGATGCCATCGAAAGCGTGGCTCTGCCAGCCTCGTTGCATCATTATGCGTTAGATTTGTTTAAGAAATACATGATAGTGGGCGGCTTGCCCGAGGCTGTGGCAAATTATGCCAAGTATGCTGACATAGTAAGGCTGAACGGGGTGTTCAACTCTCTGCTGTCGGGCTATCGTGACGACGTGGAGAAATATGCAGGCAACCGCAAGGAGCAAGACGCCATCAGGTATATATTGAGTTATGGGTGGGCCTCGGCAGGACACCGCATTCAGTTTGCAAAATTTACGGGGTCAACCTTTAAGGCCGCAGAGGCGGGAAATGCTTTCCGCACATTGGAGAAGACTTTGCTCCTTGAACTGGTGTACCCGCAATCTACCACCACCTTGCCCATGTTGCCCGACCTGAAAAAGAGCCCCAAACTGTTGTGGCTCGATACCGGACTGGTGAACTATGTGGCGGGCATGCAGGAAGACTTGTTGTTTGGCAAAGATGCCGACGAACTGTGGAATGGTGGCATGGCAGAGCATATTGTGGGGCAGGAATTGCTTGGAGCCTCGGTGGTGTTTGGTGAGAAGCGTATGTTTTGGGTGCGCGATGCCAAGAACTCGCAGGCCGAGATTGACTTTCTGATCAGCTACAAGTCGCACCTGTTGCCCATTGAGGTGAAAACGGGCAGTAATGCCAAGTTGCGCTCGCTGCACTTGTTTATGTCGGAGAGCAAGGAGAATGTGGCCTTGCGCTTGTGGAACGGCCCTATGACGTCGGACGTGATAGCAAAGCCCAATGGCGATACATTTACGCTGTACAACATACCGCTTTATTATGCAGGCCATTTGCACGCCCTGCTCGACAATGTGATGGCCGGCGCCCGCAGTGTGTAATGATGCGGCCCAGGCCCCGTATGTTGATGCGCCAAAACGGGTCACCCCGCATGGCGAGTGCATCAACACCATGCTGATGCGGCTCACCATGCGGGGTGACCTGTGTGTGGGGGGAGGCCCGTGTGTGGCGGGGGCTACTTGTTGCAGCGGTTGAAGAAGTCGATGGCTTCGAGTTCCTTGCGCAGTTGTGCCTCCTCGTTGTCGGTGATGTTTTGGAAAGGGGTGCGGTTAGGCCCGAGGTCGAGGCCGATGAGCTTCATGATGCGCTTACCGCCCACGATGTTGCCGCGGAAGTGGCAAATGACGTCGATGACGTCCTGTGCATAGTTCTGCAGTTCGCGTGCACGCTCAAGGTCGCCTTGCTGCCAGGCATCAATTATGCCCGTGAGCACGCGTCCGTTGTAGTTGGTAGTGCCGCCAATGCCGCCTTGTGCGCCGCCCATGGCCAGGCAGGGCAGTATGGTTTCGTCCTGGCCGTGCAGCATGTCGAACTTGCCGTCCTTGTAGCGTCGGCAGCGGTTGTACTCGTAGAGGCTCTCGAAGGTGTATTTGATGCCGGCAAAGTTGGGTATGCGCCCGTCGACGGCCTTGAGAAAGTCGAGCATGGAGAGGTAGGCGCCGTTGAAGGCTGGTATGTGGTAGAAGTAGAAGGGCAGGTTGGGGGCACCGCAGGCTATCTCCTCACAGTACTTTACAAGTTCCTCAATACGTGCCACCTTGGGAAAGGGGGGAGCCATGGCGCCAATGCCCCATGCGCCTATTTGCTGGGCGTGCTCTGCCAGGCGGCTGCTGCTCTTGACGCAGGTGCTGCCCACGTGTACGATTACCTTGAAGTGGGCCGGCACAGCCTTTACCCATGCTTCGGCCAGCTGCATGCGCTCTTGCTCGGTGAGCATGTAGCCTTCGCCCGACGAGCCGTTGATGAACACGCCTTTCAGCCCGTTGCGGGCCAGGAGGTCGGCATAGGCGGGTATGGGCTCGTAGTTTACCTCGCCGTTGGGGTGGAAGGGAGTGAACGGCGCGTCTATCAATCCGTGTATCTTTTCCATATAGGGTGTGTTAGATGTGTGAATGTGTGGATTGCAAATGTAGGCATTTAAGTTGGCAAAAGCGTGGCACGCGAATGCTTTTGTTTGCTCTATTCAAAATAAAGGGTTATATTTGCACTCGGAAATAGTTATTAAGGTGAAGTTGAAAGGATTCCAACGCAAGCGTCGCGGGAGTTCTTTCGGTTTTTTTTAGCTGTTACCTTAGTGCTACTATCCGGCAACCACTGTATAACAAACAAATAATAAATATAATACCAAACAGTAATTATGGCTTACATGACTCAAGAGGGCTACGACAAGATGGTAGCCCAGCTCCGTCACATGGAATCAATTGAACGCCCCGCTGCATCTGCCGCCATAGCCGAGGCTGCTGATAAGGGCGACTTGTCAGAAAACAGCGAGTACGACGCTGCCAAGGAAAACCAGGCAAAGCTTGAGGGTCGCATTGCGGCTCTGAAAAAGGCTATTGCTGAGGCTAAAATCATCGACAAGTCGAAGATTAAGGCCGACACAGTGCAGATACTGACAACCGTCGAGATGAAGAACGTGAAGAATGGCATGGTGATGAAATATACCATTGTGAGCGAAAGCGAGGCTAACCTGCGCGAAGGCAAAATATCGAGCACCACACCTATTGCCCAGGGTTTGCTTGGCAAGAAAGTGGGCGATGTGGTTGAGGTGAAAATACCGCAGGGTACTGTGCACCTCGAAATACTGAACATTTCAATCTAAAAGTGGCTTGATGAGTTTATAGGTTGTGTGACTTGTGGCTGTGCCGGCAGGCTGGCTGTAGCACGGGCTTATAAACTCATTTTGCTTGTTATATTGTTACATATAATAACCCGTTACCCCAACATATAATACTTTAGCCTTATGACAATATTCTCTAAAATCATTGCGGGCGAAATACCCTCTTACAAGTGTGCCGAGAGTGACAAGTTTTATGCTTTTCTCGACATCAACCCTTTGGCGCAGGGCCACACACTGGTGGTGCCTAAGCATGAGGTGGACTACATCTTCGACTTGAGCGATGAGGAACTTGCCGACATGGTGGTGTTTGCCAAGAAGGTGGCTCTGGCCATTCAGCGTGCTTTTCCCTGCCGCAAGGTGGGCATGGCTGTGCTCGGCCTTGAGGTGAACCATGCTCACATTCATCTTGTGCCGCTGCAGAGCGAGGGCGACATGGATTTTCGCAAGCCGAAACTGCAACTCGATGCTGACACAATGAAGCAAACTGCCGATAAGATACTGGCAGAATTTGAGCGCTGATAAGGACGTGTCGAAGCTCAAATTGTGCGGATTCATGTGCAGATGAAGTAATAAACGCAAGCACTAATGGGGGCGACGCGTCTCGCGTCGGGATAAGATGCAGCTATTATTTAGTGTAGTTTGTATCTTTTCTTTTAATTATCCCGACGCGGGACGCGTCGCCCCCATTAGAGCTCGCGTTTGGTGCAGCGCGTGGGGCATTAAGGCAAAGGCTCACAGACAGGCGTGTAATTGGCGCTATCTGTGAGCCTTTATTAGTTGTATGAACTTTGCTTTTTCACCGACGCGGGGACGCGTCGCCCCCCATTAGAGGTGGCGTTTGGTGGTAGAACTTAGAGGTAGCGTTGGGCGCTTGAGTCCGTTAGCATGTTTACGCTCTGCCTGCGAGGTCCTCCAGTATTTGCCAGCACTGGAAGAGGCCGCGTGGCACGTGGAAACAGCCTTTCCACTTGCCGCCCTTGAGCGGAAGCAGCACCTCGCCGCGGCGGTTGAGGTAGCCAAACCACTCGGGGTGTTCGGGGTCGGCAAAGTGGCTCCACACGTATTCGTGCACACGCTCAAACCATTCGAGGCACTTGGCGTTGCCCGTGAGCTGATAGCCCTTGAGCATGGTGATGAGTGTCTCGATGTGTACCCACCACAGCTTTTGGTCCCACTCGAGCTGCTGGCAGGGGCGGCCAAGGCGGTCCATAAAGTAGAATATGCCGCCGTACTGCTTGTCCCAGCCATACTCGGCTTCGTTCAAGGCTATCTGCACGGCCTTGTCGATGAGGTCTTGACGGCCAAGCCGCTTGCCGAGGTCCATGATGAACCACATGGCCTCGATGGCATGGCCAGGGTTGAGCAGACGGCCGTCGAAGCAGTCGACCAACTGGCCGTCGGTGCCAAGGTGCTCCACTATCAGCCCGAGTTCGGGACGGTAGAACACGTCCATCACCTCGTGTATACAGGTGTCGATGGTGCGGCGCATAAAGTCGGGGTCGAGCAGCGGTTCTATTTCGAGTGCCACGTTGCAGAGTATCATGGGCAGCGCAAAGCTCTTGAGCGCACGTGCGCCGGGTGCCGCCTTGTTCCATTTGCCCTTGGGGTTGTCAACCTTTGAGAGCACGATGTCGAAGGTGCGCTTGGCAATGTCGGCGTACTCCTTGTTGCCCGTGGCAAGGCTCAACTGCCCGAAGGCTATCACGGCAAAGGTGTATGAGAATATGTTGTAAGGCTCAACCAGCGGGTGCCCCTCGCGGTCGAGGGCAAAGTACCAGTTGAGGTGGCCGTCGTGGCCATGCTTTTTCAGGAACTCTGCCCCTTGTATGGCGCAGTCGAGCCACTCCTGGCGTTTCTCCACCTTGTTGTAGAGCGTGGCAAACATCCACACCTCGCGGCCTTGCAGCCACACAAACTTGTCGGTGTCGAACACGGAGCCGTCGCGCTCGAGGCAGGTAAAGTAACCGCCGTGTTGGGTGTCTTGCGACTTGTCGAGCCAGAATGGCACCACTTTGTCGAGCAATTCGTGCTTGTACTGCTCGGCCAGCTGCTTGAAGTTGGTAGTCATGTCAGATGGTATGTTGGGTTACTCAAGTTTCGGTTTTAGACGGGTACGGGCTGAAGGCAAAAAGCACACCAAACGCTACCTCTAATGGGGGCGACGCGTCTCGCGTCGGGAAAATATGCAGCTATTATTAGCAGTAGTAGCGGTCGTATTTAACTCCTGTCTCTATCCCGACGCGGGACGCGTCGCCCCCATTAGAGCTTGCGTTTCTTCGTAGCACCATTTATTGACATCATCGGCTGCGGCTCAGCAATTCAAGCAAGCTTGATTGCATTCGCCTTGCACGATGATTCAGACCGTGCGAACCTAAATCCGAAATTTCAGTTAGGTTATATCAGATGGCGTGCCGCCAAGGGGGTGTCAGTCTTGCGCATGGCGCATTTGGTCGAGCAGCGCAAGAGCTTTGTTTTCAGCTGCTTCCATTATTTCGCGCTCGCCCGGCCCCTTGTCGTTGATGCCCACAAGGTGCAGAATGCCGTGTATGATGACGCGGTGCAGCTCGTCGTCGTAAGTCTTGCCAAATTGCTCGGCATTGGTGCGCACCGTGTCGAGGCTGATAAACAAGTCGCCGCTCAGCACATCGCCCTCGCAGTAGTCAAAGGTGATGATGTCGGTGTAATAGTCGTGTTTGAGGTATTGGCGGTTCACCTCGAGTATCTTTTCGTCGTCGCAGAACACGTAGGCCACCTCGCCCACGCGCTTGTTGTACGATGCTGCCACGGCGCGCACCCATGCGGTGGTTTCGCGGTGCGATATGTCGGGCATCTTGACGTTGATGGTGTTGTATGATATCATGTTGAATAAGGGTATAGGTTTGTAATGGGTTGAGGCTTTGGGCCATGGCCGCGGGTGGGCTATTATATTGTGCCGTCAAACAGGCTCGGCTCGGCAGACTGTGTGCCATACATGCTGCGTCCCAGGTGCTTGTAAGCCAGTTCTGTCACTTCACGCCCGCGCGGTGTGCGCCGAATGAAGCCCTCCTTTATGAGGAATGGCTCATACACCTCCTCCACCGTGCCGGCGTCCTCGCCCACGGCGGTGGCTATGGTGGTGATGCCCACGGGTCCGCCCTTGAACTTGTCGATGATGGTAAGCAGAATTTTGTTATCAATTTCGTCGAGTCCGTACTTGTCGATGTTCAGAGCCTCGAGGGCGAATGAGGCAATGCGCATGTCGATGCGTCCGGTGCCTTTCACCTGTGCAAAGTCGCGCACGCGTCGCAGCAGGGCGTTGGCTATACGCGGTGTGCCGCGCGAGCGGCTCGCAATCTCGGCAGCCGCTTCGGCGTCGATGGGCACTTTAAGTATGCTTGCCGAGCGCTCAATGATGCGTTGCAGCGTGTCGGCGTCGTAGTACTCAAGGTGCAGGTTAATGCCAAATCGTGCGCGCAGTGGTGCGGTGAGCAGTCCGCTACGTGTGGTGGCGCCCACCAGGGTGAAGGGGCTGAGGTCAATTTGTATGCTTCGTGCCGCCGGCCCTTTGTCTATCATGATGTCGATGCGGTAGTCCTCCATGGCCGAGTACAGGTACTCCTCCACCACGGGCGAGAGACGGTGAATTTCGTCGATGAACAGCACATCGTTCGGCTCGAGGCTTGTAAGCAGTCCGGCCAGGTCGCCCGGCTTGTCGAGCACCGGGCCCGAGGTCAGTTTGAAGCCCACCCCCAGCTCGTTGGCTATAATGTTGGACAGCGTGGTTTTGCCCAGGCCCGGAGGCCCGTGCAGCAAGGTGTGGTCGAGCGGTTCGCCGCGGTATTTGGCAGCCTCCACAAATATGCGCAGGTTGTCCACCACCTTGCGTTGCCCGCTAAAGTCATCGAACTGCAGCGGTCGCAAGGCATTTTCAAAGTCGCGCTCCGATGACGTGGGTTTTGTCTGTTCGGCGCGTATGTCAAAAGTGTCGTTTGTCATTGTGCTGCAAAGTTAATGTTTTTAGGGTAATAATGTGCGCTTTCGGGCGCTCTTAGTCCGTATGGCAACTTTGTTTGGTATGTCGCTGCGGCATTACGCATACACGTGAAAGGGGCCGTCCACACGTTAAAGTGTGTGGACGGCCCCTCGTAAGCGTTTTTTCAATTCTCTACATTGTATCGTTTTCGCTTCAGGCCTTTGCGCCGGCCTCTTTGTTGCGGAAAGATTTTGACAGAAGAATGAAAAAGTCGTAGTCGAGTACAGTCGATATTCGTGCCAACATGTCGGTGTCGATGTGTGGTTTCTCAAAAATCTTGTACACGTTTGTGCGGCTGCAGGCCAGTTGGCGCGCGAGCCACACCACAGAATAACCCTTTTCGTCGAGGCGGCGCCTGATAAGGCTGCCGATGTGAATCTCCATAATTGCTGCGATTAGTAAATTTAGTTGTTAAGAATATTAGGGTTCTGAGTTGCAAAGTAACGTTTTTTTTGTTTATTATGCCATATTATGTTGTATCTAATTATGTTACACTTACAACTTTATGCCTCTTTTTGTGGCACTTTGGCACAATATGTGGTGTTTGGCGCACTAATTGTGGCTTGTGAGGGGAGTCATTCCGCCCCTTTATCACTAACTTTGCAGACCGATGGCGGCGGTTGACGGGTTGACAGGCTGACAGACTCCGCCAGTGCCCAACTGATTATACACATTGTTATACATACAACTGCTGGCCGTTTAGAGGCCGGCGGACACATACTGCACACACATGGTTCTGAATTACATTTGGATAGCATTCTTTGCCATAGCCTTTATTATAGCTGTGGTCAAACTCGTGTTCTTTGGCGATGTGGGCGTGTTTCCTGCCATTATGGACTCCACCTTCGACTCGTCAAAAACCGCTTTCGAGATATCGCTCGGCTTGACGGGCGTGCTCTCGCTGTGGCTCGGCGTGATGAAGATTGGCGAGAAGGGTGGGGTGGTCAACGCCATGGCCCGCGTGCTAAGCCCCGTGTTCAACCGCCTGTTTCCCGACCTGCCCAAGGGGCACCCCGTGTATGGCAACATATTTATGAACATTGCGGCCAACATGCTTGGCCTCGACAATGCCGCCACACCCCTCGGCCTCAAGGCCATGGAGGGGCTTCAGGAGCTCAATCCGCGTAAGGACACTGCGTCGAACCCCATGATTATGTTTCTGGTGCTCAACACGTCGGGCTTGACCATCATACCGGTGAGCATCATGGTGTACCGTGCACAGATGGGGGCAGCGCAGCCCACCGACATATTTATACCCATACTGATAGCCACCTTCTTTTCAACCCTTGCGGGCATCGTTATTACCAGTTTGTTTCAGCGCATCAACCTGTTGCAGCCCGTGCTGCTGGCCACGCTGGGCGGCCTGTCGGTGGCGGTGGCCGGCATCATTTGGGGCTTCAGCCGTTTGGACAGCACCATGATGAACCTTGTGGGCACCACCACGGCCAATGTGCTGCTGTTTGTCATCATCATCTGCTTTATAGTGGCCGGTGTGCGCAAGCGCGTCAATGTGTACGACGCCTTTGTGGAGGGAGCCAAGGAGGGTTTCCATACCGCTGTGCGCATCATTCCCTACCTGGTGGCCGTGCTGGTGGGCATAGGCGTGTTTCGCGCCTCGGGTGCCATGGACTGGCTCATCGACGGGGTGAAGTGGCTTGTCGGCCTCACCGGCTGTAATGCCGACTGGGTGGGTGCACTGCCCACCGCACTGATGAAACCCCTGTCGGGCAGCGGTGCGCGCGGCATGATGGTTGATGCCATGCAAACCTATGGCGCCGACTCCTTTGTGGGCCGCTTGAGCTGCATATTCCAAGGCTCAACTGACACCACCTTCTACATTCTGGCCGTATACTTTGGCTCGGTGGGCATCAGCAAGACACGCCATGCCGTGGCCTGCGGCTTGCTGGCCGACCTTACCGGCATAGTGGCAGCCATTGGCATAGCCTATGTGTTCTTTGGCAGTTGAGCCACGCAGTATTTACAATAACACACACATAAATCCTTTTTATGTCAGACAATCATACTACACAGGGCAAGGCCGGCGGAATGAAGGGCCTTGCCAAGGACACCGCCATCTATGGCATGTCGAGCATAGTGGGACGTTTCCTCAACTATTTGCTTGTGCCGCTCTACACGGCCCAAATCAGTGCCGCCAGTGGCGGCTATGGCGTCATAACCAATCTGTATGCCTACACGGCCCTGCTGCTGGTTATACTGACGTATGGCATGGAAACTACCTTTTTCCGTTTCGTGAACAAGGAGTGTGAGGACCCCCGCAGGGTATATGCCACCACCCTTGCCATGGTGGGCTGCACCTCGCTGCTGTTTGTGGCCCTGGTGTTTGCCTTTATTCACCCGCTGAGTGCGGCCATGGGCTATGCCGACCACCCGGCCTATGTGTGGACCATGTTTGTAACCGTGGCCATCGATGCCTTTCAGTGCATACCCTTTGCCTACTTGCGTTACAAGAAACGCCCGCTCAAGTTTGCAGCCCTCAAACTGCTGTTCATCGTGCTCAACATCGCCCTCAACGTGGGCTACTATGTGGTGCTCAATGGCCACGACGTGGGTTATGCCTTCTACATCAATCTGGCCTGCACCGCCAGCATCACCTTCTGCTTTTACAAGGAGCTCAAGGAAGGCTTTGGCAGTGGTTTTGCCAGTTGGGCCGAAACCAAGCGCCTTGTGGGGCGCATGATGTCGTACAGCTGGCCTATATTGGTGCTGGGCATTGCTGGCATACTCAACCAAACGGCCGACAAGATACTCTTCCCCTATATATATAAAGGTAACGACGCTCACGCCCAGTTGGGCATCTATGGCGCCGCGTCGAAGATAGCCATGATCATGGCCATGATAACCCAAGCCTTCCGCTACGCCTACGAGCCCTTTGTGTTTGGCAAGGCCAAGGACAAAGACAGCCGGCAGGTGTACGCCTCGGCCATGAAGTATTTCCTTATATTCACCCTGCTCGCCTTCCTTGTGGTGGTGGGCTACATCGATGTGCTGCGCCACATCATCGGGCGCGATTATTGGCCCGGACTGCGCGTGGTGCCCATTGTGATGGCCGCCGAAATACTGATGGGCGTGTACTTCAACCTGTCGTTTTGGTACAAACTTACCGACCGCACCATCTGGGGCGCGTGGTTCTCGGGCATAGGTTGCGCCGTGCTCATAGCCGTCAATGTGATATTCGTGCCGCAGTATGGCTACATGGCTTGCGCATGGGCCGGTTTTGCCGGTTATGGCACCGCCATGCTACTCAGCTATGTTGTGGGGCAGCGCTACTATCCTATCAACTATCCGCTCAAGAGCATCGGTGTGTATGTGGCCATCGCGTTGCTGTTCTTTGTAGTGATGCAGCTGTCGGAGGCTTATGTGCCGCAAATGTGGCTGCGCCTGTTGGTCAACACCGGCTGCATTGTGCTGTTTGTGGCACATACGGTGCACTACGACTTTCCGTTGTCAAACCTGCCCGTGGTGGGCAAATACTTTAAGCGATAATGGCACACAACCAAACAACTCTGCCCTGCGGACTGCGGGTGATATATGAACACCGCCCGTCGGCCGTGCTCTACTGCGGCTATGTGGTGTGTGCCGGCACGCGCCACGAGGCTGGGGCCGACAGCGGCATGGCACACTTTATAGAGCACATGTCGTTTAAGGGCACCACGCGGCGCCGCGCCTGTCACATAACCAACGGATTGGAGCGCGTGGGCGGCGACCTTAATGCTTATACTACCAAGCAGGAGACGGTGTATTATGCCACTGTGCTGAAGCAGGACTTTGCACGTGCCGCCGACCTGCTTACCGACATCGTGTTTCACAGCACCTACCCGCAGAGCGAGATAGACAAGGAGGTGGAGGTGATATGCGACGAGATAGACAGCTACAAGGACTCGCCCGCCGAGCTCATCTTCGACGAGTTCGAGTCGATGATGTATGCCGGGCAGCCCCTTGGCCGCGACATACTGGGTTCGGCCGAGCGCCTGCGCCAGTACACCACGGCCGACGCGTGCCGCTTTGCCCGTGCCCACTACCGGCCCGACAATGCCGCCTTCTATGTGTATGGCGATGTGCCCTTCAGTCAGATTGTGCGTACGCTCAACAAGCTGCTGCCCGCCGCCACTTGCGGTGAAAGCGTGCAAAACAGCGCTCAAACCGTCAGTTTTGCGCCACCCGCCGAGCGCGTGGTGGACAAGGGCACCCACCAGGCCCACGTGCTGGTGGGCGGGCCTGCCTATGCCGGCACCGACCCCAGACGCTTTGCCCTTATCATACTCAACAACATGTTGGGCGGGCCGGGCATGAACTCGCGTCTGAACTTGTCCTTGCGCGAGAAGGCTGGCCTTGTTTACAGTGTCGATTCATATCTCAATACCTATCCCGACACCGGATTTTGGAACGTGTACTTTGGCTGCGACACCCACGATGTGAAGCGCTGCCGCCGCTTGCTCGAGCGCGAATTGTGCCGTTTCATCGACAAACCGCTCACTGCAGCACAGCTTGCAGCGGCCAAAAAACAGTTGTGCGGACAGGTCGGCATATCGACCGATGCCTCGGAAGGACATGCCCTGGCCCTTGGCAAAACCTTTGCGCACTATGGGCTGCACCGCGACATCGAGCGCATAGTAAGTGCCATCAATGCCGTAACCGCCGACGAAGTGCAGCGCGTGGCCGCCGAGGTGTATGCCCCCGACCGCCTCACCACACTCATATATTTGTAACGCCCATGCTCCAGTTGCAGTTAATCAAACAGGCCGCTTTGGCCGAGGGCTTTGCCGCTTGTGGCGTGGCACGTGCCACACGGGTGTCGGCTGCACGCGAGCACGAGTTGCGGCAGTGGCTGGCCGAGGGCTGTCATGGCGACATGGCGTATCTGGCCAACCATGTGGAGCTGAAGCTCGACCCGCGCCGCCTTGTTGAGGGGGCGCAGACGGTGGTGAGTGTGGCTGCCAACTATTATCCGGGCAATTGGGAGGCAGAGGCCGGCGCTGAGGCCGATGCAGCGCACTGCGGGCAGGCCGGAAATGCCGAAAAAGCCCGATTTCATCGTCGCAACGCCCTCCGCTTGTCGCGCTATGCCTACGGCACCGACTACCACGAGGTAGTGAAGCAGATGCTGCGCGGCATGATGCAGCGTTTGGGTCTGACCGAGGGCAAGGACGGGCGCGCTTTTGTCGACACCGCCCCGATAGACGAAAAGTATTGGGCCGAACAGTGCGGCCTTGGGTGGCGTGGACGCAACTCACAGCTCGTCATGCCCGGCATGGGCAGCTACTACTTTCTGGGCGAGCTGGTGCTGACACAGCCGGTCGATGCCTACGATGAAAAGGGCCAAAACCGTTGCGGCACGTGCCGCAGTTGCCTCGATGCTTGTCCCATGCACGCCTTGCGCGGTGACGGCACACTCGATGCCCGCCGCTGCCTGTCGTACCTCACCATTGAGCAGCGCGGCAACATTCCCGCCGAGGCACGGCACGCCATGCAGCACTGCTTTTACGGTTGCGACCGCTGTGCCGAGGCTTGTCCGTGGAACCGCCGTTTTGCGCAGCCCACCACCATAGCGCAGCTCCAGCCGCGGCAGGCCTTGCTCGACATGACACCTGCACAATGGGCCGAACTCACCCCCGAGCAATACCGCGCGCTGTTCAAGAAAAGTGCGGTGAAACGGGCAAAATTTGAGGGTGTGAAGCGTAATATAGCCGCAGCGCTCGAAAACTTTGAGCCGCTCGACAACCTATGAGTCGCCCGGCGCCCGCAGATTATTTATTGTACAGACACATATTTCTTATCGTACAGACACATATTTCAAACAATCTTTCCCCCCAACCACATGGCACGGCCGCGCACATTGAATGCAGCGCCAGCCTATGACAAGCCGCGTTGGGGCACCAATCATCTATCATTAACCCTGAACCTTATGCGTTTACCCTTACTTACATCATTGCTCCTCGTGGCCGGATCGGTACACCTGCAGGCGCAGCACAATGTGGTGTGGTTCGACCAGCCCACCTCGCTCAAGGGCCAGCAGTGCTGGTGGGGCGGCCACCCCGAAAAGTATAACAAGGCCAACAAACCCGTGCGTGCCGGCGACTCGGCAGTAAACTCCGACCACGAGTGGGAGTACCGCTCACTGCCCCTGGGCAATGGCAGCATAGGCTGCAATGTGATGGGCAGTGTGGCCACAGAGCGCTACACGCTGAATGAAAAGACACTGTGGCGCGGCGGTCCCAACACGGCCAAGGGCGCTGCCGACTATTGGAACCAGAACAAACAGTCGGCACATGTGCTCAAGGACATACGGCAGGCATTTGCCGACGGCGACTGGGACAAGGCCGCACAACTCACCACCCAAAACTTTAACAGCACCGTGCCCTACGAGGCCACAGGCGAGCCACAGTTCCGCTTTGGCTCCTTTACCACCATGGGCGAACTGACGTTTGCCACAAATATCAGCGAGCAGGGCATCAGCCACTACCGGCGTGCCCTGTCGGTTGACTCGGCTTATGCCACGGTGAGCTTTACCGCAGCCAACGGGGTGAGCTACAAGCGACAAACCTTTGTGTCGTATCCCGCCAACGTGATGGTGGTGCGCCTCACGGCCGACAAGCCCGGCCAACAGCATTTTGTGCTGAATTACGCTCCCAACCCCGTGAGTGAGGGACATTTCACTGGCGACGGCCAAAACGGGCAGATGTGCTACGTGGCACGTCTTGACAACAACCAAATGCAGTATGTGGTGCGCATCAAAGTGGTGACTAAAAACGGTACCACGCATTACAACAACGGCCAACTGGTAGTTGATGGTGCCGATGAGGCTGTAATATACCTCACGGCCGACACCGACTATGCGCCCAACTACAATCCCGACTTTGGCGATGCAAAGGCCTATGTGGGCGTAAATCCCGTGCAAACTACCGAGAGGTGGATGTCCAAAGCCGTGAAACGTGGTTACGACAAGTTGTTCGCCGAACATTACAAGGACTACGCCTCGCTCTTCAACCGCGTGCACTTTACGCTGGCTGAAGGCACTGACGCCCAGCGGCACAAGCCCACCAATGAGCGCCTGGCCGACTACCGAAAGGGCGTGGCCGACCCGCAGCTCGAAACGCTCTACTACCAGTATGGCCGCTATTTGCTCATTGCGTCGTCGCGTCCCGGCAACCTGCCTGCCAACTTGCAGGGCATGTGGCACAACAATGTGGACGGCCCATGGCGCGTGGACTATCACAACAACATCAATTTGCAAATGAACTATTGGCCGGCGCTGCCCACCAATCTGACAGAATGCACCGAACCACTCACCAAATTCATACGTCTGCTCGAAAAACCCGGTGAACGCACAGCCCGGGCCTACTGGGGCGCAAGGGGCTGGGCAGCCGGCATCTCGGCCAACATCTTCGGCTTTACAGCGCCGCTCGAGGGAGCTGACATGTCGTGGAACTACAACCCGATGGCTGCATCGTGGCTCGCCACACACCTGTGGGACTATTATGACTACACACGCGATGCCAAGTTTTTGCGTCGCACTGCTTACCCGTTGATGAAGGGCTGCGCCCTCTTCTGCGAGGACTTTCTGTGGCAAAAGCCCGGCACCGACACCCTGACGGCCGCACCCTCTACCTCGCCCGAGCACGGACCGATAGACGAGGGCACCACCTTTACCCATGCCGTGATACGCGAGATATTGGAGGACTGCATAGCAGCTGCCAATGTGCTTGGCACCGACCAGGCCGATGTGGCCCGCTGGCAAAAGATACTGCAACACCTCGCGCCCTACAAAATAGGACGCTACGGCCAACTGATGGAGTGGAGCCGCGACATTGACGACCCCAACGATGAGCACCGACACGTAAACCACCTGTTTGGTCTGCACCCGGGGCACACCATATCGCCGCTCACCACACCCGCACTGGCCAACGCCGCACGTGTGGTGCTCGAACACCGCGGCGACGGTGCAACCGGTTGGAGCATGGGTTGGAAACTCAACCAATGGGCGCGTTTGCACGATGGCAACCACTCATATATACTATACGGTAACCTGCTGAAGAATGGTACGGCCGACAATTTGTGGGACATTCATCCACCCTTCCAGATAGACGGCAACTTTGGCGGCACGGCCGGCGTAACCGAAATGCTGCTGCAGAGCCATGCCGGTTGTCTCGATCTGTTGCCCTCGCTGCCCGACGCGTGGCCTGAGGGCAGCATCAGCGGACTGCGTGCCCGTGGCAACTTTGGCGTGAGCCTGTCATGGGCGGGAGGCCAGCTCAAGCAAGCTGTTATCACCTCGGGTTCGGGCGGCATGTGCCACCTGCGTTACGGCAGCCACACGCTCGACCTGCCCACACACAAGGGCCGCAGCTACACCATCACCCTGAGCCAGGGCAAGTTGGCGTGGCGCTAAGGGTTGCCTGACTTCATCACTTTTTGTGTCGTGGAATAGCGCGCATTGAAAATTAATGAGTTACGTCATTTGATAGGGTGACGTATTAACAAAGTCTGCAAAAAAAACGCTACCACTAAACGCAAGCACTAAATGCAAGTACTAAATGCAACCTCTAAACGCAAGCACAAAACGCTACCACTAAACGCAAGCACTAATGGGGGCGACGCGTCCCGCGTCGGGCATCAAGGCAAAGGTTCACAGGCAGGCATGTAATTAGTGCTGTCTGTGAGCCTTTATTTGGTATATTGGCCTTTGCCTTAATGCCCGACGCGGGACGCGTCGCCCCCATTAGTGCTTGCGTTTAGTGGTAGCGTTTTGTGGGCGCACCCGACAAACCCTGTGGAGGGCTGTGCAGATGCTAACCCAAAAACTGAGTTGCCAAACGATACATGATTGCCCAAAAGTAGTACCTTTGCACTATGAATCAGAATGGCAATAAAAATATGTATGAGGGCCTCGCCTCATATTTCCTCCCCGAAGGAGTTCTTAAATATTTCGAGGTGACAGACTTTGCAACACAGCGTACTCTGGACAAGGATGTTCTTTACACAACAGAGCTTCACATCTATCTGGATGAGCGCGACAATCGCACACCAGACATGAAGGATTCCGTGAGCAATGGTTTTGGGGAAGAATCATGTTTACTTGACTATCCAGCCCGAGACAAGAAGGCGGTACTTCACATACGAAGAAGGCGTTGGACAATGCCGGATGGCACAACAAGAAGTGTTGACCTTGACAAGGAGTTTGAACTGAAGCATAAGGGCACTCGATACGCGAAGGACTTCGCGCTTTTTTTAAAGAGGGCGAATGGACTCTGAGACGATAACCGCTCGTCAGATTGGTTATACGTACATGATTAACAGCTCCACGTTTGCCAAAAGATACAAGGACGCCCTGAGTAACTTCGAGACGTGGGAGCAGAAGGATCACGCATCCAAGTGGATTCTTATTCCGCAAAACGTAGGTAAGGAGCAAGGCATAGACGAGACCTCCCTCCAGGGCGAACTGTACACTATCGTTCACAACAAGGATGCCCATGGTCGCAAGGGTGCAATCATAGCAGTAGTCAAGGGAACGAATCCTGCTGACGTACTGAAGGTTCTCATGCAACTACCTGCAGATAAGCGTGAAATGGTTGAGAATATCACGATGGATCTCTCAGATTGCATGCGTGTCATAGCCCGAGAGGCATTCCCTAAAGCCACAGTCATACGTGACTGCTTCCATGTCGTAAAACGCGGTGGAGAGGGCTGCGAAGAGATACGCCTGCGCCTGAAACGAAAAGCCGTAAAGGAGGCGAACAGACAGAAGGCAGAGTTTCGCAAATACCTCGAAAATCTGGCAGCGCAGAGAAAGGCTTACCGCGAGCGAATGAGGAAAAGGCATGGGAAGAACTGGAAGAAGAGCAAGCGCGGAAGAAAGCCTATGAGGCTGAACACTCGCTTTGAACCCAAAAGGCTTGAAAATGGCGAGACTCTTGTAGAGGCACAGACACGATGTCGCAAGCAATTGTCCATGAGCCGAGAGAAGTGGAGCGCAACGCAGAAAAAGCGTGCGAAGATACTTTTCGCACTCTACCCAAAACTTGAAGAAGCATACAATCTGATCAACTCCCTTAGAGCCATATTCAGAAACAAGAAACTCACAAAGGAGACTGCCAAACAGAATTTCAAGGGGTGGTATGAGAAAGTGGCTTCCTGCACTCTGCGTGAAATCAAGTCCGTACGCGATACCATCAGATTCTATGAGGATGAAATCCTGAACTACTTTGACGGACGTAAGACTAACGCTTCAGCTGAATCGTTGAACTCAAAGATCAAATGCTTTCGTGCACAAGTAAAAGGAGTCATAGACATACCATTCTTCATGTATCGTTTAGCAACAGTTTTGGGTTAGCATCTGCACGGCCTACTCCACAGGGTTTGTCGGGTGCGCCANNNNGGCGCACCCGACAAACCCTGTGGAGGGCTGTGCAGATGCTAACCCAAAAACTGAGTTGCCAAACGATACATGATTGCCCAAAAGTAGTACCTTTGCACTATGAATCAGAATGGCAATAAAAATATGTATGAGGGCCTCGCCTCATATTTCCTCCCCGAAGGAGTTCTTAAATATTTCGAGGTGACAGACTTTGCAACACAGCGTACTCTGGACAAGGATGTTCTTTACACAACAGAGCTTCACATCTATCTGGATGAGCGCGACAATCGCACACCAGACATGAAGGATTCCGTGAGCAATGGTTTTGGGGAAGAATCATGTTTACTTGACTATCCAGCCCGAGACAAGAAGGCGGTACTTCACATACGAAGAAGGCGTTGGACAATGCCGGATGGCACAACAAGAAGTGTTGACCTTGACAAGGAGTTTGA
The DNA here is from genome assembly GCF_900106785.1 of Prevotellamassilia timonensis. Classification (GTDB taxonomy): domain Bacteria; phylum Bacteroidota; class Bacteroidia; order Bacteroidales; family Bacteroidaceae; genus Alloprevotella; species Alloprevotella timonensis. Next base: position 56,830 of record NZ_LT629841.1, on the reverse strand, counting down.
ACTGAAGCATAAGGGCACTCGATACGCGAAGGACTTCGCGCTTTTTTTAAAGAGGGCGAATGGACTCTGAGACGATAACCGCTCGTCAGATTGGTTATACGTACATGATTAACAGCTCCACGTTTGCCAAAAGATACAAGGACGCCCTGAGTAACTTCGAGACGTGGGAGCAGAAGGATCACGCATCCAAGTGGATTCTTATTCCGCAAAACGTAGGTAAGGAGCAAGGCATAGACGAGACCTCCCTCCAGGGCGAACTGTACACTATCGTTCACAACAAGGATGCCCATGGTCGCAAGGGTGCAATCATAGCAGTAGTCAAGGGAACGAATCCTGCTGACGTACTGAAGGTTCTCATGCAACTACCTGCAGATAAGCGTGAAATGGTTGAGAATATCACGATGGATCTCTCAGATTGCATGCGTGTCATAGCCCGAGAGGCATTCCCTAAAGCCACAGTCATACGTGACTGCTTCCATGTCGTAAAACGCGGTGGAGAGGGCTGCGAAGAGATACGCCTGCGCCTGAAACGAAAAGCCGTAAAGGAGGCGAACAGACAGAAGGCAGAGTTTCGCAAATACCTCGAAAATCTGGCAGCGCAGAGAAAGGCTTACCGCGAGCGAATGAGGAAAAGGCATGGGAAGAACTGGAAGAAGAGCAAGCGCGGAAGAAAGCCTATGAGGCTGAACACTCGCTTTGAACCCAAAAGGCTTGAAAATGGCGAGACTCTTGTAGAGGCACAGACACGATGTCGCAAGCAATTGTCCATGAGCCGAGAGAAGTGGAGCGCAACGCAGAAAAAGCGTGCGAAGATACTTTTCGCACTCTACCCAAAACTTGAAGAAGCATACAATCTGATCAACTCCCTTAGAGCCATATTCAGAAACAAGAAACTCACAAAGGAGACTGCCAAACAGAATTTCAAGGGGTGGTATGAGAAAGTGGCTTCCTGCACTCTGCGTGAAATCAAGTCCGTACGCGATACCATCAGATTCTATGAGGATGAAATCCTGAACTACTTTGACGGACGTAAGACTAACGCTTCAGCTGAATCGTTGAACTCAAAGATCAAATGCTTTCGTGCACAAGTAAAAGGAGTCATAGACATACCATTCTTCATGTATCGTTTAGCAACAGTTTTGGGTTAGCATCTGCACGGCCTACTCCACAGGGTTTGTCGGGTGCGCCGTTTTGTGCTTGTGTTTAGTGCAAGCGTTTTGTGCTTGCATTTAGTGCTTGCATTTGATGGTAACGATACCTTTACCATACTACAAAAGCTTTACTTATCGTGCATCTTACATCTTACACTAATACGCTACAACTCGTTGACTATCAATGCTTTACTTAGTGTAAGATGCTGCAAATTCCACCTACACGCAACCTACACACCGCACACGCTGTCACACGGCACAAGCACGGGAGGAAGGTATCACGACATAGGGGAGCAGAAAAGTCTGTTGCTCCGACAGACTTTTCTACGTCCCTGTGGCGTATTATCCGCCGCATACGTCCGAATCGGCTGTGCGACAGAGGGGAGGGGTGTGTAAGATGTGTGCAGGGGTGTGTAAGATATTTTGAAATCATCTTACACTCTTGAAATATCTGTGTATCAACTTGTTACGCATAAAAAGTGTAAGATGGCAGTAAAAGCACACACATCCTTTTATATGTAGGCAGACGGGGAGGGTAGCAAATATTTGTGTACAAGTTGTACACTTATAAGTTTACATAAGATACACAAAAGACCGCTGCACGGTTGGCCACGGACTAACGTCCGGGTGGCCTAAGGAACATAAGGACTGACGCCGTAGCGAGTCGCTAACGCGGAGAATATAACTCACAAACAAAGAAACACCGCAATATCCGGACTTCGTCACTTTCTGCGCCGTTGAATGGCGCATATTGAAAATCTGTGAGCTGCGTCATTTTGTTTGGGAGATGTATTGACGAAGTCAGAAAATGCTGCTTTTGTCGTAAATAAATAGTAACTTTGCCGTCAGAAATAATAACGAAACAAACAATAGCATAAATGAGTTTACAATGCGGCATCGTGGGTCTGCCCAACGTGGGCAAGTCAACCCTGTTCAACTGCCTGAGTAATGCCAAGGCACAATCTGCCAACTTCCCCTTCTGCACCATAGAACCTAATGTGGGCGTAATAACCGTGCCCGACGAGCGTCTGACCAAACTGGCCGAACTCGTACACCCGGGCCGCATCGTGCCCACCACGGTCGAGATAGTAGACATCGCCGGTCTGGTAAAGGGCGCCTCAAAGGGTGAGGGCCTCGGCAACCAGTTCTTGGGCAATATCCGCGAAACGGACGCCATCATACATGTGCTGCGCTGCTTTGACGATGGCAACGTGGTGCACGTGGACGGCAGCGTAGACCCCGTGCGCGACAAGGAGATTATCGACACCGAGCTGCAACTCAAGGACCTTGAGACGGTGGAGAACCGCATCAAGCGCGTGGAGAAGATAGCCAAGGTGGGCGGTGACAAGAATGCCAAAGTAGAGTACGACGTGCTGCTGGCCTACAAGGCTGCCCTTGAGGAGGGCAAAAGTGCACGCAGCGTGGAGTTTGAAACCCTCGAGGAGCAGAAAGCTGCCAAAGGCTTGTTCCTGCTCACTTCAAAGCCCGTGCTCTACGTGTGCAACGTCGACGAAGGCTCGGCTGCCACAGGCAACCACTATGTAGACGAGGTGCGCGAGGCCGTGAAGGAAGAAGGCGCGGAGGTGCTGGTGCTTGCCGCACAAACCGAGGCCGACATAGCCGAACTCGAAACCTACGAGGAGCGCCAGATGTTCCTGCAAGATGTAGGGCTTGAAGAGAGTGGCTGCAACCGCCTTATCAAGGCCGCATATCACATGCTCAACTTGCAGACATTCATCACGGCCGGCGAGATGGAAGTCAAGGCATGGACCTTCCACAAGGGTTGGAAAGCCCCGCAGTGCGCCGGTGTCATACACACCGACTTTGAAAAGGGCTTTATCCGTGCCGAAGTCATCAAGTACGACGACTATATCCGCCTTGGCTCAGAAAGTGCTGTGCGCGAGGCCGGCTTGCTCCACGTCGAGGGCAAGGAATACGAGGTGCAGGACGGCGACATCATGCACTTCCGCTTTAATGTATAACCCCACAAAGTGATGGTGTGCCAACGAGAGGTGCTGTCAATGCGCCCTCCTTGGCACGCCTTTTTTCATTATGACCATTTGGAATCCGTCAATCGTGGCCTTTAGTTTAGGTCCCATCGAGGTGCGCTGGTATTCGCTGTGCTGGTGCATAGGTTTGGCGCTGGCCTATGTTGTAGTGTACAAACTCTACAAGCGCCAGGGCATACCACAGGAAAAGTTCGACCCCCTCTTTCTATACTGCTTCATAGGCATACTGGCCGGTGCCCGCCTGGGCCATTGCCTGCTTTACGAGCCAGGCTACTTTCTGAGCCACCCGCTCGAAATGCTGCTGCCCATGCACAAGATGGCCGACGGCAGTTGGAAGTTTACCGGCTATGCCGGCCTTGCCTCGCATGGTGGCACATTCGGCCTCATGATAGCCCTGTGGCTGTATGTGCGCCGCACCAAGGTAAACCTTATGCGTGTGCTCGACAACATAGCCATAGCCACCCCCATCTGCGCCTGTTTCATACGCCTGGGCAATCTTATGAACTCCGAAATTGTGGGCAAGTACACAGGCTCCGACATGGGCTTTGTGTTTGTGCAACTGCACGAAACCATGCCGCGCTATCCCGCCCAGCTGTACGAGGCCATAGCCTACTTGGTGCTGTTTGTCGTCGGCGTGCTCATCTATTTCAAGCGTCCGCAGCGCGTAGGTTCCGGCTTCTACTTTGGCTATTGCCTCACCACCATATTCGTGTTCCGCTTTGCGGTAGAATTCTTGAAAGAGGTGCAAGAGCCATGGGAACTGGCCATGCAGCACAGCATAGGTCTCGACCAAGGCCAGCTGCTCAGCATACCCTTTGTGCTCATTGGCATTTACTGCATGTGCGGAGGCAAATGGTGCAAGCGTTTTGCCGAGAAATAAGCGCACAAAATGCCCCAAAGCACCCATTTGGAGGGGAAATATGCTGAATAATGTCTAAAAATAGGCGTGCCAATAACGCATAATGCCCGTAAAAACCTTATATTTGTAGCGCAATCGCACTTTATATACTAAGATAAAACAACAATCATACGCAAATATCATGCAAAGCAAACTCTATGTATCATTAGCGTTGGCCGGCACATTGGTGCTGACCTCATGCGGCGGTTTGGGTAAACTCACTGCCGACAACTTTACCGTAACCCCTTCACCCATGGAGGCCGTGGGTGGCAAGGTGCCCGTAGTAATCAATGGCCGCTTCCCCGAGAAGTATATGAAAAAGAAGGCCGTAGTAACCGTACTCCCCGTATTACGCTATGGTTCTGATTTTGCCGACGGACAGGCTGCCACCTACCAGGGCGAAAAGGTGCAGGGCAACGACACCGAAATATCGTACAAGCTGGGCGGCAACTACACCATGCGCAACAGTTTCGACTACGTGCCTGCCATGCAGCAGAGCGAGCTTTACCTCACCTTCAAGGCCAAAGTGGGCAAGAAGGACGTAAAGATACCCGATGTAAAGGTAGCCGACGGCGTGCTCGCCACATCGGCACTCATTAGCAGCACAGCCGCTTCAACTACGCCGCAGATTGCTGCCGACAAGTACCAATATGCTATCAAGCAGACAAAGCAGGCTCAAATAAAGTACCTTATCAACCAGGCCAATATCCGCAACAGCGAAATCAAGAGCACCTCGGTGAAGGACTTTGTCAAGACACTGCGCGACATCAAGGCCGACCAAAAGGGCTACATGCTCGACAACATCGAAGTGTCGGCTTATGCCTCACCCGATGGCGGCATGAAGGTGAACACCGCTTTGGCACAAAAGCGCGAGAAAACCTCAAAGGGCTACGTCAACAAGCAGCTCAAGAGCGCCAAGCTTGATGCCGATGTCGACTCAAAGTACACTGCCGAGGACTGGGAAGGCTTCCAAGAGTTGGTAAGCCAGTCAAACATACAGGACAAGGACGTGATACTGCGTGTGCTCTCTATGTATCAGGACCCCGAGGAGCGCGAGAAGCAAATCCGCAACCTCTCGGCCGGATTTAAGGAGCTTGCCGACGAAATTCTGCCCGAGTTGCGCCGTGCCCGCATGACCATCAACTACAACATCATTGGCCGTTCCGATGACGAGATACAGGCACAGTACAAGGACGACGCCACCAAACTCTCAGTTGAGGAGTTGCTCTATGGCGCCACACTCACCGAGAACGCCAGCGAGCAGAAAGACATCTACACCACTGCCACCAAGCAATACCCCAACGACTATCGTGCCTACAACAACCTGGCCGTGTTAGCCTACCAGCAGGGCGACCTCGCCACCGCAAAGAGCTATCTTGACAAGGCTGAGGCCATCGACGGCAAGTCGGCCGAGGTTAATGCCAACAAGGCATTGGTAGCCCTGGCCGAGGGCAAGAGCGCTGAGGCTAAGGACTACTTGATGAAGGCCACCGCATCGCCTAACTACAACGAGGTGCTTGGCAATTTGCAGGTAGCAGCAGGCAACTATGCACAGGCTGCACAGTGCTTGAAAGGTGTAAATTCAAACTCTGCCGCCCTGGCCCAGCTGCTCAACAAGGATTATGCCGAAGCCAGCAAAACACTTGCCAAGGTAGCACGTCCCGATGCCACCACAAGCTACCTCAAAGCCATTGTGGCAGCACGCAGCGGACAGGATAGCAGCGTGTTGAGCAACCTGAAGGACGCCTTTGCCAAGGACAGCTCTCTCAAACAGCGCGCTGCCAAGGACTTGGAGTTCGCCACCTTGTTCAACGACGCTACCTTCCAGAGCTTGGTAAAGTAACCAGGTGCTGCATCGACATGCACACTTTGACATACGTACAATCATAGTTGCAGCCCCTCAACCTGAACGCACGCCCACAGGCGGCACAGGACGAGGGGCTGTATCGTTTTAAGAAGAACGAAACTCACATCACAACGCAATACCTAACACGCAATAGACATGAACAAGCTATACACCCTTCTGTTACCAGTCGTGGCCCTGCTGCTCCTTGCAGCCTGTGGCCCCGCCAAGGACCGCGTGCGCATCGAAGGCACCCTCAGTGGCGTAAACGATGCCGAGTTCTACGTGTACAGCGAGGACGGCGCATTCGACGGTATCGACACCATACGCATCTCCGACGGCAAGTTTACCTACGAGCGCAAGTTGTCGGCCCCCGCAGTGCTCACGCTGCTCTACCCCAACTTTACGCAGACCTATATTGTGGCCGAGCCAGGCCATACTGTCAAGATGAAAGGCGATGCCTCCAAAATTGGTGAGTCGCAGATAACCGGCACCGAGCAAAACGAACTGCTGAGCGACTTCCGCACCAAGCACAGCAACGATCCTGCCAACATGCAGAAACTGGCCGCAGCACAATTTGTGCGTGAGAATGCCAACACACTGGCTGCTGTGGCCGTGTTCCGCAAATACTTTGCCAACCAGCAAAACCCCGATGCCGCCATGGCGCTCAAACTGCTTGATGTGTTGAAAAAGGCACAGCCCAAGGAGCGTGCCGTGACCTATGTCGACAACTTTTTCCGTCCCATCTTCCAGAACGGCCTTGGGCAGCAACTGCCCGACTTTACTGCCGAGGCCATTGACGGCCGCAAAGTCAGTGCTTCGGCCTATCGCGGCAAGCGCCTCGTCATAGCTTGTGTGGGCAGTTGGCAGAGCGACAGCCGCCCCATGCTCGTGCAGCTGCGTCGCAAATTGCGCACCCTTGGCGGCAAGTGGCAGTGCCTGGTGGTGTCGCTTGATGTCGACCGCGAAATGATGCGCGCCAATCTGCAGGCCGACTCCATACAGTGCCCCATCATTTGCGACCGCCAAGCCTTTGAGTCGCCCCTTGTCAAGCAGCTCGGTCTGCACTATGTGCCCTCGCTCATGCTCGTCGACGAGCAAGGCCGCATCATACAGCGCGATGTAACCAAGGTAGACGACGCGCAATTGTAAATAGCACACTCAAGTTTCGGATTTAGCAAGGGCGGGCTGAAAGCCCAATGGAGCACACAGCCCAGGGCAAGCGAAGCGGCACCCTGGGTATCGTGTGTCGGAGCAGTCGCGCCCTGTAAGGGCAAAAGCTTTAAGACCTGGCGCAGGTATTGAAAAAATATATATACGATGTTCCGCTTTAAGACCGCTAAATCAGCTGTCAAGCAGGGATAACAACATAAAGGGTTAAAGCTTTTGCCCTTACAGGGCGCGGAGACTCTACCATGCGGGAACCCCAGGGTGTCGCTTCGCTTGCCCTGGGCTGTGTGTTCCATTGGGCTTTCAGCCCGCCCTTGTTAAATCCGAAACTTCATAACAATATATGCCCGTTAACCCACTCACCCCGTCAACCCATCAGTAAGCATGTTAACCACCATACACACCTCAGCCGTCAATGGCATGGCCGCCATGCCCGTGTTTTTAGAGGTCAATGCCAACGAGATACATTCGCAAGAGGACCGCACCATATTCTTTATGGTGGGGCTTCCCGACAATGCCGTGCGCGAGAGCAAACTGCGCGTTGAGAGCGCCTTGCAAAACAGTGGTTTCCAGCTGCCTTTGCGCGAGAAGTACACCATCAACTTTGCCCCCGCCGATGTGCGCAAGGAAGGTTCGGGCTACGACCTGCCCTTGGCCATAGGCATGCTGGCCTCGTTAGGCCGCCTGCCGTCCGACAAACTCGGCCGCTACGTGTTTGTGGGCGAGCTCGGCCTCGATGGTTCGGTGCGCCCCGTCAAGGGTGCCTTGTCCATAGCCATCAAGGCCCGCGAGCAAGGTTTCGAAGCCCTGTTTGTGCCAAAGGAAAACGAGCGCGAAGCCGCGGTGGTCAACAAGCTCAAGGTGTATGGCGTTGAAAGTTTGCTGCAGGTGGTAGCCTTTCTGCAAGGCAAGTTAACCCTGCAGCCCACCATTGTCAACACGCGTGAGGAGTTCTATGCCGCCCAAGCCACCATGGGCGACGACTTTGCCGATGTCAAGGGCCAGGACACCGTAAAACGTGCCTTCGAGGTGGCTGCGGCGGGCGGTCACAACATCATACTGATAGGCGCCCCCGGTTGTGGCAAGAGTATGATGGCCAAGCGCGTGCCCTCAATTCTGCCCCAGCTCACGCTTTCGGAGAGCCTTGAAACCACGCAAATTCACTCCATAGCCGGCAAGTTGGGCGTCACCACCTCACTCATAGCCCGCCGCCCCTTCCGTGCGCCCCATCACACCATATCCGACGTGGCCCTCATTGGCGGTGGCAGCACCTACAAGCCCGGCGAGATAAGTTTGGCACACAACGGCGTGCTGTTCCTCGACGAGCTGCCCGAGTTTTCGCGCACCGCACTCGAAACGCTGCGCCAGCCGCTTGAAGACCGCCAGATAACCATATCGCGTGCCAAGTACACCTCAACCCTTCCGTGCTCCTTCATGCTCGTGGCCTCGATGAACCCCTGTCCGTGCGGCTACTACAACGACCCGCACCATGCCTGCACCTGCTCGCCCGCACAGGTGCAGCGCTACATGAGCAAAATATCGGGTCCGCTGCTCGACCGTATCGACATACAAATAGAGGTGGCCCCCGTGTCGGTGAGCGAGCTGGCCCATGCGCCCAAGGGCGAGTCGAGTGCCGACATACGGCAGCGCGTGGTAGCCGCCCGTGCCATACAAACCGAGCGTTACAAGGATGAGCCTGGTGTGCACTGCAATGCCCAAATGTCGCGCAGCATGCTCGAGCGCCATGCCCGCCTCGACGATGAGGCATCGGCCACCCTGTCGCGTGCCATGAAGCGGCTCGACCTTTCGGCCCGCGCCTACGACCGCATTCTCAAGGTGGCGCGCACCATAGCCGACCTTGCCGCCTCGCCCGACATACGTTCGGAGCACATTAAGGAGGCCATTGGCTACCGCAACCTCGACAGGGCAGGGTGGGGCGAGTGAAAGGACGGTCGCGCAGTTGTCTCTGAAACGCAAGCACAAAACGCTACCTCTAATGGGGGCGACGCGTCCCGCGTCGGTTTTTTCGGCAGCCTCGAGATGCGGTAAAATGCAATGTTCATGCACTAAATAAAGGCTCACAGACAGCATTAATTACATGCCTGTCTGTGAGCCTTTTTCTTAATTCCGACGCGGGACGCGTCGCCCCCATTAGAGCGCAATGCCCTGACACAACAGTCCTTTACATGGCTTCAAATTTGCTTTTTAACCTGTAAATCTGATAGAAAACGCAAGCACTAATGGGGGCGACGCGTCCCGCGTCGGTTTTTTTCAGCAGCCTCGAGACGCGGTAAAATGCAATGTTCATGCACTAAATAAAGGCTCACAGACAGCACGAATTACACGCCTGTCTGTGAGCCTTTGCCTTCAATCCTGATGCGAGACGCGTCGCCCCCATTAGAGCGCAATGCCCTGACACAACAGTCCTTTACATGGCTTCAAATTTGCTTCTTAACCTGTCAATCTGATAGAAAACGCAAGCACTAATGGGGGCGACGCGTCCCGCGTCGGTTTTTTCAGCAGTCTCGAGACGCGGTAAAATGCAATGTTCATGCACTAAATAAAGGCTCACAGACAGCACGAATTACATGCCTGTCTGTGAGCCTTTGCCTTCAATCCCGACGCGAGACGCGTCGCCCCCATTAGAGGTAGCGTTTTGTGCTTGCGTTTGGTGCTTGCGTTTAGTGCTTGCGTCCGTTCGAATGTTAACGTTTTACCAGTCAGTTTCCTTTGCCAGAATGGCAAACAAGTTGATATAATAACAAAAGAGCATTTGAACTTTGTTATATAGAAGCAGTAATTGTGAGTATAAACAGGTTTTCAAAGTTAGTAGATATGAACACCCGCTTACTAACTTATTACACCGCCAGCCCCATGTTGTAGGCTTCGTGCAGTTTGGGGTTGCCCTCGATGGTGCGCGGTCCTCCAACCCCACTGCAGAACAGCGTGCCTGCCAGCTGGCACTTGGGGTAGCAGTCAGTCCAGCCCGTCAGTCCCGCCTCGGCGCGTTGCGGCACTTCGGGGCCGTCCTCGGCCGCCGTGGTGAGCAAGTAAACATCGCGAAATTTGTAGTCGAGAGCGAACATGGCGTTCATGCGGTCAATCAGCACCTTCATTTGTCCGCTCATCTCGTAGTAGTAGATGGGGGTGGCCCAGCACACCACGTCGGCCTCAAGCACTTGCTGCATGATGGCATTGGCATCGTCGTTGATAACGCAGCGACCAAGCTTTTGGCAGGCCAGACAGCCTCGGCAAAAGGCAATGTCCTTGTCCGCAAGTGTAATTTTTGTTACCTCGTGCCCGGCAGTGCGGGCACCTTCGGCAAATTGGTTGGCCAGCATGTCGCTGTTTGACCCCATGCGCAGGCTGGTTGATATGACTATTACTTTTTTCATTCTTGTCCTAAGTTTATATGGGTGGTTCTAAAAATTCTGTTGTAGAGTTCTGCTATTCTGAAATGTGATTTGCACGCTCTCGAAAGTGTCTTTTTGAAAGTTTGTTCGGTCACATAGCCCGCTATGCTCCCTCACGAACTTTCAAAAATACACTTCCGATAGCGTACAAATCCCTATTTCAGAATTATTAGAACCACCCATATGTGAGTTAATGAGTGGGCGTTTGCGCCTTATTCTGGCAGTTTGTTATATTCCTCGTCCGTCACAGGTTCGAGCCATTCGTTGGGAGCAGAGCCAGGTTGTGAGTTCTCTACAGCCACGTGGGTGGCAATGTGTTGGAACCACGAGTGCTTTTGAGCACCGTGCCAGTGCTTCACGCCCTCGGGAATGTCAATCACGTCGCCCGCCTCAAGCGCGATGGCCGGCTTGCCCCACTCCTGGTACCAACCCTTGCCAGACACACAAATAAGAATTTGGCGTGCGCCGTGGTGAATGTGCCAGTTGTTGCGGCAGCCCGGTTCAAAGGTCACGTTGCTCATGGGTAGTACGGTTTGTTCGCCTTGCTCAATGTTTTTGGGTGTGAGGGCAGCCAGATGGCTGTTGCCCGTAAAGTATTGGGCGTAGGCCGTGTTGGGACTGCCAACGGGGAAGGATAGTGGTTCGTTAACGCTGTCGGTGTGAGCAGTAGTGTCAGCGTCATTGTCGGTCCACACCTCCTTGGCCAGGTTAAAGGCAGCCCAAGCTTTGGGCCAGCCGGCGTAAAAGGCCATGTGGGTGATGGCCTCGGCTATTTCGGTGCGGGTGATGCCATTGTTTTTGGCGGACTGCAAGTGATACTTGAGCGAGCTGTCGGTGATGCCCTGGCTGATGAGCGATGTGATGGTGACCAAACTGCGGTCACGCAGCGAAAGCAAGTCGTTGCGGCTCCACACCTCGCCAAAGAGTATGTCGTCGTTGAGGTGTGCAAATTCGGGTGCGAACTCGCCCAGTTGGGTGCGTCCGGCTGTTTGTACAATCTTTTTTTGTGCCATGATGTGTGTGGTAGTGATTGCCATGATGATGAGCAATCCTGTCTTTTTAATAAAGCGTGTCATGCTGTTTTGCGGTATTCGCTGGGTGTTTTGCCTGTTTTGGTCTTGAAGAAACGCACAAAATGTTGCGGATATTCAAAGCCAAGTTGGTGGCTCACTTGTGCAATGCTCAGGGTGTCGTCGGAGAGCAGTTGCATGGCGGCGCGCAGCAGGCGATCGTTAATAAAGTCCTTGGCCGTGCGCCCCGTTTCGGTCTTGACCAGCTCGCCAAAGTACTTTGGCGAGTAGCAACATTGGTCGGCAAAGTAAGCCACGGTAGGCAAACCTTGCAGGTGGGCTTGGTCGGTCATGTAGTGGTCGAGCAGGTTAATAAACTTCTTGACGGTGGCGTGGTTAATTTCCTCGCGTGTGATGAACTGCCGGTCGTAAAAGCGCAGACAGTAGTTGAGCAGCAGTTCGATGTTGCTCACAATAAGCTCGCGCGAGTGCTTGTCGATGCTGCGTTGCAGCTCTTGGTTAATCATGTTGAGCACGCCTCGGAATATGTTTATTTCTGCCGCCGACAGGTGCAGGGCTTCGTTCGACGTGTAGTCAAAGAACTCGTAACGGCTGATGTTACGCCCCAGTTGTGTACGGTTGAGTAAGTCGGGGTGGAACACTATGGCCGTCCATTTGGGCACTTCCACCTCGGGATTGGGTTCTACGTGTATTGACTGGCCGGGTGCAAAACTCGTCACCGTCATTTCGTCAAAGTCGTAGGGCGTGCGGCCGTATGACAATTTGCACCCTTTGTTCTCTTTAAGGAAGAGGGCATAGAGTGCGTAGTGAAATACCGACTCCTCAATTTTATGCGTTTTGTCGCAGCGTACAACACTCACTAAAGGGTGGCGTGTGGGCAACCCGTAATAGTCGTTGAAGTCTTGAACAGTGTTGAATGTTATTTCGTGCATGGCTTGTGTTGTTTGTGATGGGGTTATGGGGTTCTGAGGTTATGGGGTTATAAGGTTATAAAGTAACCTCTGCGTGTTGAGCAAGCAATGGTAATCTTTTAACCCTCTAACCCCCTAACCCTTATAACCCTCTAACCTCCTAACCCTCTAACCCCTCCATAACGTCCTCCACAATTTGTTCGTCGAGCAGGCGGTTGTCGGCCAGCAGCTCGTTGGCGTCGAAGCGGTCGTAAAGCCCCTTTTTGATGCCGCCCACGAGCACCCTCATGCTCGAAGTGCCGTAGAACGAGGCAATGCGCTCACCAAAACCACCGTCCTTGCAACCGTCCTCGAGCGTGACAACAAGCTGGTGGTCAGCCTTGAGGCCGTTGAGCGTGTCGGCATCTACAGCGTGCAGGTATCGCGGGTTGATAAGCGTGGCGTCGATACCCTTGTCGGCCAACAGACGTGCCACACGCTCACCCTTCTGGTAGAACGAACCAGCGGCAATGATAGCCACCCTGCTGCCGCGGTGCATCACCTTGTAGTTTGGCTCGTAGCCATATTCTGTGTCGACGGGGGCGGTGGCATGGTGCACCCCGTTGGTAGGCACGCGCAGCGCAATGGGCATTTTGTCCTGCGCAATGGCCCAGCGCAGCATGGCAAAGTACTCCTCGCAGTTGGTTGGAGCCAGATAGATGAGGCCCGGAATGCTGCACAGCATGGGAATGTCGAACAAGCAGATGTGCGTGATGTCATTCATGGAGTTGACACCGCCGCCTACCACGTTGATAACGGCCGGGTTGGCGTTGATGCAAATGTCCTGTGCTATTTGGTCGTAGGTGCGTTGTATGAAAGTGCTGTACACCGTCCACACGGGGTGCAGTCCGCCCTTGGCCATGCCCGAAATCATGGCCGCTGCCTGCTCCTCGGCAATGCCCATGTCGATGTGTTGCTTGCCCGCCAGTTTGCGTTTCTCGGGAGTGAAGCCCGCAGCCGCAGGTGTGCCGGCTGTAACGGCAATGAGTGTGGGGTCGTGCTTCATTTCGTTCAGCATCCAGTCGCTGAACAGTTCCTCGTAGGTTTCGACAGCCGGTTTGGGTGGGCGGCTACCGTCCAGACGGTTGAAGGGCAAGCACCAGTGCCATGCCTCCTTGTTGGCCACGGCGGGTGCAAAGCCATGTCCCTTTTCGGTGTGAATGTGCACCACGGTAGGTTTGTCGGTGCCCTTCACACTTTCAAACACCTTGATAAGCTTTTCAATGTCGTTGCCCTCCTCCAGGTATTTGTATTCAAAGCCCCATGCCTTGAACCAGTTGTGCGCATAGGTGCCGTTGCTCTCGCGCAGCGCCCGCAGATTTTTGTAGATGCCGCCGTGGTTCTCGGCAATCGACATCTCGTTGTCGTTCACCACAATGATGATGCCCGTGCCCAGCTCTGAAGCCTCGTCAAGTCCCTCAAAAGCCTCGCCGCCCGAGAGCGAGCCGTCGCCAATGATGGCAATGATGTTCTCGTCGGTGCCCTTGATGTCGCGCGCCTTCTGCAGTCCGGTGGCCAGACTGATAGAAGTAGAGGTGTGTCCCACCTCAAAGTTGTCGTACTCCGGGCATTCGGCGGGAGATGAGTAGCCCGAAATGGCGTTCATGTCGTTGATGCTGCCCATAAAACCTGCGGCGCGTCCGGTGAGCACCTTGTGCGGGTAACACTGGTGGCTCACGTCGAACACCAGTTTGTCCTTAGGCGCGTCGAACACATAGTGCAGCGCCACGGTGGCCTCGACAAAACCAAGGTTAGGCCCCACGTGTCCACCATGTTGGCTCACGCGGTTGAGCACGGCATTGCGCGTTTCGTCGGCCACAATTTGCAGTGCTTTGATGTCCAGCCCTTTCAAGTCGGCTGGTGATTTGATCTTTTCGATATACATGGTTGCGGTAAAGTTTGATGGGTTTGTATTCGTGTTGCAAAGATACTTATACTATGGATATTGTGGCAATACCTTTAATACGGAAGATTTTACCACAAATACAACTTTAGCCGTTTGTTGGGCGAGCAAGAGCGTGCTTATGGTAAAAAGTGGCAGTTGCTCCAAACAAAACACGCGGCACAATGTTACTACTCGGCCTTTTTTGTGTAAGTTTGCAAATTGGTAGCCCCGTGTTGTGGCGGCTGCCAGAATATGTAAGAAATAATATAGCAACCTCAAATCAAGCATCATGCAATCGCTATTGCCCAGCAAACCGCAGCATTATGTGTGGCCCCTGGCCGCCCTGTGCGTGATAACCCTGTTTTTGTTTTTAGGCGACACCCTGTTCAACACCCGCGGCGAACCGCGCGAGGCCGTTGTGGCCCTGTCGATGCTGAAGGAGGGCAACTGGGTGCTACCCATCAACAATGGTGTGGACATGGCCTACAAGCCCCCCTTCTTTCACTGGCTTGTGGCACTCTGCTCGCTGCCCATAGGCCATGTGACCGAGTACACGGCACGCATGCCGTCGGCCATAGCCGCCACGGTGATGGTGCTGGCCGGCTTCAGGTTCTTTCAGCAGCGCCAAGGCACGGCAGTGGCCATGCTGATGGCCGTTGTGACGCTGGGCAGCTTTGAGGTGCACCGTGCGGCAGTGGCCTGCCGCGTAGACATGGTGCTCACCTGCATGATGGTGCTGTCGCTCTACACCTTGTATATATGGGTGGAGCGCGGCATGAAAGGCATTCCGCTGTGGGGCGTGCTGTGCTTGAGTGCGGCCTTTCTGAGCAAAGGCCCCGTAGGAATGGGGCTGCCCTGTGTGGTAGTGGCCGTGTTTGCGTGGCTCAGGGGGCATGGCTTTTGGCGTGTAACGTGGCGCATGGCCCTGGTGGGCGTGTTGGCCCAGGTGCTGCCGGCAGCCTGGTATGTGGCCGCCTGGCGCGAGGGCGGCGACCGCTTTCTGCACCTTGTGTATGAGGAGAATGTGCTGCGTCTGCTCGGTCGCATGACCTACGAGAGCCATGTCAACCCGTGGCACTACAATGTGCTGACCCTCGTGACCGGCTTTGTGCCCTACACATTGCTCATGCTCATGTCGCTGCCCGTGTTGCCGTGGCGCAAGCTCAAGCCCTGGCTCGGAAGCCCTGCCCAATGGTGGACACGGCTCAAGGCGTGGGTAAAGGGTATGGACGATGCCCGGCTGTTTGCCCTGCTCAGTGCGGTGATAATATTTGTGTTCTACTGCATACCCAAGAGCAAGCGCAGTGTGTACTTGCTGCCCGTATATCCGTTTGTGGCCTACTACATGGCCGAGTATTTGCTGTGGCTGCGCCACAACCACCGCCGTGTGCTCGATGCCTTTGGGTGGGTGCTGACGGCAGTGGCCTTGGTGCTCACATTGGCCTTCTGGGCCATCAGGCTTGGCCTTGTGCCCACCGAACTTGTGGCGGGCGGACATGGCGGCCCCCAAAATGTGGCCATGCTCACCGCCTTGCAACACACGCCATACACCCCCATGCTGCTTGTAACCGTGATGATGCCGCTCATAGGTGTGGCCATATTTATGCGTCACCGCCGCATGCTGCCGCTGACCAGTGTGGTGATATTGGTGTTTGCCCTATACTTTGGGCTTGATGGCGCCTACCAGCCCATTGTGCTCAACACCAAGAGCGACAAGCCGCAGGCCGACTACATAGCGCGCATGGCCCCCACGGGCACCATATATTCGTATCGCACCGATGTGACACCGGGCAACCCGATGCACCCGTTTACGCTGAACTTTTACCTTGGCGACCGCATAGCTCCCATCGAAGCCTCAAAGCCCATGCCGTGCAGCGGACTGCTGGTGGTGGGCAATGACGAGATAGAGACTTTTAAGCAGCAATATGCAGGGCTGTATAAAGTGCAGCTTGTGCAGGACTTTGACCATCGCAGTTGCGACGACCACAAGATGCTGAAACTCTATCGTTTTGAAACGCTTCCGGGCCATCTCTGACCCACTCCCTTGTGCGCTCATTGCACACTGGCCTATTCGTAAGTAATGATGTCCATGCAAAATCATAAGCATACAGCCGCCCAAGCCTTTCGCTTTGTGCTGGTAGGCATATTTGCCACGGCGCTGCACTACGGCATATACCTGTTGTTGCGCTGCGCCATACAGATAGATGTGGCCTACACCATAGGCTATGTGTTGAGCTTTCTGGCCAACTTTTATTTGACGGCACGTTTCACCTTCCGCACTGCACCCTCGTGGCGCCGCCTTGTGGGCATGGGGGGAGCGCATGGCGTGAACTATGTGTTGCACATGGTGCTGCTCAACCTGTTTTTGTGGCTTGGCGTGCCACCGGCTCTGGCACCGCTGCCGGTGTTTGCCGTGGCCGTGCCGGTAAACTTTATACTGGTGAAGGTGGTGTTTAAGAACAATAGGACACAGGTTGACGGGTTGACAAGTTAACGGGTAAGTTTGTCAAGCTCTTAAGTATCTTGCCCGTCTTACTTTAACATAATAAGTAGCGTAGAGCATACTTACTTGTTAATCCGTTACCCCGTTACCCCAATCTCCCCATTACCCCAAAAACTGCTAAATATGACCCTTTCGATAATAGTACCCTGTTACAATGAGGAAGCTGTTCTGCACGAAACCAATGCGCGGCTCACCGATGTGATAAAACGCATGGAGGCCAAGGCGCTGATAGACCACGGGCGCATCATGTACGTCAACGATGGGAGTGCCGACCGCACTTGGCAGATTGTAGGAGAACTGGCTCAGGCCGACCAACACGTGGGCGGCTTGTGTCTGGCCCACAACGTGGGACACCAGCAGGCATTGTGGGCGGGCCTTGAATGGGCCGCGGCACACAGCGATGCTGCCATAAGCATTGACGCCGATCTGCAGGACGATGTGGAGGCCATACCGCAAATGGTGGAGCTGTGGCTGCACGGCGCCGATGTGGTGTATGGTGTAAGGCGCGAACGCAAGACCGACACGTGGTTTAAGCGTACCACGGCACAGAGTTTCTACCGCCTGATGCGCGTGATGGGAAGCGAGGTGGTGTACAACCATGCCGATTTCAGACTCATGAGCCGACGTGCCCTGCAAGCCTTGATGGCTTACCCGGAGCGCAACCTCTTTTTGCGCGGCATGGTGGCACAGTTGGGGTTCAACACCGCATCGGTTTATTACGATCGTGCAGAGCGCTTTGCCGGTGAATCGAAGTATCCGCTGACCAAGATGCTTGGCTTTGCGCTCGATGGCATCACCTCGTTCTCGGTGCGCCCCTTGCAGTATATTACTTACCTGGGGGCCGTGTTTATGCTCATCTCGATATGTGCCATTGTTTACGGCATTGTGTCGTACGTTGAGGGCCGCACCATAGCGGGCTGGACCTCGCAGCTGGTGAGCATCTGGTTTATAGGCGGCGCCATACTGCTGGCCTGTGGCATCATAGGCGAATATGTGGGTAAGATATACACCGAGGTGAAACGTCGCCCACGCTACTTTATACAGAAGACGGCTGGCCATGAACTAAGTTAGTTGACGGGTTAACGGGTTAACGTAAAGGTTTGACTAACTTACCCGTCAACCTGTCAACCTGTCAACTTGTTAACCCTATATACTCTCTTGCAAGCAAGTTACCAACATAATACCTAATGTAATGAAGTTAAACCTAAAGAAACTGCTGCTGCTCAGTGCGCTGCTACCTACCGCCACGTGGGCACAGAACGTAGACCGCAGCAAATATCCGGATTACTCGGATAAGGTGAACCCAGACCCCTCGCTGATGCAATCCCGCAAGATGAGGGGGAAGGCCGCCAGCGTTACGGGGCTGCCCGACTATGTAAATAACGCTGAAACACGCTACTTTCCGCCCGTGCTCAACCAGGACGGTGGCTCTTGTGGCTCGGCCTCACGCATCTGCTACATGTTTTCGCATGAGCTGAACTCTTTCCGCAATCTTGATGGCAAAGATGCCCACAACTATTATCCGTCACACTTTGTGTGGCTGCTAACTTATGGCAACTCGGGCAAGGACCAGTTTGTGCAGTATGTGGGCGTGCCCTCGGCTGCAACTTACGGCGGACAGACCACCTCGAAGTTGTTTGGCTATCAAGAAGCATCGCAGAACGACTTTGGCTGGATGACGGGTTACGACAAGTGGTACGAAGCCATGTTCAACCGCATGCTTAAACCGGCACACTTCAGCGAGGACCTTGGCACAGAAGCCGGACGCGAAGCGCTGAAACGCTGGCTTTACAACCACAATGGCGACTCCGACTTCAGTTCGGGCGGTATTGCGGGCATTGGCTGTGCCTCGTCGGGCATACAAATGAAAGCTATCGAAACCACCCCGGCCAACACCGCTGCTGGTGTGGTGGGCAAACACTATCTCAGCGCCTGGGGCACTACCGTAGACCACGCCATGACTATTGTGGGCTACGACGACAGAATAGAGTTCGACCTTAACGGCAACGGCAAGTATGGCGAATCGGAGTCAGACGAGCGCGGTGCCTGGATAATGGTAAACTCGTGGGGCGACGATTGGGCCGATGGCGGCTTTATATATTGCCCCTACGCCTACGCTGGTGCTACCTTCAACGCCGACGGCAAATTTACTGGCAACTGGTGGACGCCCGAGGTGTACAAGGTGCGCAAAAACTACCGCCCGCTGCGTACTATCAAGGTGGAGATGGACTATAGCCGGCGCTCAGAGCTGTGCCTGTCGGGCGGTGTGGCCAAGGACTTGAATGCCACGCAGCCCGAATACTCGGTGCCTTTCCACCACTTTCAGTATGCTGGCGATGGCAACAATGGTAATACCAACCCCGCTCCCGAAATACCGATGCTGGGACGCTGGATTGACAACACACTGCATACAGAGCCGATGGAGTTTGGCTACGACCTGACAGACCTCAGCGACAACCTCGACCCCAACGAATCTCTGAAGTACTTCTTTATTATAGATACCAAGAGCTGGGCCAAGGGCACAGGACATGTGTACAAAGCCTCAATACTCGATTATGCGCAAGACAGCAAGGGGCTGGAAATTCCCTTTGAAACGGGTGACAATGGTGTGACCGTTGAAAATCAGGGCAACCGTACTGTGTTGACAGTTGTAGTGCCCGGACGCGGCTACAGAGCACCGCTTAATGTGGCTGTGAACGGAAACACCCTGACGTGGAGCAAGCCCGCTGCCTCGAAAAATGTGCTGACAGGTTTCCGCGTGTACAAGGGCACTGACGAACTGTTGGCCACACTCGATGCCGGCACCACACAATATGCGCTGCCCGAAGATGCTGCGGGCTCGTATGCCGTGCAGGCTGTATATGGCAGCAAGCAGTCGGTGAGCGTAAGTGCCACCGTGCCGGCCAAGTCGACAAGCAACAAGTGTCTGAAGGCAGATCACACAGGCTTTACCATTCCTGGTGTGTTCGGCTCGAAATATGACAAGGCTACGATAGAGTATTGGATACGTCCGATGTCGCTGTCGAACTGGAACCAAAGCGCTGGTCCGGGCTGGGGGCAGTTTATGTTCCACGCCAACGCTAATGGCAACTTTACCGCCGGTTGGGGTCTTGGATCAGACCGCATGGAACTGTCGAGCGTGCTGAAGCTGAACCAATGGACTCACATTGCAATGGTGGTAGATGGTAACACGCTGACCACCTACGTAAATGGTGTGAAGAAGGGCAGCATAACGTCGGCCAATTACAGCGGCATAGGCGGTTTTGGCGACTTGGCGTTTAGTGGCAGCGGCGCTAACAGCGACCAGCACGCCTTCTACGACGAAATACGTATATGGAACAAGGCACGCACGGCGGCCGAAATCAGTGCCGACTACAAGCTGATGTATACCGATGGCATACTGCCCGAAAACTTGATAGCCTACTACCCGGGCGACACGTTTGAAGTGGGCGGCGAAACTTTGCTGCGCGACCACACAGCCGGACAGCGTCATGCCTCATTTGCCAACAGCAAATTCAGCGTTAACAGTGGTTGGGCACAGTCGCTGGGCTACACCACGAAGACGGAGGTAAGCATTGTGCAACCCGACACAAAGGTGATGGTAGGACAGCCCGTAACACTGCGTGCCAAAGGCTCAACCAACATTGTGAAGATGGAGTGGACCGCTACCGGCACCGACGGCGGCACAACTGTGGCCCCGACTCTGACCACCACCTTTAAGCAGGCGGGCAAGCAAGAGGTTAAGGTGGTGGCCACCGATGTAAAAGGAAAGACGCAGGAGAATACCATCAGCATCGATGTGGCCGAGGCACCCAAGGCCGACGCTGCATTTAAGATGACGAAACAGCAGGTGACTGCAGGCGAGCGTGTGACATTTATGCCAGTACAGGTGTATGACGGCACTACTTATAAATGGATCCTGGACGGGGCTTCGACCCGCACATCAGACCAACCGTATGTCACGGTGTCGTACGATGCTACCGGCACCTACGATGTGACGCTCGAGGTGACTGATGCCAACGGACAAAAGGCTACCTCTACACAACAAATAGGCGTGAAGGGTGTGGCGCCCAAGGTGTCGTTTGACGTGAATCCTGCCATTGTGATGAAGGGCGACGATGTGACGCTGACTAACCACTCGCTCTACAACCCGCAACATGGCCAGTGGACGCTGGTGAGCGCACAAACGGCTATGCAATGCGAAGGACTCGACGTGAGTTTCCGTCCTGAAGTGCCAGGTATCTACGATGTCACTTTCAAGGCTACTAACGATGTGGGCAGCGGCGAGGTTACCATGAACCGCGCATTGGTAGTATGCAACGCCGACAGCAAGACCGGCCTGAGCTTTATGCCAGAGGGCAGCGCCAAGGTGGAACTGTCGAAAGTGCCGTTGACCAAAGGTCAGGGCTACTTCACTATTGACTGGTGGATGCGTCCTAACTCGCTGCGTGCTGCTTGCAATGGCATTGGCGAGAGCAAGTCTACTTTCGAACTCATGACCACCGCCACGGGCAAGATGTGCCTCTACATCGGTGGCAAATGTGCACAATCAAGCGATGGCTTTGTCATTGCCAACGAGTGGCATCACTATGCAGTGACTTACAGCTCTCCGGGCATTGTATGCTTCTTCCGCGATGGCGAAAAGCAAGACTATAGTTCGGTAATACAACAAATACCCGAACTCTCAACCTTTAGCCTGGGCACTGACGATGCGCCTATGATGGGCACTGTCGACGAGTTCAGAGTGTGGAACTTTGCCTTTAACGAGAACACGCCCGAAAAGTTGCAAGGCTACATTTCAAGCCCCCTCGATGAGGCTGGTGTGGCTGCGGCACAGAATGAGGGCTTGCAGGTTTACTACAAGTTTGACCAAAGCAGCGGCAACGTGGCAGACGCTACCTCAAATGCCAACACGGGCGTAAGAAAGGGCTTTGGTCCCGATGGCGATGCTTGGACAAGTTCAAAGGGTGTGTTTGCGCTCTGCTTTGACAATAAGGCTGAGGACGTAACAGAAAAGTACCTTGCCAATTACAAAGCACCATTTGCTAATACCGGCGAAGTGTTCAACGATGTGTACGGCTTCTTGTATGGTTCACGCTTCATGACACTGAGCGACTGGAAACTCGATAATGTGGCTTACGACGAATATGGCAAGGATACGAAATCGAACACCGGTGCTGCGGCCGACAACATGATAGCCAACTACCTTGTAATAAGCACTGGACAAGATGGTTTTGTCAAAGTACTGACAGACCACAAGGTGTATCAGACTGTAGAACTGCCTAAGGGCGCATACGTGTTCAGTGCAAACTATCCCGGCGACAAGGCTGTACAGCCTGATGGTTGCTATGTGGTAGCTGCCGAAGGCGACTCGCTGCCTGGCACCAACTATCTGGCAGAAGCGTTGGCTTCGCGTGCCTTAGGCGAGAAGAGTGCCTCGCTGCAGAATAGCGTGTTCTTCGTACTGACAGAACCCGCCAAGGTGAGTCTCGGCTTATTGGCCAGCATGACAGGCACGCAGGCATTGTACATCAAATCGTTTGCCCTCAAGTGCTACGATATTACCCCCATGAATGGCGTCGTCAACGGTTGCAACGGCATCAAGCTTGATGGCGTAGTGCCCGAAACGCCTGCCGACATCAACGCCGCAGGTAATGTTTACGACCTTTCAGGCCGCCGCGTAATGGTGCCCGGCAAGGGCATATACATCATTGGTGGCAAAAAGGTGGTGCGCTAAATCCCTCCAGCTATTCCCCCAAAGGGTACTGCGGATAGTACGAGGGCAAAAAGCAGTGCGCTAAATAGCCCCACCTATCCTCATGCGACAGCATGCCAACCCGTTTGCGACAGCGTTTCGTACGCTTATCAACAGCGATACGAACGCTTATCAACAGCGTTATGTACCCAAAAAATGCAAGAAAAAGGCCGACAAACTAACATTGTCGGCCTTTTTTCTTGTAGATTTCAGCAATAACTTGTATATTTGCACTCGCAAAGAGCAGCAAAGGCTGTTCATATTTGCACGGACTTGTAGCTCAGTTGGTTAGAGCAACAGACTCATAATCTGGAGGTCCTAGGTTCAAGCCCTAGCTGGTCCACAAAGTATACTGATTTTCAGTGTTTTACGTATTTGTGGCGACAAAAAGAGCGACAAATTAAAGGTATTAAGGTCATGGTTTTGTTCTGTTGAACAATGCCATGGCCGTTTTTTTTGCGCTGTCGGCTATGTCGATGTAGGGTTTCATGCTGTTATAGTCGGAGTGGCCAGTCCATTTCATGACCGTATTCGCGGGAATGCCCATCATGAGGGCGTTACAGATGAAGGTGCGACGGCCACAATGGGTGCCGAGCATTTGCCACTTGGGCTTGGTGATGGTGGTTTTGATGCCTCCTGTGTAGGTGACATCGGTCAACTTTTCGTTGAGGCCGCACAGACGACCTACCTCTTTCAGATAATCGTTCATTTTCTGATTGCTGATGACGGGTAGGGCGCGCTCGCCAGGTTGTGCGGTGTAGGACTGGAGTATGGCGCGCGAGTAGTCGTTGAGTTCGATTGTGAGCCGGTCGTTGGTTTTTTGTGTGGTGATGTGTAGGGCATCGCCGTAAATGTCGGCCTTTTTGAGGGCGCGGGCATCGGAGTAGCGCAGGGAGGTGAAACAACAAAAGCAGAATACGTCACGCACGCGGGCAAGGTGTTGCTCTTCTGTGGTGAATTGGTGATTGTATACGGCCATGAGTTCTGTCCATGTGAGGTATACCACGCAGCGCGACGACCTTTTGAGCCGTGGGCGGTAGGCTGAGAATGAGAGGTCGGTGAGAAGCCCTTTTGACACGAGCCAACGGAAGAACCACTTGGACATGGAGAGCTTTTTGAGTACGGTCTCGTTTTGGTGGTTGAGGCTTGTTTGGTATTGTCGGAATTGTTCGAGTGTGTCTTCGTTGATTGCTGTTAACGTCATGTCTGGACGAAAGTCCTGCCATTCCTTTATTAAGCGTTGTGTTTTTTGCACAGTGCCTTTGCTCCAGCTGCAGCGGTTGGACTCACTGCTGAGGTATTGTTCGTAGAGACTGAAAAAATCTTTGTGTGGCTCGTTATCTTGTTCGTGGTGTCTGCCAATGGCTTGGAGCATTTGTTGCTTGAAGTCGTCGAAGGTTGTGGGCTGTGTGTCAAGCACGCGCACAGCGGTGTCTTCGTAGTGCTGTATGGCGGCGTTGATTTTTGCGGCGGGTACGAGGTCTTTGCCGTGTGTGGTGTTTCGCCGGCAGCGTTGTGTGTCTTTGTTCCACTTGTCGGTGTCTATGTTGTAGCCAACGTTGCAGAAGAGTCTTTTGCCCATGTAACGTACTACCATGCGCAGGTGTGCGCGGTTGTCGGGCATGAAAAGTATGCTGTATTTCATTGTGTCTACTTGTTTAATACGTTTCTTTTTTGTTGTTCAATATGCTTGGCTGGTGGGGTGGGGTAGTAATGGCAAAGCCCCTTTAGCGGTGTGGCTAAAGGGGCTTTGCTGTGACGTTATGCGTGTATTATTAAACATAACGTTAATTCTTTACATTTGTATTTTAATACTTGCAGCATACCGCAGTATGCGTTTCGTTTATGCTGCAAATATAGCGCAAATGAGACATATATCGCAAATAGAATAAGGATAAATTTCAAATGGGACGTAAAATAAGATAAATAGAACAGTATTATGAAAGATACAGGACAGTTAGAACAACTTATTATGCTTTTTGGGAATGGTAGTCAAAGTTCGTTTGCCAATACTATAGGCATAAAGCAGAGTACTATAGCAACATGGCTATCTCGTAAGAACTTTGCCCCCGAGCGTATAAAAGCAGCCTTGCCACAAGTTGATGGCAATTGGTTGCTTACAGGTGAAGGCAATATATTACTAACAAACAACGATAACGGCAATAACAAAACAATATTATCCACACAACAAAACACAAACCACGGCACACAAATCATCGGTGAAAACATAGAAAACCACACTTTCAATACAGAAATACTCAAGCAACAAATAGCATCACTACAAGCACTACTTAGCGAGAAAGAACGGCTTATCAACGTGCTGCTCAATAGTCAAAGACGTGGTCAACAGTAAAGTTCAAAACTGATAACTAAAAAGGGTTTTTGCTAATATTATGAATAAAAAAGACATTGTAGAACAATTACTAAAGCATTTCGCATACGGAAATCAATCTCAATTCGCAAGATTGTTAGGCTGCCAACAGGGTGTTGTTGCAGGTTGGATTAGGCGAAATTCTATAGACCCCGAGCGCATTAAACGCGCATTTCCTCAAGTTGATGGCAACTGGCTGCTTACAGGAGAGGGTAACATGCTGTTGGAATACAAGGACATCACAAAGGCAGTGCTTACGACACATCGAAACACCAACAACGGCACGCAAATCATCGGTGAAAGCGTGGAAAATCGCAACACCGAGACAGATATGCTAAAGCAACGTATCGCAGACCTGCAAGCGTTGCTCAATGAAAAAGAACGGCTGATAAAGGTGCTGCTCAGCAATAACAAGGGGGGCTTTTGAATAGAATTAACGTTATGTTTTATAGAAAAAAGCAGAAAAAAAACGCGATACTCTGGAAAATAGATTTGCGTAATACCATGCGCAGGATACAGCAAGGCGGCTCGATAGGGCTGCTGACGGACGAGGTGGAGAAAGCATCGGTATACGCGGCTGTGGCTAAGTTCAACAAGGAAAGCGGCTGGAAGGAGTATGTGCTATATAACGACACGGACGAGGACGGGCGCAAGGTGTATGTGATTGCGAGACGCAGCCAGGAGACCTTAAATAACAAATGACAGCGTGAGACGGCACACACTTACACGCCAATATAAATGACTGCGTGAGGCGGCACACACATTGATGCACCTGTGCGCCCCTTGATGCACTTCACGCACCTTGGTACATTAAAAAAAGACTATTGATATGGATATGGCAGAATTGACATTTGGTCGCGGCGCTTTGGCGTCGGCGCAGATGGCGGCCACTTATGTGGCGGTGCCTGTTGATGAGTGGGAGCGCATGCTCGACTTGCTTGAGAGGCTTGAAAAGCGGCTTGAGCCTGAGGACAAGTGGCTGACCACGGAGGAGGCTTGCGACATGTTAGGCATAAAACGCACGGCCTGGCGTGTGTGGCGCAGGCGTTTTGGCATTGAGTGTGCGCAGGTGGGGCGCAGGGTGTTGGTGCGCCGCTCGGAGCTTGAAAAACTTATGAAACGCCGCAACCTCAATACGGGGCGTGTCGAGATGTGAGTGAAGGTGACAAAGGCACAGCACAAACAAAGGCACGGCACGAACTTGGTAAGGAAATTGATTTCGCTACCAAAACTACGTACAGCACAAACAAGGGCACAGCACAAACGAAGCCGCGGCACAATGATATAAACATAAAAGAAAATACGACTATGAGAAAGATACTTGATGGCGCATGGTGCGCCGCGAAATGGGTTTTTGCCGCTGGTGTGGTGGTGGCTGCGGTGGCTTATGCCGGCAGCAGCGACTACCGCGATGCGGTGGTGACGGAAATGAAGAATAACGGTACGTACTACTCCATGCTGCATGAGCACCCCGACTGGACGGAGCGGCAGATGGTGGAGGTGTACGAGGCGGCCAGGCGATGAGCCGGGGCCCGCGGGCAGGGAGAATGCTTTGAGTTGGTTTGGTTATTAGTTAGATAATGTATCTCTATGTGTTTTGAAATGTGGCAGCCGGGGGGCTCGCCATATACGCTATTCTCTTACTTCCGTAATGCTCCCCGGCTGCGGGTTGCCCTGGTGCGTGAGCATAGGTGCAGCCACCTTTTATTGCAGGCGATAGGCCGCTAAGCGGATAGGCGGCATCAGGACATGGTACGCCGGGCGCACCGCTGGCGCACAGACGATGGATAGCCGGCTCCTGTGGTGCGTGACTGGTTTTGCGCTGGAATGTTAGGACATTAGCGGGTTCGACTCCCGCCGCCTGCGCTGATAACTGTTCTAATTCTCTCAAGGCGTTGCACGGTTCGTGACGGATAGTGCACGCCGCTTTTTGCAGGCGATAGGCCGCTAAACGGATAGGCGGCAGCAGCTCTTAATCGTCGGTGCGCCCGCTCCTTTATGTGTGTGTGGTGTAACTTATCTCCATGCGGCCACACGCATGGGCGCGCCACATGCCGAGGTTCGTCGCACATTAGCGGGTTCGACTCCCGCCGCCTGCACAATGCAAATAGTATTAACCCATAAAAAGAAGAAAGGAACACTATGCAGAAAATTATTCAGACCATTGAGTGCAGTGTGCGCTATGTGAAGATGCAGCCCGACGGGCGCACGCTTGATGCGCGTGAGGTGTGGCTTGTTGAGGCTTACAGCTACGGCGAGGCTCAGAGCTGCCTGGGGCTGGCTTTGAGCAAGTATGCGAGAGATGGCGCCGACGGCTTGTCTTTGCAGCAGATGAAGTCGGTGTACTACGCCGAGCACCTCACCGATGATGAGGCCGCCAAGCAGCGCTACTGGCGTGTGCGGGTGAAACTGACTGACCGCAACCACGACACGGGCAAGGAGAGCTCCGTCACGCAGCAGTGGCTTGTGCGTGCCGACACCATGGGGCGTGCCACGAAGCTGGCCACCGAGACCATGGGCGACTCGTGCGAGATGGTGGCGGTGACTGAATTGAAGTATAATGGATACATTGAACGCTGACAAGCCGCGCCGCCGCCCGCCTCGCGACGAGGAGCACCTGCTTCAGTGCAGGTGTGTGCGGTGGTTCAGGTTGCAGCACCCCCGGCTGGCCCATGCCCTGTTTGCCGTGCCCAACGGCGGGCGGCGCGACATGCTGACGGGGGCAAAGCTCAAGGAGGAAGGCGTGCTTGCTGGCGTGGCCGACCTCATACTGCTCAAGCGCACAGCCCGCCACGGCGCGCTGCTCATTGAAATGAAAACGCCCACGGGGCGGCAGAGCACAGCGCAGCGTGAGTGGGAGCGCCTGATAACACAGGGCGGTGAGTACAGCTACGTGGTGTGCCGAACGCTCGATGAATTTATCAACGAGGTAAGCTGCTATTTGAGTGAAGACGAGTAGAGGGCCGAAGGGTTGCCCCCTCGCACACACCCATATATATATTGTGTATTTTATTCTACTGTTTTGAGAGTGGTGTGTAATAGCGTTGCTGAACGAATGACATTGTCGGGCGAGGTAAGCGGCCACGGCGGCACCTCACTGCCTAATATACAACAAGTTGAAAAGTTGAAAAGCGAAAAACACAAGAGAGACACATGGCACGCAAAAAACAGACGGGATATTTCCCGCACGACACCAACGCGCGCAACTCGTCAAAGCTCATACGCCTGCGCATGAAGCATGGGGCAGAGGGTTATGGCGTGTACTTCATGATACTGGAGCGCCTGCGCGATGAGGACGGCTATTCGAGCCCCACGGACTATGACATGATAGCCTTTGACCTGCATGTGGACACCGAACTGGTGCGCACGGTGGTAGAGGACTTCGGGCTGTTCCGCAAGTCGGAGGACGGCACCCGCTTCTACTCGTCGGGCTTTCTGCACCGCATGGAGGTGAAGGACGCCGAGCGCGGCCAACGCTCCGAGGCGGCACGCAAGGCCATACAGGCGCGGTGGCACCGTAATGCGGAACCGGATACGGAACGTATACGCACCGAATACGGAAGTGATACGGAACGTATACGCACCGAATACGGAAATAATACGGAACGTATACACAACGAATACGGAAGTGATACGGAAGTGATACGGAACGAATACGGAACGGATACGGACGTATACGCACCGGATACCAAGAAAAGAAAAGAAAAGGAAACAAGAGAAAAGGAAATAACAACAACAGCAGAAGGTGCGCGAGAGCCTGCTGCTGTTGCTGCTGCCGATGCTGCAACAGCCTCAGCCCAAGCCCCCACGGCCGAGCGGCTGCGGCGCGACGTGGCCGCCCTCAAGGCCGACCGCCAATGGGGCGAGGTGGTGCAGATGCGCTACCAGCTGACGGCCGAGGCCCTGAGCGGCTGGCTCGACAGCTTTGTGATAGACTGCCTGGCCAACGGCAAGGCCGAGCACCTGGGCATAGACAACGTGAAGAGCCACTTTTGCTCGTGGCTCAGGATAAAGCAAACCATAGCCAATGACCATGCGAACCAACAACACACCGCTGCCCGACGCCGGGGAACTGACGCGGCAGCTCATACGGCAGCCGACTACCTTGCAGGCATTTAGGCTGCCTGTGGCCTCGCTCGATGAGGCTTACCGCCTGCTTTACGCCTCGTACTCGGCCGAGGTGATAGTGCGCGGCGCTGGTGGCGGCCGCCCCATGCAGCCCGACGCGGGCACCACACAGGCTGTGGCCCAGGTGGCGCGCGCCCTGTGGCCCGGTGGCAAAAAGCCGGGGCTGATGATGTGTGGCACGGTGGGCAACGGCAAGACCACCATGCTGCGGGCCATACAGCGGGCGTGCAACTGGCTGTGGGAGTCGGGGCGCATACCGCCCGACATGGCGGCGCACGACCTTGACAAGGTGGTGGTGCTCACTGCCAAGGACATAGCGCAGCAGGCCGCCAGCCCAGAGTGGTTCGGCCGCACGGCCGCCCGCCCTGTGCTGGGCATTGACGACTTCGGCGCAGAGCCTGCCGAGGTGCTGACCTACGGCAATGTGATAGCCCCGCTCACCGACCTTGTGGAGCACCGCTACGCCCGCGGGCTGTACACCATACTGACCACCAACCTCACGGGGCAGGAGATAGCGGCCAAGTACGGCCAACGTGTGGCCGACCGCCTGCGCGAGATGCTGCAGGTGGTAGTGTTCACCAATGCCTCGTACAGGAGTTGATGAGGGCATTTTCAAGTTGAAAAGTTGAGGAGTTGATAAGTTTATGAGGTTACCTCTGCTTGTTCAGCTCTTGAAAGCGACCTCTTAACTTTTCAACTCATCAACTTTATAAACTTAAAACTCCCCCCCCCATGCGTAGATTTCAGATATACTGGACATGCTCGCGGCTGTCGTGGCAGCGCATCGTGCGCCACTTCTGCTTTGACGAGTGCGTGAGCATCAACGGCCACACCGACGTGTCGGTGGCCGACGACGACCTCAAGACATTCTTTGAAACGGCGCGCCGCGGTTTTTTCAAGATACGCCGCGAATACACTACCGCGCCCCACACCAACGACTAATAACGCCCGCCCCCCGGGCAAAACACTTAAACACATGGACAACAACACACAACAAGCAACACCTATGCGCCGCCCCCTTACCCCGGCCACGGCCCCCATAGGCACACCCACAGCCACACCCCCGCCCGCTGCCAGGGGCCGCCGCAGCACGCCAGGGGCCGCCGCAGCACGCCGCCGCTGGCCACTGCCCTTGCGCGTGGCGAGATGAACCGCCAGCGGGCGGGCTACCGCACCGAGCACTGCAAGGACAGCCAGGAGGCCCGCGTGTTCGGCACGGCCTTTTACCACAACACGCTGCGCCGCGAGGTGGCCAACGAGCAGCTGCGCACGGCCCTGGGCTGTGTGACGGCCTCGCCCCTGTGCCGCCACGACATCAAGCGCATTGTCAAGCGCATGCAGTGCCGCCTCTCGCAGTGGGACGTGGCCCTGGCGCACAGCATCAAGCGGTCGGACCTGGTGGACGTGTACGACGGCCTGGTGGAGCGCGCCCTTGACCGCTACCGCCCGCTGGTGCAGACGCTCTACCACTGCGTGCTGCAGCTCTTCACCCGCCACGGGTGCAGGCAGTCGCCCCTGCTGGCGCATGTGCAGGTGGCCGAGATACTTGTGCTCTACGCCAACCGCCGCCTTGTGCGCGACATTGAGGCCACACGCGAGCTGTGCCCCACCACCGAGCTGCTGCGCTGCGACATCGACGAGCAGCAGCACCGCATGTGCTGCCAGCTGCTCGACGCCCTCGACCGCCAGCTTGTGCCAAAGGGCGTGGTGATAAGCCCCGCCAAGGACAAGATGGTGAACCTGGCGGCCGACAACCTAATCAAGGCCCTCGACTCGCACCAGCAGCTGCGCGAGGTGGAGGACGCCTACTTTGCCTCCCTCGAGGCCGACGGCGCACCGAACTACTCCGACATCAACCCCGCCCCCGAGTGGAACAGGCCGAGGGGGTAGGAGTTTTTTAAGTTGAAAAGTTTAAGAGTTGAAAAGTTTAAGAGGTCACCTCTGCTTGTCAAGCTCTTGAAAGCGACCTCTTAGCTCACCAACTCTTAAACTTATAAACTTGACATTCCTCTTAACTCATCAACTCATAAACTTCTCAACTCTTATATGACCGACAACCGAATAGAGCACCGTGTGCTCACCTACATACGCCGCATGGCCGACGGAAAGTTCATGTTCCCCCACGCCGTAAGGGCCCACCTGGCCGACATCATGCAGTACGCCCCATGGGCCATCACCCCCGCCGAACTGCACAGCATGAGGCAGAGCCTGGCCGCCAAGGGCTGCCGCATGAAGGTACCCGAGGCCGACTCGTGCCCCGTGTTAATATAAACAACCACAACAACAAGAAGAAAAGTATGAAAGACCACACATTCTCACTCTCCATCATAATCCTGCTGCTGTTCGTCATAGCCGCCCACTTCGTAGGCCTCAAAACGGTGTTAACCGTGCTGCTCGTGAGCGTGGCACTCGTGGCACTGCTTGTGCTGCTGACGATGGCCGTGCTCGCGTTCTCGGCATGGTTCAAGTACAGGAAGAACCGGAGGAGGTAGAAGTTGATAAGTTTAAGAGTTAAGAGGTCGCAGGTGGAAGTTGACAAGTTGAAGAGTTGAAAAGCTAAGAGGTCACCTCTGCTTGTTCAGCTCTTGAAAGCGCCCGCTTAACTTCTAAACTCATCAACTCCTCAACTTGACATTCCTCTTAACTTTTCAACTTATCAACTCCTCAACTTAACATTCCCCCTATCACTTGCCACACCGGCAGCCGCACAATTTACCCATCATAAAAAAACAGTGAACGTGATTTTTAATAGTACCCCGCGGCAGGGCCGTCAGGTGCTTCGAGTGCACCGTGGCAAGCAGGCAACGAGCTTTGAGGCTCGTCTTAGTTGAAAAGTTTAAGAGTTGATGAGTTCATGAGGTCGCCTCTGCTTGTCCAACTCTTAAAAGCGTCCGCTTAACTCTTCAACTCTTCAACTCCTCAACTTAAAAAGAATGTCCAAAGACAAGCAATACATCAAGCAGATACACACCCGCCGCTGGCTCATGCTGCGCCGCGAGGTGCTGAGCCGCCACCCGCTGTGTGAGCGGTGCCAGGCCGAGGGGCGCACACGCGCCGCTACCGAGGTGCACCACATCACCCCCGTGGAGGAGGGCGTCAGCCCCCTCGACAAGCGCACACTCATGTTCGACGCACACAACCTGCAGGCCCTGTGCCACGAGTGCCACGTGCGCACACACACCGAACTCGGACGCTCCGGCCGACATGCCAACGCTGACCGACAGCACCGAAAGGCTGAGGCTACCATAAGCAGGTTTTTTTCGAGTTGATAAGTTGAAGAGTTAAGAGAAATGTCAAGTTGAGGAGTTGACAAGTTGACAAGCTTATGAAGTTACCTCTGCGAGACCAACCACAAAAAGCGACCTCTTAACTCATCAACTCATCAACTCATCAACTTGAAAGTGCCCTCTTAACTCTTAAACTTATAAACTCCTCAACTTAAAATCTCATGCCCACAAAGAAACTATCAGAGGTGCACTACCTGCTGCCCGACCGGGGCAGTGTAGTAGGCACCGACCGCATCATCATCAACCAAAACTCCACCACCGACGACGCCACCCTCAAGGTGAGCACCCTGCTCGCCGAGGCCGACTCACGCGCACAAGCCAAGGCCGACGATGCACTGGACAAGGCAAAGGCCGCCGACCCCGTGTATCAGAAAGTGCCCCTCGGCCATTACATGAACTACGTGTACTCGCGCGGCCATACCGACGACACGCTCACCGTGCTCTCGTCGAAGATATGGATATACCAGCACACCGACCGCAACCAGTTCATGCGCTTCAAGCAATGGGGCGCCACCAACGACACCGAACAAACCTACTACAGCCAGGTGATGCTGCCCAACGCCTGGACGGGCGGCAACGGGCTGCTCCGCTACGACGTATATTCACGCCTTGACGCTTTTGAACTGCGCGAGCAAAACTCCACCGCCACCGAGGTAGTGATGGTAACACCTATCTTCACCACAGGCGGCACACGCACCTGCTCACTGAGCGCGGCCACCTCGGCCAAGGCGGGCGTCATGACAGCCGCCGACAAGACACTGCTCAGCGGCCTGGGCAAATACCTCAACCCCGACCCCGACACCCTCATCACCCTCGACGCCCTCAACGCCGCCCTCGACGCCATGGGCCCCGACACCGCACAGGGCACACACCTCATCAAGTGCTGGGGCATACCCCTCACCGTCACCCTGGCCGTGCTCAACGTGAGCGACAAGGTGCTCATGCAGACCATCACCGGCTCCCTCACCGCCACGGCCGACGCCACGGCCCTTGCCACCATCAACGCCCCCGGCCACTACACCACCCTCGTGCGCTACTACCAGGGGGGCAAGTGGGGCAAGTGGGGGAGAAATTAAAGTTGAAAAGTTTATGAGTTGAAAAGTTAAGAGGCCGCTTTTAAGTTGATGAGTTTATGAGTTGAAAAGTTTATGAGGTTGCCTCTGCTTGTAAAGCTCTTAAACTCTTCAACTTTTCAACTCCTAAACTTAAAACTCCCAACTCCCAACTCCCAACTCCTAAACTTATAAACTTTTTTCTCCATGATTACCCTCAAAGTAAGGGGCTTGAAAAACTTCAAGCTCGACAAAAAGCAGTACTTCCCGCAGGTGGCCCCCGCCGCCCCCATCGGCCTTAACGACGTGGCCGAACAGATTGAGAAACAAAGCACCGTGAGCCTGGCCGACATCAAGGGCGTGCTCGACGCCCTGCAAGAGGTGGTGCTCGAAGCCATGGCCGACGGCTACTCCGTGCGCCTGGGCGACCTCGGCTCATTCCGTCCCACCATCAGCGCAGTCAAGTCGCGAGAGAAGCAGGAGGACGTGTCGGCCGACGACATCAAGTCCGTGCGCGTGCGCTTCACACCCGCACCGGCACTCACGCGTAGCCTGCTCCCAAGCAACGTGCAACTCAAACTCAAACGCCCCAACGCCTAAACGCCCTTCACCATGATACAATACAAAATTTCATCAGTAAAAAGCCCCAAGACGGGGCAAAAGGTATACTTCCCCGCCATCGTACAGAGCGGCTCACTCTCTCTGAACGATGTGGTTTACCGCATAACCAAACGCTCAACCATGCACGCCGCCGACATCAAGGCCGTGCTATCGGCACTTGAGCAAACCGTGGGCGACGCCCTCACCTCGGGCCACTCCGTGCGCCTGGGCGACCTCGGCTCATTCAGCCTGACATGTACCACCACCCATGGCGAGGACGACCCAAAACTCGTCACCACCAAGCAGGTGAAAAAACTGCGCATACGCTTCACCCCGTCGGCCGCCATGAAGCAAAAGCTCGGCTGTGCCGATGCACGCACACGCAGCATGACATTCGGCAAAGCTGCCACACCCGAGACATAGCGAAAACAACATAGGGCGATAGAAAAAACAACATAGGGCGATAGAAAAAACTATCCCCCTATGTCGTTAAAACTATCCCCCTATGTAGTAAAGTTGAAAAGTTTATGAGTTGAAAAGTTAAGAAGTTACCTCTGCGAGTCCAACTCTTAAAAGCGACCTCTTAACTCTTAAACTCATCAACTCCTCAACTTAAAAGCGACCTCTTAACTCTTCAACTCTTAAACTTATCAACTTAAAAATGAAAAGCAGCACCAACCCCCGCACCATCAACTACATCGTGGTGCACTGCACCGCAGGGCGCACCACACAAACCCTGGCCGACCTGCGCCGCGAGTTCCGCCAGAAAGGCTGGCAGGCCCCCGGCTATCACTACGTTGTCACACGCGACGGCCATGTGGAGCGCCTCCTTGGCGAGGACAAAGTGGCCAACGGCGTGAAAGGCCACAACCACGACGCCATACACATTGCCTACATCGGAGGCATCAACGACCGCACACTACAGCCCGAGGACAACCGCACACCCTACCAAAAGCGCGCACTGGCCGACCAGCTGAGGCTCCTGCACCTCATCTACCCCCGAGCCGTCATACAGGGCCACCGCGACTTTGCAGGAGTGAAGAAGGCTTGCCCCTGCTTCGACGCCAAGCGAGAATACAGCTACCTGAATAGATAAGTTGAGAAGTTTATGAGTTGAAAAGTTTAGAGGAATGTCTAGTTGATGAGTTTAAGAGTTGAAAAGTTTATGAGGTTACCTCTGCTTGTCAAGCTCTTGAAAGCGACCTCTTAACTCTTCAACTTGTCAACTCCTCAACTTGACATTCCTCTTAACTCTTCAACTCTTAAACTTATCAACTTAAATTCCTCCCTCCCCCCATGCCACGCAAGCGCCTCAACCTGTCACTATCCCAACCCCTCTACACCCAGCTGCAAGCCATAGCCAGGCGCTACGGCTTCGGCTCGGCGTGCGAGCTTGGCACCACACTGCTGCAAGTGTTCGCCGCCCACACCCTCAGGGCCGAGGCCGAGCACCAGCAGCGCCTGCGCCAGCGCGACGAGGACACCGAAGCCTACATAGCAGCCCTCTTCGACGAGCTTGCAGGGGCACAACCCACCCCCGACGGCACCGTGCCCGTGACACACCCCCGAAGGCAGTGCCAATGACCACCACACGCCCCCCGGGGGGTGTTTTTTTTAGCGGGGGGGGTGGCCCGTTAACCCCAGCCACACCATCTTTTGTGCGCGAGACGATTTTTTGATTTGCGGAACTTTGGAGGGAGGAGGGGGATTTTTTAAGTTTATAAGTTTATGAGTTGAAAAGTTAAGAGGTCGCTTTCAAGAGCTTGACAAGCAGAGGTGACCTCATAAACTCATCAACTCTTAAACTTATAAACTCCTACCTGCCCCTCTTAACTTTTCAACTTCTAAACTCCTAAACTTGAACTATGCCCGAAACCCCCGCCCCCGCCCTCAACGTGCGCACCACCGCCCAATGGCGCACACGCATCAAGGCAGCACTCAAGCGCGCAGGCACCTACAACCAGAGCCTCGACTTCCAGATAGAGAGCCTGGCAGGAGCCATGCGCACACTCGAACTCGCCACCGCCGAAATAGACACCCTGCACACCACCATAGTGTGGGAGGAAACACGCTACGGCCGCAAAATGGCCCCACACCCCGTGTTCAAAATACAGCGCGACGCACAGGCCAGCGTCACACGGCAGATGAAGCAGCTGCAACTCACCACCGACCAACTCACCACCGACCAAAGCTCCGACCCGCTCATCGACCTCACACAAAAACTCATCAACACAAAGTAGGTAGATAAGTTGAAGAGTTGAAGAGTTTAAGAGTTCATGAGGTCGGAGTTTCAAGTTGAGGAGTTGATGAGTCGAAAAGTTTATGAGGGTACCTCTGCTTGTCAAGCTCTTGAAAGCGACCTCTTAACTCCTCAACTCCTCAACTTGACATTCCTCTTAACTCTTCAACTCTTAAACTTTTCAACTCTTATATGACCGACGAAGAACGCCAGCAACAACTCACCGCCAAGGCACGCGTAACAGCCACCCTTGCAGCCGCCGACATCGACCGCTACCAACTGCAGACGGTCGACGCCCGCCTCTACGCCTACGTGCGCCAGGTGGCCGGCAACCCTGCGGGCCACTGCCTGTGGGAGCAGCTGAGCGTTGAGCGTTTCCTCGCCATGTGCACACGCTACGGGCTCAACGAGCGCGAGGTCAGGAGGTTCTACGCCTTCTACGAGAGCCTCCAGTTCCCAGGCACACAAGGCCCAACGAGCTACAGGCTCACACCCGTGCAGTGCTTCCAGTTTGCCGCCGTCTACGGCTTCTGGCACCAAGGCCGCCGCATCACCAAGGAGGTGTGCCTCTTCGTGCCGCGCAAATTCTCAAAAACCACCTCCGCGGCAGCCTTCCCCCTCTACGACCTCCTCTTTGGCGACGCCAACGCCGAATGCTACCTCGGGGCCAACTCCTACGACCAGGCCAAGAAAGGCTTCGACGTCATGCGCCAGTGCGTGCGCAGGCTCGACCCCCGGGGCCTGCGCTACATCGTCAACGAGGACGTCATCAAAAGCCGCCGACAGGACCGCTCAGCCTTCTGCCAATGCCTCACAGCCAACTCACGCACCAAGGACGGCCTCTCGGCATCGACCATCGTCATGGACGAATACTCACAAGCACGCACCAACGAGCTCTACAGCGTGCTCACCACCTCGATGGGCATAAGGCAAAACCCCCTCACCGTCATCATCACCACAGCCTCCGACGTGTTCGACGGCCCATTCTACGCCAAACTCCAAGGCTACAAGCAGCTGCTGCTCGGCCGCTACACCGACGACAGCGTGTTCCCCCACCTCTTTGAACCCGACCCCGACGACCCCGAAGGCAGCCCCGACACCTGGCGCAAAGTACACCCGCACATGGGCATCACCGTAAGCCAAGCCTTTTACGAAAGCGAATACCGCACCGCACAGCGCGACGGCGCAGAAGCCATGCTCGCCTTCCGCACCAAACTGCTCAACATCTACGCCGAAAACGAGCAGCGCGCCTGGATAAGCGCCACCCTGGCCCGCAGCGTCATGCGTCCCATAAGCCTCACAGCCATCAAAGGCCGCCCCGATGCCATGGCAGCCATCGACCTCAGCGAGAGCGACGACTTCTCGGCCGTGAGCACTGCCATCTACAGCCCGCAGGCCAAGGCATTCACCTTCCACACTGCCTACTTCTTTCCCGAAGGCGCACTCACAGGCCACCCCAACGAACGCCTCTACCGCACATGGGCCGAAGCCGGGCACCTCACACTCACCCCGGGCAACGTCATCGACTACCGCACCATCGTGAGCTACATCAACAGCGTCAACCAGCACGTGCGACTGCTGCAAATAGGCTACGACCCATGGAAGAGCCAGGAAGTCATCAACATGCTCGCAGCCACCGGGGCACGGGGCGTGCTCCGCGCCGTAAAGCAAACCTACGGCACATTTACCGCCCCCGTCGAAAGCTTTGAGCACGGCATCAAGACAGGCCGCATCACCATCAACCAGAACCCCATCAACGCCTACTGCTTCGGCAACGCCGTGCTCGACACCGACAACCTTGACAACACAAAGCCCGTGAAGCGCGCACGATACCAAAAAATTGACGGCGTCATCACCATGCTCATGTGCATGCGCCTGTTCATGGACTACGAAAGGTGAGGAGGGGGCAAGTTGAGGAGTTGAGGAGTTTAAGAGTTAAGAGGTCGCTTTCAAGAGCTTGACAAGCAGAGGTAACCTCATAAACTTATCAACTCATAAACTTTTCAACTTTTTATTCTTCCCCCTGGTACCCCCTGCACCACCCCTCCCCGCATAATATATGAGCCTCATACAAAGCATACATAAATACCTCGGACTTGCACAAGCCAGGCAGCAAGCCCCACAGCAAGCCCCCGCCACACCCGCCACACCACGGCAGGGCGGCACACCCATGCTGTGGGG
Source organism: Prevotellamassilia timonensis (assembly GCF_900106785.1). Lineage (GTDB taxonomy): Bacteria > Bacteroidota > Bacteroidia > Bacteroidales > Bacteroidaceae > Alloprevotella > Alloprevotella timonensis. The sequence goes on along the minus strand of NZ_LT629841.1, from coordinate 18,364 downwards.
CTGCAGCCAGCCCATGGCAATAAGCACCGTGTTCCGATGCGTGCGCCTGCTCAGCGAGAGCGTGGCCAACCTGCCACTGCGCTACCTCACACTACGCCCCGATGGCACCTACCAGCCCGACACAAGCTCAGCCCTCCACCGCCTGCTATGCTACGAGCCATGCCCGCAGTACTCCACATTCGACTTCTGGGCACAGGCCGTGCAACAAATGCTGCTCGACGGCAACGCCTACATCATACCAAGCTACGACCCCCTCACCCTGCAGCCCACACGCCTCACACTCTGCCAGCGGGGCACCGTAAGCCACGACACCATCAATAGGCAGTACTACGTGGCCGACATGATAAACGGCATCAGCGGACAATACCCCGAAGCCGAAGTAATACACCTCAAAAATCTCAGCCTCGACGGACTCGACGGCCTGAGCACACTCTCCTTCGCACGCCTCACTGCCGACATAGCCACCACGGGCGACCGCGAAACACTCAACCGATTTGCCAACGGAGGCAACGTGCGAGGCATGGTCACCAACAACAACTCCGTCAGAGGCTACGGCGAATACCAGGACAACGAACTCGCAGGCGTTGCCACCGACCTCGACACACTCTTCCAGAGCGGCCAGCGCATCGTGTCACTGCCAGGCGACGCACAATTCAAGCAAATATCACTCTCAAGCACCGACATGCAGTTCCTCGAGAGCCGCAAGTTCACCGTGCGCGAAATATGCCGTTTCTTCGGCGTGCACCCCTCATTCGTGTTCGACGACACCAGCAACAACTACAAAAGTGCCGAAATGGCCAACGTCGCATTCCTCAGCAACACGCTCAACCCCCTGCTCCGCAAAATAGAGTGCGAGCTCCAGCGCAAACTCATCGCGCCACAGCTCTGCCACCAGCGCCGCTTCGAGTTCGACCGCCGCTCACTCTACGCCGCCGACCTCGACAGCCGCGTGCGATACCAGAACCAAACCATTGCCGCAGGCATCTACACCGTCAACGACTGGCGACGCGTCGAGAACATGCCACCCGTCAGCGGAGGCGACACACCACTCGTGAGCGCCAACCTGCGCAACCTCAACCAGCCAACACCCACCAACAATGCACAATAACAACACCACCACCCCGCAACCCGTCACGCGCACCCTGCACGCACCAGCCACCGTGCACCTGCGCCAGGCCGCCGGCCCCGATGCACCCGAAAGCCGCACCATCGAGGGCTACGCCATACTCTTCAACACACCATCGGCCGTCATGTACCGCGACAGCGACCAAGAGGTGCGCGAGCAAATAGCACCCGAAGCCGTCACACAACAGCTGCTCGACTCCTCCGACATCAAAATGACCATGAACCACGACTTCAGCACACTGCTCGCACGCAGCAAGCAGGGGCAGGGCACACTCTCCTACAACATCGACACCCGGGGCGTGCACTTCAGCTTCGAAGCACCCCGCACCGACGACGGCGACCGCGCGCTCGAACTCGTGCGACGCGGCGACATTGACGGCTGCTCGTTCATGTTCACCTGCCGCTACTCCGACCCCGCATGCGTCACACGCACCGTGACCTACGACTCAGGGTCGGCCTTGAGCCAGGTGCTCTACACTATCCGCTCCATCAACTCCATTCACGACTTCACCCTCACCCCCATGCCAGCCTACCCCGACACGCAAGTGAGCGCACGACAGCTGCGCGAGATGACAAGCCGCGCCACACACGACTCACAGCGTGTCGACGGGCAGGTACGCGAAATGCGACAGGCAGCACACATCACCCTCTAAACCATTAACACCCCTATACAACATGAGTAGAAACAACACCAACAGTGTGAACAACACCAACAGTGTGAACAACACCACCGCCAGCGTGCGCACCATCGTTGACCAGTACCAGGCCAACTGTGCACGCATCAACCAAATGGCCGACCTGTGCGAGGCCGAACAGCGCACACGCACCGAACAGGAAAATGCCGAGTACGAGGCACTGACACGCGAGAACGCCGTGCTGCAGATGCGCATGCAGGCCGCTGCCGCACGCCACATGGCCCAGAACCCCAACGCACTGGCCGACGCCAACCGCCTGTTGCGCGACAACATGCAGGCAGGCCGACAAACGCAAATCATGCTCACACGCGACCTCGTAATGGTGGCCGACGGCACCAGCGGCGGCATCATTCCGCTCAACATTCAGGACATTCTCGACCCGCTCACCGAGGGCCTTATTCTTGACAAAGTGGGCCTGCCCATGCCTACAGGCCTGGCGGGCGACTACGTGTGGCCCACCTACGAGGCAGTAGAGGCCACCATCGCCGGCGAAGGTGTGGAACTCACCGACACCAAAATCAACATGAGCAAGCTCACCGCACAGCCACAGCGTGTGGGAGTGGCCATACCCGTAACCCGACAGACCATCATTCAGACACAGGGCATCATCGAAACCATCGTGAAGCGCCTCATGCCGCAGGCCGTGGCCATGCTCCTCAACAAGGTGCTCTTCTCCACCACCAAGGCAACCGGTGCCACATCACTCGTGGGCCCATTCGTGGGCAAGGCCGCCACAGCCACAGCCATGAGCGCCACACCCACCTTTGCCGACTTTGTCAAGCTCAAGGCCGCCGTGCTCGCATCGGGCGTTGACGGCACAAACCTCTGTTGGGTAATGACACAGGCACAGAAAGCCATTGCCGAGGCCACACCCAAGGACGCAGGCTCGGGCATCATGGTGTGCGAGCAGGACCACATTGCAGGCATTCCCGTGTTCTGCACACACTACATCGGCGAGGGCTACATCGGCCTGGGCGACTGGCGATACCAGTGCATGGGCCTCTTTGGCGACATCTCGTTCATTGTCGACCCCTACTCGCAAGCTCGCAAGGACGCCGTTGACTTCGTCCTCAATTGCAATTACGGCACCACCACCCTGCGCCCCGAAGCATTCGCACTGGGCAAGGTGGCCGTCGACCCCGGCAAGTAACACACCAGCAAGCAACTTTGGTTGACCGGGACGGCCTGCCGCCCCAGTCAACCTCACAATAACTCACCCACATAATGAGCCACACCTCACTCACACTGTTCAAGCAGCACGTGCGGGCCGACGACTTTGCCGACGATGACGCCTACCTGCAGCAGTGCCTCGACGCCGCAGAGCAACAGGTGGTAACCGCCACCAACCGCACCCTGGACGAACTCCTCGCCCTCGGGCCCGACGGGCAAAGCCTGCCGGCACCACTCACACAGGCCGTGCTGCTCGTGGGCGGCTCGCTCTACGACCACCGCGAAAACGATGCACCACAGCAGTACACCGAAATACCCTGGGGAGCGGCAGCCATCATCAAGCAATACCGACGACTATGCGTGCAGGACCAATGACCATCAAGCTGAAACTCATGCAGCCCGTCACCACCACCAACCGCTATGGCGAGGCACACACCTCATACAAGCATGTGCGCACCATCTGGGCCGAACAAGTGAAGATGAGCGGCAGCCGGCAGGAGCAGGTGGCCGAACACTTTGCCTCCTACGCCGCACTCTTCCGCATAAGGAGCGCACACCCCGTGCGCGAACACTGGCAGGTGGAGCAGCTCGGAGGCTACCTCTACAACGTGGAGGCCGTAGAGCCCAACACCAGGCGGGGCATGCTCACACTTATATGCTCACGTGCCAACCCATAACCAACCCCAAAACCAATCCCTTAAAATATGGACAATGACACACCACAGAGCGTAATCAGTGCAGGGCAGGCCGTGTACGAGGTGCTGAGCGAAGCACTGGCCCACAGCGTGACCAAGGTTTTCCCCGTGGTGACCGATGAGGCCGTGCTCCCCTATGTGTGCTACCACCGCGAGGCGCTCGAGGCCACACCCACCAAGGCACGCCACTCGGCCGACACGGCCGTGGTACAGGTCGACATCTACGCCGCCACCTACGGCCAGAGCGTCACCCTGGCCGAGGCCGTGAGGCAGGCACTCGACTGGCGCACCATCACCACCAGCACCGGCCTCGTGGTGCGCTCGTGCTACCTCACCGACGCCAAGGAGGACTGGCAGGACGACGCCTACATACAGACTCTCACCTTCAAGCTGAGTTGCTGACACAACCACCATCATGAACACCAACACCAACAACGAGCGGGCCGTCAAGGCCCTTGAGCAAGGCATGGCCTCAATGCTCCAGGCCATCAGCCCCAAGCAGCAGCGCAAGGCCATGGCCGGAGCCATGCGCCGCGAGGCCACCCGCCTCAAAAAGGCCGCACAAACCCGCGTGCGCACCTCGGGCCTCAATGCCGCCACGGGGGTGGACAAGGGAGTGTATGCCCGCGTATACCCGGCCCGCTATGGTGCAGGCTTCATGGTGAGCGTCAAGCCCCACGGTGCCAAGAAAGGCATACACACCAACCGCCGCGGACTGAAAAAGCCCGTGCTCCTCTTTGCCGAGGAGGGCACAAAGCAGCGCAACGTGGGCCCGCGCAAGCACTCCACCTCAAGCTGGCGCAAAGGCAAGTATGCCACCAGCCGCTGGCGCGACTACCAGCGCACGGGGCACAGCACAGGCCGCATGCGCCCCTACAAGTTCCTGGCCATGACCGAACAGGCCGAAACGCCAGGCATAGAGCAGCGCCTATGGTCGCAGTTCGAGAAGAACGTGGCCAAAGCTGCAAAAGGGTAGGGGAGGAGGTGGAGTTGAAAAGTTTATGAGTTGAAAAGTTTAGAGGTTACCTCTGCTTGTCCAGCTCTTGAAAGCGACCTCTTAACTCTTCAACTCTTCAACTCTTAAACTTCTAAACTTAAAAACTTAAAAACTTAAACAATCATGGCAGAAACCGGATACATCAACGGCAGTGACCTTTTACTCTCAATCGGCGGCAAGCCCGTCGGCCACTGCACGAGTCACAAGCTCACTTTCAACACCGAAACCAAAGACCGCGCAGTAAAACCCCTCGCCACACAAGGCTCCAACGCCGGGCTGTGGAAGGAGAAGGGCGTCAACGGCCTCTCAATCACCATCTCGGCCGAGGGCCTGCGCTTCTACTCCGAAACGGAGGGCGGCTTTACCGAAATATCAGCCTTGTGGGGCGCCGGCACAAGCGTGGAGGTGAAAGCCTTCCCCCGCAAGGACGGCAAGGAGACCAACCAAAAAGCCTACCTCGTGGGCAAGTTCGTCATCACATCGCTTGAGGAGGACAGCCCCGCACAGGACGATGCCACCTACAGCGTGAGCCTCGAAAATGACGGAGAACCCACCACCTACCCTGGCAAACAAAGCGCAGTAGCTGCCGCCGCTAAATAATAAAACCACATGACAAGCAAACAACACATCACCATACAGGGCCGCACCTTCCCGTGCCGCCAGACGATGGGCGCCTTCCTGCGCTTCAAGCGAGAGACGGGCCACGAGGCCACCGACATGACGGGCTCCATGACCGACATGCTCACCTTCCTCTACTGCTGCATCGTGTCGGCATGCCAGGCCGACGGCATAGCCTTCCAGTGGCTCGACGCGTCGGGCACACCGCACGACTACACGCTCATCGACTTTGCCGACCGCGTGGCTGTGGACGACATCAACCAATGGACGGAGCAGATGCAGGCCCAGGCCGACGCCGATGCCGCCGCCACCACCGAAGCACAAAAAAAAAGCCTTTCAGCATTGTAGAGCAAATGGCCTGGGCCATAGGCGTGCTGCACATGCCCCTGGCCGAGTGGCAGACACTCACCCCCGACGAGTGGCAGGCAGTGTGCCGGGCATGGGCCGACCATGCCGAGGCCCTGCAGCACGACAAGTGGGAGCGCATGCGCCTGCTTGCCACCATCAGCGTGCAGCCACACGTCAAAGGCCGCATCACACCCGCCACCCTGCTGCCCCTGCCATGGGACACCAAGGCACGCGGTAAAAACGAAACCGCGCCCGCACCTCAACCCACAAAGGAGGAGGCACGGGCGCGGTTTGCTGCGCTGGTGGCGGGGGTGGGCTAATAATCGCTGTTCCCCATCCACCATGGCATAGTCCAGTCGCCATCAAGTGCTTGGCGCGCCGACCACGCAATAGACCATGATATGACAATCACAATAAATAGCACTATGCTTAAAAATATCAAAAAGTCGCAGATATACACGTTGCAAAGGATAGTAACGACAACTGCAGAGGCTATCATGGATAACACGCACACCGCTCCAGCCCGCTCCATGCGTCGCTCAAGGGCTATGCGCTTAGGGTCAGTTTCGGGGCTCTCGGTTATTTTGATTTCGAGCCGCGCGTCTATTCGTTTTGGAAAGTTGCTCATAATCGCAGATTATTAAAACACATGCCGCAAATATAGGCAAATATAATTGTATATAGTAAAAAAAAGATGGGAAAAAACGACATAACATTTAGTCTGCACCTCACGCTCGACGGCAAGGAGCACCTTGTGACGGCGGCAGCGGCGGCCAAGGAGGTGCAGCGCGCTGTAGACCAGTCGCGCACGGCGGCAGAGAAATGCTCAAAGGCTTTCCTCGGCTTCAACAACGCCGTGACAGCCATCAGCACCATGCGCACCGCCCTGCAGGGCCTGTTCGAGGAGAACAACGCCTACAGTGCCTCCATGGCCAAGGCCAACACCATGGCGGGCAAGAGCGGGCAGGAGCTCGACCAGCTGAAGGGCAGCGTGGCCGACCTGGCCAAAGAGGTGCCAATAGCGCGCGACGCGCTGGCCGAGGGCCTATACCAGGTGGTGAGCAACGGTGTGCCCGAAAACAACTGGATTGACTACCTGCGCGCCTCGGCCAAAGCCAGTGTGGGCGGTGTGGCCGACCTGGGCGAGACGGTTAAGGTGACATCAACCATCATCAAGAACTACGGCCTGACGTGGGACGACGCAGCCGCCGTGCAGGACAAAATACAGCTGACGGCCAAAAACGGTGTAACCTCGTTCGAGCAGCTGGCACAAGCACTGCCACGTGTGACGGGTAACGCCGCCACACTGGGTGTGTCGGTGGACGACCTCATGGCCACCTTCTCCACCCTTACAGGCGTGACGGGCAACACGGCCGAGGTTAGCACACAGCTCGCGGCCATATTCACCGCACTGGTCAAACCATCGAGCGAAGCCTCAAAGATGGCCGCACAAATGGGCATAGAGTTCAACGCCGCAGCCATCAAGAGCGCGGGCGGCTTCCGTCAGTTCCTCACACAGCTCGACAGCAGCGTGCAGCAGTACGCCGCCAAGTCGGGCATGCTCAGCCAGGAGATATACGGCAAACTCTTTGGCTCGGCCGAGAGCCTGCGCGCCCTCGGTCCGCTCACAGGCCAGCTGCGCGAAAAGTTTGAGCAGAACGCCCAGGCCATGGCAGGTAGTGCCGGCACCATCGACGACGCATTTGCCACCATGGCCAGCACAGGCTCGGCACAAATGCAGATGCTCAAAAATACCTGGGGCGACTTTACCGATGTCGTGGCCAAAGCAGCAAGCACCGTCATGCCGTGGCTCAATTATGTGGCCACAGCTGGCCTCGCCTTCAACGGCTTCTCAACCATCAAAACGGCCTTTGCCTCACTCACACAGGGCTGCAGCGCACTGGTAGCACGGCTCGCCACCCTGGCCACCGCGCTCAACGTGTCGGCCCTGGGCTCAAAACTGGCAGGCATCAAAACGGCGTGGCTCGCCACACAAAACTACATTCTCACAGGCTCATTCACGGCTGAGGCCGCAGCGGCACGCATCACATCAGCCTCACTCTACGGCACAGCAGCAGCCGCCACAGTGGCCAAGGTGGCCTTGCGCGGCCTGCTTGTAGCCACAGGCGTAGGGGCAGTCATGGCCGCACTCGGCTTCGTCATTGAAAAGGTGATTGGCTATTTCGACAACTCAACCACCGCCGCCCAAACCAATGCCGGCGCGCTGGCCGACAACGAACAAGCCACCAAAAAACTCTCTGCCGCCAAGCAACTCATCAAGGACGTGCAGGCCGACGCCGCCACACGCTACCAGGCTGAGATACAAAAGGTGCAAGAGCTCACGCGCATCATACGCTCCAACGCAGCCTCCTACGCCGACCGCCAGGCAGCCATCAAAAAGCTGCAAGGCATCATACCGTCATACCAGGCCTCAATAGCCAAGGACGGCACACTCTACGAAAAGAATGCCAAAGCGGTTGACAAGTACATACGCAAGCTCAACGCACTGGCCATGGCCGAGGCCATGCGCGACAAGCTAAAGCCCTACTACGCACAGCTGGCCGACATACGCATAGCCAAGGCAAAGGCACAAAAGCAAGTGCAGAACACACGCCAAACCATAGCCAAGGCCAACGGCGGGAAGCCCCCCGAACAACTGACGCGCGAATACGCCGCCAGCGACGCCACCCTCACCCCGTGGGACAAGAGCAACGCCGACATAGCACGCCGCGGACGCGCCGCACTCGGCCAGCCATCGCAGCGCGACAAGAACGAGCAACTCATATCAGCCTACAACCAGCAAGTGGCCGTGCTCGACCAATACACACGCTCAGAGCAAGCCGCCATCAAAGTCATAAACGAGGCACTCGGTTCACTCACCGCCGAGGAAAGCCAGCTCTACACCGACCTCGCCCTGGGCAAACCAACTGGCGTCACAACCACCACACCCACCACTACCAAGAACCACACCAACAAGAACCACACCAACAACAGCCACACCACCACCGACAAGCCAGCCCCGCAAGGCTCGCTCGAATGGTACGACGAGGCCATACGCAAGTGCGACAACTACATCAAAACCGCCACCGACGCCACAGCCATACAACAAAAGCTGCAAGAAAAGGCCACCCTCCAGGCACAGCGCAAGGCCCTCGCCATAAAGCTCGGCATCGAACAGCCCGACAAGGCCGACACCACCGACGCACTCGACAAGCTAAAAGCACAACTCGCAGCCGCACAGGCCGACAGCGCACAAGCACCCACCATAGCAGCCAAAGTGCGCGCTGAGGCCAAAGTGAGCGAACTGCAAAGCCAAATCGACGCCGAAACAGCCCGCCGACTGCGCCTCACAGCCATAGTCAACCCACAGCAGGCCGCACAGCAAGCAGCAGAGCAGCGCCGCACCGACTACCAAGGCGCCTCACAGAAGATGAGCACCATACAGGCCGACTTCGACAACGGGCTCATCAGCCAAGACGAAGCACTGCGCCAAGTAGACGAACTCAACGCCAGCATAAAAGCCAAACTCGGCGAGGGCGTGAAACCCTTCAAGCTCGAGGTCGACACCGGCCAGGCACAAAAACAAATCAAAGACTTCAAGAGCACAGCACAAAACGCCTGGAGCAGCCTCTCAGGCGGGGTGGACGCTGTAATGAACCTCACCGACACACTCAAGGGCAACGGCTCGGCATGGGAGAAGATGAGCGCCGTCATCAACACCACATTCAGCATCATGAACGCCGTGTCGGGCGTCATGGAGTTCATCAACAGGCTCACAGGCTCACACACCGCCCTCACCACCACCGACACCTCAGTCACCGAAGCGCACACCGCCGCCACCGCCACCGACACCTCAGTGACCAACACCGACACCACCGCCAAGGCTGGCAATGCCCTGGCAGGAGCGGCCAAAGGCGGCTCATCGCTCCCGTTCCCCGCCAACATAGCAGCCATAGCAGCAGGCGTGGCAGCAGTAGTGGCAGTGATAGCCATGATAAGCAGCCTCGCATTCGAGCGCGGCGGCATCGTGCCGGGCACAAGCCTCACAGGCGACCGCGTCACAGCACGCGTCAACTCGGGCGAAATGATAATCAACCGCCGCCAGCAGCTCAACCTGTGGCGGCTGGCCAACACCCGCATCGCCCCGCCACCCTCAGCCACCCCCGCCACCCTCACCCCCGCCACACGCATCACACCCGCAGCCATAGCCCAGCTCACACAGCCCCGCCGCCTCGACATAGCCGTCACCGGACGCATAGCCGGGCGCGACATCAAGCTCACACTCGACAAGCGCAACACCCTGCTCGCACGCTCGTAACTACATAGGGCGCAAGAAAAAACAACATAGGGCGATAGAAAAAACTATCCCCCTATGTCGTTAAAACTATCCCCCTATGTAGTAAAGTTGAGGAGTTGAGAAGTTTATGAGGTTACCTCTGCTTGTCCAACTCTTAAAAGCGCCCTCTTAACTTTTCAACTCCTCAACTTTATAAACTTAAAAATCCCCCTTCCCCCCATGCTCCAAACCCGTTTCAAAGGCTCCCTCGTCAACCAGCGCGGCCACATCTGGACAGCCGAAATCCTCCAAGACAACCCCACACCCTACGCCACCGTGGCACCACTCACCTTCGACGCCGACGAACCCATCACCATAGAGTGGCCCGACACACAAAAGTACGAACCCATAGCCGGAGCCACAGCCACACTCAACATCATCAGCCCCGCCGACCGCACCTACATCGACATGTACCAAGTGCAGCCAGGCCACGTCATGCTGAGGCTAAGCCTCGATGGCAAACCCTACTGGCAAGGCACACTCGACTGCGAAACCTACGAGGAACCCTACCAGGCAGCCTCCGGCTACACCGTCACACTCACCTTCACCGACTTCGGCTGCCTCGACCGCCTAAAGTTCAACGCACTCGGCCGCCACTCCGTAAAGTGGTACATCACACACTGCATGCAAGCCGCAGGCCTCGACACCACCGCACTCACCATACACACCACGCTCCAGCACACACGCCTCGTCACCCTCACCGACGGCACCACCACACTGGCTGACTGGGCCAAAGCCACACTCGACGAGGCATACATCGACGCAGCCAACTTTTACGACGAGGACGGCACACCCGCCACCCTGCACGACGTGCTGCACGACGTCATGCAGCCACTCGCGCTGCGCATCATACAGCGCGCAGGCCAAGTCGCCGTCTACGACACCAGCGCCATGCTCCTGGCACCACCAGCCACCGCCCCCATCACATGGGACTCCGACGAGCAAACACTCTCAGTAGACACACTCGCACAGGAGGCCACCATCAAATTCTCACCCTACGGCACAGGCGAACTCATCACCACCGACACCGCCACCATCAAAACCGACCTGCTCACACAAAGCGAAAAAATAAACAACTCCCTCTTCAACCCATACGGCATAGGACTCGAAGGCTGGGGCAGCACATTCACCTTCCACCACACCGCCGCCGACAACGCCGCCACAGGCATCACCCACAAACACCCGCAGGCACAATACTTCGCCCTCACCTCCGACCGCTCCAAAGACGCCGACGGAAGCCAAGGCATAGCACGCCTCGCACTCACCAACCCCCTGCCGCGCACACACATCACCACCGACGTAAACTACAAGCCCGACAACGGGCACGGCGACCCTAAAGACTACTGCACCGACCCCACAGTAGAGAAGATCTACGAAGGCAAGTATGCCAACCCCACAGGCGTGGAAAGCGGAGCAGGCCTGCACGGCGTACTCCTCGAGCCACTCTTCACCATGCCGCGCGTGTGGTGCCCCGCAGCCACCTACAACCAGCCATTCTACGACCTGCAAGAGCGCGGCCTCCAACTCCAGCTCACCATGGAGCTGCTCATCGACACACGCTACAACCCCTTCAACACCGCCGACCCACCCGACATCTGGAACGAAAAAGGAGCCACACAATGGGCCGACGTGCGCAAAGCCGCAGTGCTCATACCCTACATGCTCCGCCTCTACAACGAACAAGAACAGAACACCTACACACTCACCGCCGCAGGCTGGAAAGAAGCCATTCTCAACCCCACACCCTCCACCTACCTCGCCTACTACAGCAACGAATGGGCCAGCGACCGCAACAAGCCAGCCACCAGCGGCTGGACAAAAAACAAATACTCATTAGGCCTCTACCCCTCATTCAAGCAACAAAACACCCCCGAATACGAACCCATACCCCTGCCACCCGAGCCAGGCTACCTCGAACTACAAATACTCACAGGCGCAGCAGTATACGACGACGCCGACATACCCGACAGCGGCCGCACCGACTACTACCCAAACTCCAACACCTACCGGCTCATCGACATGAACCAGCCCGACCCCGCCAACCTGCGCGCACACTCAGTAGGCTGTTACTCCTATTTCATCAACTACGCACAACGCTGGATACTCTACAAGTTCCCCACACTCACCATCGTCCGCAACTCTGCCACCAACCACGACCCCAAGCCCGACGATGCAGAATACAAGGCATGGGTCAACCCACAAGCCAAAGACAACATCAGCATCGACACCACATGCGGCACCATGCTCAGCGACATGGAAACCGCACGGGGCGCATACCGCACCGCCGACGGGCAAAAAATCTACCTCCGACGCACCAACACCGCCACCAACCCCGACGACCTGCGCATCGAATACGACCTACTCGGGCTCATATTCAGCCAATACGCCACACGCCACACCATACTCGAAGGCGAAGCCATCACACCCACCGCGCCCCTCACCCTCTTCACCGAACGCGCACAACCCGCCACGGCGCGCTTCATCACCATGGGCGAGACTCTCAACGCCATAACAGGCACCTCCACACTCAAAGTGGTAGAGCTCACACCCGAAACCTGGACAGCAAACATACTTAAATCTTAAGTTGATGAGTTGAGGAGGTCGGAGTCTTAAGTTGATGAGTTTATAAGTTTAAGAGTTAAGAGGTCGCTTTCAAGAGCTGAACAAGCAGAGGCAACCTCATAAACTCATCAACTCTTAAACTTATCAACTTCCATCTCCGACCTCTTAACTCTTCAACTCATAAACTCCTCAACTTTAATTTTTTTCCCCCCCCCATGACCACCCGCTACACCACCACCACCACCCGCACCACACCCACACCACGCAACCACAAGGCCACCACCACAAGCGGAGGAGGCAGCAGCGCAGCCATCACCCTGCCCGCCACCGGCACCACACAAGCCAACAGCCACACACACAACAACCTCGCCTCACTCAACCAAATCAACACCACACCCGCCGACGGCTACATATACCTCGACACCACCAACCCCACCACAGGGCAAACCATCACCACCAAAGCCAGTGCCGGACACGCCGACACCGCCACCCGCGCCGCTGAGGCCGCACACGCCACACACGCCGACGAAGCCACACACGCCACACACGCCGACGAAGCCACACACGCCACAACAGCCGACACCGCACACAACCTCGACAACTGGACCACAGCCGACCAACGCTACCTAAGCCGCCAGCACACCGACACCGCACAAGCACACATCACCTTTGCCAGCGGAACCACCACCACAGGCACAGCACAATCAGACACCTACAACGGCAACACCGACTTCAACGGCCAAGGCTGGGCACTCCTGCCCGACACGCCCAAAGGTCAAACCACCATCGTGGCCGACAACCTGCGCCTGCGAGGCACACTCACCGCACACGAGCTCATCATCGAACAAATACGAGCCATAGGCGGCGCACTCGGCATCACACAAGCCTGCGGCAAAATCAAAGCCGTCACACGCGGCAACCAATCATACCACATCACACTCGAAGGCGACCCACAACACGGCTACGGAGGCTTCATGGTAAACGACCTCGTACGCTGCCAGCGGTGGGACAACCAGCGAGGCATCATAGGCTACTGGGCACGCGTAGTCTACGCACAAGGCGACACCATCAAACTACTCTACACCGACTTCCTCGACCCCATAGCACAAGAAAACACCAGCAACCCCGCCGACACCACACTCACCCCAACCACCATCACCGACCACCAAGGCACACCCATCACCCTGGCCGACGGCACCACACTCATCACAACACCCACCACCACACAAGGACACACCACACAAGTACAACCCGCACCAGGCGACAACCTCGTGCAATACGGCAACACCACCGACACCACACGCCAGGCAGCCATCTACCTCCACGCCAACGGCCAGGGACAACCAGCCATCGACATACTGCAAGGCATCAACTCACGCACATTCACCAACTGCCTCACAGCATCACTCGGCCGCCTGCCAGGCGGCAAAGGCTTCGGCCTCTGGTCACGCAACGGACGCATACTCTCAACCGACCAACAAGGCACCGAACACTACTCACTCAACCCCGACGGCACATTCCAGCTCGGACAGGGAGCCATCACCTACAACCAACAAGGGCAACTCACACTCTCAAGCAAAGTCACCATCAACTGGGGCCAAGGCACACCCTCCACCACACTGCCCACATGGCTCCGCACATGGCAAGCGCAAACCACCACACTCGGAGCCAACTACGTAGCAGCACCCGCAGCAGCATTCGGCACCAAAAACGCCGAAGGACAATTCACAGGCATCATCATCTCAGCCACACCACTCGACCTCGGGCTCGGCACCACACCCGCCACCACACCCGACGGCTCCAACACCACCACACCCAACACCGCCACAGGCCTGTGGGCAGTAGCCAACGACCAGGCACGCGTACTCATCGACCCCACAGCCGGCCAATACCTCTTCAACGGCAATATCGTAGCCACAGCTGGCCAATACACAGGCCTCCACATCGGCACCACACTCAAAGGCATCACACAAATAACCGACCAAAACACCTGGGACACAGCACTCGACAAAATACCCAGCCCAGACCACGACAACCACTACACACCCAACACCTACCGCCTCCAGCCCATCAACATCATCACCTACACACCACTATTATCCCTCACCGACCCAGGCACCACACCCAACATCTACCTCCCACACAACAACACCGACAACGCCTACGCCTACATGCTCCAGTACATAGGCTTCACACTCTACATCATCAACAAAAGCGGGCAAACACTCACAATAACCAACCCCTACACCAAAGTCCCCAGCGCACTGGCCAACGACCAAACCATCACAACCAAATACACAGAAATCAAACTAACCGACGGAGCCACACTCATAGCCACAGGCACACTCAACCCAGCCGACTCCCGATTCTACTGGCACACCACCACAGGCCAAGCCTCAGCCGACACACCCACCAAACCCGTATTCACACTAATCCCCACCACAGGCAACCCACTGCTAACATTGCGACACAACACCAATCTCGCCCACCCCATAACACAATAACCCCACACCATGGAAGAAACCCTGCAGCTCATCTCATCACTCGTCACCTCAGTAGCCGTACCACTCCTCGGCATATTCCTCTTTTATGACAGTAAACGTCGCGCCGCAGCCGCCGACGCCACACGCGCCGAAACCGAAAACATCACACAATACGCCGACGAATGGCAAAAACTCTACAACGAAAAAGCACAACACGAAACCCTGCTCAACACCAAAATAGACACACTCTACACACAACTCTCACAACAGCGCGACGAACTCAACCAACTCAAAACACGACTCGCCACCCTCACCGCACGCCTCCAATACACCGAACCACTCAAATGCACCCACACCACCTGCACACGCCGACAGCCACCATACACACCCAACCAACCCAGCCAACCCAACAACCCAACAACAACCACACAACCCACACAACAATGACCTACACAACAATGACCCACACCACCATCATCACACTATTCACACTCCTCCTCCTCACCACCTCATGCGCCCACCACACCACCCGCACCACCACAGCCACCACCAACAACAAACACGCCACCACCCACATAGCCCGCGACACCCTACGCCAAACACACCACACACGCGACACCCTCATCATACACGACAGCACAGCCACCACCACCCGCTTCCTCCACGACACCACCATCATCACCCACACCCGCTACCGCACCATCACACGCACCCGCCTCCTGCACGACACCATCACCCGCACCACCCACACCCGCGACACCACAACCGCCGCCACCACCACAACAACCGCCACCACCAATAACACCACCACCCACACCCCCCTGCGCCACACACTCCTCCACACCATCGCCCCGCTCATCATCACCCTCCTCATCATCACCGCCATAATATGGAAAAGAAAGAGCAAATAACACACGAAACGCTTGCATAATTACAATAATGTTATTATCTTTGCATTGTCAATTAAAGAAAGGAGGTGTACAACGAATGACAAAAGACGAAAAACGGCTAATGCGCAAAGTTTACTCACTGCTTCAAATTCTGAAAGATGAAACAGACAAGTACTACATCAAAGATGAAATAGACACGCTGAGCGAACAACTTGAACGCGCATTGGACGACTAAACAAAAGCCCCGCCACAAGCGGGCGGGGCTCTTGTTTCAAGCCTCTTGCCAAAACAAAACAAACAATGGAAAAAGAACAAATAATGACCCCCGAGTCAAAGGCCGATGCCACATGGCTTGCAGGCCTCGAAATATGCGGCTTCATCAACTTCAGCGAAGTCGCGCGCAAATACTTCGGCCGCACCTCCCAATGGCTGACCCAACGCCTCCATGGCAACATCGTTAACGGCAAGCCCGCAACATTCAAGCCCGCAGAGGCCGACACCTTTGCCCTCGCCTTGCGCGACATGGCCGCCACCCTGCTCCGAGCAGCCGAACGAATAGAAAAAGCGCCGAATTAAAACACATCGAATTAGCACCGAATTAAAACAGCGCCGAATTAAGACAGCACCGAATAGGAAAAGCATCGAATTAAAACAGCGCCAAATTAAGACGCATCGAATTAAAACAAATCTGCCAACCAATACACTCCTTTCTTTAATTGACACCCGCCCCCACTTCTGGCAGAGAGTGGGGGCTTTTTAATTAGCGTATCCTCATAGGCAGATGGTAGTAGTATATAGCGTATAATATTCAGCCCGCACCGGTTCCCCCTCTATTGTCGCACCTTCCCGAAAAGTAGCGACAAAAGTAGCGACATTTGTCGCTACAACCTGCCACTATTAGCAATGTCGCACAATATCCCAAAATACGAGATGGCCCATAAACACGCACTTCTTGCGTGTCTATGGGTGCAAATAGTAGTTCTAGCTGGTCCACAAAGTATACTGATTTTCAGTGTTTTACGTATTTGTGGCGACAAAAAGAGCGACAAATTAAAGGTATTAAGGTCATGGTTTTGTTCTGTTGAACAATGCCATGGCCGTTTTTTTTGCGCTGTCGGCTATGTCGATGTAGGGTTTCATGCTGTTATAGTCGGAGTGGCCAGTCCATTTCATGACCGTATTCGCGGGAATGCCCATCATGAGGGCGTTACAGATGAAGGTGCGACGGCCACAATGGGTGCCGAGCATTTGCCACTTGGGCTTGGTGATGGTGGTTTTGATGCCTCCTGTGTAGGTGACATCGGTCAACTTTTCGTTGAGGCCGCACAGACGACCTACCTCTTTCAGATAATCGTTCATTTTCTGATTGCTGATGACGGGTAGGGCGCGCTCGCCAGGTTGTGCGGTGTAGGACTGGAGTATGGCGCGCGAGTAGTCGTTGAGTTCGATTGTGAGCCGGTCGTTGGTTTTTTGTGTGGTGATGTGTAGGGCATCGCCGTAAATGTCGGCCTTTTTGAGGGCGCGGGCATCGGAGTAGCGCAGGGAGGTGAAACAACAAAAGCAGAATACGTCACGCACGCGGGCAAGGTGTTGCTCTTCTGTGGTGAATTGGTGATTGTATACGGCCATGAGTTCTGTCCATGTGAGGTATACCACGCAGCGCGACGACCTTTTGAGCCGTGGGCGGTAGGCTGAGAATGAGAGGTCGGTGAGAAGCCCTTTTGACACGAGCCAACGGAAGAACCACTTGGACATGGAGAGCTTTTTGAGTACGGTCTCGTTTTGGTGGTTGAGGCTTGTTTGGTATTGTCGGAATTGTTCGAGTGTGTCTTCGTTGATTGCTGTTAACGTCATGTCTGGACGAAAGTCCTGCCATTCCTTTATTAAGCGTTGTGTTTTTTGCACAGTGCCTTTGCTCCAGCTGCAGCGGTTGGACTCACTGCTGAGGTATTGTTCGTAGAGACTGAAAAAATCTTTGTGTGGCTCGTTATCTTGTTCGTGGTGTCTGCCAATGGCTTGGAGCATTTGTTGCTTGAAGTCGTCGAAGGTTGTGGGCTGTGTGTCAAGCACGCGCACAGCGGTGTCTTCGTAGTGCTGTATGGCGGCGTTGATTTTTGCGGCGGGGACGAGGGCTTTGCCGTGTGTGGTGTTTCGCCGGCAGCGTTGTGTGTCTTTGTTCCACTTGTCGGTGTCTATGTTGTAGCCAACGTTGCAGAAGAGTCTTTTGCCCATGTAACGTACTACCATGCGCAGGTGTGCGCGGTTGTCGGGCATGAAAAGTATGCTGTATTTCATTGTGTCTACTTGTTTAATACGTTTCTTTTTTGTTGTTCAATATGCTTGGCTGGTGGGGTGGGGTAGTAATGGCAAAGCCCCTTTAGCGGTGTGGCTAAAGGGGCTTTGCTGTGACGTTATGCGTGTATTATTAAACATAACGTTAATTCT
>NZ_LT629840.1 GCF_900106785.1 Prevotellamassilia timonensis | reverse complement strand
TTCCCATTCCGAACAGAGAAGTTAAGCCCAACCGCGCCGATGGTACTGCACACCCGCGGGAGAGTAGGTCGCCGCCAACTTTATTTTCACAGCCTCTTTCAGTGTCACAACTGAGAGAGGCTTTTTTGTTGTGCCAACATGTCTGCGCGTTTGCACATCTGCATATTTGCTCACTCATCTGCACATCATCTCCTGCACATCAGCACACCATCATCTGCATTTCCCCAAGCACAAAGCTCAAGCACAAAACGCAAGCACTAATGGGGGCGACGCGTCCCGCGTCGGGATAGAGAATGGAGGAAAACACGAACGCTACTAAATAATAGCTGCATATTTTCCCGACGCGGGACGCGTCGCCCCCATTAGTGGTAGCGTTTTCAACTGAAAAATACTCGCGAGACGCGTCGCCCCCATTAGTGGTAGCGTCTTCAATTGGAAAATACCCCGCGAGACGCGTCCCTTCCATATTAGTGAGCATATCCACTCGCCATCTGCAATATTTTTTTTACCGCTTAGACATTTATTTCGACCGCTTAGGTCTTATCTGCAACCACTTATGTCCGTGTGCGTTTTATGCCGGTTGAAATTTATAGCTTTTTTATATAACTTTGCCTGTATAGAGACGTGCAGCATTGTCTGCACAGCACGTATTGTTAAATTACAAAGTTATATGGTATGAAGCGTTTATTACTTGTATTTGCTTTCATGTTGTCTGCTTCATTTGGGCTGCTGGCGCAGAACAGAGACAAGAAGGTAACTGATATCGTATTAAAGAGTGTGATTGGTTATGACGGGCAACCAATTACGAGTGGCTATGTGTATGGCCTTGACATTTCTAAGGGCCTGCCGTTGAAGATAACTGACGACGGAGGCTACCGGTCAGAGGTTGGTATGGATTTTACCTTGCCGGGGTATGAATCGTTTTATTATGACTGGACTTACGGTGAGTCTCCTGAAATTACCATTGACTTGCGTGATGTAGCTCGACCGGCCAAATGGAAGGTTGTGGCGCATGACGGTGCTTTGCTGTCGGGTGCGGAGTTGGTGTCGACCACATCGAATAATCCGAAAGTGACCTTGGCTCAAACTGATGCGGAGGGTATAGCCAACTTTTACCTTGTAGATGATAGCAAAGCAAATTATAGACCCATGTCGATTACCGTGGTACCACAAGCCAAGTATCATACTGCTTATGCTGTACCTTCAACCAAGTACAACAAGACATATTATGCTTCGAACACGCTGATAGACTACTCAAAAATGCACTTGTTCCTTATGCGCGTCAAGGATTTCAACACAGATTTGCGCAAGCGTATGTTCAGCGACGAATTGACTACAAGCTACAATCTGTCGTATGAGACCGTGCGCAATGGACAGAGCACAACATCGTTTGTGCGTAGTGCTTATGTAGACGAGGGCAGTGATCGTGTGTACTACAGTATGGTCAATAATGACGAGAATTGTCCTATCACAAAGGCCTGGTATCGTTTCTCATTCAGTGGAGACAAGAGTGTCAACACCTTCTCTTCATATCCTTTCTATCGTGAATATGACAAGTTGGAAGGTGATTACGAATTCGAACTCTCGCCCACCACTTGGCGCCCTGTGCGTATAAACGTAAAGGACGACCTCGGCACAGCACTTTTGCCAAGAAACTTGTGGGTAGACGGTGTGCGACCTGTCGACTATGATTATAAAGACCCAGTTGTTTGTTTGCCACAAGGTGAGCATGTGATTGATGTGTATGCTGCAACGGAGAGTGGTTCTGTTGTGTATGAAAATGACGGACAAAAGTCATTGCGTACTATTGTGGTGAAAGATGCGATGAATGTGCAGGAATATGACAGAGTGTACAATCATGGTGATTATGCGGGTTATGAGGTGACAGCTGTTGATGCTGATGGCAATCCGGCACAAGGCGCGTACTTCTTCCTCTCTGGCAAAGATGGCAGGGCATTAGGCTCGGCGGTATTGGATAGTGCTGGCCGAGGTGTCGTATTCCACGAATATCCAGGTGAATGCTCTGGCTTTATATCGGGCATTCGTAACACGGCTAAGCTTACTTGGACTGATAATTCGCCCATTGGCATGCAGACTCACCATATTGACGTGAGCAAGGATCTCCGCAAGGTAAAAGTAACTGTCAAGCAGCATGAGCAGATGTATGCAAACAAGTATGGAAATCCAGAACTTCATTTGTACCGGACAGCTGACAAATTGGACGCAATGCCAGACTTTCATGATGATTCATACATACGCTGTAATTGGGATTCGACGAGTGACACCTCACATGTATTTACCGCAAACTTGTACATGCAAGATGGTTGGTTGTGCGGTTATCTTGTGCAACGTGACTTGAGAGATAGCATAGCGATGATGAAGGTATCTGATGCAAGTGAATTGAACTTTGATTATACAAAGTATGCCTATGTCAAGTATACGCTTGATGGCAAGCGGTTGCAGGCAGGATATAATAGCGAGGGCTTGATGGCTGCACCAGTAGGCCAGGCACCAGTGGCGGAATGGAGCAGTGCGCTTGCGCCGGAGTTCTTGCTGCCAGGCAATTATTATGCATGTGTCGTGTCTCCGAATAATGCATTAGAATTGCCCTATATCAATGCGTACGTGCCGTCGTTCAAGGTTGAATGTCCGGCAGAAAATAGTGAAGTGGAAGTGGCATTGACTACATTGCCTGACGAGGATTATGTGCAAGTACCGCTAAAGCTTGATGGCATCTTCTTCTTGGCAGGTGCAAAGGCAGAGGCTGAGGTTAAATTCCTATATAATGGACAGATTCCCTTGATTGTTGGTGGTGAAAACAATACAACGGTAAATACTGAGGTGCCTTTCAGAGTGTTGAAGGGTGATTATGACTATAGTGTGAAAGGACTCAAGTTTGACGAAAAGCACCATTACGTATTGGGGCATGAGCGCAAAGTTGCAGTAGGTGACGACACCAAGGCCGTTCAACTCGACCTTTCGGGTCTGCATTATTTTAATACCATCGGCTATTTTGATGCAGAGAGCAACGAAATTGACTGGCTCGATCTTTGGACACCGCTGCGTTATGCAAGCTTCTATAAAGGGCAGGACTTTCTTGCAGATTGCTACCTAAGCAGTTATGAAGATGAAGGCTTGTTCATACCTGAGGGAGACTATGGTGTGAAATTGTTTGTGGGTGACTGGAGCCAGATGATTGAGCACGATGCCACCTTGCATGTAGACAATCAAAGTGGCACCACGGCACGCATTGTGCTCGGAAAGCAGTTTACTCCAGTAGAGCAGGTGGTGGCTGAAAGCAATGGCTCAGAACTCAACATACGCTATGTTGGTGGGCAAGCTGTGGTGACAGCACCAGTGGCAGCCCCCGTGAGAGTGGCTGTATATGCGCTTAATGGTGCAAAATTGAATTGTATGAATGTGATGCCAGGTCAGCGGATAGATATGTCTGCCCTTTCGAGGGGCGCATATATCGTTCGCTTGAGCCAAGGTAATGTGAACAGTGCAGTAAAGATTGTAAAGTAACAACCCTTGTACCCATTTGTTTGTGGCCCTGCCAACGATCCTTCGAGGCGAGTTGGCAGGGCCTTTTGCTTGTATCGTGTCCGCAGATGGGCTTATAGTCAAAAGAATATATTCAGAAGCGCCATATTAGGCAAAGGATTTTGTAATTTTGCACCAATATTTACGTTAAAGCGTTAATTACCTTGATATGAGATTGATATGTGCTATATGCTTGTTGGCTGTTTGTGGCTTCTTTGCCGCTTGTGGATCAAAGTCACAGAGCGATGCCGTGTGTGACGACAGCACACAAGTAACCGAGGACTCCGTGTTGCAGCAAATGGCCAACGAGGGGCCTACTGAAGACGAAATAGCAGCTCTGACAGACTCGGCCAAGCAGGAAAAGCCCAAAGCCCTTGACGAGAAATACCGTGGTCTGCACATTTATGTGTCGAAAACGACCATGCATCTTTACGTGCTCGATGCCAATGACAGTGTTCTGTTTAATTGCGGCATTGCTTGTGGTTTGCGTCGTGGCAACAAAACAGCTAAGGGCGACTATCGCACACCTGAGGGCCAATTTCATATCTCGGGTATGTTTAACAGCACCGACTGGGTGCATCGCACTCGCGACGGGCGAGCGGTCAAGGGGTGCTACGGGCCGCACTTTCTGCGGTTGGCCACGGGACGCCTTGGAGGCATAGGCATACATGGCACCAATTCGCCTCGAAGCATTGGCAAGCGTGCGTCAGAGGGCTGCATACGTGTGAACAGTGCCAATATTATTACCTTGTTTAATGAATACGCCTATTCGGGCATGCCAGTCGAGGTGTCGGCCGAAGGTGCACCATTGCCCGCGTTCAAGGGACTTGCAGCCCCCAAAAAGGACGAGGACGAGTCTGTAAGAAACGAACCAGTTAAGCACGAAAAAGACTCGCTGCACCGAAAAGAAGCGTCACACAGTGGTGCGGCAGACAACACGGAACGCCATCATGAGCACCATAAGTCTGCCGATGAAAACAAGCACAAGCAAGAAGAAATGCAACGCGAGGCCGAGGCAGAATCCTTTTTTGAATAGACAAAGGGGTGGTCCTAAAAATTCTGTTTTAGAGTTCTGTTATTCTGAAATGTGATTTGCACGCTCTCGGAAGTGTATTTTTGAAAGGTTGTGAGGGAGTATAGCCCGCTATGCTCCCTCACAACCTTTCAAAAATACACTTCCGATAGCGCACAAATCCCTATTTCAGAATTATTATAACCACCCCAAAATGCCTTATTGTGCGCTTTGGCTTGTCGCACACATTAAATATATCTGTGCGAAATAGGGGTTGGCATGCTTATTGTATTCGCAAAAGTTCTTAAAACACTTGCATTTTGCTCCGAAATGTAGTAACTTTGCGAATGTTGATTTTGAAGAGCATTATTGCTGCTCGCTTGCCGTCGCGCAATCAGGGGAGATTGCATGGCATGGGCGGTGGTTCTTCAAAATGTGATGTAGAACCCATTAAACCATTAAGATAGTGCACATAAAGAAATATGCTGCGTGTGTGGCTATGGGCGTCATGTCATTTTTTACGGCAAATGCCCAGGACATTATGCCTGAAGCACTCCCGACACGTCCCACCGCAGAGAAAATCGTGAAAGAAGTAGCACCCGTAGGTGCAGTGCAGCAAGTTGCTGCTGAAGTAAAAGAGGCCTCAGTGCCTTATAATGCCAACTTTGGCGAAAGTGTAGTACAAACAGCTTTGCAATACCTTGGCGCAAGTTATCGCTCAGGCATGTCAGGCCCCTATGCTTTCGACTGCTCAGGCTTTACCAGCTATGTTTACCGCAAACAGAATGTGTCGATCTTGCGCTCTTCGCGCTCGCAGTACACACAAGGCACCCCCATCGCCCGAATTTCTGACCTTAAGAAGGGCGATCTCGTGTTCTTTGGCGGTCGTGGCAATTCCCGTTCGGTAGGCCATGTGGGCATTGTAATGGACGTTGATCCCTCGGGCAACAACTTCTCGTTTGTTCATGCTGCGAGCGGTGGTGTCAAGGTGTCAGACTCCAGCGAGGCATACTACAGCCGCCGCTACATTGGTGCACGTCGCATTGTCGAAAACTAACGACAGAACAATCCATCGTACATTAGATACGAATATGAGGCAGATGCAGATGCTGCCCAACGCAGTTGCCGTTCCTTGCATAAGGGTGGCAACTGCGTTGTTTTTATAACCTCCCATAACTCTGATATGAATAGATTGATATTATTGCAATCGCTGCCCGGTGTTGTCAACCAGGCCGTAAACGAGGTGAGCATATCGCGAATAGACATGCTACTCGACAAGTTGTTAGCCCTTTCGCTCACAGCCGGCAAGCGCATATTAGTGGCAGCCCTCATTTACATAGCAGGCCGTTTTATCATCAAGATCATCAACCGCGTTGTGTCAGCCATGCTCAGTCGCCGCCATGTAGATGTGGGCGTACAGAGTTTTCTGCGCAGTTTGGTGCACATATTGCTCACCATATTGCTCGTTATCAGCGTAATCAGTGCCTTGGGCATCAACACCACGTCATTTGCAGCCCTGCTGGCATCAGCCGGTGTAGCAGTAGGCATGGCCCTGTCGGGTAACCTGCAAAATTTTGCGGGCGGTTTGGTCATACTGTTGTTCAAGCCCTATCGCGTGGGCGACCTCATCGAGGCACAAGGCACCCTTGGCCATGTGCGTGAGATACAGATATTTCACACCATACTCACCACCTACGACAACAAGGTAGTGTACATACCCAACGGCTCGCTCAGCACCTCGGTAGTGGTCAACCACTCGCGTGAGGACACCCGCCGTGTGCAGTGGCTCATAGGCGTTGATTATGGGCAGGACATAGACGCTGTGCGCCAAAAGGTGCTCGCACTCTTTGCCTCCGACCCGCGCATACTTCAGTCGCCCGATGCCCACAAGCCTTTTGTGGGAGTAGAAGCCCTGGCCGACAGCAGCGTTAACCTCGTGGTGCGCGTATGGGTCAATACCGACGACTATTGGCCCGTGTTTTACCAGGGGCAGCAGCAGCTTTACGACATGTTCAACCGCGAGGGCATCAACATACCCTATCCGCAGCAGGTTGTGCATGTGGCAAAAACTTGAAAAGTCGAAGCCCGTGCGCCGCTTTATCCAAATGCTTTGTACAACAATCACTGCGAAAGCGTTCTGCAAAGGCTTCGTAAATTCACATTGTTGCAGAAAATCAACACAAAAGTTTGTGCGTAATAAAATAAATGCGTAATTTTGCACCTCGCATAGAGTATGCAAAAACGCGTTGTTCAGCGCGCACAAAAGTATGGCTCTTGCACCAAAAATCACGCAATAAAGTAATAACAAAATAAAATCTAAACTCACAAAATGATCGTAGTACAGGTTAAAGAGGGCGAAAACATTGAACGCGCCCTGAAGAAGTTCAAGAGAAAGTTCGAAAGGACCGGTGTTGTAAAGGAACTCCGTGCCCGTCAGCAGTTTGACAAGCCCAGCGTATTGAAGCGTTTGGCCAAGGAGCACGCTGTTTACGTACAGCAGCTTCACCGCGACGAGGACTAATACAACAATATTAGCTCCTTGTAATCGCAACGCTTTTGAGACACAGTGCGGCCCACCATGTAGCCGCCGTCTTAGCACAAGATAATACATAAATGTTCGTATAGACCGCTGCACTGCCACACGCTGTGCAGCGGTTTTGCATTTACAACCCCAAGCCCGTTGCGGTGCGTGGCAGCCGTTTTATCCGATAGAGTAATGCGGTTGTAACAAATTTCAGTGCGAAAATTTGGCGCATTCAAAAAAAGTTGCGATATTCGCTTTCGTAAAGAGAGACAATGATGAACGAGATAGATGATTTCATAAACTATCTGTTAGCCGACAAGGGTTACTCCAAGCTGACAGCCAAAGAGTACCGCAGCGCTTTGCAGTCGTTACAAATCTTCTATCGTTCGCTCGACAACCAACTCACCTGGTACACGCTCGATGCCGATGTCGTCAGACAATGGATGGCACGTGAGATGGCGCGTGGTGAGAATGCCCGCACCATATCAAAGCAACTGAGCGGTGTGCGCAGCTTCTACAAGTATATGCGCAGAGTAGGGCGTATGGACCACAGTCCGGTGACAGCGGTTAAATCGCCCAAGATACACCCAAAGTTGCCTTCCTTCCTGCGTAACAGTGAGGTTAACCAGTTGTTCGACGACATTGACTACCCCAGCGGCTACGAGGGCATGCGCGACCGCACTATACTCCTCACCTTCTACCACACAGGCATCCGCCTTGCCGAGCTTATCGGCCTTGATGTGGAGAACATCGACCTGAACCAACGTGAGTTGAAAGTGACGGGCAAGCGCAACAAGCAGCGCATAGTGCCATTCTCCGCAGAGCTGGCCAACGCGTTCAGAGCCTATTTGCCAGTACGCCAGGCGTATGTCAGCACCGATGCAGGCGCCCTGTTTTTCAACCGCCGCAAGTTGCGCATCGACCGCCGCAGGGTGGGGCTCATAGTCAAGCATTATCTGTCTTTAGTTACCACACAACGCAAAAAAAGCCCGCACGTGCTGCGTCACACCTTTGCTTCGGCCATGCTCAATAATGGCGCCGACCTTGAGGCCATCAAGGAGTTGCTCGGCCACGAAAGCGTAGCCACAACCGAGGTGTACACGCATACCACGTTTGCCGACCTTAAAAAACAATACAAACTTGCCCACCCCAGGGCGTAAACTAACAAAGGAGGTTACTATGGAACTCAAAATTCAAGCAATTCACTTCGACGCTACTGAGAAACTCAATGCCTTTATCGCTAAAAAGGCTGCAAAACTCGAAAAAACGTGTGACAATATAATCAAAGCAGAGTTTATACTGAAGGTTGTTAAACCTGAAACAGCCAAGAACAAGGAAACCGCACTCAACGTGTCACTTCCCGGCACCGACCTTCATGCAGAAAAGGTGTGCGACACCTTTGAGGAAGGCGTAGACCTCTGCGTTGACACATTGCTTCGCCAGATTGACAAGTACAAGGAACGTCAAGGCAAATAAGCGCATAGAATAATAATAGCAAATACAAACAGGTAAAACTGATAGCGGCCCGGCACATTACGTGTGCCGGGCCTTTTTTCGTATCAAGTCCCCTTCCATTCCCACCGTGACAAGCAGTCGCGGCCATATACATTTTGCCAGGCAGTAGTCCTCACTGCCAAGCGTGTTATCGGCCAAAGTTTGCCGATGATGAGGCGCCCGCAAGCGTGTTTTGCCCAGTCCGTGCCACTTCACGCCTGTGCGCAAAGCCTGCGATTTGCCGAAGCGTGCCCTCCGTTTGAGCGTATTTCAAGGCCATTTACAGCGCAGTCGGAGCGTTCAGACGGGTAAAAAGCACGCAATATATGCGATTTTTAGTCGAAAAGTTTGTGGGAAATGAAAATAATAGTACCTTTGCACTCGCAAAAACGAAAAACCTTACAGAGTTTTGCTTACTGGTGTGTTAGTTCAGCTGGTTAGAATACATGCCTGTCACGCATGGGGTCACGGGTTCGAGTCCCGTACACACCGCTCAGTCAGCAGCGCTCAAAGGTATATTTTGCATAACTGGTGTGTTAGTTCAGCTGGTTAGAATACATGCCTGTCACGCATGGGGTCACGGGTTCGAGTCCCGTACACACCGCAAACGCTTCCGAAAGTTCAATGCTTTCGGAAGCGTTTTGCGTTATACGTCATTTATATTTTAGCAATCTGTCAAAGCATACATGCTTTGGTAGATTGCAGACTGCTAAAACTCAAACATACGAATAGACTCAAGCACCAAACGTCCCCCATTCGAGGTAGTGTTTGGTGCTTGAGTCCGTTCGTATGTTTACGTTTTGCCAGACGGCAAAAGTCCTTTTATAAAGCCTTCAGTTCGGCAAGGTAGTCGTAGTGCTCGCCATCAGTCACCTTGCGTGCCACAAGGCCGCATTGCTGGGCCGTGTGCTGCAGCGTGTCAAAGTCCACGTAAAGCCAGTCAAAAGGCCGACCCTTGCATTGCTTGTAAACCATCTGATAGTCCACCTCGCCATAATACCCCTCTGCCGCGTCCCAGTCAAAGTTTCCATCTTCGTCCTCAAACACATAGCGCAAGTCCGACGAGTCGGCCAGCACTCGTCCGCCCGCGGCCAGCAGCGCCTTGCAGCGGTTGAGCAGCGAGGGCAGACGGTGGAGTGTGCCAGCAATGCCAAGCCCGTTCATCAGCAGTACGATGGTGTCAAACCGCATGCCGTCCAGTTCCTGTCCAAAAAAGTCGGCGCAGCGTGCGTCCCTCACGCCGCGCAAAGTGCGTGCACGTGTCGAGAGTGGCGAAATGTCGATAGAGCACACCTCGAGCCCCCTGTCCTGCAGCGCCAGCGAGTGGCAGCCAGCACCGGCCCCCACGTCAAGCACATGGTCGCGGCACAGGTTGAGTGCCATACGTTCAAGCGGAGGCATTTGCAGTTCGGTGCGAAACAAAGTAGCCACGGGTATCTCGTCATCGTCAAACATCGATGACAACACCCGCAGCGTGCCGGCATGTCCGGTCGAGGCATAGTCCCAAATGGCTTGCCCCATGGGGTCGAGGGTGGGGGATAGGAGCATGATGATAAGTAGGTATTCAGAATTATTTGATGCAAGCAGCAGGTGACATATTCACATTGAACACCGTGCCTGGTAAAACGCCTTTGATTGAAAAGCACAAACCGTGCGGTATGCAGTTGGCACGGCGGTGCAAAGTTAGTTAATTAACTGCGAAGCCACTGCCCAAATCTTCACATTATCGAAATACACAAGTCACATCAACGAAATATGCCATTCAGAACTTTGCAACCGGTAAATAATATTGCAAAGAAATGAAACAAAAAACAATCGTGTTGGTGCTCATGGTGCTGCTTTGCACCCTGGCCAACACTGCGCGCGCCGGCATCGATGCCACACTCAAAGGGCGCGTGATTGATGCCCGTACGGGCGAGGCCCTTGTAGGAGCCACACTGCAAATAGTGCAGGCCGGCCAAACCGCCGTCAGCAATGAAAATGGCGAGTTCGTGTTCCGCACACTCGGCCAGCGCAGCTACACCCTTGTAGCCACCTACCTTGGCTATCACCGAGTGAGCATGACCATCAACCCCGCACGCGCAGACACAGCCCTGGTGGTGCGCATGAGCGAACTCGAGAGCAGCCTTGGCACGGCCACTGTTACAGCCACCGTAAAGCGCAACACCGAGGCGTCGCAGGTGGCCGCCCAACGCAACAGTTTGGTGGTGCAAAGCGGCATATCGGCCCAGCAGATAGCCAAATCGCAGGACAAGGACGCCTCCGAGGTCATACGCCGTGTGTCAGGCATTTCCATCATCGACCAAAAGTTTGTCATGGTGCGCGGTCTCTCGCAGCGCTACAACAATGTGTGGATAAATGGTGCCGCCGTGCCGTCGAGCGAGGCCGACTCGCGCGCCTTCTCCTTTGACATCATCCCCTCGTCGCAGGTTGACAACATGCAGATAATCAAGTCGCCCGCCCCTCAATATCCCGCCGACTTTACCGGAGGCTTTATCATGATAGACACCAAGGAGGTGCCGCACAAAAATTCGGCCAGCATTTCGGTGGGAGCCTCTGTCAACGACCAGACCCACTTTCAGCGCTTCATGGCAGCCGAAGGGGGGAAAACCGACTGGCTTGGGTTCGACAATTTCCGCCGTTTGCAGGGCGGTGTGCATGCCCCCTTGCAGCAAACGCCCGGCGGCAGTGGCATCAGCCTGACCGACAACCACTTTAACAACAACTGGCAGCTGCACACCCGCCACCCCTGGGCCGACCTGTCGCTCTCTGCCAATGTCAACCGCTCAAAGGAATTTGACAACGGCGCCGTGTTCGCCCTGCTTGGTGCCATCAACTACAGCAACAATTACAAAACGTACAGCCCCATGCGCAACGCCTTTTTTGGCGCGTACGACCTCACCCACGACCAAAGCGTATATTTGCGCAACACCACCGACCGCCAATATGCCCACAATGCCCGCCTTGGAGCCATGCTCAACCTGACCTTTGTGCCGGGCAAGGGAGCGGGGCGCTATGAGTGGAAAAACATATTCAACCAGCTCGGCACCGACCGCTACACCTCACGCACCGGCTTTAATGCGCAGAGCAATCAAGTGGACGAGGCCGAATATTACTACTCGAGCCGCACCACCTACAACACCCAGCTGACGGGCAAATATGCCTGGGAAGTGTCAAAGTTCGACTGGAGCGCGGGCTATGCCTATGCCAACCGCCTGCTGCCTGATCGCCGTCGTTATGCACTCGACAACTCAGTCGACATCGACCGCATAGGACTGTCAACCGGCAATGACATCAACCGCGAGTTCACCCGCCTCGATGAGCACATAGCCTCGGCCGCCGTCAACTACCGCTACACCTTTGACAAACCTCAGCACGTAAAGCCCGAACTCCTGGCCGGGGGCTATGCTGAGTACCGCACACGCCAGTACAACACCCGCAGCTTCATCTACCAGTGGCACCCGTCGGGCAACACCCTGCCTGCTGGCTTCCAGTATCTCGACCTGCCCACGCAGCTGCTCACAACAGCCAACTATGGCGACCAGGGGCTCTACCTCATTGATGACACCAAAATGCGCAACGACTATCAAGGCCACCATCTCGTCACCTCAGCCTACGCCGCCGTCAATCTGCCCGCAGGAGCCTTCGACGTGCTGGCCGGCGTGCGCTTTGAACACTCGCGCATGGAACTCGTAAGCAACACCCGCGACTACGAAAAGAGCACCATGAGCCGCTACTACAACAACAACGACTTCTTCCCCTCTGTCAACGCCACTTGGCATCTGGCCGATGCCCACCAGCTGCGTGCGTCGTATGGCCGCTCGGTCAACCGTCCTGAGTTTCGCGAGGTCAGCCCCTCGGTGTTCTACGACTTCGATCTCTCCTCATCAGTACAGGGCAACACTGCTCTCAAGTCGTGTTACATCGACAATGTCGACCTGCGTTATGAGTGGTACCCCGCCAAGGGCGACCAAGTGAGCCTTGCCGCCTTCTACAAGCACTTTGACAGTCCGATAGAGTGGACCTACACCGTTACGGGTGGTACCGACCAAGTGTACTCGTATGTAAATGCCAAGAGCGCCACAAGCTATGGCCTTGAGCTTGACATACGCAAGAACCTTGCCTTCATGCACCTGCCCGACTTCACCCTCGTGTTCAATGGTTCGCTCATCAGGAGCCGTGTACACTTTCCGGCGGGCAGCCGCCAAAAGAGCCGCCCCATGCAGGGCCAGTCGCCCTATCTTGTCAACCTTGGGCTGTTTTACAGCCACAACGCCTGGGGCGCCTCGTTGCAGTACAACCGCATAGGCAAGCGCTTGATAGGTGTGGGCCGCAGCCTTGGCTCCACGGGCGACCAAACGGTCAACATACCCGACTCTTACGAAATGCCGCGCAATGTGCTCGACCTGTCACTCTCGCGCACCTTGGGCCATTTCGAGTTCAAACTCGGCTTGAAGGACATCATAGGCCAGAAGGTGGTGTTCAAGCAACTCAGCGACGTAACCCTTGCCAACGGCAGTCAGCGCTATGTGCAGGAGGTGACGCGCAGCTACCGCCCGGGCCGCAATTTCAGTTTGAATGTCACATACAAGTTCTGACGTCTGTCTAACGCATAGTTTTAGAATATAGTCATGCCTCCCAAAGCGGTTCGCCGCAGTTTGGGAGGCATGAAACGTTTTACGCTCGTGCTGCGTGCAGGTGGGGCATTTACGGCATAGGCACCGGCATTTTACGGTATAGGGAGAGCGGAAAACGTGTATAGGGGGAGCGGATTTTCTGTTGCTCCGATCGAAAATCCGCCCTCCCGTAACAGAAATGAGTGTGTGGCATGGTATGCGCCTTGCTCCGGCAGAGTTTGTTTGTCAGAAAGAGGTAAAATCTGAAAATCAGAGGGCCAACCCGAAATTCGCTAATTCCGCCAACGCGCTGGTTTATCACAAATGTAACTGCCAGGCAACGCTCTTGTAACCTTGTGTGCCGACCTTTGCAACGTGATTAAAAGACAAACCATTTCTTTTTACACATTAAAAGTTTTATGTGCAAACACACATTATCAGTTTTGGCCCTTATGATGGGCATTGCCGCTACAACGACTTTCACGGCGTGCAGCGATGACAACACTCCCGAAAAATCTACCCCCAGCTACAACTGGAGCGAGGACGGCGGACTCAAGGCTTGCGACAATCTGCTGTTTGAAAACGGCACGCAGATTGGCAATGGCGACAACGAGTTTGTGTTCAAAGGCAAGCAAACGCTCAAAAAGGGCACTTATCTGCTCAAGGGTTGGGTGTACGTGGCAGCTGGCTCAGAACTTACCATTGAGCCTGGTACCATTATCAAGGGCGACAAGCAAACCATGGCTGCTCTCATTGTAGAGCGTGGCGGCAAACTCATTGCTCAGGGCACCGAAACGGCACCTATTGTGTTTACATCTGAAGAGGCCAAAGGCCAGCGCCGTCCTGGCGACTGGGGTGGCTTGATACTCTGTGGCAAAGCTCCGCACAATGCCGGCGAGGCGCAAATCGAGGGTGGCCCGCGCACCAAGCATGGTGGCAACGATGCCCACGACAACTCGGGCGTGCTGAGCTATGTGCGTGTAGAATTTGCTGGCTATCCGTTTGAAAAGGATAAGGAAATCAATGGCGTGACATTAGGCTCAGTGGGCGATGGCACGAAGATTGACCACGTGCAGGTATCTTACTCTAACGACGACTCCTTCGAGTGGTTTGGCGGTACTGTCAACTGTAAGAATTTGATAGCTTATCGTGGTTGGGACGACGATTTTGATACAGACAACGGCTTCTCTGGCCATGTGCAGTACGGCCTGTCAGTGCGCGACTCGCGCATAGCCGACGGCAGCCAGAGCAACGGTTTTGAGAGCGACAACGACGCCAGTGGTTCAACCGCATCACCTTACACCTCGGCCGTGTTCAGCAACATGACCTTTGTGGGTCCGAAGGCTACGGACGCCAACTTTGCCAATACCAGCAGCTACATCAATGCCGGCGACCTCTTCCCCAGCAATGGCTCGGCCCTTGGTTTGTTCCAGTCGGCCATGCAGATACGTCGCGGCTCGCGTCTTAACTGCATTAACTCTGTGGCCATGGGCTGGCCCATCGGCGTCATAATCGATGGCGAAAAGGGTGACACGCAGCAGCAGGCCCGCAATGGTGGTTTCAAATTGCAGAATGTGTGGTTTGCCGATATGACCATCACGGGTTCTGATGCCAACAAACTGTACAAGGACAATCTCGTAACGGGTTACGACGCCAACAAAAAGCCTATTGTGGACGAGAGCAAACCTTCATTCTCAAGCACATGGTTCTTGCAGCAAACGGGCAACCGTGCCGATGCCACCACCGACAGCTGGCTGTTGCAACCTTTGGCAGGCTTGACCGGATTGAACATTCTGCCAACTGCTGCATCGCCTTTGATGACTGCCGGCTCATTTAACGGCATTACCTCAACGTGGTTTGACAAAGTGAACTTTATCGGTGCCTTTGGTGCTGACAACTGGACGGCCGGTTGGACCAACTTCGACCCTGAGAATACGGATTATTGATAAGTAAAACAGCCGTTTGGTGCCTTGCATGGTGCACATTATATTGTCAGGAGGATATGTAGTTGAATAGTCAGGCA
Source organism: Prevotellamassilia timonensis (assembly GCF_900106785.1). Lineage (GTDB taxonomy): Bacteria > Bacteroidota > Bacteroidia > Bacteroidales > Bacteroidaceae > Alloprevotella > Alloprevotella timonensis. The sequence goes on along the minus strand of NZ_LT629840.1, from coordinate 104,251 downwards.
TTTTAATGTGTACGCTTGTACGGCATGAAGTAATGGGGAACACGTCACCGCTTTCATGCACCAGCTCCTTATAACACGGCTTAACAACAGCCCTTGGCCATGCACCAGGGTTATATATAATTAAGGCAGGCAATTACCTACGTGGGTAATTGCCTGCCTTAGTTATGCGTTATGGTTTTAGCTAACGCTTATGATGTGCCTATTGGGCTTATGCCCTTTCGGGTAGGGCGTATTCATAATAGACTTGATAGAGAGACCGTTATGGGGGACTTTAAGTTGTTTGAAACGCTAACACTAAACGCTAACACCACACGCAAGCACCAAACGCTACCTCTAATGGGGGCGACGCGTCTCGCGTCGGGAAAAATGCAATGTTCATACACGAAATAAAGGCTCGTAGACACTGCCAATTACACTACTGTTTGTGAGCCTTTGCCTTGATCCCGACGCGGGACGCGTCGCCCCCATTAGAGGTAGCGTTTAGTGTTAGCGTTTGGTATTAGCGTTTAGTGCTTTCGTTTAGAGGTAGCGTTTTGTGTTTGGTATTAGCGTTTAGTGCTTGCGTTTAGTGCTTGCGTTTGGTATTAGCGTTTGGTGTTAGCGTATGGTGCTTGGGGCTATTGCAGAATGGCGTAATTAAAAAACGCACCCCACTCGTCCGCAGTGGGACGGGTGGGATGCGTTGGATATGTAAGGCTCAGAGTTGAGCCTGATGGTTCAGAGTTTGCAGGCAGCCAGGCTGCTTACTGCGCCACGTGGAACAACTTGTGTACGCGGTGGCCGTTGGGGGCGTCAATCTGCAGCAGGTATGAGCCAGTGGGCTGGCCAGCAATGCTTAGGCTGAGCTGTGTGGCAGGTGCTGAGGCCTTGACGGTGCCGAGGCTGATGCCGCCTATGTTGTAGAGGGTGGCAGTGGTGCCGGCCTCGATGCTGCCGCTGATGCTGACGGTTTGAGCATTGTGGCTTACCTTCAGTGCATCGGTGCTTTGAACTGCAGGGCTGATGGCCGTGATAGAAGCATCAGCAGTGGTGAAACGCAGTATGCAGCTCTGTGTGCCTCTGGTGGGCGCACAATATTTGCTGAGCACGTCGGGACCGCAGCTGCCAGAACCAACACCACGCTGTGCACAGTCGAAGTGGGCGTAGATGGTGCGGTTGGCGGGTTCGTCGTCGATGGTGAGTTCCCAGTTGTGGCTCTTGGCCTTGAGTTCCTGGTCTGTCCAGTAGAGGGTAGAGAAGGCCACGTTGCCCTCGGTCTCAACATAAATGGTGTTGCCCTTGTCGTCGGCCAGTGCCAGCTTACGCAAATCCATGCGGTTGCCCATTGACTGCGGACGCAGATAGTACTCGTTCATGTCCCACACGGTGGTGGTGTACTGTCCGAGGTACGAACCTGTGCAGCGGTCGTTGTAGTTTTCGAGCGGACCGCGGGCGTAGTAAGTCACATTGCCAAATTCGCCAGAGAAGGGTATCTGTACACCAAGACGGCGAATGGCGCGTTCAAGAGCGGTAGAGGGCTGTGTAGGCTCATATTGTGTGTTGAGGTCAACTGTACCATCGGCATAGATGGTGTATGTGTAGGTAAAGTTGGCCAGTGTGCCCTTGGCGCTTACAGTGGCTGTAGCGCTCATGCCATCGTTAGCAATGGCAAAGGCAGCGGAGCGTGATGTGACGCAGTTGCCCTGAGTGTATACTGGGTCGCTACCATAGGGCGCGTCATTCTCAATCCAACGGTAATTTTCGTAGTCGGGGAACTTGGCGTCTTTCTTAACCTTGATGCCGTTCTGTATCCATTCGGCCACATTGCCGTTGTTGTTGTAGAAGGTCATTGTCACCTTGTCATTGCTGATGGTGGTGCTGCCGTTCTTGCTGGCAAGTGTGAGCTTGCTGGCACCCGTAGTGCTGACTGCGGGCAGCGCGGCACGTTCGGCCAAGGTGAATTGTGCAGAGGCGATGGCGTAGCCGGCGTCGGCATAGTCAGTAGCGGCATCGCGTGTTACCTCAATGTTGAGCAGAACCTCCTTGCCTTGTGCCTTGGCTTCAGCCAAGTCGTAGTTGACAGGTACGGCCACCTCGAGTGATTTGGCAGGTGCAATGGTGGGCAGAGTGGTTGAACCCTTGGCCACTTGTTTGCCATCAACCAATATCTGAGCGTTAAGGGTATAACCGCTGCCGAGTGTGGTAAAGTCATAGCAGTTGTTAAGTGCTACAGAGTTGTTGCCGGCATTGTAAGTGAACTTGATGTACTGGTACACCTTTTTCAGTTCGTCGAGCTTGGCGCTCCATGCGCGGTCGGCACCGATAATACCATTGTTTACGAAATTGCCTTGGTGGGGTGCGTCGGGCCAGTCGTAGCCTGTGCGGTACTTGTTGAAACCATTTTGGGTGAGGTTGCCTGCCTTGATGTCGTCGGCTGAGACGATAGCCTGGTCAACCCAGTCCCAAACGCAGCCACCGATACCGTATTTGCTTGATTCAATCACGTTCCAGTACTCCTGGAGGTTGCCCAAAGAGTTGCCCATGGCGTGGTCGTACTCGCACATGAAGTAGGGCTGTGCAGCCCAGTTGCTGTTAGCTTCGCTTTTGATGGGTTTTGATGCGCCTTCGATAGAAGGGTACATCTGGCTCCAGAGTTCTGTTACGTCGTTCTTGCCGGCGTTAGTGGCACCTTCGTAATGAATGATGCGGTTGTCGAGTCGCTTCATGAGTTTGAACTCAGCCACATGGTTGCTGCCGTAGCCGCTCTCGTTGCCGAGGCTCCAGAAGATGACAGAGGGGAAGTTGCGGTCGCGCAATACCATGCGGCCCGCGCGGTCGAGGTAGGCAGCTTTCCAGCTGTCGTCAGCCGAAATGCCAGTTGATGTGCCACTGTTGTAGCCTGTGCCGTGGTCGCTCCAGTTCTTGTGACACTCGATGTCGGCCTCGTCCATGACGTAGATGCCATAGTAGTCGAACATGGCGTTCATTTTGGCCTGACGGGGGTAGTGGCTGGTGCGTACGGTGTTGACATTGGCCTGCTTCATCAAGGTGATGTCCTTAATCATAGTGGGCACGTCGATGCTGCGGCCGCGGGTGGGGTGGGTGTCTTGGGTGTTGACACCCTTGAAGTATACTTGCTGACCGTTGATGTAGACGCGGTGGTCGTTGTCGGGAATTTCGATGTGGCGGAAGCCGTACTTGGTGGCAAAGGCTTCTTCTTCGGTGCCATCAGCATTGAGCTGTGCCAACTCTACGGTGTAGAGGTTGGGGGTTTCGGCCGACCAAAGTTGCAGGTCGGTAAGGCCGTCGAGGGTAACATTTTTTACCATGGTGCTGTCGCCATTGGCTGTGAAGGCAAAGTCGACACTCTTTTCGGCTATTTGTGTGCCTGCCGGATTGATAAGGCGCACGCGTACCTGCTTGTTGGTGGCTTCACGCTCCTTGTTGGTCATGGTCAGCTCCACATTCATGCTGCCGCTCTTGTAGTTGCTGCCAGCATCGAGTGTGCTGGTGATGTAGTGGTCGCGCAGGTAGGTCTTGGGCGTGGCAAAGAGGTAAACATCGCGGTGAATGCCGCTCATGTGCCAGCAGTCTTGGCCTTCGAGGTATGAGCCGTCGGTGAAACGGAACACCTGTACGCTGAGGTTGTTGTCGCCCTCATGTACGTATGAGGTGATGTCAAATTCGGCATCGTTGTTAGAGCCTTGGGTGTAGCCAACCTTTTGGCCGTTAACCCATACGTAGGCTCCGCTGTAGATACCATCGAAGTGGAGGAAGATGCGCTTGTTGTTCCAACCCTCAGGCAGGGTGAAATTGCGACGGAGTGAACTTACAGAGTTGTAGAGGTTGCCCTTCATTTCGATGTAAGGCGGGTTGTCGAAGAATGGATATTCAACGTTAACGTACCAGGGGTCGCCGTAGCCCTTCATTTCAACGCATGAGGGCACTTCGATATTGTCCCATGCCGACACGTCTACGCTGTTGCCATAGAAGTCGGTTTCGCCCGGTCGGTCGGCGGGGTTCTTTACAAAGTTAATCTTCCATGTGCCGTTGAGCGAGAGCCAGCGACTGTTGTCTGCAGGGTCGAGCCAAGGCTTGTCGTAACGTGCTTTGTCGGCACGCAGTGCCTCGGTGTTGGCATATGGCAGGTAGGCGGCGTGACCTTCTTCCTTGTTGACTGCAAACACCTTGGGGTTTTCCCAATCGTTGTAGACGGGCACGTAGGCGTCGGTGTATTCGAGCGTGAAGTAGGTAGTTTCGTCGTTGGCGTCCTCCACCATTTTGGTGTCGCCTTTGCTGTTGGCCGCCATGTAGTAGGTTGTGTTATTGGCGGTGTAAGCTATGCGGTATACACCCTCCTGACCCTCGACGGGTACGAAACTAACTTGCTGGTTGGGGTTGCTGCCATTGAGAGCATATTGCAGAGGAACCTTTGTGGTGTTAATGGCTGCATCAATGGCATATTTGTATTTCTCGTTGTATAACACAGCGGCGTATTTGGTGTCCTTGCCACTTTTGTATTCTACATTACGATATTGCCAGTGTTGTCCGTACTGCCCCTCTTTGTAGGGCTCGGTGCAGATGGGATCTGTAGAGTTGCGGCTCTCATTGTTGCTGAGCACCCAGCCTGTTTTTTTGTTGCGGAGCAGGTAGGTGTAGCCCTTGATGGGGGTGTTGATGACCTTGTCGGTGGCTTGCAGCGTGAAGTAGCTGTTGGCCGCGGTGAGGTCCTCGTCCATGTAGATGTCGCCGTTGTCGCGGCGCGTCATAACACGCGTGCCGTTGGTGTTGAGGAATTGGAACTCGTCGGTGCCCACCTCCTTGATAAGGAACTGCTGGTTGGCGTCTGTAAACTTGGCGTCCCATTGCAGCACGCGCCAATGAATTGTAGCACTCGGTGCCATGTCAATACCCATGTCGCAGTGTGGATTGTAGAAGGCATAGATGCCGTCGGCTGCGGATACGGGTACAATCATCCAATCCTGTCCTTCAGAATTGTTGTCGATAGCAGCGGTGCTGAGGTAAGTGTCGTGTGCACTTTGATTGCCATTGGTCACGGCCTGGCCGTTAGACTTGTTGACAATGCGGTACACAACACCGGGCTTGTTGATGTCGATGGCATGGGCAAAGCCTGCCAACAGGCTGAACAAGCATACGAGCCATACGCTGCGCTTGAAGTGTAAGTGATTCATTGTTGATTTGTAGTTTTATGATTTATATGTTAGGTGTTACATGGTTTAGATAATGTTAGTGCAAATATACTTACATTCTGCTAATGGCACAACTTTTGTTGCTTGTTCTGTGCGTAAAGAAGGCTTTTTGTGTGAAATATAACAGTTTTAGTAGGTTATATTGCTCTTTTGGCTTGTGTATGGGGTGTTGCAAAACAACAACAAAAAACAGGAGGTAAACACCATGAGGCATGGTGTTCATCTCCTGTTAGTTTGTAATTGAAAGTCCGTTATGTAGGACTTAGGTATTTACTTACTTAGACTCGTTGATGGTGCAGATGCTTACGCGGTTCCAATCGTCCTCTGAGAACATGTTGCCTACACCCTGGCCTTCGGCGTTGATGCGGCTGGCAGCAATCTTGTACTTGTTAACGAGGATAGACTTAACAGCTTCGGCACGGGCCTTGGCAATCTTGGCGTTGATTTCGGCGCTACCTTCGGGTGAAGCGTAACCCTTGATGTCAACGGTGCTGTTCTTGTGGTTCTTCAAGAATGTAGCAACGCGCTCAACGTTGGGGAGCTGAGAAGCGTCGACAGTGCTCTTGCCCTGACGGAATGTAACGGTTTGCTCGAGTGAAGCAGAGTTCTTAGTTATAGTCTGAACAGCGGGCTTCTGGTTGCGGCAATCATTGAGCTTCTGCTGGAGGTCGCGGTTGTCGGCAGCGAGTTTGGCAAGCTGAGCGTCCTTGTCGTTAACCTGAGCGCGGAGGTCGTTAACCTTTGCGTTCAAACCGTCAACTTCGGCCTGGTCGTATGCCTTAACGAGGGTCATGTAGTTCTTGCCGTTGTTCTTGTTCTTGAAGTGGTAAGTTACACCGGCGAGGAGCTCGATGGCACTGTTGTTAACGTTGTAAGCGTTGTAGCTCTGCTTGCGGTCAGCCTCCATGTTGTAAACGATAGAGGGCTTGATAGCGATGGTCCAAGCCTTCTTCTCGCCAACGTTGAAGTTGAAGTTGAAGCCGAACTTAGAAGTGAAGTAGTTGGCGTCATCGCCATAGCTCTTGTTGATGTAGTCGTGACCCCAACCTGCGCCTACAACACCTTCAACCTCGAACAAGCGGGGCTGGCCGTTGTAACCACAGAAAAGGTTTGAGAAGTTAACCTTGCCGAGGAGGCTGAGATTAGACTGGTCAAACACTGTGCGGCTGGCGGTTGTGTTGTTGTTGGCAAGGAACTGGCCACCGAGAGCGAACACTGGAGTGATTTGCTTTGTGAGTTCAACACCATAAGTGGCGCGGAACTTGTCGAATGAGGTGTGAGTGGTGGGGAGAATGCCGCCGCCAACGAGACCTACTGACCAATTGTCAAAGAAACCTGCACCTTGTACAGATTTCTGAGCACCAGCTGTAAGTACAGTTGCGCCCAAAGCGATGATAGTAAAAAACTTTTTCATTTTGTTGTATTATAAATGAATTGATAAATAGTTTACAAAGTCTATTTGTGGCAACCATAATTGTGACAACCGCAGGACTTGTTGGTTGTTAGGGATTTTGTCACTCTTTGTTTTTCTGTGTGCAAAATTAAGTATTCTTTTAACAAATTGCTAATGATTGCAATGATAAAACGCGCAAATGGCATGATAAAACGGAAAAAACGCCCATTTTCTTTGGTTAATCCGATGGTTGGGCCTATATTTGTGCTGCGAAAGAGGTTTGCAGGGCATCTTGCAGACTTGATATACGCATATAATAAATATATAATAACACCATAAACGAATTATTCCCCATGGAAAATCAAGAACAGAACGACGGACAGTTGAAGATTGAGCTCACTCCCGAAGTGGCTGAAGGCATTTATGCAAACCTGGCAATTATCACTCATTCGAGCGCTGAGGTTGTAATGGATTTCATTCGCGTATTGCCTGGCGTGCCCAAGGCAAACGTAAAGAGCCGCATCATTTTGGCTCCCGAACACGCAAAGCGCTTGCTCTTTGCTCTTCAGGACAATATCCAGAAGTATGAGAAGGCTTTTGGCCCTATTAACCTTCCTGGTGCAGCTGAGGCTCCCCAGGGTGGCCGCACAGCCACTCCGTTTGGTGTGCCCGAGGGTAACGCATAATAGCCCCGATATCTTCAGTTTGAAGTTATCTCAATAACAAGGTCTGCAGAAAGTGATTTCTGCAGACCTTAAATTTTGCCACTTATGCACTGTTTTGTGCCACTTATGCATTCGTGCGCAGAAAGAGGGTTGCGTGCGTCAAAAAAGATGTTTAACTTTGCGAATAAAGTGTGCAAATAATGCCGCGATTAGAACAACCCCTAACAATATTAGCTATGAAGAAGCATTTTATTTACATGTTGGCAGCAAGCCTGGTATTGGCTGCGCCAGCCGTGACCTTTACCTCGTGTGGAGATGATGACCCTGAAGAAATTCCTGGAGGCGGTGGTGATGACGCAGATGTGCCCCACGAACCGTCGGCCCAAAACCCGTTGACGAGCCATGAACAGAAGCAAAAGCTTGAGGCGATAGCTAAAGGCTTTATGGCACAGGTTCCCTCAAGTGACTTTAATGGCTTGGCAGACCTGTCGAGCTATATCTACAATCATTATGTGGATAATGACCGTTTTGACCATAGCGTTGTAACGAACTGGTTTGACACGGTGCTTAAGGGTATGACGAAGTTTGTGACCCAAAAAAAAGTAAGGGATGAATATGGGTGGTTGCAGGACTGTAAATACTACAACCGACTGATTGTACTTTCAGACTTTAAGGGACATTTTACTGCGGGTGCAAATAAGTGGACTCGCGCAGAGGCCAATGACTTGCAGTTTATATTTACGGACCAAGACGGTAAGCAATGTGTGCTGTCGGTAAAACAGGAGGGCAGCGTTAAGAAGGCCTATATTACGGACGACGAAGATTACAAAGACTATGTTTACGATAGCAGTACGGGTACTGGCACAGAGTACGTGGATAAGTATAAATACTATGTAAATGTGCCAGAGCGCGTGATAGTAACGCTAACGCAAGATGGTGTGACCCGTGTGAACTCTGTGACAAAAATAGACCACAGCAAGTTTAACGGCCCGGAATATGACCTGAGCCGCGATGGCGTAGATGTAAGCACAACAACCAGTGTGAACGACTACTCTTGGATAATAGACCGTGCGGGCTACTCTGCACAAGAGGGTAAGGTGGCTGTAAAAGGCTGCATGAAAAAAGGCAATGTGACACTCATTTCGTTTGAAGCCAGTGGCGCAGGCCTTAAACTGACTAATGATGATGTGCAGAAAGTGGGCTCGGTGAATGTCAGCGTAGACGTGATGGGCAAAATGCAGATAAAGGCCACTTGTGCAAACGCTATGGATTTTAATCGCTGGATAGAAGAAGCTTACGATAACTGCGAGAACCAGCGTAAATTTGAAAGTTGTATAGCACAGGCTAACAGCTTGTTAGATTGCAAGGTGTACTACGACGGAACCAAGGTGGAACAGGCCTCTGTCAAGTTGGAAGTGTTTAAGGAATCGGATTATTACGAAGACTATTGGGACTTTGAGCCAGCTATCTATTTCAATGATAACAGTTCGTATGGCATAAGTTTTGAGGACTATTTCGATGAAACATCTTTCAGATCTGTGATAGATACCTTTGAGAGCCTGCTCAGAGGTTACGAGAAACTGGGCAAGAAGTTCGAATATTAAATGAGTATCTGATATAAATAGCAGGAACTGGTTTGGCCAGAGTGCGAAATCGGTTCCTGCTTTTTGTTATCTAAGGGTGTAGTGGCTGATGGGTTTGCCCATAAAGCCAATGACAAACCGTCAACCATCAAGTTGACAACGCTGCTAAGTGTGTGGCTTGGCTAAAGTGCTATGTTGAAGTTTATACCTTATTATATATATGTGCTGTTGTTGGGCGTGCATACAAGTATGGTTGTGCATGCTCAGCATGTTGACTCGCTACGTCAGGTAGATATAGCGGGAGAGGCGTCGGTGACGGCATGGAGAAACCGTTCGCCTTTGCGTGGAAGCTCGGCGGGACGCATACATTGGGAGATGAAGCGGTTGCAAACTTTGCCCCAAATTTTAGGTAATGCAGACCCCTTGCGGTATGTGCAGAGCCTGCCTACGGTGCAAACTTCGACAGAGTATGATGCCGGATTGCATGTGCAAGGTTGCGATATGGGGCAAAATGCTTTTATGATGGGAGGTGCCACAGTGTTTAACCCCTCGCATCTGTTGGGCATATTCTCTGCGTTCAATGCGAGTCATTTTGAGACGCTGGATTTTACGGCACTTGCTGGCGCTGCCCAACCTAACAGACTGGGTGGGGTGGTGCAGATGCGTCCATTTGCAATAAAAGATGGTGGCGTGGACAGCCTGGCGCAACGCGAAAGGAAAGTGGAGGGGGCAGAGTTGAATGTAGGTCCGATGTCGTCGCAAGGCACGATACGTGTGCGGCCTAATGGCAAATTGCTGTTTGTGGCTTCGGCCCGTCAGGCGTACATGAACTTGCTTTATGGCAAGTGGCTTGATTTTGACGGCTCGCCACTGCGGTACAGTTTTGGCGATTATAATGTAACGCTGAGTTACAGGCCTTCGATGCGGCACAGGTTTGACTTAAATGCTTATTTCGGGCAAGACAGAGCCTCGTATACAGAAGGTGCACATCTTATGCACGTGCGACTAAACTGGTTGAATTATGCTGCTGAGGCCTCTTGGAGGGTGATGGACAAATCGTGGCAACTGACGCAGAGACTGGTGGCCTCGGGGTATCAGAATGATTTCAGATTGCGTCAAGCAGGCCAGAAGATGTCTTTGCCCTCGCATATTCGTCAGTATGGCTATCAAGCAGAGTGGAACTGTAACTCATGGCAAATAGGAGGCTCGTACAGCTTGTATCAAATACTGCCGCAGTCGCCGCAAATAGAAAGTACCTACACGCAGATAGAGACAGACAGACAGGAAAAAGGCGTGGCTCATGAGGCAAACGTCTATGCAGGTTGGCAATATGGCTGGCATGATGGGCAATGGGTGCTGAAACCAGAGGGACGCGTGACTTACTATCGTGATGTAGACCAAAAGAGCTGGTTCTCAATTTCGCCTATGCTGACGCTGTCGTGGCAGGCGGCTCCGCAGCATCGCTTGGGCGTGCAGCTGTCGGTGGTCAATCAGTATGTGCAGCAAACAGGGTTTACGTCGTTAGGATTGCCCACAGAATTTTGGTTTTCGGCGTCGCGCGAACTGAAACCGCAGCGTGCAGAGGGGCTGTCTCTGTTGTATGATGGACAGACACCAAATAATGCGTGGGCATTTACAGCGAATGCCTATGTAAAACGATTGCATCATCAAAAGGAATATAAGGATAATGTGCTTGACTTGATAAATGAGGCATATTCTCTTAACACGTCCTTGTTGCAGGGTCGGGGCCTAAATTATGGCTTCGGTGTGCAACTAACACGTCAAAGTGGTCCTGTAACCGGTTGGGTGGGATATGCTTTTGGCCGCTCTTTACGAAAATTCCCAGAGTTGCGGGAAAGAAGTTCTTATCCTGCAAATCATGAAAGAGTACATGAGTTTAACCTTGTGGCCACCTGGCAGGCACTGAAGCGTGTGACCTTTACGTGCTCGGCAGTGTTTGCTTCGGGCACCCCCTTTACGTCAGCTAACGAATTCTATTTAATGAATGGCTATGTGGTAGCACAATATGGTAAACATAATGGGTGCCATCTGCCGTGGTACAAGCGTGTGGATATGGCTGTAAATGTGGATCTTAAGCAGAAAAGACAGAGGCACTTTAGGCATGGCTTTAACGTGTCGCTGTTTAATGCCTTCGGCTTTAATAACCCATTGTTCTATCGGCTGCGAATACGCAGAGATGGTAATTTTAGGTTCGCTCCAGTGTGTTTCCTCAAATATCCGTTGCCTTCGTTCAGTTATTATATTAAATATTAGCCGTATGGTAGTGTTGTGTAAAAAGACGTTGCCCCTGCTGGTGGCAGCGATAGCTTTAGTCTCGTGTGTGGAAGATCCTTACAGTCAGGCTCAACCCCAGCTCGTGGTAGAGGGCTGGATTGATGATGGCGATTTTCCGACGGTATTCGTAACCACCAGTCTGCCGTTTACGACCAGTGACACTACTGATGTCGATCTTGTGCAACATGTGCTAAAGTGGGCTACGGTGACTGTGAGCGACGAGGAGAAGTCTGTGGTGCTGACGGGGCGCGTGATGAAACATCAAACACCTCCGTATGGCTTTACCACAACGCGTATTATGGGCCGTAGCGGACACACTTATAAATTGACAGTAGACTGTCCGCCCTATCATGCTGAGGCTGTAACTACTATTCCGCCTAAGGCAGTGGTAGATTCCTTTACTGTGACACCATGCTTAGAAAATGATACGCTCTACCAGGTGATGGCGCATGTGTCGCAGCAGCTGGATTTGCCGCAGGGTGGGGGATATAAGTTTTTCGGCATCAGCAAGTGTCGTGATGTGAATTACAAGTCGTGCTATATGGGGTTGTATAAGCCCGAGAATATCAGCCCGCATTCGGCGCTTCCGGTTTATAATCTGCATCGGCCTGATAATAGGCATTTCTCGCCGTTTTTCTCGTATTCAGATACACTGAAGATAAAGTTCGCCACGTTAGATGGCCCCTCCTATGCTTTTTGGGATAGCTTTGAGGACGATGTGTCGCTGTCGGGCAGTCCGTTCTTCTCAACCAATAGCAATCTGCGTGGAAATGTCAGTGGAGGCCTTGGCTATTGGTGTGGTTATGGCTCTTCGGTATATTATTTACAGCCACCTAAAAAGCCGTGTGTAGAGAATTAACTACTCGAGTTTCGAATTTAGCGAGTGCGGGCTGAACGCCCAATGTAATGAACGGACTCAAGCATCAAACGCTATCACTAAACGCTACCACCAAACGCCACCACCAAACGCTACCTCTAATGGGGGCGACGCGTCTCGCGTCGGAAAAATAAATAAAGACTTACAAATAGCACTAATTACATTTCAGACTGTGAGCCTTTGTCTCAAATCCCGACGCGAGACGCGTCGCCCCCATTAGAGGTAGCGTTTGATGCTTGCGTTTGGTACTTGCGTTTGATGCTTGAGTCCGTTCGCGTGTTTACGTTTCACCGAACTGCATAATTTATAAAAGATGCAAGACGAAAAAGTTGTACTTGGACCCCTTACCATACTACAAAAACTTTACATACCGAGTATCTTGCATCTTACACTAACACGTTGCAACTCATTGACTATCAACACTTTACTTAGTGTAAGATACTGCCAACGCCACCTACACTCAACCTACACAACCTGCACACAGCCACACGGCACAAGCACGGGAGGAGAATATTACGGCATAGGGGAGCAGAAATGTCTGTTGCTCCGACTGATTTTTCTACGTCCCTATGGCGTATTATCTACTGCATACGTCCAAACCGACTGCGCGACGGTGGGGTGGGGTGTGTAAGATGTATGCAGGGGAGTGTAAGATACTTTGAAATTATCTTACACTCATGAAACCTCTGTATATCAACTCGTTACGCACAAAAAGTGTAAGATGGCAGTAAAAACACACGCACTCTTTTACTAGTAGGCAGACGGGAAGGGAGCAAATATTTGTGTACAAATTGTACACTTTTTTGTTGGGTGCAATGCCTTGGTGTTACCTTTGCAGCACTTTAATTTTATATCAAACCAAATTGTATTGACTACCATGAAACGAATGCTTAACAGAATGCTGCGCTATGCCGATGCCATTGTGAAACGTGGCGTGGACAAACTGATAGACGTTATCGCGCATAGCCAGAAATCACAAAGTAAAAACACTGAAACACCCTAACCGCAAAAACGCATGCGCAATGACACTGACTGCGCACCACAAACAACTGGCCACATCACGAACTGCAGTCTAACGGCACAAGCCAACACCCTTATGGACGAGATGTGCGACATTCGCTATAATGTACTTGACCGCACGCCCGAAGTGCAACGGCGCGACCAGGCGGACAAAGGGTTTGTGCCTGTGAGCAAACTGGTGCGCAACACCATGGTAATTGACCTACACAAACGGGGCTGCATGGTGTGGAACAATGACTTGGACCGCATTGTGGGGTTAAATAATGCGTGCAGTGCGCGGTATTGGACAGAAGTGCAGCTGCAAGTGCCGCGCCGGCACAACAGCAAGACTATATTATACTGCGTGAGGCGCAAGCATGATAAGGGCTTTGATTTTTCAATACGCACCATCACATAGCGTATAATGAAAAACGACGAATTCTGTCATTTAATTGGGCAACGCATTGGCAAAATCAGGAAAAAGTACGTTTTTGAGAAAAAAAACGGGGAAAAGTTTGGAGAGAAAGAAATAATGCCTAACTTTGCACCCGTTTCCGAGAGACATCTGCTCTAATGCTTGCGGGCATGGTGCTGATAGAAAAGGGAATACGGGCAAATACCAGAGTGGCCAAATGGGGCAGACTGTAAATCTGCTGGCTTACGCCTTCGGTGGTTCGAATCCATCTTTGCCCACAACCTTAAACGGGTATGCGGAAGTAGCTCAGTTGATAGAGCACTAGCCTTCCAAGCTGGGGGTCGCGGGTTTGAGCCCCGTCTTCCGCTCACAATTTTTTATTGCTGTTATAGCTCAGCGGTAGAGCACTTCCTTGGTAAGGAAGAGGTCGCGAGTTCAAGTCTCGCTAACAGCTCACTTATTGTACAGATCTTTTTTCTTAAAGATTGAAGAACAAGAATTTCATTCAAATAAAATAAACAGCTATGGCTAAAGAGAAATTTGAACGTACCAAACCGCATGTTAACATCGGTACAATTGGTCACGTTGACCACGGTAAGACTACTTTGACTGCCGCTATTTCTAAGGTTCTCCACGAGAAGCTTGGTACTGGCGAAGATGTTAAGTCATTCGATCAGATTGATAACGCTCCTGAAGAAAAGGAACGTGGTATTACTATCAATACTGCTCACATCGAGTATGAAACAGAAAAGCGTCACTATGCTCACGTAGACTGCCCGGGTCACGCCGACTACGTAAAGAACATGGTAACTGGTGCTGCTCAGATGGACGGTGCTATCATCGTAGTTGCTGCTACTGATGGTCCTATGCCTCAGACTCGTGAGCACATCCTTCTCGCTCGTCAGGTAAACGTTCCCCGCCTCGTTGTGTTCTTGAACAAGTGCGATATGGTTGAGGACGAAGAAATGCTCGAGCTCGTAGAAATGGAAATGCGCGAACTCCTCGAACAGTATGACTTCGAAGAGGATACTCCTATCATCCGCGGTTCTGCACTCGGTGCTTTGAACGGTGTTGCTAAGTGGGAAGATTCTGTAATGGAGCTCATGAATGCTGTTGATAACTGGATTCAGGAACCTGTTCGTGACGTAGAAAAGCCTTTCTTGATGCCTGTTGAGGACGTATTCTCAATCACTGGTCGTGGTACTGTTGCTACTGGTCGTGTTGAAACTGGTGTCGTAAAGGTTGGTGACGAAGTTCAGATCCTTGGCCTTGGCGAAGATAAGAAGTCAGTTGTAACTGGCGTTGAGATGTTCCGTAAGATCCTCGACGAAGGTGAAGCTGGTGATAACGTAGGTCTTCTCCTCCGTGGTATCGATAAGTCTGAAATCAAGCGTGGTATGGTTATCACTCACCCGGGTGTAATCACTCCGCACAAGAAGTTCAAGGCTTCTATCTACGTATTGAAGAAGGAAGAAGGTGGCCGTCACACTCCGTTCGGCAACAAGTATCGTCCTCAGTTCTACCTCCGTACCATGGACTGCACCGGTGAGATCCACCTCCCCGAAGGCACTGAAATGGTAATGCCTGGTGATAACGTAGAAATCTCTGTAGAACTCATCTACGCTGTAGCTATCAACGTAGGTCTCCGCTTCGCTATCCGTGAAGGTGGTCGTACAGTAGGTTCAGGTCAGATCACTGAAATCCTTGACTAATCTTCTTGTAGATTAATCATTACAATATAATAGGTTCTTGCCTTGCGCAAGTGAGGCAAGGCCTATTCTACGGGAATAGCTCAGTTGGTAGAGCACTGGTCTCCAAAACCAGGTGTCGGGAGTTCGAGCCTCTCTTCCCGTGCTAAACGACACATATATGTTCCAGAAAGTAATTGCATATTGCAAAGATTCATACGACGAGTTATCTCATAAGACCACTTGGCCTACGAGAAAGGAGTTGACTCACAGCGCAATTGTTGTGCTAACAGCTTCCATCATCATAGCAATTGTGGTGTATCTCATGGATACGGTATTTGAGTCAATCATGCAACTTATCTATCCTCAAATTTAATTCGAAATGGCAGCAGAAATGGCTTGGTACGTTTTGCGTGCTGTAAGCGGAAAAGAAATGAAGGTAAAGGAGTACATTGATGCCGAAATTAAGAATGGCCGCCTTGGCGGTCATGTTTCGCAAGTACTCATTCCAACCGAGAAGGTTAAAGCACTCCGCGGTAACAAACAGGTTATCAAGGAACGTCTGTATCTTCCCGGCTATGTTCTTGTAGAGGCAAGATTGGTTGGTGAAACCGTACACGAGTTGCGTAACACGCCTAATGTGTTGGGCTTCCTCGGTGGTATGGATAATCCCACTCCTCTTCGTGAGAGTGAGGTTAACCGTATTCTCGGTAAGGTTGACGAACTCGAGAGCGAACCTCAAGAGGTTGAAATACCTTACATCGTGGGTGAAAGTGTAAAGGTTGTCGATGGACCGTTTAGCGGATTCTCTGGCGTGATTGAAAAGATCGACGAAGAGAAGAAGAAGGTGACTGTCACTGTTAAGGTGTTCGGTCGCAGTACGGGCCTGGACCTCGGTTTTATGCAGATTGAGAAGGAATAATCTGGGAGTGATGTTACGTACTCTCTCTTAATGAATTCCTCGTCACTTTTTAATTTTTAATAAACAACAATGGCTAAAGAAGTTGCTGGATTAATCAAATTACAGATTAAGGGCGGCGCTGCAAATCCATCACCTCCCGTTGGCCCTGCTTTGGGTTCAAAGGGTATCAACATCATGGATTTCTGCAAGCAGTTCAACGCCAGAACTCAGGACAAGGCTGGTAAGGTATTGCCAGTTGTCATTACTTATTTTAATGACAAGTCTTTCTCTTTCGTAGTTAAGACTCCTCCTGTAGCAATTCAATTGCTGGAAGCAGCCAAGAAGAAGAGCGGTTCTGCAGCTCCTAACCGTACCAAGATCGCTGAGATTACTTGGGATCAGGTTAAGGCAATCGCAGAAGACAAGATGCCCGACTTAAACTGCTTCACAGTTGAAAGTGCAATGCGTATGGTAGCTGGTACTGCCCGCAGCATGGGTATCACAGTTAAGGGTGACTTCCCTGGTGAATAATTTAACTTCAAATTTGAACAATGAGTAAACTGACAAAAAATCAGAAGTTAGTCGCTGACAAAGTTGAAGCAGGGAAGGCTTACACATTGAAAGAAGCTGCATCTTTGGTAAAGGAAATCACTACTACCAAGTTTGATGCTTCAATCGATATTGACGTACGTTTGGGCGTTGACCCTCGTAAGGCTAACCAAATGGTTCGCGGTGTTGTTTCACTGCCGAATGGTACTGGTAAGACTGTACGTGTGCTCTGCCTCTGTACGCCTGATGCTGAAGCTGCTGCTAAAGAAGCTGGCGCTGACTATGTAGGTCTCGATGAATATATCGAGAAAATCAAGGGTGGCTGGACAGACATCGATGTTATCATCACTATGCCTGCCATCATGGGTAAAATTGGTGCCCTGGGCCGTGTACTCGGTCCGCGTGGCTTGATGCCTAACCCCAAGAGTGGTACGGTTACCATGGATGTAGCCAAGGCTATCCGCGAGGTTAAGCAGGGTAAGATTGACTTTAAGGTTGACAAGAGTGGTATCGTACACACTTCAATCGGTAAGGCTTCTTTCTCTCCCGAGCAGATTTTTGGTAACGCCAAGGAATTTATGGCTACTATTATCAAGCTGAAGCCCGCAAGTGCTAAGGGTACTTATGTGAAGAGTATTTATCTTTCTTCTACCATGAGTAAGGGTATCAAGATTGATCCTAAATCTGTAGAAGAAATCTAAACTGAATTACAATCATGAAGAAGGAAGATAAAGCTATTATCATCGAGAAGCTCGGTGAACAGATTAAAGAATATGCACACTTCTACCTCGTTGATGTGACTGGCATGAATGCTGAAGCTACTTCAGCTCTCCGCCGCAAGGCTTTTGGTGCTGGCATCAAGATGGTAGTTGTAAAGAATACTCTTTTGCACAAGGCTTTTGAAGCATCTGACGTAGATTACTCTGCGCTTTATGGTTGCTTGAAAGGTACTACTGCAGTGTTCTTCTGCGATACAGCTAACGTTCCTGCCAAGTTGATTAAGGAAACTGGCAAGGAAGGTGTGCCTACGCTGAAGGGTGCTTACGCTGAGGAAGGTTTCTATGTTGGTGCAGACCAGCTCGAAACACTCTGCGCTATCAAGAGCAAGAACGAGGTTATTGCCGAGGTTGTTGCTTTGCTGCAGTCACCTGCCAAGAATGTTATCTCTGCACTTTCGGGTGCCGGACAGACCATTCACGGTGTGCTTAAGACTTTGGGCGAACGCCCCGAATAAAATCCCGGCGTAAACTTAAACTGGCTGGGTAACCCCAATTAACTAAGAAAACAAACAAAAAAATACATTTAAGAAAATGGCAGATATCAAAGCTATCGCTGAAGAATTGGTAAATTTGACAGTGAAGGAAGTAAATGAGTTGGCAACTATCCTGAAGGACGAGTATGGAATCGAACCCGCTGCTGCAGCTGTTGCTGTTGCTGCCGGTCCCGCAGCTGGTGGTGCTGCTGCTGAAGAGAAGACTTCTTTCGACGTTGTTCTCAAGAGCGCAGGTTCAGCTAAGCTTCAGGTTGTTAAGGCTGTTAAGGAACACTGCGGCCTCGGCTTGAAGGAAGCAAAGGATCTCGTTGACGGCGCTCCTTCAAAGGTTAAGGAAGGCGTTGCTAAGGAAGAAGCTGAAGCACTCAAGAAGGCTCTCGAAGAAGCTGGTGCTGAGGTTGAACTCGCTTAATAAGAAATTTCCCTTCAAGGGTTATGGTTATGAATCTTCTGGTAGAGGGTTCATAACCTTTTTGTGTCTATACATTTCGAAATGTGACACGTCTCTTGGCTTATGAGGCTGAGGGGTAGTTGGTTATTGGCTTAGCGAGTTAATGCGTCGGGGCTTTACGCTTTGCTAAAATTTTTTGATGCATCAACTCCCTAACCCTTTGACCTCCTAACCCAATCTCGTAACATTTCTTTCATCTCAACATTTTCGACGAATGTCTTCTACCGTAATAAATAACCGTGTAAACTTTGCGTCCGTAAAGAATCCGATGCCTTATCCTGATTTCTTGGACGTTCAGTTAAAGTCTTTCAAAGATTTCTTGCAGCTCGACACACCAAGTGAATTGCGTAAGAACGACGGCCTGTACAAAGTTTTTGCTGAGAATTTCCCTATCGCTGATACTCGCAACAACTTTGTATTGGAGTTTATCGATTATTATATCGATGAACCACGTTATAGCATTCAGGAGTGTCTGGAGCGCGGACTGACTTACAGTGTGCCTCTTAAGGCTAAACTGAAACTTTACTGTACCGACCCCGACCACGAGGATTTTGATACTGTTGTTCAAGACGTGTTCTTGGGTTCTATACCTTACATGTCTGACAATGGCACATTCATTATCAATGGTGCAGAGCGTGTGGTTGTGTCGCAGCTTCACCGTTCACCGGGTGTGTTCTTTGGCTCGAGTGTGCATGCTAATGGTACGCAACTTTATTCTGCACGTATCATTCCGTTCAAGGGTTCTTGGATCGAATTCGCTACGGATATCAACAATGTGATGTATGCTTACATCGACCGTAAAAAGAAGTTGCCCGTAACGACTTTGCTCCGTGCCATAGGTTTTGAGAGTGATAAGGATATCCTCCAGATTTTCAATCTTGCAGAGGAGTATAAGGTCAACAAGACCAACTTGAAGAAGTTGCTCGGTCGCAAATTGGCTGCACGTGTTAACTCTACAACACTTGAGGACTTTGTTGATCCTGATACTGGTGAGGTGATGTCGATGGAGCGTACAAAGGTGTTGCTTGATCGTGAGAGTGAAATTACGCCTGAGAACGCTGACATCATTCTCGATTCGGGCGAACAAACTATTTGGGTACACCCCGAACAGGGCTCTTCAACTGATTATTCTATCATTTTCAACACACTTCAGAAGGACCCTGCCAACTCTGAACAGGAGGCTGTTAATTATATCTACCGCCAGTTGCGTAATGCCGACCCTGCAGATGATGCATCGGCACGTGAGGTTATCAACAACCTTTTCTTCTCTGAGAAACGCTACGACTTGGGTGAGGTTGGACGTTATCGTATAAACAAGAAACTGAATCTTGATACAGACATGGACGTGCGTGTGCTGACACGTGAGGACATTATCGAGATTATCAAGTATCTTGTGGAGTTGATTAACTCAAAGGCTACGGTAGATGATATTGACCACTTGAGTAATCGTCGCGTGCGTACCGTCGGTGAACAGCTCTCAAACCAGTTCGCTATTGGTTTGGCCCGTATGAGCCGCACTATTCGTGAGCGTATGAATGTGCGTGATAATGAGGTGTTCACACCGACTGATTTGATTAACGCCAAGACTATTTCGAGCGTTATCAATTCATTCTTCGGCACCAATGCCTTGTCACAGTTTATGGATCAGACCAATCCTTTGGCTGAGGTTACGCACAAGCGCCGTTTGTCGGCCCTTGGTCCTGGTGGTCTGTCTCGTGAGCGTGCCGGTTTCGAGGTTCGTGACGTACACTATACACACTATGGTCGTCTTTGTCCTATTGAATCGCCTGAAGGTCCGAACATTGGTCTTATATCTTCACTCTGTGTATATGCTAAGATTGATGACCTCGGATTTATTGAGACTCCTTACCGCAAGGTGGAGAACTCAATGGTTGACCTTGACAATAATGACATTGTATATCTCTCTGCTGAGGAGGAGGAAGGAAAAATTATCGGCCAGGGTAATGCTCCGTTGAATGACGATGGTTCATTTATTCGCGATAAAGTTAAGTGCCGTCAGGATGCCGATTATCCTGTCGTGCCACCCTCACAGGTTGAATTGATGGACGTTTCGCCGCAGCAGATCGCTTCAATCGCTGCATCTCTCATTCCGTTCTTGGAACACGATGATGCGCACCGTGCGTTGATGGGATCGAACATGATGCGCCAGGCAGTGCCCCTTATTCGCAGCGAGGCTCCTATTGTAGGTACAGGCATCGAAAAGCAGGTATGTGAGGATTCGCGTACGATGATTACTGCCGAAGGCGATGGCGTGATCGAATATGTTGATGCAGATGTTATCCGCATTGCCTATGAACGTACCGAAGATGAGGAATTTGTAAGTTTCGAATCCAATGTAAAGGAATATAGAATTCCGAAGTTCCGCCGTACCAACCAAAATATGACCATTGACCTCCGTCCTATTTGCAACAAGGGACAGAAGGTGCAGAAGGGCGATATCCTTACTGAAGGCTATGCCACAGAAAATGGTGAATTGGCTCTTGGTCGTAACTTGCTTGTGGCTTACATGCCTTGGAAGGGTTACAACTACGAGGATGCCATTGTGCTTAACGAACGTATGGTTCGTGAAGACATACTTACTTCTGTTCATGTAGACGAGTATTCACTCGAAGTACGTGAGACGAAGCGTGGTATGGAAGAGTTTACCAATGATATTCCTAATGTAAGTGAGGACGCAACCAAGGATTTGGATGACACTGGTATTATACGTATTGGTGCGCGTGTAGCTCCTGGCGACATACTTATTGGTAAGATTACGCCGAAGGGTGAGAGCGATCCTACTCCTGAGGAGAAATTGCTCCGTGCCATCTTTGGTGACAAGGCTGGTGATGTGAAGGACGCTTCGCTTAAGGCTAATCCTTCGTTGGCTGGTGTTGTCATTAACAAGCGTCTTTTTGCCCGTGTGCAGAAGTCTCGCACAGAAAAGGCTGCCGACAAGGTTACGCTTCAGAAGCTTGACGACGACTTCCAGAAGGACACCAACGACTTGAAGGCTTTGATGGTTGACAAGTTGCTCTCTCTTATCAGCGATAAGGAATCGCAGGGCGTTAAGGATAACGTAGGTTCTGAGGTTATTGCTAAGGGTATCAAGTTCAACAAGGCTGTGCTCAGTGCGCTTGATTATGCTTCTGTCGAACTTCATGAGTGGACTGATGACGAACACGCCAACAAACTGATCCGTCAGTTGGTTATCAACTATTTGAAGAAGTACAATCAGCTCGACGCTATCTTGAAGCGCAAGAAGTTTGCCATTACCATTGGCGATGATCTGCCCTCAGGAATTATACAGCAAGCCAAGGTTTACATTGCCAAGAAACGTAAGATTGGTGTTGGTGACAAGATGGCCGGTCGTCACGGTAACAAGGGTATCGTGTCAAAGGTGGTGCGTCAGGAGGATATGCCGTTCCTCGCAGATGGTACTCCCGTCGACATCGTGCTGAACCCGTTGGGTGTGCCTTCGCGTATGAATATCGGACAGATTTTCGAGGCTGTACTCGGTGCTGCCGGACGTAAACTCGGTGTCAAGTTTGCAACTCCTATCTTTGATGGTGCCAAGCTTGAGGACCTTTGCGAATGGACTGACAAGGCTGGTCTGCCCCGCTACTGCTCAACGCAGCTCTATGATGGTGCTACGGGTGAGGCTTTTGACCAGAAGGCTACAGTTGGTGTTACCTACATGTTGAAACTTGGTCACATGGTTGAGGACAAGATGCACGCCCGTTCAATCGGTCCGTACTCACTCATCACGCAACAGCCGCTTGGTGGTAAAGCCCAATTCGGTGGTCAGCGTTTTGGTGAGATGGAGGTTTGGGCCATCGAGGCATTCGGTGCTTCGCATGTGCTTCAGGAAATCCTCACCATCAAGTCTGATGATGTTACAGGTCGTGCTAAGGCGTACGAGGCCATTGTCAAGGGTGATCCGATGCCAACTCCGGGTATCCCCGAATCACTCAACGTGTTGCTTCACGAGCTCCGCGGCTTGGGCTTGAGCATTACGCTCGACTAAGGTTTTTAAGTTATAGGGTTATAAGGTTATAAAGTAATCCCGTCGTGCTAAGCCTGATGGTTTTCAGGCAGAGGTGCGGGACCATTATGATATAAACTTCTTAGCCTTATAACCTATAAACTAAAAACTACACAACATTCCCACTCTCAATCATTTCTACAAAAATGGCATTCAAAAGAGATAATAAGATAAAGAGCAACTTTACGAAGATTACCATCGGTCTGGCTTCGCCTGAGGAGATCATGGCAAATTCGTATGGTGAGGTGCTTAAGCCTGAAACCATCAACTACCGTACATATAAGCCAGAACGTGACGGCTTGTTCTGCGAGCGCATTTTTGGTCCTACAAAGGATTACGAGTGCCACTGCGGCAAATACAAGCGCATTCGTTACAAGGGCATCGTGTGTGACCGTTGTGGTGTTGAGGTGACAGAGAAGAAAGTGCGCCGTGAGCGTGCAGGCCACATTCAGTTGGTCGTTCCAGTGGCTCACATCTGGTACTTCCGCTCACTTCCTAACAAGATTGGTTACTTGTTGGGCATACCTACCAAAAAACTTGACTCTATCATCTACTACGAGCGCTATGTGGTTATCCAGCCGGGTGTGCTCGCTGATGATGTGGCCGAGAACGACCTTTTGACCGAAGACGAGTACTTGGATCTTGTAAAGAAGTTGCCGAAGGAAAATCAGTACCTTGAGGATACAGACCCCAACAAGTTCATTGCAAAGATGGGTGCCGAGGCCGTATACGACCTGCTCAAACGCATTGATCTTGACAGTCTCTCATACGAGTTGCGCGACCGTGCTAACTCTGACTCGTCGATGCAACGTAAAAACGAAGCGTTGAAGCGTCTGCAGGTCGTAGAGTCTTTCCGTACAAGCCGTGACCGCAACAAACCCGAGTGGATGATAATGAAGGTTATCCCTGTCACTCCACCCGATTTGCGTCCGCTCGTACCGCTCGATGGTGGCCGTTTTGCCACTTCCGACCTTAACGACCTCTATCGTCGCGTGTTAATACGCAACAATCGTCTGAAGCGCTTGCTCGAAATCAAGGCCCCCGAGGTTATTTTGCGTAACGAAAAGCGTATGTTGCAGGAGTCGGTTGACAGCCTCTTCGACAACTCGCGCAAGTCATCGGCCGTGAAGAGCGACAGCAACCGTCCTCTCAAGTCACTCTCAGACTCGCTTAAGGGTAAGGCTGGCCGCTTCCGTCAGAATTTGCTTGGTAAACGTGTCGACTATTCTGCACGTTCAGTAATTGTTGTAGGTCCTGAACTCAAAATGGGCGAGTGCGGTCTGCCTAAATTGATGGCCGCCGAACTTTACAAGCCTTTCATCATACGTAAGCTCATAGAGCGTGGTATTGTAAAGACTGTAAAGAGCGCCAAGAAGATCGTTGACCGTCGCGAACCTATCATTTGGGATATCCTCGAACACGTTATGAAGGGACACCCCGTCCTACTCAACCGTGCGCCGACACTTCACCGTCTCGGTATTCAGGCTTTCCAACCCAAGATGATTGAAGGCAAGGCCATACAGTTGCACCCGTTGGCATGTACCGCATTCAACGCCGACTTCGATGGTGACCAGATGGCTGTTCACCTTCCCTTGAGCAATGAAGCTGTGCTCGAAGCACAGATGCTCATGCTCCAAAGCCACAACATCTTGAACCCCGCTAATGGTGCGCCTATCACAGTGCCCTCGCAGGATATGGTGCTTGGTCTTTACTACATTACCAAGTTGCGTCCAGGCGCAAAGGGTTCGGGCCTTACATTCTATGGTCCTGAAGAGGCAATCATCGCCTTCAACGAGCGTCGTGTTGACGTGCACGCTCCTGTCAAGGTGATGGTAGACGACATCGACGAGCGTGGTGCAAAAATCAAGCATCTTGTCGAGACTTCAGTCGGTCGTGTCATTGTAAATGGCATCATTCCCGATGAATGTGGCTTCATCAACTGCGTTGTAGCCAAGAAGTCGCTTCGCGACATAATTTCAAAGGTTATCAAGACCGTAGGTATGGCACGTGCTTGCGACTTCCTCGATGGTATCAAGAATCTTGGTTATCGCAAGGCATACGAAGGCGGACTTTCGTTCAACTTGGGTGATATCATCATACCTGACGAAAAGGCCGACATCGTAAAGCGTGGTAACGAGGAGGTTGAACAAATCACCATGAACTACAACATGGGTTTCATCACCGACAAAGAACGTTACAACCAAGTTGTTGATACATGGACACACGTAAACACCGACATCAAGAAGACATTGATGAAGCAGATGACCGAGGCCGACCAAGGTTTCAACGCTGTGTTCATGATGCTTGACTCTGGTGCCCGTGGTTCTGCCGACCAGATTGCACAGCTTGCCGGTATGCGTGGTTTGATGGCCAAGCCTCAGAAGGCAGGTGCCGAAGGCGCACAGATTATTGAAAACCCGATCCTTTCAAACTTTAAGGAGGGTATGTCAGTGCTTGAGTACTTTATCTCAACCCACGGTGCCCGTAAGGGTTTGGCCGATACCGCTTTGAAGACGGCCGACGCCGGTTACCTCACACGTCGTTTGGTCGACGTATCTCACGATGTGATTATCACCGAAGAGGACTGCGGCACATTGCGTGGCCTCGTTTGCACAGCCCTCAAGGATGGCGACGAAGTAATATCTTCACTTTCAGAGCGTATCCTCGGTCGTGTGTCTGTACACGATATAATCAACCCCACAACAGGCAAGCTCATCGTAGCAGCCGGTGAGGAAATAACCGAACCCATCGCAGCCGAAATTGAGGCATCACCAATCGAGAGCGTTGAAATACGTTCAGTGCTCACTTGCGAGAGCAAGCACGGTGTCTGCATGAAGTGTTACGGACGCAACCTTGCCACCAGCCGCATGGTACAAAAGGGCGAGGCCGTCGGCGTCATCGCAGCACAGTCAATCGGTGAGCCGGGTACCCAGCTTACACTCCGTACCTTCCACGCTGGTGGTATCGCTTCGAACGCTGCTGCCAATGCCACAATCAAGGCCAAGAGCGACTGCCGCGTAGAGTTCGATGAACTCCGCACAGTAGAGTCGCACGACGAGGAAGGCAAGGCATGCAAGATTGTTGTCGGACGTTTGGCCGAAGTACGTTTCGTCGACGAAAATACAGGCATCGTACTTTCAAACCAGAACGTGCCTTATGGTTCAGAACTCTTCGTTGATGAAGGCCAGCACGTTGACAAGGATACCGTCGTTGCCAAGTGGGACCCCTTCAACGCTGTAATCGTAACCGAAACAGCTGGTAAGATACAGTTCGAAAACGTGACAGAAGGTATCAGCTACCGTGTCGAAGAAGATGAGGCAACTGGTTTGCGTGAGCGCATTGTGATTGAGTCAAAAGACAAGACACATGTGCCAAACTGTAACATACTCGACGAAAATGGCGATATAATCCGCACCTACAGTTTCCCCATCAACGGTCACATCGTGGTTGAGGACGGCCAGTCACTCAAGGCTGGTGACATCTTGGTCAAGATTCCGCGTGTTGTAGGTAAGGCTGGTGATATTACCGGTGGTCTGCCCCGTGTAACCGAGCTCTTCGAAGCCCGCAACCCGAGCAACCCTGCTGTGGTGAGCGAAATCGATGGCGAGATCAGCATGGGCAATGTAAAGCGTGGCCACCGCGAGATCATCGTAACCTCAAAGCTTGGCGAGGTGAAGAAGTATCTTGTGCCCCTGTCAAAGCAGATACTTGTACAGGAGAACGACTTCGTGCGTGCTGGAACCAAACTTTCAGATGGTTCAATCACCCCGAGCGACATTCTCGCTATCATGGGCCCCACGGCAGTACAAGAGTACATTGTTAACGAGGTACAAGACGTTTACCGTCTGCAAGGTGTGAAGATCAACGACAAGCACTTCGAGGTAATTGTGCGTCAGATGATGCGCAAGGTACAGATAAACGAACCTGGCGATACCCGTTTCCTTGAGCAGCAGATCGTAGACAAGCTCGATTTTGCCGAGGAGAACGACCGCATCTGGGGCAAGAAGGTAGTCGTTGACGCTGGCGACAGCGAAACGATGAAGAAGGGTATGATTGTAACAGCCCGCAAGCTCCGCGACGAGAACTCACAGCTCAAGCGCCGTGACCTCAAGCTCGTCAAGGTACGCGATGCCGAGGCCGCCACTTCAACCCAAATCTTGCAAGGTATCACCCGTGCAGCCCTCCAGACCAAGAGCTTCATGTCGGCAGCTTCCTTCCAGGAGACTACCAAGGTGCTCAACGAGGCTGCAATCAGTGGCAAGACCGACTACCTCGAAGGTATGAAGGAGAACGTTATCTGCGGTCACCTCATTCCGGCCGGTACAGGTCTGCGCGAGTTCAGCAAGATTGTCGTTGCCGACAAGGAAGAATACGAGCGCGCTCAAGCAGCCAAAGCCGCTGCCGACGAAGAAGAGCAAGCTTAAGTTCGGTGCTTTGATGCACACCTGTTAGCATAACATATAATGTAAAACGCCCGCAAGCGTTCCATTCGAGGAGCGCATGCGGGCGTTTTTTTGTGTGCATACGTCACAAGCAAGGTGTTATGATTTGCGCAAGAACGGCAAAATACGTACATTTGTGCAATAAAATGTAAGACAACACGTTATGACAAACTACATACGTTTTGATTGGGCCATGAAGCGCTTGCTGCGTGACAAAGCCAATCATTCAGTGATCGAAGGCTTGCTCACCTCGTTGTTTGGTGAGAAAGTTACGATCGTCAAGTTTCTTGAGAGCGAATCGAATCAAGACGCTGGGGACGACAAATTTAACCGTGTCGACATATTGGCCGAGAACGACAAGCAAGAACTCATAATAGTAGAAATACAGAACACACGTGAGTTGGCTTATTTCCATCGCATGCTATATGGCGTGTCAAAGGCCATCACCGATTACATAGGTTTAGGCGACGACTATGACAAGGTGCGCAAGGTCTACTCCGTGAACATTGTCTATTTCGACCTTGGACAGGGCAACGACTATGTGTACCATGGTAAAACAACATTCCATGGTTTGCATGAGCCGCATGATGTGCTAAAACTTTCGGTGCGTCAAAGCCAGGCCTTCTTTGGCCAGGACGAGGGTGAAAGGTTCGAGCGCAAAGAGGCTGGCGACCTCTTCCCCGAATATTATGTGTTGCGTGTTAACGATTTCGACAAAGTGGCCAAGACACCTTTGGACGAGTGGATAGCCTACTTGAAGACGGGCGAAATATCCGAAAGTACAACAGCCCCCGGACTTCAGCGTGCGCGTGAGTGTATGCGTTTCGACGGCCTGTCGGCAAACGATCGCAGTGCCTACTTGCGCCACATGGAGGCTGTGCGTACCCAACGCAGTCTGCTCGAAACGAGTCGTTTTGACGGTTATCAAGTTGGTCGAGCCGAGGGCCTTGCCGAAGGCATAGCCCAAGGGCGCGAAGCGCAGCACCTTGAGGACATGTTGCAAATGGCTGCCAAGCTAAAGCAAGCCGGCATGGACACACAAAGCATAATGAAAATAACCAATCTGACCGAAGCTCAAATAGCATCAGTACAATGATACGTAAAGTAACCCCCGATGATGCCCAGGCCATTACCGACATCTACACCCCCTTCATAACCCACACCACCATCACCTTCGAAACAGAGCCCGTGAGTGTTGACGAGATGCGCCGCCGCATCGTCACCCTTTCGGCCGATTATCCCTACTACGTTTACGAGCACCAGGGCCAAGTGCTTGGCTACTGCTACTTGCACGCCTGGAAACCCCGTGCCGCCTATGCCCGCACCCTCGAGGTCACCATCTACCTGGCCCCCGAGGCACAAGGTCATGATGTAGGCCGCAGCATGATATCGCGCCTTGTGGCCGATGCCCGCCAGCTTGGTGTCCAAGCCCTCATAGCCTGCATTACCGAGGAAAACACCCACAGCATGGCCTTCCATCGCGCCATGGGCTTCAAGCAAGTATCCCATTTCGAAAGCGTAGGCTACAAGTTTGGCCGCATGCTCGATGTGGTAGACTTTGAGCTGCTGCTCGTGTAAGGGTACACACTTTGTATGCCCGATTTGTAGGTGGCGTGCGATAAATAACGCTTTTATGGTTATCAATCAGGAATAATTGGGCGAGTAAGAAGTATATTATTAGTTTTGCATCGCAATAAGAGTGTAAATAGGGGAAATTGGAAAAATTAAAAAGGCTCTAGCTAAGCCTTACAGAAGTCAAATGAAAAAGAAGTATCTCACTCCCGCGACGAATGCCATTCGTTTTGAAATGGGAAGCAACATTCTCAACAATATCTCACCAAGGTTGACTTTTGAAAATACAAAGTCAGACAAGCCCCAACTCTCGAACTCGAAAGCATGGTGTAGCGACAACTGGTCAAACACTGATGGGGAATAGTTTGTCCTTTTGCAAGCTTCCCATACAGACCGTATAGTTTTATATTTGTGTCCGCCCAAACGTAAACATGCGTCCGGACAGCTGTAAATATAATTTATGACGAGATAATGCAAAGCGTCCCGGCTCGCATAAGTGTGAGCCGAGACGCTTTGCATCATTGTGATATAGTGTGTAGGGGGTGATGTATAGTGTGTTGAGTGTTGTCGTTACAGCATCTTGTCGTAAACGGGCGAGGTTGTCACACCGTGCTTGGCAAATGTTTCGGCTATGTAAGCCTGCTGCTCGGCGTTGATGGGCTTTTCGCCATTTTTGAGGTGGTAGTAAAGTCCCTTGCCAAAGTGTTCAACTAAGTCTTGTTTGATGGCTGAGGCAACCGATGTGCTAACTTCGTCGTAAATGTTAGACATGCCTTGGGCCAGTCCCTCGTGTGTTTTGTTTGTATTATTTGCGTCCATTTCTGTGTTTGTTAATATAAAAGTCGTCATACCCTGGCATTTTGCTACAGCGGTTAGTTTCGTATCGTGTGCAGTAGCCGTATGTCGAAATCAGTGCGAAAGTAATAAAAACTTTTGAGTCTGCGGCACTTGTCATGCCGTTTTTTTAGAACGTGCTTTTAGTGTGATTGCTCCGTCTTGAACTTTTTGATAAGGAAACTTGGCGACAGTCGCAAGTATATGCCCGCTGCAAAGTCGGTGGTGCGGCGTCCCGTTTCAATCATATTCTCCGTTTTGCGGGTGATACTGCTTGCGTTGTGCACATTATAGTCGAGGCGCACGCCCCAAGCAAATCCGCGCCCCAGCTGTTGGGCGTATTCGGCCCGCAGCATGAGCATGCGCGGGTCGTGCAGTGTCACCCCCTCGGCGCTTGTGCTCATGGCGCTGAATAGCGGACTGCCATACACCGGAATATACTTGTGCGCCCACCAGTAGCCGGCCGACAGTCCGAAGTGCCACACGCGGGCTTGCACGCGTCCGAGCAAGCCCTGACCACTGTTGTATGGCAACACCGTGCCGCTCTGCTGGCTGAAGTATGCGCCCAACACCTCGCCACCCAGGGTTACGGGCAGTTTGGTGCGCAGAGGCACATTCAGTCCTACGCCAGCTGCGGCGTTGAGCCATGTCTTAATCATGCGGTCAGGTGCCTCGGTGTTCACCTCGCCGCCAATGTGCTGCATGAGCAGTTGTACGGGCAAGTACCATTGGCAGCGTGCAGCCTTGCGCGATGGGTTGAAGCGGGCCGACAAACCATAGACAAAGCGCTCCTGATTGTCGTCATTCTTAAATATAAAGTCCTGCCAGTTAACCCACGTGTCAAAGTGCAGCCACGAGTTGTGCCATAGCACCTGCACCCCCGTTTCGGGGTCGGAACTGATGTTCATCTCGTCGTTGTAGAGCGGTTCGGCCAGCCCGTGTGCCGTTTTGCCATACAGTGAGCCAAGCACGACGTTGACATTTGGCGTAAGCTGCATGTTGGCTCTGAACACCGGCACACAGTGAAAGGCTTTGGTAGTGTTTTGTGCCTCGGCGCGTTCAAGGTTGGTATAGTTGGCGTTAGGGTAGCGGTTGGCTCCCCAAAAGTGTATCATGTAGGCCCCCAGCTCCAGTTTGAGGTTGCGCAGGGGCTGGTAGCTCACGCTGGGCTGCAGCCACACGCCCGGCAGCGTGTAGCCCTTCACCGCGTCCTTGGTGTTATATTCGTTGTCGCGGAAAAAGGCCATGCCGTCTACGTTGATGCGCAGTTCGTTCCGATCGTCAGCCACGATGGTCGGGTAGTCGGTGTTGTAAATAAGCGAGTCGGTTTGTGCCGTGGCCTTTAGTGTTGTGGCAAAGGTTATGGCCGTTATGAGCAATAAGCGGGTCAGATAATTCATTTTTGTGTTGTTGTCTGCGCAAATGTACAAAAAAGATGTGATAAAGCGGCTCCAATGTGGTGCGCCAGTATGTAGTTGGTGTCGGCTCAGCGTTGCGCCAGTTCGCGTTTCATCTCTCCGAAGGCAGTCCATGCTATGGGCACGCAGATGGCAAATGAGCACACGTCGCTGCACGCCTGGCACATTTCAACCCCCATCAGCCCGAAGTAGCGTGGCAAAACGATGACAAGGGGAATAAAGAAAAGTCCGCTGCGTGCTGCAGCCACCAGGTTGGCGCGTATGGGCTTGCGTATGGTTTGCATCAGCATGTTGGTCAGGCCGATGGTGGGCAGTAGCACAAAGGTGACCATTTGCCACCGCATGGCCGCTGAGCCCACTGCCACCACCTCGGGGTCGTGGCGGAACATGGCCACAATGTCGGGGGCAAAGGCAAAGCCCGCAATGGCGCACATGGCAAGAAAGCATGTGCCGATTTTGATGCAGTAGGTAAAGCCCTCCTTGACGCGGGCGTAGAGCTTGGCGCCATAGCAAAAGCCGCACAGGGGCTGAAAGCCCTGGCCCAGACCGATGATAATGGCAAAGATGAAGAAACAGAACCTTGTGACAATGCTCATGCCGGCAATGGCGGCATCGCCATACACACCGGCCGAAAGGTTGAGCGCGATGGTAGAAAGGGCGGCCAGGCCCTGGCGTGAGAGTGAGGGCGTGCCGCCAAAAATTATCTCCTTGACGTATGAAAGCTTTGGAGTGAAATGTCGCAGGTTGATGCGTATGCCGCCATTTTTGCGTGTCATGTACAGCAGTATGCCAAAGCTGCAACCTTGGCTGATGACGGTGGCCCATGCAGCTCCGGCAATGCCCATGCCGAAACCAAATATCAGCAGAGCGTCGAGTGCCACATTCAGCACGGCGCCAGTCAGTATGCCGTACATGGCATAGGCCGCATTGCCCTGAAAGCGCATTTGATTGTTCATGGTGAGCGATGCTGTCATAAAGGGCGCTCCGAGCAGCACAATGCCCAAATATTGCTTGGCATACGGCAGAATGGTGGGTGTGGAGCCCAGCCATACGGCCAGGTCGGTGAGCAGCAGATGGCCTGCGATGGCTATGAGCACACCAAACGACAGACTGTAGGTGAACCCGGTGGCCGACATGGTGCGTGCCTCGGCAAGCTGGCGTGCCCCCAGTTTGCGCGACATGAAGTTGCCCGAGCCGTGACCAAAGAAGAAGCCTATCGCCTGAATTACCGACATGATGGAGAACACAATGCCCACTGCTGCGGTGCATTGTGTGTTGATTTTGCTCACAAAGAAGGTGTCGGCCATGTTGTAGAAACTTGTCACCAACATCGATATGATGGTGGGCACGGCCATGGTGAGTATCACTTTGTGAACGGGGGCTTGTGTCAGGAATATGTAATTGTCGCGCTGCTTCATGTTGATGTGGTTCGAAGGCGGAATTGTTGGTTGACGGGTTGACAGGGTGATGAGGCTGCTGAAAAAACCGACGCGTCCCGAGGCTGCTGAAAAAACCGACGCGGGACGCGTCGCCCCCATTAGTGCTTGCGTTTCTTCAAGCACCAAATACTACCGCCAAATGCTATCTCTAATGGGGGCGACGCGTCTCGCGTCGGGGCATTTTTCAGCAGCTTCGTCTCGCGTCGGGCTAATTTTCTGCAGCCCCGTCACCCCGTCAACTTGTTTTACTAATTCTAATGTGTCGCCATCACACATTGTATATTTCGGACGGGTGTACAAACTGCCCGTGTGTGGCGGTGTGTTTGCCATATTGTATGGCAAAGTGGGGGCAGTGGTGCAGACACCGCAGACAAGCTGCGCATTCGCTCTTTTGCCAAAATGGGCGTTTGTGGCTGTTCATGGCTATCGCCTTGGTAGGGCATTTGCGCGCACACAAGCCACAGCCCGTGCAGCGGTCGTCCATCACACTAAAGTGGCGCGTCTGGCGTGCCTTGGGGTAGAGGCGGTATTCAAGCTGTGCCAGCAGATGCGGCAACTCTGTCCAGTGGCGTGAGCCAGCTTCGTGGTGCTCTATCTGCAGAGCCACCTTGTCAATTTGTGCCTCGGCCTTTTGTGTGCGTTTAAGGCATTTGTCGTGGTCCGACACATCAAACATGGGCGTCCACACATCTACCATGCGCACCCCGAAGAGTCCGTCGAGCGCCATGCCCTTCAGCCCGAGAGCCTTGCGCAGTTGGTGGCGCACCTCGCCCATCGAGGTGCCGTAGGTAGTCACACCATAGGTATATTGCGGTGTGCCGTCGAGTTGCAGGGCTGCTATAAAATCAGCCACGATGGTGGGCAGTCCCCAAAAGTAGACGGGGAAAACAAAGCCCACGCTGCACGCTTCGTCCACGCTGAATTTGTGCTGCCCCTCAAGCAAGCAGGTGTCCATCGGCACCAGTATGCCGCCGTTGGCCATTTGCAGGCATTGGGCCACGTGGCGGCTGTTGCCCGTGGCCGAAAAGTAAAATATCAGGTTGTTGCCAGTCATTGTCACTTGCGTTCCAGGTCGGCCAGTTCGGCCATTTTCTTCTTCTCCAAAAACTCGTAAATGCCGCACAAATGCTCGCGCACTTGTCCGCCGCCAAACTCATATACGCGTGTGATCAGTACGTCGAGGAAGTCGCGGTCGTGGCTCACACAGATGAGCGTGCCGTCAAAGTCGGCCAAAGCCTGTTTCAGCACGTCCTTGGTGCGCAGGTCGAGGTGGTTGGTAGGTTCGTCAAGAATGAGCAAGTTGACGGGTTCGAGCAGCAGTTTGAGCAACGCCAGTCGGGTGCGTTCGCCGCCCGACAGCACCTTCACCTTTTTGGTGCTTGCCTCGCCGCCAAACATAAAGGCGCCGAGCAGGTCGCGTATTTTGTTGCGCACCTCGCCCTTGGCCACATCGTCGATGGTTTGGAACACGGTGAGCTCGCCATCGAGCAGCGAAGCCTGGTTCTGTGCAAAGTAGCCAATCTGCACGTTGTGCCCCAGGGTGAGTGTGCCCTCGTGTTCGAGTTGTCCCATGATGCACTTGACCATGGTAGACTTTCCCTCGCCGTTGCGGCCCACAAAGGCCACTTTGTCGCCGCGCTTGATGGTGAACGAGGCATTCTTGAATATTTGTTTACCGTCGAAAGCCTTGCCCACCATGTCGGCCGTCACGGGATACTGGCCGCTGCGCGGGGCGGGCGGAAATTTGAGGCGCAGGGCCGAGGTGTCCATTTCGTCCACCTCAACCAGTTCGAGCTTTTCAAGCATTTTGACGCGGCTCTGCACCTGGAAAGTCTTTGAATACGTGCCTTTGAAGCGTTCAATAAAGTCCTTGGTCTCCTGTATCATCTTTTGCTGCTCCTCGTACTGTTTCATTTGCTGCTCGCGCCGTTCGGCACGCAGCTGCAAGTAGTGCGAGTAGTTCACCTTGTAGTCGTAGATGCGTCCCATGGTCACCTCGATGGTGCGTGTGGTGATGTTGTCCACAAACTTGCGGTCGTGGCTGATTACCACCACCGCCTTGCCGTTGTTGATAAGGAAGTCCTCGAGCCAGCCGATCGACTCGATGTCGAGGTGGTTGGTAGGCTCGTCGAGCAGCAGCACGTCGGGGTTTTGCAGCAACATCTTGGCCAGCTCGATACGCATGCGCCAGCCGCCCGAAAATTCGCTTGTTTGTCTGTCGAAGTCAGTGCGCTCAAAGCCCAGGCCGAGCAGTGTCTTTTCCACGTCCTCCTCAAAGTGCGTCATGTCAATGGCATAGAACTTTTCGCTCAGCGTAGCCACCTCCTCAATCAGTGCCATGTAGTCCTCACTCTCATAGTCAGTGCGTTCGGTCAGTTGGCGGTTAAGGTCGTCAAGGTGAGCCTGCATTTCGTGCAGGTGGGCAAAGGCCTGGCTTGCCTCTTCAAACACGGTGCGCCCGTCCTCGGTCATGAGGTGCTGCGGCAGGTAGGCTATCACAGTGTCTTTGGGGGCCGACACCGAGCCACGTGTGGGTTTGCGCACACCGGCCAAAATCTTGAGCAAGGTGCTTTTGCCCGCACCGTTTTTGCCCATCAGGGCTATGCGGTCGTTGTCGTTGATAACGAATGATATGTCACTGAACAGGGTGGTGCCGCCAAACTCTACGGCAAGTCCATCAACTGAAACCATTGGCTTTATTTTGAATTGAGAGTGAATGATGTGCGTTGGCGGTGACGCTTTTGTTCGGTCGTGTCAGCCTGGCAAGAGAATGGTTGGCCGGCTGACGGTCCCTCCAACGGGTATTTAGGTGCAAAATTACACATAATTGAACGTCTGCCCAACATCTTGGCCCAATCTTGCTCCGTATGTCACATTTTCTTATTACCTTAGCTTGCTAATTTGGACAAGTAGGGGCCAATGGCCCGTGGCCGAACACCACGGCGTGCGCCCCCGCATCAACATATAGCACGTGCCAAGCAGCCGGACAGGGCAATTTAGCCGGGCTGCAGCAAGTGGCGCGTGCCACGTTTCTACACTCAGCAAAATAAAAAATGACATATAAGCATGAACTACAAATGGAACTACGAGGCTCCCGACCCGGCCACTGCGGCTGCCGAGGAAGAGCTTGCCCGCCAGGTGGGCATTCACCCGGCCTTGGGCAAACTGCTCTTCGATCGCGGCATACGCACCGAGGCGGAGGCACGCCACTTTTTCCGGCCGCAGCTCACCGAATTGCACGACCCATTTATGATGGACGACATGCAGGTGGCGGTGGACCGCTTAAATTTGGCTATGGGGCGCAAGGAGCGCATACTCGTGTATGGCGACTACGATGTGGACGGCTGTACGGCTGTGGCGCTTGTGTATAAGTTTTTGCAACAATACTACTCTAACATCGACTACTACATACCCGACCGCTACGAGGAGGGGTATGGCATATCAAAGAAAGGCATCGACTTTGCCGCCCAAACGGGGGTGGGGCTGATTGTGGTGCTCGACTGTGGCATCAAGGCTATTGACGAGATAGCTTATGCCAAGAGCCTGGGCATCGACTTTATCATTTGCGACCACCATGTGCCCGACGCCCAGCTGCCGTGCGCGGTGGCCATACTCAACCCCAAGCGCACCGACAATCACTATCCCGACACACACCTTTCGGGGTGTGGCGTGGGCTTCAAATTCATGCAGGCCTTTGCTGCCAGCAATGGCATAGAGTTTAACAAACTTATGGCCTTGCTCGACCTTTGCGCCGTGAGCATCGCATCGGACATTGTGCCGGTGATGGGCGAAAACCGTGTGTTGGCTTATCATGGGCTGCGGTGTCTGAACTCTAACCCCAGCATTGGCCTGCAGGCCATTATCGAGGTGTGCGGACTGGCTGACCGCGAGCTGACGATGAATGACATCATCTTTAAGATAGGGCCGCGCATCAATGCTTCGGGACGTATGCAGAACGGCAAGGAGGCTGTGGAACTGCTCGTGGAAAAGGACTTTCAGGCTGCACTCGAAAAGGCTGGACGCATCAACCTGTACAACGAGGCTCGCAAGGACCTTGACAAGCAGATGACAGAGGAGGCCGTGGAGCAGGTGAAGGACCTGCCCGGACTTGACAACCGCCGCAGCATAGTTATCTACAACGAGGCATGGCACAAGGGCGTGATAGGCATTGTGGCCTCGCGCCTGACGGAACAATACTATCGTCCGGCCGTGGTGCTGACGCGCTCTGAGGGCATGGCCACGGGCTCGGCCCGCTCGGTGTCAGGATTTGATGTGTACAAGGCTGTGCAGAGTTGCGAGGATTTGCTCGAAAACTTTGGCGGCCACACCTATGCTGCCGGACTCACCTTGCCCGTTGAACACGTTGAGGAGTTCAGCCGGCGCTTTGAGGCGTACGTGGCAGCACACATACTCGATGAGCAGACTGAGGCGAGCCTCGACATTGATGCCGTGCTCGACTTTAAGGATGTCACCTTCCGCTTTTACCAGCAGTTGCGCAAGTTTGCGCCCTTCGGGCCGGGCAATGCCAAGCCCATCTTTTGCACCAAGCGTGTTTACGATTATGGCACAAGCAAGGTGGTGGGCCGCGGACAAGAACACATCAAACTTGAATTGGTGGACAACAAGAGCAACAATGTAATGAATGGCATAGCCTTCGGACAGAGTTCGCAAGCGCGCTATATTAAGACCAAACGTGCTTTCGATATTTGCTATACGATTGAGGAGAATACCCACAAGCGCGGCGAGGTGCAACTGCAGATAGACGATATCAGGCCCTGTCAATGATGCGCTCGCTTTGCTCGCAGACGCGTCATATTAACACATTGCCACATTATCATGACAACAAGTAACAAACAATCCACTCCCGTAACGCCCACTGCAGAGGGGCGCGGCGCGGAGTGGATTGCCATTTTACGCCAATATTGGGGCTACGACAGTTTCCGTGGCATACAACTCGACATCATCAACAGCATAGCTTCGGGTCACGACACATTGGGGCTCATGCCCACAGGGGGCGGCAAGAGCATTACCTTTCAGGTGCCAACCATGGCCATGGAGGGGCTGTGCCTGGTGGTAACCCCGCTCATTGCCTTGATGAAGGACCAGGTGCAGAACCTGCGGCAGCGCGGCATTATGGCTGCTGCCATCTATTCGGGACAGACGCGCAGCGAGGTAGTGCAGCATCTTGACAATGCCATATTTGGCGCTTACAAGTTTTTGTACGTCTCACCCGAACGCCTGTCCACCGAAATATTCATGAACAAGGTGCGTCGCATGAAGGTGTGCCTTATTACGGTGGACGAGGCACACTGTATATCGCAGTGGGGCTACGACTTTCGTCCGCATTATTTGCGCATAGCCGAGGTGCGCAAGCTGTTACCCGGAGTGCCCGTGCTGGCTCTGACTGCCACAGCCACCCGCATGGTGGTGGACGACATTCAGCAAAAGTTGGCTTTCGTGGACGGGCAGGTGTATAAAATGAGTTTTGCACGTCCCAACCTGCACTACATTGTGCGCCCCACGGGCGACAAGTTTGCCGAATTGCTGCACATCTTGCAGTGTGTAGACGGGTCGGCCATTGTGTACACCCGCTCGCGCAACGGCACCCGCGAGGTGGCCGACAAACTCAACGAGGCTGGCATTACGGCCCTGCACTATCATGCCGGACTCACCTCGCTTGACAAGGACACGCGCCAGCAGGCGTGGCAGCGCGACCAGGTGAGGGTGATGGTGGCCACCAACGCCTTTGGCATGGGCATTGACAAGCCCGATGTGCGGTTGGTGGTGCACATGGACGTGCCCGACTCGCTCGAGGCTTACTTTCAGGAGGCCGGACGCGGCGGACGCGACGGACAAGTGGCCTACGGCGTGCTGCTGACCGATGGCGAAGATGCCAAACGCCTGTCAATGCACTTGACACAGGCATTTCCCGACCGCACATACATACGGCGCGTGTATGCTGATTTGGCCTCGTTTTTCCAAATAGCCGAAGGCGAGGCCGAGGGGCGCACTTTCGACTTCAACATGGAACGCTTTTGCCACGTGTTCAAACATTTCCCCGTGTTGCTGGTCAGTGCGCTTAATCTGCTCACACAGGCCGGGTACATACATTTCAGTCTGGAGGACGAAAACTCCTCGCGCGTCATCTTCCTTGTGCGGCGCGACGAACTTTATGGCATCGATTACCTCAATTCTGCCGAGGAGCGCGTGCTCAATATTATCATGCGCAATACCTGTGGCATTTTTGCCGACTATGTGCCCGTTGACGAGGAACGCCTGGCCGAAAAGTGTGACATGACGCGTGAGCAGGTGTACAACCACTTGCGCCACCTCACCCAACTGCGCGTGCTGAACTATGTGCCACACAAGGACACACCGCAAATAACCTACACTTGCCGCCGCATCGATGCTGACCAGGTGCAAATTATGCCCGACATCTATGAGCTGCGCCGCGACCAGTACCGCACGCGAATTGATGCCATGATACGCTACTTTACCGAGACCGACATGTGCCGCAGCCGCTTCCTGCTCCACTACTTTGATGACGACGGGCCCGACTGCGGCTATTGTGATGTGTGCATAGCGCGCGAGGAGGAGACGGCCTCCATGCCGCAGTCGCAACAGGTGGACGAGGCTGCGCATCATGTCATGACCGTGGTTGAGGCTGGACGCACCTATCCGCTGGCCTATTTCAAGGAGTCGGGCTTTGCGCATGGCGTGTTGCTTCAGGCCCTTGCCCGTTTGCAGCACGAAGGTAAGATAACTTTCGACGGCGTGAATATTGCGGTGGGGTAGCGCGCTCGCCGGTGTGCACAAATGGCGAAGTGTGCAATTTGCTAACAATAAGCCAAAAAAAAGACTGTTGCCGTGGCATTACTCTAAAAAACACGTATCTTTGTGGCGCTTTTTACAAATACAAAACATAATAACTGACAAAATGAAGAAAATACGTGCAGCCGTAGTAGGCTATGGCAATATTGGCCACTACACTCTGCAGGCCCTTGAGGCTGCTCCCGATTTTGAAGTGGCAGGTATCGTTCGCCGCAAAGGTGCTGAGAATTGTCCTGAGGAGTTGAAGAAATATGATGTGGTAAAGGACATTCGCGAACTCAAGGATGTGGACGTGGCTGTGCTTGCCACTCCCACACGCAGCGTTGAGGCTTACGCCAAGGATATTCTTTCGCTCGGCATCAACACTGTCGACAGTTTCGACATTCACACACAGATTGTTGACCTCCGCCGTTCGCTCGACGCTGTGGCCAAGGAGCATGGTGCAGTGAGCATCATCTCGGCAGGTTGGGACCCGGGTTCTGACTCGGTAGTACGCACACTGTTGCAGGCCATTGCCCCCAAGGGCATCACCTACACCAATTTTGGTCCGGGCATGTCGATGGGCCACACCGTGGCTGTCAAGGCTGTTGAGGGTGTGAAAAAGGCGCTTTCAATGACCATTCCTACGGGCCAGGGCATTCACCGCCGTATGGTGTACATCGAAATTGAGGACGGTTACGACTTTGACAAGGTGGCTGCTGCCATCAAGGCCGACCCCTATTTCGCATCAGACGAGACTCATGTCAACCTTGTGCCTTCGGTTGACGATGTAATCGACATGGGCCATGGTGTGCACCTCACCCGCAAGGGTGTGAGCGGCACCACGCAGAACCAACTCTTCGACTTTGTGATGCGCATCAACAATCCCGCCCTTACGGGTCAGGTGCTCGTGTGTGTGGCCCGTGCCACCATGCAGCAGCGTCCTGGTTGCTACACCATGGTTGAGGTGCCGGTGATTGACTTGCTGCCTGGCGACCGCGAAGAGAATATCAAGCATTTGGTATAAGACTTGTTGCTGTCCGGCAAGACGTGAACACGTGAACGGACTCAAGCACCAAACGCTACCACGAGACGCAAGCACGAGACGCTACCACAAAACGCTACCACTAATGTGG
Organism: Prevotellamassilia timonensis; assembly: GCF_900106785.1. Classification (GTDB taxonomy): domain Bacteria; phylum Bacteroidota; class Bacteroidia; order Bacteroidales; family Bacteroidaceae; genus Alloprevotella; species Alloprevotella timonensis. The sequence goes on along the minus strand of NZ_LT629840.1, from coordinate 64,277 downwards.
GCGACGCGTCTCGCGTCGGAATTTAAGACAAAGGCTCACAGACAGGCGTGTAATTAGCGCTGTCTGTGAGTCTTTATTTTGTGTATGAGCAATTGCATTTCTCCGCGGGACGAGGCCGCTGAAAAATGCCCGCGAGACGCGTCGCCCCCATTAGTGGTAGCGTTTCCTGGCGCACCCGACAAACCCTGTGGAGTAGGCCGTGCAGATGCTAACCCAAAACTGTTGCTAAACGATACATGAAGAATGGTATGTCTATGACTCCTTTTACTTGTGCACGAAAGCATTTGATCTTTGAGTTCAACGATTCAGCTGAAGCGTTAGTCTTACGTCCGTCAAAGTAGTTCAGGATTTCATCCTCATAGAATCTGATGGTATCGCGTACGGACTTGATTTCACGCAGAGTGCAGGAAGCCACTTTCTCATACCACCCCTTGAAATTCTGTTTGGCAGTCTCCTTTGTGAGTTTCTTGTTTCTGAATATGGCTCTAAGGGAGTTGATCAGATTGTATGCTTCTTCAAGTTTTGGGTAGAGTGCGAAAAGTATCTTCGCACGCTTTTTCTGCGTTGCGCTCCACTTCTCTCGGCTCATGGACAATTGCTTGCGACATCGTGTCTGTGCCTCTACAAGAGTCTCGCCATTTTCAAGCCTTTTGGGTTCAAAGCGAGTGTTCAGCCTCATAGGCTTTCTTCCGCGCTTGCTCTTCTTCCAGTTCTTCCCATGCCTTTTCCTCATTCGCTCGCGGTAAGCCTTTCTCTGCGCTGCCAGATTTTCGAGGTATTTGCGAAACTCTGCCTTCTGTCTGTTCGCCTCCTTTACGGCTTTTCGTTTCAGGCGCAGGCGTATCTCTTCGCAGCCCTCTCCACCGCGTTTTACGACATGGAAGCAGTCACGTATGACTGTGGCTTTAGGGAATGCCTCTCGGGCTATGACACGCATGCAATCTGAGAGATCCATCGTGATATTCTCAACCATTTCACGCTTATCTGCAGGTAGTTGCATGAGAACCTTCAGTACGTCAGCAGGATTCGTTCCCTTGACTACTGCTATGATTGCACCCTTGCGACCATGGGCATCCTTGTTGTGAACGATAGTGTACAGTTCGCCCTGGAGGGAGGTCTCGTCTATGCCTTGCTCCTTACCTACGTTTTGCGGAATAAGAATCCACTTGGATGCGTGATCCTTCTGCTCCCACGTCTCGAAGTTACTCAGGGCGTCCTTGTATCTTTTGGCAAACGTGGAGCTGTTAATCATGTACGTATAACCAATCTGACGAGCGGTTATCGTCTCAGAGTCCATTCGCCCTCTTTAAAAAAAGCGCGAAGTCCTTCGCGTATCGAGTGCCCTTATGCTTCAGTTCAAACTCCTTGTCAAGGTCAACACTTCTTGTTGTGCCATCCGGCATTGTCCAACGCCTTCTTCGTATGTGAAGTACCGCCTTCTTGTCTCGGGCTGGATAGTCAAGTAAACATGATTCTTCCCCAAAACCATTGCTCACGGAATCCTTCATGTCTGGTGTGCGATTGTCGCGCTCATCCAGATAGATGTGAAGCTCTGTTGTGTAAAGAACATCCTTGTCCAGAGTACGCTGTGTTGCAAAGTCTGTCACCTCGAAATATTTAAGAACTCCTTCGGGGAGGAAATATGAGGCGAGGCCCTCATACATATTTTTATTGCCATTCTGATTCATAGTGCAAAGGTACTACTTTTGGGCAATCATGTATCGTTTGGCAACTCAGTTTTTGGGTTAGCATCTGCACAGCCCTCCACAGGGTTTGTCGGGTGCGCCANNNNGGCGCACCCGACAAACCCTGTGGAGTAGGCCGTGCAGATGCTAACCCAAAACTGTTGCTAAACGATACATGAAGAATGGTATGTCTATGACTCCTTTTACTTGTGCACGAAAGCATTTGATCTTTGAGTTCAACGATTCAGCTGAAGCGTTAGTCTTACGTCCGTCAAAGTAGTTCAGGATTTCATCCTCATAGAATCTGATGGTATCGCGTACGGACTTGATTTCACGCAGAGTGCAGGAAGCCACTTTCTCATACCACCCCTTGAAATTCTGTTTGGCAGTCTCCTTTGTGAGTTTCTTGTTTCTGAATATGGCTCTAAGGGAGTTGATCAGATTGTATGCTTCTTCAAGTTTTGGGTAGAGTGCGAAAAGTATCTTCGCACGCTTTTTCTGCGTTGCGCTCCACTTCTCTCGGCTCATGGACAATTGCTTGCGACATCGTGTCTGTGCCTCTACAAGAGTCTCGCCATTTTCAAGCCTTTTGGGTTCAAAGCGAGTGTTCAGCCTCATAGGCTTTCTTCCGCGCTTGCTCTTCTTCCAGTTCTTCCCATGCCTTTTCCTCATTCGCTCGCGGTAAGCCTTTCTCTGCGCTGCCAGATTTTCGAGGTATTTGCGAAACTCTGCCTTCTGTCTGTTCGCCTCCTTTACGGCTTTTCGTTTCAGGCGCAGGCGTATCTCTTCGCAGCCCTCTCCACCGCGTTTTACGACATGGAAGCAGTCACGTATGACTGTGGCTTTAGGGAATGCCTCTCGGGCTATGACACGCATGCAATCTGAGAGATCCATCGTGATATTCTCAACCATTTCACGCTTATCTGCAGGTAGTTGCATGAGAACCTTCAGTACGTCAGCAGGATTCGTTCCCTTGACTACTGCTATGATTGCACCCTTGCGACCATGGGCATCCTTGTTGTGAACGATAGTGTACAGTTCGCCCTGGAGGGAGGTCTCGTCTATGCCTTGCTCCTTACCTACGTTTTGCGGAATAAGAATCCACTTGGATGCGTGATCCTTCTGCTCCCACGTCTCGAAGTTACTCAGGGCGTCCTTGTATCTTTTGGCAAACGTGGAGCTGTTAATCATGTACGTATAACCAATCTGACGAGCGGTTATCGTCTCAGAGTCCATTCGCCCTCTTTAAAAAAAGCGCGAAGTCCTTCGCGTATCGAGTGCCCTTATGCTTCAGTTCAAACTCCTTGTCAAGGTCAACACTTCTTGTTGTGCCATCCGGCATTGTCCAACGCCTTCTTCGTATGTGAAGTACCGCCTTCTTGTCTCGGGCTGGATAGTCAAGTAAACATGATTCTTCCCCAAAACCATTGCTCACGGAATCCTTCATGTCTGGTGTGCGATTGTCGCGCTCATCCAGATAGATGTGAAGCTCTGTTGTGTAAAGAACATCCTTGTCCAGAGTACGCTGTGTTGCAAAGTCTGTCACCTCGAAATATTTAAGAACTCCTTCGGGGAGGAAATATGAGGCGAGGCCCTCATACATATTTTTATTGCCATTCTGATTCATAGTGCAAAGGTACTACTTTTGGGCAATCATGTATCGTTTGGCAACTCAGTTTTTGGGTTAGCATCTGCACAGCCCTCCACAGGGTTTGTCGGGTGCGCCCGTTTCCTATCAAATTTACAAGCTAAAAAGCAAATTTGAAGCCATGTAAAGGACAGTTGTGCCAGGGCATTGCGCTCTAATGGGGGCGACGCGTCTCGCGTCGGTGATAGTGCAGCAGTTATTTAGTGGGGGTGCCTTTCCTTTTTATTTTCCCGACGCGAGACGCGTCGCCCCCATTAGTGGTAGCGTTTAGTGCTTGCGTTTCACCGAAAAGCAATAAATTACAAAAGGTCCACGACGAAAAAGTGGTACTTGGTACCTTTTACCACACTACAATAACTTACACACCGAGTATCTTGCATCTTACACTAATACGCTACAACTCACTGATTATCAACAATTTGCTTAGTGTAAGATGCTGCCAATTTTACCTACACGCAACCTACACAACCTGCATACTGCCACACGGCACAAGCACGGGAGGAGGATATTACGGCATAGGGGAGCAGAAAAGTCTGTTGCTCCGACAGATTCTTCTACGTCCCTGTGGCGTAAAACCCACCGCATACGACAAAATCAACTGCGAGGCAGCGGGGTGGGGGTGTAAGATGTATGCAGGGGTGTGTAAGATACTTTGAAATCATCTTACACTCTTGAAATCTCTGTGTATCAATATGTTACGCATAAAAAGTGTAAGATGGCAGTAAAAGCACACACTCTCTTTTATATGTAGGCAGACGAGGAGGAAACAAATATTTGTGTACAAATTGTACACTTTTTTTGATGGGTGCAATGTCTTGGTATTACCTTTGCAGCACTTTACTTTTGTACTAAACCAAATTGCATAGACAACCATGAAACGAATGCTTAACAGAATGCTGCGCTTCTACAAAATAAAAGCTGCATCTTTTTTCCGACGCGTGACGAGGCTGCTGAAAAAACCGACGCGTCTCGAGGCTGCTGAAAAATGCCCCGACGCGGGACGCGTCGCCCCCATTAGCGCTTGCGTTTCCTATCAGATTGACAGGTTAAAAAGCGGATTTGAAGCCCTGGGAAGAACTGTTATGCCAGGAATTTGCGCTCTAATGGGGGCGACGCGTCTCGCGTCGGGATTTTTTCAGCAGCCACATCTCGCGTCGCCTTCATTAGTGCTTGCGTTTTTTCTTGATTTCATCACTTTCCTGCACCATTTGATTGGGTGGCGCATTGACGAAGCCAGGGTGTACGTCCCCCGTTGTTTAGTACACGTGCCGCAGTCTGCCATTTACAGCAGACTTTAGCGGCCGTAGCCAACAAGGGGCATACATCAACATAATGATTGATGTATGCCCCTTGGTCGGCATATAACAAATAATATGTGTATCTTAGTGATTACTTAATCACCTTGCGGCCCGTGTTGGTAACGTATACACCATGTGAGGGCTGGCTCACGCGGCGGCCTTGCAAGTCGTAGTAGCTTGTGGGCACGATTGCGGGGGCCGTAGTGGCGTGTACACCTGTGGCAACGTTTGAAACTTCAAATGTCCAAATTGCAGCACCGTAAGTTTTGGGCTTCAATATGACATTGTTCTTCCAGGCGTTAGGATTGGTATACCAGCTGAATTCGCCATTGGCAGTGATAATCTGAATACCTGTTTTGCCTTCGTCGCAAGTGTATTCGTTCAAGCCCCATTCGTAGGGCGAACCAGTCTTCAAGTTCGTACCATCGGCTTCGGTGTCGATGTAGGCAGGTTTGCCTGTCAACTTGCTGATGATGCTCACCTTGTCGCCTTTCTTAACAAACTGCCACAAAAAGCTGTCGCCCTCGCCCTTAGTGCGCGGTGCAATGGTGCCATCGGCCTGTGCTTCGGCATAATAGGTGTCGAAGAAGGCATTGCGAATGTAGTAGTAATATGATTCGTCAATTCCACTGATGGGCGATACGCGTGGCATAGCTAAGTATTGTGCGTAAACCTCCTGATATTGCTTGTAAGCAGCTTCGCTCACGCTGCCGGCAGCTACAGCTGCAGTGGCAGGTGCGATAAGGTCGTTTGAAAGCAGGGCAATGGCTTCTTCAGTAGGTTCGCCCATTGCGCCAGGGTTGCTCTCGGCCACAATGCGGTTAGCCTTCTTTACCAAGCCGTTGAGTTGTGCTGTAAAGTCAGTCACCTCTTCAAGGTACCAGGTGCCCTGGTAGCAGAGTGCAGTGTTAGTGCCAGCCTTGACAAGACCTGTGCAGTCGGCTGAGAGGTACTTGCCGTTGGTACCAATATTCAGCGCACCGGCCACATAGCTGTACTTGCCAGAGGCTACCGTAGCTTGAGCAATGGTGAGTGTGGTGCCAGCGTCGGCCAGTGTGATATTGGCGTTGTTGTTGGCGGGCATCACAACCTGCTTGCCAGTGAGTGCGTTTGTCATGACATAGCCACCGTCCTTGGCCGTGAACTGCCAGAGCTCTTCGGGTTCAACCTGCGGTGTGTAGTGGAAACGGATTTGCGAACCATCAACATAGGCTGTTGAGCCAACATATTTAGCCTTGTAGTAAGTAGAGGCTGAAACGAGTTTGTATGTTTTACCCTCAACAGGCATGGTCACAGCAGCCGTTTTGTAAGCTGCAATGGCAGCCTTGAGAGCAGCTACGTCGCCAGTTGCGCCGTTGTCGGCAATGAAGGGAGCGTAAGCTGAGCTCAACTTGTCGTATTCCGTTTGTGAGGGATAGCCCACCTTGCCAGGCTTGGCGTTCTCAAGCAAGCTTGCAGCTTCTGCTACGGCAGCCTCTTGTTCGGTCAAGTCGGGCTCGTCAAAATAGTGCGTAGCGTAAGTAAGCCCCTTGGCATCGAGAATGTCGCGGTTCTTTTGCAGACGCATGTAGAAAGAAGCAAAGTCCTTCTTGGCAGCAGGCAGCCAGCCCGTTTCAGAGAGGGCAAGCATACGCGGCAGCAGCTGGTATTCAACCTCTACGCTGTCGTTGCAGGTTTCAGTCCACATGTTGCCTTGTACACCAAGGCAGAAGTCCTCCTTGCCGCTGAGGCTTGCCACAGGGTTAACACCATATACAGTTTCAACGCTGTTGACCCAGTTGTCGCCCCAACCGCCTTGGTACTTTTCGTTAACATCTACTTCGCTCAAGGGTACCTGCATCATGTCGAGGTAAAGCGACTGGTAGGGCACTACAATGCTCTTAAAGCCCTTGTCGGCAGCCTCCTTGCTCTTGTTGATGTGGTTCCAAGCCATGATAACAGGCTTCACGGTGTTGTCAGACTTCCAGTGAGCCAAGAGTTCGTCCCAGCAGATGATGTCCTTGTTATACTTCTCTTTGAGGTAGAGGCCGAGTTTTTCAACCAGCCACGATTGCAGTTCGTTCACACCGGCCAAGCCCTCGTCCTTTACACGCTTCAGGCAGTCGGCATTGTGGCTCCATTGGTCGGTGGGGCACTCGTCGCCACCAAGGTGAATATACTTGTAGGGGAATATTTCGGCCATGTGGCCGAGCACACACTTCAAAAAGTCGATTGTCTCGTCCTTGCCAATGTTCAGCACGTCCTTTGATATGCCGCCGTCAATGCGCACTTCGTACTTCTTGGTGGGGTCGCAGCTGAATTCGGGGTATGCTGCCACAGCAGCTACCATGTGGCCCGGCAGGTCAATTTCGGGAATAATCTCGATGTTGAGGCTCTTGGCGTAGGCCACGATCTCGCGCAGGTCGTCGAGTGTATAGTACATGCCGCGGCCATATTCGGTATCGTCAAAGAACTTTGACGAGCCGCCGGCGTTAACAAATGAGCCTTTGCGCACAGCACCCACCTGGGCCAGTTTCGGATATTCGGGAATGTCGATACGCCAGCCCTGGTCGTCTGTCAAGTGCCAGTGGAAGCGGTTCATCTTGTAAGTGGCCATGATGTCGAGAATACGCTTAACTTCGGTCTTCGAGAAGAAGTGGCGTGCCACGTCGAGCATGTAACCACGGTGGCCGAGCTGCGGTTGGTCAGCTATTTCCACACAGGGCACAGTCCAGTCAATGGCGGTGCTGGCGCTATTGCGGTAGTAGATAGCGTGCGGCATGAGCTGCTTCAGCGTCTGAATGGCGTAGAAGAAACCTGTAGAATCGGCAGCTGCAATGTTGATGCCTGCTTCATTCACTGTGAGTTTGTATGCCTCGTGTGCCAAAGTAGCGTCCTTGGTCATAACCAGACTGGTGGCAGCCGTTGTAGGATTAACGAGTACCTTGATGCCGCTTGTCTTTTCGAGCTGTGTGGCAAACTCCTGTGCATAGCGTGCCACGGCTTCATCGCCAGCAGGGGTGGTGATAGCAGTGAGCTGCTTGAGGTTGAATGTGCCCTCGTTGCGCGTAAGGTTGGCGGGGTAGGGTATGAGGGGAAGCATGTTTTCAGCTTCGCCGAGCAAATCCTCAGCCTTTACAAAGGCAAGAGGTTGGTCTGCGCTTGCCTTGTCGTTCCACAAGCCAAGCGATTTGCCAGCGCCGGCACCGCCCCATTGGTTCATGTATACGAGCGTGTTGGCCTTAGGCGAAAGTACCCAGCCATCGGCATAGGTTGTGTTGGTTGTGGCCTGCCACACAAAGTGGGTGTTCTCGTTAGGTGTGTTACCTGCCATGAACTTACCTTCCTTTGCAGTTGTGGTGGTATAGAGCTTCATGCCGTTCTTACAGGTCAGCGTGTAACCTGTAGTGGCATTGCCTTCAATTTTCCACAATTGGTTCTTGTTGCCTTTGAAACCGGCAGTTTTAACTTCGGCACCATCGCCTTTAGCTTCGAGTACATTGTTCTGGTTCAAGAATTTGAGCACGTACCAATGCACTTGATTGCCCGAGCTCACTTGTGGCTCGACGGGTGCTGCATTGAGATGCAGCACGGTCATCACCAGCGTGAGCAGTGTCAGTAATCTTAGTTTCATAGATGTGTAGTGTTAAAGTGATATATAATATTTACTTGTTGGTTAACGGGTTGATGGGCTGGCAGGTTAACGGGTTGACGGGTTAACGAGGCTGCTGAAAAATGCCCCGACGCGGGACGCGTCGCCCCCATTAGAGCGCAATTTCTTGGCATAACAGTTCTTCCCATGGCTTCAAATCCGCTTTTTAACCTGTCAATCTGATAGAAAACGCAAGCACTAATGGGGGCGACGCGTCCCGCGTCGGTTTTTTCAGCGGCCTTGTTAACAGGTTGCCCCTAATTCCCTCCGATGCTTTGTCGTAAGCGGATGTTAGTAAAAAGAAGAGGGTAGAAGAGCGGGGCACATCATGTTTGTGTTCCAGTCTCCTAACCTCTTGCTTTATTCTTTATTTATTACCAAATGTCCTCACCAGTAGGAGAGTCGTAGACTTCGCTCGGGCAGAACTCGAAGTAGTCGAGGAAGAACTGCGAGTTGGGGTTGTCCACAGCGCATTTGAAACGTATGTAATATGTCTTGTCCTTGTCAAAGTATTGACGCTTGACAATGTAGCGCATGTTCGGACCATAGGCACCGCCAGTGTAGTGATCGCGCACGGTAGTCTTGCCCTTGCTGCCATTTAAGCACCAGTAGTTCGGGCCTTTGAGGTAGCCCATGTTGCGCAGGTTGCGGTCGCACTCGCGGCACATGGCCTCGTCAAAGTTGTTGTCCTCGTCCTTCACCCATATTTTGCCGGGCCAGTCGGTAGCGGCATTTTCACGCTGGTCGATAGGCAGCGAGGTCGGTGTGACAGGGTAGCTGTTGCCCTCGTCAAGGTAGCACTGCACCATTGAACGAAGGAGGTTGTTAACCACACCCATGCGCAGCTCGTAGCTGCCGCTCTTGGGCACGGGGGGCAGTTTCATTACAAAGTTGTACGCGCCAGTCACCAGGAACTCGTCGCCTTGTGCGTCCTTCCAGCCCGATCCGCCGGTCGATTTAGAACTCAGATAGAATATTCTAGTACTCTGTCCCTCATTCAGAATGTTGCTGAAATAGCCCTTCGGGAAGTATTGGTAACCATCGCTGATGCGCAAGTCGTTCGACAGCATTTCGGGCAGCATGGTAGTTACATCAAATCGAATGCGCTCCGAGCCCAGTGCCGTGTACGTCTCCTTGCTGTTGACAAGAATGTGGTTGATGGTGTAGAAGTAGCCGTTCAATGCGTTGTTGGGGTACACCTTGGTGTCGCCATTCTCGTCGGCCACCTCGTTCTGCTCCATGATGCGCACATTCAAGCCGTTTGCCACCGAGTTAGGCGTATGGCCAAGTTCCTCGTAGGTGCCATTAAAAGAGTCGTCGTATCGGCTGATACGGTTTATAAAGTAGTGTGTGGCATCTTCGCCAGCAGCCATGTTGTAATCCGCGCCGCCCACTTGCGTCACCTTGAGCAGTGCGCGGTGTTTGCCAATGGTTGTGTAGTAGTCCCAAATGTTGACGGCAAGCTTCTTGGTTTGCGGGTTTTTGGTGTCAGAGCCAAGGTCGTAGCCAAATTCGTTGTAGTGCTGTACGATGCCATTGAGCGGCATGCCGCCTTCAAGAATGTGGTAAGCCACAAAACGGTTGAGCGTATTGTCCTCGTTGGTGTAGTCACCCTTTGCGGTTTCGCCCATCACAGCCTCACACTTGCTCTCCAGCGCCTGCAGTATGGCGTCCCAGTTCTTTATCTTGTTGTCGCTGTTAGCGTTCTCGTCATATTCGGGCAATGGAATACCCCACTCGTCGTGCAGCACCTGGTCGGGCTCAACAAAGGCCGTGTAGCGCACGCGGCGTTTTGACATGAAGGGGTATTTGCCACCTTCGCCCTCAAAGTACTCTTTAGTACCAATGCGGCCGGCGTAGTCCTTCAAGTACTTATCTTCAGCGTTAGTACTGATTTTGGTGTCGAGCTTGTCCTTCCAACCGGTCAAGGCCATGAGTTGGCCCATGATGCGGGTGTTGGGGGTGCTGGCCACGATGTCGGCCACGCTCTGTGTAGAGGGGAATATTACGTGGTCAACCGTGTGCAACATACCATTGCTGGCTTCCGCGTTCGATTTGATGATTTTGGCATCAGCGTTGATGTAGTAGTCACCGCTGGCCTTTTGTTCGCTGGTCAGTCGACGGTCGTCGAGTGTGGCAAAGCCAAATGTCGTACCGTTAGCCGGGAAATCGGCCAGTTCATAGGCGGCATTGTCGCCGTTGTCGATGACGCAGTTGTAGGCAATCATCTTCTTTTGCTCGTCGCTCAGTTCGTTGATGCTGTTGAGCTTGAGCTTGTCATGCAAGAAGGTTTTGAACGCCTCGTTGGTAGGTGCGAACACGGTGTAGTTGCCGCGCGACGACAATACGCTGATAAGCTTAGAGGCATTGTCGGAGGTGCCCAACTTGACGTCGGACAGTATTTTGATAAAGTCCGAATACTGTGCAGTGTCGCTCTCAAGAAGTTCTACAATCTGCTTCTTCTCGGCGATGGCATAAGCACTTTCGTCGATGTTCTCTTTGCAACTGTAAAACGTGATAGGCGAGAAAAGTGTGGCCATTGCAACAGCTGTGCTGCATAACCATTTTGCTGTTTTCACTGTTTCCATATGTTGTATTGTCTTGTATATTCATAGTACAACTTGCCGGCCCTTATATTATATCGACCCTCAAGTTAGCACTTTCGGAAAAGTGTGTTATTCAGCGCAAAGGTACTTATTTTTTGAGATAACCGAAAGGAATGCAATGCTTTTGTAACAAAAAGGTGTATTAGCGGGTGAAAACGGGGGGGATGGGATTAGTGGGTTAGGGGGTTAGGAGGTTAAAAAGTTAGTGAAGGTTAGGAGGGGGGAGGGTTAGTGGGTTAATGGGTTAGGGGGTTAAAAAGTCTCCTTTGTGAGTTGAACAAGCAATGGTAATCTTTTAACCCCCTAACCCATTAACCCCCTAACCCCCTCCTGCCTACACCTTTTGCGGTTGTCGTGTGAGGCGTTGGGCGTATAGCTCGTCGATGATGCCGTCGGCCAGTCCGATAACAGGCACATGTATATATTCGGCATGCACGGTGCGGGCAATGCGCAGAAATATCTCCGCTGCGGGTATGATAACGTCTGCACGATCGTTTTTAAGTGCAAACTTCTCCATGCGCTCCTCCACGCTCAAGGGTTTGAGTTCGTCGTAAATGGCCTGTACCGAGTAGATGGGCATGCGTTGCAGTGCGCGGTCCTTGACAGCCGTCATGCGGTAAATCTTGTTGATGTTGCCGCCCGACCCAATGATGTTGATGTGGTCGATGCCGTTCTGCATCATCATGTCAAGGTCATGTTCAAGTCGCAACCATTCGTCGTCGCGCACATTGCCGGTGAGCAGTCGCACCGTGCCAATGTTGTATGAAGCAGAGCTGAGCAACTGTCCGTTGCACAGGTGGTTCACCTCGGTAGAGCCACCGCCCACGTCAACGTAAATGTAGTTGCCCGTGCGGTCGGCCATGCACTCAAGGTGGTTGCTATATACAATGTGTGCCTCCTCCTTGCCATCGATAATCTCGATGTTGAGTCCGGTGTCCTTCAGTATGTGTGCTATTACTTCGGGCCCGTTCACGGCATCGCGCATGGCTGATGTGGCACAGGCGCGGTAATCGTCCACGTCGTAGATCTTCATCAGCTGGCGGTAAGCCTTCATGAGCCGGCGCAACTTGTCGGCCTTCTTGTCCGACAACTCGCCGTTGGCAAAGATGTCGAAGCCCAGGCGCAGCGGCACACGCAGCAACATGATTTTCTTGAATTTGCTTTTGTCGTCAGCCTTGCTGTCAATGCTTTTGATGAGCAGTCGCACGGCGTTGGAGCCAATGTCGATTGCGGCGTAATTGAGTCGTGCCAAAATGTATGGTGGTTTTAAGTTGATGAGTTGATGAGTTGAAAAGTTGACGGGTTGACAAGTTAACGGGTTGACAAGTAAATATGCCATACTCTTTAGGTGAAAGTAAAAATGTCAGGAAACTTAAACAACTTGGCAAACTTACCTGTTACCCCGTCAACCTTATTGTGCAGCCTCTTCGGCCTCCATGTCGCGGTAATGCTCATACAGCGCCTCTTGCGAGCGGAACGGAGCGGTTTCGTCCCCGGTGTGCCAAGGCAGATTGCGGCCAGTGCCGTCGACAACACGTCCCTGCTGGTTGTCGCGCAGCGCATAGTCAATCACCCGCTTGAGGTCGTCCTTGATAGCAGGGTCGTAAACCGGTGTCACCACCTCGATGCGGCTGTTGAGGTTGCGCGGCATCCAGTCGGCCGAACCAATAAACATCTTGTCCTCGCCTGCTGCACAGAACTGGAAGATGCGCGCATGCTCAAGGTAGCGGTCGATAATGCCCACAATACGTATGTTGTCGCTCTTGCCCGCAATGCCCGTAACCAGTGAGCAGTTGCCGCGCACCACCAAGTCAATCTTTACCCCGTTGGCCGATGCCTCGTAAAGTTTTTTCACCATCACGGGGTCGGTTATGTGATTGATTTTGATGCGTATATAGGCCGGCTTGCCCGTATTGTGATTCTTAATCTCGTCGTTGATAAGCTTGACAAAGCGGTTGCGCATCTCGTTGGGCGACACAAGCAACTCCTTGTATTTGGCGGGCAGATAGGGCTGCTTGATAAAGTCGAACACTTGGGCCACATCGCGCACAATGTTGCGGTTGGCCGTCATGAGCATATAGTCGGTGTAGCAGCGGGCATTACCCTCGTGAAAGTTGCCGGTGCTCACCACGCAGATGTCCGCGCCCTTGCGCATGCCGATGTGTGTGATTTTGGAGTGCACCTTCAGTCCTTCAACACCAAATATGACGTTGATGCCCACCTCCTGCATCTTTTTCGACCAGTTAATGTTCGACGCCTCGTCAAAGCGGGCCAACAGCTCAATCACCACCGTCACTTGTTTGCCGTTTTGGGCAGCGTTGATGAGCGCCTTGACAACCTTCGACTCGCGTGCCAAACGGTATAGCGTGGTTTCGATACTCTTCACCTCCTTGTGCACGGCAGCCTCTTGCAGCAAGCGTATGTACGAGGCAAAGTCGTGGTAAGGCACATGAATGTAGCGGTCGCGCTGGCGCACGGCGGCCAGCAGCGAGCCCTCGCCCATCAGCTCTTGCTTGAGCACGGACGTCCACTTGGGATATTTAAGGTCCTTGCGTCCGCAGTCGGGGAACGACATCAGGTCGCGGTGGTTCTGGTAGCGTCCGGCGGCCAGTATGGTGTCGAGCTTGTCGATGTTGAGTTTGCCCAGCACGCGTTTGAGCACATCGCGCGGCATTGATGCGTCGTAGATGACGCGCAGCGCCTGACCCTTTTTGCGGCTCTTCACGCCTTTTGAAATTTTCTGCATCAGGCCGGTGCGCAGGTCGTTGTCAATCTCCATCTCGGCGTCCTTGGTAAACTTGAAAGCGTAGGCCTCGAACACCGAATAGTTGAGTCCGGCAAAAATCAGCGGCAGTGCGCAGCGCACCACGTCGTCAATGTACATGATGTAGGCGTTGCCGTCCTTGTCGGGCAGTTGCACAAAGCGCCCCACAAGGTTGACGGGCAGTTGCAGCATGGCATATTCGGGGTGAGTCTTGTCGCTCTTCTTGCGCATTTTTACGGCCAGATAGATGCTGTCGTCGGGAGCGGTAGACAAGTCCTTGACAGCCGAAAGCCATACGGGGGCTATAAAGCCGTCGAGCTTTTGGTAGTAATATTGTTGAATGTACTTGCGCTGCTCATCGTCAAGCTCGGTGTCGTTGACCATGCAGATGTGTTCCTGCCGCAAGCCGTCCTCCACCTGCCTTATGGCCTGTTCGTACTCTTTGGCATAGTGTGCGTTGAGCTTGTTGATGACCTTCAGCGTCTGTACGGCCTCGTGGCGTTCGTCGCGCGTTTCCTTGTCGTTGCACTCGGCAATGCGGTTGAGCAGGGCCACGCGCACACGGAAAAACTCGTCGAGGTTGTTGGAGTAAATGCCCAGAAAACTCAGGCGCTCGAGCAGCGGAATGTCTTTGCGTTCAGCCTCCTGCAAAATGCGGCGGTTAAAGTACATCCAGCTAATGTCGCGTGGCACATAGTCCTTGTTGGTGGTGACGTTCTTTGTCATGTTGGTAATTGTATGTTTTTGGTTCGTTTGCACGATGGCGTTTGTGCAGAACGTTGCAGCCTCATTCGTTGGCATGTAGCCTGGCAAGTAGGATGCTCTGTTCTGTCAGCATGTGCTTTATGCGGTATGCTTGTTTCTGACTGCAAAGGTAGGGGAGTGGTATGTCAGTGATGTTACAGCCGCATTACAAAGGAGTTAAGGGTATACGTTGGCGAAGTTTGAGGTGACAGGTTAACTTGCTCACTAATTCAGCCAAAACTTCAAGTTTGTATGCAGACGTGTTATAGTAATTGTTCGCACGCACGCGTCAGGCGTTTTACACCTTTTTGCCTGCACTCTGTACAAATCGTCTGCACTACGCTGATTATCAGTGTTTTCGGTGTCGTAGAGGTAGGCGTGCTTTTAGTGTGCACTGGTGTATTCGTCAGCACGCGTGGTCTTGGCACATGGTCGGACCAATGTACAATGATGGGCCAGAGAGGTAAAAATAATATTTTTGCGCACGAGCTTAACCAAAAAATGCCAAGTTAGCTTTGCAAGTTTCGGTACAACTTTGTACCTTTGCCTTGAATTTTCAGAAATCAAGTTACAAATGGAGACGTTTTTCAAATCACACGCCTATCTGATGGAACATTTCAACGCACCGGTGCGGCGCTCGTTGATGGACACCATCGACTGGAGTTACCGTTTGATAGGTATTAAAGGCCCGAGGGGCGTGGGACGTACTTCCTTCCTGTTGCAGTATGCCAAAGAAAACTTTGACGTACGGCTTCGTCAGTGCCTGTACATCAACCTCAATAGCTTTTACTTTCAAGCGCACGGCATGGTCGACTTTGCCGGACGTTTTATGGCTGAGGGCGGCCAGGTGTTGCTCATCGACCAGGCTTTTAAGTTGCCCGATTGGCGTGAGCAGTTGTGCGAGTGCTACCACAAGTACCCCTATCTGCGCATTGTGTACACCACCTCGTCGGTGAACATGGGCGATGGGGAGGACAAAACAGAATTGTCTTCGATTAGCCGCACCTACGTGTTGCATGGTTTCTCGTTCCGCGAATATATCAATCTTGAAACGAACGAGAACTTTGACGCTTATACATTTGACCAACTGCTCTCAGACAGCGAACAGATACTTAAAACCATACTGCCTAAAGTACACCCCTGGCATTATTTCCAGGATTACTTGCAGCATGGCTATTACCCGTTCTTCCTCGAGAACCACAACTTTACCGAGGCTCTGCTCAAGGCTATGAACAATATGATTGAGGTGGACTTGCTGCTTAACAAGCAGATAGAGTTGAAGTATCTGTCGCGTATCAAGAAGTTGCTCTATCTGTTGGCCATTGGCGACCCTACTGCGCCTAACGTGAGCAAATTGGCTCAGGAGATTGGTACATCACGCGCTACGGTGATGAACTATCTGAAGTATCTTGAGGAGACGCGCCTTATCAACATGGTGCACCACCCGGGTGAGACTTTCCCAAAGAAACCTGCTGCCATTTATTTGCACGATGCCAACTTGATGTATGCGCTCTACGAGAACTGCATGACGGAGCAGACTATTATGGAAACTTACTTTGTAAACTGCCTGTGGCGCCACCACACTGTGAACAAGGGCAAGCGTCTTGGCATGTTCCGCATCAACAACGCCACAAACATTTGTGTGTGCGATCGCGCCCGCCGTATCCGCACCGCCGCCGATACTATATATGTGAAGTATAATACTGATGTCGGACGCGAAAATGAAATACCGCTTTGGCTCTTTGGCTTCCTTTACTAAGCCGGTGTGCTAATGTGTTGATGTGACGCTCGCTTCGTAAGCTAATGTGCTAATGCGCATTATAACGTTTGCCAGCTGAAACTAAAGCAAATCAAGAACGATAAAACTGGACTAAATAAAGCAACATAACATCATTTCTATTTAATAAGTAGTGTTTTGACTATGCTGATAATGCAAGTGGGTTGATACTGCGTATAGTTAGGGTGCGATGACGTCAATGAATTGGCTATGAAGTATGACTCCGATAGCTTAATGATGGCGTCAGCTCATTAGCATATTGACACATTGGCATATTAGCATATTAAGAACCTCGCAAAATTACAATTATGGCTAACAAGAAGTTTATTACTTGTGACGGTAACCAGGCTGCTGCGCACATTGCGTACATGTTCTCAGAGGTTGCTGCCATTTATCCCATCACGCCGTCATCACCTATGGCAGAGCACGTTGACGAATGGTCAGCACAGGGTCGCATCAACCTCTTTGGCGACACTGTAAAGGTGCAGGAAATGCAAAGCGAAGGTGGTGCCGCAGGTGCCGTGCATGGCTCACTGCAGGCAGGTGCACTTACCACTACATTCACAGCTTCACAGGGCTTGCTCCTGATGATCCCTAATATGTACAAAATTGCTGGCGAACTGCTTCCTTGCGTGTTCCATGTGTCAGCTCGTACATTGGCCACTCACTCACTCTGTATCTTCGGCGACCACTCTGACGTGATGGCTTGCCGCCAAACTGGTTTCGCCATGTTGTGCGAAGGCTCAGTGCAGGAGGTTATGGACCTCTCGGCTGTGGCTCACCTTGCCGCACTCGACACACGCGTGCCTTTCATCAACTTCTTCGACGGTTTCCGCACTTCACACGAGTATCAGAAGATTGAGGTGATTGACCAAGAGGAAATCCGTCCGCTCGTGCCTATGGACAAGGTGGCCGAATTCCGCAGCCGTGCCCTCACTCCCGAGCACCCCGTGGCACGCGGTATGGCCGAGAACCCCGAAACATTCTTCGCTCACCGCGAAGTGTGCAACCCCTACTACGACTCAGTGCCCGCAGCTGTTGAAAAGTATATGGCCGAAATCAGCAAGATTACCGGTCGTGAGTACAAGCTCTTCAGCTACTATGGTGCCGATGATGCTGAACGCGTGATTATCTGCATGGGTTCAGTAACCGAGGCTGCCCGCGAAGCCATCGACTACCTCAACGCCAAGGGCGAAAAGGTGGGTATGGTCAGCGTACACCTCTACCGTCCGTTCTCGGTTAAGCACCTCCTTGCAGCTGTGCCCAAGACTTGCAAGCGCATCGCTGTGCTCGACCGCACTAAGGAACCCGGCGCCAACGGCGAACCTCTCTACCTCGACGTGAAGGACGCCTTCTACGACGTAGAGAACCGTCCCCTCATCGTAGGCGGACGCTATGGTTTGGGCTCTTGCGACACGACTCCGACCATGATTATCTCGGTTTACGACAACCTAGCGTTGCCCGAACCCAAGGATCACTTCACACTCGGCATCGTGGACGACGTGACCTTCCACTCACTCCCCTTGGAGAAGGAAATGGCTCTCGGCGGCGAAGGCATATTCGAGGCCAAGTTCTATGGCCTTGGTGCTGATGGTACGGTAGGTGCCAACAAGAACTCTATCAAGATTATTGGTGACAACACCGACAAGTACTGCCAGGCTTACTTCTCATACGACTCTAAGAAGTCGGGTGGCTTTACTTGCTCACACCTCCGCTTTGGCGATCACCCCATTCGCTCTACATACCAGATTAAGACTCCTAACTTCGTGGCTTGCCACGTACAGGCTTATCTGCACATGTATGACGTGCTCCGCGGTTTGCGCGACAATGGTACCTTCCTGCTGAACACCATTTGGGAGGGTGACGAACTGGCAAACAACCTGCCTAACAATGTGAAGCGCTACTTTGCCGAGCACAACATCACTGTTTACTATATCAACGCTACCAAGATTGCACAGGAAATAGGTCTTGGCAACCGTACCAACACCATTCTGCAGTCAGCCTTCTTCCGCATCACAGGCGTAATTCCTGTTGACCTCGCCGTAGAGCAGATGAAGAAGTTCATCGTTAAGTCGTACAGCAAGAAGGGTCAGGACATCGTTGACAAGAACTACCAGGCCGTTGACCGTGGTGGCGAATATAAGCAACTCACAGTTGACCCCGCATGGGCCAACCTGCCCGAGGACGAGAAGGTGGTTCGCGACGAACCCGCTTTCATCTCAGACATGGTACGCCCCATCAATGCACAGAACGGCGACCTTCTGCCCGTGAGCGCATTCAAGGTGTCGGAAGATGGTACTTGGCAGCAGGGCACTGCCGCTTACGAAAAGCGCGGTGTGGCAGCCTTCGTGCCCGTATGGCACAAGGAGAACTGTATACAGTGTAACAAGTGCGACTTTGTTTGTCCTCACGCTGCTATCCGTCCCTTCGTATTGACCGACGACGAACTCAAGGGCTTCAAGGGCGAGACCATCGACATGAAGGCACCCGCCGCCATGAAGGGCATGCACTTTGTACAGCAGGTTGACGTGATGGACTGCCTCGGTTGCGGCAACTGTGTTGACGTATGTCCGGGCTTGAAGGGCAACAAGGCTCTCGAAATGGTGCCGCTCGAAGGCCAGGAGGCTGAAGCCGAAAACTGGACTTACTGCACCAAGAACGTGACCAGCAAGCAGCACTTGGTTGACATCAAGCTCAACCCCAAGAACTCTCAGTTTGCTACTCCGCTCTTCGAGTTCTCAGGCGCTTGCTCTGGTTGTGGTGAAACACCGTACGTCAAACTCGTCAGCCAACTCTTTGGCGACCGTCAGATGATTGCCAACGCTACGGGTTGTTCATCAATCTACTCAGGTTCTATCCCCTCAACACCTTATACTACCAACGAGAAGGGCGAAGGTCCTGCATGGGCTAACTCACTCTTCGAGGACTTCTGCGAGTTTGGTATGGGTATGATCCTTGCCAATAAGAAGATGCGTGCACGCATTCAGAAGTTGTTGCAAGACATTATTGCCACTGCTGAGGCTCCTGCCGAATACAAGGCCGCTGCTCAGGAATGGATTGACGGTCAGAACGATGCTGAAGCAAGCCGCGCTGCCGCTATTAAGCTCGAGCCTATGATTAAGGCTGGTGCCGAGAAGGGTTGCGACACTTGCAAGCAGCTGGCCGAACTCAGCCACTTCCTTACTAAGCGCAGCCAGTGGATTATTGGTGGTGACGGTGCCTCTTACGATATCGGTTACGGTGGTCTCGACCACGTGCTCGCCAGCGGTGAGGACGTTAACATTCTCGTGCTCGATACTGAGGTTTACTCTAACACTGGTGGTCAGGCTTCGAAGGCTACTCCTGTTGGTGCCATCGCACAGTTTGCCGCAGCCGGTAAGCGCGTGACCAAGAAGGATCTTGGCCTTATGCAGACTACTTATGGCTACATCTACGTGGCCCAGGTGGCTATGGGTGCCGACCAGGCTCAGTGCCTCAAGGCCATCAAGGAAGCTGAGGCTTACCATGGTCCTTCGCTCATCATTGCTTATGCACCTTGTATCAACCACGGTTTGAAGATCAAGGGCGGTATGGGTCGCAGCCAGGCTGAGGAAGGCCGCGCAGTAGCTTGTGGTTACTGGCACTTGTGGCGCTTCAACCCCGAACTCGCCGACCAGGGCAAGAACCCCTTCACTCTCGACTCTAAGGAGCCCGATTGGGACAAGTTCCAGGATTACCTCGACCACGAGGTGCGTTTCCTCTCGCTTAAGAAGGCTATGCCCGAACAAGCTCAGGAACTTTACGACGAGACTAAGCGTGCTGCACAACGTCGTTACGCCTCTTACGTGCGCAAGACTAAGGAAGACTGGTCTCTGCCTCAGGAGTAAACGTTTGATACATAAATTTCAAGTCGCACCCACGTGTGGCGTGTGACTTGAAATTGCAAAATAAAAAGCGCATTCCGCATGCTCGAACGAGCATTTTTGGAATGCGCTTTTTTTGTTGTGGCGATGGGGTAGCCAATCTCTAATGGGGGCGACGCGTCCCGCGTCGGTGGAAATGAGGCATTTGATTAGTAGAGTGTAGGGCTCAACTCTTTATTCCTTCTTTCCCCGACGCGAGACGCGTCGCCCCCATTAGTGCTTGAGTTTTGTGCTTGAGCTTTGTGCTTGAGCTTTGTGCTTGAGTTTTGTGCTTGAACTTTGTGCTTGAGTTCTGCGCTTGAGTCTTGCGCTTGAGTTTCGTGCTTGAGTGTATTCAGCCTTTGTGCTGCCTCTTGGCACATTGGGGACACAGACCTTTGATGACGAATGAAAAGTCGTGGGCACAGAAGCCTTCGGGCAGGTTGAAGTCGGACAGTTGCACGTTGTCAAGGCAAAAGGAGCGTTGGCAGTGTTCGCAATAAAAGTGCAGGTGGCTGTCGTGGTGGTCGCAAGTCCCTTGTTCGTTGCACAGTTCGTAGTTTATGATGCCTCGTCCGTCCTCAAAGGCGTGCACCACGTCGTGTTGTAAAAAGAGCGATAGCACTCTGAATATGCTCGACTTGTCCATGGTTGGCATCATCGCCTCTAAGTTGGTAAGGCTTAGGGGCGATGCTTTTTGGCAAAGTGTGCGGTATACCAATATGCGGTTGGCGGTAGGCTTGATGCCTTTATGCTGCAATCTTAAAATGGTCTCTTCGCTGTTCATGTAGCGTGCTGTGGTAAAGATGGAAATATTTTGTTGCAAACTTACGCAAAAACTGCCGTTGGCAAGCTGTGTGCGTAACAAAAAAAGCAGTCAACCAACAAGTGTTGATTGACTGTCTTACACAATTCAGTCGGGGTGACTGGATTCGAACCAGCGACCACACGCCCCCCAGACGCGTACTCTAACCGGGCTGAGCTACACCCCGAATTGCGAGTGCAAAATTACGTCTTTTTATTTTACTTGCAAACAAAACGCGGCTTTTTTTGCATCGATATGGCTTTTTTCTTGCATTTCGGCGTAACTTTGCGCCCGTTAAATGTATAATTTATGAATATGAGCCAACATCTTAAGGGCTACCTGTACGGTTGCATAGCTGCTGTGAGCTATGGCGTGAACCCCATTTGTGCCAAGTATTTGTATCAAGACGGTTACAACTCCAACAGCGTGTTGTTTTACCGTTTCTTGTTCGGGTCGGTCATGCTTGGCCTGCTCATGCTGGTGCAGCGCAAGCGTTTTGCCATCACACGCAGGGAGGGCAAGGTGTTGAGCTTGTTAGGTGCGGTGTTTGCCGTGTCGTCGCTCACCTACTTTCTGAGCTTTCATTACATGTCGGCAGGTGTGGCCGCCACCCTGGTGTTTGCCTACCCAGTGTTTACGGCCATGCTGATGGCCTTCTTTTTCAAGGAACGGCTCAAATGGCCTTCGCTGCTTGCCATGCTGCTTACGGTGGGTGGCATAGCCTTGCTCTACAAGGACGACAGCGGGCGCGCCATAGCGCTGATGGGCATTGTGCTCATACTCGTTTCGGCCCTCAGCTATGCCATTTACATCATTGTGGTAAACCGCAGCGGCATTGTGATGTCGAGTGTCAAACTCACCTTTTATGCCATGTCGAGCTGTTTGGTGTGCCTCACCCTCTACGCCCTGCTAACCCCCACGGGCGAACTGCAAATGCTGCACACGCCCATGCAATGGGGCATGGCCCTCACCCTCGGTTTGGTGCCAACGGTCATATCGCTCGTGTTTATGGCTATGGCCATACGTTGCATAGGCTCCACCCCAACGGCCATAATGGGTGCGCTCGAGCCGGTAACTGCCGCGGTGCTGGGCATAATGCTGTTTGGCGAGGTGATGACCCTGCGCATAGCTTGTGGCATAATGCTCATATTGCTTTCGGTTATCATGATTATACTCGACGACAAGTTGCGCCGTGCCCTGGCCAATGTGAGGGTGGTAAGGCGCGGAAGGCTCATTATAAAGAAAATAAGGTGGCGCTAACGCCCTAATTGACATATATATCACTACCTTTGCAACATAAAGTAGGTGTTCAAAATTATTTTTACATTGAAAGTGCATTATCGGGGCGCAGATGTTCCCTTCGGGTGAGGGTTTCTGTCCCCCGATAACGGGGGAACCGAAGGGGGTCATAGCGGGCTATGTGACCGAGGCCGAAGGGGACAGATGCGTCTTGAGAATGTGCTTTCAATGTGAAAATGGCACCTGCTGATTGTATAAAATAATTTTGAACACCTACTTATGAGTACACAAGATAACATATATCCCATATTCGACCGCATGCTGTCGCGCCACGACAAAGAGCAACTGCTCGGGCAAAAAGGCGTGATGCTGTGGTTTACCGGGCTTAGCGGCAGTGGCAAGAGCACTGTGGCCATAGCCCTGGAGCGCGAGTTACAAAAGCGCGGTCTGCTGTGCCGCATACTCGATGGCGACAACATACGCACCGGCATCAATGCCAACTTGGGTTTCTCGGCCGACGACCGTCGTGAAAATATACGTCGTGTGGCCGAGGTGGCCAAACTCTTTGTCGACACCGGCATCATTACCATAGCGGCCTTTGTGAGTCCGACAGAGGACTTGCGAAATTTAGCGCAGCACATCATTGGCAAGGACGACTTTAAGGAAATATTCATATCCACCCCGATAGAGGAGTGTGAGCGTCGTGATGTGAAGGGCCTTTATGCGCGTGCACGCCGTGGCGAGGTAAAGAACTTTACGGGCATATCGGCACCCTTCGAGGCCCCGCAGCACCCGGCACTGAGCCTCGACACCTCAAAACTTTCGCTCGAGGAGAGCGTGGCGCAGTTGCTGCAACTATTGAACATAAAATAAGTAGGTGTTCAAAATTATTTTTACATTGAAAGTGCATTATCGGGGTGCAGATGTTCCCTTCGGGTGAGGGAGCATAGCGGGCTATGTGACCGAGGCCGAAGGAAACAGATGTACCTCGAGAATGTGCTTTCAATGTGAAAATGACACCTACTGATTATATAAAATAATTTTGAACACCTACTTAAGTAGTGTAAATAACATAAGGAACTATGGAAATTAAAATAACGTCGCTCAACGACATTGACAACGCGGCCAAGGCTTTTGTCGAGGCCATGGATCAGAATACGGTGTTTGCTTTTTACGGCAAAATGGGTGCTGGTAAAACCACATTTATAAAGGCAGTGTGCGAGGCTCTCGGGGTGACCGAAGTGGTAAATTCGCCCACCTTTAGCATCGTCAACGAATACCGTTCAGAAACTACTGGCGAACTCATTTATCACTTCGACTTTTACCGCATCAAGAAACTTGATGAGGTGTACGACATGGGTTATGAGGACTACTTCTATTCAGGAGCAGTGTGCTTTATAGAATGGCCCGAACTCATTGAAGAACTCCTGCCAGGTGATGCCCTGAAAGTGGAGATTGCCGAACAAGAGGACGGCAGCCGCATTGTAAAATTCTGATATTGAAAACCTGCTAACCCCACATACCATTTGCTTATGAAACGATTACTCACACTGGCCATGTCGCTGCTGTCGCTCTCGGTGGCGGCTCAAACTGTGGCCAGCATGAACGAACTCAATGCTGTGCAAAAGGCAGCTGCCACCAATGTCAAGTTGACTGGCAAACTGTCGACAGGTGGCAACTCCGACTTTCGCCAGTTACGCGACTTGTGCTATCAATTACGCAGCATCGACCTCGGTTCGGCCGATTGCGAGGCCATACCCAATAATGCCTTTCACTCGCGTCATGTGCTCGAACAGGTTGTGCTGCCCGAAAATGTGCGCAGTATCGGTTCGCAGGCTTTCTTTGCCTGTACTGCACTCAACAGCATCGAACTGCCCAAAACGCTAACCCGTGTGGGCGATGCAGCCTTTTCGGGTTGCACCAAGCTGCGCGACATCACAATTAACGGCACCCCCACGTTGGGCGAGTTCGCCTTTGCCCGGTTGAGCGGACTGCGCACGCTGCGTGTCAACTCGGCTGTGCCCCCTGTAGCTTCGGCCTCCACCTTTGAAGGCATAGACCGTAAAAAGGTGAAGCTCGTTGTGCCGCGTGGCAGCGAAATGAAATACCGGCGCGCTGAGGGTTGGAACCGTTTCTTCGGCACACCCGACAATGACAACCGCTTGTGCAACCCTGCCGAAGCACTTGTGCCAGTGCCCGCCCATCTTGAAATGACTGGCGGCAACCCCCTCAGCGTGAACCGCCTGTGGGAGGTGATGGCAGCCGATGGGTTGGCCAACGAATGCGTGCAGGCCGAGCGCTTGCTGCGCGAACGCTTGCCAAAGGTTAAGAACCCTGTTATAGCCGGCAAGGCCACCCTCACACTGGGTATAGACACAAGTTTGGCAGACGATGAGGCTTACACGCTTGTAGTCAGCGAAAAGGGAGTGACTATTCAAGGGCGCACGGCGCGTGGCGTGTTCTATGGTCTGATGACCTTCGACCAGCTGCTGCGTGGCAACGGCACATCGGCCTGCTGCGAGAGCATTCCGCAGTTGCGCATAGCCGACCAGCCGCGCACCCACATACGCGAGCTGATGCTCGACCCATGCCGCACCTTCATACCCTTTGATGAGTTGAAGGCATTCGTGCCCGAGATGGCCCGTTACAAGTACAATACCATTCACCTTCACCTGACAGATGACCAGGCATGGCGCATCGAAATAAAGAAATATCCCGAACTCACGGCGCAGGCTTCGGCCCGTGTGGGCATGGACGACATGATGGTGCCCATATCGGGATACTATACGCAGAAGCAGATGCGCGAGTTTGTAGATTACGCCGCGCAATACCACATACAGGTAGTGCCCGAAATCGAAATGCCCGGCCACGAGGTGGCAGCCATTCACGTGTTTCCAGAGCTCACCTGTGGCGCCAAGCAAGTGCCCATACGCACCACTTGTGGCGTGTCGAACGAATTGCTATGCCCAGGCAGCGAATTTACTTTCGAGTTCCTTGGCAATGTGTTCAAGGAGCTGGCCGACATCTTCCCGTCGCCCTACATACACCTTGGGGGTGACGAGGCAGGCAATCCCGCACTCAACTGCTGGACAGACTGCCCCAAGTGCCAGGCTCTGAAACGCCAGCTCGGCATAACCACTACCGACCGCTCTGAAAATTGGCGCTTGCAGGAGTACATGTTTAACCGCGTGATTGACACCCTGCGCACCAAGTATGGCAAGACACCCATGTTCTGGTACGAAACCGATTTCAAGAAGATACAACCCGGCTGCGTCACCTTTGCTTGGCGTCACGGGCTGACCAAGCGCGCGCTCGAGGCTGCGGTGGCAAATAATGCCAAAATCATGCTTTGCCCCGGCGAGCATTGCTACTTCGACTATCCCATGGCGCCGGGCGATATGCCCGAGGTAAATTGGGGCATGCCCATCATTCCGCTCAAGCGCACCTACGAGCTCGACCCGGCCTGGGGTATGGGCTCTGACTTCGAGCAGAACAACCTGTTTGGTGTGGCCGGCACATTGTGGAGCGAGTGCATCAACACCCCCGAGCGCATTTACTACCAGGCCTACCCACGTGCTTTGGCGCTTGCCGAGGTGGGTTGGAGCCCTGTTGCATCACGCTCGTGGGAGGGTTTCCTCAAGCGCCTCTCGCCTGTACTCAAGGACATGATGCGCCGTGGCATCACCTTCTCTATGCAGTATTGATCAGCTGCCTCTGCAGCATTAGTTGATAAGATATACCCCGTTCTCCCCTCATATCACCCCCTTGCTGGGTGCTATGAGGGGATTTTCATTACCCATTGCTTGCGGCCAGCACCCCCATACGGGTAGATGCCACTTGCACACGCGTTCGTCAAAAAATACTGCGTTTGTTCGTATTTCCCCTTGCTCTTATTAAATGTCTGATTATCAACGTAGTACGACATAACGTGCAAAGCGCGTACGCCAAGAATAGCAGCGCAAATGAAAAATATTACAGCGTTTTTTGAAATACGCAAGACAAAGTACTATATAGAGTTGTGAGCAAAAACAAAATTAATCGTTTATGACAAGAATTCCTGTGAACTACGAATTGTTTAGAAGAAGCATGTATGTTTCAAAAGCGTGGCAAGCGCATTCAACTTTTACCCCCGAGGAGGTGGCCCATGTAACCAAGCTTAACAAGCGGGTGGCGGAACTTACGGAATGTTCGCTCGAATATGCTGTGGCTGAGGCATTGCGTGCGAGACGAAGATACCAAGAGCGGAAATCTGCCGTTCTACGCCGATACATTATAAAGGGCACTGTAAGTTTGGGATTGGGTATAAAAGACTGGTTAAAGTCCTGTCCCGAACCCGAACATAGCTGCCACTATCCCGACGAAGCGTGCAAACTTTGCCGCACAGGTGGCAAATATTGCTTGGACGAGATGTTAAGAACCTGGCGCCATGCCACAACCGTCATTCTGCACGACTATCACTTCCGCAAGTGCGAGGATCAACTGCGTAGCGAAGCTGCTGATTGGGGACACACCATGTTAAAGTCCGATGACGACTTGAATGATGAGTGGAAAGAACTGCGTCAGCAGTACCACCTGCCAATCTGTTGGTCATTCATTAACTTGATGGAAGATTTCACAATGGACGAAATTATGCACATCACGCCAGACCTGTTTAGGATGAACGTTGATGCCGATCCGTGGCATTCATTAACTTGATGAAAGATTTCACAATGAACGAAATTATGCACATCACGCCAGATCTGTTTAGGATGAACGTTGATCATGCGTACTAATACTTACTTAACACAATCAAATAACATGACAAACAACAATCCAGTAGTGTTCGACCCCCAAAATCAGTGGGCAAAGGAGTTAGGAGCCTCATTTATAGGCAGTATGGCAGTAATCTATTTCCGCGATCATTGGCATTCTCCACAACTCGATTACTTGAAGCGAGAAGAGGCCATTCAGAATTGTAAAGACTATTGTTGCTTGATGCGCAGTATGGGCTACGTGGCATTTGTAGGCTATTCGAGCGACGATGACGAGCCACAAACGGTTATTGTATGTAATGTGCCGATAGATTTGTTGTTTAGCACCTGTACGGTATTCGATGGCTATGTGATAGCGTATCATACCCCGTGCAATAAAAGCGTCAAAGTCGTGTCATGGTCGTTGAGGCTTAAAACGGTGCCCAATGAACCTTTGCCGCAGAGATCGTATGAGCATTTGGAAACGAAATATGAATACGAGGATTGGGACATTGACGAATTCCTTTCTTTGTCAAGAGATTTATCGCAGTGCACTATACGTGGCTGTGAGTTCTGCATAAACGATATTGCAATTCTTTCGGGGCGTATAAAAGAGGTGGTGCAACAGCATTGGCCCGATAAGGACGAAGATGCGTTGAAGTCGCTTTATGCCCAAGCACTCAATAACTTGCAGTCGCATCGCGATGAGCTGCGCCGTAGTCTGAGTAAGCCAATCAACGACTTGATAGACGAGGGGTTGATTGACCCTGAACCAAAAACAGGGGGAGATGAGGACGAAATGGAAGATTGGGACTAAATGCACGAATTAACGCGGGTTACATGGATTTAATTATCCGTGTAACCCGCGTTACAAATTTAGGGTGGGGCGACGCGTCTCTTCAAGCACCAAGCGCCCAAACGCAACCTCAAAACGCAATCTCTAATGGGGGCGACGCGTCTCGCGTCGGTGATAGTGCAGCAGTTATTTAGTGGGGGGCGCCTTTCCTTTTTATTTTCCCGACGCGGGACGCGTCGCCCCCATTAGAGCTTGCGTCTCTTCAAGCACCAAGCGCTACCACCAGGCGCATGCACAAAACACTACCTCAAAACGCAATCTCTAATGGGGGCGACGCGTCTCGCGTCGGGAAAATATGCAGTGATGCCTTACAACTATCAGTGCTCGTTGAGCAAAACCTTGCAGATGCTGTCGGCATCGAGTCCTACGATGTGACGCAATTCTCCCACGCTGCCATGCTCAACAAACTCATCGGGCAATCCCAAACGGACGATAGTGGGGGAGTAGCCGTGGTCGGCAAACCACTCCATCACGGCCGAACCCATGCCCCCCATGCGCACCCCGTCCTCAATGGTAATCACGCGTTTGAATTGGCGTCCTACCTCGTGCAGCAGTTCCTCGTCCAGCGGTTTAAGAAAACGCAAGTCGTAGTGCGCTATGCTCAGTCCCGGCCGGGCAGCTTCGGCCATGCTGATGGCTTTAGCCGCCTCGGTGCCAATGGGGCCCAGGGTGATGACGGCAGCATCGGTGCCTTGCTTGAGCTGGCGGCCCCGGCCTACGGCAATCTCCTTGAGCGGACAGTGCCAGTCAACCATTGAGCCGCGTCCGCGCGGATAGCGTATGACAAAGGTACCCTTGCCGGGCAGTTGTGCCGTGTACATGAGGCAGCGCAGTTCAGCCTCGTTGTAGGGCGAGGCAATGGTCAGGTTGGGCACGGGGCGCAAGGCCGCCAGGTCGAAGGCCCCGTGGTGTGTGGGGCCGTCCTCGCCCACAAGGCCGGCGCGGTCAAGGCACAGTACTACTGGCAGGTTGAGCAAGGCAGCGTCGTGTATCACATTGTCGTAGGCACGTTGTGCAAAGGCCGAATAAATGTTGCAGAAAGGCTGAATGCCCTCTTTGGCCATACCTGCCGAAAATGTGACAGCGTGGCCCTCGGCTATGCCCACATCAAAGGCACGGTCGGGCATGGCCTTCATCAAGATGTTCATAGAGCAGCCTGTGGGCATGGCCGGCGTAACGCCTACAATGCGCGGATTTTGCTCTGCCAGTTCGAGCAGCGTCTGCCCGAACACGTCCTGAAACTTTGGCGGTTGTGGCTTTGAGGGCTTCTCGATAATGCGTTGCCCGCTTTCAACACAGAACTTGCCCGGGGCGTGCCACACGGTGGCATTCTCCATGGCCGGCTTGTAGCCCATGCCCTTGTGCGTGTGAATGTGCAGCAACTTAGGCCCCTTCATGTCCTTAATTTCGCGCAGAATGCGCACCAATTCTATTACATCATGCCCATCGGTGGGGCCAAAATAGCGAATGTTAAGCCCTTCGAAGATGTTCTGCTGGTTGGCCAGCAGCGACTTGATAGAGTTGTTAAAGCGTATCACTGCCCGGCGCCGGCTCTCGTTGAGCAGCCCCCACTGTGTGAGTTTGCGTGATATGCAAAAACGCATACGGTTGTACCAGTTGCTTGTGTGCAAGTGCAGCAAATACTCCTTCATGCCGCCCACAGCACGGTCGATGCTCATGTGGTTGTCGTTAAGTATGATGAGCATGTTGTTGGGTGTGTCCGACACATTGTTAAGGCCCTCAAAGGCCAGTCCGCCACTCATCGAACCATCGCCAATGAGCGCCACCACATGGCGGTTGGCCTCCCCCTTTTTAACGGCCGCGAGCGACATGCCCAAGGCAGCCGAAATAGAGTTTGAGGCGTGGCCGCAGGCAAAGGTGTCATATTCGCTCTCTTGGGGCGAGGGAAATGGGCGTATGCCGTGCAGCTTGCGGTTGGTGTGGAATGCGTCGCGTCGTCCGGTGAGTATTTTGTGCCCGTAAGCTTGGTGCCCCACGTCCCACACAATGCGGTCGTAGGGCGTGTCGTACACATAGTGCATGGCCACAGTTATTTCAACTGTGCCCAGGCTCGATGCAAAGTGGCCGGGGTTGTCGGCCAACTCGTTGATGATGTCGCGCCGCAACTCATCGCAAACGGCAGGCAGCTCGTCAACGCGCAGCTTGCGCAAGTCGGCGGGCGAGTTGATGTGTTGCAGATATTTGAAGGGTTTGTCTTGTTCCATGCTATCAGTGCTGAGGCCATGCGCGGTGCGGCTTCCCTTTCGCAGAGAGTGGCCATGTGGGCGCATATCAAAGCAAAATTAGCATATTTTTTGGTAACCGCATATATTTCGCTACGAAAAACTTGTTTTGGAGTGTTAGCCCAAAACATTTCTGTAATTTTGCATACTTACTTCACTCGAGTTTCGGATTTAGCAAGTGCGGGCTGAAAGCCCAATGTAATCCATAGCCCGGGGCAACGCCCTGGGTCGCCCGCAAGAAGAAACGTTACGCCCTGTAAGGGCAAAAGTATGATGAAGTGGCTTTACTTCTGCCCTTACAGGGCGTCACTTCCTTGTTCAATTCCCCCCAGGGCGATGCCCTGGGCTAAGTAAATACTTGGGCTTTCAGCCCGCATTTGCTAAATCCGAAATTTGACTTACTTGATACATGACAGCATAATGGACAATATAATACAGGTAAAGGGTGCAAGGGTGAATAACCTGAAGAATATAAGCCTTGATATACCGCGCGACAAACTGATAGTGGTGACCGGCCTTTCGGGGTCGGGCAAATCGTCGTTGGCCTTCGACACACTGTATGCCGAGGGACAGCGACGCTATGTCGAAAGTTTGTCGGCCTATGCGCGCCAGTTTCTTGGACGCATGAACAAGCCTGAGTGTGACTACATCAAGGGTCTGCCGCCCGCCATAGCCATTGAGCAGAAAGTGACGAGCCGCAATCCGCGTTCAACGGTTGGCACAAGCACCGAGATATACGAATATTTGCGCTTGCTCTTTGCCCGCGTGGGTCACACCTTTTCGCCCATCAGCGGGGCAGAGGTAAAGCGCAATACGGTGCAGGACGTGGTAGACTGCATGCTGTCGTACTCTGAGGGTACGCGCTTCACGGTGACAGCCCCCATGCGTGTGCGTCATGGGCGCAGTCTGGCAGCACAGTTGCAGGTTGACTTGCAGCAAGGCCTGTCACGCCTCGATGTCGATGGCGAGATGGTGCGCATTGAGGACTTTCTCAACGACCTGCAGCAAGGCAAACTGGTGGTAGACGATGCACCGGTGGACAGCGACGAGGCTGGCAGTGTGGCCGCGCAGCCCGACGCACAACATTACACCATGAGCCAGGTGGCGTTGCTCATCGACCGTCTGGCGGTGAGCAAGCAGCACGATGTGCAGTCGCGTTTGGCTGACTCGGCCGAAACGGCCTTCTTCGAGGGCGACGGCACCTGTATGTTGCGCTTTTATCCGGCCCGCATATTGCACACCTTCTCCACACGTTTCGAAGCCGATGGCATGAAGTTTCGCGAGCCCGACGACAACATGTTCTCGTTCAACTCGCCCATTGGCGCTTGCGAGCGTTGCGAGGGGTTTGGCAAGATAATGGGCATCAGCGAGCATCTGGTAGTGCCCGACACATCGCTCAGCCTGATGCAGGGCGCTGTAATGTGCTGGCGTGGTGAAAAGATGCAAGAATGGTTGCACGAGTTTGCGCGCCGTTGCTCGCAAAAGGGGCTTGATTTCCCTATATTCGAGCCTTATTTCAAACTCACACGCAAGCAAAAGGACATATTGTGGCACGGCGACAAGGCCGAGCAGGCTTTGCCCGAGGAGCAGCGAGTGAGCATTGACGCTTTCTTCCGCATGCTGGAGCGCAACCAATACAAAATACAGTATCGCGTGATGTTGGCGCGTTATCGTGGCAAAACGGAGTGCCCCGACTGTCATGGCTCGCGCCTGAAGCCCGATGCCGAATACGTCAAGGTGGGCGGGCGCAGCATAACCGAACTGGTGAGAATGCCGGTGAAGGAATTGCTCCCGTTCTTTGAACACCTCGAACTCTCTGAGCACGATGCCGCAGTAGGCAAACGCTTGCTCAACGAAATACGCAGCCGCTTGAAATTCTTGTCGGAGGTGGGACTTGACTACCTGACGCTCGACCGCGTGTCGAACACCCTGTCGGGTGGCGAAAGTCAGCGCATTAACCTGGCCACCTCGCTCGGTTCGTCATTGGTAGGCTCGCTTTACATACTCGACGAGCCAAGCATCGGACTCCACCCGCGCGATACTGCCCGCCTGATACGTGTGCTCAAGGAGTTGCGCGACTTGGGCAATACGGTGATTGTGGTGGAGCACGATGAGGAAATCATGCGTGCGGCCGACTACATTATCGACATAGGGCCGGAGGCCGGACGCCTTGGCGGACAGGTTGTATATAATGGCCCCTATGTGGCCGACGAAAAGGCCTTGCGCGCCACATCGGCTGTATACGATGCCGACAAACAACTGTACACCTCGCACACGCTCAATTACTTGTATGGCCTTGAGCACATACCCATGCCGCTGTCGCGCCGCTCGTGGAACCGCGCCATCAGGGTGGAGGGCGCACGGGCCAACAACTTGAAAGGCATTGATGTGGACTTTCCGCTCAACGTCATGACGGTGGTGACGGGGGTAAGCGGTTCGGGCAAGTCGACACTGGTGCGCGACATATTTTACCGCGCTTTGAAACGGGCTAAGGACGAGGTGACCGAAAGGCCCGGGGAGTTTACAAAACTTTCGGGCGACATTGATGCCGTGCAGGCCATAGAATTTGTCGATCAGAACCCGATAGGTCGCTCATCGCGCTCAAATGCTGTGACGTATGTCAAGGCTTACGACGAGATACGCAAACTCATGGCTGCCCAACCCCTGGCCAAGCAAATGGAGTTTACACCAGCCTATTTCTCATTCAATGCCGATGGCGGCCGTTGCGAGGAATGCAAGGGCGAGGGCACGGTAAAGGTGGAGATGCAATTCATGGCCGACCTCGTGCTGGAGTGTGAGAGTTGCCACGGCAAGCGCTTCAAAAGCGACATACTCGAGGTGAAATATGAGGGAAAGAACATTTACGACATTCTCGAAATGACCGTAAATCAGGCAATGGAGTTCTTCAGCGAACACAATCAGACTAAGATTGTCAACCGCTTGCGTCCGTTGCAGGAGGTTGGTCTGGGCTACATCAAGCTTGGCCAGTCAAGTTCTACTCTGTCGGGTGGCGAAAACCAGCGCGTCAAACTGGCCTACTACCTTGGGCAGGAACGCTCTGTGCCCACGCTCTTTATATTCGACGAACCCACCACGGGCCTTCACTTTCACGACATCAACCGCTTGCTAAAAGCTTTCAACGCTTTGATTGAGCGTGGTCATACCATCGTTATCATTGAGCATAACCTTGATGTGATAAAGTGTGCCGACTACATGATAGACCTCGGTCCGGAAGGCGGACGTGAGGGAGGTCAGCTTGTGGCTTGTGGCACCCCCGAGGAGGTGATGGCACAGGGTAAGGGTTACACGGCCAAATATCTGAAGGAGGCTTTGTCGTAGCACTTAGTGATAGCGTTTGTCGCTTGAAGAAACTCTACCACTAATGGGGGCGACGCGTCCCGCGTCGGGCATTAAGGCAAGGCTCACAGACAGGCATGTAATTAGTGCTGTCTGTGAGTCTTTGTTTGGTAGTGTATTAACCTTTGCTTTAATGCCCGACGCGGGACGCGTCGCCCCCATTAGTGCTTGCGTTTGGTGATAGCGCTTAGTGATAGCGTTTGTCGCTTGAAGAAACGCTACCACTAATGGGGGCGACGCGTCCCGCGTCGGGATCAAGGCAAAGGCTCACAGACAAGTGTGTAATTACCACTGTCTATGAGCCTTTATTAAGTGCATAAACCTTTGCTTTAATGCCCGACGCGGGACGCGTCGCCCCCATTAGAGCTTGCGTTTGGTGGTAGTGTTTAGTGCTTACGTTTAGTGGTAGCGGGACCTTTTACCATACTACAACAACTTACACACCGAGTATCTTGCATCTTACACTAACACATTGCAACTCATTGATTATCAATACCTTACTCAGTGTAAGATATTACATATTTCACTTGCACGCAACCTACACAACCCACACGCTGCCACACGGCACAAGCACGGGTAGATAATATCACGGCATAGGGGAGCAGAAAAGCCTGTTGCTCCGACAGATTTTTCTACGTCCCTGTGGCGTATTATTTACTGCATACGACAAAACCAACTGCGGGGCAGTGGGGTGGGGACTGTAAGATGTATGTAGGGGTGTGTAAGATATTTTGGAATCATCTTACACTCTTGAAATCTCTGTATATCAACTTGTTACGCACAAAAAGTGTAAGATGGCAGTAAAAACACACGCACTCTTTTACTAGTAGGCAGACGGGAAGGGAGCAATTATTTGTGTACAAATTGTACACTTTTTTTGTTGGGTGCAATGCCTTGGTGTTACCTTTGCAGCACTTTACTTTTGTACTAAACCAAATTCTAAACCAAATTGTATGACTACCATGAAACAAATGCTTAACAGAATGTTGCGCTATGCCGATGCCATTGTGAAACGTGGCGTTGACAAACTGATAGACGTTATCGCGCATAGCGCGGAACCACAAACTAAAAACACTGTAAAGCCCCAGCGAAAAAAACGCATGCGCAACGACACTGACTGCGCACCACAAACAACTGGCAGCACCACGAACTGCGGTCTGACCGAACAAGCCATCAGTCTTATGGACGAGCTGTACGACATTCGCTACAATGTGCTTGACCGCACGCCTGAAGTGCAACGGCGCGACCAGGCGGACAAAGGGTTTGTACCCGCGAGCAAACTGGTGCGCAACACGATGGTGATTGACCTGCACAAACGGGGCTGCATGGTGTGGAACAATGATGTGGACCGCATTGTGGAGTCGGCCTACATGCCGCAGTATCACCCCTTCAGCGCTTATTTGCAGTCACTGCCGCAATGGGACGGCATCGACCGCGTGGGTCCACTGGCTGAACGGGTGAGCACCGATGCGCTGTGGCGCATGGTGTTCGGACGCTGGTTGCGCTGCATGGTGGCTGGTTGGGTGCAGGCCACAGCGGGCGGCGCAAGCACCTGCGGCAATGCCATGATACCGCTGTTGGTGAGCGAGGAGCAGGGTGTGCGCAAAAGTACGTTTTGCCGCATGTTGCTGCCTCCCGAACTGCGCAATTACTACACCGACAAGTTTGAGCTGGCCGGCGACGAGCGTCTTGAACTGGCGCTGTCGCGCTTTGCGCTTGTCAACCTTGACGAGTTTGACCGCTACAACAAGTTGCACAACGCCAAACTTAAAAATTTGGTTCAGCTTGGCACCATGCAGGCGCGCCGCCCCTATGCTGCCGGATTTAGCAAAATGGCGCGTGTGGCCTCGTTTATAGGTACCAGCAACAGGTTCGACCTCTTGACCGACCCCACGGGCAGCCGTCGTTTTTATTGTCAGGAGGTGAAGCGCGTCATAGACTGTGACACGCCGCTCGACTATGCGCAACTTTATGCACAGTTGCTGCACGAGGTGAAAAACGGCGAGATTACATACTTTACGCATACCGAGGAGGAGCTGATACAGCAGCACAACCGTTTGTATTACCAGGCGTCGCCCCTGCGCGAGTGTTTTGCAAGGTTGTTTGAGTTTGCGCCCGTTGGCAACGGGCATGAGGTGTCGGACATAGAGGGTAGTGAATGGTTGACGGCCACTGCCATTTTGCTCGAAATAAAGCGTGCCATGCGTGGTATGGGACAGAAGTTCACGGCCGTGGCATTAGGGCGTGAACTGGTGCAGCTGCAAGTGCCGCGCCGGCGCAGCAGCAAGGCTACATTATACTATGTGAGGCGCAAGCATGACGAGGTGTGCTGAAGGCGCAGAAAGTGACAATGTCAGGGGAATGTGGTGCTTCTGCTTCATTGTTTGTGCTTTGTGAGATTAGCCGCTAACGCGGAGAACATAAGAACATAAGGACATAAGAACAAAAGATATTACGTTGTCCATGACAGGTTTTAATGCTTTTGCCCTTTCAGATAGGGTGTTCGAAATAGGCATCAAAAGCGCGACCGTTTTTGTTGCATTTTAAGTAGCGTAAAACGTGCTGCAAAAAACGCAAGCACTAATGGGGGCGACGCGTCTCGCGTCGGGATAATTAAAAGGAAAGAAGCAAACTATACTAAATAATTGCTGGTTCTTTTCCCGACGCGAGACGCGTCGCCCCCATTAGTGCTCGTGTTCTAACACGCTCTCATTCCCTTAACCATACGATGAAGTTTTTCAGCATCTGCCTGCTTAAACTCAAAAGAGTCGATATCGCCATAGCATGAGCAATAACCCAATAGATGTTTGGTCACTCGATAGAGTCTGTAAAACACGTTTCCCGGTTTCATCGACACGCATATTGACAACTCGGAATGTGTCTGTATGCTCCCATCATAGCACGTTTTTTTATGGGTATCATAGTTCACGTTATAGACATTGTCCTTACTGCAGAAAGTGAATAGCGATGGAGTGGTGTCCTTGTTGTCAGTCGAGGTATTGGCATTCAAGTAATTGGCGAATTGTTCAAGTTTGCCAGCGTCCTCTGGGCGTAACAGCATCGCATCAAAATCGCCGTCCTCGCGTTTTATGCCAAAGATATATTTTGTTGCACTTTTCAATTTATCCCAAAAGTCGAGATGAACAAGGTGAAAGTTTCCATAAACGATACGCTCCTCGTTTTCTTCCGTTTCAAGAGTTTGTAATATTAACTGATGACTGACATCAAAACATTGGCATATAAAAAGCTCTGTTCTCTCCATAAATTCTTCTTTGGTTAAATTCCTGGTATAAGGTTATTCTTTGTTGTTGCATATAAAATGCGAAGTCCCCCATTGACAAGAGAGTATTTCTATTGTCGATGAGGGACTTTTGCATTCCTTAGTTTGAAAGAATGATGTAGTAGTCAGGGTACTATACCTTGATTTCTACTTCAACGCCACAAGGCAACTCAAGCTTCATCAAAGCGTCAACAGTCTTGGCAGTTGAGCTGTAGATGTCGATAAGACGCTTGTAAGTTGAGATCTCAAACTGTTCGCGGCTCTTCTTGTTAACGAAGGTAGAGCGGTTAACAGTGATGATGCGCTTGCGAGTAGGGAGGGGGATAGGACCGCTCACTACGGCACCAGTGGCCTTAACATTCTTCACGATCTTCTCAGCTGACTTTTCAACGAGAGTGTGATCGAAGCTTTTCAGCTTAATACGGATTTTCTGACTCATTGTGTATTATAATTGTTTGTAATGAAACACTTTGTTGGGCGGGCGGGATAAGAGTCATTCGTTATCCCGCTCCCAATCAAAGTAAAATGTTGTTTGCTAAGTGTTGGCTAATTACTTAACCAAGTCAACGCGACCGTTGATTTCCTCGAGCACGCTCTTGGCGATGCTTGAAGATACAGGTGCGTGGTGGTCGTACTGCATAGAGCTTGATGCACGACCTGAAGTGATGGTACGGAGGGCAGTTACATAACCGAACATTTCGGCCA
The DNA here is from genome assembly GCF_900106785.1 of Prevotellamassilia timonensis. Lineage (GTDB taxonomy): Bacteria > Bacteroidota > Bacteroidia > Bacteroidales > Bacteroidaceae > Alloprevotella > Alloprevotella timonensis. The sequence continues at coordinate 27,028 of NZ_LT629840.1, read as the reverse complement.
GAGGAACCATTGCCTTAACGATACGTGCACCGCTACGGCTGCTTTCCATACCTTCAACCTGGCCACGACGCTTGTTCAAGTCACCGATAACGTCACCCATGTTCTCCTCAGGTGTTACAACCTCAAGCTTCATGATAGGCTCCATGAGCACGGGGCCAGCCTGTGAGCAAGCGTTCTTGTAAGCCTGGAGGGCAGCGATTTCGAATGACAACTGGTCAGAGTCAACGGGGTGGAATGAACCATCGAGCAACTCAACCTTCAAGCTGTCCAAGGGGAAGCCACCGAGCACACCGCTCTTCATGGCGTTCTCAAAGCCCTTCTGTACTGAGGGGATGAATTCCTTAGGAATGTTACCGCCAGTCACCTTGTTGATGAACTGCAGGCCGCCTTCCTTGAAGTCTTCGTCTACAGGACCAACGTTAACGATGATGTCGGCGAACTTACCACGACCACCCGACTGCTTCTTGTACACCTCGCGGAGGTTAACAGTCTTGGTGATAGCCTCCTTGTAGTTAACCTGAGGCTTACCCTGGTTACATTCAACCTTGAACTCACGCTTCAGACGGTCGATGATGATATCCAAGTGGAGCTCACCCATACCTGAGATTACGGTCTGGCCGCTCTGCTCGTCAGTCTTAACGGTGAAGGTAGGATCCTCTTCAGCCAACTTGGCCAAGCCCTGTGAGAGCTTGTCGAGGTCCTTCTGAGTCTTAGGCTCAACAGCGATACCGATAACGGGATCGGGGAAGTCCATAGATTCGAGTACGATAGGTGCGTCCTCGTCGCAGAGTGTATCACCAGTGTGGATATCCTTGAAACCTACACCTGCACCGATATCACCGGCTGAGATAACCTCAACGGGGTTCTGGTGGTTAGAGTGCATCTGGAACAGACGTGAAACGCGTTCCTTCTTGCGTGAACGGGTGTTGTAGATGTAAGAACCAGCTTCAATCTTACCAGAGTAAACGCGGAAGAATGTCAGACGGCCTACATAGGGGTCGGTAGCAATCTTGAATGCGAGAGCTGCAGTGTGTTCCTCTTCGCTCGGCTTGCGGTCTTCCTCTTCGCCAGTTTCGGGGTTTGTACCCACGATGTTGGGAGTGTCGAGGGGTGAGGGCAAGAACATACATACGTAGTCGAGCAGAGTCTGTACACCCTTGTTCTTGAATGAAGAACCCTGAGTCATAGGAACGATGTCCATGGCGAGGGTACCCTTGCGGATAGCGGCCACAATTTCCTCTTCAGTGATAGAAGAAGGATCGTCGAAGAACTTCTCCATCAAGGCTTCGTCGCACTCAGCGGCAGTTTCTACCATCTTGTCGTGCCATTCCTGAGCCTCGTCTTTGAGTTCGGCAGGAATTTCGTCTACTTCGTATTCAGCGCCCATTGTCTCATCGTGCCAGAAGATAGCCTTCATCTTGATGAGGTCAACGATACCCTTGAAGTTTTCTTCGGCACCGATAGGAATTGAGATTACACAAGGATTAGCGCCAAGAATGGCCTTCATCTGGCGTACAACTTCAAAGAAGTCGGCACCTGAGCGGTCCATCTTGTTTACATAACCGATACGTGGTACGTTATACTTGTCAGCCTGACGCCATACAGTTTCAGACTGGGGTTCAACGCCACCTACTGCACAGTAAGTTGCTACAGCGCCATCGAGCACGCGGAGTGAACGTTCTACCTCGGCAGTAAAGTCAACGTGTCCCGGAGTATCAATCAAGTTGATCTTGTAGATCTGGTTGTTCCAGTGCCATTGGCAGGTAGTGGCAGCTGAGGTGATAGTGATACCGCGCTCCTGCTCCTGGGCCATCCAGTCCATGGTAGCGCCACCATCGTGTACCTCGCCAATCTTGTGAGTTTTACCTGTGTAGAACAGGATACGCTCAGAAGTTGTAGTCTTACCGGCATCGATGTGAGCCATGATACCGATGTTACGAGTCAAATGTAAATCGTGCTTTGCCATCGTTTAATGTATTCTCAATTGAAATTAGAATCTGAAATGAGCGAATGCGCGGTTGGCCTCGGCCATACGGTGCATATCTTCCTTACGCTTGAAGGCACCACCCTGTTCATTGAAAGCGTCCATGATTTCGGCAGAGAGCTTGTCAGCCATAGTCTTGCCACCACGCTTGCGGGCGAAGGCAATCATATTCTTCATGGCTACTGACTCCTTGCGGTCGGGGCGGATTTCAGTAGGAACCTGGAATGTGGCACCACCGATACGGCGGCTCTTAACCTCTACCTGGGGAGTGATCTTGTCGAGGGCTGCCTTCCAGATTTCGAGGGCGCTCTTTTCCTGATCCTTCATCTTCTCGCCTACGATGTTGAGGGCGTTGTAGAAGATTTCGTAAGAGATAGACTTCTTGCCGTCGTACATCAGGTGGTTAACGAACTTTGAAACTTTTACGTCGCCGAATACGGGATCGGGAAGGATGACGCGCTTCTTTGGTTTAGCTTTTCTCATTTTGAGTAAAATTGGTTTTAGTAGGGCTGCAATTCAGTTCTTCAACTCCCCGTCGGGAGTTTACTCAACCGCTGCAAACCAAGTGTGAATAAATAAAATGTGTATATGCAGACGCACCTTGGTGGCGCATGCTGTCATCGTTTTGTTTAGGGGGGGGGGCTTGAAACGGCAAATATGCAAATATGGAATGGTGTGTTACACGTTATACGCTTGCAGCGCCAAATCACTGTCAAGCTTTCAACATTTGCACATTCTCACATTTGCACATTTGCACTGTTCAAGATAGTGTAGAAGAATTACTTCTTAGCGGCCTTGGGACGCTTTGCGCCGTACTTAGAACGGCGCTGTGTACGGTTGGCAACACCGGCAGTATCGAGTGTACCGCGAACGATGTGGTAACGTACACCAGGGAGGTCCTTAACACGACCACCGCGTACGAGCACGATGCTGTGCTCCTGCAGGTTGTGACCTTCGCCAGGGATGTAAGAGTTAACTTCCTTAGAGTTAGTCAAGCGCACACGGGCTACCTTACGCATAGCTGAGTTAGGCTTCTTAGGTGTGGTGGTGTACACACGCACGCAAACGCCACGACGCTGGGGGCATGAGTCGAGTGCCGGAGACTTGCTCTTTTCGGCTGCTACGCTTCTGCCCTTTCTTACCAATTGTTGAATAGTAGGCATTTCTTTGTTTTTTTATTGTTATATATTGTTTTATTATTTGCTGTAGTAAGAGGTGTAGGTGTACACTACACCATTCGGGCTGCAAAGGTAGCAACTTTTATCGGAATAACCAACGAAAAGCGTGCCTTTGTCAGCAACTTTTTCGTATTTTCTCGGCAACGGCCCCTCCGTTTGGCGCAGCGCAACTGTTTGCATTGGCTGTACCGGTGCGGAGGGACTGTTGTGTTGTTGTGCCGTTGGGCGGCGTTATTGTTTGTTGCTGATGGGCAGCACGGTTTCGACGGAGCGTATGTGCAAGTCGCGTTGCGGGAAGGGTATCTCAATGTTGTGGGCATTGAGTGTGTTGTAGATGGCCTCTTTTATGCGCCCTGTCATGACAAACTTTTGTTCGACGAGCACCCAGTAGGTTACGAACAGGTTGACACTGTTGTCGCCAAACTCGTCAAACACCACGCTGATGGGCTGCTTGGAGCTGATGATGTCGCGGCCGTCGGCCTGCTTGCCTTGCAGCTGTTTTACTGCGTCAATGAGCATTGTGCGCACTTCGTCCACGTTTACGCCATAAGCCACGCCAACGGGCACTTTCACCATTTCGTAAGAGTGGTTTTTGGTGATGTTCTTAAAGTTCTTGCTAAAGAGCGAACTGTTGAGAAACGCTATTACGCAGCCGTCGGCGGTGACAATTTGTGTGCTTTGGTAGGTGATGCTGTCCACCTTGCCGCGTATGCCGTCACATTCTATAAAGTCGCCCACGCGCACACGTCCGGTCATGAGTGAAATGCCGTAGAAGAAGTTTTCGAGCAAATCCTTCATGGCAAAGCCGACACCTGTGGCCAAACCTGCCGAAATGACTGAGATGGCGGTTGAAGGTATTTTGAGCAAGCGGATAGATATGATGGCGTAGAGTCCCCACACGCAGATGCCAATGATGTTGTTGGCCAGCGTAAAGTTGGGCTTTCCGTTGACCACCACTTTGCTTTTGTGGTATTTGTGGTAGAGTGCCTTGATAAGATAGTTGAGGTAGCGGAAAACGAAGTATTGTGATGCTACCGCTACTATTTTGGCCAGTGAGAGTTGCACCACATCGGGCACGTTCAAGAAATTGAACATGAAGATGCTTGTCACGGTGGCGGTGAGATCGAACACGTTTGCAGCCCACCAGATAGAGAGCAGAATAGACAACACCCCCATAACAGGCACCACCGACATGGCTACAAAGTCGTACAGCCAAGTTTGGTTGATATGCTTTTCGTGCCGTTTGCGTATAGCCTCCAATATGTTGAGGCGTGCCACCTTGTTGTTAGCAATCTCGCCAATGTGTTTGGCCAGATAGCGCTCTTCGTACACGGCCAGCAAGTCGTAGATGCAGGTAACCGTCTGTATGCAAGCCAGCTGGAACATCCACCATATCAATATTTGTACCGAGAGCAGCGTGTAGCCGTACCATGCGGCAAAGGTCGATGCCACCATGATGGTGAGCGACACCCAGGTGTAGAATATGTCGCTGCGCGGAATATTGTTGTTGTGTCGTCTGATAACGCTCCATTGCCACAGGGTGAACACCAGCAGTATGGGCGGGAAAATCAGTTGCACCAAGTTGTTGGGTATGAAGATGATGCGGAAACTGATGACTACGAAAGACATCAGCATAATGGGCGTGTAAATGCGGAAACCGCTCTTGATTTGGTCGCCTTTGATGCGAATAAGCAGCGATACAAAGATGACACATAGCAGCCATGCGTACTCAATGAGCAGTTTCGACGCCATGAGGAAGAAGTTGTGGTACATAAATGTGCGGCACACCATGATAGATATGGCAAAGATAATCATGGCGGCAGCCAGAATGAGGCACACCTTTTTCTTCATAAACTCTTCGGTGCGGAAACGTTTTGGTACAAGCCAACGCACCAGCACATTGCTCAATAGCGAGGCTACGAAAATGTAGAACAGTACAAAGATGCTCAAACCCACCACGATAGGTCCGCGCCATTGCGACTCTACGTTGTGCTGCTTGTTCTTGTCCTGCACTTTCTCTACGTCGTACTTTTCGTTGGCATCGGCCTTGGCCATTTGCAGATAGCGCGAAAACTGGCCCAAAATCTCAAGGTAGTTGGCATCGCCGTTAATGAAAATGTTGTGCTGAATGGCAGTATAGCGTTGCAAGGCATAGTCGTTGAGTTTGCTCAGCTTGCCCGCTGTCATTTTGTAGTGCTGGTTGTCCTGCACCACGCTCTGCTTCATGCGGTCGAGGTTGTCGCGCAGGGCGGTGGCATACTTCAGGCACGAGTCGCGGTCGGCCTGTCCTTGCTTGCTGAGCATGAAGGGTTGCGTAGCGCCGTTGGGGGCGGGCTTGCCGCCAATAGGCCCTACCAGCATCGGCGTGGGCTGTTTGCCCTTGACGGGCACTTGCGGGTGCGCGTTGTTGCCGGCCACAGCGGGCGGAATGGTCTGGAGCGAACTGATAAGCGCGTTGTAACGGTTCAGTTCCGTATTGATGCGGTCCAAAATCTTTTGGTACGGCATGCTGCGCTTGTTAAACTCGTGGTAGAGCGATGTGGCCTCGTGGCAGGCATACGTCATGTCAAACGTAAAGTCCTGTTTCTGCGAGTACAGCATCAGCCCTATTTGGTCGCTGCGCTGCATGAGCGATATCATCTGCTTGTGCTGCATCTGCGCTATCACATTGTAGCGTGCGATGTTCTGTTTCTGTTCGTTATATGTGTTGGCCAGCTCTGCTCGCAGCACAGCCAGTGTGGCGGCCAGGTCCTTCTCCTTCAGCACTGCGTGCGATGCCAGGGGCAGGCAGCAAGCTATTGCCAGCAACCACACCTTGAGCATGACGTCAAGTCGTTTGCGTAATATGTTCATGTACAAATAGTTTGTTGTAGTCTTTGGCGGGAGCGGGTTGACGGGTTGACAAGTTGACAGGGTAAGTATGTCGACCTGTGCAAATCCTCGTGCTAAAGCAAACAAGACAGGTGGCGCGAAAGCAGTCCATTAATCTTGCCACCCGATGCGGGCATCAGTCCTTGTAAATAGCCTCCTTTATGCCCTTTGTGTTGACAGCGTCCTTGGTCAGTTCGGGCACATTGTAGCTCTTTGGCAGCAATATGTTCTGTACAGGGTTGAGCTGCGGCAGCAAAAAGGCCTTGTGTCCCTGGCCGTTGCGGTCGAAATAAGCAATGTAGGGGCGGGTGTACGACCCGTCGTCACGACGCGAGGCCACCACTATCCAGCGTCCGTTAGAGCTCCATGTGTGGTAACTGTCAGCGTCCTTGCTGTTGGTGGCGGTGAGCGGGTAAACCTTGCCCGTTTGCAAGTCCTTCACATACAGGTCGGCAGCCTTGTGCCAAATGTGAAATTGCCCGTAGTCCGCCAACGTAAACAGCAAATAGCGTCCGTCAGGACTCACGCGTGTTACGGCGGCACTCTTGCCCATGGCGGCGCAATCCACCTCTACCTGGGGTGTGCCAAATTGGCGGGTGGCTGGGTCGAAAGTCATGCTCATCACGTTGTAGCGCACGTCCTTATATATGTGTGTGATAATTTCGCGTCGCACGCTGTCGTTTTTGCCGGCAAACGCCTCGACGTGTGCCGATGTATAGTAAAGTTTGCGTCCGTCGGGTGCCCAGCACGGAAAGGTCTCCATGTCGGCGTCCGTCTTCAGAATGTTCGACACCTCGCCCTTGTCCACATCGTAAAACACGAGGTCCGAACCATAGTCCACCACCTCAATCTTTTGGTGGTTGCGTATGTGGAAAGCCTGTCCCGTCTGGTTTGACGAGAACACCACCCAGTTCTGCGTAGGGTGCCAGGTGGGGTAGGTGGCGCCGGCCAGTATGGAGTCGCTCTTGATGGTGCGTTTCTCCACCTTGCCATTCTCAATAAACACTGTGCCGCCATGCTTGGCGCGTACATGGAACAGCATGCGCTTCGTGCTGTAATTTTGGTAGTTATGACAGTTTACGCAATGGTTGTCTTTGTCGTCGTATTTGTCATTGTTTTCGTAGACAGTTTGCACGTCAAAGCCCTGCAAATCGCGCTGATACAATCCCATTTGGCGGTACAACTCATACGACGGCTCAATCAGTCGGTACGACAGGTAACGGTCAATGTCCTCCTGTGCCACACTGATTTTGTACGACGGAAACTTTACCCATTCGCCCTCGCGCTTGGCGTAGAGTGTCACGTCAAGGTCCTTTCCGCGGGCAGCGTTGAGCATCTGTTTCCATTCGAGCGAGTCGAATTGCAACACACCGTCTTTGCCGGCAGCGGCCAGCACCTGGCGTCCTGCACCCTCGATGCAGCCCACATATTCGTCGCCTGCCGACTTTACCTGCACATTAAGCGGCGCAATGTTGGGCGGCACCACAATGTCGCGGTAGTCGGGGTATATTTTAGCAGTTTCGTTCACGCTTGTGGCCTCAGTTGGCACCACTGCCGTCGGTTTGCAAGCGTTGAACATGACCATGCAGCCCATCACAAGGCCCGTGGCCACACATTTATATATATGATGTATATTCATTGTGTTCTTTTGAAAGCATGCCAAGTGACACATCAGTTCACCTGCGATTGGTTCTGTTTAGGTTTGACCACCTGGTCGGGGTCGTTATTCTCGGTGTAGTAATAATACACATACGTGCCCAGCCAGCGCTCACGCAGCTCGTGACGCAGCTTCAAGCGGTTCTTCTTGCCCATGTAGGGTTTGGCGTCCATATAGAACGAGCTGATTTCGCCGGGCACAAACTGTCCCACTTGTGGGAACTGTTGCAGCAAGCCATGGTTCTTGACATTCAGTATGGCCAGAGCCTGTTGCATGGCACTGGGGAAGGACGCCCCCTTCTGCGCCAAAATTTGTGCACGTGCCAGGAACGATTGCAAATCCTTGCTGTAAAGGCAGGCCGCTGCCGATGTAATGAGTGTGGCATCGGTGCCCGAGTTTAGTCCTATGTTGTAGCCAAGGAACAAGGGCTGTTGGTAGTTCTGCTCAAAACGCTCTTCTCTCGGGTCGAGCGACAGCACATGTTGCAGTTCGGCATCGTCCTTCACCAAAGCCGGGTTGTCAAGCATGGCCCAATATTTTTCAACAAAAGCCCCCTCAAGTGGCATTTGGTCAATCAAGGTGAGGTATTTGCGGCAAAGTGCCTTCTCGCCCATCAGCAGAGCGCACACCGCCATGCGCTTGTAGTAAAACAGGCGCGGTCCGCCCATCACTACCTTGTCCATGGCGCAGCGGTAACCTGCATTGAGCAGACCAGCGTGGTAGTTGCAGTCCGACTCAAACAAGCCATACTCCTCGTTGCCGTCAAGGCTGTCAAGCTTAAGTTTCGGAAAATCATAGGGAATGTCGTATTGCCCCTCAAGCAGTTGGTCGCTCTCCTCAAGTGCCGCAGCATAGTAGGCAGCCACCGCCCGTGTGGGTTGTTTGGCCGAGCGTCCGGCGGCAATCATGCCGTCCCAGTCGGCGTCCCATTGCATCAGCTGCATTTTAGCCGTAAGCAGCGTGTTCTGCCCGGCAGTACGTGCCACAGCGGTAGCTCCGGCACAGAGCACCAATGCTACCAGCATGCCCCATGGTTGCACCCGTGCGGGTAATTCGGCTTTAGCCTGTTTGCGTGTAATCAGCCAGCTCACAAGAGCCAGCACAGCCACTACGGCCAGCACAGCCAGGGCTATTATGATGAACAGCGACGGCTCGTTTTTGTAGTACAGGTTTACCCCGCGCCACATAATCCAGCCCAGTTGGGCCACGGGCAGCACAAAACCTATGCCGTCCCACTGGCGTGGCAAGCGCATGGCGCGGTCGGTCAGCCAAGCCGTCAGCGTGTACACCGCAGCCATGCAGAGCGCACCGCTCCACACCCATTTGTAGACGAGCAAGGCCCAGCGCCCCACCCAATAAATGCCGCCCATGGGCAAGCGCAGCAAGCCGTGCATGGTGTCGGCTGAGGCTGATATGTAACTCTCTTGTTCAGCTCGGGCCAGCACATCGCCGTAGCCCCATGTTAAAAACAAAAAAAGTGCTGCAAATCCCACAATGTATGTAGCCCACCGCGCCACACAAGGTTTTAAGGCTCCAAAGTGTTTCGAAGCCTTTCGTGGTGCAGCGGTTGTGCTTTGTGGTGCAGCAGACTGCCTATTACGTATTTTATTCACAGTGTTACAGTATTAAAAATTAGTGCAAAGATACTGCAACGAAAGAGAAAAGCACTATCTTTGCAGCGAAAATATAACAGGAAATCCCCAAATGTTTGAAAATCTAAGCGAAAGACTCGAGCGGTCTTTCAAAATATTGAAAGGCGAAGGCCAGATAACTGAGATAAATGTGGCCGAAACCTTGAAAGATGTGCGTCGCGCTTTGCTCGATGCCGATGTCAACTATAAGGTAGCCAAGTCGTTCACCGACACGGTCAAGCAAAAGGCTTTGGGACAGAACGTGCTCACGAGTGTCAAGCCAGGTCAGCTCATGGTCAAAATCGTGCACGACGAACTGGCAGCGCTTATGGGCGGAAAGGCTTGCGAACTCAAGCTTAGCGGCCGTCCGTCGGTTATACTGATGGCCGGTTTGAACGGTGCTGGTAAGACCACCTTGTCGGGCAAACTTGCCCTCTACCTCAAGTCGAAAAAGAGCCGCAAACCCCTGCTCGTGGCCTGCGACGTTTACCGTCCGGCTGCCGTTGAGCAGCTGCGTGTGTTGGCTGAGCAGATTGAGGTGCCCATCTACATGGACCTCAACGAGAAAGACCCCGTCAAGATTGCACGCGATGGTGTGCAGGAGGCCAAAGCCAAAGGTTACGACACCGTGATAGTCGATACTGCCGGTCGTTTGGCTGTAGACGAAGAACTCATGAAAGAGATTGCCGCCATCAAGCAGGCCATCACCCCCGACGACACCCTCTTTGTAGTAGATGCCATGACGGGTCAGGACGCTGTCAACACGGCCAAGGAGTTTAATGACCGACTCGACTACGAGGGCGTGGTGCTCACCAAACTCGATGGCGATACCCGCGGTGGTGCAGCCTTGTCAATCCGCACCGTGGTTGACAAGCCCATCATGTTTGTGGGTATGGGCGAAAAGATGGAGGCACTCGACGTGTTCCACCCCGAGCGTATGGCCGACCGCATACTCGGCATGGGTGACATCGTCAGCTTGGTTGAACGTGCGCAGGAGCAGTTCGACGAGAAAGAGGCACTCAAGCTGCAACGCAAAATTCAGAAGAACCAGTTCGACTTCAACGACTTCCTTGCCCAAATTCAGCAAATCAAGAAGATGGGTAACCTCAAGGACCTCGCATCGATGATACCAGGTGTGGGCAAGGCATTGAAGGACGTTGAGATTGACGATAATGCCTTTAAGGGTATCGAAGCCATCATTCTGTCAATGACACCCAAGGAGCGCCAACACCCCGAGGTGCTCAACCAAAGTCGCAAAAACCGCATTGCCAAGGGTTCCGGCACAACCATTCAGGAGGTTAACCGCCTTGTCAAGCAGTTCGACCAAACTCGCAAGATGATGAAAATGGTCACTGGTTCAAAAATGGGCCGCATGATGGCTCACATGCCCAAAATGCCCGGTATGCCGGGAATGCCACGTTAAAGAATTGACCGGTTAATGGGTTAACGGGTTGACCTGTTGACGGGTTAACGAGTAGAGACGGGTTAACGGGTTAACAAGTTATTTTGCTCATCAAGGCTCTGTTGTCGACAAGCCGAATGTAGAAGCATGCTTACTTGTCAACCCGTTAGCCCGTCAACCCGTTAACCGATCTTCTGCTTCGCCCCGCTAACCGTACACTTGTAATCAAACACATTAAAAATACTATGACACCACAAATTATTGACGGAAAGGCCACAGCGGCTATCATCAAGGCAGAGATTGCCGAAGAGGTAAAGCGCATTGTGGCAAATGGCGGCAAGCGTCCGCATCTGGCCGCAGTGCTTGTTGGGCACGATGGCGGCAGCGAAACTTATGTAAAGAACAAAGTGCTGGCCTGTGAAGCCTGTGGTTTCCAATCGTCACTCATTCGCTACGAGGACGATGTGACGGAGGCAGAACTACTGGCCTGTGTAGACCGGCTCAACCAGGACCCAACGGTTGACGGCTTCATTGTGCAGTTGCCCTTGCCCGCACACATCGATGCGCAAAAGGTAACAGAACGTATCGACCCGCGCAAGGACGTTGATGGTTTCACCCCCGTCAATGTGGGGCGCATGGTCATAGGTTTGCCATGCTATGTGCCGGCCACGCCCAAGGGTATCATCGAATTGTTGCGACGCTACCACATCGAAACAAGCGGCAAACGTTGTGTGGTGCTCGGACGCTCAAACATTGTGGGCAAACCCATGGCCATGCTCATGATGCAGAAGGCTTATGGCGATGCCACAGTAACTGTGTGTCACAGCCACAGTGCCACGCTGAAGGAGGAGTGCCGCCAGGCCGACATCATAGTAGCAGCCATAGGCCGCCCGGGCTTTGTCACGGCCGACATGGTCAAGCCTGGTGCTGTCGTTATTGACGTGGGCACCACCCGTGTGCCCGATGCTACACGTCCCAAGGGCTTCCGCTTGAGTGGTGACGTCGACTTTGAGCACGTGGCGCCCTTGTGCTCCGCCATCACCCCCGTGCCGGGTGGGGTAGGTCCTATGACCATCTGCATGCTCATGCTCAACACCCTGCAGGCGGCTAAGGGAGAGTAGCGGGTGAATGCCGCTAATGTGTGGCCGCATTTGCACACGTAAGCCCGTCCGCAGTTGTTTTACATAGTCCGTTGGCGGAATTGGTTGACCAAGCAATGTGTCAACCAATTCCGCCAACGGCTTTTTATATGTAGATTTTACCTTGTAGGAATAGTCCCTTACCAGCAGTTGCCGTATGGAGCCGCTGCGGTGGCACAGAAGCGGGTGGGGCGCACGTTTGATGCAAAAAGTGCGGGGCGTAAATGATATGCCGCAAAGCCGCACAAGGAGGGGAGGAAAAGTCAAATAAATAAAGCTAAACTTGTGAGTGCCACAATAAAACATTATTTTTGCCTTAAAATAAAAACGACAAACACAAAACGAAATGAAAATTGCATTGATTGGCTACGGCAAAATGGGCCACATGATAGAAAATATAGCGCGTCAGCGCGGACACGAAATAGTGTGCATCATCGACATAAACAATATGGACGACATAGAGAGCGACGCATTCCGCAGCGCCGATGTGGCCATAGAGTTTACCAATCCTACCGCAGCCTATGGCAATTATCTGCGTGCCTGGAAGCAGGGCGTGAAGGTGGTGAGCGGCAGCACAGGCTGGCTTAAAGACCATGAGGCCGATGTGCGCAAGGCTTGTACCGAAGAGGGCCACACCCTGTTTTGGGCCTCAAACTTTTCGTTGGGCGTAGCCATCTTCTCTGCTGTCAACAAATATTTGGCCCGTATCATGAATGCTTACCCCACTTACGACGTGAGCGAGGTAGAGACACACCACATTCACAAGCTCGACGCCCCAAGCGGCACCGCCATCACGCTGGCAGAGCAGGTGTGTGCCGAGCTTGACCGCAAGGACGATTGGGTGAAGGGCGAGGTGCACAATGCCGATGGCACCATCACGGGCAGCAAGGATCAGCCTGAAAATCTGCTTCGCATCGATGCCATACGCGAGGGCGAGGTGCCGGGCATACACACCCTGACTTACGACTCGCCTGCCGACATGATACAGATAACCCATTCGGCACACAACCGCAGCGGCTTTGCCCTTGGTGCCGTGCTGGCAGCCGAATTTACGGCCACACACGAGGGACTGCTCACTACCGACGATTTGTTCAAGTTCTAACCACACGCTAATTCAGTATGCAATATACCAAAGATGACGGTGCAGACAATCGTTCTGCACAAGACACTACCGTAATGAACAAAGCCGGGCGCAAGGACAAAAAGCCCTCGTGGGTGATGTTCGGCATAACCACTGCGCTGTATCTGGCCTTCCTCTATTGGGTAGGTTCGTGGTGGGGGCTCATCGTGTTGCCCCTTATATACGACCTCTACATATCACGTAAGATAAATTGGGGTTGGTGGCGCGAGCCCGAGGTAGGTCCCGTCACACGCTTCGTTATGAGTTGGGTAGACGCCATTGTGTTTGCACTCGTGGCCATCTACTTCCTCAACCAATTCTTCTTCCAGAACTTTGTCATTCCCTCGTCGTCACTCGAAAAGACTTTGCTCACTGGCGACTATCTGTTAGTGTCAAAGTTGTCGTACGGGCCGCGCATTCCGCAAACACCGCTTTACATGCCGCTCACGCAGCACACATTGCCCATATTCAACTGTAAGAGCTATCTCGATCACCCGCATTGGGACTACCGTCGTGTTGAGGGACTTGGTCACGTGCAGCTCAACGACATCGTGGTGTTCAATTATCCTGCTGGCGACACCGTGGCCCTCAACCAGCAGAACCAGGACTACTACCGCCTGGCCTACCAAATAGGCGACCAAATGCTGGGACAGCCTGCTGCCACACCCGATGCACAGCCCACGCTGGCTACAAGTACCATGCGCCAGGGCATGAGTTACGACGAGCAACAAGCCTTCTACCATCGCCTCTATGCTGCCGGAACCGCCTACATGCGCAGCCAACCCGAACAGTTTGGCCAGATTGTGGCGCGTCCGACCGACCGCCGCGAGAACTATGTAAAGCGCTGTGTGGGATTGCCTGGACAGACGTTGCAAATTCGCAATAATGTGATTTACCTTGACGGCAAGCCCAACCCGCAGCCCGCCAATGTGCAATTTGCCTATGAGGTGACTTTCAAGCAAGATATGCCTGTCGAACTGAAGAAGGAGCTTGGCATCACCGACGAGGATCTGTACACCATGCGCAACGGGCAGACGGTGTGGATGCCCCTGACTAATGCGGTGAAAAACGAACTGGCCCGCCACCCCGAACTGGTGAGCAGCATCAAGCCCGCTGCCCCAACGGCCGACTGGCTCTATCCGCAGAATATGCAGAAGAACTGGACAACGGCTAATTATGGACCGCTGTGGATACCGAAAAAGGGTGCCAAACTGCACCTTACCCTGCAGAATCTGCCCATTTACGAGCGTCCTATCCGCGTGTACGAGGGTAACGACCTGCAGGTGCGTGGTGGCAAAATCTACATCAATGGCAAGGTGGCAAACGATTACACCTTCAAGCTCGACTACTACTGGATGATGGGCGACAACCGCGACAACTCTGCCGACTCACGTTTTTGGGGCTTCGTGCCCGAGGATCACATTGTGGGCAAGCCGCTCTTTGTATGGCTCTCGCTCGATCCCGACTACGGCTGGTTTGACGGCCATGTGCGCTGGAACCGCATCTTCAAGCGCGTGTGGGACATTAAGTAATAGCCTTTATCTGGTTAGTAAATATAGTACATGAAAGCACCATCAGCACGACATACTGCCATACGTACCGCCTCAACCCTGCGCAAGGGGTGGGTGTGGTTGAGGCCCTATGTCGTGCTGGCTTTGTTGTTACTCGTAGTGCGTTTTTGCTTGTTAGGTCATGCGCGTATGGTTGGCGGCCAACACGCGTTGGTGAGCCTTACCTACTATGGACTGCGTGTACCGGGCGAGGGCTTGTGGGGCTACCACCGTTGGGGCTACCGCGTGCCCGCCGAGGGCGATCCGCTCGTGTTTACCGTCGACGATGGGCATCACACCCCAATGACCATGGCGGGCGTGTGTCGTGCATTGCCCGGCCAAACGGTTTGGATTGACCCCGTAAGGCGTATCGTGATACCCGGACGCACTTCGCCTGACGCACAACCCATTGTGATACCCGGCCAAAACCATAGTGTGCGTGTCACACCCTACAATGCCCGTCTGTTGGCTTACATCATGCGCCAGTATGAGCACTGCACCAGCGTGGAAGTTGACACCTTGGGCCACTTGCTGCTTGGCGGACAACCGCTGACTAAGGTGCGCTTGATGCGCGACTATTATTGGGTGGAGACGTGTCCCGACTCGTTCATACTTGTGCCACACGATGCTTTGGTGGGCAAGGTGGTTTACTACAAACCTTGAATGTGCCTTTTTGGGGGGGACAGAAGCCGCAAACACTAATGGGGGGGCGACGCGTCCCGAGGCTGCTGAAAAAAAACCGACGCGAGACGCGTCGCCCCCATTAGTGTTTGCGTATCTTCAAGCACAAAATGCTACCACCAAACGCTATCTCTAATGGGGGCGACGCGTCTCGCGTCGGGCTAATTTTCTGCAGCCTCGCCCCGCGTTAATTTTCAACAGCCTCGCCCCGCGTTATATAAAACTGCTGCACAAGCGGAAGCCCCGAGGCTGTACGCCCCCCTCTCTTTCCATTAAAC
Source organism: Prevotellamassilia timonensis (assembly GCF_900106785.1). Taxonomy (GTDB): domain Bacteria; phylum Bacteroidota; class Bacteroidia; order Bacteroidales; family Bacteroidaceae; genus Alloprevotella; species Alloprevotella timonensis. The sequence continues at coordinate 11,537 of NZ_LT629840.1, read as the reverse complement.
ATTATACTGTCGTGATAATTCTCTCATCAGCCTATCTCGCTCCTATACAATATTACGCCCACCTTTATGCCGCCGACCATGCGTTGGTAGACCTTGGCGAACATTATGTAAAGCAGACCTACCGCAACCGTTGTTACATAGCCACCCCCTCGGGAGCGCAACCGCTCACCCTGCCCGTAGTGCGCGATGGGGTGGGGCATACCCCTATGGGCAAGGTACGCCTGTCAGACCATGGCGACTGGCGCCATTTACACTGGAACGCCTTGGCGTCGGCGTATGAGGGAAGTCCTTATTTTGAATACTATGCCGACGATTTCCGTCCGCTCTATGAACACCCCTTTGAGTATTTAGCCGACTTCAATGCCGCGCTCCACAACGTTGTGCTGTCGCTCTTGTCGCTCACGCCAAGCGTTGAAGTGAGCCGTGACTATGTGGCAGAGGTGCCAGCCGGTGCTGCCGACCTGCGCATTTTGGTTTCGCCCAAAGTGCCGATTGAGCACGACGCGCAGTTTAGAGTGCAACCTTATTATCAGGTGTTTAAGGAGCGTACGGGCTTTCTGCCAAATCTCAGCATTGTTGATTTGCTGTTTAATATGGGACCCGAGAGCCGCATGGTGCTCAAACAAAGCTTGATATGACATGATGCCGATGCCTGACATCACAGACTTTCACACACACAACCTTGAGGCCGACAACGCCATTATCAGCGTGCCAGAGGATTGGGTGCGCCACCCCGCGAATTTCGCACCGCGCAACGGCGCATGGTATGCTGTGGGCATACACCCGTGGTGGACGGCCGACGCCGAAGGTTGCAGGCACATGTTGGCCAATATGCCACTGCTGCTGCAACACCCGCAGGTCATTATGTTGGGCGAGTGTGGACTTGATGCCTTGCGCGGTGCCCCACTTGCCGAACAGGAACGCCTGTTTGTGGCACAAATAGCTCTGGCCGAGTCACAGCAGTTGCCCGTCACACTGCACATTGTGCGCACCTACGACCGTTTGCTGCGTCTGCACAAACAGTTGCGCCCCACCACACAATGGACCGTCCATGGCTTCAGGGGCAAGCCCGCCTTGGCACGTCAACTGCTTGATGCTGGCATAGACTTGAGTTTTGGCCAGCTGCACAATGCTGCCAGTTGGGAGGTAACGCCTCCCCAGCGCCGTCATACCGAAAGCGATTGACACAGATATGCTGTCTCCGTTTTTACAACAAATTGTACGATATGCGCGTCGCTTGAAACATTGTTAACCCTTTTGTTGTGATTAACACGCACTTTGTTGTATATTTGCAGAAGTCCTGTACTTGAACACCCGGTGAAAGAACAATAACTTGACAACAACCTAACAATAACCTAATAACTATAACGCATGAAGAAATTATCTCTATTGCTCATGGTCGTGCTGCTATCGGTGGCCACATGGGCGCAATCTAATGTAATTCTGCCGCTCAATCGCGCTATTTTCTCAACAACATACGGCGAGAAGTGGCTGCGTTTAAGCTGCTGCGACAACACCGATTATGTGTGGAGCGCCACCAGTAGCAAAGAGGCAAAAACGGCCCTGCTCGACACGAACCAGGACAGCCAGTTGTTCTGCTTTGTGGGTAATGAGACCGATGGCTTTGCCATCTATAACAAGGCGCTTGGCGAAGCCTACAAGTTGACCGCATTGTGTCCTTGTTCGCATGGCGAGGCCGCATCATGGACCCAAGATGAGGCTGCCACCTGGTATTTAGACACGCGTTTTACCGAAGTAGGTGACAAGCCAGGTTTTGGCATTACCACCAATAAGGTGAACCAAGGCATGTCGCTCAATATGTGGGGAGGCAATGGTGGCGACTTGAAATTCTATTCGATGTCGGGCGCCGGTTCGCGATGGATAGTTACACAAGTTGACCAACAATAGTAAACAAATTGTCTGAAACGCGCTGCAAAGAAACGCAAGCACTAAACGCAAGCTCTAATGGGGGCGACGCGTCCCGCGTCGGGCATTATAAAGCAAAGGCTCACAGACCGGCGCGTAATTAGCGCAGTCTGTGAGCCTTTATTGGGTGTATGAGCTTATGTCTTAATGGTGGTGTGAGAAGTTGGTGAACACGAAAGTAGGAGATAAACACCTATGATTAGTGTTTATCTCCTACTCGATAGCTTAGAAATTTACATTCATAAGAGATTGCCCTATTGAGTGGATGGCATTCAGTATCTGTGTTTTTCGTTCATTTGATGGCTTTTTCGTTCCTTTGATGTAACTTGCCAACAGGCTTTGCCTTATTCCTATTCTGCGTGCGACGGCAGACACGTTCAATTCGGGGTTAGTGAGGAATGCAGCCTGCAAGCCCGTAGCAGGTTCTTTGGTTTCGGGATAGCGGAAACTTTCAAAACTCACGTCTTCGTCCAATGCCTCCCAATGAATGCCGTCGTCCCACAATTCGCAATCGGCAAGTTGCTCTGGGGTGGCGTGTAGCAGACGCGGGTAGAAATAGAGAGACTGATAAAGTTCCTCTCCCTCTGTTGTTTGGATATAGATGCGGTTGTTCGCAAACCAAAGTTTTCTGATGTTCATGACAAATCCTCCATTATTTTTATTCACCGTGAATATTGTACCACTCTTGTAGAAACTCCTCACGCTTTTCTTGCATTACCTCTTTGGCTCTTTTAAGGTCTTTGGCTTTCAATGTGCTTTCCTCCATCATTGTACCGTCAAGCAGATTGAACTTTGCCTTTCCGTCCGCACTGCGTACATGTATGTGTGGAGGCTTGTGCTCGTTGGTGAAGAAAAAAAACCTCAAGCCGAAATAGAAAAATATTGTTGGCATATATTCTTGTTGTTTCTTGTTACAAAGTTAGGTAATAAAGTTATATCCTCAAAATATAGGTGGGATAAATGTCATCATGCAGTAATCGCGGTTTGCGGTTCGGTTTGAAGGTTACCACCCTTATAGCTATCCGCTAACGCGCGAACATAAGAACATAAGCTACACAAGAAACATAATTTACGTCTGGGAAAACGAAAACATGCGAACGGACTCAAACACCAAACGCTACCACAAAACGCAAGCTCTAATGGGGGCGACGCGTCTCGCGTCGGGGAAAATGCAATGCTTATACACTAAACAAAGGCTCACAGACATCACTAATTACACTCAAGTCTGTGAGCCTTTGCTTTGATGCCCGATGCGGACGCGTCGCCCCCATTAGTGCTTGCGTTTGGTGCTTGCGTTTTGTGGTAGCGTTTTGTGCTTGAGTTTAGTGGTTGCGGGACCTTTACAATACTACAAAAGCTTTACTTGTCGAGTATCTTGCATCTTACACTAATACGCTGCAACTCATTGACCTTCAACACTTTACGCAGTGTAAGATACTGCCAAATCCACCTACACACATCCTACACAACCTACATGCTACAACACAGCACAAGCACGGGAGAGCAATACCACGGCATAGGGGAGCAGAAAAGTCTGTCGCTCCGACAGAATCTTCTACGTCCCTGTGCCGTAAAATCCACCGCATACGACAAAACCGACTGCGAGGCGGCGGGTGTGATGTGTAAGATGTATGCGGGGGTGTGTAAGATGTTTTGAAATCATCTTACACTCTTGAAACCTCTGTGTTTCAGCTTGTTGCGCACAAAAAGTGTAAGATGGCAGTAAAAGCACACACATTCTTTTACAAGAGGACTGACGGGACCATGGCGTCAGCCTTATGTTACTTATGTAGCTTATGTTCTTATGTCTACGCGGTAAGCGGCACAAGGGCGACAGCTCTTAAAGCGCAGAACAAAGTTTGTTACTCTATATGCCAGATAAGATATATATTCCCTATCAGTCCGACGCGAGACGCGTCGCCTCCATTAGTGCTTGCGCCTTTTTTGCAGCGCGGACTAAATTCGAAGCTCGAATGATGCGATTTATTAGTATAAGTAGGTGTTCAAAATTATTTTAGATTTTCAACGGTTTAATATAACCGTTTGAAGAATAAACATTTAACTGAGTATTTGAGAAACAGTGGTAACGAGTTAGCAACTGTGCTATTTTCAGCGTTTTGCGGTGCTATACTGTCAAATAACTCTTTCATTTGCAAAGTTATTACTTTTTATTGAAACGCACACTTTTCCGATATGAAATTTAACAAAAAGTCTCCAACAAATATATGTTAGAGACTTTGATTCATTACAATTGGATTTTTATTTATTCAAATGACGATAAACTATATTTGATATATCTGCCATTATTTTGGCGTTATCATCATCAGACTCACGAGAATCCTTTATCAAAACGACAATGTAGCACTTCTCACCGTTGGGAAGATATATCACTCCTGCATCTCCCTCGCTTATCTGTATGCCATCAGCAGTTCGGTTAGAACGTCCCGTTTTATGCCCAAATTTTATATCGGTAGGCAACCCCGCTATTAGTTTGTTCTTGCCAGACACACAATCAAGCATGGCTGTCTCTAAAAACGCAAAATGCTCTTTTGTCAAAATATTTTCTGTATGAAGTTTCTTGAGCAATTGCGCAATAGCTAATGGTGTGCTCCAATTGTTGTAGCATAACATAATGTCCGTATGCATGCTTTCCTCTGTCTCCGTGAAATTCATATCCTTTATCCCAAGAGATTTTATGTAGGAGTCCACTTTATCAATACCACCAACAAACCTTATTAACCAATCGCATGTGTTGTTGTCGCTAATCGATACTGTGTATTTGATTATATCCCTATAAGATATACGAATCCCTTGGTCGGGATATTTATCCCTTAACGGGCTATACGTGTTTTTCAGCATTTCTTTCTGTTTGATATACACCATTTTGTCCAGCGGAATATTCTCTGCTTCCATTTTTTTCAGAGCTGTCACTGCTATATGGAATTTGAATACACTCATAGTGGGATATTTGTCCTCGTTGGCAATGGCAATTATATCGTCATTATGGATAATTGCTACCCCGACAGACGCTTGCTTCCCTTTGATAATCTTTTCAATTTCTTGGGTCATGTTCTGCCCGAAAGCCATAATGCTGCAACAGCAACAAAGCATAACTGATAATAGCGTTTTTGTCATGTTCATTTTTGATAGTGGAACTTTTTGTTTCATATAGTTTTCTTTTTTGCTTCTTAGCCCAAAGAAGCGGATGCTCAAATGCAGAAACGTGGACTACCAATGCAACATTCTAAGTCGAAGGTCGTAGGAAACCTAAATGCACGAATGTAGTATAGCAGCCCACGCTATATGCGTGAGAACCACTATGCCATCCTTGTGCAGTGTCTTGAATTTCCTACGTTCTCGACTTACAAGAAAGCATAACGCTTCTTTTTCTTATGTCTTGGATAGAGTTGCCTCAATCCGAGTGCAAAAGTACAAAAAATCCGTGATATGTCATTCAACAATCACGGACTTTATTTTGATTTACAGTTGCATACCTCTGTTTTGTCTTGGTTTCGGTATTCCGATAGCTTCCCTAAACTCGTTCATCTTCTTTCTGAACCAGCTTATATGTGATACTCCATCAATCTTGAAATCGAACTTTCCATTTTCATCCTCTTTAATGGAGCAGACGGCACGTTGGGTTTCAAAGCCTTGGTTGAACTCGGAAGAATGTAGCTTGCCTTTTATGGGAACGTCCTTGAATGTGCATAATCTTCGGATAATATCGTCATTGAAGCCCAAGCGTTCACGCAGGAAATTTATTGTCGGTATCAGCTTCTCCACATATGGGAAGTAGCGTTTCACAAAGTCTGTAAACTCGGACAATTTGCGGTGTCGCAGCTCGTAAGCGTCTGTTATCTCCTGTATGTGTTTCGCCTGTTGCTGTTCCCTTTGTCGGGCTTCTTCTTGAAGTTCTGATACACGCTCATGCAGATTCTTGTTCTCCCTCTCCAGCGTCTTGACCTTGTTGCTGCCGAAAAAAGAACCGACACTCTCGGCTATGTTGGTCGCTGCGGTCGTGGCTGCGCCTTTCAGTTTCTCAGTCTGCACCTCTTTCTTGGCTTGGCGGAGTTCCTGCCGTGCCGCTTCTTTCCGCTCCTGCAAATCTACCACTTCCGCTTTGAGGCTATCGACAAGTTTCTGTGTGTCCCGATAATACTGCTGCGTGGACTTGTGCCGTGCCGTTGAACCGTCTATGCCACGCTGCAATCCGTACTTTGCCATCGCAATGGCGTAGGTATCTTGGTAGGTCTTCAATTTCAGCCGTGTCATAATGTCATCGGCACACAGTCTTACGGTGTCGGTCGGCTTCTTGCGGTAGCGTTTCTTTGTCTGTTCCTCCCGTTTCCTGCGCTTACGTTCCCCCTTTACGATTGGAACAAGGGTGATGTGTATGTGTGGCGTTTCCTCGTCCCGATGAAGGTGCGCAGCCACAATATTCTCCTTACCGAACATGAAGGCAAAGTAGCTCATGTTGTCGGCACACCACTCGTCCAATCTGCCTTCTTTTTCGATACGCTCCATGTCCTCATGCGTTCCCGACACGATGATGCGGATTGCCTGTACTTGGTTGTTACCGATTTTGCGTGTCAACCCTGCGTTTTCCAAACGGTGTTGGATGGCTGCTGTTCGGTCTTTCACTCCATCGGGATAGTCGATGAGTTTTCGGTTAAGATGCGTGCGAGTTGGATCGGCGTTCTTCGGTATGATAAAACGCTCGATGTGGGCGGTCGTTCCGCTGTCGGAACCGTGCGCCTTTTCCATATGTAATACGACAAATCCCATATATGGTTTTCCTTTCTTTTTTAGCTTGTGAAACAATGGTTGATTATTCTCCTGTACGGCTTCTGCCGTTGGCTTGGGAGAGTCCAGAGAGGTGCAACCTCTTTGGCTTATTGGGGAATTTTCAGCGTTGCTTGCAATGCGGCTCGGAAAATTCCCTAATAAGCTATGGTATTTTCCGCTTGTAAATATCCGCACGGCTGCAAGCGTTCTCACTCCCTACATCTTCAGCCCTCGCTTTTTCGGTGGCTGCATCATCCGCCTTGCGGATTGGACTTGCCTCTCCTGCTTCATCGGCTCTGCCGATTGGGACAAGGGCTTACCGCACAGGTAGTCGTTCAAGTCCTTATACTCACTATAGTGTATGGACTTGTCGGAAAGGCGTTCCCCGAACCTTGCTTGCAGATGCTCACAGGCTGTCCGTCCTGCCGTATCGTTGTCAAGGAAACAGCCGATTTGGGAATAGTCAGCCAATATGCCCTCCGCCTTTGCGAGATTGGAAACGGAGTTCAAGATGATATAATCCTGCGTGGTCAGTCGGGGGCATTGCGGATTGTTCCTCACACGGATGGAAAGGAACGAGAGGTAATCCATGAAGCCCTCGAAAAGATAACAGGTTGTCGGCTGTTCTCCACTTTGTCGGATATGGGTGATGTCCTTTGGAGCGACACAACCTTTGAAATAGCGGTTGCGCACCTCATAACCACCTGCCATATTCGGGAAACCGATGGCGAAGTATGGTCTGCCCTTGTTTTCAAAATGCAGTTCCTTACATTCCCTCTTGGCGAGTTCGGTGCTTATTCCTCGCTCCTGCAAATAGGATAATAGTACAGGAGAGGATAACTCCGAAACTTGCAGATGTCGGTACATCGGTTCTGAAACGGATTGCCGACCAAAAGAAAATGGTACATGGATGGCGGTGTGCAGATGCGGTGTCTGTTTGGCGATGCACTCCAACAGATACGGCACGTTGTCGGAGCGGTAGAGTTCCGAAGCCAATGCGATGATATTGCCACCCTTGCCGATGCCGAAGTCATACCATTGGTTGAGTTCGGTGTTTACCTTGAACGAGGCTTCGGCTTCCTCTCTCAGCGGTGACTTGTACCAAAGGCTGCTATCTTGTCGCTTGACGGGTGTGTACCCCAGACTTTGCAGATAGTCTGCTATTCTGATTTGTTTTGCTTCCTGTATTGTCATAATGTATATTCCTACGGATTTGATGATGGTTGATAAAGCGATGATTTGATGAACATATGGTTTAACACATTGATTTATATCTATATATCATCTCATCATTTATTCATCAAACCACTCACGAAAAGAGAAATTCATCGTTTACGGTGTCGGGCATGGTCTGTCCGTCCTGTTTTCTCCTTTCATCAGTGAGATACTTTTGATGAATGTTTGATGAGAATGTAAATATCTATATTTCAATATATTTATATACTTATTCATCATTTCATCAAAATAATCATAGTGTTTCCAAAAACGATTTTGTCACGGTGTAGAACCGTCCTGTCTTCCGCATGGGCGAATAGTGACAGTCACGGGTATAGTCCAACTGATAGGTGGTATAGGTAAGCGTGTTGGGTGCAGGATTAAGTTTCCAACACTCTTTCAATACCCTGCGTACTTGATGTTTCTCCACTTTTGCCTGTGAATACCGCAACAAAAGAAAAATATCGTTGCAGTCAAAAGAGAAAGTGTCCGTGCCTACACTTTCCATAATGTCAAGGATAAGCTCGTGCATCTCTATCTCCAATCTGTTGCGGTTGCTGCGGATAATCTTCTGCAAGGCTTCGGTATGCAGTAGTGAGGGCGTGAACCACATACGGCTTTTCTTTTCGGTGGATAGCTGCCTATGCTGTAAATGGTGGAGAAAAGCAGGTATCTCCGCTTTCAGTTTTTGCAGGAAGTCGGTATCATCCGACTGCAAGCGGTCTATCTTGCGCACCCAATAACGGGTTTCACCTGCATCAATGATGACAGGCAGGTACTCGTTGTTTGAACACAGCACGAATTTGGCGAAGAACGCAATTTCGTCACGGTCTTTGCCTTTGGCTTCCACCTTGTAGGATAGTGCCGTGCTCAGGTTCTTCAACCGCTCGCTGTCCTCCCGGCGGCTCAGCAATACTTCGTCCACCACGATAAGGAGTTTCCCAGCCCAGTCGGAATTGAACTGGCTGCGGAAATCCTCGTTGGTGTTGAATGTCACGTTATTCTGAAACAGGGCTTTCAGAAAATTGAGGAATGTACTTTTGCCTGTGTTGCGCTCCTCCGACACCAACAGCAGGATGGGCAACTTCTGAATGGGTTGCAGGTAGAGCAGTTGAAGATAGTCCATTCCCAACTCGTATTGCTCCCCGAAGATATGTTCCACCAATGAGCGGACAGAGGGGAAATCACCCTCTTGCGGTTGGTGGGGTATCGGCTCGTAGAGGGTAAGGAACTTGCCGATTACAGGCTGATAGCTGACGTGTTCGGGTACGGTGCAGAAGCCGTCATACTTGGGTACGCTGCCGATGTAGTCCTTGCCATAGTCTTGGCGCAGGGTCTCGTTGTTCCATGCGATGCGCTTCCTTACATACCCTCCGTTCAGTCTTGGCTGCTCCACAATCTTGTAGAGCGTTGTGCCGACACGGATAAACTCTTCCTTTGCCATGCCGCCATCTGTGGGCGGTCGGTGGCTGTCATTTACTTTGTTTGCTTCCATATTCCAATGATTTAAGTTTGAAAAAATGTCAGCTACAAAAGTATAATCAACTGTCGGATAAGTTGATACGCAAATCACAGCAGAACGCAGCAAAAAATACTTCGGGGCTGTTCGGGGCTGTAAAAACAAAAAATCCGAAGAAACAGAGCTGAAAACAGATGCTTCTTCGGGTGCGTGAGTATGTGTGAATGGCAATACGCCTATGCAAAGTATTTCGGATTTGCCGTATCAGTGATGTTCAGCGAAAAGAAGATGCCTGTTTTTTCTTTTCGCAAGTACAGTCTTTCAAGTATGGCTCTGCGAACCTGTTCCGCTCCGAATGTGTTGATGCGGAAAGCAAGGGCGATGATGGCTTCAAGACTGTAAACCTCCATGCTGCGTTTGTCCGACAGTTTGATGGTATGCTTTGTCTCATATTCCCTCAAAACACCGCTTTTACAAAGAGCCTTTATCCCTGCTCGGATTGTTGGGGCGATAACCCCGAACAACTCGCAGAGTTCCCACTCGGTCATGGCAATGGAGACTGTATCGGTCGGCAGGGCGATGTTGCCCTGTCCGTCCATCGTGATGATGCTTCGTTTCTCTTTCATCTGTATTCTTCTTTATGGGTTATCAAATGGCACTGCAAATGCTTTTCTCCATATCCCCCAACTTGTCGGACAACAGTTCCAAGTCCTGACTTATCTTTTGGGCGGTTATCTTCGCGTAGATTTGAGTGGTCTTTATGTTGGTATGCCCCAACAGGCGGCTGACGGTTTCAATGGGTACTCCGTTGGATAACAGTATGGTAGTTGCTGCCGAATGTCTTGCGACATGATATGTTAAATGTGTCTTTATACCGCACAAATCGGCTATGGCTTTCAGCTTTTTGTTGCAGGTCGTATTACTTGGCATGGGGAAAACCTTATTGTCCTTTGCCATCCCCTTATACTTCTCTATAATCTTTCGGGGAACGTCCAACAGACGGATATTCGATTCGGTGTTGGTCTTCTTTCTTCGGGTGATAATCCATAAGTTACCGTCAAAGAAAGTTTGCAGGTTGTCGGTGGTGAGGTTCTTGACATCGGAATATGCCAACCCCGTGAACACCGAAAACAGAAACAGGTCCCTCACAAGCTCGTGGGTCTTGTCGGGCATCTCGGTATTCATCATGGTGTGTATCTCCTCTTTCGTGATATACCCCCTGTCCACGCTTTCGGGAGAGTTGATATACCCTGCAAAGGGATTGAACGGCAGACGACCGTCATTTCTCGCTATGGAAATGATGTGCTTCAACACAATCATATAGCCCCAAATGGTATTAGTGCGGCATTTCTTCACCGTGCGCAGGAAATACTCGAAGTCGTTGATGAACGTGAGGTTTAACTCTTTGAGGGGAATATCCTCACGCTTGTATGTATGGGGCAGGAACTCCCGAATATGCTTGCAGACGGTTATGTACCGTTGGAATGTTCCTTTGGCACGGCTGTGTCCGACTTTCTTTGCAAACTCCGCATTGTGCTGCTCAAAGAGTTTCAGCAAGGTTTCCTGCTTGATACCGATACCGAGATAGGCATCTTTCAGTTTGGCAGCGGTCACATATCCGTCTGTCTGCATCAGTTCTTGGTAGCGGCGGTTCACCTCCCCCCGAATCTTGTCAACCGCACGGTTGATTCTCTGCGCTTCGGCACTCTTGCCCGAAGCACGGTTGTTCTTCACATCCCACAAATGGGGTGGAACTTCCATTTTGCAACTGAACTGCTTAATCTCTCCGTCCACCGTAAGGCGGCACATCAGTGGCAGGTTGCCGTTGGGCTTTGCACTGCCTTTCTTCACGTAGAATAAGACCTTGAATGTACTTCGCATAACTCACTTCTTTTTTGGTGACAAAATTAGTTTACCGTGAGTTACCAACAGCTACGCAAAATTACGCAAATCGCAGAAAAACAGATGCTTATTCTGGAAGTTCACACATTACGGCAGTAATGATGTGGTAACTGAACTCTTGCGTTGTGTGGCTTTTGGATGTCTGCAAACGACCTTTTCCACATCAAAAGCAAAAGCGTAACGACCACTCTTTCAGTTGAATCGCTACGCTTTTCTCAAATTTACTTTTTAGCTATCTGTTTATTTTATA
>NZ_LT629839.1 GCF_900106785.1 Prevotellamassilia timonensis | reverse complement strand
TCTCCCCGTTTTCTCGCAAAATACAGAGATATACACTATCTTTGTGCACATCAAGCCCTGCTACAGTTTTCATAAGCTTTTAATTTAATTAGGCGTTAGAGCCTGTTTTCCCACAAATATACGGGATTTTGGCAACATTTGCCAATATAGGAAACTGAAGCGGGCTTGATTTATGTTTTGCTGCGGTCCCTTTTTTATCTCGTGGGCATGTGATTGGAAATTCTCATCTTAATTTACATAAGATACACATAAGGCCGCTGCGCGGCTGCGGCCACGGACTGACGTCCGGGTGGCCTCAAGAGACATAAGGGCGGACGCCGTAGCGGAGGGGGCGGTGGACTGTTTTTGGGGTGACGCAAAGCGGGGTTTTCTGTTACGGGAGGGCGGATTTTTTGTTACGGGGGAGCGGATTGTGTACTAATCCGAGAAAAAAATCGAGGTGGCACGGGCGTTTTGATGGTGTTTTTGTGACGGGGCGGCTGAGGGTAGAAACATGATGGGCGGTTGGGCATGGAGGGGGTGGGCTCATACATATATATAATACTACGGCCTCGCGCGTATATTATTATATATATATATGTGCAATATTTGTGTATTTGCAGAATGGCAACCTTGGCGTGCAAGTGTGGAGTGACATTATGACGTGGAATAAATCCTTCCACTGCTACGCGATTGGGCTTTTGGGGAGTCAAGCATTTTGACAACTGCTATCTCTGAATGAAGTGTTGGTCATGGCGTTTATCTCAAATACACATACAACATTATTCTCCGTGTTAATGTTTGTATAAAATGGGGGGTAATTCCTAAACAATTACATTTGCATACATTTTGTCAGAATTAGTTTTCGAGCAGTAAAGCTAACGGGATAATGAGAGGATATACCGACTCTTTCAATCTGTTGATAATAAATAGAGATTGCAGACTTTGCAAAAATAGGAATCGACTCGTTTATCCATTAACTTATTGGTTTGTTAACCAATTCAGTCAACGTGTAAAGTATATGCTCAAATTTTGTTTATATAATGTAGGGTATCAGTCAATAAGTTTTGGTTTCGGCACACATAACTCATTGCGTCCACGCTTCGACCTTAAAATCTGACACTGGCACTACACCATTCGTATCAACAGACTTAGGGCATTTACAGAGACATATATGGTATAACTTTAGATTTTATATATGGCACAAGAGCACTCACTGATTGCCAATTCGGGCATTCAAGTTATTACGCTATCGTTAGACATAAACACCCAGGATAAATTTAAGATGTGGTATCATGAATGGCATGACACAGCTCAAGGCGAATGGCTGCTCGCGCCAGTACATGAACTGCGCACAGAGGACGCTTGCTATTACTATAACAAGCAGGAACTGTTTAGGGGTGGATATTTGAATGACTCGACTGCAGAGATAGATGTGAACGACTTGAAACTTGACGGTATCATGCCGCTCAGGATTGATGATGATAATTGTAATGGTGTGGAGGGTGAAATCTACTGCATGAGTTTTTCAGACCGCAGCAACGATTTAGCGTGTTTCGAGGGAGTGTGGCTTCCGCTGCCATACTTTTTCAAGCGTACAGCCAAGCGTTTTGAGTTTGGTCCGTTTAATTGGGCCCGCATGAAGTTGCTGCCTGCTGGTGAGGACAAAGGTATAAAGCATTACAACGTGGTGCTTGCGTTTGACACGCGAGCGTGCTACGAGGAGGATGGCTACATGGAGTGCCCGGTGTTTCCGGACGCCTTTAAGAATGACATGGACTTTGAGTTGTGCAGTAACGAGTTTATGGTGATGGATTATTGCTCGCCCGATAATAGCTGCAACTATGTGGACACTTATTTGTTGCATTTGGTTCACCCCGATGTACAACAGGTGCAGCAATTAAAAGGCACTCGCGTGCGCCGCACATCTTACATAGCCTCGTATGCATTTTTGATTAACTATCTTGCGCAAAAAGGAGCTTTGCCCCGAATAAAGCTGTACAAAGACACAGATGTGGAGGTGAAGGACGTGGACATGGTGGTTGACATTGGCAACTCGCGCACCACTGCACTGCTTATTGAGGACCATGCCAATTTCAACCAAGTGCGGCAACTTGAGCTGACGGATTATACCAATTTGGTGGTTGAAACAGACGATGGCCTTGCTGTGAACAAGCATGACAAGCCTTTTGACATGCGTTTGGCCTTTCGTAAGGCCAGTTTTGGTGATTTTGGCATGAAAGACAGCCGTCAGTTTGTATACCCCAGTTTGGTGCGCCTTGGCGAGGAGGCCAACACACTCATACATTTAAGCACGGGTGATGCAGAATCGCTATCGACCTACTCGAGTCCCAAACGCTATTTGTGGGACTGGCGTCCGAACAAGGAAGAATGGAAATTTATGGTGCTTGACGGCGAACCTGACAGCCACATACTGAACTTGCGCGGCATTACCAACCAGCTGAAGCGTGACGGCCAACTTGACTTAGGCGGCCATGGCGGGAGTTCGTTCCATTACTCTCGCCGCTCACTGATGACTTTTGCCTTTTTGGAAATGCTGGTACAAGCACGCACGCAGATAAATAGCGAGTCGTACCGTTCGGTGCGCAACGGATTTGGCAAGCCTTCAGTGCCGCGTCGTATACGCCGCGTGGTAGTAACATGCCCCACTGCCATGTCGGGAGTGGAGCGCGACGCGCTTGTGCAATGCGCCAAAGATGCGGTTGTGCTGCTTGAAAACTTTGGATACGATGATCCTGCAGACAACACCACTCCGGGCAAATCGGTTGAGATAGTGCCTGCAGTCACACCAAGAAGTGGCGAACGTGCATGGTACTACGACGAGGCCACCTGTGCGCAGTTGGTGTATATGTATGGCGAGGTCGGTCAGAAGTACAAGGGTTGCTGCAGCGAGTTTTTCAGCCTTTATGGCAAGATGGAAGATGGCGACACGCAGCCAAGCATTACGGTTGGGTCGCTCGACATAGGTGCCGGCACTACCGATTTGATGGTGAGCAAATACACCTATACTAAGGGAGACGTAACCACCATCACACCCGACCCGCGCTTTTACGACAGCTATTACTTTGCTGGCGACGACATGTTGCAGGCCTTGGTCAAACATGTCATGATACTTGGCCCGGAGAGTGCGTTCAGGAAGAAGTTGGAGGGCCTTACGGACAAGCAGTATCGTCAAAAGATGAAGGACTTCTTTGGCAAGGACTACAATGGTCAGACAGTAGCCGACAGAATGCTTCGCAGGGACTTTAACATTCAGTATTCGATGCCGCTGATGTGCCACTTTCTTGAATTGATGAAGGAAGGCAGCAAGAATTGTGTTGTGAAATATGCCGATGTATTTGCAGAATGCCCACCTAACGCGATGGTAATAAATGGTTTTGCTGAACGTATGGGCATAGATGTGACCGAGTTGTCGTGGCAGTACGACAGTGAAGCGGTGCAACAAATTGTGCACAAGGAGTTTGAGCCCTTGCTCAAGAAGGTGGCCACCATTATGTTTTCGTACGCCTGCGATGTGGTGCTGCTTTCGGGGCGTCCGGCATCGCTCCCGGCCATACGTGATATATTTTTGAAATACTACCCTGTGTCACCCAACCGTCTCATTGTGCTCAACAACTATTATGTAGGCGACTGGTACCCCTTTGGCGAGAATACAGGCCACGTTAAGAATGCCAAGACTATTGTGGCCATGGGCGGTGTGATTGGTCATTATGCTTCGGCACTTTCTAATTTGGACAAGTTCTCCATCAACCTTGACTTGCTTGACAAGCACTTGACGTCGACGGTCAACTACATTGAAGCCTCGCGCGACGGGCAGCCTATCGACTACTTGATTACTCCCGACAAGAGCTGTGGTGACCTGACAGTGAGCAGCATTCCGCTGACACTCAATGTGCGACAGATTGGTATGGACTCGTATCCAAGCCGTGCCTTGTATACGATAGACTTTAACCGTCACAAGATGGCCGACCGCATAAGGAAGAAGGCCCTGCTGAACGACGAGGGTTGTCCGACCGACGCCAAGGTGGCCGGCCTTGTGGGCGAGGCGGTGGATACGCTAAAGAAACGTATGCCGTTCAGGATAACCATTGAACGCGACGCAGACAACAAAGAGGACCTTAGCATCACTGCCATTACGGACCGTAACGACAACGATGTGACAGAGGGCAATTTGGAGGTACACATTCAGAGCCTTGGCATTGACGGGCAATACTGGCTCGACACGGGAGCATTTGACTTTTAACAAGTAGTTTCATCATGTTACAAGATATAAGACAACACATAGATTTGGTTGACGGCTCGATTGCGTGGGCCAAGGAGCACGGCAAAGAATCGTTCCCCTGCAACACGTTCAAGGACTGGCGACGCCGGCTCAAGCGCATATATGCGGCATTGGAGGAGAAGTGTTCGGTGGCGGCCTATGGCGAAAGCCAGGTGGGCAAGTCATACTTGATGAGCAGTTTGCTTTCATCGCCCAATTCGCCGTTTGTCATTACTAATGGTGGCAAGGCTTACAGCTTTATCGACGACATTAACCCAAGCGGTGGCAACAATGCCAAAATTGAGTCGACTGGCGTAGTGACACGCTTCACACTGGACGGGGGTAACCCTCTGATGCGCGACTACGTGCGTGTGCGCAACTTGTCGGTGGTAGACATCATTCTGCTTATAGCAGACTCTTACTACAACGATATCAAGATAGACCCCGACAATGTGCTGCGCTACGACGACATCAACCAGGCATTAGAGGAGATGAGCGCTCTGTGGTCGAAGCGCGTGGCTGTGCAGGACAAAATAGACGAGGACGATGTGAAAGACATTGTGGACTATCTGCACGACGTGACTGGCAATGCGGCCGGGGCAGTGAACCAGTCGAACTTTGGCAAGGTGGTGGCCCCGGTGATAAAGTATGTGCCTTACGACAAGTGGGTGGACGTGTTCGGCTTGTTGTGGAACCGTAACAAAGAGCTAAACCACCTGTTCGGTGTGCTGATAAACGAGTATAAGAAACTTGATTTTGAAACGGACGTGTATGTGCCGTTTGCAGCTGTGCTGCGCGACAAGGGCACGCTGCTCAAAATTGAGTGGCTTGACACGGTGTGTGGCATACACTCCGACACAGGTCATGACGAGATCTACACCGATGTATATGATGCACGAGGCAATGTGTTGGCGCGCGATTTTCACAAGGGCAACCTTTCGGCCCTGGCTGCCGAACTCACCTTTGAGCTGCCGGCCGAGCTGGCTGAGGATCGTCGTTTTTTGCACAAGCTTGACTTGCTTGACTTTCCTGGCGCGCGCTCGCGCGAGAAATATAAGGAGCGCGAGATAGGCTCAGTGTTGCCCAAGATGCTGCGTCGCGGCAAGGTGGCGTACCTTTTCAACAAGTATTCGCGTTCGCTGCGCATCAGCAGTGTGCTGTTCTGCCACCACAACGACCAAAAAGCCGAGGCTACTATTGGCGAGACCATTAATAGTTGGATTGAAGACAACATAGGCGCCACCCCCGAGGAGCGTGCACACATGCTGAACAGCACCAACGGCATTGCGCCACTGTTCATGATAGCCACTAAGTTCAACATCGACCTTGAAAGGACCAAGACCGACAATGTGTCGAACCCGGACAAGCTTGACGCCCACTGGAACCGCTTTGACACGGTGTTTCCTGAAATAATCAAGCCCGACACATGGCTTGACCACTGGGTTAAGCCAGGGGGGCTGTTCAAGACGGCGGCATTCCAGAACATCTATCCGCTGCGCGACTTTTATTGGTCGGGCAAGAACGGGGTGTTTGACGGCTATAGCGACGGTGTGGTGAAGAGTGAAGAAAAATGTGTGCATACCTTTGAAGACTACCCCGACTACTTTGACAATCTGAAGCAGAGCTTTATGCGCAATGAGTTTGTGAAACGTCACTTTGCCAACCCCGGGCAAACGTGGCATGATGTGGCCACAGTCAACAATGACGGTTCAAAGGCCATCATTCGCAATCTTGACGCCATAGCCGGTGTGCTTGATGCTGCGCGCTGCACGAAATATGGTACGCAGCTCGCCCAAATTAAGGACGAGATGTGCAAGGCCCTGTCGGTGTACTTTGAGCCAGAGGACAAGGAGGCCAAGAATCTGAAGGTAAAGCAAATAGCCAGTGACATAAGGTTGTCGCTAATACTGAGTGTGGGTGAGCGGCCCGAGGTGTTTGGGCGTATCATTGACAGTTTGATGGTGCCGGTAAGCGACCTTCGCGACATAGCCTACGACATTATTATATGCCACGCCGACACGCCCCGGGACTTTTCGATGGTGAACTTTGTGCGCAAGCAGGTTGACATTGACCCCACTGGCAACAAGGCCGACAATGTGCGCAAACTGTGCGAGTATTTTGGCTGTGACACGGCTCAGCTCGAACAGGCTCTGAAGGCCCGCGGCTGCACGGTGGACGAGGTGGTGGAGAGCCAGACAGAGACCCTGACCACCGTGGCCGATGTAGTGGCCAAGCACATAGTAGATTATTGGACGGGCTACATCAACAGCCAGGTCAAGATGCTTGAGCCTATGCTGCCCCATGCCGATGAAGTGGTGTTCATGCTTGCCTCGCTGCTCAAAAAGATGAAGTTGAGAAATGTGCTGGCCGAACGGATTGGGCACTACTGCAATGTGTTCAGCCCTGACGAGCAACTCAATGCCATAGCGGACTATGCCGCGCTCACGCTGAACAACTTTGTGAGTACCGCAGGACGCAGCTACATCAGCGACAGCGAGGCCGATGCCATACGCGCCAAGGCAGAGACGTGCCATATCAAAGTTGACCTCAGCCCTGCTGCATGGACTGTAAGTCGCAAGCCACAACCACTGCTGCAGACGCTGAGGGCATTTGACGCGGCCTCAGACATCAGCCATGTGGACAAGCACACACTCACGCAACTGCCGCTTTGGGACAATTTTCAGCGTTGGGAGAACCTGGTGACCATCGGCCTGCTATATGCCAGTGACATATCGCACACCGACCCTGTGGCCAACGCGCAGATTAAGCGCATCATTGACAGTTGCAGCAAACTGTATGGTACGCATAATGATTAACAAACAAAAGAAGATATATGGCAGCACACACATTTCGTGGCAAGCAAAGGTTGTGCTACACGGAGGTGAACGACTTTACCGATTTTCAAGGCATAGGGCATGACCCACTATACAGGAGGTACGACAGCGTGTTGAGCGTGGTAAAAAAGGTTGTGCCTCAGCACCTTTGGCACTTTCTTGCCACGCCCGACTACTTGGAGGACAGCGATCAAATATGCTGGTACGTGGATCAATGGGACGAACGCCCCACCCGCTTGAGCGAACTGTCGGGCCAAGAGCTTGACGAATATCAAGAACTGCTCAAACACACCGTCGAGGCATATAAAATGGCCGCTTCGGAACTGGACGGCGACGATCTGCAAATAATGGCCGGTGCCATCAAATATGCGGACTCTGGACAGGTGTACTGCGGCGACGGAAAGGTGTACCTTGTGGCATGGGGCATGAAGCCCGCCACACACCGGCACAAGGTGATTGGCACAGTTATTCACGACTATGACTATGTGAAAAAGTTCAAGGTTAGGTTCGATGCCGGCGCACATGGTTCCATTGCACCACTTGACAGAACCGTAAGCTTGGCAGGGGGCACCACGCTGACCGAAACAGAGGTGCCGCAGGTGACAGTTCACGAGGGCTGGACCCTGACTGGTTGGTTACCCGACATGCCTGTGGGACAGGTGGTGAATGCCGACATGGCCTTTACTGCCCAGTACGACCAATGTCCGCCCCCTGTGCCACCGCATGCTGAAGATTGTGCGCCCGATGCCGAAGAGGAGAATGATGGGGCGGACGATGAGGAAGAGAACACTTGCTACAACTGCCGATTTGAGGCTGGCGAGCATGGCACGCTGAACGGGCCTGCCACACTGCACAAAACCGCTGGCAGCACCATTGGCAGCAATGAGGTGCCTGCTGTCACGCCCCACAAAGGCTACCGCTTTACGGGGTGGAGCAGTTCGCCAATCAATGTCGCGGTTGATGGCGACAAGGTGTTTGTAGCACAATACGAGAGGGTGGTGCCATGGTATAAGCGATGGTGGTTGTGGCTCACCGGCAGCGGTTGCTTGAAATGGCTGCTGTGGCTGCTGCTTGCCCTGCTGCTTGGGCTGTTGCTCATTGGGGTGCTCAAGGGGTGCGAGGGTTGCACTGGCCACCATACCCCCGTAAATGGTGTGGTGCCTGCCGACACCCTGACGCGTGCCGACGGCAGCATGGTGGACGACAACGGCTATGCCCGCCCCGTGACGGGCGACGACGGCCAGTTGCCCGACGACGAAATGATTGTGGCCCCCGTCATGGGCGAGGGGGGCAGCGAACCGCCCATTGTTGAGCAGCCCGGAGCCCCGAGCATCATGGCCAACCGCCTGTTCCTGTTTATGGAGGAGGAGAACGACAATGTAGAGGCCCTTGCACGCGACTTTAAGCGCGCTTACCCTGGCGAGCAATACGGCATTATTGGCTATGACAAGGAGGTGAAACTGCTTGTTATACAAGTGCCCGAAGCCGAACGGAACCATATCCGCCAAACAATCAACCGCCGCATACCAGGGCACAAGTTTATTGTGTTTGACGAGGAGGTGTACGAACTAAACGGCCAGGCGAGCACCCAGTCTGAGCCGGCCGGCTGGCACCTTGGCGCCATTCACCTTAAACAAGGGTGGGCCTGTACCAAGGGCAGTGCCAACGTCAAAGTGGCCATCGTAGACGACAGCATTCAGGCTGGGCACCCCATGTTCAGGGGACGGATAGTTGACGCCTACAACGTGTTTACGCAGAACAACACGCTGAGCATGGGCGAAGGACATGGCACACACACCGCTGCACTGGCAGCGGGAAGTGCCGACTATTATAACAGAGGCGCCTCGGGCGTGGCCCCAGGGTGTCAGATTATGCCCATTCAGGTGTTTGACAACAAACGATGCCCGTTGTCGGCCCTGGTGGCCGGTGTGATGTATGCGCTGCACCACAATGCCGATGTGGTAAACATATCGATAGGCCCGTCGTTTAAGGGGCTGAATGTGCTGCCCGTTGAGCAGCAGGCCGAAATAGCGCGCACACAGTTTCGCAATGTGGCGCTGCTTTGGGCGCGTGTGTGCCAACTTGCAGCCCGCAAGCGCGCCATATTGGTGTTTGCAGCAGGCAATGACGACATACTCACCAGCATTCCGCCCGAGAACCGCAATGCCTCATCAATAGTGGTCACGGCTGTCGACCCCCGACTGTGTCCCACCTCATTCACCAACTACGGCCCAGGTTCAGACATATCGGCTCCAGGCAAGGGCATTTGCAGTGCCTTCCCTGTCAACACCTTTAAGATGCTTGACGGCACGAGCATGGCTGCCCCCATTGTGACGGGCACCATTGCACTGATGAAATCGCTCAAAAAGGACCTTACGGTGGCTCAGGCACGCAACGTGCTTTACCGCACGGGGGCTGCTGTGTACGGCAACATTCCCCCCATGGTGCTGGTTGACAAGGCGCTTGAGGCGGTAAGACAGGGCAATTTCAGTGCACCGGCCGAGCGAGCTATCACACCTGTGCCTGGCGGGGCGGGGGCTGGCGGCAGTTCACAGGCCAACCCCATTGCAAGCCCTGCTGGCAACATGCCCCCGCCCACCGCTGCAACGCCCCAGCCCGCAGGCGGCACGGACTACGATGCCATCAGGCGCAAGATTGCGGCTTACAAACAAAAGATTGAAGAACTTGAGAAACTCTTACCACACAAATAACAACCATGGCTAATAAAATGAACAACCAATATTCGTGGAACCAGACGCTAAAGTTTTCGTGGGGCCACATCATAGCCTTTACAGCACTGATATTTGCCAGTTACGTGGCCTATATGGGTGCATTTTACCAAAATGGCGGCAACTTTGGTGCTGCCGCCGTCAAGGTATGTTGCATTGACGTGGTGCTGCTTGGCACCTTTATTGGCGCGCAAATGTGCAAGGGCAGCGACCACAAGTTTGGACGTTGCATCATGGCAGAACGCGTGCTTATAATACTCTGCCCTGTGGCCCTTATATGGGCACTGATGCCTGCCAACCACTTTTGGACTGTTTTTGGCGAACGCGAGCAGATTGAAACAGAGTTTGAGCAGTCGATTGGCAAAACGCGGCAGATGTTTGACGGCTACGACCAGTATGCCAACAACCGCATAGCCCAGTACGAGGCCACGCTCAACACCATCAGCAGCCAAAAGGTGCTATACCACGCTGTAAGCGCCAAGGCGGGCCTTGACGGCACGAACGACGCCATGGTGAAAGCCAACTACATTGAGGCTCTCAGGCTGCAGCTGCTATCGGAGAACACCGACAGCTTGCGGCAGTCGGCCACGGCCTGGATTGACAAGGCCGAACAGGGGGTGAGCGTGTGGAATGCCTTCCTCGTGGGCAACGTCAAGCTCATTTCGTCGGCCATTGAGGGTTGGCACAACAAATTGAACGAAGTGTCAACCCCTGTGCTGAGCAATGAAACGGCCACGGGACAAGAGGTAATGCCTTACAGCGAGGCCGACCAATCATACGATGAAGCGCAGCAAAGCCTGAAGCAACTGAGCAGCATCTACACCAAAGCCGACGAGGGTGTGTGTATGGCCACCGTATGGAGCGGTGTGCTGCTGTATGCCATGCTGCTATTCCCCTACCTGTTGCAGCGGCGCAACGAAAAGGCCAAGGGCTACTACACGCTGCTGCCCGGGGGCAAGCATCGTGGACGCGGCAGCTCGCTTACGCCACAAAGGCAGAGCAAAGGGCGCAAACCGACACAACCAGCCCCCGCAAACAATCATGCAAACGACAACGACGACATATTTAGTGGAACCTTTTAACACCACATTGCCCATAATATATCATGATACAGAAGAAGAAATTGCTCAAAGACCTACAACAGTACTCTGCCAGCGAGATAGCCGAGGCGGTACGTAGCGGAGTTGTAACGATTTATGAGTTAGAGAAAGGCACAGAAGGGGCTTTCACGCCTTTGCTCCGAAAAAGGGTTGAGACCATTTTGGCCGCACCGCCCGAGCCTGCCGTTGAGCCTCAGCCCCAGAGTGTGCCAACGAACACGGTTGCCGTTGCACCGCCCGTTGCGCCCGTTGCCGAACCTGCTGCAGAGCCTCAGCCTCAGAGCGCGCTTGCGGACCATGCAGAGCCGCAGACTGACAGTAAGGGAATGTTCCGCAACCCATTCTCATTCAAGGGGCGCATACGCAGGCTCGAGTATGGGCTGTCGTTCATCATATATTTTGTCTTTATAGTAATTAGCCAGATAGTATCTGATGATATCATTTACAAATACGCTTACGGCGACGTATCAAGCGCTGAGTATCAAGGCTATCTTACGATATTATTGATTATCTCCATACCATTCTATTGGTTCTTCATTGCCCAAAACTGCAAGCGGTGCCACGATGTGGGGCATTCGGGCTGGAGCCAGCTTATTCCCTTCTACGTCTTTGCCTTGCTATTTGAACGCGGCACCATCGGTGACAACAAGTATGGCAAGAACCCTAAAGAGTAACATACATCACAACACACTATATGCCAACAAAAGATTACATATTAGATAACGTGGCAGGCTATAAGGCCGAGAACCTGTACGGCTTTATAAACAAGGGGCTTGTCACCTTTGACGAACTGTGCAACGACACCAATGGCGAGTTCAGCCCCAAGGTGCGCCAGGAACTGAAGCGTATGCTTGAGCATGGCGACGATGACGAATGGGCCAGCGCACAGGCCGCGCACACCATTGAGGCGGTGCAGCACTACTTGGACACCTTTGCCGAAGGCAAGTTCCGCCCAGAGGCCCGTGCGCTGAAGGCGCAGATTGAACGTGAACAAGCCGATGCCGCGGCTCAGGAGAGCGCAGAGAACGATTGGGACGCGCTTGACAAGAACGACATTGACGCGCTGAACGACTTTGTGACTAACAATCCTGACAGCGTGCATGCAGCGGAGGCCAACCAGCGCATAAACGATCTGCTGCTTGACAGCATCATGGACTATGACATTGACACGCTGATTGACGAGATCAAGCAAATTCTGAACGAAGTAGGTACCACTGCCTTATATAAGGATCCCAACATTGCCAACAAAATAAGGTACTACATAAAAAAACGCTATGCCACCAAAGCGGAGTTCCTTAACAAACTGAGGGAGGACTGCAACCTGCTGAATGCATCGACTGTCAAGTACTTGATAGACAACGAACACCTCATTACCATTGCCGACCTGTATGGCATAGGCATTGACAAGCAGTTTATCAAGGCCATGCAAAATGGCAAGCAGACCGAAAGTTATACCTACACCCGCAGTTTGGACCGCATACACAAGCAGAGCACCGAGGTGTACTTTTGGGGCATCCCCTCATCGGGCAAGAGCTGTGCCTTGGGGGCCATACTGAGTGTGGCCGGCAGCGGCAAGGTGGCCAAGGTGATGGACGCCGACACAGCCTCGCAGGGCTATGGCTACATGACTTACCTGATGAACCATTTCCCGCAGAACGGCGAGGTGGGCACGCTGTTGGGCGGCACGCCGATTGATGCTTTTTACGAAATGGGATTTGACCTGACTGACAATGACAACCGCACGCACCCCATCACCTGCATTGACATGGCTGGCGAGCTGATGAGCTGCATGTTCAAGAGCAATGCCAACATGCCACTGACAGACATCCATCTGAACATGCTCGACACTATGACCAATGTGCTGATAGACAACCGCTCGACCAACCGCAAGATACACTTTTTTGTGATTGAATATGGCGGCGAGGACCGCATTTACGATGGTTACCGCCAACCCGTTTTCCTTGAAGGTGCATTGTCGTACATCAAGGATACGGGCATCTTCAAGAAAGAGACTGACGCCATATTTATCATGGTGACCAAGGTGGACAAGATGAAACACGTCACGCGCGATGCCATCACCCAATATGTAAAGGACAAATACAAGGGCTTTTACAACAGGTTGAACAAGATATGCGAAGACAACGAGATTAACGGCAAGAAGGTTGAAATTGTGGCATTCTCGTTAGGCAAGGTATGCTTTCAGGACTACTGCAAATTCGACACCAAGCCTGCCGAAAATGTGGTGGACATCATGCTTAAGCATTCGGCGAGCAACCACGGTGGCAAGTTAGGTATTATTGGTAAAATATTTAGAGGATAAAAATCATGGAACACAAGTTAGGCATAGTTATTCAAGCAGCCAACCAAGGAAATCAAGAAATATTTCAAAGTAACAAGGAACAAAGTTGGGCCAATTCTATTCACGAATTGAGAAAACCGATGAACGGTCTCACCTTCAGCAAAGACGACACCGAGCCTGCCATCTACGTCGAGTTTTTAGGCGAGAAGGGCTATTTGCTGGCATTAGTATTTTCCGACCGCGCTCGCGACGCCGACAACGCCACGGTGTGGGTGCATGTGCCCGCCGCGTGCAACATATCGAGCGCAGAGACTGTCGAAGTTATTGAGCGAATAAAGGAGGTCGCAAAGACTGGCAATTTTAAGAGCAATCCTATCTTTGACGAAATAGCCGACAAGACGTACCAGGACAAGGGTGTACTGGTGCCCGCCGTCAGCACCATCTGTTCTGCCCCCAAGGCCAGCAAGTACGGCGTAAGGCGACTCTCTAACTTTACGCTGAAAGAACTGTTTGGCAATAATATTGCACAACATGAGTATGCCAAGTACAAAGGCATATTCTTGCTCAACCAGTCGGTTGGCTTCGGCAACGACTTCGAGGAATTAGGGGCTGAGCTCAAAAAGGTGCGCACCCTGCAGGCACCTAAATCGCAGGAAGGCTTTGAGCCATACATCGTTGTGGCGAGGGAGGACGTGCCCTTTACCAAAGCTGTGGAATATCCAGACGGGGCTGATGTGTGCATAAAATGGAAGAAGGAGGGCTACAAGTCCATAAGCAAAAAGGCCAAGGTGACAGACAAGGAGGAGGACTTTCAGAATAGCATAAAGATTGATGCCAAAGAAGACATTTACAAAGAGGTGCACTGCGACAATATCAAGGTGTATGGCTCTGATGGCAGCCCCATTGATAATTTTAAGGTTTTGCTTAATAGGCTGCCACAGAACAGGACATTATACGTGCCCACACGCGGTGAATGCCAAATAACCATCAAGGCTGATGAGTATGAGGACAAGGATGTTACGCTTAAAGGACTCACCTCCGATAAGGGCATCAAATTGGAAAAGAAGCTGCACCATTACCGCTTTGCCTTGGAGGGCAGCAAGGAGGAATATATCCTCACGACACAACGTCGCTTGACAAAATCGCCCATCAAGGGCTATTCGGCTGATGACGACATTTCGGAGAAAGACGTCAACCACCTGTCATACGGCGCCATTTTGCAAAAGATCATGTACTTTGGCATAGGGTTCGGAGCGTGCCTGCTGGCCGTAGGGCTGTATGTGGGCTGGAACGTGTTTGTGATGGACCGCGAATTCAAGTTTGTGGACAAGCAGGCGGCGGGGGTGACAGCTACGCAAGATGAGGACGACACGCTCACCGACACGCAAAAGGCTCTCAACTACCTGCAGAACAATGACACCTGGCACAAGGACAGCCTTGACCGATTTGACGCCACGCATGGGTTGTTCGACGAACTGAACGAGTTTGAGGTTAACAAGATAAAAGACAGGAATGCCACACTGAACAATGACAAGCTGGGCAAAATTGTGGAAGCGCTCGAGCAAATACCTGCCGACAGCCGCCCCGGCACGCATGACGGTAAGTACAATACCAAAGATGACAAGCAGATAAACATCAACAACTACATTAACAGCATTACCAATACCGCAACGCCCCAAAGCCAGACAACGCCATCAGTTCCCCAACAGAATGATGTGCCAACGCAGGCCCCAGCCCCTGATCCGGCACCAGCCAGCCCACGAAGTCACAGCAAAGGCCAGACCATAAGGCCGGCCAGCGCCCAAAATAAGAAGCCGGCGAAAAAGAATGCCAAAAAGGCAACTGATAAAAGTGGGGCTGGTAAGAATGACGGCACAGACGGTAAACGCGGTAGTATAAAAAAATAATACAGCAGAACGTGTTGGCGGATTTCAGGGCAGCACCCCGTTATCCCACCAACACGTCATTCAACTCTAAAGAAAATGAAAGTAACAATCAAAATAATCATACTCATCGTAGCCATTGCGCTTGCCATAGGGGGTGTCATGTTTTATGCCAAGACGCAGGTGGCTCCACCCATGGCCACCAAAGCTGTCAACCAATATGCCAAGCAGATTGACAACTGCTGCAACGCAATGGCCAACGCAGACCTGGCTGGCATGGACTCCATACTACCTGACGCCCAGAGCAAAATACGCATTTACGCCACCGAGGGCAAGGTGGAGGACGAGGCGGCCAATGCTGCTATTGACAAACTGCTGGCCATCTATGCGCCCGCGTTTCTTGACAGTGCATTCGGCAAATTCCGCCAAAGCGTGTGGCACACCGACGACCAGAGCCACATGCTTGCGGTGGTGGCCAAACTGAGAGGCATAAAGCATATTGACCATTCGAGTGCGCTGAAGCGGTCGACGGCCGACTCGCTGGCGCTGATAGTTAACATCATTGGCAACTACAAGCAGGCGTGTGCCGTGAGCCGCGCAAGCGGGTTCAGGGGCATTGCCGCAGCACGCAGCACCATAGACCGGGCGCGACAGCTGGCCAACGACCCTTATCTGTCGAACTGCACCAATCTGATGAATGCGCTTAACGGTGTGCGACCGCGCATTGCCGCAGCGCACTACAACTATGCGGCAGGCATGGTTGAAAAACTGGCCAACTACCGCTTTGTGACGCAGCAGTATTACGAGAACTCATTAGTGCCCACCGTTGAACGGGCTGTCAACCAGTACGACGAGCAGGCTAAGGCACTGTACGGCTCAAAGCGCAGCACCGACAATCTGTGGAACAGGGCACGCAATTATTACGATGAGGCTACTAACTACTATAATTACTAACACTCCCCCCAAAAAATGTTGAAGCACATTATGCCGCTGCTCGCACTTGCTGCGACAGCACCTGCACTCGCCCAAAACAAGGCGGACTCTACTGCGCACGCTGACAATGAAGTGGAAATTAAAATCAGCATGCGCGACCTCGAAAAGTTGAAAAGCGAACGGGACAGTGCCATGACCGCCTACAAGGCGTTACTGTCCCAATACAGCAAAACAGTCAAGAATGACTCGGCACTGGCGGCCCAACTGCAAACGGCACGCACCGAATGTGCCACATTCAAACTCAAATGTGGCGAACTGCAGCAGGCACAGAGAAAGGCTAATGTCTGTCTGTTCAACATTGCCTCAAATTTCCTTTACATACCCTACGAGGCTTACAGCGTAGAGAAATTGGCCATACCTGCTTTCGAGGCTGTTACGGACAAGGATATTATAACACAGCACTCTGTAAACTATAAGTTGCTCAAATCTTATCAAGCTGACATAAAGCAGCTGCTCGACTTCATCACGTCAGCTGAGAAGATGTTAGATAACCCCTTTGCCAAGAACGCTGACGAGCAGCTGCGCAAACTGCACAACTTGCCGGCCTACATCAACTACAAGCAATACAGTGACTGGAAGGGCACTTGGTTCGGCAAGAGGTTGTGCGAAGTGGAGGCTGTACTGAGAAACTTTAAGGGCGATCGCAGCCAGCTCAAATTCGGAACCATCAAGAAGGAATTGCAAGATTGCCTTGACACAACTAACGACTTATGACACAACTCACACGGCTGCTGCACATCGTCTGCTTGCTATGCGCCTGCAACATGGCATACGCCCAAAACACCATCAGGTCCCGACACCGCCCGAAACCCCGCAAGGTGACGGTGACACAAACACCCCTGAGGAAATATATCAACCAGAAGAAAGAAGAAATTGCGAAACAGCAAGCAGCAGAAAGGAAGTGTTACGAAACTGCGTGCAAAACTGCCACACGTGACGCTCTCGAAAAATATCTGGAACGTTACCCTAAAGGCAAATATGTCGCCGATGTACAAAACCGCATAGCTGACTTCAAACTATGGGATAAAGCAAAAGAGGCTAACACCATAGCGGCCTGCCAGGAATACTTGCGAATGTCGCAATTCCGTTTTTTTGAACAGCAGGCGCGCAGCACTATCAACAATTTGGAAGCGGCTGCAGCATGGAACGCGATAAAATTGTCGGCCCAAAAGTCTGACATCTACGCATTCATATCAAAGTACCCCGATGCCTCATGCGTGGCTGATGCGTACAGGCGCATACACGAGCTTGACGGCCTGGCACACTTCAGACTGCAACAATATGAACAGGCTCTGAATGAGTTCAACCTGGCGGGCGGGGAGCAAGACTTGTCGCCTGCGAGCCAGCCCTGCTACAAACAAGCACAGGAGTATGTTGACTACACATCGGCACGCAACAGAAACACTGAAGGGGCACTCAGAGCTTTTCTGACAAACTACCCCTACAGCTGTTACAGCAAAGAGATATCAAACCTGCTGGCATTGGCCATAGCACAGTCCATAACCATATATTCCTACGACAGCGCAGGAGCTGAAGCCTTGAGCTATGCCAAAGACTCCTCCACACGACAGGCTGTGCAACGCTACATTGACTGGCAAAAGAAGAACTACAAGCTGTACTGCAAACGCAACAGAATGGCCGCGCGGCGTGCCAACGGCAACATCATTCAGTTTGGCCTTGAATGGATGGACGTCGGCTTTAATCCGTCATGCTATGATGACACTGACAACGACCTTGACATTGTATGGTTCTATAATGTTGGACTTGGTCTGAAATTTGGCAATTATAATACTCCCGTACAATTCCTGCTGGGCGCCAAGATCGGGCTTGTGGGATATACCGTTTGGTATGGTTACAACGATGAGTCGAAAACCTGTTTCCACCTGCCACTCTTTGCCAAGCTTAAGGTCAATGTGTGCAATATCAGTAAAAATGCCAAACTTTTTGTTGATGCCACGGGCTATTTCAATGCTGTGCGAGACAAGTCTATCGAAAACGAATTTGCTGCTTCGTGCGGTATTGGCATTGCCTGGAAACATTGGGACTGGTCCTTTTACTACAAAGCCGACCTCGGCAACAAGCGACATCTCGACAACGATTATCTTGCCACTTCTATATCATACTACTTCTAAAACCCGTTGGCGGGGACAAGCGTTGGATTTTCCAACTCCTGTCCCCGCCAACGGGTTTGGTTTAGCAACTGATGGTGGTGATGTGCTGGCCCTGGGGGCCGGTGGCGTGGGTGATGGTGGCGCTGATGGCCTTGACTCGCTCGCTGATGGAACGCAGACCTATGCCGGGGGTGGACGATGCGGGGGACGGGGCGGCACCAGCGGAAGACGGAGCGGCAGTTGGTGAGGGGGCGGCTGGTGTGGTGGCCGCGGTGTGGGCGATGGTGAGCGTGGTGTGGGGGGCGGCGGGGCTGTGGGTGAGGGTGATGCTGATGTGGGTGAGCTGCGGGGTGTGCTTGATGAGGTTGGTGATGAGCTCTTGCGCGATGCGGTAAAGCTGGTGGGCCTGGGCGGCGGGCAGGGCGGCCCAGTTGTGATGGGCGGGGGTGGCGCTGAAGGTGATGGCTATGCTGCCCATCTCGTGGAGCTTGCAGGCCAGGGCTGAGAGGGTTTGGTCGAGGGTGGCAAAGGCGGTGTTGGGGGGCATGAGCTGGTGGGAGATGTGGCGTATGTTTTGACGCACGGCGTTGAGCTGCTGGGTGGCCTGGGCGGTGGAGGCGGTGTTGGTTATCTGCATTTCGGCCACGAGGAGGTCGTTGCACACGCCGTCGTGGAGCTCTTGTGCCAGACGTTTGCGCTCGGTTTCGATGCCGTCGATGTAGCGGCGGGCCTGTTCGAGCTCGGCCTTGCGCTGCTGGTGGCGGTGGCGCATGATGGCGCCTGCTATGGTGATGATGAGTAGCAGGGTGGCTACGGCAAGGCTTGCGCCAAGGCGCCACTGGCGTGCTTCGGCTTGTGCGGCGTCCTTTTGCAGTTGGGCTATTTTGAGTTGTTTTTCCTTGGCATCGTAGCGTGCAGCGGCATCGGCTACTTGCTGCTGTATGTTGAGCTGGTGAAGGGAGTCGGCTATGTAGTATGCCTCGCGGTAGAAGTAGCAGGCGCGTGGTGCCTGATCTGTGCCCTCGTAGGCGCGGGCTACCATAAGCATGACTTTGTCGCGCTCTGATGATACTGCGGGGCCGTTGTGATAGAGCATGAGGGCGGACTGCAGGGCGGGTGCCCACTGGCGTGTGACGAAGTAGTAGTTGACCTTGGCGTGCTCGAGCTGCATGCGTTCGGTGCCGCCGGGAGCGAGGCCGCTGACGATGGTGTTGGCGCGGGCTATGAGGGCTGGTATTTCGGCGTAGCGGTTGGGCTGCTGTGTGAGCAGGGTGATGAGTGGCGACAGGCAGCTTGCCTCGGCTAGTGGTTCGTGGGCCTGGCGTGCGAGGTTGATGCCGCGCTGCAGGTATTGCTCGGCTTGTGCAAAGGTGGCGGGGTTGTAGGTGAGGATGGTGCCGAGGCCGGCATATACGGAGATGCGTTGTGCGGGTTCGGCGGCGCGTTCATATTTGAGTGCGTTGAGCAGTAGGGTGCGGCAGTCGTCGGGGCGGCCTATGCGGCTGCACATGGCGCCATAGTTTTGGTAGGCTGCAAAGGCCAGTTGGTGGTTGTGGTGGCGTGTGGCGTAGGCTATGACTTGGTCGTAGCATTTGGCAGCCTGGTCGAATTGCTGCAGGCGGCTGTGGCAGATGCCCATGCTGCATAGCTGGTTGTGCTGCTGGTCGGCGAGGTGGTGTTTTTGGGCCACTTTGTAGGCTTGGGTAAAGTGGCCGAGTGCCTGCTGTATGTGGCCTTGTGCGGCGAGTGCCTCGCCACGTGCGGCCTCGAGGGTGACGATGTCGGCGCCTTTGGCTTTGTGTTGGGTGGCGAGCTGGGCGTAGTGTAGTGCGGAGTCGGGGCACGAGGTGCTGAAGGCTTGTGCCATTTGTGCCAGCAGGTGGGGGTTGTGCGGCTGTGTGCGCAGGAGGTGGCGCAGGGAGTCGGCTTGCGGCTGTGCGGCTGCAAGCACGGGTGTGAGCATGAGGGTGATGAGGAGGGGGAGGAGGAGTTTTTTCATAGTGTGTTGGGGTTTGGGGGTGACGGGTAAGTTTGCTAAGTCTCTTGCTATTGTTACTTTAATATAATATATATGTGTAGCGCATACCTGCTCGTCGACCTGTTTACTAAGGATTTTGCCTATGAATTGCAAATATATAAAAAACGTGCCAACTGGCAAGCATGGTATGCTTTGCAGTTGGCACGTGATGTGTAATTGCTTTCTTTTTTATTTATTGCGCGCTTTAGCACCTGGGGTACACTCTATCACTTCTCTTACCCCAATCTCTAATGGGGGGCGCATTTCCTTATCACTACCCTACCCTTTTCCACGAGACGAGGCTGCTGAAAAATGCTCCGACGCGGGACGCGTCGCCCCCATTAGAGGTTGCGTTTGGAGGTTGCGCTTTGAGGTAGAGTTTTGAGATTGTGCTTGGTGCTTGAACGTAGAGCAATACTTTTTTATTTGACTATCACCTTGCGCACAGTGCCGTCGGTCATCTTGATGATATTGAGGCCGGGCTGCGGTGTGCTGATGCGGCGTCCGTCGGGGGCGTAGCAGGCTGCTGCCTTGGCAGGGGCGCTATCGGCGGGGGCTGCGGCTACGGCTGTGGGGTCGGGGCATAGCTCGATGGTGGTGGGGTGGTTGGCCTCGATATCGAATGCGATGCTGAAGGGGGTGGTGACGTAGTAGCCAGTGTTGTCATCCTCGTATGCCACAACGCCCGACATGGTGTAGTGACCTGGCTCGAGATCCATGCGGCTGCGGCGATAGAATCTGCTATGTGGCACGATGTGCGTTTGCTCATTGCCATAGCACATGTTCAAGCGTTCAAAGCCTGGCACGATTCCGCCCTTGTAAAAGAAATTGACACGAACGGTTTTCTGGGTATAAACTGCCACGGTGGTGTCGGCCTCAGAAGGGTTGATGGTAATGAAGCGTGCGGGGTCGAACGTGCCTCTTGTATATACTGCAAGGTTGACTCTGCTGCCCGTTGATATGCAGATGGCGCTGTCGGGGGTGGCGGTTTGCAGTTTTTCTAAGCTGAGATAGTTGTCGGGGTGGCTGAAATAGGTGTAGGAGGTGTAGTAACTGCCGTCCTCGTCCACATAGGTGATTGGGGCCTCGAGCCAGTATGACAGACTGTATAGGGTGTCCTTTTGCAGTTTTGCCTCGCGCCAGGTTATGGTGCGCTCGTTGTAGCCGGGGCGGAGAGGAATTGCTTCGTCGGCATAGTAAAAGCGGCCCTTGGTGAACTTGCTCTGGCAGTAGTGATGCCATGCAGGAACCTTGTTGTACACATAGATGCTGTCGGCACCCAGGCAGTTGACGCGCAGCAGTGCAAACTCCCGGTCGTAGATAGTCTGCGTGAGGGTGTCGGTGGCACCGAGGGTGAAGGTGTGGATGTTGGCAGAGTCAAGTTTTTCGCCTTTTTTGCCCACGCACCATTCGTGGTTGCCCTCGGGCAGTATGACGGTGAGTGTGTCGTGGGGAACGGGGGTTGCGGTGCCGGGGTTGAGTGATTTGGCGCAGCCTTCGTGATGGGTGGCAAATGTGCTACAGCGCCAGTCCTCGGCAACAGACAATTGTCCGTGTATGTAGAGTTCTTCGCCTTGCTGCAAGAGGTGACAGGGCACAATGAACTTGACGGGGTGCAGTTTGCTGAATGGGGGTAAATGGAAATTTTTAAGTGTGAGGCTGAACTCGGTGCGGGGGTCGAACGGATCGCTGTACAGGCTGCAATACGTGCTGAGCACGCTGGCTATGGTGTCGCTCTGTGCGCCATATTGGGCGTTGAGGGCTAAAATGGGCCATGTGCTGCCCTCAACAAGGGTGGTGACAACGAGGTCGTTGCCTTTGATTTGGCGGCTCACCTCCTTGCACTCTACAGACATCTTGGTATCGTCTGCCCATGAATAAGGCGGGTTGACATAGGTGTGGGCGCTAAACTGCAGGTGGTCGGCATAGGGCGCGGCATCGGCCAGTGTGGTGGTGACGCGCAGGGGTTTGCTTTTGGCTATCGACAGGCTGACGGGTTCGGTGCTGGCGGGTATGGTCACCTCGCCTAAAATATAACCTCCATCGGCATTGTAGGGCATGAGGAAGTCGGGGTCGGTGGTTTGCACCGTTGGCATGCGGAGCTGGAATGTTTGCCGACCCGGGAGTGCATAGGCGGCATGTGTGCCGTCGGGGGCGGTGGGTTCAAAAATATTGCCGCCAAAATTGTAGTCACCGTAGCCACGGAAGCCTGTGTCAGACTTGAAGCCTGGTTGCAACTTGTAGTATACCGAAGCTAACTGGCCGTTGGTGACGGGGCACAGCTGGCCCTGGCTGTCGGTGATGTAGAAGCGGCACTCCACGGCCTTGCGGTAGTCGGTGGTGACGCAGGTGGTGGTGTCGGTCACTACGATGGAGTCGGCATGCAGGGCGAGTTCGCTGCTGTTGGGCACTACAAGGTAGCGCAGGGTGTCGCCCTTGTAGGCGTAGCGTGCAAAGGGTTCTGTGAGGTCTTGCATATTGGGGTTGTACTCTCTAAAGCCGTTGCAGGTGCCTATGCGCAGGTCGGGGGCGAGAATGGCTGGCACGGCATTGCCGTCGCGTCCCACGGGTGGCATGAAGGCCACGCGGCGGGCTTGTGTCAGCTCGGTGTGGTGCAGTGTCACCTCTTCGGCATCGGTGGGGTCGATCTGCCCCGTGATGATGCGGCTGAAGTGGGGGCTGTAGATGCGGTAGTAGATGGGTTGGTCCGTGCGGCCGCTAACATAGCGGCGCAAATTGTCAAACTTGAATTCAATCTTGTTTGTGTTGCCCCACCACGCATTGCCGTTGCCATCATCGGCGTTGAGGGTGAGCTCGCGGCTGTAATACTTGTGGTACTTGTCTTTGGAAGAACCTCCTTCATTATAGTAGTCGCTGCCAAGGTCGAGGGTGTTGGCGGCGTAAAGACTGGTGTCGAAGAAGTCTTTGGAGTTTGAGAATGTGATTTTTAGCGTACCGATGTCGGCAGCAAGGGTTTGTGCATCAATGCCTTGCGGGGCATCGAGGTGCAACATGATGTTTTGCGCGTGCAGGGCTGCGGTGTGGCAGCCAAGGCCGAACAAGGTGGCGGCCAGCACGCGGCGCAGGTGGTTGGTAAGTTTCATACGTATTAAATGTTTTGTTGATTGTATTGCGTTAGGCGTAATTGGTTGACGGGGTGACGGGTAAGTTTGCCAAGCTTTTTAAGTTTATAACTATTGTATGGCATGCTTACTTGTTAACTTGTCAACCCGTTAATT
The DNA here is from genome assembly GCF_900106785.1 of Prevotellamassilia timonensis. Lineage (GTDB taxonomy): Bacteria > Bacteroidota > Bacteroidia > Bacteroidales > Bacteroidaceae > Alloprevotella > Alloprevotella timonensis. The sequence goes on along the minus strand of NZ_LT629839.1, from coordinate 140,575 downwards.
TGTTAACCAGAAGTTCTGCCAACGGCATTGCGTTAGGTTTCTGTTGCAAATATATAATTCTTGTTTATAGTTTTTGTCATTAAAATTAATGAAATTATCCCCCCCAATACGCTCGTTTTGTACTCCAATTGCTACATTTGTGGGCATAAAGATGCCTCGTACTGCACGCGCAGTGGTGCAAATCATTATTTTTAATGAGGTGCAAACAAAAGCAAACGTATAATTTTGCAGTTTAAGAAAATTATCTGCCATATCATGCCTGAACAATACTCCATACTCATCTGCGACGACCACGCCATACTGCTCGAGGGGCTTAAGGTGTGCCTGCAGCGCACACCCGGTGTGGGCAATGTGCTTTTGTGCACAACCATGCACAACGCCATGCAGCTGCTCGACTCCGGGGGCCACGTCGATTTGTGCATTGTGGACCTCGACTTGCCCGACGGCTCGGGCATAGCGCTTATTGAGCATGTTAAACGGGTGCTGCCTGAGGTGCGCACAATGGTTTACACCTCGCACGAGGAGATATGGAACATCAATGCCATTATGCGCTCTGAGGCCGACGGGGTGGTGTTTAAGAGTTGTGGCGTGGAGGAGCTGCAGATGGCTGTTACCAATATTGCGAGGGGCGACAATTACTTTTGCAAACGTTTTCAGCAGCTGGTGCGGCACATCGAGATGCACATTCCCGACTCGTGCGGACACCTTACCACCACGGAGCACAATGTGCTGCAACAACTGGCGCGCGGACTGAGGGCTAACGAGATTGCACGCATTCTTAACGTGAGTGTGAACACTATCAACACGCACAAGGCGCATCTGCTGTCGAAGTTTAACGCTACCAATACTACGGAACTTATTATCAAGGCCTTTGTAAAGGGCATGGTGGAGTTTAAGCTCGGACAGTAGGATCTAAAAGTGACAAGACTCCGACACACGCTATACGTGTGTCGGAGTCTTGTCACTTTTAGGGGGTTAGGGGGGGGCGGGAGTTTTGAGTTTTGAGGTTATGAGGTTATAAAGTTACCTCTGCGTGTTGAGTAAACAATGGTAATCTTATAACCTTATAACCTCAAAACTCAAAACTCCCGCCCCCCCTACTCGCTCAGCGAATGGCCCTTTCGAGCCACCTTTTTGAGCTGCATGTCAAAGCAGAGGGTTGAATACGGGAGCAGCACCCCGCTGGCCGACGAGCGGTAGCCCAACTGCTGGGGAATGTACACCAGCCAGCGGTCGCCCACCTGCATGTGCATAAGGGCCGTGGTATAGCCCTCCACCAGGTTTGACACGGCAAAACTTGTGGGCGTAGAGTACTGCGCGCTGAACACGTAGCTCTCGTTTTCATACACCCCGCTGTGGTCAAACACACGGCCCTTGGGGTAACTCTTGGTAGGCATGAGGTGGCCTATATAGTTCACGCGCACACTGTCGGTGTAGTAAGGTGTCAGACCGGGTGTGGCGGCACTTTCTATCACGCGGGCCACCACCGTGTCGGTAGATTGGCTTGCAAACGGCTTTGAAAAGCTGGGCAACAAGCGCCACGGCGTGTACGCCTGCCAGTTGTCGGGGTGAGCAGCCTTGGCCTGTGCCACATCGGTGCGGGCCACAGCAAGCAGACTGTCGTAAAAGGCGGCATTGCGGTTGCGCCAGTTGGCAAACTCGGCATCATCGCTCTCGCCCGTGTTGTCGCTGCACGAAGCCATGGCCATGGGCAGCACCACCAGGGCAAGGGCCGCAAGCGTGTTAAGTATTTTGCGCATAAGTAGAGATTTAATATCTGAGTTTTTGCGTTCACACCCACACATATCACCGCCATCAACATAAAAATTGGGGGCTTATGGGGCAATACAAGCCTCATAAGCCCCCATTACGTTACGTGGTAAATGCGTGTGTGTATGTGTAAAATCTATGTGTAGTCAGCAAGACACTTACTGCAACTTTTTGAGCAGTGAAGTGATGCTCACCTTGTCCTCGATGAGGGCACGCAGGTCGCTGATGGCCACACGCGTCTGCTGCATGGTGTCGCGGTCGCGCAGTGTCACACAGTTGTCGTTGAGCGTGTCGTGGTCGATGGTGATACAGTAAGGCGTGCCTATGGCGTCCATGCGGCGGTAGCGCTTGCCAATAGAGTCCTTCTCCTCATACTTGCAGTTGAAGTGGAACTTCAGGTCGTTCATTATCTCGTGAGCCTTTTCGGGCAGTCCGTCTTTCTTCACGAGCGGCATGACTGCCAGTTTTACGGGAGCCAGCGGGGCGGGCAACTTGAGCACCACGCGTGTTTCGCCATTTTCGAGCTTCTCCTCCTGGTATGAGTGGCACATCACGCTCAAGAACATGCGGTCCACACCGATTGATGTTTCAATCACATACGGTGTATAGCTGCGGTTCTCCTCAGGATCGAAGTATTCAATCTTGCGGCCCGAGAATTTGGCGTGCTGTGACAGGTCGAAGTCGGTACGCGAGTGAATACCCTCCACCTCCTTAAATCCGAACGGCATCTTAAACTCTATGTCGGTAGCAGCGTTGGCATAGTGAGCCAGCTTTTCGTGGTCGTGGTAGCGGTAGCATTCATCGCCAAAGCCAAGAGCCTCGTGCCAGGCCAGGCGGGTCTTTTTCCACTGCTTGAACCAGTCCATCTCCGTGCCGGGCTTTACAAAGAACTGCATTTCCATCTGTTCAAATTCGCGCATGCGGAAGATGAACTGACGGGCCACAATCTCGTTGCGGAAGGCCTTGCCTATCTGTGCTATACCGAAAGGTATCTTCATGCGGCCAGTTTTCTGCACATTCAGGTAGTTCACAAATATGCCCTGTGCCGTCTCCGGACGCAGGTAGATCGTGCTTGCGCCATCGGCAGTAGAGCCCACCTCGGTTTTGAACATCAGGTTAAACTGGCGCACATCGGTCCAGTTGCGTGTGCCCGAAATGGGGCAAACAATCTCCTCGTCGAGTATAATCTGCTTCAGCTCGTCAAGGTCCATTTTGTTCATGGCCTCGCTGTAGCGTGCGTGCAGGGCGTCGCGCTTAGCCTGGTGTTCGAGCACGCGGGGGTTAGTCTGGCGGAACTTTTCCTCGTCAAAAGCATCGCCAAAGCGCTTGCGTGCCTTAGCCACCTCCTTGTCTATCTTCTCCTCATACTTTGCTATCTGGTCCTCGATGAGCACATCGGCGCGATAGCGTTTTTTCGAGTCGCGGTTATCTATCAAGGGGTCATTAAAGGCATCAACGTGTCCCGAAGCCTTCCAGATGGTGGGGTGCATAAATATAGCCGAGTCAATGCCCACTATATTTTCATGCAGCAGCACCATGCTCTGCCACCAATACTGCTTGATGTTATTCTTCAGTTCCACGCCATTCTGGCCATAGTCGTACACGGCTGCCAGACCATCGTATATATCGCTCGAAGGAAATACGAAACCGTACTCCTTGCAGTGTGATACAATCTTCTTAAATACGTCTTCTTGTGCCATATTAATTGATATATATTGTTATGGCCGCAAAGTTAGCAATTTATTTTATAAGTAACAAGAGAGGGGGGCAGGGGGAGGGAGGAGGAGGGAGTTCTAAGTTTTGAGGTTATGAGGTTATAAAGTTACCTTTTGCTGTTTAACTCGCAGAGGTTACTTTATAACCTCATAACCTCAAAACTTAGAACTAACCTCATAACCTCAAAACTCAAAACTAAGAACCAAGAACTACGCCCCAAACCTCCCGGGCTCGCGCCGCACAGCCTCCATAATAGCCGCGGGCGGCAATTCCCGTTCGAGTTGTGCCTTCATAAAGTCCATATACGGAGCCACGTGGTCAAAGAACTGGTAGTAACCCTTACACAGATAGTTCAACCCGGGCTCGCCAGCGGCCGTATGTGCAAAGCGGTTGCGCGGACACTCCCCGTTGCACGCAAACAAATACTTGCACCCCCTGCACTGCCCCGGCAGCGCCGTGCGCTTGGCCTGCCCAAAGGCATGCTGCCGCTCAGAGTGCATCATGCCCACTATCGAGTCGGTCATGATATTGCCCAACTTATACTCCGGAAACACAAAGTGGTCGCACACATACACATCGCCGTTCCACTCTATAGCCCCCGCATGGCCACACGTGGGAGCCAGCGTGCAAATGCCCGGTTGCTGCCCCACCCAGTTGGCCAGTGTGGCATCGAACAGCTGCACAAAGTACGTGCCAACGTCCTCACGCACCCATTCGTCAAATATCGCACACAAAAAGCGTCCCCACTGCTCGGGGCTCACACTAAAGTCGAGCACACCACCCTCGCCGGCCTCAGTGGGCGACGCCAGGCCACGCCCGTCAGCATGATGCTGCCCGCGCTCCACCACGGGCGTAAATTGCAGGTAGTGACACCCTATCTCCTTAAAAAAGTGGTAAAAGTCCAGCGGATAATCGCCATTAAAGTCATTCACCACAGCCAGCGCGTTCCACTCCACGCCATGGCGGTTCAGCAAGTCAATGCCACGCATCACCTGTGCCCACGACGGCCGCCCACCCTTGTTGCGGCGGTACTCGTCGTGAAACTCCTGCGGCCCGTCTATGCTCACGCCCACAAGCCACCCTTGCTCCTTAAAAAAGCGGCACCACTCATCTGTCAGCAGCGTACCGTTTGTTTGTATGCAGTTGTCTATCCTGCGGCCGCCAGCATACTTCTGCTGCAGTTCCACCGCCCGTTTATAGAACGACAGCGGACGCATCAGCGCCTCACCGCCGTGCCATGTAAACAGCACCTCGGGCATAGTCTGCGCACCGATATATTCGCGCACAAAGCGTTCGAGCATCTCCTCGCTCATCACCTCTGTCGGCCGGTCGGCATAGAGCTTGCCTTTCTCCAGATAGTAACAATATTTACAGGCCAAGTTACAACGTGCCCCCGCCGGCTTGGCCAGCAAATACAGCGGCGAGGCAAATGGTGATATATCCATTATATATAATATTTTAATCCGTCGGCAGAATTTCAGGCTAAAGAGCCGACAAGTTGACAACTTAAAGCGCTTCGCCCTACAAAATTAGCACAAACACCCCACACACCCACCCTCCGCCACCAAAAAAAGAACCACCACCCCACCCACCCCGCACACAAACATCAAAAAAAGTATGCTCACGGATCACACCGATTGCACGGATTTTTTTTCGCTCGTGCAACGTGCTTTAGCCCCACGGAGATGGCGGATTTGACGGATTTTGTGAGCATTGCATGCCCACCTCGCTATTAGCCCGTTGCTGCGGACAGGTAGCTTACTACATAATCTGTGCTAACATATTTCGCCACGGGTACGTTACGGGCCAATAGCGAAGTGAGCATGCAATGCTCACAAAATCCGTCATCTCCGCCATCTCCGTGGGGCTAAAGCACGTTGCGCGAGCAAAAAAATCCGTGCGATCAGTGTAATCCGTGAGCATAATATCCCTACAGCAACCCAAAAAAGAGCGAAGGAGAGCGCGCGCCATTCGCACCCACTCCCCCACGCATCTGCATATTAACCCGTCGCCCTGTTACTGAACCACCGCGTTAATCTCGCTGCCCTGCAAGGCCGCACTCATAGCCCCACTTGGCGTAAAGTGCGTACGCACCCGTGCAATGTTTCGTGCCGACACTTTAGCCGCATCGTCCTCGCCATTCTTCGACACGATAGTCAGTCTGAACGACCCCACACCACCGAGGCGCACAGTATTACCCTGTTTCAGCTCCTTCAGCACCACATACTCCAGTGCCGAGAGCGCACCTCTCACATCTGCACGCGTCAGCGTACACTCCTTTTCCACAGCAGTCACCACATCGTCAAACGACAAGTGAGCCACCTGCACAATACTTGGGAAATAAACCTTCAAGCCACTCTTAGGGCTCTTCACCGAACTAATCTTATACTTAATCATGGTATCAAAAATAAATAAAGTAAGTAAATAAAGTAAATCAATCAAAGCAACCCGCCATCACACCACCCGCCATCCCCCCCCGCCTATTAGGCCTATTGAGCCTATTATGCCCATCACCTATTATGCCCATCACCCGCCATCACACACCCGCCTATTAGGCCTCTTATGCCTATTATGCCCATCGCCCATCACCCGCCATCACACACCCGCCTATTAGGCCTCTTATGCCTATTATGCCCATCACCCGCCATCAAGCCACCGCCATCACCCATTCACCTCATAGCAAGGGCAAGCCTTAGCCGCATAAGCATTATGCCCATGCACCCCCGCCCCGGGAAAATTCAGCCTCAGCAGCTGCACCAGCGCCTCCAGCGCCACACGTTGCCGCGCAGTCCGCGTATCCTTGGGCGTACGCCCGTCAGCAGCCAGTCCCCCCACATAACACACCCCCACACTGTGCGCATTATGCCCACGACAGTGAGCACCAACCTGAGCCAGAGGACGACCCTCATGCACACTCCCGTCAAGATACACCACATAATGATACCCCACGTCCACAAACCCACGCGCCTTATGCCAGCGCCTGATATCAGCCACACTCACATCACGCCCCTCAGCAGTAGCCGTACAATGAATAATAATATCATCTATCTTACGCATATACAATACATTTTTACAATCACACCTTCCGCACACCGCCATGACGCGCACTCACACTCACCGCCACACCAAATATGGCCCCGGCATATATCAGCCCCTGCGACACAAACCACAGCACCGAATCACTCAGCTCGCCCAAAGGGTCCACCACAAAGCCAGCGCCAGCCAGCACAATACCCGCCACTATCATCAGCATGGCCGAGGCAGGAGCCCAAGCCGACCCCACAGAGCCGGCCGGGCCTTTACCCGCAGCGCCATCAGGCATTGCCCACCTCCTTGCCGCCAACAGCCGCACCAATGCCCTTCAGCAACTTAAACTTCAGTTCCTTCATCATCAAGCTGCGGGCCATCTTGCCACTCGGCGTAAAGCGGCAGCGCAAAAACTTTATGTCCGAAGCCGACACATCCTCCTCATGCTCACGGCTCTTCACCACAGCTATCGTCGGGCGGAACGACCCCAGCGTGCCAAGCCTCACCGACTTGCCCTGCTTCAGCGCATCTATTATCACATGTTCCAAAGCCTCGAGCACAGCCGCCACATCACTCTCCGACAGCGTACAAAACTTCTCCACCTGCTGCACCACCTCATCATACTTCACAGGCACCGAGGCCGCAATGGTAGGAAAATACTGCTTCTTGTCAAGCTTAAAATTCTTTCTCGAACGTACTACAAAATTAATCATGGTCTATTACTTCAATTTGGTTAGTTAGTAAAACAATTTGGTCATCACAAGCGCGCCGCACATACACCTTAATATATATATACATCATAGCCGGCTTACCAGGCAAGGCAGCGCCCTCATCTATTTTCTGGTGCAAAGATACGACCACCCCATCCCCAACACCAAAAAAAGTGTACAAATTGTACACTATTTCTGCCCCACCGCCCACACCCGCCCCACACTCGGAGCAAGCAACCCAACAAGCCTATCCCCCTATCATGCCTAATGAGCCTAATATGCCTATTATGCCCACCCCCTACCATGCCTAATGAGCCTATTATGCCTATTATGCCCACCTCCCTACCATGCCTAATGAGCCTATTATGCCTATTATGCCCACCTCCTACCATGCCTAATGAGCCTATTATGCCCATTATGCCCACCCTCCCATCATGCCTAATGAGCCTAATATGCCTATTATGCCCACCTCCCTACCATGTCTAATGAGCCTATTATGCCCACCTCCCTATCATGCCTAATGAGCCTATTATGCCTATTATGCCCACCTCCCCATCATGCCTAATGAGCCTATTATGCCTATTATGCCCACCCTTCCACCACGCCTAATGAGCCTAATATGCCTATTATGCCCCCTTACTTACCATCCCATCAACTACCACCCCGCCCCCAGGTTAAATAACCCAAAAACACCACAAAAACCCCGCCCCACGCCCCCCACCTCCCAAAAAATACCGATATTTGCCCACAACACCCCCCTAAAACACACAACACAATCATGAAACGCACACTACTCACCCTCATCATAGCCATCATGGCACTCACAGCACGCGCCATCAGCTACGACGACGCGCGCCAGCAAGCATGGTTCATCACCGACAAAATGGCCTACGAGCTCAACCTCACCCCCGAGCAGTACGACCGCGCCTACCAAATCAACCTCGACTACCTCATGAGCCTCAACGGCCCCACCGACATCACAGGCGCCTACTGGCAATACCGCGACATCGACCTCCGCTGCATACTCTTCGACTGGCAGTACAACCTACTCAGCACACTCGACTACTTCTACCGTCCCGTGCGCTGGTACACCTCACGCTGGTACTACCCCGTCTACGACCACTACCGCATAGGCTATTACTACTACACACGCCCCAACATCTACATCACCTACCACGGCTGCACATGGCACCGCCGCCGTCCCGACCGCCCAAGCCCCTACGCCTCATGGCGTCCCAGACGCGGTGCCGGCATGCACGGATACGGCCCCGCCACACCACCGCCACCCCCACACAACCACCACGGCCATCACAACCGCCCCGACAACAACTACAACTGGCCCTACAACAACGGCCACCCCGACCACCCCTACAATAACAACAACGGCAACTACAACCGCCCCGACCGTCCCTACAATAACAACAACGGCAACTACAACCACCCCGACCGCCCCAACAATAACAACAACGGCAACTACGGCCGACCAGGCCGTCCCAACAACAATAACAACAACTCAGGAGCCCGTCCAGCCTTCCGCGACACCTACATCAACTACCGTCAGACAGGCCACGACACCCCCCAGCGAGGCACAGGCCGCCCCACCAGCACCCGTAGCGGACGAGGTTTCGGACAAAGATAACACACCCCTCACACACCTATAATATATAAAAGCTGCTGAAAAATGCCCCGACGCGAGACGCGTCGCCCCCATTAAAGCTTGCGTTTCCTATCAGATTAACAGGTTAAAAAGCGGATTTGAAGCCATGTAAAGAACTGTTATGCCAGGAAATCGCGCTCTAATGGGGGCGACGCGTCTCGCGTCGGGGCATTTTTCAGCAACCTTATATAAGGGCTGACACCATAGCGTCACTACCAAACCACCGCTACGGCGTCAGCCCTTATGTCTCTTGAGGCCACCCGGACGCAGTCCGTGGCCGTCAGCCGCGCAGCGGCCTTATATGTTTCTTATGTAGCTTATGTTCTTATGTTCCCGCGGTAAGCGCTTCAACAGCCGCGCAGCGGCCTTATGTCCTTATGTCCTTATATCCTTCTGTTTCCCGCGTTAGCGGCTACCAAGCACCCCCCCGCCACACATTTTCCCTCCGACACACACCACAAAAAAAAACTAATACGTAACTTTGCACCCACATAGATAAAAGGTATTAGTAAAATGCAAGACATTCGTAACATTGCCATCATTGCCCACGTAGACCACGGTAAAACCACTCTCGTAGACAAGATGCTACTCGCCGGACACCTCTTCCGCAAAAACCAAAACGCAGGTGAACTCATTCTCGACAACAACGACCTCGAGCGCGAGCGCGGCATAACAATCCTCTCAAAGAACGTATCAATCAGATACAAAGACGTCAAAATCAACATCATCGACACACCGGGACACTCCGACTTCGGTGGCGAAGTCGAGCGCGTGCTCAACATGGCCGACGGCTGCATACTCCTCGTCGACGCCTTCGAAGGCCCCATGCCACAAACACGATTCGTCTTGCAAAAAGCACTGCAAATCGGCCTCAAACCCATCGTCGTAGTCAACAAAGTCGACAAACCCAACTGCCGCCCCGAAGAAGTCTACGAAATGGTATTCGACCTCATGTGCGACCTCGGAGCCACCGAAGACCAGCTCGACTTCCAAGTCGTATACGGATCAGCCAAAAACGGCTGGATGGGCCCCGACTACAACCAGCCCACCGACAACATCAACTACCTCCTCGACAAAATCATCGAAGTCATACCCGCGCCGCAGCAGCTTGAAGGCACGCCACAGATGCTCATCACATCACTCGACTACTCCAACTACACCGGCCGAATAGCCGTAGGACGCGTACACCGTGGCACCATCAGCGAAGGCATGAAATGCACCATCGCACACCGCGACGGCACACTCGAAAAAACACAAATCAAAGAAGTGCACACCTTCGAGGGCATGGGACGACAAAAAACCGACGCCGTAAGCTCAGGCGACATCTGCGCAGTAGTCGGACTCGAAAACTTCGAAATCGGCGACACCATCTGCGACTTCGAAAACCCCGAACCGCTCCCCACCATCGCCATCGACGAGCCAACCATGTCAATGCTCTTCACCATCAACGACTCACCATTCTTTGGCAAGGAAGGCAAATTCTGCACATCACGACACATTGCCGACCGACTCAACAAAGAGCTTGAAAAAGACCTCGCACTCCGCGTGCGACCCTCCGAAACCGAAGGCTCATGGATCGTCAGCGGACGCGGCGTACTCCACCTCTCAATCCTCATCGAAACCATGCGACGCGAAGGCTACGAGCTGCAAGTAGGCCAGCCACAGGTTATCTACAAGGAAATTGACGGACAAAAGTGCGAGCCAATCGAAGAGCTCACCATCAACGTGCCCGAAGAGTTCGCATCAAAAATGATCGACATGGTCACACGCCGCAAGGGCGAAATGACCTCCATGCAAAACATGGGCGAGCGCGTCGACATCGAGTTCAACATACCCTCACGCGGCATCATCGGCCTCCGCACCAACGTGCTCACAGCCTCACAAGGCGAAGCCATCATGGCCCACCGCTTCAAGGAGTACCAGCCCTACAAGGGCGAGATACAGCGCCGTTCCAACGGTTCAATGATCTCACTCGAAACCGGCACCGCATTTGCCTACGCCATCGACAAACTGCAGGACCGCGGCCGCTTCTTCATCAACCCACAGGACGAAGTATATGCCGGACAGGTAGTAGGCGAGCACGTCCACGAAAACGACCTCGTGGTCAACGTCACCAAAGCCAAGCAGCTCACCAACATGCGCGCATCAGGTGCCGACGACAAGGCCCGCATCATCCCCCCCGTCGTATTCAGCCTCGAAGAGGCCCTCGAATACATCAAGGAGGACGAATACGTCGAAGTCACACCAAAGTCCATGCGTATGCGCAAAGTCATACTCGACCACCTCGCACGCAAACGTGCCAACCGCGAGTAATAACTACATACACCCCACACACAAGGCTGGTGCCTCAGCGTTGCAAGCAGCAACGCCAGGCGCCAGCCTTTTCCTTATAATACACCTCTGGGCATCAAGCACAATACCCCAACAAAAAACTACCAACAAACCCCACCACCAAACGCAAGCTCCAAACGCAAGCTCCAAACCCCACCACCAAACGCAAGCTCTAATGGGGGCGACGCGTCCCGCGTCGGAAAAATGAAAAGGAAAGATACAAGCGCTACTAAATAATAGCTGCATATTTTTCCGACGCGGGACGCGTCGCCCCCATTAGAGCTTGCGTTTCTTGCAGCGCCCATTAAGCCCATCAAGCCTAATATGCCCACCCCCATTACGCCTATTCCTCCTAAAATTCGTATCTTCGCAGCACAAACCAATCCCTCCAACACAACATGAGCACACACCGCACCATCACACTCATCTGCGCCACACTCATCAGCGCAGCAGCCATGGCACAAAGCACCATCAAGTTCGGCTACATCAACGCCGACTCCATACTACACACCATGCCCGACTACCACCAGGCACAAGCCGACCTCCAGCAGCTCACACAGCGCTACAAGGCCGAAACACAATACAACGAGCAAACATTCCAGCGCCAGTACACCGAACTCCTACAAGGCCAAAGCCAGTTCACACCCAACATACTCGCCAAGCGACAAGCCGACCTGCAAGCCGCACTCGACCGAAACATCAAGTTCCGGCAACAAGCCGACTCACTCATAGCCGCCACATGGCAACAACTGCTCGCCCCCGTGCGCCAACGACTCAACCAAGCCATCAAAGACACCGGACTCGAACACGGCTACGAATACATCATCGACACCTCAACAGGCGCCTACCCCTTCATACACCCACAAGCCGGACAAGACGCCACACCCTACGTCATCGAAAAACTACAACCCCTACGCGATGAACAACACACCCAACACTAACCCCCACACGCCACTGCCGTCCATCACACCAGGACAGGCACGCATAGGCATCTTCGACAGCGGCTACGGCGGACTCACCATACTGCGACAAATACGCCAACTGCTGCCACAGTACGACTACATATACCTCGGCGACAACGCACGCGCACCCTACGGCTCACACTCATTCGACATCATCTACCGATACACACTGCAAGCCGTACAAGCACTCTTCCAGCAAGGCTGCCAGCTCGTCATACTCGCCTGCAACACCGCATCGGCCAAAGCCCTGCGCACCATACAGCAGCGCGACCTCCCCACACTCGACCCCACACGCCGCGTGCTCGGAGTCATACGCCCCACCGTCGAGGCCGTAGGCCCGCTCACACACACCCACCACATCGGACTGCTCGCCACACAAGGCACCGTCAACTCCGGCTCCTACACACTCGAGCTGCACAAACTATGCCCCGACATCACCGTCACATCACTCGCATGCCCCATGTGGGTGCCACTCGTCGAAAACTTTGAGTACGACTCGCCAGGCGCCGACTACTTTGTCAAAAAGCGCATCGAAGGCATCATGCGCCTCGACCCCGACATCGACACACTCATTCTCGGCTGCACACACTACCCGCTGCTCATGAACAAAATCGTGAAGTACACCCCACCCGGCGTGCGCATCGTGCCACAGGGCGAGTACGTGGCAGCAGCGCTGCGCCAGTACCTCATGCGGCACCCCGAACTCAACACCATGCTCTCACAGCGCGGCACATGCCACTACCTCAGCACCGAGAGCCCCGACAAATTCAACCAAAGCGCCACCATGTTCATGCACGAAAATGTCAGCGCCGAACAAATAGAGCTATAAGGCACACACAAGCCCATTGAGCCTAATATGCCTATCAAGCCTAATATGCCTATTGAGCCTAATATGCCTATCAAGCCTAATAAGCCTATCAAGCCTAATATGCCTATCAAGCCCAATATGCCCACCCCCCCCAATAACCCAATCAACATCCAACTATGAAACTCTGGGAAAAATCAACACAACCACTCGAAGAAATCGACCGCTTCACCGTAGGCCACGACCGCGAGCTCGACCTCTACCTCGCACCCTACGACGTGCTCGGTTCCATGGCACACGTCACCATGCTCCACAGCATCAACCTCATTGCCGACAACGAACTCCAGCCACTGCTCAACGAACTGCGCCACATCTACCACACCACACAAAACGGACAATTCGTCATCGAAGACGGCATTGAAGACGTGCACTCACAAGTAGAACTCATGCTCACACGCAAACTCGGCGACATGGGCAAAAAAATACACTCCGGACGCTCACGCAACGACCAAGTGCTCGTCGACCTCAAACTCTACACACGCCACAAACTCCAACAAGTCATCGAGGCCGTAAAACAACTCTTCGACGAACTCCAAAAGCAGAGCGAACGCTACAAACACATCATCATGCCGGGCTACACCCACCTGCAAGTGGCCATGCCCTCAAGCTTCGGACTATGGCTCGGAGCCTACGCCGAAAGCCTGGCCGACGACATGCTCTACCTCGAAGCCGCATGGCGACTCACCAACCGCAACCCGCTCGGCTCGGCAGCCGGATACGGCTCATCATTCCCCCTCAACCGGCAAATGACCACCACACTGCTCGGCTTCGACTCCATGGACTATAACGTGGTGTACGCACAAATGGGACGCGGCAAAATGGAGCGCAACGTGGCCTACGCACTCGCCTCAGTGGCAGGCACAGTGGCAAAACTCGCCTTCGACGCCTGCATGTTCAACTCACAAAACTTTGGCTTTATCAAGCTCCCCGACGAATGCACCACAGGTTCAAGCATCATGCCGCACAAAAAGAACCCCGACGTGTTCGAACTCATACGTGCCCGCATGAACCGCCTGCAGGCCCTGCCACAGGAGATGACACTCATCATGAACAATCTGCCCTCGGGCTACTTCCGCGACCTGCAAGAGCTCAAGGAGGCCTTCCTCCCCGCCTTCGACCGCCTCATCGACTGTCTGCACATGACCACCTACATCATCGAGCGCATCAAGGTCAACGAGCACATCACCGACGATCCGCGCTACGACCCCATGTTCTCTGTCGAGGAGGTCAACCGTCTGGCAGCCTCCGGCACCCCCTTCCGCGACGCCTACAAAAAGGTAGGCCTCGAAATCGAAGCCGGCCAGTTCCACCCCGACAAAAACATTCACCACACCCACGCCGGCAGCATTGGCAACCTGTGCAACGACCGCATAGCCCAGCTCATGAGCAACACGCTCGCCCGCATCGACTTTGCCAAGGTCGACGCAGCCATAGCCAGCCTGCTCAACGAACCAGCCAAATAACACCCCACCAAACTTAACACAATAGGCATAATAAGCAAGCCACCAAGCAAGCCTGTTATGCCTATTGTCATTAGGCAAGCGCCCATCAAGCAAGCGCTCGCCTAATATGCCCCCCGCCCAATATTATGCCTAATATGCCTATTAAGCCTAATATGCCTATCGCCTAATATTATGCCTAATATGCCTATCGCCTATTATGCCTATTATGCCTATTATGCCCATCGCCTATTATGCCCATTAAGCCCAATATCCCCCATTAAGCCCATCCCCATGCCCAACAACCCCATCACCACCCTCCCACTCGACCGCCTGGCCCTTCACCTTGCCGCCAACCACGTGCCCAACGCAGCACACATACTCCAGCAAGAAGAAGGCCGCCGCCGCATGGCCACCAAAGTGCCACTCTGGGCACAAACCCCCGGCATAGAGTACCCACCCCGACTCGCCCTCGAGCAATGCTCCGGGCAACCCGCAGCACAGTACAAAGCCAGCCTTGTAGAGCAACTGCTGCCCCTCCCCGCACAAAGGCAACACCTCGTCGACCTCACCGGCGGACTCGGCGTAGACTTCTCATTCATGGCACCACTCTTTGCACAAGCCACCTACGTAGAGCAGCAACCACAGCTCTGCCAGCTCGCAGCACACAACCTGCCACTCCTCGCACTGCCACAAGCACACATCGTCAATGCCGACGCCACACAACACCTCACACAGCTCGCACCCGACAGCGCAAGCCTCATATTCATCGACCCCGCAAGGCGCTCCGCCACAGGCCGCAAAACAGTGCTCATTGAGGACTGCCAGCCCGACATCATAACCCTCGCGCCAAGCATGCTCAAAGCAGCCCCCGTGGTAGTGGTCAAACTATCCACCATGCTCGACATAGCAGCCGCCGTGCGCGCCCTCGGCTGCGTCAGCCAGGTGCACATCGTGGCCACCGCCGGCGAGTGCAAGGACCTCCTGCTCGTCATCACACGCCAGGCCAAGGCCCAGGGCGGCACCAATCCGCTCATCACAGCCACCAGTCTCCTGCCCGACGGCACAATCAGCGGCTCTCTCACCTTCACCCCGCAAACCGAGGCGGAAGCCACACCGCCCATTGCCGCGCAGCCGCTGCGCTACATCTACGAGCCGGGACCGGCCATCATGAAGGCGGGTGCTTTCAAAACCACCGCCCTGCACTACCAGCTGCAAAAGTTGCACACCAACACCCACCTTTACACCGCCAGCCACCTCGTGCCCGAGTTCCAGGGCCGCACCTTCGAGCTCCGGGCCACCTACACCTTTGGCAAGGCGCAACTCAAGGCGCTGCGCAGCGTCACCACGCAGGCCAACCTTGCCGTGCGCAATTTTCCCGCCTCTGTCGACTCCCTACGCAAAAGGCTCAAACTCCGCGACGGCGGCCCTTACTACATCTTTGCCACCACACTGGCCGACGGCACCCACACCCTGCTGCTGTGCGAGCGCGTGTGAAACTCATAGCGCGAGCACACTTTCTTTCTCTACTATCTCTCCTTTCTCTCCTTTCTCTATCCCGACGCGAGACGCGTCGCCCCCATTAGAGCTTGCGTTTCTTCTAACACCAAACGCTAACACCAAACGCTACCACCAAACGCTACCACCAAACGCTACCTCTAATGGGGGCGACGCGTCTCGCGTCGGAAAAATGAGAAGAAAAAAAGAGAAGAAAAGAGAAGAAAGATACAAGCCATGTCCCCCACCAACAACGGCAGGGCAAAAAATCTTTCGGAGCAAATAAATTTACGGGGTGGCACATGTGTCTTTCAAGCCTCACGCAACGGGGGCATCTTGACATAGGGACAAAAAAAATGGGATACCACTGTATCCCAACCTTGTTAACCTTAAATCTAATACTATGAAAAACACGATGCAAAGATACGGCCTTTTCAGAAAAATGCAAGCCCTCGCACCACAAAAATGCATATATGCAAGAAAGTTTAACAACATCACATACCTTATTGCACACTTCTGTATATTGTGTGCAGAATTATTGCGTTTTTTGCCCCACTGCACGCCATGCGCCAAAACCTGCACGCAGCCATGAAAAACCATCAAAGCAGCAATAAAACAATAACTGCCCAGCCACCCACAACCAACACCCCCCCCCACCACACCACCGCCTCAGCACGAGCCGCGTTTTCTTAATAAACAATAAAAAACAACCACCTTTTTACCCCGAAAATTAACAACCATTTAGATAAATACGGGACTTCGAGGCTCAAAAAGCAGATACTGATTTTCAACGATTTACGTCACGAATTTAACATTTCAGATTTTTGGAGTGTCATATTTTGACACGCAAAAAAGCCCAATTTTGCCGATTTGGAAAATTGGAAAAAGCGTATTACATTTGCATCGGTATTAGATACAAAACGCAACCAAATTGTATGTTACTTAGTGTGCCGGGCCGAAAGGCCAAATTGTATATCGGGTAAGCACTTCCTTTTTTCGGAACCCGACACACAAGTACTCGGGGAGGCGTGACGGCCTCCCCATTTTGGTATACAGCCCCCGCAGAGGGGCATACAAGACCTTACAACATAACCATAAAACCAAATTTTACCATGAACAACGGCTATGTATCCGTGCCGCGCGATTTTTTTGACACTGCTCAGTGGCGGCGCAAACGAGTTTTTACGCAGAGCGAGGCATACCTCGACTTGCTACAAATGGCCTACTATGGCTCCGAACCAACTGAAAGAGAAGTGGGTGGAGCAAAAGTGACGGTGCGCAGCGGACAAATTGCTGCCACACAAGCATATCTGGGCCAAAGGTGGGAGTGGTCGCGCTACAAGGTGCGCCACTTTATTGACAGCCTTTGCAACAAAGGTACTATACATCTCTACAACACACCTACTTGTTCCTTAATAACTGTGTATCAAGACGTTACGAAGGACGATACTGAAATTTACCACACACCTTACCACACACCTACTGCACACAATAAGAATAAGATTACAAAGAAGAAGATTACAAAGAAGAGTGTAGAGAGTAGTGTGGTGTGTGACACCACGCCCCACGCCCAAGCTGAGGGTGAGGTGGCTGAAGCTGAGGTGAGCCAAGTGGCCGAGGTGGTAGCAGTGCCCGAGGCAGCAGCAGCCGAGGTTGTCGAAGTGGCAGCAGAGACCAAGGCCGCAAGCATCAAGCCCGCAAGCATCGAACCCGCAGTAAGCGAACTCGCAGCAGAGACCAAGGCAGAACCCGCAGCCCCCAAGCCCGCAACCCGCCGCCGAACGCCACCCATGCAGCGGCCCACCGTGTGGGAGGTGGAGAACTTCTGCCGCACACAGGGCCTGCAGCTGGTCGATGCGCAGCGCTTTGTGGACTACTACGAGGCTAATGGCTGGAAGGTGGGACGAAACCCCATGCGCTCATGGCAGGCCGCTGCACGCAACTGGCAGCGACGCGAACTGCAATACCAACAACCGGCCGCGATGGCCGCTATCAATCAAACTAACCTTTTTACCGAACCAAACTGTGCCAATAACCATGAACATTCCTATGCAGTGCAACCCGCTCACGACGGGGCAGAACTCCAACAGCAACAATCCCAACAACAACTCCAGCAACCTCTGCAACAACCCCAGCAGCCCCAGCTCCAGCAGCCCCAGCTCCAGCAGCCCCAGCCAAGGGTATTCAGTTACCACCCCCAGCCAAGCCTGTGGCAGCGGCAGCAGTGCGCTACAAAGGCAGGCGCTTGCGCTGAAGCTCTCGAGCAGTATGCAGCTCGCCAAATGCGGTATTTCGCCAGCATGGGGGCTGAAGAACCCGACTTTTGAGGCGGTGATGCGCAACTACTCGCCCGCCAACTGGGGCGTGGTGGCGCAGTCGGCACGGCGGGCGTACCTGTGGGTGTGTCCCACGGTGGGGGCTTTGGCGCCGCTCTTCGGGCCACGCTGCCCGGTGATGTGGCTCGACGAGCAGGTGACGCACCTGTTCCTCACATCGCAGAGCCGCGACGCCTCGGCAGCCGCAGCACAGATTGAGGCTTTTGTAGGCTCGTTTGTGGGCACCGTGGCAGAGTTCAAGCTTACCGAGGTGATGCTCTTCCTGGCACGCTACAAGGCTGGCGTGTACGGCCGTTCGTTTGCTGCCTTCGATGTACGCAATGTGGGGCAGACGTTCCACCACGAGTTTGTGCAGCAGCGCCGCCAGGAGTTGCAGGCCATTGAGGCCGAGGCCTCAGCTGGGCGCGATGGCGAGGAGCGCCGGTTGCGTGCGGCCCATGCCGTGTCGCGTGAGGATTATCTGCGTTTGCAGCGCGACGGGGGCCGTGTGGGGCTGAAGGTGTGGCTCCGGGCGGCAGCCTTGTCGGCGGGCCGTGTGTGTGGCGTGGCGCAGTTGCTTGGCACGCGTGCCGAGGCCATGGTGAGTGCGGCGGGGCGTGGCGAGGCGCTGTGTGTGGAGGTAGGTGTGCAGCAGTTGCCGGCGGTGGTGCGTGCCGAGAGCGAGGGCTTGCTACGTGTGTCGGACTCGTGGGTGTGCCCCGCGGAGGGCAACAAGTTTACCGGGCTACGGAGGGCCTTGCAGCCATGACCGTACGCCACTCTACCTTGGTGCGCCGCTCTGAGGCGCGCCGTCTGGCCATGGCGCACTATGAGCCTGGCAACCAGGCCCGCAGCCTGAAGTATGTATGGCGCCACTTTGCCGAACCGCAGCTGGGCATAGGCTACCGCACATTTTTGAGATATATACGGTAAGGGGGGCATATTAAGCATATTGGGCATATTGGGCATATTAGGCCTATTAGGCGTAATAGGCATAATGGGCCTATTGGGCACATTAGGCACATTAGGCCCAATAATAAAAAAGAGCTAACGCCTTAGCGTTACTATTTGCAACACTAAGGCGTCAGCCCATTAGCATATCAGCTGCCTGTCAGCAGCCATCAGTCAATTATCAGCATGGCATCGCCAAACGGCCCGAACTTGTAGCCATGCTTGAGTGCCTCATCGTAGGCGTGCATGGTATAGTCGTAGCCACCGAAGGCAGTGGTGAGCATGAGCAGCGTGGAGTAAGGCAAGTGGAAATTGACAAGCATGCTGTCGGCCACGGTGAAATCGTAAGGCGGGAAAATAAACTTGTTGGTCCAGCCCTCATACTCCTTGATGTGGCCGTCGGTGCTGCAAGCAGCCTCAAGGGCACGCTGCACGGTGGTGCCTACGGCGAGCACTTTGCGTCCCTCGTCCTTGGCACGGTTGACAAGTTCGCAGCATGGGGTGTCGACAAACATCTGTTCAGAGTCCATCTTGTGCTTGGTGAGGTCCTCCACATCGGTGTTGCGGAAGTTGCCAAGTCCACAGTGCAGGGTGATGAATGCGCGGTCGATGTCGTTTATCTCCATGCGCTTGAGCATCTCGCGTGAGAAGTGCATACCGGCCGTAGGGGCAGTGACGGCGCCCTCGTGCTTTGCAAAGATGCACTGGAAGCGTTCAAGGTCCTCGGGTTCGCTTTCGCGGCCTATAAAGCGTGGTATGGGCGCCTCGCCCAAGGCGTAGAGCGAGCGTTTGAACTCGTCGTGGTCGCCGTCGTAGAGGAAGCGCAGTGTGCGTCCGCGGCTGGTAGTGTTGTCAATGACTTCGGCCACAATGGAGTCGTCGTCGCCAAAGTAGAGCTTGTTGCCTATACGTATTTTGCGTGCGGGGTCGACGAGCACGTCCCACAAGCGCAGCTCCTGGTTGAGTTCGCGCAGCAGGAACACTTCGATGCGTGCACCGGTTTTTTCCTTATTGCCGTAGAGTCGCGCGGGGAACACCTTTGTGTCGTTGAACACGAACACGTCGTGGGGGCTGTAAAAGCTGAGTATGTCTTTGAACATGAGGTGTTCTATGTCGCCTGTGGTGCGGTGGAGCACCATCATGCGGCATTCGTCGCGGTGGGGGGCAGGGTACTGGGCTATGCTCTCCTGCGGGAGCTTGAACTTGAATTGTGAGAGTTTCATATCTTGCTGTTGGTAGTTGCGAGGAGGGGGGCTGGGGGTAGAGCTTCTAGCTTTTCTAGAGTTTCTAGTTTTTCTAGAGCCTCCAGCCTATTTATTTCTTCTCTTGTTTCAGGTCGTCGGGCAGTTGGTTGGGGTCGAAGCAGCGGGCGGCGGTGAAGTAGCCCACGCGGGTGCGGCGCAAGGCCGTGAGGTGGGCACCGCTGCCAAGGGCCTGGCCAATGTCGCGCGCCAAGGCGCGAATGTATGTGCCCTTTGAGCACACTATGCGCAAGTCGAGCTGCATGGTGGCGGCATCGAAGCTGACAAGCTCGAGCTCGTGTATGTGCAGGGGTTTGGCCTGCAACTCCACTTGCTGGCCCTGACGGGCCATGTCGTAAGCGCGCTTGCCGTTGACCTTGCAGGCCGAGAAGGCCGGGGGCACCTGCATGATGGGGCCGCGGAACTGCTCGAGGGCTTGCTCTATGGCCTCACGCGTGATGTGCGCCGTGGGATAGGTTTGGTCGACGGGGTGCTCAAGGTCGTAGCTGGGGGTGGTGGCGCCTAATTGCAGGGTGGCGGTGTACTCTTTCTCGCCAGCTTGCATCTGCTCTATGAGTTTGGTGGCGCGCCCCACGCAAATGACCATGACGCCTGTGGCAAGGGGGTCGAGGGTGCCGGCATGGCCTATCTTGACTTTCTGGCCGCCTAAGGCCCGGGTGAGGGTGCGGCGCACTTGTGCCACAAGCTGGAAGGAGGTTTGGTGCAGGGGCTTGTCAAAGGCCATGATGAGTGGCACTATGCCTCCCGAGGGTGGATTGCCGTCGGGGGTGTTGAAGGCCGCTGGTTGGGCTATGTAGGCTCTTAACTCTGACAAACCGGCCCAGGGCAGGGCTTGACGCTCTGCGGGGGTGAGGGCTTGCAGGGCTGCGTCGGGCAGCAGGTAGTGGGTGGGGAACATGGGGGGGGGAAAAGTTGAGGAGTTGAGGAGTTGAAAAGTTGAGGAGTTAACCCGTTACCCCACAAGGCTATAGATGAGTGTGGCGGCACCTGCTATGGCACAGTAGTAGGCAAAATAGATGAGTTTGCCACGGCTGACGAGTGCTATCATCCACTTGCAGGCTGCGCAGCCCGAGATGAAAGCGGCTATGAAACCGGCTATGAGGGGGAGCATGGCTATGTCGCCGCCAATGGCTTCACCCTTCATCATTTTGATGGCGTCGAGCAGTGCTTCACCCAATATGGGGGGTATGACCATGAGGAATGAGAACTGGGCCATGGTTGCCTTGTTGTTGCCGAGCATGAGGCCGGTGGCAATGGTGGTGCCCGAACGGCTGAGACCGGGGAGCACGGCGAGGGCCTGGCTGATGCCTATGATGAAGGCGTGGAGGGGGCTGATGCTCTGGCGCTGGCGCGGACGTGCCAGGTAGCTGAAGGTGAGCAACAGGGCTGTGACGAGGAGGCAGATGCCTACGATGGTGAGGCCCGAACCGAAGATGGCTTCGACCTGGTCCTTGAAGAATACGCCGACAATGCCTATGGGCACCATGGAGATGACGATGTTGAGCAGGTACTGCTGGCTGGGATTGAGGCGCTGCAGTCCTGTGCCGGGGCCGAGGGGACTGAATGTGCCGACTATGATTTGTCCTATTTGACGGCCTAACACGACGATGGTGCTGAGCACGGTGGCTACGTGTACGGCTATGGTGAAGGTCATGCTGCTTTCGCCGTCGACGCCGGTGAGGGCTGATGCGATGGCGAGGTGGCCGCTGCTGCTTACGGGCAGGTACTCGGTGAGGCCTTGTATGAGGCCCATGATGATGGCTTGTATGGTGGTCATGCTATCGGGGGTGTGCTATAATAATATAGGAGGGGGTTATTTGCGTGGTTTGCGCACGATGGCGTATATCATGAAGAGGTAGCCGAGGAGGCATACTGCGGGGGCTAACTTGATGTGACGTGCATCGAAGATGCTGGCGTCGAAGGTGGTTTCGCCTGAGCCTGAGCCTGACATGAGCACCATGCCGATGATGACTACTGCCATGCCTACGGCAAGGAGTATGAAGTTGGTGCGGCCAAAGGCGAACACTGGCTGCTTGGGAGTTTTGAGGGGTGTTTGCTGCTGTTGCATTGTTTGGTTGTGTTTTTGGGGGTTTCTAGGGGGGCTAGGGGTTCTAGGGGTTCTAGTTTTTCTAGATATTCTAGAGTTTCTAGAGCTTCTAGTTTTTCTAGAGCTTCTAGCCCTTCTAGCCTTTTATAGCTTCTATCTTTTCTTTATCTGAGGTATACTTCGCCGCCGCGGAGGCGGAGGTGGTGGTTAACCGAGAGGGAGGCGCAGAGGGCGGTGAGGCCAAGGCCGCAAATAACTATGGCACCGAGGGTGGTGGCCCACACAAGGGGGGTGACAAGGGTGTTGAGGTAGATGCTGCCGGCTCCGGCCTGTGTTTGCAGATACCACATGGCGGCGGAAAGGAGTCCGCCGGCTATGATGGCTGACACAAAGCCTATGCGCATGGCTTGCCACATAAAGGGACGACGTATGAAGCCCCAACTGGCTCCGACGAGCTTCATGGTGTGTATGCTGTAACGACGGGCGTAGACGCTCATGCGCATGGTGTTGTTGATGAGTGAGAACGACACGAGGGCGAGAAGGGCGGCTACTGCCAGCAAACCAAGGGTGACGGCGGGTATGGTGCGGTCGAGGCTCTGCATGATGTCGCGGGGGTAGTTGACCTCGGCCACGCCGGGCATTGCGAGCATGGAGGGCTCGTAATGCTTGATGCTGTCGAGATTGGCGTAGGGGGCGTTGAGACTTACCTCGAACTCGGCGGGCACGGGACTTGTGCCGTCGAAGGTGCCTATGTCGGTGCCCATGGCCTCGTTCATGTCGCGCAGGCCTTGCTCTTGTGATATGTAGGTGACTTGGCGCGCCCAGGGTGCTGCCTTGAGGCGTGCCTGGGTGGCTGTCATTTGCTGCGGTGTGATGCTGTCGGTGAGCATTAGCTCGACGGTGAGTCCTTCGCGCAGCTGGTTGCTGTAGTTGGTGGCCATGCCTGCAAAGAGGGTGATGATGCCTATCATGATGAGCACCATGGTGATGCTGATGCAGGTGGTGAATGTGCCGAACCGGCCTGTGTGACGGCGCGGACGCTTATGGGCTTTGTTCATGTGGTGTGTGGGTTGTTGTGGGGTTGTGCCGCTGTGACTGGTGCACTTTGCGGCTAAATTGGTACAAATGTACAATATTATTGGGGGTTGGCGCGGATTGGTGGGGGGCTTTAACGCTGATTAACGCGTTGATGGGCGGCGTGGGGGCAAAAAAAAGGCTGGCGCTATGGCGCCAGCCTGGGAATGGGGATAATGGGCAATAGGCATAATGGGCATAATGGGCTTAATAGGCCCAATAGGCTTTAGGCTATGCCCAATAAGCTTAGGCATAATAGGCATATTAGGCCCATTAGGCATAATATACTGCTTGCTTACTGCTTACCTATTGCTTACTTGCCAACCTTGATGACCTCGACGGTGAAGATGAGGGTTGAGTTGCCTGGTATGCTCTGGGTGCCGCGCTCGCCGTAGCCGAGTGAGGCAGGAATGTAGAGCTTCCAAACTGAACCCTGGGGCATGAGGGTGAGGGCCTCTTTCCAACCCTTGATGACTTGGTCGGGACGGAAGGTGGCTGCCTTGCCACGCTTGTATGATGAGTCGAACACGGTGCCATCGATGAGTGAACCTTCGTAGTGTACCTCAACCTGGGTGGAGTCGGTGGCTACGGGGCCGTTGCCCTTGGTGAGCACCTCGTACTGCAGGCCGCTGGGGAGTGTGGTGACACTCTTGCGCTTGGCGTTGGCCGTGAGGTAGTCGGCATTGGCCTGCTTGTAGCGGGCGGCCTGGTACTGGAACTGGCCTTCGACTATCTGCATGGCGCTGTCGCGTGTGAGGGTGGTGGCTGTGCCGAGTGCGCTCTGTGTGAGACCGCGCTCGAATTCGGCTTGGCTGACGTAGGTTGAGTCGCCCTTGCCTGCGGCCTGCTGGCTGATCATGGGCAGGTTGCGCTTGTTGATTTCGGCAATGCGGAGTCCGGCAGCGAATGCTTCGGCCTTTTTGCGCTCTTCAGGAGAGATGTTGGTGGTCATGGCGCGTATGGCTTCGGGCACATAGGCTGAGTCTACGCCGAGCTGGCCTACGAGGTACTGCTTGAGGCTCTCGCCCTGGGCTACACCGAGGGCGTAGCTGAAGGTTTTGCCATCGACGGCCTTGAGGGCTGGTGTGAGGGTGGCTGCGGGCTGTGCCTTACGGGCTGACTTTTTGCTGGTTTTCTTGGCTTTTTGGGCCATGGCGCCGGTGCTGCCAAGGGTGACAGCAAGGGCAAGGGTTATGATGGTTTGAAGTTTCATTGAGCTTTCTTTTTTTGGGAGGGGGCTAGATAGGCTAGAAATACTAGAGGCTCTAGAAGAACTAGAAAAGCTAGAGGCTCTAGAAGAACTAGAGGCTCTAGAAAGGCTAGAGGCTCTAGAAAAGCTAGAAGCTCTAGAAAAACTAGAAGCTCTAGAAAAGCTAGAGCCTCTAAATAAGCCTGGCTCTACCCTGCCCTATTACTTGTTAATGCTAACGAGGGTTACCTTGAATGTGAGGGCTGCGAATGGGGGGATGGGGCCTGTGCCCTGCTCGCCATAGGCGGCCTGGTAAGGTACGTAGATTTCCCAGGTAGAGCCAACGGTCATTTTGGGAATGGCGATGCCCCAACCCTTGATGACGTTGCGGAGGCTGAATGTGACTGTGCCACCAGGCTGGTTGGCTGATGAGTCGAACACCTGGCCATTGGTGAGGCGGCCTTCGTACTTGACAGTGACGCTGTCGGTGGCGGTGCAGTGCTGGTCGGTGCCCTTGGCAAGCTGCTTGCCGTAGACGCCCTCGCCGAGGGCTACCACGCCGGGCTGGTGGGCTACCTTCTGCATGAAGGCTTCGCTTTCCTGCTTTTTGCTGCCGAACATGTAGTCCATGATGCGCTTCTGGGCGGTTTCCTTGTCAACGAGTTTGCCACCGATTTTGAGGGTGGTCTTGTTCTTGGCCTGTGCGGTGAAACCGGCTACAAAGTTTTTGACGCTGATGCGCTTTGTGGTGTCGCCCTGGAATACTTGTGACTCGATTTGCGGGAGTTGCATTTTAGTTTGCAAGCCCTGCATGACACCCATGTAGTAGGCGAGTTTCTTTTTGTCGTCGGCAGCTTTCATACCGTCGACGTAACCCTTGAGGAGTTCGTCAACATAGGCTGAGTCGCTGCCCGACTGGCTGAGGTAGTTTTGGAATTCGCCTTCGCTCTGCGACATGGCCATACCCATTTCGTAGCTGAGTGTGTCGATGTCGGACTTGAGGTTGGCTTTGGGCTGTCCGTTGTTGCAGCTTGTGAGGCCTGTGGCGGCTATGATGGCTGCGAGAATTATCTTTTTCATTATATTATTGTGTGTTTGTTTTTGTGGTTAACGGGTTGACGAGTTGACGGGGTAACCTCTTCAACTTTTCAACTCTTCAACTCTTCAACTCTTAAACTCTCCCTATCAGCCTTCGATGCTGATGAGTTCGACGTCGAAGATGAGTGCTGCGTAGGGAGGGATGGCCTGTCCTGCGCCACGTTCGCCGTATGCGAGGTTGTAGGGAATGAAGAAGCGGTACTTAGAGCCAGTGGGCATGAGCTGTACGCCTTCGGTCCAGCCGGCGATGACGCCGTTGAGTGGGAACACGGCAGGTTCGCCGCGGCGGTATGATGAGTCGAACACCTGTCCGTTGGTGAGTGTGCCCTCGTAGTGGCACTTTACGCGGTCGGTGGCTTTGGGCTTGGGGCCATTACCCTCGGTGATGACGGTGTACTGGAGTCCGCTGGGGAGTACTACGACGCCGTCTTTCTTGGCGTTTTCGGCAAGGAATTGCTCGCCTTCTTGGCGTATGGCGCGTGTGGCCTCCTCTTGCTGTTGCTGCATGAAGTTGTTGACGAGCTGCTGTGCTTCCTGGTCGGTGAGTTCACA
This sequence comes from Prevotellamassilia timonensis, assembly GCF_900106785.1. GTDB lineage: Bacteria > Bacteroidota > Bacteroidia > Bacteroidales > Bacteroidaceae > Alloprevotella > Alloprevotella timonensis. The sequence goes on along the minus strand of NZ_LT629839.1, from coordinate 114,113 downwards.
GGTTTGGCCTTGCATGACGCTGTCGATGGCGCGTGCGAAATCGGCGCTGCTGAGGTTCTTTACTCCCATGCCTTTGAGGTTGTGGCCGATGACCATGCCGAGGGCGTAGCTGAGTTTTTCCATAATGGTGTGTTGTGTTGTATTGTGTTATTGTTTGTATGATTTGGGTGCAAAAGTACAATTATTTCTTGCATCTGTGTCACACTCGGAGGGGTTTTTGTATATTTGGGGTGTTTAGTTACTTTATTATTAAGGTTATGACGAAGAAGAAGATTGTGGCGCTTACGGGCGCTGGTATTAGTGCTGAGAGTGGTTTTTCGACATTCAGGGGTGCCGGTGGTTTGTGGGGGCGCTACCCTGTGGAGCAGGTGGCTACGCCTGAGGGGTGGGCTGCTGACCCTGACTTGGTGACGGACTTTTACAACGGGCTTCGCAGTCAGCTTGACGAGGCTGAGCCTAACGCGGGGCACCGCATACTGGCTGAGCTTGAGAGTGACTTTGATGTGACGGTGGTGACGCAGAATGTGGACGACTTGCATGAGAGGGCGGGTTCGACAGATGTGATTCACTTGCATGGTGAGCTGCGTGATGTGTGCTCGTCGGCTGCGCCGAATGATGCGCGTTACCGCCGGCGTCTGGCTCCTGGCGAGGTGGTGGAGCATGGGCAGCTGTCGGGTGACGGGTCGCTGGAGCGTCCGTTCATTGTGTGGTTTGGCGAGGCGGTGCCTATGCTTGAGGTGGCTGCCGAGGCTGCTGCGCGGGCTGATGTGTTTTTGATAGTGGGCACGTCGCTTAATGTGTATCCGGCTGCGGGGCTGATAGGTTATGTGCCTGCGGGGGCTGAGGTGATGCTTGTTGACCCTAACCCTGTGCGGGTGCCGAGCACGCGGCGCGTGGAGGTGATTGCCGAACCTGCGTCGAGGGGCATGGAGGTAGTGCGGGAGAGGCTGCGCGCTGTAATGGGCTGACGCTGAGACATAGAGTGTTTAACGGCTATTCGCCGTTGCGCTTACCGCGGAAACATAAGAACATAAGCTACATAAGAAACATATAAGGCCGCTGCGCGGCTGACGGCCACGGACTAACGTCCGGGTGGCCTCAAGAAACATAAGGGCTGACGCCGTAGCGGGGCTTGGCAGCCGCTAACGCGGTAAACAAAAGAACATAAGGACATAAGGACATAAGGGCTGACGCCGTAGTATTACATATAGTAACGCTACGGCGTCAGCCCTTATGTTTCTTGAGGCCACCCGGACGATAGTCCGTGGCCGACAGCCGCGCAGCGGCCTTATATGTTTCTTATGTAGCTTATGTTCTTATGTCTCCGCGGTAAGCGCAACGGCGAACAGCCGTTAAACACTCTATGCCTCAGCCCATTACAGCGCGCGTGGCAGGTGCTCTTGGAGTTGCTCGCGCAGGAATTGGCGGTCGATGTGGGTGTAGAGCTGGGTGGTGCGTATGCTTTCGTGGCCAAGCATGGCCTGTATGGCTCGGAGGTTGGCACCGCCCTCGAGGAGGTGGGTGGCGAAGGTGTGGCGCAGGGTGTGGGGGGAGATGGGACGGGTGATGCCGGCACGGGCGGCCAGCACTTGTATGGTGTGGAACACGGTGATGCGCGAGAGGTGCTGGCGGCGGCGGAATGAGAGGAAGAGGTAGTCGTCCTCACCGGGTTTGGGGGTGATGTGGCAACGGTCGTCGAGCCAGAACTGCAGCTCGCGCACGGCACGGGGCGACATGGGCACGAAACGCTGTTTGGCCCCCTTGCCTATGACGTTGAGGAAGGCGTCGGCGATGTAGACGTCGGCGAGGGTGAGGTTGCAGAGTTCGCTGACGCGCAGACCGCAGCTGTAAAGAAGCTCGATGATGGCGCGGTCGCGGTGGCCTGTGGGTTCGGAGAGGTCGATGGCGGCCTCGAGTGCGTCGACCTCGGCTATGGTGAGCACGGTGGGGAGGTGGGCCGGGCGGCGTGGCATTTCGAGCATTTCGGTGGGGTCGGCGGTGATGATGCCTTGTGCGAGGAGGTAGTGGAACCATGAACGCACGCCGCTGAGTATGCGGCAGACGCTGACGGGGGAGATGCCGAGGTCGATGAGGGTGTAGGCAAAGCGGTGGAGGTGGTCGAGGGTGACGGTGTGGGGCTGGAGGCCTTGGTCGGCCATGTAGCTGAGGAGTTTTTCAACGTCGGCGATGTAGGCTTGGGCTGTGTTGGAGGCCATGCCTTTTTCGAGCATGAGGTGGGCTTTGTAATTATCGAGTGATATGGTGGGCATATTTGATTGAAAATTAGTAACTTTGCGGTGCGGAACTTTTGACTCTGGCGTTGTTGGCCGGAGGGCGGGTTCCGTGCAAAGTTACAATTTACTTGTCAAAACCATTGGCGGAGCTGGTCGTTAACTGGCTGGGCTGATGGTGTGTGATGACTATTTGCTACAGATTTTATGAAAATCCTCATTATGAATGGCCCTAACCTGAATTTGCTTGGCGAACGTGAGCCTGGCATTTATGGCAGGGGTACGATGGACGATTGCATGGAGGGTCTGCGGAGGGCTTTTCCGGAGGTTGAGCTGGTGTATTACCAGAGCAATGTGGAGGGGTTCTTGATAGACCGCTTGCAGCAGGCGCGCTCTGAGGGTGTGGCTGGTGTGGTGCTGAATGCTGGTGCTTATACGCACACGAGTGTGGCGCTGCATGATTGTATACGGTCGCTGCAGATGCCTGTAGTGGAGGTGCATATTAGTAATGTGCACCGCCGTGAGGAGTTCAGACACCGGTCGATGATATCGGCTGCGTGTGCGGGGGTGATATGCGGCTTTGGCCTTGACTCGTACCGACTGGCGGTGAGCGCTATTGTGCAGGCTGGCGGCGAGGGACGGGAGGCTTAATAGGCATAAGAGGCATATTAGGCGGGAGCTTATGAGCTGGAGCTTAATGGGCTATGATATAATTCAACTTTCGGATTTGGCAAGTGCGGGCTGAAGGCCCAAGTATTTACTTAGCCCAGGGCAACACCCTGGGTGAAATTGAGCAAGGTTGTGGCGCCCTGTAAGGGCAGAAGTAGAAAAACTTCATCATACTTTTGCCCTTACAGGGCGTCACTTTCCCTCTTGATGACAACCCAAGGCGCTGCCTTGGGCTATGGAATTCATTGGGCCTTCAGCCCGCCCTTGCTAAATTCGAAACTTGATTGATATATTTGCTTTCACGAGAAAATAACTATACTTGACTATCAATAATGTATAAGAAGACTAAGATTGTTGCGACGATTTCGGACATGCGCTGCGACGTGGGCATGATTCAGCGCCTGTATGATGCTGGTATGAATGTGGTGCGCCTTAACACAGCGCATCAGGACGCTGTGGGCATGAAACGGGTGATTGATAATGTGCGCGAGGTGTCAAGCCACTTGGCTATTCTTGTTGACACTAAGGGCCCGGAGGTGCGTACCACGGTGACTGATCAGCCTATTGACTATCATAAGGGTGATATTGTGACGATTGTGGGACGACCTGAACAACGTACTACGCGCGACGTGATAGCTGTGAGCTACCCTGGTTTTGTGGACGACTTGAACGTGGGGGCTCAGATACTGATTGACGATGGCGACCTGGGGCTGCGCGTGGACCATAAGGAGGACGGACAGCTGATTTGCCACGTGGAGAATGATGCAACGCTGGGCTCGCGCAAGAGCGTGAATGTGCCGGGTGTGCGCATTAACTTGCCTGCGCTGACTGAGAAGGATAAGCGTAACATTGAATTTGCCATTGACTATGACGTGGCGTTTATTGCTCACAGCTTTGTGCGCTCGAAGGAGGACGTGAAGGAGGTGCGCGACATACTGGACGCTCACGACAGTGACATTCGTATCATTGCGAAGATTGAGAACCAGGAGGGCGTGGACAACATTGACGAGATACTTGAGGCTGCTGACGGCATTATGGTGGCTCGCGGTGACTTGGGCATTGAGGTGCCGCAGGAGTTTATTCCGGGTATTCAGCGCCGCTTGGTGGATAAGGCTATCAGGGCGCACAAGCCTGTGATTGTGGCTACGCAGATGTTGCAGAGCATGATTCATAACCCGCGCCCCACGCGTACGGAGGTAACGGACATTGCAAATGCGGTGTACTCGCGTGCTGACGCGCTGATGCTGTCGGGCGAGACGGCTTACGGCGACTACCCCGAGGAGGCTGTGAAGACGATGGCTACTGTGGCCTGGCAGGCTGAGAGGGATACGTTTAAGGAGTTTGGCGATGTGGATATTCCGCTGTCGGAGAACCCTGATGTAACGGAGTTTTTCTCAAAGGAGGCTGTGATGGCTACTAAGCGCATGAAGTTGCGTGCTATCATTATGGACTCGTACACGGGTCGTACGGCGCGCTATGTAAGCTCGTTCCGCGGCGAGAGTACAATTTTGGCTATTTGCTATAAGGCTAAGACGGTGCGCCACCTGGCGCTGCAGTATGGTGTGTATGCTATTTATATGCCTATGAAGAGTTATGGCCATGAGTTTTTGCTGGCGGCGCTGCGCAAGTTGCTGTCGGACAATATGCTGAAACCTGAGGACCGCATTTGCTACCTTGGCTCGCAACGCAAGGAGCAGAGTACGTCGTTTATGGAAATGAATATTGTGAAGAACCTCTTCAGAAATGAGGGGGAGGACGCGCTGCCTAACTGATAAGCTTTAGCTCTGAACGCCAGCATAAAGCGCAAGCTTAAATGGGGGCGACGCGTCCCGCGTCGGGAAAAATTGTGCACGTCAGTTATGATGATTGACATGTACCGACGCGGGACGCGTCGCCCCCATTTGGGTTTGCGCTTTGTGCTGGTGCTTTGTGCTGGCGATTTGCTTGAGATGCCCCGATGCGTGACACATCACCCCCAGCCCTGCTCACAAGAGTTACTTTTTAACCTCATAACCTTATAACCTCATAACCCAATCCCTCATAACCTTATAACCTCATAACCTCACCCCTCCCATGACTATTGACGATTACATACTCTCACACACTACTGCGCCCGATGATTACTTGAAACGGCTGTACCGGGCTACTAACTTGCACTTGCTGCGGCCACGCATGGCGTCGGGCCACTTGCAGGGGCAGCTGCTGCGCATGATGATGCAGATGCTGCGGCCTCGCACGGTGGTGGAGATTGGCACTTACTCGGGATACTCGGCGCTGGCTATGGCTTCGGGCATGGAGGCTGACGGACGGGTGGTGACGTTTGAGGTGAATGATGAGCAGGAGTGTTTTACGCGTCCTTGGCTCGAGGGGGCGCCTTACCCTGCGCGGGTTGAGATGGTGGTGGGTGATGTGTTTGAGTTGCTGCCGCCAATGGGACTGGATATTGATGTGGCGTTTGTTGATGCTAACAAGCGTGAGTATGTGGCGTATTATGAACTGCTGATGCCGATGATGCACAGTGGGTCGGTGATGCTGGCGGATAATACGCTGTGGGACGGGCATGTGGTGGACGCGGCGTATGATAATGATGCGCAGACGGCGGCTATCAAGGAGTTTAACGACCATGTGGCGGCTGACGAGCGGGTGGAGCAGCTTATTTTGCCTGAACGCGACGGGCTGTCGGTGATTAGGGTGAAGTGAGGCTGCCGCCGTAGCGGGGATTGGTTGCCGCTAACGCGGGAGACAGAAGAACATAAGGACATAAGAACATAAGATATGACGTTCGTGTTAGCCGCTTACCGCGGAGACATAAGAACATAAGCTACATAAGAAACATATAAGGCCGCTGCGCGGCTGACGGCCACGGACTTGCGTCCGGGTGGCCTCAAGAAACATAAGGGCTGACGCCGTAGCGGGGCTTGGCAGCCGCTAACGCGGGAGACAGAAGAACATAAGGACAGAAGAACATAAGGGCTGACGCCGTAGTATTACATATAGTAACGCTACGGCGTCAGCCCTTATGTTTCTTGGGCCACGCGGACGTTAGTCCGTGGCCAGCCGCGCAGCGGCCTTATATGTTTCTTATGTAGCTTATGTTCTTATGTTTACCGCGGTAAGCGGCTAACACGAACGTCATATCTTATGTTCTTATGTCCTTATGTTCTTCTGTTTGCCGCGTTAGCGGCTGACACAAACGATATACTACTTCTGTTCTTATGTCTCCCGCGTTAGCGGAGCACATTAAATAAGCCGCGCAAGGACTGCAACCTGTGGGGTTGCGCCTTGCGCGGCTCGTTAATATTAATCGTGTTTTAATCTATGAAGATTCGGGGAAGGATTAATCTTCGTTGTCCCAGCCTTCAGAGCTCCAGCCCTTGCCTTCAGAGAAAGAAGTGGTGGGGTCGATAGACTTTGTTTCGTCGTCAACGATAGTCACCTTTGGAGACTCTGCGAGCATCTGCATGGGCTCGAAGTTGATAGCCCTTGATGCGGGTGTGATATATGTAAGTTTCATGTTTTTATCTATGAAATGTGTTTGTAGTTTGTATTACTTTACGATGACTTTCTTGCCATTCTGAATGTAGAGACCCTTAGTAGCCTTTACTACGCGACGACCGCTGAGGTCGAAGATGGGGGCCTTTGCGCTGGCAGGAGCAGCGATGGTGTTGATGCCAGTAACGGCATTGCCAAAGTTCATAACAATAGCGCTTTCGCCGTTGCCAAGGAGGTATGCCTTGTTGCTGGGCAGTGAACCAGCCTTGCAGGGATAGAAGGCAGTGCCTTCAGAGCCGTTGCCAAGGATATAGCCTTCGCCAGCAGTCAGAGTCTTGGCAACACCGGCAGAGTGGCCGAGCTGGTTGCCAGTGATGGTGGCAGCAGTTTCGCCTGCAGCGGGAACCATTGTGGCAGCTTCGCCAGACTCAGAAGTAAGGATTACGCCTTGGTTGGCGGGGATAGCCTGTGCGTCGATGGCAGTCATAGTGGCCTCAGTGCCCTTAGCGCTTACATAGTATGCCTTAACGCCCTCGGGAATGATGGTGGCAAAAGGTGCGCTGAATGTGGCGATGTGGCTTACACCATTGATGTTTTGGGCATCGTGGAAGGTGATGGTGTTGGGATAGGTTACTTCTTCGAAAGTGAAAGCTGATGAGTTGTTTTCATCGTAGAAGTTGTCAAAACCAGCTTTCAGGAAAGAACCTGTTTTTGTAACGATGTAGTATGACTGAGAAGTACTTTCTTTATTACCACGCTTAGCACCGAAAGAGAGACAACCGAACACGTCGGGGTTTGCTGCTACAGTAAAGGTGTTGTAGTCGGCATCGTAAGATGCGGTGTAGCCCAAATTGTTGTTGGTGCAGTCTGTTGTTGCGTTACCGCGCCATGTGAGGTATGTGCCAGAGTTGTTGGCGAATACATATTTGTCGCCTACCTTGTGGCAGATGTAAGTAGCCTCGATGGGGAGTTCTCCCTCGCCACGAACGATCATTGAAGTACCATCTTCCTGATATTTCATGTAACGCTTACCACCTGTTTTGTGAATGTTGGTGATTACATAAGCCTTACCGTCTTCGGGCATTTGGATAGAGGTCTTGTCGTTTTTGTATGCTTCGAGAGCAGCTGCGATGGCAACTGCATCTGTGGATGTCTTTACGGCATTTTCCAATGCGATGCGGGTTGCAGCTTCCACTGTAGGATAGCCTACACCAGTCTTGGCAAGAGCCTCTTTGGCAAGTTGCGTGATTGCTTCCAGGTTGTGGGTGTAGTTTACATTGATGGTTTTGCCTTCAATTGAGACTGCGACATCATAGCCCGTAAGTTCTTTTGCTGTGAAATCGCCTACTGCAGGAGCTGTAGCGATATTGAAGAAGCCACCATTCTTGGCTTTCTCGTTTGTAGAGTTGTAAGTAACATAGCCATCGGCATTGTTACAATTTACAGTGTAGAGAGAAGTGTAAGACGCATCGTCGAATTTGAAGAGGTCTTGAGCAAGATCCTTACTGGCACTCCCCCATATAGACGCTTGATAACCTGCATTAGCATTTCCCGCATCAAGTTTATTGCTAAAGAAATGGTATGTTCCATCAGTCCAAGCAATATCAAGAGTCTTAAAAGTACCTGAATTGCTTGTGCCAAGAGGGGTTCCTTCACCATTAACCAAAGTCAACTTATTGCCTATTGCAGATGTGACATGCCATACGTATTTGTTGCTTACCGTGGTGGGCAACTGGCCACCACGTGTAACGTTGTCTTGATTGAAGTCATTATAGAGGTAAGGACCACGACCGTCATCTTTAGTTCGCATGGTGTAATAACCATTAAGGTCTATTTGCTCATGGAACTCCCAAGTATTGTTAGCATTAGCATTACTATACCACTGACCAATCATAGCGTTGCCATTATCATCAGTACCACGATTATTCCAGCCATTTTGACCATCTTTTGGTATTATATTCCAACCATCGCCTTGGGCACTAATAGTCCACTTGCAGGCATCATCAGGGGTACCATCAGTTACCTCCTTGACAGCAACGTTACCCTCTGCATTTTTATTACCATCAGCACCTATGGTGTTGATAGCAAAGACATAACGGGTTCCGTCGGCAGCCGGTTTGATGTAGAAGTAACCGTCTCCTGTACTTACAACGGTGAAGAGGCTACGGGTATCACACTGGTTCCAGTTAGAGAGCACATTGTACTCTGTACCATCAAAAGTTTTCTTACAGTTGGTGTTCCAGATAGCATACTTGCTGTCACCCTTACACTTAATAAGGTACTTCGCGCCATCTTTGGGTACGAAGTCGGCGGCTGTTGCTCCAATAATGCACGTGAGGAGCAACGCCAAGAAAGTTGTAATTTTTTTCATTTGGTGTTGTTAAAATATATGGTTATAAAATCCTGTGTTTGCTGTTGCGGGCAATGCGTTAATAAAGAGTAGGTAGGTAGTGTGCTTGCTTTCGTTAGATTTTACGGGGCAAATATAGAGAGTTGTTTTATTTCGTGCAAGTTTTTTGCAATATTTTTTGATATTATGCTTGATTATGTGACATTTATGGGGACAGTGTGGTCGCGAGCGTGGCCTGCCAGCCGCTAACGCGGGAGACATAAGAACAGAAGGACATAAGGACATAAGGCCGCTGCGCGGCTGTTGACGCGCTTACCGCGGAGACATAAGAACATAAGCTACATAAGAGACATATAAGCCGCTGCGCGGCGGACGGCCACGGACTTGCGTCCGGGTGGCCTCAAGAAACATAAGGGCTGACGCCGTAGCGTTACTATTCGCTACGGCGTCAGCCTTATATGTTTCTTATGTAGCTTATGTTCTTATGTCTCCGCGGTAAGCGGCTAACACAAACGTCATATCTTCTGTTCTTATGTCCTTATGTCCTTATGTCTCCCGCGTTAGCGGCGGCCGAACACGCTACTGCATCAGCGGCGGCTGAGGTAGCGCACGGGGTACCATACGGCGAGGGAGCCTACCACAACTACGGTGAGGAGGACGATGAGCACGTCGAGGGCATGGACACTGACGGGATAGGCGTCGATGATGAAGTTGCCACCCGACGAGGAGAGGCTGATGAAACCGAAGGTTTGCTGCAGCCAGCACAGCAGGAGGCCGAGCACGATACCGATGACGGCGCCGAGGAGGGTGATGAGACGGCCCTCGTAGAGGAAGATGCGGAATATCATGCTGTCGGTGGCTCCAAGATGACGCAGGGTGGCCATGTCGCCACGCTTTTCGATGATGAGCATGGACACAGAACCGATGATGTTGAAACAGGCTACCATGACGATGAAGGTGAGGAAGAGGTAGGCCATGAGCTTTTCGATTTGCATGACGTTGAACACGTCCTGCTGCTGCTCAAGCTGATCCTGCACCTTGAAACGGCTGCCTGCCACCTGCTGCATGCGCGACTTGACGGTCTGGAGGTCGGCCCCGGGACGTAGTTTTAGCTCAAGACCGCTCACGCAACCGGGTTGCTCGAAGAGGGCTTGGGCAAAGGTGAGGGAGGTGATGAGGTAGTTGTCATCGTACTTGCGCTGGTTGACGTTGAAGCAGACGCGGGGTGAGGTGATGTCGAGGGCGTTGATGCTCTCGCCGGGGTTGGCCAGGTTGATGCGCTCGCCCTTGCGGGGGGCGCATATCTGGAGTGTGCCGTAGTCGATGCTGCCCATGGCGGAGGCCAGGCCGATGCCGGGTATGCCGTACTCGATGGTGCCGCGGTGGAGCTGGTAGGTGCCTGTGCCGTAGAGTATGGAGCGTATGCCGGTGACGTGGTCGTAGTGGTCGTCGACGCCCTTGAGGGTGATGATGGTGGGACGGCCGCGGAAGAGTATGAGGGCGTTGTCCTCGAGGCAGTATGAGGCGGCCTCCACCTCGGGCATGGTGGCCATACGCTGCAGGGCGGGGTCGTCGGCGGTGACGAGTTTGCCCTGGGTGGGCACTACCTCGATGGGGGGGTCGAAGGCGGTGTAGAGGGAGCCGATGAGGTCGTGAAAGCCATTGAACACGCTCAGGGTGCAGAGCAGGGCTGCCGTGCCGAAGGCTACGCCTGTGACGGCTATGCCGGATATGATGTTGATGCTGGCCACGCGTTTGCGCGAGAAGAGGTAGCGCAAGGCCATGAACCATGGCAGGCGTTGGCTGTTAAGCATGGCTCGGGGTGGTGTCGTCGGGTTGTGGTTTGTGTGTGCCTTCGTTGAGCAGGCTGTCGATGTGGTCGAGGTAGTCGAGGGAGTCGTCGATGAAGAACTTTAGCTCGGGTATGATGCGGAGCTGGTGGCGCACGCGTGTGCCGAGTTCGTAGCGCACTTGCCGGGTGTTGGCGTTGATGTTGTCGAGTATTTCGTGGGCGCGCTCTGAGGGGAATATGCTCAGGTAGCCGCGGGCTATGCTGAGGTCGGGACTTACGCGCACGGCGCTTACTGACACGAGCACACCGTGGGTGGCTTGTGTCTGACGCTGGAATATGTCACTTAGCTCCTTCTGTATCAATCGAGCTATCTTTTGTTGTCTTGTTGTTTCCATATTTGTAAGTGTGTGTTATTGATTAGGGGTAAAGAGTTTTTTTTGGGGGGGGAGTCAAGCACGAAACGCAAGCTCTGGATATGAGCACAAGACGCTCGCTCTAATGGGGGCGACGCGTCTCGCGTCGGTGCTACTCAAGCACCCAGGCACTAACCGCTAACGCGGAAAACATAAGAACATAAGGACATAAGAACATAAGTGTTTCAAGACATACGGGCATGGACTTGCGTCCATGTGCCCTCAAGAACATAAGGGCTACGCCGTTACAACCTCGAGCGTCATATTATATATGTAAGGAAGCAAAAGCACCAAGCACGCTACGGCGTCAGCCCTTATGTTTCTTGAGGCCACATGGACGCAAGTCCGTGGCCGTCATCCGCGCAGCGGCCTTATGTGTTTCTTATGTAAACTTATGTTCTTATGTTTCCGCGGTAAGCGGCTAACACAAACGTTATCTTATGTTCTTATGTCCTTATGTCCTTATGTTTCCCGCGTTAGCGGTTAGTGGCTGAGTTGTACCGACGCGGGACGCGTCGCCCCCATTAGAGCTAGAGTTTGTGCTTGAGTTTGTTGCCAGCGCCCTGTGCCTGCCGCCTACCCGCGGTCGTCCTCGATGCTTGCTGTGGCGCGGGCCAGCCATATTTTGTCGGCCTCGTCGGTGAGCAGCGGCATGAGGCGGCGGCGCACCACCATGTGGTAGGCGTTGATTTGCTCCACCTCGTCGGGGGAGAGCATGTCGCGCTCTACGGCACGCAGGTCGTAGGGACAGAGGGTGAGGGTTTCGAAACGCAAGAAACGGCCAAAATCCGTCTCACGCGACGGTACGCAAAGGAGCGTGTTCTCGATGCGCACGCCAAAGCGCCCTTCAACATAGATGCCGGGCTCGTCGGTAATGGTCATGCCGGGTTCGAAGGGTATGAGTGTGCAGGGACGCACATTTTTGCGTATCTGGTGCGGACCCTCGTGCACACACAGGTGGGAACCCACGCCGTGACCCGTGCCGTGGCCAAAGTCGTAGCCGGCAGCCCACATGTCCTGGCGTGCGGCAAGGTCGAGCTGCAGACCCGTGGTGCCCTCGGGAAACTGCAGGTGCGCCAGTCGCAGATGGCCCTTGAGCACAAGGGTGTAGACGCGGCGCTCCTCGGCGGTGAGGTTGCCAAGGACTATGGTGCGTGTGAGGTCGGTGGTGCCGCAGTCGTACTGTGCACCGCTGTCGAGCAAGAGCAGGCCGTGGGGGGTGAGGCGCACATTGGTGCGGGGGGTGGCCTCGTAGTGTACGATGGCTCCGTGGGCGCCACAGGCGGCTATGGTGGGGAAACTCAGTTCGCAATAGCCGGGCTGCTGGGCGCGCAGGGCGGTGAGCTTTTCGTCGGCCGAGATTTCGGTAACCTCGTTGCCGGCGGCTTGCTGCTCGTCGAGCCAGCGCAGAAATTGTACCATGGCCACACCGTCGCGCAGCATGGCCTGGCGAAAGCCTTCGGCCTCGGCCTCGGTCTTGATGGCGCGCCAACCCTCGAGGGGCGAACTGAAGGTGGGCTGCTGCCGTGGGTCGGCACACAGCGACATGGTGGCCTGCGAGGGGTCGAGGCGTGTGGTGTGGGTGGCCACCCAGGGTGCCGCGGCCTCGTAGGGCTGCACGGCTACCCCACCCTCGTGCAGCTGGGCGCTGGCCTCGGCGGTGAGGGTGCTGGTGTGGGTAAAGAGGGTGAAGCGGCCCGTGGCGGGCTCGTAGCCCAGGTAGCCCACAAACACGGGGTTGTAGGCCGCATCGGCCCCGCGCAGGTTGAGCAGCCATGCCAGGTCGGCCAGGTCGGTAAAGAGGCAGGCGTCGGTCATGCCGCTCTTGCTGAGGTGCTGGCGCAGGCGTTCGAGCTTTTGCTGCATGGTGGCCCCGGCATAGGTGGCGGGCTGCACCACGATGGGTTCTGCCGGCACGGCGGGACGGTCGGTCCACAGGGTGTCGAAGGCGTCGGGCAGTGCCACATATTCCAGTCCGTCGGCAGACAGTGCGGCCACGTCAGCCAGTGTCACCATGTCGGCCGGTGCGCTCACGCGTGTGATGCCCTGCGCCTTGAGCCACTGGGCCATGGTGGGCGTGTCGGGGTTGCCCTCGCGCATCAGTGCAAAGGGTGTGCCGTCGAGTTGTGTGGCGGCCTGCAGCCAATAGCGCGAGTCGGTCCACAGTGCGGCAGTGCCACGGGTGGTGACCACGGCCAGACCGGCCGAGCCGTCAAATCCCGTGAGCCACTGGCGGCACTGCCAGCGCACGGGTATGTACTCATCATTGTGCGGGTCGGCAGTGGGCACGATGTATGCCTCTACTGCCCCACCCTCGGCCCCGGCATGGCTTGCGAGCCACTGGCCAAGGGCCTCTACACGTTGGGATATTGTCATGGGTATAAACTTATATGTTGGGTGACGGAGCGGGTACAGCCTTGCATTTACAGCACAGCCGCTATTTTGCGAATGGAACGCAAGCGCTCTACAAACGACTTGTTGCTGCGCTCCTTCTGCATGTCATAATCTGCCTGTAGCCCCAGCCAAATGTTGGCTCTTATGCCAAGGGCTGCCTCAAATATCATGGCGTGGGCTGGAGTAATGGGTGCCTGTCCGTCAATAATCCCCCTCAAACTTTCGGCATCAATGCCTGTGAGTTGTGCAAAACGCTCAACAGTAATGCCTCTTTCAGCTATTTCGTCTGCCAGCAAGTAGCCTGGCGCCGACACATGCTGCGGCGTCAGATTGTTGGCTATCATATTGGGGTCTACATCTTTAAGCGTAATCATTTTGCTGTAAAATGTTTTACGTTGGTTGAATTCTTTGTCAACTTGCTTACCAATTCTGCCAACGCGTTTAATCGTAATGGTTTGAGAGTCCTATTATGTTACACAACGTCAGTACAGACTCGCCTTCAACAGTCTCCACTTCAAACTCTATGCGGTATTGGTCATTCACCCGTACCGAAGACATGCCAGCTTTGTCGCCAGTCAGCACTTCATAGTGCAAGGACTTTATAGAGAACAAATCCTCTACGCGACTCGCCTTTATAAGGAAATTGATGCGGTCTTGATAACGTCGCACAATCTGAGGTTGGAACCTGTATTTCTTTTTCTTCGCAACACCCTGCTCATACAATTCCTTCAGATAGTCTTTCTTGAAAATTACAATCATCGCATGCCAGCCTTCTATTTGCTCAGTTCGAGCATGCGCTCGATGGGCTTGATGGCGCGTGCGGCCACCTCGGCCGGCACCTCAATTTCGGGCCACTCGTAGCGCAGCGTGTTATACACCTTTTCGAGTGTGCAGAGGCGCATATAGTTACACTCGTTGCAGCCGCAGGTGCTGTCGTCGGGCGGCACGGGTATGAAGTGCTTGTCAGGACAGTGCTTCTGCATTTCGTGCAGTATGCCGCTCTCCGTCACCACCAGGAAGGTGTTGCACGGCGAGTCGATGGCATATTTCAGCAGTGCGGCCGTAGAACCCACCACATCAGCCAGTTTCACCACCGCGCCGCGGCATTCGGGGTGCACCAGCACTTTGGCTCCGGGGTGTTCCTTTTTAAGCTCCACGAGTTTCGTCACCGAAAAACGCTCGTGCACATGGCAGCCGCCGTTCCAGAGCAGCATCTGGCGTCCCGTCTGCGCATTGATGTAGTTGCCCAGGTTGTAGTCGGGACCGAAGATGAGCTTGGCGTCCTTGGGGAAAGTTTCGACAATCTTTTTGGCGTTGCTCGACGTCACCACCACATCGGTCAGCGCCTTGACGGCCGCCGTGGTGTTGACATACGACACCACCTGGTAGCCGGGGTGCGCCTTTACAAAGTCGGCAAACTTGTCTGCCGGACAGCTTTCGGCCAGCGAGCATGTGGCATTGAGGTCGGGCACGAGCACCTTTTTCTGCGGACAGAGAATTTTGTTAGTCTCGCCCATAAAGTGCACGCCGCACATCACGATGATGTCGGCATCAGTTTTAGCCGCCTGTTGGGCCAGTCCGAGGCTGTCGCCCACAAAGTCGGCAATATCCTGCAGCACGCCCTCGGTGTAGTAGTGTGCCAGAATGATGGCATTTTTCTCCTTGCACATGCGTCGAATTTCGGCCTTGAGGTCAACGCCCTGCGGCACGGGCTCGTCAACATAGCCCTTCGCTTTCCAGCTATCTTTAATCTGTGTCATTGTCCTTGCGTTATATTCTGTGTGCAAAATTAGTGCAAGGTGAGTGAAGTGCAAAGTGAAAGTTCTTAAAACTTTCGACTTTGCACTTCCGAACCGCAAACATGCTAACGAACTCAAGCACCAAACGCAAGCACTAATGGGGGCGACGCGTCTCGCGTCGGGAAAATAAAAAGAAAAGACACACAAGCCCCACTAAATAACAGCTGCACTATCCCGACGCGAGACGCGTCGCCCCCACTAGAGCTTGCGTTTGGTGCTTGAGTCCTATCGCATGTTCATGTTTTACCAACCAGCAATACCCGTTTTTTGCTTGGCACCTCCCAACCGCAAAAGTTCAAAAAACCTAAAAAAGCGCACAAGCCGAAAGATGTATCAAAAAAATAACGCGTCGCATATACCATAATTCGCGAAAGTTTGTAATTTTGCGGCGTGATACGACACACACCCCCTCCGGTGTGCAACCGTACACACCATACAGACACACATATATAACCAATATATATAGTAATACAACTATGGCATACTTAAGCAATGAGAAACTCGTCATTGTCGGCGCAGGCGGCATGATCGGTTCAAACATGGTACAGAGCGCTTTGATGCTCGGCCTTACTCCCAACATCTGTCTTTACGATATCTACGAACCGGGCGTACACGGCGTGTTCGACGAAATACAGCAGTGCGCATTCCCCGGAGCCAACGTAACCTACACCGTCGACCCCAAAGAGGCCTTTACCGGTGCCAAGTACATCATCTCATCAGGTGGTGCACCCCGTAAGGACGGCATGACTCGTGAGGACCTGCTCAAAGGCAACTGCAAAATTGCTGCCGAATTTGGCGACAACATCAAGAAGTACTGCCCCGATGTAGAGCACGTAGTCGTTATCTTCAACCCTGCCGACGTTACTGCCCTTACAGCACTTATCCACTCAGGCCTCAAGCCCAACCAGCTCACCTCACTCGCTGCACTCGACTCTACTCGCTTGCAGCAGGCTCTCGCCCACGAGTTCGGCGTACAGCAGGACAAGGTGACCGGCGCACACACCTATGGCGGCCACGGCGAACAAATGGCCGTATTTGCCTCACAGGTAAAGGTTGACGGCAAGCCCCTCTCAGAGATGGGACTCTCTGCCGAGCGCTGGGAGGAAATCAAGCACCACACCGTACAGGGTGGTTCAAACATCATCAAGCTCCGTGGCCGCAGCTCATTCCAGAGCCCTGCCTACAACGCTGTCAAGATGATCGAAGCTGCCATGGGCGGCGAACCCTTCACTCTGCCCGCAGGCTGCTACGTAAACTGCGACAAGTGTGGTTACAAGAATGTCATGATGGCCATGCCTACCACTATCGACAAAACCGGTGTGCACTTTACACAGCCCACTGGCAC
Source organism: Prevotellamassilia timonensis (assembly GCF_900106785.1). Lineage (GTDB taxonomy): Bacteria > Bacteroidota > Bacteroidia > Bacteroidales > Bacteroidaceae > Alloprevotella > Alloprevotella timonensis. The sequence continues at coordinate 97,628 of NZ_LT629839.1, read as the reverse complement.
CGAAGAGGAAATGGCTGCCCTCAACAAGTCGTATGAGCACCTCTGCAAGATGCGCGACGAGATTGTTGAACTCGGCATCGTACCTCCCGTTGAGAAGTGGGGCGAGGATAACCCCAACTTGTAATTCATGACATACTCATACATGGACTGAATTTCATTTCTCCATTCATTTTTCCATTAAAATCCAAATATTCGTAGAGGAGACTCCACGAAGAAGATATCCCGCCGCTGTGAAGCGTCGGGATATTTTTTTGTGCACAAAAGCCCGCTGCCGCGAGCCTAATGTGCTAATAGGCTGGCGCCTTAGCGTTGCAAGTAGTAACGCTAAGGCGCCAGCCCTTTTTATTAGGCCTATTATGCCTATTGCCTATCATGCCTATTATGCCTATTGTGCCTAATATGCCCATTATGCCTATTGCCCATCATGCTTATTGCCTATTATGCCTAATATGCCCATCATTACCACCCCCCCGAGCAAAAGATAAAGGGAAGCAAGCAGCCCACCACATTGTGTGCGAGCAACATGCTCCCCTGTTTATCTTGCATAGAGCGCCTGCCAGCAAGTTAGTGCCACACAGCCACCCATTTTGAGAGAGAGAAAACTGAAACCATTATTCCGGGGACCAGAAACAGCCATGCAGCACACAGGTAAAAGGCAAAGTCGTGCACCGCGCCCAGAGGCATACAGTCAAAAGTTGATTGTTTTATTAAAGATCGCTTGCGCCATTATTTCAACCCCGTGGCACGGGCGGGAGCGTTTGATTGTTTTATGATAAAGTGCAAATTGATTGTCAAAAGTCAAGAGCGAGAGACCAAAGCCAAAACAGCCAGGCTCAGCCCGCCCCAGCGCCTCAGCGCCTCATCAGCGTGTCCAGAAAGTCGTTCGTCATGTTACCCGTCAGGTTAATCAAGTCAAAGCGGCCCGAGTGCCTCATCATCAGCACCATCTCCACAATATACTTGCCCCTGCGGCGCACATACAGGCGTTTGCCAGCCCGTTCGGCGTACAACTTGTAGCGCAAGGCATTACGTTCGGCCAGCCGGCGCGCGTTAGCATAAAGGTGCGTCACATCATGCCCCGCCGTGCTGCTCACCAGCCTTATCGACTTGAGCTGCTTCAGCACCTCACGCGTGTGCGAGTCACCCTCCACATCAGGCAGCTGCATCATGCGCTCAAGCATCAGCGGCGACACCGTGGTACACTCCACCGCGCGGCCCTTGCCATAGAGCGACATAAAGCGCGAGGCAAAATCCTGCTCGCCGCCACCCTGTGCACGGGCGGCCACCGCAGCCACAAGGGCCAGCAGCAAAGTCACAAACCAATGTTTCAGTGCCATAGCCCCGCCCATCAGTTCTTGGCAGCCTTGCCAGCCGCATTATGAGTAGCAGAGTCGTTCACAGCAGTCTGTGCGCCCTCCTTAAACATCTCCAGCGTGCGCATGCTCGCCTCGTAAGCCTTCTGCGGATCCTGGTACGAATCCTTGTAAGCCGACTGGTTATAGTCCCAGCCAGCAGCCTGGTCCGTGGCCGAAGGCTGCATAAACGAGTGCTGCGCAGCCGTGCCAAGCAGCGTCACTATGGCCACAGCAGCAGCGGCGCGCCACAGCGGACGCAACCTGCGCCCCAGCGTAATGTGGTGCACCGACACCACACGCCCTGCGGCAGGAGCCTCAGCCCCGTCAGCCACACCGGCAGCTTCCATCACGCGGCGGTCAAAGTCGTCGCCCAGCGTGCTGGCGGCACATTGCTCGGTTTCATATACGAACAAAGCCCTGTAGCGCGCCAGTGCGGCCGGCACGTCCTTTTGGCTGAAAAAAGCCTTCAGTATGCGTTCCTCCTCCTCAGAGGTCTCGCAGGCCCAGTAGCGGTCAAGGAGTTGTTCAATATACTTATAGTCCATAGTTCTCAATTTTTTCGTATTGTGTCTTAACAGCCTTGCGAGCGCGGTGCAGCGTCACCTTAAAGGCGGCCTCCGTCAGCTCCATTGCCCCGGCGGCCTCGGCATAACTCAAACCCTCAATGTCGCGCAACTGCAGCGCCGTGCGCAGCCTTTCGGGCAGAGCGTTGAATATTTGGTGCACCCGCTGCAACTTCTCGTCCCTCTCCAGCCTCTCGTCGGGCCCCGGAGCCGTGTCGCAAGCCTCCGTGCCCGCAGCCTCGAGCGGCTGGTTAGCATTTTCGGCCCGCGCCATGCGGTCGAATGCAAGGTTGCGGCAAATGGTTATGCAGAAAGCCTCCAAGTTCTTCACCCCCGCCAGCTCTGCGCGCCTTGTCCAGGCACGCACCAGCGTGTCCTGCGTCAAGTCTTCCGCCTCTTGGGCGTTGAGCGTGATGCGCAGGCCCACACGGTATATTTTATCCTTTAGCGGAAGGAGGTCTTGTCGAAAATCTATCTCTTTCATTTTTGGCTCTCTGTTATGTAGACGGTCATAGCGGCAAAAAGTTACAGCCCGCACGCACTTTTTTTCAAAAAAATGTGCGAGCGGGCTGTGTTATCAAGCCCATTATGCCTATCAAGCCTATTATGCCCATTGCCTAATATGCCTAATATGCCTAATGTGCCTATTATGCCCAATATGCCCATTATGCCCCACCCCCCAAAAAACACCAATGGGGGCGACACCCCTCGCGCCGGGGCAAAGAGAGTGCAACCCCCTTTTACCCCGATGCGGGACGCATCGCCCCCATTTATGCTTGAGTTTTGAGCTAAAGCTTAATGAGCGCCTTTACTCCTCGCTCCAGCTTTCGCTGCCCCAGCCCTTGGCGGCCGATTCAAACTCCACATTGTCCTGGGCGTCGGCCTGTGAAGTGTTAGCCGTAATCGAACCGTCAAGAATGTGCTGCTCCATGCAGAGCTGTATTACAGTGCCCTCGGGGCGCATATATGTCTTTTTCATTGTCTTTCTTTATATTATTATGTGTTACTTCACTACCACCTTCTGGCCGTTCACAATGTACACACCCTTTGTCAGGTGCTTCAAGTCACCGCTCACGCGCACGCCCTGCAGGTTGTAGATAGCCTCCTTGGCTGTGGCAGCAGTAGTGGCATTGTTGATGCCCGTTACAGTACCCTCAATGTTCACACCGAAAGCCATGGGAGCAGCCTGTGTGCCTGCCACCTTGATATAAGTGCGGAAGGGCTTAACCGAACCAGTGTTAGCCTTTACAAACTTGCCATTAGCATAGCCATACACGTCTGTTACATTCTGAGCAGTGTACGAACCAATGTGGCTTACACCATCCACGGTAGTAGTCAGGTCGGCACCAGTAGTAGCCTTCACCTGCACATTTGTCAGCTTGTTGATAAATTCACCATCATTAGTCACCACCAAGTAAGGCTTGTTGGCCACTGTCTCAGCCACGGGCTTGAACACGAGGTTGTCACCATTCACGCTGCTGAGTTCAGCCACCGTAGTACCAGCGGGCACAGTAAAGCCGAAGGGCAATACAAAGCTCTGCACATAGTTGTCCTCTGTGTTAAATGCTCGGTCATAGCTTACTGCTGTGGCAGTGAAGTCAAACGCGCTACCAAATGGCATGCTTTCATCTTCGTCTATCAATGTCAGAGTCTGTGCTTTGCCATTCTTTACAATGTTATCACCTTCAACGTTGTTGTTTCCTACGAAATATACAGCATTGTTCCCATATGCAGCTACAACATTGTCATAAAAATTCTCATCGGCAATTGTAACCCCACTAAGGTCTATACTTGTCATACCCATAGCCAAACCTGCAACAAGGTTGGTCGAATAATCAGCTGCCTTTACTTCACCATTCTTTATGGTCAGTGCCGTACCATCTATAGAATAATCGAATGGCATCTTACACACGCTGACACCTATCTTTTGCGAGTTCCACGTGATATCAAGCGATGCCGTCAAATTTTTATATTTGTCAACATCAGCATCAAGTGTCATCGGCATATCTTTAAGACCTGCAAATGCCTCACTTTCGATCGTGATGTTTTGCTTGCTTGTCAAATGTACCTTATCACCATTCCACGCTATTTGCACATTAGGCACGAGTATGTCGCCTACCACCTTACCCGCGAATGCGAAGTTGTTCAACTTAAAATTGATTGTATTATCGCTGTTCGCAGATATTACAACATCATTGGCACTTGATGTAACGTTTCTTGCAAAATCAACATTGATTTGGTTCTTGTAGTTGGTAGCTATACCCTCTGCACTGGGGAACACCACTTTGTATTCCTTTGATGTTCCATCGTTCGCAGTTACTGTAACAGTTACCACATTCTTATCACAGCTATAAGCAACCGTAGCAAACTGACTTGTAGGGGTAGCCACAACACAATCTTTTGCTATAGAACCGACTCCGTTGTATTCGTACACGCCATCTTGCAATTTGATGTCTGTTCCATTTACCTTCAGACTGCTCAATGTACTGTAATATACGAGTTCTACATCATCAATGCTCATAGAAACGCCATCAGTCACATTTGAAGAATTGAAATAATCACTTGCAGCAAATATGACATTTATCTTCTCTGGTGTTTCACCAATGTTTTCTGCAACATAGTCAAAAGGTATCGTCCATTCTGTCCATTCCGTAGGTTGCTCTGTCGTATACGACTCTATCTTTGCAATAAGTTTATGTTCACCGATAAGAGAACCTCCTTGATGACCGACTCTTGACATCTTGAGGACATTAATGTCACGATCAGCCATGTCGACTTTCTTCACAGTAAAACCAATATTTCCAGGAACTTTTTTTTGTGTCGTAGTTCCATTCCACAAATAAGCAACTACTGAAGAACGTGTATTTGTACCAGTAACACTCCTCTTATAGTAGAAACGAAGTGCATCGGGCTTGTTCTTAAAACTAATTCCACCGAATGTACCACCATCTTTTCCAGTTTCGTCGGGAGCTATTGCAGTATTCCAAGGCGTGCCCAATGTTACGTAACCTGGAACAATTGCTCCTTTCGATGAAGCGGTATTGGGAGAATTATAAACGCACACAGCTTTTCCAGTTCTGCCTTTTGCGTCATCTTTCCCGACAATAGTTTTTCCTTGGTCCCAAAATCCAATTACATTCGAAATTTTCCATGATTTAGGTTGATTACCATATTTGGAAGTGTTACCGTCACTTGTCCAAGGCACACAATCCACCCAATTACCCTCATCAAAACTACCATTCGGCAATTGCTGCGCCCCCGCCGTGCCAGCCACAGCCAGCAACGCGAGCGTCAAAAGTTGTTTTTTCATTGTTTTGTTTTGCGTTAAAAAGGGGCTGCGCCAAGCGCAAGGTTTGCACCGGCCTGGCACAGCCCCATTGTTGTTATTGTTTTGTTGTTAATTACTTGATTACCTTCTTGCCACCAATGATGTTGGCACCCTTTACAGGAGCGGCCAAACGGCGGCCATCAATACCGTAAACGGCAGGGGCAACCTCAGCAGCGGCATCAGCCTTCACACCTGCTATGGCAGTCTTCACAGCGTCGAACTGAATGGTGTACACCGTTACAGACTCGGGGTTGAAACGCACGTCCTGACCCTTCACCGTAATGGTCAACACACCAGTCTCGTCGTTATAACTCTGCTCCACAGTGGCACCCTGGCCCACCTTGGTAAACTGCAAGTTGGCAGGCACATAAGCCTCTGTGCTGAAGTCGGCAGCATGGCTGGGACCGAACTCAAAGCCCTCGCCGTTGTAGCTGGCATCCTTAATGTCATGATAGTAGAGCAACTTCACATTGTCCACCACCAAAGCATTGCCTGCACCCACCTTGCTGCGCTGGCCAAAGTAGTCGCTGGCCGCAAAGATGATGTTCAGCGAGTCGGGCTGCACATCAGTACCGGCATACTTGCCATAGTCGAGGGGCACAACCATCGTTTCGAGTTTGCCCTCCACATTGCCGGTAATGCTCTTCACCACCTTGGCTATGCAAGCCGCGTCGTCGCTCTTGGTTGCAGCACCGCCAGTAGTGGTCTTGATGTCGAGTATGTTGCGCTCGCGGCCATACATGGTCACTGTCGAAGGATCGGCAAAATTCGTTTCGCCCGGCACAGCCTCCTGCTTGTACTGGCCCTTCCACAAGTAAGCCACCACAGTGGCAGGCTCCTCGCTGTTAATCACCTCAGCAGCATAGAGTGTGTCGCCAGCCTGTGTGTGTGAGCGGCTGTAGTCAAACTGTATGGCGTCGGGCTTGCCAGTAAAGGCCACACCGCCAAACGTACCACCGTCGGCCTTGCCGAGGTCTGACACACTGGCCGAGGCAAAGCTCGTGCCGAGCGTCATATAGCCCGGCACAACCTGTGTGGGCATAAAGGGGTTGGGGGTGTTGGTCAAACGCACCGCATAGTCGGGATTTTCTTCGTCGCCGTTGGTCAATTCCTTAGCGCCCACCACTGTGGCACCGATGCCGTTCATGCCCATCACGTGCGAAATGCACCAAGCGTCGGGGGTGGTATAGTCTTCCATCTGCCATTTTGACTGCTCCCAATATTCGTCGTTGTCCTCCAACGTTGTCCAGTCAAAATAACCATGCGTGCTGTCCCACGGACGGCTCTGCTCCCAACGCATAGCATCATTAAAGTTGTAGTTGCTCAAGGCGTAGGGGTTCACGCGCACGCCCTTGAACAGTACGGCGATAGGCATCTTCTGTGTCTCACTTTGCACCCACTGCACGGGTATGTAGGCCACGATGCTGTCGCCCTTCACATACGAAAGGGCCTCATCAAGCTTGGCATCAGCCAAGATGCTGTTCGTTTCGGAGAGTTTGAATGTCAGACGCACCTCGGGATTCTCGCCAAAGGTGTAAACGCCATTTTGGGCGTTCAAGCCAATAGTTGGCAAAAAGATGTCGCCGAGTTTCATGCCCACAAACGAGAAGTTGGGCAAGCTGAAGTCAACCTTGCCGGTAGCGTCCTCCGAAGTATTGACAAACACCTTGGCGTACATACGCAGGTCGTTGTTCTCCAGATAGTCGGCACTACCCACATTGACGTAGAGGTTGCCCTCATAGCCACCCACCACGGGTTGCACGTCGGTCTGTGCAAAAGTGGGCGCACTGCAGCACACGGCCACAGCCATAAGTAAAAGTTTTCTCATAAAAAAGTATGAATATATTTGTTATTGTTGTCGGTTATAATGCCCCCATTAGTGCTTGCGCTTTTTTGCAGCACCAAACACTACAATAAACGCTACTACTAAACGCTAACACTAATGGGGGCGACGCGTCTCGCGTCGGGAAAAGACGCAGCTATTATTTAGCAGGGTTCGTATTTCTTCCCTTTCTCTGTCCCGACGCGGGACGCGTCGCCCCCATTAGTGCTTGCGTTTTTTGCAGCACCTTTCAAGCAACTTATTTTAGAACAGGTAATTAAACCCTAACGTGCCATAAATGGGGAAGAGCTTGAACGTCACAGCCGAAAAGTCGGAGGGGAAAATGCTGTTGCAACCCCATGTCAAGTTGGCCGACACCGACAAGTGCTTGTATGCCTTGAACTCGCCGCCCAACTGCACGCCCCATGCAAAACGGCGCAAATCGTTGCTGAAGTCGTAAGTGGCGCTCTCTATCTCGGCCTTGTTGCCCGTGGGCACACCATCGCGGATATAACCGTCGTAAGCCTCGCCCTTGAACGTGCCATTGATGAGGTACGAAAAGTAAGGTCCGGCCTGCACCTGCCAACGGTCGTTGAACTCATACACGGCCAGCACCGGGAAGGTGAGGTAATTGTTATTCACCTCGGTCTTTACATTACCCGTCCAGGCACCTATCACCTGGCCCGATGTGCCCTCGGCCGGATTGTTGTTGGTGGCCTCCATGTGGTAGTTCTTCACCTTGGCGTCGGTTTTCATACCTTTGTTTTCGAAGCGCACGCCTATCATGGTGCCCCAGTGCGGGCCAAACTTGCGTTGCACAGCGCCCTCGAGCTGAATGCACAGCGTGGGGTTGTAGCTGTTAATCTTGCGTATCTCGGCCGGCAGCGGCATGGGCGATGTGCCGCCCAGGCTCACACCGGCGCCTATGCGCACGTGCCAGCCCTTCAGGGCAGCCTTTATCAAGTTTGTGTCCGTTTCTTTGGCCTCGCCCATCTTCTGCGCTTGGGCAGCGGGCATGAGGGTCAGCAGCAGGAGTATGCTGAGTAGTATCTTTTTCATTGAACGAATGATGATTTGCTAAAACAAGTCGGCGTGTGAGCCAGTGTCAGTCATTACAAGCACGAGTTCGTCTTCATGCTCTTCCCAAACGAGCAGCCAGTCGGCCTTGATGTGACACTCCCAGCAGTTGTCGTAATTGCCACTGAGCTTGTGCTGGCGGTATTGTGGCGGAAGTTGGCCATCAACCTTTAACAACGCCATGACTTTTTTTAGTTCTATCAAGGGAAGTCCACGCTTAACACAACGTTTCACGTCCTTCTTAAACTTGTTAGTTTCCTTCAGAGTGTACTTCATTTCACACCAAATTTCCTAAAATAGTCGTCCAAATCATCTATCTCGTGCACTCGTCCGTGCTTGATATCGTCCATGGCTTCTTCAAGTCCGGTTTTCTTCTTGCGATTGATTTTCCAACCGAATTTCTTTACCAGGTCTTTGAGCAGTTTGATATCGTCCTTGGGTATGTTCAAAGACAGTGTTTCAATATTATTGTTGTCTAATGCAATATTCATAATTACGATAATATATTAAATGATCAAATTTCACTCTTCCCACTACTCATACACCACGCGCAGCTGGTCTACATAGAGCGTTGAACCAATAGCGCCCTCAAAGTAGGCACCCTGGCGGCTCGAGGTCATGACAATGGCTATGGCATAGCCGCCGCGGGCCAAACGCTCTGCGTCAAATTCCTTACCGTTCATAGGTTTGAAGGGTTCGCTAAAGTGCACCCAGTCTGCAGCCGCAAGCTCCGACATGTCGCCCTCAAATTCTGCGGGCTTGTCGATGCGTGCCATAAGGGCTATGTTTGAGGCAGTAAGTATGTTGTCGCCATCGAGTGGCACAAAATTGTCGGGGTCAATCTCATACACCACAGCATAGATGTCGGCCGTGTCGTGCATGGTGGGCTGCACCTTTTTCTTGGCATCGGTAAATTTGGCACCGGCCTTATATTTGTAGTAGCCCTCGAGCGTGACGGGCTTTTTGCGCACCAATGGCAGACCAAACTTGGTGGCCTTGCGCGGGAAGCGCGATGCCTTGCTCAGCTCGAACTCACCAATGAACAGGTTGCCGGCTGCAATAGGCATCTTGGGTCTGGTGTTCATGCCATACATACCAGTGTCTTTAGTCTCGAGCTTTATACACTTGCCCGACACGCCCCCCTCAGCCGCCGTAGTGGGGAACACCTCTGGCGACGAACCAAGCCCCGTAAGGTTGTAGCCCGGATTGCCCGACGCCCAATAGTTGCGGCGCGGATTGCTGGCATCGTTGGCGTCCATCTCGAACCAAACTTGGTAACGTCCCGAGGGGTCGAGCTCAAAGTTTTCAAAGTCGAGTGCCCACTTCTCAACCGGCCGTGCCTCAAGTTCAAAGGTCACCTCGTAGGGCTTGCTCCATTGGCCGTCCTCCGAATGGGCAGTATAGGTTTGCGGTGTATTGAAGTCGCGCGTCATGCCGTTGGCATCTGCCACCTCCACCCCTTCAACCATAGCCGTAAGGTGTGCGCCCGGGGTAAGATAGAATTTGGGGGCAAGGGCCGAACGGTCGGCATCATAAGGCACAGTAAACGACACGCGGTTGTTGTCTATACGCGGATTACCCTTTATCAAGCTGCGGTTTTGCTGCAGCCACAGTGTGTCCACCCCCGTTATGTCGCACTCGGCATTGAGTGGTTCGTCCTGTATGCACGAGTTGAGGGTGCAGAGCAGCAGTGCCGCCTGCATGAACAGTATTATGCGTTTCATCAGTCAGTCAAAATTGTATGTGTGTAATGTGTAATCGTGTGTAGTTAAGTAGAAGATTTTGTACGTTATGTCGGTGTTACAGGCACAACGCGTGCTATCCCCTTTTTCTCCGGGTGCAAAGTTACAAAAAAAATACTAATGGGTATATACGTGCTGATAATCAAGGCGGATAATACCGGTAAAATCGGTATTTACCGCTTTTTTGAGGGAAATGGCGTGTGGGCTAATGGACTGATGGGCAGCCGCTAACGCGGGAAACATAAGAACATAAGGGCATAAGGGCTGACGCCGTAGCGTGGCTGGGTAGCCGCTAACGCGGCAAACAGAAGAACATAAGAACATAAGGACATAAGGGCTGACGCCGTAGCGTTACTATATGTAATACTACGGCGTCAGCCCTTATGTTTCTTGAGGCCACCCGGACGGTAGTCCGTGGCCGTCAGCCGCGCAGCGGCCTTGTATGTTTCTTATGCAAACTTATGTTCTTATGTTCCCGCGGTAAGCGGCTAACACGAACGTTATCTTATGTTCTTATGTCCTTATGTTCTTATGTTTACCGCGTTAGCGGCTGCCAAGACACGCTACGGCGTCTACACATTAGCACAGCAGCCACACCGAGCCGAGCGAGCGATTTTTCACACGGAGCAACAAAAAATCCGCACTCCCGCAACTGAAAATCCGCCCGCGCACAACATACTTCGGCATTTAATATTAACTTTGCAGCGCACATGGTACGGCCTTGACAAAGCACCGTGACAAATGTGACAATGAAAATTATAAAACAATAGAGCTGACACCCGCAACTAAACTGAGATGCACCAACGCCTCACACGCACATATATATATATTATAGGTGTGCTCGTAGCCCTTGCGGCCACGGGCAATGTGGCATGGGCGCAGCAGGACCCTGCACTGTCGCACTACTGGCTGGTTGAACCGCAGTTTAACCCCGCTGCCGTGGGACGCACTCCGCAACTCAACATCAACGCGGCCCTGCAGACTCATGCCGCTGGCTACGAAGATGGCGGCTCTACCATGTATGCCGGGGCTGACATGGCCTTTCAGCTGGGCAAGACACGGCACGGCGTGGGGGTGTACTTTATGAACGATGCTTTCGGCTTGTTCAGCCACAAGCGGTTCAGCGTGCAGTATGCTTACCACTTCAAGCTGTGGGGCGGCACACTGAGCATCGGTGCCGAGGCGGACATGCTGAACGAGAGTCTTAAAGGTTCCAAGGCTGATCTGGGCGACGCCAATGACCCGGCTTTTCCTACTACTGACCTTGACGGATCGAAGTTTGATGCCTCGGTGGGCCTGTACTACGCACACCGGCGCTGGCAGGTGGGACTGGCCATGCAGCACGTGACTTCGCCCACGGTGACGATGGGCGAAACGAACGAGCTGAAGGTAAAAGCTTTATATAATTTGACGGCGGCATACAATATTCGGCTGCGAAGTCCGTTATTTACTATAACACCCTCTACCATGTTGCGCTACGATGGCACGGCTTTCAGGGCGGACATTACGGCGCGGCTGCAATATGCGCATCAAAAGAAACGGCTGTACTGCGGTCTTGGCTACAGTCCGCAACACTCGGTGACGGGCTTTGTGGGCGGCATGTTTCATGGCGTGGACCTTGGCTACTCGTACGAGGCTAACACGTCGGGCATGGGGCTGGGCGCCGGACAGCACGAAATTACACTGGGCTACCGCCTGGACCTTAACCTTGGCAAGAAGGGACGGAACTTGCACCGCTCGGTGAGGTGGCTGTAGCGGGCTTGCGTGTTAATTGGCTCGTAGCGTAGCTTGACAGCCGCTAACGCGGGAGACATAAGGACATAAGGACATAAGATATGACGTTCGTGCTTGCCGCTTACCGCGGGAACATAAGAACATAAGTTTACATAAGATACACATAAGGCCGCTGCGCGGCTGACGGCCACGGACTAACGTCCGGGTGGCCTCAAGAAACATAAGGGCTGACGCCGTAGCGAGCGAAACGAACTGTGCTCGCTGATGAGTAGATGGGTAGATTGGCAAAACACCCTGCGCGGGCTGAAAGCCCAATGGAGTACATAGCCCAGGGCAAGCGAAGCGGCACCCTGGGTTACCCACATGCCAAGCTACACGCCCTGTAAGGGCAAAAGTACAATGAAGTATTTTTACTTCTGCCCTTACAGGGCGTCACAGCCTTGCTCAAATTCACCCAGGGCGCTGCCCTGGGCTATGTAAGAATTGGGCTTTCAGCCCGTCTTGACCATGTTAAAGACATGAGCGATTTCTATCTGCCCTGGCCATATCCAAGACTTAGGTAATATTATAATACACATAAATACCATTAGTACTTACAACTACTGTATGTTACACAAAATAGCAAATATACTCGCGGCTCTTGCCCTGTGCGGCCTGATGGCATCGTGCATGGGCAGCGGCAGGGCCATGATGAGCGGCGGCGAGGTGACCGGCGCACGCGGTGCCTCGTTTAACGAACCGACACCATACGGCATGGTGGAGGTGAAACGCGGCTACTTGAAGGTGGGTCTCGAAAAGAATGACTCGCTGTGGGGCACGGTGACATCACAAAAGGACATCTCGGTGGACGGGTTCTGGATGGACCAAACCGAGGTGACTAACGGCATGTACCGACAGTTTGTGGAGTGGGTGCGCGACTCCATCATTCGCGAAAGACTGGCCGACCCGCAATATGGCGGCGATGAAACGTACAAAATTGAGGTGGACAGAAACGGCGACCCCGTGAAACCGCACCTTAACTGGGCTAAACCGCTGCCGCGCAAACCTAACGAGGACCAAGAACGCGCCATTAACAGTGTGTACTACACGCACCCCATTGACGGCACGCGCATGATTGACACCAAACAGCTTAACTACCGCTACGAGGTGTTTGACTACGAAAAGGCTGCACTGCGCAAATACCGGCTCGACCCTAAGGAGCGCTCGCTCAACACCGACCACCCTACCGACCCCGACGAGGTGGTGATGATATCGAAGGATACGGCTTATGTGGACGATAACGGACAGATTGTGCGACAGACTATCGAACGGCCGCTATCGAGTCTTTACGACTTTCTGAACACTTACATCGTGCCTGTGTACCCCGACACGACGGTGTGGGTGAACGACTTTTCGAATGCCAACAACGAGCAGTACATGAAGCTTTACTTTTCGTCGGCCAACTACAACGACTATCCCGTGGTGGGCGTGTCGTGGGAGCAGGCCGAGGCTTTCTGCGCCTGGCGCACCAACTATCTGCTCAAGGGCATGGGGCCACAGGCCAAATTTATTCAGCGCTACCGCCTGCCTACCGAGGTGGAGTGGGAATATGCTGCACGCGGCAAGGAGGGTAACCCCTATCCGTGGCAGGGCATGGAGTCGAAGAGCCAGGACGGCTGCTACTATGCCAACTTTAAGCCCGACCGCGGCAATTATACCGACGACGGCAACCTTATTACCTCGCGCGTGGGCATCTATGGCGCCAACTCTAACGGTTTGTTCGACATGGCGGGCAATGTGGCTGAATGGACCAGCACGGTGTACACCGAGGCGGGTGTGGACGCCATGGCCGACCTCAATCCGCAACTGGCTTACAACGCTGCCAAGGAGGACCCCTATGTGCTGAAGCGCAAGAGTGTGCGCGGCGGTTCGTGGAAGGACCCCATGTCGTACATTCGCTCGGCATGGCGCACGTGGGAGTATCAAAACCAGCCGCGCTCGTACATCGGTTTCCGCTGCGTGAGGTCGAAGGCTAACACGACAAGTGCAACTAACAATGGCAAGAAGAAGAAATAATGAGCAAGATTAACATAGTAGTCCGCTTGCAACACTGGATGGATAGTGTGCCCGGACAGACGTTCCTTAATTATGCCTACTCGTGGGGTGCATCAATCGTAATTCTTGGTGCGCTGTTCAAACTGACTCACCTGCCGGGCGGCAACTTTATGCTTTTTATGGGTATGGGCACCGAGGTTGTGGTGTTCTTCCTCTCGGCCTTTGACCGCCCCTTCGATAAGGATGAGATTGGCAAGGAACTGCCGCACGACTATGAGACTGACGAGGAGATTGCGGCACGACTCGGTTTGACCGATGATGACGACGAGGAGGCTGACGACACTGACGAGGATACCATTGAGGATACGACAGCTGATGAGGCGATTTCTCAGCCTGCGGCTCAACCTGCTGCTGCTGCGGCTCAACCTGTGGCTCAGGGCGTGAGTGGTGTGGTGTTTGTGGGTGGTGGCGCTGCTGCTGCCGCTGCACCGAGTGCCGCTGCTACATCTGCTACTGTTGACGGGGGTGGTACTGCTGCTGCGCCCGAAACGGCGGCTGCTACTGCTGCGGCGGCACCGAATGCGGCCGAGGCGGCACAAGCTGCCATTGCGGCTGCCACACCGGCTGGTGCCCAGCCCTTTGACGCCGAGGCCAAACGGTTGGCCGAAATCATACGGCTGGCAAACGATGAGCTGCTGCGTCGCGCACAGGCGGTGCTCTCGCCCGAAATGGAGGAGGCTACGCAGGCATACATTGCCAAGTTGCACACATTGGCCGACACCTTTACCAAGGTGGACGAGCAGAGCGCACGTCTGGCTCACGACAGCGAGGAGATGGCGCAGCTCAACCGCACGCTTACGGCTATCAACAAGACTTATGACTTGCACTTTCAGAGCATCAGCAAGCAGGTGGGCACTATCGAACAAATCAATGAGGAAACGCGCCAGCTGGCCAAACGCATTGAGGAGCTTAATGGTGTGTACCGCCGCATGATTGACGCCATGGCGGTGAATATGCCGAAGCAGGCAGAGTAAATCGGGCATGTTGATGTGACGTTGTTCTTTTCTTTGCGCTTAGCGCGGGGACATAAGAACATAAGCTACATAAGAAACATAAGGGCTGACGCCGTAGCGTGGCATGGCTGCCGCTAACGCGGGAAACATAAGGACATAAGCGCATAAGGACATAAGGCCGCTGCGCGGCGGACGGCCACGGACTAACGTCTGCGTGGCCGCAAGAACATAAGGGCAGACGCCGAGGAGTATGGGTTGATATGCTAATGGGCTGATATGCTGATGTGGCTGACGCCGTGACGTGCTTGAAAGGCGGGCTGAATCATCGTGCAAGGCGAATGCAATCAAGCTTGCTTGAATTGCTGAGCCGCAGCCGATGATGTCAATAAAGGCCCAGTGGAGCACATAGCCCAGGGCAAGCGAAGCGACACCCTGGGTTACACCCACAGCACCTATTGACGCGCCCTGTAAGGGCAAAAGCATAGATAGAGCGGCAAGGGTGTACATAATTAAGGCTTTTGCCCTTACAGGGCGCGACTGCTCCAACACAGGACACCCAGGGTGTCGCTACGCTTGCCCTGGGCTATGTGCTACATTGGGCTTTCAGCCCGCACTAACTACAGGCAAAGTATACGATACTGCAATAACGGATAGCTTTCAGCCCTCACTAACTACAAGCAAAGTATACGATACTGCAATAACGGATATTGCGGCCTGCCCACGCCAAGCGAAGAATTTGAATATATAATAACATTACTACAGATGTCTGTAAAGAAAAGACCGGTATCTCCACGCCAAAAGATGATTAACTTGATGTATATCGTGTTAATGGCTATGTTGGCGCTCAATGTGTCGAGTGACGTGCTGAAGGGCTTCACCATGATTGGCGAGAGCCTGAAGCGCACCACTGGCAATGCCATGAAGGAGAACCAAGCGCTCTACGCTGACTTTGCCGAGGCCATGAAGGGTAATCCGGCAAAGGTGAAGCCATGGTACGACAAGGCCATGGAGGTGAAACGTATGAGCGACTCGCTATACAACTTTGCCGGCGAACTGCGTATGGCCATTGCCCGTGAGGCTGACGGCAAGGACGCTGACCCCGACAACTTGCAGAATAAGGAGGACCTTGAGGGCTCTAACCGCGTGATGCTGGCTCCGGCACGGGGCAAGGGCAAACAGCTGTTCGATGCCATCAACTCGTTCCGCAACCGCATTCTGGCCCTCGTGACCGACCCTCGGCAAAAGGCTATCATTGCCTCGAACCTGTCGACTGATGTGCCCCGCAACGAGAACACGGTGGGCAAGAACTGGCAGCAGTATATGTTTGAGGAGATGCCCTCGGTGGCTGCGGTGACGATGCTGGCCAAGCTGCAGAGTGATGTGCGCAAGGCTGAGAACGAGGTGGTGCACACGCTGCTGGCTAACATCGATTTGAAGGATATCCGCGTGAACCAGCTTAACGCCTATGTGTCGGCCGAGGCTACCACGCTGTACCCCGGTGAGCAGTTCCGATCTAAGATATTTATGGCGGCTGTCGACACCACGCAGCGCCCCGAGATATATGTGAATGGCCGGCGCATTGCGGCCGACGGCTCTTACAACTTTACGGTGGGTGGCCCGGGCCAGTACAGTTTTTCGGGCTACATACTTATGCCTAATGCTGCGGGCGATGTGATACGCCGCAACTTTACGCAGAAGTATAATGTGATAGCACCGCCTACGGGTGCCACTGTGGCGGCCGACTTAATGAATGTGCTCTATGCGGGCTTTGACAACCCCATCAGTGTGACGGCTGCGGGCGGCAATGCTGGTGTGCACTTGACCATGACGGGCGGCTCGCTTGTGCAGCGCGGCCCTGGCAAGTATACGGCACGTCCGGCCAGAGTGGGCGAACACGTGACCTTTACGGTGAGCGGCACGGTGAACGGCAAGGCGCAGAATATGGGCCAGTTTACCTTCCAGGTGCGCAAACTGCCCGACCCGACGGCCTTTATACAGGTGGGCGCCGACCGCTTTAGGGGTGGCCGCATAGCCAAGGGGAGCATTATTGGTGCTCATGGCCTGGGGGCTGCCATTGACGACGGGTTGCTCAATATCCCGTTCAGGGTGCTGAGTTTTGAAACGGTGTTTGCCGACCGCATGGGCAACTTCCGCCCCGAACCCTCGGCGGGTGCCAACTTTACCGAGAACCAACGTAACTTGATGCGCGAGCTGCGCCGCGGCCAGCGTTTCTACATATCGAAGGTGCGTGCCATCGGTCCCGACGGCATTGCGCGCAACCTTAACGGTAGTCTCGAAGTAATAGTAAATTAACACAACCTCATGAAAAAGATATTTGCCCTTGTACTGCTGCTCTGCGCCACGGCTTATGCTGATGTGGCCCAGGCCCAGCCGCCACGCCGGCGCGCTGAACAGCAGGCTCGACAGGAACAACAACTCAACGCGCCGCAAGGCAGCACATACCGCGAGTTTCCGACCGCACAGACCATGCCGGCTGATGCGGCCTGGCGACGCGACTTGTACCGCACCATCGACTTGAGCAAGGAACAGAATGCGGTGCTCTACTACCCTACTACGCCGCAGGACGGACGCGAGAATTTGTTTACGTACTTGTTTAAGTTGCTGCTGCGCAAGCAAATCAAGGCTTACGACTATAAGCTTGACGGCAACGAGGACTTTTCGGCCAAGAACGAGGTGACGGCCAAGCAGTTGATGGACCGCTACCACATCTTTTACGAGTCGAAGGGTGACAAGGTGCGTGTGAACGATGCTGACATTCCGTCGGACGAGGTGAAGGCTTACTTTGTAAAGGAGAGCACTTACTACGACCAGCATACGGCTACTTTCCGCAGTCAGGTGACGGCGCTCTGCCCTGTGCTGAAACGCGGCGATGCTGACTTTGGCGGCGAGCTGGCGCAGTACCCCATGTTCTGGGTGAAGATGAGCGACATTGCGCCTTATCTGGGCAAGCTGATGCTGATGGGCTCGTCGCTGAATAATGCGGCTATGATGTCGGCCGACGACTTTTTTACAATGAAGTGTTACAAGGGCGACATTTACAAGGCTGTGAATTTGCAGGACCGCTTGCTGTCGAACTATTGCACGGACGACTCTGCGGTAATTCGCGAACAGAAGCGCATTGAGAAGCAGCTGGTTGATGTGCAGGAGCACGTTTACGGTCGCGACAGTGCTTATTATGCCAAGTTGCGTGCCGACTCGCTGGCGCAGGCGGCGGCTGACTCGTTAGCTGCGGCTGGCAAGGCTTCGCGCACAAGCCGGCGCACGTCTACTTCGCGTCGCACGTCGAGCACGCGCCGCACAAGCACAACGAAGGTGTCGACTGGCAGCTCGACGAAGCAGAGCAAACCGGCCAAGACGAAGAGTTCGCGCCAGACTAAGGCTTCAACCGGCAAATCGTCGGGTGGTGGCTACTCTGTACGCCGCCAGAGGCATTGAGGAAGCAAGGTTATGAGAGGTTTTGAGGTTATAAGGTTATGAGGTTATAAAGTAACCTTTGTGTGTTAGGCACGTTATGGTAATCTTTTAACCCTCTAACCTCTTAACCCGCTAACCTCTAACCCTCTAACCCCCTAACCCATTAACCCGCTAACCTCCTAACCCTCTAACCCCCTAACCCAAATTATGAGATATACTGAGGAACGTTATATAAGTCTTCTTACAGACTTTGGATTTAAGCGCATTTTCGGCACGCTGCCTAACAAGGACTTGCTGATAAGTTTCCTTAACTCGCTTTTTAATGGTGAGGAGGTGGTGAAAGATGTGCACTTTCTGAACAGCGAACATGTGGGCGACGTGTATGCCGAACGCAAGGCCATTTTTGACGTGTATTGCGAGAATGAGCGAGGCGAGAAGTTTATTGTGGAGATGCAGAATGCAAAGCAGCACTACTTTAAGGACCGCTCATTGTATTATGCAACCTTTCCCATACGCGAACAAGCTCCAAAGGGACAGGACTGGAACTTTAAGCTGGCACACGTCTACGTGGTGGCTCTGCTCAACTTTGACATGCACGAAGAGGCTTTTGCAAAGGACTCTATCAGCCATGATGTGGCGCTGATTGACAAGGAAACCAACAAGGTGTTCAACGAGAAGCTGAGGTTTAAGTATGTGGAAGTAGCTAAATTCAACAAGAACCTGGACGAGCTTGACACGTTGTATGACAAATGGATATATGTGCTGAAGAACCTTGCCCGACTCAACAAGCAACCTGCACACCTGCGCAACGCGGTGTTTGACCACTTGTTTTCGGAAGCCGAAATCGCAAGTTTCACCCACACAGAATTGAAGGAATATGAGGATAGCTTGAAGGCTTACCGCGACATAAAGAACTCGCTTGATACTGCCAAGGACGAGGGACGTGCCGAGGGCATGGCTAAAGGACGAGTTGAGACGCTCAACAAAATGGTTAGCAAAATGAAGAGGGAGGGCCTGGGCTATGACTTGATAGAAAAACTGACAGGACTGACTCAAAAGGATATTGATGCCATACCATAATGTGGCATTGAATAATGATTTGAACAAGGCCATTGCTGCGCGAATGCTGGCAGCAATGGCCTTTACTACAACAGACGTAAGGACATGAAACTGGTCATTGACTCTAAAATACCCTTTATGCACGGCTATGCCGAACTGCTGGGTGATGTGACGTATAAGGCGGGGGCTGAAATTGGTCCCGATGATGTGCGTGACGCTGATGCGCTGATTGTGCGCACTCGCACGCACTGTGACAGGGCGCTGCTTGAAGGCTCGAAGGTTCAGTTTATTGCAACGGCTACTATTGGCTATGACCACCTGGACACGGCGTGGCTGAAGGAGGCTGGCATAGCATGGACTAACTGCCCGGGCTGTAATGCTCGCAGTGTGGCACAGTATATTGAGGCTGTGCTGCTGCAACTGGCTGCACACGGGTGCTGGCGCGCGGGGGGTGAACTGCTGCCTGCTACGGCACGGGTGACGCGCGGTGAACTTGACCGCACGGTGTTTGGCGGTTTGACGCTGGGCATTGTGGGTGTGGGTCATGTGGGCACGCAGGTGCTGCTGATGGCTGAAAGGCTGGGATTTAAGGAGGTGCTGCTTTGCGACCCGCTGCGTGCCGCGCACGAGGGGGCGTCGGGACCTGACTTTGTAGGGCTTGACGAGGTGGCTGAAAGGGCTGACGTGGTGACGTTTCATACGCCGCTGACGCGTGAGCCTCAGCCTTATCCTACGTTCCACTTGGCAGGACGGGAGTTCTTTGGCAAGTTGCGCAAGGGGGCTGTGGTGATTAACAGTAGTCGCGGCGAGGTGGTGGACACTGCTGCGCTGAAGGCTGCCATGAAGGCCGGACGCGTGCGCACGGCAGTGATTGACACTTGGGAGCATGAGCCTGGCATTGACCGTGAATTGCTTGACATGGTGTTTGTGGGTACACCGCACATTGCGGGTTACAGCGCTGACGGCAAGGCTAACGGTACGCGAATGAGTTTGGAGGCTGTGGCAGAGCATTTTGGATTGGACGCGTCTGCTTTCGAGGCGGTGTCGGCGCCTGAGTTGCCTGAGGGGTTTGCTTATTACCCTGAGGGCGTGGGGCATTTGCTTGCACCGGAACTGCGGCTTTATGACCCTGTGCGCGACAGTGTGGCGCTGAAAGAATGCCCTGATGACTTTGAACGGCTGCGCGGTAATTACCCGCTGAGGAGGGAGGAATCTTGCTAATGTGTTAATGAACTGACGCCGTAGCGTTGCTTGGTTGGCCGCTAACGCGGTAAACATAAGGACATAAGAACATAAGAACATAAGATATAACGTTTGTGTTAGCCGCTTACCGCGGGAACATAAGAACATAAGCTACATAAGAAACATATAAGGCCGCTGCGCGGCTGACGGCCACGGACTAACGTCCGGGTGGCCTCAAGAAACATAAGGGCTGACGCCGTAGCGTTGCCTGGCAGCCGCTAACGCGGTAAACAGAAGAACATAAGAACATAAGGGCTGACGCCGTAGCGTTACTATATGTAATACTACGGCGTCAGCCCTTATGTTTCTTGAGGCCACCCGGACGTTAGTCCGTGGCCGACAGCCGCGCAGCGGCCTTATATGTTTCTTATGTAGCTTATGTTCTTATGTTCCCGCGGTAAGCGGCTAACACAAACGTTATATCTTATGTTCTTATGTCCTTATGTTCTTTTGTTTACCGCGTTAGCGGCTAACACAAACGATATACTTATGCTCTTATGTCTCCCGCGTTAGCGGCTGCCAAACCACGCTACGGCGTCAGCCCATTAGCATATTAACAAGCAAGTTCACTACACACTCGGCAGCGAGTGGCCGTTGATTTTGCGGTAGAGGTCGAGGGCATACACATCGGTCATGCCGCTGAGGTAGTCGAGCACAGCCATGAGACGGTCGCCCTCGCGTGAGGCGTGCACCTCATACTGCGTGGACACTTGTTGCAAAAGCAACTGTGAATAGGCCTTGTCGGGGGCCATGACGGCATCGGTGATGAGCTCGAGCAAGGTGTAGATGATGTGGTAACCGGCGAGGTCGACATCGGTAACCTCGTGGCAACGGTAAATGCGTGTGGCAGCCACCTGCTCGCACTGGTGGTAGGCGTTGTGCAAAAGGGGCGGCAAATGGCTGATGAGCGAGCCCTCGAAGGTGCCGTTGAGTATGGCTTGCTCGTTGTCGACAAAGATGCGTACACAGGCTCGCTCAAGGGCATTGATGACGCAGGAGCGGTAGTAGACAATCTGGTCGTCGACATCAGTGTCGGGCGTGTAACGGCTGCGCAGACGCTCGCGCTCGGCGGGCTCGAAAAAGGCGAGGAACAACTCCATGGTTTGCTCGTCGGAAAGGAGCCGGAGCTTGTGGGCGTCCTCAATATCCATTATTTCATAGCAGATGTCGTCGGCAGCCTCGACAAGGTAGACCAGTGGGTGACGGGCGTAGCGTATGATGCCGCCGGGGAGGTCGGGCAAGCGTTTGAGACCGAGGGCGTCGGCTATGTGGAGGTAGGTGGTGCGCTCGGCCTCGAAAAAGCCGAATTTGGGTTTGCGCACTGCGGCATCGGAGCCGTAGGGATATTTGACAATGGAGGCCAGGGTGGCGTAGGTCATGACAAAGCCTCCCGGACGCCGGCCATTGAAGTGATGGGTGAGCAGGCGAAAGGTGTTGGCATTGCCGTCGAAACGCGTCATGTCGAGCCATTCGGCCTCGGAGAGGCGTTTGCCGTCGGGGGTGACGAGCTGATGCAGACGTGCTCCGCGCCCCTCGCTGAAGTAGGTGCGTATGGCCCGCTCGCCCGAGTGGCCAAAGGGCGGATTGCCCATATCGTGGGCCAGACAGGCGGCACTGACTATAGCCCCCATGCCGGTGACCTCGGTGTTGGCCAATGCGGGGTGGCGGGCTATGAGCTCGCGGCTGACATCGGTGCCAAGCGAACGGCCCACGCTCGACACCTCGAGGCTGTGGGTGAGGCGGTTGTGTACGAACACGCTGCCGGGGAGCGGAAACACCTGTGTCTTGTTCTGCATGCGGCGGAAGGCGGCAGAAAATATAAGGCGGTCGTAGTCGCGCTGAAACTCGGTGCGGCGCTCCTCGAGGGGCTTGGTCTCAGCCTCCTTGCCAAGGCGTTTTGACGATATGAGATTTTGCCAGTTCATGTTGCTCTTGAATGTGTGGAATGATGGTGTGGTTTGCGTCATGTGCTGTCACCACACAAAGGTGTGGCAAATTTATTGAAAAACACGCTATAAGCGGACAAGTTTGCCCCAAAATCACTACTTTTGCACTATCATAGGGCTGTTGTAGCCCACGATGCACTCATTTACGAAGTAATATATCAGTATGAAGATTAAAATAGTGAACCGCTCGCACCACGCTCTGCCACAGTATGCCACTGCACTGAGCGCGGGCCTTGACTTGCGTGCCAACCTGGAGGAGGGCATCACGCTGCAACCGATGGAACGCCGGCTGGTGCCCACAGGACTGAGCATTGCACTGCCCGAGGGCTATGAGGCCCAGGTAAGGCCGCGCTCGGGACTGGCCTTGAAGCATGGCATCACGCTGCTCAACACGCCCGGCACGATTGATGCCGACTACCGCGGCGAGATTGGGGTGATAATGGTGAACCTGTCGGACACGCCTTTTAACATTGCCGATGGCGACCGCATTGCCCAACTGGTGATTGCCCGCTACGAACAGGCTGAATGGGAGGCTGTGGAGGCTCTTGACAGTACGGAACGCGGCGACGGCGGATTTGGGCATACTGGCAAACAGTGAGCTTATATGGGTTGACGGGGTAACGGGTTGACAAGTTGACGGGTTGAAAGGCCAAAAGCACCAAACGCTACCTCGAATGGGGGCGACGCGTCTCGCGTCGGGAAAAGATGCTGCTATTGTTTAGCAGAGTTCGTATTTCCCTCCCTCCTCAATCCCGACGCGGGACGCGTCGCCCCCATTAGAGCTTGCGCTTTCTTTCAGCGCGTTTCAGGCAACTTAAAATGCCCCCTCATGAAGCCCCCCTCTTCTTTACTTACCCCCTCATAAACGAACAGTGAAACAGACGTCGTACATACCTGAATGGCACAAGCCGAGGACGAGTTGGTCCCCGGCCTTGCTGCATTGGTGCGGTGTGCTGTTGCTGGCTATGGCAAGCGGCGTGCTGACGGCGTGCCACACGGCAAAACCGCTGGTCAAGCCCGACACGGTGGCTATGACGGCGCCTAAGGGGGTTAAACCCAACAGACAACAGCACACGGGGGTGGCCACACAGGTGAGCTATGCTGCCGGACGGCGATTTGACGCCTTGTTTTTGGAAGCTATACGGCAAAAGGAGGCGGAGCACATTGACGCTGAATATGAATTGCTTGACGCGGCACTCAAAATAAGGCCTGACGCACCTGAGGCACTGTATGAAATGGGGGTGCTGAAATTGTCGTACTCCATGTACTCGGACACGCTGAGCCGGGCACAGGGTGACACGCTGCTGCGGCGGGCGGTGGAGCTTGAACCAGGCAACTGCTACTTTAAGGAGACCCTGGCCACCTATCTGGCCAACAGCGCAAAGTTTGCCGAGGCTATCAACCTGTATGAGGAGATAGCTGAGAACAAAGAGAATGAGGAGACGCTCTCGACCTTGATATGGCTGTACAAAACGAGCGGCGACTACGCCGGGGCCATACGTACCATCGAGCGGCTTGAAAAGCTTGACGGACGCAGCGAACCGCTGAGTATGGAGAAGTTTCAGACGTATCTGGCCATGAAGGACGACGAACATGCCTATCAGGCCATTGAGGACTTGTGTGCCGAATATCCCTACGACCTGCGCTACCGTGTGTTGCTGGGCGACTTGTATGACCAGCACGGCTACCACGAGCAGGCTCTTGACATATACCGCGATGTGCTGACGGCAGAACCTGACAACAGCTATGCACAGATTTCGCTATTGGCTTACTACAAGGCGGCGGGGGCAGACTCGCTCTACCTTGACCTGCTGAACCGGGTGGTGCTCAACCCGCGCACGCAAAGCGGGGCACGACTTGAGGCTATGCGTGGCTTTGCGGTGGACAATGTGCGCAACGGGGGCGATGCGGCTCCGGTGCTGGCCCTGTTCAGAAAGGCGCTGGCGGAGCCGCAGGAGAACCGCGACATGGCGGAGATGCTGGCTGACTACATGGTAGAGAAGCGCATGCCCGACGACTCGCTGCTTACGGCCATGCACACGATACTGAGCATTGAGCCGGACTATACTAAAGCGCGCTTGCAAATATTGCGGATTATGCTGCAACGCAACAATATGGACCAGGTGGCCGCTACCTGCCGCGAGGGTGAGCTGTATGACCCGGCCGAACTGACGTTTTACTACTACGAGGGTACGGCGCTGTACCGCATGGGGCGCGACCACGAGGCAATACGCCAGTTGCAGCACGGGGTGGAACGCATTGACGAGAGCACCGACCGCGAGCTGGCGAGCGATGTGTATGCGCTGATGGGCGATGTGATGCACGGCGTGGGACTGAAGGAGGACGCTTATGCGGCCTATGACCATGCGCTGACGTACAACGCCAACAACTTGTTGTGCTTGAACAACTTTGCCTACTTTCTGAGCATTGACAAGCGGCAGCTTGACAAGGCGGAGCGCATGAGCCGCCGCACTGTGGAGGCTGAAGGCGACAATGCGGTGTATCTTGACACTTATGCCTGGATATTGTACTTGAAAAAGCAATATGCACAGGCTGACATATATATAAAGGAGGCGCTGCGGTACACTGAGGAGGTGGCCGAGAATGCGTCGATATTTGAACACGCGGGCGACATTGCTTACAGTGCGGGCAACCGTCACGCAGCATTTGGCTACTGGCGCAAGGCGCTGTCGCTGTCTACCGACCGGACTGCGAAACGGCGGGTGCAGCGCAAATTGTACCGTACACGGCGCACCCGCTGACGGGGACTGAAGGGGGCAACTCGCTCCCCCGCCCCACCACTTTATACACTCACTAAAACACATACACAACTTTTCAAATGAAGTGTTATCTATACATAGCCCTCGTGGCACTTACACTGACGGCCTGCCGCTCGAGCAAGAGCGCGGTGAAGGCTCCCGACACGAACACGTCGGCCTCAACCAAGACTACGCATATTACGAATAACACGGCTGCCCTGGCCAGTGTGCGAAAGGTGGCTGCCATGCACCTTAGCCAACAGGGCGTGACGGCGAGCACGAAGGTAAGGCTGAGCGGTGTGGGTGGCAAGGACCTGAGCGTGAACGGCAAGTTGCAAATGAAGCGCAACGATGTGATACGTCTCTCACTGCGCTTTCTCGGCATGGAGGTGGGCCTGATGGAGTTTACGCCCAACGATGTGCTGGTGGTTGACCGCATTAACAAGCAGTTTGTGCGTGCCAAATATGGCGAGGTGAGTTTTCTGCGCCAGGCGGGGCTCGACTTTTATGCCTTGCAATCGCTGTTTTGGAACGAGCTGTTCATTCCGGGCCAGCACACGCTTTCGGCCGAAGGGCTGGGGCGCTTTGAACTGGTGCAAAAGGCCGGGCTTAACGTGCTGACGCCGAAGAACACGCCGAAACTGGCCTACCACTTTTATGCCGACCCGCAGGCTAACACCATTCAACGTTTGCAGGTGCGCAGCAACAATGCTGCCGAGAAGGGCGAGTTTGCCTTTAACTACGACGGCTTTGAGCAGTTTGGCGGACGCCCCTTCCCCACGCAGATGCGCATGGCGGTGACGGGTACGGGCAAAAAGGATATCACGCTGGCCCTGAGTCTGTCGAGCCTTAAGGCTGATGCCTCATTTGACACGCGCACCACAGTATCTGCCAAATACACGCAACGCAGCGTGCAACAGGTGCTGGGACAACTGGGAATGTAACGTTTAGCATACTCTTACTCGTTAACCTGTCAACTTGTTAACCCGTTAACCAGAAATTCCGTCAACGGGTTAGCACATTACCTCATTAACTCATTAGTAAATGTACCGCATATTACTCTGCATATTGCTCCTTGGCACAGCGCTGGCACTCCCCGCACAGACGAATAAGAAAATACGTTCGCTGCAGCGTGAACAGACGTCGCTGAAAAAGAAAATTGCCAACCAAGAGCACATGCTGAAGTCCACCAAAAAGGACGTCAACTCGCAACTGGCCAACCTGCAAGTGATTAACGTGCAGATTGAAGGACAACAAAAGTATGTGAACGGCATTCATGCCGAACTGACCGAGGTGGCTACCACCATCAGCGGACTTGAGCGCCAGCTGAAACTGCTCGAGGCCGACTTGGCTGTGTGCAAACGACGCTATCAGCGCTCGGTGTCGTACATATTTCACAACCGCATGCAGGTGTCGAAGTGGCAGTTTATTCTGTCGGCCAAGAACTTTAAGCAGATGTACCGCCGCCTGCGCTACCTGAGCAGTTTCAGCCGCTACCAACGCGCTCAGGCCGAAATCATACGGCAGAAGGAGGCGCAAGTGCAGGCCAAACGCAACGAACTGCTTGGCGTGAAAACCGAGAAGAACCGCTTGCTGCGCGAAGGACAGGCCGAACAACGCAAACTGCAGGGCCAACAGCAAGAACGCCAACAGGTGGTGAACGAACTGAACAAAAGGCAGGCCGAGCTGCAAGCCTCGATAGCGCAACAACGCAAAAAGGCTGCCGCGCTCGATGCCCGCATTGACCAACTGATACAACAGGAGATTGCTGCCGCCGAACGCCGACGCAAGGCCGAGGCTGAACGCAGACGCAAGGCCGAACTGGCACGGCAAGCCAAAATCAAGGCGCAACGCGAACAGGCGGCACGCGAACGTGCGGCACGCGAACGTGCCGAGGCGCAACGCAAGGCTACCGCAGCGGCCAACGCCAAGAGGGCGGCTGCCAAGAATGGAGCCAAGACCAACAATGCCGGCACCAAAACAACGGCATCGGGCAACACGAGGAGCAACACCAAACGAAATGCCACAAAAACGGGCACTAAACCAAGGCACACGTATACCCAACCGGTGGAGACGAGCACGGCACCCGTATTTGCCGAGAACAATGCCGACCGCGCC
The DNA here is from genome assembly GCF_900106785.1 of Prevotellamassilia timonensis. Taxonomy (GTDB): domain Bacteria; phylum Bacteroidota; class Bacteroidia; order Bacteroidales; family Bacteroidaceae; genus Alloprevotella; species Alloprevotella timonensis. Next base: position 70,401 of record NZ_LT629839.1, on the reverse strand, counting down.
ATCAACAACAGTTTTGCCGGTAGCCGCGGCCGACTGCCCATGCCTATTACGGGCAGCTATGCCATTACGCGCCACTATGGCTCATACAGCGTGGCCGGACTAAAGGGCGTGCAACTCGACAGCAAGGGTATCAACATTACCGGACACCCCGGAGCACAGGCACGCGCCGTGTTCAAGGGCGAGGTGACGGCCATATTTACCGTAGGCGGACTTTACAACATCATTGTGCGACACGGCTCGTACATGTCGGTTTACTGCAACTTGAGCTCTACCTCGGTGCGACGCGGCCAGAACGTGCAGGCCGGACAAACACTTGGCACGGTGGCTACCGATGCCTCGGGCAACAGCACACTGCACTTCCAGCTGCGCAAGGAAACGGCCCGCCTCAACCCTGAGGCCTGGCTCGGAAGATAACCACAACGCTTGCCAACACTACACTTTCAACAGCAAACACTACACTACAATGAAAATAGAACAACAACTCACCAACGCTGTCATTGAGGCCGTGAAGGCGCTCTACGGGCAGGACATCACTGCCGCGCAAGTGGCTCTGCAAAAGACTAAGAAAGAATTTGAAGGACACCTCACACTGGTGGTTTTCGGCTTGTTGCGCATTTCGCACAAAAAGCCTGAGGACACGGCACAGGAAATTGGCCAATGGCTCAAAGACAACACCACCCTGCTGCAAGGCTTTAATGTGGTGAAGGGCTTTCTTAACCTTGTCATTGCTCCCGCACAGTGGATTGGGCTGCTCAACGATATCGACGCTAATGCCGAATATGGCATTACACACCCCACGGCCGACAGTCCGCTGGTGATGATTGAATATTCATCGCCCAACACCAACAAGCCTCTGCACCTGGGCCATGTGCGCAACAACCTGCTGGGCTGGGCCTTGGCCGGCGTAATAGAGGCCAACGGCAACCGCGTGGTGAAAACCAACATCGTGAACGACCGCGGTATACACATCTGCAAGTCGATGCTGGCATGGCTCAAATATGGCAACGGCGAGACACCCGAAAGCAGCGGCAAGAAGGGCGACCACCTGATTGGCGACTACTATGTGGCCTTTGACAAGCACTACCGTGCCGAGGTGAAGGAGCTGCAGGCTAAATTTGAGACTGAGGGCATGACTGCCGACGATGCCAAGGCCAAGGCCGAAAAGGAGAGTCCGCTCATTAAGGAGGCGCACGCCATGCTTGTAAAGTGGGAGGCTGGCGACCCCGAGGTGCGTGCCCTGTGGCGCAAGATGAACGAGTGGGTGTATGCCGGATTTGACGAGACCTACAAGGCTCTGGGCGTAAGCTTTGACAAGATTTACTACGAAAGCGACACTTACCTCGTGGGCAAACAGGCCGTTGAGGAGGGCTTGAAAAAGGGCCTTTTCTTCCGCAAGGAGGACGGTTCGGTATGGGCCGACCTTACCAAGGACGGACTTGACGAGAAACTGCTGCTGCGTGCCGACGGCACCAGTGTGTACATGACACAGGACATTGGTACAGCCAAACTCCGCTTCCAGGACTTCCCCATCAACAAGATGGTGTATGTGGTGGGCAATGAGCAGAACTACCACTTCCAGGTGCTCTCAATACTGCTCGACCGCCTGGGCTTTGAGTGGGGCAAGAGCTTGGTACACTTCTCATACGGCATGGTGGAACTGCCCAACGGCAAAATGAAGAGCCGCGAGGGTACGGTGGTTGACGCCGACGACCTGGTGGCCGGCATGATAGCCCAGGCCCGCCAGACCATTGACGAGGCTAACAAGAACCCCGACATGACCGAGGACGAAAAGAACGAGGTGGCACGCATCGTGGGCATGGGCGCCCTCAAATACTTCCTGCTCAAGGTCGACGCCCGCAAAAACATGCTGTTCAACCCCGAAGAGAGTATCGACTTCAACGGCAACACGGGCCCGTTCATACAGTACACCTATGCCCGCATACGCTCTATCCTGCGCAAGGCTGCCGATGCCGGCATCAACATTCCCGACACACTGCCTGCCGACGTGGAGATTTCGACCAAGGAGGAGGAAATCATTCAGCACATAGCCGACTTTGCCGCTGTGGTGCGCCAGGCTGGCACCGAATACCAGCCCGCTGCCGTGGCCAACTACTGCTACGAGCTGGTTAAGGAGTACAACCAGTTCTACCACGACTTCAGCATCATGCGCGAGCCCGATGCCAAAAAGCAACTCTTCCGCCTTGTGCTCTCGCGCAACGTGGCCAAAGTGGTGCGTCTGGGCATGGGGCTGCTGGGCATCGAAATGCCCGAACGCATGTAATAAGTAGGTCGTGTATGTGGGGAAACTCAGCGATTACTGCTTTGACGTGTCAAAATATATACTGACGGCCGTCGTAATATCCTCTTTTTTCAACGAATTCGAAAACAAGTGGATAATCTATCTTTTAGGACTTTTAGCCGCTCTCGGCATTTTGATATTAGCATTATTCATCTCAAAAAAAGACGACTATGACTCAAGCAATAAATGAAGCCATCAAACAACCCGTATTCTGGCTGTTTATTCTCATGATTATAGGTTCCGTCATTGGAATAATATGGTTTCAAAGTCCAAGTGGGAAAAGGTGGCTCGGTGGCGGTAAAGTAGCCCATTAACAACTAACACCGCCTCATGTCATCAACCCCCAAATACTATGTAGTGTGGCGTGGCCGCGAGCCGGGCATTTACCGCACATGGGAAGCCTGCCAACAACAAGTGGCGGGCTTTCCTTGTGCCCTGTTCAAATCGTTCAAGAGTGAGGACGAGGCCAAAGCGGCCTTTGCCAACGCTCCCGAGCCCAACAGCGCAAGCGGTGCACCCCATGCCGACGCCGCCAGCCAAGGTGCAGACCATGCCGAAAAGCCTTCCGACACCCGCAGTTACAAGCCTGCCGCCGGTCCAAAAGGCTGTCCGCCACCCCCACCCGACTGGCGACACGACACCGTGCTGCCGCTGCCACCCGAAGTCAAGGCCGACGCCCTGGCCGTGGACGCAGCTTGCTCGGGCAACCCGGGCCCCATGGAGTACCGCGGCGTGTATCTGGCCACCGGGCAACAGATATTTCACTACGGCCCAGTGCACGGCACCAACAACATTGGCGAATTCCTGGCCATAGTGCATGCACTGGCACTGCTCAAGCAGCGCGGCCGCACCATGACCATCTACACCGACAGCCGCAACGCGCTACTGTGGGTCAAGGCCCGCAAATGCCGCACCAAACTGGAGCGCACCCCACGCACCGAACAACTGTTCCAACTCATTGAGCGCGCCGAACAGTGGTTGCGCACACACGACTACAGCGACATTCCCATCATCAAGTGGGAGACGAAACGCTGGGGCGAGGTGCCGGCCGACTTCGGACGCAAATAACAATAACGCAAAACCGTTGGCGGAATTTCAGGTTGACGAGTCAACCAAGAAATCCGCCAACGCGTAATATTCACACACATGAAACATCTCTATATCGAAACATACGGCTGCCAGATGAATGTGGCCGACAGCGAAGTGGTGGCCTCTGTCATGAAAATGGCCGGCTACGAGCCTTGCGAAAGTCTGGACCAGGCCGACGCTGTATTTCTCAACACATGCTCGGTGCGTGACAATGCCGAGCAAAAAATCATACACCGCCTCGAGGCCCTCAACGCCATGCGCCGCAAGGGCCGCAAACTCATCATCGGTGTGCTGGGCTGCATGGCCGAACGCGTAAAAGAAGGGCTGCTCAACGAGCATGGTGTCGACCTCGTGGCCGGACCCGACGCCTACCTCAGCCTGCCCGACCTCATAGCACAGGCCGAAGTGGGCAACAAGGCCATCGACATTGAGCTGAGCACCACCGAAACCTACCGCGACATTGTGCCCGAGCGCTACTGCGGAAGCCGCATATCGGGCTTTGTGAGCATCATGCGCGGCTGCAACAACTTTTGCCACTATTGCATCGTGCCCTACACCCGAGGACGCGAGCGCTCACGCGACGTGCAAAGCATACTCACCGAGGTGCGCGACCTTGAAAGCCACGGCTACAAGGAGGTGACACTGCTGGGCCAGAACGTCAACTCGTACTGCTGGCACCGCGAGGACGGCACCGACCTGCTATTTCCCGAACTGCTGCGCACCGTGGCCCGCGCCGTGCCCACCATGCGCATACGTTTCAGCACAAGCCACCCCAAGGACATGAGCGACGACACTCTGCGCGTCATTGCCGAGGAGCCTAATGTGTGCCGACACATTCACCTGCCCGTGCAGAGCGGCTCCAACCGCATACTTAAACTCATGAACCGCAAGTACACACGCGAATGGTACCTCGACCGCGTGGCTGCCATACGCCGCATCATTCCCGACTGCGGACTAAGCACCGACATCTTTGCCGGCTACTGCTCTGAAACCGAAGAGGACCACCAGCTCTCGCTCTCGCTCATGCGTGAGTGCGGCTACGACTCGTCATTCATGTTCAAGTATAGCGAGCGCCCCGGCACCTACGCCTCACGCCACTTGCCCGACGACGTGCCCGAGGAGGTGAAAATACGCCGTCTTGAGGAGCTCATCGCGCTGCAAAACGAACTGAGCGCCGAGAGCAACCAGCGTTGCATAGGCCAGGAGTACGAGGTGCTGATTGAGGGTGTGAGCAAGCGCTCCAAGGAGCAGCTTTTCGGACGCACCGAGCAAAACAAGGTGGTGGTGTTCGACCGCGGCAATTATCGTCCCGGGCAGTATGCACGCGTGCGCATCACCGACGCCTCAAGTGCCACACTCAAGGGCGAAACTATCGCGTAAATGCGGTAACGTGTGGCTAATGTGCTAATATAGCAATGTGCTAATATGCCAAACGCAACCTCTAATGGGGGCGACGCGTCCCGCATCGGAAAAAAGGCAATGTTCATACATAAATAATAAAGGCTCACAAACAGCGCTAATTACACGTCTGTTTGTGAGCCTTTGCCTTAATCCCGATGCGTCCAGAGGCTACTGAAAAATCCCGACGCGAGACGCGTCGCCCCCATTAGTGGTAGCGTTATATTTATTCTCTCCCCGTCAGCCTACCTATAAACGAGTGTCTGTACTTTTACTGTCATCTTACACTTTTTATACGTAACAAGTTGATATACAGAGATTTCAAGAGTGTAAGATGATTTCAAAGTATCTTACACACTCCTGCATACATCTTACACACCTCACCCCCTGTCACGCAGTCGGTTTGGACGTATGCAGTAGATAATACGGCATAGGGACGCAGAACAATTTGTCGGAGCAACAGACCTTTCTGCTCCCCTATGCCGTGACATCTTTCTCCCGTGCTTGTCCGTGTGGCAACATGTGAGTTGTGTAGGTTGCGTGTAGGTGGAATTTGTAACATCTTACACTGAGTAAAGCATTGACAGTCAATGAGTTGCAACGAGTTAGTGTAAGATGTAAGATACTCGGCAAGTAAAGTATTTGTAGTATAGTAAAGATACCGCAACCACAAAACGCAACCACAAAACGCAACCACAAAACGCAACCTCTAATGGGGGCGACGCGTCTCGCGTCGGGAAAATAAAAAGAAAAGACACACAAAACACACTAAACAACAGCTGCACTATCACCGACGCGGGACGCGTCGCCCCCATTAGAGATAGCGTTTTGTGCTTGCGCTACTGCACCTCCTGCCGCCACAGCAGGTCAAACGTTTGGCGCATCAGCGGCTCATCAGCCATCATGCGGCGCAGTTCGGCCAGCGGGGCCGCGTTGGGGCTTTCGGGCAACCACAAATGCAAGTAGCCGCCCTCGGCATATTTCTCGTGCAGGTGGGCAACCATACGCTGATAGTGCTGCTCACGCGTGAGCTCCGGATAGTTGGCCAAGCCATACTGCACCGCGCGGCGCATCGACACCAAGGGGTCTATCAGGCGGTCGGCCTCAGCCACTATCATGCCATAAATGGTGCGCGGCGCACGATCGGCCGATGCGCGGTGGTCCTCGGCGGCCCCGGCTATCAACTCAATCTGCGCCCCGTCAAACCATTGGCGCAACCGTTGGTCAGCCCTCACAATGCGCCCCGACACAAGGTGGTGACACGCACGTCCCTCGCACAGACCAAGGTCGTGACAGGCTGCCGCCGTGAGCAACATGCCCGCATCGGTGTCGGCATAGTGCGCCCCCATGGCCATGCTGCGCTGCATCACACTGCGGGCATGGTCGCGTTGGTGGGCCGGGTCAAAATGGTCGTACTGTGGCAGCACCTCGTCCTCAAGGTACCGCACAAGGCTCTCGGGCACACGGGCCATGTAAGCCTGCACTTGTTCTGTGGTGTGTGTCATGTCAGTCATTCACCCCCTTCTTTTTGAAGCGTAGCGTCATGTCGGTCAGTGTGCCGTCGGCCTCAACGCGGCAAAAGCGCTGGTTAGTGGTGGGCGATGAGAGCGGACCGAATTTGGCCGAATAGGGGCCAGTCTTTACATAATCCAGACTGGCGGCAAGGGTGGCGGCATCGGGCAGCCACGTGCGGCCCGAATACCACCCTGTGCGCAAGCGGCCCTCATAATGTTGCTTGATGTAACGCCCTGCGGCCAGCACGGCCTCGGGGTCGTTGTCGCCGCCTTGTATGCCCACACAGGTTATAGTGCCGTCATACGAGTCTATCAGTGCCGTCAGGCGCTCATGGGTCAGTTCCTCGCCTATGTCCTCGCGCAGGTAGGCACTGTGGCAACCCACACAGCGGTTGGGGCACATGGTCAGATTGATGGCAAGGGTCACCTCGTCGGGATATTCTTGAAATACAATGTCGTAGTTGTAATATTTGAGCATAGTAGTAGTAATGTGCAGATAATGCGCTAAAGAACTATTGCTGTTCTATAAAACCATTAGTGCTTGCGTTTTACCAAACAACAATATTAAGATAATGAGCCCATAGTCCAAGGCAGCCGAGCGGCACTCTGGGCTATGGGCTCATTGGGCTTCAGGCAGCCCATGCTTGTTCATATTAAAGCCGTCCTCCCCGCTTTAAGCCTCCACCTTCTGGTAGTAGCGGCGGCCGGCCTCCTTCTGACGGTCGAGCGAGAAGTTTGACACACGCTTCAAGTAGCCAATGATACGGGTCAGATAGTCGAGATTGGTCGACCCGCACTTGGGGCACTTGTGCAAGTGGTGCTTGTCAATGTGGCCACAGTCGTTGCACAACGTGTTAGGTATGTTAAACGTAAAGTAGTTGCAACCCTCCTTGGCAGCCACGCGCAGCAACTGGCGGTATTGCGGCTGGCTCAAGTGCTCGTCAAGGTTCATGTGCAAGGCCGAACCACCCGTAAGGTGTTCTATAAAGCGGCGGCCATGCAGGCGGAACTTCTCAATGATGTCGGTATTGGGGTCCTCAACCACGTAGAAGTAAGAGTTGTAGCAGTCACGCGGCACATAATAGCCATCCTCGCGGTCCCAGCGGGCATGCTTCACGCCCACATTCTCGGCCGGAATCATCTCGCAGTTAAACATCACGTCCTTTGAACGGTACTTGCGGTTGTAGCCCTCAATCAGGCCCAATATATTGCCTACAAATTCCTCATACTCCTTGTTGTCTGAAATGGTGATGCCAAGGCTTTCGGCAGCCTCCACCATACCGTTCACACCAATGGTCAGATACTGGCGCTTGATGTTGATATAGCCGGCATCGAACAGCGGCAGCATACCCTTGTCCAACAAGTCCTTGAGGTTGGCGTTATAAGCCAGCTGCACCTTGTGCATGAGGTCTATCACGTCGTCAAGATACTCCACGTATGAGCGTCCCTCGCGGGTAGCCTGCTGCACACAGCGGTTAAGGTTGACAGTGAGCACCGACTTCGAACCGGTCGACACACCGCCGGCTCCGAGCGTGTAACTGAACCCATTGTCCTGAATTTCGTTGCGCAGACGGCAGCACGAGGCCAGGGAGTCGGCATTGTCGCTCATGTAAGTAAAGAAACTGTGGCCCTCGGCATACATCTCCGACGTAAAGTCGGCATACGCCGTATCCATCACGTCGCCGTCCTTCGAGAGCAGCGCCATCGTCTCCACCGGGAAGGTGAGCACCGCCTTGGTGCGCTCCTGGTTGAACCACTTCATGAAGCGGCGCTGGAGCCAGTCGAGTGCGGGCCATGAGGGACGCGAGCCGTCGGGGAAGCGGAACTCGCCGAATATGCTGTCAAAGTAATACTTGTCGTAGTACGAAATGTTCCAGAACACCGACTGGAAGTTGCGCGCACCCGTAGGCTGGTTGATAGAGTATACTATCTGTTCAAAACAGTCGGTAATAATCTTGTCGATGGTGCGCTGGCGTGCTGACAGGTCAACCACCTTGTCGGCATGGGCATAATAGTCGGTGCCATACTCCAGCTCGAGGAAGTGGCTCATGTACATCAAGAACTCCGGAGTGGCGCAAGCGCCCGAGAGCATTGAACTTACAATGAACACCATGTTGACAAATCCACCGCAGAACGACTTCAAGTTGGTCGGAGCCGTAGAGTTGCCGCCAATGTCCTTGGTGCCGTTGAGCAACCACGGATACATTGTTATCGAGGCGCAATAGTTGGCCAGCGACGTCTCGTCGTTCTTATATATAAAGTGGTTCTTGAGCAAATAAAGGTAGCGGTCTGACAGCTCCTTGCCATACATCTCCTTGATGCGGTCGCACAGCAGGCGGCGGTTCAAGCGTATAAAGCCCTGTTTGGGCAGTTCGCCAATGAGTGTGGCTATATTCTTGTTCTCCACATTGGCGTTTGAGTCATACTTCGAGCCCGTGGCGGGGTTGGCCGAGTTGCAGTAGTTTATCAAGAAGCGCAGCTTGTCGGCCGTCTCGCGGTCGTCCTCATGACGCTTGCGGTAGAGCATGAACGACTTGGCCACCTCATAGTGGTGCTCGGCCATCAGGGCCACTTCCACCTGGTTCTGCACATCTTCCACACTCATGCCGTTGCAAAAGCGCAGGCGCTGCATGATGCGGTTCAAAGCCTCGGCATCTATCTCTTTTTTGCGCGACTGAAAGGCTTTCAGCACAGCGGATTTAATTTTCTCAATGCTCAACGGCTCGGTCTTGCCGTTACGCTTGGTAATGATAAAGTTGTCAGTACACATGGGGCAGGAATATAGGTTTTTCTAAAGGCTCGCCGGGAGCAGAAAGTTATCCGTTTTGGAAAACTTTTCGCGCAACACCGTCATCAGAATTGTCCGTTATGACAAACACTTTCCCTACCCGTCAATCTCGTGGCAGGCATGCCTTAACAGTAGTTTTCAGGGAGGGTGTTATCCGTAAGCGCACGCTGCTGTTTTTCATCGAATGCGTGTCACACAACATTGTTAACCTACTGATTATCAACGCGTTACACACATCACGTGCACCTAATCTAACGTGGCGCCATTGCGGGCCGCGCTTCGTCTCCAACGAACCTTCGTGTTGGAATTATTTCTTAATTGCAAGGCAAAGATACGGAAAACTTTCTAACAAAAAAAGCAATCGAAAATGTTTTTTTCGGAAAACTTTCGGACAACTTTGCGTCTCGCAGTTCACACGTTTCACCTATTACTTTACCCCAAAACGCCAATGTCATTGATAACCAACACGGAGGGAGCGTACCCCATCTGCCCGCAACGGAACAGGGGGCTGTAAAGACATCACGGGCGTACCAATCGGCCCAAATTGTCTTTACAGCCCCCTGAGCGTATCAACCATGCCGCAAGCGCCCCGCTACTTCGAGCCAAGCTCCTTCAGATAGCCCACCATGGGATAGTGGTCCGACCACGAAACCGACGTGTCGATGCGCATGGCATAAGGTTTGAAGTGCGACGAGCAGAATATGTTGTCAATGCGCACATATATGGCATCACGGTTAAACGAGCGGCCTATGCCGTTGCCCGTGGCCCTGAAGCAGTCGGTCAGGCGGCTGCACACCTGGTGGTGGGCATACGATATGGGCGTGTCGTTAAAGTCGCCCATCACTATCAGTTTGCGCCCCTTGTGGCGGTCAATAAACTGTGCCAGCGTGTCGGCCTGTAAGGCGCGCTCATAGCCACCGGTGGCTATCTTGCGCACAAGCGTCAGCTTGCCGTGCACCTTGTCGGCCTTGGTAGGCGACTTTACAAGTTCGTGATACTCGCTGCGCTCCTCGCCCGACAAGTGCATCGACTCCAGGTGGGCACACACCACGGTAATGGTGTCGCCACGGCGCGGCACAAGGCTGAAGGCGGCAAAGCCATTGCCCTTGGAGTGGCACACCACCCGCTTGTCGGCAATGGGCATACGGGCCATCACGCCAAGTTGGTTCTCGCCCACCCAGATGGTCTCGAAGTGGTAGCCATAGCGGCGCATCGAGCGTGTCATGCGTCCGCGGTCTTCGTCGTTGCGGAACGACACCTCCTGCAGGCACACTATGTCGGGCCGCTGGTCTATGATGTAGCGCACCACCTCATAGTTCACGCTATCATCCGACATGCGCATATTGCCCAAGGCCAGCGTGTTGTAACTCATCACCTTGAGTGTGCCCTTGGGCGGGGGCGAGCTCAAATTGACCGGAAAGTAGTCGCGCACCGAGCCACAGCAGCCCACAAGGCCCACCACGGGTATCCACACCAGCCGCGGTTTGAGCAGCAGGCACACCATGCCCACTGCCAGCACCGCTGCCACACAAAAGGGGAAGCCAAGCCCCACCACAGCTATATATTTGCCATAGGTGGCGGCACTGACATACACAGTGGCTGCGCAGCCCCACATAATGAGCACCGCGAGCCACGCCAAAAAGGTGAGCAGTTTAGTCATAGTTCTGTTTCATCTATTCTCTATCCAGTAATCTACGCCCTGCCTGTAAGGGCTAAAGGGCTAAAGAGCAAAAGCACGAACAGGCACTTTGCAGCTCATTCCGACAGCTAAGCAAAGCGCACATACATCACTTGCGACTGAGCCTAAAGAGCTCGTGCTTCTCGTCGGTAGTCAGACTGTCGTAACCCGAGCGGCGCACCTTGTCAAGTATCTCGTCCATACGCGCCTCATTGCGTTCTGCCTCACGCTTGGCGCGCATGTTATACTCATAGTCGCTCTCGCGCGTAGCGGTGTGATGCGCATTGCCCGGCGTAGCCGTCTGCGGCATGCCGAGCCATTGCTTGATGCGCTGCCACAGCGTGCGGTGTGTTTTGGTGCGGTCGTCCCAGCGCTGCCAGCCGCCCACCGTCTGTCGGTTGTGCGCACGGCGCCGCCACCAGCGCAGCAAGAACCACCCGAACAGCATGCCGCCCAAGTGGGCAAAGTGCGCAATATTATCGTTCGAGGCGTAAGCCGATATCAGTTCAATGGCAGCATAGCCCGCCACAAAATATTTGGCCTTCATCGGTATGGGCGGCAGCAGCAGCATGATGCGCTCATTGGGGTAGAGCATACCAAAGGCCAGCAGCACACCATAGCAGGCGCCCGAGGCACCAATGGTGGTCCACTGGTTGAGGAACAGCCCCATAGGCATGAGGCTCGACCCCGTATTCACCATGTCATAGGCATACATGCCCTCAATAAAGTAGTCGGCCGTTTGCCACAGTTCCTGACAGATGCCGGCGCCTATGCCACACACCATATAATATATAAGGAAGCGTTTGGCCCCCAAAGTGCGCTCTATCAGTCCGCCAAACATCCACAGCGAGAACATGTTGAAAAACAAATGTGTGAAACTGCCATGCAGGAACATGTATGTGAGCAGCTGAAACACATAAAAGTTGTCAGCCAGCGCAAAGTGCAGTCCGAGCCATTCGGTCAGGTCGATGCCGCGCGTGCGCATTACGGCCTGCACCAGGTAGCACAGCACATTGATAAGCAGCAGGTTGCGCGTGATGGGTGAAATCTTTTGCATGAATAGTGTAACGTATTGGAATTTATTTTCTGTAACTTTGTGCGAGGGTTGGAGGGGGAGTGAGTTCTGAGGTTGGGATAGTTCTGAGTTCTGAGGTTATAAGGTTATAAAGTAACCTTTGTGAGCAGGCCCCCTACCTCTAATGGGGGCGACGCGTCCCGCGTCGGGAAAATGCGCTATGTTCATACACCAAATAGATGTTCACAGGCAGCACAAATCACACGCGAATACTGTGGGGGGGCTTTGCCTTAACTACCGACGCGGGACGCGTCGCCCCCATTAGAGTTAGGCTACCTGCTCACAAAGGTTACTTTATAACCTTATAACCTCAAAACTCAGAACTCACCTAACCTCAAAACTCAAAACTCCCTCAGCCTCCCCTACTCAGTATAATGCCACACAGTGGCACCGAAGTAGTGTTCCTCATTGAGCGTCACGCCCACCGGCATACGCGGTTCGGGCACACCGCTGCCAAGCACCACGGGCGAAAGCTCAACATAAGCCTCGTCCCACAGTCCCTGGTCAATAAAGCTCTGCAGCGTCTGCTGCCCGCCCTCAACCAACAGCGACTGTACCCCCTCAGTGCGGTACAATTCGGCCAGCGCAGTATCGATGTCGGCATAAGCCAGCCACCCCGCAGGCAGTTCGCCCTCGGCCACACGACCCAGCACCACCCTGCGCGGCTGGTTGCCCGCCCAATGGCGCACATTAAGCTGCGGACGGTCCATGCGCAGCGTGTTATGCCCCACCAATATGGCCTGGTGCATGGCACGCAACTGGTGCACACGCATGAGCGACGCCTCCGACGACAAGCGCGCCGCAGCCTCGCCCTCAGCCTCGTCGCGCCAGCGGTCGATAAAACCATCGGCCGAACGCGCCCATTTGAGCGTAATGTAAGGGCGGCGCTTGGTCTGAGCCGTTATAAAGCGACGGTTCAGTGCACGACATTCAGCATCGAGCACACCCACCTCCACCTCAACGCCAGCCTCACGCAGTATGGCAATGCCGCGGCCCTGCACCTTGGCAAAGGGGTCGACACACCCCACCACCACACGCGGAATGCCCGTCTTCACTATCAAGCGGGCACAAGGCGGCGTCTTGCCATAATGGGCACAAGGCTCCAAGCTCACATACATCGTGCTGTCGCACAGCAGCGCACGGTCGGCAGCACGCACACTGGCTATGGCATTCACCTCGGCATGACCCTTGCCACACACGGCATGGTAGCCCTCGCCTATGATGCGGTCGCCATGCACAATAACAGCACCCACCATGGGGTTGGGTGCAGCGTGCATCTGGCCGTAGCGCGCCAGCTCTATGCAGCGGCGCATATATCGTTCGTTAACTTGCATAATATACCTTATAATATATACACTGATGGATACCCAGTTTACAGCCCTGCGCCAAAGCCTTGCCCCACTCTACGGCGAAGGCGAGGCACGCGCCATTGCCTTCATGCTCTACGAGGACGCATTCGGCGTGAGCCGTACCGATATTTATGCCGACAAAGTTAGGCAATTTTCTGAAGATGAGCGCGCACGCCTCAACAATATGTGCCAACTTTTGACCAAGGGTGTGCCCGTGCAGTATGTGCTGGGCAAGGCCTCATTTTGCGGCCACACATTCGCCGTGTCGCCCGCTGTGCTCATTCCGCGTCCCGAAACCGAGGAACTTGTGGCATGGGCCACCGATGTGGCAAGACTGATGCCGCGCCCCGAGGGACGGCCCTTGCGACTGCTCGATGCCGGCACGGGTTCGGGCTGCATAGCGGTGAGCCTCAAACTGGCGCTGCCCGATGCCGATGTCACGGCCTGGGACATATCGCCCGAGGCGCTCAATGTGGCACGTGACAATACGCGCACACTTGGTGCCGACGTGCACTTTGAGCAGCGCGACATACTGGCACCGCCCGATGCGGCCACGTGTTACGACATCATTGTAAGCAATCCGCCCTACATTTGCGAGTGTGAGCAGTCCAGCATGGAGGCCCATGTCACCCAGCACGAGCCTCACACGGCCTTGTTTGTACCCGACGCCGACCCCTTGCGCTTTTACCGTGCCTTGTGCCATCATGCCAAGGCCAGCCTCTCGCCAGGCGGCCATCTGCTGGTTGAAATCAACAGTGCCTACGGCCCTGGCACGGCCCGCCTGTTTACCGCACTGGGGCTGCAACACGTGCAACTGCGGCAGGACGCCTTCGGCCTCGACCGCATGGTGGGAGGACGCACCAGTATGCCAATGGGCTGACGCCGTAGCGCTGCCTGGCAGCCGCTAACGCGGTAAACAGAAGAACATAAGAACATAAGGACATAAGGGCTGACGCCGTAGTGCTACTATTTAGTAATACTACGGCGTCAGCCCTTATGTTCTTGAGGCCACGCGGACGTTAGTCCGTGGTCTTCAGCCGCGAAACGGCCTTATGTTCTTATGTCCTTATGTTCTTATGTTTACCGCGTTAGCGGCTGCCGAGCCACGCTACGGCGTCAGCCCTTATGTCTCTTGAGGCCACCCGGACGATAGTCCGTGGCCGTCAGCCGCGCAGCGGCCTTATGTCCTTCTGTTCTTATATCCTTATGTTTTCCGCGCAGCGGCCAAAGCGAGCGATGCAATACGCAAATAAAACTGACGCCGTAGCGTGGCTTGGCAGCCGCTAACGCGGTAAACATAAGGATATAAGGACATAAGAACATAAGGGCTGACGCCGAGGACAATGGACTAATACGCAAACAAAACTGACGCCGTAGCGTTACTACCTGTAACACCACGGCGTCAGCCCATTATCAAATTGTCATATTAGCAAATCTTCTCCTCCTCACCCTTCTGCTTGCGGCTCAGCGTACGGTAAGCGATGGGCGCTGCAAGGAAAATAGATGAAAGTGTGCCGAAGATGACACCCAGTATCATGGCAAAGGCGAATGAGCGAATGCTGTCGCCACCCAAAATAAAGATGCACAACAACACGAGGAAGGTAGTGGCCGAAGTCATCACCGTACGAGTAAGCGTGCTGTTCAACGACATGTTAAACAAGTCGAAGTACTTCATGCGCGGGTGCAACTGAAGATTTTCACGCATACGGTCGAACACCACCACCTTATCGTTGATAGAATAACCTATCACCGTAAGAATGGCACCGATAAAGGTTTGGTCAACTTCGAGAGAGAAGCCTATCCAGCCCCAGCAAATTGAGTAGACACCCACCACAAGCAGTGTGTCGAACACAAGGGCCACAACCGAACCTACCGAGAAGGCCACGTTGCGGAAACGTATCAATATGTAAACAAAGATGGCGGCCAATGAGAGCAACACGGCTGTAATGGCACCGCGCACCATGTCGTTGGCCACGGTAGGACCTACCTTCTGGGCCGAGATGATTGAACCACCAGTGTGGTTGTCGCGGTCGATAAACGTATTGTAGTCGGCCTTGATGAGCTTGGCCTCGTGCAGAGCGTCGTAGATGAAGTGCTCAACATCCTGGTCGATGCTCTCGTTGTCGTCGTCGATGCGGTAGTTGGTTGACAAACGCACAGCAGCATTGCTCGTAGTAGTAATGGCAATGGCACTCACGCTGGCGTTGGGATCCTTGGCATTAACCTTGGCTGCCACAGCCTTCTGCACCTGTTCGGGGGTTACACCCTTCTGCTCAAACTCTATCACGTAGTTGCGACCACCGGTAAAGTCGATACCGCTCGACAAACCACGGGTGGCCAGGAAGCCGATAGCGATAACGGCACCAATGATGAACACGTAGATTGAGCGGCGGCCCATCTTCATAAAGTTGACGTTGGCGTTGCTCAGGAAATTCTTCGACATGCCAGTGGTGAAGGTAAGACCAAGCCACTTGTCCTTGTTGAGGAAGTGCTCAAACACAATACGGCTCACCCATACGGCGGTAAAGAACGAACATACAATACCGATGCCCAGTGTCATGGCAAAACCACGGATAGGACCTGTACCGAAGTTGTAAAGAATTACGGCTGTAATGATTGAGGTAAGGTTGGAGTCGAAGATGGCTGAGAAGGCATTGCCATAACCCTCGGCCAAGGCTGTCTTGATGCCCTTGCCGGCCTTGAGTTCCTCCTTGGTACGCTCGTAAATAAGCACGTTGGCATCAACCGCCATACCGAGCGAGAGCACCATACCGGCAATACCACTCATGGTGAGGGCAGCCTGGAACGAGGTGAGGATACCGAAGGTGAAGAAGAAGTTGAGAATCAATGCCACATTGGCCACCATACCCGGAATAATGCCGTAGAAGCAGCACATGAACACCATCAAGAGCACAAAGGCTACCACACAAGCGGTGAAACCTGCCTGGATAGAGGCGGCACCGAGGCTCGGGCCTACTGTCTCCTCCTGTACAATCTTGGTGGGGGCGGGCATCTTACCGCTCTTGAGCACGTTGGCAAGGTCGCGGGTATCGTCGGTAGTGAAGTTACCCGAAATCTGTGAGTTGCCACCGGTTATCTCGTTCTGCACCACAGGGGCGCTGTACACGTAGCCGTCGAGCACGATGGCCACGCACTTCTTGAGGTTCTTCTTGGTGAGTGTGGCCCAGTCGCGTGCACCGCTTGTGGTCATGGTCATGCTCACAATGGGGCGGTGGTTCTGGTCAAACTCGTCCTTGGCGTCGGCTATCACGTCGCCCTGCATTGAGGGCTGGCCGTTGTTGGCACGCAAGGCATAAAGCTCAAACACATTGGCCTTCATGCCGCTGGCGTTCTTCACACCCCAAGCCAGTTTGAGGTCGGCAGGCAGAATGCTCTTGGCGGCCTCGCTGTTGACCATGGCGTTGATGGCGGCTGTATCCTTGGCAATGGCATAACCTACCACGCAGTTGGTGGGCTGCATGCCCTGTATCATGATGAGCTTGCTAAAGAGGGGGTGCTGTTCGGCACCGCTCTTGGCTTTGGCAGCCTTGGCTTTTGTGCTGTCGGCAGCGGCAGAGTCCTTGGCATCGGCACCGGCCAGACGCTTGTCGAGGGCTGTGAGCGACGACATGGTCTCGCCAAGGGTGTAAGTCTCCCAGAACTCGAGGTTGGCGCTACCCTGAAGGAGCTTGCGCACACGCTCGGGTTCCTTGATACCCGGCATTTCTACCATAATCTGGCCTATCTGGCCCTTGCCGCGCAGGATTTGAATGTTGGGCTGTGCCACACCAAAACGGTCGATACGCGAGCGTACCACCTTGTTGGAGTTTTCAACGGCTGCATTCACCTCCTCGTTGAGCACCTTCTTCACGTCGGCGTCGCTCGAGTTGTACGAGATGTTCTTCTCGCCAAGCTTTGAGGCGAATATGCCGCCAAGCTTGTTCGTGCCGTTAAGCTGCTGGTAGGCGCTCACGAAGGCGTCGACAAAGTCGATATCGCCCTTCTTGGCCTGAGCCACTGCCTTGCTGTAGGCTTCCTTAAACTTGGGGTCGTTGGCGCTCTCGCCGGCGAGGTTCTTCACCACGTCGGGCACGCTCACCTCAAGCACTACGTTCATACCGCCCTTGAGGTCGAGACCCAGGCCGATTTGCAATGCCTCGCAGTCCTTGAGTGTCTTGCCGAGCCATACGGTCTCGTTACGCATGGAGTCAAGGTAGGCGGCGCCGTCCTTGCCCTGTGCCGTCATTTGCTCGGCTTTGGCCTCGTACTTGTGAGTGGGGTACGAGAAGCTGAGGTACATGAGGCAAATCAAGGATAGCAGCACTGCAATTACTTTAACAAATCCTTTGTTTTGCATTAGTGTGTGATTGTGTAATTATTATTTTTATTTATTGTTTTTCCAGTCCGTCAAGTCGCGCCCGGGCACAATTACTCCTAACGGCACGCCTTTGAACGTGCAAATATACGCGATTTTTTTGAAAGACAGGGCTTTTACCCTCTTTTTGTTAAAGGACAGCCGTTTTGCCCGCACCTGTGCCCTTACAGTCAGGGCGTTCAAAGCGCCCAACGCTACCTCTAATGGCGACGCGTCCCGCGTCGGGCATCAAGGCAAAAGCTCACAGACAGAAGTGTATTAGTACTGTCTGAGAGCCTTTATTTGGGGCAAGGACATGGCATTTTCCCGACGCGGGACGCGTCGCCCCCATTAGTGCTTGCGTTTTTTGCAGCGCGTTTCAAGCAACTTAAAAATTCCCCAAAAGGGTCTCGCTAAAAAGTCTGTTTTGTAAGCAGATAAAGGCCCACTTATTTTGCATATCTCTCACTTTGCAGTTATTTTGAATAAATTACGCGGCAGCTCGGATATGAAAATAAGTGGACTTTACAGCCCACTTATTTTGCATATCTCTCACTTTGCAGTAATTTTGCACAAAGTTTTACACGCATATATAATATAACAAGATATAATGGAAAAGAAATTTAACCGTACGCTGGTTACCGCCGCCTTGCCATACGCTAATGGCGGTGTGCACATCGGCCACCTGGCCGGGGTGTATGTGCCTGCCGACATTTATGTGCGCTACTTGCGCCTGAAGAAACGTGACGTGCTGTTTGTCTGCGGTAGCGACGAGCATGGCGTGCCCGTCACCATACGCGCCCGCAAGGAGGGCTGCACACCGCAAGAGGTGGTTGACCGCTACAACAAGATTATACGCGAGTCGTTTGAGGGCTTTGGCATCTCGTTCGACGTGTTCGGACGCACCACCTCGGAGGTGCACAAAAAGACGGCTTCGGACTTTTTCCGCAAGCTCTACGACAAGGGAGAGTTTGTGGAGCAGGAGAGCGAACAGTACTACGACGAGGAAGCGCACACCTTCCTGGCCGACCGATACATTACGGGCGAATGTCCGCACTGCCACGCTGAGGGGGCTTATGGCGACCAATGCGAAAAGTGTGGCACGGCGCTCTCGCCTACCGAACTGATTAACCCGCGCTCTACCGTGAGCGGGTCGAAACCGGTGCTGCGCAAAACCAAGCACTGGTACTTGCCGCTCGACAAGCACCAAAAGTGGCTCGAGCCGTGGATTACGGAGCAGCACAAAGAGTGGCGCAGCAATGTGATGGGACAGTGTAAGAGTTGGTTTGACATGGGACTGAAACCGCGCGCCGTGAGCCGCGACCTTGAATGGGGCATTCCGGTGCCGGTTGAGGGGGCTGAGGGCAAAGTGCTCTATGTGTGGTTCGACGCGCCTATTGGCTACATCAGCAACACCAAGGAACTGCTGCCCAACGACTGGGAGAAGTGGTGGAAGAGCGACGACACACGCCTTATCCACTTTATTGGCAAGGACAACATCGTGTTCCACTGCATCGTGTTCCCGGCCATGCTGAAGGCTGAAGGCTCATACATTCTGCCCGACAATGTGCCTGCCAACGAGTTCCTCAATCTTGAGGACGACAAAATTTCGACCTCACGCAACTGGGCGGTATGGCTCGATGAGTACCTGAAGGACTTGCCCGGCAAACAGGACGTGCTGCGCTATGTGCTTACAGCAAATGCACCCGAAACGAAGGATAACAACTTTACGTGGAAGGACTTTCAGGCTCGCAACAACAACGAGCTGGTGGCTGTGTACGGCAACTTTGTGAACCGTGCGCTGCAACTTACCAAGAAGTACTACAACGGGGTGGTGCCGGCTGCCGGCGAACTGACTGACTACGACCGCCAGACTATTGAGGAATTTAAGGACGTGAAGGCTGAGGTGGAGCGCCTGATTGAGGGTTTCCGCTTCCGCGACGCGCAGAAGGAGGCTATGAACCTGGCCCGCATCGGCAACAAGTATCTGGCTGACTCTGAGCCTTGGAAGGTGATCAAGACTGACCCCGAGCGTGTGAAGACGGTGCTTAACCTGTCATTGCAGCTTGTGGCTAACCTGGCTATTGCTTTTGAACCGTTCTTGCCCTTCTCGAGCGAGAAACTGCGTCAGATGTTGCACATCGACGAGGCGCAATGGGACCGCCTGGGGGCTACTGACTTGCTGCCCGAGGGACACGTGCTTGGCGAACCGGCCTTGCTGTTTGAAAAGATTGAGGACAGCGTGGTGGAAGCTCAGGTGCAGAAGTTGCTCGACACCAAGAAGGCTAACGAGGCGGCTAACTTTAAGGCTGCACCGGTGAAGGAGAATATCCCCTTCGAGCAGTTTGAAAAGCTTGATGTGCGCGTGGGCACTGTGCTTTCGTGCGAGAAGGTGAAGAAGAGCAAGAAGCTGCTGAAGTTTGAGATTGCCGACGGTGCCGAGAACCGCACTATCGTAAGCGGTATTGCGCAGTACTACCAGCCTGAGGACTTGGTGGGCAAGCAGGTTTGCTTTGTGGCTAACTTGGCTCCACGCACTATCAATGGTATCGAGAGCCAAGGCATGATTTTGTCGGCCGTCAACTTTGACGACTCGCTCTCGGTGGTGACGGTTGACCGCAAGGTGGTGGCCGGTAGCCAGGTGGGCTGATGCCGAGGCTAATGTGGCAATATGTCAATGTGCTTATGCTTGCTTATGGGCTGACGCCGAGGCGTGACTTGGCAGCCGCTAACGCGGTAAACATAAGGACATAAGAGCATAAGGACATAAGGGCTGACGCCGAGGGGCGGACTTTTGAAGCGCTTACCGCGATAACATAAGAACATAAGCTACATAAGAGACATAATTTGGAGTCTGGGAACTGCGTTCCAGACTATAAGAAACAAAAGGGCTGACGCCGTAGCGTTACTACTTAGTAATACTACGGCGTCAGCCCTTTTGTTCTTATGTCCTTATGTTCTTTTGTTTACCGCGTTAGCGGCTGCCAAGCCACGCTACGGCGTCAGCCCATTAGCATATTGACATATTAGCACATGCCGCGTCAGCGGACGTCTATCATGTAACTACTGCCCCCCGGCCGACGGCACAACACAACCTGTGGCTGTATTTGCGAACGTATCTGCTCGGTGTGGCTTATCACGCCCACCTTGCGGCCCTGGGTGTTCTCGAGGTTGGAGAGCGCAAGCATCACAAGGTCGAGCGACTCGCGGTCGAGATTGCCAAAACCCTCGTCGATGAAGAGCGAACCTATCACCAGGCCCGAGCCCGACAACGAGGCAAGTCCCAAGGCAAGGGCTAACGACACCACAAAGGTTTCGCCACCCGAGAGGGAGGTGACATAGCGGTGCTCGTCGAACATGTCGTGGTCGATTATCTCGAGCGTGAGGGTGCCGGGTATGTTGCGCAACTCATAGCGGGGCGAGAGTTGCTGCAGGTGGCGGTTGGCATGGGCCACAAGGTAGCCAAAGGTGTAGCTTTGGGCCATGGTGCGGAACTTTTTGCCATCGGCCGAGCCAAACATGGCGTTGAGCCTTGCCCACTCGCGTGCATCGGTCTGGGCGGCATCAAGACGCTGCTGCATGGCCTCGGCACGCTCGCTGCTGTCGCGGTGCGCCAACAGGCGGGCGTTCACCTCAGAGAGTTGGGCGGCAAGGTCGGCCAAGCGCTTGCGGGCGTCATCGAGTGTCTGCTCGAGCGTGTGCTGCAAAGCGGCATAGTAGGCACGGCTGCCATCGGCGGGCTGCTCTGCCTCAGCCTCATCGGCGGCAGAGACAAGGGGCACGGTGGCCGGACGGGCGGCATCGCCTTGCAGAGCTTGCAAGGCTTTGCGGGCCTGTTGCAGGTTGTTGTCGGCCACAAGGCGGGCATTGCTCAAGGTGCTGAGCTGCTGGCGCAGGGCTTTCCAGTCGGTGGTGTCGGTGAATATGCTGTCGAGTTCGGCAAACTGCACCGGCGAGTGCGTGCCGTTAAAGCGCAGTATCATGAGGTCGAGCTCCTGCTGCTGCTTTTGCTGCTCGGCCTGGCTGTCGAGGCGCGTCTTCAGCAAATTGTCGCGGTGTCCCTCGAGCTGGCGCAAGGTGCCTTTCACCTCCTCGCAAGCCTTGCGCACGCGGCCCTCGGCGGCACGTGTGGCAGCTATTTCGGCCTCGAGCGCCTCGGCCACCTTTTGGGGCGTGGTGTCGGGCATGAGGCGGCGCAGCTCCTCGTCCTTTTCGCCCAGCGCCTCGCGTGTGGCATCGCGGCTCTCGCGGCATGCCGCCACATGGCGCTGCTCTTCGGCCACATTGGCCTCAGCATTCTTTATCTCCTCATGCAGCAACGTTTGCTGGCGCTCAGCCTCGTCGAGCATCTTGCACGTGTTGTTCCAGTCGGCATGCAGGTTGGTCAAGCGCAGACGCAGCCCGTCGGAATTGTTCTTCCACTCTGCAAACCAGCCCGAGAGGGTTATCATCTCGTCGAGGTCGGTGTACAGTTCGGAGCAGGCGCGATCTGACTCGTTGATGACTTGCTGCAGCTCCTCGGCCGATGCGGAGGCTATGCGGGCGGCCGTGCGCACATTGTCGAGATAGGTTTGGTTCGTCTCCATCTCGGCTTTGAGCACGTCAATCTCCTCGTTCAAACGGTTGATGTGGCCTTGATGGAAGTTGTAAGCCTCCAGTTCCTTGTCGGCCTCGTCGGCAGCGCGCGTGGTGTTGTCGATGAGCAGCTGTATCATCATGCGGCGTGCGTCGCGGTTGACGGTGGCCGAGCAGTCGGCAAATGAGTTGTCGAGGTAGGCGCACTGCTGCCACTCCTCTACATCGGCCTGCTGGCGGCGCTTGAGGTCGTCGAGCGCACGGCCGTCGGCCTCGATGCGTGCGGAATCGGCGGCTATCTCCTCGCGCATGGCGGCCAGGCGCTCACGCTTGAGCAGGAGGTCTTGCTGCAGGTCGGCATACTCCTTGGCCATGCTGCTGAGCAGTTCGCCCAGCTCGCGCTCGGTCTCGGTGTGGTAGGGGTGGTGTGTGGCACCGCACACGGGGCAGGCGGTACCCTCCTTGAGCTGTTTGCGCAGCTGCACAATGTTTTGCGACTGGCTCAGGGTGTAGGTGGTGGCTATGCGCGAGAAAGCCTCCTCGGCCACCTTTACCTCCACCTCCATGCGGGCGGCGGTAGTTTGCTTTTGTGCCAGCTCGGTCTCTTCGCGGCGCTGGGTGGCCGTCTTTTCAGAGATGCGGGCATACCCATCGCTGATGTGCTGCCACAGCATGGCGGCACGCTCGAGTGCGGTAAGGCGGCTGCGGTTGTCGGCCGCAGTCTTTTGCAGTTTGGCCGAGTCGTGTCCCTGGTTGGTTTGGCGGTGAATGAGCAGTTCGCTCTTCAGGGCATTGAGGCGTGCCTGCTTGTTGTGCTGCTCTTGCTCTGCCTTTTCGCCTTGTGCGCGCAGCTCGGTCTGGCGCTTGCGCAACTCGGTCTGCTTGTTGTGGCTCTCTACATTGCGGCGTGTTTCATCGCCGAGTGTGGGGAGCTTGTTCATGATAAGGTCGAACTTGTCGAACATCTGGCGGTGTGCCTCGAGCGACTGCTTGTGCAGCTGGTGGCGCTTGATGGTGTCGGCCACCTTGGCCTGCTCCTCTTGCTTGGTCTGCAGGGTGGCCTGGCGCTTGCCATAGGTTTGGGTGGCAGCCACAAGTTGCTCGTCCAAGCGCTTGAGTTGCTCGTTGGCCACCTTTATCTCGCCCGTCAGGGCATAGCCGCGGTTGATGGCGGGGCGGCGCTCGTCGAGCCGCTTTTCGGCATCGGCAGTGCGCTCGCACGCCACATCGAGCTGCTGGCTCAGTTTGTCGAGTTGCTGACGGGCCTCGTTGAGCGCCTGTGCATTGGCAGCCTCGTCGGCCTTGATGTGCTCTACGTCGGCACGGCGCATCTTGATGGCCTGGTAGAGTGGCTGCATGTCGAGCACGGCATCGTAGCGCTGCAGGCGCATTTCGTCGGCACGTGCCTTGACACAGGCTTTGGTGGCTGTGTCATAAGCCTCCTCGCACTGGGCCACATGTGCCGACGCTTGGTCGAAACGGGCTATCCACTCCAGCTGCCGTTCGGTGCGCTGCGCCTCGTCGGCGGCATTTTGGTGTTGTGCCTCGAGCAGACGGGCGCGCTCTTGCTGCTCGGCCAGCAGGTGGGCGTCGAGGCGAGTGTGGAGCAAGCCTTGCATCTCGCTCTGCAGGGCGGCCACATTGGCCTCGGCCTGTTGTGCCAGACGGAATATGCGCTCACTCACGGCGCTGTACACCTCTGTGCCAGTCAACTTTTCGAGCAGGGCTGCCTTGTCGGCCTGTTTGGCACGCAGGAAGTTGGCAAAGGAGTTCTGTGCCAGTATCACGGTGCGTGTAAACTGCTCGTAGGTTAGCCCTACGACCTCGTCGATGCAGGCTTGCAGCTGTGCCTTGTCCACCACCTGATGTTCGGGGGCGAGCTGTGTGAGCTGGCGTTCGGGCGAGGCTATGGTGCCGCTGCGCTTTACACGCACGCTCCACGTGGCCTCGTAGGTGTGGCCCTTGGTGGTGGTGAAGGTCACGCTCACCCAGCCCTGCTTTTGTCCGCGGCGCAATATGCTGGCCGTGTTGGTGGCCTGCACCTGCTGTGCCTTGTCGGTGACGAGCTTGAGGTCGTCGGCCGGTATGCGCTCCACGTTGTCGAAACGGGGTGCACGGTTGTAAAGTGCCAGACAGATGGCGTCGAGTATGGTGCTCTTGCCCGAGCCTACATCGCCTGTTATGGCAAAGAGGCCGGCCGAGCGCAGGGGTTCTTCGGTAAAATCGATGGTTTGTTCTCCCTCAATCGACGTCAGATTGCAGAGAGTTATCTTGTCTATCTTCACAAGTGTGAGAGTTTAGTAAAGTTCGGTGGTATAAAAAGGTGGGGCTATGGCCCCATGAGACTATGCCTGTGGTGCGCCCTCGTGGCAGGCTTGTTCAAAACGCGTCACCAGGGGGTCGGGCATAGGCTCGTTGTAGCGCGACTCGAAGTAGCGGCGGGCCAGGTCGAGCGGCTGCATGGTGGTGAGGGCGTCGGCCGAGGGGGCATCTTGCTTGTCGGCCTTGGCAGCGGCGGTGGCGGGCATCACGCGCTGTATGCGGCAAAAGTGCACGGCACGGTCGGCCAGGGCCTCCATCACGTCGTGCATGAGTGATGGTTCGGGCTGCTTTTCCTCGATGTGCAACTCAAGGTAGGGCCACGCCTCGCCCATGTCGCCCTTGGCGCGCTTGGGCAGTGCGGCTATTTGCTCCATGGCCTCGGCAGCACTCACGGCGCGTGCTTTGGCCGGTATGGTGATAAGGCGGCGCAGCGGTTCATACTTTATGCGCTCTACCACGGCCTCGCCCTGGTGGTCAATCTCTACCCACTGCACACCATGGCTGTAGCCTGTCTCGGCAAACGACATGGGCAAGGCGCTGCCTGCATACCATGCCTTGCCGCTCTTGCCCACGGGTTGCGCCTTATGTATGTGCCCTAAGGCGGTGTAGCTCACATTGCTGCCCACCACGTCGGCGTTGACACAATCTTGTCCGCCCACCACAAGGCGCTCTGAGTGGCCGCTCTGACACACCTCGGCGCCGGCGGCATAGAAGTGGGCGCCCACTACAATGGGCAGACCCTTGAACTCTGACTGGCGCAGGTGCTTGTGCAGCTCGCCAAACACATAACGCAGCCCTTGCTCGGGAGTCATGCCCATGGGGTAGTCGGCACTGCGCAGATAGGGCACAGCCATGCACACACAGGCAGCCTGGCCCGTGGCGCGCTCGGCAAGGGGAAGCAGGTAATAGTCGAAGTCGGGCTCGCCCTGCGGGGTGTAGTGCATGGTGCCGCGCACGTATATGTTGTGTGTTTTGAGCAGTGGTGCGGGGGCCTCGAGGCGTCCGGCTGAGTCGTGGTTGCCAGCGGTCATCACCACCTGCAGGCCCGGCACGGTGAGTGTGGCACGCAGCAAGAAGTCGTAGAGCAGTTCCTCGGCCGCGGCAGAGGGGTTTGGCGAGTCGAACACGTCGCCCGTAATGAGTAGTGCGTCGGGCTGTCGCTCCTTGAGCACACCGAGCAGCCATCTGAGGAAATGCTTGTGTTCATTGAGCCGGCTGTGGGCGTGAAAGGTGTTGCCCAGGTGCCAGTCGGCTGTATGCAGTATCTTCATTGTGCAATGTTGTTATTTATTGGTGAGCAAAGGTACTGCAAAGTAACAGAAAACAGAAGAAATGACAGGAAAAATGTGTCGTGCGCTTTCGCTCGCGAATGTGCCGGTGTGCAGATACGAAGATGTGCAGATTATAGTAGCGTTTTGTGCTTGTGTTTAGTGGTAGCGGAACCTTTACCATACTACAAAAGCTTTACTTGCCGAGTATCTTACATCTTACACTAACACGCTGCAACTTGTTGACTATCAACACTTTACTCGGTGTAGGATACTACCAAATCCACCTACACGCAACCTACACACCGCACATACTGCCACACAGCACAAGCACGGGAGGGCGATATCATGGCATAGGGGAACAGAAAAGTCTGTTGCTCCAACAGATTTCTCTACGTCCCTATGGTGTAAACCCCGCCGCATACGTCCCAATCGGCTGCATGGCTGCGGGGTGTGATGTGTAAGATGTATGCAGGGGTGTGTATGATGCTTTGAAATTATCTTACACTCTCGGAACCATTGTATATCAACTTGTTACGCACGAAAAGTGTAAGATGGCAGTAAAAGTACATACACTCGTTTATAGGTAGGCTGACGGGGAGAGAATAAATATTTGTGTACAAGTTGAAAGTGACGAGGCCGGGAGAATGTGGTGCTCAATGAGATTTGCCGCTAACGCGGAGGGCATAAGAACAAAAGGCCGTTGCGTGGCTTGGCAGCCGCTAACGCGGAGAACAGAAGGACATAAGAACAGAAGATAACGTTCGTGTTAGCCGCTTACCGCGGGAACATAAGAACATAAGTTTTCATAAGATACATATAAGGCCGCTGCGCGGCTGACGGCCACGGACTAACGTCCGGGTGGCCTCAAGAGACATAAGGGCTGACGCCGTAGTATTACATATAGTAACGCTACGGCGTCAGCCCTTATGTCCTTATGTTCTTATGTTTACCGCGTTAGCGGCTACCAAGGCACGCTACGGCGTCAGCCCTTATGTCTCTTGAGGCCACCCGGACGTTAGTCCGTGGCCGTTAGCCGCGCAACGGCCTTATGTGTTTCTTATGTAAACTTATGTTGCTTATGTTTTCCGCGCTAAGCGGCTAACACGAACGTTATCTTATGTTCTTATGTCCTTATGTTCTTCTGTTTCCGCGTTAGCGGCAGATCTCATAACTCACAAACAATATTTGCACATCAGCGAGCAAGACCCGCCTTGCGCGCTCAATATCCGTAGCTCACACTCGCCACAGCGCCAGAGGCCACATGGTAGTTGCACAATGTCACGTTGTTGGCATGCACACCATACTCAAAGGTAGTGGTGGTAGCGGCCGTAGGCACCGCGGCATCGGGATACTCGTAGGTAATGCTCTGCGGCAGCATGGTGGGTGCCTTGCCAAGCAGGCCGGCGTAGTAGAGGTGTTCAAAGCCGTCGATGCCCATTTCCTTGCTCACGGTGGGCGGCATGTGGCCATTCACATTTTGCTGCGCCGACTGCGTAAAGGTGAGCAACACGCGGCGGTTGTCGGTGCCATTGTACACAATCTGCTGCAGCGCACCTGCCGGGGTGTAGCTGATGGTGGCCGACGACCTGTACTCTGTCAGCTCGCCCAGCGAACTCTCGAATATGGTACGCGTCCACGACACCATGCGGCCGTCGCTGTTGTACTGAAAGTGGTACACGTTGCGGTTTACCGTCATTTGGCCCACAAGGCCCTGCATGTTGAGTTGCAGTCCAACGCGCTCGCCACTCGTGTTGCTCATTTTCACCGATGTGGGGCCGTAGCTGAGGGTGCTGGTGTAGCTGAAGGTGCGGTCGGTGTCGGCGCTTGGTTTGCGCAATGTGCCTGCGGCCTGGGTCAGACGGCCGTCGTTGTAGGTGAATGTCCAGTCGTAACCGCTCTCAATGCTTCCCAGACGGCTGATGCTGCGCACGGCCTTGCCCGTGGTGGCGGGCAGGTTGGGGCGCATGGGGGCGGGGTCGTCGTTGCTGCAGGCAGTAAATGTGCCAAGAGCAAGGGTGGCGGTAAGTATGAAGGCAAGGGGGTGTTTCAGTATCATGATAGTTGTGTTATATATATTATATATACCTGTTGGCGGAATTAATTTAGTGCATACTTAATTCTGCCAATGGGCTTGTCGTTAATGAAGTTTACGTATTGCAGAATGGTAAGTGCACTAATTTTGCCAATGATCCTGGCAAACAAACCATTCGTTATTTTCGCATAGTTCCTGATGACCAAGAACTGGTCTGTAAGTTGTGAGAATATTGTCTCAATCCTCTTTCTTGCCTTTGCAAACGGAATGAATGTCGGTTTCCAATCCTTTTGGTTGAGCCGATACGGACACTCCAGTCTTATGTGTGCGGTTTCGAACAAGTCAAGCTGTACGTCAGCTCCAATATACCCTTTGTCACCATAGATGCTACAGTCGTGATAAGTATGTTTTACATCCTTCATATAATGGAGGTCCGCCACACTTGCCTTTGACAGATCATAGGNTATACCTGTTGGCGGAATTAATTTAGTGCATACTTAATTCTGCCAATGGGCTTGTCGTTAATGAAGTTTACGTATTGCAGAATGGTAAGTGCACTAATTTTGCCAATGATCCTGGCAAACAAACCATTCGTTATTTTCGCATAGTTCCTGATGACCAAGAACTGGTCTGTAAGTTGTGAGAATATTGTCTCAATCCTCTTTCTTGCCTTTGCAAACGGAATGAATGTCGGTTTCCAATCCTTTTGGTTGAGCCGATACGGACACTCCAGTCTTATGTGTGCGGTTTCGAACAAGTCAAGCTGTACGTCAGCTCCAATATACCCTTTGTCACCATAGATGCTACAGTCGTGATAAGTATGTTTTACATCCTTCATATAATGGAGGTCCGCCACACTTGCCTTTGACAGATCATAGGAATGGATAACTCCACTTAACCCACAGAGAGCGTGTAACTTATAACCAAAATAATACGTGTTCTGCGAAGCACAGAAGCCGAAGTCGGGAGCTTGCGAGAAATTGCCGGTACGTCCCATCTTGCAACGTTTTCCTCTTGCAACCCTACAGACCTCTATCGGCTTGGAGTCAACAAAGAATTGTTCCTCTCCGCCATCCATTTCCATGGCAATCCGCTTGCGCAGTTCCTCACACAGGCCTGCCGTTTTCTTCCTGCGGTCATTGAACTGTCTCCTTGATATGAGATTAGGAATGTTGTCCTTGTACTCTTGCAATTTATAGTCGAACAACCACTTCTCACTATCAATGCTCTCGGTCTCTGCCGTCAAGGATAGCGCCACCACTTCCAAATCCGAAAACTTGGGAACAGGACCACGACGTGGAACATTACCCGATTCATTGACGAGATTTTCAGAGAATTGCTTGCATATCTCGAGTATTTTGACGAATTTTGTATAAAGGTTGTACATACGATGGTTTGGACTTAATGTTTTGAACACCACTAAGTTACTAAAAATCAGCGATATGTGCAACTTTTTACTCATATTTATCAACTTAAATTAATTCCGCCAACGGGTTTATATATAGGTATATTAAGTGTGCACAAACTTAGGCAATTTTGCCGACATAGCGTGCTCCGCCTTGACACAAATCGCCGGCGGTTGTCAAACTTTTTGCAAACTGTAGCGTACGTGTGCACACTGTCGTGCCCACTCGCTGCCCTCTCACTCATACTCCTTGGCCTGACACTCGCCGCGCAACACAGCCAGCGCATTGAGCGCAAGGGCCTCCATCTCGTCCTCACCCGGAAACACGTGCACCGGTGCCAGATAGCTTACGCGCTGCTTGATGCCCTCGGTGATGTAGGTCGAATGGGCCATGCCGCCAGTGAGCAGAATGGCGTCTACCCGGCCGCAGAGCACGGCACCCTCGGCAGCAATCTGCTTGGCGGTGTGGAATATCATGGCGTTGATGAGCAAGCGTGCACGCTCGTTGCCCTGCTCTATCATCTGCATTATTTGCAATATGTCGGTTGTGCCGAGGTGCGCCATCAGTCCGGCCTGTCCGGCCACACGCTTTTTGAGTTGCTCCTCGGTGTAGCGCCCGCTGTAGCACAGGTGTATGAGGTCGGCAGCGGGCAGTGTGCCGGCTCTTTCGGGCGAGAGCGGCCCCTCGCCGTCGAGGGCATTGTTGGCATCGATGGCGCGCCCGTGCTCATGCGCCGCCACGGATATGCCTCCACCCAGATGGCAGACAATGAGGTTGAGGTCGTTGTAGCTGCAACCCACCTGACGCGCATAGCGGCGGGCAATGGCGCGCTGGTTGAGCGCATGCCAAATGGCCAGACGCGGCATGAGAGGCGAACCGCTCACCCGGGCCTCGGGCACGAGTTCGTCCACCGTCACGGGGTCGGCTATGTAAGCCTGGCACCCGCCACCCTGCTCCTTGGCCAGTTCATAGGCCAGTATGCAGCCCAGGTTACAGGCGTGCTTGCGCAGGGCATAGTAGGTTTCAAAGCACATTTTGCGGTTGACGCGGTACACGCCGCCGGGAATGGGCTTTATCAGTCCGCCCCGACCTATAATGGCGTCGAAGCGCAAAGGTATGTTGTTCTGCGCCAGCCAGTCGGTCACGAGTTGGCGGCGGAAGTCGTGCTGGTCAATTATTTGGGTGTAGGCAGCCAGCTCGTCGGGGGTGTGGCGTATGGTGCTCACGCAGAGGGGGCGCTCGTCTTCATAGACGGCCACCTTGGTGGAGGTGGAGCCGGGGTTGATTACAAGTATATGGTATGGAGGCATGGGGTTGAAAGGAGGTGTGTGTGGGGGGGGGGCGGCAGTTGTCAATGTGCTAATTAAGGCTCATGGCGGCAAGGGCAAGACTGTGGTATTTTGCCTCGAGCGAGTCGCCGCGCGAGGGCAGCACCACAGGGGCCGTGGTGCCCTGCAATGTGCCGGCCACCCGGGCCGAGGCAAACAATGGCAGGGCCTTGTACATCAGGTTGCCTGCCTCGATGTCGGGCAATATCACGGCATCGGCCTCACCACCCACGGGCGAGGTTATGCCCTTTACGGCAAGGGCCACAGGGTCGCATGCGGTGCGCAGGTCGAGCGGACCGTCAACTATCACACGCCCCCACTCGCCACGGGCGGCACGGCTGCAAATGTCGCCATAGCCCATGGTGTGCGGAAACTTGTCGCTCACCGTCTCGGCACAGTGCACCAGAGCTATGCGCGGCTCGTCTATGCCAAAGGCGTGGAGCATCTGCGCCATGTAGCCCACTTGGGCCATGCGCTGCGCCTGGGTGGGATAAGGTATGACGGCGGCGTCGCTGAAAAACAGCAGTTTGTGATAGCTTGGTATTTGCGCCACGGCTATGTGGGTGAGCACCTCGCCACGCGGCAGTATGCCCCACTCCTTGTTGAGCACGGCGCGCAGCAGTGTGTCGGTGTGCAGCAGTCCCTTCATCAACAGGTCGGCCTGGCCCTGGCGCACCATGGTCACAGCCAGCTCGGCGGCCTCTATCTGCGAGCCGGCCTCGATGTAGCTCACACGGCCGCCCGACCATGCACTGACGCAAGGCTGCTGCCTGACTGCCGCACAATCGCCCACAAACAGGGCCTCGACAAATCCGGCCTCAACCGCACGCATCACGGCACCGGCCGTGGAGGCATCGCTGCCGCACACCACAGCCAAACGGCACACGCGGCGCAAACCGGCCAGGTGGGCTGTCATGTCATCAAAAGTTCGGATAGGTTGCATTGGTAAGTAGGTATTAACACGATGCTGGGCATCGGTATAGTGTTTGCTAAGCGCAAAACTACAAATAAAGCGGCAAATATTGCACACTTGGCCGCCTAATATGCAACATTCGGCACACTTTTGCGGCGTTTTGCGGGGACTGTAACGCGCATTCGACAAAAAATTGCTACTTTTGCCCTACCAAAACCACGAGCCCCCGTAGTTCAATGGATAGAACACCGCTCTCCTAAAGCAGTGATCTGAGTTCGATTCTCAGCGGGGGTACTGTGTAAAGGGTGGTTCTAAAAATTCTGTTTTTAGAGTTCTGCTATTCTGAAATGTGATTTGCACGCTCTCGAAAGTGCCTTTTTGAAAGTATGTTCGCTCACATAGCCCGCTATGCTCCCTTACATACTTTCAAAAATACACTTCCGATAGCGCACAAATCCCTATTTCAGAATTATTAGAACCACCCTAAAGCGGTCCGCCGCAATGCAGATGTGCAAATGTAAAGATGTGCCGACAGGCCGATAATATATACCTTATATTGTCAGCACGCCAGGCCGCTCTGCATTTGCACATTTGCGCATTTACACATATATATACACACATCAAATATTCCCCCCTGCACATACCCCTACCCCATGGCTGAGACTCTTACACCGATGATGAAGCAGTTCTATGAACTGAAGGCCAAAAACCCCGACGCCATACTGCTATTCCGCTGCGGCGACTTTTACGAAACCTACGACAACGATGCCCAAACCGCTTCGAAGGTGCTGGGCATCACCCTGACACGCCGCAACAACAAGGGGCAGGCGGCAAGCACCGAGATGGCTGGCTTTCCCTACCACGCACTCGACACTTACCTGCCCAGGCTCATACGTGCAGGCTACCGCGTGGCCATCTGCGACCAGCTTGAGGACCCCAAACTGGCCAAAAAGCTTGTCAAACGCGGCATTACCGAGCTTGTAACACCCGGTGTGGCCATGGCCGACAATGTGCTCAACGCCCGCGAGAACAACTTTCTGGCTGCCGTACACTTTGGCGCACAGGCCGTAGGCATATCGCTGCTCGACATATCGACGGGCGAGTTCCTCGTGGCCGAAGGCACCACCGAGTACATTGACAAACTGCTGGCTGGCTTTGCACCGAAAGAGGTGCTCGTGCAGCACGGGTTGAAAGGGCGCTTCAAGGGGTTGTACGGTCAAAAGTACTTTGTGTTCGACCTCGACGACTGGGCCTTCACCACACAAACAGCTAACGAAAAACTCACGCGCCACTTCCAGGTGCGCAACCTCAAGGGCTTTGGGGTAGACCACCTGAAGGACGGCGTGGTGGCCGCCGGCGCCATCATGTGTTACCTCGAAATAACCCAACACAAGCACACTTCGCACATCACCACCCTGCGCCGTATCGAGGAGGACGGCTACGTAAGGCTCGACCGCTTTACCACACGCAACCTCGAGCTGGTAGCCCCCATGGCCGAAGGCGGCACACCGCTGCTCGCCGTTATCGACCGCACCCTCACCCCCATGGGTGCCCGCATGCTGCGCCGCTGGCTGGTGTTCCCACTGCGCTCGGTGCAGGCCATCGTGGCGCGGCAGGACGGTGTGGAGCACTTCTTCAAGCACCCCGACTTTCGCGAGCTCTGCGAGATGGAACTGCCCAAAATAGGCGACATGGAGCGCATAGTGAGCAAGGTGGCAGTGGCGCGCGCCAATCCGCGTGAACTGCAGCAACTGCGCTGCGCACTCGAAAGCACCGCCACGCTCAAGTATGCCTGCGACCACGCCGACGGCTGCCAGGCCATAGCACAGGTGGGCAGCCAGCTCAACCCCCTGGCCCCACTGCGCGACCACATCAAGGCCACGCTGTGCCCCGACCCGCCGGTGCTCGTCAACAAGGGCGGCGTGATAGCTGCCGGCGTGAGTGCCGAGCTGGACGAACTGCGCCACATACAAACATCGAGCAAGGAGTTCCTGCTGCAAATACAGCAGCGCGAGAGCGACGCCACCGGCATACCGAGCCTCAAGATTGGCTTCAACAACGTGTTTGGCTACTACATCGAGGTGCGCAACACCTACAAGGACAAAGTGCCACAAGAGTGGGTGCGCAAGCAAACTCTGGCTCAGGCCGAACGCTACATCACACAGGAGCTGAAGGAACTTGAAGACAAAATATTGGGTGCCGAGGACCGCATTCTCGACCTCGAGGCACGCCTCTATGCCGACCTCGTGGCCGAGGTGTCGCAATACATCACCCCACTGCAGCACACTGCCGCCGCCCTGAGCCACCTCGACTGCCTGCAGAGTCTGGCCGCCGTGGCACGCGAGCGCCACTACGTGCGACCCGTGGTTGACGACAGCCTCGTCATCGACATACACGAGGGGCGCCACCCCGTAATCGAAACGCTCATGCCGCCGGGCGAGGAGTATGTGTCGAACAGTGTAGAGCTCGACACCAAGGGCCAGCAAATAATCATCGTTACCGGTCCCAACATGGCGGGTAAAAGCGCCCTGCTGCGCCAAACGGCCCTCATCACCCTCATGGCACAGACCGGCTCATTTGTGCCCGCCGCATCGGCACACATCGGATTGGTGGACAAGATATTCACGCGTGTGGGTGCAAGCGACAACATATCGGTGGGCGAGAGCACCTTCATGGTCGAAATGAGCGAGGCTGCCAACATCATGAACAACCTGACGGAGCGCTCGCTTGTGCTGTTCGACGAGCTGGGACGCGGCACATCTACCTACGACGGCATATCCATAGCGTGGGCCATAGTAGAGTACATTCACGAAAACGCCAAGGCGCACGCACGCACGCTCTTTGCCACCCACTACCACGAGCTTAACGAAATGGAACGCCTGTTTCCACGCATCAAAAACTGGAACGTGTCGGTGCGCGAGGTTAACGGCCGCGTGGTGTTTCTGCGCAAGTTGCAACGCGGCGGTTCGGAACACTCCTTCGGCATACACGTGGCACGCCTGGCGGGCATGCCGCAGAGCATCGTCAACCGCGCCACACAGATACTTGCCGACCTTGAGGAGGCCGGAGCCAAGGCTGGCTCAAAGGTACCAAAGGCCGAAAGCCGCACACAGCAGCAGGAGGGCATGCAGCTCAGCTTTTTCCAACTCGACGACCCCGTGCTGGGCCAAATACGCGACGAACTGTTAGGCCTCGACGTCAACAACCTCACACCGCTCGAAGCACTCAACAAGCTGAACGACATCAAACGCATACTGAAGGGGTGACAACACGCTGCACCAAACGCAAGCACCAAACGCAAGCACTAAACGCAAGCTCTAATGGGGGCGACGCGTCCCGCGTCGGGAAAAATGCAATGTTCATACACAAAAAAGGCTCACAGACAGCACTAATTACATGACTGCCTGTGAGCCTTTGCCTTGATGCCCGACGCGGGACGCGTCGCCCCCATTAGTGCTTGCGTTGTGTGCTTGCGTTTAGTACTTGTGTTTAGTGGTAGCGTTTGGTGGTAGCGTTTAGTGCTTGCGTTTGGTGGTAGCGTTTAGTGCTTGCGTTTGGCGCTTGCGTTTAGTGCTTGAGGCCGTTAGCATATTGACGTTTTACCGTTTACACATTAGCACATTCGCACATTATTTCGTAAATTTGCCGCAATATCCATTATAACGCTCAATCACACACATACTCAGCGCATGAAAGAGTTTTTCCGCGTCATGCGGCACTTCGTCACACCATACAAGGGCTACCTCGCTGGCTCACTCGTGTTCAACCTGCTGTCGGCAATACTGAACGTGTTCTCATTCGTATCCATCATTCCCATGCTGCAAATGCTCTTTGGCATTGACCAGAACCGCTACGAGTTCATACCATGGTCGGCCGCCGGCATGAGCATCAAAGACATTGCCGTAAACAACATGTATTGGTACACCACCGAGCTGATGGACCAATATGGCGCCGCCACGGCACTGCTGCTCATTGGCTTGTTTCTGGTGACGGCCACACTGCTCAAAACGGGCTGCTACTTTGCCTCGGTGGCTATAATGGTGCCGCTGCGCACCGGCATTGTGCGCGACATCCGCACCCAGGTGTATCACAAAATCGTGTCGCTGCCACTGTCCTTTTTCAGCGACGAGCGCAAGGGCGACATCATTGCACGCATGAGCGGCGATGTCAACGAGATTGAGAACTCTATTACCGGCTCACTCGACATGCTCATCAAAAACCCCATTCTGCTCACTTGCTACTTTGGGGTGCTCATCTACACCTCGTGGCAGCTCACGCTGTTCACCATCATCGTGCTGCCGCTCATGGGCTGGCTCATGGGGCGCATCGGGCGCAAGCTCAAGCACCAAAGCCTCGACGCACAGAACAAGTGGAGCGAAACAATGGCACAGCTCGAGGAGACGCTGGGCGGCATGCGCATTATCAAGGCTTTTACGGCCGAGCACAAAATGACCGCACGCTTTGACCGCTCAACCAACGACTTTCGCGATGCCTCGAACCGCGTGGCCATACGTCAGGCCTCGGCACACCCGGTGAGCGAATTTTTGGGCACGGCACTCATTGTGCTGGTGCTGTGGTACGGCGGCACGCTCATCTTTTCAGACCACTCGCCCATCGACGCGCCCACGTTCATCTTCTACATGGTCATACTCTACAGCATCATACAGCCCTTGAAGGACTTTTCAAAGGCTTCGTATGCCATACCCAAGGGCATGGCCTCGGTTGAGCGTGTCAACAAAATTCTGAATGCTGAAAATCCCATCAAGGAGGCTGCCGAGCCTGTACACACTGAGGGGTTGAAGGACGAAATAGTGTTCAAAAACGTAAGTTTCTCATACAACGGCACCACCCCCGTGCTGCAAGGGGTCGACCTCAAGGTGCGCCGCGGCGAAACCATCGCCCTTGTGGGCCAGAGCGGCTCGGGCAAGTCGACACTGGTCGACCTGCTGCCACGCTACCACGATGTGACGGGGGGCGAAATTACCATCGACGGCGTCAACGTCAAGGCGCTTGCCCTGTCGGACCTGCGACAACTCATTGGCAATGTCAACCAGGAGGCCATTCTGTTTAACGACACCTTCTACAACAACATTACCTTCGGGGTGGAGAATGCCACCATGGAGCAGGTGGTGGAGGCTGCCAAGGTGGCCAATGCACACGACTTTATAATGGAGAGCGAGCAGGGCTACAACACCAAGGTGGGCGACCGCGGCTGCAAACTGTCGGGCGGACAGCGCCAGCGCATCTCTATTGCCCGCGCCGTGCTCAAGAACCCCGACATTCTTATTCTTGACGAGGCTACCTCGGCGCTCGACACCGAAAGCGAACGACTGGTGCAGGAGGCGCTCGAAAGGCTGATGAGCACACGCACTACCATAGCCATTGCCCACCGCCTGTCGACTATCAAGAATGCTGACGAGATATGTGTGCTCTACGAAGGACGCATCGTGGAACGCGGCACACACGAGGAGCTGCTGAAACTCGGCGGATACTACAAGAGGCTGAACGACATGCAACAACTGTAATAGTTTCGTGCATTACCATTTTAGGCATCATGCAAACCATTGCTTTTGCCTATATTGCATATAAAATCACTAAAAAGGACTGACCATGCCTCTAATCATCACATTTTGCATCACACTTATCCCTACATTCGCTTTTATAGTGTGGCTTAATAGCAACCGGGGCAAGAAGTGGCTTAAGGAAATGTAACACTACCTGCGCACTATGCCCAACAACAATCATAACCCCATACTGCGCCAGGCTATGCGCCTGGTGCTGCTCTATTTAGCACTCGTGCTGGCCGGCACACTGGCCAAACCGCTGTTTGTGCTTGCACAGCCCGCCGCCGTTAGCGGCAGCACGGGCTGGAGCGGCATAGGCCAGGCCATGCTGCACGGCTTGCTGCTCGATGTGGCCACAGCGGGCTACCTCATTGCACCCGTATGGCTGCTGTGCGGCCTGGGCCTGTGGGTGAGGCTGCGCGGCTGGCGCGTGGCCTACAAGGTGTGGGCCGCTGTGGTGGGAGCCGCCCTGGCACTGGTGCTGGTGGGCGATGCCTGTCTGTATGGCTTTTGGCACACCAAACTCGACGCCACGGTGTGGAACTATCTGGCACAGCCCGAGGGCGCGCTGCAAAGTGTGAGCATGGGCTACGCCCTGTGCGCCACATTGGCCGTGGTGGCCGTGGCGGTGCTGCTCTATTACCTGCAGGTGCTCACCTTTGTGCCACGCCGCAAGGCTGCACACGCGCCCAGCCGCAAGGGGGCCACACGCCGCACAAGGGGGTGGTGGACCGCTGCGTGGCTCGTGGCCGGCGGACTGATATTTCTGGGCATTCGCGGCGGTGTGGGCAAGGGCACGGCCAATGTGGGTATGGTGTACTTCAGCCCCAACGCCTTTCTTAACCACACGGCGGTCAATCCGGCCTTCAGCCTCATATCGTCCACTCTCAAGGCGGGCGACTACGGGCGGCAGGCTCACTTTTTTAGCCACGACGAGCGCAAACGCATCTACAGCATGCTGGGCTACAACACCGAGAGCCTCGACACCGAGCCGCTGCTCAACACCACACGGCCCAATGTGCTGATTATACTGATGGAGGGCTGCGGCGGCACCTTTGTCAATGCCGTCGACCCCAAGAGCGACCCGCGCATCACACCTAACCTCAACCGTCTGGCACACGAGGGGGTGGTGTTTACCCAAGCCTATGCCAACTCCTACCGCACCGACCGCGGCACGGTGTGCGCACTGAGCGGTTTCCCATCGTTTCCCGACCTTAGTGTGATGAAGATGCCCTCGCGCTGCGAACACCTGCCAAGCATTGCCTCATCGCTCAAGGGGGCGGGCTATGCCACTGCCTATCTGTACGGCGGCGATGCCAACTTTACCAACATGAGGGGCTACCTGCAAAGCACTGGCTACGACCGCATTGAGGGCGACGAGAGCTTTCCGGTGGCGGTGCGCCGCACACACAACTGGGGCGTGACCGACGCCATCGCCTTTGACACACTCTACCAGCGCATCATGCGTCTGCCGCAAGGCCGCCCGTGGCACGTCACCTTTCAGACACTGGCCAGCCACGAGCCTTGGATTGTGCCCTACAACCGCATCAAGGGCGACAAGGTGGCCAACTCCATGGCTTATCTCGACCACTGCATTGGCACCTTTATCAGCCGTCTGCGGCAGTCGGCCCTGTGGCGCAACACGCTGGTGGTGATGCTGCCCGACCACGGGGTGAACTATCCCGAGGGCATCAGCGATGCCGACGAGCGCCGGAGCCACATTCCCATCATCATGGCGGGGGGCGCACTCAAGGGCCCGCGCGTGGTGACGCAAATATGTAACCAAACGGACTTGGCTGCCACACTGCTGGGCCAACTGCAACTGCCACACAAGCAGTTTGGCATGAGCCGCGATGTGCTGAGCCGCACCTATACTCATCCCTCGGCCGTACACACATGGCAGGAGGGCACTTACTACATGGACAACTCGGGCATTTCGGTGGTTAACCTGCTCACTCAGCCGGCCAGCGTGATGCGCGAGGCACCCCACGCCTCGCAACAGCGTGTCAATGCGGCCAAGGCTTTGCTGCAAACGGCCTACGACCACTTTAGGGGGTTATGAGGGTGATTGGGTTAGGAGGTTAGGTTAGAGGGTTAAAAAGGCACTCTGACTTGCAGGATAGCCTCCTGTTTCTACTTGCACGAGGGTTCTAAATCACAAAGGCTGCTTTTTAACCCCTCCAAGCCACGCTCGCTCAAATGGGGGCGAGGCGTCCCGCCTCGGGCACAAACTGTTACGTTGGTGATTGTGAGCGTTGTCCATTTCACCGACGCGGGACGCGTCGCCCCCATTAGAGATTGGGAGCGTCCTGCTCACAAAGGTTACTTTTTAACCTCATAACCTTATAACCCATTAACCTTATAACCTCCCCCTCCCCCAACCCTGCTCACAAGAGTTACTTTATAACCTCATAACCTCTAAACTCATAACCCCCTCCCCTCATAACCTCATAACCCCTCCTCCCCCACACGATGCACAAGATACTCATTACCGGCGCGTCCGGTTTCATAGGCAGTTTCATGGTTGAACGCGCCCTTGCCGAAGGCATGGAGGTGTGGGCCGCCGTGCGACCCACGAGCAGCCGACGCTACCTGCAAGACGGCCGCATCAACTTTATCGAACTCGACCTGGCCAACAGCACACATCTGCACCAACAGCTCGACGAGCACCTGCAGGCACAGAACGGACGCAGCTTCGACTACGTCATTCACGCCGCAGGAGCCACCAAGTGCCGGCGTGCCGAGGATTTTTTCAGCATCAATGCCGAAGGCACAGAACGCCTGGCCACGTGTCTGCTCGCCACAGGAGCCCTGACTGAGACCGGCCGACTGGTGTTCATCAGCTCGCTGAGCGTGATGGGCCCCATACACGAAAAGGATTATAAGCCCATCTGCGAAGCCGACCTGGCACGCCCCAACACAGCATACGGGGCCTCAAAACTGCAGGCCGAAGCCTTGCTGGCCGACATAAAGGGCCTCAACTACGTGGTGCTGCGCCCAACGGGGGTGTATGGCCCGCGTGAACGCGACTATGCCATGATGGCCGACAGCATACGCCGCCACATCGACTTTGCCGTGGGCTACAAGCCACAGGTCATCACCTTCATCTACGTGGCCGACCTGGTGGAGGCCGCCTTCCTGGCACTGACACATGGCAAGAGCGGACGCCAATACTTTCTGACAGATGGCAAGGAGTATACAAGCCGCACCTTTAGCGACCTGATACAAATGGAGCTCGGTGTGCAACACGTGCTGCACATCACAGCCCCGCTGTGGGTGCTGCGGACCGTAAGCTGGGTGGCCGAACGGGTGGCCCGCCTTGCCGGACGCACCTCGACGCTTAACTCCGACAAATACCGCATCATGCGCCAACGCAACTGGCGCTGCGACATATCGCCCGCACGCAACGAACTGGGCTACCGCCCGCAATGGCCGCTCGTGAGGGGCGTTAAAGCCACATTCGGCGCACAAAGTATTTAGATATTCATTACCAACGCGTTAGCGGATTTAGTAAACAAGTTGACAAGTGTACAGGTTGACAGGTAAGTTTGCCTTCTTACCATTCATACTTTAACATAATAAAGTGTATCGCATACTTACCCGTCAACCCATAATTCCGCCAACAGGTATCACCACACCATATATATTATATGTCTGACACACCAGTCACCACACGCACACATCAAGGTCCCATACTCGTAGAGTGGGCCACATTAGCATACACCCTGTTCACCACACTGCTCATTGTGCTGTTTTGGTCACAAATGGGCAACCCGCTGCAGCTGCTCGAAGGGCGTTGCATGGTAGTGGGCGGCATGGCGCTGCTGTGGTTGTTCTACCACCTGCGCCCCAACAAGTACATACTGCTGCTGCGCTACATCTTCCCCCTGTCGCTGCTCGGCTACTGGTACCCCGACACCTACGAGTTCTGCCAGTTGTTTCCCAACCTCGACTATTTGTTTGCCGCGGCCGACCATGCCCTGTTTGGTTGCCAGCCGAGCATAACCTTTGCACAGTGGTTACCCCAAAAGGTGTGGAGTGAGTTGTTCCACATGGGCTACTTTGCCTACTATCCGCTCATATTCCTCACAGTGCTCGCCCCCCTCTTCACCGACCGCAGCCAGTTCAGCCGCACGGCCTTTGTGGTGCTTGCCAGCTTCTTCCTCTACTACCTCATCTACCTGTTCCTGCCCGTGGCCGGCCCCCAATACTACTTTCATGCCGTGGGCACGGACGTGATACAGAGCGCCCACTTTCCACAGCTCGGCAACTACTTCCGCTACCACACAGAGCTGTCTCCCTCGCCTGGCCCCGATGGATTCTTCCGCGAGTTGGTTGAGAACACCCAAAAGACGGGCGAGCGCCCCACGGCAGCCTTTCCGTCAAGCCATGTGGGCATGAGCACGGTGCTCATGCTGCTGTTGTGGCGCAACCGCCGCTACCTGTTTGCCATAGCCTTTCCGTTCTACATATTCCTGTGCTGCGCCACAGTATATATTCAGGCACACTATCTGGTCGACGTGTTCGGTGGTTTGGTAACCGCCCTCATCTTCTTCAAACTGACAGATTGGACGTACACGAGATGGCGGAAGATTAGAGTAGAGGGTTAAGAGGGTTAGGGGGTTAAAAAGGCACTTTGGCTTATTGCCCCCAAGATTGGTAGTACATCCAGTCTTACCCACAAGAGTTACTTTTTAACCCACTAACCCCCTAACCTCTTAACCCTTTAACCCAATAACCCCTTAACCCCCTAACCCTTTAACCTCCTAACCCATTAACCCATTAACCCCCTAACCCTTTAACCTCCTAACCCACTAACCCATTAACCCCCACTATCAACATGACTATCAAGCCCATTATTACCTTGGCCCTGGCGGCCATGACGCTTGGCGCTGCCGCACAGACGGTGAGCGCGGGCAAAGGCGGCATCACTACCGAAATGCTGCAACAAATCAAAAAAGCTAACAAGACAAACCCGGCCGACCGCGCACTGCGCAACGCCCTGGCCGGCACAAGCATCAACCAGCTTGCCACCAATGCCGACAATGTCGACGCACACGACACACACTTCAGCAACGAGGTGCCAGGCAAAGGCATTACCGACCAAAAGAGCTCGGGACGCTGCTGGCTGTTCACTGGCCTCAACGTGATGCGCGCCAAGATGATACAACAACAGGGGCTGGGCAGTTTCCAGTTCTCGCAGAGCTACAACTTCTTCTACGACCAGTTGGAAAAGTCGAACCTCTTCCTTCAGGCTGTGATAGACAATGCCAGCAAACCCATGGACGACAAGTTGGTAGAGTGGCTCTTCAAAAATCCACTGAGCGACGGCGGCACCTTTTGCGGTGTGATTGACGTGGTGAGCAAGTACGGCCTTGTGCCTGCCGAGGCCATGCCCGAGTCGTACAATGCCAACAACACACAGCGCATGGCCTCGATACTGAGCCTCAAACTGCGCGAGTACGGCCTTACACTGCGCAAAATGGCCGCTGCGGGCAAGAAGGGTGCCGAACTCGAAAAGCAGAAGGTGCAGATGCTTGCCACCGTTTACCACATACTGTCAATATGCCTTGGCGAGCCCGTGCAGCAGTTTACGTGGACACCGCGCGACGCCAGCGGCAAGGCTCTGGCCGAGCCACAGCTGTACACGCCCCAGGAGTTCTATAAGAAGTATGTGGGCACCGACCTCAAGGGCTCGTATGTCATGCTCATGAACGACCCCTCGCGCCCCTACCACAAAACGTACACCATCGACATGGACCGCCACTCATACGACGGCATGCAATGGACATACCTCAACCTGCCCGTCGACGAAATCAAGGCCATGGCCATAGCCTCTATCAAGGACTCGGTGATGATGTACTTCTCGTGCGATGTGGGCAAATATCTCGACTCAAAAACGGGTGTGCTCTCGCTCAAGAACTACGACTACGAGTCGCTCTTCGGCACCACCTTCCCCATGACCAAGGCCGAGCGCATCAGCACATTTGCCTCTGCCTCGAGCCACGCCATGACACTTATGGCTGTTGACCTCAATGCACAGGGCAAGCCCAGAAAGTGGATGGTCGAAAACTCGTGGGGCGCCTCGTCGGGCTACAACGGCCACCTTATCATGACCGACGAATGGTTTGACGAGTACATGTTCCGCCTGGTAGTAGACAAAAAGTATGTGCCGGCCGCCACGCTCGAGTTGCTCAAGCAAAAGCCCGTCAAACTGCCCGCCTGGGCCCCCCTCTTTGCCGGCGAGGAATAACTCCGCGCGCCGCGCCGCCACGCCTCAGCATACAAGCCCAAAGGCGTGACACGACAAGACACAAAAAAGTGGCAGAGCCCCCTTTCCTAACAGGGCTCTGCCAATAGTTTTTGCATCTCTTTCTTGCGATTTTTATAATCACTTACAGTTACATTGCATACACGCGGCAACGCTTTGCGCTATGTATTGATGTTGCAAAGGTAAGCAATTAACTGCCGAGGTGCATTCTCCAAAATTAACCAATACGCAATTCTTATCACAGGAATGATGAAACCGGATAGCGAAGGATCAGAATTGTTCTGCACAGACGATGGCACACTGAGTCAAGACTTCATGGATATGGAGGTGACGTACAGCGGCGCCACTACCATGCTGTTGCGCGCCAGGCGCGACGGAAAGTGGTGGGTGATCAAGGCCCTGAGCCCGGCTT
The DNA here is from genome assembly GCF_900106785.1 of Prevotellamassilia timonensis. Lineage (GTDB taxonomy): Bacteria > Bacteroidota > Bacteroidia > Bacteroidales > Bacteroidaceae > Alloprevotella > Alloprevotella timonensis. The sequence goes on along the minus strand of NZ_LT629839.1, from coordinate 26,763 downwards.
GCCGCCAGCTCGACCTGTACCGCAACCTGCAGCAAAAGGAGTACGACATACAACATCAGTTTGACCACCCACACATAGCACAAGCCTACAGCCTTGAAGAGGTGCCCGGCTACGGGCGCTGCATTGTGATGGAGTGGGTTGACGGCCTCAACTTGCGCCAATGGCTTGCCACCAAGCCCCGCCGGCGCGAAAGGCTCAAGGTGCTGCGCCAACTTGTCGACGCCATTGAGTGTCTGCACAGCCGCCAGGTGGTGCACCGCGACCTCAAGCCCGAAAATGTGATGATCACGCGCAACGGCCATAACGTCAAGCTCATAGACTTTGGACTGGCCGACACCGACAGCTACTCCGACTTCAAGCAGCCATCGGGCACAAAGGGCTATGTGTCGCCCGAGCAGCGTGTAGAGCGCACCACCGACTGCCGCAACGACATCTACAGCCTTGGCTGCATCATCACCGACCTGCACCTGGGCCGCCTCTACAACGCCCTGGCGCAGCGCTGCAAAGCGCCCATCAAGCAGCGCCTGCCAAGCATTGCAGCACTCAAGCAGCTGCGCAAGCGCAAGCAACGCATTAGCCGTGCCGTGACTGCCACCGTGGCAGCCATACTGCTGGCACTGGCCGGCTGGGGAGTGTACCTGTCGCAGGAGGATAACGGACGGCCGCGCTTTGAGCAGGTGGCACAGTTCCAAGTGGCCAACATAAAATACACCTCGTGGGGCGGGCTGGTCGCATCGGCACAGTTGGCCTACGCCAAAGAGAAGAACGTTGTAGTGCCAGCAAGCGTCACTCACGACGGGCTGACATACTTGGTGAGCGAATTGGGCTTCAACAGTTTCAGGCACGACACTCTGCTGCGCAAGGCTGTAGTGCTGTGCGAGGCCGACACTATGAACATACTGGCGGGAGGCTTCAAAGGGTGCAACAATCTGAAGGAGCTATACCTCATATCGAGCAAGTTCGTAGGTATTGGCAGCGATATATGGAAGTGCCCCATCGACTCGCTATTCGACGCGCACCACTACAACGACGTCACACTCTACGTGCCTGCCGCACAACTGCAGTTGTACCGCCGCAGCGCATGGAGCAAATTCAAGCATATCAAGCCTGTCGTCAAGTAGGCTCGCAATAGCACACACATTATTAGGCGAAGGGGTTCAAGCACCAAACGCTACTTCAAGACGCAAGCACAAAACGCAAGCACTAATGGGGGCGACGCGTCCCGCGTCGGAAAAATGCTATGTTCATACACAGAATAAAGGCTCGCAGACAGCAGTAATTACACGCTTGTCTGTGAGCCTTTGCCTTACCCGACGCGAGACGCGTCGCCCCCATTAGTGCTTGCGTTGTGAGGTAGCGTTGTGAGGTAGCGCTTGGTGCTTGTGCAGTTAGTGAGTTATTGGTGCACAAAGTGCAGGTGCACAGCCCTGAAATATTTGTTTGGTGATTTTGCCTGCACCTTGCACTTTTTGTCGTAACGCGTTGGTAATCATCGCTTTCGTGTGTGTAGGTAGTAGCCGTTTTTGTGTACACGCCTGCCTGCACAAGATGCTTGCACGCCCTGGCGTATTTATGGTTGTGACATGGCGGTGTTTGTGTATGGGGAGGTAGAATATTCGGTTGCTCCGAAAGCTCTTTCCACCTCCCTATGTTGTGATATGTAGCAGTGATGTAAGTGCAAGTATAGTGCAAGTGTTGTGTAGGTAAGTGCAAGTAAAGTGTAGGTAAGTGCATGCACTGTGTAGGCATAGTGCAAGCGTGCATACACTGCGTAATGCTCTGATATTCAGCTTGTTAAAAGCAAAAAGTGCAGGGTGCAGGCACTTTTGTGTTTCTTGTTTGTTGTTAAGCGCAAGTGTTAGCCGCTAACGCGGTAAACAGAAGAACATAAGGACAAAAGAACATAAGATAACGTTCGTGTTTGCCGCTTACCGCGGGAACATAAGAACATAAGCTACATAAGAAACATATAAGGCCGCTGCGCGGCTGACGGCCACGGACTACGTCCGGGTGGCCTCAAGAAACATAAGGGCTGACGCCGTAGCGTGCCTTGGCAGCCGCTAACGCGGCAAACAGAAGAACATAAGAACATAAGAACATAAGGGCTGACGCCGTAGCGTTACTATATGTAATACTACGGCGTCAGCCCTTATGTTTCTTGAGGCCACCCGGACGATAGTCCGTGGCCGTCAGCCGCGTAGCGGCCTTATATGTTTCTTATGTAGCTTATGTTCTTATGTCTCCGCGGTAAGCGGTTAACACAAACGTTATATCTTATGTTCTTTTGTCCTTATGTTCTTATGTCTCCCGCGTTAGCGGCATACCCAAGTTAGGCTGTCCGTCAGTCAAAAAGCACATCTGTCACTTGCTGATGGGGGGGGTAAAATCGGGCGTGATGCCCACGCCGCCCTGCTTGCCTATGAGGTAAACAAAGGGACCTTTGCCCTGATGTCGCAAATTGCTGAGCACAGCCATTTCGCCCTCAACAAACGACTGGCAAGTAAAGGTGTCGCCCACATATAACTTAGAGTTCTCAACCTCCACCACCTCAAAACTGTCGTTGCCCACATAGCGCACCAGCATACGGCGGTCGGGGCGCCACGTGAGCGTGAGCACATCGCCCTCGCTCAAGTTTGCCGACATGTAGCAGCGTGTTTGTATGGCGCTCGACGCATAGTCGGCATGCAGCCCCCGCTTAAAGGCCTCGTAGTCGGCATAGCCCAAATAGCGCGAGAGCAGATTGAGCGTATAAGGGCTCGGGTGGCAATAGTCCGTTTGGTGGCCCCACAACCGCTTGAGCGTAGTAGGACTGATATATTCGCCAGTTGCATTGTGCAGCAACTGGCTGAGCCACACAAAGTCGGAGTGCGTGTTCATGGCACGCTGCACGTGCCGCTCTATTTCGCTGGTTAAAGTATTCTGCATAAAAGGTTAGAATATAAGGTCAAGGAAAGGAGATTGAGAGCCAGGCGCATACACCGTCATACCCGGCAGCCCCTGGCCCTCACGTGTCTTTATTTTGCCGCGCGTTTGGCACGGCCAGCGCGCGGACGCTTATTCTTCTTGGCATAGTTCTTTTTGCCGCCCTTAGCCTTTTTGGCTTCAGGTGGCGGCACGGGTGCGCCCCCACCCTTGGCAGCCTTTTCGGGCTTTATGTCACCCCCCTCGTCGCCCACCAGGGCAAAGTCGAGCTGGCGACGCTCAAGGTTAGCGCGCTCCACGCGTATGCGCACCTTGTCGCCCAGGCTGTAACGCTTGCGGTAGCGGCGGCCCACCAGGCAGAAGTTGCGCTCGTCGAACTCATAGTAGTCGTCGAGCAACAAGCGCAGCGGAACCATGCCCTCGCACGAGTTCTCGGTAATCTCCACATACAAGCCAAACTCTGTCACACCGCTCACTGTGCCGTCGAACTCCTGGCCAATGCGGTCGGCCATGAACTCAACCTGCTTATACTTGATAGAGGCGCGCTCAGCCGTGGCAGCCAGCTGCTCCATGTTCGAGGCGTGCTCGCACAAGTCCTCATATTTTGTCTGGCTCACCGAGCGTCCGCCCTCAGCATAGCGTGTGAGCAAGCGGTGCACCATGGTGTCGGGATAGCGTCGTATGGGCGATGTAAAGTGGGTGTAATAGTCAAACATCAAGCCGTAGTGGCCAATGTTGTGTGTGCTGTAGCGCGCCTTCATCATGGCACGCAGCGCCACCATTTCAACCACCTCTTCCTCCTTTTTGCCCTTAATGTCTGAGAGCAGGCGGTTAAGGCTCTTGCTCACCTCGGTTTTGGTGCCCTCGGTGCGTATTTTATAGCCAAAGCGTGCCACAAAGCCGCTGAGTTTCTCCATCTTTTCGGGGTCGGGCACATCGTGAATACGGTAGACAAACACCTTTGGCTTCCGGCCGCGCGGCACTACGGCTATCATCTGTGCCACACTGCGGTTGGCCAGCAACATAAACTCCTCAACCAGCTTGTTGGCGTCCTTGGCCACCTTGACATAAGTGCTGATGGGGTGCCCCTTTTCGTCCACCTCAAAGCGCACCTCTGAGCGGTCAAAGCCTATTGAGCCGTTTTTGAAGCGTTTGGCGCGCAGTATCTTGGCAAATTTGTCAAGTTGTATGAGTTCGGCCGCATATTCGCCCTCGGGCTCAGCGCCAGCGGGTAGTGGTTCGGGGTGTTCGCCCGGCAGGTTGAGGTCGGCCTCTGAGGCCACGCCGTTGCGCTCGAGTATGGTTTGCACCTCCTCGTAGGTAAAGCGGCGGTTGCTCTTGATCACCGTGTGTGCCAGGTGCCAGTCCTTTATCTCACCCTTGTCGTTGATGTGGAATATGGTAGAGTAAGCCAGTTTCTCCTCATCGGGTCGCAGCGAGCATATAAAGTTGCACAAGCGCTCGGGCAGCATGGGTATGGTGCGGTCAACGAGGTACACACTGGTGGCACGCTTCACGGCCTCCTTGTCAATGATGTCGCCCTCCTTCACATAGTGCGACACATCAGCAATATGCACACCCACCTCCCACAGGCCCTTTTGCAGCTGGCGTATTGACAGCGCATCGTCAAAGTCCTTGGCGTCGTGCGGGTCGATGGTAAAGGTTGTCACCTCTCTAAAGTCCTCGCGGCGTGCTATCTCCTCGGGCGTGATGTCGGGCGAGAGTTTCTCGGCCGCCTTCTCCACCTTTTCGGGGTAGGTGTACGGCAGTCCGTACTGCGCCAGTATGGCATGCATCTCGGCATTGTTCTCGCCCTGCTTGCCAAGTATGTCCACCACCTTGCCAATGGGGCTTTTCGAGTCGCTGGGCCACTCAATAATCTTTACCACGGCCTTGTCGCCGTTCTGTCCGCCGTTGAGCTTGTCTTTGGGTATGAAGATGTCGTTGGCCAGCGAGCGGCTCTCTGTCACAAGAAAGCCGTAGCCACGCTCCACCTGCAGTTGTCCTACAAAGGTGTCGTTGGCGCGTTCAAGTATTTCGGTCACCTCAGCCTCGCGTGTGTGTCCGGCGCGGCGTGCCAGCATGGTCACTCTCACGCGGTCGCCGTCGAGCGCGTGCAGCGAGTTGCGCTCACACACCAGTATGCTCTTGCCGCCATCGTCGGGCACAAACGAGTTGCGCCCGTTGCGCTTGCGCACAAATGTGCCCTCCATCACGTTAGAGCGCACAGCATTGCGGTAGTGCCCCTGTCCGTCGGAGGTTACATAATCGTCGAGCACCAAATCGTTGAGTGCGTCCATCACTATCATTTTGGCCGGGTGGTTGCTTGCCTTGAAGTGGGCAAACAGGTCCTTCACGTCATATTCTTTCTCAGGGAACTCGTTGAACAGGTCGACGAGTTGCTGTGCCACGGCCTTTTTCTTAAGGCGCGAGCCAGAGCCTCCCTTTTTATCTTTCTTTGCCATAATTTCATGGTTTTGTTTTACAGCTGCTCCCAAGAGCGGGCTTAATACTTACAAAGTAACGATATTTTTCGGGAAAGTGCAAAGTCTTTAATATATAATAACGCTGTAAGAGATACAAACTTCGTACTTTTGTTGCCAAATAAGCCAATAACAGTATACTATCAGATGTTATACAAAATAATAGTCATGCTATTCATGCTGCTTGCCCCCTGCGCCCCCATGCTGGCGCAGCAGCCCACCGACGATGCTGCAAAGCAGAATACGGAGGTGGAGGAGGTGGAGGTGCCCATTATGACGCAGATGGGCACCGTGCAGTACAAGGGCAAGACCATTCCGCACATTATCATGCCGGCGCTGCCAAAGTATGCACCGCTCACGTTTAAGAACGACCGCGAGCGGGCGGAGTACAACCGCCTGGTGTACAACGTAAAGAAGGTGCTGCCATGGGCCAAACTGGCCAAACTTACCATTATCGAAACGGTGGAGGTGCTCGACCAGCTGCCCGACAAGCGCTCGCGCGATGCCCACATCAAGGAGGTGGAGCGCGGACTGAAGGCGCAATATGGCCCGGCGCTTAAAAAGCTGACGCGCTCGCAGGGGCGCCTGCTCATCAAGCTGGTCAACCGCGAGTGCAACCAGACGGGCTACGCCATAGCCAAGGCTTTTATCGGCCCGTTCAAGGCCAACCTGTACCAGGGCATTGCCGTGCTGTTTGGCAACAGCCTCAACAAGAAGTATGACCCCGACGGCGACGACCGGTACACGGAGCGCGTGGTGCGCATGGTGGAGGCTGGTTTGATATAAAAGGCCGCCTTTGCTGTTGAGAGGGTGTGTCAAAACTCAATTTGTGCGGGCTGAATCATCGTGCAAGGCGAATGCAATCAAGCTTGCTTGAATTGCTGAGCCGCAGCCGATGATTCAGCCCGCACAAATCGAGTTTTGACACACCCTCTTGATTGTAAGACACCTCGCATTTGTGAAATAATACGTGTGTTATGAGGGTGTCCTAACGCACGAAAATCACATAATCATTCCACCAACGTATAACTTGTGCTACGTCCACCCTCGGCAGCTGGTTGCAATATGCCTTTCTTTATCAAATCATTGATGTCGCGTGTGGCAGTATCTTGCGAGCAATGGTTAATCTTATACCATTTTGAAGATGTGAGCTTGCCCTCGAAGCCATCAAAAAGCATATTTACAACTTTGCGCTGCCGATTGTTGATAGGAGTTAAGCGATGTTCCTGCCAAAACTTCACTTTACGCACCACATTCTCTGTCTTGAGCAGAGCAGTTTGAAGAGCTTGCTGCAAAGTGTGCAGAAACCATGATATCCATTGCGTTACATCGGCTCCACCATGTTGCGCACGCTCTAATTGCACGTAATAGTCCTTACGATGCGTCAAAATCTCGGTAGACAGACTATAATAACGCTGCGAGGTTTGATCGGCCTGCGAGAGCAGAAGTTCGGTGATGGTGCGACAGATGCGTCCGTTACCATCGTCGAAAGGGTGTATGCTAACAAACCATAGATGAGCAATGGCGGCTTTGACAACAGGGTCGATGGGCTGCGAGGTATTCACCCAAGTTAGGAATTCCTGCATCATATAGGGTACATCGTCGCTTGGTGGAGCTTCATAGTGTACCGTTTCATGCCCCATTACGCCCGATACCACTTGCATGGGTTCCTCGCCTCTTCGCCATTGCCCTACATCTATCTTATAAAGTCCACTTCGGCCCATGGGGAACAAGGCCGCGTGCCAAGCAAACAAACGCTGATCGCTGAGAGGCGCAGCATATTGGGTAATAGCATCTACCATCACTTGCACAACGCCCTCCACGTAGTGATCGGCAGTGGGTAATCCTTCGTACTTCAATCCTAACTGCTTGGCCACAGATGAACGGACGCTATCACAATTAAGGATTTCGCCCTCTATTTGGGCAGAGTGAATAATCTCTTCGGACACAGAGTTGAGCACCGACTCGCTTTGTGCTTCAAGTCCGAACATCGAAATTCTGCCCAAGAGTTTGCCACGGAGCATATTCACCATAGCCAACGACTGGCTAAAGGACGTGCTATCCCATGTAAAATGAGGCCAATCGGGCTGCTGCCATATATATATGTTTGCTCTTGTCATGCCTGTCCTTTTAATGAGTATTGCTTACAATTACATGCAAATATAGTGCATAAAGCGGAAAAGCACGCACTTTTGCGGAGAATAGACGCCTTAATCTCCGCAAAATGTGCGGAGATTAAATTAAGAGCGAGGCGGAAATAGGGCGGATGGATTTTCGCCACTTCTGTTATAGGGGGCTTCTGTTCACCCGTTTTTAGAGTCATAAAGTAACCCGTTGGCGGATCTCTTCGTCAACGGGTTACTTTAGCATTTTGTTATAACACAATCATCTGCACATTAGCCGACGCACTGCATCAGTGCGTGCGCGTCATGCCATGCTGCACCATATACTCTGTGGTTTGCAGCAAGGCAAACACATACTGCCGCAATGGCGCAAAAGCTGGCGAGAAACTGGTGGGCACAGGCCGCCCGTCGGGCGCTATGTTATAGCAATAGGTCTGTTTCAGCTCAGCATTGTAAAGGAAGAGCTGGCGGGCGTTGCGCGCGGCTATCATCTTGTCGGCCGTGTAAAAGGCTGCCGGACGCGGCGCGTCGTGCAACAAGTCGAGGCCAAAGTTGTTCTGCACATAAGGCAAACGCAACAGGCCTAATATGGTGGGTGCCACATCTACCTGGCCCGCAAACTGTGTGCGCTCGGCGGGCTTGAGCCACGAGGCATGGAATATGAGCGGAATGTGGTTAAACGACTCCGGCAGTTCGGCATCGGTCTGACCCAGCAACTTGCCATGGTCGCCAAGGAACACAAACAGCGTGTTGCGCGCCCAAGGCTCCTTGCTCACAGCCTGCATAAACTGCCCTATGCAGTGGTCGGCATAACGCACTATCTGCTGCTCGGGAGCAAGTCCTGGTGTCTGAAACTCGGCAGGCACCACAAAGGGCGGGTGGTTGCTGATGGTGAGCAGCGTGGCAAAGAATGGCTTGCCACTGGCCGCATGACGGCGCAACACTGGCAGGGCATAGCTGAACAAATAGTCGTCGGGCACACCAAAGTGGTTCACCACACGGTTTTTGGGATAGTTCTCTTGAGCATATATCTCGTCATAGCCGTTGGTGCGGAAAAAGGCGTTCATGTTGTCGTACTGGCTCTCGTGTGTCATAAAGAACATGGTGCTGTAGCCAGCCTGCTTCAAGGTGTTGGGCAACCCCGTGTAACAAGGTATGCTCGAGCCCTTCATGGCATTGCGGAACATGATGGACGGAAAGGAGTAGAGCGTGGCATAAAGGCCGTGGTTGGTGTGGTTGCCGGCCGAATAGCAGTTGGCAAAACTCAGCGAGTGGCTGTACAGCGAGTCAAGACAGGGGGTGAGGCCGGCCTTGCAGCCAAAGCGGCCCATCAGTTTGGCCGACATCGACTCCATGAGCACCACCACCACATTGCGGCGCACGGGCTGGCTGTCGGGCTCCACCCGCCGCGCTATGGGCGATATGCCCTTGATGCCTGTGCGTCCATAGTACTGCTGCACCAGGCGTATGGCCTCAGCATCGGGCATGAGGTGCAAGGTGCGATTTTCAGGACGCAGGTCGTCGAGCGTGCTGTTGAGCAGGCAGAACATGGGGTTGACGCCCACATTGTTGAGCACCGGACTGCTGCAGAAGTAGGCGGCGCTCACCTTGATGGGATTGTAACCCAAACGGCCGCGAATGCCCAGGAAGCAGGCGCCGCACAGGGCCAGGGCCACCAGCAGTTTGCCACCGGCGGAAAGCCACCACCGCACACTTTTCAAGTCATACGCGGCGGGGGGCACGACCTCGGGCCAATGCTTGAGCGCACGGCGTCGCATATACCACAAAAAGACCGAAAACAGGGCGGTGGCCACCACAAACAGAACTATGTACAGATAGTATGAAGGCTCGCCAAATATCATGCCAAGGGTGGTGCCGCCATAGCCGGCCCAGTTCCATATTGAGGCGTTGAGCACCTTTGAGAAGTAAACAAAGTAGGGTATGTTGCCGGCTGTGGCCATGAACACCAGCGTGTACCACACACCAAACCACACGCCCGCGGCACGCAGCATCCATTTGCGCACAAGGCCAAAGGCACCGGCCACACACCCCACCACAAGGGGCAGGGCCATGATGTAGCAGGCTATCACATTGTCAAACCACAGACCGCGCACAAAGGCGGTGGCCACAAGGGCGGGCTGACCGGCTACGTCGGGGGTGAGCATGTGGCTGACCGACAAATAAAAACACACGCGCATGAGCGTGAGCAGCACAAGGGCCGCAAGGTGAATGCCCAACAGGTAGGCTATGGGCTTGATAAAGTATTTCACAGGGATTTTGTTTTAGTATGGGATACGGGGGGGATATTGGTTGACGGGGTAACGGGTAAGTTTGCCAAGTTTCTTGTCATTCTTACTTTAACATCATAATGTGCAGGGCATACTTACTTGTTAACTCGTTAACTCGTCACCCCGTCAACCAATAATCAGCGAGTGTCACGCATCAGGCTCGCCGCTCAATATTTTGTGCATCTGATGTGGGGTGCCAAACATCTTGACAGCCTGTTGCACATCTTTGTCATTCTTGAGGTCGTGCTCCTCGCGTCCGGCCTCATAGTAGAAGTGTTCGATAATGGCCCCCTCCACTATGCCACGTATCTCGCGCTCCCAACGCTTAAAGTCGTAATCCTCGTTGTGCGTGAGCTTGCTCTCGAGCGCATCAAGTTCAGCCTTGGCCTCGGTTTCGTAGCCCTCGAAGCGTGCCATCTTGCGCAGGGTCGACAGCAGTTTGAGGCTCTGGCGGTCGTAGCTGAAGTTGTGCTTTTTCATGTAGGCACAAAAGTCGGCATACTCCTCGTCGGTGAGCTTGAACTTTGTGGGACCGGCTATGTTGGCATGGGCGGCGCGGTACTGCACACAGTAGTCGAAGAGTTGGGTGCTCTCCTGCAGGTAGATGAGCAGGTTGGGCACACTGTCGGCCGGGGTTATCACGTCGGGCGTGATGCCGCCACCGTCGCGCACAATGCGTCCGGCAGCAGTGCGGAACTCGTGCGCCAGCGAGTCGGGCAGGTGCACGGGCAACCCGTCCTCAAACTTGTAAGCCTGCACACAGCGGCCCGAGGGTATGTAGTACTTGCCCGTGGTGAGCTTGAGTATGCCCTTGTAGGGCAGTTCGCGGCTTTGCTGCACAAGGCCCTTGCCATAGGTGCGGCGGCCCATGATGAGGGCGCGGTCGTAGTCCTGCAAGGCGCCGCTCGTAATTTCGGCTGCCGAGGCCGAACCCTCGTTGGTGAGCACTATGATGGGCAGGTCGGTATCTTGTGCGTCGAGGGTGGTCTTGTAGGTGTGGTTGAGCTCCTTCACCTTGCTGCGTGTGGTCACCACCTCGCGGCCTCGGGGTATGAACAGGTTGACGGTCTTGACAGCCTCCTCGAGCACCCCGCCGGGGTTGTTGCGCAGGTCGAGCACAAGACGACGGGCACCCCGCTGCTTGAGGTCGACCAGGGCACGGCGTATTTCGTTTGACGTGCCGTCAATAAACTGCGACAGGCGTATGTAGCCCACACTGTCGGCCACCATGGCGGCAAGTGTCACACTGGGGCGCGTGATGTTGCGCCGCGTAATTTTGTAAGTGTACGTACGGCCGGTGGTGGGGCGGCGCACCTTGAGTTCGAAGGTGGTGCCCGGCTCGCCGCGCAGCTGGTTGGTCACACTGTTAGCGTAGTCGGTCTGTGCTTTTTTGTCGGCCGAGGTGCAGGGGTCAAGCTGCTTGCCGTCAATGGCCATTATTATGTCGCCTGGCAATATGCCCACCTGGTCGGCCGGCATGCCGGCAAAGGGTTGGGCCACGATGCAGCGCTTGAGGTCGGGACGGAAGGTGGTGAGGGCGCCTATGCCCACATACTTGCCTGTGGTGAGCTGGCGCAGGTCGGCGGAATTGTCCTCGGCATAATACTCGGTGTAGGGGTCGAGCATTTCGAGCATGTAGTTGGCGGCATTGTCAATGTTCTTGGCCGCATCGAGGGTGTCGACATAGTAAAGGTCGAGGTCGCGGTACAGGGCATTGAATATGTCGAGGTTCTTGGCCACCTCAAAGTTGTGGTTCGAGGTGGCGGTCTGTGCGCTGGCAGCCATGGTCATGGCAGCAAGGCAAATGGTGATGATGCAACGTATCTTGTTCATTGCGTAATGGTTGGTGTTTCTGTGGGTAGTGTGTGGCACCGTGCGGGCAGGGTGCCGTTTTATTTTGCGCCATGTGGCGCCGGGAGGGGGTGATAAAGGCGGAGGCCACGCCAGCGGACTGGTCGTCGCCGACAAGCAACATGACATTAGCGCCTTGCCGCCTCTTGTATGTAGTGCGCCGCATTAATGGGCTGATTGAAGCTTTTCGTAAATAGATTTCGCTGATTTTCAGAGCGTTTCCTACTCATACATGAACATCTGCATAGGCATTTCCAACACCCCGTATTCGCTTCATCGTAATTTTTTTTGAAAATTTCTGTGCAAAGATATAGCTTATTTCAAAATTATACCTTACCTTTGCACCGCAATTCGGCAAAAAGTGGTAAGTTTTTATTACACACTGCTTCAGTAGCTCAGTTGGTTAGAGCACCTGACTGTTAATCAGGGGGTCGTTGGTTCAAGCCCATCCTGAAGCGCACTTAGTAGAATTTATCACAGCCGTATTGTTAGGCTTCAGTAGCTCAGTTGGTTAGAGCACCTGACTGTTAATCAGGGGGTCGTTGGTTCAAGCCCATCCTGAAGCGCATCTTTCAATCTCTTTCGGGCCCTTGCAATGATTTATTGCAAGGGCCTCTTCTTTTTGTACGATTTGTGCGCCCTTGGGGGCTTTTATTGAAAATGTGCGGACTTGGCGCAACCGCCTTTTATTCGTATCTTCGCAAACACAACCGCTTTATACTCTGAAATTATGAAATTTCCCATTGGCATACAAGACTTTAAGAGCATCATCAAAGATGGATATCTCTACATAGACAAGACCGACTTGGTTTACCAGCTCGTGAAAGGCGGAAAGACCTACTTTCTGAGTCGCCCGAGGCGATTTGGCAAGAGCCTGCTTGTATCCACGCTCGAATACTACTTTAAGGGGGAGCGCGAACTGTTCAAGGGGCTGGCCATTGATGCGCTGGAGAAGGATTGGGAAAGCTACCCGGTGTTTCACGTGGACTTTAACGGCACGAACTTTGAGGACGGCATGACACTGGCCAACAAGGTGGAGGATTATGTGACCGAGTGGGAAGCGCAATATAACTTTGCCGCCAACAAGCAGTTGGGCGCAGGCGACCGCTTTGCGCAGCTGCTGGCGCATGTGCACAATACCACGGGCAAACGCTGCGTGGTGCTGATTGACGAGTATGACAAGCCGCTGCTCGACGTGATGGACACGGGGCTTAAAGTGAAGGTGAACGGCGAGGAGCGCCTCATCGAGGACTACAATCGCAGCATTCTCAAAGGCTTCTACTCCACCTTCAAGGCGGCCGACGCGCATCTGCAGTTTGTGCTGCTCACGGGCGTGACCAAGTTCTCGCAGGTGAGCGTGTTCAGCGGCTTTAACCAGCCCGACGACATCAGCATGAGTGCCGCTTTCCAGGCCTTGTGCGGCATTACGCAGCACGAATTGGACAACTGCCTGGGCGGCGAGGTGGCCGAGATGGCGAAAGAATATAACGTGTCGGCTGAGGAGATGGCGCTCAAACTGAAGGACCGCTACGACGGCTACCACTTTAACAGCAAGATGCTCGACATTTACAACCCCTTCAGCCTGCTCTCTGCATTGAAAAACAGGGAACTGAAGGATTACTGGTTCCGCACGGGCACGCCCACTTACCTCATACGCCTGCTGGCACACAACCACGAGAACCTTAACGACCTGACGGGACGATACTATGCCGCGGCCGACTTTGTGGACTACAAGGCCGATGTGGAGCGCCCGCTGCCCATGATTTATCAGAGTGGCTACCTCACTGTAAAGGGCTATGACGAACTGACGGAGACGTTCCTGCTCGACCTGCCAAACAACGAGGTGAAACGCGGCTTTATCACCGCACTGGCCAACAATTACCTTAATACGCCCACTCCCGTCACGACCGAACTGACGGGCATGATTCACTCGTTGGCCAAGGGCGACCTCAACTTGCTGCACAAGCAGCTCACGGCATTCTTTGCGAGCATTCCCTACTCGATGCGTCGCAAGGAGAACGAGCGTGAAAGGGAGCGCTACTTTCACTACACTTTCTACCTGATGTTCAGACTGATGAGCACCTACCTTGTGCTGACTGAAAAACAGCAGAGTGAGGGACGCGCCGACTGCATTATCGAAACACCCAAACACGTGTACATATTTGAGTTCAAACTGGACGGCACAGCTGCCGAGGCCCTGGCACAAATTGAGGCCTGTGGCTACAACCGCCCCTATGCTGCCGACAAGCGCCACCTGCACAAGGTGGGAGCAAGCTTTTCGTCGCAAACGGGCACCATCGAGGAGTGGCTGGTGGAGGACTGACGCATGGTGAACCGTTTTGAACCGATAAACCTATAATCTCTGAAATTATGAAATTTCCCATTGGCATACAAGACTTTAAGAGCATCATCAAAGATGGATATCTCTACATAGACAAGACCGACTTGGTTTACCAGCTCGTGAAAGGCGGAAAGACCTACTTTCTGAGTCGCCCGAGGCGATTTGGCAAGAGCCTGCTTGTGTCGACGCTCGAATACTACTTTAAGGGGGAGCGCGAACTGTTCAAGGGATTGGCCATCGATGCGCTGGAGAAGGATTGGGAAAGTTACCCGGTGTTTCATGTGGACTTTAACGGCACGAACTTTACTGAGGCCGGGGCCTTGCAAGGCATTGTGAAGGGACTTGTCGAGAGTTGGGAAAAGCAATATGGCTTTCAGCCTAACACAGATTATACCTACGGCCAAAGGTTTTGCGAATTGCTGGCACACGTGCACAACACCACGGGCAAACGCTGCGTGGTGCTGATTGACGAGTACGACAAGCCGCTGCTCGACGTGATGGACACGGACTTCAAAATGGAGATGAACGGCGAAATGCGCCTTATCGAGGATTGCAACCGCGAGACGCTCAAGGGCTTCTACTCCACCTTCAAGGCGGCCGATGCGCACTTGCAGTTTGTGCTGCTCACGGGCGTGACCAAGTTCTCGCAGGTGAGCGTGTTCAGCGGCTTTAACCAGCCAATGGACATCAGCATGAACCGCCAGTACGATGCCATTTGCGGCATTACCAAGGACGAACTGATAACGCAGCTCGACGAGCCGGTGGCCAACATGGCACTGGCCTTGGGGCTGGACAAGGAGGAGATGATCGAACGCCTGGTCAAGCAATACGACGGCTACCACTTCAGCCGGGGCATGGTGGACATGTTCAACCCTTTCAGCGTGCTCAATGCGCTGAACGAACAGGAACTGAGAAGCTACTGGTTTGCCACGGGCACACCAACCTACCTCATCAGACTGCTCAAGCATAACCACGAGAACCTTAACGACCTGACAGGGCACTACTACCGGCCGGCCGACTTTGTGGACTACAAGGCGGACATCGAGAACCCGCTGGCCATGATTTACCAAAGCGGCTACCTCACCATCAAAAGCTACAACCCGAGGTTTGGCACCTACATGCTCGACTTGCCGAACAACGAGGTGAAGGAGGGATTCGTGAGTCTGCTGGCCAACAGCTATCTGCAAATCAGACGCGACACGGCTACCACGGCCATGGACTGGGTGACGACGCTCGAAAGTGGCGACCTCAACTTGCTGCACAAGCAGCTCACGGCATTCTTTGCAAGCATTCCCTACTCGATGCGGCGCAAGGAGAATGAGCGTGAAAGGGAGCGCTACTTTCACTACACTTTCTACCTGATGTTCAGACTGATGAGCACCTACCTTGTGCTGACTGAAAAACAGCAGAGCGAGGGACGCGCCGACTGCATTATCGAAACACCCGAACACGTGTACATATTTGAGTTCAAACTGGACGGCACAGCGGCCGAGGCCCTGGCACAAATTGAGACCTGTGGCTACAACCGCCCCTATGCTGCCGACAAGCGCCACCTGCACAAGGTGGGAGCAAGCTTTTCGTCGCAAACGGGCACCATCGAGGAGTGGCTGGTGGAGGACTGACGCATGGTGAACCGTTTTGAACCGATAAACCTATAATCTCTGAAATTATGAAATTTCCCATTGGCATACAAGACTTTAAGAGCATCATCAAAGATGGATATCTCTACATAGACAAGACCGACTTGGTTTACCAGCTCGTGAAAGGCGGAAAGACCTACTTTCTGAGTCGCCCGAGGCGATTTGGCAAGAGCCTGCTTGTGTCGACGCTCGAATACTACTTTAAGGGGGAGCGCGAACTGTTCAAGGGATTGGCCATCGATGCGCTGGAGAAGGATTGGGAAAGTTACCCGGTGTTTCATGTGGACTTTAACGGCACGAACTTTACTGAGGCCGGGGCCTTGCAAGGCATTGTGAAGGGACTTGTCGAGAGTTGGGAAAAGCAATATGGCTTTCAGCCTAACACAGATTATACCTACGGCCAAAGGTTTTGCGAATTGCTGGCACACGTGCACAACACCACGGGCAAACGCTGCGTGGTGCTGATTGACGAGTACGACAAGCCGCTGCTCGACGTGATGGACACGGACTTCAAAATGGAGATGAACGGCGAAATGCGCCTTATCGAGGATTGCAACCGCGAGACGCTCAAGGGCTTCTACTCCACCTTCAAGGCGGCCGATGCGCACTTGCAGTTTGTGCTGCTCACGGGCGTGACCAAGTTCTCGCAGGTGAGCGTGTTCAGCGGCTTTAACCAGCCAATGGACATCAGCATGAACCGCCAGTACGATGCCATTTGCGGCATTACCAAGGACGAACTGATAACGCAGCTCGACGAGCCGGTGGCCAACATGGCACTGGCCTTGGGGCTGGACAAGGAGGAGATGATCGAACGCCTGGTCAAGCAATACGACGGCTACCACTTCAGCCGGGGCATGGTGGACATGTTCAACCCTTTCAGCGTGCTCAATGCGCTGAACGAACAGGAACTGAGAAGCTACTGGTTTGCCACGGGCACACCAACCTACCTCATCAGACTGCTCAAGCATAACCACGAGAACCTTAACGACCTGACAGGGCACTACTACCGGCCGGCCGACTTTGTGGACTACAAGGCGGACATCGAGAACCCGCTGGCCATGATTTACCAAAGCGGCTACCTCACCATCAAAAGCTACAACCCGAGGTTTGGCACCTACATGCTCGACTTGCCGAACAACGAGGTGAAGGAGGGATTCGTGAGTCTGCTGGCCAACAGCTATCTGCAAATCAGACGCGACACGGCTACCACGGCCATGGACTGGGTGACGACGCTCGAAAGTGGCGACCTCAACTTGCTGCACAAGCAGCTCACGGCATTCTTTGCAAGCATTCCCTACTCGATGCGGCGCAAGGAGAATGAGCGTGAAAGGGAGCGCTACTTTCACTACACTTTCTACCTGATGTTCAGACTGATGAGCACCTACCTTGTGCTGACTGAAAAACAGCAGAGCGAGGGACGCGCCGACTGCATTATCGAAACACCCGAACACGTGTACATATTTGAGTTCAAACTGGACGGCACAGCGGCCGAGGCCCTGGCACAAATTGAGACCTGTGGCTACGCCCGCCCCTATGCTGCCGACAAGCGCCACCTGCACAAGGTGGGAGCAAGCTTTTCGTCGCAAACGGGCACCATCGAGGAGTGGCTGGTGGAGGACTGACGCGACACCTCAAAGTTTCATCTATCGAGCTGTTAAGCAGGTGCCCCAAAAATATGACTGTCCGGTAAAACATAAACATGCAAACGGACTCAAGCACCAAACGCTACCTCTAATGGGGGCGACGCGTCCCGCGTCGGGAAAATATTCAGCTATTATTTAGTATAGTCCGTATTTCCCTTCTCTCTATCCCGACGCGGGACGCGTCGCCCCCATTAGTGCTTGCGTTTGGTGCTTGCGTTTTTTTGCAGCGTGTTTCAGGCAACTTAAAACACCCCAAAAACGGTCTCATTTTTGATGCCAATTTTGAACTCCCTACCCATCGGATCTTTACCACACAGCAATAGTCTAAAATAATTCTGAACACCAACCTAAACACACTACACACAAAAAAACACGAAACTGCCTGCACACTGCACTTATTGCTTAAAACGCTTGATTTACAACACAATACGCAGTGTATGTATATGCTTAATGTGCATGCACACCACCTGCACACCACCCGTGCAACACACGGCTAAAGGCATTCGGGCAGCAGCACCCCGGCATGACACTTATGGGCATGGGAAATATCAGTCAGAGCAACTGACATTTCTCATGCCCATAAGTGTTTTCACTACCCGTCGTGAGTGTATGACGCAAATGGTTGTGTGGGTTGATTTGCATGATACATACACACTAAATTCGACTGATAATCAGCGCATTACGCCACAGAGTGCAATATGCAGACAGTTTGAAGGGGAAACACATAATGGCATCTGAAGCAAAAAATAGTGTACAAGTTGTACACTATTTTTGCATCTGCACTGCCTCGTGCAGTATCTTTGCATTCACATTTAAGAATAGCTGATTTGCGATGCTTGAAAATTACGGCAATGCAGCCCTCTATTGCCGTTGAACTAACCAAATTGTATAATACCCATGACAACAAAACAAACCATGCTGCAATTTGTGCAGCAAATTATGCACGAAGGCATTGATGCCTTGATTGACCGCATAGCGTGCCGCGTGATTGAACGACTTGACGAGCGAAACGCGGCAAAACAACAGGGCGTGGAGGCAACTGTACAGCCCCCAGCCACCAACAGCCCCATTGCGGCAAACAATGTGCAAGCACTGAACACCTCGGACATCACACCACACGCCACGAATGAAGATAGCGCGTGCGAAACCTCGTGCACCCTGACAGAACGTGCCATGCAGATGGTTGACGAGATGTACGACACACGCTACAATGTGCTGGACCGTGTGGCCGAAATACGCCATCACAACGATGCTGATGCACCCTTTGTGCCTGTGAGCAAACTGGTGCGCAACACCATTGTCATCGACCTGCACAAACGCGGCTGCATGGTGTGGAACAACGACGTCGACCGCATATTGGAGTCAAGCTATATGACGCCTTACCACCCCTTTACGAGTTACTTGAAATCATTGCCCGCATGGGACGGGCGCGACCGCGTGACGCCCCTGGCCATGCGTGTGAGCCACGATGCACTATGGTGTACCGTGTTCCACCGCTGGTTGCGCGGCATGGTGGCGGGCTGGTATGGTGCCGGACGGGGTACTGCTTGCGGCTCGCCTTTCAGCACCGCGGCCAATGCCACAGGGGGCAATGCCATGATTCCGCTGCTTGTGAGCGAGGAGCAAGGCTTGCGCAAGAGCACGTTCTGCCGTATGTTGCTGCCCGATGACTTGCGCCGCTATTACACCGACAAATTTGAATTGGCGGGCAACGACAGACTCGAACTGGCCTTGTCGCGTTTTGCACTTGTCAACTTAGACGAGTTTGACCGTTACAGCCAGCGTCATGCCGCCAAGCTCAAGAACCTGGTGCAACTTGGCACCATGCAGTCGCGCCGCCCCTATGCCAGCGGGTTCAGCGAACTGCCACGTGTGGCCTCGTTCATTGGCACAAGCAACCGCTACGACCTGCTGACCGACCCCTCGGGCAGCCGCCGTTTTTACTGTCAGGAGGTGCGTGAGGTGATTGACTGCGACACGCCTCTTGATTATGCACAACTCTACGCGCAGCTGCTACACGAGGTGTTGTCGGGCGAGCCGGTTTATTTTACCCACGCCGAGGAGGCGGCCATACAGCAGCACAACCGCCTGTTCTACCAATCGTCGCCCATACGCGAGTGTTTTGTACGTTGTTACGAGGTGAGCGAAGGATATGTGGCTGGCGGCGAATGGTTGACGGCCACCGCCATATTCCAATCATTAAAGCGCGATATGCGTGGTCTGGTGCGCAATGCAGCCCCCACCACGCTTGGGCGCGAACTGATACAACTCGGCGTGCCGCGCAAGCGCAGCAGCCGCGGCACTATGTATTGGGTAAAGAGGAAGGAGTGAGAGGGACAAAGCATTGCACACTAACTGCGCCCCCATTAGAGCTTGCGTTTGGTAGTAGCGTTGGGCGCTTGAAGAAACGCAAGCTCTAATGGGGGCGACGCGTCCCGCGTCGGGTCTTTTTCAGCAGCCTCGTCCCGCGGGGAAAGATGCAGCTATTATTTAGTAGAGTTCGTATTTCCCTCCTTTCTTTATTCTCTATCCCGACGCGAGACGCGTCGCCCCCATTAGAGCTTGCGTTGGGTGGTAGCGCGTTTCTGGCAACTTAAAATGCCCAAAAAATGGTCTCGCTTTTGATGCCTATTCTGAACACCCTATTAGTTAACTTACTATTTTGTGGGGTGATGGCAATGGTGGCTATTGTGCGGTAAGACATCGCACCAATAAACACCACAGCCGCACAATCATAGAAGGATTGCGCGGCCGTGGCCTATATTACTATCCGGTTAGTGCTTTATTCTTCACCGCCCCACCCTGTGGTGGTGCCGAATAATTGGGAGGGACTTTTGTCGGAATCATCAGGATTCTCATTGGGCTTGATGAGGAGGTTCGCTGTGCCATTGCCGCCACTTGTGGCTATGAGGCCTTCGGTGTGGAGGAATACGCCCTGTGAGTGGGGACGTTCGTAGTGTTTCTTTTTCATTATAGAGGTGGTGTTGCGTTTACTTTATTATTACCTTTTTGCCATTCATGATGTACAGACCGGGGATAGCGGGGGTGCTGATGCGGCGGCCGCTGAGGTCGTGAATGGTGACGGGAGTGGTGGGGGTGCCGGCAAGGGCACTGGGTAGGGCTGTAACGGTGCCGTCGGCATGGATTACCTGCAGGGCGCGCTGCGAGGCTGCAGTCGACGGGGCGTAGTAGCAGCGGAAGGCTGTGACGCGACCGGCCGGGGTGGTGACACCAAAGGCGGTGCCTGAGGCATTGAGCTTGTACTTGCCAGCGCCTATGGTGCCGTTGACAAAGGTGCCTGTGAATGTGCCTTCGGCGGCTGGGGTGTTGAGCGGATTGGCCACTACGGCGGCATCGTGCTTGGTTATTTGCCATTCGGTCACATTGTCGGGACTGTATACCAGGCAGGGCTGGCCTGCGGGTTGTTCGCCGTTAGCGGCTATGAACTGCAGTGCCTCTGCTCCGTCGGTGCCGGTGGTGAGGGCGCTGAACTGCTCGATTATCGCTCCCGTGCCAAAGTCGGCAGGTTCGGTGGTAAAGGGCAAGCACACGCTGTTGTAGCCGGCCGTGTTCTGGCGGTTGTAGGTGAGTGTGGCAGCCGTGAAGTCGGTGGGGGCGTAGAAGTCGGCCTTGTCGGTGATGACTACATTCTGCGCGGTGGCAGTAGCGGCGTCAACGATGTTGGCTGCCTCGGTCAAGGTGGCGGGCAAGGCGTTGGCACTGGGCTGTATGTAGGCCAGGGTATTGCCCTCGAGGGTAGGCAGTGTGGCGACTGTGCCATCGGTGTAGACGGTGTTGCTCTTGTCGGCAGACAGGGCGTCGGCATGGTACACCTTGAGCGTGTAGGTGGTGGCACCCGGTGCGGGCAGAGTAACGTCTGTGCCATCGGGCTGTGCTACCTTTACTACCATGCTCTTGCCGTCGGCGGCCAGGGCATTGACCACACTTTGCGGCAGAGTGAAGGTGTTGGTGTTGGCAAAGTAGAGCAGGTTGCCCTCGTTGTCGTACACCTTGTAGCCTACTGCGCCCTCGCCCTTCATGGTGATGGTGCTGTCGCGGCGGGTGTAGGTGTAGCCCGAGGCGTAGTGGCCGGCAGTGAAGTCGGAGTATGAGCCTACATCGCCGCACTTGCCTACTGCATCTTCAGAGTCAAAATCGGTGCGCAGTATGAGGTTGCCTGACTTGTCGTACAGATAATTGCCGTCGTGGTCCTGGGCTGGCTCGTGCTTGATGTGGTTCTCAATAAAGAGCAGGTTGCCCTTGGGCTTGCTGTACTGCTTCATGTGCGCCTTGGCGGCATCAATCATCTCCTGCGTACAAACGGTGTAATAGTTGCCGTAGTCGCCTATGACGCGAGTGCTGAACGGCACAAAGAAACCGTAGGCCTGGAAGAACTCTGAGAGGTCTTCCTTCACTATGTCTGACACCTTGACGGCGAATTTCAGAAAGTCCTCCGAGGCCGGTATGGGATTTTGCTGCGAGCCTCTGCCGTGGTTGAGGGGGTCCTTGCGCAGCTGGCGGAAGAGTTCGCTGCAGAAGCCGGGATAGTGGCCTGCCACCTCGTAGTAGAGGTAGAGCTTGAGGTACATGGTGTTGCGGTCCCACAGATTGTAGTCGTGCCAGCTTGTGCCTGCGGCGTAGAGGTTAGCCACATCACGGAATTTGCGATGCTGGAGGCGGGTTGAGGTCCTGCCGTTTTGGTGTACCACGGCTTGTGCAAAGAGGTTGTTTGATATTTCGGTACAGCCAATCATGTTGATCAGCCCCTGGTGGTTGTGTCCCACCTCGTGGGCCGGACCCCAGAGCGAACCGCCGCCCACAGACATTTTGTCGTAGTTGAGAATTTCGCCAAGCGTGCTCTCATTGTAATAGGTGCCATAGCTTGAGGCGAACATGTAGTTGTAAGTAACTGAGTAGAAACCGAGCATGTTGCGCCAGCGGTCTTTATACTCGTTTACAGCCATCATGCTGTGCTGCACGCCCACCATCCAGTCCCAAAAGTCTACTATCTCACGCATCTTTACGGGAATGATATTTTTGGTCAAATCGCAGTTCATTTGGTAAATGACGTTGGTGCCCTTCATCATGGCAAAAGGCTTGACAAAGAGGCCGTCCTTCACCATCTGCTGCCAGGCCTCGTCGGTGTCGATGCCGGCACGTGTGGCATCAAAGTAGCCGTCTACCTCACCACCCTCGATGTGGACGGGAATGTCGGGATAGTCGCGCCACTTCTTTGAGTTGGCGGCATCGCTCGTGGCTACCTCGTAGTGTACGTACAGGGCCGAGGCATCGTCGAGGCGCACAATGTTGAGTCCCTTTTTGAGCTGAGTGCTGTTGCCCTGGCTGTCGGTTTTGGTCACAGCACGCAGGTTGACGGTGCTGCCTTCGGGAATGTCGGCTCCCACAAACACGTAAACCAATTGATTGAGTTTGCCCCAAATGCCCGTCGGGTTGCTGAGGTAGCTGTAGGGATAGCCTATCTTAAGAATGCTGTTCCATGTGTCGGGATTGGTGTATGGCTCAATGTTGCGCACGCGGAATATTTTCTCCCACTTGGCCCACGAGTTGTTCTTTACCTTGAGCGCCATGTCCTGCAGTACTGATGAGGTAATGCCGGCCGTGTTCATGGCCTGCTTGAGCTCGTTGTCGGTCATGCTTTGGTATGCGCTGGCCAACTGGGTGCATGCGGCATCGGTAAAGAAGGTGGCGAGAGCTGTGTTATAAGTATCGGCATTGCCCAATTCGCCATTGTTGGCAAGATACTCCTGGCGTGCGGCAGCCAGTTCGTCATCTGTAAAGCTGGTTGCCTCAATGCTCCACACCGAAGCACTTGAGCGGTCATGGGCATAACTGTTCCACACCACGATACGCCCCTGCGAACTGTGCAGTGCATGCGTGGGCTGCTGATTGAGGGTTATGTCGAAGTGGGTAGAGAAGCGCGAGAAGCTGCTTACCTGGGCCACCTTGAAGCCACCATCGGTTTCATTCTCCGTCACATAGTTGCGCGCGTTGAAGGCCGCAGCATTCATGTAGTGCTGCGTCAAGGCATTTTGCAACTGATAATGGCCTTCCTTGCCCTCAACTGGCACGAAACGCCAATATTGGGCAAATTTCGCTGCATTATACGTGGCGGCGTCACCCTGGCCCGTAGCAAGGTTTTCGGCCATCACGGTGCCATATATATCGCGCAGAGTCACCCATTGGTTGGCGTCGGGCACTGCTGTCAAGCGGTCGTTCTGCGCATCAAAGTGATTGCGCACTACATCGTCTGTCAAGTCGTCTACCTTTTCGAACAACCAGTCGCAGCCCGCATAGTCTTTGACTTCATTGACATTCCAACCCATCACCACATCACCATACACTTGATAGTGCAGGCCTTTGTCTGAAAAATCGGCTTTATCAGACAGGTGTACGTAGTACTGGCTGTCGGCATTGTCGGGATTGTAGCGTATGTAGAAGGTGCGGGCTTCGCCCGTATTGGTATAGTTGAGGTACTTGCCCGTATAGTAATTGCGGAAGGTGTAGCCCCCGTCACTGGTCTTTTCGGCTATCCACACCTGGCGGTTGGCCTCACTGGCATCAGTCAGGGCAGCGCGCATGCGGCAGGTGCCGTTTGAGGTATCGTCGGTTGTCAAACCTGTTATGTCTGTTACATAAGGCATTAACGAAGCATCTACAGCACGGCGCGACTTGATGCGCATCTTGCCATATTGCAGCAAATCGGTCAGATAGTCGTCCTTTACATAGTTGGTGCGCTTGGCCTTGATGGTGGCTATCTGGGCGTCTGTCAGCTCCGCAGGCTTGAACACCCACAGCGAGTTGAGGTCAGTATTACCATCACTCAATGTCCAGCTATATATGGCACCATTGGGCTTGTCTGTACAATTCAGACCTAACATGCTGCCACCCGATTCCGTATCGGCTATGTCGTATGCATATCCTGTGGCAAAAACTTTCATGTTCATGCCTATGCTGAAGCCATAAGCCTGGGTACCCATTTGGAACTGCACGTCTTTCGTACCATTGAGCGACTGCACATAGTGGCCCGTCATAAGGTTTTGCAAGGCTATGGTGCCGTCACCTTGGTCAATGAGTTGCCAATACTGCGCATCGGTTTCGGTGCCATCGGTCACACTGCCCAGCATGCCGTTGTACTCATAGAGTGTATTTGTGGCGAACTTGCTCGAATAGTTGAATATGCGGTACACTTTGTCACCTGCCACGGGGCGCACTTGGCCTAAAGCGGCAAGTTCCTCGTCGATTTCAGCCTCGGTATAGTCGTACATAAAGCCCCACTCCGAACCTGTCAAACCCGTCGTTCCGCCGTCATTTGGCTGCCAACCGCGCACGGTGTTGTCGCCGCGCCAATTATAGCTGTAAGTGGCACTGGCACTGGTCATGATGTTGAACCATGTGCGGGCGTCGCCCGTTTTGGTGTTTTTGGGCACATAGACTTCGGTCGCGGCGTCAACGGTCGTTATCTGCGAAGCGTTGTCGTTGGTGCCTTGCAGATATTTCAGCGTCTGCTTGTTCTGTACAGTGTAGTAATCGGACTTTCCGGCTACGGCTTTCACCAGCCACAGTTGTGCGTCGGCATCGCCCGAGGTGGTGTTGAGCGCCTGTGTCTTGACAACACCTGCCACATCGGCCAGATACGGGGTTTGCTGCGCAGTTTGCCCAGAATTGTGATTACCCGTCTTGATGCGGTAATAGGTACCGCTCTTGAGCTGGGTCACTTGCTTGAGTTGCGCACTGACGGGCAAGCTCATGCACAGCCCTATACACAATAAGAGCACGGACTGTAACATCGTTAAGAATGGGGATTTGTTCATATTGTTTATATTTGTTTTCCTTCTCTATACAATAACCACCCACAAAGGTAGGATATATAAACGAGAAAACAGCACACTACGATTAGGTAATGTGCTGACGATAATATAATTATGTGATTATTATACAATAGGTTTACAACTTCATGCTTCGCGGCTCTTACTTTGCTGCAACAACAGGTAATTGCAGAGCCTGTACAGGTTGTAAAGCCGGACACTGGGTTGTGTGCCAGTCAGGTTGCGACGCATGCAGCCGCCAAAGATGCGGTAATACAGCAGGAGGGGCGTCACCACATGCCAGCGGTGCAATTTGTCTGCACAACGCAATATGTTGGTGTAGTCGCGCATTTCGGGGGCTAACGTCAAGAGTGTGCGCAGGCCTTCATCGGTTTTGTTGAGAAATGCCTCGTTTGATTCAAAGTCATCAACGGCCACAGGGTTGTCAATGTGCTTGACGGGTATGCCCTCGGCCAACAGTGTGCGACCAAAGAGCACGTCCTCATAGCCGTAATGCCTTATGCGCTCGTCGAAGGGGTGCGAAAGCAGCACGTCACGACGCATGAGGAAATTGCTCGTACGAAAGCCTTGATAGGGTGACACCTTGCGGCGCTCTACGCTGTGGCGTGGCTCACAAGCCAACTCATAGCGGTAGCGCAAGTTGTGTGCGGCAAGCTCGGCATTGGGCACAATGCACACGCCACCATACACTACGTCATCGCCCTTGCAGCGCAAATAACGCGACAGGTAGTCGGGCACGACAACCTGCACATCGCTGTCGAGGAACAACAAGTAGGGGTACTTGGCCTCGCGTGCCAAATAATTGCGTATACATGCCCTTCCAATGTTCTGTTCCAACTCTATCATACGGCAGTTGTCCCAATCGCGTATCATGCGGTTGGCTTGCTTCACCGCACTGTCGGTCGACCCGTCGTCGGCTACCAATACCTCATAGTGCAAGCCGTCTATATTCTCGGCCTGCAGCTGAAGTGAACGCACCAATGTTGTGCATTCGCGGTTATAAGTTGGAATGACTATTGAAAGCGTAGCTATCATGAGTGCAAAGTTAATAAAAATAATTGTGGTAACGCTCGCTATCGCTCGCAAATGTGCAGAGGTACGAATGGCTAATATGACAATGTGTGTAATATGCTAATGGTCAGACACTCATGCTCGTTATCGCGAGCTGATGTGCTGATGTACAGATAGGCAATGCTTGCGTCCTTAATCCACTTTTCAACCTGTCAATCTGAATGAAAGCGCAAGCACTAAACGCTATCACCAAACGCTAACTCTAAACGCTAACTCTAAACGTTAGCTCAAAACGCTAGCTCTAATGGGGGCGACGCGTCTCGCGTCGGAAAAAGATGCAGCTATTATTTAGTAGAGTTCATTTTACCTTCCTTTCTCTGTCCCGACGCGAGACGCGTCGCCCCCATTAGTGCTTGCGTTTTGTGCTTGGGGAAGTGCAGGAGATGATGTGCAAATACGTGTGCAAATATGCAGATGTGCAAACGCGCAGAGATGTTGGGACAATAAAAAGCCTCTCTCAGTTGTGACACTGAAAGAGGCTGTGAAAATAAAGTTGGCGGCGACCTACTCTCCCGCGGGTGTGCAGTACCATCGGCGCGGTTGGGCTTAACTTC
>NZ_LT629838.1 GCF_900106785.1 Prevotellamassilia timonensis | reverse complement strand
CTAGCTGGTCCACAAAGTATACTGATTTTCAGTGTTTTACGTATTTGTGGCGACAAAAAGAGCGACAAATTAAAGGTATTAAGGTCATGGTTTTGTTCTGTTGAACAATGCCATGGCCGTTTTTTTTGCGCTGTCGGCTATGTCGATGTAGGGTTTCATGCTGTTATAGTCGGAGTGGCCAGTCCATTTCATGACCGTATTCGCGGGAATGCCCATCATGAGGGCGTTACAGATGAAGGTGCGACGGCCACAATGGGTGCCGAGCATTTGCCACTTGGGCTTGGTGATGGTGGTTTTGATGCCTCCTGTGTAGGTGACATCGGTCAACTTTTCGTTGAGGCCGCACAGACGACCTACCTCTTTCAGATAATCGTTCATTTTCTGATTGCTGATGACGGGTAGGGCGCGCTCGCCAGGTTGTGCGGTGTAGGACTGGAGTATGGCGCGCGAGTAGTCGTTGAGTTCGATTGTGAGCCGGTCGTTGGTTTTTTGTGTGGTGATGTGTAGGGCATCGCCGTAAATGTCGGCCTTTTTGAGGGCGCGGGCATCGGAGTAGCGCAGGGAGGTGAAACAACAAAAGCAGAATACGTCACGCACGCGGGCAAGGTGTTGCTCTTCTGTGGTGAATTGGTGATTGTATACGGCCATGAGTTCTGTCCATGTGAGGTATACCACGCAGCGCGACGACCTTTTGAGCCGTGGGCGGTAGGCTGAGAATGAGAGGTCGGTGAGAAGCCCTTTTGACACGAGCCAACGGAAGAACCACTTGGACATGGAGAGCTTTTTGAGTACGGTCTCGTTTTGGTGGTTGAGGCTTGTTTGGTATTGTCGGAATTGTTCGAGTGTGTCTTCGTTGATTGCTGTTAACGTCATGTCTGGACGAAAGTCCTGCCATTCCTTTATTAAGCGTTGTGTTTTTTGCACAGTGCCTTTGCTCCAGCTGCAGCGGTTGGACTCACTGCTGAGGTATTGTTCGTAGAGACTGAAAAAATCTTTGTGTGGCTCGTTATCTTGTTCGTGGTGTCTGCCAATGGCTTGGAGCATTTGTTGCTTGAAGTCGTCGAAGGTTGTTGGCTGTGTGTCAAGCACGCGCACAGCGGTGTCTTCGTAGTGCTGTATGGCGGCGTTGATTTTTGCGGCGGGTACGAGGTCTTTGCCGTGTGTGGTGTTTCGCCGGCAGCGTTGTGTGTCTTTGTTCCACTTGTCGGTGTCTATGTTGTAGCCAACGTTGCAGAAGAGTCTTTTGCCCATGTAACGTACTACCATGCGCAGGTGTGCGCGGTTGTCGGGCATGAAAAGTATGCTGTATTTCATTGTGTCTACTTGTTTAATACGTTTCTTTTTTGTTGTTCAATATGCTTGGCTGGTGGGGTGGGGTAGTAATGGCAAAGCCCCTTTAGCGGTGTGGCTAAAGGGGCTTTGCTGTGACGTTATGCGTGTATTATTAAACATAACGTTAATTCTATTCAAAAGCCCCCCTTGTTATTGCTGAGCAGCACCTTTATCAGCCGTTCTTTTTCATTGAGCAACGCTTGCAGGTCTGCGATACGTTGCTTTAGCATATCTGTCTCGGTGTTGCGATTTTCCACGCTTTCACCGATGATTTGCGTGCCGTTGTTGGTGTTTCGATGTGTCGTAAGCACTGCCTTTGTGATGTCCTTGTATTCCAACAGCATGTTACCCTCTCCTGTAAGCAGCCAGTTGCCATCAACTTGAGGAAATGCGCGTTTAATGCGCTCGGGGTCTATAGAATTTCGCCTAATCCAACCTGCAACAACACCCTGTTGGCAGCCTAACAATCTTGCGAATTGAGATTGATTTCCGTATGCGAAATGCTTTAGTAATTGTTCTACAATGTCTTTTTTATTCATAATATTAGCAAAAACCCTTTTTAGTTATCAGTTTTGAACTTTACTGTTGACCACGTCTTTGACTATTGAGCAGCACGTTGATAAGCCGTTCTTTCTCGCTAAGTAGTGCTTGTAGTGATGCTATTTGTTGCTTGAGTATTTCTGTATTGAAAGTGTGGTTTTCTATGTTTTCACCGATGATTTGTGTGCCGTGGTTTGTGTTTTGTTGTGTGGATAATATTGTTTTGTTATTGCCGTTATCGTTGTTTGTTAGTAATATATTGCCTTCACCTGTAAGCAACCAATTGCCATCAACTTGTGGCAAGGCTGCTTTTATACGCTCGGGGGCAAAGTTCTTACGAGATAGCCATGTTGCTATAGTACTCTGCTTTATGCCTATAGTATTGGCAAACGAACTTTGACTACCATTCCCAAAAAGCATAATAAGTTGTTCTAACTGTCCTGTATCTTTCATAATACTGTTCTATTTATCTTATTTTACGTCCCATTTGAAATTTATCCTTATTCTATTTGCGATATATGTCTCATTTGCGCTATATTTGCAGCATAAACGAAACGCATACTGCGGTATGCTGCAAGTATTAAAATACAAATGTAAAGAATTAACGTTATGTTT
>NZ_LT629837.1 GCF_900106785.1 Prevotellamassilia timonensis | reverse complement strand
AAACATAACGTTAATTCTATTCAAAAGCCCCCCTTGTTATTGCTGAGCAGCACCTTTATCAGCCGTTCTTTTTCATTGAGCAACGCTTGCAGGTCTGCGATACGTTGCTTTAGCATATCTGTCTCGGTGTTGCGATTTTCCACGCTTTCACCGATGATTTGCGTGCCGTTGTTGGTGTTTCGATGTGTCGTAAGCACTGCCTTTGTGATGTCCTTGTATTCCAACAGCATGTTACCCTCTCCTGTAAGCAGCCAGTTGCCATCAACTTGAGGAAATGCGCGTTTAATGCGCTCGGGGTCTATAGAATTTCGCCTAATCCAACCTGCAACAACACCCTGTTGGCAGCCTAACAATCTTGCGAATTGAGATTGATTTCCGTATGCGAAATGCTTTAGTAATTGTTCTACAATGTCTTTTTTATTCATAATATTAGCAAAAACCCTTTTTAGTTATCAGTTTTGAACTTTACTGTTGACCACGTCTTTGACTATTGAGCAGCACGTTGATAAGCCGTTCTTTCTCGCTAAGTAGTGCTTGTAGTGATGCTATTTGTTGCTTGAGTATTTCTGTATTGAAAGTGTGGTTTTCTATGTTTTCACCGATGATTTGTGTGCCGTGGTTTGTGTTTTGTTGTGTGGATAATATTGTTTTGTTATTGCCGTTATCGTTGTTTGTTAGTAATATATTGCCTTCACCTGTAAGCAACCAATTGCCATCAACTTGTGGCAAGGCTGCTTTTATACGCTCGGGGGCAAAGTTCTTACGAGATAGCCATGTTGCTATAGTACTCTGCTTTATGCCTATAGTATTGGCAAACGAACTTTGACTACCATTCCCAAAAAGCATAATAAGTTGTTCTAACTGTCCTGTATCTTTCATAATACTGTTCTATTTATCTTATTTTACGTCCCATTTGAAATTTATCCTTATTCTATTTGCGATATATGTCTCATTTGCGCTATATTTGCAGCATAAACGAAACGCATACTGCGGTATGCTGCAAGTATTAAAATACAAATGTAAAGAATTAACGTTATGTTTTATAGAAAAAAGCAGAAAAAAAACGCGATACTCTGGAAAATAGATTTGCGTAATACCATGCGCAGGATACAGCAAGGCGGCTCGATAGGGCTGCTGACGGACGAGGTGG
>NZ_LT629836.1 GCF_900106785.1 Prevotellamassilia timonensis | reverse complement strand
TGAGTCTGCTGGCCAACAGCTATCTGCAAATCAGACGCGACACGGCTACCACGGCCATGGACTGGGTGACGACGCTCGAAAGTGGCGACCTCAACTTGCTGCACAAGCAGCTCACGGCATTCTTTGCGAGCATTCCCTACTCGATGCGGCGCAAGGAGAATGAGCGCGAAAGGGAGCGCTACTTTCACTACACTTTCTACCTGATGTTCAGACTGATGAGTACCTATCTTGTGCTGACTGAAAAACAACAGAGCGAGGGACGCGCCGACTGCATTATCGAAACACCCGAACACGTGTACATATTTGAGTTCAAACTGGACGGCACAGCGGCCGAGGCCCTGGCACAAATCGAGACCTGTGGCTACGACCGCCCCTATGCTGCTGACAAGCGCCACCTGCACAAGGTGGGAGCAAGCTTTTCATCGCAAACGGGCACCATCGAGGAGTGGCTGGTGGAGGACTGACGCATGGTGAACCGTTTTTGAACCGATAAACCAATAATCTCTGAAATTATGAAATTTCCCATTGGCATACAAGACTTTAAGAAAGTCATAACCGAGGACTACCTCTATATAGACAAGACTGCCTTGATTTACCAGCTCGTGAAGGGTGGCAGCATCTACTTTCTGAGTCGCCCGAGGCGATTTGGCAAGAGCCTGCTTGTGTCGACGCTCGAATACTACTTTAAGGGGGAGCGCGAACTGTTCAAGGGGCTGGCCATCGATGCGCTGGAGAAGGATTGGGAGAGCTACCCGGTGTTTCATGTGGACTTTAACGGCACGAACTTTGAGGACGGCATGACACTGGCCAACAAGGTGGAGGATTATGTGACCGAGTGGGAAGCGCAATATAACTTTGCCGCCAACAAGCAGTTGGGCGCAGGCGACCGCT
>NZ_LT629835.1 GCF_900106785.1 Prevotellamassilia timonensis | reverse complement strand
GTGAGGTGTTGTAGGCCTCATTTCTGTTTTGCGAGTGCAAAGGTACGGACTTTTGTCACACACACCAAATTTTTGGCGAAGAAATTTTGGAGAAATTTTCGGGAATTTCTCTTGAAACGGACGTAACGCGCTGAATGCCAGCGCGTTGCGGCGTGCAAAAAAAATCGCGCAATTTTGCGCTCTCGGGCGGCGGACATGACCGGTTGCGTCCGCTGGCGGGCTAAAGTGCTGGTTTGCCGGTGCGCAGACGGGCGGGGATTTTTATGTCCAACGGGGCAAATGTAGGGTTTACTTGTGTATATGCCAAGTTTTGGGGTGGATATTTTGCAGGTTTGTGCTGTAGAACATGTTTTTCAAGGATTTGGGGACAGGCCGCTAACGCGGAGGACTGATGGACTGGCGCCGAGGCGGGGTTCGGAAGCCGCTAACGCGGGAAACAGAAGGACATAAGGACATAAGAACATAAGATATAACGTTTGTGTTTGCCGCTTACCGCGGAAACATAAGAACATAAGTTTTCATAAGAAACACATAAGGCCGCTGCGCGGCTAACGGCCACGGACTGGCGTCCGGGTGGCCTCAAGAAACATAAGGGCTGACGCCGTAGCGAGGCTGGGTTGGCCGCTAACGCGGGAGACATAAGGACAGAAGGACATAAGGACAGAAGATTTGACGTTTGTGCTTGCCGCTTACCGCGGGAACATAAGAACATAAGTTTCATAAGATACACATAAGGCCGCTGCGCGGCGGACGGCCACGGACTACCGTCCGGGTGGCCTCAAGAAACATAAGGGCTGACGCCGTAGCGAGGCTGGGCAGCCGCTAACGCGGGAGACAGAAGAACATAAGGACATAAGGACAGAAGATTTGACGTTTGTGCTTGCCGCTTAGCGCGGAAAACATAAGGAACACAAGTTTTCTCTAAAAAAGGATTATGAGTATCCTAAGTAACACACGAAATCCCAATATTCGTTTTCTATACAGCGCAAATATCCAGTCTCTCCAAAATTGAAGAGACGACACGTATGTAAAA
>NZ_LT629834.1 GCF_900106785.1 Prevotellamassilia timonensis | reverse complement strand
GCGACATTTGTCGCTACAACCTGCCACTATTAGCAATGTCGCACAATATCCCAAAATACGAGATGGCCCATAAACACGCACTTCTTGCGTGTCTATGGGTGCAAATAGTAGTTCTAGCTGGTCCACATTGAAAATTAAGCAGTTACGAACGTCGTAACTGCTTTTTTTGTGTAATTGTGTAAACAAACTGTTTGAGTTAGGTGTGTTTACGCAATGATTCTCTGTGATATTCAGCAACCATACAATCTTGAAATGCCAAATTGGCACTTCATACTGGTGAAATGGGTTTGCATAATTCAAAGCAGTCAAAAATATCAGATCCTTTCCAGTATTTGCAAAACTGGAAAGAATTTGATACAATGATTGCCCATAAGATATATCATTGGGATAGCAAAGAGTCTAACCCTTCTCCTCTAATATAAGCCCTTTTCACTTTGTTTAATGCGATCTCTGTTATAATATTTTTTTTCAGCAAGCTAATGATGTCGCTTTTTGCAGTGGTTGGGCTAATTCCAAATTTTATCTGCAGATCTTTTATCGTTATTAATGCTTTAGGATCATCCGCATATAATTTAATAATTTGTGCTTGACGTTCATTGAAATCACCCATGCGCAAATATATATATGCTGCTTTTTTTTCGTTTTGTTTTCTCTTGATATAATCTTGTAATTGCTTAAAAGATAGTTCCAACACTCTTAGATTGTACGAAACAAAGTAACCAATATCCATGTCATCAGCCTCTGTGTATAAGAACGCTTTTTCATAGGCTTTTTTTGATTTGGCAATAACTCTTGAGATGGAGAGGTATTCTGTCAACCAGTATCCTTGTCTTAACATGTACCAATAAAACATAGCTCTAGCAGTACGTCCATTACCATCAGAAAAAGGATGGACATAGGATATCATGAAATGGATGGTTATTCCACGAATGATAGGGTGAATAAATTGTTTGTTATTTTTTTCATTAAAAAACTCACAGAGATCATCTACAAACTGAGGAATTTCCGTATAGGAAGGCGGAGTATGGACAATTTCATGCGTGATACCATTCTCTACCACAACGTCATTATTATTCCTAAAACGTCCTGCGTCATCAGGATTCTGCATGGTTTTCTCTGTCATTAGACGATGTATCTGCAATAACAACCCTTCGGACAAAGGTTCATCTTTATGGTCAACAATAAATTGAATTGTTTGATAGTTATTATGAATCATTTGTTGGGATTTGTCTCTCGGAGTCATTTTCTTCTTAAGCATTTCTTTGGCGACCTTTCTTGTTGTTGCGGCTCCTTCCATTTGACTGGAATATATGGCTTCTTCCATTAACGAGCTAACAAGATATTGTTCCTTATTTTTGGAATCAATAGTTGAGTCTGCTCCCCAACTTCCTCCCCAAAACATGTCAAATTCATGACACATTCTCTGCATCACATTTGTCAAACTCAAATTCACGCCGTATTTCTCCCATACTTTCACCATACTTTTTAGTCTGGAGGCTTTGACAAAGGTCCACAGTCGCGTAGGTGTATATCCGGCAGGGCACTTTTTGTATTTTACAGTATCCCAATAATCGAAGGAATTATTGATTTTTTCCACAATCTCTTCGATTTGTATATTTGGAGGAGATATTATAGCTTCAAATAAATCTTCCTTATTTATTTCTGGAGTTCTTTCAATTACCATACTATTGATTTTTTGCGCAAAGCTATCAAATACTTTCCAGTTTTACAAACATTGGAAAGGATTTGATGGTTTTCCGTTGGTAATTTTGACATTTGGTTTCTTAATATATTGCCAAGTAAATGGAGTTCCTTTGAGGTCGTTTAATTGTCATTCTTGTATTAAAAACAAGAGTTGTACATGACGCTTTGTGCGGAAAAAGTGGCAATGTTACATAAAAAACCGTGCAAAGATATTTGCCGTACGTTTTACTTGACTATCACCAATATTGAATATTACACAAAGTACTTTGTTTAATATCCCTGCTTTTACTACTATTTATTCAAAGATCTCCCATCGATATTGTATTTTTGCAGAAATTATTAGTCTTATGGAAGATAAAGATTTCAATCGCATAAAGGTCGTTCTCGTTGAGCACAAGAGAACTGCCCGATGGCTATCAGAAGCATTAGGCAAAGATCCTGCAACTGTAAGCAAGTGGTGTACCAACACTACACAACCATCACTTGAAACCCTATTCAAGATTTCAGAAAGCAGGAAAAATATGGACTGAAAGAAATGAAGTTACTTCCGTATGGCACCTCACGGAAATATAATTAAATTCCGTGAGGTTACAAGCACTTTTCCGTAAGATATAAGCTAAGTCTACATATGTATGTAATATGTATTTGTGCTGACAATCAGTCTATTACAGTCGCTGGTGAGCTTGCGGAAAATTATTTATTTCAGAAAAAATCCGTGAGGTTTCCGTACATAAACCCTCAAAACAGACTCTTATTATGGAAGACATTCAAGAGAAATACAACCATCTTCTCCAGCAGAATGAGGCTCTTCGGCAAGAGAATGAGGTGTTGAAATCGCTTCTGTATGCGCACGGCATTGAATATAAGCCCAAGCATGTGGAGGAGAAGGTTGTTGCATATTCACCCATCACTCTCCCATCTGTCAAATTTTCCATAGAGGAGCGTGTCGCCATTTTTCATTCCTTGTTCAAGGGCAGAGAAGATGTGTTTGCGCGAAGATGATTCAGCAAAACAACTGGCAAGAGCGGTTACCAACCTGTCTGTATCAATGAATGGAGGCGAGGCGTATGCGACAAAAAGAAATACAAATGTGCAGATTGTCCTAACAGACATTTTGCGCCACTCACTTATCAAGACCTCTATCGTCATTTGGAGGGCAAGGACGAGAACTGTTGTGATGTTGTCGGACTGTATGCCATAATGCCCGACAACAACTGCGCCTTTCTTTGCGCCGATTTCGATGACAAGAGCTGTAAGTATGGCTATAAAGACGATGTCCTTGCATTTGTTGGAGTATGCAAAGAATGGAATATTCCTTATGCCATTGAACGATCGCGTTCAGGTAACGGTGCCCATGTATGGATTTTCTTTGAGGAGCCAATACCAGCTTTCAAGGCAAGACGATTAGGGAATGCCATCCTTACAGAGGCTATGCGACATAATGGTCGTATGTCCTTCAATTCATACGACAGATTTTTCCCAAACCAAGACAGAATGCCTGAAGGAGGTTTTGGCAACTTGGTCGCCTTGCCATTGCAGGGACAGGCTCGTAAAAGACGAAATAATAGTGTTTTCGTAGATGACGATTTCCTGGCGTACAAAGACCAATGGGCTTTCCTTTATAACATTAACAAGGTGAAGGATACAGACGTTGACATGCTGCTAAACCTACATGTCTGTGAAGAACTTGGAGCACTCACAACTTCAAGTGAAAGCAAGCCTTGGGTTACTCCTATACCACAAGATATTTCCAAGGGCGATTTTTATTCCGAAATAGAAATAACCAAAGCCGATAAGATTTATATTCCGCTAAAGGCTGTTTCTGCAAAAGTTCTGAATCACCTTAAAAGAATAGCATCATTCAAGAACCCTGAGTTTTATAGCAAGCAGGCACTGCGACTTTCCACATATTCTACACCTCGCATTATCTCGTGTTTTGATATCACAGACGACTATCTTGCCATGCCTCGCGGTTGCGAAGATGCAATTCTTTCTTTCCTCAATGAGAATGGAGTAAAGTATAATATTGTTGACGAGACCAACCACGGTACGCCGATATCTGTTTCTTTTCAAGGTAAAGAACGAGAAGAACAACTGGCTGCTATCAACGCATTGCTAATGCACAGTAATGGCGTGCTTCACGCTACTACAGCATTTGGAAAAACAGTTACAGCGGCCGCAATCATTGCACGAAAAAAGGTGAGTACACTTATTCTTGTTCATTCGAAGGCATTGCTTGCCCAATGGCATGAACGCTTGACGGAGTTCTTGAGTATTGACTATGTAGAACCACCAGTGCCGAAGAAGCGTGGTCGCCATAAGAAATTCTCCCCAATAGGCTGTCTCGACTCTACTGACAACTCGCTTCATGGCATTGTTGATATCGCACTCATCCAGTCATGTCTTGATGGCGATAGCGTAAAGCCTGTTGTTGAAAACTATGGAATGGTAATAGTTGATGAATGTCACCATGTGTCGTCTATAACATTTGAGAATGTACTGAAGGGCGTAAAGGCACATACCATTTATGGCCTGACGGCAACCCCTATCCGAAAAGATGGACATCAGCCTATCATTTTCATGCAATGTGGTCCCATTCGTTTCTCTGCCGATGCAAAAAGTCAGATAACGAAACAATCATTTGAGAGGTATCTCATTCCTCGATTCACATCATACCGTTCCATTACTGATGATAAGCAGTCTATAACAACATTGTATCAGTTGCTTTCAGAAGACGAAATACGCAATGCGCTCATTGTAGAAGATGTGTGTAAGGCTGTTGAAGCTGGAAGAACGCCAATCATTCTGACCAGCAGAACTGCTCATGTCACTATATTAGCCGAAAAGTTGAGGGGTAAAGTGAAGAATGTTGTGACATTGACAGGGACAGGAAGTACGAAAGAAAAACGGGGGACGCTGCAACACCTGCATGAGATTTCCAGCGAAGAACCTTTGGCGATAGTCGCCACAGGAAAATATGTAGGCGAAGGGTTTGACTATCCTCGCCTTGACACCCTTTTCCTTGCTCTGCCCATTTCATGGAAAGGTCTTGTCGTCCAATATGCGGGCCGATTGCACCGCGAAAACGAGGGAAAGAAAGATGTGCGCATCTATGATTACATTGACATTCATGAACCTGTCTGCGACAATATGTACAGGAAACGACTGAAGGGTTACGCTTCCATTGGATATAAAATCATTTCCCGACATTCGCCCACATTGTTTGACAATGTAAAAGAAATAGGCATTCCTGTTTGTAAGGAGCAGATATTCAACGGTAGAACATATTACCTTCCTTACTCTTCAAGTATTGGAGATGCCAAGCGCTCTATCGTTGTTTCTTCTCCCAAGTTATATAGGGTAGAGCGTAATGTTTTGGTCAATCAGTTGAGCGAGTTGGCTCATATTGGAATCGAAGTTCTTATTATCACGACAGCAAGTAACCCTGAAACAGAATACCTTTTGCAAAGAGGATTATCTGTAAGAATATTGCCAGAAGTAAAACTGTGCACAACCATCATAGACAAAGCTATCGTATGGTATGGTGCTATAAATGCTCTTGGCTATGCAACAGAAGATGACAATGTGATAAAAGTGGTAGACAACAAACTTGCCAATGAATTGTTAGAAGTTCTGCTCACTTCCTAAATCCTGCGTAAATATACTGTTTGAATAATTGGGAATGTTTGCGCCATGATGCGCTGTGAAACGCCGCAACCATATAATCAAAACAACAAGTCCCATCAACATATAGTATATATGCGGTTGGGACTTTAATCGTTAAAGGGCAAAAGATAATTCTGCCGTTGTTATATTAGTGTTCGTATGTTCTCTATCAAAGAGTAGGTGTGAGTTAGGTGTTCCAATGAAGATAATACACATGTTTTCTTCCCTTCCACGGCATCTACAAACCCCTTTATCGTGTCGTAATAGCCTTGAGACACAATTTGGTTATTCACTTGCAAAGGTACAAAGTTATTTCTTTCAAACAGACTGACGGTTGTCTTTCCACACGGAAACACTTTTTCCATCGGTATTCCCATTAGTATTCTTGATTTGTGCCGAAAAGTTAAGTTGTCGAATTGATCCATCTCATAAACCCCTCTGTCTGTGTTTATGGTCCAGTGTTCTTTTGCATCACTCCAAGAATAACCCGTCGACAGTTCAAGAATGCCTGTGGCACAATGGTGTTCAAGAATGAGCATCAGGGTATGATTTTCAACATTTACCGCAGATTTTACTTGGCCTTCGCCAAATAGATATGTCATGCAATCTAATGGGTGGATAAAGAGGTCGAGCAAAGCATCACCTTCAGGATAGGCACCTGTCAGATATTTAAGATTATAGCATACAGCACCTTTGCTCTTTTTCAACTCCTTCTGCAAAATGCGCATGATTGGCGAGTTCCGCTTTTGTAGTCCTACTTCCACTATGGTGTCATGCTCCTTTTGCAAATCCATCAGCCGTGCCAACTCTTCCAAGCTTTGACAAGGGGGCTTTTCGATGAATAGTGCCTTGCCGCTCTTCAGCACTTCTGTGGCTATTGCAAAATGCGCTTGTGGAGCAGCTGAGACAAAAACGCCTTTAACATCTTTGTCAGCCAGTATTTCCTGCAAGGAAGTGGTGGCATGCACACCAGGGTAAGCGTTTTCTATCAAAGGCAATTTATTAGCGGACTTGCAGCAAATGTATTTCAAGGGCACATGCAGGAAGGCAAGCACAGGATACAGATTATTCATGCTATGATTGCCTATTCCGACAAATGCGTATTTGCCGAGATAATTGTGCCTTAAAAGGCTGGTGCTTCGAGAGTGCTTGTAGCGTTCGATTAATTGCTTTGTGTATCTCATCTTCTGATAATCCGTTTCATGTATTGTTTGTAGGTCACGTCCTGATTGCTTGTCCATTGATATTTGCCGTAGAACCATTCTATCATTCTCTTGGTAAAGACTTTCTCGAAGTTGCGCAACAAGATGATGTCATACTTGCGATGGAAGTTAATCCAGCAGGCATTGCAGCTCTTGGAATGTTGGCATTGTACATGGACGGCTTGGCGAGAGTTAAATATCTCGTCCAAAGAGTTCTCATGTATATTGCCGAGTTTTACGCCCAGGTTTTGGCACAACGGCACATCACCATTAGAATGAATGACCAGTTCGCTGAATATGCTTTGGCATCGCAGTTTCAGATGTCCGTTTCTCCACTCTTCATACAAAGCTACAAAGTCGAAATTCTCTTCTGTCTCATGAATATTGGCAGGAATGCTTTGTATGAAGTTGCTCATGTCAGCTTGGAGCAAAGCGGCTGTAGTGTTGAAGAAATCCATCGTTCCATAAATGCCGATGCGGATATCTACCTCGTATTTCCTTGCCACACGTATCACATAGTCCATATCCTTGAAGGTGTTCCATGGAGAAAGGCAGAACATCAAAGAAACGGGAACCTCATCTTTCAAGGTCTCAACCACTTCTACCACCTTGTCATGACCATTGCAACCTCTCATTGCCTTGTATGTGTCTTTGTCACCGTCCAACGACACATACAGATGGCGGGGACGGTATCTACGCACAGCATCAATAACCTTCTTGGGGTTGAGGCAATTGGACAATAGCGTATAGTTAGGGTGGTGGTGCATAAACCACTCCATGATGTCAGTGGCTTCAGGGTGGAGAATAAACTCTCCGCCTTCCAATCCCACAACAGTGTTTTTGGTGATACATCGGCTTGCCATAATCTGCTGAATGTCGTGTAACGACAAATGCTCTTCAGGCTTTTGCCAAATAGAGCAATGCTTGCAGCGCGATTGGCATTTTGTTGTGGAATAAATCATCAGTGTGCTCAGCTTCTTATGCCGAGGGCGAAGAATATTGTTGAGGTATAGCACCCCATTGCGCAGGTAGTCTGTTGTATTGTACATTTTGTCTTTTGAAACGTTTATGCTTCTGTCAATAAGAGGCAACAAAAGTTCTAAAGACTGCATGACAAGCGTATTACCATGTAAACCTGATGCCGAAAGGTATAGTGAAAGAGAACGGATTTTCAGTCCAAGTTGTATGGATAGAGCTGCCGTTTGGCACATACCAGTTAAACGAAGGTTCTATGTAGACACCCCACTTAGGAGCAAATTTATATTGCACTCCAATGCTTGTGCCAATGCTCCATTGCAGCGAAGGCGTGACGTGCCAATCGTTCGTATATGGTGTAACGTTTCCTACAACATATCTTTCGCTTGTTTTACCATATATAGGTATATGTAGGGCACCGCCCAACGAAGAGTAAACAGACCAATTATTGACATCAATCCATTTATACGACACCTGCAAAGGTATTCCCAAGTAATGCACCTGTTGGTCCCGATAGAGGTAATACGCACCTTCGCCTAACGTGAAGTCGGACTTCAGCAAAGAATACTGCAAGCCTGTCTCCAGGTTCCAATTTTTCCCGAATGATTTTGTTACAGAAAGTCCAAAGGTAATTGGCTTGCTGTGGTGTTCATGCTCCTCTATTTTACCCTTGTTGTTCTTGGCTATTTCCATGAGAGCCTTTTCCTCCTCCGACATACCGTCATGCCCAGTCCGCTGCAGATATTGATAATATTCCTCCCAAGTTGTGAATGTTTTAGGAGCAGAGGGGTGAGGCCCATCAGTAATATCTTCATCAG
This sequence comes from Prevotellamassilia timonensis, assembly GCF_900106785.1. Classification (GTDB taxonomy): domain Bacteria; phylum Bacteroidota; class Bacteroidia; order Bacteroidales; family Bacteroidaceae; genus Alloprevotella; species Alloprevotella timonensis. Next base: position 130,184 of record NZ_LT629834.1, on the reverse strand, counting down.
TGCTGCCCACAAACATTCTATAAGCATTCTGAGCCAAATCCGAGCCAAGAGAACCTGTTGCAAGCAACTGCCATTGGTGCTTTTTGCCCGTTTGCCTGTTTGCAGCAAGGTGATGTCCTGTTTCTATGCAAGGCAGTTTGAATGTATCAGGTAAAATGCTATCATTATTTTCCACCGCCACTAACTTATGCGATACGGAATCCATAGAAGTATATGTACTATCCTTAGATAGAATTTCTACAGGTGGCATAATCGTTGATACACCGCATCTATTGCGGCGTACTTCTGCAACAGAATTCGCAGAAACCACATTCACTGCATCGTGAGGCTCTTTCTTTCCTGCTTGCCTGATTGGATATCTCTTTTCGCTGGCTATATTGGCCTTTTGTACATTGTCCTTACCTTTGTTTATGAGCCAATATATGCCAAGAGGAGTGCATACCAACACCAATATAACAAGCCCCATGCCCCTTCTGTTGATAATCTTGCGCAACATGGCCTTGGCCCTTGATAGTTGAGACGAAGAACTATGTGGCTCAATGCCCAATCTTTCGGCTATTTCTTGATGCGAGTAGCCTTCAATAACCGACATTCTAAACACTCGTCCATATCCTTTAGGCAACTGGTCTATCAACTCAAGCAAATCCTTCTCAGCCAATAGCGAATCGGAAGATACGGCACGACCATTATCCATTTCCTCTTCCATAGTACTCGAAAAAGGAACCAGTGGCATCTTTCGTTTCTGTGCCAGATGTTTCAAAGCCACATTTTTCGTAATTGTAGCCACCCACTCTCCAAACTTTGAAGTATCCCGGAGTTGGAAGATAGAATAATAAGCACGGATAAACGCCACCTGGACGAGGTCATTCACAAGCTCCTCGTCTTCATTGGTTGTTATATTGACACATACATTTCTCATCATCGGAGAGTATGTCTCATATAATGTTTTCAGGGCTGCATTGTCACCTTCTTTAATTCGGTTTATCAGTTCTTCTATATCCATGTTTAGGGCAATGAGTATGCAATTTCTATATTAAGATACCTCGTTACAGAAAAAGACTGCATGGCAATGGTGAAATTCTGCTGCCCCTGCCATGGGACACCAAGGCACGCGGTAAAAACGAAACCGCGCCCGCACCTCAACCCACAAAGGAGGAGGCACGGGCGCGGTTTGCTGCGCTGGCGACGGGGGTAGTTAATTATCGCTGCTCCCCATCCACCATGGCATAGTCCAGTCGCCATCAAGCGCTTGGCGCGCCGACCACGAAATAGACCATGATATGACAGATACAAGAAATAGTACCGCAAATAAGAACAACAGGAAGTCGCAGATATACACATTGCAAAGAATTGTAATGACAACACAATCGGCTATCAAGGATAACACGCACACCGCTCCTGCCCGCTCCATGCGTCGCTCAAGAGCTATGCGCTTAGGGTCAGTTTCGGGGCTCTCGGTTATTTTGATTTCGAGCCGCGCGTCTATTCGTTTTGGAAATTTGCTCATAATCGCAGGATATTAAAACACATGCCGCAAATATAGGCAAATATAATTGTATATAGTAAAAAGATGGGAAAAAACGATATGACATTCAGCCTGCACCTCACGCTCGACGGCAAGGAGCACCTTGTGACGGCGGCTGCTGCGGCCAAGGAAGTACAGCGCGCTGTAGACCAGTCGCGCACGGCGTACAGTTCGTACACAAATATTTGCTATCTTCCCGTCATCCCTCATGTAAAAGAGTGCGTGTGTTTTTACTGCCATCTTACACTTTTCATGCGTAACAAGTTGATACACAGATGTTTCAAGAGTGTAAGATGATTCCAAAGTATCTTACACACCCTTGCACACATCTTACACACCTTACCCCGCAGCCTCGCAGTCAACATGGACGTATGCAGTAGATAATACGGCACAGGGACGCAGAAAAATCAGTCGGAGCAACAGACTTTTCTGTTCCCCTATGCCGTGATGTCTTCCTCCCGTGTTTGTGCCGTGTGGCAGCATGAGGGTTGTGTAGGTTGCGTGTAGGTGAAATTGATAGCATCTTACACTAAATAAAGTGTTGATAGTCAATGAGTTGCAGCGTGTTAGTGTAAGATGTAAGATACTCGGCAAGTAAAGCTTTTGTAGTATGGTAAAGGTCCCGCTACCACTAAACGCAAGCACTAAACGCAAGCGCTAAACGCTACCACTAATGGGGGCGACGCGTCCCGCGTTCATCGGGCATTAAGGCAAAGGCTAATACACTAAAATAAAGGCTCTCAGACAGCACTAATTACATGCCTATCTGTGAGCCTAAACCTTGATGCCCGACGCGAGACGCGTCGCCCCCATTAGAGGTAGCGTTTAGAACTTGCGTTTAGTGTTAGCGTTTAGTGCTTGCGTTTGGTGCTCGAGTTTGTGCTTGAGTTTAGTGGTAGCGTTTAGTGCTATGGATTACATTGGGCTTTCAGCCCGCACTTGCTAAATCCGAAAGTTGAGTTATTATGTTAAAGTCATAATGGTAAGAAGCTTAAAAAGCTTGGTAAACTTACATGTTAACCCGTTAACTTGTCAACTTGTTTGCTAATTCCACCAACGCATAAAAAGTGTCTGTTTTTACCTTAATGTGTTCCATAAACACTGCATCGGCCAATAATTTTGGCGTAAAACTTTGCATGGCAAAGAGGTTTTTTGCACCTTTGCAGTTGCGCCGTGTAGTATGAAGTGCACGGACAGCATTTTCCTAAACAACAAACATTATATCTTTATAATAACAACCTTTTTACTCAGTAATATTCGTATGGAACCTGCAAAAGGAAAATTAGGCGTGATGTGCGTCGGTCTTGGTGCGGTAACAACCACCTTTATGACCGGTGTGCTCATGGCCCGCAAAGGCCTGGCCAAGCCCATTGGCTCAATGACACAGTATGACAAAATCCGCGTAGGCCGTGGCAAGGACAAGCAATACTTGCACTATGGCGAGATAGTGCCGTTGACCCAGCTCGACGACATTGTGTTTGGTGCATGGGACGTATATCCGGCCAATGCCTATGAGAGCGCCCTCAATGCCGAGGTGCTGCGCGACCGCGACATTGAGCCGGTGCGCGACGAGCTCAAGGCCATTGTGCCCATGAAGGCCGCCTTTGACCACAACTATGCCAAGCGCCTTGATGGCGACAATGTGAAGGATTGTGCCACACGTTGGGACATGGTTGAGGCCCTGCGCCAGGATATCCGCCAGTTCAAGGCCGAAAAGGGCGTTGACCGTGTGGTAGTGATTTGGGCCGCATCAACCGAAATATATGTGCCCATCGACGAACAGGTGCACGGCACACTTTCGGCCCTCGAGGCAGCCATGAAGGCTGACGACCGCGAGCACATTGCCCCCTCAATGTGCTATGCTTATGCAGCCTTGAAGGAGGGTGCCCCCTTCATAATGGGTGCCCCCAACACCACGGTGGACATTCCTGCCATGTGGGAGCTGGCCGAACAAACCAAGATGCCTATTGCCGGCAAGGACTTCAAAACGGGCCAGACACTTGTCAAGTCGGGCTTTGCCCCCATCATCGGCACCCGTTGCCTGGGCTTGAGTGGTTGGTTCTCAACCAACATTCTTGGCAACCGCGACGGCCTTGTGCTCGACGAGCCTGCCAACTTCCACACCAAGGAGGTGTCGAAGCTTTCGACGCTCGAGAGCATACTCGAGGCCGACAAGCAGCCCGACCTTTACAGCAACTATTACCACAAGGTGCGCATCAACTATTATCCGCCCCGCAACGATAACAAAGAGGGTTGGGACAACATCGACATCTTTGGCTGGATGGGCTACCCCATGCAAATCAAGATTAACTTCCTTTGCCGCGACTCTATTCTGGCCGCTCCGCTGTTGCTCGACCTTGTGCTGCTCTCCGACCTCGCTGCCCGCAAGGGCCGCTATGGCACGCAGCGCTTCCTGAGCTTCTTCCTCAAGAGCCCGATGCACGACTACACGCAGGGCGAGGTGCCTATCAACCACCTCTTCCAGCAGTATGTGATGCTGAAGAATGCCATTCGCGAAATGGGTGGCTACGAGGCAGACGAGGAAATTGATTGATGCCGGCATCAGCACCATGCAATGTGCTGCGTGTGCCGAACGCATTGGCATGACATAAAAGTATGGGGTTCCTCCCTTCCGCAGGGTAGGGGAGGGGCCCTTTATATTTCCAACACAACTTATGAAACGACTATTCTTACTCTTGACTTTGCTGCTCGGCTGCATTGGTGCCGTATTGGCCCAACGCAACATTTCGGGCGTGGTGATTGACAGTAAAACTGGTGAGAAGCTGCCATTCGTCAATGTGATATACGTTGATGGCGGTGGCACGCAAACCGACTTCGACGGGCGTTTCACGCTTCCGTTCAAAGCCGGTCGTTTGCGTTTTTCGGTGCTCGGCTACGAAACCAAAACCGTTTCGGTGAAGGAGGTGGCCGACTCGCTGGTGTTCCGTCTTAAGTCGCTGGACCGCTCGCTCGGCACGGCAGAGGTGACGGGCAAGAAAACCAAATACTCGCGCAAGAACAACCCTGCCGTTGAACTCATGCGCAAGGTGATAGCGGCTAAGAAGAGCAGCGACCTGCATCAGCACGACTATTACAGCATAGACAAATACAGCAAAATAACCTTTGCCCTGAACGATGTGACCGACAAGGTGTTTGAAGAAGGCAAATTCAAGAAACTGCCTTTCCTTAAAGACCACGTGGAGGTGTGTAACGAGACGGGCAAACTCATTCTGCCCCTGTCGGTGGACGAAACCGTCACGCGCCTTATCTACCGCAAGGAGCCCAAGAGCGAGAAGAACATCATTCTTGGTCAGCGCTCAAACGGCATCAACGACCTGCTCAACACGGGTGACATTGTCAACACCATGCTGAAGGACTGCTTTACCGATGTAGACATCTACAATGACGAGGTGCGCTTGCTGCAATACCCCTTTACCAGTCCGATATCATCGCGAACGGCCATATCGTTTTACCGCTACTTTATAGTAGACACACTGATGGTGGACGGCAAACAGCGCTGCATACAGGTGGACTTTACGCCTAACAATCCGCAGGACTTCGGGTTTTCGGGCAGCCTCTACATCATGGCCGATGGCACTTACCGCGTCTACAAGGCCGACATGGGCATACCCGTGCGCAGCGATGTGAACTTTGTGCAGAGCATGCGCATCATTCAAACCTTCGACCAGTTGCCCACCGGCGAGCAGGTGCTTGTAAAGGACAACATGCTTGTGCAGCTGCACATTACCAAGTCGGCCGGCAAATTCCAGGTAAAGCGCGACACCGAGTATAGCAACTTTGCCTTCGAACCCATTCCCGACAAGACCTTCAAGTTCAAGGGCGAGACGCTCACCTCGGCCAATGCACAGATGCAGGACGAGCATTTTTGGCAGGAGCACCGTGCCGACTCGCTCACCAAGAGCGAGAGCACAATGAAACAACTCATCAAGAAGCTCGAAAGCGTGAAGGGCTTCAAACCCGTGCTGTGGGTGGCCAAGGCATTTATTGAGAACTTTGTAGAAACATCGGTGAACCCCGACAAACCATCGAAGGTAGACATCGGTCCGGTCAACACCATGATAACGCACAACTTTGTTGACGGGCTGCGCCTGCGTGCTTCGGCCCAAACCACGGCCAACTTTAACAAGCACCTGTTTCTCAAGGGCTACATAGCCTACGGCTTTAAGGACGAAAAGTGGAAAGGCATGGGCGAGGTAACCTATTCGTTCAACAAAAAGGCCTATTTGCCACGCGAGTTTCCGGTGAACAACCTCACCTTCAACTACTCGCGCGACGTGATGTCGCCTTCCGACAAATTTATGCCCACCGACAAGGATAACGTGTTCACCTCGTTCAAGTGGACCACGGTGGACCACATGATGTACTACGAAACCTACAAACTGCTGTGGGACCGCGAGTGGGAGAATGGTTTGCGTTTCGACGTGCAGTTGCGCACATCGAAGGACACGCCTACGGGCCACCTGTTCTACCAAAGCGTGCATGCCGACGGCATCAGCCGTGAGGCGGGTTTCAATCTACCCTATCTGCGCACCTACGACTTGAGCATGGGGCTACGCTACCAGCCTGGCGTAAAATGGATTAACACCAAGCAGCGCCGCATAGCATCGAATAACGATGCGCCCATCTTTTCGCTCAGCCACACCGCCGGCCTCTACAACTTTGGCCGTGCCGACTATGCCTACAACCTGACCGAGGCCGGGGTGTACAAGCGTTTGTGGCTGGCCTCGTGGGGCAAAATGGACTTTACGCTCAAGGGTGGCGTGCAGTGGAACAAAGTGCCGTTCCCGTTGCTCATCATGCCAGCTGCCAACCTGTCGTACATTATGGAGGATAACACCTTCAACCTCATCGACAACATGGAGTTCTTGAACGACCGCTACGTGTCGCTCATGTATTCGTGGGACTTGAACGGCAAGATATTCAACCGCATACCTCTGCTCAAAAAGTTGAAATGGCGCGAATATATTGGTTGCAATGTGCTGTGGGGCACACTCAGCAGCAAGAACAATCCGTTCCTCGACAAGAACGCCAACGACCAGCGCCTGCTCTACTTCCCCGGCAACTGGGGCGATGACGGGTTCAACTACCAGTCGCGCGTGATGGACCGCAAGGTGCCGTATGTTGAGGTGGTGGCCGGTATTCACAACATATTCAAGATATTCCACATTGAGTATGTGCACCGCCTTAACTATATACGTCCGGGCACACAAAAGTGGGGCATTCGCGGCATGTTCCGTCTGACATTCTGATGTACATATATAGATATACTACAAGCGCAAGCACCAAGGGCTGAGCCCTGTTGATGCTTGCGCTTGTAGTGTGTATGGCCGCTGCGGGTAGAGCGTTCAAAATAGAGGGGAATATATATGTTATTGTTGTTTGGTAAAACGTAAACATTCGAACGGCCTCAAGCACCAAACGCTACCACTAATGGGGGCGACGCGTCTCGCGTCGGGGATAGTGCAACTGTTATTTAGTAGAGCTTGTATTCTTTTCCTTCATTAACCCGACGCGAGACGCGTCGCCCATTAGAGCTAGCGTTTTGAGCTAGCGTTTTGTGGTAGCGTTTGATGTTAGCGTTTGGTGGTAGTATTTAGTGCTTGCGTTTCCTTGCAGCGCGTTTAGGCTACTTAAAATCCCCCAAAGCGGTATTGTATTTGTTGCTGATTTTGAATCCCCCATGCTGCGGGGCGCCTCAGTGTGCAAACAAATCCTTGAGCACAGCCAACGACTTGAGTTCGGGGAAGTTTGGCACGTGCAGCCGGTAGTAAAGGTTGATATACTCGAGCAGGCGCGAGCGCTCGGCACCATTGAAATGGAAAAAGCGCATGGTGTCGTAGCGCATACGCATGAGTTTCGGCACCAAGGCCGCATCGCGCGGCGCCAGAAAGTCGGCATGCGACGGCTGCTGTGCGGTAAAACACGAAGCCCGCAAGTCGAAGTAGTCGCCCTCATGTGCGTCCTCCACATTTGGCATAAACCCGAGGAAGTGCGTCAGGCGCAGCAGAAACACCAAGTGAAAGTTGGCAAAGCCCGACTGGCACACGTCGAGCCACTGCACTGAGCGCAGCACGTAATTGAATATGGTGTGCGAGTCGGGCTCCTGTTTGATGGCATGGTGCAACACTTCGGCCACAAACATGGCAATTGACAGTTTGTAGGGGTCGGTGGGCAGCGAGCACAATGGCCATGCCACCTGCACCGCCTTGGGCCGCTGCAGGTTAGCCTTTGGGCGGTGCTCCCACTCCAGGTCGAGAATGGCCAGCGGCTGAAACAGCGTGTGGCGCACCGCGGTCCGCTTTGAGCGGCTAATGCGCACAATCATGCCCAAGTTGCCCTGATTTTCGGTCAGCAGGTCGGCAATGAGCTGCTCGTCGTTGTATTTTGTGATATGTAAAACTATGGCTCGCGATTTCATAATGACATTTGCGGTGTACGTGCGCACGGTTGTTTTTGCGTGCGTACACAATATTATATACTCAAGTTCCGGATTTGGCAAGTGCGGGCTGAAGGCCCAAGTATTTACTTAGCCCAGGGCAAGCGAAGCGGCACCCTGGGTATCGCGTGTTGAAGCAGTCGCGCCCTGTAAGGGCAAAAGTAAAAAGCTCTGTTACTGTTGCCCTTACAGGGCGTAACTTTTGCTTTCATATCAACCCAGGGTGCCGCTTCGCTTGCCCTGGGCTATGAAGAACATTGGGCCTTCAGCCCGTCTTTGTTAAATCCGAAACTTAGGTTATATATACGCGTGCGCGCTATTATATATAGTAATATGGTTAAACGGGGAGGGCGTGCGGGTGTGGCCGATGTGCCAAGAGGCTGTTTGCGCAGCCTTAACCAGCAGTTGCGCTCTGTTGTGCAAAAGTACCGATTTGGCGTTTTATAGCCACCGAAAGCACGTAAAATTGGGCGCAAATGCACAAAAATGCACTTTTTTGAAAAAAAACAGGCGTAACATTTGGACGGAATAGTAGAAAGTACTACCTTTGCACTCGCAAATGAGACAAACGGTCACGCCTCAAGCAGACGGGCCACTAATCACAACGCGATGGTCCCTTCGTCTATCGGTTAGGACGAGAGATTTTCATTCTCTAAAGAGGAGTTCGACTCTCCTAGGGACTACTAATAATAAGAAAATAAGAAATGGCAAACCACAAATCATCTGTAAAAAGAATTCGTCAGACGGCGTCTCGCAGACTGCACAACAGATATTACGCTAAGACTATGCGTAACGCAGTACGTAAGCTCCGCGCTACGACTGACAAAGCAGCTGCAACAGAACTTCTGCCGAAGGTTCAGAAGATGTTGGACAAGCTTGCTAAGAAGAACATTATTCACAAGAACAAGGCAGCTAACATCAAGAGTGGTGTGATGGCTCACATCAACAAGCTCGCCTAATACAAGTTTTTGGTTCATAAGGTAAAAGGTTTAATCCTCTGCAGAGTTCGCTTTGCAGAGGATTTTTGTTGTTGGTACACACGTGGCATACGATATACCAAACGTTTGGTATTGCTAAAGGGGGCAAACGGCCGTAACTTTGCACTCGTAAACTAATAAGTAGGTATTCAAAATTAGTTTATATAATCATGTTCCGAATTAGTCGATATGCCTTGGCGCATTCTTTCGTCCATAAACATAGGTTTCATCGGTCACGTAGCCCGCTACGCTCCCTCTTCGACCTATGTTTCTGAACGAAATACTGCACCAATTCATATCAACTAATTTTGAACACCTACTTAACAAATACATTTACATCTTATGAGCCAGATTTATCACTCACTTACTGAACTCGTGGGCAACACGCCGTTGCTCGAAGTGTCTAACATCGAAAAGGAGCTTGGCCTCAAGGCACGTCTGCTTGTCAAACTCGAGTATTACAACCCCGGTGGCAGCGTAAAGGACCGGGTGGCACTTGCCATGATTGAGGATGCCGAACAGACGGGCAAATTGCAGCCCGGCGGCGTGATTATCGAGCCTACCAGTGGCAATACCGGCATCGGACTGGCGTGGGTGGCATCGGTAAAGGGCTACCGCCTCATTCTCACCATGCCCGAAACCATGAGTTTGGAGCGCCGCAACCTGCTCAAGGCCCTCGGTGCCGAACTGGTGCTGACACCAGGCGCCGAGGGTATGAAGGGAGCCATCAAGCGCGCAAAGGAGTTGCAGCAGGAGCACCCGGGCAGCTTTATACCGCAGCAGTTTGAAAATCCTGCCAACCCCGCCGCCCACACCCGTACTACGGCCGAGGAAATATGGCGCGACACCGACGGCAAGGTCGACGCCTTTGTGGCCGGTGTAGGCACTGGCGGCACACTGAGCGGCACGGCACGCGGCCTGCGCAAGCACAATCCGGCTATCGAGGCCTACGCTGTTGAACCCGCTACGAGCGCTGTGCTCGAGGGCAAGCCTTCGGGTCCGCACAAAATACAGGGCATTGGCGCAGGTTTTGTGCCAGGCAACTTTGACGCCTCGGTGGCAACGGCCATTGTGCCCGTTGAGGACAATGACGCCATTCGTGCCTCGCGCCTTTTGGCCAAAAAGGAGGGACTGCTGGTAGGCATTTCGTCGGGCGCCGCCTTACACGCCGCCATCGAGTTGGCCAAGAAACCCGCCTACGAGGGCAAGACCATTGTGGCCTTGTTGCCCGACACGGGCGAGCGCTACCTGTCGACTGTGCTCTATGCCTTTGAGGAATATCCCGTATGATTATAATTGCTGACAATCAACCACTAACACGCGATGCGCTGACCACCTATCTGGCTGGTCAGCCTTTGCGATTTGTAGGCCACAAAGCCGAACTGGCAAAGGCTTTGCAAGCCGAGCCGGAGGCGTTGGTGGTGCTCGACTTCACACTGTTCGATTTTGCCACCCCCGAGCAGTTGCTCATCTATTTGCGTCGCTTTGCCCATGTGCATTGGTCGTTGTTGTCGGCCGAATTTGCCGAGGGATTGCTGCGCTTGTTCGGGGCAGAGCCTCAGGTGAGTTTCCTTACAAAGGACTGCACGCGCACTGATGTGGTGCAGGCTGTTTACCGCATTTCAAATGGCGGTCGCGAGGTGTGTCCGTCAGTGTCCGACGTGTTGCGTGCACGTGCCACAACACAACAGAACCTGCCGCGCCTCACGTCCACCGAAACGTCCATTCTCACTTTAATGGCCGAGGGGCTCACGGCCAAGGAGATAGCTGCGCGGCGCAACTCGTCGGTGCATACCATTGTGACGCACAAGAAGAACCTCTTCCGCAAACTCGGCGTGTCAACGGCCTACGAGGCAGTGCGCTACGCTCTGCGTGCCGGATTGGCCGACCCTGTGGAATACTATATTTAATGTGGCAATATGCTAATGGGCTGACGCCGTAGCGTGGTTTGGCAGCCGCTAACGCGGAAAACAAAAGAGCATAAGGACATAAGAACATAAGGGCTGACGCCGTAGTGTCACAACTTGTCACGCTACGGCGTCAGCCCTTATGTTCTTGAGGCCACGCGGACGTCAGTCCGTGGTCTTCAGCCGCGCAGCGGCCTTATGTCCTTATGCTCTTATGTTCTTCTGTTTACCGCGTTAGCGGCTGCCAAGTCACGCTACGGCGTCAGTCCGTTAGCATATTAGAGCATTGTCGCATTAGCATATTCCCACATTGTCACATTCCCACATTCCCACATTGGCGTATTAGCTTATTTTTTCGTACCTTTGCCCGATAAAGGCAATATACGCTATGAACCCTCCCGAAAGTTACACCAATTTGTTACGGCAGACGGTGGAGGAATTGTCCGACACAAGCAAGATGCAAGGACTCTTCCATCAGCACCGTCATGGCGACCCCTTGCCCTCTTCGGCAGCGCTCGAAGAGATAATAGGGCTGTGCCGCGCTGTGCTCTTTCCAGGGTATTACGGAAAAAGCACACTCAACGCCGTCACTGTGCGCTACCATATAGGTATGGAAATTGAGCGCCTCTTTGCATTGTTGACCGCACAAGTGCAGGCCGGACTCTGTTTCGGTCAGCAGGACGACGACTGCCGATGTACGGGAGTAGATTTCCACACAAAGGCCGAGGCCATAGCTGCCACACTTATCAGCATGTTGCCACAAGTGCGCCGCACGCTCGCCACCGATGTAGAGGCCGCCTACCTGGGCGACCCCGCCGCGCAGAATAACGGCGAGGTGATAAGCTGCTATCCGGCCATACGCGCCCTGACGTGTTACCGCATAGCCCACGAGCTTTATCGCCTCGATGTGCCGCTCATTCCGCGCATCATCAGCGAACTCGCACACAGCGAGACGGGCATCGACATTCACCCGGGGGCACAGATAGGCGAATACTTCACCATCGACCACGGCACAGGCGTTGTGATAGGCGCCACCTGCATCATTGGCAATCATGTCAAGCTCTATCAGGGCGTGACGCTCGGAGCCAAGAGCTTTCCGCTCGATGTCAATGGCAATCCTATCAAGAACAATCCGCGTCACCCCATACTCGAGGACGGCGTCATAGTCTACTCCAACGCCACCATATTGGGCCGCATCACCATTGGCCGCGATGCCGTGATAGGTGCCAACAAGTGGGTGACACACGATGTGCCCGCTGGCCAAAGGGTGTGACACAGCCACCAAGCGTGGCAACGTGGTGTAACGCACAAGTGCTGCCACCACAACACTCCCCCCTTACGTCTGTTAAAACCATACGCATATAGGCTGGCAATGCAGCTGCCAAAACCGCATTTGCCGGCAAACTCCACAAACGATTATGCAAGAATTTGAACTCATAGCCAAAACCTTTCAAGGACTTGAAGAGGTGCTGGCACAAGAACTCACCGAACTTGGTGCTAACAATGTGCAGATAGGCCGCCGCATGGTGTCGTTCACCGGCGACAAGGCCATGATGTACCGCGCCAACTTTTGTTTGCGCACGGCCATACGTGTGCTCAAACCCATCAAGCACTTCAAGGCCAAAGGAGCCGACGACGTGTACGAGGCTGTGCGAAAGATTGACTGGAGTCAGTACCTCGACCTCAACACCACCTTTGCGGTAGACTCGGTAGTGTTCTCCGACGAGTTCCGTCACTCTAAGTTTGTGGCCTACAAGGTAAAGGACGCCATTGTCGACTATTTCCGCGACACAACCGGCGAGCGCCCCAACATACGCATCACCAACCCCGATGTCAAGCTCAACATACACATTGCCGAGGACGACTGCACCCTATCGCTCGACTCGTCGGGCGACTCGCTCCACCTGCGCGGCTACCGCGTGGCCACAGTCGAGGCCCCCATCAACGAGGTGCTGGCCGCCGGCCTTATCAAGCTCACCGGCTGGCAGTACGATTGCGACTTTATCGACCCCTTCTGCGGTTCGGGCACATTCTTGGTAGAGGCAGCCCTCATGGCCCGCAACATCTACCCCGGCGTGTTCCGCAAGTCGTTCGGTTTTGAAAAGTGGAAAGACTTCGATGCCGAACTCCTGCAGGAAATTTACGACGACGACTCACAAGAGCGCACCTTCAGCCACCACATCTACGGCTACGACATCAATGTGCCGGCAGTAGAGAGCGCACTGAAAAATGTGCGCAGCGCCGGTGTGGCCGACATCGTCACCGTGCAGCAGCAGGACTTCCGCAAGTTCACTGCCCCCGCACAAAAGTCCATCATCGTCACCAACCCGCCCTATGGCGAACGCCTTACCCCGCCCGACATCTTGGGCCTGTACCAGGCTATAGGCAAGGTGCTCAAAAACGAGTTTCAGGGTGGCGAGGCATGGATTATCTCGTCAAAGGCCGAACTGTTTGAAAACCTTGGCTTGCGTCCCAGCCTCAAGACACAGATATTCAACGGCAAGCTCGACTGCGACTTCCGCAAGTACCAGCTGTTCAGCGGCAAGCTTAGCGACTTCCGTGCCGAGGGTGGCAAGGTGAAAACCGACGTAGAGCGTCGGTTGATGAGCGACCAGCGCCGTTTCCGCACCAACCGCGACGAGTTCAAAAAGCGCTTTGACGATGCAGAACGCCACGACGAGGACGACGACCTCGACCCCGCATACAAAATACTGCGCCGCAAGCACCGCGAATTTGAACAGCTGCACGCACCCCGCAAACCCAAGCGCGATGGCGACGATGCCAAGAAGGGCGGTTTCAAAAAAGGCGGTTTCAAGAAAGACGGCTTTAAGAAGGGCGATTTCAAAAAGGGTGATTCCAAGAAAGGCGGCTTCGGTGGCAAAAAGCGCGAAGGCGGTTTCAAGAAAGGCCCGGGTTTCAAACAGAAAGGCGACTTCAAGCGCAAGGCCGGCTTTGACAGATAATACATATAAATAAAATCTATATACCGAAGATGCGGCCCGGGCACACTAATGCACAGGCCGCATCTTTGCAATATGTCATACACCATACAAATGAAAATCAAACACTTAATCGTGGCAGCCGTGGCGCTGCTCATAGGTACCAATGCCATGGCACAGACAAAGAAAAGTTTCACCCTCGAGGATTTGATGTGGGGCGGCAACAACTACGCCAACATCATGCCCAAATATTACGGCACCGCCTTCTGGGGCGACCGCCTGCTCAAGCTCGACGTTGACGAAGTAAGCACCCTGGCCAGCAACAAGGGCAAGGCCGAAAAGCCCCGTGTGCTCTTTACCACCGACCAGCTCAATGCAGCCATCGACACCGCCAAGTATGGCAAGGTGTACAATCTGCTTTACGCCCAGTTCCCCTCGGGCAGCAAATCCGAGGTCTACCTGCAAACAAGCAAACTCAACCTGCTCTACAACTGGCAGCAGCGCAAGGTGGTGTGGAGCACCGAGCGCACGCCGGGCGCCTATGCCAACGACATGAGCCATTATAGCCACAACGAGGCTTTTGTAAAGGATTGGAACCTCTATGTCAAGACCGCCGACGGCAAAACCCACCAAGTGAGCACCGACGGCTCACGCGAGTTGCAGTACGGCCTTAGCGTACACCGCGACGAGTTCGGCATACGCAAGGGCACCTTCTGGAGTCCCAAGGGCCACCTGCTCGCCTTTTACCGCATGGACCAAAGCATGGTGACGGACTATCCCCTTGTCGACATCAACCACCGCGTGGCCCAGCTCGCCCCCGAAAAGTACCCCATGGCCGGCATGACCAGCCACAAGGTAACCGTGGGCGTGTACAACCCCGCCACCGACAAAACAGTCTACCTGCAGGCTGGCGACCCCACCGACCGCTATTTTACCAACATAGCGTGGAGCCCCGACGAGCGCACCATCTACATGTTTGAGTTGCCCCGCACACAGGACAAGGCCGAACTCGTGGCATACGATGCACACACCGGTGCACGCAAGGGCGTGCTCTACACCGAAAGCAATGCCCGCTACGTAGAGCCGTGCAACCCCATACAGTTCCTGCCGTGGGACGCCACAAAGTTTGTCATGCAAACCCGCCGCGACGGCTACAACCACCTCTACCTCTTCACTGCCGACGGCCGCCAGCTCAGGCAGCTCACCAAGGGCCAGTTCGAGGTAATCAGTGTGCTCGGCTTCAACACCAAGGCCAAGAGCATCATCTACCAAAGCAACCAGGACAACCCCATACAGTACAGCAATTATAGCGTGAATGTGGCCACGGGCAAGGTGGCCCGCCTCGACAATGGCCAGGGCACACACTACGCCGCCCTGTCAGAGAACGGCCTCTACCTGTCCGACCGCTGGTCATCGCCCACCACCTTCCGCCAGTACGACCTGCTCGGCACCACCCAGCCCGCAGCAGCCGTCAAGTTGCACGCCGATGCCGACCCTTGGAAAGCCTACAATGTGCCCGAAATCAGCGGTGGCAAAATCAAGGCTTCCGATGGCAAAACCGACCTCTACTACCGCCTTGTAAAGCCCGTCGGCTTCGACCCTGCCAAAAAGTACCCCACAGTAGTCTATGTGTATGGTGGCCCGCACGCCCACAATGTGGAGGCAGCGTGGAACTATCTGGCCCGCCCCTGGGAGATATACATGGCACAGCGCGGCTACGTCATCTTTGTGGTTGACAACCGCGGTTCCGAAAATCGCGGTTTCGAGTTTGAGAGCTGCACCCACCGCCACCTTGGCGACATCGAGATGCAGGACCAGCTCGAGGGCGTCAAGTTCCTCAAGTCGCTCCCCTACGTTGATGCCGACCGCATTGGCGTACACGGCTGGTCGTTTGGCGGTTTCATGACCACCAACCTCATGTGTTCTTACCCCGACGTGTTCAAGGTAGGTGTGGCCGGTGGCCCCGTTATCGACTGGAAGTTATACGAGGTGATGTACGGCGAGCGCTACATGGACACCCCGCAAGAGAACCCCGAGGGCTACGCCTCGTCGTCGCTCCTCAACAAGGCCAAGAACCTCAAGGGCCGTCTCCAGATAATTGTAGGCTACAACGACCCCACCTGCGTCATGCAGCACAGCCTGTCATTCCTCCGCGCCTGCGAGGACGCCGGCACCCAGCCCGACTACTTTGTCTATCCCGGCGACGGTCACAACATGATGGGCCACGACATGGTGCACCTGCACGAGCGCATCACACGCTACTTCGACGACTATCTTAAAAAGTAAGACGCTCAAAGCCTTAAAGCTATGATGGTGTCTCACGAAAGATACATACATTAAACACACATCACGCACACCAATCCGGCAGTGGACGAGCAAAAGCAGTCCGCTGCCGGATTTTTGGTACACCATAGGGCCGCGGAGGCCTCAAGCGGTATGGTTTGTGCCCGAAAATATGTTGTACAACATAAAACGGCTATTTGCTATTTGCGCATGCACTTTTGTGCGGTAATGTGGCGGTAATTCACAGAAACGAAAGAACAGAACAACAATAACTAAACTAAACGCTATGACTAAGAAACTGGCCACACTGGTGGCAATGCTCGCGTGCTGCGTATTTGGTGCGCTGGCACAAAGAGTGGCAACCACACCCGTAACTGATGTGCAGACGGGCGTTTATATGTTGCGCATGAAATCGGACCGCATTCCAGGTACAGATGGTGCTTGGGTGTATTATAAGGACTCTCATGCATACGGTGAGAGCGACAATACCGCATTGAAGGTAGTAACAGAGAACCCGTTAAGCGAGGACCACTACACCTACCTTTGGAGGGTGGTAAGGAAAGACGATGGAAAAATCACCATACAGAGTTTTACAGCTAACACTTATTGGTCTAAAGCTTCGGGCGGACAGAGTAAAACATTGGGGTTTGTCAGCGAAGACGACAAAAAATGGGTGCCCAATGACTTCCCGATGAATGGAACCGAGAATGCTTTTGCGCTTGTGTCAGACGGAAGTGGCTTCAAACTCAAAACCACAAGTGCTCATAAGTATTATACAGGTAAGTTTGGAAGATACACAGAGCATAATGACGAGGTGGAAGTCTACGTAGTTGACAATGTGAACCTAAGCAACTCCGACAAGGCCAATGCTCCGCACAACATTGGCTACCAACAAACGTCTACTACACGCAGCGACATCACCTTTGAGTTTTACGAGGTCACCCAATTCCCCGAGAAAGTGTCTTTCACCTACAACTATCTCTACGGTGGCGATAGCAAAAAGACCGAGAAGTTTGAAGTCTACACTTACAAACCTTATCCCGCAGTAACGGTTCCCGACTTTATCAAGGCAAATGCGCCAGAGGGCGAGATAAAGCCCGAGGATAATGGCACAACCATCAATATAGAGTGTACCCCCGACTTGCCCTTCACCCTCAGCACCGATGCCAACCGCGTGTACTATTACCTGGTAGCGGGTGCTGGCACCGAAGGACGCACCATGCTCTATGCTAATGGCGAAGATCTGAATTTGCGTGCTGAGGCACAGGCCGACAACCTCACCGCCATGCGCAACGATTTGTGGTATGTGACAGGCAACCCCTACGATGGTTTGAAGTTCCATAATGTGGGGAGCGGCACGACTGCCATGTCGTATTTGGCACTTTCTAATTCTATTTTGACACAACTTTGGCTGTCACCTGGCGCAGCTGGTGGGCATGACACTTGGAAAATCTACAAAATTTCCGACAAAGCCTTTGGTCTTTACGATTACAATAATTGGGGAATAGGCAGCGGCAATGTAGCGTGGAAATTCAATGGCTCCAAGGTCTCTTTCGAAAAGATTGACGCCAATGCCCCCAACACCAGCGATGCCTTTGCATTCCAGGCCATCGAAGCCACTTATGTCCTCCCCCTCCACAACTCCGAGGCCGACAATGCAGCCTTTGCCACCACATGCACACCATTCAACTTTGCCATCGTGGGCGACGATGTGAAAGCCTATGCCGGCAAACTCAGTGCCGATGGCAAGGAACTCGACATGAAAGAAATCGAGGGCAATGTGCCCGCCAACCAAGGCGTCATACTCAAAGCCGCCATGGGCGTGAGCGAGGTAACCGTCAAGGTGGTCAACACCGCCGATGCCATCGACAACGATCTCAAAGGCACAAACGACGAAATGACCGACCTCAGCCAGGTGTATGTGTTCGGACGCGACAAAGTCACCCGTCGCGTGGGCTTCTACACCGCAGCAGGCGATGCTCCGCTGCCCGCCAACCGCGCCTACCTCGACAAGCCCGCACAAGAGGCCGTCAATGCCGTGGCCATGAACTTTGGCAATGGCATGGTTACAAACATCAACACCGCCATTTCAGCACAGAGCGCCGATAACGCCCCCATCTACGACCTCAGCGGCCGCCGCGTGCAGCGCACCGTCAAGGGCAGCCTCTACATCAAGGGCGGACGCAAATTCATGGCACAGTAATCGCACGCACACACTTAAACTAAACACAAAAACGACATAATGAAAAAGCAATATATACGTCCCGCCATGCAGATTTACCAGCTCGGGCTCGACGAAAGCATACTGATGAACGTGTCTGGCGGCTCAACCGACGACCGCTGGAGCAACAAAAAGGAATGGGACAATGCCGGTTGGAGCGATGACGACGACACCGCTGCCGCCGAGAACTAAACACCCAACCGCACAAAACACATGGCGCACTGCAAGAAACCAAACCTGCAGTGCGCCTTTTTCGTGTCATAATAGCTACCTTTGCACATTATGAATGTAAAGATACACCCCTCGTGGGCCACACAGCTGCAGAGCGAGTTCGATGCACCCTATTTCAAGCAGCTCACCGACTTTGTGCGCCACGAATATGCCCAAGGCACGTGCTATCCCCCAGGCAACGAAATATTCAACGCCTTCAATCTCTGCCCCTTCTCCCAGGTGAAGGTCGTCATCATCGGCCAAGACCCCTACCATGGTCCCGGACAGGCCGAAGGTCTGTGCTTCTCGGTCAAAGACGGTGTGCGCATGCCCCCGTCGTTGGTCAACATATTCAAGGAGATTGAGGCCGACACCGGCCGTCCCATGCCCGCCACAGGCAGTTTGCGCCGCTGGGCCGAGCAGGGCGTGCTGCTGCTCAACGCCACCCTCACCGTGCGCGAGCACCAGGCCGCCTCGCATGCCGGCCACGGCTGGGAGACATTTACCGATGCCGTCATACGCCAGCTCTCTGCCCAGCGCGATCACCTCGTATTCATACTCTGGGGCAGCTATGCACAAAAGAAAGGCCAGGTAATCGACCGCTCGCGCCACCTTGTGCTCTGCTCGGCACACCCCTCGCCCCTGTCGGCCTACCACGGCTTTTTTGGCAATCACCACTTCACTCTGTGCAACGACTACCTTATCAAACATGGCATATCGCCTATTAACTGGTAACGCACATGAGTTGACAAGTTAACAAGTTAACAAGTTGAAAAGTAGGTTTGCATAGCCTTTTCAGACATCCCGCCATTCAGCTTAACATGATAAGCAATGTATGGCATACTTACTTGTCAACCCGTCACCCCGTTAACCAAACACACACAATTTATGGATCAACGTATACCACCAATCATACAAGTGGGCGACGTGTTGCTGTCGTCCGACATATTAACCGAATGCTTTTGCTGCGACCTCGACGCCTGCAAGGGCCAGTGCTGCGTTGAGGGCGACAGTGGTGCTCCGCTCACCCTCGACGAGGTGGGCCAGCTTGAGAGCGTGCTCGACGACGTATGGCCGCAGCTCAGTGCCAAGGCACAAGCTACCATCGACCATCAGGGCGTGGCCTACACCGACAGCGAGGGCGACCTCGTTACGAGCATTGTCAACGGCCGCGACTGTGTGTTCACCTGCTATGGTGCCGACGGCTGCTGTTATTGTGCCACCGACAAGGCTTATCGCGAGGGGCGCACCGCCTGGTGCAAACCCATATCGTGCGCCCTTTACCCCATACGCGAAAAGCGTTTCAGCAACGGCACGAGTGGCTTGCACTACCACCGCTGGAGTGTGTGCCACGCGGCTGTAAAGAAGGGCCGCGAGCTCAATCTGCGCATATACCAGTTCTTAAAGGACCCGCTCATTCGCCGTTTCGGACAGGCGTGGTACGACGAGCTGTGCGACGTGGCAGCGCAGTTGGGAATATGTTAATATGACAATGTGCTAATCTCAAGCACAAACAAGTCGCAAGCTCCAAACGCTACCTCTAATGGGGGCGACGCGTCCCGCGTCGGGGCATTAAGGCAATGTTCATACACTAAATTAAGGCTCACAGACAGCAGTAATTACACTTCTGTCTGTGAGCCTTTGCCTTAATGCCCGACGCGGGACGCGTCGCCCCCCATTAGAGCGCAATACCCTGGCATAACAGTTCTTTCCTTGGCTTCAAATCCGCTTACCCTGTCAATCTGATAGAAAACGCTACCACTAATGGGGCGACGCGTCTCGCGTCGGGGCATTAAGGAAAGGCTCACAGACAGAAGTGTAAATACTGCTGTCTGTGAGCCTTTATTTAGTGTATGAACATTGCCTTATTTTCCCGACGCGAGACGCGTCGCCCCCATTAGAGCGCAATTCCCTGGCATAACAGTTCTTTCCTTGGCTTCAAATCCGCTTACCCTGTCAATCTGATAGAAAACGCTACCTCTAATGGGGGCGACGCGTCTCGCGTCGGGAATAAAGGCAAAGGCTCACAGACAGAAGTGTAGATACTGCTGTCTGTGAGCCTTTATTTAGTGTATGAACATTGCCTTATTTTCCCGACGCGGGACGCGTCGCCCCCATTAGAGGTAGCGTTTGGAGTTTGAGTTTAGCACATTACCCCATCAGCATATTATCGTGCACCGCTTGCAAACGTCAGCCTGTGATACGGCGTCAGTCCGTGTTCGGCAATCCCCTCGCGGTGCTGCTTGGTAGGGTATCCCGCATTGCGGTCCCAACCATAGTAAGGAAACTCCTTGTGCAATTCGTGCATATAGTCATCGCGGTACGTCTTGGCCAGGATAGAGGCCGCCGCAATGGCCAGATACTTGCCGTCACCCTTCACAATCGTTTGGTGCGGCACATCGTGGTACGGCTTAAAGCGGTTGCCGTCCACAATCACAAATTCAGGACGTACCGCCAGTTTGTCAAGCGCGCGGTGCATGGCCAGTATCGACGCGTTCAGAATGTTAATCTCGTCAATTTCCGCTGCCGTCGCCACCCCCACGGCCCAAGCCACTGCATCGCGCTCTATCACCTCGCGCAAGGCATAGCGGCGCTTTGCCGAGAGCTTTTTAGAGTCGTTCAGTTCATCGTTGGTGTAGCCAGGTGGCAGTATCACCGCTGCGGCATACACACTGCCTGCCAGACAGCCACGTCCGGCCTCGTCGCAGCCAGCTTCAATAAGTCCTTGCGTGTTGAATATGGGTAAAAGCATAGTTAGGGGGATAGGGGGATTGGTTAACGGGTTGACAGGTTAACGGGTTGACAGGTAAGAGTGTCATACCTGTTAACTTGTTAACCGGTCACCCCGTCAACTCAAAAAACTAAAACATCTTGCGCACACGGTCAATGCCCTGCACCAGAGCGTCCACCTCCTCGCGCGTGTTGTACAGCGCAAACGAGGCACGCGCCATGCCCTCCACGCCACAGCGCTGCATGAGCGGCTGCGCACAATGGTGACCAGTGCGAATAGCAATGCCCAGGCGGTCGAGCAGTGTGCCAAGGTCGAGCGGGTGAATGTTTCCTACGTTAAAGGCCACCACAGCGTCCTTGCCGGGAGCGGTGCCAAACAAGTGCATGCCCTCAATGGCCTGCATCTGCTCCATGGCATACTGCGTCAGTGCACGCTCGTGGGCGTGAATGTGGTCCATGCCCAGGGCCGACACATAGTCGAGCGCCACAGCCAGCGCATGACTGCCCACATAGTCGGGCGTGCCAGCCTCAAACTTGAAAGGCAGACGCTCGTAGGTAGTATGCTCAAACGTAACGCGTGCTATCATTTCGCCGCCACCCTGGTAGGGCGGCATGCGGTCGAGCAAGTCTTCGCGGCCGTAAAGCACACCGATGCCCGTGGGGCCATACACCTTATGCCCGCTGAACACCATAAAGTCGCAACCAATGTCCTGCACGTCCACCTTGAAGTGCGGCACACTCTGCGCCCCGTCCACCAGTATGTGCGCCCCGTGCGCGTGGGCAATCTCCGCCATGCGCTTCACCGGGTTCACCGTGCCGAGCACATTGCTCACATGAGCCACACACACCAGCCGTGTGCGCGGAGTGAACAGCTGCTCATAGGCATCGAGATCGAGCACCCCCTCGTCGGTCATAGGCACCACCTTCAGCACAATGCCCTTGCGCTCGCGCAGCAGTTGCCAGGGCACAATGTCGCTGTGGTGTTCCATCACCGTCACAATCACCTCGTCGCCCTCGTGCAGAAAAGCCTCGCCATACGAGCTTGCCACCAGGTTGAGGCTCTCGGTAGTGCCGCGTGTAAACACCACCTCAGCCACATCGCGTGCGTTGATAAAGCGGCGCACCGTTTCGCGGGCCGCCTCGTGCAGGTCGGTAGCCTGCTGCGACAGAAAGTGCACCCCGCGGTGCACATTGGCGTTCACCGAATAGTATTCGTTGGCTATGGCCTCGACCACGCAGCGCGGCTTCTGTGTGGTAGCCGCGTTGTCAAGGTACACCAACGGCCGTTTGTACACCTCGCGGCCAAGTATGGGAAAATCCTTGCGGACTGTGTTGATGTCGTACATGTATCGAAATGTATTTAAGTTGCCTGAAACGTGCTGCAAAAAACGCAAGCACTAATGGGGGCGACGCGTCTCGCGTCGGGATAGGAAAAGGTGAAAAATACGGACGCTATTAAATATAGCTGCATTTTTCCCGACGCGGGACGCGTCGCCACCATTAGTGGTAGCGTTTGGCGCTTGAGTCCATTCGCATGTTTACTTTTCAAGATTGTTCGGCATGATGCTTACGCCCGTTGGAATCAGTGTCGCCATAAAAGTAGACGTAAACGCCGAATCCTGCAAAAACGATACTTGATAGTATAGCAAAGAATAGGGGCATTGTCATTTTGTTTGGCTGTTATCGGTAGTAGCACGTTTGTTATATTCAACTTTCGGATTTAGCAAGGGCGGGCTGAAAGCCCAATGAATTCCATAGCCCAAGGCAGCGCCTTGGGTTATCATCAAGAGGAAAAGTGACGCCCTGTAAGGGCAAAAGTATGATGAAGTTTTTCTACTTCTGCCCTTACAGGGCGTCACAACCTTGCTCAATTTTACCCAGGGCGTTGCCCTGGGCTGAGTAAATACTTGGGCCTTCAGCCCGCACTTGCTAAATCCGAAACTTCGGTGATTTATTTCTTGCCGCACCCCCGGCACCCGTGGCATTGGCTGCCCAGTTCGCCGCGGAAACGCATCTCAACCAAGTGTGAGAGGCGGTCGTGCAAGTGTTCAATGTCCACATGGCGCAACACCTCGTTGACAAAGGCATGCTGCAACAACAAGCGCGCCTCCGCCTCGGGAATGCCGCGCTGACGCATGTAGAAGAGCGCCCCCTCGTCAAGTTTGCCAATCGTCGAGCCGTGGTTACACTTCACGTCGTCGGCATAAATCTCAAGCATGGGCTGGCTGTAGGCACGTGCTGTGGGCGAAGCGCACAAGTTGGCGTTAGTCTGCTCCGAGGCCGTTTGCTGAGCCCCCGGTGCCACATACACCTTGCCGGCAAAAGCCCCCGTGCTGTGGCCGCCAAGCACATACTTGTAGAGCATGTCGCTCGTACACTTTGGCGCCAGGTGTTCCACCACAATGTTGTTGTCGGCACGCTGTTCGCTGTCGGCAATCACCGCCCCGTACATTTCCGCCGTAGCCCCCTCGCCGCGCAAGCGCACGTCGAGCCGGTTGCGGCTCTGTCCGCACGTCAGTGCAATGCCGTCGTAGCTAAAGCGGCTGTTAGCCTGCTGCTCCACGTAGATGGTCGAAAAGCGCGTGGTGCGGGCGTTAGTCTCCTCAATGCTGTAAACATTGAGTTCAGCCCCCTCCTCGGCATACACCTCGGCCACCTGGGTGGTAAGGTAGCGTCCCTCGCCCTCAGCGTGGTCGCACAGCAGCACCGAGCCCTTGGCCCCCCGTCCGGCCACCACCACAATGCGGCGCACGCTCATCATGTCGGCCTTGGCCGATGCCACGTTCACCACCTGTATGGGCACCTTCAGCCGGCAGCCCTCGGGCAGGTAAATCAGCATGCCGTCCTGTGCCAGCATGGTGTTGAGCAGTGTCACCCCGTCGTGCCCCGTCCTGAAGTCGCGGTCGGTAGCCGCAGCGCGGTTGTAGTATCGCTCCACAATGTCGGCGTGGTGCTGTGCCGCCTCGTTCAGCGTACACACCATCACCCCCTCGGGCAGCAGTGCCCGCGAGCTCTGCGGTGCGGCACAAGGCACATCGTTCACCACGAAGAAGAGCGATGTGCTCAGGTTCGGCACATTGCACTTGAAGGTGGCGTAAGGGTCGGCCCCTGGAGCCAGGCGGCGCAGGTTAAGCCCGTAGTCGGGCGCAAAGGCCGCCTCGGCGTCGGTGTACTTGTAGCGCTCCACCTTGGTAGTGGGCAGTCCTTGCAGGTCGAGCTGGGCGGCCGCTGCCTCGCGGTGGCTGTTCATCACCGCGTTGCTGCCGTCGTCCACCATGTCGCGGTGGGTGCGGTAAATGCCAGTGTATTGTTTGTGACTCTCCATCATGCCTTATGCCTCCTCAGTCAAGCTGTTAACAATCCAGTCAAAGCCCTTGTCTTCAATTTCGTAGCCAAGGCTGGCCGTGCCGTCCTTCACGATGCGGCCCTTCACCAGCACGTGCACAAAGTCGGGCTTGAGGTAGTCGAGCATGCGCTGGTAGTGCGTAATGACCATGGCACTTGTCTGCGGGGTGCGCAGCATGTTGAAGCCCTCGGCTACAATGCGCAGTGCGTCCACGTCGAGGCCCGAGTCCGTCTCGTCGAGAATGGAGAAGGTGGGTTCGAGCACCGCCATCTGGAATATCTCGTTGCGTTTGCGTTCACCGCCCGAAAAACCCTCGTTCACCCCTCGGCTCATAAAGTGCGCGTCGAGTCCCACGAGTTTGCGTTTCTCCTTGAGCAGTTTCAGAAATTCGCCGGCCGGTATGGGCTCCTGCCCGAAATACTTGCGTTTGGCGTTGAGGGCGGCACGCATGAAGTTGGTCATCGATACACCGGGAATTTCGGTGGGGGCCTGGAACGACATGAACACACCCTCGTGGGCACGGTCCTCGGGCGGCAGTGCCAGCAGGTCCTTGCCGTTGAAGGTAATCGATCCTTCGGTCACCTCGTATTTGGGGTTGCCCACCAGCACGTTGCTCAGTGTGCTTTTGCCCGAGCCGTTGGGGCCCATGAGCACGTGCACCTCGCCATCGCGAATGGTGAGGTTTACGCCGCGCAGAATTTCTTTGCCTTCAACCGAGGCATGGAGGTTTTTTATTTCAAGCATGATGTTGTTTTGTGTCGGTTTGGTAGTGGCCGCGGCCCGTTTGGCAGCCTGCGGCCCGATTAGGTAGCAAATGTAGCAATTTTTTTTCAGACAGCTGCAATTTTTGCCGCCCTTTTCGCGGGCGTGAGCGCGTCAGCGCGCATCTCACCCCACACCCCCTAACTCTTCTTCTTTGTAATCTTATTCTTATTGTTGACAATTAAGGTGACAATCAAGGTGACAATTTTGGAAATCTGCAATCGTGCAACGTATTGATAATCAAATGTTTTAACAGGGTTTCAAGGTGACAATTAAGGTGATAATCAAAGTGATAATAATTTTCAGGCAATTTTGTGCGGTGAGAAAGGCAGAACCAGCCCCCAAAATTAGCCATCTGCCACACCATGCCGCATGCACTGCAACGGGAGGTAGAAAAAACAGTCGTGCGAGGTAGAAATCCGGGCTGGAGAAACGAAAAAATCGGTCTCCCGTGAGCGTTTTTCTCCAGCGTGGCGCAGCTGTGTGCCGCACGCACGGAGGGAGTGAGGCGGGCACGGTGGCAGACGCGCTTTTTTTGTGGTGCCGTGCCGTGCAGATTACAATTAAAACGCTACCTTTGCAACATGAACACACTGGGCAAACGAACAAGCGAAGAACGCTTCAACACCCTCACCCACCTGGGTGGTGTGGTGTTCACCCTGGCAGCTGCCTGGGTGATATTGCGCTTGGGGTGGGGCAGTGGCTGGAAAAACGCCTTCGGCACCACCTTCTTTACCTGTGGCATGCTGCTCATGTACGCCGCCAGCACCCTTTACCACTGGTGGCTGCCCGGCCACGGCAAGCGGCGGCTGCGTGTGCTCGACCACATCAGCATCTACGTGATGATAGCCGCCTCGTACACCCCCATCTGCATCGGTGTGGTGGGCGGTGCCTTGGGCTGGACCGTGTTCGGTCTGCTGTGGGCGGTGGCCTTGGGCGGTGCGGTGTACAAAATCACTGCCATGGGGCGCTGGCCGCGCTTGTCGCTGCTCATCTATCTGGTTATGGGCTGGACCTTTGTGTTCATTGCCGAACCCGTGTGCACACGCATCTCAACGCCGGCCCTCGTAAGCCTTGGTGCTGAAGGGTTTTTCTATACCTCGGGTACCTACTTTTTTGCCCACGACAGCCGTCCCTACTACCACGGTGTGTGGCACATATTTGTGCTCCTCGGTTCGGTGGCCCATTGGCTGGCCATACTCTTCATTTTGAGTTGAGGCGGCTGCGCCTGCACTGTCAATCGCGTTTACTAATTTATCAAACATATTTTATGAAATCAGCAATATCAACCACCCAGGCCCCTGCGGCCATCGGTCCTTACAGCCAGGCCATTGAGGCCGGCGGCACAGTATACGTATCAGGCCAGCTGCCCATCGACCCCGCTACGGGCGCCTTTGCCGAAGGCGGCATAAAGGAGCTTACACGCCAGTCGCTCACCAACATCAAGCACATACTCGAACAAGCTGGACTTACTATGGGCAATGTGGTGAAAACCAGTGTGTTCCTGGCCGACATGAACGACTTTGCCGAGATGAACGAAGTGTATGCCCAATTTTTTGAAGCACCCTTCCCCGCACGCTCGGCTGTGGCTGTCAAGACGCTGCCCAAAAATGCCCGCATCGAAATAGAGTGCATTGCCGTAAAGTGACGCGGTATGGCACAGAAGATTGGTGTTTATCTCTCGTCGAAGGACAATCTGCCCGCCAGCTATGTTGAGGCCGCCCGCCAGGTGGGCCACCTCATAGGCAGCACGGGGCGCACGCTGGTGTATGGCGGTGCGCGCAAAGGATTGATGGAGGTGCTGGCGCAGAGCGTCAAGGCCAGTGGCGGCCGTGTGTACGGCATGGTGCCCGAAATCATTGAGCAACGCGGTCTTGTGAGCGATGCGGTGGACGTGACCTTCAGGTGTGTTGACCTGAGCGACCGCAAGCAGATGATGAACCGCGAGAGCGATGTGCTTGTGGCCCTTCCGGGTGGCATAGGCACGCTCGACGAGGTGTTTACCGTCATGGCCAACACGGTGATAGGTATATGCCGCCAGCCGTTGGTGTTCTACAATGTGGACGGCTGTTGGGACGCTGTGCTTGCAGCGCTTGACAACCTGTTTGCACAGGGACTTGTGAGCGGCCAGCCGGCCGACTACTACAGCGTGGCTACGAGCATTGACGAGCTGAGGGCACTGCTCTGAGGCAGTCAATGTGGTAATGGGCTGACGCCGTAGCGTTCCTTGGCAGCCGCTAACGCGGAGGTTTGGAGTGTTTAACGGCTGTTCGCCGTTGCGCTTACCGCGGTAACATAAGAACATAAGCCACATAAGAAACATAATTTGGGCGTCTGAGACTTCGCCTCAGACTTTAAGAAACATAAGGGCTGACGCCGTAGCGCTACAACTTGTAATACTACGGCGTCAGCCCTTATGTTCTTGAGCCACGCAGACATCAGTCCGTGGCTGTCAGCCGCGCAGCGGCCTTATGTTCTTATGTTCTTTTGTTTCCCGCGTTAGCGGTTGCCAAGCTACGCTACGGCGCCAGCCCTTATGTTTCTTAAAGTCTGGGAACGCAGTTCCCGGACGTCCAAATTATGTTTCTTATGTAGCTTATGTTCTTATGTTACCGCGGTAAGCGCAACGGCGAACAGCCGTTAAACACTCTAAACTTCTGCGTTAGCGGCTGCCAAGTAGCGCTACGGTGTCAGCACATTAGTCCATTGCGCATATCACCACATTACCAAACATTTAACACATTACCACATTCCCACATTGGCACATTCCCTATCACGTGCAATTTTTTTATCAAAAACGTGGCAGCAAATAAGTGTCAACACCAAAAAAAGTGCTAAATTTGCGCTGTACTATATAGTGACGACCTATGAACGACGAATTGAGAGTCATCATCAGCGGTGGAGGTACTGGAGGCCACATCTTTCCGGCCGTGTCCATCGCCAACGAAATAAAGGCCAAACGCCCCGATGCCAAGATACTTTTTGTAGGCGCTGAGGGACGTATGGAAATGCAGCGTGTGCCAGCAGCAGGCTACCCCATCAAGGGACTGCCCATAGCCGGCTTTAATCGCAAAAATTTGTTGAAGAACATACCCGTGCTGTTCAAAATACTGGAAAGCCGCCGCATGGCGCGCCGCATCTTGCGCGACTTCCGTCCGCAGGTGGCAGTAGGCGTGGGCGGCTATGCCAGCGGGCCCACACTCAATGTGGCCGAAAGCATGGGCATACCCACTTTGTTGCAAGAGCAGAACTCTTATGCCGGCGTGACCAACAAACTGCTTGCCAAAAAGGCACGCAAGATATGTGTGGCTTACGACGGCATGTCGCGTTTCTTCCCTGCCGACAAAATACTCTTTACGGGAAATCCCGTGCGCCAGAACCTGCTCGAGGGTACGGTGCAGAAGGACGATGCCGTGCGCAGCTTCGGCCTGGTGCCGGGCAAACGCACCATACTGGTGATTGGCGGTTCGCTCGGTGCACGCACCCTCAACGAGAGCATACTGGGCAATCTGCCCCTTGTCAAGCAGCAGAGCAATGTGCAGTTTGTGTGGCAAACGGGCAAGTACTACAGCAGTGCCATCAAGGAGGAGCTCGACCGTCGCGGCTGTCCTGACAACCTGAAGGTGATGGACTTTATAGCCGACATGAAACAGGCTTATGCCGCCGCCGATCTCGTGATTTCACGTGCCGGAGCCGGCAGCATATCAGAGTTCTGTCTGTTAGGCAAACCCGTGATACTGGTGCCATCGCCCAATGTGGCCGAGGACCATCAAACCAAAAACGCCCTGGCGCTTGTGCAGAAAAACGCTGCACTCTACGTGCCCGACGCCGAGGCACGCCGCACCCTGTTGCCGCTGGCCATCAATACCGTGGCCGACCACGAAAAGCTTGAATCGCTGAGTCACAACATCATACAGCTGGCGCGTCCAAATGCCGCGTCCGACATAGCCGATGAGGTGATAAAACTGGCTGAGGGCAAATAAACCGAGGGGCGTGGCGGCTGCCACACACATGGTACGTACGAACGCCTGACAATACAAGATTACCAGTCGAGCCATTTCCAATATCCCGGGCCGGGGCTTTGCATCATTGCTAAGGCCGGCCCCGCTGTGGAATGCGCCCAACACACACATTCATATAGCAAACACCACAATGAAATCAGTATACTTCGTCGGTGCAGGTGGCATCGGCATGAGCGCCCTGGAGCGCTATTTTCTGTCACAAGGTTTGGTGGTGGCCGGTTACGACCGCACAGCTTGCGAACTGACTGAAGAACTCAGAGCCGAGGGCGCTGACATACACTATGAGGACAATCCCGACCTCATACCCGAGGCTTGTCGTGACAAGGCAGAGACACTGGTGGTTTATACACCCGCCATTCCTGCCACACACAAGGAACTGACCTACTTCCGCGAGAACGGATTTGACATACAGAAGCGTGCGCAGGTGCTCGGCACCCTCACACGCTCAATGAAGGGCCTCTGCGTGGCCGGCACGCATGGCAAGACTACCACCACCTCGATGACGGCACACCTGCTGCACGAGAGCCACGTGGGCTGCAACGCCTTTCTTGGCGGCATAACCAAGAACTATGGCACCAACTACTTGCTGAGCAAGACGTCGCCCTATGTGGTGATAGAGGCCGACGAGTTTGACCGCTCGTTCCACCACTTGCGCCCGTATGCCACAGTTATTACGGCAACCGATGCCGACCACCTCGACATTTACGGCACCGAGGAGGCTTATCTTGAGAGTTTCCGCCACTACACCGAGCTTATCCAGCCGGGTGGCGCGCTCATTATTCACCGCGGACTCAAAATGCAGTCCAACCCGCAGGAGGGTGTGCGCGTGTACACTTACGACCGCACGGAGGGCGATTTTCATGCCGAGAACATACGCATTGGCGGCGGACACATCGTGTTCGACCTCGTGTCGCCCATTGAGAACATAGCCAACATTGAGCTTGGTGTGCCGGTGAGCATCAACATCGACAATGGCATTGCTGCCATGGCCCTGGCCCAGCTGGCCGGTGCCACGGCCGACGAAATACGCCGCGGCATGGCATCGTTTGCCGGTGTGGACCGCCGTTTTGACTTTGCACTGAAAAACGACAAGCACGTGCTGCTGTCGGACTATGCACACCACCCGGCCGAAATAAAGCAGAGCATTCTGAGCATACGCGAGGTGTTTGACGGACGCAAAATTGCGGCCATCTTCCAACCGCACCTTTACACGCGTACGCGCGATTTTTATAAGGACTTTGCCGACAGCCTCTCGCTGTTGGACGAGGTGATACTGACAGAGATTTATCCGGCACGCGAGAAGCCCATACCTGGCATTACGAGCCAGATTATTTACGACAATTTGCGTCCGGGCATAGAGAAGCATTTGATAGAGAAGAAGGACATTCCCGCCTTTGTCAAGTCGCACGACTTTGATGTGCTGATAGTGCTCGGTGCCGGTGATGCGGTGGATTATGTGCCGCAAATTAAGGAGATACTCGAACACAAGTAGTGGGGCGCGCAGGGCACAGCCTCTGTGTGTGGGCGCCGCCACAACTCTCAACAGCATATTGCGGTGAAGACGTTTATCAAACTCATACTCTTGGTGGGCATCATAGTCTATCTGTGTTTTGCCTTTGTCGATTTTAGCTCGCATGCCGACACCACAACGTGCCGGCAAGTGAACTTTACGGTGGCCGACAGCTCGCACGCGGGCTTTATCACGGCCGAGGAGGCCGACCGTCTGCTGCGCAACTCGGGGCTGTACCCCGTGGGGCGCCAAATGGACAAGGTGGACGGGGCTGCCATAGAGCAAGCACTCCGCCGCAACTCCTTTATTGACTCGGTGCAGTGCTACAAGTCGCCGGGCGGGGTGCTGAATGTGCTCATACAGCAACGCTTGCCGCTGCTGCGCGTGATGGCCGACAATGGCGATGATTACTACATCGACGAACACGGACATATCATGAACCCGCAGGGCTACTCGGCCGACCTGGTGGTGGCCACGGGCAGCATATCGCGCCCCTTTGCACAGAAGCAACTGGTGCGACTGGGCAACTTTCTGCGCGACGACCCCTTTTGGAACAATCAGATAGAACAAATATATGTGACGTCGCAGCAACACCTTACGCTGGTGCCGCGTGTGGGCGGACACACTATTGACTTTGGCGATACGGACAGCATCAGCCTCAAATTTCGCAACCTTTACACCTTTTACACTAAGGTGCTGCCCCAGGTGGGGTGGAACAAGTATAGCGAGATATCGGTGGAACACGTGTCGCAGATAGTGGGGCGCAAACCCGTAAAGGGGTGAGCGCCAACTTACATTAGTATAAAATAAAACGAACAACATAAATGGCAACAGAAGACAACTTTATAGTAGCTATCGAGCTTGGCTCGTCAAAGGTGACCGGTGTGGCAGGCCGCAAGCAGCCCGACGGCGCCATTCAAGTACTTGCCTTCGCCCAGGAGCCTTCGACCACTTTCATACGCAAGGGCCGCATCAACAATGTGAGCAAAATGACGCAGTGCATCATCAGCATGCGTGAAAAGCTGGAGCAGAAGATGCAGAAGAGCATCAGCCGCGTGTATGTGGGCATTGGCGGTATGGGCATGCACACCGTGGCCAACACGGTGGCACGCCACTTTGACTCGAAAGTGGAGATTACGCAGGAGATGGTAGATGCCATCAGCGACGAGAACCGCACTTCGGCCAGCGCCGACCGCGACATTCTTGAATCGGTGCCGCAGGAGTACCACCTGGGGGCGCAGACTACTATCGACCCTGTGGGCATACTCGCCGACAGCATTGAGGGACACTACCTTAACATCGTGGCCAACTCGTCGGTGCGCGAGGAGATACGCAACTGCTTCCGCACGGCGGGGGTGACTATTGCCGACCTGCCCATCACCGTGCAGGCACTGGCCGACTCTATGCTTACCGAACCCGAAAAGCGCTCGGGCTGTGTGTTTGTGGACATGGGTGCCGAAACGACCTCGGTGGCGGTGTACAAGAACAACTTGCTGCGCCACTTGGCAGTTATACCGCTCGGTGGTGCCAACATCAACCGCGACATCATGTCGCTGCAGATTGAGGACGACGAGGCTGAAGAACTCAAACTGAAGTATGGCTCGGCTGTGCAGGAGAGCGACACTGACGCGCACAAGCCTATCGCCCTGCGCGACGGACGTACCATTCCGTACGACGAATTTATGGGTCTGGTTGAGGCACGCGTTGAGGAGATTGTACTGAACGTGAAGAACCAAATATCATTGTCGAACTACGACGTGAGCCAGCTCATTGGTGGCTTGATTGTGACGGGTGGCGCTGCCAACATTCGCAATATCGACAAGGCTTTTACACGCGACACCAAGTTTGAGAAGATACGCTTCGTGCGCAGCATTCGCATTCCGCTCCGCACACCCGACTATCCCGGTCTTAACAACGATGGCGACTGCAATGCGGCGATAGCCCTTATTGACAAGGGTGAAATTAACTGTTGCGGCGGGACTTTGGGCCAGCCCGACTTGTTTGACGAACCGAAGGACACAGAGCCCGAACCGAGCGCTGAGGAACTGGCTGCTGCCGAGGCCAAGAAAAAGGCTGAGGAGGCTGAAGCACAACGCAAGGCTGAGGAGGAAGCACGCATCAAGGCCGAAATAGAGGAGCGCGAACGTGAGCGCAAGGAACGTGAGGAGGCTAAGAAGAAACGCCGCAACAAGTGGAAGAACTCCTGGAAGCGCATGAGCAACTTCTTTGGCAACCTGGTGAAGGAGGACAGCGATGCGTGATACACCGTCGTGTGTGCACTGTGTATAACATAAGGGGAACTAAAAAATCTGTTTTTAGAACCACCCATAACAACGACTGAAAGTCATGGCAGAAGATAATAACAACGATTTGTTGATAGATATGGGCGTGCCTACTACCACGCCTTCGATTATAAAGGTTATCGGTGTGGGCGGTGGCGGCGGTAATGCCGTTAACCACATGTACCGTGAGGGTATTCACGATGTGAACTTTGTGGTGTGTAACACCGACTCTAAGGCACTGGCCGACTCGCCAGTGCCTGTGCGCCTGCAAATAGGCAAGGAGGGACTTGGTGCCGGTAACCGTCCGGCAAGGGCCCGCGAGGCGGCCGAGGAGAGCGTGGAGCAAATTCACAACATGCTCAACGATGGTACTAAAATGGTGTTTATCACAGCCGGTATGGGCGGTGGTACGGGTACGGGTGCCGCACCTGTCATTGCACGCGAGGCTAAGTCGATGGGCATCTTGACGGTGGGCATCGTGACCATTCCTTTCCTGTTTGAAGGTAACAAGAAGATTGACCAGGCGCTTGACGGTGTGGAGGAGATTTCGAAGCATGTCGACGCGCTGCTGGTTATCAACAACGAACGTCTGCGCGAGATTTACCCCGAACTCAATGTGCTCTCGGCCTTTGAAAAGGCTGACAACACGCTGAGCATCGCAGCACGCTCAATAGCAGAGATTATTACGATGCACGGTATTATCAACCTCGACTTCCGCGATGTGTGCACCGTGCTCAAGGACGGTGGTGTGGCTATCATGTCGACGGGCTACGGCGAGGGCGAAAACCGTGTGAGCAAGGCTATTGAGGCAGCGCTGCATTCACCGCTGCTCAACAACAACGATATCTTTAACTCGAAGAAGGTGCTGCTCTCTATCTCGTTCTGCGCCGAAAAGGAGGGCGACACGCTCATGATGGACGAGATGAACGAGGTGCACGACTTTATGTCGAAGTTCCACGATGATGTGGAGACCAAGTGGGGCTTGAACACTGACCCGACGCTGGGCAAGCAGGTTAAGATAACCATTCTGGCCACAGGCTTTGGCATAAGCAATGTGACGGGTATGAAGAGCAAGCTCGATGCTGAGGCTGAGAGCCGCCGACAAATGGAGATTGAAAAGGACGAGGAGAATGAGGAACGCCGCTCTAACTTTTACGGTGGCGACAAGAAGGGTACGCTCCGCCGCCGTCCGCGCTTCTTCTTGTTTGGGCTTGACGACCTTGACAACGAGGAGATTATCTCGCTCGTGGAGCTGACACCGACTTACAAGCGCTCAAAGGAGGCACTCTCGGACATCAAGGCTAAGTCGTACAGCAATGTGGCTATTGAGCCTGAGAGCCTGAACGCTGCCGCACCTGCCGCCGCGCCGGGTTCGGTAATCTCTTTTTAATGTAAATACTACGTCATAAGGCAATATATATGTAAGGTACAAGGTTATAATGCTGCGCATGAGGTGCGGCTTTATAACCTTGTTGCGCCCATGACGTTAAACACACCAGGAAAGTATGGAAGTGGAAGATGAATTGATACAGATAGCGAATGTGACAACACCGCGCATTATCAAGGTGATTGGTGTGGGCGGCGGCGGCGGTAATGCCGTGGGCCAGATGTATCGCGACAACATACCCGAGGTGCGCTATCTTGTGGCTAATACCGACAAGAAGGCACTCGACGACAATATTGTGCCTGACCACCTGCAACTCGGACCGGGACTCGGGGCGGGGGGCGACCCCGAACGTGGGGCCGCGCTGGCCAACGAATGTCTTGACCAGATAAACGCCGCGCTTGACGATGAGACCAAAATGGTGTTTGTAACGGCTGGTATGGGCGGTGGCACAGGTACGGGGGCTTCGCCCGTGATAGCGCATGCGGCTCGTGAAAAGGGCATTCTGACGGTGGGCATTGTGACGATACCGTTTTTGTTTGAACGCGAAAAGCAGATTGACAAGGCGCTCGACGGCCTTGATAAGCTGTCGAAGGAGGTGGACGCCATGCTGGTGATTAACAACCAGCGCTTGTGTGACATCTACAGCGACTTGAGCATTATCAATGCTTTTAAGCGGGCTGACGAGACGCTGTCGACGGCGGTGAGCTCCATCACCGAGATTATTTCGATGCACGGCCGCGTGAACCTGGATTTCCAGGACGTGAACACGACGCTGCGCAATGGCGGTGTGGCGGTGATGTCGACGGGATATGCCGAGGGCGAGAACCGTGTGACGAGGGCTATCAATGATGCGCTCAACTCGCCGCTGCTCAACAACAATGATGTGTTTGACGCCAGCCATATACTGATAGCCATCACCACGAGCAGCGATGATGGTGCTACCTTGCGTACGGGCGAGGTGGACGAGATAAATGCCTTTATGGGACATTTTAACTCGGACATTGAAACGAAGTGGGGACTGGCCTTTGACCCGCAGTTGGGGCAGACTATCAAAATTACTATTATAGCCTCGGGCTTTGGACTGTATGGTACGAAGAAACGCGAGCGGAACAACAAACTGGAGGTTGACGCTGACGATGCTGATAAGTTGGGGCGCCGCACGGTTTACTATGGCACATCGACACGGGTGCGCCGACGCGCTCGCTGCTACATATTTAACGATGATGACCTCAACAATGAGGCGCTGCTCAAACAGGTGGAGGAGGTGCCTACCTTCAAGCGCTCGGCTGAATGCTTGCAGAGTATCAGCGAACTCTCGCGCAGGTAGGCCGCTGACACGAAGATAAATAGCATGTATAACAAATACACAACGCAAAAATGGACATATTTGAAAAGGTAAGTAAGGACATTATTGCTGCGATGAAGGCTAAGGATAAAATGCGCCTTGAGGCCTTGCGCAACGTGAAGAAATTCTTTATCGAGGCTAAGACTGCCCCGGGAGCCAACGATACGCTTGATGACGCCACCGCGCTCAAAATTTTGTCGAAACTGGCTAAGCAGGGCCGCGACACAGCTGCGCTCTACCGCGAACAGAGCCGTCCGGACCTGGCCGAGGAGGAGGAAGCTCAGGCTGCGGTGATTGAGGAATATCTGCCCAAGGCACTCAGCGCTGAGGAACTGGAGGCCGAAATTAAGTCTATCATTGCCGAAACTGGTGCCACAAGCATGAAGGATATGGGCAAGGTGATGGGCGTGGCCAGCAAGAAACTGGCCGGGCGTGCCGATGGCAAGGCTATTTCGACTCTCGTAAAGCAGCTCCTGGGCTGATGTGATGGGTTAGTTGATAAGTTGACGGGTTGACAGGTAAGTATGTTTTGCACTATTTGTGGTGTTATAAGGAACGTATATAAACTTACCCGTCAACCCGTTAACTTGTCAACTTGTCAACTTATCAACTTATCAACTTGTCACTCCGTTATTTATACTGACAATGAGGAACCTATTATTTGCCGTCATGTTGCTGCTTGCACTTGTGGGCAAGGCGCAGCCAACAAGCGATGTGGAGGCCCTGTTTGCAAAGTTCAAGGCTGCGGCACGCTTTGACTATGACTTTCCGCGTGAGAAGGTGTATTTGCACCTTGACAATTCGGCCTACCTTGAGGGCGACACCTTGTGGTACAAGGCATACGTGGTGCGCGCCTCGTCGCTGAAGCCTACTACGCTCAGCCGCGTGCTGTATGTTGAACTGAATGATGCCGACGGCCAACAGATGTGCAAACAACTGCTCAAACTCGACAGTATGGGCACGGCAGACGGTGCTATGAGTCTGGCCATGCCTGTGCATGCCGGCTACTACGAAATACGGGCTTACACGCGTGAAATGGTGAACTGGGGCGAGGCTGCTTGCTACTCGCGTGTGATACCGGTGTTTGCGGTGGGCACTAATCCTCAAAAGAAATCGGTTGCGCCCGCACAAGCCGACATCACGCAACTCTACATTCCCAGTATTGAGCGTAACACCCACTTGAGTCTGGCTTGTCCGCGGCCTTATTCCATGACAAAGTCTGACGACCGCATGCTCACCTTTTACCCCGAGGGCGGAAACCGCATCAGCGGGGTGGGGCAGCGCCTGGCATTTAAGTTGACCGACGGACGCGGCAATCCGGTAGACGACACCATAAGTGTGTACCGTGCCGACGGCTCGCTCGCCCTTACAGCCCAGCCTGAGTATGAGGGTATGGGCGACTTTGACTTGCCGGCCGGTTTTGGCAACGGCTATGCTACGGTGGGCGGCCACCATCTCAACGTGCAGCGCAAAGTGAAGGGTGGCGAACGAAAGCAACTGCCTTTGCCCGACGCGGTGCAGGGCTATGCGCTGACGGCTGATGTGACAGCTGAGGGGGTCGACGTGGTGGTGACGGCTTCCGACTCGTTGGCACGTCTTGACAACTTGCTCGGCCTGGCCGTGTTTAACCGCGAGAATGTGTGCTACTTTGACACCCTTACGATGGGCGTGGAGCCTGTGGAGCTGCTTGTGCCGCAGCGGGCTTTGCGTGGTGGCGTGAATCGGCTCGAACTGTTTGGTGCCGACGGGCGCAGCCTTGCCAACCGCTTGTTTTGGGTGCCACTCGACCATGCCGACACATTGCGCATGGCCACGCTCGACGTGAGGCAGAATGCGGCCGAGTACGACCCGTTCTCGCCCGCTGTTGTCACCATCAAGGCCGTTGATGCCAACAAGCGGCCGGTGAGCGGTGCCATGATGTCGGTGGCTGTGCGCGATGAGCAGGGCAACATAACGCAAACGGCCGACGGGGGTATGGCTGCCAACTTGCTGCTTGCCTCGGAGGTGCGTGGCTATATCAACCGCCCCGACTTGTACTTTGTGCGCAATGATGCGGCACACAGGCGCATGCTCGACCTGCTGCTGCGGGTGCAGGGGTGGCAAGCTAACACTTTTGATGTGATGTGCGGTCGCGACACGTTCAAATTGCGGCAGCCTATTGAGGATAAACTGATTGTGCGTGGCACTGTTTATCGCGACAACAACAAGCGGGAACCTTATGCCGGCGTGTCGCTCGACCTGCGTGGCTACCGGTATGCTGGCAATGCCCTTACGGGCGAGGGCATAGAGGGCGCCACTGTGACAGATGCCCAAGGGTGTTTTGCTTTTGAATCGAATGTAGACTTTGTGGGCGAATACCTCACCCAATTCAGTCTGCGCGAGAATAACAAGCGCTGTTGGAGCCGCCTGGCCATAGACCGCTGGTTTGAACCGCGCTTGCGGCCCTTGTTCGCCCCGCAGATGAACCTGCCACTTTATCAGCCCACACAGGTGCCGGCGGGTGTGCCGCCTGTTGAGGACAGGCTCTTTGAATGGAAAGACACACTGCAGCGCGTGGTGGTGAACATCAGTGGTACGGCTGAAGTTGTGGCACGTGCACGCAAGTACAAGGGCTTTACGGGTAACCGCTATACTTATGGCGGCGGTGAGCGTAATGGCTTGTCGAAAACGCAGCACTACATCAATGTGCAAAAGACGTGGGAGCACATCAAGGACCTTGGTTATGACTCGAAGGTGGAGTTCGTAGACGTGCTGAGGCTGCTCGGCACTGACCTGGAATACGACCGCTATGGTTTGGTGGACGACACCCGGCTGCTTGACGAGCTTGATAATGTGCAACGCGAAAAGGGGCAGAGCGCTGAAGACTTTTGGGCCTCGGCCGACCGTAAGGGCGATGCCAGCTATGCCGACAATTGGTTTAGCGGCTCGTATGAGAACAACGGCAGCCATGTCATATTTGTGTACATGAATAATTGCTTTGTTGATACGACCCGCAACATCGGTTCGGCTCTGATGCGCGTTGATTGTGAGAATACGAAGTCGGTAGCTTTTGTCGAGGACAATAAGCGCGAGAGTGCCATAACTGGTGACGAAGTGCGTGGCTCGTGGGCCCGCTATGCGGTATATATTTACGAAATGCCCGATGCCTATCGCACGAATAACAAGAAGGGCCGCGAGTACCGCCACATACAAGGCTTTAGCCCGGCCACAAAGTTCTATTCGCCCAACTACCGCAAGTTCGATTTGCCTTCGGAGCGCGATGTACGCCGCACATTGATGTGGGCACCGCGCGTATGCAGCGATGCACAGGGCAGTGCCAGTGTGGTGTTCTTTACAAATTCGCACAACGGCCAGACGCTTGACGTGAGTGTGCGTGGCATCACTGCCGATGGCAAATTCATCAGTTGGAATTGATGCACCAACTACATTGTAACGTTACATTGTGCCATGTTGGACGTGTGTGCCGCTATTGTGTAGGTGCAGCCGTCCTCTCCTCAATAAAGTGATGGCGGATTACAATAAAGCCCAAGGCGCCAACCATTTGTCGGTCCCCCCCTGCGTGAAGGTGGGTATGACAAATGGTTGGCGCCTTGTTATAATGTGATGTGCATGGCCTTTCGGCAGTAGTCTGTGCTACTCGTCTTTGAGTTTCAAAACCTCTTGCTCGTCAAGTCCCGTCATTTTGCATATAAGGCTGACGGCCATGCCTTCTTTCAGCATGTTTTGTGCGATCTGCTTCTTCTCCTTAGTTTGCCCCTCAGCACGTCCCTCAATACGTCCCTTGTCGTGTCCTTCTTTTATGGCGAATTTGAAGGTAGCATAATTGTCGCGCAGGATTTTGATGCTTTCATCGTATTTCTCGTGTTCCTCTTTGCTCAGTGCTGTAATGTCGGAGATTTCGGCCAACTTGCGGAATACAGCATTCTTGGCCATGAAGGGCATTCTTTCAAATACATTCATATTCTTCAATACATATTGTCGGTACCCCTCCTGCGTGGAGGTGGGTACGACAAATGGTTGGCGCCTTGTTATAATGTGATGTGCATGGCCTTTCGGCAGTAGTCTGTGCTACTCGTCTTTGAGTTTCAAAACCTCTTGCTCGTCAAGTCCCGTCATCTTGCATATAAGGCTGACGGCCATGCCTTCTTTCAGCATGTTTTGTGCGATCTGCCTCTTCTCCTTAGTTTGCCCCTCAGCGCGTCCCTCAGCGCGTCCCTCAGCACGTCCCTCAGCGCGTCCCTCGGCACGTCCCTCAGCACGTCCCTCAGCACGTCCCTCAGCACGCCCCTTGTCGTGTCCCTCTTTTATGGCGAATTTGAAGGTGGCATAATTGTCGCGCAGTATTTTGATACTTTCGTCGTATTTCTCGTGTTCCTCTTTGCTCAGTGCTGTAATGTCGGAGATTTCGGCCAACTTGCGAAACACAGCATTCTTGGCCATGAAGGGCATTCTTTCAAATACATTCATATTCTTCAATACATATATCCAACGTTCAAAGTCGTTATTACACTCGTGCTCCTTTTTCGTAAATAATGGGAGCGTTAAATAAACAATGCGCAGGTGGTCGGTAACAGCCTGTCCTGTGTCGCGGTCAGCCAATACAAGGTCTGTACGGAACTTGCGCTCTTTTAGGTGCGCATCCTCAAAGTTGAGGAAGCAGATGGTATAGACCGGCATCAGCTCGTAGTCCCATTCGCCCTTTTGCCCTTGTGTGATAATAGCACGTGAGGAGTAGTAGAGCGCGCGGTCGATGAAATGCTCCTGCATGCGGTTTTGCATTTCAATGATGAGGTGTCGTCCTTCATTGGTGGTGCAGTAGATGTCGAAAATAACTTTTCGTGCATCCTCGGTCAAGCCAATGTGCTCGTTGTTCTTAAATTCGAGCGAGGCTATGCAAAACTCACCTTCGAATAAGTCGTTAAGAAAGCTGATGAGCAAGTCCTTTGTTATTTCTTGTCCGAAAATGTGTTTGAAGCCCCAGTCTGTAAAAGGGTTAATATAGCGGGCCATAATGTGCGGTGTTAGGTTTGTTTCTGCAAATATACGTACAATTTTGCATATTGTGCAACTCGGTCCAGCCTTTAGTGCCCCCCTTGTTAGTCCACCCCTCGGTAGCCTGTGGGACAGTGAGCCGTGCAAAAAGAAAGCCTCCGCCCGTGGTGGGGCAGAGGCTGTATTATAAAGAGTCAGATTCCGCTGCTTGTGGGTAGGTGTTTTAGGCGTAAGGCGCCCGTGCACCACCTACAAGGACAATGTGTAGCGGAATGCTACTTGTTGCGTTTATGTGTAGACGTTCTTGTTGCGTTTTTAGCAGTCAGTTTAGTGTTGAGCACGCGGTAGTGTGCTTGCTGCTTTCGACGTTCCTCGCCACGTGCTTTCCACTCCTTCATTGAGTAGTATCTGCCCGTAGCGGGGTCAAGATATTTCATTTCGGGCAGTCCGGCAGGTCTGTCGTCGGCGGCCTGTCCTTCAGTGCCGATGCGTTCAACCTTTACCGAGGCCACACCATGACCCACCATGCCCAGTTCGCGTGCGGCGGCCATGGAGAGGTCCACCACGCGTCCGTGGCCGAAAGGCCCGCGGTCGGTAACCTTCACCACCACCTCTTTGCCATTGTTCTTGTTAGTCACTTTGAGCAGTGTGCCGAACGGCAGAGTGCGGTGTGCGCATGTGAGGCTGTCTTTATGGTAGCGCGAGCCGTCGCTGGTGCGGCGTCCGTGCAGTCTGTTGCTGTAGTAAGATGCTTTGCCATGCTGCTGTGCAGCGGCGGTTGTGGGGAATGCGAATGTTACGAGAGTTGCTAAGATAAGAATTACTTGTTTGATAGTCATCTGATAAGTTTTGCCACGAGGATTGCCGCCGGCTCCAATAGTGGTCAGTTTAGCCATACTGCCTTTGAGCCTGTGATGCTTGCAGCGGAATCTGCAGATAAAACGGCAAATGCACCAAGGGACTTTCGGCTTGCCCGGAGGGTTGCCAAATGTCCGCCTCGTGAGGTTTACGGGTGCAAAGGTACGAATTTTTGACGAGGTGCGCAAGTGTTCCGCCTTGATTATCACCACATTGCCGTTCTGTAAGGCCCATTTTTAAGACTTGCTAAAAGCGTCCCCCTTTGCGTGCTCCCAGCTTGCAGACCCCTTGTATTTATGGGCTGAGTCGGCACTTCTTAGACGGTTAACAAGTGTTTAACAACCCACCGAAAGTAGCGCCCCGCAACCCCGAATGTTAAATATTAAATTTGTAAGCATCTCAGACGCTCATAAGGCTTCATTCTGACAGATTTAGGGGGTGCGCAGCTTACATATTGCACATAATTTATTACTTTTGCATTTCAAGACAATTCCTCTAATCAGATACAACCACTTATGCAGCGCTTCATATCATTTTTGCTCACGTTAGTGTGCAGCATCATTGCCATAGCTGCGCAGAGCGATGACCTGCCCACCGCCAATCCCGTCATGACCTACACCGACGATGACGGGCAGGAGGTGAGCGAGACCCAATACGACGGTTCTGCCCCGTTCAAAGCCACGTTCAAGGCTTGTCCCGAGCACACGGGCAACTACACCTCCCTTTACGAGTGGCGTTTCACGCGCAGCGGCGAAACAGCCCCATTCCTTGTGCGTTACGACCAAGACACCGAATATGAGTTCTTGCAGTCAGGCACATTCAGCGTCGAGTTGCGTGTCAGTTTTGTGCAGGGCACCGACACCCTAGCCTACGAGATGGACGAGCCTTTCAGCATAGCCATATCCGAGTCAAAGCTCGAAGTGCCGAACGCCTTCACTCCCAATGGCGATGGTGTCAACGACGTGTTCCGCGTCAAGGAGGGGTACAAGAGCATCGTGTCGTTCAAGGCCATGGTGTTCGACCGTTGGGGCAAGAAACTCTATGAGTGGACCGACCCTGCCGGCGGTTGGGACGGTCGCAGCGCCGGCCATGCAGTGCCCGATGGCGGATACTACCTCAACATTCAGGCACGTGGTGCCGACGGCAAGCACTACAACATCAAAAAGGTGATAAACGTGTTGCGCGGTTACACCGAGAGCGGCACGACGACAGAATAAACCTAAATGCACTGATGTCAGAAACTAAATCAGACAATAACATCGAAATATATGGCGCACGCGTGCACAACTTGAAAAATGTGGACGTGACACTGCCGCGCCACAGCCTGTGCGTCATAACCGGCCTGAGCGGTTCGGGCAAGAGTTCGCTCGCGTTCGACACACTCTACGCCGAGGGCCAGCGCCGTTATATCGAGACATTCTCGGCCTACGCGCGCAACTTCCTCGACAACCTTGAGCGCCCCG
The DNA here is from genome assembly GCF_900106785.1 of Prevotellamassilia timonensis. Lineage (GTDB taxonomy): Bacteria > Bacteroidota > Bacteroidia > Bacteroidales > Bacteroidaceae > Alloprevotella > Alloprevotella timonensis. The sequence continues at coordinate 86,968 of NZ_LT629834.1, read as the reverse complement.
ACGTCGACAAAATCACCGGTCTCAGCCCCGTCATAAGCATAGAGCAGAAAACCACCAGCAAAAATCCGCGCTCCACCGTAGGCACGGTAACCGAGATATACGATTTCCTGCGCCTGCTTTATGCCCGTGCGGCCGAGGCCTACTCCTACGTCACGGGCGAGAAGATGGTAAAATACACCGAGGAGCGCATTGTCGACATGATACTCACTGCCTACGAAGGGCACAAAGTATACCTGCTCGCCCCCCTTGTGCGCAGTCGCAAGGGCCATTACAAGGAGCTGTTTGAAACGGTGCGCCGCAAGGGCTTCCTCACCGTCCGCGTCGACGGTGAGCTGCGCGAGGCCACACCCGGCATGCGCCTCGACCGTTACAAAAACCACGACATCGAAGTGGTGGTAGACAAACTCGCCGTAAAGGCCAAGGACGCTGAACGACTGCACAAAAGTGTGGGCCAGACCTTGCAGCAGGGTGGGGGCGTGATGATGGTGCTCGACGCTGCCGACAACCAAACACGCTTCTTCTCCAAGCAGCTCATGGATCCCGCGTCGGGCATAGCCTACCGCGAGCCAGCCCCGCACAACTTTTCGTTCAACTCAGCCCAAGGCGCCTGCCCCAAGTGCAAGGGCCTGGGCTATGTGAGCGTGATGGACCACGACAAAGTGGTGCCCGACGACAAGTTGAGCATACGCGAAGGCGGCCTTGCCCCATTGGGCAAATACCGCAACGCACTCATATTTTGGGAGATACAGTCGGTGCTTGCCGACTACGACTGCGATCTTAAAACCCCCATATGCGACCTCCCGCCTGAGGCCCTCGACGAGGTGTTAAACGGCCGTGCCGACCGCCTGCGCATACCAGCACAGGTAGCCCACACCACCGACGACTACTACGTAGAGTTTGACGGCCTTGTCAAATACATACAGCAAATGGCCGACTCCGACATGGGAGCCGCCTCGCAGCGTTGGGCCGAGCAGTTCTCAAAGACCACCGTCTGTCCCGAATGCCACGGCGCCCGCCTCAACAAGGAGGCCATGGCCTACCGCTTTGCCGGCAAAACCATAGCCGAACTCTCCAATATGGACATAGCCGAGCTATACGACTTCCTGTCCAACGTCGAGGTACAGTTAGACAACAAACACCGGGCCATTGCACACGAAATACTCAAAGAGCTGATGTCGCGCCTCAAGTTCCTGCTCGATGTCGGACTCGACTACCTGTCGTTGTCGCGCTCCTCCATGACCCTCTCGGGCGGCGAGAGCCAGCGCATCAGGTTAGCCACACAGATAGGTTCGCAACTCGTCAACGTGCTTTACATACTCGACGAGCCCAGCATCGGCCTCCACCAGCGCGACAACGTGCGCCTTATCAACTCGCTCAAGGAGTTGCGCGACCTTGGCAACACCGTGGTGGTCGTTGAGCACGACAAGGACATGATGCTCGCCGCCGACTATGTGGTCGACATCGGGCCGCGCGCCGGCCGATTGGGTGGAGAGGTAGTGTTCGAAGGCACCCCCGCCCAAATGCTCCAGACGCAGACCCTCACCTCGCAGTACCTCAACGGCCGTCGCGCCATCGAGGTGCCAGCCACCCGCCGCAAGGGCAACGGCCATGTGTTGCGTCTGGTGGGAGCGAGGGGCAACAACTTGAAGGGCGTCACCGTCAGCTTTCCGCTCGGCACCCTCATCGGCGTGACCGGTGTGTCGGGGTCGGGCAAGAGCACCCTTATCAACGACACCCTGCTGCCCATACTCTCGCAGCACTTCTACCGCTCATTGCGCGAGCCGTTGGCCTACGACCGTATCGAAGGCCTTGAACACGTGGACAAGGTGGTAGCAGTCGACCAAAGTCCCCTCGGGCGCACCCCGCGCTCCAACCCCGCCACCTACACAGGCGTGTTCTCCGACATACGCTCGCTCTACGTCAACCTGCCCGAGGCCAAAATACGCGGCTACAAGCCTGGCCGTTTCAGTTTTAACGTGCGTGGCGGGCGTTGCGAGGTGTGCAAGGGCAATGGCTACAAAACCATCGAAATGAACTTCCTGCCCGACGTGTACGTGCCTTGCGAGGCATGCCACGGCAAGCGCTACAACCACGAAACACTCGAGGTGCGCTTCAAGGGCAAAAGCATAGCCGATGTGCTCGACATGACCATCAACCAGGCCGTAGAGTTCTTCGAGAACGTGCCAAACATCTTGCACAAAATCAAAGTGTTGCAAGACGTCGGCCTGGGTTACATCAAACTTGGGCAAAGCTCAACCACCCTGTCGGGCGGCGAAAGCCAGCGCGTAAAGTTGGCTACCGAACTCTCAAAGCGCGACACCGGACAAACCATCTACATACTCGACGAACCCACCACAGGCCTCCATTTCGAAGACATACGCGTGCTCATGGACGTGCTGCAGCGCCTTGTCAACCGTGGCAACACGGTGATAGTCATTGAGCACAACCTCGACGTCATCAAGGTGGCCGACTACCTTATCGACATGGGGCCCGAAGGCGGACGCGGCGGTGGCCAACTGCTCTACGAGGGCACCCCCGAGGGCTTGGCCGAGAGCGGGGTGGGCTACACAGGCAAATTCCTCAAAGCCGAACTCACACCGCCATACACTGCACAACAAACCGACAATTTTATAAATTCAAACAACAAATAATTATCCATCTATGTTCGAAGGACAACCCAAAGGGCTCTATGCCCTTGCCCTTGCCAACACTGGCGAGCGTTTTGGCTACTACACCATGTTAGCCGTGTTCGTGCTCTTCCTCAAGGCCAACTTCGGTTGGGAGGCAGGCACCGCCGGAGCTGTCTACTCCAGCTTCCTGGCCCTTGTATATCTGTTGCCATTGTTTGGCGGTATGCTGGCCGACAAAATCGGTTACAGCAAGTGCGTCACCACTGGCATCATCGTCATGTTCCTTGGCTACGCCATGCTCTCCATACCAGCCGGAGCAGGCACATTGGCCGCAGCCATCATGTTCGGCGCCCTCATCATGATCAGCGTCGGCACCAGCCTCTTCAAGGGCAACCTGCAAGTAATGGTCGGCGACCTCTACAACTCGCCTGAGATGCAAGGCAAGCGCGACTCCGCCTTCTCCATCTTCTACATGGCCATCAACATCGGCGCCCTCTTTGCACCTACCGCTGCAGTCAAAATTATGGAGTACGCCCAGCATAGCCTTGGCGTGAGCGAGGCCGACTCCTACCACTACGCCTTTGGCGTGGCCTGCATCTCGCTCATCGTGTCAATAGGCATCTACTACGGTTTCCAGAGCACCTTCAAGCAAGTCATTTCAGCACCGGCCCCCAAGACCGCTGCCAGCAAGGACGCCACTGCCGAGTCTGAGCCCGAGCTCAGCAAGCAGGACACCAAGGACCGCATCGTGGCCCTCTGCCTCGTGTTTGCCGTAGTCATCTTCTTCTGGATGGCCTTCCACCAGAACGGCCTCACCCTCACCCTCTTTGCCGAGGAATACACCGCCACCCACAGCAGTGGTCTTGAGAGCATGGCCTTCGACGTCACCAACCTCCTGTTGTGCATCGTCATCATCTACGCCCTCTTCTCACTCTTCCAGAGCAAAACGGGCAAGGGCAAGGGCATTTCGGGCATCGTCATATTGGCATGCCTTGCAGCCTTAGGCTACAAGTACACCGCCCTCAGCCCCGACGGCATCAGCATTCAGGCCCCCATCTTCCAGCAGTTCAACCCCTGCTTCGTAGTAGGTCTCACCCCCGTGAGCATGGCCATTTTCGGCTGGCTCGCCAGCAAGGGCAAGGAGCCCTCGGCACCCCGCAAAATCGGGCTCGGCATGCTCGTGGCCGGCATTGGCTATGTAGTCATGATATTGGCCTCAATCGGTGTGAGCGAAGGCGACCGCGTGTCACCCAACTGGCTTATCCTCACCTACCTCATTCTCACCTTCGGCGAGCTGTTGCTCTCGCCCATGGGCATCTCGTTCGTGTCAAAGGTAGCCCCTCCCAAGCTCAAGGGTACCATGATGGGCGGTTGGTTTGTAGCCACTGCTGCCGGCAACATGCTCGTGTCAATCCCCGGTTTCCTTTGGGGCAAAGTACCCTTGGTAGTCGTGTGGGGCGTGTTGGTAGCCCTCTGCCTCATCTCGTTCATATTCATCTTCAGCGTAATGAAGAAACTCGAAAAGGTGTGCTGATGCGCGCCTTGACATAGCCACTGACTAAATTATAATGGCGGAAACAGAAAGCCTCGCCCCCCCACACAGGGCAGCGCATCTGTTTCCGCCATTTTTTGTGTCCGTGCCGCCGCAACAGCACGCCCGCTAAAAACATCGATTTTGTTCAATTCGCATGTTGTATTGAATAAAATAGTATGTTTTTTATTCAATACGATGCACAAACTGAACAAAATCGGCTATATTTGTGCTTCAAACAAAGCGCAAAACCATGCTAACCATCATCACCAACCAAAAGAAAGAGCGCGACGTGCTTGTTGCGCGGCCATATTTGTCGCGACGTACGCCATACGATACAGATGCGTTGTTGTCGTGTCCACAAATAAAGTTGATAACCGGGCCTCGCCGTACGGGCAAATCAACAGAGGCCATATTGATGCTTAAAAACAAGAATTTTGCCTATCTCAACTTCGATGACGGGCAGCTGCTTTCTGCCTGGGACGAGAACGCGGTGTGGCAAGCCTTGCAGCAAGTGTACCCTGCATTTGACTACCTGTTATTAGATGAGGTGCAAAATCTTGATGGCTGGGATTTATGGGTGTCAAAGTTATATCGCAATGGAATCAACTTGGTTGTAACGGGTAGTAATGCCAAACTGCTAAGCAGCGAGATGGCCACATTGCTGACAGGCCGTTACATACAGGTCAGCATGTTGCCTTTCAGCATCGACGAGTTCTTTGCCTGGCATCACTTAGAACTGAAGCAACTGGCGCCTGAGCAAACGGCCCAAGCCGAAGCCCTGCAAGCCGATTATTTGCGCAATGGGGGTTACCCCGAAACCGTCATATCGAGAAACATAGCACGGAGCTACCTCTCCACATTGTTTGACTCGATAGTGTGGAAGGACACAGCCAAGCGTCATAGAGTGCGCAATGTGTCCGATCTGAACGATTTGGCAATGTATATGCTTTCAAACTTTTGCAATCCTTTTAGCGCCACTGATTTGGCCTCCGACTTGGGCTTTTCAAGCGTAGCGACTACCAAAAAGTATATGGAGTATTTAAGGGAACCTTACCTCTTTTATTATCTGCCGCGATACAACAACAAACTCAAGTTAATGGCCAAGGCACCCCAAAAGGTGTATGTTGTCGATAATGGCTTTGTAACGGCCAAGGCGTTTAACTTGGGCGAAAATTTAGGCCGTCTGCTTGAAAACATGGTGTTTGTCGAACTCATACGTCGCGGCTACGACACCGAAAAGTCCTTATTCTACTACCGCTCGCGCAATGACAAGGAGGTCGATTTCGTCGTGCGCAGTGGCCATGTGGTCGAGAGGCTTGTGCAGGTGTGCTATGATATGACATCGGCCAAGGCCGCAAAGCGCGAAATAAACAGCCTCATAGAGTGTGCCGGCGAACTTAAATGCAACAACTTGTGCATAGTAACAATGGGTGAGGAATGTGTAATAGAGGAGCGTGGCCACACAATTAACGTGATACCATTCATCAAATTCTGATTTTCACACGCACTCCCTCCCCCAAAAAAGAAAAAGCCAGAAAGCGGCATCTTTAGCAAGAGATGCCGCTTTCTGGCTCCTGACTTCATCACTTTTTTGCGCCATTATATAGTGCGTATTGAAAATCAACGAGTTACGTAATTAAATTGGGTGACGCAGGGTGAAGCAAGCAAAGAAGCGAACCTTGTTTTGCTCTTTTAAGGGCTGTTCGCCCTTGTACCGCTTACCGCGAAGACATAAGTACATAAGCTACATAAGTAACATAAGGCTGACGCCGTGGTTTTTTACATAAGCTTAGGCAGGGCTTCCCGCCCTGCTTGTAAGAGAACATAAGGCTGGCGCCGTGTCGTTGGCTCTAATGTAGTTTGTCGTGATAACATAATGGAACACAATTAAAGCGTTCTCTTTATCAGGCGTCAGCCCTTATGTCTCTTACAGGCAGGGCGGAAAGCCCTGCCTAAGCTTATGTAAAAAACCACGGCGTCAGCCTTATGTTACTTATGTAGCTTATGTACTTATGTCTCCCGCGGTAAGCGGCACAAGGGCGAACAGCCCTTAAAACAAAGAACAAGGCTCGTTGCTCCCAATGTAGGATAAGACATATTCTACCTTGTCAGCCCGCTATAATCGATTTGGGTGACGCATTGACGAAGTCAGGAAAAGAAAAAAGCCAGGAAACAGCATCTTTAGCAAGAGATGCCGCTTTCTGGCTTTAATAGTATAAATATATGTGTCGCGTCTATGGGCAGAGGCTTACTTCAGCACACCCAGTTCCTTGCCCACCTTGATAAAGGCAGCGATACACTTGTCGAGGTGTTCGCGGTTGTGGCCGGCCGAAATCTGCACACGAATACGGGCCTGGTCCTTAGGCACAACGGGGTAGTAGAAGCCCGTTACGTAGATACCCTCCTCTTGCAGCTTGGCAGCATACACCTGCGACAGTTTGGCATCGTAAAGCATCACGGCGCAGATGGCGCTCTGTGTAGGCTTGATGTCAAAGCCGGCAGCCATCATCTTGTCGCGGAAGTAGTTCACGTTCTCAACCAACTTGTCGTGAATTTCGTTGCTCTCGTCCAACATCTTGAACGTTTCGAGTGCAGCACCCACAATGGCAGGGGCAACAGAGTTAGAGAAGAGGTAAGGACGTGAGCGCTGGCGCAACATGTCGATTATCTCCTTGCGGCCAGTAGTAAAGCCACCCATGGCACCACCAAAGGCCTTGCCCAGTGTGCCGGTGTAGATGTCTACACGGCCGTAAGTGTTGAAGAACTCACTCACACCGCGGCCAGTGGGGCCTACCACGCCGGCAGAGTGGCTCTCGTCAACCATCACCAGAGCGTCGTACTTCTCGGCCAAGTCGCAAATCTTGTCGATAGGAGCCACGTTGCCGTCCATTGAGAACACACCGTCGGTCACGATAATGCGGAAACGCTGTTCCTGGGCAGCCTGCAACTGGCGCTCAAGGTCCTCCATGTCGGCGTTGGCATAGCGGTAACGCTTAGCCTTGCACAGACGCACACCGTCAATGATAGAGGCGTGGTTCAGCGCGTCCGAAATGATGGCATCGTCGGCAGTGAGCAATGGCTCAAACACACCGCCGTTGGCATCAAAGCAAGCAGCGTAAAGAATGGTGTCCTCAGTCTTGAAGAACTTTGAGATGGCAGCCTCAAGCTCCTTGTGCACGTCCTGTGTACCGCAAATAAAGCGCACGCTCGACATGCCGTAGCCGCGGCGGTCCATCATGTCCTTGGCAGCCTTTATAAGGCGCGGGTTGTTTGACAGACCAAGGTAGTTGTTGGCGCAAAAGTTGAGCACTTCCTTGCCCTTAACCTGGATAGCGGCCTGCTGGGGGCCTTCAATCAGGCGCTCCTCCTTGTAGAGGCCAGCGTCCTTAATATCCTTCAGCTCCTGCTGAAGATGTTCTTGAAATTTACCGTACATTTGTATAAGTGTGATTTATAAAAAGATTTCTCACCAAGCAGCGGCAAGGCGCGCCATGCGCCCCTTGTCGTAGTCACCGCAAAGTAACGTATTTTTTTTGAAAAATAACCACAGAGTGCGCATAAATCTCAAAAAAAGATTGCACCTTTGCACGTGTGTAATAACAGACACGTCAAACTAACAAAATCCTTTATACAAAAAAGATGAAGAATATTTTGGTGATTGGTGCTACAGGACAGATAGGTTCTGAGCTTACCATGAAGTTGCGCGGCATTTATGGCAACGACCACGTAGTGTGCGGTTACATTCCCAGTGCAGCCCCCAAGGGCGAATTGGCTGAAAGTGGTCCAGCTGAAATCTGCGACGTTACCAATGGCGAGATGATAGCCGAAGTAGTGCTCAAGCACAAGGTCGACACCGTCTACAACCTTGCCGCATTGTTGAGCGTGGTGGCCGAGGGCCGTCCGCAGTTGGCATGGAAAATTGGCATTGACGGCCTTTGGAATGTGCTCGAGGTAGCACGCGAACACGAGTGTGCGGTGTTCACCCCAAGCTCAATCGGTTCGTTCGGTCCCGAAACGCCTCCCAATCACGTACCACAAGATACCATTCAGCGCCCGCGCACCATCTATGGTGTGTCAAAGGTAACCACCGAGTTGCTCTCCGACTACTACTATCGCAAGTATGGCGTTGACACCCGTGCCGTGCGTTTCCCCGGTCTCATCTCATACGTCACATTGCCTGGTGGCGGCACCACCGACTATGCTTGCGACATCTACTATTCGGCCGTTCGTGGCGAAAAGTTTGTATGCCCCATTGCCAAAGGCACTTACATGGACATGATGTACATGCCCGATGCCCTGCGCGCAGCTGTTGAGCTGATGGAGGCCGACCCCACACGCCTTGTTCACCGCAACGCATTCAACATTGCCGCCATGAGCTTCGACCCCGAGGGTGTGCTCGCTGCCATACGCAAGTACAAGCCAGAGTTCGAAATGGAGTACAAGGTTGAGCCTCTCAAGCAGGCCAATGCCGACTCATGGCCCAACAGCCTCGACGACACTTGTGCACGTCAGGAATGGGACTGGAAGCCCGAGTACGATCTCGACCGCATGACAGTGGACATGCTGCAAAAACTTTCTGCCAAGCTTGGCAAGTAAGCCGCGCATTAGTATCGCGTCAAACAATCATTATAATAGCTGAAAAGCCAAGGAACTCCCCCCGGGGTGTTCCTTGGCTTTTCTCATATCCGGCAGCGCGTCATGTGCCGGGGCAGAAATCCAGTTGCGTGAGGGCGCAAGCGCGGCCCTTAGTAAATTATTGCTGTCCGGTTAACCCATTCTGATATTATCGCTCACGGATCGCACCGATTGCACGGATTTTTTTGCTTATGCAATGTGCTTTAGCACCACGGAGATGACGGATTTTACGGATTTTGTGAGCATTGCATGCTCACTTCGCTATTGGCTCGTAATGTACTCGTGGCGAAATACGTTAGCACAGATTATGTAGTAAGGGACCTGGTCGCAGCAACGAGCTAATAGCGAAGTGAGCATGCAATGCTCACAAAATCCGTCAATTCCGTCATCTCCGTGGTGCTAAAGCACGCTGCACGAGTAAAAAAATCCGTGCAATCGGTGCGATCCGTGAGCGATAGTAATTTAGCCGACAGCAATATTAGTAAATCAGCGGCAACAGCAGCACCATGACAATGCCAATGACAATTTGCAGGGGCAATCCCACGCGCACATAGTCAATAGGTTTGTAGCCGCCCGCCGACATCACCAGCGCATTGGGCGGGGTAGAGAAGGGCGATGCAAAACACATGCTTGCCGCCACCGTCACCGCCATGAGCACGGGCACAGCACTGATGCCCTGCGCGTGGGCCGCCTGCAGCGCAATAGGCGCCATGAGTACCGCCGTCACCGTGTTCGATATGAAAAAAGTGAGCAGCGATGTCGCCACATATATGGCCGCTATCAGCAAGTACGTACCGCCGCTGCCCGTGAGCTGCACCAGCGCGTGCGACACCAGTTGGTCGGCACCCGTCTTTTCGAGCGCCGTCGACATGGGCAGCATGGCCCCAAACAGCACAATGCTTTCCCAGTTGATAGTTTTGTAGGCCGCCTCCACATTGCGCAGACAACCCGTAAATATCATGGCCACGGCAGCCAGCATCACCGCCGTGACGGGGGCAACAGGAATAAAGTCGAAGGCCATCGCCGCCACCATGAGCAGCATGATGAGGGCCGCAAGGGGCGCTTTGTAGTCGAGCGTCACGCGCGCCGCTTGCTCCTCGGGCTGGCCTATCACCACCCACTCCTGACCGTCGTGCTTGTTGAGGCGTGCAATCTGCTCCCAAGGGCCTTGCACCAGCACAATGTCTGCCGCGTTCAACCGTTGGTCCTTCAGGTTGTCGAGCAAATAGTCTTGGTGGCGGCGTATGCCCAGCACACTAAGTCCGTAGTTAGCGCGGAAGTCCGTCTCGCCCACCGTGTGCCCCACCAGCGTAGAGCCGGGCAGCAGCAGAATTTCGGCCATGCCCACATCGTAAAAGTGCAGTTTGCCGTCGTGCATCTCGTCGGCAGCCGTCAGTGCAAAGTCCGTTATGAAGTCAGCCACACGTCCGGCATCGTCGGTTATAAACAGCAAGTCGCCCTCCTCAATGGCCACGTTGGCCATAGACAGTTGTTGCACCTTGCCGAGTGGGGTGTTCGACGACGGTTGGCGACGCACCTCAATCACCGTCACGCCATAGCGTCCGTGCACGTCAAGCTCCTTGAGCGTGTGGCCCACCATGCGCGATTGTGGTGTAACCACCACTTGCTGCACATTCTGCGTCACCTTGTACTCACTGGCCAGCTGTTGCAACGTCTTGCCAGTATTTGCCGCGTTGTTACCTGTGCGTTCTTTAAGGAAACGCCGCGTGAGCGGAATGAGCACCAGTGTGCCCACTACGATGCAAACAATGCCCACGGGGGTGAATGAAAAGAAGCCCAACGGTTCATAGCCTGCTGCCACCAGCGCATCGCGCACTATCAGGTTGGGTGGGGTGCCAATGAGGGTGAGCATGCCGCCCATGCTGCCTGCAAAGGCCAGTGGCATGAGCAACCGTGCCGACGACAGACCGGCTCCGCGTGCCATGCTCACCACAATGGGCAGCATCAGTGCCACTGTGCCGGTGTTACTCACAAAGGCGCCCACGCCGGCGGTGGTGAGCATGAGCAGCACGAACAGCTTTGTTTCGCTCTTGCCGGCCAGTCCCAATATGCCTGTGCCGAGGCGTTTGGCCAAGCCTGTGCTGAATATGCCGCCGCCTACCACAAAGAGGCCGAGCATCATGATGACAATGGGGTTGGAAAATCCGGCCAGTGCCTCCTCGGGGGTCAGCACGCCGCATACAACAAGTGCCAGTGCGGCACACACGGCCACGAGGTCGGACCTTATGCGTCCGCTCACAAACAGTATGGCTGCAAGGCTCAGAATAATGAGGGTTGTAGTCATGGGGGTAAGGGGGTTAAGGGGTTATTGGGTATGGGTTAGGGGGTTATTGGGTTAGGGGGTTATTGGGTTAAGGGGTTAGGAGGTTAAAAAGTTACTTTAACTCAAGTTTTGGATTTGGGAAAGGCGGGCTGAAAGCCCAATGGAGCACGGAGCCCAGGGCAAGCGAAGCGACACCCTGGGTATAGCGTGTTGGAGCAGTCGCGCCCTGTAAGGGCAAAAGCTTTACCCCTTTATGTTGTTATTCTTACTTGATAACTGATTTAGCGGTCTTAAAGAGGAACATCGTATGTATATTTTGTTCAATACCTGCGCCATGTCTTAAAGCTTTTGCCCTTACAGGGCGCGACTGCTCCAACATGCGATACCCAGGGTGCCGCTTCGCTTGCCCTGGGCTATGTGCTCCTTTGGGCTTTCAGCCCGCCTTCCCCAAATCCGAAACTTGAGTTACTTTAAGCTTTTGAGAAGCAGAGGTATTCTTTTAACCTCCTAACCCCTTAACCCCCTAACCCAATAACCCTCGCACAAAGATACGTTCAAGATGCGAACGGCGCAAATATATTTTCATAACAAAGCGCAAAAGTCGGCATTCCTTTATACCTTTGCATGGGTAAGCGGGGCATTGCTTGACAAGTTGAAAGGTAGACGACGCGACACGTTGACACGTTGGCAGTCTGAAAAACTATGAATTAACGCATTGACAAGTAATGCACTCTTACCCGTCAACCCGTTAACCCGTCACCCCGTAAACCCACAAATTCCGACCATGACAGCACAACAACTTGACCATATCACTGCTGAGGCCCTGCAACTGCTGCAGGGCCTTGTGGCCATACCCTCGGTGAGCCGCGATGAGACGGCTGCGGCCGACTTCCTGTATGACTATCTTGAACAGCGTGGTGCCAATCCGCAGCGCCACTACAACAACATTTGGTGCGAGCAACCCCTGCCCAAAGGCGACAAACCCACTTTGCTGCTCAATGCCCACATCGACACCGTGAAACCGGCCGCCACCTGGCAGCACAACCCATTTGTGCCCACGCTCGAGGGTGACCGCCTTTATGGCCTCGGCAGCAACGACTGCGGCGGGGGCCTTGTCACACTGCTGCACACCTTCCTTGCGCTGCGCCACACCGACTTGCCTTATCACCTGGTGTTCCTTGCTTCGGCAGAGGAGGAGGTGTCGGGCAAACAGGGCATTGAAGCTGTGCTGCCGCTGCTGCCGTCCATCGATGTGGGCCTCGTGGGTGAACCCACCGGCATGCAGGCCGCTGTGGCCGAAAAGGGCTTGATGGTGCTCGACTGCACCACGCACGGACGTTCGGGGCACGCCGCCCGCAACGAAGGCGACAATGCCCTTTACAAGGCACTGCCCTATGTGGAGTGGTTCGGCAACTACAAGTTTGAGAAAACCTCGCCGGTGCTCGGTCCGGTAAAGATGAGTGTGACCATGATAAATGCCGGCACGCAGCACAATGTGGTACCCGACACGTGCACTTTTGTGGTAGATGTGCGTCCCAACGAGTGTTACACCAACGAGCAGGTGCTCAGCATCATAGCCGCCCACACACAGGGGTGCGATGTGGTGCCGCGCTCCACCCGTCTGCATTCCTCGCACATATCGCTTGACCACCCCCTTGTGCGGGCAGCCATGCGCCTCGGCCGCGAACTGTTCGGTTCGCCCACATTGAGCGACCAGGCGCTGATGCGTTTCCCCTCGTTGAAGATGGGCCCCGGCCAGTCGTCGCGTTCGCACACGGCCGAGGAGTACATTTGTGTGAGCGAGTTGCGCGAGGCATTGCAGTTGTATGATGCCATGCTGCGTGGCGTTTGAAAAAGAAATTAAGTTGCCTGAAACGCGCTGCGAAAAAAACGCAAGCACTAATGGGGGCGACGCGTCTCGCGTCGGGATAATTAAAAGGAAAAATACAAGCTATACTAAATAATAGCTGCATCTTTTCCCGACGCGAGACGCGTCGCCCCCATTAGTGCTTGCGTTTAGAGCTAGCGTTTAGAGTTAGCGTTTGGAACTGGCATTTGGTGCTATTGCTTGGAGTTTGAAGAAACGCAAGCACTAATGGGGGCGACGCGTCTCGCGTCGGGAAAATTAAAAGGAAAGATACAAACTATACTAAATAATAGCTGAATCTTTTCCCGACGCGAGACGCGTCGCCCCCATTAGAGCTAGCGTTTAGAGCTAGCGTTTGGAACTGGCATTTGGTGCTAGTGTTTGGAGTTTGAAGAAACGCAAGCACTAATGGGGGCGACGCGTCTCGCGTCGGGATAATTAAAAGGAAAGATACAAGCTATACTAAATAAAAGCTGAATCTTTTCCCGACGCGAGACGCGTCGCCCCCATTAGAGCTAGCGTATAGAGCTAGCGTTTAGAGTTAGCGTTTGGAACTGGCATTTGGTGCTATTTTTTGGAGTTTGAAGAAACGCAAGCACTAATGGGGGCGACGCGTCTCGCGTCGGGAAAATTAAAAGGAAAGAAACAAGCTATACTAAATAATAGCTGAATCTTTTCCCGACGCGAGACGCGTCGCCCCCATTAGAGCTAGCGTTGAGCTAGCGTTTGGAACTGGCATTTGGTGCTAGTGCTTGCGTTATTTTGCAACGCGTTTCACACAACTGCGCAAAAGGGGCAGACCAATCATTATGGTCTGCCCCTTTTGCGTTAGATAGAGTATTTTCAGTAAGCAGAGTTTACTGCTCAGCAGGTGTGAAGGTGTCTTCGCCATTCAGCAGTGGGCCCACGCCATCGATGGCGTAAGTGATGCCGAAGGTGAACTTGCCGTCCTCGTACTTGCAGGTGCTACCCGAAGGAATGCCGTTTACAACACCATAGTTTTGGCCGTTCTGTTCAAGCTCGAAGCCGGTGCAGAACTTGGTCGACGAGGTGAGTGACACCTTGTTAGTCTTCTTGTTCCAGTTAAACGACAGGTAGTTGTCGGTTCTTGGAGCGGGTAATTGCATCTGTCCGAACACGTTGTACATGTTGATGCGGTATTCGGCGCGGCAGGGAGAGTATTCAAGCACAACGTAGTCGGGTACCTCAAAGTCGAATGCCGAGGTGTAGTAAGCACCCGTGCTTACCTCTTCCCAGTCGTCTACGTAGGTTGTCTTTTCGTGAGCAGCATAGTAGGTCTGTCCGTCAACGGTGGCGTATGTCTGCCCCTTTTCGTTGGTAGAGAGTTGGTACACCTTGTTGTCGGTAGTGGTGACGGCTGTGCCAAGTGCGTTCTTGGCAAATGTGCCGGTGGCAATCACTTCACCATTCTGCGACACGTCGGCCTTGCCGCTCATGTAGAGCGTGAGGTTCTGGCCATTGGCCAAAGCCCACATGCCGAGCATTGAGATGGTGTCGCTTTCAACCATGTTTACATAGTCCTGACGCTTGAGCGTTTCCTGACCATTGTTGTTGGTTGTTACGGTGTAGATGTAGGCCACAGCGCTCTTCATGTCGTTTTTGATGGCCATCTGCACACGTGCCTGTCCACCATAGAAAGAGTCGTCGTAATTGGCAGTAATCATACCCGTTTGCTTGTTGTAGCTCACCTTTCCGCCGCCAAGCACGTTGGCCTGTTCGGTTACGGGGTTGTATACTGTCACATCGCAAATGGTGTCGCCCTGCTCGTTGACGGTGAGGTTGAGCGTGTACTTGTTCGAGCCGTCAACAGTGTAGCTTGGTGCCCACTTGCCGAGTTCTATTTGTTCGGGGTAGCTTACTCCTGAAGCGCCGTCCTCAAATTCGTTGTTACACGAAACGAGAGCCGAACTCGCCAGCAGGCAAGCTGCCAATGTCTTTATGTTGAGTTTCATTGCTTTAGCGTTTTATGAAGCGTTATGTTGAATGTGTCTGTTACTCCCAGTTCTTTTGCAGGTTGGTGTTGGCCTGGGTGTCGTTCTGCGGCAGCTCCCACACAAAGTGCTTGTCGGTGGCAGGCACTTTGAGGTCGAGGTAGTTGGGGTCGTTGCGCAGGAAACCGTCGGTCAGGTGCTGAGCTGTCATGCGGCGGCAACCATCGCCCCAACGCTTGAGGCAGTCGAGGCGGAAGCCCTCGCCGCAGGTTTCGCGTGCCCATTCGTCCTTAATCTGGCTGAACAGTTGTGCGCCGCTCAGGTTGAGTAGTGCGGTGGCACCACGCTTTGAGCGCAAGTCGTTGAGGAAGCTCAAGCCGCTGCCGTCCTTCATGTACGATGCCTCAGCAGCAATCAGGTACATCTCGCCCACGCGCAGTTCCTTGGTCATGTTGTAGAATTCAGTCTGTGCCGAAGTCTTGACCAATGCGGGGTTGCCGGGGTACTTGTTGAAGATGACTACATTCTCGTCGGCGAGGTCGTTGGTTACAGCACCAGTGGCGGCAAAGTAGGTGTACTGGCGCATGTCGTTGGCCTCGTACAGGTCAATCAAGCCCTGTGTGGGTATGTAGTCGGGGCTGTAACCATTGTTGGCAGTGCTGAATGAAATGTAGGCATCGTATGAGTTGGTGCGCTCGTCCTTTGTCTGTACGGGCTGGAATATGATTTCAGAACCTTCGTCGTTCTTCCACATGTTTGCAAAGTCCTCAGCCGTGCTGCAAAGGGCGTACTTGCTGATGGTGCGCTGGGCGCAAGCAATGGCGTTGTCGTAGTCCTGACAGTTGAGGCTGATGCGCGCATCAAGTGCGTCGGCCGTGTTGTAGCTAATCAGCGAGTTGTCGGCGTTGTGCACGTCGTTCTCGCCCATCAGCAGTTTGGCCTGCTTGATGTCCTCCTTTATAAGGTCGTAAGTGGCCTTGAGCGAAGAGCGTGAGGGCTTGTGGTTCACATCGATGCTGGTGACGAGGGGCAGACCGAGGGTTTGGTCGGCAGTAGCCTTGTCGTATGCCTTGCAGAAACGGCGTGCCAGCTTGTCGTAAGCCAGTGCGCGTGCAAAGTAGGCGGCACCCTTGTAGTAGTTGCGGTCAGCCTCGTCCTGTGAGCCTTCCTCTACGCTGATTTTGTCGATGTTGTTGATGATGTTGTTGGCGTTTGAAATGACGCCGTAGCAGTTGGCCCACAAGCCATCGCCCATGCCTGAAGCACTTTCGAAGCTCCAGTCCTGAAGTTGGTAGATAGAGCTTGTGCTGTTGGCCGTTGTCATGTTGAAGAGGTCGGACTGCAAGTCGGGCTTTTCAGCATAGATACCGCCGCATATTAAGCGCACGGCAGACTTCAAGCCAATGTTGTAGTTGGCAGCATCGCTCAGCTTTTGCCATGTCTGGCCCGTAGGCAGACTTGTTTCGGGGTACTGGTCGAGCTCGCACGAGGTGAGGCCGCCCAAAGCAACCGCGCCAAACAACATGGCCTTAACTATATACTTGTTCATAATAGTAATGTCTATGTATTGTTAGTTGTGAAACTGATTGTGGTGTGTTAGAATGTCACCTCTACGCCGAGTGTGTACTGGCGTGTGCCGGGGAAGAAACCGAGTGCGAGGTAATTGTCGAGCTCAGGGTCGCCGCCTTTGTACTTGGTGATGGTGAAGATGTTGCGGCCAGTGAAGCTGAAGCGCACATTTTCAAAGAAGCGGGTAGCTGCCATCCAAGTCTTGGGCAGGTCGTAGGCCAGCGTGATGTTCTTCAAGCGCAGGAATGAAGCGTTCTGCAGAATGCGGGTGTCGAAACCGTCGACAGAGTAGTTCATGCCCGGCAGGTCGGTAATGTCACCCGGCTTTTTCCACACATTGAGCATGTCCTTGCTCTGGTTGAAGCCGCTCTTGGCATTGTTGGCTGATGTGGCATAGAAATAGTCGACGTTGACCATGTGCTTGCCCAATACGTAAGCAAAGTCGGCGTTCAAAGTCAGCCCCTTCCAACCAATGGTGAAGCCAAAGCCGCCGTTGTGTGAGGGTTGGTACTTCACGCCAGTGTCTTGATAGAGGTCGTCGCTGTAGGTCTTGGTCATGGTCTCGGGGTTGTACTCGTGTACAATGTCGCCCTTGTAGCCATTCTTGTACCACATGGGGGCACCGTCCTCCTTGTCAACACCGGCGTAGATTGGCATGTAGAAGTTGATGTCCTTGCCTTCCTCGTACTGTACGAGTGTACCGGGCAACGGCCACTTGCTCAGGCCATTGAACAACTCGTCCACCTTGGTTTTGTTGAAAGCATAGTTGGCGTATACGTTGGCAAAGAAGTCGCGGTTGCGCACAATGTCGTAGTTGACTTCCACCTCAAAACCGCGGTTGCTGATACCGCCCACGTTCATCAACTGGCTGGTGAAGCCGGTGGTATAGGGAAGGGGTACAGTCATGAGCATGTCCTTGGTCTTGCGGTTGTACCAGTTGAGGTCGATGTTCAAACGCTCAAAGAGTACGGCTGTCAGGCCCACGTTGGTCTGGATTTGCTTTTCCCAACCCAGCTTAGCGTTGCCCGGGCTGCTTATTACCCAGCCGCTCTCGCCGTCGTACTGTGTAGTACCGGTGGTGCTGATGCTGTTGTAGTTACCCACTTCAGAGTTACCCGTAGTACCTACGCTCACCTTGAGCTGCAAGTCGCTCAACCAGTGTTTGGCAGGCGTCATGAAAGCTTCGTCAGAAATGCGCCACATGGCACCGCCGCTCAAGAAGTTGGCAGCGCGGTTGTCGGCACCGAAGCGTGAGCTGCGGTCGTTACGCACGGTAAAGTTGACAAAGTAGCGGTTATTGAATGCGTAGTCGGCACGTCCGAAGAACGATAGGTACTCATACTTTGAGGCACTGTAGTAGCCAGCGGGTGAGTCGGCCGATGTGGCAGAACCAAGGTTCATCAGTCGCTTGTCGGTAATGCCTCGTCCCATCACGCCAAAGCCGCGTGACGAGCCTTTGATGCCTTCCTGGCCGAGCAGCAAGGTAACGTTGTGCTTGTCGGCAATGCTGAACTTGTATTCGGCCGTGTTGGTAATGGTCCACAGCGAAGAGCGTGCGTGGCCTTCGTAGGCCCAGGCTGAGGTGGCACCCGGTGTTTCGGGGTTCATGGCCTGAGTGCTGCGTGTGTCGGTGGCAAAGAGGCCGAGCTGCGACTTGAGGGTCATGCCCTTGAACGGTGTAATCTGTGCGTAGGCCACACCATTATATACAATGTCGTTGGTCTTGTATTTGCACATCTCGCGTTGCAGCCAGTTAAAGTCGTACTGCTGCGTAAAGTCGTAGATGTGCGTCTTCTTTGCGTTCTCTGAGTACGGATCCCAGTAAGGAGCGTACATAAAGGCACTAACCACGGGGTTTGAAGTGTCGTTTATAATGTCACCGCTGCCGCTGACGTAACCTTCGGTACGGCGGTCAGTGTAAATTACCGACTGCTTGAGTCCGAAGTTGAGCCAGCTCTTGGGCTTGGTTTCAAGGTTCGAACGCAGCGTGTAGCGGTTGAAGTGGCCCACACGGGTCAGGTTGTTTTGCTTCATGTACGATGCCGACACAAAGTAGGTGGTTGTTTCAGAACCGCCGCGCATGCTGAAGTCGGTGTTGTACATGGGGGCTGCATTGTCGAAGAAGTACTTCTGCCAGTCGGTATTGGCGCCATGCAGCTTGTAAGCCTGGTACTGGTTGGGGGTGATGATACCGTTTTCGAGCTGGAACTGCAGCAACTCGTCAGAGTTCATTTGGTTGCTGATTTTGCCAGCCAGCTGGCTCCAACCAATCTTTTGGCTCACGCTGATTTGGGCTTTCTCGCCAGAGCGGCCCCTTTTGGTGGTGATGTAGATTACACCATTGGCAGCACGCGAACCATAGATAGAGGTGGCCGAGGCGTCTTTCAGTGTAGTCACGCTCTCAATATCCTTGTCGTTGAGCATGGAGAGCATGCTGGTGCCGGCGGGTGAGCCATCAATAACAATCAAAGGAGTGCTTGAGGCGCCGAGCGAACCGATACCACGAATGGTGATAGAGGCATTGTTGACGTCGCCTGCATCGCCCGAATTGTTGAGCACCTGCAAACCGGCCACCTTGCCCTGGAGGGCGTCAGCCACGTTGGCTGTGGGGTTTTCGGCAATCTTTTCGCTGCCGACCTTCTGCACTGAACCTACCACAGTACCAACCTTCTTAGCTGTACCGTAACCAATCACTACGGCTTCGCTCAGTTCGTTGTCCTTCAATACCACCTGTACGTTGCCGGCCACGCTGACGGTGGCGGTGTTCATACCGATGTACGATACCAAGATCTTTTTGGCCGAGGCGGGCACGCCGCTCAGCTTAAAGTTACCATTGGCGTCGGTGGTGGTGATTACCTTGGTGCCCGGCACGCGCACTGTGGCACCCATCACGGGCTGGCCCTGTGCGTCGGTCACGTGTCCGGTCACAAGCTTCTGTGCCGAAGCTGTGGCTGCTGTCAAGAGCAGGCCGGCTCCCATGAGCACTAACTTTTTGTTCATATTGATAACCATTTAGTTAAACATTTCGTGTTGTTTCGGTGCGCGGCACCCTCGGTGTGCGCTTGCACAACTTGCGGCGCAAGTAGGGCAGGCGCCCGTTTGGCCCTGCCGGCATGCAGAGGTGCGAAGGGGCAGAGGTGCAGATAGCAAAGATGTCAAACGAATAGTGTTGCCGCGCGCACGCGAGCATTTATATATGCCCCATTGCAGAGGGGGTGTGACGCGTGCTGATTTTTATGCTTAGTTTGCTTTTATGCTGGTAATGCTTTTGGCGTAGTGCCAAGTCTGTTAAAAATTTGTCGCTATCCTTTGAACTATTGGCGTGGCAGTGCAAATAAATAATTATGCAGATGCAAAGCACGCGAATGCTGCAAAAGTAGGGCATAATTTCTGTTTGGCAAAGTTATTTCGCCCGTTTGTCGTAAAAAATTAACTTTTTGGTCTAAAAAGATTGCATTTTGATATCTGCGTTTCGCTTACACAAGCGATAATGATACGCGTTGCAAATACTAATATTTTAGCTTTATGAAATGTTTTTATGCAGGACACGCGTTCAAATTGACGTGCAAGGCATCATCAGCTGCGCACAATGGGCAGTCAGACTTCGTCAATGCGTCGCCGAATCACAAATGACGTAATTCACCGATTTTCGATATGCACTATGTGATGGCGCAGGAAAGTGATGAAGTAAAGAAAGAAACGCAAGCACTAATGGGGGCGACGCGTCCCGCGTCGGGCGTGTGTGTGAAATTATGAGGTTTGCCGCTAACGCGGAAAAACATAAGGATATAAGAACAAAAGAACATAAGAGCTTCATTTGCCCCCCACGCCGTCTGCCTACTTATAAATGAATGCGTGTGCTTTTACTGCCATCTTACACTTTTCGTGCGTAACAAGGTGATATACAGATGTTTCAAGAGTGTAAGATGACTTCAAAGTATCTTACACACCCCCTGCATACATCTTACACATCACACCCCGCTGCCTCGCTGCCGGTTTGGACGTATGCGGTGGGTTTTACGCCATAGGGACGTAGAAAAATTTGTCGGAGCAACAGACTTTTCTGTTCCCCTATGCCGTGATATCGCCCTCCCGTGCCTGTGTCGTGTGGCAGCATGTGGGGTGTGCAGGTTGCGTGGGTTGCGTGCAGTTTGTGCAGGTGGTAATGGTAGTATCTTATACTAAGTAAAGTATTGACAATCAATGAGTTGTAGCGTGCTAGTGTAAGATGTAAGATATTCGGTGTGTAAGATTGTAGTAGTATGGTAAAGGTACCGCTACCACTAAACGCAAGCCCAAAACGCTACCATTAAACGCAAGCACAAAACGTTATTATTAAACGCAAGCACAAAACGCAAGCACTAATGGGGGCGACGCGTCCCGCGTCGGGCATTAAGGCAAAGGTTTATTCAAGTTTCGGATTTGGACGGGAACGGCCTGAAAGGCCAAAAGCACCAAGCCCAGGGCAAGCGAAGCGACACCCTGGGTATCGCGTGTTGGAGCGGTCGCGCCCTGTAAGGGCAAAAGCTTTAAGACATGGCGCAGGTGTTGAACAAAATATACATGCGATGTCCCACTTTAAGACCGCTAAATCAGCTATCAAGTACTGAAGTTTCAGATTTAGCAAGGGCGGGCTGAAGGCCCAATGTTCTTCATAGCCCAGGGCAAGCGAAGCGGCACCCTGGGTTGATATGAACGCAAAAGTTACGCCCTGTAAGGGCAGAAGTAACAGAGCTTTTACTTTTGCCCTTACAGGGCGCGACTGCTCCAACACGCGATACCCAGGGTGCCGCTTCGCTTGCCCTGGGCTAAGTAAATACTTGGGCCTTCAGCCCGCCCTTGCTAATTCCGAAACTTGAATTATTAGCAGTAGTAGCGTTCGTATTTAACACCTTTCTCTATCCCGACGCGAGACGCGTCGCCCCCATTAGAGCTAGCGTTTGATGCTAGCGTTTAGTGCCAGCGTTTGGTGCTAGCGTTTGGTGCTAGTGTTTAGCGCTTGCCTTTGGTGTTAGCGTTTTTTGCAGTGCCTTTCAGGTAGTGCGAACATAAATCAGAAACTTCAATCACTAATACTTTAGCTTTATGAAATGTTATTATGCAGAACACGAGTTCAAATTGACGTGCGAGGCAGCATCAGCCGCGCACAAGGGGCAGCCCGTAAGGCTCGAATTGCGGTTTACGTCCGACGAAGTGAGAGCCCTTGTTGCGTGTGTGGCAAGCCTCATGCGCGCCAACTGCGGCCAGACCTTGGCAACTGGTGAGCCATTGCTGTTGCAGTTTACGCAACAATGTATCACCGCATACGCCGAGCGCGTAGGTATTGACCGCTCAGAAAGTTCGCTCCGCAAATACCGCATCACCTGCAAACACCTGCAAGGCTACATAACACAGTGCCGCCAGACAGCCGACGTGCCACTCAAGGCAGTCAATGCCGAGTTCTTTAACGGATTTGCACGCTATCTCATACACACCATGGCGTTCAGCGCCCAAACCGCGCGGCTTTACCTGTCGGCACTCCGCCACTTCTGCCGTATGGCCATGCGCAAGGGGCTGCTCACCTCGTGCGTGTGGCAGGGTGCGGAGTTGCCGCGTGTAGAGAAACGCCACTTTGCACTAACCCGCAATGAGCTTGACCTATTATCGGCACTCGATGTGCATGGTACAAGGGCACTTGCGCGCAACCTGTTTGTACTTTCAGCGCACACGGGGCTGGCCTATATCGACTTGAAACACCTGACCCCGCAGCACATTGAGCGCGACAGCAGCGGCGCATGGCTCACCATGCCACGTCACAAAACGGGGCAGCAGGCTGTGGTGCGACTCACTACCGCCACGCTCGCCCTGCTTGACAAACTGCCCAAACTGCAGCCCTGCGCTGCGGGCTGGCTGCAAGTACCCGACAACCGCACCATCAACCGCCACCTGCACGTCATGGGCCATGCGTTGCACCTGCGCCAGAGGCTGCACCTGCACGTGGCGAGTCACAACAAAATCTTTTATTGATTGAATATCAACGAATTAAGTATTTAAAAGAATGTAACTGCTAACGATTTAGAAACGAGCTATATTCTTTTTCTTTCACAACCTTGCAATATCCAAAGAACGCCTAAATTTGCGACAAAGATACGATATTTTTCTTAATATCCCATAATTTACAAGAAGAGAAATATGGAAATTAGGACTTTTTTACATGAAATCTCAAACTTGTGAACATAACCCCATCGCTAAATGAATAGCAAGTATTCCTGCTGATTTTATCACATCAGGGGTCAGTGTTGTTGATGACGACTCTACCATCAGCTCATATATACCTTTCCGACACAAGCATATCTTGTTTTCATTTGTACTCCGAGTGTGTACAGTTTCAAACCATGATTTACATTCTTATTATAAGAAAGTGAAGCCGTGACCATTTGTGTATTTTTGCCAAACTAACTCCAGTACATACAACAGATGTAAAAGATTTCTGCAAAATCGACCGAAATCATAAGAAAAAAACACCAAATCAGCAAATTTCTTAAAGATTATATCTGTTTATTAAGATTATTTTTGTATATTTGCAGCATTATTTTGGTGGTAAAGCCTATTGGCCTGCCACGTGACAATAGGACTTTACGGAGCAAGCCTATATCACAATTCTTCTCCGTAGTAACAGTCCGTTCTCTCTCTCACTGGTCTCTCCCTGCGCGGCAGAGGCATACGTTTTTATATTTTTCAAACACTCCAAATTGACAGCGCATGAGAAAGTTTACTTCTTTGTTACTGTTAGGCTTCGCTATCGGCAGTTTCGCGCAAACGCCCGGAGGAGTCAGCGGAAGCGAACTGTGGTTCAAGACTGCGCCATTGAACTCAGACCTGCAAGGTTATTACCGTTGGCAGGATTTCTCTGGGGATTCCATACGGCTGATGCTATTGGACAGCCGTGGCGTCAAGTCTGAACTTACTCTTCCGAACAGTTCAGTCCATTACTTCAACTTCAATCCGAGTCTCTGGCTCGCAGACGGATTCCGCAGCCTGAGTGCCAGCCTCAAGCACGGCGACCTCTCGCAGGCTACCGTCATCGGTGTCTTTTCACCGGAACTGGCAACCATCGGCAAGGATATGGTTGTCTATGCTCTTGACGGCCGCAAGGGGGACGGAGCCATTCTGAGCAAGGACAAAGCCGTAAGGGGTAGAGGTGTTGAACCACTGGACTATGGTTCAGCATCGGGTGAAGACCTGCTTTATCAATCAAGTGATTCTTTGTCCGAGAACGGTTTTAAGGAAAGCGCTCTGCGAGTTGTGTCCTACTTCAAGGTAAGCAATCCTTCAACAACATTGTGGGGAGACAACTCCAATACCACATTATTCATAGGAACACCTTCCACCTCGGGCAGTTTCGGTACGGATTTCCCGACCTCGCTCTTCGGTAATGCTTCCATCCGGGGATATGCCCCTGAGCTTGTTGTTTTCAGCAGGATGCTTACACCCGATGAGCGCAGAAAAGTGGAGAGCTATCTGGCGGTAAAGTACGGCATCACCCTCAAAGGCTCGTATCTTGACAGCGACGGAAACCTGACTTGGGACATGGCGGAGAACCAAGCCTACCACCATAGGGTCACAGCTGTTGGAACCGACATGGCAGGAAGTCTCTCCCAACCGCTTTCCGCAACATCATATGAGGAAAGTCCGGTGTATGCGGCCTTGAAGGAGAACGGAACCTATCATGACGCAAATCCATACAACCCTTCATCCGCTTCCCGTCTGCTTGTCATGGGACGTGAAAACGGCAATCCGATGCCGGACAGAGGCTTCACTTTCTGGGGCGACGATGATGCGGCACTTGCAACATATACCTCACCTACAGATTCCCTGTGGCATGTCATGAAACGTACATGGATGGTCAAGACCAACGTGCCGTCAAAGCCCGACAGTACAGTGGCAAGATGGACTGCGCAAGGACTTGAAGTGTCAAGGAATGGCTTTACTGACAATATCATCCAAGAGAAAGCCGCTTCCGGAGCTTATGCCACGACACCAGCCCTTGTTGGAGGTGGCGGTGCTTTTGAGTTCACCTGTCCGACAAGTCACCCGACTTTTGACGTTGGCTTCGGAAGCATCGGTGGCAGCACATGCAAGTATGGATTCCGGTTCACCAATGCTGGAGTTGTTTATCCGATCATCAACGGAGCGGTCTCAAATTCATACATCGCCACGGATGTTGACGGAACGGACATCTCCATCCGCAAGGAAGGCAAAAACATCTGCCTGCGTGTTGACGGAACAGGAAGTGCGACAAGAACCATATCCCTTTCGGATGCAACTGACACAGACACAAATGTGGGCATTATCCGAACGGAAGGAGCAGAGTCCGCCTTGAATATGGCAGGCTTGAGGACAGGAGGAATAGATGATGTCGGTTATATGGCAGAGTTGAGCTATGACCTCACACCTGACAGGGAGTTCTCAGACTATTGCCGCAAGCGTACCGTCATGCTCATAGACCCAAGCGGTGAAGGTGATTTCGACATCAACAGCAATAGCAACATAAGATGCTCCAAGCCTGATATGACAAGGGGCAAGACCATATTCCGCAATATCCTATGGGATGCAGACGGAAGCGGAAGCGATGTGTTCACATTCGCCTATTATGACGGCATTTCCTATGATGCCACTCCTACGCCGTCAAGTTGCGAGAATGGAGTTCCACGCAATGACGGGTATATCGACATCGGCATCAACATCGGTACACCAGTCTATTCCTATGTGCTCAGCGTTGACACCGTTGCAGGAAAAGTAAAAGGAGAAACCATTGCCAGAGGAACATTCTTCGGTGACACGCATAGAATCACGAATCTTGCCCCCGGCGCCTATGCGCTGTCCGTATCACAAGGTGGAGGCAACGAGATTTATGCCACTGGCAACGCACTCTACACCTCATACTCGCATGACACCAGGACCTATCTGTCTGGCGACATCTCATGGACGGTGAACGATACAAAATCAAACTACCGTGTGGGATTGGAGCCAAGCCTCACGGACGAGATCACCCAATATGGCTTCGACGTGCGGGGCGACAAGGCGCATATCATAACCGGTGGATATACAAGCCTAACCAAATATGTCACCATCAAGCCGGGCGATGTGCTCAGTGTTACAGTCCGCAATATGCAGGTCACATACAAGTTGAACGGACAGACCGTGCATCATGAATATGTCTGGTCACTTCGTGCATGGCGGTTCTGCATCAAGTACGGAAAGGGCGAGACACATATCACAGATCTTACCGTAAACGGTACGCCTGTGACCTCATTCACCACAAGGGGCAACGTGCAGATAGAAACACCCAAGAAGTGTACGACAACGATGACCGTCTATGTCGGCAGCGAGTGTGATGCAAGTATGCCTAACGGAACACAGGCAAGGGAGAACCATGTGGGCAGCTCGGACAGACAGGCTGACAATACCTCCATTTCTGGAGAAGACGAGGATTTCACTGTCAATGGCAACGGTTCTACGACAGGCATCTACGAGGCTAAACTCACACAGGACAAGCCTGCTGCAGCCACATTGATGGTATTTGACGTATCAGGCAAACTGGTAGTGTCACGCCAAATGACAGGCGAAAGCGTCAAGCAAGCCGACTTCAAGGTTCCCGCATCGGGTGTGTATGTCGTGAAGGCAATCTCCGAGAATGGGGAGCATACAAGGAAAATCTCAGTAAAGTAACTTAAAGGAAGATACGCATGAAGAATTATATACAGAAGGTGGCGTGGGCATTGGTTTTACTGCTTGCCGCCACACTGTCCCTTTCGGCAAAGGACGGGACAGCCGTGAGAAAACTCTTCAAGAAGGGTGTCTCTGACAGTATCTCCGTAGGAGGTAGCAAACTGGTCGTTCTTCAGAAAGACCTCATTCGGAACAGAAGCCTTTCCGTGAACTCTATCGGAGAGGAGAACGTTCCTGAGCTTGACTTTGCCATGACCAATGTCACGGCAGGAGGACAGGGCTACCGTTTTCTCCCTCACGGAACACACTTCACAGGCGAGGGTGCGACAGTCAAGATAAAGTATGACCGCACGAGAATACCAAGCGGCTATACCGAGGACGACATCCGTACCTATTACTACGACCCGGCCGAGAAGCATTGGGTTGCGTTGGAGCGTGTGCGTGTGGACAAGAAGGAAGAGTGTGTCGTTTCAAAGACGACCCACTTCACCGACATGATCAACGGTGTGATACAGGCCCCGGAGTCACCGCAGACCGAAGGCTTTGCCCCGACGATGATGAACGACATCAAGGCGGCAGACCCGACGGCGAAGCTCAATGTCATTGCGCCTCCAAGCGCAAACAACCGTGGCTCTGCCAACTTGCAGTATCCGTTCGAGATGCCGCCAGCACGAAACGGTATGCAGCCAAGCCTTGGCTTGCAGTACAGCAGCGAGGGCGGTAGCGGTTGGCTTGGCGAGGGTTGGAACGTCAGCGTGCCAAGCATTACGCTTGACACCCGGTGGGGCGTGCCTCGTTATGACCAGTCAAAAGAGACGGAGACTTATCTCTTGTCCGGTTCAATGCTCTCCACCATGGACGACAACGGACAGATGGGAGTCGCACACCGTGGCGAGAAGATGGACAGAAAGGCTGACCGCCAGTTCTACACCCGCCAAGGCGGTGATTTCAGCCGTATCATCCGCAAGGGTGACAGTCCTGCCAACTATTATTGGGAGGTTACAGACAAGCAGGGTGTCAAGTACATCTATGGTGGTGACGGAGCTGTTGTAAAGGGCAATGTCACCGATGCTTCGGGCAATACCCGTGAGGTGATTGCCGAATGGAAGCTGAAACGTGTCGAGGAACTCCACGGTGACTATATAGAATATGTGTATGACATCGTGGATGAGGATGTGCGTGGCGGCTTGAAGGCCAAGGCTGCATATCTGAAGGAGGTTCACGCAGGTAATGCAGGACAGGAACCGCACACCGTTGTACTCTTTGAAGGCAACAAGATAAAGCAGGTAAAGACCAACAATGCCCGCTATGGATTCCTCGCCTCCTCCAACAAGCTGTTGGAGAAAGTGACCGTGAATTTCCAGGGCGAGACCCTGCGCAGCTATGCCTTTGACTACAAGGAAGGTGCATTCCACAAGGAAATGCTCACAGGTGTCAGACAGTATGACAACACAGGAAAGGAAGTGGCTTTCCAGAACTTCGACTATTATGATGATGTGCAGGCTGAAAAGGGATATGTTCCGTTCAAGGACGATTCCGAGAAATGGAACACGCACGATGACGGACTTGACGCAGGTTTCGTCAATCCATTGAAGACTGTCAGCAAGCGCTTCAGCGACAAGCCAACTGCACTTGGCGGAACGACAAGTTCTTCTGTAAGCGGTTCGTTCTATGCAGGTGTGGGACCTTGGGACGGAAGCAAATGGAAAGGCAATACAATAGGAGGTTCTTACAGCTACTCCAGCGATACCAGCAAGGGACTTTCCGCATTCGTTGACTTGAACGGTGACGGACTTCCTGACAAGGTATATAAGTCTGGTGGTTCCGTATATTATCGTCCACAGGTCAAGACTGACAACGGAGAAGTAGTATATGGTGAGCCTGTCAAGGTAAAGGGTATCAGTAACTTCTCGACAACCAAAAGTTCTACGAACTCTTTCGGTGCGAAAGCCGTTGTCGGTTGGAATGTTCTGACTGCCGTTGTCGGAACGGACAAGTCAACCACTAAGACAAAGACCACTCAGTATTTCAGCGACATCAACGGTGACGGACTTGTTGACCTCGTTTCCAATGGCAAGGTATATTTCAACCATTTGGAGTTTGATCAGTCTGGCAATGCCGTGCCTACGTTTACATTGAGCAGTGCCGACACGCCAAGCCCAATCATCTATGGTGGCAAGGTTGACACTTCTGTCATGGAGGTCAGTAAGGATGAGCAGGCGGAAGCCATCAAGAACTCACCGATGGAGGATATTGTGCGTGTATGGCAGGCTCCTAAGGACGGAACAGTAAGCGTGGCAGGTCAAGTAAGCCTTGTCGCTCCTACTGGAGACTATGACGCTGACGAATACCAAAAAGCAGACGGCGTAAGAGTTGCTATCCAAAAGGGTGGCAATGAGCTTTGGAACAAGACTATTGCAAAGGGCGACGGCAGTTCTTATGCCGCTGCAGTCTCTTCTGTTGCCGTCAAGCGAGGTGACAGAATCTATTTCCGTGTACAGTCGGGTTCCGAGGAAACAAGCAACGGCTCATTTGACAAGGTGAACTGGTCGCCTACCATTACATACGCTGGCGAATCTAATGTTTTGCCTAACGGGCTTTCTTCAACAGAGTACAAGCCTGAGGATGGTGCCATCTATGATGTGAACACCTCTGCCAATGTGGAGAATGGTTCAAGTGTTGAAGTTCACAGTGCCTTCCACAAGCCTGTAACAACCGACGATGTTGTTCTCAGCATCATCGGCAGCAATGAAAAGAAAGACAGTGACGGAAACGACAACCCGAACTATATCGAGAAGACGGTCTTTGCTCGTACACTGAAGGCTAATGAGACTTTCAATGGCGATTCACTCAACATCAGTCTGGAGAATACTGAAAAGCTGACCAACTTCAGCTTTGAGATTTCATCCACCTCAAATGTTGATTGGAAGAATATCGGTTGGCAAGCGTCTGTAACTTACAAGGATTCTGCCAATGTTGAGCAGACCATGTCAGTTCCTGCACATTACAAGACTTTCGCAAATGCCTTGGCAGAGGGCAAGCCATACTTGACCACTGCGACTGATACCGTTTTGGTCGTGTCACCAGTACTTATCCTTTCTGACAATTCCATCAATGGACAGGTTACTTTGACCGCCAAGACAGAGGATGCACTTGTTGGCAAGAAGTCTTTCAATATCGAGAATGGCATCTTGAAAGCCGATACTCTGCGATTTGCAACTACTGCAGGAAAGAACATCTGGTTTGAATACAGCTATCCGGCAGCAATCTCTAATGAAACTGTTACTTCAGCCTCTGTTTCCATTCTGAAAGATGCGGCAGGTCTCGTAACAGAGAATGTGCTTGCTGGATTCTATGCAGAGAATGACAATCTTGGCTTCGGTATGCTTTACCGTGGCTGGGGAGGTTTTGTTTATAACTCGGCAGAGGGCAGATATGCAAAGCCTATTGACGAGTCATTGCTGAAATTGCCTGAGAACGAGGATGATAAGGTTGATCCGCTCACGATGGCATTCACCCCATTGGGTACAGACCAGACTTCTATGGACAAGTGGGTCGGTCAGCGACAGGACATCTATCTTACTGCAACCGAGGCAAGTACAGCCCGACTGACCGAGCAGGATGTTCTTCTCTCCAATCCGTTGGAGAACGATACCGAGGTAGCAGGACTTGCAGGTGAGTATTTGCAAGGTACTGGTGCTGCGGCAGTAAGCCAAGTGATGTCCAGCAAGAGCACGGTAGTGCAAGGCGGTGCGCTTGGTATCACACACAACGATGCGAGCGGTAATGCCAAGACAGAGGTCACCATGATGGACATGAATGGTGATGGTTTCCCGGACATCATCGCTGGTGGTACGATTCAATACACCAACTCTCTTGGTGGACTGAGTGGCGAAATCTACAAGGGTATCGGAGCTAATAACTCTGACAATGCTTCTGAAGCATGGGGATATGGCGGCAATCCAGTAGCTTCTGTGTCTGGCATTACAAAACTTATCTCAGGAAGCAAGTCTTCCGCACAGAACCAACAGAGTTCATGGCTGGCTCAATTCTCCATTTCCGGCAGTGCGCCAAAGAATACGGATGAAGCTGTAGAATCGTTCATAGATATCAATGGCGATGGACTACCAGACAAGATTCTTTCCGACAAGAAAGTAAGATTAAATCTGGGCTATGCCTTTACTGAACCTATTGATTGGGGACTTGACCGCATACAGAGTGGTAAGAGCCTTTCTTATAATATTGGCGCAGGTGGCGATGTAAGTCATGACTGGGGAAAATTTGAAGATGAGAAATACCAAGGTATAAACAAGGCCTCTGGTAGTTTCTCAGCAGGTTTCGGTCTCGTAACCTCTGAAAGCGAAGAGGAGTATAATCTTATCGACATCAATTCTGACGGTCTTCCTGACAAGGTATGGAAGAATGGTGACGGTATCACTGTTGCCCTCAATACAGGCAATGGCTTTGACGAGCCTATCAGTTGGAAGGGTGCAAGTGCGCTTAGTGAATCAGCCTCTACATCAGAGTCTGCAAACGCAGCGTTCACTTTGACCATCAACATTCCTGTTATAAGCATCAAGATTTCAACCAACCCTGGTGCTTCCACCTCACATAGCATCAACCGCCCTACCTATTCATTGCAGGATGTTGATGGTGACGGTTATCTTGACATCGTTGAGTCTGAGAAGGAAAGCGAGTTGAAGGTTACACGCTCTGCCATTGGCAGGACAAACATGTTGAAGTCAGTCACCAATTCCTTGGGCGGAACTTTCACATTGGACTATGCCCACACCACTCCGACCTACGGCCTTCCTGGTGGCAAGTGGGTAATGTCTGCCTTGACGATTGACGACGGAATCCATGACGATGGTCCAGTCATGACAACCGCCTTTGAGTATAAGGACGGAAAGCGTGACCGCCATGAGCGTGAGTTCCTCGGTTTCGGTGAGGTTATCACCAAGAACCTCGACACGGAGAATGGCAATTCTGTTTACAGACAGGCTGTTGAGAACTACGATGTTGCCAACTACTACACGCAGGGCAATGTTACTGCTACTTCCGTGGAGGATGCCAACGGCAACAAATACACGGAGACAAAGAATCGCTACGACAGTTACTATCTGACTGCCGACGGTGACAAGTACACGTTCGCAAAGCGTGACGTGAACCTTTGGAGTGACCGTGCATCTGCATTCGTACCTCTCCGCTATACGGCAAACTTGCAGTATGAGGGAGCGGCAAACGGTGTGGTTACATCCGAGGCATGGAATGAGTACTACCTCAATGGCTATCATGGTGAGTTGAAGTCCTACAAGTACAGCGACAAGGGAAACCTTGGCGAGGACGGAAACGGAAAGTTTGACTATGCAACCGCCATTAAATACACGGACAATGCAGCGAAGCATATCTTCGGACTTCCAATAGATGTTACGGTGACTGGCGGTGACGGCTCGCTTTACCACCATGTGACGGCAAAGTACAACACCAACTATGCCAACCACATCACCCAGATTACGCAGCAGTTGAATGACGGTGCGGCAGTTACTGATTACAAGTACGACTCTTACGGCAACATCATCCAGAAGACCCTCCCTGCCAACGGCAAGGGACAGCGCATGTGGTACAAGTACCGCTATGAGCCGGAAATGAACATGTATGTGGAGCGTATTGACGATGCGTGGGGTTACCGCAGCGAGCAAGGCAACTTCGACTATCGTTATGGCATTGCCAAGGAGCATCGTGACCTCAACAACTTCTACTACGAGACTGATGTAGATGACCTCGGTCGCATTACTGGCGTGCGTGGTCCAAATGAGTTGGCTACGGGCGTGCCTTATGCCATCGCCTTTGAGTATCAGCCATTGGCTACCTTTGGTGAGAGTGGCATTACCGCTCCTGCTTACGCAGTGACCAAGCACTACGACATCCAGCACCCTAACGACGACTTGGAGACCGTTACGTTCGTTGACGGTTTCGGAAGAGCCGTGCAGGTGAAGAAGGACGGTGTTGTGACAAGTGCATCCAAGGGATACTCTGCCAAGGACGAGAACGTGATGATAGTCAGCGGAAGAAACGTGTATGACGCTTTCGGACGTGTGGCAAAGGCTTTCTATCCTACAACGGAAGGAACCGGATCGAAGTCCACATTCAGCAAGTCATTTGACAATGTTTCTCCAACGGTTACTGTTTATGACGTGCTCGACCGTGCCACCTCAGTGACATTGCCGGACAACTCTACGACAACTACGGCATATACAGTTGACAATAGCAGTCATACTCTCGTTACAACCGTAACGGATGCGCTTCATAATGTGCAGGCTACCCATACCAATGGCAGTGGCAAGACCTTGAAGACCATCCAGAAGAGCGGTCCTGACGGTGAGATTACCACCTCGTTTGAGTATGACGGCATACAGCGACTTGTTCGTGTCACCGACACGGAGGGCAATGTAACGGCCTCTACTTACGACATGGGTGACCGCCGTACTGAGGTGAACCATCCTGCAAGCGGCATCACAAGTTTCACTTACGATGCGCTCGGCAATGTGCTGACTAAGCAGACTGCCAACCTTGCAAAGGAAGGCAAGTTCATCACCTATGATTACGACTATCAGCGTCTGACAGGCATCAACTATCCTGACCACCCGGAGAACAATGTGAAGTATTACTATGGTGGTCGCAACGCTTCTCAGAACCGCATCGGTCGCTTGATGCTCCGTGAGGACGGAACGGGTGCCATTGAGTATTTCTATGGCAAGATGGGCAAGGTGACGAAGACCCGCCGCACGATGATTGTGCCTAACCAGGCGATTGCAACATACGTTACGCAGTGGACATACGACAGTCATAACCGTCTGTTGGAGATGATTTATCCAGACGAGGAGAAGATTACCTATTCTTACAACCTCGGCGGTCAGCTTGAAAAGGTGCATGGCTATAAGTCTTACGGCTACGACTATGTGAGCAAGATCGGCTATGACAAGTTTGAGCAGCGCACATATTTGAAGTATTGCAACGGTGCGGAGACTTTCTACACCTATGATCCTCAGCGCCGCAGATTGCAGAACCTCACCGTGAACAGTGGTGGCAATACCATCATGGACAATGCCTACACTTACGATGCGGTGAGCAATGTGCTCAGCGTGGTGAATGGTGCGTCAGTGCCACAGAGTGGCAAGGCTGGTGGACAGATGGCGCATAACTATACTTACGATGCCCTCTATCGTCTTGTTAGTGCAACTGGTACATATACAGGTGCAGACAACAAGACCGCAAGCTACACTCTTGCGATGGGTTACGACAACATGCACCGTATCACATCGAAGCGTCAGATTCTCACGCAGAACAATGTGCAGTTCAACGGTACGTTGAATGCAGGTTATGATTTGTCATACACCTATGGAACAGAGACAGGCAAGAAGTTCCAGCTTGCACATGTGACAGATGTAAATTATCGCACGGAGGAAACGCCTTCGGAGAGTGAGAATGTGAACAACAATCATGCTTATGAGTATGATGCTAACGGTAATCTTGTTTATGTCAACACAAGCCGTACAAAGAAGGACGGTGTGACTGACGAGAAAACCGCAGAGCGCAAACTCAAGTGGGATGAGGAGAACCGCCTCCTTGCCTCTGACGATAACGGCTTTGTAACCAATTATTGGTATGATGCTGATGGTGAGCGCACAGTGAAAACATCTGGCGAAAGTGACCAAGTGTATGTAAATTCCGAGTTTGCAGGAGGTCGCACGAACACAGCCAAGTTCTCTTTGTATGTAAGTCCATATTTGGTTGCCAACCAAGGCGGACGCTACACCAAGCACATCTACATTGGTAGTCAGCGTGTCGTTTCCAAGATTGGTGACTTCGACTCTTACGGTTCGGACCCACGCCGCATCCAGTATGCAGGCAGTGAGACCGATGGCTTGTCTGTTGATTATAAAGTTAAATATACTCAGCAGTTGCAGGTTATCAAGGATAATTATGCAACCTTTGCAGTGCCGTACAATGGCGAGGACAATAACGACTATGTCGATGGCAAGGGCTTCTGCTGCAATGACGGCAGCTTGGAGGCTGCTCAGATACGAGCTTTAGCGAGAGCTGCAAAGAATAACTTCCAAGAAGGCGATACATACGAGAAGATGCAGTTCTACTATCACCCAGACCACTTGGGTAGCAGTAGTTACATCACCAACCTTGAAGGCGATGTGGTGCAACACATTGAGTATGTTCCTTTCGGTGAAGTGTTCATTGAGGAGCGCAACAATATTTGGAATACGCCTTATCTTTTCAATGCGAAGGAATTCGACGAGGAGACGGGATTGTATTACTATGGGGCGAGGTACTATGAACCGAGGTTGAGCATTTGGCTGGGAACAGACCCTAAGCAAGATAAGTATCCTAATATTCATAGTTATTGCTTTAGTCTCAACAACCCAATCAAAATTATTGACCCTAACGGACAGGATTCTTATCTGATTATTTGGGCATCACAACCTGATGCTTATGGGCATGCGGCCTTTGGTGTTGACAATTATACTTGGAGTACTAAAGAGAAAAAATATGTACCAGATGGGACAATCACAGTCTATGGACTATTCCCAATTAGTTCGTATTCTCCTGAACAAGCGAGACATGATGAGCGTGTTAGAGGTCTATTTTTAATAGATACGAAAGTAACTATGAAAGAAATGAAAACTAATAATTTCAATAGTGGTGAAAATAGTAATCCTGATGGAATTATTAAGATTTCAACTAATTATCAAACAGATAAAAGAGCAAAAAAGGCATTACAAAATGAAATTAAGTTAAATAAAGGCTACAAAGGTATGTCTCGTAATTGCTCTACTTTCGCAAGAGAAGGTGTGAGAGCTGTTTCAGATAAAGAAATTAAAGGTGAAGAGTCTTTCTTAGGAAAGAGTTATGTAACTCCAAATAAATTATTTGAAGATACAAAAATGCTTCCTAACACGGATGTCTTAGTTGATCCAGGTCAAAAAACTAAGTATGAGTTTAAAAGTGTAATTAAAGCAGTTATAAAACATGCTATGAAACCATAGGGATTTAAAAATATATTCTCTACATAGGTTTTATACCTTGTAGAGAATATATTAATTACACCTAAGCGAATTTCCACAAGTAAAAGGCTCTACTATCTTGCTGGATGAGTTTTATAAATAAAAATACACTATATTCATGAATAAATTACTAAAAATATTTTGTTTTTGTGGGTTGTTTTGCCTATGTGATTGTTGTAAAAATAGCATACATCCTAACCTTATAAACAAAAAAGTTTGTAAGCAAATATTAGTAAAAAATTATTTTGATGATAATGAATACATTATTAATAATGATATTTTAATCCAAGAACTGTATGAACTCTTACAGAATGCAACTCTCTGTGACATAATTAAATTGCCTCCAAGATTAGTATTAACTATAAAAGGCAGAAATTATCATCAAACTTTTTTTATATGTGATAATTATATAAAAGATGACAAAAGAAAAATATATAGATGTAAAAAAAATATAGAAAAGGAGTTAAAGAAAATGATCGAAAAATAGCAGACTATCTGCAAAAAGCGTGTGTACTATGCATAGATTTTCACACATCTAAAGAAGAACTTTCTGTCTATGATAGGTCTAAGTTGTGCCCAGAAATGTTTTTTACCATTGAGTAATTCAGCCGCAGCGTTAGTTGCTGAGAGTTCAAGATAAACTGTGTCAAGCTATAAAAGTTATAGTTAGACACGGTTTATTTACATTTCTATCCTTTCCTTTGCAGAGTATAATTCTTCCTTAGTATGCTGAAACATTGTTGATGCACGGACAAGCCCTTGCACTATCGAATACGATGCGAATGCCGTTGGTCTTAATCTTGTCGAAACGAAGGATGCGCTTGTACCAGATGGTCGTTGTCTATTATTTCTGATTAATTTTCTTTTTAATTTCATTCGCTTCTTTAAATAGGCTATTAGCCATGCTATCTTTAATTGCTGCCATCTGTATCATTTCGTTATGATAGCGAATTGAGTCCTCGTAAATATTTACATGAGTTCTCACTTTCTCAATAACTTCTTTATTTGGGCATACAGAAAAATTCTTTTCGATGTATCGAACATTGGGGTCGTCGGATGGAAGCACCATCTTCAAAGCCCGATACTTCAAATCTGCCTCCTCCCAATCTTGGCGCTCTCGCCATTGGGTGAGATTGCCCCAAATGGAGAGAACAAGAGATAGAGCCAAGCCACCAATGAAAAGAAGAACATACTTTGAAGTTGGCTCGAAGCGATGAGTCACAACTTTCTTCAGAGGTGTATTACCCATTGCGTGAAGTTTGTCCTGCACATTTTTTGATGTGGCATTCAGCTCTTGTTTCACCTGATTAATTGCATCAAACAAGAGTTTGCTTCGCTGTTCTCCGTTACTTGCTTCTTTCTTGGTAAGGTCGGTAAAGATGCAGATAGCCTCTCTTAATCTTACCAATTTGTCAATAGACTCCCCTTCTTTTACAGCCATAGCAAGGATTGCTTTTTCAAGCTTGCTTATATTAACACTTACAGAGACCGGAGTGCTTTCCGCCTCTGTATTCTTTGGTGAGGCAGAAAGTTCATCGACTTTCTGCTCCAATCTCTCAACTGTGCCGTAGATGGCTTCCAATAGTTCTTCTTTCATATTTCTTTTGTTGTTTGAATGGTTTGTAACTTGCATCAAAGGCTAAAGCCTCTTCTGCGTTTCTTTTTTTTCTTCTTGGATGATTCGTCCTCTGGGAAAGACTCAAAGGTCTGAGCGTCGCCAGAAGCAAAAAGTCTAATGGAAGAAATGCCGTTCCAAAGGTCTTGGCTGCTATCCGACATGGATGGCTCATCGTTGCTCTTGTGATAGCCTTGCTCGTATTGCAGAGTAGAGTTGTCTCTTGATGAAACGTGTTTCTCCATTCCCTCAAATCTCGCATTCAGTTTGCCAAAGCTATAGTCTCGGCTAATCTGTGTCCCCTTGAAACTATATCCATCCTTGCAGAAACGGATACCTTGCACCTTGGTTCTCTCCTTGTCCTTATAGACTAACTCCAAGTGAACACCTCGCTTTGCAAGTTCATTCTTGAACTTCTGCCAGCTATCTGCGGCTTTCAAGGCACCTTTAACGGCATTGTGAATCTCATATTTTGCACGCTCTGCATTGCGCAATTTGCGAGTGTTAGTCTTGCTCTTGTCCGTTCCGTAAGTAAGTCCATACTTGGATTTTAGAGCCTTGGTCACCTGCTCATTACGCCTGTAATCATTCCTGTCTGATAAGAGTTTGCTCTCATTGTTGATGCGGTTATACACGATATGGCAATGTGGATTGTCCGTGTTGTGATGCCTTACGATAATGAATTGGGTATCGTTGATACCCATCATCTTCATGTATTCAAGGGCTATCTTAGCCATGAACTCATCCGTCAAACGTGGCTTGTCCTCGGGCTTGAAACTGAGTGCAATGTGTCCCACAGGCTTCTTAATCCTTGGATTTAGCTGCCTCTGTAGCTCGAAACTTTGCGTCATCTCGGCATTCGTGCCGAGTAACACACCATCCGAGGCGATGATTTTTGCCTCGTCCTTGCCTGTAACATAGCGGATGCAACCACCAAATGAGCTGCCCTTCTTTAGCTTGCCTATCATGTGGTATCCTCCTTTCTGCCCATACTGCTTGGCTTAGGTTTATAACTTGCTTGGCGATACTCGCCAAGGATTTCTTTCAATCTTCTCAACAAGTCCACCACATATACATGGGTCTCATGGAAACCTCTCTGATGCGACAGCTTGATAAGTTGGTTGAGGTTGTTCGCCATGCCAATGAGGTTCTTGGCGATGGCTACCGTCTCTGCGTTGTGTCCGCTGACCACCTCGCCGTTCAAGGCGGACTCACGGATATACTCCGCCAACTTGCGATTGGCTTTTCTCGCCCTCAGTCTCAATGCCTCGTAGCTTGGCTTCGAGAACTTCACCGTGACAGACTTCGACAACTTGCGAACCCTGCCCGTGGGCGGTCTTCCGCCCTTTCTCTTGTCCTGTTCATGTATGCTTGTCATTCGATATACTGTTTACAGTTGGTACACTTACTTTCTGCGACCGCCGGGAGCAAAATTCCTCCGCCCTCATGGTGGAGCGAGGCGTTTTGGGGTTCCCAAAACATAACCTCGCTCCCTCTCAGAACACGTTAGTTGGAACTACAGCCTTTCAGCTATCCACGTCCAAGGTCGCAGACCTTAATTCTCACAATTTGCGCCAAGCCTCGAAGTCCTCTTCATAAAGGCTTAGGTGGTGGCGCACGATGTTCTCGATGATGCCCGATACGCTCATGCGTCTCCCTCCGAGGATGTGGACGACACGATCAAGACGGTCTCGTACATCGGAACTGACGAAGACCGGCTTGCGGCCGTCAATCCTTGGAACTTGGAGGAAGGTCTGCTGATACTCCTCCAAAGTTGCCTTGCGCTGCTTGCCGCTGATGCGCTTCAGCGGATTCGGTGGCGATTGAGCCTCGTTCGTTGATGTTTCCTCTCGATAGGGAGTTGTTGCAGCAACTTTCTCTACAATTGCTCTCAACTCTGGGTTCTCTACATCATCATAGAGAGAATTACAACTACTTGGATTGGCTTTGTTGCCATACGTAGATGGTTTAACAAAATCCAAATACTCTTTTTCCATCAGCTCCTTTTGCTCAGGAGCCAAGACTGCATCTTTTGTTCTTGCCATAGCTTATGCTGTTTTATTTGTTAGTATAGTGGTCACGGTTTGCTCCATTGACCGATTGTCGGGTGCAAAGTAAGTGTACTGAGTGCAGCCATGCAACTGATTGGGTGTAACGTGGCAATTTAGTTGTGGCTTGCTTATTTGCATACCGAGATAGTTGTGAGAACTTCAACGTATTTCTCAACTCATCATTGTTCATGTATTCGTTGCAGTCGTGCAAGTTTTTCCTATCGGTTTAGGACTTGAAGTGTATCAAACCACTGCAACATACTGCCACAGAAATTGAAAACGCTTGTTTTTAGATTGCCGTGCCTATCTTTGCACTCACAAGCGTGGAGCACAGCATATGCGTGGAGCTTTGCGACATATAACATAGTATAAACTTAGAAAAAAGAAAAGTATGGGATTCATCGTATTCGAGGAAGAGGCATTCAACTATCTTGATGCCCAGTTGGAGAACTTCGTGAAGCGCATGGACAGAATCCGTGAGCGCAGTGAGGACAAGACCATGAACAAGTGGCTCGATACGCAGGACGTGTGTCAGACGCTCAACATCTGCCCACGGACAGTGCAGACGCTTCGGGACAACGGAACTTTGGCTTATACGCAAATCAGCCACAAGACCTACTACAAGCCGGAGGACGTGATGGCTATCGTAGCAGTAGTGGAGGACAAGAAAAAGGACATGCGCTTTCGCAAGCGCACAGGTTAGGCAGTCAATATACAACAGCCACTTTATCCAATGCAGCAAGTAAACCGAGTAACGTAAGTATCAACAATAAAACGAGACAACTATGAGCAATGAAGTAATGACAAGAAACAGCGAGTGGATGAACCATATCGTGAACCACCTCAACCGAATGGTTGACAATTTTGAACGTGCCGTGATGAACTACCGCCCCATGCTTGGCGGTGAGCGGTTCATGACGGACAAGGAGCTTTGCGCCAGGCTGCAACTGAGCCGAAGAACCCTGCAGGACTACCGAAACAACGGTGTCATCCCGTATATCCAGCTTGGCGGAAAGATTCTTTACCACGAGTCCGACATTCAGAAGATTCTGATGGCTAACTATCGTGAAGCGTACAGAATGAAAGGTGTGTAGGAGAATGTCCTTGATGAGTGTGTGAAATGAACAAGGCGACAACGTATAACTTACCGAGTGTGGCTGTTATAGGTTGTCGCCTCGTTTTATTGGCTATACCGAGTTGTTCGTGTTTGC
Organism: Prevotellamassilia timonensis; assembly: GCF_900106785.1. GTDB lineage: Bacteria > Bacteroidota > Bacteroidia > Bacteroidales > Bacteroidaceae > Alloprevotella > Alloprevotella timonensis. The sequence continues at coordinate 46,832 of NZ_LT629834.1, read as the reverse complement.
CGAGTATCATTTGTGTTACCTGTATAAATCTAATACCATGCTAAAACACACTGCGGTGGTTCGCCCAAGTGGCTGGAGGCGCAAAGCCTCCAAGGAACGTTGCTTTATGGCAGGTCTATGCCATTGCGTTCTCTGTAAAGATACAGACCAGTTTAGTGCGGCTTGTCTGCTTGCCGATGACGGACTGCATGATGAACTCCCGAAAGGCTCTGCTCTCAATGCTGTCAATACGGAAGGCTACCGCAATGACGAGTTCAAGGCTATACACATCATAGCTGATGCGGTCGTTCTTCCTGACATGACGGCATACACCCTGCTCTTTCAGAATGCCATCCTTGAATATAGCCTTGACAGCCTTGCGCACATAGCAGCCGAATACATTATACATGTCGGCAATCTCCTGCATGGTCATCCATACAGTATCGGTCGGCATGGATACCGTTCCGCTCTCACTGATTGTTATAACACCTCTGTTCATTTCCTGTCCTCCTTATTTTTATTCTGGTCAGTTTCTTTTGTTTCTCTGCGCTGCATCAGCTTATCCATATCCTTGGATATCTTGTCATCGGTGATGACGGCATAGACCTGGGTGCTTCGCAGATTGGAATGCCCCATCATCTTGGCGATGCTTTCCATTGATATGCCCGAAGTAACCATGTTTACTCCGAATGTATGTCTTGCAACATGTGCGGTAAGGTTCTCATTTATACCCAAAGCCACACCGAGTGAATGAAATTCAAACCACATGGAATCACGTGAAGAAAGAGGGAAAACTGGTTTGCTATCATCCGCTGTATTGTATAGCGACATTATCTGTTCAGCTATCGGGTGCAAGGGAATGAACGCTTCGTTGTTGGTCTTTGCTCTTTTCTCACGGATGTATTTTCTACCGTCTGCCGTCATCCCGATATGGTGTGGATACAGGTTACGTAAATCGACATAAGCCAAACCTGTAAGGCTGGAGAAAACAAACATTCTGCGTGCCAACTCCAAAGCCTTATCCTCCATAGGAGTCTCCATAATGAGCAGCAAGTCATTTCTGGATATATGTCTACGCTTTGGTGAGCCTTTCTTTTCATATCCGACATCTTCCAATGGATTGAATTTCAGCAGACCTCTGTCAACAGCGATATAAACCAAGCGTTGCAGCCAACAAAGATTATGGTTCGTATTGGATGCACTATACCCTTTGCCAATCAAGAACAACTTATAAGATTTGCCAAATTCCTCAGTCAAATCTTCAAATGCAATGTCATTCATTCCTCGTAACCCGATGAACTCTCGCAAGTTTAGCTGCGATGTCTTAGATTGGCGATAAGAAGATGTTGAGTTAATACGGATAGAGCGCAGCCTAAGGCGTTCACGCTCCTCCTCGCCAGTGGCAAGCAATGTCATCGGGATAGTATTTGCATCAACAATAACATTCTTCAGAATCTCGGCGGTAACGATGCCCTTTTCCTTTGTTGCCTGCTCGTAGGCTTCGTCAATTCTTAGTCTGAACGCTTGCAGTTGTCCGTTCACTCTTGCATTCTTGGCTTCACCTTTTTTCGTGTCCCATTCTTCGGGAGCACAGTAAAGACCTGTTGCTATGGCTGACACTTTGCCGTCAATCGTGATACGGCAAAATATAGATGTGGTTCCGTCTGCCTTTACTCTGCCACGGTTGATATAATAAAACTGCTTGTATGTACTTCTCATTGTTATGTTCCTTTCTTATTTTGTGATAATATTACAGGACAAACTTGAAGTCCTTGTTAGCTTCGATGAACTTGTCCATATCCTCAAATAGCTTTTTCGGGGTGACACGTGCATAGATTTGCGTGGTCTGAATGTTGTTGTGACCAAGCATTTTGCTGATAGTCTCTATCGGAACACCTTCTTCGAGCGTAACGAGCGATGCGAAACTGTGCCGTCCAACATGATAGACCAAATCCATACTTATGCCAGATAGTACTCGGAGACTTTTCATGTTACCTCTCAACACTCGAAATTCCTGTGGCGGTAAAAGAGTAGGTCTTGTCGGGTCTTTGTATTTCTCCAACATGGCAAGCGCCTCTGGCAGCAGCTTCACACGTGCAAGCATCTTGTTCTTCTTTCTGTGGTATTTCAGCCAAAGGCTGCCCTCCTCATCACGAAAGAGGTTTTCTTCCGTGATGGAAACCGTATCGGCATAAGCCGTGCCTGTATAGCAAGCGAAAAGAAAAAGGTCACGGGTCAAAGCCAACGATTTTCTTCGCTCTGGTATTTCGAGGTCACGAATTTTCAGGAAGTCCTCACGTGTCAATGCCTTTGGTGGATTCTCTTTCTTTTGAGGTAGCTTGAAGTGCATGAAATGATAACGCTCGGAGTGTCCTGCCTTGAAAGCTATTCGGCAGGTCTTCTTCAAGATGGCGAGATAGTGGCGGACTGTATCAAGTGCAAGACCTCTCTCGTCCAAGCAAAAGTCCATGTACTCACGGATAAACTGCTCGTCAAGCTCACCGAATGCCACATCGTCAGTTCCATAACGCTTCTTGACGAACAATACCAATGTCAGGCGAGTGTACTGGTAGTTTGGAAGCGTGCCTTTCTTGTAGTCGATGCCGATTCTTGACTCAATGTCCGCAATGATGGCGTCAAGCTGCTTCAACAAGGTCATCTGAGTGTCTGCACTGCATTGAAACAGATCCTTTATCGCCTTTGCGTCAAAATCCGTCTTGCGCTCCACAAGTGACTCGTAGGCTGAATTTATTGCCAGCAACAGTTTGTCAATCTTGGCGTTCACTTCCACAGCCTCTTTGCTCTTGCCGTCAAGTCTGCTCTCACGTGGATTCCATAACTTTGGCGTACATGACAACTTGCAACCGAACTGCGCCATTGTTCGGTTGAGGGTGATGCGTCCCATGATGGGAGCCTTACCGTTCTTGTCCAATCCGCTCTTTTTAAGGTAGAGCAGCACCTTGAATTTTTCAACTTTCATCTGCTTACTTTTTTAGTTTGCAAAAATAATCAATCAGTAAGCATTCTCTGTCATTGAAAGTTGTGCAGAACAGTGCAACAAACACTGGTGACAAACTATTTGTTTTTCACCTCGTTAGCAGTGTTGGTTTCGGTAACTGACCGCTAACGGTTTGGTAACTGAAATAACTCAATATCCTGCTCGGCTTTGCTTTGCAGCCAATTGGCAGAATTATGAAATATTGCTCATTCTCAACCACTTGCAGTTCATTTCTCTCATCTTCACTTTCCGTTGCTTTTGCTTAAATTGTGCACATGAGGCGCCACACCTTTGCCACCCTTATGCTGCAGCGCGGCGTGTCGCTCGAGAGTGTCAGCACTATGCTCGGCCATGCCCGTGTGGCCACCACGCAGCGCTATGCCGAGGTGACGAGGCAGAAGATATTGCATGAGCTTGGGCAGACACAGCGCACGGACTGAGGCGAGGTTGCTGAAAATAGCCCCGACGCGAGACGCGTCGCCCCCATTAGTGCTTGCGTTTTCTGTCAGATTGACAGGTTAAAAAGCGGATTTGAAGCCATGGGAAGAACTGTTATGCCAGGAATTTGCGCTCTAATGGGGGCGACGCGTCTCGCGTCGGGCATTTTTCAGCAGCCTCGTCCCGCGTCGGTTTTTTCAGCAACTTCGGCTGCCTGCCCTACTTGCGCCGCAAGTTGTGCAAGCGCACACCGAGGGTGCCGCACACCGAAACAACACGAAATGTTTAACTAAATGGTTATCAATATGAACAAAAAGTTAGTGCTCATGGGAGCCGGCCTGCTCTTGACAGCAGCCACAGCTTCGGCACAGAAGCTTGTGACCGGACACGTGACCGACGCACAGGGCCAGCCCGTGATGGGTGCCACCGTGCGCGTGCCGGGCACCAAGGTAATCACCACCACCGACGCCAATGGTAACTTTAAGCTGAGCGGCGTGCCCGCCTCAGCCAAAAAGCTCATGGTATCGTACATCGGTATGAACACCGCCACCGTCAGCGTGGCAGGCAACGTACAGGTGGTATTGAAGGACAACGAACTGGGCGAAGCCGTAGTGATTGGTTACGGTACAGCCAAGAAGGTTGGTACTGTGGTAGGTTCGGTAAAGAAAGTTGGCGGTTCAGTTGTTGAGAACAAGCCTGCTACCAATGTGGCTGATGCCCTTCAGGGCCAGGTGGCCGGCCTTAACATTGCCAACAACTCGGGTGATGTGGGTACTACTCAAAATATATCTATCAATGTGCGTGGCGTGGGTTCGCTCTCTGCCAGTTCAGAACCGCTTATTGTGGTAGACGGCGTGCCTGCCGGTGCTGCCATGCTTTCAATGCTCGGCCCGAGTGATATTGAAAGCATCACCACACTGAAGGACGCTTCGGCCACCTCCATCTATGGTTCGCGTGCCGCCAATGGTGTAATCTACATCACCACAAAGAAAGGCCGCAGCAACGAAAAGGCGCAAATACACGTGAGCCAGAATGTGGGCTGGAGCCAGTTGGCACGCAGCATTGGCAACCCGATGAGTGCTGACGAATTGCTCGACTTCCAACTCGAGAACGGTATTATCTATCCGCAAACATACGCATATTTCAAAGGACATGGTGCCAACACCGACTGGCAAAAGCACATGTTCGACAATGCCGCCCCCCTGCACACTACCGACTTTAGCATTCGCGGCGGTTCAGAAAAGACCACTTACTATGTGTCGGCCTCATTCTTGAAGCAGAATGGTATTACTTATGGTTCGAGCGTGAAGCGTACCACACTGCGCACCAACATCGAAACCAAGGCAAAGGACTGGCTGAAGTTTGGCATTGCACAATCAATCGGCTTTTCAGAGAATAGTGCCAATCGTTTTGCCGACACTCGGTCGGACAACGTAAATTCGCCCTCAACTGTAGCAGCCAGCTGGCCACGCTATTGGGAACCTTACTCAATGAAGAGTACGCACCAGGTATGGGGCACTGACTCTTGGGGCATACTATTTGACCCTAACTACTATGTTGACGCCGCACCGAGCAAAGTAGAGAACCTCGTATATAATGGAACAGCTTTTGCCGAAATCACTCCCGTCAAAGGCTTGACCTTGCGCTCTCAACTCGGTTTGTATGCCATTGGCAACCGATTGAAGAGTGTGATTATGCCAAGTTATGCCCAGTTGGCTGGTGGCGGCACGGGTTCAGCGGCACGCCAATCGGTACAATCAAGTTCCTGGACCATCACCAATACGGCCGAGTACAAGTTCAACATCAACGACAACAACCACTTTACTTTGCTGGTTGGCCAGGAGGGCATAAAGGCCAGCTACGATGAGTTTACAGCCCAGGCAGATGGTTTGCTCGACGACCGCCTGACCAACCTCAGTGCCGGTACGGTGCCAGCAGCCGCAAGCGAATCGAACTACAAGTACGAGTACCTGTCATTCTTCGGCCGTGCCGACTATGACTTCAAGCAAAAGTACTATGCCAACTTTACCGTGCGTTCTGATGCCTCGTCACGCTTTGGTAAGTCGAACCGCCGCGCCATGTTCTACAGTGGCGGTGTGATGTGGGACATGATGCAGGAGGCTTTCATGCGTCCCGCCTCGACATGGCTCACCAACTTGCAACTCAAGGCCAGCGTGGGTTCAACCGGTAACTCTTCAATCGGTAACTACACCCACCTCTCACTCTCGGGCAACACGCAGTATGGCGGCGAACAGGCTTCGTATTACGCACAGTTCCCCAACTCAGACCTTGGCTGGGAAAAGCAAATACAGACCAATGTGGGCCTGACAGCCTCATTCTTTGGCAAGCTCACCCTCGACTTCAACTGGTACAACCGCAAGACCAAGAACATGCTCATGAGCATGCCCTTGCCTTACACCACAGGTATGAGTGCCATGATGAAGAACATTGGCGAAATGACCAACCGCGGTGTTGAAGTGGAAATCAACTACGACATTGTGCGCACCAAGGATTGGTACGTAAACTTCCACACTACCTATTCATACAACACCAACAAGATAGACAAATTGTTCTACGGCCTTGACCAGTGGGACAACAAGGGTGCGTTGATTAGCTATATGGTAGGCAAGGGCTTGAACTACTACATGCCAATCTTTGCTGGCGTGGACGAGCAGGACGGTGCCCCCATGTGGTACAAGGTGGGCTACAGCGGAGAGGCAGGCTACACCTACAACCCCGAAACAATGACCAAGGACGAGAGCCAGATTGAAAGCCTCTATCAAGACACTGGCAAGAAGCGCTTTGCACCGCACCATGGTGGCTTTGGTTTCCAGGTGAGCTGGAAGGGCTTGACACTCGCTGCCGACTTCGCATACGTACTGGGCAAGTACATGGTTAACAACGACTACTATCTCAACACCTCATCGAGTGCAGCCACTCAAGGTATGAACCTTGACCGCGATGCTTTGCAGATGTGGAAGAAGCCGGGCGACCACGCTATTCTGCCTGCCTTTAAGTACAACTCGCAGTTCGACACCCATCTGCTCGAAAACTCATCGTTCATGCGTTTGAAGAACTTGCAGTTGTCGTACGACCTGCCCGCGACGTGGATGCAAGCTACACGCTTCTTTGAGAATATACGCATCACCTTCACTGGCCGCAACTTGTTCACCGTGACCAAGTTCAAAGGTGTGGACCCCGAGGTTGACTCAAACCTCACTGCGGGCAACTATCCTGCCACACGCCAGTATACATTGGGCGTAGACGTGACTTTCTAAACGATTAAGTGACTTAAACAGCATTACATAAAATGAACAAATATATTCTTAAAGCTATATTTTGCTCGGCTCTTGCGCTGCCCTTGTTCACCTCGTGCGAACTTGACCAGCTCCCGACGGACAGCTTGACGGACAAGGAGTCGTGGAAGACATACAACGATGCTACAAACCAGTACAATGGTTTGCTCGCCATCCTGCGTTCGGACATCAGTGGCTCAAACGCCTACCTGACCGATGTGATGAGCGACTTGTTCAACCAGCGTTTGACTTCAGCCAGCTATTCGCAAGAGCACAGCTGGCGTTTCACCGGCAGCCAGTTTGGTGGCGACATTATTTGGGCCAACAACTACTCGGTGATATTGCAGGCCAACTTCATACTGCAGAACATTGGCAAGTTTGAAAACAGCAGCACGCTGTCTGACCAACAAAAGGCCAACATCTACAACATTAAGGCTACTGCCTACTTTGCACGCGCTTATGCCTACAGCCGCATGGTAACACGTTACTGCAAGGACTATGAGCCCGAAACGGCTGCCAACGAACTCGGTCTGCCCATAGTGGAGACAGTGAGCAGCGAGGCCAAGCCCGCACGTGCCTCATTGCAGACCACTTGCGACACCATTGAGGCTAACTTGAACCACGCCATGGCATACTTTGACAAGGTGGCCGAATATAACGAGGGTGTAAAGCCTACGGCACAGATTGCCCCCAGCATCTACAAGCCCAACGCTGACTGCGTGACGGCTCTGCGTGCCCGCTTCTATCTGTATGAGCACAAGTTCGACCAGGCCATAGAGGAGGCAAAAACTATTTGCGAAAACTACTCACTGGCCAGTGGCGCAAACGACGTGCTCGACCTTTGGATTTTGGACAAGGGAAGCGAAATAATCTACGAACCGCTGCAAACACCTGATGAACTGTCGGGTAGCTACGGCACTTTCCTAAACTACAACATCATTACAGCCGACCTGAACACCGACTTGAAAGGTATGAACCCCGATTTCTTGCCCACCAAGGGTTTGGTAGACATGTACTCTGATAACGATGTGCGCCGCCAGGTGTATTTCAGTTTCCAAAACCAGCAAGGGCAGAATACTTTCTATTTTGGCTACGGCACACAGAACGGCTACCAGTTGGCCACTTTGGATCAGCTTGGACTTTCTGCCGACATCAGCACGGCCAGTGGCGACACCGAGAGTGGCGTGGTATTTACCAAATATGTGGGTAACCCCACATTGCGCAAGCAGAATATATGGTATTCTCAGAATTACAACATGACCAAGGCTTTCCGTGCCTCAGAGGCTTACCTCATCATTGCTGAGGCTAACCTGCGCAAGGCAAATCCCGACGAGGCTGCCGCACGCGAAGCTCTGAACGAACTGCGCATTAACCGTTACGTGGGCGAAACCGACTACAACGAAAGTGCCGACTATATTGGCGACAATGTGACGGGTGCAGCACTTGTAAAGGTGATGCAGGACGAGTGGACACGCGAGTTTGTGGGTGAGGGCTTCCGCCTCGACAACCTCAAGCGCTGGCACTTAGGCTTTAAGCGCATGGCCGCACAGCAGTTCCAGAACCCTGTGCTCGTGAGCACTCCCGGCTGGCAAGACCTTGAGGTTGAGGCCAACAACATACGCTTTACATGGCCCATACCACAGCAGGAAACCCAGGCTAACAAGAACATCAAGCAAAACGAGGGTTATTAACCGTAAGAAACTGATAACACAATGACAACAATGAAACAATATATCAGCAAGTTGCTCATGGCCGTGGTAGCCGTGTGGGGCCTGGCCTCGTGCACCGATACCGACATGCCGGCACTCACCACCTATGATGCACAGGAGAGTTTGGGTACTTGGGTATCGGAGAATACTGACGATGGCACGACCTATTATGTAGCTCTCTCGCTCAAGAAAACCGTAGTTCCGGCTGCCGAAGATGGTGCACAGCCCACTGTGAAGGTAGACACCGTTGGCACACTTTATATGACAGACGGCACCGACACTTATGTGGCCGCAAACGGCACGCTGAGCTATGACGCAAAAGTGGGCATGTCGACACTCGACTTTGCCAACACGCCTTTTAGATCACCCATGCACGTATACTTAGCGCGTCAGACAAGCAAGACACGCATGAGTGTGCAGCTCTTCATTTATGAGGTGTACCAGGGCAAGGTGTATGAACAAAAGCTTATTGCTTTCAACGGCATACCCTCAAAGGGCGTGGCTATTGCCGGCGAGAACCTCTTCTGGGGCAACGCTGACGGCACTTTCTATATCCAGTTCAACGCCGATGGTACTTGTGCCTATCAAACAGAGGCTATCCCTGAAGGTTCAGGCACTTACACCTACGATGCGGCTACTGGCACAGGCTCAGTTACCTTGGCCGACGGTACGACATACACCATTGGCTACAATGCCGACAATGCCCTGACGCTGACAAACGGCACTACTACAATGGTGATGAGCTGCGAGTAAAGCGCGTATTACTACACATATATAATATATACAAAGAGAGGCAATATGCTGTCGTGATTGACAGCGTATTGCCTCTCTTTGTGCGCATTACGCTTAAATATCATCAAAAGTAATGAAGTGTGTTTGCCGCGTGCACGTTAAATTTGCAGCGTTAATATTATAAACCTTTGGCAGCGGCCCAAGTACCATTAAGGGCGTGGAGCTGTGCTGCCGACAAATTCAAGCATTACTTTATGAAATTGTTTAAGTACATGGCAATGATTATTGCCGCAATTTGCATGATCGGCACCTTTGTATCGTGCGAAGAAGAAAAAGAGGAAAGTGCAGACAACAACCTCTTTCCAAAGTATTTCAAGACAACCGTTGATAGTTGCGCCCGTGTGGGTAGTGTGCTCATAGTGGACATGACAATTACAAACAAATCGGGCAAAGACGTGCAAGACCTTGCTCTCAGTGTGGACACGTGGCAAAACCTTGGCCTTTCGCGCGATGATTTGAACAATGACTTGCGCTATAGCATGAACTTCTCACTTAATGGTGGTGAATATAAGGAAGGCCTGAGCAATGTGTCGGTGCTGGCAGGGGAGTCTGTCAAGCTGAAAATCCGTGTGAAACGTTTTGACGAGACAAACAGCGCGCGCAACGTGTGGCTCTATGTGCAGGCCACTTCGAACACGCTTGGAATGGAGCGATACAGCGGCATTGCGCTCGAAAAGTTGAGAATTGCTGACAATCGTGTGCTGAGCAATGGCGTGCAGACCAACGACCGCAAACTGTCGTACACCTTTGTGCAGGCTTAGCGCGACGCAAACACTAACGATGTGTACTTGTACTTCAAGCTGAAGAACAACACGGGCAAGCACTTGAGAAACGTTGCTTTCCGTAATGATTTGGGCCAGCATTTTAGAGATGATCAAGGCAATGCTTACTACATGGAATTTGGTTCAAATGTCAATTACATGTCAGAAGGCTATACGACCGACATCGAGGCTGGTGCAGAGGTTACATTCATTGTCAAAGCCCGCAATGTAGCACCCGAAGCCAACAAGTTTAGCGGCTACTTCGAACTTGTAGCTGACAACTATGTGATGGAGGACGATGTGCTTCACTTCTTCAACCTCGGTTTTGCACAGAGCTATAATTGACACAATGTGCGTTTGACACAACCTGCAGTGTGCAGGTTGGTTCGCCAATGAATAAGCGCTGATACGGGCATTCCTCACAGGGAATGCAGCGTATCAGCGCTTTATTATATATATGCGTGGCGTGGCTTAGTTCTGGTCGTAAGCGTGTTTGGGATAGTCGATGGTGTAGTGCAGACCGCGGCTCTCCTTGCGCTCGAGCGCCTGGCGGGTGATGAGGTAGCCCACGTTAATCATGTTGCGCAGCTCGCAAATGTCGCGGGTAGCCTTTACGTGCTTGTAAAGTTCCTCAGTCTCCTCGTAGAGCAAGTCGAGGCGTGTCCAAGCACGCTTCAGGCGCAGGTCGGAGCGCACAATGCCCACATAGGCCGACATAACCTGTTCCACCTCCTTCACGTCCTGTGCTATGAGCACCTTCTCCTCGTTGGAGAGCGTACCCTCGTCGTTCCATTCGGGCACGCGGTCGTTGAAGTCGTACTCGTCGATGTGCTCAATAGAATGCTTGGCTGCTGTGTCGGCGTAAACTACTGCCTCGATGAGCGAGTTGCTGGCCAGACGGTTGCCGCCATGCAGCCCGGTGCATGAGCACTCGCCAATGGCGTAGAGACGGTGAATGGACGAGCAAGCGTTGAGGTCGACCTTGATGCCGCCGCAGAGGTAGTGGGCACACGGCACTACGGGAATGTACTGCTTGGTGATGTCGATGCCGATGGAGAGGCACTTCTGGTAGATGTTGGGGAAGTGCTGCTTGGTTTGCTCGGGGTCTTTGTGCGTTACGTCAAGGCACACGTGGTCGAGGCCGTGAATTTTCATTTCCTTGTCGATGGCGCGTGCCACGATGTCGCGCGGGGCGAGCGACAGACGCTTGTCATACTTCTGCATGAACTCCTCGCCGTTAGGCAGTCGCAGTATGCCGCCGTAGCCGCGCATGGCCTCGGTTATGAGGTAGGCGGGGTGCTTTTCGCGTGGGTTGTAGAGTGCGGTGGGGTGGAACTGTATGAACTCCATGCCCTCTACGGTAGCCTTGGCGCGGTAAGCCATGGCAATGCCGTCGCCGGTAGCAATCTCGGGGTTGGTGGTGGTGGCATACACGGCTCCGCAACCGCCGGTGCTGAGCACGGTGACACGTGACAGGAAGGTGTCAATCTTGTGTGTGTCGGGGTCGAGCACATAGGCACCGTAGCACTCAATGTCGGGCGTGCGTCGTGTGACCTCAATGCCCAGATGGTGCTGTGTGATGATTTCGACCGCGAAGTGGTCCTCGAGCACGGTGATGTTGGGGTGATGGCGCACGGCCTCAATCAGTCCGCGTTGTATTTCGAAGCCCGTGTCGTCGGCGTGGTGCAGAATGCGGAACTCTGAGTGACCACCCTCGCGGTGAAGGTCGAAGGAGCCGTCTTCTTTCTTGTCAAAGTTTACGCCCCACTTTACCAGGCGTTCGATGCCAGCGGGTGCATTTTTTACCACCTGCTCCACGGCCCGGGGGTCGGATATGTAGTCGCCGGCAATCATCGTGTCTTTGATGTGCTTGGCAAAGTTGTCTACCTTGAGGTTGGTGACAGAGGCTACGCCGCCTTGTGCTTTGGCCGTGTTGGCCTCCTCAATACTGGTTTTGCAAACGAGGGCCACCTTACCTTTGCCCGAGGCGGCCACCTGGAGGGCGTAACTCATTCCGGCCACACCGGAACCAATTACCAAAAAGTCGAATTTGCGTATCATCTGTGCGTCGTGATAATTTGTCGCGAATTTACAAAATGTTTTTCGTAATTAGAGCAAGTGTAAGCGGAAATGCCTACTTTTGCAGTGATAGATAGCATAATGATATAAACGTACAACTATGGCTACACTGACACTGAACCCTGACGAACCCCTAAAGAACGAGCTTATCATGCTCATATATAATATAAAGGACGAGGCTGTGATCAGCGATCTGTATCAAATGATGAAGAGCTATTTGACAGAGAGGAACGACAGTGAATTGTTGGAGATTGCTAAAAGAAACGGCCTCTTTTTGTAGCAAACCCGCCTTTGCCCGCGTCATATTATCAAAAGTAATTATCAAATACCTAATAACAATGAACAAACTCAAAGCTTTATGGCTGTTGCTCGTGGCATTCATCGCAGTGCCAGTGATGGCCCAGCAAATGCCACAGCTGCCCGTAGACAAGGCTGTGCGCATAGGCAAATTGCCCAACGGATTGACTTATTATATCCGTCACAACAATCTGCCCGAAAACCGTGCCAACTTCTACATCGCACAGAAGGTAGGCTCGGTGCAGGAGGAGGAAAGTCAGCGCGGTCTGGCCCACTTCCTCGAGCACATGTGCTTTAACGGTACAGACAATTTCCCCGACGACAAGCTCATCAAGTTCTGTGAGCGCATCGGTGTGAAGTTCGGCCAGAACCTCAATGCCTACACCTCAACCGACGAGACAGTGTACAACATTGACGATGTGCCCGTAACCGACAGCAATGTTGACTCGTGCCTGCTCATTCTGCACGACTGGGCCGATGGCTTGACGCTCGACCCCAAGGAGATTGACAAGGAGCGCGGTGTCATTCACGAGGAATGGCGTATGCGCTCAAGTGCCTCAAGCCGCATCTTCGAGCGCAATCTGCCCGCCCTCTATCCCAATTCACGCTATGGCCACCGCTTCCCCATCGGTTTGATGAGCGTGGTTGACAACTTTAAGCCCGCCGAGCTGCGTGCCTATTATGAGAAGTGGTACCGCCCCGACTTGCAGGGCATCATCATTGTGGGCGACATCGATGTCGACAAGGTTGAGGCCAAGATAAAGGCACTCTTCTCGCCCATCAAGATGCCCGAAAACGCCGCTGCTTACGAGCACTACCCCGTGCCCGACACCAACCAGCCCATTTACATCATCGACAAGGACAAGGAGCAGAGCCAGGCTGTTATCGAAATATTGTTCAAGCACGACCACCTCGTGCCCGACGAATATAAGAACACGCCGGCATATCTCACTGTAAAGTACTTTGAGACTTTGGCTTCGAGCGCCATCAACGCACGTCTTGACGAGGCTGCACAAAAGCCCGACTGCCCCTTTATTACGGCACAGGCCTCAGATGGCAACTATATCATAGCCAAGACTAAGGACGCCTACACCATTTACATCCTGCCCAAACCCGGCAAGGACAAGGAGGCACTCGAGGCCGTAATGACCGAGGTTAAGCGCGCCGGCGAGTTTGGCTTTACTGCCACCGAGATAAACCGTGCCAGCGAGGAGTTCCTCAGCGGTATAGAGACTATCTACAACAACCGCGAGAAGCAGCAGAACGGTTTCTACGTGCCGCAGTATGTGCGTCACTTCCTCGAGAATGACCCCATACCATCAGTAGAGGACGAGTACAACACCTACAAGATGCTTGCACAGCAAATGGGCCAGATGCAGATGACGGCCCCCGCAGCGTCAGACCTCTTCAAAGAACTCACTGCCCGCACCGACACCAACTTTGTGTGTCTGGCCATGTACCCCGACAAGGAGGGCGTGACAGTGCCCACTGCCGACCAGTTCAAGCAGGCCATTGCTGCTGCCAAAGCTGCCAAGGTGGAGGCTTATGTTGACAATGTAAAGAACGAGCCCCTCGTGCCAGTATTGCCCAAGAAGGGCAAGATAGCCAAGGAAACGCAGGCCGACTTTGGCTACACCTGCTGGACACTGCCCAACGGCGCACGCGTGTTCTACAAAAAGACTGACTACAACGACTCTGAGGTGCAGTTTGCTGCCACCAGCTTTGGCGGTAACAACAGCATCATCACCAAGGACCGCGTCAACACCAAGCTCCTCCCCACTGTGATGAACTCAACTGGCGTTGGCAACTTTACAAGCACCGAGTTGCAAAAGAAACTTGCCGGCAAGCAAGTAAGCTGCAGCATCAATCTGGGCAACCTTACCGAGAACATCGCAGGCTCTGCCACTCCCAAGGACCTCCGCACGCTCTTCGAACTCATCTACCTCCGTTTCCAGGCTCCCGCCAACGATGTAGATGCTTACGACAACACGATGTCTTACCTCAAGTCAGCGCTCGAAAATGCTGAAAAGCAGCCCATGAAGGCCTTCAGCGACTCGCTCGTCAACACCATCTACAACCACAACCCCTTGTGCGATGGCCTCAAGCGTGCCGATCTGGACAAAGCCAACTACGAGACTATCAAGAAGCTCTATGCTGAGCGCTTCAACGCAGCCGGCGACTTCGACTTCTACTTTACTGGAGCCATCGACGTAGACTCACTCCGCGCCTTCACCGAACAGTACATCGCACCGCTCAAGGGCGTAAAGAGCCGCGAGAAGTATGTTGACGTAAAGAACGACCCCGTAGACGGTGCCCGCAGCAACAACTTCTTCCGTGCCATGGAGACACCGCAGGCCATCATCGTGCAGATGTATCAGGGCAAGACTCCTTATTCTATGAAGGAGGCTGCCGTGGTCAACGCCCTTGGCGCCGTGCTTACACAGCGTTATCTCAAGAGCATTCGCGAGGACGCCGGCATAGCTTACAGCGTGTCAACCGACGGACAGGCCGACTTTGGCAAGTACGACAGCTACCAAATTATCACACAGTGCCCTGTAAAGCCCGCCAAACTCGACTCAGCCCTGCTGCTCATGAAGCAAGGCATTAACGACATCGCCACCAAGGGTGTAACAGCCGACGAACTCAGCAAGGTGATAACCTTCGAACTCAAGGACTATGCCGACAACCAGAAGAAGAACGAGTACTGGCACGGACTCATCATGCAAAAGACACTCTGGGGCAAGGACCTCCGCACCAACTACGAGGCTACCCTCAAGAGCATCACGCCGAAGGATATTCAGGATTTTGTCAACATCGTGCTGCTCAAGCAGAACAACTGCATCACTGTGTCGATGCGTCCAACCGACATGACCGAGAAGGACGGCACCAAGTAATGACTGCTTGATGCTATTAACTTAATATATTTAACAAAAGGAGCGCGCCTGCGGGTTGCGCTCCTTTTGTGTTGTATATCCGCTTGTGGGTAGTGTTTTGTGCGCATCAGAGCGACAAGTGCCACATTTTACGGGCCTGCGGTATATAGAAACGCTCTCAAACTTTTGCAACATATCAAAACATTATGTAACTTTGCGCGCAAAGGAAACAATTAAAACCCCAATAGATGATAAACTTCAAGACCCTAATGGCCTCAGTTCTGCTGGCAGGCATGGCCACACAAGCCACTTTTGCACAAGAGAGCGGCGAAAAGAAGGCCGATTACCCCTACGTCTTTGTTGGCGTACAGGGTGGCGGTCAAGTAACCTTTACCAACTACGATGCCAAAAAGCTCATCACACCTATTGGCGCCGTGAGCGTAGGTGGTATGTTCACCCCCGTTGTGGGCGCCCGTCTGCACGTGAGCGGCATCAATGAAAAGGGTGGACTCAAGAGTTTGGGAAAGACGTACGACTACAAGTTCGTTACCTCAAACCTCGACCTTATGTTCAACCTGTGCAATGCCTTTGCACCTAAAAAGCACCATGTGCTCAACGCCTACCTGCTTGGTGGCGTAGGTCTTGGTTATGCTTGGGACAACGACGACCTTAACGGCATGGCCAACACCGCTGCCGAAAATAACCTCAACCTGCGTTGGGACGACGACCGCCTGGTACACAACTTCCGTGTGGGCATGCAGCTCGACGCCGAGGTGAGCCGTGTTGTAGGCATCAACCTCGAGGTTACTGCCAACAACCTGCACGACCGATTCAACTCAAAGCTCAACGGCAAGGGCGACTGGCAGTTGCAAGCCTTGCTCGGCGTAAACTTTAAGATAGGCCGCGGCCGCGCTGAAAAGCCCAGCGAACCCGCTCTACTGCCACCCGCACCCGCTCCAGCTCCCAAGCCCGAGCCCAGACCCGAGCCTAAACCCGAGCCCAAGCCCGAACCAAAGCCAGTTGTGCGTCAGTTGGCAGAGACCAAGACCGAAGTATTCTTCACCATTGGCTCATCGGCCGTGCGCGATACCGAGGAAGGCAAGCTCCGCGACTTTGCACAGTGGATGAAGAATCACCCCACAGCCAAGGCCGAAGTGATGGGTTATGCCGATGCCGGCACAGGCAATGCCGAAATCAACCGCAACATCTCCGAAAAGCGTGCTGCCCGCGTAGTGAAGATACTCGTCGAGAAGTATGGCATCGATGCCTCACGCCTCACCTCAGGCTTCAAGGGCGACACCGTACAGCCTTTCAAAGACAACGACTCAAACCGCGTGGTAATTGGCGTGGCTAAGGAACAGTAAACTCTCGCAGAGTCATATAGACTTTTAATTCGTTTCATAAGATTTCATTTTTGCTGGCCCCTGCAGTGTATATCACTGTGGGGGCTTTTTGTATGGCTGTCACAAAGCGCGCAGTGCCAGGGCCGCGGTCCAATCTTATGGGCGGGAGGGCGCACATACTCAAAAGCAAATGCTTAACTTTGCGCTCCGAAAGCGCACATAACGACAAGTATAACAAATAAATATAACACAGAAACGCAATGACTTTACTCGCATTCACCCTGATACTGCTGCTGGCAGCCTACTGCGCCGGCCTGTTAGGGTCACTCACGGGCCTTGGTGGCGGAGTGGTAGTGATACCCGTGCTCACACTCGGCTTTGGCATAGACTTTCACTATGCCGTAGGTGCAGCCCTTGTAGCCTCAATAGCCACATCAAGCGGCTCAGGCTCAGCCTATGTCAAGGAGGGCATCACCAACATTCGCCTTGGCATGTTCCTCGAGATAGCCACCACCATAGGTGCCGTGTGCGGTGCTGCGGTGGCCATCTATCTTAACAACAACGTCATAGCCGTCATCTACGGTTGCGTGTTGTTGCTCACCGCTGCCATGCAGCAGCGCCGCAAGAGCGACCACGACGGCGTGGTAGGCTCCGAGGCCGCCCGCCGTCTCAAGTTGTTTGGCACATGGCCCCAAAAGGACGGCACCGTCAAGAGCTACCAGTTGCGCCACGTTGGTGGCGGTTTTGGTGTGATGTACGTGGCCGGTGTGCTGTCGGGCATACTCGGCATAGGTTCGGGCGTGCTCAAGGTGCTGGCCATGGACGCCATGATGAAGGTGCCCTTCAAGGTGAGCACCACCACCAGCAACTTTATGATGGGTGTAACCGCCTGTGCCTCGGCCGTCATATATGTGCAGCGCGGCGTGATAGCCCCCGGCATAGCCTGCCCCGTCATGATAGGCGTGTTGTTCGGTGCCTTGACGGGTGCCCGTCTGCTCAAGCGCCTCAATGTGAGCGTGCTGCGCCAGATATTCTGCATAGCCATCGTGCTTGTAGCCATCAACATGATATGGCAAGGCTTCGGCGGCAAATATTAACTACCTAAAGCAATTTGACAATGAACAACAATACGACATCAACGGCTGAGCGCCAAAAGTACGACATGCAGCAGCTTGTGGGCAACACGTTGCGCATAGGCGTGTCGTTGGCCTGCCTTGTAGCCTTTGTGGGCGGCATCATCTATTTGGTCAACCACGGCAGTGAGCCATTCGACCTTGCCGACTACCAAAACTTTAGTTACGGCAATGCCGCAGCGCATGCCGATTACACCACCTTGCGCGGTATCTTTGCCGGTCTTGCCTCGTTCTCCGCGGTGGGCTGGATACAGACTGGTGTGCTCATACTCATACTCACCCCCATCATGCGTGTACTCCTTTCGCTCATCGACTTTTTGAAGGACCGCGATTGGCTCTACGCCATCATCACCGCCATTGTGCTGGCCGTGATAATCAGCAACTCTATCGAGGGTTTCAAATGATGGGTTGACTGGTTGACAGGTAAACAGGTTAACGGGTTGACAGGTAAGGATAGTCTTACTTGTCAACCCGTTTTCTGTCCGGTAAAACACAAATATACGAACGGACGCAACTCCCAAACGCAAGCACCAAACTCAAGCACTAAACTCAAGCACTAATGGGGGCGACGTGTCCCGCGTCGGTAATGAATGTATATGAATATCAATGATTCAAACATAAATTACCGACGCGGGACGCGTCGCCCCCATTAGAGGTTGGTTGCTTTGTTTGTAAACGAAAGTGTTAATCGAGCACCTTGCTCACCCGCTTGATATGCTCCACAGCCAGTTTGGCCTCGTCGAGCGAGAGCGTAAGCGGTGGCAGCAAACGCAGAATGTTGGTTGAGGCCGCTCCCGTAAACACATGCTCGTCGTGTACAAGCGCGTTGCGCAGCGCTTTGATAGGCTGGTCATATTCAATGCCAATCATAAGGCCCTCGCCGCGCACGTCCACAATGTGCGCATCGGTTTGTTGCAGCTTTTTAAGCTCCTCCATCAAGTAAGCGCCCACCTTGGCCGCATTGTCCACAAGCTGCTCTTGCTCAATCACGTCGAGCACCGCAAGGGCCGCCGTACAAGCCAAGTGGTTGCCGCCAAAGGTAGTGCCTAACATGCCATACACCGCCTCAAACTTGGGCGAGATGATGACTGCCCCCATCGGGAAACCATTGCCAATACCCTTGGCACAAGTAATGATGTCCGGCTTCACGCCAAGATGCTGGTGAGCAAAGAATTTGCCTGAGCGGCCGTAGCCACACTGTATCTCGTCGCAAATAAGCACCGTGCCCGTCTTGTCGCAAGCCTTGCGCAGCCCTTGCATAAATTCGGCCGTGGCCATGCGTATGCCGCCCACACCCTGAATGCACTCCACAATCACCGCAGCCACATCGCCCTTGCTCAGTTCAGCCTCAAAGGCCGCCAAGTCGTTGAGTGGCAAGAAAGTCACGTGGCCGTTGCTGTTGACAGGTGCCACAATTTTAGGATTGTCGGTAGCCTCCACAGCCAGCGAGGTGCGGCCGTGAAAAGCCTTTCCCGCAGCCAGCACGCGCTTGCGTCCCGTGTGGAATGAAGCCAGTTTCAAGGCATTCTCGTTAGCTTCGGCCCCCGAGTTAATCAAGAACAGCTGATAGTCCGGGTAGCCACACACCTGTCCCAACCTTTCGGCCAGTTGGCTTTGCAGCGTGTTGATTACCGAGTTAGAGTAGAAGCCCAGCGTGTTAAGCTGTTTGGTGAGCATGTCAACGTAGTGCGGGTGGCAATGTCCTATGCTAATCACAGCGTGTCCGCCATACAGGTCAAGATACTCCTGCCCCTTGTCGTCCCACACATGGCAGCCTTTGCCTTTCACAATGTTGATGTCGAAGAGTGGATATACTGGAAATAAAGTCATGTTGAGCAATGTTATATTGAAGTTTCAGATCTTGGTTCGCACCAAAATTGCGCTGCGAAGAAACGCAAGCACTAATGGGGGCGACGCGTCCCGCGTCGGGATAGATAAAGGAAGGAAATTCAGTCTCTACTAAATAATAGCTGCATATTTTCCCGACGCGAGACGCGTCGCCCCCATTAGAGCTAGCGTTTGGTGTTAGCGTTTGGCGCTTTTGCCCTTATAGGCCATACCCGTCAAAATCCCACAGGCTTGAGTCGCAGGCCCGTCGTTTCCTCAAGGCCGAACATAAGGTTCATGTTCTGCACAGCCTGTCCCGACGCCCCTTTGAGCAGGTTGTCGATGCACGACGTCACGAGCAACTTGTCGCGGTGACGTTCGGCATGTATAAGACACTTGTTGGTGTTGACAACCTGCTTCAAGTCAACCGGCTTGTCAATGTAGAAGGTGAACGGCGCCTCGCTGTAAAAGTCGTGGTAGTAGCCCTCAATCTCGTCGATGGGCGCATCGCACTTGATAACCTCCGTGGCAAAGATGCCGCGTGGAAAGTCGCCGCGGTAAGGTATAAAGTCAATCTCACTGTCAAACGACGGCTGCAACTGGCGCAGCGACTGCTTGATTTCGGGCACATGCTGGTGTTCGAAAGCCTTGTAGATGCTCATGTTGCCCGAGCGCCACGAAAAGTGCGTCGTCGCCCCCGGCTTCACCCCCGCACCCGTTGAGCCCGTAATGGCATTAACCATCACATCGCCGTTGAGCAGTCCGGCCTCGGCCAGCGGCAGCAAGCCCAGTTGCAAACAAGTGGCAAAGCAGCCCGGGTTGGCCACGTGCAGTGCATTCTGTATCTTAGAGTGGTTGAGTTCGGGCAAGCCGTAAATGTAGTCATTGTCGTCCGACTCCAGACGGAAGTCCTGTGCCAGGTCGATGATGCGCACATCAGCCGGAATGTAGTGTTCGGCCAGGAACTTGGTGCTCTTGCCATGTCCAAAGCAAAAGAACACCACGTCCACCTGGTCAAAAGGCAGCTGGTCGGTAAACCGCATATCCGTTTCGCCATACAGCCCCTCGTGCACCTCGGCCAGCAAGTTGCCGGCGTTGCTCTCGCTGTTGACAAACACGATTTCGGCCTCCGGGTGGTTGAGCAATATGCGGCACAACTCGCCGGCCGTGTAGCCGGCCCCGCCAATAATACCAATTCGTATCATGTAAAGAAGCGTTTTGTCGTAGTTAAGTAGGTGTTCAAAATTATTTTTACATTGAAAGTGCATTATCGGGGCGCAGATGTTTCCTTCGGGTGAGGGGTCATAGCGGGCTATGTGACCGAGGGCGAAGGGAACAGATGCGCCTCGAGAATGTGCTTTCAATGTGGAAATGACACCTACTGATTGTATAAAATAATTTTGAACACCTACTTATTCCCCGTCGGGGTGGTTAGCGTAGTACACTCTGAGTGGTGTGCTGAGCACCTTGATAAAGCCCTTGGCGTCCTCAGCCGTCCAGCCCTTCTGTGTTTCGCCATATTCGCCAAACTTAGTCTTAACCAAGTCGTCGGGACTGTCCACGCCCACTGTGCTGAAACCAAGCGGACGCAGTTCGAGAATAACCGTACCATTCACATTGCGCTGCGAGCTGGTGAGCATGGCCTCGATGTCGCGCATCACCGGTTCGAGATACTGGCTCTCGTGCAGGAACATGCCGTACCAGTTAGCCACCTGGTCCTTCCAGTACTGCTGCCACTTCGAGAGCGTATACTTTTCGAGGAAGCGGTGAGCACCAATGATAAGCGCCGGTGCGGCAGCCTCAAAGCCCACACGGCCCTTGATGCCGATGATGGTGTCGCCCACGTGCATGTCGCGGCCTATGCCATAGGCAGCGCCAATCTCCTCCACCTTGGTTATGGCCTCGATGGGGTCGTCGTAGCGTGTGCCGTTAATGGCCTTGAGCTCACCCTTCTCGAAGGTCAGTTTGAGCTGTTCGGTGCCCTGCTTGGTCACCTGCTTGAGGTAAGCACTCTCGGGCAGCCCCTGTGCAGAGTCCAATATCTCGCCGCCGCAGATGCTCGTGCCCCAAATACCCACGTTGTACGAGTACTTAAGTTTGGTAAAGTCAGCCTTGAAACCATGCTGGTTGAGGTAGTCCACCTCCTCCTTGCGCGACAGGTTGCCATCGCGTGTAAGGGTGATAATCTTCATGTCGGGGCACATCACCAGGAAGGTCATGTCAAAGCGCACCTGGTCGTTGCCCGCACCCGTTGAGCCGTGTGCAATGGCATCGGCGCCAATCTCCTTGGCATAGCGAGCAATGGCCATGCCCTGGAATATACGTTCCGACGACACCGAGATGGGGTAAACATTGTTGCGCAGCACATTGCCGTACACCATAAACTTGAGGCTCTTGTCGTAGTACTCGTGTGTTACGTCGAGTGTCACATACTTTGTGGCACCCAGTTTGTAGGCGTTTTCCTCATTCGTCTTGAGCTGCTCGGCGCTGAAGCCGCCCGTGTTGGCGCAGGCTGCATATACCTCGTACCCTTTTTCTTTGGCCAGGTACATAACCGTGTATGATGTGTCAAGGCCGCCGCTAAAGGCAACCACTACTTTCTTCTTTGACATGATATATAGCGTGTTGAGAGTGTTGTGTGTTGTATTAAATTGTCAAGTGATGGTTCCCTTACGCCTCGTGCGTTTTGATAAAGTCGAGCACGTCCTGCGGAATTTCCACCGGCAGTTTGGCGTCAGGGTGGCGTTCGGGGTCAAAGAGCATACCCGTGCACACACAGTATTTGCGCTTGGTGCGTGCCAGCACATCGCAGTTGATGCAGCATGGCGCATCGGGTGTACCGCAGCCCTTCCAGTACTCATCGTCCTGCGTCAGTTCGCTGAACGGCACTGGCACATATCCCAACGAGGTGTTGATGCGCATGACGGGGCCCGAACTGGTCAGACCAAATATTTTGGCGTGCGGCCAGCGCACACGGCTCAGCGAGAAGGCCAGGCGCTTGATGCGGGTGGCCAGGTGGTGGCCGCGGAACTTAGGCACCACTATCAAGCCCGAGTTGGCCACATAGTGCTTGTTCTCCCAACTCTCGATGTAGCAAAAGCCGGCAAACTCCTCGCCGTAGAGGGCTATAATAGCCTTGCGCTCCTTCATTTTGGTAGCCACATACTCGTGTGTGCGGCTTGCAATGCCCGAGCCGCGCACCTTGGCAGCATCGGTTATGGTTTTAAGTATGGTGTCGACGTATTTCTCGTGGCTGGCGTCTGCCACGACTACTCTTATGTCATCGTCGTATTCTTCCATTACGTTGTTAAGTTTATTTGTGGGTTGTGTTAAGTATGCAGTAAAGTAAGTGCTGTACGCACCGCCTGGCGCGTGCATATAGTCGTTAAAGAATGATGCTGCGCAAGGCCGGTATCACATTGCCCAGCTCGTCGGTAAACTCCTGTCGGGTGCAGTCCTCGCGTATGATAATGAGAATGGTGTCATCGCCGGCTATGCTGCCGAGCACGCTGCTCAGCTTGTGTGCATCAATGTCCGATGCCAGTCCGGCGGCATATCCCGGTCGTGTTTTGAGCACCGCCATGTGTCCCGAAAAGGCAATAGACAAGAAACCGCTGTTGCGCAGATAGTGCGGCACAACGTCGGGTTTCACCGTGCGGTGGTACATGGGGCTTTCGGGCAGTATGTAGCGGTAGCCGTCGGGCGTGAGAATTTTTGTGGCGTGCAGTTTGGCCAAGTCGCGCGACAGGGTGGCTTGTGTCACCTGGCAGCCATTTTGGGCCAATTCGCCAAGTATTTCCTCGTGGCTGCTCAGGTTGTTGCTGCTGGCAAGTATCACTCTTAGCACCTCAAGGCGCTGCAATCTGTTGCTCATATTTATAAATAGGTGTTTATACAATCAGCAGGCGCCGTTTTTATGCCGCAGGTGCGTAGCCCGGTGCATATGCCTCCTCCGCTTTAAGCGGCATGGCCCGCTATGGCCCTTTGCCCGAAGGAGGCACTTGCTTCACGACAACGCACTTTCGATGTAAAAATAAATTTGAACACCTGCTTGTGTTTGTTTTGTAATTATGCTGCAAATATACAAATAATATTACAACTTGCACGAGTTATGCAAATAAAAATTGCATAATGTGCATAATATTTCGCTACATTCCGCATAAAGTTATTATTGCTGTGCGGTTAACCCATTCTGATATTATCGCTCACGGATCGCACAGATTGCACGGATTTTTTTGCTTATGCAATGTGCTTTAGCACCACGGAGATGACGGATTTTACGGATTTTGTGAGCATTGCATGCTCACTTCGCTATTGGGGCCCGTAACGTACCCGTGGCAAAATACGTTAGCACAGATTATGTAGTAAGGTACCTGGTTGCAGCAACGAGCTAATAGCGAAGTGAGCATGCAATGCTCACAAAATCCGTAAAATCCGTCATCTCCGTGGTGCTAAAGCACGTTGCACAAGCAAAAAAATCCGTGCTATCGGTGCGATCCGTGAGCGATTGTAACATATTGCTTTCTGGTAAAACTCCAAAGCATAAAAAGGTGTCACGGGCAACGTGGTCGCTGCCATATTTCGTGATTCGCTTTTATGCCAATAAAAGTTCTGCGGCTATGTACAGTTAACTAAAGGAGCTTACTTTTTGAAATAAAGGGCATGAAGCCCTATTTATAAAGGGTTTAAGACGGAAAAAGTTGCGTTTCGGCGTTTTACCGGACCGCAATATAAAGTTATGCACCATGCGCCTTGTGGCAGCAGATTCGTCGGCCACGGGACATACACCGTCGGCAGACGGGCGGAACACTTGCGGGAGGGCGGTTTTTCGGTTACGGGAGGGCGGAAAATCAGTCCGTCCGACGCAAAATCCGCTCTCCCGTAACGGGCAAACCGCCCTCCCGCTGTCGTAGCACCGCGTGGCAGCACCCCGTTTGGCGCTTGGCCGCTTGGTGGCACGAGCGCACAAATAAGCCCGTATTTTGTTGTACGTTTGCAAAGAAATAAATACCTTTGCGTGAAAGATGTTTACATCCTTTCCTTAATTACTAAAAACGCAAAGAGCCGCGGTGTTGCACCATTAGGGTGGGGCATTGGCGGCAAAAGGCGTTTTAACGGGGCAGGAAGTCCGCGTGGCACACGCATATATATAATATGTATGCCACATTGGCCGGTTGCGCTTGCATCCCTCGCCATTGGGCTTGCCCCCAAAAAACTGCATGCTATGCAAAATATCTGTCACTTGTCAAAGCTCATTCTTGAGCAAGCCAAAAAGTACGGCGACCGTGCCGCACTCAGTTATCGCGATTACGACCTCAACAAGTGGGTGCCCGTGTCGTGGAAAGAGTTTGCCCTGAATGTGCAAAAGGTGTCCTTTGCACTGTTGCGCCTGGGCGTGGGAGTGCAGGAGAATATTGCCGTATTCTCGCAGAACAAACCCGAAACTCACTATGTTGACTTTGGTGCCTACGGCATACGCGCGGTGACCATACCATTCTATGCCACAAGCAGTGCTGCACAAATAACCTACATGCTTAACGATGCGCAGGTGCGCTTCTTGTTTGTAGGTGAACAGCAGCAGTACGATGTGGCTTTCAGTGTGATATCTGTGGCGCGCACGCTCGAGCGCATCATCATATTCGACCCCAAGGTGAAGAAAAACCCCACCGACCACCTGTCGGTGTACTTTGCCGATTTCTTGAAACAGGAACTGGCTGGTGGCATTTCGGAGGCCTTGAAAGATGAATACAAAAAGCGTCAGGCCGATGCCAACTACGACGACCTGTGCAACATACTCTACACCAGCGGCACCACCGGACAGAGCAAGGGCGTGATGCTCACCTACGGCCAGTATCGTGAGGGCTTCCGTGTGAACGATGCCGTGCTGCCCTTGAGCGAGGACGATGTGTTTCTCAACTTCCTGCCCTACACCCACATCTTTGAGCGTGCATGGTGTTATCTGGGCTTGACCGAGGGTGCACTGCAGTGCATCAACCTGCGTCCGGCCGACGTGCAGCGCTCCATGCAGGAGGTGCACCCCACGTGCATGTGTGCCGTGCCCCGATTTTGGGAAAAGGTGTACCAGGCTGTGCTCGAAAAGATGGAGAACGGCTCGTTTATGGAGCGCAAACTCATACGCGAGGCACTCGAGGTGGGCAAGCGCTACTGGGTGAATTACAAGGCGAAGGGCAAGAATGCCCCGATGGGCCTGAGCTTGCAGTACAAGCTTTACGACAAAACCATTATCAAGCTGCTGCGCAAGACGCTGGGCCTGGAGCGTGCCAACTTCTTCCCCACAGCCGGCGCCGCTGTGTCACCCGAGGTGGAGGTGTTTGCCCATGCCGCCGGCATCAACATGGTGGTGGGCTACGGCCTGACCGAGAGCCTGGCCACCGTGTCGTGCGACATACCGGGCAAGCCCGTCACAATAGGGTCGGTAGGCCGCCTTATTGACAAGATAGAGATAAAGTTTGGCGAGAACAATGAGATACTGCTCCGCGGCAAGACCATCACGCCGGGCTACTACAAAAAAGACTCGCAGACCAAGGAGGCCATCGATGCCGACGGGTGGTTCCACACGGGCGATGCGGGATATATGAAGAATGGCGAACTCTTTTTGCGTGAGCGCATCAAGGATTTGTTCAAAACATCGAATGGCAAGTACATCGCCCCGCAGATGATAGAGTCGAAACTGGTGCTCGACCGCTACTTTGACCAGGCGGTTATCGTGGCCGACAAACGCAAGTTTGTGAGTGCGCTCATTGTGCCAAGCTACAAGTTGCTCGAGGACTATGCCAAGACCAAGGGCATCAGCGTGGCATCGCGCGAGGAACTATGCACACACCCTGCTATAATAAAGTTCTACACCGAGCGCATCGAAACGCTGCAGCAGGATCTTGCCCACTACGAGCAGATAAAGCGCTTCATTCTGCTGCCGCACCCCTTCACCATGGACAATGGCGAGCTGACCAACACGCTCAAGGTGCGCCGCCGCGTGGTGTATGAGCATTATGCCGAACAGATAGAACAAATATATGCCGAGGCTGAGGCTGAGGCCGCTGCCAAGGCGTGACACGCTGAATTGAATAACGCGCAGGCGGAAATGGTTGACAAGTAAACAAGTTTGCGGCGTAACAGGTAAGTTTGCCAAGCCTTTCGGGCTTCTCGTCACTCTGACTTTAACATAACAAGTGGTGTACAGTATGCTTACTTGTTACCCCGACAGTTTGTCAGTCCCTTAACCAGATAATCCGCTGTTGAATAGTAAAAACATAACGACTATATAATGATAACTTCTGACCAACTTAAAGATGCCCAGGACCGCGTGGCGGCCCTTTACAAGTACCTCGACATTGACGCCAAAACCATGCAGCTCGAAGAGGAGCAGCTGCGCACACAGGACCCCGGATTTTGGGACGATGCCAAACGCGCTGAGGAACAAATGAAGAAGGTGAAGGGCATTGAAAAGTGGATTGAAGGTTACAAGCACGTCAAGACTCTTGTTGACGAACTCGCCCTCGCCTTCGACTTTTACAAGGAGGAGATGGTGACCGAGGAAGAGGTGGACGACAATTACAGCAAGTGTATGGAGGCCATCGAGGAACTCGAACTGCGCAACATGCTGCGCCAGGAGGAGGACCAAATGTCGTGTGTGCTCAAAATTAACTCGGGTGCCGGTGGCACCGAGAGCCAGGACTGGGCTTCGATGCTGATGCGTATGTATATGCGCTATGCCGAGGCGCACGACTACAAGTGCAACATATCGCACCTGCAAGACGGCGATGAGGCTGGCATCAAGACGGTGACTATGGAGATTGAGGGCGACTCGGCCTATGGTTACCTGAAGAGCGAGAATGGTGTGCACCGCCTGGTGCGTGTGTCGCCCTACAACGCGCAGGGCAAGCGCATGACGTCGTTTGCATCGGTGTTTGTCACCCCATTGGTGGACGATACCATCGAGGTGTATGTCGACCCGTCTAAAATATCGTGGGACCTCTTCCGCTCAGGCGGTGCGGGTGGCCAGAATGTGAACAAGGTGGAGACGGGTGTGCGCTTGCGCTACCAGTACACCGACCCCGACACTGGCGAGACTGAGGAAATATTGATTGAGAACACCGAGAGCCGCAAGCAGCTTGAGAACCGTGAGAATGCCATGCGTCTGCTCCGCTCACAACTCTACGACCGTGCCCTGCAAAAGCGCAAGGCAGAACAGGCCAAGATTGAGGCTGGCAAGAAGAAGATTGAGTGGGGTAGCCAGATACGCAGCTACGTGTTTGACGACCGACGCGTGAAGGACCACCGCACGGGCTTTCAAACGAGCGATGTGAACGGGGTGATGGACGGCAAAATCGATGGCTTTATTAAGGCTTACCTTATGGAGTTTGCCGACAAGGGCAACGAATAAGTGCCGCCACCGTGTGAATTGATTGACGCACGTAAATTGATTTAACTCTAACCGTTGGCAGTAATATGGGTTGACGGGGTGGCAAGCAGGGGGGTGCTGCACTACTTGCAGGTGTTAACGACAAACCGGTAATGAACGCAGGCACTCGACTGACCTGCCCGTCTGCATGACAGCCCGTGTGCCATTTCTGCCCGCGTATTAAACTCTATATGACCATGAAAGTAAAACATGCTATTAAAAAGAAGGCCCGTGAGGCCATGGAACGCAAACAAGCACGCAATGTCATGTTTGGCATAGTGGGTGTACTATTCTTGCTGCTCGTGCTGGGAATGGCCGCTTACTATTTTGTGCAAGCGTAATGATAACTGCATAAGTATGCCACTCGAAATAGAACGCAAATTTTTGGTTGTGGGCGACTACAAGTCGCTATCCGCATCGCACAGCCGCATCATGCAGGGGTACATCTGCAGTGGGCGCGGGCGCACGGTGCGCGTGAGGCTGCGCGACGACAAGGGCTACCTCACCATCAAGGGGCCCTCGCTCAACGGTGGACTGTCGCGCTACGAATTTGAAAAGGAAATAACCAAGGATGAGGCTCTGTCGCTCATGCGGCTGTGTGAGCCTGGCATCATCGACAAAACGCGCTGGCTGGTACCCGTTGGCTGCCACACCTACGAGGTGGACGAGTTCTATGGCGACAACCAGGGGCTCGTGGTGGCCGAGGTGGAGCTGGGCAGCGAGCATGAGGACTATGAGCGCGCGCCTTTTGTGGGGCGCGAGGTGACGGGCGACCGCAAGTATTACAACTCGTCGTTGCGCACTTACCCCTACAAGGATTGGACGGAGGCCGAAAAGCTCTGACTCACCACACCGAGGGACTGAACCTTACTTGACAACGGCAGATAGTTGAAGCGTCAATATCACTGATATATTGTGCTCTGACTATCTGCCGTATTATTCATTAAAAATACGCACGCACTAATGGGGTGACACGTTGTGGGGCTGCTGGAAAATGCCCCGACGCGAGACGCGTCGCCCCCATTAGAGTTAGCGTTTGTTGGTAGTATTTGGTGCTTGAAGAAACGCAAGCACTAATGGGGGCGACGCGTCTCGCGTCGGGGCATTCTTTCAGCAGCATCGGGACGCGTCGCCCCATTGCATTGATGCTTGCGTTCCCTGTTGTTGCGGTTTCCGAAGTTCCTATCATTTTATCATAAACAAAGCTATCCATTTCAATGTTTTATATCACACATACCTTTCGTCTTGCCTTGGCAGTGGCTTTTGCGGCTTTGGCCTGTGTGGCGAGTCGTGCGCAAACGGCTGCCCAGTCTGACAGCATAGTTGACCAGTTGCGCCAAATTAACTTGCCGCTCATGAACATTACTACTGTTGAGGGCAAACTGCCCAAGAGTACTTATGTGTCGCCCCCCGACGGCTGCGTGGGAAAGAGCATTGTGCGGAAGAGCACTGTGACGGGGCGACTGGTGATGACGCTCGGCGATTCGTTGCTCTACGACAGCGGCACTTTCCAGCCCGACTCGACTGGCATCACGTTGCACATGCGCGGCAACACAAGTTCCTACAATCTGACTCCGTCGTACAAACTGAAATTGCAGCAACGCGCCGACCTCCTGCAGCGTGGCGAGCGCATTTATCGCAACAAGCATTGGGCCTTGCTCAACCAAGTGACTACACGCGACTTCAAGACCATGGTGGGGCAGCAGGTGGCCATGCTCTGCGGCACAAGATGGGAGCCGGCCAACAGGTTTGTCAATCTGGTGATTGATGGCAGTTATCGTGGTGTGTACTTGCTCATCGAAACGGTGAAGGAGAGCGAGGGACGCTGCAATGTGCCGCTCGAGGGCTATGTGACGGAGTGCGACTCTTACTGGTGGACCAAGAACGACAGTAATTTCCATTCGAACAACTTGCCCTACACCATGGGCTATACTTTCAAATATCCTGATGCCGACGAGATAGATGCGGTGTCGTTTGCTTACATACGCAACACGATCAACAACTTTGAGGACGCGCTGTATGGCGGACAGCCCATCGACGACTTGTTTGACACGCGCTCGCTCATGGGTTGGTTCCTGGCACACGACATTCTTGGCACGTGGGACGGCTGTGGCTCGAACATGTTCCTGATAAAGGACGACCGCAGGGACTCGCGCTTGCGCATGGGACCATTGTGGGACTTTGACAGCACCTTTAAGCGGTCGGGCGAGTGGGCCTCGGTGCACCGCATTCAGCAATTTTATGGCGCGGCGTGTTTCAGCCGGCCCGAACTGGTGCAGGAGTATGTGGACCTGTGGCGTGAGGTGCGCCCCTTGCTGCAAGAGCGTGTAAAGGCGGTGGTCGACTCGCTGTGTACTAACTATGGCGAGGCTGTTGACTCAAGTCGCGTGCTGGCCGCCCGTTGGGGGGCATTGCCCACTATTGCCGACAACGCGAAGGCGGTGGAGGATTGGTTTGCCGAGCGCATTCCTTGGCTCGACGAACATATTGAGAATCTGCTGGTGGTGCAGTCTGACAGTAGCATGACGGCGGCCCCCATGGGGGCTGTGCAGCGCATGAAGGTGTATGCTGCCGATGGCCGGCTCTGTTTTGAGGGTACGCCAGACGCTTGTGCCAAATGGGTGCGTGCTACCCAAACGTCTGTGCCCGGGGCTTACATCTTGCGCTCGATAGGGCGTAATGGTGAGGTGCTGCGCACTGAGGAGGTGATGAAACGTTGACGCTATTGTAACATAAGTAGGTGTTCAAAATTATTTTTACATTGAAAGTGCATTATCGGGGTGCAGATGTTTCCTTCGGGTGAGGGAGCATAGCGGGCTATGTGACCGAGGCCGAAGGGAACAGATGTACCTCGAGAATGTGCTTTCAATGTGAAAATGACACCTACTGATTGTATAAAATAATTTTGAACACCTACTTAATATATGATGTGGCATTTCAAACAACTTATGCGCTTGATGGCTGTGGGGGCTGCTACCCTGGCCGTTGTGACCGGACGCGCGCAAACGGCTGCCGACACGGTGGCCATGTTGCCTGCGTTTAACATTCCGGTGCTGACGGTCACTACTACGGACGGTTCCCTGCCTACGTGTGACTTTGTGACGGCACCAGAGGGGTGTACGGGTATGGGTATTACTAACCGCACCACTGTGACGGGGCGCATGGTGATGACGCTTGCCGACTCGGTGCTTTACGACAGTGGCCCTTATAGGGTTGATGCTTCGGGCATAACGTTGCGTATGCGTGGCAATACCAGTGCTTACTACGAAAATCCGTCTTACAAGGTGAAGTTGCAGGCTAAGAGCGATTTGCTGCAGCGGGGCAGCAGTGTGTTTAACAATAAGCATTGGGCCTTGCTCAACCAACTGACTACGAGGGACTTTAAGAGCATCATCGGGCCAGAGGTGAGCCGCTTGTGTGGCTTGGGCTGGAAGCCGGCGAGCCGCTATGTGAACCTTGTGCTCAACGGGCGCTACCGCGGCTTGTATTTGCTCAGCGAGACGGTGAAGGAGGGGCCGTCGCGCTGCAACATATCTGCCAGCGGCTACATTATGGAGTGTGACCCTTACTGGTGGAACACTACCGACAGCACGCTGCACACTGGCCACTTGCCGTATACGATGGCTTACACTTTTAAGTATCCCGATGGGGCGGAGGTTGATGCTGACTCGTATGCTTACATTAAGAATACGCTCAACAACTTTGAGGACGCTTTGTATGGCGGGCAGCCCATCGACGACTTGTTTGACACGCGCTCGCTCATGGCTTGGTTCCTGGCACACGACATATTGGGCACTTGGGACGGCTGCGGCTCTAACATTTTTGTAATAAAGGACGACCGCTACTCTGCGCCTTTGCGCATGGGGCCTCTGTGGGATTTTGATACGGACTACCGCAAGCCGGGGCAGTGGGCTTCGGTGCATGAAATCAGACAGTTTTATGGTCCGGCTTGTTTCGCCCGTCCCGAATTGGTAAAACTGTATGCTGACGTGTGGCAGGAGGTGCGCCCCAAACTGATGGCGCGTGTGACGGAAATGGCTGACTCGCTTGCCCGCAATTATGGGCGGGCTATTGACGCCAGCCGTTTGCTTGCCGACCCCGAAGGTGGTTTCCCCACGGTGGCTGCCAATGTGCGGGAGGTGAAGGAATGGTTTGAGACGCGTATCCCTTGGCTTGATGCACAAATTGATGCGTTGGTGTCGGGCATTGATGGGGTAACGGCTTCGCCTGTTGTGCAGCGTGTGATGGTTTATGCGGTTGATGGCCGCTTGTGTTTTGCAGGTTCCCCCGATGGGTATGCTCAATGGCAGCGTTCGGCCTCTGCCCTGCGTGGTGCCTACGTTGTGCGCTACATGGGGGAGGGTGGTGCGCTGTTGCGCACAGAACGTGTGATGGTGCGCTGAATTAGCTGGTAGCGCGCTGTGTTGCTGATTTAGGACGCAAGCACCAAACGCTACCACTAAAACCTCTAAGCGCAAGCTCTAATGGGGGCGACGCGTCTCGCGTCGGGAATTTTTTCAGCAGCCTCGTGCTGCATATAGGCGATTAAAGCAAAGGCTCACAGACAGGCGTGTAATTAGCGCTATCTGTGAGCCTTTATTTTATGTGTAGGAACATTCATTGCATCTTTTCCGACGCGAGACGCGTCGCCCCCATTAGTGTTCGCGCTTCTTCTAGCACCAAACGCAAGCACCAAGCGTTACCACCAAACGCAAGCTCTAATGGGGGCGACGCGTCTCGCGTCGGGAATTTTTTCAGCAGCCTCGTGCTGCGTCGGTTTTTTCAGCAGCCTCGTCCCCGCATAGGCGATAAAAGCAAAGGCTCACAGACAGGCGTGTAATTAGCGCTGTCTGTGAGCCTTTAATTTGTGTGTATGAACATTCATCGCATCATTCCCGACGCGGGGACGCGTCGCCCCCATTAGTGCTTGCGTTTGATGCTTGAGTGCGGTTAGGTCGTACTACTGCGTAGGCGTGCCTTACTCGTGCTTGATGTCGCTCATGGGGCCGTCGAACTGTGTGTGGACGGGGGTTTTGACTTGTTTGGCGTAGCGGCTCACGCTCAGTATCATGCCGATGTAGAAGCAGTTGATGAGTGTGGAGGTACCACCACGGCTGATGAGTGGCAGTGGCTGCCCTGTGACGGGGAAGAGGCCTACGGCTACTGCCATGTTGACCATGGCTTGGGTGACAAGCAGCAGTGTCAGGCCCATGACAAGGAAGGGGGGGAAGTTGCGCTCGCAACGGCTCGCTATGCGTCCGGCCCTGAACAGTAGTATGATGTAGAGGAATACTACGATGGCTGCGCCCCAAAGTCCCATTTCCTCGATGATGACAGCGTAGATGAAGTCGGAGAAGGCTTGGCTAAGAAAGTCGCGCTGCACGGAGTTGCCTGGCATTTTGCCTATGCCGTTGCTCGTGGCGATGGCTATGTTGGCATGGGCTACTTGTGCGCCTTTGTCTATGTCGTAGGTGGCGGGGTCGGCATCGCGCGCGTCTTCATCGCCGCCAAAGTGTGTCTCGATGCGCTCTTTCCACGTTTCGAAACGGTGGAGGAAGGGCACGTCAGACGACAGGTATACTAACACGCCCATCAGCACGCCCAAGAGGGTCATGACGCCCAACAGCTTGCCTAACTGCACCAGTGGCACGCGTCCTATGAACATCATGAGCAGCACCACGCCAAAGAGCAGACCAGCGGTTGAGAGGTTCTCGGTGAATATTAAGCCTACTATGGGCAGGGTAACCCACATGATTATTTTGAACGCTCGCTTGTCGGCACCGTTTTCACGCTGGGTGCGTGCCAATATGAGGGCTACGGTGATGATGAGGGAGCCTTTGGCTATTTCGGAGGGCTGGAACTGTATGAAGCCTAAGTTTATCCAGCGTGCCGCGTCGTTGGTGGCTGCGCCCGACAACAGGGTGATCATAAGTAGTAGCACCGAAAGGGGTATGGACAGTATGGGCAGTATCTTGAACATGCGGCATGGTATGCGGTGTACCAACAGTACGATGATGGTGCCGGCGCCTAAGAAGAGGGCTTGCTTGACAAGCGGCTCCCAAAAGCGGCCCGACTTGTACGATAGTGTGCTGGCGGCACTGTATACCTCGACAAGTGATATGACGCACAGGAAGAAGTAGACAATCCATATCACGCGGTCGCCCATGAACAGGGAGCCGAGACGCGTGGTTTCGCGTTCGACTTTCTCCTCAAACTTTGGCAGGGCGTGCGTTTGCGGTGTGGTGCTTTCGCTTTTGTCTTTTCTGGTAAAGAAACCCATGTTGTGTCCTTTCTTGTATTTAGCGTTCTGGCTTGGCTTGCATTGCTTGTTTGCTGCCAGGCAGGCTCTTTTGTTTCGTTACGTGTGTGGTTGGTGGCTTACTTTGCCTCGCCATACTGCTTGACCCATGCCTTGAACTGCTCGCCGCGGTCCTCCATGTTCTTGAACAGGTCGAAACTGGCGCAGCACGGGCTTAGCAACACGGTGTCGCCGGGCTGTGCCAGGGCTACGGCGTGCTCCATGCACTCGCGCATGGAGTGGGTGTCGGCCGTGGGCAGGCCTGTTGCGTCGAAATTGGCGTGCAGCTTGCTGTTGTCGGCACCCATATATACCAGCGCACGGCACTTTTGCTTGACAAATGGCATGATTTCGGCATAGTCGTTGCCTTTGTCCTTACCGCCCAATATCAGTACTACGGGGGTGGTCATGCTTTCGAGCGCGCAGTAGCAGGCGTCTACGTTGGTGGCTTTGGAGTCGTTGACAAAGTGTATGCCATTGACGGTGCCGGCCTTTTCGAGGCGGTGTTCCACCCCGGGGAAGTCTGACAGGCCCTGGCGTACAACTTCGGGGCTAACGCCGGCGGCCAGGCAGGCTATGGCGGCTGCCAGCGAGTTGCGCAGGTTGTGGCGGCCGGGCAATGAAAGCTGGCTGAGTGGCATTTCGAAGTGTACTGGTGCGTTGACTACGAATGTGCCGTTGGCCGCATAGCCGGCCGAACCGGGTTGCGCTTCGTCGGTAAAGCCGCACTTGGCGCTCGGGTCGCTGTATTTGGGCAGCTCGTTGGGCACGTGCTCGTCTTCCTTCCAATATACAAAGGTGTCGTCGGCCGTTTGGTTCTGCAGTATGCGCATCTTGGCGTCAACGTAGTTCTGCATCTTGAAGTCGTAGCGGTCGAGGTGGTCGGGGGTGATGTTGAGCAGCACGGCTACATTGGCCCGGAACTTGTACATGTTGTCGAGCTGGAATGACGACAACTCTATCACGTAGGTGCTATGGGGGGCTTCGGCTACTTGCAGTGCCAGACTGTGGCCTATGTTGCCTGCCAATCCGGCATCTATGCCGGCCTTGCGCATGATGTGGTAGATGAGTGATGTGGTGGTTGTCTTGCCGTTGCTGCCTGTGATGCATATCATGCGGGCGTCGGTGTAGCGGCCGGCAAACTCTATCTCGCTGAGTATGGGGGTGCCCTGTGCTATGAGCTTGGCCACCATGGGAGCTGTTTCGGGTATGCCGGGGCTTTTTACTACCTCGTCGGCCGACAGTATGTTGGCTTCGGTGTGGTGTCCTTCTTCCCAGGCTATGTGGTGGGCGTCGAGCATCGCTTTGTAGCGCGGCTTGATGCTGCCCATGTCTGACACAAATACTTCATACCCTTCTTTCTGGGCCAGGATGGCGGCTCCTACGCCGCTCTCGGCTGCTCCTAATACTACTAGTTTCATTTGTAAGTAGGTGTTCAAAATTATTTTATACAATCAGCAGGTGTCATTTTCACATTGAAAGCACATTCTCGAGACGCATCTGTCCCCTTCGGCCTCGGTCACATAGCCCGCTATGCTCCCTCACCCGAAGGGAACATATGCGCCCCGATAATGCACTTTCAATGTAAAAATAATTTTGAACACCTACTTATCTTGTTGTGTTATCTTATTTTCAATGTAATGATGGTGAGCGCGGCAAGTATGATGGTGGTTATCCAAAAGCGTATGGTGATCTTTGACTCGTGCCATGCTCCATGCGGCCACTTGCACAGATATTTGCACTCGGGGTCGAGCTGCGAGGGTAATACGCGGAAGTTGTCGTGAATGGGCGTGCGCTTGAATATGCGCTGCTTCACGCCTTTGCGCTTGCCGAGCTTGTACCATTCAACTTGCAGTATGACGCTGAGGCTCTCGAGCAGGAATATGCCGCACAGTATGGGTATGAGCAGCTCCTTGTGAATGATGATGGCCAACACGGCTATGATGCCGCCAATGGCGAGCGAACCGGTGTCGCCCATGAATATTTGTGCCGGGTAGGCGTTGTACCATAGAAAACCGATGAGCGCGCCTACTGTGGCACAGGTGAATATGACAAGCTCCTGCGACCCTGGTACATACATGATGTTGAGGTATGAGGCAAACTCTATGTGGCTTGACACGTAGGCCAGTATGCCAAGGGCTATGAATATAATGGCGGAGTTGCCCGCGGCCATACCGTCCATGCCGTCGTTGAGGTTGGCTCCGTTCGATACGGCTGTGATGACGAATATCGTGACAAGCACAAACACTATCCAACCGGCTTGTGTCTTGTACTTGCCGCAGAAGCTTACAAGCTCAGCGTAGTCGAAGTTGTTCTCCTTGACAAAGGGTATGGTTGTCTTGGTGCTCTTGACGGCTTGGCTCTTGTGCACGATTTCGGTAGTTTGGCCGTGCTGCTGCATTTCGATGTTCTCGCGTATGGTGGCATCGGGGCTGAGGTAGAGCGTGAGTCCGACAAACAGCCCGAGCAACACTTGCCCCACTATCTTGAAACGCCCGGGGAGGCCGTCCTTGTTCTTCTTGAATATCTTGATGTAGTCGTCTAAAAAGCCCAACAGGCCTAACCATACGGTGGTGACGAGCATCAGTATGAGGTAGATGTTGCGCAGACGGCCGAGCAACAGGCATGGTACAAGTATCGACACGATGATGATAATGCCGCCCATTGATGGCACGTTAATCTTTTGCACGCCAAAGGGGTCGATGCTGGCATCGCGCTGTGTCTCGCTGATGTTGTGGCGCTTCATCCACTTTATGAAGTACTCACCGAACCATGCCGATATGACAAGGGCCAGAATGAGGGCCAGGAGTGCACGGAATGATATGTAGGACCACATGCCCGAACCCGACACGCCGAACTGCTCGAGGAAACGGAAAAGGTAGTATAACATTGTTGCGAAATATTGGGTGTTGGTTGGTGGTTAGTTGATGCCAAAGGCTTTCTTTATCTCCTCGTGGTCGTCGAAGTGGTGCTTTACGCCCTTGATTTCTTGATAGGGCTCGTGGCCCTTGCCTGCTACGAGTATCACATCGCCGGGCTGGGCCAGCATGGTGGCTGTGCGTATGGCCTCACGACGGTCGACAATGCTGATGACCTTTTGTTTCTGCTCGTCGGTAAGGCCGGCAAGCATGTCGTTGATGATGTCCTGTGGCTCCTCAAAACGTGGGTTGTCGCTGGTGATAATTACACGGTCAGAACGGTTGGCTGCCTCCTGTGCCATGAGCGGGCGCTTGCCTTTGTCGCGGTTGCCGCCGGCGCCGCACACGGTGATGACTTTGCCCTTGCCGCGCACAATTTCGTTGATGGCGGTGAGCACGTTGACCAAGGCGTCGGGCGTGTGGGCATAGTCGACAATGGCACTGAAGCCCTTGGGCGAACGAATGGCCTCGAAACGTCCGTTGACGGGGTGCAGCGTTGACAGCACGCGCAGGGTGTCTTCGGGTGTCTTGCCCAGCATCAGTGCGGCACCATATACCGCCAGCAGGTTTGACACGTTGAAACGGCCGACAAAGCGCACGCTTACTTCGCGTCCGTCGATGTCGAGCAGCATGCCTTCGATGCTCTCCTCCAGAATGCGGCCTTTGTAGTCGGCTACGGTGCGGGTGGAGTAGGTGCGCACGGTGGCTTGTGTGTTCTGCACCATAATCATGCCGTTCTTGTCGTCGGCATTGGTTATGGCAAAGGCTCCCTTGGGCAGTCCGTCGAAGAAGGCTTTTTTGGCATTGCGATAGTTCTCAAACGTCTTGTGATAGTCGAGGTGGTCGCGTGTGAGATTGGTAAATATGCCGCCTACAAAGCGCAGACCGCCAATACGCTTTTGGTGTATGGCGTGTGACGAGCATTCCATAAAGGCGTATTCGCACCCCTCGTCGGCCATTTGTGCCAGGAGCTTGTTCAGAGTCACGGGGTCGGGAGTGGTGTGGTCGGCGGGTATGGCACGTCCGTCAATGTAGTTGCACACTGTTGAACACAGGCCGCATTTGTGGCCGAAGGCGCGGAACATGTTGTAGAGCACTGTGGCAATGGTTGTTTTGCCGTTGGTGCCTGTTACGCCCACCAGCTTGAGTTTGGTGGTGGGGTCGCCGTAGAATTGTGTGGCCA
Organism: Prevotellamassilia timonensis; assembly: GCF_900106785.1. GTDB lineage: Bacteria > Bacteroidota > Bacteroidia > Bacteroidales > Bacteroidaceae > Alloprevotella > Alloprevotella timonensis. The sequence continues at coordinate 8,486 of NZ_LT629834.1, read as the reverse complement.
CTTTGCCCACAGCATCTTCGGTGTCGGCCACTTGCACGTACGTCACACTATCGGGGGTGTCGGCTGGTATGGGTTCGCTTACCAATACTGCCGCAGCACCTTGCTCTATGGCTTTGGGTATGTAAAGGTGACCGTCAGCTTGCGTGCCCTTTACGGCTACGAACAGGTCGCCGGTTGCCACTTTTCTTGAGTCAATATTAACACCTGTTATTTCACGTTGCAGATCGCCCTTTGCGGCTACAACTGTTACTTTTTTCAGTGCGTCTGATAGTTTCATTGTAGTGTCTATGTAGATATATGTTGTTGACTATGTTGTTTGCTTCTTAGCTTGCTTGGCATGCTTTTTGCAAAAGACTTACGGCTTTAGTCTGCCGGCTTATGCTTTTTGCTGGTGTTTGCACTCTTTGTGGTGCCCCTCTTGCTTTCCTTTTTGTCTGAAGAAGTTGCGGACGGCTTGGCCTTCTTGTTGTCGGCCCTTTTGTCTCTCTTCTTTTGGGCAGATGTTGTCGATTGCTTGGGCTCTATAGCCGGTTGCTTTTTGGGCTTAGACTGTGTCGCTTGCTTTTTCTTTTCCTGCTCAGCCTGGTTCTGCTTGGCCTTTTCAGCCTTTCGCTCCTGCATCTTTTGCTGCTGCGCTTGCTCAGTCTGCTGGTACTTCTTTTCGTCAGCGGCTGTGGGCGTCAGTTCGGAGTCTTCAGGCTCGTTGGGCTGCGCCTTGGCCTGCTCGGCATTTTGCTGTGTCGTGTCGCGTTCGGCAGCCGGTATATCCTCGGGGTCGCCAAGTATGATTTCGATTTGCTGGCCGCGCTTAAAATGGTAGCCGGGCTGCATGTTTTGTTGCGTTACACGTCCTATGCCGCGCACTTTGACTTTGAGTCCGAGCTTTTCGAGGCGGAACAAGGCGTCGCGCAAACCATAGCCGCGCACATCGGGCACAATGTTGCCCTTCACCTCTTCAACCACGTTCATGTTAAGCCCTTGACTCGTGGTGTTGCAGTGGCCCCAGGTGAGTGGTGCGTCCTCGGTGTTGACGGGCGAAGTGAACTTGATGCCGAGCTGTTCGAGTACAGACTGTGCGGCTGTCAGACTGCCGGCACTCACCACCGGGTTGAGGCAGTTGTTGGAGTCGCGTGCGGCAGTGTAGTCGTCCGACCTGCGTTGTGCCATCACAGTTTCGGCCACGCGCTTGAACACTGGTGCGCACATGCCGCCGCCCGAAGCTGGGGCGCCCTTTTGTATGCACACAATGCACGAGTAAAGCGGTTTTTCAGACGGGAAATAGCCTGCAAACGACACAAGATATTGTGAGGCAAAGCCGCTTTTGGTCCATACCTGTGCGGTACCCGTTTTGCCTGACACGTGGAAGTAGGGTGAACCGGCTTTTTTGCCAAGTCCCACGCTCACCACGCTTTCAAGGCAGTCTTGTATGTTCTTCACCGCTTCGGCCTTGGCCATGTGTTCGCGCAGCACCACTACGGGGTACTCCTTGACCACCTCGCCGTTGTGCAGAATGGCCTTAACCAGACGTGGCCGCAATAGTTTGCCGTTGTTGGCAATGCCGTTGTAGAAGTTGACTGTGGTGATAGGCGGAATTTGAGTTTCGTAGCCGATGCTCATCCATGGCAGAGCCGTTTTCGACCAGTTCGATCCGTCAGCCTTTGGCATGCGGATACGGGGTTTGGCATAGCCCGGAATAGGTATCTTCAAGTCTTCGGCTACACCAATGCGGTAGATACCCTCAACAAATTTGCGAGGATTGTCGTGGTAGGCGCGGTCGATGAGTGTACTTACGCCCACGTTGAGCGATTTTTGCAGAATTTGTGGCACAGTTACCACACCGCTGCCGCCCGAGCGCCAGTTGGCATCGCGCATTTTGCGGCCGTACATCTCTTTAATACCGCAGCCCACGTCCACTATATCTGTCATGTGTATGTAGCCATCGTCCATGCCGACAAGGAACGACATGGGTTTGAACACCGACCCTGGCTCGTACAGGTTCTTTACAGCATCGGCATTTATTTCCTGATAGCTGCCGTCGGCCATGCGGCGCAGACTTGTCATGGCTTTAATGTCGCCGGTGCCCACCTCCATCAGTATGCACACGCCCGAGTTGGCGTCGATCTCGGTAAGCTTGTCCGAGAGAGCTTTTTCGCAGATGTCCTGCATGCCTACGTTGAGTGTGGTCATCACGTCGTAGCCGTCTATGGCGGGTTTGTCTATGATGGTAAGGTAGCGGTTGAGCACCTTTTGGCGGTGTGCCGACCCCTTCTCGCCACGCAGAATAGAGTCAAAGCTCAACTCAAGTCCTGTGCGCGGTTTGCCGTCGGTCTTGTACAGGTCGCCAATAGTGCGTGCTGCCAGGTGGCCGAACGGGTTCTTGCGCATTTTGAACTCTTCGGTATGAAAGCCGCCCACATTGGCCGACATCTTGAACAAAGGCAACTGCTTGAGTTGTCGGTAGGTAATATACGATACACGCTTTTTATATAGCAGCCAGTGGTGGCTCTCCTTCTCGCGGCCTTTCAATAGCAATTCCTTAAACTCTGCGGGGTCTATGTCGGGCAATATACGGTGTACGCCCGTGCAGATAGAGTCCATTTTGGCGTGCAGCAAACTGTCGCGGTTAAATTGCTCTTTGGCGCGTCGTTTGGGGTCCTTCTCCCACGACATGAAATCCATGTATAGCTTGTACTCGGGCAATGAGGCTGCCAGCACCTCACCGTCGTCGGCCAGAATGTTGCCGCGCGTGGGTATGACTTCCTCATTCTCCTTGATAAAGCGGTCGTTCACCTGTTCCCAAAAGTTCTTCTCTACCGTCATGATGTAGATGGCCTTTCCTAATATGGAAAGACCTGCCAGCACCAACACTGATCCTATGACAGCGTAGCGCTTAGTAACTTGCTTGACGGGGAAATTCATTTCAACTTGTTTGTAGTGAGAGGAGAGTGTTACAAAGAATGTTTATGCCTATTATACAATATATTGTATGTGCGTTGTAGCGTATAGCCTATTCGTCCACCTTCAAGTTAAACGATGGCGTGTTGGCCGTTTGCAGTGTGGTGTCGGTCAGAGCCCCCTCAATGCAGCTTCGTCGCGTTTTCTCTTTGAGTTGGCTCGATCGGGTCAGCGCCTTATATCGGCGGTCGAGCAGCGTGTCGGTCAGCATTTTGCTCTGAATCATTTCCCGCTGGCACGAGTAGCGGTTGCTCACATACACAATAATCATGGCCACAACCATCACAATATACCAAAATTGGCGTCTGAACCAGCGTCCACCCAATATGTCGCCGCCCAATATCGAGGCCAAGGTAATTTTGCTGCGCGACTCTCCTGCGGGCGTATCCTCGTCAGCAGTCAGTTCGCGCAGAGCTTGCAGGGCATTTTGTTCCTCGCGTTCAATTTCCTGTTCCTCAGAGTCAGGGCGCCTGTTGTCGGTAGCGGCTTCGGGCATATCGTTCTTGCTCATGTTCTGTTGTTATAGTCTTGATGGTAATGTGGTAGAGTCAGAGTTTTTCGGCAATGCGCAATTTGGCAGAGCGGCTTCGCGGATTTTCGGTCTGCTCCTGTGCCGAAGGCAAAAAGACCTTGTTGTTTATGGCCCGCCACGGCGTCAGCCTGCGGCCGTAAAAGTCCTGTTGCACCTTGCCGTCAATGCGTCCGGCGCGAATAAAGTTTTTCACCATACGGTCCTCAAGGGAGTGGTAGGTGAGCACGCTCAACCGTCCGCCCGGCCGCAGCACCTGCAACGCCGCTTCAAGCATCTCTTGTAGCGCCTCCATTTCGTGGTTAACCTCTATGCGCAGGGCTTGGAACACGCGCGCCAGGTCCTTTTTCTCCCTTTCGCGTGGCATGAGTGGCTTTACCACCTCAAGCAGGTCGTTAATGGTGCAAATAGCCTTTGCACTGCGTGCCTTGACAATGGTCGAAGCCAGCCGGCGGCTGTTTTTCATTTCGCCATATAGGTAAAACACGTTAGCCAGCCGCTCCTCGTCATATTTGTTCACCACATCGGCAGCGTTAGCACCAGCGCGTTCATTCATGCGCATGTCGAGGGGGGCATCAAAGCGGAACGAGAAACCGCGTTCCTCATCGTCAAAATGGTGGCTCGACACGCCAAGGTCGGCCAGTATGCCATCAACATGCTCCACATCGTAGTAGCGCATCCAGTTCTTCAGATACCTGAAATTGCTCCGCACAAAGGTAAAGCGCTTGTCGCCATCAGGTATGTTTTGCTCTGCATCGGCGTCTTGGTCAAAACTGTAGAGGTGGGCGTCATCGCTAAGCCTCCGCAATATTTCGCGGCTGTGTCCGCCTCCGCCAAAGGTCACATCTACATAGATGCCACCGGACTTAATGTTAAGCCCGTCCACTGTTTCGTTGAGTAAAACTGGTATATGATACACGCTGTATGGTGTTATATGGTTAAAGTTTTTAATATATTGCGGTGTGATCGTTGTCCATAAGGGGTGTTTTACCCATGATTTTGGCCAGCGACTCTGCATAATCGCTGTCGCTCATCAGCAGTTTGGCGCTCTGTGCCACGCTCCACACCTCAATGCGGTCGTCAACGCCCATAAAGCGCACTGTGCGGTCGGTGATGGCGCAAGCGTCAAGCATTTTGCGTGAAATCAAAAAGCGGCCGTTACCATCGAGCGTAAACACCTCCACATTGGCCAGAAACTGGCGGAAGAGCATAGCCTGCCGAGGGTCCCATCGGTTGAGTCTTGCACGCAACGCGTCTACCTCGGCATTCCACACCGCATAGGGATATATCACAAGACAAGGCTGATACACATCGCGTTTCAATACCAACCGTGGGTCTGACTCAGCAAGTTGCTTGCGGAAGTCAGACGGCAAAAACACGCGCCCTTTGGCATCGAGCTTGGCATCGATTGTACCTGTAAATCTCATCATATCTCCTAAGAATTTCCAAAAGTACGGATTTTCCCCCACTTTTCCCCACTTTTAAGACAACTTTTTTATAAATATTGTTTATCGTCAAGAGTGTTGTGGTGCTTACTTTATTGATAATCATGTATTATCGCTGCGTCAGTCTGTAACACTCCAAGGTGGGGCGCATTATGTGCGTTGCACCTTCTATAACTCGGTTGTAACGTGTAAATAAACCAAAAACGGTCATAAGGGTAAGCCTCAGTCCTGCCGAAAGATGTACCTTTGCACCTACTTATAATAACGACACATAATACGATGAGTCAGACTTCAACCAAAGTGGACATGCTCAATGGTCCTCTTTTTATGAAAATACTGATATTTGCCCTGCCGCTTGCTGCCAGCAGCTTGTTGCAACAGTTGTTCAATTCTGTCGATGTAGCCGTGGTCGGACGCTTTGCCAGCAGCAAAGCTTTGGCCGCAGTGGGCAGTAACGCACCCGTTATCAGTCTGCTAATCAACCTTTTTGTTGGCATATCGATGGGTGCCAATGTTGTGCTCTCCAATCACCTTGGTCAGCGCGACGACGAGGGTGTGCGACGCACCGTCAGCACCGTGTCATTGGTCAGCGTCGTCAGTGGTGTGCTGCTGATGCTTATCGGCATAGGCGTGTCGCGGCCCATACTCGAACTGATGGACACCCCGGCCGATGTGCTCGACATGGCCGTGCTCTACCTGCGTCTTTACTTTGTGGGCATTCCTTTCTTTCTTATATTCAATTTTGGAGCCGCCATCTTGCGCAGTGTGGGCGATACCCGCCGTCCGCTTTACATCTTGGTGGTGGCTGGTGTTATTAACACCGTGCTTAATCTCGTGTTGGTCATCTGCTTCGGCCTTGGTGTTGAGGGTGTGGCCATCGCCACAGCCATAGCCAATATGGTCAGTGCCGCATGTATAGTCGTGTTGCTGCGTCGTGAAAAGGGTGCATTGCAGTTGCAGTTCAACCACATGCGCATTTATGGCAAAGAGCTGCGCCGCATGCTGCAAATTGGCGTGCCGGCAGGTTTGCAAGGCATGGTATTCTCCTTGTCCAATGTGGTGGTGCAGAGTGCCATCAATGGCTACGGCTCTGCGGCCATAGCGGGCTCGGCTGCGGCTGTCAACTTTGAGTATTATTGCTACTACATCATCGTGGCTTGCAACGGTGCGGCCATATCGTTCATTGGTCAGAATTATGGTGCTGGCAAATACGACCGCGTGCGTCGCATCTTCCGCATCTGCATGTTGATGGGCCTTGTAGGTTGTTTCGCTGCCAACGCTCTGTTCACTTGGCAGAACCACTTCTTCCTCAGTTTCTTCACCGCCGACCCCGAAGTCATTCACTACGGAGCCATACGTATGCAGGGCGTCCTGCTATTTCAGTTCTTGGCCTGCAGCTACGAAATCTCGGGTTCTGCCTTGCGTGGCATGGGTGAGTCCATGTTGCCCACCATCATGACCGTGTTCGGCACCTGCGTGTTGCGCATGGTGTGGGTCTTTGTGGTGAGTCCGCATTACCATGGGTTCGCACAGTTGTTGCAAGTATACCCGTTGTCGTGGGTGCTCACAGGCGCCATGGTGCTTGTTGCCTATCATGTGCGTATGAAAAAGCTGTGCGCGGTCAGGGCTTGACAAGGCGATTTTGTAAGGACGAACAATGCGTGTTCTTTTCAAGGAAGTCAAAAGAAATTGCGTCGAGGTTTTGTAAAGCCATACGCAAGCGCTTTATAATGCTGTTGAGGCTCCTGTCATCGGCGTTTATTACAAAGGTTGTATTAAGTTGTTCTTGCCCCGCAGTGGTGGCAAACGTGTAGTAATTATCCTCATATACTGACACAAAATGAATACAACTTGCATAATTGTTGCATAACGACAAATTCGTCGACAAAAACCGTCGCTTTGTCTAAAAAGTTTGGAGCGAACGAAAATAAGCACTACATTTGCAAACGTAAAATGACAAAACAATGCGCAGCGCGTCACATCTGCCTGCCATTCAATATAAAGGTATTACAAGCTATAAGGTAATAGTGTTTTTTAGGTAAATGACGAGAGGCAGTGTTCGCCGTGAGGCGCATGCTGCTTCATTTTATACCCCATGGTTGTAGTCCGGACGTCACTTGTCCTTTTCCATACAAACCATACAAGCACCAACAAGGGCCCAATGCGATTGGCTCTTGTTGGTGCTTGTGCTTTGAGTTGTGGGCTACAGTGTGCTGTGTCAGTCGTTAGCCCTGGTATAATTATAATTGTTCACCTTGACGCAAGTAACGCCGTTTTGTATCGACACTTCTTCGTGTCCTTTGCGCGGTTTCCACACATTCGTGCCCTTAACACGTTTGCAAAGTACCGACTTGCTACTTGACGGAAAAATTTCGGCAAATGTAGAATCGGCACTATATATAAGGAATACCTGCTCGGGGCCGGCGTCAAAGCGTGTACCAGCCTCCCACAGTCTGACGCAACTGTGCAGGGCATAGCTCCATGTATATCCAGCTGAGCCAATACAGCCATGTTCATCGCGGTCGCTGCCTACCAAATTGCCTATCGAGGAATGGGCGCAGCTGCAGCAAACGATTGCAGCCAAAACAAAACCCAACAAATAGTTTTTGTGCTTCATTATATATATTATATATGTCGTGTGATTTACAAATTATGGCAAACTTACAAAAAAAATACAGAACGCGAGTATTCATCTCCCGCAAACTTACCCATATGCTTTTGTGCGTGCTTATCTTTACCCGTGGCTTGATGTCCATCATATATTCAATGGTGGTACAAGCGACAGTAAACTTTCACCGTATTTATACTGTCCGCGCCAATATCATGTCTGTGTCCTCCTGCAGTGGTGCACATTGCACGGCATCTCAGTGCTCCTATATGTAGAGAGTACTTTCTGTTCAGCCATTATCAATTATCACTCATCACACCCCGTCTTTTCACCCCCAAAATCCCCAAAAAACACTTGTGCCAGAGAGAGGAATCGGTCGGAGAAACAGAAAATCCGCTCCCTCATAACAGAAAATCCGCCCTCCCGTAACAGAAAAACCCGCTTTGCGTCAGCCTAATAACAATCCACCGCCCACCTTTCTCAGCGCCAGCCCTTGTGTCCCTTCCGGCCACGCGGACGTCAGTCCGTGGCCGCAGCCGCGCAGCGGCCTTATGTCCTTATGTTCTTATGTTCTTCTGTTTCCCGCGTTAGCGGCCAACCAAGTCCCGCTACGGCGTCAGCCCTTATGTTTCTTGAGGCCACCCGGACGATAGTCCGTGGCCGTCCGCCGCGCAGCGGCCTTATGTGTATCTTATGAAAACTTATGTTCTTATGTTCCCGCGGTAAGCGGCAAGCACAAACGTCAAATCTTCTGTCCTTATGTCCTTATGTTCTTCTGTCTCCCGCGTTAGCGGCCAACTAATCCCCGCTACGGCGAAAGTTCATCAGCCTGTTAGCACATCAACAAGCAGGCAAAGCGAACTTTTATGTTCTTCAGCACACTTTCGCAAAATATCCACCCCAAAACTTGGCATATACACAAGTAAGCCCTACATTTGCCCCGTTGGAC
>NZ_LT629833.1 GCF_900106785.1 Prevotellamassilia timonensis | reverse complement strand
TGTATAAAGGTTGTACATACGATGGTTTGGACTTAATGTTTTGAACACCACTAAGTTACTAAAAATCAGCGATATGTGCAACTTTTTACTCATATTTATCAACTTAAATTAATTCCGCCAACGGGTAGGAATGGATAACTCCACTTAACCCACAGAGAGCGTGTAACTTATAACCAAAATAATACGTGTTCTGCGAAGCACAGAAGCCGAAGTCGGGAGCTTGCGAGAAATTGCCGGTACGTAGGGTGTTCAAAATTGGCATCAAAAACGAGACCACTTTTTAGGCTGTTTTGAGTGTTTTGATACGTTTGGTAACAAGGTTTTCCATAAGATATTTTTCTCGCCAAAGAGTAATATCTTTAATCCTTGTCCTGCATAAGTGTTCTTTGACATTGTATCTTTTTGAATTAGATATGCCAGCAAAAGATAATATCACTGGTAGATGCAATACTAAAGTAGTGACACCATTGAGTTTGTTGGGGGACTGAATGTACTTAAAAATGCCAAATGTCGTTTCTATGAGATCTGAAGAATTATTGACAATATCAGCGTCCTTTAGAAGCCCGTCTTCTTCTGAAAGATAGGAAAGGAAGCAGGTGCCAACCCTTCTCATTCTCTCATTTCCACACATTATAGTAGCATTTATATGCATTCTGCATTTTGCTATAGTATTCTTACTCAACCCGTTGTACTTCATTTCTTTTTCTATGGAATGGACACATGACACGATGTCTTGCATTTCATCTATGAAAGAGGCATATGCAGGAAGAAATGAGAATACTTCTTTCTCAAGAGTGGTTAATTTGTGATACAACTGCAACATCTTGTATGCCCAGTTCACGCTTTCTTCAAGGTTCATAAATTTCGCCTTACATCTCTGTGAGGGTGATTGAAGATAAGCGACATCTTTCATACAGCACTGTTTTTTACAAACAGCCATCTTATTGAAGAACTCAGCAAACTCTGCGTCGTGCTTGTAAACGCGCTCCATAAACAAGGCAAGCGTGTGACTGACATCGCGATGCCACGTGAAGTTAGAGGATTTAATAGCTTTACGCATCTTTGCATCATTGTCCGAAATGACATACTTAGCTGCTTTGCCAATTATCCCCTCACTCTTTTCAAGAACCTTTTCCACCTTCTCTGCGTTCCAAGTAGTTTGAACTTCAAACCCTACGACCTTTGCATCGTCAAGCTGCAGAGGGCGCCCTTGATGTTCAGCTGGAACTGATATTAAAGTAAGGAGCTTCTGGCTGCCTATCATCATACACTCATCAATTATCATTGCGTAATTGTTATCGTTCAATGCCTTAGGCGTTTGATTGATTTCATCAAGACCACATTTACGCACCCAATTATCAATCGTATTGTATGAGGGTAGTTTGTCAACAAGTCCAAAGGTGAATTTGGCTAAGATTTCAAGAATCTTAACAATATCTCGAGGGCTTGCATTTGTTGCGCATCTGATTGCGATAGCGATTTGGACGACAAATTCCGAAAACTGATGTCCTGGTATCGTTTTGTAATATTCCTCAGATTTTGCTCCATAAGCTTGTCTTTCTCTTTTTTTTTAGCTTCTGCTTCTAATTGAGAATTCCTTGCTTCAAGCCTTGCAATTTTAGCTTCTCGACGCTTCAATTGAGCTTTGGTGTTTTTGAGACTACTTTTGAGTTGTTTGATTTTATCTGATTTAGTCATAATATAGCCAATTATTAGTTGCTTCATTTACTCTGTAAAGTTACTAATAATCAGCGACTTGTGCAAGTACTCAGAGAACTATTTAGACCTTTAGGCCGTATTCTTTTATAGCTTTAAGAGCTACGAATGATCAGCACTTTTTGGTCTCGTTTTTGATGCCAATTTTGAACACCCTAGCCGGTACGTCCCATCTTGCAACGTTTTCCTCTTGCAACCCTACAGACCTCTATCGGCTTGGAGTCAACAAAGAATTGTTCCTCTCCGCCATCCATTTCCATGGCAATCCGCTTGCGCAGTTCCTCA
>NZ_LT629832.1 GCF_900106785.1 Prevotellamassilia timonensis | reverse complement strand
ATAAACTTTAATCTTACGAAAGCCAACGTCGACGATCGCAATGAGAATGTTATGAATGCATTGACTGACAAGGTTTTTGGTAAGTTGTATGCAGATAAAGGTTATATTTCTCAGACTCTTTTTGGAAAACTTTGGGATAAAGGCGTTCATATTGTTACAGGACTTCGCTCAAACATGAAACAGAAACTCATGCCACTTTATGATAAGATTATGTTACGCAAGAGAAGTGTCATTGAATCTGTAAACGATATGCTCAAAAATGTAGCTCAAATTGTACATACTCGTCATCGGAGTTTGCATAATTTCATTATGAATATTTTGGCTGCAATGGGGGCGTATTGCTTCTTTTCTACCAAGCCTCATGTCAACTTTGACTATGAGATACCCCCATCTGACGGGCAACTCGTAATTTGGCAATAAAATAAACTTACATAATTTTGATAGGTGACCATTTTATGGCCACCCTTTGTAGGTTGGATGGTTTTCTGCTCTTTACTTTTTAGAATATTATCTCGAACTCGCGTTATATCATCATCACCAGTCCAAAACATGGTATAGCCTTTTGGCAGAACAATGCTTTTAGAGTCGGCACATTCTGGCAAAATGTACAAATCAGCGTTCATTCTTAGGATATGGTCTATTTTGGTCTGAACGCATTTTGCTATGTTATAACTAACTATTTTCATTACGATTCTTCTTTTGGTAATTTGTCATCATCATACTGATACCTTATACAGCATTTATTGGGGCCATTATATTTACTATCAATAGCAAGGAGTCCTGTCGCTTTGAAATACAAACTTCCTTCTTTGGAGTAAAACACCTTATTATTTGGATGTACCTCAATGTATGGAGGATGATTAGGGTCATCGATACAGTATTCATAATAAAAATCTGGAGCAATCTCCAATAGGGTTGATGGCAAAGAAACATGATACATAGCTTCAAAAGCATCATATCCTATTTTCTCGACACCTTCTGGTATCTCTATCTCGTCTGTCCATATCAATCCCCGAAGAGATTTATTACCTATGTACTTAACACTATGAGGTATTTTTATACTGTCAAGAGAACACAAATCAAAACATCCGTCAGGTATTCCTTCCAAGGAGTCCGATAGCCTTACACTTTCAAGTTCAGACATCAGAAAGGCGTTTTCCCCTAATGAAACCAACGAGTGAGGCAATTCTAATTTGTTTATGTCGGCTGCTACAAAAGACCATTTGCCTATACTTTTCAAACCATTATTCAGCTTCAATACGGACATCTTGTCATAACCACAGCAAGCCCCATTACCTATATGCTCCACAAATGGAAGAACTACAAGTTCTGTTGCTTCTGGAGCATGTACAAGTGTTTTATAATTGGCAGAATATACACAATCCCTATAAACAACAAAAGACCTTGCAATCTTGATATTAAGGTAAAGCTTGATAAGAACGAATAGTCTTATTGCATCCCCACAAACAAATTGTGAAAGATATTCTTCGTATGTACAAGATTTGCCATTTTTATATAGTATATCCCCCACAAACAATTCATTGAAAGATATTTGTTTGTATTTGGTGTAGTCGAAATCATGTGCGAACTCAGAAAACGTATTTGCAGATACATTTCCTGTCAAGACAATGCATGAAGGGTAATTGTTTCTACGTTCCCATTCGTGTAAAGGTTCAGAGCCCATCACATACAAAGACTTGTTCATTTGTTCTCGTTTTAAAACTTGTTTATCTGAATCGAGTCATTCACTTTGTCACAATTCATTAATATGAGTTGAATACTGATGACCGTATTCGTCTTTGAACTTGTTTGGTAAATCCAGTGGCATTTTATCATTCAACTCTGCTTTATCGAAAAGCCATCCCCAAAAGTTTTGCACATCATCGCCTTCTGCTAACGATTCTACATAACTTCTATATGATCATATCGGTGAATTAAAGACGTTTGTTCAATTACCTGAAAAATTCTGGCGCAGATTTGGCGCACCCTTAAACGAAAAATCAGCGTAACTTATTGTTTTACAACTCGTTACGCTGACTTTTGCGGAGAGAGAGGGATTCGAACCCCCGGTACCTTGCAGTACGCCGGTTTTCAAGACCGGTGCATTCGACCACTCTGCCATCTCTCCATGCAAACTATGGTCGTCTTTTCGTGTTTGCGAGTGCAAAG
>NZ_LT629831.1 GCF_900106785.1 Prevotellamassilia timonensis | reverse complement strand
TATTTTTATTGCCATTCTGATTCATAGTGCAAAGGTACTACTTTTGGGCAATCATGTATCGTTTGGCAACTCAGTTTTTGGGTTAGCATCTGCACAGCCCTCCACAGGGTTTGTCGGGTGCGCCAGTCTTTGTCAAGAATGGTCACACTCGCTCCTTGAAGCGATATTTTGGTTGCTGCATCCTTCACCGTTATGGAGAACTTCTGTCCGTAAGATGCAATACTTTGCAGCGCAAACAATATAAAAAGTAATCGTTTCATTTATTGTGTTTGTTATATGATGGAAAAATTCGGCACAAAAATACTAAAATCAGTTCACGCCGCACACAATCAAGCACAAAAAGAGTTTTACCCCCCACAGCCGTTTTTTACAGACAAAATATTGTATATGTACAAAATGATTGCTAAATTTGCATTTTGAATGAGCGGAAACACAATTATATTGGTAGCTATCTGCAATTCGCACACATACCATTCCCCATTCTGTTGGCAGTAGTCTTTTATTATTTGGACGCAAGCTTTAAGACTAACCTGCACACAAATTCCCCCTTACGCAATAATTCATCAAACGGACTTTAAGTTTTAACAATACAATGGTATTCAATACCATATTGTGTGTTACAAACGTGTACCACGCAACAAGAATGCAAAAGCGCAGAGAACAAACTAATTGAACTTGTAAATACACCAACAACATACATGACAAACTTGACAAAAGAACAACTTCTTGAAAAAGACGAAGCGGGTTTGCAAGATATTGCACAACAACTGAACGTCAAGGATATTGAAGGCAAATCAAAGGAAGACTTGATTTACGACATACTTGATGCACAAGCCGAACAAACGGCTGGTAACGAAACGCCAGTTAAACGGCGTACACGCATCGTTAAAAGGAACGAGGCCGACCACATATTCTCAACAAACCTCACTCCGGCCAAAAGCGCCGAGAGCGATGCTGAGGAGGCTGCATCGGCAAAAAAACAAACTTCGGAAAAGGCGGATGAAGATGCCCAACCCGAGGCTATAATTGCACCACCTAAACGCAAAAGGGGGCGCCCCTCTAAAGCTGAAATTGCAGCACGCGAAGCTGCCGAAGCTGCACTTAAGGCCACAGAACCCGCAACAGAGGAAACTGAAGACGAAGAAGAAACAGACGCTAATGCAAATGATAGCAGTAGCGCTATTAGCCATGCCCTGGATAGCAAAGCACAAGTAGCCGATGAGGTGCCCGACTTTGTGGCTGAACAAATGCAGGCTAACAAAAGCCTTGAAACGTCAACCTCGCCCGACATTTTAGACATGGAAGAGGTTAAACGTACATTGGGCAACAAAATGCCACAATTTCTGCAAAAGCCCGTTCAAGAAGTTGCAGAAAAGGCAAATACTAATAATCCGAATAATGAAGACGGTTTTATTATAACCAAAGATATCCCCGTATTTTTTGAAGGAACAGAATTGAATGTGCCATCTGAGCACAATGATTATTCAAATACGCGACCTAACAGCGAATTTGAGAATCGTCCAAAATTCAGACGTTTCAAGGACGACCCCATGATGCAGGAGTTCAATGGCTCGAAACCTGCACCGACCGTTGCCGACAACAAAACATTCTACCAACCAGAACTGCCACAGCCAACCGACCACTTGCTTGACGGCCGCGGTGTGCTCGAAATCGTACCCGAAGGTTTTGGTTTCTTAAGGTCATCTGATTACAACTACCTTGCTTCGCCCGATGATATTTATGTATCACCCGCACAAATCAGACAATTGGGTCTGAAACCTGGAGATGTGGTTGAAGGCAAAGTAAAGATACCACGCGACGGAGAGAAGTTCTTTGCCCTGATGGATATAGAACGAATAAACGGACTTAAGCCATCTGATGTGCGCGACCGTATTTCGTTCGAACATCTCGTACCTTTGTTTCCTGATGAGAAATTCAACCTCTGCTCTGGAACCAACGACAGCATATCATGCCGCATTGTCGACCTCTTCACACCTATCGGCAAGGGACAACGTGCTCTGATTGTGGCACAACCTAAGACTGGTAAGACAATGCTCATGAAGGACATTGCCAATGCCATTGCCCACAATCACCCGGACACCTACTTAATGATGCTGCTCATTGATGAACGCCCCGAGGAGGTTACGGACATGATGCGCACCGTTAAAGCCGAAGTTATAGCCTCTACCTTCGACGAACCTGCTGCACGCCACGTGAAAATTGCCGGCATTGTGCTTGACAAAGCGAAACGTATGGTTGAGTGTGGACACGACGTGGTCATATTCCTTGACTCCATCACACGCCTGGCGCGTGCCTATAACACGGTTGCACCTACCTCGGGCAAGATACTTTCGGGTGGTGTCGATGCCAACGCCTTACAGAAACCCAAACGTTTCTTTGGTGCGGCACGTAATATCGAGGGCGGAGGTTCCCTCACCATTATTGCTACCGCTCTGATTGACACGGGCTCTAAAATGGACGAAGTGATCTTTGAAGAGTTCAAGGGTACTGGTAACATGGAATTGCAACTTGACCGCGCACTGGCTAACAAGCGCATATTCCCTGCAGTTAATATTGTTGCTTCATCAACCAGACGAGACGATTTGTTGCAAGACGAATTAACGCGCAAACGTATGTGGATCTTGCGCAATTACATTGCTGACATGAATGCTCTTGAAGCCATGAACGATGTCAAGAAACGACTGGAAGGCACAAAAGACAATGTAGAGTTCATTGCATCAATGAATGGGTGATAGCACTGAAAACCAACAATTATCCTTATTATAAATAGGCTGGCGGTTTACCCCGCAGCAATATATTATAAACTACCGTTTCGCGGCCTTGGCTATAATCTGCCAAGGCCGCGAAAAGTTATATTACATATTATTGTGTCCAATAGAACTTCCCCTTTCACGCCTTTGACGAAAAGACTATTTTGTTTTACTATTTGAAAATTGAAACGCGAAACACACAAAAGCAGTACCTACAACACCTGTCGCATTTGCAAGGAATGCCTTTTTTCAATAACTTTGCAGCAAAACAGAATATCATGACAACAGAAGAATATTTTTACTTAGAGCATTATCTCACACATTACAGCATAATTTTCGGGAATAACAACATGAAGTCCTTGTTCAAAGAGTTAGAAGATTATCATTATTTCCTATTTAAGAATACAGAACAAATATCTTTCGAAGAAGGCAAGAGCAAAGTTGAATATTTCTACAACAAGGCTCAACCTTTTGAGTATTGGCCAAAGCCTACTTTTAGAATAGATGACCCCAAACCTTTTGCTTAGCTCCTCCATCGTTAAATGTTATAGTATAAATACCCCTTAGAACAAATTGTTATGAACAAGATAGATTACAACCAAATTGCCTTATCAAAAGCAAAGGAACTCGGGTACGATACTATCCGATATGCTGGAGAACGTGAAGGGTGGAGATACTTTCATTTGATAAAATATTCTTTGATAGGGAAAAAAGTTGGTTTACCTCACTATATAAGAATAGATTGCAATGGGATTGTTCTTAATTTAGAAGAAAGAGATGATATTATATGGGCTTTACACCAAGAAATATCACTAAACAATCTGACTTAAAGGTCGAACCTGATGTTACGCCCACTTTAGGCAGTGAAGACATTCACTATCTTTGGATAATTGAAATGTAAAACACGAAAAAACATTCATTGCAACGCCTGTCGTATTTCCTGACTCGCAACGGCGTCAGCCAATCAAATGACGCAACGCATCGTTTTTCAACATGCGCTATATGATGGCGCAGAAAAGTGATGAAGTCAGAAGATTGTGGCGCACCCGACAAACCCTGTGGAGTAGGCCGTGCAGATGCTAACCCAAAACTGTTGCTAAACGATACATGAAGAATGGTATGTCTATGACTCCTTTTACTTGTGCACGAAAGCATTTGATCT
>NZ_LT629830.1 GCF_900106785.1 Prevotellamassilia timonensis | reverse complement strand
ATGGTTTGTTTGCCAGGATCATTGGCAAAATTAGTGCACTTACCATTCTGCAATACGTAAACTTCATTAACGACAAGCCCATTGGCAGAATTAAGTATGCACTAAATTAATTCCGCCAACAGGTATACGGAAATAAAATACTACCTTTGCACGCGTGTCGCACCCTGTGTGGGTGCGTGGGTTGAAACAAGGTATACCCTACTATACTAAATAATATCTTTAGTGGTCGCACCCTGTGTGGGTGCGTGGATTGAAACATGTGTATGAAAGTAAAGTTTTCGCTACCTTTTTGTCGCGCCCTGTGTGGGCGCGTGGATTGAAACGGCAACAACCGCAATGGTCTGCAAGATGCCGAGAGTCGCACCCTGTGTGGGTGCGTGGATTGAAACCAACATGATTACAATGCAAGGAACGACCCAAAACGTCGCACCCTGTGTGGTGCGTGGATTGAAACTACGACAGCAAACGACGCCAAGCAGCAGCTGACGTTGCCCCCGTGTGGGTGCGTGGATTGAAACCAGCAGAATGTGGAAAATAAAAAGGGTAAACGAACATGGAAAGTTCGTTTACCCTTTGCTAAATCATTGATTATTGGTAATTAAAGTTTTCTGCCCTCTGTTTTTCGGAGGGGATTTTGTTCTATTTTAGTCAGCCGGTTCGAGGCAGGCGTCGAGCAAGGTTTCGATGGCTTCGCGGTCCATGTTCTGGCCAATGAATACGAGCTTTTGCATACGGTCGCCGTAGGTATCGTCCCAGTCGTTCATGACCGAGGGGTTCTGTGCCTTAAACTGCTCAAACTCCTCGGCAGGCATGGTGGCATACCATTGTCCGGCCTGGCTGAGCGACACTTGCTTGCCAGCCTGCTCAAATACATAACACATGTCGCGCTCTGTGCCAAAGTAGCAAATGCCCTTGCAACGAATCACACTCTTGGGCCACAGACGCGCTATGAGCTGGTCGAACTCTACCATGTTGAAGGGACGGCGACGCTTGTATACAAAGGTGCCAATGCCGTATTCGAGTGCTTCGCCCTCTTCCTCGTTCTCAAGGCCGTGGCAGTGCTCATGGTCGTGGTGGTGATGGTGATGTCCGTGTTCGTGATCATGCTCGTGCTCGTGGTCGTGATGCTCGTGCTCGTCATCGTCGTCATTGCCTTCGACGGCCTCGATCCAGCGCGCCGAAGTAGCTACGCGTTCAAAATCGAAGTCGTTGGTGTTGATCAGACGGTCGAGGTCTACGTTGCAGTAGTCGCAAGTGATGATTTCGGCCTTGGGCTGCAACTCGCGCAGAATGGCTTTGATGTGGTCAAGTTCCTGTGCGCTGACCTCAGATGCCTTGTTGAGCAAAATCATGTTGCAGAACTCTACTTGCTGAATAACCAGACTTGCAAGGTCGTCCTCGGCCATGTCCTTCTTGTTGAGATCGTTGCCGCCCGCAAATTCGTCGCGCAGGCGCAGGGCGTCTACTACGGTCACCACGGAGTCGAGTTTGGCAATGCCCTTGGTGGCCAGGTTGGGGTACATGCTGGGGTAGGCACAGATGGTTTGAGCTATGGGGGCCGGTTCGCAGATGCCGCTGGCCTCGATTACGATGTAGTCGAAGCGCTGTTGTGCCACAATGTCGCTGAGTTGCTGCACGAGGTCCATTTTGAGTGTGCAGCAGATGCAACCGTTTTGCAGGGGTACAAGGCTGTCGTCACCTTCGCCCACAATACCGCCTTGTGCTATGAGGCTTGCGTCGATGTTTACCTCGCCAATGTCGTTGACAATGACGGCAAATTTGATGCCTTTCTTGTTAGAAAGTATGCGGTTGAGCAGGGTGGTTTTGCCACTGCCCAGATAACCTGTGAGCAACAGTACGGGGGTGATATTGGGTGTCATGATATGTTTGTTTTTACGCGTTAGTGGAATTGGTTGATTGGTAAGTTGGTTAAGTTTTTACGTTACTTGTCACTTTGTGTAGAACGCAAAGAGTGGTGCATAACCTATTTACTTGTTAACCTATGGCTTTGTTAACCGAGAGTTCTCGTTTCTAACGGATTTATTCCTTGTGTAAAAGGCTCATGTGCCGTAACAGCGCATGAGCCTTTAATAGTAGTGTAGCGTGATGACGCTGGGATAAAACTTATTTAGCAAGCGAAGTGCTGCCAGAGCCAATCATCTGTCCGTCGGCAAAGATGTAGGCAGAGTAGGCGCCGCCGCTGAGGAACTCGCTGACAGGCACGTAGAGTGTGACGTGTACCTCCTGTCCGGAATACTCGATGGTTTTGGCGGCAGAGTAGCCAATGGCGCGGTTTTCGTAGCGGAAGGAGCCACTTTGGTTGACTACTTGCTGGCCAGGCTTGAGCAGACGGACGTAGACGGTGCGGTTGCCAGCCGAGGCAGTCACGTTGCGTGTGATGGTGAACGACACGGCAAAGCGGGCAATGTCCTTGCTCTTTTTAGCGTTCTTGCCGTTCTTTTTCAGCGGTGTGATGCTGATGCCCGTGGCGTCGAGCTGTGCCGCTATGGCTACACGCTCGTTGAGGTGTGAATTTTCGGCCTGAATGTTGGAGTTCTCCATGCGCACGCGTTCAGCGTCGGCACGTGCCATGTCACGTTCGCCAATAAGGGCATGGTTGGCTTGCTGCAGCGAGTCGACCTGGCGAATGTAGTCGCGCAGTACGGCGCGCACCGTGGCCAGTTCGCGTTTCAGACGCAGAATTTCAGCCGAGCTGTTGGCCTTTGTGTTTCGCAATTCCTTGAGCAGAGCTTCGGCACGTGCCTGTTCCTGGTTGAGCCGGTTGACAAGAGAGTCGTCCTTGATGCCTTTTTTCAGCTCGCCATATTGGCTTGCAAACTCGGCATATTGGTTTTCCATTTCCTTTTTGTCGAGTTCGGCCAGTTGGCGCAGTTCAGCCAATTCCTTCTCCTTGTCTTCAAGTTTTTTCTTGTCGCCGTTGCAGGCCACAAGGCCGCCAAGCACCGACAGGGTGAACAAGGCAAGCAGCAGATGTGTTATTCTCTTCATCATGTGTGGTGTTTGCCCCAAGGGGAATATGTGTCTATTTATTCAATAACGGTAGTCCAGCCGTGCACGTCAGGTTCTGTGCCATACTGAATGGCGCGCAGGTGCGTGTAGAGTTTTTCGCTCCATGGGCCCGGTTTGCCGTCCTTTGAAATGACGTAGCTCTTGTGGTTTTCGAGGTCGTCAATTTTGCGTATCGGACTGATTACAGCGGCTGTGCCACAAGCGCCGGCCTCCTCGAAGGTAGAAAGTTCCTCTTCGGGTATGGGGCGTACTTCCACCTCCATGCCGAGGTCCTTGGCCAGTTGTTGCAAGCTGCGGTTGGTGATGGAGGGCAGTATAGATGATGACTTGGGCGTGATGTACTTGCCGTCCTTGATGCCGAAGAAGTTGGCAGCGCCGCATTCGTCGATGTATTTCTTTTCCTTGGCATCGAGGTAGAACTCAGAGGCATAGCCGGCGTCGTGAGCCATTTTGTTGGCAGCAAGACTTGCAGCGTAGTTGCCACCCACCTTGTAGCGTCCGGTGCCGAGTGGTGCAGCGCGGTCGTACTCACGTATGATAACGTAGTCGTTTGTGGCAAATCCGCCCTTGAAGTAGGGGCCTACCGGGCTGACAAAGATGACGAACAGATATTCGTTGGCTGGGTGAACACCCACTTGTGCGCCTGTGCCGATGAGCAGCGGACGTATGTAGAGCGAGGCGCCGCTCTCGTAGGGCGGTACAAAGCGCTCGTTGAGTTTGACCACCTTCTTGACCATAGCCTCGAAGAGTTCGGTAGGCAGTTCGGGCATCAATATGCCGCGGCAAGTGCTTTGCAGGCGCTCAGCATTGTCCTTGATGCGGAAAGCGCGGATTTTGCCGTCGGGGCAGCGGAAGGCTTTCATGCCCTCGAAGGCTTCCTGGCCGTAGTGCAAGGCAGTGGCAGCCATGTGTATGTTGATGATTTCGGAAGAGCTTACTTCAATCTCTCCCCATTTGCCGTTGCGGTAGTAGCAGCGCACATTGTAGTCGGTGGGCATGTAACCAAACTTGAGGTTGGCCCAATCAATATTCTGCATATTACTCTGTGTTTAGTTGTGCCGGCAGACGGAATGGCAAGTGCAGGCTTGCCAGAGCTGGTTCTGCCAGTGGCTCAGTTTAATATTGGCGCAAATTTAAGCATTATATTGATAAAGTGTACGTGCTGCATGACTATTTTTAGCATATTGTGTAGTTTGGCCTTGTTGTGTGGTGAACTATGTGAGAAGATAAATTAGTTTGCCCATTGGCGTAGATACCGCACCAAATTCCTGACTTCATCACTTTTTGTGCCATTGAATGATGTGTATTGAAAAACGATGCTGTCCGGTGAAACCATTCTGATCCGTGAGCATGAGCTATAATATCAGAATGGTTTTACTATACTACAAAAACTTACACACCGAGTATCTTACATCTTACACAAACACGTTGCAACTCATTGATTATCAATATATTGCTCAGTGTAAGATGCTGCCAATGCCACCTACACGCAACCTGCACAACCTACACACCCCACACGCTGCCACACGATACAATCACGGGAGGGCGATATAACGGCATAGGGGAGTAGAAAAGTCTGTTGCTCCGACAAATTTTTCTACGTCCCGATGGCGTAAAACCCACCGAATACAACAAAAACGATTGCAAGGCAACGGGGTGGGGTGTGTAAGATGTATGTAGGGGAGTGTAAGATGTTTTGAAATTATCTTACACACTTGGAACCTCTGAATATCAACTTGTTACGTGCAAAAAGTGTAAGATGGCAGAAAAAGCACACACATTCATTTATAAGAGGGCTGACGGGGAGGAGACAAATATTTGCGTACAAGTCGTATGCTTTTTTTGATGGGTACAATGCCTTCGTGTTACCTTTGCAGCACTTTTGCTCTTATGTTCTCCGCGTCAGCGGCAGATTTCATAACTCATGGGCTATGTGAAAAGGAAAATTAGTTTGCCCATTGGCGGAAATGCGGCACCATTTTATATCGAACTAATTTCGGACATTGGCTCATAACGGCTTGTTCTGTGGAGCCGTTGGACAGATTGTTAGAAAAAAAACGCCGCAAAATTTGGCGGATTTGTAATAAAGTGCTACTTTTGCACCCGTATTCGAGAGCAATGCTTCCCGGTACACTCCATTTTTTATGTTTGATTGGGGTATGGTGTAATGGTAACACTGCAGATTCTGGTCCTGCCTTTCCTGGTTCGAGTCCGGGTACCCCAACAAATTTATTTAGCAGTCTCTTGCCCGGGTAGGGTGGAGGTGTTAATAACATTGGGGTATGGTGTAATGGTAACACTGCAGATTCTGGTCCTGCCTTTTCTGGTTCGAGTCCGGATACCCCAACTCTAAAGAGTAGCACAAGCGAAAACGTTTGTGCTACTCTTTTTTTGGCATAAAAATGCAACGATTATGAATAACACGTGTGATGTGTGTGATAAAACAGATGCGTGCGCACATATTTGCTAAATAATATGTAACTTTGGCGCATAATACCAATAATACTCATCAAAATTATGAAAAGAAATAATCAGAACAAGCGTGGCTGCAAATGTGCCACACTTGTGATGGCTCTGCCTTTGGCTGTGGCAGGACTGACCATCACGCCCAACGGCGTGCAGGCTCTGCCTTTGGCTTCGGGGTTGGTGCAGAACAGTGCTGTGGCACAAACTGCTGCAGCCTCGAACAACCCTATTAAGAATGTGGCTAAAATAAATCCGACCACGGTTGAGGTGACTTATGCTGATGGCAAGCAACTGACAGTAGATTTTTATGGCGACAACATATTCCGCCTCTTCCGCGACGACAACGGTGGTGTGGTACGCGACCCGCAGGCCACTCCTCCCGCAAAGATATTGGTGGAGAACGCACGCCGCTCAACACAGAGCGTTGACTTGCGCAACGAGAACAACGGCGTGGTAATTTCGACACCGCGCATTGCCGTGCGCTTTGACAAGCAGACTGGTTTGATGACCGTGGTAGACACCAAGAGTGGCGAAACGGTGGTGGAAAGCGTGGCTCCTGTGTCGTTTGACAAGAACAGCACTACATTGACGTTCAAGGCACAATCGGGCGAGTACTTTTACGGTGGCGGTGTGCAGAACGGACGCTTCAGCCACAAGGGCAAGAGCATTGCCATTGAAAACACCAACAACTGGGTAGATGGCGGTGTGGCATCGCCCACGCCTTTCTATTGGAGCACAGGTGGCTATGGTGTGATGTGGAACACCTTCAAGCCCGGCCGCTACGACTTTGGCGCCACCGAGGAGGGTAAGGTTATTTTGTCGCATCAGGAAGACTACCTCGACGCCTTTATTATGGTGGACAAGCAACCGGTAGACCTGCTCAACGACTTTTACCAGCTCACTGGTAACCCGGTGCTGCTGCCCAAGTTCGGTTTTTACGAAGGCCACCTCAATGCTTACAACCGCGACTACTGGAAGGAAGCCGACAACGGCTTCATGCTCTACGAGGACGGCAAGCGCTACAACGAGAGCCAAAAGGATAACGGCGGTGTGAAGGAGAGCCTTAATGGTGAGAAGAACAATTATCAGTTCTCGGCACGTGCAGCTATCGACCGCTACATCAATAACGACATGCCCCTTGGCTGGTTCCTGCCCAACGATGGTTATGGCGCAGGCTATGGTCAGACATCGTCGCTTGACGGCAACATACAAAACCTGAAGGACTTTGGCGACTATGCCCGCTCGAAGGGTGTGCACATTGGTCTTTGGACACAGAGCGACCTTCACCCCAAGGAGGGTATTGAGCCTCTGCTGCAACGCGACATTGTGAAGGAAGTGCGCGATGCTGGTGTGCGTGTGCTCAAGACCGATGTGGCCTGGGTAGGCTATGGCTATTCATTTGGTTTGAATGGTGTGGCCGATGTGGCACAGGTGATGCCTTATTACGGTTCGAATGCCCGCCCATTCATCATCTCACTCGACGGCTGGGCCGGCACGCAGCGCTATGCAGGCATCTGGAGTGGTGACCAAACTGGCGGTGATTGGGAATACATACGTTTCCATATCCCGACATTTATCGGCTCGGGTCTTTCGGGCCAGCCCAACATCACGTCAGACGTAGATGGTATTTTTGGCGGTAAGAATGTGCCCGTAAATGTGCGTGAGTTCCAGTGGAAGACCTTTACCCCCATGGAGCTGAATATGGACGGCTGGGGCGCTAACCCCAAATATCCTGAGGTGTTAGGCGAACCCGCAACAAGCATCAACCGCTCATACCTCAAACTGAAGAGCGAACTGTTGCCCTACACCTATACCATAGCCCGCCAGGCTGTGGACGGCAAGCCCATGATACGTGCCATGTTCCTTGACTATCCTAACGACTACACGTTGGGCAGCAACACGCAGTATCAGTTTATGTATGGTCCGTCATTCCTCGTAGCACCTATATATAAGGAAACGAAGATGGACAAGGACGGCAACGACATACGCAATGGCATTTATTTGCCCGAGGGCCGTTGGGTGGACTATTACAATGGCGATGTGTACGAGGGTGGACGCATTATCAACACTTACGATGCACCGCTGTGGAAGTTGCCCGTGTTTGTGAAGGCCGATGCCATCATTCCGATGGCCAACCCCAACAACAACCCGTCGCAGATACGCAAGGACTACCGTGCTTACGAAATATATTCTACGGCTGCTGGCACAAATGGTTTCAGCCAGTATGATGACGATGGTGAGACACAGGGGTACCTGAGTGGCCAGTGTACACGTACCGCGGTGTCGACCTTTGCCAACGGCAAGGGTAAACTTGTGGTGACTATCAATCCTACCTACGGCAAGTTTGAGGGCTTTGAACCGCAAAAGGAGACCGAGCTCCGCATCAATGTGAGCAAGGCGCCCAAGAGCGTGACTGCCAAGGTGGGCAAGAAGGGTGTGAAACTGACAAAGGTGACCTCGCTTGCCGACTTTGAAAAGGGCAGCGATGTGTACTACTATAATGAGAAGCCTAACCTCAACCGCTTTGCTACCCCCGGTAGCGAGATGGCCAAGAAGGAAATAATAAAGAACCCGCAGCTGCTCGTGAAGATTGGCAAGACTGATGTAACTGCCAACTTGATAGACGTGAAGGTAGACGGCTTTGAGTTTAACCCGGCCGACCGCCTGCGTACACACTCTGGTGCGCTTTCGGCTCCGAAGGTGGAATTTGCCGAGAACAATGTGGGCGTGTTCAGCCTTACGCCGTCGTGGAACAAGCAGGAGAATGCCGACTTCTATGAAATAGAGTATAACGGCATGCTCTACTCAACCATACGCGACAACGCGTTTACAATCGATGGCCTTGACCCCGAAACGGCATACGCTTTCAAGGTGCGTGCTGTGAACAAGGACGGTTATTCAGACTGGAGCAATGCTTCGGCCACAACAAAGAGCAACCCGCTCGAGTTCGCCATCAAGGGCATCAAGGCTCAGAACTCTGCTGAGGACCAGCCGGGCCAGGGCATTGACAAGATGTTCGACTTTGACGAGAAGAGCCCCTGGCACACCAAGTGGGGCAAGGGCGAGGGCGTGCCTGCCGACATTACCATAGACTTGCGCTCAGTGAACAAGCTCGACCGCTTGGAGTACATTCCGCGTGAGGATGCAGGCAATGGCACATTGCTCGCTGGTAGTTTCTCATACAGTACCGACCGCCAGACATGGAGCGCCCCCGTCAAGTTTGAGTGGGCACAGAATGCCGACCACAAGACATTCAGCTTTGCCGGTAATCCTGAGGCACGCTATGTGAAGATGCACCTTGACAAGGCTGTGGGCAACTTTGCTTCGGGCAGTCAGATGTACATCTTCAAGGTGGCAGGCTCTGAAAGCTTCTACCAGGGCGATATCAACCACGATAAGCGCATTGACGAGAATGACTTGACCTCGTACATGAACTATACGGGCTTGCGCAAGGGCGATAGCGACTTTGACTATGTGAGTGCAGGTGACATCAACAAGAATGGCTTGATTGATGCCTACGACATCTCGTGCGTGGCAACCGAACTCGATGGCGGTGTGCGCAACTCAAACGACAAGGTGGCTGGCAAGTTGGTGCTCACACCTAACAAGAAGACCTTCGCCGCAGGCGACATGGTTGAGGTAACGGTGAGCGGCAAGGGCTTGCACTATGTCAATGCCTTGAGCTTTGCTTTGCCTTACAGCACAAGCGAATTGGAGTATGCAGGTGTTGAACTGCTCAACATGAAGGATATGGTGAACCTCACCTACGACCGTCTGCACACCAATGGCCAGAAGGAACTCTTCCCCACGTTTGTGAACCGTGGCAACAACTTCTTGCTTGACGAGGGCGACCACAACCTGTTTGTGATCAAGTTCAAGGCCAAGAAGGCTGGCAAGTTCAACCTCACAGCCAAGGACGGCATGCTGGTTGACCGCAACTTGGGTACAGTTAATTTTTGATGATATTTAGTATATGATGGCTCCGGAGCAGTAAGTGCTGTATTGCAAACTGCTCCGGAGCTATTTTTATCTGGCAAGAATATGGAAGATGATGTAAACAGATTTATTGAGGCACAGGACGGTGGCCAGTACGAAAAGGCTTTGGCCGAGATTGTGCAGGGTTGCAAGCAGTCGCATTGGGTGTGGTACATATTTCCGCAGATGCGCGGACTTGGTTACAGCCGAATGTCGCGTTATTACGGTATAGCGTCGGAGGCTGAGGCCCGAGCTTATTTGGCCAATCGCACATTGCGCAAGCGGCTGACAGAGATAAGCCGTGCCCTGTTGCAGCACGCTGGCACGCCGGTAGAGCAAATACTCGGTGGCATAGATGCACAGAAGGTGCAATCGTGTATGACGCTCTTTGACGCCGTTAGTCCTGGCGATGTGTTTGAACAGGTGCTTGACACCTTTTATGCGGGGTGCCGGTGCGAGCTTACATTGGAAATGCTGGACGAGTAATGCAATGAAAAGCCTGTGAAAGCCACTAATAAACAAGTGAGAGTGAAACGCTTCGCCTATTATAGTGCGAGCGTTTCACTCTCATTTTTTAGTGTCCAGTCAAGTTGTCAACTTACAAACTATTAAGCGCATCTTCTATCGCATCGTAGAAGTTGGTGCTGTTTTCGTTGATCGTTATTTTACTCTCCTGAGGTATGGCCTCTTTGTTGACGACAGATTGTACAGGCAGACTGTCGGCGAGTGCGGGGATGAGCCAACTGTTATTCCACAGTTCGGTTTGTAGGCCGGCAACCAGGCGGCACAAGGGCGTGTCGTAGGGCGAAGGCGTGTTGTTGGCTTTATCCAGTTTGTTTGTCAGACTCTGTAACCACAGTTTGAGATAGTCTGCGTTAGGCATGTTGATTAAGCGCTGGCGAATGCGCAGCAGCAAGTCGTCGTGGTTCTCAAAAGTCCCCATTTTGCGTGCCTGCGTATAACTCACAATGTCACCGATAATGCGCAAAGCATAATGGGCTACGGGCATGTTTTCGATGGCAATTTGCAAGGCAATGGCAGCCATTGCGTCAGCGTTGCCAATGATTGTAATGATATCGGGTAATTTATCCTCCGCCGTTTTCGATGTGGTAGGATTCTCATCCGTAAGGTCTATTGAAAGCACATGGGTGAGTTTCTCACCATAATCACCGTTCATCACCCTTTTGTGTATGCGGCACAATAGTGAGCGCAACTGTCCGGAATTGGGGAATTTGCGTGCAAACTGCAGAACGTAGAGCAAGTGCTTTTGCAGGTTGTGCTGCTTGCCGTCGATAACGGGTGCATGCTCCAATATGTACAGTTTGTCGGGTTTGATGCTGTTTGTCACCACGTCGTCGGTAATGCGTGTCTTGTCGGTGTTCATGCGCAAACTAAGGCTTTCAAGCACCTGCTGCAAGATGTATGAAATACGTTCGAGCTGATTACTGTTATTGCAGAATATGCGGTAATCATCGCGGTAGCGCAGCACCTCATACCCCTGCGTAATGCCCTCGCGCTCCAATGCCTCGTGCAGCAGCAAGTCGGCGTATGACAGCACAATCTCGGCCAATATGTCAAACAGCGTGCTGCCTTGCGGAATGCCGGCGTTGTGGCCATGCTGCATGTCGTGCAGCAGTTTGATAATGTCGTTGGCGAGCGCATGATTGCTGTCGGTGGCCTTTTGTGTGTTGCGGCGCGACAAAGCCCAATCTATAGTTTGCGGATTGATAGAGCCATAGCAGTTGGTAATGTCGGTTACAAACATATATCGGTAGTCAACCGCCAATTCGAGGCTGCGTTGCTCCATGTTTCGCCACCAGTTAAATATGATGGTGCTGTTGTGGAACTTTTCCACTTTAGCCGGCACCACAGGCAGTCCGCCCGCCATGATGTGTGGCACTTGGCAAGCGTTTAAGTTCTGTGAGATGCTTTGCCAAGCCTCAGGCGTGCAGAGTGTGCGTACCATAAAGTAGTAGAGGTACGGGTTGCACAGCGTGAGGGGGCGTACTGCGTAGTGTCCGTCTTTGTTGAGCAATATGTCAATATTAACCCCGTTGCAACTGTTTATGTCAATCGATTGGTGCAGGCACTCGGTGTAGGGACGGTTGCCCACCGTATTCTGTACATGATTGAGCACATTGTCAAAGTTGAAGTATTCGGGCATTTCAAAATTGTGGTAGTGCGCCGAAGTCATGAGCAGGGCCTTGGCTTCGTCGGCTGTAAGGTCGAAAAAGAGCTTTGTCGTGTCCTTATCTTTGTTGAGTTCCTTGAAATGCTTGATAAAATCTTCGCGCTTTTGGTCTTCGGGAGTTGTCATAGTTGCTTATGTTTTGTTTGTTTTCGTTGGCAAAGTTAAGCAGCAATGTCCGCGTTATCTTGTATTTTGCAATGTTGAGGCTGTAATGTCCATAGTTTTCGAATTTGTTGTTGCAACGTTCTAATTGCGCCAAACCAAAATATTTTGCGTTTGCTTGTTAACAATCTTGGTGTCTTTGTCATTAAGAAGTGTAGCCCCAATCGCTGCGGCGGCATGCTGAAAATTACAATTTCGCGAGATGCCATGTTGCGGCAATATATGCGTGATTTCATAAATATTGTGTTAACGCTTGTGTAATTGGTGGGGCGTAAAATGCTTTTAACTATATTCGCGTTACGGAACGAAAATAATGCCGTAATGCTAATGCTATGAGATTATGACGAAAAACGAGAAAGCGAGTTTGATGCGTGTGGTGGCCGACTTGATAAGGGCTGACGGCATAATAGACTGCAAAGAAATAAGCTATTTAGAAAAAATGCGTGCGCGCTATCACATAGCGCCCGACGACGAGTGTATGGCCGAAAAGCTGACATTTGCCGATGCGTTGCACATATTGTTGCAGTCAGATGCGGCATTGCGCCAACAACTTATAACGGACTTTACTGAGGTGGCCATGTCCGACAATTACTGTGCCCGTGCTGAGGCCTTGCTCATATTGGCCCTGCGTTATTGCTTGGAGAATGAAAATAACGAGTCGGTGAGCATGTTGTCGGTTAACAATGATTATATGCAATTTGATGACACCCAGATACTGTACGTGGAGTGTCAGTATGACGCGCACGTCAACAGCTGCATAGAGGCGCATTACGACGAGTTGGCAAGCAAAATACGCTTGGCGGGGTTTGACTTTGTGTATATCCCCCGCCTGCAATATGACAGCATTCAGCCCGAAGTGTTGTTTCAGACCATCAAATTCCTTTACCCCTCAGTCAGCAACGAGCGTGCGCAAAATGTGCAGCAGCGCTTGTGTCACCTCACTACACCCGAATTCTGCCGCGATTTGCTCTCTGCCAAACTCGGCGTGAAGCAAATGTTGATGATTGCGCCATCGCTGATGGTGAAGGTTGGCGAGTCGGAGGTTGAAGGCAAGAGCTATTCAAACTTCATGCTGCTTGAGTTGGGAAAGGACATTGTAAGTGATATAAACAAGCTGCTTGCCACCTTTGCACAGCATTTCAGTAATATGAGGTTGAACTATTGGCACAATACCCCTGGCCATTTTGTGTACAAGGGGTTTTATCGTCAGTTGTTCGATTTGCTCATGCTGCGCCGCGGCATCAAAAGCACGGTGGTGATTGACACGGTGAACGGGCACATACGCTTTCCTGATGCTGATGCCAAAATAGAGAAAATACACCGTCGCGAAAAGGCCCTCTATGCACTGTTTATGCTCGAGGCCGCCAATGGTGGTATCAACATTACGCCGCCGACTGGTGGCCAAAAGTCTTTGGACAAGTTTAATTGTCACATGGACCGCTTGATGCAGAAGTATCGCATGATATATGCCAAGTTTGGCGGCACGCTGTCCAAAGCACCCAACATTTGCGATTACAGTACGCGTGGCCCCATGCTGGCTTTACTAAAAAAGCAAATCAGGGCCCTTGGCAATTTGCTATACCACGTAGACAGCTATTGCATTGTGCGTAATGAACTGTTGGGCAATTATACTATCGACCTGCCTGCAACCATGTTCTACTGCTCGAACGAAGACGGCGAACTTGTGCCACTGCTCCAAGATGAGGAGTGGCAGCACATTGCAGCCTTATAGACCGGCTTGTCGTGTGTACCACGTGATGAGTGGGCTGTGGAAGGCGTGTTGCAATATTGCACCGTGGCTTAATGCGCAAAATTATGGTTTTGCATATAATATTGCAGAATGTGTGTAAACGGCACGCCGCCAGCTTAACTTTGCACTAAGAATAACAAATTGAACTCATTGGATAATACCACGTTAATAAAGTGATGTATCTGGTAGAGATTTCGATTAACAAGTAAATAGGTCCAACGCTATAAAAACTCCTAATTATGACAAACACACGCATTCCAGGTTTGAGCTTCTCGCTCAAGCGCGCATTGGGCATCACCCGTGCCAAACAACAGTTTGCCCGCACAACGGGCATTCCAACCACGCGTGCTGGTGTGGAGCGTAAAATAGGTCGCGCTTTGCTCAAGGCTCTGTTTGGCAAATAATATGTGGCGCGTATGATGACTTGTATCCGTAGTCATCGCCATGCGCTTTGTGGTTTCCCATCTCAAATTATTGCAGCTTGGTAAACGTAAACATGCGAACGGACTCAAGCACCAAACGCTACCTCTAATGGGGGTGACGCGTCCCAAGGCTGCTGAAAAAATATCTTTTATGTTTGAAAATACTTGGGATAAAATTATTGATTGGTTTCACGAATAGTTCTAAAATGCAAAATACTTATGAAAACAAAACTTGCAATAGCAGCTTGTGCGCTGTTTATGTCATGCGCATCGTATGCGCAAACATTTGATGTCCCGGCAGGTGCTCCTGGGTATATCGAAAATCCGTCGTGGAACATTAAGGCTGGACTGCCAAAAATCGATCAAATTATCTTTACCCGTGAAAAGACGCAGGTGTTTTTTGAAACTTACTCGAAAGGATATGCTTGGTGTCAGATAGATAAAGGAACCTACATCAAGTGCAAGCCGAGTGGCAAGGTTTTGAAACTGTTGAAGGCAGATGGCATAGCCATTGCGCCAGGTCAAACATACTATCGTGACAGAGAAACGCCTATTTATTTTAACCTCACCTTCCCAGCTTTGCCGCAAGGCACCACATCATTTGACTTGATAGAGTCTGCTACGAGTGATTGGAATTTTTACAATGTCAGAAATGAATCAATGAATACATTTGCCATTTCTTCTCAGGACTATGTCAATCCTAATGGTATCGGTGGCGCTATTAATATTGATGAGTTGAAGGAAGATAATCTGCGTGCAGGTGGTAAAACATCGTCTCCCAGAAACCCAGAAGTGGTGGATAATGCTCTCGTAGAAGTGCCGGCTACATATCCTGGTGGTGTGGATGCTTTAATGCGGTTCGTAAGCCAAAACGTTGTATACCCGGTCAGTGCTTGGGAGAATAATTTGCAAGGTACAGTGATCGCTCGTTTCAAGGTAGATGTGGACGGCAAGGTAAGCAGCGTGAAGATAGAAAAGTCTCTTTCACGCGATTGCGACAAGGCCGTGGTCGATGTTATTTGCAAACTTCCTCGTTTCGTTCCGGCCAAGCAGAAAGGCCATCCCGTGCCGGTATGGTTCCGATTGCCAGTGAGATTCCGTGTTGCCAGTGATGTGCCAGCGTTACCTGATTAAGCTGTAGCATGTGTGTATTTTTGACCTATAGGTCGGTATTTGGCATAAAATAAATTAACCAAAGTTTCCCACCCGCTTTATTGGGGGTGGGAAACTTTGGTTAATTACAAAATAGCCATCGCAATAGCAGCACAAGCTTCGGCGTCGGCCAAAGCGTGATGGTGGTTTGTAATGTCATAACCACATCGTGCGGCAATAATGTCGAGGGTATGATGCCCTTTGGGCCAAACTTTACGCGAGGCGATGCAAGTGCAGTGAAATTCGTAGTCAGGATAATCCATCTGATACACGCGGAATACAGCCTTCAGACAACTTTCGTCAAAAGCCTTGTTATGGGCCACGAGAGGGAGCCCCGTTATCTTGGGCTCTATCCGTTTCCACACCTCAGGAAATATTGGCGCATCTTCAGTATCGGCAGCGCAAAGGCCGTGCACCTTACTGCACCAGTAGTTATAATATTCAGGTTCGGGCTTGATGAGCGAGTAAAACTTATCCACTATCTCACCGTCACGCACTACAACGATGCCAACCGAACAAACCGAGCTGCGCTCGTTGTTAGCCGTTTCAAAATCTATTGCGGCAAAGTCCTTCATGTCAGAACTACTTATTGATTTTCTGCATTTGAGTAAGTCCCTCTTTCCTGCCATATTTCTTGGGTGTCGCAAATTTTGCGACTACCGGCTCGCCTTCAAGTTCTTCTCTCAATGCATTATTGATATGCTTTGCGATAGTTTTGTAGTCTCTTTCATAAAGTTGAGCAATTTGCTCTCTGTTGAGCCAAACAGAATCATTCTCTAATTTTACTTCAAGTTGGGTGTTGCCTCCTTCAGTTGTGTATAGAACTATAGACGAACCGTTATTGGCAATAATTTTATGTTCTGCCATATTCTTTCTTATTGTGAGTTGGTGTCCAATATTTTATTTACTTTCTGTCGGAAAGAGGCGGCATTTCGCTTATGAGGCTTTTATAGGCTGTACAAAAAAAGAGGGTGCGTCGTTTTGATACACTCTCTTTTCTGTCGGAAAGAGGCGGCATTTCGCTTATGAGGCTTTGCACAAAAAAAGAGAGAATATAAAATATATCCTCTCTCTTCTGTCGGAAAGAGGCGACTCGAACGCCCGACCCCTACGTCCCGAACGTAGTGCGCTACCAACTGCGCTACTTTCCGATTTTGGTAGTGCAAAGGTAGGAACATTTTGTGAAATATCCAAGCGGTAGCCCAAAAAATTACTTCTTTATGACTTTACGCGCCCGTCCGTCGGAGCCAACTTCGATGTAAACCCCTGCTGGCAACTGATGGAGTGGGGTGGTGGTAGTAACCTTTTGACCGGTCGTGTTGTAGATGGCTCTGCTTGTAGCAGGGGCGCTGGTGGGGCAATCAGCCACCTCCGTGAGCCACCAGGTGTAATAAGCCATTAGGCTGTCCACTGTGGCTACGCGTGTGGCCAGGTGTTGCAGAGCTTCCTCCACCTGGTTGTGCAAGCTGTTCTGTACTTGCAAATTGGTGTTCTGCTGCGTATTGCAAGTCAGTCGTATGGTTTCGAATGCAGTAGTGTTGTGTTGTTCAAAAGCATGAAGACGGTTGGCCACCTCGGTGTAAATGCTGTTGTGCACCTCGTTCCATACGTCAACGTAGGCTTGCACAAAATCGGGGCGCGTAAACAACCTGTTGTAGTAAAAGCAAATGGCATAGTGTGGCACGCTCCATTCGTCGTCGGGCGTGGTAAACGAAGAGTCAAAATCCCACGGCGTAGCCATTTTCAGTTTTGACGTTTCGGGGTGCAACGGGTCAAGGTTTTGGCGGTACATATACATGTTGCTGCCCCAAGCGTCCTTCGTGCCCAAATAGTCGTGTGCCAGCACCCATCGTGCAAAAGAGTGCAAGTCGGCAATACTGTCCAAGGGGCGGTTGTTATAAAGCGAGTCCTCAAAAGCCTCAATACAGTTTACAATCTCGTCCATTTGTCCAGCAGTTATCTCGTTCAAGTCGGGGTACTTGAAAGTCCAGCCCATGGAGCTCTCCTGGTGTGAGGTTTTGAAATAAGCACCATCGGCATTCCACCAATAGGCGTCGTTCTCGGCTATAAAGCCACTATCGTCCACCTGTATGCGCCCGTCACCACGAGCGATGGCCTCAATAAGATAGTATATGCCACGGTATTTCCCGTTCAAGTATACCTGCACAAAGTTACCTTCGGGCGCCCATTCTGCCCCCGTGGCGCGACTCACTTCAGTGCCAACCAGTGGCAGAATACACGTTTGTTGGTTGGCAAACACCTTCGAATGCCATGTGCCGCGCAGCAGCACCCAATCCTTATGTTTGTATACTTTGCTGCCCCGCATCAGCAGGTCGGCCTTTTTTACCAACTTTATTTTGTAAGGCAGTTGCTCCTTGGCTGAGGCCGCCGATGTGTTGCCGCGCACCTTGATGGACATTCCCGATGCGCCCTCGGCCCATTCGCCGCTATCGTAGAGCGTGTCCGTGCCAGTAGTCATAACCATTCGTCCCATCACTTTGGTACGGTTGCCAATGCCCACACCTGTGCCCCCCTCGGGTGGGTAAACTATATCGAAGGTCGGTTCTTCGCCATCGATGGTAGTGATGTAAAGAGTTACGGGGCGTGGGTCGCCCGACGTGTTAAGGCTTTTCGCGCTGTTGTCTGCGGTATACGTCATTATAGCGTGGCAGCATACCGCCTGGTATACTGCCACGAAGATCATGATAAATCGTAGCAAAATGTGTCTGTGTTAGCTCAGCTTGTATATATAAAACGTGTAGTGCGTTGTGTCCTCAGCACAGGAGCTGGTGGCTACTTGCTGGTTTACTTCTTCACCGTCACATCAATCACAATTTTCGGGTGGTCGGGGTCGTTGGTGATAAGCAGCACGCGACGGCGGCCTTTGAAGTATGATGTGTTGGTGCTGATCGTAATCTTCATTTTCTCGGTGTGGCCCGGGTCGATGCGGCGCTTGTTCAAGCTCACACTGATGCCAGGGTTATACACCTGCAAGGCGCTGATAACCAACGGCGTTTTGCCCGCATTGGTCAGCATTACCTGTCCGGTCACCTTCTTCTTTTTGCCCAACGGACCGAGGGCGAGGTGTGTGCTGTCAAGCTGAGCCACGGGTGCAAGAGCGTGTTGTGTGGGCGTGTCGAAAAAGTCGGGCAGCAGTGTGGCCGACACATTTATTTCCGTTTCCTTGCTCACGCGGTCGCCCATAAAGCGGCTCAGGTAGATGCTTGTCTGCGTCAGTCCCATGGTGTGCAGTTCGTTGCTGTTGAGTGTGAGCAATATGCGTCCCACACGTCCGGGGCGAATTACAGCCGGGTCGGCCTGTGCCGTCAGGTATTTAGGCAAGTGCATCAGTTCGGGGCGGAACGACTTTTTGCTTGAGTTGAGAATAGACAGCACATAGGTGGGCGAGTCGCCGCGGTTCACGTCGTCAAACTCCACATCGTCCGTACTCAAGTAGTATTCGCCCACTTTGTAGGGATATTCGGTGGTAGCCTCGGCGTTAGTCATCGACACCACGCCCATCAGCGACAAGTAGTGCGGTTGTTGGTCAAGATTGGTGTACACAGCCAGCCCCTTGTTAAAGTGGCCCAGCATCTCGGCATTGTAGGTGGCCTTGATGTAGCCCGTGCTGCCAGGCCCTATGGCTGTGGTCGTCCATTCGGCATTGGTGCAGCCGCAGTCGGTGCGCACGTTGGTTATGAGCAAGTCCTGAGTGCCCTTGTTCATCACCTTGAATGTGGCAGTTTGCGGCACATGCCAAAGCAGTGTGCCAAGTTCCTGAGTTGTATGGTCAAATTCTATTTTAGGCTGTGCCATTGCAGCCATTGAGGCCACGAGGGCAAAAGCCAGCAGCAGTATATGTTTCATGATGACAGTTTGCAGAGAATGCGTAATAAAATTGCGTTGCAAATTTAAGAAAAAAAAGTGAGACTGCATTTGGTATCAATATAAGTTGCTATCTTCGCAGAACATAATAGACCCCGCTGACGGATTTCTTTGTTAACCCGTTACCTCGTTAACCAAGAGATCCGCCAACGGATTAGAACAAGCAAACACAAGTCAATGAAATTCATATCGTGGAATGTAAACGGCCTGCGTGCCTGCGATGGCAAGGGCTTTAGAGAGAGTTTTGCAGCGCTCGATGCCGACTTTTTTTGTCTGCAAGAGACGAAGATGCAGCCCCATCAGCTCGACATGGCGTTTGAGGGCTATGAGTCGTATTGGAATTCGGCCGAAAAGAAAGGCTATTCGGGCACAGCCATTTTTACGCGTCACAAACCGTTGAACGTGACTTATGGCCTTGGTATTGAGGAGCACGACCACGAGGGCCGTGTCATCACCCTCGAAATGTCGCAGTTCTACCTTGTCACCGTGTACACCCCCAACTCGCAGGACGGCCTGCGCCGACTCGACTACCGCATGACGTGGGACGACGCATTCCGCCAATATTTGCTGTCGCTCGACGCCAAGAAACCCGTGGTGGTGTGTGGCGACTTGAATGTGGCACATGAGGAGATAGACTTGAAAAATCCCAAAACAAATCGCAAGAATGCCGGTTTTACCGACGAGGAGCGTGCCAAATTCACCCAACTGCTGCAGGCCGGCTTTACCGACACCTTCCGCTATTTCAACCCCACGCTTGAGGGCGTGTACTCCTGGTGGTCGTACCGGTTCCGTGCCCGCGAAAAGAATGCCGGGTGGCGCATCGACTACTTCCTGGTGTCAAACCGCTTGCAGCCACAGCTCACCGATGCCAACATTCACAACGAGGTGTTTGGCTCCGACCATTGTCCGGTGGAGGTGGACATTGACTTTTGACAGACACAACGGTGCGCCCGTTCTGCGTCAGTCAAAATCAGCTTGAAAACTGGGGCGTACGTATGCCGGCACCTCCGTAAAAAAGGAAAACGAGGTTTATCTGCCATCTTACACTATTTGAGTGTAATGCGCTGATAATGAGTCGGTTGCGCAGTGTAGGATAAGTAAAACCTTGCCTACACACTACTTGCACTCAGCGTTGCGGCCTGCATGACGGGGTGCAAAACCAGTAATAGCAGGCCGTGCAACCGTTTCCTCCGACAGAAATGCCGCCCTCCCGCAACAGAAAATCCGCTCCCTCGTCACAGAAATTGCCGCATCGGATTACCGAAAAATCCGCCCCATGCACGCCGTGCAGGTTGGTGCAAGTGCATGTGCAATTAGTGCACGTGAGTGTAGGTAGCTTTGAGTATATCTTACACTGCGTAATGTATTGAAAATCATGCTGTAACGCACAATTAGTGTAAGATGCAAGCAAAGTTTATGAAACTCTCTGACGCGTGTGCGCGCGAGGGTGGGTGCAAAATAAATCTTACGAAGTGTTGTAGTAAAAGCACAAACAGCTGCGTCAAATTGTGCAGTAACGAACAACAAAACAACCACAAATTATGAAACAATTTCTGAAGTACGTTTTAGCCACTATTGTTGGTATAGCTTGCATTAGCGTGTTCACCTTGGTGCTGAGCTTCATTGTGATGGGCGTTATAGCAGCCAGCAGTGATAGCAAGCCCACCATCAAGGACGGCACAGTGCTGCGCATCAGCCTGAGCGGCACCATCACCGAGCGTTCAAACGACAATCCGTTTGCCAAATATTTGGGCAACGATGCGGCCGACAACCAGGGCCTTGACGACATATTAAAGGCCATCAAGGTGGCCAAAACCGACGAGCGCATCAGCGGCATCTACCTTGAGGGCGGGGTGCTGAGCACCGACTATGCCACATTGCAGGAACTGCGTCATGCCTTGATGGACTTCAAACAGAGCAAAAAGTTTATTGTAGCCTATGCCGACAGTTACACCCAGGGCAGCTACTATTTGGCATCGACCGCCGACAAGCTGTTTGTCAACCCGAGCGGCATGATAGATTGGCATGGCATAGCCTCACAACCCATATTTTACACCGACTTGCTCAAAAAGGTGGGCGTAAAGATGCAAGTGTTCAAGGTGGGCACCTACAAGAGTGCCGTTGAACCTTTTATACTGACAGGCATGAGCGATGCCAACCGCGAGCAGGTGCAGTCGTTTGTGGGCAGCATCTGGCAACAGGTGTGCAAGGACGTGGCAGCTTCGCGCCGCTTGGCGGTGGACAGTCTCAATGCCTATGCCGACTGCTACACCACCTTTGCCGACCCCGAGCAGTATGTGGACACCCGCCTGGTTGACGATTTGGCCTATGACGACGAAGTGCGCCAGGTGTTGCGTGTTTGCAGCCAGCAGGAACAGGTGAACTTTATTGACCCGGCCCAGCTGGCCAAACTCGATGTGGCGCCCACCTCGGGCGATGGAGCCATAGCCGTGTACTATGCCGAGGGCGACATTGTGGACGAGGCAGCGCGCACCAACTTCTCAGGCGAAATGTCGCAAATTGTGGGCAGCAAAGTGGTGGCCGACCTTGACAAACTGGCCAACGACGACAAGGTGAAGGCTGTGGTGCTGCGCATCAATTCGGGTGGCGGCAGTGCCTATGCTTCGGAGCAAATGTGGCGTGCTATCCAGTTGCTCAAACAAAATAAACCCGTGGTGGTGTCGATGAGCGGCATGGCGGCTTCGGGCGGCTATTACATGTCGTGCGCTGCCGACTACATTGTGGCCGAACCTACTACCCTCACTGGCAGTATAGGCATATTTGGCATGATACCCGACGCCAGCGGCTTGCTGACCGAAAAACTGGGCTTGCACTTCGATGTGGTCAAGACAAACAAGGCATCAGACTTTGGTGCCATGGGGCGTGGCTTTAATGCCGACGAGGCTGCTGCCATGCAGGGCTATGTAAATCGCGGTTACCGACTCTTTTTGGACCGTGTGGCAGCTGGCCGTCACATGACCCCGATGCAGGTTGACCGCATTGCCCAAGGCCGCGTATGGACTGGTTCACAGGCGCTCGGCATCAAGTTGGTTGACAAACTTGGCACACTCGACGATGCCATTGCCGTGGCTGCCCAGCGTGCCGGCTTGAAGTCGTACTACCTCACCTCTTGTCCGCAAAAGTCGTCGTGGATTGACCAGTTCCTCGACAGCACCGTAAAGCGCGACTACATGGAGGAGAAATTGCAAACTGCCCTTGGCGAGTACTACCAGCCCTTGCGCTTTGTGGGCGGTTTGCGCAGCTTCGATGCAAAGAGCTGCGTACAGGCACGCATGTTCTATGTGCCGAATGTGAAGTAAACTCATTTAGAACACCCCATAAACGCGTAACCTTATCAAACTGTTATCCTACATATTGCCCCTTGTCACGGCACCGCTTTCACTCATTTGGGGGGCGGTGGCTGTGACGCGTGCATGGCTTTACGACCATGGGGTGCTTGCATCGCAAGGCTTCGGCGTGCCCGTCATCTGTGTGGGCAATCTGGCCGTGGGCGGTACGGGCAAGACCCCCCATGTGGAGTATTTGCTGCGTTTGCTGCACCACAATGGGTATAGCGTGGCCATGCTCTCGCGCGGTTATGGACGCCACACTAAGGGCTACATACTGGCCGATGCCGCCCGGCACGGGGCTGCCGACATAGGCGACGAACCCTACCAGATATTGCACAACTGCCCCTTTGCCACTGTGGCTGTATGCGAAAAACGCGTGTATGGCATAGCCCAACTGCTCAAGCTCAGCACGCCGCCCGACGTCATAGTGCTTGACGATGCCTATCAGCACCGCCAGGTCAGGGCCGGGCTTAACATACTGTTGACGTGTGCCAACCGCCTTTACACCCACGACCATTTGCTGCCATGGGGACGCTTGCGCGAACCGGCCTGTGCCGCCCGCCGCGCCCAACTGATAGTGGTGACCAAGTGTGCCGAAAATGAACGTCCGCCATTGGGCGTGGCACAAGGGCAACGCTTGTTTTACAGCCAGGTGCGTTATGGCGTGTTGCAGCGGCTCGATGGTTCAAACGTTGAACCCGAGGATTTGGCCTCTAAACGCGTGCTGCTGGTGGCTGGCATAGCCAACCCGGCACCGCTGAAGCAATATCTTGCACAAATGGGGGCAGAGGTGGCTTTGGCCGAATTTCGCGATCATCATACGTTTACGCTGGCCGATGCCAAATGGCTGTCGCGTTTGTGGCACACTAACAACTGCCAACTGGCGGTGACCACGCAGAAAGATGTGGAGCGCCTGCGGCAAATAGCGCATAGCCTGCCGCAACCATTAGTTGGTAGCTTGCTGGTGCAGCCCATTGTGGTGGACATTGAGCCGGCACGTACTGACGAAAAATTGTTCAACCAAACAATACTTGATTATGTTAGAGCAAATTAAAGAAACTGCTGCGTGGATTAAAGCCCACACGCAAATGCGTCCGCACACTGCCATTATTCTTGGCACTGGGTTGGGACATCTTGCAGAAGAAATCGAGATAGTAGATGAGTTTGCTTATAAAGATATTCCCAATTTCCCGGTAAGCACGGTTGAGGGACACAGTGGCAAACTGATATTTGGCCGTTTGGGCGACAAAAATGTGATGGCCCTGCAAGGTCGTTTCCACTACTATGAGGGTTACAACATGAAGCAGGTAACCTTCCCTGTGCGTGTGATGTATGAATTGGGCATCAAAACCCTCTTTGTGAGCAATGCTGCCGGTGGCATGAATCCTGACTTCAAGATTGGCGACCTCATGCTCATTACCGACCACATCAACTTTATGCCCGAGCACCCGCTGCATGGGCCAAACTTCCCTACGGGGCCGCGTTTTCCCGACATGCACGAAGTCTACGACCACAAATTGCTCGACATGGCACGCAGCATTGCCAAGGAAAAGGGCATTCGCACGGTGGAGGGTGTGTACCTTGCCACCCAGGGCCCGACCTATGAAACGCCGGCCGAGTATAAGATGTACCACACCTTTGGTGCCGATGCCGTGGGCATGTCAACTGTGCCCGAGGTGATTGTGGCCCACCATTGTGGCATTCGCACCTTCGGCATCAGCATCATTACCGACTTGGGCATTGAGGGCCAGATTGTGGAGGTGAGCCATGAGGAGGTGCAGCGTGCTGCCAATGCGGTGCAGCCGCTTATGGCTGAGATCTTCCGCGAGATGGTGCATCGCATTGATTAGGTTGATGGATCTGACGTGGTAGTATCTCGTTTATATTGTCATATCTTAAATTATTGTTGTACTGTACAACGTAAATATGCGAACGGGGTCAAGCGCCAAACGCTAGCACTAAGCGCTAACTCTAAACGCTAACACTAAGCGCTAACTCTAAACGCAAGTACTAAGCGCTACCACCAAACGCTAACTCTAAACGCTAGCACCAAACGCAAGCTCTAATGGGGGCGACGCGTCCCGCGTCGGGCTAAGGCAAAGGCTCACAGACAAACGTGTAATTAGCGTTGTCTGCGAGCCTTTATTTAGTGTATGAAATTGTCCCGACGCGAGACGCGTCGCCCCCATTAGAGATAGCGTTTGATGGTAGCGTTTGGTGCTTGCGTTTGGTGCTTGCGTTTGGTGCTAACGTTTAGAGCTAGCGTTTGATGCTAGCGTTTGATGGTAGCGCTTAGAGCTATCGTTTAGTTGTAGCGTTTAGAGCCTGGCCCCGTTCGCGTATTTGCGTTTAGCCGGACAGCAATACATTAAAGCACATTTCGCACAATGCCCCATGCTGTGAACAGCACAATGTAAAGCGTGATGGCCGTTTTGCCCTCGAATATGCGGCGCAATCGCCACTGGCGCTTGCCCTTGACGGCATATTCGGTGTACAGCACCGCCATAAGGTATGGCACAGAATAAACCATGAAGTAGTTGTAGCTCAAGGCTTCGGACAACCGGCCATGCAGCAGGGCGTGAATGGCACGTTGTGCGCCACAACCCGGGCAGTCGTAACCGGTGATTAGCTTGAATGGGCATTTGGGCACAAAAGTGTGGCCAACGGGGTTGACGCAATAAAGCAGCACGGCGCAGGTGATGAGGGTCAGTGCTGCTAACAGCTTGATGTGGTGGCGCACAAATTGGGCGAGTTGGTTAACCATGGCTTGTTTATCTTATAGCGTGTCGAGTGGCTGACGTTCGTGATGTCCACAGGCTTTATAGGCTGTTGGCGTCATGCCCGTGAGTTGCTTGAACTGGCGCGAGAGATGTGCCACGCTTGAGAACCCTGTGCGCCAGGCTATCTCCTTTATGCTCAAATCGTCATAGGTTATCAGTTCCTTAACATACTCCATGCGCTGCAACAGGTGGTACTTTTCGATGGTGCGCCCCTCGGCGGCAGCAAAGGCGCGGCTCAGGGTGGGGTAGTCGGTATGTATGGTTGTGGCCAGCCATTCGGACAATGGCTGGCTTGTGCACTTGTCGTGGCGGACGTAGGTCATTACCGATTGCTTGATGCGCTGTATCAACAGGTCGGACTTGTTTTCGACCAGGTCAAAACCTATGGCTATCAATGCCTGGCGTATTTGCTCTAATTGCGATTGGTCGGGGGTCTCGGCTATGTGTGCCTCGCCCAACGACACGCTATCGGGCGTGAGGCCGAGTTGTGACAGTGTGCTGGTGACGGCCATGATGCAACGGGGGCAGACCATGTTCTTAATGTGCAGTATCATGAGGCTGGGGGTGCAGGTTGTGCTGTAGTATCGGTTTGGGGATGGAGAGAGTCAATAAAGTCTTTAATGTCGGTTTGCACCCGTTTGTATTGCGGGCATTCGGTGTAGGTGGTGTGTTTGCGCAGCATCTCCTCAATGGCCGCTGTGGCATTTTGGTAGGCCGACAGCTCATTTTGCATTTGCACATTGTGCTCGGCCAGACGGCGTATTTCGCGCTCACGCTCGCGTCGCAACTGTTCGCACACCATGTTAAGCAGTGGCACGGCCACCCCGTCGCACAGGTCGTGTCCGCGCATGTACAGGTAGGTGGTTTCGGGCGTCAGTCCCAGGCGCAGCAGCTCGTTGCGCAGCGGCTTGTAGGTAGAACGCCCTTGCGGAAACTGGCGTTGCAGACGGGCTATTTTGGCATTGACAAGGTGGCGCAACTTTTCGAGCGTCTGTTCGGGGTGGTAAAAGTTGAGTTTGCCGAGCTGTACGATGTGGTAGAAGTCGAGCATGGAGAATTGCTTGTAGGTGCCGTAGCGGTAGCACCAGACGTTCCACACAAAGAGCGGCCAGATGGTTTGTGAGTATTGGCGCATAAAGCTCTCGAAGTCGAACAAGTGGTGGTCGTTGAGTGTGGCCATGACGCACACCTGCTGCATGGCAGGTGCGTAGCACTGGTAGTTTTCGATGGCATAGACGTAGGTGTGGAACACGTATGGGTTGTTGCACACCTCGGCCGAGGCCAGGGTGGCACCTTGCATCAGATAGTCGTAGTCGGCATCAACACAGGCAATCATACATTTGCCCAAACGCGGGCCAAGCTCGTTGGCCAAGGCTATCTTTTTGCCTTTGCACAACGAGGTGCGCGACGGCAGCATCACCTCAAAGTAATACTTGTCCGTTTCGAGCGGGCGCAGCAGATTGCTCCAAAAAAACACATCGTCGTAGCTCTCAACGTAGGCCACTATGCGCTCGCGGGCATGACGCCCGCCAAGGCGGTTCATGGCCGACACGTATGAGGAGTTGATGTTATCTTTCAAGCGTTTCACGGTGAAGGACTTTTGGGTTGATAAGGGAGAGAGAACTTAGACGGTAATGTCGCCCACTTCGGTCACGGCGTCCTCCCAACCGTCCATGATGAGGGCTGGCGAGTGGGTGGTGAGCACAATCTGTGCATTGGGGTTGAGCTCGCGCACAAGGCCGATGAGGTGCTTTTGCCACTCAAAGTGCAGACTGGCTTCGGGCTCGTCCATAAACAACACATAGTGCTGCTGGTCCTCGGTGAGCACGGTGAGCAGAATGAGCAGTATTTGCTTTTCGCCGCTCGACAGTAAATAGGGCGGCAACTTTTCGTCGTATTGTATGAACTGCAGTTCGTTGCTTTGACGGTCGATGCGTTTTCCCGTCTCGGCAAACAGTTCGTCCACAATGTCAAGAAAGCGCGTTTTAAGGTTGGCCGCAATGGCCGCTTTGTCGCGTGCCTCGGGGTCGCCGCTTGTGAGCAGGGCAATCATGCGGTTGCCCACATTAACTTGGTAGTCAAGGTAGCGGCGCTGCACCAGGTAGAGCTGCCAGTCGAGCTCGGTGACGATACGGGCATCGTTAAGTGCACCAATAGGCTCGGACGAGAGCATTTTGCGGTCGAAACTGCGTATGACGTCGTAGTGAATGCCTGTGGCATCGCTCGGGTCGAACTCCATCTTTACTCCAAAGCGTGTGTTGCCCTGTATGTCGCCGGTGGTAGGCACGGAGCGCAGATGCTGTATGAGGCGGTTGAGAATGGTGCTTTTGCCCGCTCCATTGTGTCCGCTCAGCACATTGACGTCGGGGCGCAAGTCCCACACAATGTGCTTGTGTCCGCTCCACAGGCTCGATATTTCGATGCGCTTGATGTGATTGGCTAATTTTATCATGGTAGTGCTCGTTTCGTTGTTTTATATATGTAAGCGTGTACAACAAAAGTAATGACATTTGTCGTAATGCGCAAGTGTGGGGCACGCTTTCGTCGACAGAATGAGTGGTTTCGTCGATTTTTAAGGTATTATAATACGATTGTGTTAAACCTTTGTACCAACTTTGCATCTCAATTACGTGTGCCGCTCATTGTGGCGCGCCGAATGGGACGGGCGAACGCCTGCTGCTAACATTGCAATAAAACAATACAACACACTTATATGAAACACAAGTTATTACTCTTCATGCTATCGTTTGTGATGGCCGCTGGGGCGATGGCACAACGCTATGTTGTGACAGGTACGGCAGTTGAGTCAAAATCGAAGAATGCTGTCGACTTTGCCACCGCGGTGCTACTGCGCTCAGACAGTACAGCTGTAACGGCTGCCACCACCGACGAGAACGGCATGTTCCGCTTTGAGCCTAAAGAGGCTGGCAAGTACATCGTAAAATTGTCGTATGTGGGTTTTAAGCCCCTTACGCGTAATGTGGAACTGACGGCTGAGGCCGACTCTGTGGGGCTGGGCACGCTGCTTCTGACATCGAACGACAAGGTGCTGGGCTCGGCTACTGTAACCGCCACCGCGTCACGCGTGGAACAAAAGGGCGACACGACCATGTT
The DNA here is from genome assembly GCF_900106785.1 of Prevotellamassilia timonensis. Taxonomy (GTDB): domain Bacteria; phylum Bacteroidota; class Bacteroidia; order Bacteroidales; family Bacteroidaceae; genus Alloprevotella; species Alloprevotella timonensis. Next base: position 43,523 of record NZ_LT629830.1, on the reverse strand, counting down.
CTCGGCTTCGGCCTATCGTGTGCCCGCAGGCTCAACGCTCGAGTCGCTCGTCAAGCAGTTGCCGGGTGTGGAGGTGAGCGACGATGGCACCATAAAGTGGAACGGTAAAACCGTGCAGGAGTTCTTGATAAATGGCAAGGACTTCTTCAAGGGCGATACCAAAACTGCCATGAAGAACCTGCCCACCGAATTGGTGAGCAAAATCAAGGCTTATGACAAAAAGAGTGATTACACCGAACAAACTGGCATAGACGACGGTGAGGAGACAACCGTGTTGGACATCTCTACCAAACGCGAACTGAACGAGTCGTGGGTGTCGAACTTGGACGTGGCATACGGCAATCATGACCGCTATTCAACCCGTTTCTTTGGTACCCGCTTTACCGACAAGACGCGTGTGTCAACCTTTGCTTCGCTCAATAATACCAACGACATGGGCTTTGGCGGTCCGCGTGGCTTTGGCGGCGGTGGCGGTGGTTTGACGGCCACCAAGCGCGTTGGTGTCGACTTCTCGTGGGAGAATGGCAAAAAAAAGCGTGAGGCCGGTCGCTTGGAACTGGGCGGATTTGCCCTTTACAGCCACACGGGTACCGATGCGCTGAGCACAACAAACTCTGAAACGTTCCTTACATCGGGCAGCAATTCGTCGTTTGGCAACAGCAGCAGTTTCAGCGGTTCGCACAGCACCAGCGTGATGAGCCGTTTGCGCTTGGAGTGGAGCCCCGACTCGATGACCAACATCAATTTCCGACCCAGTTACAGCTACTCGGAGTCGCGCAACAGCGGTAGTTCGCGCTCGGCCACTTTCAACAGCAACCCCTACGACCTTGATGGCATGGTGAGCCCGCTCGACAGCATCTTTGCCAGTAACTATGCCGAGCGCAATCCCGAACTGGCGGCCATCATGGTCAATACCAACAAACGCCTGTCGATGGGTGACAGCAAGTCGCACAATGTCAGCGCCAACTTGAACCTCGTGCGCCGTTTGTCGAGCAACGGACGTAACGTGTCGTTGCGTGCCAGTGGCGGTTATACCAAGAGCGAGAGCCATTCGTACGCTATTTCAAACATTGCATACAATCCGGCGTCTGGCCAGACCAACAGCTATCTTAACCAGTACAGCACAACCCCTGGGCGCAACTACAACGTGAGCGCACGCTTGGGCTATGTGGAGCCTTTGGGCAAGAATTGGTTTGCCGAGGCCCGCTATCAGTTTAGCTACAAATATAACAAGAGCGACCGCTCGCGCTACAACTTGAACGAGTTGAACACAACAGATTTCCCCGGGTTGAGCGACTACGATGCCAGCTTTGGCAGTACTGACGAAAGTGTGCGCCCGTCACTTGGCTCGCTGCCCACTTCGGACGAGATACTGAACAAAGTGCGCGACGAAAACAACTCGCAGTATGCTACCTACAAATACACCGACCACACAGCCACCCTCGGCATACGTTACAACTCAAGTGCGGTGCGCTTTAATGCCGGTGTAGACTTTAATCCGGAGCATACCAAAATGGCCTATAACCGTCCGAGCCAGGTTGACACGGTGGTGGCCCGCAACGTGTTCAATGTGTCGCCGTCGGTGCGCTTGCGCTACAACTTTTCAAAAACCAACCGCTTGGAAATACGTTACCGCGGCTCGTCATCACAACCCTCAATGACCGACCTGCTGGCTGTGGTTGACAACTCCAACCCCTTGAGCATATCGATGGGTAACCCGGGTTTGAAACCATCGTGGAACAATTCGCTGCGCATCAATTACAATGGCTATAATGCCGACCGCCAGCAAGGCATGATGGTGGGCGTAGATGCCACGCAGACAAAGAACTCTATCTCCAACCGTATGGTGTATGATGCCAAGACCGGTGTGAGCTATTTCCGACCCGAAAACATCAGTGGCAACTGGGACGGCCGTGGCATGTTTATGTTCAATTCGGCCATCGGCAAGCAAAAGTTGTTCAACATCAACACTTTTACAAGTGTGAGCTATCAGAATGCGGTGGGTTATGTCAGCACCAAACCGAATGACCTGATTGTGACGGAGCAGACCTATGAGGGATACAGCAAGGTGTTTGAGCAGGCTGCCTCGCAAAAGAACACGACCAAAACGCTTGGCGTGGACGAAAACCTCAACCTCTCATACCGTTCAACCTGGTTCGATGTGGGCTTGCTTGGCAAACTCAACTATCAACATGCACGTGCCTCGGTGCAGCAAAATGCCAATATGGACACTTGGAACTTTGCTTATGGTGCCAATGCCAATGTCAACCTCAGCTTTGGGTTGAGCTTTTCAACCGATATTCGCATGAGTTCACGCCGTGGCTACTCTGATGCCTCGATGAACACCAACGAACTGCTGTGGAATGCACAAATAGCCCAGTCGTTCCTCAAGAACAAGGCTGCCACATTGAGCATTCAGTTCTACGATATATTGCAGAAGCAGAGCAACGTGAGCCGCATGATTAGTGCCACACAGCGCACCGACTCGTGGAACAACGCCATCAACTCATACTTCATGGTGCACTTCATCTACAAGCTGAACATCTTCCCCGGTGGCAGCAGCAAGAAGGGCGATGACAAGACCGACCGTCCGGGCCCGCCCGATATGCGTGGCCCCGGTGGCATGCCCATGCGCCCGATGGGCGGTCCAGGCGGACGTTTCTAATAGCATTTTCGAACACCTACTTATGGCGCAACCATTTGCCGGATATGGCAAGTTGGTTGCGCCTTTTGTTTGTGGTAATTATGGTGTGTTGATGAAACATTGCGTAACTTTGCAGAGCATGAAAGTTACATTGACCGCATGGAGGACGAGTGTTGATGAAACATTGCGTAACTTTGCAGCCATAACAATCACATTATTATGAGTAAGAAGACTGACTATAAACTGAAGAACGAGGCTTTCTTGGTTGACAAAAAGCAACAAGAGGGCGTGCACGAACTGCCTAAGGGCGTGCTTTACGAAATACAAAAGAGCGGCAATCCCCAAGGGCGCCGCCCCGACCTGCGCAGCGTGGTGTGCGTGCATTATACCGGTCGGCTGATAAACGGACGTGTGTTCGATGATTCGCGTCGCGACGGCATTCCCGCCGCCTTCCGCCTGTACGAGGTGATTGATGGCTGGCAAATTGCACTGAGCCAGATGCGCCCCGGCGACCGCTGGACCATATACATACCCTCGCAACTGGCTTATGGTAGCCGCACCGATGGCGACATACCGGGCAATTCGACATTGATATTTGACGTAGAACTGATAAGCATAGCTTGACGCGATAAGGAAATGAGTGAAATACGTTTGGCGCGTCAGTCTAACATGGAACTGTTGCGCATAGTGGCCATGCTCATGGTGATGGTGCTGCACACCGGTTATGCCTCGTTTGGCTATCCGCGTACGGTATGGCTTCAGGCAGAGCCCCTGCGTTGGCTCGGGCTGACCATGACCGAAGTGTACACCGTGGCGTGTGTCAACATATTTGTGCTGATAACGGGTTGGTTCGGCACCACATTCCGCACAAAGGGGGCTATGCGCCTGGCCATACAGCCTGTGTACGTCACCATTGTGCTTACCCTGTATGTATGGTTGGCCGGTTTGCCGCAGCCAGCTGGCGTGATGGGCTATGTACGTCCTATATGGAGCTATTGGTTTGTGTGCAGTTATTTAGTGCTTTACCTCCTTACGCCAATGCTTAATGCCTTTGTCGAAAAGAGCGATGAGGCCGCGCTGCGCCGTTTCTTATTGGTGTTCTATGTCATAACGATACCTTGCTCCTTTGTGTTTGCCGATTTGCAAAAGGGTTATTCGGCCGTGTCATTTGTAGGCCTCTATCTGTTAGGCCGCTATTTGCGCCTGTATGGTGCGGCGCGGTTGCAGCATTGGCCCCGTTGGCGTTTCATGGTTCTGTATGTTGTGCTAATGGGCACAATGGGCCTGGTAGGGTGGGGCGCAGGTATGATGAGCCAAACGTTTATGGGTGCGTTTGTACCCTTTGTGGTAGCCTACACCAATCCCATCACCATTGTTGCCGCAGGTGCCATGTTGTTATTCTTTTCACGTGTCAGATTGCAAAGCCGCCTCGTCAACTGGTTGGCAAGCGGTAGTTTTGCAGCTTATTTGGTGCATCAAAACATATTGGTGCGTAAGGAATACTATGCCTATATCCGCCATTTGGCCGACGTCATACCCTCTACGCCCTTGTTTATGTTGGCAGTGTTGGCTTCAATCGTGGCAATATATGTGATAAGCACATTGGCAATACAAGTAGTCATCAGAATGGTCAAATAACAGCAAACTGCTGACATTGAAGCAGAGGCCCTCACACTGACAATATAAATTGTGCAGTGTGAGGGCCTCTGGTGTCAATAAATATAATCAGCCAATGCTATTTGCCGCAGCAGCTCTTAGCCTTGTCGCAGCTCTTAGCCTTGCCGCAGCCCTTGGCCTTGCCGCATTTGCTTTTGCCGCACCGCTTGTTCTTGTTGCAGGTAGGCTGTTTGTTGCATTTCACGTTGTATTTGCAGCGCACATCATCGTCTGATGCAGCCACAACTCGCACGTAGTAGCCAATCTTCTCAAGCGCCTTGATGAGTTTGGCCACGGTTGTTTTGTCTTCGTCATATTTTACCGTCACCATTTGACGTGGCACATTGGTCACAATATCTTTCACGCCTTTCTCAAAGCGCAAAGCCTTCTTTATCTTGGCCTCGCAGTTGCTGCAGTGCATTTGGGGCTGAGTGGTGAATACCACCGTTTCGATGTCCTTGGCCAGAGCCAGCGAAGTGCTGACAACCAGCATCATGATAAAGGTCAAAAACTTCTTCATTGTCCAGTTGTGTATTAAAGGTTTGTAATCAATTCAGATGTGTCGATTGGGCATCGACGGGTTCCTAAGCCGCATTATAGTTTTCCCATGCCGCTACGCAGAGAGTTCGCCACCACGCTCACACTGCTCAGAGCCATGGCCGCGCCGGCAATCATGGGGTTGAGCATGAAACCGCACAAAGGGTATAGCACCCCGGCAGCAATGGGCACGCTTACAACGTTGTAGAAGAAAGCCCAAAACAAATTCTCCTTGATGGTGCGCACCGTGCGGTTCGACAGTCTGATAGCCTGGGGCAGACGCATGAGGTCCGATGTGAGCAGCGTCATCATAGCTGTGTCGATGGCAATGTCGCTGCCTCGTCCCATAGCCACACTCAAGTCGGCCTGTGCCAGGGCAGCACTATCGTTAATGCCATCGCCCACCATGGCCACCTGGTGTCCGGCAGTTTGCAAGCCTTTCACAAAGTCAGCCTTGTCGGCAGGCAGCATACGCGCCACGTAATGGTCGGCCCCCACTTGGGCGGCTACAGCAGCGGCGGTGGCTTCGTTGTCGCCAGTGAGCATGTATGTGCTTATGCCCAAAGCCTTTAGTTCGCTCACAGCCTTGGCCGATGTGCTTTTAAGCTCATCATTCAGGGCCACCAGCGCCACCACATGCTGTTCATCGGCCATGGCCACAATGGTATAAGCCTTGTGCAGCCAACTGTCAATCACATTGCGTTGTGCGGTGGTAAAGATACGCTTTTTGTCCTGCATCAGCGTTGTGCTGCCTATTAAAAAATGTTGGCTGCCAACCACTCCTTCAATGCCGTTGCCCGGCAGAGCCGCAAAGTGGGTCACCTCCAGCGGCTCCGCCCCTTTGAAATGTTGGCAAATGGCCTCGGCCAAAGGGTGTTCAGACCGGTGCTCCAATGCGCATAGCACGGCCGCCAATCTCCCGTTGTCTTGTGCAAAATGAGTGTCCACCACCTCGGGGTGCCCTATGGTGAGGGTGCCTGTTTTGTCGAGCAGCACGCAGTCGATGCGGCGGGCCGTTTCAAGGCAAGTGGCGTCCTTAATTAAAATGCCATTGTTGGCCCCTCGTCCCATGCCCACAATGATGGCAGTAGGTGTGGCAAGTCCCAACGAGCACGGACAAGCTATGACCAATACCGACACCATGGCTATCAAACCATGCGTCAGCCCATTGTCGGGCGACAACACCAGCCATGCCGCCAGACTAAGTAGTGCAATGCCAATGATGGCAGGCACAAACATCGCCGCAATGCGGTCGACCAGCGCCTGCACGGGCACCTTGCTGTTTTGAGCATTCTGCACCATGCGCACAATGTGAGCAAGCAATGTGTCGGTGGCAGCCTTTTCGGCGCGGTAGCGCAAAGTGCCATTCTTGTTGATGGTGCCTGCCATGACACGTTCGCCAAGCGTTTTGCCCACAGGTGTCGGTTCGCCGCTCAGCATGCTTTCGTCCACAGTCGAAGTGCCTTCCGTCACCACGCCGTCCACAGCAATGCGCTCACCGGGACGTGCCATCAGCACATCGCCGGGCTTCACATCGCCAATGCTTTTGGTGCGCTCAGTGCCGTTGGGCATAATGGTAATAACCTGTTTGGGTTGGAGTCCCATCAGCTTGCGTATGGCATTGGTCGTGCTGTGTTTGGCACGTGCCTCGAGCATACGTCCAAGCAGAATGAAAGCCGTAATAACCCCCACACTGTCAAAGTAGAGGTGAGGCTTCATGCCGTGTGCTGTAAACCATTGTGGAAAAAACAGATTGAAGAAACTGTACACGTATGACACGGTAATGCTCAGCGCCACCAAGGTGTCCATGTTCGATGTGCCATGTTTAAGCAACCGCCATGCTGGGGCATAGAAAGCCCGTCCGAACTTCCAAAGCGAGAAACTTGCAAGGAAGAACAGTGCCACCTCTTGTCCGCTGAACAAACCAGGCATCAAACTCAGCACCAGTAGCGGAACGGCCGTCAGCACAGCGCCATAGGCCAAACGCTTGGTTTGCTGCAGTTTGCTCATTTCGGCTTCGGCGGCTTTGTCCACAGCCTGTGTGCCTGCCGTCCGACAACTGTTTTCGCCGCCACCGCCCTCGGTTTCGGCCTCCTCCACCACCAGTTCAAACCCCATGCGTTCAACCGCCTGTTGCAGGTCGGTGGGTGTGCATTGCGCATTGTCGTAAGTAACTTTGGCCACATTCATGGCCAGACTGACATTGACCTCGGCTACGCCCGCCACCGAGCGCAGTGCTTTGTCAACGTGTGCCGAGCACGAGGCACAGCTCATGCCCTTTACGGGATATGTTTGGGTGATAACAGACATAATGTACTTATATATATTGCGTTGATGAAAGTCTTGGTTATTGGGTTGACGAGTTAATAATTTATTCTCACACCGGCGTAAGCCATGGCACCATGCACCGGTCCCCACACCTGTGTGGCGTCAAACTTGTCGCTCCACGGGTGTTCGGCGTGTAAAATGGGGTTGCGCTGCTTGTAGTTAGTAAGGTTTTCGCCACCCACATAAATGCTGAAGTGGCGGAACCAGCGCGTAATCTGCGCATTCAAGCTGGCATAAGCCGGGAAAGAGGTCGTCGCCCCCTCCACACCATTGGCCAGCAGGCGGCCGCCGCCGTTGAGCTGCGCCGTCACGTCAAACTGCCACAGTTCGAGCGGCGTTTTGTACGATACGGTGAGCAGTCCCTTGTAGCGGTTGGTAAAAGGCTTCTCCTGCACTTGGCCGCCAGTGTACTGGCGCACCAGGTTGTAGCGGTAGGCCGCAGTCAGTGTCAGGTTGCGCAGCAGCGTATAGGTAGCCTCCACCTGCATGGTGTGTGAGTAGCTGCGGTGCCCGTCAAGGTTATGCAGATAGATGTGCTGCACATCGGTATCGTAGTCAACCACCACCTGTTCGTCAAAGTGCGTGTAGTAGTACTCGGCGCTGAGGTCGAGAATGTGTCCGCCCACAGGCACCTTCAAGTTGAGGCTCGCACCATAGTTCCATGCCGCCTCTTGCTTCAGATGGCCCACAACCAGTTGGCGGTTGCTTGCCAGCAGATAGTTGAATTCGCCCAAGGCGTGAATGGTGCGGTACCCCTTGCCCGCCGACAACCGCAGACTGAGCACGTGGTTGGGGGCGTACTTAATGTGAAAACGGGGTGTGACAAAGGTGCCGTACATCGAGCTGTGATCCACACGCATACCGCCCATCACCACCCATTGCTCGTTAGGTGTAAAGGTGTATTGCGCATAGGCACCCGGTGTCGTCTCATGTTCGTCAAGCCGTTGCGGTGCCAGTTCCGTGTTATGCGTCAGGCGGTAGTGCTGGTTGTAGTAGTCGTGGTTGAGGCTCAATCCGGCCGACAGCTTGTGTGCTTCGGTAAAGTCCGTTTCAAACAGCAGCGAGGCATAGCCATTCTTTTGCCGCACATCATAGGTGCGGTGTCCGTATGTGGCGTCGGCATCGTGGTAACTGCCCGAAAGTATCAGCGCCAGGTTGGTGCCATGCGCTTTGTTTATAATAAAGGCATTCTTGGCAAAAGCAGTGAGGCGTGTCGTCTCCATGTCAATGCCGTAGCGTTCGCTGCCCTCGTGTGCTGCGTGCTTGGTTTGGCCCCCTTCGCGCTTTTCGTTAAGGCCGCCCACGGCAGCTTGAAAAATGTAGCGGTCGCCCACCCATGCCCAACGGTTCATCAAGTTGCCTTGACGCACATTCGGCTTGTCAAGAAAGCCGTCGTGGTTTTCGTCGTGGTGACCAAAGTTATTCTCATAGTGCGCCAGCACGCCCGTGCTGAGTTTCTTTTGCTTAAAATGCACATTGCCGCCAAAGTTAGCCTCAATGCGGCTCTTGGTGTCGCCATACAGGTTAACCTCCATCGAGGGGTCGGATTGCGGTTTTTTATATTCCACGTTAATCTGTCCCGTAATGCTCTCATAGCCGTTCTTTACCGAGGCGCTGCCCTTCGACACCTGTATGCTCTGCATCCAAGGTCCCGGAACGTAGCCCAAAGCGTAAGGCACAGCGGCTCCTCTGAAGTCGGGAATGTTCTCGCTCAGCATTTGCACATAGCTGCCAGCCAGTCCGAGCAACTTTATTTGTTTGGCCCCAGTGGCGGCATCGCTGTAACTCACGTCCACCGAAGGGTTGGTGGTAAAACTCTCGCCCAGATTGCAGCAAGCAGCCTTGAACAGTTCTGTGCGCGACAGTGTAAAGCCATTTTCGGCACCGCTCATGCGCGACACGCTTTTGCGCTTTCCCGTCACTTGAGCCTGGCTGAGCTCACGTTCGGGGGTGGGGGCTATCGAATCGTTAAGCACATCTTGTGCCTGAACTGCAATGCTTGTCGACAGGGCCAGCATTGGCAGTGTATGTCGTTTGGTCAGTCTGTACATGTTATTATGTTTGTGTCGGTTTATGGTGCAAAGGTAGGCACTATTGTGATGCCAGTCGTTACACAATTCCGCAAAAGTGTTGCATCAAGACAAGTATGCCCTCAATGTGACATGAGAACCCGAATAACAGTGTTTGATGTAACTATATGTTACAAAATATGTCATATAACATCACAAAACGTAAAGTATCGCGCAAAATATTTATCGTATAGAAATTATTTCGTACATTTGCGCTACCAAATAGTGCATTGCGGCATGCCGGGTGCACATATTCCTATGCAACCAATACATTATATAATAAGAAATGAGTCAGCTCATACACCCCAAAAACTACAAAGCCCTTCTCGATATGCACAAAACCGAGCAAGGCATCAAACTCATAAAGGACTTTTTTCAGCAAAACTTGTCAACCGAATTGCGTTTGCGTCGTGTCACCGCCCCCTTGTTTGTGATGCAGGGCCTTGGCATCAACGACGATTTGAACGGCATTGAGCGTCCGGTGACGTTTCCCATCAAAGACCTTGGCGACCGTAAGGCCGAGGTGGTGCACTCGCTTGCCAAGTGGAAGAGACTTACGCTTGCCGACTACAAAATTCCCACAGGACACGGCATTTATACCGACATGAACGCCATACGTGCCGATGAGGAGCTTGACAATCTGCACTCGCTCTATGTTGACCAATGGGACTGGGAGGCCGTCATCAACAAGGAGGACCGCACCATCGCCTTCTTAAAGGACGTGGTAGAGCGCATCTATGCCGCCATTCGTCGCACCGAATATTTGGTGTGCGAAACTTACGACAGCATCAAACCATTCTTACCCCAAAAGATACACTTCGTGCACAGCGAGGATTTGCTGCAGATGTATCCCGACATGACACCCAAGGAACGTGAGGACGCTATTTGCAAAAAGTATGGCGCAGTGTTTGTGATAGGCATTGGTGGTAAACTGTCAGATGGTAAAAAGCACGACGGACGTGCCCCGGACTACGACGACTGGTCTACCGTGTCTGAAGATGGTTATGCCGGACTCAATGGTGACATACTGATATGGTACCCCGTGCTTGAACGTTCATTTGAGCTCTCGTCAATGGGTGTGCGTGTGGACAAGGCCGCCCTGTTGCGTCAACTCGAAATTGAGGGTGAGGAGGAACGCGAAAAGTTGTATTTCCACCAGCGTTTGCTCAACGACGAATTGCCTCTGTCAATAGGTGGCGGTATTGGTCAGAGCCGTTTGTGCATGGTATTGCTGCACAAGGCACACATTGGCGAAATCCAGGCCAGCATTTGGCCCGAAAGCATGCGTAAGGAATGTCGCGAACTCGGCATGCCGCTGATTTAGTAGGTACTCAAAAAGTTTGTATCAACGGTAATAGAGTCGATGATTGGCAGTTTTGCCCCCATCGTCTCTATTACCGTTTATTGTTGTCTGTTGTTGCCCGGTAAAACGTAGACATGCGAACGGAGTTAGGCACCCAAGGCTACCGCCAAGCGCAACCATCAAAGGCAAGCATCAAACGCAAGCACAAAACGCTACCACAAAACGCAAGCACTAAATGCTACCACTAAACGCAAGCACTAAACGCAAGCTCTAATGGGGGCGACGCGTCTCGCGTCGGGGTAATGAAAGGAAAAAGTACGACCTCTACTAAATAAAAGTTGCATCTTTTCCCCGACGCGAGACGCGTCGCCCCCATTAGAGGTAGCGTTTTGTGCTTGCGTTTTGTGCTTGCGTTTTGTGGTAGCGCTTGGTGCTTGAGTCCGTTCGCATGTTTACGTTTCACCAGGCTGCAATAATTGCTGTCAAAGATTCCTCCACCTCCATATTTTTGTTTGTGACAGATAATCTGCCATCTTACACAAAACGTGTGTAAGTATCTGATAACTAATTTGTTATGCAGTGTAGGATAATAAAAAAACATCTTACACACCGCTTGCACACCAAATGCCATGCAGATGGGAAAATGCGTTGCGCGAGAGCGGCAGCACACCAACGGGAGGCAGAAAAATCTGTCGGAGCATCATACTTTCCGCTCCCCCTATGCCCGCATTCCGTATGGCCGTTGCTGCGTGTCCGTCGCCCGATGACGTATTTATAGAGTGACAAATGTGGGTGTAAGATGTGGTGTAGGATAGTGTAAGATGCAGTGTAAGATAGTGTAAGATGTTTTGAGATTATCTTACACTGCGTAATTCATTGGTAATCAAGGTGAAAGGACTAAAAAGTGTAAGATGCAAGAAAAGACTCTTTGCCTTTTGTGTAGTACATTGGCGTGCAGTGTGCAAGCTGTTTGCTGCGGCAAAGGTATGAGGTATTTGTCGTAAAAAATAGTGCCAGGGCGTGAGGGGCTGCAAAAGCACCTTGCACATTCGTATAAGTAGGTGTTCAAAATTATTTTATACAATCAGTAGGTGCCATTTTCACATTGAAAGCACATTCTCGAGGCGCATCTGTTCCCTTCGGCCTCAGTCACATAGCCCGCTATGCTCTCTCACCCGAAGGGAACATCTGCGCCCCGATAATGCACTTTCAATGTAAAAATAATTTTGAACACCTACTTATTATTCGTAACTTTGCTCTATGATAGACCCATTTGCACCCACATATCAGGATTTTGGACACGAACCGCAGCAAGCCAAGCCGCGTGCCATCACGCTGTTTGAACTCAACAGCCGCGTGCGTGCCACACTGCGCCAAACCATGGCCGACTGCTATTGGGTAGTGGCCGAAATAAGCGAATTGCGCGTGGCATCGAATGGACATTGCTACATGGAGTTCGTGCAAAAGGACGAAGCCAGCGGGTCGCTCGTGGCCAAGGCGCGTGCCAACATCTGGCGGCAAAATTATGTGATGATAACGTCACACTTCGAGCGTGCCACAGGTCAGCGGCTCGATGCCGGCATCAAGGTGATGGCCTGTGTCGTGCCAGAGTTTCATGAACTGTATGGCTTTTCGCTCAACGTGATAGATGTTGACCCAACCTACACTATGGGCGACTTGGCTGCACGCCGCAAGGAAATAATCCGTCAGCTCGAGTCCGATGGCGTGATGAACCTTAACAAGGAACTCCCCCTGCCGCGTGTAATCAGCCGAGTGGCCGTGGTGTCAAGTGCCACGGCGGCGGGCTACGGCGACTTTTGCAACCAGTTGCAGCAGAGCGGCTACGATTTCACAGTCGAACTCTTTCCGGCCATCATGCAGGGCGACCGCGTAGAACAGAGCGTGATAGCGGCGCTCGACCGCATAGCGGCACAGGCCAGTGAGTGGGACGTGGTGGTGATTATACGTGGCGGCGGTGCCACAACCGACTTGAATGGGTTTGACACTTACATGCTGGCTGCCAACGTGGCACAATTCCCCCTGCCTGTGCTGACGGGCATCGGGCATGAGCGCGACGACACCATCATCGACCTCGTGGCCCACACCCGCCTTAAAACCCCTACGGCAGTGGCAGCCTTCCTGATAGAGCGCCGCGGCAACGAACTGGCCATGCTCAAAGCTTTGCAGGATCGATTGTTGCAGGCCGTGCAACAGCGCTTGCAGCGTGATGGCCAACGGCTCACGCTCCTTGCACAACGTGCCAATTATGCGGCCATGCAGCAGGTGGCCTGGCGCCGGCAGCGCTTTGACAGTGTGTCGCATCGCTTCGAGCTGGCATCGTCACGCTATGTGAGCCGCCAGCGCGAATGTGTGCTGAAGTTGGGTGCCAAACTCGAACTCTTGATTCAGAGCAGATTGCAGCAACAACAGGGGGCGCTCGACAGATATCCGCAGCGCCTGCGCAATGCCGTAGACCGCGTGTTGCTTCAGGCACACCACCGTCATGACATGCTGCAACGCAGCATCAAGCTGGCTGCTCCCGACCGCATACTGGCCATGGGATTTAGTATCACCACCCATAACGGCAAAACCGTGCGCGATGCCGCTACACTGAAGCCGGGTGACGAATTGCTGACACGCTTCCAGACAGGCCAAGCCAAGAGTGTGGTGGAGTGAAGTGGTGGACAAAAGGGTCATTGGTGGCATTCGCCTTGCACGATGATTCAGTCCCCCGCTCTCTTGCCCAATCAGTAAGTAGAATTATACACAAATTTCGGATTTAGACGGGTACGGCCTGAATCACCGTGCAAGGCGAATGCAATCAGGATTGCTTGATTTGCTGAGCCGCAGCCGATGATGTCAATAAAAGGCCAAAAGCGCCGAACGCTACCTCTAATGGGGGCGACGCGTCTCGCGTCGGGAAAATATGCAGCTATTATTAGCGGTAGTAACGTTCGTATTTAACTCCTGTCTCTATCCCGACGCGGGACGCGTCGCCCCCATTAGTGCTTGCGTTTTTCGCAGCGACTTTTAGAGACCGTGCGAAACTAAATCCGAAACTTCAAGAATGATATTATATATGCACTTATGCCCCAAAAGAAATTGACCTACGAACAAGCCATGCAGCGGTTGGAGACCATTGTGCAGGGCTTTGAGCAGAATACGCTCGAGCTTGACCAACTGACGGCACAACTGGCCGAAGCGCAGCAACTTATAAAAATGTGCAATGACAAATTGCAGCAAGTAGAAACCGATGTAAAGCAAATACTCAATAATGAGCAAGAATAAACTCGCAAAATTTGCCGACATGGAGCGCTACCCGCACGTGTTTCAGGCAGCCGATGTGGCAACCAATGACACACCATTTGCCATGCGCGGGCGTTGGCACGCCGATTTTTTCAAAAACGACAACCCGATAGTGCTCGAGCTTGGTTGCGGCCGTGGTGAGTATACCGTGGGCCTTGGACGTCTGTTTCCTGATAAGAACTTTATAGGCGTCGACATCAAGGGTGCGCGTATGTGGACCGGAGCCACCGAATCGCTTGAGGCTGGCATGAGCAATGTGGCATTTTTGCGCACACACATTGAGTTTATCGACCGCTTTTTTGCCCCTGGCGAGGTGGCCGAAATATGGCTCACCTTTTCTGACCCGCAAATGAAGAAGGTGACCAAGCGTCTGACCTCAACCTATTTCATGGCGCGTTACCGCCGCTTTTTGCAGGACAATGGTTTGATACATCTCAAGACAGACAGCAATTTCCTTTTTACTTACACCAACTATATGGTGGAGGCGAACAAATTGCCTGTCGACTTCAAAACCGATGATTTGTATCACACCCTGGCTGCAGAGCAGGACGAGGAGGTGAAACAGATATTGGGCATACAAACTTATTACGAGCAGCAGTGGATTGCCCGTGGGCTGACCATCAAATATCTCAAATTCCAGTTGCCACAGCAGGGCGAACTCGTGGAGCCTGATGTGGAGATAGAATTAGACGATTACCGTAGTTATAACCGCAGCAAACGCTCGGGGCTGACTACGAGCAAGTAGGGTTCTGAGTTCTGAGGTTATGAGGTTATAAAGTAACCTTTGAGAGCTCGACAAACCTCGGTAACCTTATAACCTCAAAACTCAGAACTAAAACCTCATAACCTTATAACCTCAAAACTCATAACCTCATAAACCTCAATGCAATTATATCCAAAACTCATAACAGACGCCCTGGCGCAAGTGCGCTATCCGGGCAATGGCAAAAATCTGATTGAAGCCGGCATGGTGGAGGACGACCTCCGTATAGACGGCATGCACGTGTCATTTTCAATTATATTTGAAAAGTCAACCGACCCCTTCATGAAGTCGGTGCTCAAGTCTGCCGAAGCGGCAATCCATACCTATGTTGATAAAGACGTGGAGGTGGAAATCAAAACCAAAACCACGCAAGCCGCACGTCCCGAACCCGGCAAAATGTTGCCGCAGGTGAAGAACGTGATTGCCGTAAGCTCAGGCAAGGGCGGTGTGGGCAAGAGCACAGTGGCTGCCAACCTGGCAGTGGCGTTGGCCAAACTCGGCTATAAGGTTGGTTTGCTCGATGCCGATATATTCGGCCCGTCGGTGCCCAAAATGTTCCACATGGAGGCCGAAAATATCTTTGCCGAAATGAAAGATGGGCGACAAGTACTCATTCCCGCCATGAAGTACGGGGTGAAAATATTGAGTATCGGTTTCTTTGTCAATCCCGACACCGCCACATTATGGCGCGGCGGCATGGCATCGAATGCCCTGAAGCAGCTCATAGCAGATGCCGACTGGGGCGAGCTCGACTACTTCGTGCTCGACACCCCTCCAGGAACGTCAGATATACACCTCACTTTGTTGCAGAATTTGGCCATAACCGGTGCCGTGATTGTGTCAACCCCACAGGCTGTGGCCTTGGCTGATGCACGCAAGGGTATTGACATGTACCGCAACGACAAGGTGAATGTGCCCATACTCGGTTTGGTGGAAAACATGGCATGGTTTACACCCGCCGAACTGCCCGACAACAAGTACTACCTGTTTGGCAAGGAAGGCGTGAAACGCTTGGCCGAGGAGATGCAGGTGCCCCTGTTGGGACAAATACCCATTGTGCAAAGCATTTGTGAAAGTGGCGACGAGGGCGAGCCCGCAGCAGTGAAAGATGACACCATGACGGCGTTGGCCTTCCGCAATTTGGCCGAGGCTGTGGTGGCAGAAACCGAAAAACGTAACAAGGAACTGCCCGCCACGCATATTGTTGAAATGAAAAAGTAGTAAACAATGGTAAAGATAGGAGACAAAGTCCGCTTTCTGAATGATGTGGGAGGCGGCACGGTGACAGGTTTCCAGAGCAAGGACGTTGTGCTGGTGGCCGATGCTGATGGCTTTGAAATTCCCACCCTCGTAACCGAGGTGGTGGCTGTCGAAACAAACGACTATAACATAGCCAAGGTGGTGGCAGCACAGCAGAAAAAGAAAAAGGACGAGGCCGACAAACCCGCACCAACCTCGGTAAAGAATGCCTTGGCCGTGACGGACGACGATGAAGAAGAGGAGGAAACCGATGTGGCCGACAAGGAACTTACTTACCGCCCCATGGGGCAGGAGAGGAGAGGGGCCAACGAATTGAACCTTTGTCTGGCCTTTGTGCCCCAAAATATCAAACAGGTGAGCGACACCCCGTTTGAAGCCTACTTGGTGAACGATTGCAATTACTTTATACATTATATATTGCTCACCTACGAAGGCAAAGCTGTAACGGTGCGCCATGAGGGTGAAATTGCGCCCAACACCAAGGTGTTGCTCGAAGAGTTTCAGCGTAACCGCTTAGAAGAGTGGGAGCGCGTGACCATACAGACCTTGGCTTTTAAGCGCGACAAGGCATTTATGCCCAAACCGGCGTACAGCGTTAATCTGCGCATAGATGGCACAAAGTTTTACAAGCTCCATGCCTTCCAGTCCACCATGTTCTTCAATACCCCTGCTTTGGCGTACGACGTCATAAAGGACGACCGTCCGGCACGTGCCATGTTTGTTGATGCCGAAGAGTTGCGTGAAGCCATGCAGTCGCCCGAGGAACAACTGCACCCCGAGGAGCACAAGGTGAGCGGTGCCGAAAAACGTGCCCGCCAGAAACAAGATCGCAATGCCGTGGTGGAGGTAGACTTGCATGCTACCGAGCTGCTCGACACCATGGTGGGACTCGAGCCAAAGGATATACTGGACTACCAAATAAAGGTGTTTCGCGACACCCTTGACGAACATGCCAAGGAGCATGGACGCCGCATCGTGTTTATACACGGCAAGGGAGAGGGCGTGCTGCGCAATGCGCTGATTAAAGAATTGCGCACACACTACAAGCAATGCCGCTACCAAGATGCCTCGTTTCGGGAGTACGGCTATGGCGCCACGATGGTAACCATTCCTTGACACGTTGGCAGACTCGCACAAATGCCCGTTATCACCGTCATTTTGTGTGATATGCTTTATAACACAAAATTAACCGCAAAAAAGTGACATGGAAAAGTCGTATTTGCTTTTTATGTGTTATCTTTGCCCCGAAATAAAGTGCCGTATGCTATATAGGTATGGCAAATCAACTGAAAACAAACAACTAAAATTTCTACAAACAATTAATCTTTACAACAATGGCAACTACAAATGCTAGCGCACCCAAGGGTGCACCCAAACAATCAAAGGGCTTTACCGGCATCAAGTCTGGTTTCGCCGTAATCATCGTATGTGCAGTCATCGCAGTATGTCTCTACCTCTTCGGTGCTGGTTATCTTGGCAACTTTAAGGGTGCTGACAACGATCCCGCAATGTTCTCTGTACTCTCAGACAATACTTACGAACCTGCTGGTATTCTTGGTACTGTATACAAAGGTGGTTTCGTTGTACCTATCATTTGGACTTTGTTCGTAACTGTAGTGGCTTTGGCCATCGAACGTTTCTTTGCTATCCGCAATGCTTACGGCCGTTCAAGCCTGACCAAGTTCGTTGCTGACATCAAGGTAGCTCTCAAGCAGAACGACCTCGTTAAGGCTCAGCAGCTCTGCGACAAGCAGCGTGGTTCAGTAGCCAACGTAGTAGGCGCTACACTCCGCAAGTACAAGGAAATGGAAGAGAACAACACACTGACAAAGGAACAGAAGGTGCTCTCAATCCAGAAGGAACTCGAAGAAGCTACAGCTCTCGAAATGCCTATGATGCAGGAAAACCTTCCTATCATCGGTACTATCGTAACACTCGGTACTTTGATGGGTCTGTTCGGTACTGTGCTCGGTATGATCAAGTCATTCTCAGCCATGGGTGCTGGTGAAGGTGGTGCTGACTCTTCAGCCCTTTCAGTAGGTATCTCTGAGGCCCTTGTAAATACTGCCTCTGGTATCGCAACTGGTGCGCTCGCCGTTATCGCTTACAACTACTACACTAACAAGATCGACCGCTTGACTTTCAGCCTCGACGAAGTCGGTTTCACTATCGTAGAAACATTCTCAGCAACTCACTAATCGCATAAAAAGGTATTTAAGACATGGGACGTTTTAAGATTAAAAAACAAGATACGTTCATCGACATGACGCCGATGAGCGATGTCATGGTCCTGCTGCTTACCTTCTTTATGTTGACTGCTACTTTCGTTAAGGAAGAACCCATCAAGGTGGTAACACCTGGTTCGGTATCTGAAATCAAGATTCCTTCTACCAACTTGCTCACCATCTTCGTAGAGAAGAACGGCAAGGTGTTCATGACAATGGACTCGCCCGAAGGCCTTACAAAACTCGCTGATGCGATGAACGAGGCTGGTAAGTTGAGCCTTTCACCGCAGGAAGTGAAGGAATTTGCACAGGTTCCTACATTCGGTACACCGCTCAACACCATCAAAGGTTGGTTGGCCAGCGGTGACCAAAAAAATGAACTGCTCACCAAGAGCAAAGAGGCCGGTATTCCTTGCGACAGCGTAAACAATGAGCTGAAAACCTGGGTAAGCACAGCACGTGAAGCGTGTGGCGAGAATATGCGTATTGCAATTAAGGCTGACAAGTCTACTTCCTACGCTGTAATTAAAAGAGTTATGGATTCTCTGCGCGAGATTGAGGAAAATCGTTACAACCTGATTACCTCACTCAAGGGCGTGGATAACTAAAATTTGAATGTTATGGCAAAATTAGGTGGAAGTAAACAAAAGAAAATGAGCTCGCGCGTGGACTTCACGCCGATGGTGGATATGATCATGTTGCTCGTGACATTCTTCATGCTTTGTACTACGCTCCTTAAACCGCAGACAATGGAGATTTCAATGCCTTCGGACAAGGAAGATGTAAAGGAAGAAAATCAGAGCCAGGTGGCCGCTTCGAAGGCTATCACTATCCTCATCGATGAGAATAACACGCTGTACTACTTTAAGGGTAAACCTGATGGTGGTACTGATATTCCCAACGAAGGTAAATTGTTCGCCACTACTTACGGCAAGAATGGCTTGCGCAAGGTGTTGCTCGAAAGCAACCCGCAGGCTGTAAAGGCTGTACAGGCATTGAAGGACAAGTACGCTCGTATGGTTACCTCAAACGTTCAACAAGAACAAAAGCAGAAAGCTCAGTTCAAGGAAGAACTCAACAAAATCAAAAATGCCGAATACACACCCAGTGTAATTATCAAGGCATCTGACAAGGCAACCTACGACAACCTTATTCAGGTACTCGACGAAATGCAGATTTGCAGCATTGGTCGTTATGTGATTGATAAGTTTGCAGACGGTGACAGACTCAAGATTGAGGCTCTCAAGAACGGCACTGCGCAGTAATAACAATAAGCTAAGTAACAAATAATTATGTCTAAAATAGATTTAGCATCAAAACAATGGTGTGACTTGGTCTTCGAAGGACGTAACAAAGAGTACGGAGCTTATCGTAACCGCGCCAACAAGGGCAAGTTCCAACTCCGTGCAATTATTATCGTCGTTATCATTATTGTGGCTGTAGCTGCTGCTTTGCTCGCTAAATCGGCAGTAGAGCAGGCTTTGGCCAAGAATAAGGATATGGCTTCTGAAGAGGTTACCGAACTTCAGGAATTGAAGAAGGATGAACCTAAGAAGGAAGAACCTAAGAAAAAAGAACCCGAACTCGAATACGAGAAGCCGGTTGAAAAGGTTAACGTAAAGTCGTCTATCCAATTCACCGTGCCTAAGATCGTTGAAGATGACAAGGTGGACCACTCAAAGGAACTCAAAACTCAGGATGAGGTAACTAAGAATAAGTTCGCCATTGCCGCTCAGGACTACGTCAACCCTAATGGTGACAACAGCGGTATCAACATCGACGATTTGAAGGAAAACCAGCGTGCCGGTGGTACGACTGTACCTCCTAAAGAACCCGAGGTTATGGATAATGCGCTCGTTGAGCAGCAGGCTACATACCCTGGCGGTGAGGCAGCTTTGATTCAGTTCGTAAACAAGAACGTTGTTTATCCGGCTATCGCTCAGGAACAGGAATTGCAGGGTACTGTAATACTCCGTTTCAAGGTAGATGTAGATGGTTCGGTAAGTTCGGTGAAGGTTGAAAAGTCGCTCTCACGTGAGTGTGATAAGGCTGCAGCTGACGTTGTACGCAAGCTCCACCGCTTTGTACCGGCCAAGCAGAATGGTCACCCTGTACCAGTTTGGTTCCGTCTTCCGGTTCGTTTCCGTATTCAGTAATACGCTTTATTACTTGAATTACGTATAAGATTATAAGCCGGGCAATGAACATGAGGTTCATTGCCCGGCTTTCTTGATTCTGCATTGGCTGTTTTCCTTTTTGTTGTCTGTTTGCAGAATGGCTTCATCAGTAGGCACACAACGCAAGCACTAAGCGCTACCTCTAATGGGGACGACGCGTTTGGTGATAGCGTTTAGTTGTTGTGCTTTGTGCTTGAAGAAACGCAAGCACTAATGGGGGCGACGCGTCCCGCGTCGTAAAAATTCAGTTGTTATTTAATGGAGTTAGTATCTTTCCTTCTTATTTTTCCGACGCGAGACGCGTCGCCCCCATTAGAGGTAGCGTTTGGTGGTAGCGCTTAGTTGTTGCGCTTTGTGCTTGAAGAAACGCAAGCACTAATGGGGGCGACGCGTCTCGCGTCGGGCATTTTACAGTAGCCCCGTCCCGCGTCGTAAAAATTCAGTTGTTATTTAATGGAGTTAGTATCAATTCTTTTTATGTTTGTAGTCTTGGCGCGATTTCCAGAGTAGGGTGTGGCATCGTTTTTTTGTCGGAATGTGGAAAATGTTATTTTATTTGCCCGTTTCTTGCTCCCTTTTGTTGTGTTGCCCATGTTGCTGAATATCAAAGCTTTAGTGCGCTTTGTGTACGTGTTGTATAGGTTGTGGCTGAAAAATTATTTCAAAAAAGTGCTTGAATAGTTTGCAGGTTTATAAATTTGTTGTACCTTTGCACTCGCAAACGAGAAACAACGACACTCGCAAGCCAATTATGGCGCGATAGCTCAGATGGTTAGAGCGCATGATTCATAATCATGAGGTCGACAGTTCAATCCTGTCTCGCGCTACAAAGCAGTTACAACACTTTGGTTGTGACTGCTTTTTTCTTATTTGTATTTTGTATTATCAGCGCGTATTTGTTTGTTTTGTGTTCTGTTAGCCCATAGCTCCGAAAAAAGTTGTATTTTTGCATAGTCATGCGGTATGGCATAGTGTCCGAGCGTGACTTAATATTGCATCATAATACAATAATGGTCATAATAAAGAAGTTAGACTGGTATGTACTCAAAAAGTTCCTGCTCGTGTTTGCAGGGGCTTTCTTTGTCGTACTCTTTGTTTTTATGATGCAGTTTACATGGCGTTATGTAGACGATTTAATAGGTAAGGGACTGTCGTTCGACATTTTGGCCAAGTTTTACTGGTATATGGCTCAAACTTTGGTGCGCGACTCTTTGCCCCTTTCGGTATTGCTGGCTTCGCTCATCACCTTTGGTAATATGGGGGAGTCGTTTGAGTTGCTGGCCATGAAGGCGGCAGGCATACCGTTGATACGCATCATGCGCCCGTTGGCCATTTTTGCAGCATTCTTGACGGGTACATCATTCTACTTTCAGAATTTTACATCGCCAGATGCGCAGATAAATATGCGCACGCTCCTGTTCAGCATGAAAGAGCAGTCGCCAGCGGTAGAGATACCCGAAGGTGTGTTCTACAATGGCGTGCCTAATATCAACATATATGTGCAGCGTAAGAACACGCTCACAGGCATGTTGTACCAAACCATAATTTACAAAACAGATCAGGGTTTTGACCGTGCGCAGATTGTGCTGGCAGATTCGGCCCGCCTGGAGGTGACACGTGATAAAATGCACTTGCGCCTGGAACTGTGGAATGGTGAACAATTTGAGAGTCTTGAATCGTCGGGCGGTGCAGCCACGCAAATGATGCAGAATGGTGCGCATGAGCCTTTCGACCGCGAAACATTCCGTTTCAAGACTTTGCTGATAGACTTTGACAGCAACTTCAACTTGATGGACAAAAGTCTGATTGCCGGTATGCCCACTGCCAAAAACATGAAGCAAATTCAGCAAAGCGTGGACTCGATGAATGCCGAGTTGGACTCTGTGGGACGGCAATATTACAAAGATGCCTGTGTGACATACTATCGACGTCCGCAGTTGCCAGCAAAGGACTCTGTGGCGTTGTTGAACTTGTTGCGGTCGCGCCAAGGGCAGAGCACACTCGCTTTTGACACGATTGTGGCTCATGCAGACCCTCAAAAACTACAGATGGCAAGGCAAATTGCACTGTCGAGCGTGAAGTCTGTTTCGGCAGATTTGGAATGGAAAGCCATGGGCGCAGACCAAGAACAGCGCAGCTTGTTGGGGCACGAGGTGGAATGGCATAATAAGATAACCTATTCGTTGGCTTGTTTGCTCTTCTTCTTTGTAGGTGCACCGCTGGGTGCCATCATACGCAAGGGTGGCCTCGGTATGCCAACCGTCATTTCGGTGGCCATATTCATTGTGTGGTACATCATTTACACCTCGGGCATGAAAATGGCTCGCGATGGCAATATCAACATGGTGCTCGGTATGTGGATAAGCACAATGGTCATTGCACCGTTCAGCGTATTCTTTACGTATAAGGCCAACAAAGATTCGGTTGTGTTCAACATAGATGCTTACAAGCATTTCTTCGTGCGCTTGTTTGGCTTGCGTACGTCACGTCACATCTTCAGGAAAGAGGTTATTATTGATGAGCCGCGCTTGGACAAATTGCCTGCAGAGATTGAGGCACTCATTGCAGCATGCAAGGCTTACAACGAGAAGACTAAATTGTTGCGCGCGCCAAGCTATGCGAATATATTCTTCCATCATGTGCCAGATCGTGTGGCAGAGCAGATTGACGAACAGATGGAGCGCATCGTTGAGGAATTGTCGAACAGTCGTAACCGCGTGGTGCTTGAGGTGCTAAATCGCTATCCGATATTATATACTCATGCGCACACTTCGCCTTTTGACAAAAAATGGGCCAATGTGGCGGCGGGGCTTTTTGTGCCGTTGGGCATAGTGCTTTGGTTTAGAATTTGGCGTTTCCGCCTGCGCCTTTACCGTGATATGCGTGTGATTGTGCGTACCAGTGAGCAACTCTTGGCATTGCTGCAGGGAAATACGCTCGTTGAAGGAGGTGACACCGTGGCCAATGGCGCAGCTGTATCGCCCTCGGGGGGCATAATCCAACGTTGGACTTTGAACCGGCGTGTTGTCATAACCTTGCTGGCTGCTGTTTTGTTGGCCATGGCCGGTTATGGCGGTTGGCACGCTTGGCGCCGGTATCAGTATAAACGCTACATGCAGGAGCATGGCGAACTCACGCCGAATACCCCCAAACAGCCCGATGGCGGTGTTGCGCCCGGCCAATTGCCTCTTGGAAATGGCGCACCGCTTCCCTTGCGATTGCCGCAACAGGCGCCTTGACAAATAGTGGAGTGGGGACTGGCACAGGCCCGTTTTATGCGTGTGGCCTCACTGTGGTTTGTTGGCAAACATTAGGCTATGCACACTCAAATAAGATAATATAATACGAAACATAATGAGCTCATTCAAACTTGCTTCGATTGAGGAAGCTATACAAGATTTCAAAAAAGGACAATTCGTTATTGTAGTAGATGACGAGGACCGCGAAAACGAGGGCGACCTGATTATGGCTGCCGAATTGGTGACACCCGAGCATGTGAATTTTATGTTGCGCAATGGCCGTGGTGTGTTGTGTGCGCCTGTTACCATAGAGCGTTGCAACCAATTGGGGCTTGAACATCAGGTGCAGACCAATACCAGTATGCTTGGCACCCCGTTTACGGTAACAGTCGATCTGCTCGAGGGGTGTACTACTGGTGTAAGTTGCCATGACCGTGCAGCTACCATACGTGCCCTGGCCAACTCCGACAGTCGGCCTGAGAGTTTTGGACGACCGGGACATATCAACCCCCTTTATGCACAAGATCGTGGCGTGTTGGCACGTGCCGGACATACCGAAGCTGCAGTAGACCTTGCCCGTTTGGCCGGCATGCAACCTGCCGCTTGCTTGATAGAGATACTTAATGAAGATGGAACTATGGCGCGTATGCCGCAGTTGCAGGCGTTTGCCGAACGCGAGGGCTTGCATATCATCACCATCAAGGACCTTATAGCCTACCGCCTTAAAACGGAATGCCTTGTTGAAAAAGGAGAAGAGGTGGATATGCCTACCGAATAT
Source organism: Prevotellamassilia timonensis (assembly GCF_900106785.1). Lineage (GTDB taxonomy): Bacteria > Bacteroidota > Bacteroidia > Bacteroidales > Bacteroidaceae > Alloprevotella > Alloprevotella timonensis. Next base: position 19,238 of record NZ_LT629830.1, on the reverse strand, counting down.
GGTCACTTCCGTTTGATACCGTTCCGTCAAAAGAGTAACGGACTCGAACATATCGCTTTGATAAAGGGCGAGTGGGAGGCTGATGACCCCGTGCTTGTGCGTGTGCACTCATCGTGTATGACTGGTGATATTTTTGGTTCAGAGCGTTGCGATTGTGGCGAACAACTGCACAAAGCCATGCGCATGATAGAGAAAGAAGGCAAGGGCGTGGTGCTTTACCTCAATCAAGAGGGGCGCGGCATTGGGCTGATGGCCAAAATTGCAGCTTATAAATTGCAGGAAGAGGGCTACGACACGGTAGATGCCAATGTGCATCTTGGTTATGACCCCGACGAACGTGACTATGGCGTTGGTGCACAAATACTCGGCATGCTCGGTGTGCGCAAAATGCGTTTGCTCACCAACAATCCTGTAAAGCGTGTGGGCCTCGAGGCTTATGGACTTGAGATTACTGAAAATGTGCCAATAGAAATTACGCCTAACAAGTATAACAAGCGTTACCTTGAAACCAAGAAGGAGCGCATGGGACACACTTTGCACTTATAAAATCTGATCGATTATGGAACGTAACATTTATGAATACAATCCCAATGTGGTTGAAGCTCCGCAGTCGGCCACGTTGAGCACGTCGTCGCTGATGACGAAGGTGTATCTGTGGATGACAATGGCTCTGGCTGTGACAGGTATGACAGCCTTTTATGTGGCAGGCAATGAGTCCTTGCTTTATACCATAGCCTCGAGCCGCGGCCTGATTTGGGGCATATTCATTGCCGAGTTGGCTTTGGTATGGATACTTTCGGCCAATATCATGCGTTTGTCGTTTGCTGTGGCAGGGCTGATGTTTGTGGCTTACTCTGTGCTCAATGGCGTGGCCATGTCATATATATTGTTGGCGTACACCGAGTCGAGCGTGGCTACGACGTTTTTGGTGACAGCCGGCACATTTGGCGCCATGAGTGTGGTCGGTTTTACTATTAAAAAGGACCTCTCGGCATTTGGCCGCCTTTTAATCATGGTTCTGTTTGGCCTTATTATAGCCACTGTGGTCAATATGTTTGTGGCCAGCAGCACGTTAGATTGGGCTTTGACATACATTGGCGTGTTCTTGTTTTGCGGTCTGACTGCTTATGACACGCAGAAAATGAAGGAAATACTTCGCCAGAGCGAGGGCGCAGGCGATACAAACATGCTGAAAATAGCTTTGTTGTGCAGTCTTTCGCTTTATTTGGACTTTATCAACTTATTCTTGTATCTGCTCCGCATTTTGGGTGACAGACGCAGCTGATTATTAAAAAACGAAGGGGTTGGGTGCAAAACACATGAGGTTTGGCACTCGCCCCTTTTACACATACATCTTTAATACATATCTACAAAAATGCTTTCAACACTCGTAAACCGTTTGGCCCCTTCGGCCACCCTTGCCATGTCGCAAAAGAGTGCAGAACTCAAGGCACAAGGCGTTGACATTATCAACCTCTCGGTTGGCGAACCCGACTTTAATACCCCCGATCATATAAAGGAGGCTGCTAAAAAGGCTATTGACGAGAATTATTCGCGCTATTCGCCAGTGGCAGGTTATCCTGCATTGCGCAAGGCTATTTGCGCTAAACTCAAAAATGAGAACGGACTGGATTATGCTCCAGAGCAGATTGTATGTTCGAATGGTGCCAAGCAATGCGTGTGCAATGCTGTGATGGCCATCGTTTCACCGGGTGAGGAGGTAATTATTCCTGCACCTTATTGGGTGAGCTACCCGCAAATGGTGCTCATGGCTGATGGCAAGCCCGTATTTGTGGAGGCTACCATAGAGCAGGATTTCAAAATTACTCCTGCACAGCTCGAGGCTGCTATCACACCTAAAACACGTGCCATTATTCTTTGTTCGCCCAGCAACCCAACAGGTTCGGTATACAATCAGACCGAGCTTGAGGCTTTGGCCGAGGTGCTCCGCAAACACGAGGGTGTGTACGTAATCAGCGATGAAATTTACGAACACATCAACTATGTAGGCCAGCATGCTTCAATAGCTACTTGTGAGGGTATGAAAGAGCGTACAATCGTTATCAATGGTGTGTCGAAAGCATACGCCATGACAGGTTGGCGTATCGGTTTCTTGGCAGCCCCGATTGAATTGGCCAAGGCTTGCAGCAAATTGCAGGGACAGTACACCAGTGGTCCTTGCTCGGTGAGCCAAATGGCTGCTACTGCAGCTTTTGCTGGTCCGCAACAGTGCGTGGAAGATATGCGACAGGCTTTTGAACGTCGTAAGAACCTGATTGTAAAATTGGCAAAGGAAGTTCCTGGCTTTGAAGTAAACGATCCTCACGGTGCCTTCTACCTCTTCCCCAAGTGCAGCTACTATTTCGGCAAGACTGATGGACAGCGTGTAATCAAAGATTCTATGGATTTTGCCATTTATTTGCTTGAAGTAGGCCATGTGGCTACAGTGGGTGGTGCCGCGTTTGGTTCACCTGAGTGCTTCCGAATGAGCTATGCCACAAGCGATGAAAACATTGTTGAAGCCTTGCGCCGCATTAAGGAGGCTGTCAGCAAATTGAAGTAAAATCGAGTTGTGAATAGCAGGTCGGAATGCAACGTTCCGAATGCTTTTACATGAAATGACAGTATGTGCCGTTCAGGGTTGGACAAGTGTGCCACCTTGAACGGCATGTTGTTTTATATGTTGCGCGATTATTTTGCACAACCATCATTTTGCATTACCTTTGCAGAAAATAGGCAGCACCTCGGCATAACGTTCAAGCAAGCTTGACGTTCTGCGCTCGGTTTGCACTATTTTTGCACAAAATAGGCAGCACCTCGGCATAGCGTTCAAGCAAGCTTGACGTTCTGCGCTCGGTTTGCACTATTTTTGCACAAAATAGGCAGCACCTCGGCATAGCGTTCAAGCGAGCTTGACGTTCTGCGCTCGGTTTGCACTGCATTTGTATGTAGTAATGATTTTATACTACACTAAGAAACTTATAGCAAAATCTCTTAAAACACATGAGGCCTTCTCTTTTGAAATACTTACAAATTGTTCTGTTTGTCGCAATAATGCCGTTTGTCTCGTTGGCTGACGTAGAAAAGCGTAATTTTACACTCGTAATTGATGCTGGACATGGCGGGCATGACGCAGGGGCAATTGGTGCCTATTCAAAAGAAAAGGATATCAATCTTAAAGTGGCGTTGGCATTTGGCCGGCTGGTTGAAAATAATTGCCCTGACGTAAAGGTGGTTTATACGCGTAAAACAGATGTGTTTATACCTTTGCAACGACGCGCCGATATAGCAAATAATAACAAAGCTGACCTTTTTGTGTCGGTACATACCAATGCGTTGCCTGCAGGACGACAGGCTTATGGGTCTGAAACCTATACGCTGGGTATGGCACGTGCCAATGCCAACTTGGCTGTAGCCAAACGTGAGAATTCAGTTATTACGCTCGAGAGCGATTACAAAAGTACCTATCAGGGCTTTGATCCGAATAAGGCTGAGAGCTATGTGATATTTGAGTTCATGCAGGACAAGTTTATGAAGCAAAGTGTCGATCTCGCTACTTGCATTCAGCGTCAGTACGCCTCGGCAGGACGACCAAATAAAGGTGTTCATCAAGCTGGATTTTTGGTGCTTCGCAATACCTCGATGCCTTCGGTGCTGACAGAATTGGGCTTTATTACCACACCTTCTGAAGAAGCGTATCTTAATTCACAACAGGGCGTGACAGAGTTGAGCCGCAGCATTTATAATGGTTTCCTGGCCTATCGCCGCATGCACCAGCGTGGTGTCAACGACATTCCGGCTAACCTGCCATTGCAGGTGGCTGCTGCGAATGATGTGGCACAGCAACCTGTGAACGCTAACTGCAAAGACACCCCCTCAGCTAAAGAGGTGGCTGTTGTACCGGTTCAGGCTGTGCCCACGGCGCGTATAGCGAAGTCTGATGCAGATAAAAATGAAGAGAAGCCTGTGACTGAAACGTGCAGACCATCACGACCTAAAACGCGACCGGTAACGGCGCAGACTGCACCAGTACGCAAAGTGGAGGAACCAGCTGCCAAGCGGACACCGGCTGTGGCAAATAAGCCTGTGGCAACACATAAGCAAAATGCTACACCTAAGCAAAGTGCTAAACCTAAGCAAAGTGCTGCACCTACACCTAAGCAAAGTGCGGCAGCTAAGTCTACAGCCAAGGATAAGGATACAGATAAAGCCAAGGGCAAGCAAACAGCAACGAAGAAGGAGTCCCCGAAGGAGACAAAGGGTAAGAATACAAAGAAAGAACAAATGGGCGCACGTGCCAAGCAACGTGTGACTTACCGTATACAAGTGGGTGCGGGCAAGAAGGAAATTGCCGCTAACGACCCACAGTTTAAGGGCTTGGACGTAACGCGTGTGAAGGAAGGTGCGCTTTATAAATACTATTATGGCACCTATCACACTTACGCTGAGGCGCAAAAAGCACAGAAAACGGTGAAGGCAAAATTGCCCGCAGCCTATATAGTAGCCACTGTGGCAGGCAAAAGTGTGACTGTGGCCGAAGCGCGAGCCAAGGAAAAAGAATAATAACAGACTCAACTACTTGCAACAGAATAGAACAAAGTATGAAGAAGGAAATGAAAATAGCACTCACAGCAGTGGTGGCACTCGTGCTGCTGTTTGTGGGATTGAACTTTTTGAAGGGCATTAACGTGTTCAAGTCAACCAATACCTATTATGTCAAGTTTAAGGACGTAGCAGGTCTTGCTGTGTCGAACCCCGTCTATGCCAACGGCTACCCTGTGGGTATTGTACGTACGATTGATTATGACTATAAGCGTGGCGAGTATGTGGTGGTAGGCATCGAACTCGATGATGAGATGCGCGTGCCGCAACAAACGCGTGCCGAACTCGAGGCCGAACTTATGGGCGGCGTGAAAATGACGCTTGTGCTTGGTCCCAATCCTGTTAAGAATATAGAGCAGGGTGACACCATACAGGGCGGCATGCACCTCGGTGCAATGGACAGAGTGGGCGAGATGGTGCCGCAGATAGAAAAGATGCTGCCAAAACTCGACTCGATTATGGACAACTTGAACCGTCTCACTTCAGACCCCGCCTTGGCTGCCACATTACACAATGCACAGGCTATAACAAGCAATTTGAAGCAGACGTCAGAGAAACTTAACGTGCTGATGCAGAACGATGTGCCTGTGATGCTTGCCAGTTTGAAAAATACCAGTGCCAATGCCGAGCGCTTTACGGGAAAATTGGCGGCGCTTGATGTACAGACTACGCTCAATAGTGCCAATGCTACGTTGGCCAGTGCCAATCGTTTGGCCAACCAGCTTGGCGAAATGTCTACGTCGCTCGATACAAAACTCAAGAGCAAGGATAACACACTTGGCTTGTTCTTGAACGATCGTGGCGTATATGACAACTTGAACTCTACCTTGCGCAATGCAGACTCGTTGATGATAGACCTCAAGTCGCACCCCAAACGTTATGTGCATTTCTCCATATTCGGCAAGAAGGATAAGTAATTACCCAATATTGAACACCTGTTCAGGTGACAGGTGGTTTTATACAAATGGAACGGGCGCTCAAGCGTGCCCGTTCCATTTGTCTTAATATGGCAATTTGGGCTGGCGCAAGCCAAAAAGCTGGTTTTGTATCGCTCTTTTAAGGGCGAACAGTCCTTTTTCTGGTGTGAGACGAGATTGCTGAAAAAAAACGACGCAGGACGCGTCGCCCCCGTTAGTGCTTGCGTCTTGAATCAGATTGACAGGTTAAAAAGCAAATTCGAAGCCATGTAAAGAACTATTGTGCCAGGGCATTGCGCTCTAATGGGGGCGACGCGTCCCGCGTCGGTGAAATACAATGCACGCACACCAAATAAAGGCTCACAGACAGCAGTAATTACACTTCTGTCTGTGAGCCTTTACCTTAACGCGGGACGCGTCGCCCCCATTAGTGGTAGCGTTTAGTGGTAGCGTTTGATAGTAGCGTTTGGTGCTTGAGTCCGTTCGCATGTTAGCGTTTCACCGAAACAGCAACAATTTATAAAAGCTCCACGACGATAAAGTTGCACTTGGTACCTTAACCTTACTACAAAAACTTTACTTGTCGTGTATCTTACATCTTACACAAACACGTTGCAACTCATTGACTATCAATGCTTTATTCAGTGTAAGATACTGCCAATCCTACCTACACACAACCTACACAACCCACATGCTGCCACACGGCACGAGCACGGGAGGAAGATATCACGGCATAGGGGAGCAGAAAAGTCTGTTGCTCCGACAGATTCTCCTACGTCCCTATGGTGTAAACCCCGCCGCATACGTCCAAACCGACTGTGCGACAGCGGGATGTGATGTGTAAGATATATGCAAGGGCGTGTAAGATACTTTGAAATCATCTTACACACTTGAAACCGTTGTGTATCAACTTGTTACGTGTAAAAAGTGTAAGATGGCAGTAAAAGCACATACATTTGTTTACAAGAGGACTGATGAACTCAGGACACACTTGTCTTGTTCTTGAACGATCGTGGCGTATGTGACAACTTGAACTCTACCTTGCGCTCTGCCGACTCGTTGATGATAGATCTCAAGTTGCACCTCAAACGTTATGTGCATTTCTCCATATTTGGCAAGAATGGCAAGTAATTAGTAATTACCTAATATTGAACACCTGCTCATGTGACAGATGTTTTTATACAAATGTAACGGGCGATTAAGCGTGTCCGTTCCATTTATCTTAGTATGTGCAATGCTACGTGTGACGGGCTGTGAGGAGAACTTTATTGCAGCGACTGTCTTCATGTTCTATTGACAATCCTTGTTAGCAAAATGTGCTTTATATCTTTCGTCATTTCAAATAAAATTCGGAACTTTGCAAACCCTATCGGCAAGTTGTAAACTCTAAATATCCTCAATGCAAGACCATACGCTCACATATTGGCAGACATCGTTGCAGTATATCAAGCAAAATGTACCTGCAGACATATACAAGGCATCGTTCGAGCCTTTGCAGTTTGTCAGTTTTGACGAGGGATTGCTAAAGGTTGGAGTGCCCAACAAATTGTTTGCAGAGTTGTTTGAAAGCAACTATGCCAAATATTTCTTGCAGGTAGTCAGTCACTATTGTGGGCGCAGCGTCAGGCTGAAGTATGTGATAGAGCAAAAGCCGGCTGAGAATGTAGCGCCCAATCCGATATTGGTGACGCCAAACGAAAAGGAAATTAACCGATACCGGGTAACTCCACAACAGACGCAGGCAAAAATGCCGCCGCTCGATTCGCAACTCAACCGTCGTTACACGTTTGAGAATTTTGTAGAGGGTGGTAGCAACAAACTCTCGCGCAGTGTGGGACTAAGCATAGCCGAGAGTCCGGGCAAAAGTGCTTTTAACCCATTCTTTCTGTACGGGCCGAGCGGTGTGGGCAAAACACACTTGGTCAATGCCATAGGTGTACGCATCAAGCAGTTAAATCCCGAAAAACGTGTGCTGTTTGTATCGGCGCACGTGTTCAAAACCCAATATACCGACTCGGTAATACATAACACGCAAAACGATTTTATCAATTTCTATCAGTCGATTGAAGTATTGATAATTGACGATATACAGGAGATTACTACGTCGAAAACTCAAATGGCCTTTTTCCACATATTCAACCATTTGCAGCAAAATAACAGACAAATAATCATTACATGCGATCGTCCGCCCGTGCTGTTTGAGGGCATAGAGGAGCGTATGCTCACCCGTTTTAAGTGGGGTATGGTAGTGGAAATGGAAAAGCCCGACACGCAGCTGCGCCGCGACATATTGGTGTCAAAGATACGCCGCGACGGTTTGGAGCAGGCTATCCCGCCTGATGTGGTGCAGTATATAGCCCAGAATGTGGAAAGCAGTGTGCGTGAGCTCGAGGGTATTGTCAATTCCATTATGGCCTATTCGGTGGTTGATAATTGCGAAATAGATATGCAATTAACCCAGCGTGTAGTGGCACGTGCCGTAAATTTGGAAAAGAAAGAACTCTCTGCCGATGACATATCTGCAGCAGTATGCCAGCGATATGGTGTGAAGCAAAAGGACCTCTCGTCAAAAAGTCGCAAACAGACTATTGTGCAGGCGCGCCAGTTGGCAATGTTCTTGATACACAAGTACACCGACACCACTTACAGCCATATAGGTAGAATGTTTGGCAAACGCGATCACAGCACCGTACTTTATGCCTGTAATCAGGTGACACGTCGCATTGGAGTGGAAAAGACTTTCAGACGCGAGGTTGAGGAACTTGAGAGCGTGCTGAAGTAAACGCATTCTTTGGGTCATCTCATAAAATAATTATTGGTGTCCGATAAAACTCAAAAAAGCGCATACTTGTTAGGCTCAACCGCTGATTTTAGGCGGTTGAGCTTATTATTTGTGCAAGACAAGCCCCCTCTAAGATTTACGAAGGTTCGGGAGGAAAAATTGAGGCCTTTTCAAGAAGGTTAAGCCAGTCCTTCTCTGGGTTGTTTAACAAACTGAAAAGGTTAACATAGTTATCGGACACCAATAATATTCAAACGTTTTTTTTAACTTTGCCACGCAACTTATTCTAAATAAAATTGAGCCCCACATAATAACCTTACTTTACCACACAAGCCATGAAAGCATTACACCTACACATATTATATAGTCTTGCACTACTCGTATCTATTACACTGAGTGCAACAAATGCCTTTGCACAAAAAGAAAAGACAAGCAACATCTACATTCATGTAGTAGACAAAGTTTCAAATCGTCAACTAAGCCAAGCTCACGTATCAGTTTTAACACAAGACAGCACACTCATAAGTACGTGCCATGTGGGCTACAGCGGAGGGTCGACAGGCGGACGTGAAATATTTTATGCCTGCGAGGTCAAGTCATCACACCCCTACTACCTTATCAAGTTTGAATGTAAAGGCTATAAAACACGCATCATACGTGCTGAAGCCACTACTGAAATAAAGTTCAACGAGGTAGCTCTTGAACGTGAAGTAGCCTTGCGCAACCTTAATGAAGCAGTAGTAAATGCCACAAAAATAAAAATGGTGATGAAAGGTGACACTATTGTGTACAATGCCGATGCCTTTGAACTTAGCGAGGGATCGATGCTTGACCAACTCATAGGGCAATTGCCTGGTGTAAAGATTGAGAGAGGTGGCGTCATTACCATTAATGGCAACAAAGTTAGTTCTATGCTCATTAATGGCAAAGACTTGTTTAATGGCGATGTGCAAAAGGCCATGGAGAATCTTCCCGCCTACATTGTAAGCAAAGTAAAAGCCTACCAAAAGGCGCCTGATGATGCTTACTTAACACGACAAGACAAGAGCGCACAAATAAATGATCCGTGGGTGATTGACGTAAACTTGAAAAAAGACTACAACCAAGGATGGATTGCTAACGCTGAAGCAAGTGGCGGCACTGACAGCCGCTTCTTAAGCCGACTATTTGGCATGCGCTTTACAGACCGCACAGAACTCTTTGTGTATGGAAGTGCTAACAACCTTAACGACAAGACACAACCTTGGGGAGACGGCACATGGTATAAAAATGTGGTGCCAAATGGGCAAATGAGCATTCAGAAGGCAGGTGCAAACTTTGCATATAACGGCCGTAACAACAAGAACCGCATCAGCACTTCTGTAAATATAACACACAGCACCAACAACATAGACAATCGCTCGGTCAAAACTAACTACTATGAAACCAATGACACGTATGGGCGATCACACTTCTTAAACCATGCTACCATTTGCTCCACAGAGTGGTTGGCTGATGGAAAGTATGCAGGCAAAAATGCATTTTTAACGTGGTATCACTCACTTACATTGGGCAATACCCACACACATAGCGATAACCAAAACATTACATTATACCAGCAAATTACAGAAACCTATCCTACCGCTGTACTTGATAGCATTTTCATCCTTAAAGGCTATGTGCAGCCATTTCAACTGCCCCTCATTAACTATTACAGAGACCTATCAAAAGAGCAAACAAAAAATTGGCATTTGTATGAAATGCTAAACCTTAGTTTGTCTAAATGGACGTTCAACCTTCAAGGTGATTATAACAAAACAGAACAACACCTATTTTCACAATATCTGTTGCACTCACCACAAACAAGTACTACTGATGATTTCCGCAATCGTTACACAACAAAGCCACAAAACAACTATAGCATATATGCAAGCATCACCCGAAATCTGTTTCGCAAAGAAAAGGGCAATTGGTCAAACGACATGAATACCTCTTACACCATAAGCTATGCACGTAATGAAAATTCATCGGTGCTATATCGTTTAGACAAATGGAATAATGGATGGAACACTCCTGACGGAAAACAATTAGGTTTGTTACCCTCTACCTATGATTCGCTGAGTGTATGTACTGACTGGGCTAACAGTTTTATGACAACAACCAAGGATTGGCATCAGCAACTACGTATCAGCTATCAATTAAAACACGGAAAGAAATTCACATTTATCCTTTCGCCTGAATTGAACTACATGCACCGTAATGTGAACGATTGGCGCAACAATCAGCAACTACAAATCGTGCGCAAAAACTACGCATGGGTTGCGCCAAGGTTAGACATTAGTCTTTACAAATTCAAACTTACAGCTATTGTACGTCGTCAACTGCCCAATGCTAATTATTTGTTAGACGCGTACAATAATAGCGACCCCTTGTTCATCAATAAGGGTAACCCTGCTCTAAAAGCTGCAGACACATATAGCATAAGATTACAATACAATAAATTCAGTCGTCACACGATTGTACAAACAAATCTTGACTACAGCCAAACACACAATGGCATTGGCATGGCAAGATTTTATAACACACTGACGGGAGTTACCACCATGCAACCCGCCAACATAAATGGCAATTGGCAAACAGAATGGATGGGTGACTTGGCTCACGAACTTGACAAAAAAGAACGTTGGGAACTAAAAGGTAGTATCAAACTCACATACCTACATAGCAATGACCTTGTGCAGGAAGCAAAAAATGAAGTGCCTATTTCGTCAATGAGCCTAAGCACTGTGCGCAACTTCTACACTAACGCATCTGTTGGCATCAACTACAGAAGCAAGCCATTAAATGCAGGACTGCAAGTACAGCTTGACTGGCAACACGCCACAAGTCAACGTGCTAATTTTACAACCTTAAACAATAAAGACATCAGTTCAACCTTTACACTATTAGCCAAACTGCCTTGGAAGGTAGAGATAGCTTCAGACATCACCTTATTCAGCAGACGTGGCTATGCTGACCACTCTATGAACTCTGACGAATGGATATGGAATGCTTCAATTGAGAAACGTTTGCTAAAAAATAGTGCATTATCATTCAAATGTTCTGCAGTTGACCTCTTGGCGCAACGGCGTAACGTAGAACGAAAGGTTAATGCACAAGGATACACTGAAACGTGGTATAACACCATTCCACGTTACCTACTCTTCACTCTGAGTTATCGCTTTCACAAAGCACCCAAACGTAAATATTGACAATTACTTAAGGGGCTTACTTTTTTAAATAAAGAGCATGAAACTCTATTTATAAAGGGTTTAAGACGGAAGAAGTCGCGTTTCGGCGTTTTATCGGACACCAATATAAAATAAACAGATAGCTAAAAAGTAAATTTGAGAAAAGCGTAGCGATTCAACTGAAAGAGTGGTCGTTACGCTTTTGCTTTTGATGTGGAAAAGGTCGTTTGCAGACATCCAAAAGCCACACAACGCAAGAGTTCAGTTACCACATCATTACTGCCGTAATGTGTGAACTTCCAGAATAAGCATCTGTTTTTCTGCGATTTGCGTAATTTTGCGTAGCTGTTGGTAACTCACGGTAAACTAATTTTGTCACCAAAAAAGAAGTGAGTTATGCGAAGTACATTCAAGGTCTTATTCTACGTGAAGAAAGGCAGTGCAAAGCCCAACGGCAACCTGCCACTGATGTGCCGCCTTACGGTGGACGGAGAGATTAAGCAGTTCAGTTGCAAAATGGAAGTTCCACCCCATTTGTGGGATGTGAAGAACAACCGTGCTTCGGGCAAGAGTGCCGAAGCGCAGAGAATCAACCGTGCGGTTGACAAGATTCGGGTGGAGGTGAACCGCCGCTACCAAGAACTGATGCAGACAGACGGATATGTGACCGCTGCCAAACTGAAAGATGCCTATCTCGGTATCGGTATCAAGCAGGAAACCTTGCTGAAACTCTTTGAGCAGCACAATGCGGAGTTTGCAAAGAAAGTCGGACACAGCCGTGCCAAAGGAACATTCCAACGGTACATAACCGTCTGCAAGCATATTCGGGAGTTCCTGCCCCATACATACAAGCGTGAGGATATTCCCCTCAAAGAGTTAAACCTCACGTTCATCAACGACTTCGAGTATTTCCTGCGCACGGTGAAGAAATGCCGCACTAATACCATTTGGGGCTATATGATTGTGTTGAAGCACATCATTTCCATAGCGAGAAATGACGGTCGTCTGCCGTTCAATCCCTTTGCAGGGTATATCAACTCTCCCGAAAGCGTGGACAGGGGGTATATCACGAAAGAGGAGATACACACCATGATGAATACCGAGATGCCCGACAAGACCCACGAGCTTGTGAGGGACCTGTTTCTGTTTTCGGTGTTCACGGGGTTGGCATATTCCGATGTCAAGAACCTCACCACCGACAACCTGCAAACTTTCTTTGACGGTAACTTATGGATTATCACCCGAAGAAAGAAGACCAACACCGAATCGAATATCCGTCTGTTGGACGTTCCCCGAAAGATTATAGAGAAGTATAAGGGGATGGCAAAGGACAATAAGGTTTTCCCCATGCCAAGTAATACGACCTGCAACAAAAAGCTGAAAGCCATAGCCGATTTGTGCGGTATAAAGACACATTTAACATATCATGTCGCAAGACATTCGGCAGCAACTACCATACTGTTATCCAACGGAGTACCCATTGAAACCGTCAGCCGCCTGTTGGGGCATACCAACATAAAGACCACTCAAATCTACGCGAAGATAACCGCCCAAAAGATAAGTCAGGACTTGGAACTGTTGTCCGACAAGTTGGGGGATATGGAGAAAAGCATTTGCAGTGCCATTTGATAACCCATAAAGAAGAATACAGATGAAAGAGAAACGAAGCATCATCACGATGGACGGACAGGGCAACATCGCCCTGCCGACCGATACAGTCTCCATTGCCATGACCGAGTGGGAACTCTGCGAGTTGTTCGGGGTTATCGCCCCAACAATCCGAGCAGGGATAAAGGCTCTTTGTAAAAGCGGTGTTTTGAGGGAATATGAGACAAAGCATACCATCAAACTGTCGGACAAACGCAGCATGGAGGTTTACAGTCTTGAAGCCATCATCGCCCTTGCTTTCCGCATCAACACATTCGGAGCGGAACAGGTTCGCAGAGCCATACTTGAAAGACTGTACTTGCGAAAAGAAAAAACAGGCATCTTCTTTTCGCTGAACATCACTGATACGGCAAATCCGAAATACTTTGCATAGGCGTATTGCCATTCACACATACTCACGCACCCGAAGAAGCATCTGTTTTCAGCTCTGTTTCTTCGGATTTTTTGTTTTTACAGCCCCGAACAGCCCCGAAGTATTTTTTGCTGCGTTCTGCTGTGATTTGCGTATCAACTTATCCGACAGTTGATTATACTTTTGTAGCTGACATTTTTTCAAACTTAAATCATTGGAATATGGAAGCAAACAAAGTAAATGACAGCCACCGACCGCCCACAGATGGCGGCATGGCAAAGGAAGAGTTTATCCGTGTCGGCACAACGCTCTACAAGATTGTGGAGCAGCCAAGACTGAACGGAGGGTATGTAAGGAAGCGCATCGCATGGAACAACGAGACCCTGCGCCAAGACTATGGCAAGGACTACATCGGCAGCGTACCCAAGTATGACGGCTTCTGCACCGTACCCGAACACGTCAGCTATCAGCCTGTAATCGGCAAGTTCCTTAACCTCTACGAGCCGATACCCCACCAACCGCAAGAGGGTGATTTCCCCTCTGTCCGCTCATTGGTGGAACATATCTTCGGGGAGCAATACGAGTTGGGAATGGACTATCTTCAACTGCTCTACCTGCAACCCATTCAGAAGTTGCCCATCCTGCTGTTGGTGTCGGAGGAGCGCAACACAGGCAAAAGTACATTCCTCAATTTTCTGAAAGCCCTGTTTCAGAATAACGTGACATTCAACACCAACGAGGATTTCCGCAGCCAGTTCAATTCCGACTGGGCTGGGAAACTCCTTATCGTGGTGGACGAAGTATTGCTGAGCCGCCGGGAGGACAGCGAGCGGTTGAAGAACCTGAGCACGGCACTATCCTACAAGGTGGAAGCCAAAGGCAAAGACCGTGACGAAATTGCGTTCTTCGCCAAATTCGTGCTGTGTTCAAACAACGAGTACCTGCCTGTCATCATTGATGCAGGTGAAACCCGTTATTGGGTGCGCAAGATAGACCGCTTGCAGTCGGATGATACCGACTTCCTGCAAAAACTGAAAGCGGAGATACCTGCTTTTCTCCACCATTTACAGCATAGGCAGCTATCCACCGAAAAGAAAAGCCGTATGTGGTTCACGCCCTCACTACTGCATACCGAAGCCTTGCAGAAGATTATCCGCAGCAACCGCAACAGATTGGAGATAGAGATGCACGAGCTTATCCTTGACATTATGGAAAGTGTAGGCACGGACACTTTCTCTTTTGACTGCAACGATATTTTTCTTTTGTTGCGGTATTCACAGGCAAAAGTGGAGAAACATCAAGTACGCAGGGTATTGAAAGAGTGTTGGAAACTTAATCCTGCACCCAACACGCTTACCTATACCACCTATCAGTTGGACTATACCCGTGACTGTCACTATTCGCCCATGCGGAAGACAGGACGGTTCTACACCGTGACAAAATCGTTTTTGGAAACACTATGATTATTTTGATGAAATGATGAATAAGTATATAAATATATTGAAATATAGATATTTACATTCTCATCAAACATTCATCAAAAGTATCTCACTGATGAAAGGAGAAAACAGGACGGACAGACCATGCCCGACACCGTAAACGATGAATTTCTCTTTTCGTGAGTGGTTTGATGAATAAATGATGAGATGATATATAGATATAAATCAATGTGTTAAACCATATGTTCATCAAATCATCGCTTTATCAACCATCATCAAATCCGTAGGAATATACATTATGACAATACAGGAAGCAAAACAAATCAGAATAGCAGACTATCTGCAAAGTCTGGGGTACACACCCGTCAAGCGACAAGATAGCAGCCTTTGGTACAAGTCACCGCTGAGAGAGGAAGCCGAAGCCTCGTTCAAGGTAAACACCGAACTCAACCAATGGTATGACTTCGGCATCGGCAAGGGTGGCAATATCATCGCATTGGCTTCGGAACTCTACCGCTCCGACAACGTGCCGTATCTGTTGGAGTGCATCGCCAAACAGACACCGCATCTGCACACCGCCATCCATGTACCATTTTCTTTTGGTCGGCAATCCGTTTCAGAACCGATGTACCGACATCTGCAAGTTTCGGAGTTATCCTCTCCTGTACTATTATCCTATTTGCAGGAGCGAGGAATAAGCACCGAACTCGCCAAGAGGGAATGTAAGGAACTGCATTTTGAAAACAAGGGCAGACCATACTTCGCCATCGGTTTCCCGAATATGGCAGGTGGTTATGAGGTGCGCAACCGCTATTTCAAAGGTTGTGTCGCTCCAAAGGACATCACCCATATCCGACAAAGTGGAGAACAGCCGACAACCTGTTATCTTTTCGAGGGCTTCATGGATTACCTCTCGTTCCTTTCCATCCGTGTGAGGAACAATCCGCAATGCCCCCGACTGACCACGCAGGATTATATCATCTTGAACTCCGTTTCCAATCTCGCAAAGGCGGAGGGCATATTGGCTGACTATTCCCAAATCGGCTGTTTCCTTGACAACGATACGGCAGGACGGACAGCCTGTGAGCATCTGCAAGCAAGGTTCGGGGAACGCCTTTCCGACAAGTCCATACACTATAGTGAGTATAAGGACTTGAACGACTACCTGTGCGGTAAGCCCTTGTCCCAATCGGCAGAGCCGATGAAGCAGGAGAGGCAAGTCCAATCCGCAAGGCGGATGATGCAGCCACCGAAAAAGCGAGGGCTGAAGATGTAGGGAGTGAGAACGCTTGCAGCCGTGCGGATATTTACAAGCGGAAAATACCATAGCTTATTAGGGAATTTTCCGAGCCGCATTGCAAGCAACGCTGAAAATTCCCCAATAAGCCAAAGAGGTTGCACCTCTCTGGACTCTCCCAAGCCAACGGCAGAAGCCGTACAGGAGAATAATCAACCATTGTTTCACAAGCTAAAAAAGAAAGGAAAACCATATATGGGATTTGTCGTATTACATATGGAAAAGGCGCACGGTTCCGACAGCGGAACGACCGCCCACATCGAGCGTTTTATCATACCGAAGAACGCCGATCCAACTCGCACGCATCTTAACCGAAAACTCATCGACTATCCCGATGGAGTGAAAGACCGAACAGCAGCCATCCAACACCGTTTGGAAAACGCAGGGTTGACACGCAAAATCGGTAACAACCAAGTACAGGCAATCCGCATCATCGTGTCGGGAACGCATGAGGACATGGAGCGTATCGAAAAAGAAGGCAGATTGGACGAGTGGTGTGCCGACAACATGAGCTACTTTGCCTTCATGTTCGGTAAGGAGAATATTGTGGCTGCGCACCTTCATCGGGACGAGGAAACGCCACACATACACATCACCCTTGTTCCAATCGTAAAGGGGGAACGTAAGCGCAGGAAACGGGAGGAACAGACAAAGAAACGCTACCGCAAGAAGCCGACCGACACCGTAAGACTGTGTGCCGATGACATTATGACACGGCTGAAATTGAAGACCTACCAAGATACCTACGCCATTGCGATGGCAAAGTACGGATTGCAGCGTGGCATAGACGGTTCAACGGCACGGCACAAGTCCACGCAGCAGTATTATCGGGACACACAGAAACTTGTCGATAGCCTCAAAGCGGAAGTGGTAGATTTGCAGGAGCGGAAAGAAGCGGCACGGCAGGAACTCCGCCAAGCCAAGAAAGAGGTGCAGACTGAGAAACTGAAAGGCGCAGCCACGACCGCAGCGACCAACATAGCCGAGAGTGTCGGTTCTTTTTTCGGCAGCAACAAGGTCAAGACGCTGGAGAGGGAGAACAAGAATCTGCATGAGCGTGTATCAGAACTTCAAGAAGAAGCCCGACAAAGGGAACAGCAACAGGCGAAACACATACAGGAGATAACAGACGCTTACGAGCTGCGACACCGCAAATTGTCCGAGTTTACAGACTTTGTGAAACGCTACTTCCCATATGTGGAGAAGCTGATACCGACAATAAATTTCCTGCGTGAACGCTTGGGCTTCAATGACGATATTATCCGAAGATTATGCACATTCAAGGACGTTCCCATAAAAGGCAAGCTACATTCTTCCGAGTTCAACCAAGGCTTTGAAACCCAACGTGCCGTCTGCTCCATTAAAGAGGATGAAAATGGAAAGTTCGATTTCAAGATTGATGGAGTATCACATATAAGCTGGTTCAGAAAGAAGATGAACGAGTTTAGGGAAGCTATCGGAATACCGAAACCAAGACAAAACAGAGGTATGCAACTGTAAATCAAAATAAAGTCCGTGATTGTTGAATGACATATCACGGATTTTTTGTACTTTTGCACTCGGATTGAGGCAACTCTATCCAAGACATAAGAAAAAGAAGCGTTATGCTTTCTTGTAAGTCGAGAACGTAGGAAATTCAAGACACTGCACAAGGATGGCATAGTGGTTCTCACGCATATAGCGTGGGCTGCTATACTACATTCGTGCATTTAGGTTTCCTACGACCTTCGACTTAGAATGTTGCATTGGTAGTCCACGTTTCTGCATTTGAGCATCCGCTTCTTTGGGCTAAGAAGCAAAAAAGAAAACTATATGAAACAAAAAGTTCCACTATCAAAAATGAACATGACAAAAACGCTATTATCAGTTATGCTTTGTTGCTGTTGCAGCATTATGGCTTTCGGGCAGAACATGACCCAAGAAATTGAAAAGATTATCAAAGGGAAGCAAGCGTCTGTCGGGGTAGCAATTATCCATAATGACGATATAATTGCCATTGCCAACGAGGACAAATATCCCACTATGAGTGTATTCAAATTCCATATAGCAGTGACAGCTCTGAAAAAAATGGAAGCAGAGAATATTCCGCTGGACAAAATGGTGTATATCAAACAGAAAGAAATGCTGAAAAACACGTATAGCCCGTTAAGGGATAAATATCCCGACCAAGGGATTCGTATATCTTATAGGGATATAATCAAATACACAGTATCGATTAGCGACAACAACACATGCGATTGGTTAATAAGGTTTGTTGGTGGTATTGATAAAGTGGACTCCTACATAAAATCTCTTGGGATAAAGGATATGAATTTCACGGAGACAGAGGAAAGCATGCATACGGACATTATGTTATGCTACAACAATTGGAGCACACCATTAGCTATTGCGCAATTGCTCAAGAAACTTCATACAGAAAATATTTTGACAAAAGAGCATTTTGCGTTTTTAGAGACAGCCATGCTTGATTGTGTGTCTGGCAAGAACAAACTAATAGCGGGGTTGCCTACCGATATAAAATTTGGGCATAAAACGGGACGTTCTAACCGAACTGCTGATGGCATACAGATAAGCGAGGGAGATGCAGGAGTGATATATCTTCCCAACGGTGAGAAGTGCTACATTGTCGTTTTGATAAAGGATTCTCGTGAGTCTGATGATGATAACGCCAAAATAATGGCAGATATATCAAATATAGTTTATCGTCATTTGAATAAATAAAAATCCAATTGTAATGAATCAAAGTCTCTAACATATATTTGTTGGAGACTTTTTGTTAAATTTCATATCGGAAAAGTGTGCGTTTCAATAAAAAGTAATAACTTTGCAAATGAAAGAGTTATTTGACAGTATAGCACCGCAAAACGCTGAAAATAGCACAGTTGCTAACTCGTTACCACTGTTTCTCAAATACTCAGTTAAATGTTTATTCTTCTAACGGTTATATTAAACCGTTTCAAATCTAAAATAAT
>NZ_LT629829.1 GCF_900106785.1 Prevotellamassilia timonensis | reverse complement strand
AGTGATGACTTCTGCATCAGACATCATACGCTTGCGGTGCCTTTTGGGCGCATTATCACTATCTGGAAGTACTTTTTTTGCGAATTCTTTCTCAAGTTCTTTGCAAAAGTCGTCTGCGATGCAGAAATAATTTTGTCCTTGCTAATCATTAGTAATTTGTTTTTTGTTTCACTATAAAGTTACTAATAATCAATGAATTAGCAAAGGGTAAAGCGAACTATTTTGGCTCGTTTTACCCTAATTTTTTACGCAATCCTTATCCCGAACTCGCGTTGTTATGCCTTATCGCTTGCAAGGTCGAGGCTCTGATTACTACCGCATCTATGGTGAGAAAGACGGAACGACTAAAGAATATCATCATGATATTGCTTTTGATGAACTGGCGATGTTCTTGACTTAATGATAGAGACAGGAGGTATGAGCAAGGAAGAGTACCAAGCAAAGGTAAAAAGTTAGTGTTTAACACGAGGAGTTTATCTTTATCCTAATTGTTTTATACTAACTTTGTACCAATAATAGGATATAACGCTACATCGTGCTACAAGACGCTACAAGTAGGCTACATATTTCAATGCCTATAAAAGTTATGTAACATCTTGAAAATCAATATTGCTACATGAAGATACAACTTTCAGAGTCATATTTGACTTATAGGCATTTGAATAATAATGGTAAGATAGTGGTCATGGTGTAGTATTATCCCCCCTTTCATAATGGCAATTCATAAGCATAATACAAAGGCAATGAGATGATAAACAGAAAACAATGGCAACCGACTTATTTAAAAGTAAGAAGCGAGTGTCGTAATACCATAATCTCCTCAAAGATTTGAGGCGTGGAGTAGGAAATATAGTCGATCGTTTTCTTAAAATAGTTAAACCGCGTAACAAAAGTCATTCATACACAGTGTTTTAAGACGTTTTGTCTTGCGCCAGTTCTGCGCCATTTTTCGTGCAAAACAAGCGAAAATGCCTAAAGACGGCACTTGAATATCAACGAGTTACAGAAGATGGTAGAGTGGTATAAAATCCCTCTCTCTCCGCAACAGAGTCCTGTAAGTCGAAAGATTTACAGGACTTATTCTTTTTAGTTTGCAGGGAGTTGAGGTCTTCATATATCTTGGCTCAACAGATGAAACTTACCTCTTCTACATTTTATCTATCATTTCATACAAGTCTTACGTAATGATTATTCCATGTAGAAATTCCATCTTAACTTTGCTTAATAAAAGGAAATGAAGTAATCAAAGTTATTGGAGTAGAGTTTGGAATTGGCTTCACCACGGCATAGCGCCTATATTGGTTACAAGAACACGATAAGCACAAGATATACAATAAACCATACATCTTGTACAAGCAACTCCAGAATGTTTCTCGCTTCAGGATAGTCACTTTACCTTTGCATTGTCAATAAGATAAAACAATCTAAAATAATAAAGACGATGAAGAAGTTAATGATTGTGCTGATGATGGTTGTAGCAACCAGCACAGCAAGTTTTGCAAAGGATGGTGACGACCATGTACAGACTACAGCCAAGGAAGTGGCACAGAAAGTGAATGACGTTCCTTCGAACACTAATTCTTTATAGATATGAAAACAATAGTGTTTATCGTTATAGCAATTCCGGCAATTTTGATTGCTCTTCTTATTCTAAAGGGCATAAACCATTTGGTTTTTTACCATTGGCTTGGAAAGAAGAATAAGAAGTTCCGTACATTTGCCGACTGTTCAGGCTCTTGGTTGTTATGTTCGTTGATGCTTCCTCGTAAGATGAAGAGGTATGGCATGAGATATTGGTGGATTGGAATTCCGTTGATGTTTATATCGCCTGTTGCGTTGTTAACATATACAACCGTCTACATTGCCGAGGACGAATTTTTCCCTTCTTCTTTAAGCGAAGATAAGATACCATATAAGACTCGTGATGACATCGTTGCAATAACCGGGCTCGATGACTTTCCGGCATTCACCTACAGAAATAATGTAGTGACCTACGATCTGTGGGAGGGACATCGTACTTATATCTATTATGATTTTGACAAACCCCTGTCGGAAGAATACATTCATAAACTGAAAAGTTTATGCTATTCAAAAGATAATGTGTTCTGGACCAACAAAGGTGACACTTGTATTTCTTTCAGAAGGGCTTGGGATAGTGAGTATATGAAATCACCTGTTAAGAGTGTAAGCTACGAACCACTTTTTGATATGGAAATCACCAAGCAAGGATTTATAATACATCCCAGTGACGGAGGCACAGCCTTTGAACTTGAGGAATTTGCCAATCGTAAAGTGCTTAGTAAAAAAACAGGAGTATCTTTACCACCATATCAATTGGTGGATTTCTCTTGTCAATCTGGACCACCTGAAAGTTATGGCCTATATGTACTGTTGCTTGATAAAAAAATCTCAAAGGATTTTATCCAACAGATTGAGGCTTCCCCAAAATGGAAGAAAAATGACAATGGAATGTATGAATGTCAGTATCCAACATCAGAAAGTTATGGCGTATGCATTACTATAGACAAAAATAGTCGGGTAGTCTACTGCGAATATGGACAATGGATAGGACATTTCAATTAATGGTGTATTTTCACTTAAATACAAAATATTCTTTCGTTGATGACAATGAATAAGAAACGAATTTTGAAAGTGTTGTTAGTGATCTTGTTGCTAATAGCTTGCATTCCATTTGTTCCACCTATATACAATAGGTTCACGAAACCATTGTATAATAATTACATCGATGCCAAACTTTGGTATGACAAGGTGGATTGTGAGGACCTTTCTCAAGTAAGGGACTATTGCGACAGACAAGGGTATAGTACAGATTATTATATCCTGGTAGATTTCTCCATACCTTCGGGCAAAAAGCGGTTCTTCATATACGACTTGCAGCATGGCAAGCGCGTGATGAGCAGCTATTGTATGCACGGCAGTGGCAAGGGGAACACAGATGCCACTCCAAAGTTCAGCAATGAGTTTGGCAGCGGGTGCTCGAGCCTGGGACGTTACGTGATGGTAGGAAAAGGTTACAAGTTTAAGAATAGCGTCCGCCTAAGGGGGCTTGACAGAACGAACTATCTTGCCGAGCCACGTGGCATCTTGATTCATTCGGCAGGAAAGGTGACGAGATTTTCGGGTGAAAGGGACTATATCCCGATAGGTTCAGAGAGTCGTGGTTGTTTCACGGTGTCGCGGGACTGTGTGGCTAAAGTGATGGAGATCTATCGTGGAGCATCAAAGCAAAGGCCTGTGATGGTTTATGCTAAATATAAGTGATTATTGCTGTCGGGTAAAACGCCAAAGAAGAAATGTATCCTCCCATCGCCCCTTAAAAATAGGACTTCGCGGAGGATACATTTCTTCTTTGGCGTTTTACCAAATAGCAATAGTTTACTTTATGTAGCTAATCATTATTTGATACTAAGCAGCATCGGCTCTGCTCCAACAAATAGAACTTGCAAAATAAGTTTCTCTCGTTCACATGATGCGCTGTTTACATTGTTTCAATTCGGTCATGCCATAGTGCAAATTCCTTTCTCATGTTTTCTGCAACCGTTTTTAAGGACTTTGTAGGTTTGTCATTATCATAAATATCAATAAGGTCGCGAAGAAAAACGAATACTGAGATAAAGCAATGACTTACCGGCCATTTTCCAGACGGGTGACTCACATAATATGCAGGTATGTTGTATAACCGTCCTATTTCCAAGGGGAGTTTGTCAAAAACCTTTATATGTTCAAAATGTAGTCTCAGGTTATTATCAGCATATTTGTCAAGTAAGCCAAAGGCATTACCACCGAGAAATACAACTTTCTCAGGCTTTAAGATAGAGATGAGTTCAAGCGTAGATTTTACTCCCTCGTCTCGCAATTCGGCTTTCAAGTCAGTAAAACCTTTGTCTGATTGAAATGGTGTCAGATTAGTCCACACCACTTTATGATCATTGTCTATCGTGTCTACATGTTTAGAGGCATCATAGCCCATAAAGAATCTTGCACCATTCGTAAACTTCCACACATTCTTATCTCCGCAAAATCTTTGCCCCCAACATTCATTACCTGCAAGAAAATTATCCAAGGTGCGGTTTGTAACTCCTTTGTTGCCTCCTTTGGGATTAATGCCGACAAACATTATGTCGATCCTATCTCCGACCAAGTTCAATGGAGATTGGGTGTAATATGGAACTTCATATTTTGCAGAAAGTTCGTTGAAACGTTCAACCCATTTCTCCCCCCATTCTTTGATTCTGATATTTGTCATACCTGTCCTATTTGTAATTCGACGGCTTCCCTGTGCTTCTGGCAATGCTGAGATTGCCGACTTGTGCAAGTATTATTCACAGCAGTGCTCTTAAAAAAGTCCGTAGCTTGTCCGATGTATATAAATAAAAATCAGCGTAACTTATTGTTTTACAACTCGTTACGCTGATTTTGGCGGAGAGAGAGGTTTCTGAACTTGTCAGCCTATTCTCTCTGTATATCAGCGTTATAACATCAAGGTAAAGAACAAATGTAGCAAAATTGTAGCACATTTCTGAAGGCTTTTTGAAACCCTTTTGAATGCCTATGCCATCATTTTATCACGGTTCAAAGATACTAAAAAACGAACACATTGCCAAATGCTTTATAATAAATATTTTCAGCCACTCCACTGCTACACTTTTTAGTGCAAGGTGCGAGCCTATTTATATATATAGGCTTGCACCTTGCACTAACGGAGACTGTGTGTGGCATTGCACCAATGACTACATTCACAAACAACATCTTACTACCAAAAACTTATATCAGTCATTTCCCGGTTATGGCGAATCATTTGAAACCATACAATATCTGTATTATTCGGAAGGCTTTGCCGAAGAAATCATGTAGATGTTTGTGAAAAGGCTTTCTTGAGACATTTATGCTTTTCAAAATATAGTTTATACAGGCCTTACCTATTGACTATCTCCTATTCGGAAATAGTTGAAGGTAAATTAGTGCCATTAGCTCCTATAGTGATGCTAATGGCACTTTTTGACGCCAATTCACTACTGTTCCTGTTGATTTTATGTCTCTTATATTATTTCCCTGAATTTTTTGTTGAACTTGCTTCTACGGAAATATTTTGTGCCCAAGAGACAAGAATTTGCTTGTTTGGGAAAGATAATTGCCGCTTAGAAGCTACTAACTTTATATTTATGGAAAATATAGGAACAATGCTAAGAAAGCAACGTGAATTGAAAGGTTTTTCACAAGAGTATGTAGCTGGTTTAGTGGGCATTAGTGCCTCTGTAATTTCAAAGATTGAGACCGGTAAAACCAAGGCAAGATTTGATGTAATCAACAACATTTGCAAGGCTTTGGACATGAATTGGTACGATTTACTTTCCCCAGAGGAAAGACGCAGTAAAGAAGACTGCCGGATCAACCTCAATATCAACGTTTCCAGCCCGCAACAGCTGAAAGAATACCTTGACATATTGGGAAAAGACAATCTGCAAATCAAGAACCTAAAGAACAAATAGTGGCGCACCCGACAAACCCTGTGGAGTAGGCCGTGCAGATGCTAACCCAAAACTGTTGCTAAACGATACATGAAGAATGGTATGTCTATGACTCCTTTTACTTGTGCACGAAAGCATTTGATCTTT